>CAVQOP010000001.1:0-1003205 GCA_963714475.1 uncultured Actinomycetota bacterium
CGTCGTCAGTGAACTTCACGGCGTTGCTCACGAGGTTCCACACCACTTGCTCGAGCTGACCGACATCACCTCGGACAAGGACTGGGCAGCCGGCCAGGTTGAAGCGAGTCGTCAGGCGTCGTCCGTCGATCCAGGACTTCATCCCTTGTTCGGCAGATGCGATGACCTCGTTGAGATCGACCGGGGCCGAGCCGTAACGTGTCTTCCCTGCCTCGATCGTGGAGGCAGTCAGCAGGTTCTCCACCACGGCCAGGAGCCGGGCGCCGTTGCGGTTCACCGCCTCGGCCCAGGCCTGTTGCTGCTCATTGAGCGCACCGTTCTGCGCTTCCTTGAGAAGCTCGGTGTAACCCAGGATGCTGGCGAGCGGCGTGCGCAGCTCGTGGCTCACGTCGGCCACCAGCTCATCCTTGAGCCGGTCCAGCTCTTGGAGCCTCGCCACGGCTTCCGCTTCCCGAGCCAGCCTCGAGATCAACAGGTCCGCATGCTGCTTCCGTGCTCGCTCCACCTCCTTGCGCGCGGAGTTGTCCCTCGCGATGGTGGACACGCCTACAACCTTCCCGTCGACGTCGCGTAGCGGCGAGTGCGTCAGCACGACGTCGAGGTAGGTGCCGTCCCCCCGTCGGCGCTGGGCCTCGAACGGGATCACCGCCTCGCCGCGGGCAGCGCGGTCGAAGGAGGACCGGTCGTCGTCGGAGGTCGTGGGCCCGGGCCAGGTGGTCCAGCCTCTGCCCGAGCATCGTCGCCGCCGGGTACCCGAAGAGCCGCTCCGCGCCCGGGTTCCAGCTGATCACCACCCCAGACCGGTCCTGGCTGATGATGGCGTCCTCGGAGGACTCGATGATCGCGGCAAGGCGGAGCGCCGCCTCCACCCGGCCGGCGCTGGACATGTCCATGATGGCTGGCTACCTGGTAGGGCCGGCCGGTGTCGTCGAAGAAGAAGCGACCCTTGGACCAGAGCCAGTGGACGGAGCCGTCGGGCCAGGTCACCCGGAACTCGACGTCGTAGTCGCCCCCACCGGACATCGCCACCTGGTAGCGCTCGTCGACCCTGTCACGGTCCACGGCGTCGATGTGCGCCAGGAACGTGTCGTACCCCCACTCGGCGACCGGCTCGCGATAGCCGAAGCAGTGGTCGTGCCGCAGGGAGCGCCGCGCCACGTTCGTCCGCAGGTCCATGTCCCAGTCACCGATCCCCGCTGCGTCCAGCGCGAAACCGAAGCGCTCCTCGCTCTCCACCAGCAACCGGGCCGCCCGGTCCCGCGCCGTGACGTCCTGGATGGTGCCGGTCAGCGCAACGACGTGGCCCTGCTCGTTCCGGCGCACCTCCAACCTGGCCGTGACATGCACCCTCGTGGCGTCCGGACGGTGCAGCACCAGGTCGTAGGACTGCGTGCTCACCGGTCTCGATCGCTCGATCAACGTACCTTCTCAACGCCCCCTTGCTGTCAGGCTCGAAGATCGACGCCATCTCGTCATAGGACGTCGGCGGACCGAGGGCGAGGTCGCGCCCCGTGATCTCGT
The DNA here is from genome assembly GCA_963714475.1 of uncultured Actinomycetota bacterium. Taxonomy (GTDB): domain Bacteria; phylum Actinomycetota; class Actinomycetes; order Propionibacteriales; family Nocardioidaceae; genus Nocardioides. Next base: position 1,522 of record CAVQOP010000001.1, read on the forward strand.
AGACCTGCGGGGACCAGCTCATGGTTCCATCGACGACATCGAAGGCCCAGTCGCCGATCTGTCCGATTCGCTGCGCCTCGTACAGGCGTTCCATGGCCCGAGCGACTTCCCCCTCCCGCGCGCCTCCGCGGTCATCCCGTCGTGTCCTGGCACGGGAGGCCGGGCGGCTGGTCGGGTGAGCCGTAGCACCGGACGTCGGCCGAGGCCGTGCTGGGGGCTTGGGTCGGGAGTGACCGGACACGCAGGCCCTGCGGCGGGCAGGGCCTCAGCCCTTGCATGCCTGGTGCTCTCCTCGACACCGGCACGGACCGTCCTCGGGCAGGCAGGGCCGCACCAGGCCGAGGCCGTGGCAGGCCCGGTCCCGGGGACGAAGGGCCTGCGAGGGAAAGCCGCACCTGCCGTGGGAGTGAGGCGGTCCGGCGCCCGGAAGGGCGGAGTGCTCATCAAGGCCAGCTGTGGTCCATCCCGGAGCTGGCGACCACCTGAGGAGGGGCACCACTTGGCGGCGCGCATCGGAGACGAACATCGGAGAAGCCATGGAACTCCCGGGAGTCGGCCCTGAGCGTAACAGGCTCGTCATCACCGTCCGCGCCGCGAAGCAGCCTCACTTTCACGACGTTCTCCGTGCTCGCCACTCGACGCCCCTGCTCCTTCGGTGTGGTGATACCCATCGCGGGCGCGTCAGCCATGATCGTCAATCGGGTACGTCGTGGCACGGAATAACCATTCGTGGCACGATTTCCGCATGGATGCGACGTTGGTGCTGGGCCAGCACGGGCGACTGGTCATCCCCGCAGAGGTACGCAACGCCCTGGGGCTTTCCCCTGGGGACCGCTGCACCTGCGTCTGGTCGGTCGCAGCCTCCTGATCGAACCTCAGCAGGATGCCGCCGCCGAGCTCCGCGGCCTCGCCTCCGGAGTGACGAAGCGCGATCCCTGGTCGACGAGCTCCTTGACGAACGTCGCCTCGCAGCCGCTGCCGGCGAATGACCGTCCTCGACGCGTCGGCAGTACTGGCACTGCACGACGAGCCTGGTGCAGTGATGGTCGCCCGAGGCACTTGCGTCGGCATCTTTGGGAGCGGCCAACCTTGGCTGAGGTAGTCGGCACGCTGGTCGACGCCGATGTCGACGTCAGCCGGGTGCGGACCTCAACGCTGCCGGCGTGAGCATCCAACCCGTGACCGAAGCGGACGCCGAGCTGGCGGGGGCGATGAGGGCGCTTGATGGGGGTACGCGGTTGTCACTGGGGGATCGATGCTGCCCGGCGCTGACGGTCCGCAGCACGCCGGCCGCCGTACTGACTGCTGACCGCGCCTGGGCCGGTCTGGACTTGCCGATCCGGGTCCGCCTGCTTCGGTAGCCGTTCGGCGTACGGGACGGGTCTGTGGCGGACCCATCGAGGGGTCGGGCATCTAAGCACGCGCTATGACGCGTCGTGGGATGCCCGACCTCGAGGCTGACGGCGGCCTCAGCGAGTCGTGTACCTGACAACCGCCCCGGGGTCGTTCTGAGGCACACGACCGAAACCGACCCATCGGGGCGCTCGGTGACGTCATGCGGTCCGGTCAGTCGTGGACTGCCGACTGTGATGACGTCCCGGAGATCGATCGGTGAACCGGGGCGGTGGAGTGGCCCTTCATTGTCTGTCGATGTCGCTGCGGTCGAGGTGCACGATCTCTACCGTGCGGGTGTTCTCGACGACGCCGTAGATCACTCGGTAGTCGCCCGGCGGGCGGAGCGCAGGCCGACAAGCTCTCCGCGGAGGGGCTTGCCGACTCGGTGTGGGTTGTCAGCGAGGGGTCCGTAGATGAACTCGACGCAGGCCGTGGCGACTCTTGTGCGTAGCCGCTGGAGGTCGCGTTCGGCTCGAGCCGTCACTCGGATGGGAGTAGTGCCCCTCCACTCAGCCGCGATGACGGAGGATCGGGTCGTGAGGGGCCAGGTGTCTGCGGGGAGTCTGCCCGCGTTGCCTCGGGGTTGTCCGTGCGTTCCTGCGGCTCTTCGAGGACGGCCTGCGCCTGCGCCTCAGGGTCGTCCGCTGGACCTGCCGCGTGCTCTTCGGGAGCCGGTTCGCGCGCTGCTGGACGCTCTTCTCACTTGGTCCGTCCGTCATGAATACAATCTAGTAGCCCGCGGTGCCGCGGGGGAGGGGGCGACACGCTCGCTCACGGTGTGCGGGTCGGCGGGCGTGGGGACGATGCTGGCACGGCGGCGCGTCGGGTTGCCGGCCCTTCTATACGGCAGCTGATCTCAGCCCACGCAGAACCGCTCCGGCCGATACCTGCGGCCGGGGCTGTTCGCTCGCGCGATCAGTCCTAGCTGGCCTTTCGGACGGCGCAGACCGGCGGTCACTAACCGGGTCGCGGAGCCAGATACAGATCGAGGCCACGGTGACGCTTTCTCGGAAGATGTCGCGTCACAGTCGCCGCGGTCGGGGACGTGGCGCGTGGGACTCGTGCGACGGCCGGTGCGCGGTCGGCAACGAGTTGTCCACAGATTGCGTCGCGGGGGTCGACCCCGGGCCTGCGATTCCTTAGGTTCGGGAGGGCTTGACCGGTCTGGACCGCCCGGACCCGCTGCTCGGGAGGCAGACGATGGCGTTGACCCAGGAGCGTGCGCACCTCGGGCTGCTCGACGACCTCGACGAGCAGGTCCGGGTGCGGGTGCGCGCCGAGGGTGTGGACCCGCAGCGTGACGCCGGACTTGTGCGGCGTATCGCGGACGCGGTGGTGAGAGACCACGACCAACGCAGCCTGACCGGGCGGGTCGCGCCGATCGCGGACCTCGAGGCCGTGGTCGGCGAGCTGGTCGCGCGGGTCTCGGGGTTCGGGCCGTTGCAGGAGTTCCTCGACGATCCCGAGGTCGAGGAGATCTGGATCAACGACCCCTCCCGTGTCTTCGTGGCTCGGCGGGGGCGCCACGAGCTGACCAACCTGATGCTGTCCTCGGCTCAGGTCACCGAGCTGGTCGAGCGGATGTTGAAGAGCTCGGGGCGTCGCATCGACATCAGTCGGCCGTTCGTCGATGCGATGCTGCCCGAAGGGCACCGCCTGCACGTGGTGCTCGAGGGCATCAGCCGCGGCTTCTCGGCGGTCAACATCCGCAAGTTCGTGCTGCGCGCCGCGCGGTTGTCCGACCTCGTCGAGCTCGGCAGCCTGACCCCGTCGGCAGCGGCGTTCCTCGAGGCCTCGGTCAAGGCCGGGCTCAACATCCTGATCGCCGGCGGAACGCAGCCCGGAGTGAACAAGCACGATCCGCATTGACGCCCGTCTTGCAACTTGGAGTCAGTTGAGGCCCAGAGCTGACGCCCGACGCCCTCGGGACACATTCTTATTGCGACCATGACTCTCGATTTCCTCGAATGAGAGCATCCCTCAGACCCGACACGCGACACCCGCGCAGCTGCACCGGGTTGTGGAAACCCTGGCCGCGTTAGGTCGACGTGCCAAGACGGTTCAGCCGGTCGCGGTGGAGCACCGGCGGGATCTTCGCCCGGGCCCGGCGACCCGCCTCAGCACGAGCACGTTCGGGATCGCGTGCCGGAGTGCCGGGCACCCACGTCCGCGGCGGGCGGTAGGAGGACACGAACGACCCACCGGCTTCACCCGCCGTTGGGTACACCGACAACGATCAACCCGCATCCGGGCGGGTCGACGCAGCAGCAGCTAGCGACACGATGCGCGCTCCAAGACCAGTGGTCGACAGAGGACTGTCGGCCCCGCCCGGTGCGCCGGCGTGCCGCACCGCCGCGATAGGCACGGCGATCGCCTAGACCAAGAATACGAGACGGGGCCCTAGGAGACTGCTGAACAAAGGCGCGCCTCCGGGTTTGGATCTGGTGGCCTGAAATACTTGGGTCATGCAGGGTGAGTCTGATCGGCAGCGGGAGTTGCTGGACGTGGAGTCGGTGGCCGGGCACCTGCTCGAGCCGGGCAGCGTGTTCGCGTTGCTGGCTGAGCATCGCGACCGGTTGTTCCCGGTGGGGTTGTTCGCGGACCTGTTCCCCTCGGGGCGTGGGCGGCCCTCGATCCCGGGCGAGGTGATCGCCTCGGTGATCGTGCTCCAGGCGTTGTACGGCCACTCGGACCGTGAGGCGGTCGACGCGCTGACCTTCGACCTGCGATGGAAGGCCGCGTGTGGGTACGCGATCGACGCGAAGGGCTTCGATCCTTCGACGTTGACCTATTGGCGGCGCCGGCTGGGGGCCAGCGATCGTCCGCAGCGGATCTTCGAGGTGGTCTGCGAGGTCATCACCGAAACTGGTGCGGTGGCGGCCAAGACACGTCGGGCGCTGGACTCCACGATCCTCGACGACGCGGTCGCCCGGCAGGACACCGTGACCCAGCTGATCGCCCAGATCCGCCGGGTGGGCCGCGAGGTGCCCGGCGCGAAAGACCTCCTCGTGGTGCACTGCACCCGGCTCGCGGTGTTGACCGGGCAGGACTACACCGCGACCGGGAAGCCACCGATCGCCTGGGACGACCGGGCTGCGCGCGATGAGCTGGTCACCGCGCTCGTCGGCGACGCGTTGGCGCTGCTCGCCGCTCTCGATGTCGAGCAGGTCACCAAGGCGGGTGGGAAACCAGCCGACGCGGTCGCGCTGCTGGCGCTGGTCGCCGGCCAGGACGTCGAACCGGCCGAGGACTCCGATGGCACCGACGGCCGGTGGCGCATCGCGCGCAGGACGGCACCGGACCGGGTGATCTCGACCGTCGACCCCGATGCCCGCCACGCCCACAAGACCCGTGAACGACGCCAGGACGGATTCAAGGCCCACGTCGTGGTCGAACCCGACACCGGCCTGACCACGGTGTGTGAGCTGACCAAGACCAACGGGTCGGCCAACTCCGACGCGACAGTGGGAGCCGAGCTCGTCGTGGCCGATCCCACCATCGGCAACGACGGCATCGGCGAAGACGGCCTCGCGGCGCCCATCGAAGTGCTGGGCGATTCGGCCTACGCCAGCGGCGACATGCTCCACACCCTGGAAGGAAAAGAACTGGATCCCGCTGGTCAAGCCGTGGCCACTGCGCCCCGCGGTCGCGGGCGGCTTCACCATCGACGACTTCACCTACGACACCACCGCCGGCACCCTGACCTGCCCGGCCGGTCTGACCAAGACCCCCTCGGCACAGGGCAGCGTCACCTTCGGTGCTGGTTGCCGGGGCTGTGTGCTGCGCGAGCAGTGCACCACCTCAGCATCCGGGCGGACCGTGCTGCTCGGTGAGCATCATCAACTCCAACGCGAGCACCGCACACGAGCCACCGCCGCAGAATTCCAGACCATCTACCGACAACACCGCCCGATGGTCGAACGCTCGATCGCCTGGCTCACCCGAGGTAATCGACGAGTGCCCTACCGCGGGATCGAGAAGAACAACAACTGGCTCCACCACCGCGTCGCCGCCCTCAACCTGCGCCGACTGCTCGCACTGGGCCTCACCATCGCACGACGGAGCCTGGGTCCTGGCCTGAAGGCCCCAGCGGGCCACCCAACCACCCCCGCAGCCCGTCACAGGCCTGCTCAGGATGGCCCACCCCGAGCAGGACAACCCGCCAACGCGAGCCGACCGCTGAGTCCAAACTCGCCCCTTCGACGAAACCGACGACGCTCCGGCAACAGCCCCGCCATCACCAGCACCGAGACGACGCCTTCTTCAGCAGTCTCCTAGGACCGGACTTTCGAGGTCGGAGCAAACACCCCGACTTACATCACCGCAGGTCAGAGCCGGTTTTCGTCAGCAAGGCGACGCATTCGACGTGGTGCGTCATCGGGAAGAGGTCGAAGGCGCGCAGGGAGCTCAGGACGTAGCCGTGCTCGGCGAAGTACGCCACGTCACGGGCCAGGGCGGCGGGGTCGCAGGCGACGTACGCGATCGCGCGCGGGGCGCGGGCCGCGATCTGGGCGACGACCGCGCGCTTGGCTCCGGTGCGGGGCGGGTCGAGGACGACGAGGTCGACCTGGGCGGCGACCTCGGGGTCGGCGAGCGCCTGCTCGACGCCGCCCCCGACGACGACGGCACCGGGGACGTTCGCCGCGGCGTGGGTGCACGCGGCGGCGTCGGCCTCGACGAGCGTGACCCGGGTCGGGTCCCCCACGGCGTCGGCCAGGAACGCGGCGAACAGGCCGACCCCGGCGTACAGGTCGAGGGCCCGCTCCCCCGGCTGCGGCGCGAGCGCATCGAGCACGGCGTCCACCAGGGCCGTCGGCGCGCCCGGGTGGACCTGCCAGAAGCCGTCGTCGGCGACGTCGAACCTGCGCTGCCCGACCTGGTGCGAGGCGTCCTGGTGGGCGTCGAGGAGGCAGTCGTCGACCTCGATCACGTCGTGGGAGCGGTGGCGACGCATCCCCTTGCGCCCGCCGGGCAGGTCGACGTAGCGCTGACGCGTGCGCCAGCGCAGGCCGTCGACGTCACCGGGCACCGCCTCGACGACGACCTCGACGTCGAGGCCCGCCAGGCGTGAGAGCTGCTCGCGCACGACCGTCGCCTTGAGGGCGCGCTGCGCTGCGAGGTCGACGTGCTGCCAGTCGCACCCGCCGCACAGGCCGGGGCCGGCGTAGGCGCAGGGCGCCTCGACCCGCTCCGGCGCGGCCTGGAGCACCTCGACGGCGTCGCCGCGCCAGAACTTGTCGCCGTCGGAGCCCTCGGTGATCGCGACGACGACCCGCTCACCGGGCAGCGCGTGGCGCACGAAGACCACCCGCCCGGCGTCGGCGCCCGCAGAGTCCGGCAGGCGGCTGACGCAGTGCCCGCCGTGGGCGACCGGCCCGACCTCGGTCTCGAACCGCTCGCCGACGCGGGACGCGCCGCGAGCGGCCCTGGGTCGCGCCGTGCGGGCTGCGTGGGGCGAGCGGCGTGGTCGGCTCACCGGCGCGCGGTGTCGTCGCGGTCGGCGCGGGCCCGACCGCTGCGCAGGTCGCCGGGACGCACGCGCTCGACGTCGCGCATCGCCTTCTGCTTGGCGATCTGCGAGGAGCGCAGCTGGTAGGGCACCGAGGTGACCATGACCCCGGGGGTGAAGAGCAGCCGGCCCTTGAGGCGCAGGGCGGTCTGGTTGTGCAGCAGCTGCTCCCACCACCGGCCCACGACGTACTCCGGGATGTAGACCGCCACGACGCCGCGCGGCTGGGCCTTGCGGATCTCGGTGGCGTACTCGACGATCGGCTTGACGAGCTCGCGGTAGGGCGAGTGCAGCACCTTCAGCGGCACCCCGAAGTTGCGCTGCTCCCACGCCTCGAGCAGCACCGCGGTCTCGCGGGGGTCGCTGGAGACGTAGATGCCCTCGAGCGTGTTGGGCCGTGTGGCCTTGGCGAAGGCCATCGCGCGCAGCGTGGGCTTGTGCAGCCGGGAGACCAGCACGATCGCGTGCACCCGGGTGGGCAGCATCTTGTCGTCCTCGTCGGCGGCGAGCTCCTCCTCCACCTTGGTGTAGTGGTTCTTGATGGCGCGCATCAGCACGAAGAAGAACCCCATGGCGATGATCGTGATCCAGGCGCCGGCGAGGAACTTGGTGACCAGGATGACCACGAGGACCACCGCGGTGAAGCTGAGCCCGATGGCGTTGATGACCCGCGAGCGGACCATCCGTCGGCGCGCGGCGGCGTCCTTCTCGGTGCGCAGCAACCGGGTCCAGTGCCGGATCATGCCGAGCTGGCTGAGGTTGAAGGAGACGAAGACCCCGACGATGTAGAGCTGGATCAGCTTGGTCACCTGGGCGTCGAAGGCGAGGATCAGCACGATCGCCATCAGGGCCAGGAACACGATGCCGTTGGAGTAGGCCAGGCGGTCGCCGCGCGAGCCCAGCGCGCGCGGCGCGAAGCCGTCGCGGGCCAGGATCGAGCCCAGGACCGGGAAGCCGTTGAAGGCGGTGTTGGCGGCGAGGACCAGGATGATGCCGGTCATCGCGATCACGAAGTAGAACCCCGGTGGGAACTCCCGGAACACGGCGTCCGCGATCTGGGCGATCACGGCGTGCTGGTCGTAGCCGGCCGGCAGCGGGTCGCCGTTGGGCAGGCGCAGCCGGTCGATCTCGGCGGGGTCGACGTAGCGCAGCCCCATCTGCTTGGCCAGCACGATGACGCTGAGCATCATCGTGATCGCGATCATCCCCAGCAGCAGCAGCGTGGTCGCGGCGTTGCGGCTCTTGGGCTTCTTGAACGCGGGCACGCCGTTGGAGATGGCCTCCACCCCGGTCAGCGCCGCGCAGCCCGAGGAGAAGGCCCGCGCGAGCAGGATCATCAGGCCGAACGTCGTCAGCGGACCCTCGAACCCGGGGTCGGCGACGATCTGGAAGCCGGCGCTCTCGACGGCCGGCAGGGTCCCGGTCGACAGCCGCAGCAGCCCGATCCCGCACATGCCGAGGATGGCGACCATGAACAGGTACGTCGGGACGGCGAAGTAGGTGCCCGACTCCCGGATCCCCCGCAGGTTGACGGCCATCAGCATCAGCACCAGCCCGGAGGCGGCGATCGCCTCGTGGCCCGAGAGGAACGGGAGGCCGGCCGCGGCGTACTGGGCGCCGGAGGAGATCGAGACCGCCACCGTGAGGATGTAGTCGACGAGCAGCGCGGAGGCGACCGTGGTCCCGGCGGTCTGGCCGAGGTTGACGGTCGCGACCTCGTAGTCGCCGCCGCCGCTGGGGTAGGCGTGCACCGTCTGGCGGTAGGAGGCGATGACGGCGGCCATCACCAGCGCCACGACGATCCCGATCTTCCAGGAGAACGTGTACGCCGAGGCGCCCGCCAGCGAGAGCATGATGAAGATCTCGTCGGGGGCGTAGGCCACCGAGGAGAGCGCGTCGGAGGCGAAGACGGGCAGGGCGATCCGCTTGGGCAGCAGGGTCTCGCCGAGCTGGGAGCTGCGCAGCTTGCGGCCCACGAGGATCCGCTTGAAGTCGTTGCGCCCGCTCACGAGCCGTGACTGTACGGCAGGGGCTACGGTTGGCCGGTGCACGTCGTGATCATGGGTTGTGGCCGGGTCGGATCGACCTTGGCGCGCAGTCTCGAGGACCGTAACCACACGGTGGCCGTCATCGACTCCGAGCCCGACGCGTTCCGACGCCTCGGCCCCGGGTTCAACGGTGACAAGATCACCGGCTACGGCTTCGACCAGGAGGTCCTGCAGAAGGCCGGCATCGCGCGGGCCGACGCCTTCGCGGCCGTCTCGAGCGGGGACAACTCCAACATCATCGCCGCCCGGGTGGCGCGCGAGACGTTCGGGATCGACCAGGTCGTGGCCCGCATCTACGACCCCGGCCGCGCCGAGGTCTACCAGCGCCTCGGCATCACCACGGTGGCCACGGTGAAGTGGACCGCCGACCAGGTGCTGCGCCGGCTGGTCCCCGCCGGGGCCGAGCCGGACTTCCGCGACCCCTCCGGCACGATCCGCGTCGACCAGGTCCCGGTGCCGACCCCGTGGGTCGGCCACCGCACCCGCGACTTCCAGGAGCAGTCACTGTCGCGCATCGCCTGGATCGACCGGCTGGGCGAGGGCACGCTGCCCAACCCCGAGTCGGTCATCCAGGAGGGCGACCTGCTGCACCTGGTGATGCGCGAGGAGAACGCCCAGCACGCCTACCGCATGATCGAGAAGGGTCCGGAGAGCGAATGAGGGTCGCCATCGCCGGCGCGGGCGCCGTGGGGCGCTCCGTGGCCCGGGAGCTGATCGGCAACGGCCACGAGGTCCTGCTGATCGACAAGAACGCCAGCGCCATCCGGCCCGAGCGGGTCCCGGACGCCGAGTGGCTGCTGGCCGACTGCTGCGAGCTGTCCTCGCTCGAGGAGGCCCGCCTCGACCGCTGCGACGTGGTGATCGCGGCCACCGGCGACGACAAGGCCAACCTGGTCACCTCGCTGCTGGCCAAGACCGAGTTCGGGGTCCCCCGCACCGTCGGTCGGGTCAACCACCCCAACAACGAGTGGCTCTTCAGCGAGGCCTGGGGCGTCGACGTCAACGTCTCGACGCCGCGGATCATGTCGGCGCTGGTCGAGGAGGCGGTCACGGTCGGTGACCTGGTGCGGCTGTTCACCTTCCGCCAGGGCAACGCCAACCTGGTCGAGATGACGCTGCCGGACGAGTCGCCGTACGTCGGCAAGCCCGTCGGGCTGATCCCGCTGCCCGACAACTGCGCCCTGGTCACCATCCTGCGCGACGGCCAGGTCTACGTGCCCGACCCCGAGCAGGCGGTCGAGTCCGGGGACGAGCTGCTCTTCGTGGTGCCCGACGCCGGCGAGGACGAGCTCGAGCACCTGCTGGCCCCGGTCACGCACCCCTCGCGCGGCCGCAGCTGGGGCGTAGCTCTGAGGTCGCAGCGGGGCCCGGCGCGCTCGCCGGGGCCGGCTCGATCGGGGTGCGGTCGCGTCCGAGCACCCAGATCATCGACATCCAGGCCAGGATCCGCAACGGCCAGCCCAGGCCGACCCGCAGGACCCCGAGCACGAGCACGGCGACGTCGATGTCGACGACGCCGGCGTAGCCCGCGAGCCACACGGGACCCTGCAGGGCCACCCCGACGGCGCCGGGCAGCAGGAACAGCCACGTCAGCCTGGAGCACAGCGCGACGACCTGCCGGTCGGCGTGCCAGGCGGTCGGGTCGCCCGTGACCGAGCCGAGCAGGAAGCCGACGAAGGGCCATCCCGCCAGGCAGGAGCCGACCATCACCACGGTGTAGCCCAGGCTGATCAGGATGCCGGGCAGGAAGAAGGCCAGCGCCTGCTCGGACTCGCTGCCGCCCGAGGAGGCCGCGAGACGCACGAAGAGGAACCCGATCCCGATCGCGAAGAGGGCGTTGAAGCAGAACTGGGGGGTGGAGCGCTGCACCAGGCGCAGACCCAGGGCGAGGAGCGCGACGACCAGGCTGCCGACCAGGGCGACCCGCAGGTCGCGGGTGCTCAGCCAGAGCACCGTGAACAGCACCCCGGGAACCCCCGCCTCGATCATGCCGCGGCGACCGCCCAGGGCGGTGGCCATCTGGGCGCGCACGAGCGCCTCGACGGTCTCGACCCGTACGGCGGGCGCGGCGGGCGTGGCGGGCGGGCGGGAGCCTCGCTCACAGGATCAGCTCGTAGCGCGGGTTGTACATCGTGCGGGCCCCGTCGTGCAGCCCGATCCGGCCCTGCACCCGCATCGCCGCGCCGGCGCCCACCCCGATGATGCGACGGCGGCCCAGCCAGACCAGGACGATCGACCCGGTGCCGTCGGAGAGCTCGGCCTCGAGGGCGGGCACGCCGCCGCGGGGTCGCAGGGTGACGGTGCGCAGGGTGCCCTCGAGCAGCACCGGCAACCGGTCCGGGGCGTCCTCGATGCTGCTCAGGCGCAGGCCGCCGGCCGGGGCGCCCTGCGAGACGACCGGGTCGGCCGAGTCGGCCTCACGGCGCTGCGAGCGACGACTGAACAGGCTCATGACGAGGTCGGGTCCCCGCCGTCGGCGGCGGCGTCCGGCTCGCCCGTGCGGCTCGCGCAGGGCGCTGCGGGGGTCCTCGCTGGGCTGCTCGACGCGACGGGCCTGCTCGGGCAGGGTGACCGGGAGCGCCTCGCCCGGGGGTACGGCGTGCTCACCTCGTCGTACGACGACGCGCGCGAGCACGTCCTCCCACTCGGCGGCCGACTCCGCCTCGCGGGCCGGACGCCCGATGAAGGTGGCGCGCACCATCCAGCGCGGCCCGTTGATGCCCACCACGCGGGACTGCTGCACGGCCGGTCTGCCCCTCGGGGTCCGCGCACGGTGGCCTCGCAGAGCAGCTCGGGGCCGAACCGGCCCTCCTGCTCGACCGCGCTCCCCCCGCGCTGGGTCATGTCGGCCACGATCTGCGGGCGCACCTCACCCCAGAGGTCGCCGTTGCGCGAGCGCGGCGAAGGCCCGCACGTCCATCGCGCCGTCGACGCCGGCGAGCAGCACCGACTGGACCTCGCCGGAGGCCTCGTCGACCTGCAGGCGCAGGTCGCGACCGGGCTCGGCCTGGATCAGCAGCGAGCCGAGGTCGACGCGCTCGACGTGGTCGGCGTCCTCGTCGAGGTCGGCGACGTCGAACGGACCGGTGAGGTCCTCGGCCTCCTCGGACGTGCCCGGGGCGAGGTCCGAGGGGTCGGACGACGACGAGGTGGACCTGCGACGGAACTTCAACGCACTTCTCCGGTGGGGTCGAGGGGGGTGGCGGGATCCGGCGGCGGCTCCTGCTCAGGGCGGCGTCCGGTGCCGGTGCCGTCCTCGGGGGCCGCGAAGCCACCGGTAGAACCGTAGCCCCCGGAGCCGCGTGCGGTCTCGCCGACGCAGGAGACCTCGACGAAGTGCGCCCGTTCGACGCGCTGCACGACCAGCTGGGCCACCCGGTCACCGCGGCGCAGCCGGACCGGCTCGCGGGGGTCGAGGTTGACCAGCAGCACCGAGATCTCGCCGCGGTAGCCGGCGTCGATGGTCCCGGGCGTGTTGAGGACCGTCAGCCCGTGGCGGACCGCGAGGCCCGAGCGGGGGTGGACGAGACCGACGTGACCGACGGGCAGCTCGATCGCGATCCCGGTCGGGACCAGCACCCGCTCGAAGGGCGCCAGCTCGACGTCGACCGCGGCGTGCAGGTCCGCCCCGGCGTCACCGTCGTGGGCGTACGACGGCAGGGGCAGGCCCGGGTCGAGGCGCAGGAGACGGACCTCGAGGGTCGGGGGCGGCGGCGACTCCGGGGGCGGGCCCGTCGGTGCGGAGGAGGACGTCACCTGCGCGACCCTAGTGCGCTGATACGGCCGACGAGCCGCGCGAGCAGGTTGCGCTCCATCCGGCTGGTGATGGCCGGCACGAGCGTCGCCCGGGGCGGATGACACGGATGATGCGCGTGGGGTCGCGATCGCAGAGCCTGGCAGGCGAGCTCGCCGCTTGTCGGGCGCGATTCTGCCTGGCAAGCGGCAACATCCCCGGGCGGCCGGGGATGTCGACCCGCACCCGGTCGGCGCGACGCACCGGACCGGCACCGCCGGGGACCTCGCGGGGAGGATCGGCGAGGTCGAGGAGTACGGCGCTGCGTGGGAGGATGGGGCCGTGAACGACGCCCGTGCGCAGGCCGCGCCCCCGGCCACCGCACCCCGCCACGCCGAGCGGCTCAGCGTGCCGCTGCGCTGGTGGGTGCAGGGCGTGATGCTCGTGGCCAGCCTCTGGCTCGCGCTCGTCGTCGCGACGCCCGGTGTCGTGGCGTGGTCGGCGACGGCGGTGTGCCTGCTCCTGCTCACCGTGCTGCTCGTGGGCTACGGCTCGGCGCGCGTGCGGGTGGAGGACGGGACTCTGTACGCCGGGCGCGCCCAGGTCGCGGCCCACCACCTCGGCTCCGCGGTGGCGCTGGACGCCGAGCAGACCCGGCTCCTCGCCGGCCGCGACGCCGACGCCCGGGCGTTCCTGCTGCTGCGGCCCTACCTCAAGCGCGCGGTCCGGGTGGAGCTGCTCGACCCGCGCGACCCGACGCCGTACTGGCTGATCAGCACCCGCCGTCCGGTCGAGCTGGCCGCCGCGGTGCACGCCGCGGCGACGACCCCCGTGACCGGGTCGGGGTCTGCGACCGGGTGAGGGCCAACCGGCGCCTGCGGGCGTTAGGGTCGTGATCATGGCATCGGACAGCTCCAAGCTCTGGTCGGTCTTCTCCCTCGTCGCGGCCCTGGGCGCGGCCACGGTGGCGAAGAAGGTGCTCAACACCACGTGGATGAAGGCCACCGGCAAGCAGCCGCCGGCCAACCCCGCCGACCCGGACGTCGACATCTGGGAGGCCGTCGCGTGGGCCGCGGCCAGCGGCACCCTGATCCAGATCGCGCGGATGCTGGCCTCGCGCCGCGCCGCGAACTACTACCAGCGCTCCACGGGGCACCTGCCCCCGGGCCTCGAGGCGGACCGCAACGACCTCGACGCCCCCACGCAGAGCGTCTGAGGACGCCCGGGACGCGACACTGCCCGGCAGCCTCCCCGCTGGGGAGAGGTGCCGGGCAGTGGTCTCGGTCGATCAGGCCCGTCTGTCGGCCAGGCCCAGTCGGTCGATCAGGCGCAGTCGCGGCAGGTCATCTTCTTCTCGTCCGCGAGCTGGCTGCGGTGGTGGACCAGGAAGCAGCTCATGCAGGTGAACTCGTCGTCCTGCTTGGGCTTGACCTCGACCGCCAGCTCCTCGTGGGACAGGTCGGCGCCGGGCAGCTCGAAGGACTCGGCCGCCTCGGTCTCGTCCTCGTCGACCTTCCCGGAGTTCTTGTCGTGACGACGAGCCTTGAGCTCCTCGATGCTCTCCTCGGACTGCTCTTCCTCGTTCTTGCGCGGTGCGTCGTAGTCGGTTGCCATGCGTTCCCACTCCCCTCGAAGACTCTGGTCGCCGCCGATGCGCGCCGAATTGTGCACCATGCGGCCTGCCCTGCTCGCACCGGGTCAGGTGAGCGGTCCGACCCGGGGCTACCAGGAACGTCGCGTTCGTCTCGCGCGGGCGTCAGCACGCGCAACCGCGACGGCGTCGCGGCTATTCCCCGCCCCGGGCACCCCCGGGACGACCCTCTGGCCTGACCGCGAGCCCGACGTCGTGCACGAGGTCCCACAGGTCCTCGAACCCGTCCTCGGGAGCGCACACCAGCACCATCCCACCGCCGGCCCCGGTGCCTTCTCGGACCCGGGCACCGGCGGCCCGGGCGATGAGCCCGCCCGCCGCGTGGTCCCACAGCTGGGGGCCCTCCTCGACGTAGCCGTCGAAGGAACCCTGCGCGACCAGGCACAGGTCCAGGGCGGCCGAGCCCATCCGGCGTACGTCGCGCACCTGCGGCAGCAGCCGGGCCACGGCGGCGCCCTGGAGCGCGCGCACCGCGGGGTCGTAGGAGAAGCCGGTGGCGATCAGCCGCTCGGCGAGCGGGACCCGGGGGCGCACCCGCAGGGGCTCGTCGTCGCGCAGGGCGACGGTGGTGCCCTCGGGTCCGGGGCGGGCGACGTAGGTCGTGCCCGACGCGACGTCGAGCACGACCCCGGCGACCATCTCGGCATCGTGTCCGGGGCGGGTCACCTCGGCGGCGATCGAGACCGCGTAGAGCGGCAACCCGTAGAGGAAGTTGACCGTGCCGTCGATCGGGTCGACGATCCACCGCACCCCGGAGGTGCCCGCGACGTCGTCGCCCTCCTCGCCCAGGACGGCGTCGTCGGGACGCGCGGCCAGCAGCCGCGAGCGCACCAGCTCCTCGCAGGCACGGTCGGCCTCGGTCACGGGGTCCGTGGCGCTGGTCTTGGTCGCGGCCACGGCCACCGTCCGCGAGGCCCGCTCCCGCACCAGGGCCGCGGCCTCGCGGGCGACCTCCAGGGCGAGGTCGGCGAGCTCGGTGGCGAGGGCGACGCCCTCGCGGGGAGCGCTCACGCGCCCTCGCCGGTCAGCGCCCCGCGCTCGCCGCGGGGGTTGGCGCAGCACCCCACCGGGCACCGGTCCCACATCGGGCCGGTCTGCCCCAGGGCGCACCTCGTCACGTCGCTGCCGCGCTCGGCGGCGGCGCGCTCGGTGAGCAGGTCCCGCACGACCGCGACGAACCGGGCGTCGTCACCCGGGGTCGCGGCCCGGCGCATCGGCAGCCCGATCTCGGCGGCGGTCTCGGCGGCCTCGGTGTCGAGGTCGTAGATGACCTCCATGTGGTCGGAGACGAACCCGACGGGCACGATCACCACCGCCGGCGCGCCCTGCTCGGCCAGCGCCCGCAGGTGGTCGTTGACGTCCGGCTCCAGCCACGGCGTGTGCGGCGAGCCGGAGCGGGAGCAGAAGACCAGCTCGTGCGGGTGCTCCTGCCCGGTCGACCTCGCCACCTCGTCCGCGACGACCCCGGCGACGTCGAGGTGCTGGCGCACGTAGGCGCTCCCGCCCTGCTCGGGCGGGCCGGACGTGTCGTTCATCGCCGTGGGGATCGAGTGGGTCACGAAGGCGAGGTGGGCACCGTCACGGACCTCCTCGGGCAGGTCGGCCAGGGCGGCCAGGGTCGCGTCGACGACCGGCTCGACGAACCCCGGGTGGTTGAAGTAGTGGCGCAGCTTGTCCAGCCGCGGGGCCTCGGCGCCGGTGCGACGACCGGCCTCCTCGACCGCGTCGAAGAGGTTCTCGCGGTACTGGCGACAGCTCGACCACGACGAGTAGGCGCTGGTGATGAAGCACGCCGCCCGGCGTACGCCGTCGGCGCTCATCTGCTCCAGCGCGTCGGCCAGGTAGGGGTCCCAGTTGCGGTTGCCCCAGTAGACCGGCAGGTCGATGCCGGCGTCGGCGAGGTCCTCGCGCAGCGCGGCCAGGAAGGCGCGGTTCTGGTCGTTGATCGGTGAGCGACCGCCGAAGAGGTGGTAGTGCTTGCCGACCTCCTCGAGGCGCTCGGTCGGGATCCCCCGGCCCCGGGTGACGTTCTCCAGGAACGGCAGCACGTCGTCGGGCCCCTCGGGGCCGCCGAAGGAGACCAGCAGCACCGCGTCGTACGGCGCCACGTCCGGCGCCTGGCGCGTCGGCTGGTCGATCGGGTCGGCGGAGGCCTCGGGGTTGCTCACGGCTAGATCCTAGGGACGGCCCTCTCACCCGTCGCGCCGTCGCCGCCCCGGCGTGCTGCTGCCGTAGGCTCGCGCCGAAGCGCACACGGACGAGAACCCGCCCGTCGTCGGCGGTCCGGACAGGGAGGTGGCCTCGCATGGCGCACCTCCGACTGGCCGGCACCACCGCGGACGGACGGCTCCTGCTCGTCGACGACGCGGGCGGGGAGCACACCCTGACCGTCGACGGGCGGCTCCGGTCCGCCGTGCGCGGAGACACCTCACGCCTCGGCCAGTTGGAGATCCCCATGGACTCGACCCTCCGTCCCCGCGACATCCAGGCGCGCATCCGCGCCGGCGAGAGCGCGGAGTCCGTCGCCGAGGCCGCGGGGACGACGGTCGACAAGATCATGGGCTTCGCGGGTCCGGTGCTCGCCGAGCGCGAGCACGTCGCCCAGCGGGCCCAGTCCTCGTCGTTGCGCCGGCCGCGCACCGAGGCCAGCGGCACCGCCCGCACCCTCGGCGACGCGGTCGCGGCCCACCTGCGCGCCCACAACGTCGACCCCGGCTCGCTGGCGTGGGACGCCTGGCGACGCGAGGACGGTCGCTGGACCCTCACCGCGGCCTTCAGCACCCAGCGCCGCGAGGGCGTGGCCTCGTTCAGCTATGACGTCCCGGGCTCCTACGTCACCCTCGACGACGACGACGCGCGCTGGCTGACCGGCGAGCTCGCCGAGCCGGCGACGCCCGACCCGGCCCTCGACCCGGCCCTCGACCCTGCGCTCGACCCGGACGGGGCCGACGCCGGGGCCCGCGACGACCTGCGGGCGGCCCGGGCGCGTCGCCTGGAGGTCGTGCCGGGTCGAGGACGTCGCCCTCGGTGACGACGCCATCGACCTCGTCTCCGACGCGGCCCCGGTCGGCGTCGAGCCCGACCGCGCGAGCAGCGAGACGGCCCACGACGCCCCGGCGGCCGAGTCGGTGGACCAGCCGCTGCCCCTCGAGGGCGAGGACGACCCGAGCGAGCCCGTCGAGCCGCCGCGGCGCCCCGTGACCAAGAAGCGCGGGCGCGCCTCGGTGCCGAGCTGGGACGAGATCATGTTCGGTGGTCACGACCAGTAGCCCCCGCTACTCTCCGCCCATGTCGTACTTCGTGACCGGGGCCACAGGGTTCATCGGTCGGCACCTCGTCTCCGAGCTCGTCGACCACCGTGAGGGCGAGATCTTCGTCCTGGTGCGGGAGGGGTCGCAGGAGCGACTCGAGATCCTCATCCGCGGCTGGGACACCGACCGGGTGGTGCCGGTCGTCGGCGACCTCGGGGAGGCGCGCCTCGGGGTCGACCCGGCCTGGGTCCGCGAGCACGCCGGCACGATCACGCACTTCTTCCACCTCGCCGCGATCTACGACATGACCGCCGACGAGGCCACCAACGAGACGATGAACGTCGAGGGCACCCGCCACGCGCTGGAGCTGGCCGAGGCGCTCGACGTCGGCTGCTTCCACCAGGTCTCCTCGGTGGCCGCGGCCGGAGACTTCACGGGTCGCTTCGACGAGACCATGTTCGCCGAGGGCCAGCACCTGCCCTCGGCCTACCACCGCACGAAGTACGAGTCCGAGCGGATCGTGCGCGAGGAGGCCGAGGTGCCCTGGCGGGTCTACCGTCCGGCCATCGTCGTCGGCGACTCCGCGACCGGTGCGATGGACAAGGTCGACGGCCCGTACTACTTCTTCCCGGCCCTGAAGGCGCTGCGCGACGCGCTGCCCGGCTGGTTGCCCCTGGTGGGCATGGACCTCGGCGAGACCAACGTCGTCCCCGTCGACTACGTCGCGCAGGCCATGGACCACCTCGCCCACAGCCCGGGCCACGACGGGGAGGCCTTCCACCTCGTCAACCCCGAGCCGCAGCCGTTGGTCGAGACGTTCAACATCTTCTGCGCCGCAGCGGGCGCGCCGACCTTCGCGACCCCGCTCGGCACGGGCCTGGCCCGGATCAGCTCACGGCCCCTGCTGCCGCGGGCCCTGCGTCCGGCCACGTTGCTGACCGGGCTGGTGCGGACCGCGCCCGTGCAGGCCGTCCTCGAGCAGACCGTCGGTCGCCTCGGCATCCCCGCCGAGGTCCTGGGGCACAGCTCGTTCTCCGCCCGCTTCGACTCCCGCCTCACCGAGCGCGCCCTGGCCGGGTCCGGCATCGGCGTCCCCGACCTCGAGTCGTACGCCGCCCTGCTGTGGTCCTACTGGGAGGAGCACCTCGACACCTCGACGGGCCGCGACCCGAAGGTGCGCGCGGCCATCGAGGGCAAGCACGTCGTGATCACCGGCGCCTCCTCGGGCATCGGCCAGGTCGTGGCCCTGCGCGTGGCGCAGGCCGGCGGGATCCCCGTGCTCGTGGCCCGCGGGCGCGAGAAGCTCGAGGCGGTGCGCGACGCGATCCAGCTGCGGGGCGGCACCGCCCACGTCTACCCCTGCGACCTCTCCGACCTCGAGGCCATCGACGCCCTGTGCGAGCAGCTGACCTCCGAGCTCGGCTCCATCGACGTGGTGGTCAACAACGCCGGCCGGTCGATCCGGCGCTCGCTGAAGCTCAGCGAGAACCGCTTCCACGACTTCGAGCGCACCATGCAGCTGAACTACTTCGGCGCGATCCGGCTGGTGATGGGGCTGCTGCCCAGCATGCGCGAGCAGGGCCGGGGCCACGTGGTCAACATCAGCTCGATCGGCGTGCAGACCTCCCCGCCGCGCTTCTCGGCCTACGTCGCCTCGAAGGCCGCCCTCGACGCGTGGAGCAACGTGGTGTCCTCCGAGCTGGTGGGTGACGGGGTGACGTTCACCGGCATCCACATGCCGCTGGTGCGCACGCCGATGATCGCCCCGACCAAGCTCTACGACAAGTTCCCCACCATCTCCCCCGCCCAGGCCGCCGACCTCGTGGTGCGGGCGGTCGTGGAGCGCCCGCACGAGATCAACACCCTGCTCGGCAACGCCGGCGCCGTGGTGCACACCGTGGCCCCGAAGGCGGCCTTCCGGATCCTGAACATGGCCTACCACGTCTTCCCCGACTCAGCGGCCGCCAAGGGCCCGACGCCGGAGGACGGCACGGGGTCGCGGGAGTCCGAGCAGATCATGCTCGCCCGGGTCTTCCGCGGCGTCCACTGGTGAGCCGACCGGCCGCTCAGCGCTCGACCGGCCGGTCCGGGTCGCTCACCCAGTCGCTCCAGCTGCCGGGGTAGAGCGCGGCCCGCACGCCTGCGACCTCGAGGGCCAGCACGTCGTGGCACGCGGTCACGCCCGACCCGCAGTACGCCGCCACCGTGCGGCCCGCGTCGCCCCCACCGACACCGACGCGACACCGACGGCGGCGTACCGCTCCCGGAGGGACACGGGGTCGAGCATCCGGCCGTCGTCGCCGAGGTTGTCGCCGGTCGGCACGTTGACCGCGCCCGGCACGTGCCCGGCGACCGGGTCCACCGGCTCGTGCTCGCCGCGGTAGCGCTCCGGCGCCCGTGCGTCGACGAGGACGTCCACGTCGAGCACGTGATCGGCGTCGACGACCGGCATCGTGGCGAAGTCGACCACGAGGTCTCCCCCGCCGGGCCGCTCGGCGGTCGCGGTCGTCTCGACCTCGCCGCCGGCCTCGAGCCACGCCGCCCACCCGCCGTCCAGGACCCGTACGTCGTCGTGGCCGGCGTGGCGCAGCAGCCACCAGGCCCGTGCGGCCGCACGGCCGGCCCAGTCGTCGTAGACCACCACCGGGCGGCCCGTGCGCACGCCGACGGCCCGCATCGAGGTCGCGAACGCCTCCGCGGTCGGCAGCGGGTGCCGACCACCCCGCCCACCGCTGACGGGTGGGCCGGCGAGGTCGGTGTCGAGGTCGACGTAGGCCGCACCGGGCAGGTGGCCGGCGGTGTACGCGCGGGCGCCGTGCGGACCGCCCAGCCGGTAGCGGACGTCGAGCAGCGTGACCTCCGTGATCGTCCGCGCGAGCTCGGCGACGTCGATCAGCGGGGACGGGACCGGGGAGGAGCTCGGGGCCTGCACCGAGGCATCGTCTCAGGAGGTGACAAGATCCAGCGGTGGCCGAGCTGCACTTCTTCACCGGCACCATGGACTCCGGCAAGAGCACCCTGGCGCTCCAGACCAACCACAACCACCGCGCCCGTGGCCGGGTGGGGCAGATCTTCACCGCCCACGACCGGGCCGGCGAGGCGACCCTGTCGAGCCGCCTCGGGCTGACCCACGAGGCCGTCGAGGTCGGCCCCGGCTTCGACTTCTGGCGCCACGCCGTGGACACCCTGACCCGGGGCGGCCGGCTGGACTACCTGATCTGCGACGAGGTCCAGTTCTACGCCGCCGCGCAGATCGACCAGCTCGCGAAGGTCGTCGACGAGCTGCAGCTCGACGTGTTCACCTTCGGCATCCTCACCGACTTCCGCACCGTGCTCTTCCCCGGCAGCGCCCGGCTCGTCGAGCTCGCGGACCGCATGCACGTGCTCCAGGTGGAGGCGCTGTGCTGGTGCGGGCGCCGGGCCACCCACAACGCGCGCACCGAGGACGGCGAGATGGTCCTCGACGGCGAGGTCGTCGTGGTCGGCGACGTGGAGCACCAGCGCACGGCCGGGCCGGAGCCGGTGGTGGCCTACGAGGTGCTCTGCCGGGCCCACCACCGCCGGGGCCTGACCGCGGCGCGGGCCCGCGCGGTCAGCCTGATCCCGGAGACGCTGCCCTTCGGCTGAGGCTCGGCCTCAGCGGTCGGGGTCTCCGCACGCCCGGGTCGCCCACCTCACGACGGGTTCCGGGTCGAGTAGATCGCCGCCTGGGTGCGCGAGCTCAGCCCGAGCTTGGCCAGCAGCGAGGAGACGTAGTTCTTCACGGTCTTCTCGGCCAGGAAGACCGAGGCCGCGATCTGCCGGTTGGTCATGCCCTCGCCGATCAGGGCGAGGATCCGCTGCTCCTGCGCGGTGAGCTGCTCCATCGCCGTGGAGCGCTGGGCGCCGGTGCGCAACCGCTCCAGCACCGCGCTGGTCACCGCGGGGTCGAGCGTCGACTGACCGGCGGCCACGCGGCGCAGCGTGGTGATCAGCTCGTTGCCCCGCACCTGCTTGAGCACGTAGCCGGAGGCCCCGGCCATGATCGCGGCGAAGAGCGCCTCGTCGTCGTCGAAGGAGGTCAGGATCAGCGTGGCGATCTCCGGGTGGCGGGAGCGGACCTCACGGCACACGTCGATGCCGGAGCCGTCGGGCAGGCGTCCGTCGAGCACGGCCACGTCGGGCAGGATCCGCGAGATGGCCTCGACGGCGTCCGCGACGGTCCCGGACTCGCCGACGACCTCGATGTCGGGCTCGCCCTCGAGCAGGTCCTTGACGCCGCGCCGGACGATCTCGTGGTCGTCGAGCAGGAACACCCGGATGGTCGAGCCCGGGGGTTTCTGCGACGCCGTGCCTGCGTGCTCCACGCCCGCCAACCTAGCCTGCGCAGCGGGTCGGTGCGTAGGGATTCGCGCCGGATCAGGTCCAGAACACCCGGTCGACCACCCCGCGCGTACGACGTGCCGCGCGCAGGTAGTCGTTGAGCATCAGGTCGGTCGATCCCGGCGGGTAGCCCAGGATCGCGGCGACCGCGGCGCGCTCGCGCAGGTCGCGCGGGATCTCGTCGCCCGGGCGGCCCCGCACCAGCGTGACCGCGTTGCGCAACCGGCTCGCCAGGCGCCAGCCGTCGACCAGCAGCCTGGCCTCCGCGGCCTCGATCAGCCCGGCGTCGGCCGCGGCGTCCAGCGCCGCCAGGGTCTGGGGGGTGCGCAGCGAGGGCACGGCCCCCGCGTGACGCATCTGGAGCAGCTGCGCGGTCCACTCGATGTCGGCCAGTCCCCCGCGGCCGAGCTTGAGGTGCAGCTGGGGGTCGGCACCGCGCGGCAGCCGCTCGTCGTCGATGCGGGCCTTGATGCGACGCACCTCGACCACGCCGTCGCGGTCCAGACCGGCCGCGGGGTAGCGCACCTCGTCGATCAGGTCCGCGAACCGCTCCCGCAGGCCCGCGTCACCCACGACGGGGTCGGCGCGCAGGAGGGCCTGGGCCTCCCAGGTGCTCGACCAGCGCCGGTAGTAGGCCGCGTAGGAGTCCAGGGTGCGCGTGAGCGCCCCGTTCTTGCCCTCGGGCCGCAGGTCGGCGTCGACCACCAGCGGCAGGTCGGCGCCGGGGGCCGACAGCGTGCGCCGGAGGTCGTGGACGACGGCCTGCGCGAAGGTGGCCGCCGCTCCCGGGTCCTGGCCGTCGACGGCCTCGTGGACGAAGAGCACGTCCGCGTCGCTGCCGTAGGAGAGCTCGAAGCCTCCGTAGCGGCCCATCGCGACGATGGCGAGGCGTGCCGGCGCCTCCGCGAGGCCCCGGCGCTCGCACACCGCGGCGACGACGACGCGCACCGTGGCCTCGAGGGTGGCGTCGGTCAGCCGCGAGAGCCCCCGGCCGACGAGGGCGACGTCGCTGAGACCGAGCAGGTCGCCGCTGGCGATGCGGAACAGCTCCCGGCGCCGTACGGCACGGATGGCGCGCACCGCGCGCTCCAGGGAGTCCTGCCGCGAGGCGGTGGCGTGCATCTCCTCGGCGACCTCCTCCGCGGAGCGGGGGGCCAGGTCCTCGAGGAGCATCCGCACCCCCCGGGGCTCGTGCTCGAGGAGCTCGGTGGCGTAGCGCGAGGTCGACAGCACGTGCGCGAGCCGCTCGGCGACCTCGCCCTCGTCGCGCAGCGTCGCGAGGTACCACGGGGAGTCGCGCAGCGCCTCGCTGATCCGACGGAAGCGGAACAGCCCGGCGTCGGCGTCGGGTCCGGAGGCGAACCACTCCAGCATCACCGGCAGCAGGGTCCGTCGGATCGCCGCCGTGCGGCTGACGCCGGCGGTGAGCGACTCCAGGGTCCGCAGGGCGGCGTCGGGGTCGTCGTAGCCGAGGGCGACCAGACGATCGCGGGCGGCCGCGGAGGACAGCGCCACCCCCGCGCCCGGCACCTTGGCGACCGCGGTGAGCAGCGGGCGGTAGAAGAGCTTCTGGTGCAGCCGGCGCACCTCACGCCGGTGCTCGGCCCACGCCCGCTCGAGCGAGGCGACCGGGTCGGCGTGGTAGCCCATCGCCCGGCCCAGCCGACGCAGCGCGGCCTCGCCCGTGGGCACGACGTGGGTGCGGCGCAGCTGGTGCAGCTGGATGCGGTGCTCGAGGGTGCGCAGGAACGCGTAGGCGCGGTGCAGGGCGTCGCCGTCCTCGCGACCGACGTAGCCGAGCTCGGTCAGGACCGCCAGGGCCGACAGCGTCGTCGCGGTCCGCAGCCGCGGGTCGGAGCGTCCGTGCACGAGCTGCAGCAGCTGCACGGCGAACTCGACGTCGCGCAGGCCCCCGGAGCCGAGCTTGAGCTGGCGGTCGGCGTCACGCGCCGGGATGTGCTCGACGACGCGTCGGCGCATCGCACGCGCCTGCTCCACGAAGCCCTCGCGGTCCGCGGCGGACCACACGAACGGCGCGACCATCTCGGCGTAGGCCTCGCCGAGCGCGAGGTCGCCGGCCACCGGGCGGGCCTTGAGCAGCGCCTGGTACTCCCAGGCCTTCGCCCACCGCTCGTAGTAGCCGAGGTGGCTGGCCAGCGTGCGGGTGAGGGGGCCGGCCTTGCCCTCGGGTCGCAGGTTGGCGTCGACCGGCCAGATCGTGCCCTCGGCGGTCTGCTCCGAGCAGACCCGCATCAGCTGGCTGGCCAGCTGGGTGGCGGCTCGCACCGCGACCGTCTCCGAGACGCCCTCGGCCGGCTCGTGGACGAAGACCACGTCGACGTCGGAGACGTAGTTCAGCTCGTGGCCGCCGCACTTGCCCATCGCGACCACCGCCAGGCGGACCTGGTCGTGCAGGTCCCCGACCCGGGCGCGGGCCACGGCCAGCGCCGCGTCGAGGGTGCCCGCGGCGAGCTCGGCGAGCTCGGCCGCGGCGTCGTCGACGGCGAGGTCGTGGGCCAGGTCGCGCGCCGCCAGGCGCAGCAGCACGCGGCGGTACTCGACCCGCAGGGCGTCGACGGCCTGCGCGTCGTGGGTCAGGGTCCCCTCGCGCAGCGCGACCGGCAGGTCGGCGTCGGGGTCCGCCCCGACCGAGCGCAGCAGGCCGGCCCGCACGGCGTACGCCGCCGGGCGCGTCGAGCCCAGCGTCGGGTCGCACAGCTCGCGCCAGTGCTCGGGGTGCCGGATCAGGTGCTCGCCGAGGGCCGCGCTGGCCCCCAGCACCCCGAGCAGCCGCATCGCGGTGCCCTCGTCGTCGACGACCTCGGCGTGCAGGGCCCGTCCCTCGCCCTCGCGGTCCTCCTCGGCGGCCTCGAGCAGCCGCACGAACGACGGCGACGGCGGCGTCGGGGTCGGCGGTGCGACCCAGGATGGCCAGCAGCGCGTCGGGCGGGGGTGGTCCGAAGCGCTCGAGGGCCGCGAGGTCCTCGCGGGCGCGGGTCAGGTCGGCGAACCCCAGACGGGCCAGGGCGGTGGCCGAGCGAGCTCCGGACGTGCTCACGAGGGCCCTAGATGACCGGCAGCATCGCGTCGCGCTCGTAGGAGGAGACCTGACCCCGGTAGTCGGCCCACTCCGCCCGCTTGTTGCGCAGCACGAAGTCGAAGACGTGCTCGCCCAGGGCGTCGGCCAGCAGCTCGGAGTCCTCGGCGATGGCCAGGGCCTCCTTGAGGCTCTCCGGCAGCGGGTCGATGCCCAGGCTCTGGCGCTCACGGTCCGAGAGCGTCCAGACGTCGTCCTCGGCCTCGCGGGGCAGCTCGTAGTCCTCCGCGATGCCCTTCAGCCCGGCGGCGAGCACCACGGTGTAGGCGAGGTAGGGGTTGCAGGCCGGGTCGATGGTGCGCAGCTCGACGCGCGTCGACTGGCCCTTGAGCGGCTTGTACATCGGCACCCGCACCATGGCGGAACGGTTGTTGTGACCCCAGCAGATGTAGGAGGGCGCCTCGGTGCCGAACATCATCCGCTTGTAGGAGTTGACCCACTGGTTGGTCACGATGCTCAGCTCGGGGGCGTGGCGCAGGATGCCGGCGATGAACTGCCGCCCGGTGCGGGAGAGCTGGTACTCCGCACCGGCCTCGTAGAAGGCGTTCTGGTCGCCCTCGAAGAGCGAGAGGTGGGTGTGCATCCCCGAGCCGGGGTGCGTGGTGAAGGGCTTGGGCATGAACGTCGCGTAGATGCCCTGGCTGAGCGCGACCTCGCGGACCACCGTGCGGAAGGTCATCACGTTGTCGGCGGTGGTCAGCGCGTCGGCGTAGCGCAGGTCGATCTCCTGCTGGCCCGGGCCGTGCTCGTGGTGGCTGAACTCGACCGAGATGCCCATCCGCTCGAGGTTGGTGATCGCCTCGCGACGGAAGTCGGCGCCCATCGACTGCGCGGTGTGGTCGAAGTAGCCGCTGCGGTCGACCGGGACCGGCTCCGCCCCCGGCTCGGGTGCGTCCTTGAACAGGTAGAACTCGATCTCGGGGTGGGTGTAGAAGGTGAACCCCAGGTCCGAGGCCCGCGAGAGCATCCGCTTCAGCACGTTGCGCGGGTCGGCGTAGGACGGCGAGCCGTCGGGCATGACGATGTCGCAGAACATCCGCGAGGTCGACGGCCCCTCGTCGCGCCACGGCAGGATCTGGAAGGTCGACGGGTCCGGCTTGGCCAGCATGTCGGCCTCGTAGACCCGGGCGAAGCCCTCGATCGCCGAGCCGTCGAACCCGATGCCCTCGTCGAAGGCGGCCTCGAGCTCGGCCGGTGCGACGGCGACGGACTTCAACGAGCCCAGCACGTCGGAGAACCACAACCGCACGAAGCGGACGTCGCGCTCCTCGAGCGCACGCAGCACGAAGTCCTCCTGCTTTCCCATGGCGGCGAGCCTAGGGCACCGCGGGGGGTCGACCGGCGCGAGGTGCGCGCGCCATCGCCACCAGGGCACCGGCGACGGGGCGCCACGAGCGGTGCAGCTCGTCGCGGTCGGAGGCGATGCGCGCCAGCGCGGCGTCCACGGCGGCGTCACCGTGCACGGCCCGCGAGCCGGGCGCCCAGTCGGTCACGATGAGCTCGTCGACCTCGGGGTGGACCTGGACCCCCCACACGGTCTCGGCGAGGCGGGCCGCCTGGACCTCACCGCCGGGCGCGGTCGCCAGCCGGGTCGCCCCCGGCGGCAGGGCGTCGACGACGTCGTCGTTCCAGTGCACCGCGATCCGGGCGTCGGCCGCGGGACCGAGCAGCGGGTCGGCGTCCGCACCGGGGACCCAGCCCACGTCGAGCACGCCGAGCTGCTGGCCCGCCGGGTTGCGGTGGATCGACCCGCCGAGCGCCACCGCGCACAGCTGGTGGCCCAGGCAGATCCCCAGCGTCGGCGTCCGGGTCGCCGCGGCGACCCCGACCAGCGCGCGGGTGAGCGGGATCCACCAGACGTCGTCGTCGGTGGCCCCCATCTCGCCGCCCAGCACCAGCAGGGCGTCGTGGTCGCCCAGGTCGTCGGGCAGCGGGTCGCCGAGGTAGGGGCGGCGGACGTCGAGCTCGGCCCCGGCCTCGACGAGCCAGGTGCCGAACCACGCGGCGGGGGCGTCGTCCTCGTGCTGGACGACCAGGACGCGGGGGGCGGGGGCGGGCGCGGGGGTGGCGGCGCTGATCGGTGCGCCCATCAGGGGGTGGAGGTCGGCTCGGTCGTCGGGACCCGCGCGTCGATCTCGGCCAGCCAGGCGGCCGGCGAGGCGTCCGAGGGCATCCGCCAGTCCCCCCGTGGCGACATCGTGCCGCCGGGACTGACCTTGGGCCCGTTGGGCAGCGCGGAGCGCTTGAACTGGCTGGCGAAGAACCGGCGCACGAACAGCTCGAGCCAGTGCCGCACGGTCGCCAGGTCGTAGGCGACGCGGCGGTGCTCGGGCA
This sequence comes from uncultured Actinomycetota bacterium, assembly GCA_963714475.1. Lineage (GTDB taxonomy): Bacteria > Actinomycetota > Actinomycetes > Propionibacteriales > Nocardioidaceae > Nocardioides. The sequence goes on from CAVQOP010000001.1 coordinate 28,902, forward strand.
TCCCGGCGGGCCACTGCCCCGCCTCCGCGTCGTGCCAGGCGTGCCAGGCCAGGAAGGCGATGCGGCTCGGCCGAGCGCCGCGGCGTACGACGTGGTGGAGGGTGAAGTCCTGGAGGGCGTACGGACCGATCGCGTCCTCGGTCGACTGCGGCCGCTCGCCCTCGGCGGCGGGCACCAGCTCGGGTGAGATCTCCTGCTCGACGATCTCGCGCAGCAGCGCCCCGGACTCCTCGTCGAGCTCCCCGGCGTCGGCGACCCAGCGGATGAGGTGCTGGATGAGGGTCTTGGGCACGCCGGCGTTGACGTTGTAGTGCGACATCTGGTCACCGATGCCGTAGGTGCACCAGCCGAGCGCGAGCTCGGAGAGGTCGCCGGTGCCCACGACGATGCCGCCGCGGTGGTTGGCCAGCCGGAACAGGTAGTCGTAGCGCAGCCCGGCCTGGACGTTCTCGAACGTGACGTCGTAGACCGCCTCGCCGTCCCCGGCGGGGTGGTCGAGGTCGGCGAGCATCTGCCGCGCGGCCGGACGGATGTCGATCTCCTCGAACGTCACGCCCAGCGAGCGCGCGAGGCGCGTGGCGTAGGAGCGGGTCTCCTCGCTGGTCGCGAAGCCGGGCATGGTGAAGGCGTGGACGTCGGAGCGTGGTCGCCCGAGACGGTCCATGGCGCGCACGGCCACGATCAGGGCGTGGGTGGAGTCCAGGCCACCGCTGACGCCGATCACCGCCTTGGGCGAGCCGATGGCGGTCATCCGCTGCTGGAGGCCCTGGACCTGGATCTCGTAGGCCTCGTAGCAGTCCTGGGCGAGCCGGGCGGCGTCGTCGGGCACGAACGGGAACCGGTCGACCTTGCGACGCAGCCCGAGGTCGCCGCCGGGCGGGTCCAGGGTCAGGGTGACGGTGCGGAAGGCGCCGGCGCGCGCGGCGTGCGTACGACGGTTGTCGTCGAAGGTGCCCTGGCGCAGCCGCTCCTGGCGCAACCGGTCGAGGTCGACGTCGGCGACGGCACGGCGTGGCCCGTCGGGGAAGCGCTCGCCCTCGGCGAGCAGGTCCCCCGCCTCGTAGACCAGGCACTGGCCGTCCCAGGACAGGTCCGTGGTCGACTCGCCCTGACCGGCTGCGGCGTAGACGTAGGCGGCCAGGCAGCGCGCGCTGGCGCTGCGCACCAGCAGCCGACGGTCCTCGGCCCGTGCGATCGTGATCGGGCTGCTGGAGAGGTTGACCAGGACCGTGGCGCCGGCCAGCGCGGCCTCCGCCGAGGGCGGCACGGGCACCCACATGTCCTCGCAGACCTCGACGTGCAGCACGAGGCCCGGCACGTCGGCGACCTCGAAGAGCAGGTCCGGGCCGCAGGGCACGGTGCGGCCGGCGACGCGGACCTCACCGCCGCGGCGGTCGTCGCCCGGGGCGAAGTGGCGCCGCTCGTAGAACTCACGGTAGGTCGGCAGGTAGGACTTCGGGGCGACGCCGAGCACCTCGCCGCGGTGGATCACCACCGCGCAGTTGAGCACCCGGTTGCCCGAGACCAGCGGCGCACCCACGACGAGGACGGGCAGCAGGTCGCGCGATCCGGCGAGGACCGTGTCGAGGGCGTCCTCGACGGCCTCGAGCAGGGTGTCCTGGAGCAGCAGGTCGTCGATCGCGTAGCCGGACAGGCCCAGCTCGGGGAACACCGCGACCGCGACGCCGTCGTCGTGGGCCGCACGGGCCTGCTCGAGGACGCGCGTGGCGTTGGTGGCCGGGTCCGCCACGGCCACGGGCAGGGTGCAGGCCGCGACCCGCGCGAAGCCCTGGGCGTAGGCGGAGAAGAAGTCCACGCCCGGAGTCTAGGGTCGCGCCCGGTCGCGACCGGCGTGCGCCGATGAATCCGGGTCGTGGCCCCGGTCAGAGCCTGTGGACCCACGACCCACGACCCAGGAGCACCGATGACCGACCCCGCAGCTACCGCGAGCATCGTCTCGACCTCGTTGACCCCGTGCCTGTGGTTCGACGACGACCTCGAGGAAGCGGTGACCTTCTGGACCTCGGTCTTCCCCCGCTCCTCGATGTCACTGAACCGCGGAGGCGACGGACGCGTCTTCACCGGTGACTGGGTCCTCGACGGCCTGGCCTTCCGCGGGATCAACGGCGGCCCGATGCATGCGGGCTTCACCGAGACCGTGTCGTTGTCGATCGCCTGCGCCGACCAGTCCGAGGCCGACTACTACTGGCACACGCTGGTCGCGGGGGGCGAGGAGTCGCAGTGCGGGTGGCTCAAGGACCGGTTCGGCTTCTCCTGGCAGGTCCTGCCGCAGCGCCTCTTCGAGCTGCTCGGCGACCCCGACCCGGCGCGGGCCGGGGCCGCGACGCAGTCGATGCTCGGGATGCGCCGCATCGTCGTGGCCGACCTCGAGGCGGCCGCGGACGCAGCCGCGGGGGCCGCCGCCGGGAGCTGACCCGGTCGACGACCCCCGCGAGGAGGGGAGCCGGTCCTGCGGTGGTGCGGTCGGCTCAGGCCACCATGCTGTGCGGGTCGATGACGTACTTCTTCGCGGAGCCGGCGTCGAACTCCTGGTAGCCGCGCGGGGCGTCGTCGAGGCTGATCGTGGTCGCGTTGACCGCCTTCGCGATGTGCGCGCGGTCGGCCAGGATCATGTTCATCAGCTTGCGGTTGTACTGCTTGACCGGGCACTGACCGGTGACGAAGGCGTGCGACTTGGCCCAGCCGAGACCGAGCTTGACCCCGATCTGGCCCTCCTTGGCGGCATCGTCGACGGCACCGGGGTCGCCGGTGACGTAGAGACCGGGGATGCCGAGCGAGGCGCCGGCTCGGGAGACGGTCATGATGTCGTTGAGCACGGTCGCGGGCGCCTCGGCCGCACCCTCCCCGTGGCCACGGGCCTCGAAGCCCACCGCGTCGACGGCGGCGTCGACCTCGGGCTCACCGAGGATCTGGGCGATGATGTCGGCGAGGTCGTCGCCCTTGCTCAGGTCGGCGGTCTCGCAGCCGAAGCTGGCCGCCTGCGCGAGCCGGTCGGCGTTCATGTCGCCCACGATGACCGCGGAGGCGCCGAGCAGCTGCGCGGAGTACGCCGCGGCGAGACCCACCGGGCCGGCCCCGGCGACGTACACGGTCGATCCCGTGGTGACACCGGCGGTGTAGGCGCCGTGGTAGCCGGTCGGGAAGATGTCGGAGAGCATCGTCAGGTCGAGGATCTTCTCCAGCGCCGCGTCCCGGTCGGGGAACTTCAGCAGGTTGAAGTCGGCGAAGGGGATCATCACGTACTCGGCCTGGCCGCCCTCCCAGCCACCCATGTCGACATAGCCGTACGCCGCGCCGGCGCGGGCGGGGTTGACGTTGAGGCAGATGCCGGTCTTGCCCTCGTTGCACATCCGGCACCGTCCGCAGGCGATGTTGAACGGGACCGAGCAGATGTCGCCCTCCTTGACGAAGAGCACGTCCTCGCCGCACTCGACGACCTCGCCGGTGATCTCGTGACCGAGGGTCTGGCCGACCGGGGCGGTGGTCCGGCCGCGGACCATGTGCTGGTCGGAGCCGCAGATGTTGGTGGTGACGAGCTTGAGGATGACGGCGTGGGGCGCCTTCTGCTTGATGCCCTTGCCCGTCGCGACCTCGCTCGGGATCTCGAGCTTGGGATAGTCGATCGACTCGATGGCGACCTCGCCCGGACCCTTGTAGACGACGATGCGGTTCCCACTCATGGTTGTCCTCCCGTGCTTCGTGACGAAGCAGTCGTTGACCGTGCACATCGGTGTGACGCGTGTCACCGCACACATAACCACTCGTGTCCACGATGGGCCATCCCCGGTGCGGGGGGCCCGCCGACGTGGCGCCGTCCCCCACTAGCCTGACCCGGGTGAGCACCCCCGAGGAGACCGCGCCGTACGGCGGCGGACCTGCGACGCCCGCCGCCGGAGCGCCGAAGAGGGTGCGCACCCACCACCTGCGTGAGATGAAGGAGCGCGGCGAGCGCTTCACGATGCTCACCGCCTACGACATGTACACCGCCGCGACCTTCGACGAGGCCGGCATCGACGTGCTCCTCGTCGGCGACAGCGCCAGCAACAACGTCTACGGCAACGAGACGTCGTTGCCGGTGACGGTCGACGAGCTGCTCCCGCTGACCCGGGCCGTCTCCCGCTCGGCGCGGCGCGCCCTCGTCGTCGGTGACCTGCCCTTCGGCAGCTACCAGGCCTCGCCCGAGCAGGCCTACCTGACCGCGGTGCGGTTCATGAAGGAGGGCGGCGCGCACTGCGTCAAGCTCGAGGGCGGCGTCGAGATGGTCGGACAGATCCAGCACCTCGTGCGTGGGGGCGTCCCCGTGATGGCCCACATCGGCTTCACCCCGCAGTCCGAGCACACGCTCGGCGGCTACCGCGTGCAGGGCCGGGGCGACGGCGGCGACAAGGTCGTCGAGGACGCCCGGGCCGTCGAGGCGGCGGGGGCCTTCGCGGTGGTGATGGAGATGGTCCCGGGCGAGACGGCGACCCGGATCTCCGAGGAGCTCACGATCCCCACCATCGGCATCGGCGCCGGCGCCGGGTGCGACGGCCAGGTGCTGGTCTGGCAGGACGCGTTCGGCCTGCGCACCGGACGGATGGCCCGCTTCGTCAAGCAGTACGCCGACCTGCACGGCGTCCTGCTCGAGGGTGCCCGGGCCTACGCCGACGACGTGCGGGCCGGCACCTTCCCCGGCGCCGAGCACACCTTCTGACCTTCCGGTCCGGTCGCCGCGGGGTTAGCGTGAGGCATGCGCTCCCCCCTCGCGCCCCTGGCCGCCACGGCACTGCTGAGCCTGACCGCCTCCCTGCTCCCGGCCACCACCACGGCCACGGCCGCGGTAGCCCCACCGCCGCCGCCGTCCTCGGCCGCGAGCGGTGAGAGCGCGGCGAGGGCCACGCCTGACTCCGCGCGCCGGGCGCTTCCGCGGCTGAGGGTCACCACCCGCGCCACCGGCCTCGACCATCCCTGGGCCGTGGCGCACCTGCCGGGCGAGGGCCTGCTGGTGACCGAGCGTGAGCGGGCCCGGCTGGTGCTGGTCCGGGGCTCGGACCAGACCGTGCTCGACTTCCCCAGCGACGAGGTCTGGGTCTCCGGCGAGACGGGCCTGCTCGGGCTCGCCGCCGACCAGGACTTCGCCGACAACCGGCGCTTCTACACCTGCCAGGGCGGGTTCGCCGGCGGTGAGCGCCACGACGTACGCGTGGTGGCGTGGAGGCTCGACGCGACCTCGACCCGCGCGGTCAAGCAGAAGGTGCTGCTCCGGGGCATCCAGGCGACCTCCGGGCGCCACGGCGGCTGCCGGCTGCTGGTGACCCGGGGTGGGGCGCTGATGGTCGGCACCGGCGATGCCGCGGTCGGCACCAACCCCCAAGACCTCGGCTCGCTGAACGGCAAGACCCTGCGCCTCGACCCGCTCACGGGGGCGCCGTCGGCGAACAACCCGTTCCGCAAGGCGCGCGAGCGCGCCAAGCGCTACATCTTCACCTACGGCCACCGCAACGTCCAGGGCCTCAGTCAGCGACCCGACGGGTCGGTGTGGTCGGTCGAGCACGGCACCGGGCGCGACGACGAGGTCAACCTGCTGCGCGGCGGCGGCGACTACGGCTGGAACCCGGTGCCCGGCTACGACGAGTCCACCCCGATGACCGACTTCTCGCTGCCGGGCCGGCAGCGCGGCGCGCGCTGGAGCTCGGGCAGCCCGACGGTGGCCCCGTCGGGCGGCGACTGGATCCGCGGCAGGCAGTGGGGCGCCTACCGAGGACGCCTCGCCGTGGCGGTGCTCAAGGACCAGCAGATGATGTTCCAGCGCTACGACTCCCGCGGCCGCTTCCAGGGCATGCGGGTGCCGAGGGCGATGAGGCAGCACGGCCGGCTCCGCTCCGTCACCCAGGTCCCCGGCGGAGCCCTGATCGTGAGCACCGACAACGGTGGCGGCAACGACGTGCTCCTCAGGGTCACCCCCGCTCGCCGCTGACGCGCGGGCCGCTGCCGTCCGGCTCAGATGACGAGTCCGAGGGCGAGCGGCCCGATCGTCACCGTGGCGAGCGTGATCAGCACCGCGCCGACGACGTTCAGGATGGCGCCGCCACGCACCATCTCGGCGATCCGGACGGTGCCGGTCCCGAAGACGATGGCGTTGGGCGGCGTGCCGACGGGCAGCATGAACGCGCACGTCGCGGCGAGCGCGGCCGGGATCAGCAGGGTCGTGGGGTCGACCCCGATCCCGACGGCCACGCCACCGAGCACGGGGATGAAGGTCGCTGCGGTAGCGGTGTTGGAGGTGACCTCGGTCAGGAGCAGGACGATGATCACGACACAGAACAGCAGCACCACGATCGGCAGGGCCCCGAGGCCGCCGACCTGCTCGCCGAACCACACGTCGAGACCGGACGCCGCGACCGCCGCGGCCAGGCTCAGGCCACCGCCGAAGAGCAGCAGCACGCCCCAGGGCAGGCCGTCCTCGGCGTCCTTCCACTCCAGCGTCATCCGGCCGTGCTTGTCGCCGGGCACGAGGAACAGCACGAGTCCGGCGGCCAGCGCGATCACCGTGTCGTCGAAGGAGTCCAGCCACGGGGCTACGTCGGCGACGGCGCCGATGCTGGCGAGCACGCCCGGCACGATCCAGAAGAACGCTGCTCCGGCGAAGACGGCCAGGACGATCTTCTCGCCGCGGCTCATCGGCCCGAGCGCCGAGATCTCGTCGTCGATCAGCGCGGCGCCGCCGGGGATCTCGTCGAGCTGGAACCGGAACGCGACCCGGGTGATGATCAGCCAGGCGAGGGCGATGAAGACCACGACGATCGGGACGCCGAGCAGCATCCACTGCAGGAAGCCGACCTCGGTGCCGAGCTCGCTGGAGATGTAGCCGGCCACGATGGCGTTCGGCGGGCTGCCCAGCAGGGTGCCGAGGCCGCCGATCGAGGCCGCCCACGCGATGGAGAGGAGCAGCGCGACCCCGAAGATCCGCACGTCGCGGTCCTCGACGAGGTCGCTGACCTTGGCCCCGTCGTGCAGGGCCCGCGCGGTCTCGTCGGCGCCCTCGTCGTTGCCGTGGCTGGAGTTCTCCACGACCAGCGCCAGCACCGAGATCCCGATCGGCAGCATCATCAGGGTGGTCGCGGTGTTCGAGACCCACATCGACAGGAACGCCGTCGCGATCATCATGCCCAGCACGATCCGTCGCGGCTCCGTGCCGACCCGGCGCAGCGTCAGCAGCGCGATCCGTCGGTGCAGGTCCCACTTCTGCATCGCGATCGCGATCAGGAAGCCGCCCAGGAACAGGAACACGATGGGGTCGGCGTAGGGCGCCGTGGCGTCGTCGATGTCGAGCGCGGTCAGCGCCGGGAACGCGACGATCGGGATCAGCGCGGTCGCCGAGAGCGGCAGCGCCTCCGTGACCCACCACACCGCCATCAGGGTGCCGATCGCGGCCACGACCCGGGCGTCCGCCGACAGGTCGGCCCCGCCGAGCAGCAGGTAGACCACGGCGGCCAGGGCCAGGCCCCCGGCGCGCGAGCCCCACACCATCAACGGTGACCGGCCCCGCCCGGTCTGGGAACCGTCCGACCCGGGGTCGGCACCCGGCGTGCTGCTGGCCGTGTCCTGCTGTGTCATCGCGTCCTCCGAGTTGATGTGTGGCCCGTCACGCTAGACGTCGGCGCCGACGAGGTGAACCTCCGCCGGGCGTGTCGGGCTCAGCTTCCGCCCGGGCAGGGCGCGATCAGGAACCGGCTGCTCAGCCCGTTGCCCCGGGCCGGATCACTGAACCGGCAGCCGTAGGTCGGCGAGGCGACCACCGAGCGGGTCAGCACGTCGTCGCCCGCCGGGCGCGCGACCTGCTGCCCCTTGCCCTGGCCCTTGCCGCGACCGCCCGGGCCGCGCTGCGACTCGACCCACGTGGTCAGGTCGTCCCAGGCCGTGCCGACCTCGCCGTCGGTGAAGTCGCAGTGCTCGACCGAGCGGACGGCGCGCTGGACGAGCAGGCCGGACTGCTTGTTGCGGGCGACGTCGCGGGCGTAGGCCTGCTCCATCGAGAACGGCACGAACAGGTCGCCGAGGCCGTGCAGGGTCAGCACCGGCACCTTGGGCCGCCCGTCGATCCTCGGGACGTCGATCAGCCGACGCGTGCCGCGGGAGGCGGGGTCGGCCGGGGCGACCCGGGTGATGGTGGGGTTGACGTCGACCGGGGTGGTCGGGGCGTAGACCGTGCCGAGGTTCTGCGCCAGCCGGCCCGCGTTGAACGCGAGCCGCCCGCCGTCGTCGGGCGTCAGCAGGGTGTAGAGGAAGTCCTGGAAGATCGCGAACCCGACGCCGGCGCCCGGCCGTGGCCCACCGCTGCGCTCGATGGTGATCGCACGCAGCTGCTGGCCGAGCTCGTCGGTGGGCTGGGCGAAGGGGTCCTGCGGGCCGACCGCGACCAGTCCGAGGGTCCGCTCGATCTCGGGGACGGCATCGGTGAGGTAGTCCCCCGGCGCCGGGTACGCCGGTCGGTCGGCGAGGTCCTGCGCGGCGAGGTTGTAGTCCAGGAAGTAGTCGAAGAGCTCCTGGTCGCCGAGCACGCCGCACATCGGCAGGGCGCCGTCGTAGAAGTTCGGGTACTCCTCGAGCGAGCGGCCGATGACGTGACCGCCCATCGAGACCCCGGCCAGGTAGGTGCGTCGCGGGCGCTTGCCCAGCAGCGAGGCGCTCAGCCGGGCCAGGTCGTGGGTCGTCGTCACGCCGGTGGCGACGTCGTAGCCGTTGCCGGCGTAGCTCGAGGCCGCCCAGGCGTAGCCCTGGTCGAGCACGCGCTGCCGCAGGCCGTACGGCGGCGGGTCGACGTAGAGGCGCGGGCCGACGCCGCGGTAGCCGTGGGCCCACAGCATCAGCTCGCCGTTCCAGTCGGCGGGTGCCTCCACGACGTAGCCGGCGTGGGAGTCGGTGCCCTGGAAGACCCGGGTGGACCTGCCGCCGGACTGGATCGGGGCGAGGGGCGGGTTGTCGATGCGCCACCCCGGGAGGGGCTGGTCGTCGGGCACCCCGGTCTTGTCCTGACCGCCACCGCGGCCGGGCGGAGCGGCCACCCCGGGCGGTGCCGTGAGCACCGAGACCGAGAGGACGGCCGCGGAGAGGAGCGAGGTCAGCGCGAGCCGGCGCCGGGCGCGCCGCGTGGTGGTCCGCGTGGTGGTCCGCGTGGTGGTCGAGGACGTCATGGCAGAGCCTTCCGGGAGGTCCGAGACCGGTGTGACGTGCACCACACCGTCCCCACGTTGTACACGACCGGGAGGCTCAGGCCGACGCGGGACCCCACCCCAGTGCGATGCCGCCGCCCAGCGCGACGACGAACCACACCACCAGGGCTGCACCCGCCACCCAGGGCAGGCGCTCGGGGTGCGGGGTCCACCACCGCGCGCACAGCACGAAGAGCACCACCCACACCCCCAGCAGCGCCAGCACGACCCAGATCGGCGCGAGCAGCACGGCCGCGCCGTCGAGGAACAGCACGGCCGCCATCGTCCCCATCCCGATGAACGGCGCCGGCGAGGGCGCGTCGGGGTGCCGGGGAGGGCGGGTCGTACGTCGCCGGGCCACGGTCGCGAGCGGGGCGCCGACTCAGTCGGTCGGGCGCTGGGGGTCAGCGCCGGCCGACGGCGGCTCGTCGTTCCAGTCGGGGTCGTTGTCCCACGCCTCGGTGCGCTCGCGCGCCGACTCCAGGGCCCGGGCCGCCTCGGCCTCGGTGTCGTAGGGTCCCAGCCGGTCCTGGTTGCGGCAGCCGTCGCGCCCCTCCACCCGGTCGTGGGTCAGGCAGTACCAGAACTGGCTCATGGCGCTGAACGTACACGCGCTGGTCGCGAGACCCGCGACGCCGCCACGCGGACCCGGGTGCCGCTCGGGCCCGGACGTTTGTAGGGTCGCCGTCATGAACGCGATGTTCAACGACTACGCGTCCGGTGGCCCGGCCTTCGACGAGATGTTCGACGGCGAGGCCCTGCGCCCGCCGTACCGTCGCCTGCGCTCCTCGCTCCAGACGATGACCACCCCCGAGCTCTCCGACCGGGTCGAGGCCCTGCAGGCGGCCTACCTCGACCAGGGCGTCACCTTCGACATCGGGGGCGAGGAGCGGGCCTTCCCGCTCGACATCCTCCCGCGCGTGATCGAGCGCGACGCCTGGAGCGCCGTCGACCTCGGTGTCCAGCAGCGGGTGAAGACCCTCGAGCTGTTCCTCGCCGACGTCTACGGCGCCGGCGAGGTCTTCGACGACGGGGTGATCCCGCGCGAGGTGATCGCCACCTCGAGCCACTACCACCGCGAGGCGGCCGGGGTGCGCTCCCCCAACGGCGTGCGGGTCCACGTCTCGGGCATCGACCTCATCCGCGACAACGCCGGCGAGTTCCGCGTGCTCGAGGACAACGTGCGGGTGCCCTCGGGCGTCTCGTACGTCATGACGAACCGACGGGCGATCTCCACGGCGCTGCCGGAGACCGTCGCCGAGCACCGCATCCGCCCCGTCCAGGGCTACCCGCAGCGACTGCTGGCGGCCCTGCGCGCCGCGGCGCCGGCGGGTGTCTCCGACCCGACCGTCGTCGTGCTCACCCCGGGGGTCTACAACGGCGCCTACTTCGAGCACGCGCTGCTCGCGCGGACCATGGGCATCGAGCTGGTCGAGGGCCGCGACCTGGAGTGCCGTCGCGGTCGCGTCATGATGCGCACGACCCAGGGCCTGGCGCCGGTCCACGTGATCTACCGCCGCGTCGACGACGAGTTCCTCGACCCGGTGCACTTCCGGGCCGACTCCGTGCTCGGCTGCCCGGGGATGATCGACGCCGCCCGCGCCGGCCACGTGACGCTGGCCAACGCGGTCGGCAACGGCGTGGCCGACGACAAGCTCGTCTACACCTACATGCCCGACCTGGTGCGCTACTACCTCCACGAGGAGCCGGCGATCCGCAACGTCGACACCTGGCGGTGCGGCGAGGCCGACCACCGCGAGGAGGTGCTCGACCGCCTCGACGAGCTGGTCCTGAAGCCGGTCGACGGCTCCGGCGGCAAGGGCATCGTGATCGGTCCGAAGGCCACCGCCGCCGAGCTCGACGAGCTGCGGGCCAAGGTGATCGCCGACCCCCGCGCGTGGATCGCGCAGCCGGTCGTGCAGCTCTCGACCGTCCCCACGTTCGTCGACGGCCGCCTCGGACCCCGCCACGTCGACCTGCGCCCGTTCGCGGTCAACGACGGCAACCGGGTGTGGGTGCTGCCGGGCGGGCTGACCCGGGTCGCGCTCGCCGAGGGCGAGCTGATCGTGAACTCCTCCCGCGGCGGGGGCTCGAAGGACACGTGGGTGCTGGCCGGGCCGCTCCCGCGCGACCCCGATGACCCCGTCGAGGAGCCCGTCGAGGAGCCCGTCGAGGCGACCCCGGAGCCGGACCGGAGCCCGGACCCCGAGCCGGAGCCCGAGCCGCACCCGGTCGTGGAGGCCGAGGTCCCCCAGCCGGCCGAGCCCGTCGCCGGACCGGCTCCGCAGCACCAGCCCGACCCCGCCGACCGGGCCGATCAGCAGCAACAGCAGCAGCAACAACAGCAGGGCCGTACGAACGGAGGCGTCACGTGCTGAGCCGGATCGCCGAGTCGATGTTCTGGATCGGTCGCTACGTGGAGCGCGCGGAGGACACCGCCCGGATGCTCGACATCCAGACCGCGCTGATGCTCGAGGACGCCACCGTCGACGAGGAGAGCACCTGCCGCTCGCTGCTGCTGGTCATGGGCTACGAGGACGAGGACGACGAGGTGGAGGGTGCCGACGTGACGCTGGTCCTCGACCGGCTGGCGTACTCCCTGGACTCCCCGCTCTCCATCGCCTCGGCCCTGGCCAGCGCCCGCGAGAGCGCGCGACGCGCCCGGGAGACTCTCTCGGTGCCGCTGTGGGAGGCGATCAACACGACCTACCGGGCCCTGGGGTCGGGCCAGTTCCAGCGGATGCGCCCGCCGGGGGTCTTCGGGTGGGTGCGTGAGCGTGCCGCGCTGATCAACGGCACGGCCGACGCGACCATGACCCGCGACGAGGGGTGGCACTTCCTGATGCTCGGGCGCTGCGTCGAGCGGGCCGACATGACCTCGCGTCTCGTCGCGGCCGCGGCGGTCTCCGAGGCGCACGGCGCGCCGTGGACGACCACGCTGCGGGCCTGCGGTGCCTACGAGGCGTTCCTGCGCACCTACCGCGGCATGGAGACCGAGCGTGCGGCCGTGGAGTTCCTGCTCCTGGACCGGCTGTTCCCCCGCTCGGTGGTCTTCGCGCTCAACCGCGCCGAGCAGTGCGTGGCCAACCTCGAGGCCTCCGGGCAGCGGGCCGGCTTCCAGAGCGACGCCCAGCGGATGCTCGGCCGGATGCGGGCGGAGCTGGAGTACCGCTCGCTCTCCGACGTGATGATCGACCTGCCCACCGAGATGGAGCGGCTCCAGCGCACGTGCGCGACCGCGACCGACGCCGTCACCCGGCGCTACTTCGCCGCGGAGACCACGGCCTGGACCGACACGCGAGAGAGGACCCGCGCATGAACATGCAGCTGCGGATCGTCCACACCACCGGTTTCGGCTACGACGGCAAGGCCGTGGCCTCCTACAACCAGGCGCGCCTGACCCCGTTGACCACGACCGACCAGATCGTGGTGCACAGCCGGGTCGAGATCTCACCGAAGCCGTGGGTCTCGGAGTACCGCGACTACTTCGGCACCCACGTGACCGCCTTCGAGGTGCTCGACCCGCACGAGACGATGACCGTCACCGCGACCTCGACCGTCCAGGTCGCCCGGGCCGCACCGGCGGGGGCGACCACGAGCTGGGAGGGCCTCGCGGTGCGCGAGGTGCGCGACCGCTGGACCGAGTACCTCACCCTGCCCGACGCCGTCGCACCGCCGCAGGACCTCCGCCGCCGCGTCGACCGGATCCGGGCCGAGTCCGACCGGCCGGGAGACGCCGCACGAGCGGTCTGCGAGCTCGTCAACGACGAGGTGGAGTACCTCCCCGGCTCGACCGACACCGACTCCACCGCCGCCGACGCCTGGGCGCAGCGCGCCGGCGTCTGCCAGGACATGGCCCACCTCGCCCTCGGCGGTCTGCGCAGCCTGGGCATCCCCGCCCGCTACGTCTCCGGCTACCACCACCCCGACCTCGAGCCCGAGGTCGGCACCACCGTGCGCGGCGAGTCCCACGCGTGGGTCGAGTGGTGGGACGAGGGCTGGCAGGGCCTCGACCCCGCCTCGCTGCGCGAGCCCGACGACCGCTACGTCGTCCTCGCCGCCGGCCGCGACTACGGCGACGTACGCCCGCTGTCGGGGATCTACTCCGGCGCCGGCACCGCGGAGATGGACGTCGCCGTCGAGCTCACCCGCCTCACCTGACCCGCCGACGTTCCACCCTTTGTCAGCCGAAGTTCCACTCTTTGTCCGCCCAAGTGCCACTCTTTGTCCGCCGAGGTGCCACTCATTGCTGCTCGAGGTTCCAGCTTCGGTCGTACGGCGGGCTGCCGACCGCCTCAGCACGCTACGCTGAGCGGGCGGACGGGCTGGCCGGGCGACCGCGTGGACGTGGAGCGATCCACGGCCCCGAGGAAGGTCCGGGCTCCACAGGGCGAGGTGGTGGGTAACCCCCACCCAGGGCAACCTGCGGGACAGTGCCACAGAGAACAGACCGCCTCCCCGGAATCGGCCACGGCCGACACCGGGGCGGTAAGGGTGAAACGGTGGAGCAAGAGACCACCAGCGGCCCGGGCGACCGGGTCGGCTCGGCAAACCCCACCTGGAGCAAGGTCAAGAAGTCGCCCTCCGGGGCGACGCGCGCACGTTCGAGGGCTGCTCGCCCGAGTGCGCGGGTAGACCGCTGGAGGCTGTCGGCAACGGCAGCCGTAGATGGATGGTCGCCCCCGGCGTGCGGAGACGTACGTCGGGACAGAACCCGGCCTACAGGCCAGCCCGTCCGCTTACCCCGTCTGACCTGCGAAAGCGCGATCTGATGGCTGATGACATTGCTCGGCGCACAGCTGGCGCTCCACCGTGGCACAGCTCGGCGGACCCGCCAGCAGGGCTGAGCCATCTCTCACGAGCCGACTCGAGGTCTGCCGGGACGTCATCACTGTCGACAGTTGACGACTGACCGGATCGCATGACGTCACCGAGCCGTCGAGGGGTCGGGTGCGGTCGTGTGCCTGGCAACGGCCCCGGGGTCGTTGTCAGGCACACGACTCGCTGTGCGCGGGTCCGTTACGAGGTTGGGCATCCCTCGACGCCCCAGAGCGCGTCCACAGATGCCCGACCCCCTCGATGGGTCTGCCAGACCCGTCCCGCACTCCGAACGGTGTACGTCGACTGCGGCGGCGACCAGCCTGCCGGCGCGAAACGCGACGGTCGTCCCGCAGGCGATCCCTGGGTGGCACGCTCCACGCGCCGATCGGTCACCGGGTCGAGGTGATCCCGCCGTCGACGGCGAGCTCGGCTCCGTGCAGGTAGGCCGCGTCGGGGGACAGCACCCACGCCACGGCGGCGGCGATCTCCTCGGGTGTGCCGGGACGCCCGGCGGGAGTGCCAGCCGTCATCTGCGCGATGACGTCGTCGTCGGCTGCGTTGATCGGAGTACGGGTGGCACCGGGCGAGACGGTGTTGACACGGACGCCGCGGGGCCCGAACTCCGCAGCCCAGCTACGCGCCAGCTGGATCTCGGCGGCCTTCGTCGCGGAGTACAGGCCCACGAACGCGTGGCCGACGTGGGCCATCCACGACCCGATGACCACGATCGCGCCGGTGCCGCGCTCGAGCATCGGTGGCGCGAGGGCGGCGCTCAGCACGTGGGGGGCACGAACGTTGACCGCGAGGGTGGCCTCGAGGTCGGCGTCGCTCAGCGACACGGTGTCCACAGGTGGGCACAGGGCGGCGTTGTGCACGACGGCGTCGATTCGACCACCGGCGACCTCGATCGCCCTGACGGCGAAGGCCCGCAGCTCCTCGGGTGCGGCGGTGAGGTCGGAGGCGACGAACACCGCCCGGCCGCCGGAGGACGTGATGTCGTCGAGGACGGCGTCGGCGCGGGGCCGGTCGCGACCCGTGACGACGACCTGCCACCCCTCAGCGGCCAGCCTGCGTGCGGTGGCCGCGCCGATGCCGCTGGTGGAGCCGGTGACGAGGACGGTTCGTGCTTCGGTGGAAGAGGTCATGTGGCCCTACGGTGCCCCGTCCGCGGCCGGCATGCCAGGACGAGCGATGCCGGGGCACACCATGCCCAGGCTGTACGGCTCCGCGCCTCCTAGAGTGCGGACATGGCATCCGGCCGTTCCGCACTCGGCGCGTTCCTGCGCTCGCGTCGCGACGGCCTCAGCCCGGCACAGGCCGGGATCACGCCCCTGCCCGGCCCGCGCCGGGTCCCGGGGCTGCGCAAGGAGGAGCTGGCGGCGTTGATCGGGCTGAGCACTGACCACTACAGCCGCCTCGAGCAGGGGCGCCAGCACAGCCTCAGCGACGACGTCGCCGAGGCCCTGTCACGAGCGTTGCTCCTCGACGATGTCGAGTCCGCACACCTGCGCAACCTGGCCGGGCCCGCCGCACGACGACGACGCGACGTGCCGGAGCTCGCCGCGCGCGCGGATCCGGGGATGCTCCGGTTGATGGCGCAGCTCGACCACGTCCCGTGCCTGCTGCTGGGATGGCGCTCGGAGGTCCTGGCCTCCAACGCACTGCTGCGCGAGGTCCTCGGCTGGCCGGCAGAACCCGGGGCGTCCTTCTCACGGTGGCTGTTCCTGGAACCGGCTGCCCGCGAGCGGATCACGAACTGGGCCGACTTCGCCGCCTCCGCCATCGGGGCGCTGCGCTACGAGGTGGGCCGCCGCCCCGACGACCGGATGCTCACCGGCTTGGTGCGCGAGCTGCGCGATGACGATCCGCAGGTCGGGCAGTGGTGGGACGACCAGCGGGTCACCTTCCGCACCTCGCTGACCAAGCACATCGACCACCCCGTCGCAGGTCCGCTCGCCTTCGGGATCGAGTCGGTCCTCGGCGCGCACGACCCGGACCAACGCCTCGTCGTCTACACCGTCGAACCCGACTCATCCACCGCCCGGGTCCTGCCGATGCTCACCAGCTGGGCGGCAGCCACCACCACGCCCGACGACCGGCGCTGACTTCGACCAGAGTCGGCACCGTGCAGACCCACAGAGAGATCCTTATCGGAGCGTGACCGTGCAGGGATCGCCAACTGACACCAAGCAACCGTGGTCGCGCCAGCACTCTGTACAGGCCGACGCTCTCGTTGGCTGATGCCGGAGCGAACCTGTCCAAGCTCGTGGAGTCCGCGGTGACCACCCACGAGCGGTTCGAGGTCACCCGCAACGGGGACCGGGCCGTCGTGGTGCTCAGCGCTGAGGACTACGACGTCCTGCTTGAAACCGTCGACGTCCTCAGTCGGGCCGACGAGGTGCAGGCCCTGGGAGAGCGACTCGATGACCTCGACGCCGGGCTCACCTCGCCGCTGCACGAGGTCCGCTCGGCGATGCTGTTCGCTGGCCCGCTGCGCACCGACCCCCATCGCGTCGGGAAGCCCTGACGCGAACCGTTGGCGCCATTGTGGTCAGCACGGCGAGGCGAGTACCGCGTCCTCGACCGGATCCTCGAACGCCGTCTCGTCATCGAGGCCGTCTGGATGGTCCACCGTCGAGACGCCTACCGCCCGTGACGGATGGGCTCGCGGCGCGGCCCGGTGCGGGGTCGTGTGCCTGGCAACGGCCCCGGTGTCGTCGTCAGGCACACGACTCGCGGTGAGGGCGTTGGTTACGAGGTTGGGCATCCGTGGACGCGGTATAGCGCGTCCTCAGATGCCCGACCCCCTTGAGTGGCCCGCCAGACCCACAGCACCAGACCGGTGAGGGTTCCCGGACAGGGGCCTGTTCCGCCCGCCGGCGGCGTCAGACCCGCCACACGGGCGCCACCGTACGTCGGTACCGACGACCGAAGACACCGCCGACGATCGTCAGCACCGGCTTGGGGACGTAGGCCTCCACGGCGGCTTGGGCCTCCGGGTCGGCGCCGTCCTGGACCCAGGCGAAGAACGTGCCGCCCACGCTGGGCGAGACCTTCCCGAACTTCCTGCCCATCTCCTTGATCGCCGGGTGATCGGCATGGTCGAGCATGACCTGCTCCGAGACGGCTTCCTCGTTCGCCAGGTGGGTCTCGGTCACGCGATCGAGCTCGACCAGGGCCGCGTGGACGGCGGCCGCGTCGGCGGCCGTCGCGGTGGCTCGGAAGGTGGCCATCGAGGCACGTACGCCGCCGAGGGCCGCCGCCATCGCCTCGTGCTCCGCGTCGAAGGTGTCGATCTGCGCCCGGTCGACACCGATGGCGAGCATGGCCGGCCAGGCGATCTCGTGCTCACCCTCGTGGTGGTGGGTCAGCTGCGCGTCGAAGTTGTCCCACGCCCGGCCGAGCGCCGCTGCCCGGGCGACGTCGCCGGCGTCGACGTGCTCGGTGGCCTCGAGGAAACGCCGCAGGTCTCGTCGTACGGCGCAGTGGATGGCCTTGTTCATCGTCATCGTCGCCACAACCAGACGCTACGCCGACGAACGGCAGGTGACGAGGGCCGAACGGCCGTTGCCGGGCGAGCTCTCGCGCCCGCTTGCCCGGTCTCCGTACCCTGACCACAGCCCACGAGGTTCCCGGGAGGACCCATGCGCGCACTGGTGATCGCCGTGGTGACGGGCCTGCTCCTGTCCGCCTGTACCGGCGCGGCGAACGACGACCGCTCGGTCGACCCGGCCGTCGAGCCGTCGGTCTCCAGCGCTCCCTCCGCTGAGGCCACCACCGAGTCCCCCGCTGCGCAGAAGCGGGCTGAGACGCGGTCGGAGGCCCGCCCGCGCCCCGATCGGAAGAAGGCCGCACCCCCCGCCCCACCGGTCTCGGTGCTCGGGCTGGGCGAGCAGACCCACCGCGGCGACCGGCTACGGCTGGGCACCGTCCGCGAGGACACGGCCGCGTACACCTCCTACGACGTCACCTACCGGAGCCGGAGCACGACTCCACGAGGCGAGGAGTCGTACACGATCTCGGGGGTGCTGAACGTGCCCGAAGGGTCGCGGACCGTTCCCGGCCGTCGTGCTGGCGCACGGCTACATCGATCCGGCGATCTACGTGCGGGGCCAGGGCATGACCCGCGAACGTGGCTACCTGGCCTCTCGCGGGTACATCGCGCTGCACGTCGACTACCGCAACCACGCCGAGTCCGACGACGACCCCGACTACCAGCTGCGGATGCGGCTGGGCTACAGCGCGGACGTGATCAACGCCGTCAAGGCGCTCCGTACCTCGACGGACGTCCCGGTCGCGGACGACCGGATCGCGCTGTTCGGTCGTTCGATGGGCGGCGGGGTGATCCTCAAGGCGCTGGTCGCCGAACCGGGCCTGGTGCAGGCCGCCGCACCGTGGGCGTCGGTCTCCTCGTTGGAGAGCGAGAACTTCGACCAGTTCCAGCGCGGCGACCCGACGGACTCCGCCCTCACCGACCGGTACGGCCTGCCGGAGCAGAACCCGACGTTCTGGCTCGCCAACTCCTCGCGTCCCTACTTCGACCGCATCACCGAGCCGGTCCTCCTGGTCCACGGCCGCTTCGACGTCACGTGCCCGCCACGCTGGGCCACGGCGACGCAGCGCGCGCTTGGTGCGAGCCGGCGTGGACGCCCAGCTCGAGTGGTACGACGACGCGCACGCGTTCGGCCCGGCCTTCGACGCCGCGATGGACCGTACGATCCGCTTCTTCGACCAGCAGCTCACCTGAGCCCGCTCCGGTCCGGCGCCCCTGCGCGGCCCGGCCGTCGGGACCCGGTCCGACGCGACTTCATGAGAGACCTCTCATGAACCTCTCACCCGTGTCCCACCGTCGGGCGCGATGATGGTCCCATGCCCGGTCTACGCTCCCGTCTGCCTCGCGTGTGGAAGGTCCTTCTCGCGCTGGTGCTCGTGCTGCCGATGGCTGCCTTCGTCGCGGGTTCCCTCGTCGCGTCCGCCGCGGACGAGCCCGCGCCACGGGACCCGATCGTGATCACCGAGCAGCCGTCTCCGAGACCGTCCCGGACCCCCGCCCCGTCGCCCGAGCCGCCCCCCACCCGGTCCGAGGACGACAGGGACAGCGGGGACGACGACGACGTCGAGGTGGTCACGCCCGAGCCGGCCGAGGTCGACGACGAGGACGACCGCACTGAGCGCGACGACGACCGGGTAGCGGCCGACGGTGGCGACGAGGATTGACCCGGGACGGCCGACCCCCGCACCACCGACCCCCGCACGCCCGCACCCCGTGCCCCTGACCCCCGCGGCCCGACCCCGCCGCTCCGGGGTCTCGGTACGGGTCCGCATCACCGCCACCGTGGCCGCACTGGCCGCGACGGCCCTGACCGGGGCGGGCCTGCTGGTCTACACGATCGAGAGCCAACGGCTCGAGCAGCAGAGCGTCGACGCCGCTGAGCAGGAGCTCGACGAGTTCGTCGTCCTCAACGAGGGAGGGGTCGACCCCGAGACCGGCGAGGCGTTCGAGTCGGTCACCGCGCTCCTGCGGCTGTTCATGATGCGCAACGTGCCCGACGACGACGAGCTGCTGGTCGGCTGGGTCGGCACCGGGGTGGTCAACTACTCACCGCGGAGGGACCCGCTCGTCGAGGACCCGACCTTCCTCGCCACCGCCTCCGACCTCGTCGCCGAAGGGGCGACGAGTCGGGTGGACACCCCCGACGGCGAGGTGTTGATCACCAGTCAGCCGGTCCGCCGCGGCGCCGACCGCGGTGCCCTCCTCGTCGTGATCAAGCTCGACGAGAGCCGCTCCGAGCTGCAGGACACGATGCGGACCTACGCGACGGTGGCGGTGCTGTCGATGCTCCTGCTCATCGCGGTGGCCTTCTGGCAGTCCGGTCGGCTGCTCGCCCCGTTGCGGGTGCTGCGCAGCACGGCCGAGGAGATCGGGGAGACCGACCTGGCCCGGCGCATCCCGCTGACGGGCAACGACGACATCACGGCGCTGACCGGTACCGTCAACGGGATGCTGGACCGGCTCGAGGAGGCGTTCGTCGGGCAACGGCAGTTCCTGGACGACGCCGGCCACGAGCTCAGGACACCCCTGACCGTGCTGCGAGGGCACCTCGAGGTGCTCGACGTGGGCAACCCCCAGGACGTGGCCGAGACGCGCGAGCTGCTGCTCGACGAGGTGGACCGGATGGCGCGCCTGGTCGGCGACCTGGTCCTGCTCGCCAAGAGCGACCGTCCCGACTTCCTCGACCTGCGCCCGGTGTGGCTGACCGGCCTGACCCTCGACGTGCTGGCCAAGGCGCGCGCACTGGGCGACCGGCGCTGGTCCGTCGACGAGAAGGCCGACGTGACCGTCCTGGTCGACGGACAGCGCCTGACCCAGGCCCTGCTCCAGCTGTGCGACAACGCGGTCAAGCACACCGGGCCCGGTGACGAGATCGTGCTGGGGTCGTCCCACGCCGACGGGACCGCGCGACTCTGGGTGCGTGACTCCGGCCCCGGGGTCCCGGCAGAGGACCGTGAGCAGATCTTCCAGCGCTTCGGCCGCAGCACCGTGCCGGAGGGTGACGAGGGCTTCGGCCTCGGCCTGTCGATCGTCCAGGCGATCGCTGAGGCCCACGGCGGCGTGGTCACGGTGGCCGACGCGTCCCCGCACGGTGCCGAGCTCAGCCTGCTGCTCCCCCTCGGTACGACCGCCGCACCCGCCGACCAGATCGACGACGAGACCCACGACGAGGCCGAGGAGCCGCCGCGATGGCACGAGTCCTGATCGTCGAGGACGAGGAGCGGATCGCCTCGTTCGTCGCCAAGGGCCTGCGCGCCGCCGGACACCTCGCCACCGTGGTGGGTGACGGCAGGGAGGGCCTCGACCATGCCCTGTCCGGTGACTTCGACCTGATGGTGCTCGATGTCGGGCTGCCCTCCCTCGACGGGTTCGAGGTGTTGGACCAGCTGCGCTCGCAAGGCTCCCGGTTGCCGGTGATCGTGCTGACCGCACGGGACTCGGTCACCGACACGGTCAGCGCCCTTCAGGGCGGCGCCGACGACTACATGGCCAAGCCGTTCCGCTTCGCCGAGCTGCTCGCGCGGATCCAGCTGCGTCTCCGCCAGCACACGTCCGGCGGGGACGCCCGGAGCGACGTGGTCGAGTCCGGCGGCGTGAGCCTGGATCTGCGCACCCGCCGCGCGAGGGTCGGCGCCCGGGAGGTCGACCTGTCCGCCCGCGAGTTCCGACTGGCGGAGGTGCTGATGGTGAACGCCGGCCAGGTGCTCTCGCGCGAGCAGCTGCTCGACCAGGTGTGGGGCTTCGACTTCGATCCCGGGTCGAACGTCGTCGACGTCTACGTCGGCTACCTGCGCCGCAAGTTCGGCGCGTCCACCATCACGACGGTACGCGGCATGGGCTACCGCTTCGGCACCTGATCAGCGGGTGCTGAACCCGGCGAACCGGGCCTTGGGCTGCCGAGCGAGCACCGGCTCCAGCGCGTCGGCGAGCTCGTGGGGCAGCGGGCGGTCAGCAGGGTCGGACGCGAGGGCGGCGTACACGATCTTCTGCACCTCGTGCGGGGTCCCGTCCGGGAGGTCGAACGGCCCGGCGACGAGCTGCGGGTAGCGGACCTCGCGGTCCCGGGACCGGTGGTCACCCTCCGCGAACGGCCGGAAGCCGGCGACCGCGTGGAAGAGCGTCGCGCCGAGGCCCCAGACGTCACTCTCCGGTCCGGGGAGGCCCCGCGTGCCGGGCCGGCACTGCTCCGGTGCCATGTACGCGTCCGTCCCGATCTCGATGTCCAACGCCGCGGCCGCGGCCACAGGGCGGGCCACCGAGAGGTCGATGAGCCGCGCCGGGGCGCCCATGATGATGTTGCTCGGCTTGATGTCCAGGTGGGTCCACCCGAGCCGGCGCAGGTAGTGCAGTGCCCCGGCCACCTCGATGGCCAGGGGCACGTACTGCTGCTCGGGGAGCCGACCGTGGCGCCGGAGCAGGGACGACAGGCGGGGCCCGTCGATCTGCTCCAGCACCACGTGCGGCCGCTCCCCCGCGAGCTCGTGCCGCAGACCACGCACCACGACCGGGTGGTTGACGGTCGCGAGCGCCTCTACCTCGCGCCTGAGCCCGCGCAGCGAGGTCGCGTCGTCCACCTGGTCGGGCCGCACGACCTTGACCACGACCGGGCCGTAGGTGATCTCGTCGAAGGCCAGGTAGGCCTCGTAGGCCGAGCCGCCCCCGAGCCGCTTCACTGCGATGAGGTCGCGGGTGATCTCGTCACCCTGCTCGAATCCCCAGCTGCTCTCGGTCGTGGTCATCAGTGTGTCCCCTTGTCCCGTCAGCGACGGGTGTCGTTGCGCGAGCGGTCGTTGGTCTGGTTGGCGGACCGGTCACGCGTGAGCGTGCCTCCGTCGCGGGTCCAGTCCCGGGTCCGGTCCCCGCGGCTCTTGTCGCGGTCCCGGGAGACGGCGCTCACCCGGCTGTTGGTGTTGTCGGCGCGTGAGCGGCTGTCGCCCGTCCCGTCCGAGCGGGTGCCCCGGGTGTTCGTGTCCCGGCCGGTGTCGCGGTCTGCGCGGGACGCGTCGTCCCTCGCGTTGGTGCCGAGGTCGTCGTCATCGTCGGAGTCGACCGTCGTGACGATCCGACCCGAGTCGTCCTCGCGCTTGTAGACGTCCCCACCGTCGGCCAGGGCGGGGGCCGTGAACCCGATCAGCCCCGTCGTCGTGGCGGCGGCGATCGCCAGTGCGCTGAGACGTAGTGCCTTCTTCATGAGATGTCCTCTCGTCGTGTCCTTGTTGACGAGTCAACGTTCTCCTGCTGCCGTGAGGCCTCCATGAGCCGGCGATGAGAGCCCTCTCACGGAGGTCGCGTGAGCTCGCCGTCACCCCCGGTCACTGGTTCGGCACGGACCTCGAGGAGCGTGTCGGGCTCCCCCGCGGCGACGCCGGCGGGTGATCGGCCGCCCGACGTCGCGCCGAAGTCCTGGGCGGTTCGGACGGCGCCGATAGTTCCGCGACGCTCACCCGACGGGCCCCATGCCCCCCGGTCGGGTTAAGGGGGGCTGACTAGGGTGGCCCGGATCCGCCGAGGAGGCGGAAGGCCGTTCGCAGGGGGTGAGCACCACGTACGCCGTACGCTCCCTGCTCGCCGCAGCCCACCCCGGCCCGGCTCTCGCGGTCACGGCGTTGGCCGCGATCCTGTGCGCACCCGCCGACGTGGGTCTTGCCCTGGGTCTGCTGGTGGTCCTCGCGGTCGGTGCGGGCCAGCTGAGCATCGGCTGGTCCAACGACCTGCTCGACGCCGCCCGCGACCGGGCGGTCGGGCGCACCGACAAGCCTGTCGCCTCCGGCACGCTCGCCGCAGCGGTGGTCCGTACGGCCTGCGCGGTGGCGCTGGGCGTCACGGTCGTCGCCTCCCTGCTGCTCGGCCTCGCCGGGGTCCTGCTGCTCGTCGTGGTCGCCGCGGGCTGGGCCTACAACCTCGGGCTGAAGGCCACCCCCGTCTCCTTCCTGCCGTACGCCGTGGCGTTCGGCGCCCTGCCGCTCGGGGTCTGGGCCGCGGGCGCGGCCCCCGGCCCCGACCCGGTCGTCGTCCTCGGCGGTGCGCTGCTCGGGGTCGGGGCACACCTGCTCAACGCCGTGCCCGACCTCGAGGACGACGAGGCCACGGGAGTCCGGGGACTCCCCCACCGGCTCGGTGCGATGCGCTCGCGGGTGCTGGCGGCCGTGCTGCTCGCCGTGGCCTCGCTGTCCCTGGCCGTCCGCGTCGGTGACCTCTCCGTGCCGCTCAGAACGGCGGCGGTCGTCGCCGTCCTGGCGCTGAGCGTGGCCGCGGTGACCGACGCACGGACGACGGGCGTTCCGCGCCGCGGTCGCCATCGCGGTGGTCGACGTCGCTCTGCTGGCGGTGGCCCGGTGAGCGGGTCCGGCACCGACGGGGGTGTCGGCGACGCTCGCCCCGCCGACGTCGTCATCGTGGGCGCCGGCCCGGCGGGATCGGTCGCGGCCGTCGCCGCCCTGCGCGTCGACCCCTCGCTGCGGGTCGTGCTGCTCGACCGGGCCGACTTCCCCCGCGACAAGTGCTGCGGTGACGGCATCGCGGCCCAGGCCGTCGACGTGCTCGCCACGCTCGGGATGGATGACGTCGTCGACGGTTGGGCGCCCCTGCGGCGCCTCGAGCTCGCGGTCGGCGACGTCGCGGTCGACGGGGCGATGAACCGCGACGTCCACGTCATCCCCCGCTCCGTGCTCGACGCGCGCCTGGTCGAGCACGCCGTCCGCGCCGGCGCAGACCTGCGGCGCCGGCGCGTCACCGACCTCGCCGAGCTCGACGACCTCGCCGACCCGGGCGCCCGCGTCGTCGTCGGCGCGGACGGCGCCCACTCGCGGATCCGCGCCACGCTGGCCGCGACCCACCGCCTCCCCCCGCCGCGCCGCGCCATGGCCCTGCGCGGCTACGCCCCGACCCCCGCAGGCAACCGTGGGCGGCAGGTGATCCGCTACGGACCGCGCCGCCAACCGTCGTACGCCTGGGCCTTCGACCGCGGCGACGGGCTGTCCAACGTCGGCTACGGCGAGCTCGTCGACGGGCCCGGCGTCGCCCAGCAGCCGCTCACCCGCGCCGACATGCTGGCCCAGCTCGAGGAGCTCCTGCCCGGCAGCACCGACGGGGCCACCGACTGGCGCGGCCACCACCTGCCGCTCTCGGGCGCGCGCTGGCACCAGCCCGACGGCGCCTGCCTGCTCGTCGGCGACGCCGCCGGCCTGGTCAACCCGATGACCGGCGAGGGCATCTACTACGCCGTCGCCACCGGCGCCCTGGCCGGGCGCACAGCCGCTGAGGCAGTGCTCGCGGGCCGTCCCGAGCAGGCCGGCGCCCGCTACCGCCACGCCGTACGCCGACTGCTGGCCGCGCACCTGCGCCACACCTGGGCCGCCGGCACCCTCTCCCGGCAGCCGCGCTTCGTGGCCGCCGGCATCCGCGCCGCCGACGCCGACCAACGGGTCTTCGACGACCTCGTCGAGATCGGCCTGGGCGGAGGTCGGATCACACCGCGACTCTCGCGCCACCTCGCCCGGGAGCTCGCCCGTGACCTCCTGCCCGCCCGCCGGGACCCCGCCCGCCAGGACCCCGCCCGCCAAGCACCCGACCCCGAACCCCGACCCACCCGCTGACCGGAGCCGACCATGCAGATCCTCACCGCCCGCAGCGCCCTGCCCGCGCACCGCTACCCGCAGGACGAGATCACCGAGACCTTCGCGCAGGTGATCGCGCAGGGCCGGCTCGACGAGAAGGTGCTGCGCCGCTTCCACCGCAACGCCGGCGTCGCGCACCGCCACCTGGCCCTGCCCCTGGAGGAGTACGGCCGGCTGGAGAGCTTCACCCAGGCCAACGACGCCTTCATCGAGCACGCGGTGGAGCTCGGCGCCCGCGCCCTCTCCGACGCGCTCAAGGCCGCCGACCTCACCCCCAGCGACGTCGACCTGATCGTCTGCGCCACCGTGACCGGGCTGGCCGTCCCGACCCTGGAGGCGCGCATCGCCCAGGTCGTGGGGCTGCGCCCCGACGTCAAGCGGGTGCCCCTGGTCGGGCTGGGCTGCGTGGCGGGCGCGGCCGGCACCGCCCGGCTGCACGACTACCTGCTCGGCCACCCGGGCGAGGTCGGCGTGCTCGTGGCCGTCGAGCTCTGCTCGCTGACCGTGCAGCGCGACGACGTCTCCGTGCCCAACCTCGTCGCCAGCGGGTTGTTCGGCGACGGGGCGAGCGCGGTCGTCGCGGCGGGCGGCGCACGTGACGGCGTACGCCCGGCGGTCCGCACGCTGGCCACCCGCAGCCGCCTCTACCCCGACTCCGAGCGCACGATGGGCTTCGACGTCACCAGCGGTGGGCTGCGCATCGTGCTCGACGCCGAGGTGCCCGCGATCGTCGGTCGCTACATCCGCGGCGACGTCGACGGCTTCCTCGCCGACCACGGACTCACCCGCGCCGACATCGGCTGGTGGGTCTGCCACCCCGGCGGGCCCAAGGTGATCGAGGCCCTCGAGTCCGCGCTCGAGCTGCCCCGCGAGGCGCTGCAGCTGACGTGGGACTCGCTGGCGCGGGTCGGCAACCTGTCGTCGGCCTCGGTGCTGCACGTGCTCGAGGACACCCTGCGCGAGCGCCCGCCCGCCGCCGGGACGTACGGCGTGATGCTCGCGATGGGTCCGGGGTTCTGCTCCGAGCTGGTGCTGCTGCGGGGCGACCCCGACGACGAGGCGGTCGCATGACGTCGCTGACCGCGTTCACCGTCCTCGTCGTCCTCGTCGCGCTCGAACGGCTCGCCGAGCTGGTCGTCTCGAAGCGCAACGCCGCCTGGAGCCTCGAGCGTGGCGGCCGCGAGAGCGGCCAGGGGCACTACCCGGTGATGGTCGTGCTCCACACCGGGCTGCTGGTCGCGATGCTCCTCGAGGCGTTCCTCCGTCGCCCCGACGTCCCCTCGGCGCTCGCCTGGTCGATGCTGGCCGTCGTCGTCGCCGCGCAGGCGCTGCGCTGGTGGTGCATCACGACGCTCGGCCGTCGCTGGAACACCCGCGTCATCGTGGTGCCCGACCTGGCCCCGGTGACCTCCGGGCCCTACCGGTTCCTCTCGCACCCGAACTACGTGGCGGTCGTCCTCGAGGGCGTCGCCCTCCCGCTCGTGCACGCCTCGTGGGTCACCGCGCTGGTCTTCACCGTCGCCAACGCCGCCCTGCTGACGGTGCGGCTGCGCTGCGAGAACGCCGCCCTGGCCACGCTGCCCACCCCCGACCGGGCCCCCGCCGATGCGTGACCTCCTCGTCGCCGGCGGCGGCCCGGTCGGGCTGGCCGTGGCCCTGCACGCCGCCCGGGCCGGCCTCGACGTCGCCGTCCTCGAGCCACGCCGCGGTCCGGTCGACAAGGCCTGCGGCGAGGGCCTGATGCCCGGCGCCCTCGCCCTGCTCGCCGAGCTGGGTGTCGACCCGGCCGGCATCGACCTGCACGGCATCCGCTACGTCGACGGGGCCCGCAGCGCCGAGGCCCGTTTCGGCGCCGGACCGGGCCGCGGCGTACGCCGGACCGTGCTGCACGCCGCGCTCGCCGAGCGCGTCGCCGCGGCCGGCGTCCCCGTGCTCGAGAGCACCGTGCGCGGGGTCGAGAACCGCGCCGACCACGTGCTCGTCGACGGCGAGCCCGCGCGCCACCTCGTCGCCGCCGACGGCCTGCACTCCCCCGTACGCCGCGTGCTCGGCCTGGACCGCCCCGGCTCCGGCGCGCGTCGCTTCGGCCAGCGCCTCCACGTCTCGACCGCCCCCTGGAGCTCGTTCGTCGAGGTGCACTGGGCGGCCCACGCGGAGGCCTACGTGACGCCCGTGGCGCCCGACCTGGTCGGGATCGCGGTGCTCACCAGCGAGCGCGGGCCGTTCGCCGACGTGCTCGCGGGGTTCCCCGCGCTGGCCGGGCGGCTCGCCGGCGGTGAGCGGACCGCCGTACGCGGGGCCGGACCGTTGCGGCAGTCCGCGGCGCGGCGCGTGGCCGGTCGGGTGCTGCTCGCCGGCGATGCCGCCGGCTACGTCGACGCCCTCACCGGTGAGGGCCTCGCCCTCGGGCTCGCCGAGGCGCGCGCGGCCGTCGAGGCGATCGTCGCGGACCGGGTCGGGACCTACGACGCGACCTCCCGGCGCCTGCGCCGGCGGCACGAGCTGCTGACCCGCGCCCTGCTGGGCGCGACCCGCCACGCCCCCGTACGCCGCCACCTGGTCGCGGCCGCCGGGGTGCTCCCACCCGTCTTCGGTGCGGCCGTCAACGCCCTGGCCAGGCCGGCATGAGCGCCGAGCGGGTCGAGCCGGTCGAGCGGGTGGAGCTACGGTCGAGCAGGTCGTGCTGCTGGACGAGGCCGGCGCGGCGATCGGTGTGGCCGACAAGGCCGACGTCCACCACGCCGACACCCCGCTGCACCTGGCCTTCTCGTGCTACGTCTTCGACTCGCGCGGGAGGTTCCTGCTGACCCGGCGCGCGGCCACGAAGAAGACCTGGCCCGCCGTGTGGACCAACTCCTGCTGCGGCCACCCCGCCCCCGGCGAGCCGTTCCTGGACGCCGTACGGCGCCGGGTGCGCCAGGAGCTCGGCCTGGACCTCGAGGCGCCCCGCCTGGTGCTGCCGGAGTTCCGCTACCGCGCGGTGATGGCCGACGGCATCGTCGAGCACGAGATGTGCCCCGTGCTCGTCGCCGTCACCGACGAGGCGCCGCGGCCCGACCCGAGCGAGGTCGACGACCTCGCGTGGGTCGACTGGGCGCCGTGGCGCTCCGACGTGCTCGCCGGGCGTCGCTCGATCAGCCCGTGGTGCGTCGAGCAGGTCGAAGCCCTGGCCGAGGACCCCCTGTCCATGCCCGAGCAGCCCACCGCGTTGCTGCCGCCCGCCGCCCGCTGAGGCTCGGCGACGCACACCGACCTACACCGACGTACACCGACGGGCAGAAGTCGGACCGGCCCCGTCGTCCACCGCGCTGACCTGCGACGATGCGCCAGCCACCGCAGCCGATCCCGACTTCGTCCCGCCGGTGTACGCGCCACCGGCTCACACGAGCGCGAAGACGACCCGCCGCTCCTGCACCGACGCCTTCACGAGCCGCACCTGCACCGCGGAACCGAGCGACAACGGGGCGGAGGCGCGCACCTTCGCCTCGACCGCCGGCTCGCTGACCGTGACGGTCCCCCGCGACGCGTCGTCGCCGTCGACGTCGATGACGACCGCGTCGAAGACCTCCCCGACCCTGGAGGCGAGCAGACCCGCCTCGACCAGGTCGACGACGCCCCGCTCGTAGGCGTTCGAGCGCCGCGCGGAGTCGCGCAGCTCCTCGGGCAGCGCGGGCAACGCCGCCAGGACCCAGTCCGGCACCGGCTCGCCGGCGCAGAGCGCGACGCAGACCTCCCCGGCGTAGCGGTCACCGAGTCGGCGCAACGGCGCCGTGCAGTGGGCGTACGCCGACGCGAGGGCCGCGTGCCCGGGGTCCTCGGGGACCTGCCCGTCGAAGGCGGCGTACCCGCTGCCGCGCAGCAGCCTCGTGCACGCGACGACCATCGCCGCCTGGCGAGGCTGCGCGGGGTCGAGGGTGCGGATGAAGTCCGGGTAGTCGCAGCTCGGCCGGCCAGTCGATGCCGAGCGCCTCCGCCTCGCGACGCAGCCGCTCGACGTCGCGGGGGTCCGGCGGCGGCAGCGTGCGCAGCAGCCCGACCCGCCCGCGCAGCATGAGGGAGGCGGCGGCGAAGCCGGTCAGCAGCGACATCTGGGCGTTCCACTGCTCGGCGGGGATCTGGTCGCGGAAGGTCAGGGTCCAGGTCTCGCCGCTGACGTCGACCTCCTGGTCGGGCAGCGGCAGCGACACCCCGCCGCGCTCGACCTCGAGGGCCAGGCGGAGCTCGCCGACCTCACGCAGGAGCTGCAACGACGTCGAGGCGGACCCGTCGTCGACGGCGGCCTGGACCTGGTCGTAGGTCAGCTGCGCGCGGGAGCGCACCAGCGCCCGCTCCACGCGTACGTCGCGCTGCTCGCCGCGGGCGTCGAGCGTGATCGTCCACAGCAGCGCCGGTCGTACCTGGTCGGCGAGCAGGGAGGCCGCGCCCTCCGAGAGCGCGGTCGGGTGCAGCGGCACGCGCTCGTCGGCGCCGTACAGCGTCTCGCCCCGCTCGTGCGCCGCGCGGTCGACGGCGTCGCCCGCGCTGACGAAGGCGGCGACGTCGGCGATCGCGTAGTGCACCACGAAGCCTGCGCCCGCCGCGTCGTCGTCGGTGCGGGCCAGGTGCAGCGCCTGGTCGAGGTCGGTCGCACCCGGCGGATCGACCGTGACCAGCTCGAGGTCGGTGCGGTCCAGCCCCGGCAGCCGGGGCGAGGCGGCCGCCGCGGCGGCGACCTGCTCGGCCTCCGGGCCGAACGCCGGGTCCACGCCGAGCTCGTCGCGCAGCTGCTGGATGCCGGCGCGCAGGACCGCGTCGGTGGCGCCGTCCCCGCTGGCGCTCTCCCGGACCCGGACCACGCGGCTGCTCACCATGTCGGGCACCTTAGCCTTGCCCGGTGCTCGTGCTGCTGCCCCCGAGCGAGGGCAAGACCCCGCCTCGTCGCGGGTCTCCCCTGGACCTGTCCACGCTGCGTCTGCCGGCGCTGAGCGGGGCCCGCGAACGGGTGCTCGGCGCGCTGGTCACCCTCGCGAGCGAGGACCCCGATGCCGCCGCCGCCGCGCTCGACCTCGGCCCGACGCAGCGCGACCTCGTCGCGCGCGACGCCGCGCTGCGGTCGGCGCCGACCGCCCGTGCCGACCGCGTCTACACCGGGGTGCTGTACGACGCGCTCGGGCCGGGCACCCTCTCGACCGCCGCCAAGCGGCGCGCTGCGGCCCGGGTGCTGATCACCTCGGCGTTGCTGGGCGTCGTCTCGCCCGGCGACCGGATCCCGGCGTACCGGCTCTCCGGCGACACCTCGCTGCCCGGCCTGGGGCCGGTGGCCGCGCTGTGGCGCGAGGCGCTCGACCCCGTGCTGACCGACGCCCTCGGCAGCGGCCTGCTGATCGACCTGCGCAGCGCGACGTACGCCGCCTTCTGGCGACCGCCGGCCGACCGGTCGGCCCGGGTGGCGACCGTCCGCGTGCTCCAGGAGCGTGCGGGTCGACGCAGCGTGGTCAGCCACTTCAACAAGGCGACCAAGGGCCGGCTCCTGCGCGCCCTGCTCGAGGACGGTGCGGACCCGCGGACGCCGAAGGCGCTCGCGGGCGTGCTGCGCGACCTCGGCTGGCGCGTCGAGCAGGAGGACGGCCCCCGGGGCAGCCGCCTCGACGTCGTGGTCACCGATACCTGAGCAGGCACCGGAACCTCGAGGAACAATCAGCGGCACCTCGGCTGACAAAGGGTGGCACCTCGGCGGACTACCGGCTACCAGGTGGTGCGGGGGGCGGAGAAGCCGTCGGCGCCGGGAGGGCGGGCGTTGAAGAGGCGCAGCGACGCGCGGCCCGCCGACGGCGCGGCGTCGCCCCCCTGACCACCATCAGCGCCACCGGCACCCGTCGGGGTCTCGGGCGGCCACCACGACAGCACGGTGACCGAGGCGGGGGCGAGCTCGAGGCGGAAGACGACGTCCAGCGGGACCGCGAGGGCCCGGGCGACGAGGACCTTGATCGGCGTGACGTGGCTGACCACGACCACCGTCCGCCCGGCGTGCTCGGTCAGCGTCGCGTCGAGGGCGGCCAGGACGCGCGTCTCGACCTCGCGCATCGACTCCGCACCACCGGCCGGGTGCTCCAGCGAGCCGAGCCAGGCGTCGAGGTCGTCGCGGTGGCGCTCACCCACCTCCGCGAAGCTCAACCCGTCCCAGCGGCCGAACTCCATCTCCGCGAACCCGGGCTCCTCCACGACCCCACGGCCCAGTCGCTCGGCCACGATGTCGGCCGACTCGCGGGTGCGGCGCACGGGCGAGGCGATGACCGCCTCGACCCCCTCCGCCATGGGGGCCAGCCAGTCGGCCGTGGCCCGCACCTGGGCGCGCCCCTCGTCGGTCAGCCCCGGGTTGCTGCCGCCCAGGCCACCGCTGAAGCGCTTCTCGGCCGTCATCGGGGTGACCCCGTGCCGCACCAGCACCAGCGTGGTCGCGGAGCCGGGGGCGCCCGACCAGCCGCGGGCGGGCGTCGCAGGCTGCGTCGGCTGGGCGGGGGCGGCACCGGCCACCGTGACGCCGTCACGGGTGCCGTCGAGCGCCTCGTTGGCGAGCCGGTCGGCGTGGGCGTTGCGCTCGCGCGGCACCCACGTCCACCGCACCCGGGCCGGCACCAGGGCCCGGGCCTGCTCGGCGAGGTCACGCATGTCGGGGTGCTTGATCTTCCACCGACCGGCCATCTGCTCGACGACCAGCTTGGAGTCCATCCGGACCTCGACGGCGGCGCCCGGTGCGTGCTCGGCGACCAGGCGCAACCCCCCGATCAGCCCGCGGTACTCCGCGACGTTGTTGCTCGCGGTCCCGATCCGGGTGCCGTCCTCGGCGATCACGCGGCCGGTGGCAGCGTCCTTGAGCACGGCGCCGTACGCCGCCGGCCCGGGGTTGCCGCGCGACCCGCCGTCGGCCTCGACCACGACGTCGTGCGGACCGCTCACAGCCCGCTCTCGGCGGTGCGCACCAGGATCCGCGAGCACTCCTCGCAGCGCACGACCTCCTCCGCGGGCAGGGCGGCGATCCGACCGAGCTCGGCGTTGTCGATGCCGAGCCGGCAGCCCCCGCACTGGCGCTGGCGCAGCTCGGCCGCGCCGATCCCGCCCTTGGCCGCGCGGACCCGCTCGTAGAGGGCCAGCAGGTCCGCCGGCAGACCCTCGACGGCACCCGCGCGCCGCTCGGCCACCTGGGCGCCCTCGGTGTCGATCTCGGCCTGCGCCGTCGTGATCCTCTCGGCGAGCTCGGCGAGACGTCGGTCCGTGCCCGCGAGCTCCTGGGTGAGGTCGTCGAAGGACCGCTGGGCCTGCTCGACCTGCTCCATCACCTCGAGCTCGTCGTCCTCGAGGCTGGTGATGCGCCGCTCCAGCGAGACCATCTCGTGCTGCATCCGCTCGAGGTCCTTCGGGCTGGCCACCTGACCCGCGTCGATGCGTTGCTGGTCACGGGCGCGTCGCGCCTTGACCTGCTCGACCTCGGTGTCGATGCGCCGCTGCTCGACGACGAGGTCGTCCAGCGCGATCCGCGCGTCGCGGGCGGCGTCGTCGACACCCTTGCGGGAAGCCGTCAGCGTGGCGCTCTGCGCGAGCTCGGGCAGGGTACGTCGCCGGTGGGCCAGCTGGTCGGCGCGGGCGTCGAGCTCCTGGACCTCGAGCAGCTGCTGCTGGGCGGACGGGTCGGCTCTCAGGGCGGTCTCCTGTGCAGATGTGGGGTGCGGCGGACCTGGTGGCAGCGGCCCTCAGACCCTCAGGGTCCAGGGGTCGGTGCACAGCTCGCTCACGCGGACCTCCACCGTAGCGCCCAGCGCCGCGCCGAGTCGCCTCGGCCAGCACGGGCAGCCAGGTCCACTCCGCGGCCCAGTGCGCGACGTCGACGAGCGCCGGTCCGCCGTCGGCGACGTGCTCGAGGTGCTCGCCGGCGACGTGGTGGCGCAGGTCCGAGGTGACGTAGGCGTCGACGTCGAGGCGACGGACGTCCTCGAGCAGGAAGTCCCCGGCGCCGCCGCACACCGCCACCCGGCGAACGGCCCGGTCGGGGTCGCCACCGACGCGGACGCCGTGCGCGGTGGGCGGCAGCGCCGCGGCGACCCGCTCGGCGAAGCCGCGCAGCGTCGTGGGCTCGACGACCCCGAGGCGACCCGTACCGGTCGGCGACGTCGCGGGGTCGGCGAGCTCGACGACGTCGTAGCCGGGCTCCTCGTAGGGGTGTGCAGCGAGCAGCGCGCGCACCACGGCGGTGCGCCGCGCCCGGGGCAGGACGACCTCGATCCGCTCCTCCTCGACCGTCTCGGCGTCGCCCACGACGCCGATCGTCGGGTTCGCCCCGTCGAGCGGGCGGAAGCGACCGAGCCCGGGCACCGAGAACGACGCCTCGCCGTAGTCGCCGACCGCTCCCGCGCCGGCCGCGGCCAGCGCGGCACGGACCCGGGCAGCGTCGGGGACGGGCACGAAGCAGGTGAGCTTGTCGAGGGTCGGCCCCGGGGCGGGAGCCCGTCGCACCGGCTCCTGCTCGCGCACGCCGAGCGCGTCGGCGAGCGCCTCCGAGACCCCTCCGACGTGCCTGGTCGGCGTTCGTGTGGGCGCTCATCAGCGCGCAGCCGCCCCGCACCAGGCTCGTCAGCGTGCGGCCCTTCGGCGTGGTCGCGGCCAGGCCGTGGACGCCCTTGAGCAGCAGCGGGTGGTGGGTCAGCAGCAGGTCCGCACCCCAGGCAAGAGCCTCGTGGGCCACCACCGGGGCGGGGTCGACGGCCAGCAGGACCCGGCGTACGTCGTCCGCCGGGTCGCCGCAGGTGAGCCCGACCGCGTCCCAGGAGTCGGCCGTGGCCGGCGGGAACCAGCCCTCGACGAGGGACACGACGTCGCGGAGGGCAGGCACGGCGGTCACCCTAGCCAGCGGGCGACGCCGTCCGGGCCGACCTAGTTGACCTGCCGGTCGTAGCCCTCCCAGTACGGCGCCCGCAGCTTGAACTTCTGCAGCTTGCCCGTCGCGGTGCGGGCGAGCTCGTCGCGGACCTCGACCGACGTCGGCGCCTTGTAGCTGGCCGCCTTCTGCTTGCACCACGCGATGAGGTCCGCCTCGGTGGCCTCCTCGCCCTCGGCCAGCACCACCAGGGCCTTGATCGTCTCGCCCCACCGCTCGCTGGGCACCCCGATCACCGCGACCTCGGCCACCGCCGGGTGGGAGAAGAGCACGTCCTCGACCTCGATCGAGGAGACGTTCTCACCACCGGTGATGATGACGTCCTTCTTGCGGTCGCTGATCGTGAGGTAGCCGTCCTCGCCGACCACACCCCCGTCCCCGGTGTGGAACCAGCCTCCCGCGAGCGCGGCGGCGCTGGCGTCGGGCTGGTCCCAGTAGCCCTCGAGCACCACGTTGGAGCGGGCCAGGACCTCGCCGCCCGGGTCCTCCTCGCCGCTGCCCTCGGAGATCGCCAACGACACGCCGAGCGCGGGCGCGCCGGCGCGGACGAGCTTCTGCGCACGGTCCTCGGCGCTCAGGTCGTCCCACTCGGCGCGCGCGCGGTTGATGGTCAGCAGGGGCGAGGTCTCGGTGAGGCCGTAGATCTGGATGAACTCCCACCCGAGCTCCTCCTGGACCCGGACGACGGTCTTCGTCGGGGGCGGCGCGCCGGCCATGATGATGCGCACGGTGTCGCGGCCCGGGATCTCGCCCTCCCAGCTCTGCGCCGCCTCGAGCACGGCCGCGGCGACGGCGGGGGCCGCGCACATGATGGTGACGCCGTGGTCGCGCACCCGGCGCAGGATCTCGGCTCCGTCGATCTTGCGGATCACCACGTGCTTGGCGCCCATGCCGGTGATCGCGAAGGGCATGCCCCAGCCGTTGGCGTGGAACATCGGCAGCGTGTGGAGGTAGACGTCGCGGTCGGTGACCGCGGTGTGCAGGGCGAAGGTCGTGGCGTTGACCCACACGTTGCGATGGGTGATCTGCACGCCCTTGGGACGCGCGGTCGTCCCGGAGGTGTAGTTGATGCAGGCGGTGGCGTTCTCGTCGGGCTCCCAGGGCCGGGGGTCGGGCGCGTCCGCGGGGGCGTAGAGGTGCTCGTCCGCGCCGAGCACGAACCGGTGCTCGGCGGTGACCTCGGCCAGCTCGGCGTCGATCTCGGGGTCGACGTAGAGCACCCGCGCACCGGAGTGGGCCACGATGTAGGACACCTCGTCGGGGCGCAGCCGGAAGTTCACCGGCACCAGCACCCGCCCCGAGCCGGCGACCCCGAAGAACGCCGCCAGCAGCCGGGCGCTGTTGTGGCTCACGATCGCCACCCGCTCGCCGACACCGATGCCGAGCTCGTCGAGCCGGGCGGCCTGGCGCTGCGCCAGGCGGCCCAGCTCGGCGTAGGTGACCTCGCCGAGCGGGGCGGCGGGCTGGTCGGGCTCGTCGACCACGCCGATGCGCTCGCCGTAGACCTGCACGGCACGGTCGATGAAGTCGTTGACGCTGAAGGGAACGAGCACGGGTCCTCCGGTCGGCGAGCGCGCCCTGCGGCGCGCAGCGGTGTGATCAGCACCACTGTAGTAAGCCCGCCGGTCCCACGCTGCGGCGCAAGGTACGCCGGGTCGGCTGCTCGCGACCCCCGGACGCACGACGGCCCGCCGACCCCGAGGGGTCGACGGGCCTCGCGCAAGCAGGTCCTACAGGCCGGGCCAGCGTGCCTCGGTGATCTCGCCACCGCGCACGTCGACCTCGGTCACGACCTCGGTCCCGCCCTTCGGCACGAGCCGGTAGTGGCCCTCCTCGAGGTCGGGGAAGACCAGGGTCGGGACCTCCTCGCCGGGGCCGAACGGTCGGCGTACGACCGCGACGTGGCGCGGGTGCCCGTGACCGTGGCCATGACCGTGGCCATGACCGTGCTCGGCCTCCGGGCCGGACGGGCTCTCGCCGTCGGCCAGGATCTCGACCTCGCTGGAGACGAGGTCGAGCGGCATGACCACGATCAGAGCGCCGACCGTGCCCCCGATGTCGAGCAGGACAGAGCCCTGCCCGGCGTCGGGGTTCTCCGGGGAGTCCGGAGCGCGGCCCTCACTGGTCACGATCAGCCCGGGTTGCTGCCCGGACCCGTGCCCGCGGCCGTGGTCTCCGGCGGCGTGGTCTGGTAGCCACCGCCCGGCAGCCCGAGGTAGGGGAAGTAGGGCAGCAGCGGCGTGGCGTCGTACGTCGACGTCCCGTCGGTGAGCTGACCGGCGGCCCCGTCCGGCTCGTAGGCCGGGTCGACCAGCGGGATCGTCGCCCCGGCGACGGCCCGCAGCTCGATGGCCGTGACGTCGTCGATCGGACGTCGACCGTTCGGGAAGCCCGCCGCGTCACCGGCGATGAGGCCGATCGGGTCCTCCTGGCCCGGGTTGGTCGGAGGCACCGCCACGTTGAGCCGCAGCACGTCGGACTCGACCGGACCGGTGTAGTTGGCGAACCCGGGCACGACACCCTTCGGGATGCCCGTCAGCAGGATCGCGTTGAGGTCCGCACGCGGCTTGTCGTAGCTCTCCAGGTTCGGGAACACGCCCGGGTAGAGGACGGGCAGCAGGCCGGCCAGCTCGGGCTTGTTGACGTACTTGGCGTAGCGCTTGTCCCCCTTCGGGTTGCGCACGTTCCACTCGTCCTTCTCCGACATCGGCACGATGACCTCGTTGAACAGCGGGTTGCCCAGCCGGGAGACCTGGCGCCAGGGGCCGTTGCTCTCGTAGCCACCCTTCTTGTAGCTGAACACGCGGGCCTTGCGGCGGCTCGCGCGTCGCCCAGACCCCGATGGTCGACTTGCGCGCCTCGGGGTTGGTCGGGCGTCGACCCGTCGCGGGTGAGCTCGGAGATCGGGACCTGGATCGCGATCGTGTGCACGTTGTAGGCCTGCACCGAGTTGATGCCGTCCATGTTGGCCAGCGGGATCAGGTGGTTCTCGTTGAACGGCCGCAGCGCACCGAGGTCGAAGATGCTGCCGAGGTCGACGTGGAAGGCGTCGGCACGCTGGCCGGCGAAGATCCGACGCTGGCCCCGGCGGTACGTCGCCTGGCTGGCGAGCTTGTTGTAGTCGGGAGTGGACCGGGTGCCCACGTTGACCGGCGGGCAGAGCAGGTCGCCGCGCGAGCACGCGCGAGCGGCCGTTCTTGACCCGGGTGACCTTGTAGTACTGCGGGCGGTTCCAGGTCTCGTCGTCGATGTTGTTGATCTGGCCCGTGTTGTAGAGGAAGCTCTGGCGCGCGCACCTCGGTCGTTGAACTCGAACTGGTAGGTCACGGCGGGCTCGGCGTTGTTGCGGTTGGAGACGTGGATCTCGTAGAGCACGTCGTCGCCGAACTCGTAGAAGTTCGGGCCGCCGTCGGGCTTCTGCAGCGGGATGAAGTTGGCGATCAGGCAGACCTGGTCGGTCTGCTGAGGGCTGACGAACGCGTAGACGTCGGTGCTGTCAGCCACCGGGTCCTTGGAGATTTCCGGTGCTTCGCGGTGGGACGACATCTCACTTGCCTCCAGCGGCGTTGAGGATTCGGGTGACGAGGTCGCGGTCGTGCACGACGACCTCGGTCTCGCCGACGAGCAGGGTCAGTACGTCGGTGCTGGGGTCGTCGATCAGGGCGACCACCCGCTCCTTGGCTCGCTTGGGGTGCGGGCGAGCCGCCTGGGCTGCGGTGGCGCTGCCCACGAGGGCGGCACCTCCTACGGCTGCTGTGACGCCGGTGGCGGCCAGGAACTTCCTTCGATCGGTGTCGCTCATGGTGCGAGATCCCTCCGTGGGGCGGTGACGGTTGACGCAGCGTAAGCCACGTCACACTGCCTTCGGAGCGGCCACGAGATCGGATGGGTCTGCGGCTGGACCTATTTTCCGGGTGGGGCGCTCAGTGGGCGCAGAGGGGATCGAACCCCCGACATCTTCCTTGTAAGGGAAGCGCTCTACCGCTGAGCTATACGCCCCGGAGCACCGCTCAGCGAGAGGCGGTGCGCGTGGAGACTACGCGATGGCGGTGTCGCCGCGGCGTGCGGCCCGAAATGAGTCGAACCGCCGGCGTCTCGGGTCGCCAGCGGTTCGACGAGGTCCATCGTAGACGCTCACAGCCGCCGCGTCACGCACTTGGCACTCACAGTGCCGTGCGCAGCTGCCGCAGGTGCTCGTCGAGGTCGCGACTCTCGGGCATCGCGTTGTGCACCGCCCAGCACACGGTGCCGTCGCGATCGATGACGTAGGAGGACCGGTGGGGGCAGCCACGCTCCTCGTCGAGGACGTCGTAGGCGCGGGTGACGGCGCCGTGGGGCCAGAAGTCCGAGAGCAGCGGGAAGTTGAGCCCGTCGGCATCGGCGAAGGCTCGTAGCGCGAACATCGGGTCGCACGAGATCGCGAGCACCTCGGTGTCGAAGGTGGCGAACTCCGCGAGCCGGTCGCGCACCGCGGTCATCTCACCGGTGCACACACCGGAGAACGCGAACGGGTAGAACAGGATCGCGACCGACTTGGCGCCCTGGAACGACGAGAGTCGCACGCTCTGGCCGAACTGGTCGCGCAGGACGAAGTCGGGCGCCGGCCCGCCGATGGTCAGTCCCTGCTCGCTCATCCATCCCCGTCCTGGGTGCCTTCGTCGTGGTCGCGGTCGCCCTCCATCTCGGCGAGGTCCTTCTTGAGGATCTTGCCGGTCGCGTTGCGCGGCAGCTCGTCGAGGACCACGATCTCGCGTGGCACCTTGTAGCGCGCGAGGTTCTCCTTGATCCAGTCCTTGAGCTCCTCCTCGCCGGCCGAGGCGCCCTCGGCCAGCACGACGAAGGCACGCAGGCGCTTGCCGAAGTCGTCGTCGTCGACTCCGATGGCGGCCGCCTCCGCGACGGACTCGTGACGGGTCAGGCAGTCCTCGACCTCCTGGGGGAACACGTTCTCCCCGCCGCTGACGATCATCTCGTCGTCACGGCCCTCGACGTAGAGACGACCGTCGTCGCCGAAGCGGCCGACATCGCCGCTGGACATCAGCCCGTCGACCATGTCCTTGTTGCCGCCGCCGGTGTAGCCCTCGAAGAGCAGCCCGTTACCGACGAAGATCCGGCCCGTCTCCCCCGGCGCCACCTCGTCGTCGTTCTCGTCGAGGATCTTCACGACGGTGGCGTGCGGCGGCCTCCCGGCCGAGGACGGCGCCTCGCGCAGGTCCTCGGGCGTGGCGATCGAGGCCCAGGCGACCTCGGTCGAGCCGTAGATGTTGTAGAGGTTGTCCCCGAAGGTGTCCATCCAGTTCGTCGCGAGGTCGCCGGGCAGTGCCGAGCCCGAGGCCGCCACCACCTTCAGCCGCGACGGGTCGTAGCCGGCGAGGACCGACTCCTCCAGGCCCATGATCCGCTGGATCATCACCGGGATGACCACCAGGGAGTCGCAGCGCTCCTCCTCCAGGGCCTGCAGGCACCCCTCGGGGTCGAACGTGCGACGCAGGACGATCGTCGATCCCAGCAGCATCGCGAGGGCGAGGTGCGCGAAACCCCACGTGTGGAACAGGGGTGCGGCGATGTGCGTGCGCCAGCCCTGCCGCAGCGGCATCCTGCTCAGCAGCGACACGGCCGCGTCGACCCCGGCCTCGTTGCGCGGGGCGCCCTTCGGGGTGCCGGTGGTCCCTGAGGTGAGGATGACGATGCGGCCGTGACGCTCGGGTGCCTTCAGGTCGTCGTCGTCCTGCTCCGCGAGCACCGACTCCAACGTCCGGGCATCGCCGATGCCCTCCGCGTCGCTGTCGACCCAGGCCACCACGCGGTTCTCCACGTCGGCCTCGGAGAGCAGGTCGGTGAACTCCTCGTCGTGGATCACCACGACCGGGCTCTCCCGCTCCAGCACCTCGACGAGCTGCGGTCCGGCGAACGCGGTGTTGAGGTAGAGCAGGTCGGCACCGAGCTTGGCCACGGCCACCGTCGCGTCCACGAATCCGCGGTGGTTGCGACACATCAGCGCCACCGCGTCGCCCTCGCCGACGCCGAGGTCGCGCAGTCCACGCGCCAGCGCGTTGGAACGCCGGTGCATCTCGTGGAAGGTCAACGGGCCGATCTCGTCGATGAGGCCGACCTGGTCAGGGTGGCGCAGCGCCAGGGTGATGAAGCCACCGGCGGGGCCGGTTCCCCAGTCCTTGAGCGTGAGGGCGATCTTGCCCAGCACCACCGGGGAGTACGGCCGGACGACGCCGGACTCGGTCAGGACCTTGAGGCTGACGCCCGCACTGGCGGCGCGGAGGGCGAGTTTGTCGAGCACGGTGCGAGAGCCCCTCGGGGTCAGGGCCGGCCGACCGGCCGGCGTGTCGGTTCAGGGAGCGTGGTCCTACGGCGTGCGTTGCAGGTGAGCGTCGCTCAGTCCGGCGTCTTCGGCGCGATCAGACGGGTCGCGGCCCAGGAGTCGCTCACGGTCACCGAGGTCGTCTGCGCCAGCCCGGCGATCGGAGCGGCCTCCGCGATGTCGGCGGCGGCCACGGCACCGGGTCGACCCACCTTCGGGGTCAACAGCCAGATCGCGCCACCCCCCACGAGGTCGGTCAGCGAGTCGACGAGACCGTCGACGAGGTCGCCGTCGTCGTTGCGCCACCACAGCAGGACCGCGTCGACCACGTTGCCGTAGTCGGCGTCGACCATGTCCGCCTCGAGAAGGTCCTCGACGGCGACGCGCAGGGCGTCGTCGGTGTCGTCGTCCCACCCGAGCTCCTGGATCACCATCCCGGGCTTGAACCCGAGCCTCGCGGCTGGTCCGGCAGTCGATCCTGCCTGGGCGGACCCGCCACCCGCGGTCGAGCTCACTGGTGTCTCCTCCTCGACGTTCCCGGTCCTGCGGCGCGCACGACCCAGCAGTAGTCCAGCGGAGTTGAGGCAGGGGCGCAACCCTGGGCGTCACCCCGGCGATCGCGATCCGACCTCCGCACGAGCCGGCTCGCACACCCGCAGGGGTACTCGTCAGTAGATTCCGCGGCGTCCGCGGCCGTGCGACGATGTTCGGGTGACCGAGGAGAAGACCACCCCGAAGCCCTCCACCGCGGACTCCGAGAAGTCCCCGCCCTCGGCGGAGGGGATGCCGGAGAAGCCGCTGCCTCCCGCCGCCCGTGAGGAGCGCAAGGCCTCGGTGATCCACGAGGGCCTGCCCACCCAGCTGCCGGACATCGATCCCGAGGAGACCCAGGACTGGATCGACTCCTTCGACGCCATGCTCGACTCGCGCGGACGCGAGCGCGCGCGCTACGTCATGCTGCGCCTGCTCGAGCGGGCCCGCGAGTCCAGCGTCGGCGTCCCGGCGCTGCGCAGCACCGACTACATCAACACGATCCCGCCCGAGCGCGAGCCCTGGTTCCCCGGCGACGAGGAGGCCGAGCGACGCATCCGCGCCTTCATCCGCTGGAACGCCGCGGTCATGGTCTCGAGCGCCAACCGCAAGGGCCTCGAGGTGGGCGGGCACATCGCGACGTACCAGTCGTCCGCGAGCCTCTACGAGGTCGGCTTCAACCACTTCTTCCAGGGCAAGGACGCACCCGGCGGCGGCGACCAGATCTACATCCAGGGCCACGCCTCACCTGGCGTCTACGCCCGCGCCTACCTCGAGGGCCGCCTCGAGGAGCAGCAGCTCTACCGGTTCCGTCAGGAGGTGCAGCACGGCCCCGGGAACGGTCTGCCCTCCTACCCCCACCCGCGCCTGATGTCGGACTTCTGGGAGTTCCCGACCGTCTCGATGGGCCTGACCGGGATCAACTCGATCTACCAGGCGCGCTTCAACCGCTACCTGCACAACCGTGGCATCAAGGACACCGACCAGCAGCACGTGTGGGCCTTCCTCGGTGACGGCGAGATGGCCGAGGTCGAGTCGCTCGGCGCGATCGGCGTCGCCGCCCGCGAGGAGCTCGACAACCTCACCTGGGTCATCAACTGCAACCTGCAGCAGCTCGACGGACCGGTGCGCGGCAACGGCAAGATCATCCAGGAGCTCGAGTCGACCTTCCGCGGCGCCGGGTGGAACGTGATCAAGGTCGTCTGGGGCCGCGAGTGGGACCAGCTGCTCGCCCGCGACGTCGACGGCGTCCTGGTCAACCAGATGAACGCCACCCCCGACGGCGCCTTCCAGACCTACTCCGTGGAGTCGGGCGACTACGTGCGCAACAGCTTCTTCGGCGTGGACCCGCGGCTGCGCAAGATGGTCGAGCACATGTCCGACGACCAGATCCAGAAGCTGCCCCGCGGCGGTCACGACTACCGCAAGGTCTACGCCGCCTTCGAGGCCGCGACCAAGCACGTCGGCCAGCCGACGGTGATCCTGGCCAAGACGGTCAAGGGCTGGACCATCGACGGGCTCGAGGGCAAGAACGCCAGTCACCAGATGAAGAAGCTCACCCCCGACGACCTGAAGAAGTTCCGGGACCGGCTCTACATGCCGATCTCCGACCGCGACCTCGAGCGTTCCTACGAGGAGACGGGCGCGGCCCCGTTCTTCCACCCGGGCAAGGACTCCGACGAGATCGCGTACATGATGGAGCGTCGAGCGCAGCTCGGGGGCTCCATCCCGCGACGGGTGGTCCGGGCCAAGGCGCTGGAGCTGCCGGGCGAGAAGGTCTACTCCCCGCTCAAGCAGGGCAGCGGCAAGACTGCCGTGGCCACCACCATGGCCACCGTCCGCCTGCTCCGGGACTGGATGAAGGACCCCCAGATCGGCCAGCGGATCGTGCCGATCGCCCCCGACGAGTACCGCACGTTCGGCATGGACTCGATGTTCCCGAGCGCCAAGGTCTACAACCCCGGCGGGATGCGCTACGAGTCGGTCGACCGCAACATGCTGCTCTCCTACAAGGAGTCGATCCAGGGCCAGATGCTGCACGAGGGCATCTCCGAGGCGGGCGCGATGGCCTCGGCCACGGCCGCCGGGTCGACGTACTCCACGCACGGCGAGCACATGATCCCGTTCTACATCTTCTACTCCATGTTCGGCTTCCAGCGCACGGGCGACTCGATCTGGGCGATGGCCGACCAGCTCGCCCGCGGCTTCCTCGTCGGCGCCACCGCCGGCCGGACGACGCTGACCGGTGAGGGTCTCCAGCACGCCGACGGGCACTCGCCGCTGCTGGCCGCGAGCAACCCCGCCGTCGTGCACTACGACCCGGCCTTCGCCTACGAGGTCGCCCACGTCATGCGCTCGGGCCTGGAGAGGATGTACGGCACCTCCGAGGAGCACCCGGACGGCGAGAACGTCATCTTCTACATGACCGTCTACAACGAGCCGGTCCACCAGCCTAAGGAGCCCGACGACCTCGACGTCGACGGTCTGCTGCGCGGGATGCACCGCACGACCGAGGCCGAGGGCGACGGCCCGACCGTGCGGCTGATGGCCTCCGGCGTGGCCTACCCGTGGATCGACAAGGCGGCCCGCCTGCTGGCCGACGACTGGGGCGTCCGCTCCGAGATGTGGTCGGTCACCTCCTGGAACGAGCTGGCCCGCGAGGCCGTCGCGTCGCAGGAGTGGAACCTGCTGCACCCGGGTGAGCCCAAGCGCACCGCCTGGGTCGCCGACAAGCTCGGCACCGGCGACGTCCCGACCGTCGCGGTCTCGGACTTCATGTGTGCCGTGCCGCTGCAGATCGCGCGCTGGGTGCCCGGTGACTTCCGGGTGCTGGGCACCGACGGGTTCGGCTTCGCCGACACCCGGCCCGCCGCGCGACGCTACTTCCACGTCGACGCCGAGTCGGTCGTGGTCCAGGCCCTCCAGGCGCTGGCCGACGCCGGCGAGATCGACGTCTCGCAGGTCGAGAAGGCCTTCGAGACCTACCGCATCGACGACCCGACCGCCGTCTCCGACGTCGAGCAGGAGGGTGGCGACGCCTGAGCGGGCGGGACGGCCTCAGGCCGTCTCGACGCTCTCGAGCCTCGGGGCCGGGGCGGCACCCATCCCGTTCTTGAGCAGGCGGCGCCACCGGGCCCGCGAGTAGGTGGCGGGCTGGGTGGAGCGCACGAACTCGTGCAGGATCCGCGCGAAACGCTCGGGGTGGTCCTTGTGCGGGAAGTGGCCGGCGTTGGGGATGATCTCGACGCGGGCCTTGGGCGCCAGGGCCGCGGCCCTGCGCGCGTGGCTGACGGGGATCACGTGGTCGTCCTGGCCCCAGATCACCGCCATCGGCATGACGTCGGTCAGGTAGGCACGATCGGCCATGGTCACGATCTGGCCCTTCCAGTCCACCACCGCCCGGACGACGTGGCAGATGGCGGCGCGAGCGGCAGGGTCCTTGAAGGTCTCGTAGATGTCGGCGACCTCACGCAGGTCACGGGTGTGCCGGGAGCCGGTCGCGGCAGCGACCCGCAGGCCGGCGATGCCGACGTGCCGGATCCCGGGAAGCGTCAGCACCCCCATCGCCTGCTGGTAGCCGGGGGTCGTGATCGCCCGGATGATCGGGGTCACCTCCGGTCCCAGGCCACCGGAGCCGACCAGCACCATCCGCTCGGTCCGCTCGGGGAACTGGTAGGCGAACTGCATCGCCACTCCCCCGCCGAAGCTGTGACCGACCACCGTCACCTTGTCGATGCCCAGGACGGTGAGCAGGTCGCGCATGCCGTTGGCGTAGCCGCCGACGCTGTAGTCGGCTCGCGGCTTGGCCGACCGACCGTGGCCGAGCAGGTCCGGCGCGATCACGGTGTAGTGCTCGGCCAGGCGGTCGAGCACGGGCTCCCAGGTCAGGTGGTCGCACCCCAGGCCGTGCAGCAGCAGGAGCGCTGGACCGTGGCCGATCTTCACGAAGGCACGCCGGTGGCCGTGGATGGTGACGTGGTCGACCTCGTGTCGCGACTCGGGCACCAGGACCTCCTGCGGTCGGGAACAGGTGAAGGAGTCA
Source organism: uncultured Actinomycetota bacterium (assembly GCA_963714475.1). GTDB lineage: Bacteria > Actinomycetota > Actinomycetes > Propionibacteriales > Nocardioidaceae > Nocardioides. The sequence goes on from CAVQOP010000001.1 coordinate 73,901, forward strand.
ACCACGCCGACCAGGGCCGCCGCAGGCGCGTCGGGTCGCGACGTTACGTGGCGGGCGCCGGCCGCGGGGCAGAACCCCGCGATCGATCCAGCCGGTCCAGCACGGCGGGCCGGGCCGAGACGGATCTCGACACCCGCACCGATCCGGTAGGGACGAAGTTTCACCCCTCGGGAGGGCGCGCGTCCTAGCCGTAGACGTGTAGGGGGCGCACACTGGCGGGATGACGTCGCACGAGCTGGGGCCCAGGGGCGGGTGGCCGAGCGCGCGGCCAGGTCTACAGCTCGGCCTGCTCGATGTGCTCGACACGCTGCCTGCCCTGGTGGCGTTGTGGGACCGTGACCACCGCAACGTGATGGCCAATCGCGCCTACCTCGACTGGTTCGAGCTCGAGCCAGAGGATCTCCGCGGCAAGCACCTGCACGAGGTCCTCGGTGCGACCGCCTACGCCGTGAGCCTGCCCCACGTGGAGGCGGTGCTGGCAGGCACCGGGCAGCGGTTCGTGAACACGGTGGTCACGCCGGCCGGCGAGGCACGCCATCTCCAGGCGGCCTACGTCCCCCACGTGGTCGACGGCAACGTCGAGGGCTTCTTCGCGCAGGTCACCGATGTCACGGCGCAGGTCGAGGCCGAACGTGACCTGCTCGAGGCGCAGGTCCTTGCGCGCGTGGGCAGCTACACGTTCGTGCCCGGCAGCTCCGCAGTGATCTTCTCGCCCCCGCTGCTGACGCTGATGGGTCTCGACCCCGACGGCCCCAGCCCCACCGTGGAGCAGTACCTCGCCATGGTGCACCCCGACGACCGTGAGGTCGTCGACATCGTCCGCGCGCAGGCCGATCGGGGGGAGGAGTACGAGACCGACTACCGGCTGGTCCTGGCTGACGGCACACTGCGCCACGTGCACAGCCGCACCCGCCAGGTCCACGACGCCGACGGCCGGGTGGTCATGCTGCGCGGGGTGATGCAGGACGAGACCGCAACGCATCGGGTCGTGGGCGAGCTGGCCCGTGTCAACCAGCAGCTGAGCGACCTGCTCGGAGTGCTCGGGCACGACCTGCGTCAACCGATCGGCGTCGTCACCTCTTACCTGGAGCACCTGGAGGAGGACTGGGACGACACGATCGACGAGGTCCGCCGGCTGCATGTCGGGACCGCGCGCCGGGCGAGCAGCCGGCTCGACCTCCTGGCGCGCGACATCCTCACGCTGGCCAGCCTCGACACTGCAGCCATCGCACCGCGGCCCGACCCCGTCAACCTGCGCGACGTGGTCGTGCAGGCAGCGGCCGACTCCCGGCTCGACCTCGACCTCGAGGTGCCGCTGGGCCTGGTGGCCTGCGTCGACCCGCTGCACGCCCGCCAGATCGTGGCCAACCTCGTCACCAACGCAGGTCGATACGGCCGTCCCCCGTTCGTCGTCTCCGGCCAGAAGGGGCGCGACGCGATCGTGCTGACCGTCGCCGACCGGGGTGAGGGCGTGCCGGCCGAGTTCGTCCCGCACCTCTTCGACCGGTTCTCCCGGGCCACGACGGGTGTCGCGAGCACCACGACCGGCACCGGTTTCGGTCTCTACATCGTGCGAGCGCTGGCCCGCGCCAACGGCGGCGACGTCACCCATGCGCACGCCACGCCCACCGGTGCGATCTTCACCCTCACCCTCCCCGCGGTCTGAGCGCCGGTTGGCGTTCGTCGCGTGGGCGGTGGCCGGCGACGTTGACGGTGCGGGACCCGCGTCACCTCGGGGCGACGCCGACGTACACGGTCTCGCAGTCGGCGGCCACCGTGTCGATGTCGTCGACGTAGGCCGTGTCGTCGCCGGGTCCGCAGACGACGTCGTCCACGTCACCGACGATCTGGAAGTACGACCCGGTGTCGATGAAGACGGTGTCGTGGCCCGGTCCCGCGTCGACGGAGTCCAGCCCCGCGAAGGCGTTGATGCTGTCGTCGCCCTCGAGCCCCAGGACACGGTCGTCCCCGCCCTGCGCACCGATGTCGTCGTCGTACTCGGTCCCGGTGATGTCGTTGTCCTGCTGGTCGCCGACGATGTGGACGGTGACGTCCTCGCAGTCGGCACCGATCACGTCGGCGGTGTCGGCCTCGTTGACCCGGTCCTCGCCCGCACCGCAGGACACGACGGTCTTCGACGGGGCAGCCGGACTCGCACTGGTGAGGATGTCGTCCCCGTCCCCGCCGACGAGAAGGCCGGCAAACCGCATCGTGAGACCGTCGTCGCCCGACGAACCGTTCAGGGTGGCGCCGTCGGTCCGGGACTCGAGCCCGTCGTTTCCGGCGCCGCCGTGGAGCAGCTTTCCCGTCCCCTCGGCGAGCACCTCGAGCCGATCGTCGCCGGCGCCCCCGAACAGGCGGGAGGAGCCGATCCGGTCGGCGATGAGCCAGTCCCTGCCGCCCTCGCCGTACGCGGAGGCGTCACCAGGGCCCACCCACAGCTGGTCTGCGTCGGCGCCGCCGTAGGCGCGGTCGCTGCCCACGGTGTAGAGCCGGTCGTTGCCGGCGCCGCCGAGCATCAGGTCGCGGTTCGAGTCGCCGCGCAGGATGTCGTTGCCGAGACCGCCGGTCAGCGTGTCCGCCCCGGGACCGCCGTGGAGGACGTCGTCGGCCTCCAGACCGTCGATGCGTGTCGTCCCCGCCCTCCGCCCAGAAGACGTCCGCAGCGGAGGTGCCGACGAGGGTGTCGTGGCCTTGCGTGCCGTAGATCGTCGCGGCGAGGGCGGCGGCGCTGCTCGCTGCCACCATCAGTGCGGCAACGGCCGCACCGGCGGTGGCGCGTCGGGTCGTACGACGGGTGGTGTCACGCATGGCGGTTCCTCGTTCTCCCACCGCCGTCATACCACCGCCGCCAGGATCTGTCCACCCCCGCCCCTGCCTGCCGACGCGGGCCGCGTCGATCGTCGAGCCGGCGTCGCGGGATCCCCGACGTGCCGCACCGCCGGCTCACCGCCGTACCGTTCTCGATCAGTCACATAGGGTCGTGCCCGTGTCACCGTCCGCTGATCGCGCCTGGCGGCGCCGCTGCGCCGCGGCGATCACGCGCTCGACCGGTGAGCTGAGCCGGACCGCCATCGAGCGGATGGAGGACGACCGGGCCTGGTTCGCCGAGCTGGGGGCCGAGGACCGGTCCTGGGTCGGACTCATCCTGCAGGCCGGTTTCCGCGGGTTCGCCGACTGGCTCGGGGGAGGCGAGCAGGCCTCCCCCGGAGAGCAGGCGGCGCTGGCCGCCTCGGTGTTCGGCGCCGCCCCCCGCGCCCTCGCCGGGGTGATCAGCCTGCGTCAGAGCGTCGACCTGATCCGGCTCTCGATCGAGGTGCTGGAGGGCAACGTCGACGCGATGGTCGATCCCGCGGACTCGGCCGAGCTGAGGCTCGCCGCGTCGCGCTACGCGCGCGAGGTCGCCTTCGCGACCGCGGAGGTCTACGCCCGTGCGGCCGAGTCGCGCGGCGCGTGGGACGCACGTCTGGAGTCGCTCGTCGTCGACGCGGTGCTGCGGGCCGAGGGTGACGAGACCGTGCTCTCGCGCGCGAGCGCCGTCGGGTGGGCCGCCCAGGGAGACGTCGTGGTGGTGCTGGGCACGGTCCCGAACGAGCGACCACGCACGCCCGGACCGCCCGGTCCGACCGGGCTCTTCGAGGCCGTACGCCGGGCGGCCCGCGAGGCGGGGCTCGACGCCCTCTGCGCCGTCCAGGGAGACCGGCTCGTGGTGATCCTCGGCGGGGTCCGGACCCCGCGCCCGGCGGCCGCGACCGTGGCTGCCCTCTTCGGCCCCGGCCCCGTCGTCGTGGGCACCGCGGTGACGGGCCTGCTGGCCGCCCACCACTCGGCGCGGGCCGCCCACTCAGCCTTCCGCGCCGCAGCAGGGTGGCCGCAGGCGCCGCGGCCCGTGCTCGCCGACGAGCTCCTGCCGGAGCGGGCACTGGCCGGTGACGGCCACGCGCGACGCCACCTCGTGGAGGAGGTGTACCGCCCGCTCACCGCGGAGCGCGACACCCTCGTCGACACCCTGAGCGCCTGGTTCGCCCACCGCGGCTCGACGGAGGCCACGGCCCGCGCACTGTTCGTCCACGCCAACACGGTGCGCTACCGCCTGCGCCAGGTCGCTGAGGCCACCGGACTGACACCCCACGACCCGCGCGACGCACTGAGCCTGCAGCTCGCGCTCGTCCTCGGCCGCCAGAGCGCACGCGACACCTGAGCCTCGGCAGACGCAGAACTGTCGGGTTCCCACAAAGATCGCGGCGCGACTTTCGTTCGTGTCCTCCGCGCGATCCGAGCCGGGGGGCGGCACAGTAGTGGTGTGCTCGTCATCGTCGCCCCGGGTCAAGGGGCCCAGTCCCCCGGCTTCCTCAGTCCCTGGCTCGAGGTCCCGCTGTTCGGCGAGCGGCTCTCCTGGCTCTCCGCCGTCGCGGGCCTGGACCTCGCGCACTACGGCACCGAGGCCGACGCCGAGACGATCCGCGACACCGCCGTGGCCCAGCCCCTGCTCGTCGCCACCTCGCTGGTGGCGTCCCTGGCCCTGTTCCCCTCCCCGTCGAAGGCGGGCTCGCTCGTGGGCGCCGTGGCCGGCCACAGCGTCGGCGAGCTCGCCGCAGCGGCCGGGGCCGGCGTGATCAGCGCCGAGCAGGCGATGGTGCTGGTGCGCGAGCGCGGCCTCGCGATGGCCGGCGCCGCCGCTCGGACCCCGACGGGGATGACGGCCGTCCTGGGGGGCGATCGTGACGAGGTCCTCGCGGCCCTGGAGGCCCAGGGCCTGACCGCGGCCAACGACAACGGCCCCGGGCAGGTCGTCGCAGCGGGCACGATCGACCAGCTGGGAGCCCTCGCCGACGCACCGCCGGCCAAGGCCCGGCTGATGCCGCTCAGCGTCGCCGGGGCCTTCCACACCGACCACATGGCGCCGGCCGTCGACCGCCTGAGCGGCCTTGCGAGGTCGGTCTCGGTGCGTCCGCCCCGGATCCGCCTCATCAGCAACCGCGACGGTGCCGTCGTCGAGGACGGCCGCGAGGCGCTGGACCGCATCGTCGGGCAGATCGCCAGCCCGGTGCGCTGGGACCTCTGCCTGGAGACCATGCGCGGTGCCGGCGTCACCGGCGTGCTGGAGCTGCCCCCGGCCGGCACCCTGACCGGGATCGCCAAGCGGGCGCTGAAGGGCGTCGAGACCTTCGCCCTCAAGACCCCCGACCAGCTCGAGGACGCCCGCGCCTTCTGCCGGACCCACGGCGAAGGAGCCGACGCATGAGCACACCCCTGATCTCCCCCTCGGGCGCCGAGCACAGCGCCATCCTCGGCCTCGGCGCCTACCGCGCCTCCCGCCTCGTGCCCAACGCCGACGTGGTCGACGCGATCGACTCCAGCGACGAGTGGATCCAGCAACGCTCGGGGATCAAGACCCGACGCTGGGCCACGCCCGAGGAGACGATCCAGTCGATGTCGGTCGCGGCGGGGCGCATCGCCATCGAGCGCGCCGGCATCGACGCCGCACAGATCGACTGCGTCATCGTCGCCACGGTCAGCCACATGATGCAGACCCCGGCGGTGGCCACCCTCATCGCCCACGAGCTCGGCACCGACCAGGCGGCCGCCTTCGACATCTCTGCTGCCTGCGCCGGCTTCTGCCACGGCGTGGCGATGGGCTCGGACTTCGTCCGGGCCGGGTCGGCCGGCTACGTCCTCGTGGTCGGGGTCGAGCGGCTCTCCGACATCACCGACCCCTGGGACCGCGGGACGGCGTTCATCTTCTCCGACGGGGCCGGCGCAGCAGTCATCGGGCCCAGTGACACGCCCGGGATCGCTCCGGTCGTCTGGGGATCCGACGGCGAGCAGTACGACCTGATCCGCCAGCGCGAGGACTGGCGCGACGTCGTCGCCTCGGAGTCCCCCCGCACGCCGCACCTGATCATGGAGGGCAACTCGGTGTTCCGGTGGGCCTCCTACGCGATGGCCAAGGTCTCCAAGCGTGCCCTGGACCAGGCCGGCATCACCGTCGACCAGCTCGACTGCTTCGTGCCCCACCAGGCGAACATGCGCATCATCGACGCGATGGCGCGCGCGATGAAGCTGCCGCCGACCGTCCGGATCGCGCGCGACGTGGCCGACCAGGGCAACAGCTCGGCCGCGTCGATCCCCCTGGCGCTGGACCGGATGTACGCCGACGGCGATGCCCGCTCGGGCGACACCGCGCTGCTCGTCGCGTTCGGTGCCGGGCTCGCCTACGCAGCCCAGGTGGTCACTCTTCCCTGACGACCCGCCTCGCCTGTCCGCCTCGGCCACCGGGGCGCCCCGATTCCGCACCACCCGCAGCACCCAGATCAGTCATCCGCAACCCCCACAGAAGGAGCCGACATGGCCACCACCGAAGAGATCCGCAGCGACCTGGCCGAGATCACCAACGAGGTCGCCGGGACCGACACCGACGACGTCCAGCTCGACAAGTCCTTCACCGAGGACCTCGACATCGACTCGCTGTCCATGGTCGAGATCGTCGTCGCCTGCGAGGAGAAGTTCAGCGTGACGATCCCCGACGACGAGGTCAAGAACCTCAAGACGGTCGGCGACGCGGTGGCCTACATCGAGCGCGCCCAGGGCTGAGACCCCCGTCGGCCGGTCCCGGGACACCGGGACCGGCCGCGGTGGCGCACCGACCCCAGCAACACCCCAGCACCGCCCTCCAGCATCGCCAGCCGCACCGAACGCCAGCACTACAGGAGCCCAGCATGAGCCGCACACGTGTCCTGGTCACCGGTCTCGGGACCACCAGCCCTCTCGGGGGCGACGTCGCCAGCACCTGGGAGGGTCTGCTCGCCGGACGCTCGGGTGTCCGGGCACTCACCGACGAGTGGGCCGAGGACCTCCCGGTCAAGATCGCCGGGCGCATCGCGGTCGAGCCCGGCGAGGTGCTCGAGCGCGTCAAGGCCCGCCGCTGGGACCGCTCGACGCAGCTGGCCATGGTCGCGGCCATGGAGGCCTGGACCCACGCCGGCCTCGACGGGGTCGAGCTCGACGGAGACCGGGTCGGCGTCGCGATGGCCTCCGGCATCGGCGGCGTCAACACGCTGCTGTCGAACTACGAGACCCTGCTGACCAAGGGCCCGCGCCGGGTCTCCCCCCTCGCGGTGCCGATGTTGATGCCCAACGCACCCGCCGCCAACATCAGCCTGTACGTCGGTGCGCGCGCCGCGGTCAACACCCCGGTCTCGGCCTGTGCGTCGGGCAACGAGGCCATCAGCCTCGCCGTCGACCAGATCCGGCTCGGCCGGGCGGACGTCGTGGTCGCCGGAGGCACCGAGGCGGCCATCCACCCGCTGCCGATGGCGGCGTTCGCGAACATGATGGCGCTGTCGAAGAACAGCGGCGACCCGACCACCGTCTCCCGGCCGTGGGACACCGGCCGTGACGGCTTCGTGCTCGGCGAGGGCTCGGGCGTGCTCGTGCTGGAGTCTGAGGAGCACGCCCGCGCCCGCGGCGCCACGGTCTACGCCGAGGTCCTCGGCGCCGGGATCACCGCCGACGCCCATGACATCGCCCAGCCCGATCCGGAGGGCCGCGGGGGCTCGAGAGCCATCCTGCAGGCGCTCCGGGAGTCGGGGTCGACCCGACCAGCATCGTGCACGTCAACGCCCACGCCACGTCGACCCCCAAGGGCGACATCGCGGAGGGACTGATGCTCCACGCCACCCTCGGCGCGCACGCCGACCAGGTCGTGGTGACCAGCACCAAGTCGATGACCGGACACCTGCTGGGCGGTGCCGGCGCCCTGGAGGCCGTGGCCGTGGTCATGGCCCTGCGTCACCGCGTCGTCCCCCCGACGATCAACCTCGACGACCGCGACCCCGAGGTCGACCTCGACATCGCGACCACGCAGCGCTCCCTGCCCGACGGCGACATCGCCGCCCTCAACAACTCCTTCGGCTTCGGCGGCGCCAACGTGGCGTCGATCTTCGCCAGCGTCTGAGCCGCCCGACGCCCGGCGTCCGGCGTCCGGCGCTCAGACGACCTGGTGCAGCCAGCGCACCGGGGCGCCCTCACCGGCGTGACGGAACGTCTCGAGCTCGTCGTCCCAGGGACGACCCAGCAGGCGGTCGACCTCGAGCTCGAGGGTCGTGTCGCCGAGCGAGGCCTTGACCATCGCCGCCTTGAGCCGGTCCTCGGGGATCATGATGTCCCCGTGCGGGCCGGTCACGGCGTGGAAGACCCCGAGCGCCGGCGTCGAGGAGTACCGCGCCCCCTCGTGACCGACGCCGGGCTCCTCGGTCACCTCGAACCGGAGATGTTCCCACCCGCGCAGGGCCGAGACCATGGCGGCGGCCGATCCGGACGGGCCGCTCCAGGCCATCTCGGTGCGGTACGAGCCGGACTGCGCCGGCTGCGGCGTCCACGAGGGGTTGACTGCCGAGCCCAGCACCCCGCCCACCGCCCACTCGACGTGCGGGCACAACGCCGAGGGCGTCGAGTGCACGTACAGCACGCCACGCGCCGCCGATCGCGTCGGGTTGGTCGTCATTGGAGCCTCCATCCGTGGCGGCGGGTCGTTCCCACCTCGGCGCGAGCTACGCCTTCCCCAGCGGGCTCGTGTCGACGGATGACAGCCTTGTCGTTCTTCGAGACCAGTGTGACGCATGGGACGTCCGCACGCCACCCGTACGCCCGATACCCTCGTCCCATGCCGCAGCCCGTGTCCCAGAGCTGGGCCCGCGAGCTCGCGCCGGCGAGGACGTCCACGGCGCGACTGACGCCTGTGCTCGTGGGCGCCATGCTCGCGGTCGCCGTGGCGACCACGGCGGCGTACTACGTCTCCACCCCCGCACCGCTTCCGACGTCGGAGGAGACCGTGACCGCCTCCATCCCCGCCGGCCAGTCGGTCTACCTGGGCGTCTTCAAGCCGCCCGAGGACTTCGGTCGCGTGCTCCACCTCACGGGGGTCCGCATCGACGTCGTGGCCAACACCGAGGTCACGGTGGTCCCGCTGGTCTGCCAGGGCGGCGACCTCGGCGTCACCACGCAGCCCCAGCAAGCCTGCACGACCGTCGTCGACCCGGAGGGGGTGGACCTCGACGCCGACGACGACCTCATCCTCCAGGTCACCGGAGCGAGCGGGTCGATCGCGGTCATCGACCGCGTCGCCCTCGGGTTCCGCGAGGGAGCCCGATGGGGAACCGTCCCGGCGGGCTCACCTGCCGAGATCCGCATCCTGCCTCGTTGAGCTGGAGCGGCGCGATCAACGCTACTCCGCGAGCTCCCGCTCGAGCTCCGCCGCCCGCACCTCGGCGTCGGTCAGCTCGTCGGCGTCGATGGCGTGCGTGCGGTGGAACCACGCCAGGGCGTCCTGCGACCGACCAGCCGCCAGCAGCGTGTCGGCGTAGGCATAACGGAGCCGAGCCATCCAGGGTGACCTGTTCTGCGAGGCGATCGGCGACTGCTCGAGCACCCGCAGCGCAGCGTCGTGCTGGCCCAGGTCCCGGCGTGCGCCCGCCTCGACGAGGGTCATCTCGGCCCGCGCCTCCGGGCTGAAGCCGGGCACGGAGGGGCTCTTGGCCAGCTTCAGGGCCTGCTCGGGGTGACCGAGCGCACGGTGGCAGTCCGCCATGATCGGCAGGTACGCCGTGGCGCCGTTCATCCGCTTCGCCGCCCGGAGGTCGGCCAGCGCCTCGGCGTAGTGGCCCGCGGCGTACGCCGCCTCCCCGGCTGCCTCACGCACCACCGCGATCCGCGGCGCACGCGCCTTGGCAGCGAGGGTGTGGCGGTAGGCGGTCTCGGCGTCGTCGTCGACGAGGGCGCCGGCAGCAGCGAGGTGCCGCGCAACCCGCGCGGCGAGCTTCTCCGGGAGGCCCTTGAGCTGGCCGGTCACCGAGCGATCCAGCTCCCGCCCGGTGATGTCCTCGGGCAGCGGCGGGCCGTCGTAGACGGCCTGGTCGACGGTGCGTTCCTTCTGCTTGTCAGCCGGCCGCTGCCAGTCCTTGCGACCCTCACCCGGACGATCCGGGCGCTTGCCGCGCTCGGGTCGACCACCGGCGGATCCCCGGCCGGCTCGATCTCCGGCGGGTGCGCCGCGTGAGCCCCGTGCGGGCGGGCCGCTCCTGCGTTCGACAGCCATCGTCGTCCTTCTCCATCAAAGAGAGCAGGGGCCACCGGTGAACCGGTGGCCCCTGCCAAAGTGTTGTCCGGCGGCGTCCTAGTCTCCCACAACCTCGCGGTTGCAGTACCATCGGCGCTGAGAGGCTTAACTTCCGGGTTCGGGATGGGACCGGGTGTTTCCCTCTCGCTATGGCCGCCGTAACTCTATGACCCCCAGGCGACACCCACTGTGGTGGTGTCGGGGGGTGGATCTGGTGTGGACGCGGTATGCGCGGTGTGTCGTTGTTGGTTTGGTTGAGGGTTTGTGAGGCAAGCCCTCGGCCTATTAGTACCGGTCGGCTAGGCATCACTGCTGTACACCTCCGGCCTATCAACCCCATGGTCTGTGGGGGGCCTTACCCCATAACGGGTGGGAAACCTCATCTTGAAACGTGCTTCCCGCTTAGATGCATTCAGCGGTTATCACTCCCGAACGTAGCCAACCAGCCCTGCCCCTGGCGGGACAACTGGCACACCAGAGGTTCGTCCATCCCGGTCCTCTCGTACTAGGGACAGCCTTTCTCAAGTTTCCTACGCGCGCGGCGGATAGGGACCGAACTGTCTCACGACGTTCTAAACCCAGCTCGCGTGCCGCTTTAATGGGCGAACAGCCCAACCCTTGGGACCTACTCCAGCCCCAGGATGCGACGAGCCGACATCGAGGTGCCAAACCATCCCGTCGATATGGACTCTTGGGGAAGATCAGCCTGTTATCCCCGGGGTACCTTTTATCCGTTGAGCGACACCCCATCCACATGGTGGTGCCGGATCACTAGTTCCGACTTTCGTCCCTGCTCGACATGTCTGTCTCACAGTCAAGCTCCCTTGTGCACTTACACTCGCCACCTGATTGCCAACCAGGCTGAGGGAACCTTTGAGCGCCTCCGTTACTCTTTAGGAGGCAACCGCCCCAGTTAAACTACCCATCAGGCACTGTCCCTGATCCAGATCATGGACCTAGGTTAGACATCTAGTACGACCAGAGTGGTATTTCAACGTCGACTCCACCCACACTGGCGTGTGGACTTCACAGTCTCCCACCTATCCTACACAAGCCGAACCAAACACCAATACCAAACTATAGTAAAGGTCCCGGGGTCTTTCCGTCCTGCCGCGCGTAACGAGCATCTTTACTCGTAGTGCAATTTCGCCGAGTCCATGGTCGAGACAGCGCCCAAGTCGTTACTCCATTCGTGCAGGTCGGAACTTACCCGACAAGGAATTTCGCTACCTTAGGATGGTTATAGTTACCACCGCCGTTTACTGGGGCTTAAGTTCTGCGCTTCACACTTACGTGCTAACACGTCCCCTTAACCTTCCAGCACCGGGCAGGAGTCAGTCCGTATACATCGTCTTACAACTTCGCACGGACCTGTGTTTTTAGTAAACAGTCGCTTGGGCCTGGTCTCTGCGGCCCTCCCCGCTGCCCACCGCTAGGGTGTTCACGGATCGGGCCCCCCTTCTCCCGAAGTTACGGGGGCATTTTGCCGAGTTCCTTAACCATGGTTCACTCGATCGCCTCGGTATTCTCTACCTGATCACCTGAGTCGGTTTGGGGTACGGGCGGCGCATAGCTCGCTAGAGGTTTTTCTCGACAGCATAGGATCACCCACTTCGCCCTACGGGCTCGGCATCACATCTCAGGCACGTCATCAAAGACAGCATCCCGGATTTCCCTAGGACACACCCTACGTGCTTACCCACAGACAACCATCGCTGTGGCTGGGCTACCTTCCTGCGTCACCCCATCGCTTGGCTACTACCGGATCGGTTCGTGCGCTCCACCAACACGCCACCCACCCGAAGGTGGACGATCACGTGGCTTCGGACACTTAGCATCACCGGGCTCGCCATGGGCGCTACTTTGCCGGTACGGGAATATCAACCCGTTGTCCATCGACTACGCCTGTCGGCCTCGCCTTAGGTCCCGACTTACCCAGGGCAGATTAGCTTGACCCTGGAACCCTTGATCAATCGGCGCACGGGTTTCTCGCCCGTGATTCGCTACTCATGCCTGCATTCTCACTCGTGTCGCATCCACCACTGGATCACTCCGCAGCTTCACCCGCGACACGACGCTCCCCTACCCATCCACACACCCGTTAAGGTCCGACACCTAAGTCAGTGCGAATGCCATAGCTTCGGCGGATGACTTGAGCCCCGCTACATTGTCGGCGCGGAATCACTTGACCAGTGAGCTATTACGCACTCTTTCAAGGGTGGCTGCTTCCAAGCCAACCTCCTGGTTGTCACTGCGACTCCACATCCTTTTCCACTTAGTCACCACTTAGGGGCCTTAGCTGATGGTCTGGGCTGTTTCCCTCTCGACTACGAACCTTATCGCCCGCAGTCTCACTGCTGCGCTTCACTTACCGGCATTCGGAGTTTGGCTAACGTCAGTAACCTGGTCGGGCCCATCGGCTATCCAGTGCTCTACCTCCGGCAAGAAACACACAACGCTGCACCTAAATGCATTTCGGGGAGAACCAGCTATCACGAAGTTTGATTGGCCTTTCACCCCTATCCACAGGTCATCCCCTCAGTTTTCAACCTAAGTGGGTTCGGTCCTCCACGCGGTCTTACCCGCGCTTCAACCTGCCCATGGATAGATCACTTCGCTTCGGGTCTTGATCGCGCTACTCAAACGCCCTATTAGGACTCGCTTTCGCTACGGCTTCCCCACCCGGGTTAACCTCGCAACACAACGCAAACTCGCAGGCTCATTCTTCAAAAGGCACGCCATCACCTCACCACAAGGGCTCAGCTCTGACGGATTGTAGGCACATGGTTTCAGGTACTATTTCACTCCCCGCCAGGGGTACTTTTCACCTTTCCCTCACGGTACTTGTCCGCTATCGGTCATCGAGAAGTATTTAGGCTTAACGGGTGGTCCCGCCAGATTCACACAGAATTTCAGGAGTTCCGTGTTACTTGGGAATAGGTATACACAGGCACACGCTTACGTCCACGGGACTCTCACCCTCTCTGGTGCTGCTTTCCAACAGACTCAGACCTCACGACGTGCTTTCTTACTGCGCGAAACGTCAACAGCCGCCTCACAACCCATCCCACAACCCCGTAGCCGCAACCCCTGTCAGGTATCACACGACCACGGTTTGGCCTCATCCGATTTCGCTCGCCACTACTCTCGGAATCACTATTGTTTTCTCTTCCTATGGGTACTGAGATGTTTCACTTCCCCACGTTCCCTCCACACACCCTATACATTCAGGTGCAGGTGACTGGACATAACTCCAACCAGGTTTCCCCATTCGGACACCCCCGGATCAACGCTCGGTTGCCAACTCCCCAGGGCTTATCGCAGGCTCCAACGTCCTTCATCGGCTCTCGATGCCAAGGCATCCACCATGTGCCCTTTGCAGCTTGCCAACACAAACACTCAACAAAACAAACAAAGAAACACTACATACATTCCACACACACCCCACACCAAGGCACAGCAATGCGGGGCGATGCTCGCGTCCACTATCCAGATCTCAAACACCACGAAGACAAGCCCCCACCAGCCCCGTCCGGGACCAGCAGACCACCAGCTCCACCAAGACACACAACAAAACGTGATGCCTCAGAACCCCAACAGTGTGCCTCGCAAACAACATCAGTCGACGTCCACTAGTGAGCACCACCATGCGCGGACCAGACACTCGCCGGCCCACTGGTGTGCGTGCTCCTTAGAAAGGAGGTGATCCAGCCGCACCTTCCGGTACGGCTACCTTGTTACGACTTCGTCCCAATCGCCAGCCCCACCTTCGACGGCTCCCCCCACAAGGGTTGGGCCACCGGCTTCGGGTGTTGCCGACTTTCGTGACGTGACGGGCGGTGTGTACAAGGCCCGGGAACGTATTCACCGCAGCGTTGCTGATCTGCGATTACTAGCGACTCCGACTTCATGGGGTCGAGTTGCAGACCCCAATCCGAACTGAGACCGGCTTTTTGGGATTCGCTCCGCCTTACAGCATCGCAGCCCTTTGTACCGGCCATTGTAGCATGCGTGAAGCCCTGGACATAAGGGGCATGATGACTTGACGTCATCCCCACCTTCCTCCGAGTTGACCCCGGCAGTCTCCTATGAGTCCCCAACACCACAAGGGCTTGCTGGCAACATAGGACAAGGGTTGCGCTCGTTGCGGGACTTAACCCAACATCTCACGACACGAGCTGACGACAGCCATGCACCACCTGTACACCGACAAAAAGGGGCACCATCTCTGATGCTTTCCGGCGTATGTCAAACCCAGGTAAGGTTCTTCGCGTTGCATCGAATTAATCCGCATGCTCCGCCGCTTGTGCGGGCCCCCGTCAATTCCTTTGAGTTTTAGCCTTGCGGCCGTACTCCCCAGGCGGGGCGCTTAATGCGTTAGCTGCGGCACGGAATCCGTGGACGGACCCCACACCTAGCGCCCAACGTTTACGGTGTGGACTACCAGGGTATCTAATCCTGTTCGCTCCCCACACTTTCGCTCCTCAGCGTCAGGACATGCCCAGAGAACCGCCTTCGCCACCGGTGTTCCTCCTGATATCTGCGCATTTCACCGCTACACCAGGAATTCCGTTCTCCCCTGCATGCCTCTAGTCTGCCCGTATCGGAAGCCAGCACCGAGTTAAGCCCGGTGTTTTCACTCCCGACGCGACAAACCGCCTACGAGCCCTTTACGCCCAATAATTCCGGACAACGCTCGCACCCTACGTATTACCGCGGCTGCTGGCACGTAGTTGGCCGGTGCTTCTTCTGTACCTACCGTCACCACCAAAAGGCGCTTCGTCGGTACTGAAAGAGGTTTACAACCCGAAGGCCGTCATCCCTCACGCGGCGTTGCTGGATCAGGCTTCCGCCCATTGTCCAATATTCCCCACTGCTGCCTCCCGTAGGAGTCTGGGCCGTGTCTCAGTCCCAGTGTGACCGGTCACCCTCTCAGGCCGGCTACCCGTCGAAGCCTTGGTGAGCCATTACCTCACCAACAAGCTGATAGGCCGCGAGCACATCCCCCACCGAAAAAACTTTCCAACACCCCACATGCGCGAGGCGCTCATATCCGGTATTAGACCCCGTTTCCAAGGCTTATCCCAAAGTGGAGGGCAGATTACTCACGTGTTACTCACCCGTTCGCCGCTCGTGTACCCCGAAAGGCCTTACCGCTCGACTTGCATGTGTTAAGCACGCCGCCAGCGTTCGTCCTGAGCCAGGATCAAACTCTCCATCGAAAAAACAATGAAAAACAAAACCCCGACAAACAAACCCTGACAAAAACTGTCAAGAATCATTGCCGAAAAAACAAACCCAAACCCAAAAAAGGCACAGGCCATACAAACTAATTCATCGACTATTACAAGACACACTGTTGAGTTCTCAAACATCACGCGCCCGGCCCTGTCCATCTCTGGACCGGCACCGCGCTGGTGGCCGGCTCTGCGAACCGGTGCGACCACGAAGGTGGGGCACCTGCTCGACCGTGGCCGACCTGGTGGCCGCCTCGGGGCCGAGGACCCGATCACAGATCTTGTCCTCCGCCGCTCCCTGGCGACGTCGGAAACATTAGAGCCTCTCCCCCGTGCTCGCAAATCGAGCGGAGGTGACCCCAGCCACACCGCGTCGGGTCCTCCCGATCACGAGGGGGCCCGGGGCGACGATGCCACGGGTCTCCCGCACGCTGGAGCAGCCCGCCAGGCGCAGTGCCTCGACGCTCTGGTGCGCGAGCTCGGCATGCAGACGGCTCACGCCCCCCTCCCCGTCGACGAGGGCGTACAGGACGGGGCGACCGAGGAACACCCCGTCCGCGCCCAGCGCCAGGGCCGTGAGCACGTCGAGGCCCGAGCGGATCCCTCCGTCGACCAGCACCTGCGCACGGCCATCGACCGCCCGCACGACGGATGCCAGCACGTCGGCGGTGCTGGCAGCCCGGTCCAGCTGCCGTCCGCCGTGGTTGCTGACCCACACGGCGTCAGCGCCAGCCTGGACGCAGCGCACGGCGTCGTCCGGGCGCAGCACGCCCTTGACGACGGTCGGCAGTCCGGTCGTCGCAGCGAGCCAGTCGAGGTCCTGCGGCCCGAGGTCCAGGGCCTTCTCCAGCCCCGGCGCCGGGTCGGAGGTCGAGGTGCCCGTGGACGCGGGGCCCGCGTGGTTGACCCCGACCAGACCGGGGTGCGCCCGCTCGACCGCGGCGCGCTGCACGGCGTACTTGGTCCCCACGACCGGGGTGTCGACCGTCAGCACCACCGCCGATGCGCCCGCGGCCACGGCCCGGCGCAGCAGCGGGACCGCCGCGGTCCGGTCGGAGGGGAGGTAGGCCTGGAGCCACCAGCGGACGCCGGTCGCGGCGATGTCCTCGAACGCGGTGCCGGCGTTGCTGGAGACCACCATCACCCCACCGGCCCGGGCGGTGGCGCGGGCCACGGCCACCTCTCCGTCGGCGTGGACGGCACGCTGCAGCGTGGTGGGCGCGACCCCCCACGGCACCTGGCTGGACCAGCCGAGCAGGTCGACGCCGATGTCGACGTCGGTCACGTCGCGCAGCACGTAGGGGTGGAGGCGGTGCCGTCCCCAGGCGTGCGCCGCCTCGTCGGCCGTGACGCCCTCACGCGCGCCCTGCGCGACGTAGTCGTACACCTCGCGGGACATCGCCTGCCGGGCGGAGTCGGCCAAGGACGACAACCACCGGGCGTCGTCCGTCATCGCGTGACCTCGACCCCCGCGAACTTCTTCTTGCCCCGGCGCAGCACCAGCCACCGCCCGGCGAGCAGGTCGGCCGCACCCGGCGCGACGTCGGGGTCGGTGACCCGTTCGTTGTTGAGGTAGGCGCCTCCCTCGCCGATGGTGCGTCGCGCCTCGCCCTTGCTCTTGACCAGGCCGGTCCCGACCATCAGGTCGGCGACGGTCGGGATGGGGCCCGAGACCGGCAGCACGCCGGTCTCCCCGAGCACGGCGGCGAGGGTCTCGGCGTCGAGGGAGGTCAGCTCCGCGCCGCCGAACAGCGCGGCCGCTGCAGCCGTGGCCTGCTCGGCCTGGTGCGCGCCGTGGACGATCGTGGTGACCTCGTCGGCCAGCCGACGCTGCGCCTCGCGACGCTGGGGCTGCTCGGCGTGGCGCGCCTCGAGCGCCTCGATCTCCGCACGGGGCAGGAACGTGAACACCCGCAGCAGCTCACCGATCTTGACGTCCTCGGCGTTCAGCCAGAACTGGTGGAACGCGTAGGGGGACAGCATCTGGGGGTCCAGCCACAGCGCACCGCCGTCGGTCTTGCCGTACTTCGTCCCGTCCGCCTTCGTCATCAGGGGAGTGGCCACGGCGTGCACGTGGGCTCGTTCGGCCCGTCGGATGAGCTCGACGCCGGCGGTCAGGTTGCCCCACTGGTCCGAGCCGCCGAACTGGAGGGTCACCCCGTGTCGTCGGTGGAGCTCGAGGAAGTCCAGGGACTGCAGCAGCACGTAGCTGAACTCGGTGTAGCTGATGCCGCTCTCGAGCCGGGTGCGCACGACGTCGCGAGCGAGCATGCGGTTGACCGGGAAGTGCTTGCCGACGTCGCGCAGGAAGTCGATCGCCGACATCGGCGCGGTCCACTCCAGGTTGTCGACCATCGTCGCCGCGTTGGACCCCTCGAAGGCGAGGAAGGGCTCGATCTGGGCGCGCACGCGACCGAACCACTCCGCGACCGTCGCGGCGTCGTTCATCACCCGCTCCCCCGACTCCTTGGGGTCGCCGATCATCCCGGTCGCGCCCCCCACCAGCGCGAACGGCGTGTGTCCGGCCTCCTGCAGGCGTCGTGCCGTCAGGATCTGGACGAGGTGACCCATGTGCAGGCTCGGAGCCGTGGGGTCGAAGCCGACGTAGAAGCGGACGCTGTCCTCGGCGAGCGCCGCGCGCAGCGCCTCGCGGTCGGTCGAGTGCGCGACCAGGCCGCGCCACTCGAGGTCGTCGAGGAGGGTGGGGTCGACGGGCAAGGTCGGTGCCTTCCGGGTCCGGGCGAGCTCGGCTCGCGGGCGGCCGCCCTGATCGGACCGGACGGTGAGGCCTAGTCTCGCCCATCCGTCGCGCTTGCCTGTCCTGTCGGGGCGGTGGGGAGGCCCGGGGCTCTAGGGTTGCAGCGGCACAACGTGGGGACGAGGGGGCGGGCGTGCGGTGATCGCGAACAGGTACTCCGTGGACCGCGAGATCGGTCGTGGCGGCATGGGCGCTGTCTGGCTCGGCCACGACGAGGTCCTCGGTCGCGCGGTCGCGCTGAAGCGGATCGGCCGCCTGCCCGGTGGGGACGGCGACGGCGAGGACGACCTGCGCCGCGCGGAGCGCGAGGCCCGGATCGCGGCCAGCCTGAACCACCCGCACGTCGTCGCCGTCTTCGACCTGGTCGACGAGGGCGACCACCAGTGGCTGGTCATGGAGTACGTCGAGGGACGCTCGCTCGCGCAGGTCGTACGCGACGACGGGCCGCTGTCCCCCGACCGGGCCGCGACGATCCTCGCCGACGCTGCCGGCGCCCTGGCCGCCGCCCACGCCGAGGGCGTCGTGCACCGCGACGTCAAGCCGTCCAACATCCTGCTCACGGCGGTCGGCGAGGCCAAGCTCCTCGACTTCGGCATCGCGCGGGCCCAGGGCGACCTGACCCTCACCCAGACCGGCCTGGTCAGCGGATCCCCGGCGTACCTGTCGCCGGAGGTCGCCTCCGGACGCCAGGCGACGACGGCCAGCGACGTGTGGTCCCTCGGCGCCACGTTGTTCCACCTGCTCACCGGCGCGCCGCCGTACGACGTCGGCGACAACATCGTCGGGGGGCTCTACCGCATCGTGCACCAGGAGCCGCCGACCGTCGACGACGCCGGGTGGCTGGCGCCCCTGCTCGCGGCGACGATGGTGCGCGAGCCCGACCACCGGTGGTCCATGCCCCGTGTCGCCGCCTTCCTCGAGGCCGGGCCGACGCAGGGCGGGGAGGCCACCCGCGTGGTCCGCTCACCGCTCGCCGGGGCCGACGGCGCAACGCCTCCCACGACCGTCATCCCGGCGGGCGCCGCGGGCGCGCCGGGCGCGCCGGCGAGCGCTGAGGTCGCCGTGGGCGATCCGGCCCCGGGGTCGTCGGGCAGTCGTCGAGACCAGGATCGGACGACCCGGTCGCGTCGCGGGCCCCTGCTCCTGGGCGGGGTCGTCCTCCTGCTGCTGCTCGCGATCGGGTTCGTGCTGCTGCAGCCCGACGACCAGCCCCCCGCGCCCTCGGGGGCCCCGTCGGTCGCCCCGGTGAGCCCGCCGGACGACTCGACGAGTGAGAGCCCGAGCGCGAGCGAGAGCCCGGAGGGGCCCACGGCCCGGGGGATCCGCGAGTTCATCGAGGGCTACCTGAGCACGGCGGCCTCCGACTCGCGGGCGGCGTACGCGATGCTGACGCCGACGTTCCAGTCCGCCAGTGGTGGGCTGGAGGGCTACCAGAGCTTCTGGGACGAGGTCGCGAGCGTCGACGACGTCGAGATCATCGAAGCGGACCCACGCACGCAGACGGTGCGGTATACCTACCGTTACAGCACGCTGGACGGCCGCACGATCTCCGACGAGGTGCAGCTCCAGCTGGACTACGACGCCAGCGCGGGGAGCTACCGCATCTCGAGCGAAGGCTGACGACGGCGCCGTCCTCCTTCTGAGAGGCCCCCGATGCAGTTCCCCCCGACACCGCCGATCGCCGGTCTCGACACCGACCGGCTCGATGAGCTGCGCGACCTCGACCCCGGCGATACGGCCTACCTCGACCGGGCGATCGGCAACTTCGAGCGCAACTCCCGGGCGCTGCCCGACGTCCTGCGCGCCCACATCGGCGCCGCCGACCACGATCAGCTGCGTGCCGACTCGCACCGGCTCCTCGGCAGCGCGCTCAACCTCGGAGCCAGCATGGCCGTCGGACCGCTGCGTGCGATCGAGGAGCTCGCCGACCGCGGCACGACCGACGGCGCCGAGGCGCTCCTGCCGGCTCTCGAGGGTGCGTTGTCCCGCGCCCGCGAGCAGCTCGCGCTCTACCAGGAGGCGGCCCACGCGTTGATCCAGGCTCCCCAGGGGTGAGTCCGGGTGTCGGCTCCTCCGCCTACGGTGGCCCCATGAGTGATTCGAACACCAGTACGAGCAACCCCGACGACCAGACCGCGCCGGGTGCGGCCGACGGCGAGGTCATCGGCGCCGACCGCCCCGATCCGAGCGCGACCGAGAAGGACTCCGCCGACTGGGTCACCGGCAACGAGCCGATGACGGGAGCGCAGAAGAGCTACCTGGACACCCTGGCGCGCGAGGCCGGCGAGACCCTGTCTGCCGACCTCACCAAGGCCGAGGCCTCCGACCAGATCGAGCGGCTCCAGCAGGCCACCGGTCGAGGCGACTGACGCCGACCGGTGAGGCCCCTCACCCCTGTGTCCGCGAGATGATGCAGCGTGCCCGAGGAGACCGAGCAGCCGCGAGACCACGCAGACCAGGACAGCCGCGAGCGCGGTTCGACCGATGGTCCGCTCGAGGACGACCTCGCGGTCGCCTTCGAGCGCACGGTCGACGAGGGCGCCCAGCGGCTGGGGCGTACCGGCCTGGTGATGGCCGTGACCGGCTTCTTCGGCGGCACCGAGGTCGCCATCGGGGTGCTGGCCCTGGTGGCCGTCCTGCACGAGACCGGCAGTCACCTGCTGGCCGGGCTGGCGTTCTCGATCGGCTTCCTGGCCCTGCTGCTCGGCAAGAGCGAGCTGTTCACCGAGGGCTTCCTGGTCCCGGTCCTCAGCGTCGCCGCCCGTCGCGCCCGCCTCACGCACCTGTTCAAGCTCTGGGGCATCACGCTGGTGGCGAACCTCGCGGGCGGCTGGTTGATCATGTGGCTCGTCGTGATCGCGTTCCCGGCCTACCGCGAGACGCTGATCTCCTCCGGTAAGCATTTCGCGACGGCGGGGCTGTCCCCCGAGACGTTCGCCCTCGCGGTGCTCGCCGGCGCCGCCATCACGTTGCTGACGCGGATGCAGAACGGCACCGACTCGATGTTCGCCAAGATCGCTGCCGCCGTCGCCGTCGCCTTCGTGCTGGCCGGGCTCGAGATGTTCCACTCGATCCTGGACTCGTTGCTGATCTTCGGAGCGCTCCACACCGGGGAGGCGCCCTTCGGCTACCTCGACTGGCTGACGTGGCTGTCCTGGACGCTGGTCGGCAACCTGCTGGGCGGCCTCGGCCTCGTCACGCTGCTGCGCGCGGTGCGCAGCAAGGACCTGATCGTCGAGGAGCGCCGGGCCGCCGAGGACCGCTCGGGCTGACCTTCCTCAGGGGTGCACCGCAGCCTGTTGCGCAACGTGCCGGGTCGGGGGCTCGCCGGACGGCTCAGCCGAGTCCGTCGACGTAGACCCAGCGACCGGCTCGACGCTCGAAGCGGCTGACCTCGCGCTGCACCCCGGGGCCGGCCGCGGTCGCGTAGGACGCGGCGAACTCGACCGTGCCGCTCTGGTCGTCGGCTCCCCCGTCGTGGGTGGCGACCACCCGCAGCCCGGTCCACCTCCGGTCCACCGGCAGCGACAGGTCGCGGGGCCGGGTGCGGGGGTGCCAGGTACGGAACAGGTGGTCCAGGTCGCCCACGGCGAACGCGGTGTACCGCGACCGCATGAGGTCCTCGGCCGTGGTCGCGGGTCGGCCCTGGAGCAGCGGGCGGCAGCACCCGGCGTACGCCGCGTCGCGGCCGCACGGGCACGGTCGGGACCCGTCGAGCCCGGCCCCGAGCGGAGCTGACGGGGCATCGACCATGCCTCATCCTCCCCCACCGGGTGGCGCCGCGGTCCGTCGGGACCGCGCCCGGGGTGCAGGTCTGAGGACCCGCGAGGACCGTTGTGAGAACGACTCAGCCGGGCGGCGGTCCGGAGCCCTCGATCTGCTGGGCGAGGTACTGCGGGACACCGACCCGGGCGATCGCGTCGAGCTGGCTCTCGAACCAGTCGGCGTGACGCTCCTCGTCGCGCACCATCTCCTCGAAGATGCTCGCGCTGCCGTGGTCCCCGAGGTCGTGGCACTCCTGGGCGCTGGCGTTGAACTGCGTGATCGCGGCGTGCTCGCTCTCGAGTGCGAGGCGGAGCATCTCCTCGGCGTCCTCGCCGACGCGGATCGCACCGAGTCGCTGGACGTTGGGGTGGCCGTCGAAGAAGAGGATCCGGTTGATCAGCTGGTCGGCGTCCTTCATCTCGTCGATCGAGAGGTCGTAGAAGACCTTCCCGAGCCTGCCGAAGCCCCAGCTGTCGAGCATCCGGGCGTGCAGGAAGTAGGTGTTGGTGACGGTGAGCTCGAAGGTGAGCGCCTCGTTGAACAGCTCGACGATCCTGGGACTAGCTGGCTGCAACGCCGACCTCCGCGACTGAGGGGACCGGGGCCGCCTGATGCTGACCGAGGACCCGTTTGAGTGAGAATACGCAGGTGCCGCAGCTCGTGCCCGCGCCGGTCGCCCGGCAGACGGCGGACAGCGTGCGTGCCCCGGCCTCGACGGCCGCGACCACGTCGCGGTCGCTGACCACCTCGCACTGGCAGACGATCACGTCTCGGTCCCCCGATGAGATAAGGCTTACCTAACGAAGGTGAGCCTATCCTAGGCCGGAGCACACCGCACGCAGTTGGGCGGGGAACGCCGAGCAGGACGGCACGTTTGTGGGCGGATCGAGGCCTGTACGCCCCACAGACGTGCCGTCCGGGCTCTATCGGCACGCCCCGCCCCGCCCTGCCAGCCTGTGCAGGATGCTGATCAGCCAGTGATCAGGTCGGTGACGTCCGAGGCTGCTGCCGCCGAGCCCCGATCGAGTGTCGCGACCCGGCCCTGGCGGGCCCTCGCCAAGCCAGCGAGGTAGGCGTCGGTCACCTGCCGGCGACCGATCACCCCCGACAGGTCGACCTCGAGGTAGGTGAGGTCGTCGAGCCATGGCACGTGCCGGGCGTGACCGGTGACGATCGAGAGCGCTCCGCGCGCCTCGCCGCTGCTCGACCCCTGACGCACCAGCAGTCGCGTCAGCGTGCCCTGCACAGTCGGGCAGGTGGCGAATCCGCCGGCGCGGGCGAACCACGCCCTAGCCCGACGACGGGCGCGGGGTTCCGGTGGCCGACGGACGCGCAGAACGTGCCAGGGTCGCGCGGGACTCTCTCCGCACAGGATGCGCTCGCAGAGCGTCCCGCACGCCGATCGGCACCCGGGACGTCATCAGGGTCGGCACTCGACGACTGACCGGATCGCATGACGTCACCGAGCGCGCGACAGGTCGGATTCGGTCGTGTGCCTCAGAACGGCTCCAGGGCGGT
This sequence comes from uncultured Actinomycetota bacterium, assembly GCA_963714475.1. Taxonomy (GTDB): domain Bacteria; phylum Actinomycetota; class Actinomycetes; order Propionibacteriales; family Nocardioidaceae; genus Nocardioides. The sequence goes on from CAVQOP010000001.1 coordinate 97,296, forward strand.
TGTGAGGTACACGACTCGCTGAGGACCGCCGTCAGCCTCGAGGTCGGGCATCCCACGACGCGCCATAGCGCGTGCTCAGATGCCCGACCCCCTCGATGGGTCCGCGTGACGATCGGCTATCGGCACGCTCCGGGTCAGCACCGCTCGTACGAGACTCCCCCCATGGACCTGGACGGGCGACGAAACCCCGAATCGGGCTCGGCGACTACCGCCGGGCAGTCCGATGCGGTGGGGGGAGTACGTGGGGAGCAGTCCGACCGCCGGCCCTCAGTCATGGTGTCTACCTGGCGTTCTCGCAGTTCAGGTGCCTACCGAGTGGGGCGGGTGGGGCTCGAACCCACGACCCAAGGATTATGAGTCCTCTGCTCTAACCGACTGAGCTACCGCCCCCGGTGTGCTGTTGTCGCCGTCGAGAGGTACCTGGCGACGTCGCCCGGGCAGAGGAGACCATATCGGTCGCGCGGCTCTCCGGGGTGGTCAGGATGGAGACGGGGTCGCGTCCGGTTCCGCCGATCCCCACGCGAGGCAGGTCGCGCACCGATCGAGAGGCGAGGGTGGCCAGCGCGAGTGCGGCGTAGGCGAGGCCGGCCACCAGCATCACCCGCTGGACTCCGAAGACTGCGGCGAGCGGGCCGATGGTGAGCTGACCGACCGGGATGGCCACGAAGGAGCCGAGCATGTCGTAGGAGTAGGCGCGCGAGAGCATCTCGTCGGGGACGTGCTCCTGCATGGCCAGGTCCCAGCCGAGGCCGAAGACCTGGCTGCCGAACCCGGCGGCGAACGCGGCGACCGCGCCTGCCACCAGGACGGGCTCGAGCCCCAGGGCGATCATCGGTGCGCCGCCCAGCGCGATGGCGAGCATGCCCCACAGCAACGGGCGCCGGAGGTGGATCCTGATCAGGACCAGGGAGCACAGCAGGAACCCGACCGCCTCTGCTGAGCGGATCAGCCCCCAGCCGCTCTCCTCGATGTCGGTCTGGGTCGCCAGCACGGGCCCCAGCGTGTTGAAGGCGCCGCTCGTGATCGCGTTCAGCAGGCAGAACGAGGCCACGACGACCCACAACCACGTCGTCGAGGTGAGGTAGGTCCACCCCGCGCGCAGGTCGGCGAGCACCCCTGGCTGGTCTCCCCGGGGCAGCGGGGGCGGGATGCGTACTCGCACCAGGAGCAGGGTGGCCGCGACGTAGGTGCAGCCGTCGACGGCCAGGGCCCACCCGGGCCCGATCGTGACGACGAGCAGGCCGCTGATCGCGGGTCCGAGCACCATCAGCGCGTTCTCCGGGACCGCCAGCACCAGGTTGGCCTGCTGGAGCTGCGCGCGCGGCACGAGCTGGGGCAGCAGACCCGCCATGGCCGGCATCCCCGCCGCCGTCGCGGTCCCGTTCAGCGCGGCCAGCACCACGAGGTGCCACAGCTCCGCGGTCCCGGTGATGACGAGGGTGGCCGTCGCCAGCTGGCTCACCGCGGACAGCACGTTGGTGGACTGCATCACCAGGGTGCGACCGAACCTGTCCGCCAGCACGCCTCCGGCGAGCAGGAACACGACCATCGGGATGCTGTAGGCCGCCAGCACCGTGCCGAGCGCCGCGGCTGAGTCGCTCACCTCGAGCACGGCGAAGGCCAGGGCCACGCCGGCCATCGTGGAGCCGGCCCGGTCGACCAGCCGCGAGAGGGCGTAGTAGCGGAAATTCGTCTCGCGCAGCGGTGCCAGCACGGATCCGCCGTCACTCATGGGTCGTCCGCTCATCCTTCGGCTCGCGCCCCACACGACGATCTCCCAGGGTTGTCCGGGAGGCTAGTTCGATGGCGGGGCGACTGGCAACCGAGGGGGCGTGCTCGCCAGGACCCACCAGGGCGGCCAGGACGACTGACACACTGAGGCATGGCTCTCTACGGACTGACTGGCGGCTTCCTGGCCGTGCCCGGCAAGCGCGAGGAGCTCGTCGCGCACATGCTCGAGGCCGCAGAGCTGATGCGGGCCGTGCCGGGCTGCCTGCTGTACCTGGTGGCGACGACCGAGGACGCCGACGAGGTGGCCATCACCGAGCTCTGGACCGACCGCGCCGCGCACGAGGCGTCGCTGGAGGCGCCGGGCGTCGGTGAGCTCATCGGCCGCGCCCGCCCGGTCATCGCGGGGATGTCCGGCCGGAGCATCCTGACGGTGCTCGGCGGGAAGGGCATGCCGGGCTGACCCCGAGCCCGAGACCCGACGCCTCGGTCAGTCCCTCGCCGGGTTGGTCAGTCCCTCGACAGGTTGGTCAGTCCTCGTCGTTGCGAGCTGAGTCGACGACGACGGCGAGCGTGTTCAGCGCGGCCCACCCCATGGTCACGGCCAGCACCTTCTGGCGTACGTCGGGGTCCGAGGAACGGGCGGCCAGCACCAGGCCGTCCCCGACGTCGTTGAGGATCCTGATCCACATCGCGGTGCGCACCGTGCGCCCGGACCGTCCGAACATCCCGAACGAGCTGATCGCGAGGTCGCGCACGCCGTAGGTGCGGGCGAGGACCTCGAAGCCGGGCAGCTGCGCGCTCTCGACCTCCAGGGCCTTGCCGAGGTGCGCGGGATCGATCAGGGCATAGACGCCGTACCCGGCCGTCGCGGTGGACATCAGGCGGCTCAGTCGATAGCTCATCGGACCTTTCTACCGCCATCGGGCACCGGCCGGACCCACCCGGAGGGCCGGTCTGCCCGCTGGCCACTCCCCGCTCCCAGCGGCAGGGGCTGGGCGGTGCTGCTGATGAAGCCGTTGGGCCGGTGACGCGGGCCCCGATGGCTGGCAGGCTCGGGCCATGACCACCACCCCGGACCGTCCCGCCCCGCTCGAACCGCTGACCGAGGACTGGGACAGCGCCCTGTGCGTCGTGGCCCACCCCGACGACATGGAGTTCGGCGCCGCCGCCGCCGTCGCTCGCTGGACCGGGCAGGGCAAGCGGGTCGTGTACTGCATGGTCACCAGCGGCGAGGCCGGCATCGACGCGATGGACCCCGAGGAGTGCCGCGCCGTGCGCGAGGAGGAGCAGCGCGTCTCGGCCCGGATCGTCGGCGTCGACGAGGTCGAGTTCCTCGGGCTGCCCGACGGCGTCCTGGAGTACGGCGTGGCGCTGCGACGAGAGATCGCCGCCGTCGTACGCCGACAGCGACCCGACGTGGTGCTGACCAACAACCCGCGGGAGACCTGGGGCGGGCGGGCCCTCAACCAGGCCGATCACATCGCCGTCGGCAAGGCCACCCTGGACGCCGTGCGTGACGCCGGCAACCGGTGGGTCTTCCCCGAGCAGCTCGGCGAGGGCGGCCTCGAGCGGTGGCCGGGCGTGGGTGCGGTGTGGGCCTTCGGCTCCCCGCTCTCCGCGCACGGCGTCGACACCACGGCGACCTTCGACGCGGGCGTCGAGTCCCTCGAGGCCCACCGCGCCTACATCGACGGACTGGGGTGGGCCGACTTCGACCCCCGCGAGTTCCTGGAGGGCGTCGCACGACCGACCGGTCAGCGGATGGGCGTCACCTTCGCCGCCGGCTTCGAGGAGTTCCCGATGGCCTGGGGCGCCTGACGCCTGGTCGCCCACGACCCGGTCGGCGGTGATCTCCGCCGACCGGGCCTCGGACTCTGCTCCCCCGGCTGGACTCGAACCAGCAACCCTCCGGTTAACAGCCGAATGCTCTGCCAATTGAGCTACAGGGGATCGGAAGCAGCGCGCACAGATTAGCAAGCCCGACGAGGTCGCCGAAATCGGGTTCCTCGATCATCGTCTGGTCGGGCTCAGCGATCGCCGACCTCGGCCCGGGCCTCGGCCAGGGCTTCCTCCGCGGCCTGGAAGACGAACGGGTCGGTGGGGTCGATGCCCTCGTCGAACTCGTAGACCCACGCGATCTCTCCCCGTCCGCTCGGGGGTCGGCGGGCGATCACCCGGACGCCCCGGCGACCGCGCAGCGGCACGTGGCGCTGCAGCACGATGCTCGCCGTCACCCGCTCGCGCACCATCTCCAGCAACCGCCGCGGCTCGGCGACCACGATCTCGTGCTCGGGACGCTCGTGGCCCCAGGTGCCGACCTCGCAGATGCGCAGCACCTCGGTGTCGACGTCCCAGTCGGCCGCCTCGACCTGCTCCCAGGCGACGCGGATCCCCCCAGGCAGGTACGCCGCGTCGCGCGTGGCGCCGACGACCTCGCCGTCGGTGGTGGTGGCCCACGCCAGCAACCGCTCGCCGCGTCCGAGGTCGAGCCGGGGGCGCACCTGGCGCCGCGGGAACCGCAACCTCACACAGCTCCCCCCATCCGGTTGCGCAACGTACGGCGGTGCTGCTCGAGCGCGGCGAGCTCGCCGAACATCTTGTTGTACTCGCCGGGCTGCTCGACCGGGTTGGTGCGCTGCAGGCGCGACTTGACCTCGGCGACGCGCCGGGCGGTGGTCAGCTCCAGCAGCCGGACGACGTACTGCGTGACGTAGGCGGCGTCGGGCTCCTTGGCCGTGAGCACCGGCTCCACCCCCAGGGCGCTGATCGCGGAGGAGACCGCGGGGTCGGTGGCCGCCGAGCGGACCCGCCCGGCCCAGCCCGGGTCGCCGGCCGCCGCCGCGGGCCCGCCGGCTGCGGTCACGGCCTCCCACACCCCTCGGTAGGTCGGGTGGGTGAAGTCGTTGGGTCCGATGTCGCCGGTCGTGCGCCCGATCACCATCGGCACCTGGATGACGAGCTTGAGCGTCTCGCGCTCCACCGAGTAGCGCGGTGCACGCAGGTCCGGCACGGCGTTGCGCACCGGTCGCTCCGCGGTGGTGACCGGCCTGGTCTCGGGCCGCGCGCCACGTGCCGCGGCACGGCGTACCTCGGCGCGGGCCTCGTCGGGGTCCAGGCCGACCATCGCGGACAGCTCGCGGGCGAAGGCGTCGACCTTCGACTGGTCCCGCACGCTCGAGACGAGGCGCGCGCCCTCGCGCAGCGCGTCCACGCGACCGTCGGCGCGGTCGAGGTCGTACTTGCCGACGATGTTGGACAGCACGAAGCGGTAGAGCGGCAGCCGTCGCGCGACCAGCTCGCGCACGGCCTCGTCACCGGAGGCGATGCGCAGCTCGCAGGGGTCCATGCCCGAGGGCTCGACCGCCACGTAGGTCTGGGAGACGAAGTTCGCATCGCCGTCGAAGGCCCGCAGCGCGGCCTTCTGCCCGGCCGCGTCACCGTCGAAGGTGAAGATCACCTCGCCACGGAACTCCTCGTGATCGTGCAGGAAACGGCGCAGGATCCGGGCGTGGTCGTCCCCGAAGGCCGTCCCGCAGGTGGCCACCGCGGTGCCGACGCCGGCGAGGTGGCAGGCCATCACGTCGGTGTAGCCCTCCACGACGACGGCCTGGGACGAGCGAGCCATCTCACGGCGGGCCAGGTCGAGGCCGTAGAGGACCTGGCTCTTCTTGTAGATCGCGGTCTCGGGGCTGTTCAGGTACTTCGCCTCGATCCGGTCGTCGTCGAAGATCCGCCGCGCCCCGAAGCCGATCGTGTCGCCGCTGGCCTCCCGGATCGGCCACAGCAGTCGGCCGCGGAACTTGTCGTAGGCCGAGCGTCCGATCGCCACCAGACCGGCGGCGACCAGCTCGTCCTGGCTGAAGCCGCGACCCCGCAGGTGCTTGAACAGTGCGTCGCCGTCGCGCGGGGCGAACCCGAGGCCGAACGTCAGCGCGGCCTCCTGGTCGAAGCCGCGCTCGAGCAGGAAGGTGCGCGCCGCCTGGGCGGCCGGTGAGCCGAGCTGGTCGGCGTAGAACTCCTGCGCCAGCCTGCTGGCCTCGATCAGCCGGGCCCGGGCCGGGCCCGCGGGCCGATCGGGCTTGCCGTCGTCGGCCTCGCGGCGCAGCTGCACGCCGTACTTCTCCGCGAGACGCTCGACCGACTCGACGAAGGAGAGCCCGTCGATCTTCATCAGGAACGTGATCGCGTCACCACCCTCGTTGCACCCGAAGCAGTGGAAGAACCCGCGACCGGGATTGACGTTGAAGGACGGAGACTTCTCGTCGTGGAAGGGGCACAGACCCTTCTGGGACCCGCCGCCGGCGTTCTTGAGGGTGACGTAGGAGGAGACGACCTCGTCGATGCGGGCCTTCTCACGCACCTCGGCGATGTCGTCGTCCCGGATCAGCCCTGCCACCCGGCGGAGTCTACGTGCGCCACCGTCGTCACCGTCGGGCGACGAGGCGGCGCTGGGGACGAGACTCCGCTCAGTAGTCGCCCGCCATCACGTTCGCGAGGTCCCGGCCCCCGACGTACCGCTCGAGCTGCTCGCGCACGAGGCGGTGCGCCCGCGGCCACATCGCGTCGCTGAGCCCGCCCACGTGGGGCGTGACGAGGACCCCCTTGGTGTCCCACAGGGCGCTGTCGGTCGGCAGCGGCTCGGTGTCGAACACGTCGAGCGCGGCGCGCAGACGACCCGAGGAGCACTCGGCCAGCAGCGCGTCGGTGTCGACGACCGCACCGCGGGCCACGTTGACCAGCAGCGCACCGTCGCCCATGGCGGCGAGGAAGTCCGCGTCGACCAGGCCCCGGCTCTGCTCGGTCAGCGGGAGCACGAGGACCACCACGTCCTGGTCCGGCAGCAGGCCGAGCAGCTCGTCGACGCCGCGCACCCCGGCCCGGGCGGTGCGCCCGACCATCGTCACCTCGGCCTCGAAGGCGCTGAAGCGGCGCTGGATCGCCGAGCCGATCGAGCCGGCTCCGATGACCGCGACCCGCTTGCCGGCGACGGCACCGCGCCAGGCGGGGCGCCACTCGTGACGGTCCTGGGCGCGCAGGAAGCGAGGCAGGTCCCGCAGCCCGGCCAGGGTCAGCAGGAAGGCCAGCTCGGCGGTCGAGGTGTCGTGGATGCCGCGGCCGTTGCACAGCACGACCCCCTCGGGCACGCTGGCCCGCACCGCGTCCACCCCGGCGGTGAGCACCTGGACGACCTCGAGGGACTCCATCCGCCTCACCGCGGCCCCGAGCTGGTCGCCCAGGTCGTAGGGCGTCACGACGAAGCGGACCTCCCCGACCGAGTCCGGCACCTGCGCGAGGTCGGGGACCACCTCGTAGCGCACGCCGGCAGGAGGGTCCCCGAGGTCGGCGGGGTCGAAGGGCAGCCAGACGAGGGGGTCGCTCACCCGCCCGAGGCTAGGTCATCGGGCTCAGCGGTCATCGGGCTCAGCGGTCATCGGGCTCAGCGGTCCCCGCCCGAGCGCCGGGCCCCCCGCACGACCACGACGCCGGCGGCGACCAGCGTCGACACCGTGCCCAGGCCCGCGGCGACCATGAGGACGCCGACCATCGCCAGGCCGGTCTCGTCGGTGGGGACCGCGGTGGCGGCGTAGGCCAGGGTGAAGCACACCGTCATCGTCACGGTGACGGCCACCGGACCCAGGACCCGGTGCGCGACCAGCGCGACGACGAGCAGGCTCAGCACGCACCCGACGACCTGCCACCCCTCGTAGGGACCCGACGCGACGCCGGTGACGGGGTCGGTCTGGTAGGTCTCGTCCCAGGCCAGCCAGCCCCACCAGCTCCCGGCGCTGGCCAGCGCGAGGACGAGCGTGGCGCCGACGCCCCGGACTGCGGCGGGCACGGACGGGGTCAGGGAACCGGTGTGGATGCTCATGCCGACAGCCTGGCGCTCCTCGGCCCACGCCGCCTGAGCACGAGGGCTCACAGCGCCCCCTGGGCTCATCGACCGACGATCCCCCGGTGCCACGCCACCGCACCCGGGTCGGTCAGGGACGCCACCTGGTCGATCACGGCGCGCAGCCGCCCCTCGTCGTCGTCGGCGGCCGCCCAGTCCTCGGCGTACGCCGGGTCGAGGGCGTCGCCGCCGCGCACGACCAGCGCCTCGACGAGCTCGCCGACGAGCTCGCGCTGACGCTCCATCACCAGCAGCCGGTCCTCGGCCTGCATCACGTAGTGCGCAGCGACCCCCTTGAGCAGCGCCATCTCCAGCCGGGTCCGCTCCGGCACGACGAGGTCGGCGCGGTAGCGGACGAACGGCCCGTCCTGGGCGGCGAAGGTGCTCGCCTGCACGGCACCGCAGAAGCGGCCGATCAGGTCGCTGGTGAGGTTCTTCAGCGCGGCCTGGCTGCGTCGCGTCCCGTCGTAGGGTTCCCGCAGCCAGGACCCGACGCCCTGCAGGCCCGCGAGGACGTCGTCGAGGACGTCGTCGGCGACCTCGGGGAGGTACCAGCCACGCACGGTCTCCCACACCGCATCACGATCCAGCGCGCTCAGGTCGACCCTCCCGGTGACGGTGCCGTCCTCGACGTCGTGCACCGAGTACGCCACGTCGTCGGCGAGATCCATGACCTGGGCCTCCAGGCAGCGCCGGTGGTCCGCGACGTCCCGGTCGCCTCGCATCCAGGTGAACGCAGCCAGGTCGTCTGCGTAGACGCCGAACTTGGTCGGGTCCGACCGGAAGGGGCCCGACCCGCGCTGCCAGGGGTACTTGGTGCAGGCATCGAGCGTCGCCCGCGTCAGGTTCAGGCCCACCGAGCGGCCCTCGGCGTCCGCGGTCTTGGCCTCGAGGCGGCTCAGCAGGCGCAGCGTCTGGGCGTTGCCCTCGAACCCGCCGCACGGCTCCCCGAGCTCGGCCAGCACCCGCTCCCCGTTGTGACCGAACGGCGGGTGACCGAGATCGTGGGCGAGCGCGGCGGTCTCGGCGATGTCGGGGGCGCTGCCGAGCGCCCGGGACAGGTCCCGGGCTATCTGGGCGACCTCGAGGCTGTGGGTGAGCCGGTTGCGCACGAAGTCGTGGGCGTCCGGCCCGATCACCTGGGTCTTGGCCGCGAGCCGGCGCGAGGCCGCCGCGTGCACCACCCGGGCCCGGTCCCGCTCGAAGGCGGTCCGCTCGGGCGCCTCGACCCGCTTGGGTGCCTCGTCGACGAGGCGCTCGCGGTCGGCCTCGTCGTAGAGCTGCTGGGCGTCCATCGGCGCGAGACTAGACCCGCGCGCCTCGCGTCAGTACGTCGTGACGTGCACGTGGTCGTAGTGGTTGGCCGTGGAGGACCCCCGGTCCTCCATGCCGCGCCACCCCTCTCCGCCGCGGTCGACCGACCAGATGCGCTGGGAGTAGATGATGTAGGAGACGCCGAGCTCGGCGGCGTTCGCGCGCACGAAGTCGGCCACGGCGTACCCGGTCGAGCCGGAGACCATGATGTCGACCGCGATGCCCTGGGCGTGCTCACCGTCGCTGCGGAAGTCGCCGTAGGTGCTGATCGAGGGGAACGCCGCGCACACGGCGTCGTGCACCGCCACGATGTTGGGGCTCACGCCGGAGGAGACGCTGGTGCCGTTGGTGCACACGCCGCTGGCGGCCGGGACGCTGGTGGTGGTCCCGTCGGCCTCGGTGACGACGGTCGGCTCCTCGGGGTCGAGGTAGCCCGCGGTCACCCACCGGACGGCCTCGTCGACCACGACCTCCTCGCGACCCATCAGGGTGCGTCCGGTGGCGAGCACCTCGTCACCGGTTGCCAGCTCGCCGACGTTCTCGGCGTCCTCGGCCGGGCCGGTCCACAGGTTCAGGTCGGTGGTCGCGTAGAGGTCCTCGCTGGCGGCGTCGACCGCCTTGGCGACGGCCGCCGGCGCCATCACCAGCTCGAGCTCGCTGGGCTTCTCCTCGATGGTGGCGCCCCGCACGGCCTCCCGTGACACGGGGGCGAGACCGCGGTCGGCGGCCATCGGGGAGGGGGTGTCGCCGGGAACGGCGGGGGCAGCCGCGAACCGCACCGTGGCCGCACCGTTGTCGGCTGGATCGTCGGCCATCAGGATCGCGCCGACCGGTTCGGCCTGCGCCACACCGATCGAGACGACGGAGGCGGTGGCGAGCAGCGCCAGGGACCCGGCAAGGGTCGAGGCACGGGGCAGACGGCGGGCATTGGTCTCCCGCTTGTGGCGATGTTGGCCCACAGCGCTGATCCTTTGCTGGTAGGTGGCAAGGACGTGCCCGGAGCGCGGGGCGCACCGGGCAGGAGGCATGAGTACAGCACAGGCTGGGCACGCGCACCGCATCACCACCGAAGCCTGTGGAGTGCGCTCGCTCACCTCGGGCGTGACCTTACCGTGTCCGTGCCGTGATCGATTCGTGACCGAGGTCCCCGGGGCGGCTCCGTCCGGACCGAGCGCAGGCTCAGCCGCCGGTGGCCTCGTCCGCCGACTCGTGCACGTGGAGGTCGGCCCCGTCGGCGTCGTCGAGCCATCCCTCGGGCAGCACGACCCGTTGGCGCGGGGACCCCTGCCGCCCGCGCGGGGTGCCGAGCTCGGCGACCGGGAACGGCTCCGAGGGGTCCAGCCGACCGAGCAGGTCGTCGAGGGTGGCCAGCGACTCGACGAGGCCCAGCGAGCGGCGCATCTCCCCGCCGACGGCGAAGCCCTTGAGGTACCACGAGGCGTGCTTGCGGAACTCCTGGCAGCCCCTCTGCTCGCCGAGGTGGACGACGAGGAGCTCGGCGTGGCGACGCATCATCGCCGCGACCTCGCCCAGGACCGGGAGCGTGGCGACGTCCTGGCCGTCGAAGGCGGCGGCGAGGTCGCGGAAGAGCCAGGGTCTCCCCAGGCAGCCACGACCCACCACCACGCCGGCGGCCCCGGTCTGCTCGACCATGCGCAGCGCGTCGGCGGCCTCCCAGATGTCGCCGTTGCCGAGCACCGGGATGTCGACGGCCGCGACGAGCTCACCGATCGCGTCCCAGTCGGCCTGCCCGGAGTAGGCCTGCGCGACCGTGCGCCCGTGCAGCGCGATCGCTGCGCACCCCGCCTCCTGGGCGATCCGACCCGCGTCGAGGAAGGTGAGGTGGTCGTCGTCCAGGCCCTTGCGGGTCTTGATCGTCACCGGCACGTCGTAGCGCCCGGCGGCGGCCACCGCACCCTCGAGGATGCGCGCCAGCAGCCCCCGCTTCCACGGGAGCGCTCCCCCGCCGCCCTTGCGGGTCACCTTGGGCACCGGGCAGCCGAAGTTCAGGTCGACGTGGGACACGCCGTGCTCGGCGCACAGGATCTCGGTCGCCCGCGCCACGTGGGCGGGGTCGGTGCCGTAGAGCTGCACCGAGCGCACCTGCTCGGTCTCGTCGAAGACGAGCATGTCCAGGGTGTGCTGGTCACCCTCGACCAGCCCGCGACTGGTGATCATCTCGCACACGTAGAGCCCGGCACCCTGCTCCGCGCACAGCCGGCGGTACGCCGCGTTGGTGATGCCCGCCATCGGCGCGAGCACGACGGGCGTGTCCACGCGCAGCGACCCCAGCTGGAGCGCGCGCGGCGCGGCGGTCGTGACGGTCACGTCGCCATTGTCCCCGACGCGGCGCTCGTCGCGAAGTCTGGAGCGGGTCCTAGCCGGTGCCGCCCTGCTGTGCCTTCCTGCCCCCGTCGTCCTTGCCGGCACTGCCGCCCTTGCCGCCCGTGCCGCCCTTGGCCTCGCCCGGCTTCGGCGCGCCCTTGACGTCACCGGTCCAGGTGATCGCGTTGAAGTCCTGCGAGGGTCGGAAGCTCACGCCGGCCATGGTGCGGCCCTGCGGGGCGAGGTAGACCAGGCAGACCGAGGTCCGGTCACCCTTCGCGAACTTCTTGGGCAGGCTGACGCTGGGGCAGGGCTTGAAGTCGCCGGCGAAGGTCGACGCCTCCACCAGGGTGTTCTCGTCGTCGAGCAGGTAGAGCGGCACGGCGCGACCACCGAGGTCCAGGCGGCCGAGGTTCGTGACCGCCACGTCGACGAAGTACGGCGTCGACGTCTTGGTCCGGGCGTCGAGCTTCCAGCCCTGGAAGGACTTCTCGAAGGTCGTCTGCTCGAGCCCGGTCACCTTCAGGTCGAGCACGCCGACCTTCTCCTGACGGGGCTCGTAGGCGACGGTCGCCTTGTCACCGACCTCGAGCAGGCTGCCCTGCGAGGTCAGCTCGACCCCCTCGGGGACCGGGAGGTACGGCTCGGCCGCGGCACTCTCGGACGGCGCCGCCGCCTCGCTCGGGGAGGCCGATGCCGACTCCGTTCCGCTCGGGTCCGGCGTGGCTGCCTCGCCTCCGCCGGAGCAGGCGGTGAGCACCAGGGCGGCGGCGGTCGCCGTCACGGCGGCCCTGACTCTGCGGTGGATGAGCCCGTTCACGAGGACAGTGTGCACCCCCGCACCACAGCCGCGAGGTGCCGACGGCGGCCTCATCCGAGCAACCGTGCGGCCAGCCAGCCCTGGATCGCGTCGAGACCGATGCGCTCCTGGGCCATGGAGTCCCGCTCACGCACCGTGACGGCCTGGTCGTCGAGGGTCTCGAAGTCGACGGTGATGCAGTACGGCGTCCCGATCTCGTCCTGACGGCGATAACGACGTCCGATCGCGCCGGAGTCGTCGAAGTCGACGTACCACGTGCGCCGCAGCGCGGCCGCGAGGTCGCGGGCCTTCGGGGTGAGGTCGGCGTTGCGGGAGAGCGGCAGGACGGCGACCTTCACCGGCGCGAGACGGGGGTCGAGGCCGAGCACCGTCCGCTTGTCGACGCCACCCTTGGTGTTGGGCGCCTCGTCCTCGCGGTAGGCGTCGACGAGGAAGGTCATCAGGCTGCGCGAGAGCCCTGCGGCCGGCTCGATGACGTACGGCGTGTACCGCTCGCCCGCCGCCTGGTCGAAGTAGCTCAGGTCCGCGCCGGACGCCTCGGCGTGGGTGCGCAGGTCGTAGTCGGTGCGGTTGGCGATGCCCTCGAGCTCGCCCCACTCCGATCCGGCGAACTTGAAGCGGTACTCGATGTCGACGGTGCGCTTGGAGTAGTGCGAGAGCTTCTCGGCGGGGTGCTCGAAGTGCCGCAGGTTGGCGGGGTCGATGCCGAGGTCGACGTACCAGGCGGTGCGCTCGTCGAGCCAGTACTGGTGCCACTGCTCGTCCTCGCCCGGGCGCACGAAGAACTCCATCTCCATCTGCTCGAACTCGCGGGTGCGGAAGATGAAGTTGCCCGGCGTGATCTCGTTGCGGAAGCTCTTGCCGATCTGGGCGATGCCGAAGGGCGGCTTCATCCGGCTCGAGGTCACCACGTTGGCGAAGTTCAAGAAGATGCCCTGGGCGGTCTCCGGGCGCAGGTAGTGCAGGCCCGACTCGTCCTCCACGACCCCCAGGAAGGTCTTGAGCAGCCCGGAGAACTGACGCGGCTCGGTCCACGCGCCGCGGGTGCCGCAGTTCGGGCAGGCCAGCTTGGCCAGGTCGACCTCGTCGGGGTCCTCGAGGCCCTTGCGCTCGGCGAACTCCTCGGCGAGGTGGTCGGCGCGGAAGCGCTTGTGGCAGCTCTGGCACTCGGTCAGCGGGTCGGAGAAGGTCGCGACGTGGCCGCTGGCCTCCCAGGTGCGCCGCGGCAGGATGATCGCGGAGTCGAGACCGACCATGTCCTCGCGCATCTGCACCATGGCCTTCCACCACTGGCGCTTGATGTTCTCCTTCAGCTCCACCCCGAGCGGGCCGTAGTCCCAGGCGGACCGGGTGCCGCCGTAGATCTCGCCGCTCGGGAAGACGAAGCCACGGCGCTTGGCCAGCGACACGACGAGATCGACGGTGGACGGCGGCGGCTTGGCCACGGACAGTCAGCTCCTCAGGCGCGCAACCGGCCGGCTGCCGACTGCGGGTGCGTCAGCCTAACGACCGCGCCGAGCCGGTGTTGAGCACCGTGTCGCCCTCGACGACCTCGTAGGCGCTCGGCTCGTCGAGCGCACGGGTCAGCACCGGCACGGCGTGCAGCTTGACGTCGTAGGAGGACAGGGCGCGGCGGTAGGCGCCGACGTGCTCCCACCGCGTCGTGAGCACCCACAGCTCGGGCTCGTCGACGTTGCGGCCCACCGTGCCCGCGACGTAGCCCGGCCGCTCGGCCAGCGCGGACCGGGCCCGGTCGAGGTCGGCACGGAAGGTCTCACCCTGAGCGAGCGGGACGCGGAACCGCGAGACGACGAGCACCTGCGCAGCCTAGTCGGCCCACTCCCGCGCACAAGTTGACAATGATTCTCACTCGCGATCAGACTCCTCCTCATGAACGCACGCCACCTCCTGCTGCCCGTCGTCGCCACCGGCCTGGCCCTGTCCTCGTGCTCCGCGCTGTCCCAGGACACCGCCGGGACCTCCGACGGCGTCGACGTCGTGGCGGCGTTCTACCCGCTGCAGTTCGTCGCGGAGCGCGTGGCGGGCGGCGACGCCTCGGTCGCCGAGCTCACCACCCCCGGCCAGGAGCCGCACGACCTCGAGCTCTCGGTGACGGCCAACGCCGAGGTGAGCGCCGCCGACCTCGTCGTCTACGAGGGCGGCTTCCAGTCCGCCGTCGACGACGCGGTGGGACAGAACGCGACCGGGACGACGCTCGACGTCGCCGACGTCGTCGACCTGCGGACCGTCGACGGCGAGGTCGACCCGCACTTCTGGCTGGACCCGCTGCTCCTCGCGCAGGTCGCGGACGCCGTCGGCCGTGACCTCGCCGAGGTCGACCCCACCCACGCCGAGGCGTACGCCGCCCGCGCCGCCGCGGTGCGCTCGGACCTCGAGGACCTCGATGCGGACATCGAGCGCGGCCTCTCCGAGTGCCGGCGCAGCACGATCGTGGTCAGCCACGACGCCTTCGGCTACCTCGAGCGCTACGGCATCACGGTGGCGCCGGTCGCGGGCCTGTCCCCCGACGCCGAGCCCACCCCGGCGGACCTGCAACGACTGCAGGAGCTGATCGACTCGGACGGCATCACGACCGTCTTCTCCGAGACCCTGGCCAGCCCGCGGCTGACGGCGAGCCTGGCCCGGGACACCGGGGTGGAGTCGCGGGTGCTCGACCCGGTCGAGGGCCTCACCGACGCCACCGCCGACGAGGACTACCTTTCCCTGATGCGAGCCAACCTCGAGGCCCTGCGCACGGCGAACGGGTGCACATGACCCCCGCCGCTCTGCCGGGCGACGTGCTGCCCGTGCGCCTGCGCGACGGCGCGGTCGCCATCGACGGGCGCCCGGTGCTGCGCCACGTCGACCTGAGCGTCGCGACCGGGGAGTTCGTCGCCCTGATGGGAGCCAACGGCTCGGGCAAGTCGACCCTGGTGCGCGCGCTGACCGGCGTACGCCCGCTGACCGCCGGGCACCTCGAGCTGTTCGGTGTCGACAGCGTCGCCTTCCACGACCGCCGGCGGGTGGGCTACGTGCCGCAGCGCACCGGGGCGTCCTCCGGCGTGCCCGCCTCGGTCTGGGAGGTCGTCGCCTCGGGCCGCCTGACGCGGCGGCGGCTGCTGCGACCCCTGGGTCGTGCCGACCGCGCCGCGGTGGACCGGGCCCTGGAGGTGGTCGGGCTCGCCGACCGCGTCCGCGACGGCGTCTCGACCCTCTCCGGCGGCCAGCAGCAGCGCGTCCTGATCGCCCGCGCGCTGGCCGGCGAGCCCGAGCTGCTGTTCCTCGACGAGCCCACCGCGGGCGTCGACCTCCCCCACCAGGAGGCGCTCGCCACCTCGTTGAGCCACCTCAAGGAGCAGGGCGCGACGATCGTGCTCGTCGCCCACGAGCTCGGTCCGCTGGCCGGCCTCGTCGACCGGGCCGTGGTGATGCGGCACGGCCGGGTGGCCTACGACGGCGAGCCGCTGGCCGACCACGAGGTGCACGACCCTCGCTTCGGGGAGTCGCACACCCACCACCACCACGACCACCGCGACCGGACCCGCCACGACCACGTGCCGGGCATCGCCGCCCCCGTCACCCAGCAGCCGCACGGAGGTCGTCACTGATGGCGCTCGCCGAGCTGTTCTCCTTGGAGTTCATGCAGCGCGCCCTGCTCGCCGCCCTGTTCACCGGGCTGGCGGCCCCGGCCGTGGGCACCTACCTGGTGCAGCGCCGCCTCGCCCTGATGGGCGACGGGATCGGGCACGTCGCCGTCACGGGCGTCGCGCTCGGCCTGGCCACCGGCACGTCCCCCACCTGGACCGCGGTCGTCGTCGCCGTGGTCGGAGCCGTGGTGATCGAGGTCGTCCGCGAGCGTGGCCACACCAACGGCGACGTCGTCCTGGCGCTGCTCTTCTACGGTGGTCTCGCCGGCGGTGTGCTCGTCACCGGCCTGGCCGGGCAGAGCGCGGCCTCGCTGCAGAGCTACCTCTTCGGCTCGATCCTCACCATCTCCCGCGGCGACGTGCTGGTGACGATGGTGCTGGCGGCGGTGGTGACCGTCCTGGCCGTCGGACTCGCACCCCAGCTGTTCGCCGTGGCCCAGGACCAGGAGTTCGCCCGCGTGGCCGGGCTCGACGTCCGTCGCTACAACCTGCTGATCGCCGTGCTCGCCGCGGTGAGCGTCACCGTCGCGATGCGCACCGTGGGCCTGCTGCTGGTCTCGGCCCTCATGGTCGTGCCCGTCGCCACCGCCCAGCAGGTGACGCGGTCCTTCCGCACGACGCTGGTCGCCGCGATGGGCATCGGCGTCGCGGCCTCGGTCGGCGGCCTGGGCGTCGCCGCGGTGGCGTCGTACCGCGCGACCGTCGCCCCCGGTGCCACGATCGTGCTGGTGAGCCTCGTGGGCTTCGCCCTGACCTGGCCGCTCGGCGTGTGGCTGCGCCGTCGAGCCCGGCTGCGGGAGCCGTTCACCGACGAGGCGCCCGCGCACGACCAGACGCCGCACGCCGACCACGAGCACGAGCACGGCCCCGAGTGCGGGCATCCGGGCGTGCCCCACGACGACCACCTCGACTACGTCCACGACGGCCACCGCCACGCCCCCCACGGGAGCCACTATGACGAGCACTGAGCCCGCGACCGGTGAGGGCGCTCTGCGTCCCACCCGGCAGCGCACCGCCGTCGCCGACGCCCTCGGCTCGGTCGACGACTTCCGCTCCGCGCAGGACCTGCACGCCCTGCTCGGTGAGCGGGGCGAGCGGGTCGGCCTGGCCACCGTCTACCGCACGCTGCAGCGGCTCGCCGACGCCGGCGAGGTCGACGTGCTGCGCACCGAGGACGGCGGGGCGGCCTACCGGCGCTGCTCGGCCAGCCACCACCACCACCTGGTGTGCCGCTCGTGCGGTGCGACGGTGGAGGTCGAGGGCCCGGCCGTGGAGCAGTGGACGCGCTCGATCGCGACCGAGCACGGCTACGCCGAGGTCAGCCACACCCTGGAGATCTTCGGTCGCTGCGCCGCCTGCGTCGCCCGCGCCGGGTCCTGAGCGTGCCGCCCGGCGAACCGCATCCGCCTCAGCGCGGAGCGGCGCCACCGTAGCGACGGTCGCGGCGCGCGTAGAGGTCGACGGCGCGCCACAGCTCACGCCGGTCCACGTCGGGCCACAGCACGTCGGTGAAGACGAGCTCGGCGTACGCCGCTTGCCAGAGCATGAAGTTGCTCAGCCGCTGCTCGCCCGAGGTGCGCCAGATCAGGTCGGCCTCGGACAGCTCGGGCACGTAGAGGTGGCGCGCCACGGTCTTGTCGTTGATCCGGTCGGGGTCGAGCCGTCCTGCGGCGACCTCGCGGGCGATCGAGCGCACCGTGTCGGTCAGCTCGGAGCGGCCGCCGTAGTTGACGCACATCGTCAGGGTCAGGACGTCGTTGTCGCGCGTCAGCTCCTCGGCGACCTGGAGCTCCTTGACCACCGAGCGCCACAGCCGCGGGGCGCGGCCGGCCCAGCGGACGCGGACGCCGAGCTCGTGCATCTCGTCGCGGCGGCGCCGGATGACGTCGCGGTTGAAGCCCATCAGGAAGCGCACCTCGTCGGGCGAGCGCGACCAGTTCTCGGTGGAGAAGGCGTAGGCGGAGACAGCCTGGACTCCGATCTCGATCGCACCCTCGACCACGTCGAAGAGAGCGGCCTCGCCCATCTCGTGCCCCCGTGTGCGCGGTAGTCCGCGCTCGGTGGCCCAGCGGCCGTTGCCGTCCATGACGATCGCGACGTGGCGGGGAACGAGCTCGCGGGGCAGGTCCGGCGGCGTGGCCCCCGACGGGTGCGGGGTCGGGGCACGGACGGCTCGCTTCACGGCGCGCAGCCTACGCAGGCTGGTGGGGGTCGCCGCGGTCCACGTGCTCGAGGGAGCGCAGCCGATGCTCGAGGTGCCAGGCGACGAAGGCGGCGACCAGACCGCTGGCCTGCTTGACCTCCCGTTGCGGCGCCGCCTCGACGACGACCCAGTCGCCGGCGAGCAGGCCACCGAGCAGCGCGACCGTCTCCGGCGACGGGCTCGCCGAGCCCGGCAGCCGGCAGGTCGAGCAGAGCATCCCGCCCATCGAGGGGTTGAACCAGCGGTGCGGACCGGGGCGGCCACAGTGGGCGCAGGCGTCGAAGGACGGCGCGTAGCCGGCGACGGCCAGCGAGCGCAGCAGGTAGGAGTCCAGGACGTGGCCGGGTCGGCGCTGACCCGACGCCATCGCCCGCAGCGCACCGACGAGCAGCCAGAACTGCTGGACGGACGGCTCCTTCTCCTCCGTCACCAGCCGCTCCGCGGTCTCGAGCATCACCGTGCCGGCCGTGTAGCGCTCGTAGTCGAGCCCGAGCTCGGAGTACCAGCCCGCCCGGGTCTCGGCCTGGGTCACCACGTCGAGGCTGCGCCCCTCGGCGAGCTGCAGGTCGACCCAGGTGAACGGTTCCAGGCGCGAGCCGAAGCGACTGCTGGTGCGCCGGATGCCCTTCGCGACCGCACGCACGCGCCCGTGCTCGCGGGTCAGCAAGGTGATGATCCGGTCGGCCTCGCCCAGCTTGTGGGTGCGCAGCACGACCGCCTCGTCGCGGTAGAGGGGCACCGCCCCATCCTTCCTGACGTCCGGTCGTCGGGGCCTCAGGCTGCCGGGCGCGCCCAGCAGTCGCGGGCGAAGGCGACCGCCGCCCGGTTCAGCCGGGCCGGGGCGAGGCGCCACTCCAGGATGGACCGCGCGCGCACGAAGACGGCGTGCGGCATCTCCTCGGCCAGCATCGCCGCGTCGGCCGCCGGGTGGATCGGGTCCGAGGGATGGCCGACGACCATGGCCGGTGCGGTGAGGCTGCGGCGCACCTTCGACGGCGGGGCGACCCGGCCGAAGAAGATCCCGTGCACCACCGCGGCGAGCGGGCCCGGGCGCTGGTCGAGCGTGTCCAGCACGATGCCGGTCCAGAACGGCACCAGCCCGCGGGGCACCGGCCGGGTCGCCCATCGGGTCACGATGATCGTGGCCGGCAGGAAGCGCGCGGCGAAGAGGATCGGGGCGAACGCGATGATGCCGGCCTCGAGCGCGTTGTCGAGCACCGGCATCTCCAGCAGCAGTCCGCGGACCCGTCCGGGCGCGATCGCGGCGACCTCCAGCGAGACGTTGGCCCCGAGCGAGGTGCCGCCGACGACGGCCTGCTCCATCCCGAGATGGTCCATCAACGCGACCACCTGCTCGCCGAAGGCCGTCATGGAGTACGCCAGGGGGTCGGCCGGCCGGTCGGAGCGACCGTGGCCGAGCAGGTCGAGGGTCACCACGTGCAGCCCGGCTGCCGCCAGGGCACGGGCGAGGGGCTGCTGCATGCGTCGGGGCATCAGCTGACCGTGCAGCAGGACGACCCAGGAGCCGCCGGCGCCGTACTCGGTGAACTCGAGCCGGTCTCGACTGGCCTCGCCCTCGACGAAGAACTGGCCGATCCGCTCCGAGACGAGCAGGGGTGGGTCGTCGAGCGCCTGCGGGAGCGAGTCTCCGGCGATCCGGCCGGTGTCGGTGGCTCCCATGGCGGCATCGTAGGGGCGCAGCGCCGCGGATTGCCCCAAAGCCCGTGCACGACGCGCCGTCGTGGCTGATCATGGCGAGGTGGATCCGAGCCCTCGTCACCCGTCGCTGCGGGGAGCCCTCAGCCTGCTCGCGGGCGTCTACCTGACGGGCTACTGCCTCTCGCTCCTCCCCGGGGCGCACGACTCCACCTGGTGGACCGGGATCGGCGTCAGCATGACCTTCCTGGTCCTGACGCGACCACGCCACTGGCCGGTCGTCCTGACGATCACGACCGTGGCCCTGGTCGTCATGCTGGCGGTGCGGGGTCCCCTGCCACCCCTGCCCGCGCTCCTGGTCCTGGTCGCGCAGCCGGTCGCCGCCGCGTCGGTGCTCAGGGCCGGGCGCCGCGGGCGCGCGATCACGCTCATCAGTCAGCGCGACTTCGTCCACCACCTCGGCGCTGCGGCTGTCGCGGGCGCGTTCGGCGCCACCTACCAGCTCCTGCTGGGCGCCGCGGGTGGCGACGGCCTGGCCTGGCTCGCAGCCTTCGAGATGGCGACCGCCTCGACCCTCGTCGCGAGCACGATCGCGGCCGCGTTCCTCGCCGACCACTCCCTCGGCCTGCTCAGGCTCCCGCGGTCCCCGGGGCTGGCGCTGCAGACGACGCTCCTGCTCGCGGTGACCGTGACGGTGTTCGCGCAGGACTCGAACGCCTCGGTCGCGTTCGTCCCGCTGCCGCTGCTGCTCTGGGGGGCCGCGCGCTACGGCGTCGGCACCGCCTGCTGGCAGAGTGCCGTGGTCTCGGTGACCTGCAGCTACGCCACGGTCCAGGGGTGGGGGCCGTTCGGTGCCCCCGGGTCGTTCGACCTCGTCGGACCGACCACCCTCTCGCACACCTGGAACCTGGCTGCGACGTGCGTGGCCCTGCCGATCGCGCTCGCCGTGCGCCAGCAGCGCGTCGCCACCGAACAGCTGCGCAGCGACCAGGAGCTGTTCCGACGTACGTTCAGCGAGGCGCTCGTCGGGATGGCGCTGCTCCACCGCGACGGTGACCGGCTCGTCATCGACGACGTCAACGAGGCGGCCAGCGAGATGCTGCGCGGCGGCCGGGGCGACCTCGTCGGTCGCGACGTCCTCGACGTGCTGCGCCCCGGCCCGCACGGCGTCGCCGGGCTCGTCGACCTGCTCGCAGGACGCAACGAGACCTGGACCAGCAGCTGCACCGCCCTGGGACGCGCCGGCAGCAGCCTGACCGTCGCCGTCGCCTCGCTCCCCTCGGTCGCGGGCAACCGCTACGCCGCCCAGCTGCTCGACGTCACGCTCGAGCGGGAGGCGCTGCGCGCCCAGGAGGAGAGCCAGCAGCTGACCGACGCGACGGTCAACACGGTGGCCTGCATGGTCGTGGTCGTCGACGTGCAGGGCACCGTCGTCCGGGTCAACCAGGCCGTGACCCGGCTCAGCGGGTTCGACGAGGGAGAGTTCCTGCACCGTCCCGTCTGGCTGACGCCGGTCTCCCCGTACACCTCGGCCGACGTCACGGCCCTGTTCTGCTGGCCCAGCCAGGCCGAGGCCGACGTGCGGGAGGCCTCGACCCGGCGCAAGGACGGGTCGCTGCTGCGGATGACCTGGAACAGCAACATCGTGCGCGACGAGGCCGGCGACCCGGCGTACGCCGTGATGACCGGCGTCGACGTGACGAGCGAGCGGTCGACCACGAGCCTGATGTCGCACGTGCTGCAGGCCTCGGCCGCGACCGTGCTGGTCGGCATCGACCACGACGGCCTGGTCACCGTCTTCAACTCCGGGGCCGAACGTCTGCTGGGCGGACCGGCGTCCTCCATCATCGGACTGCCCTTCGTCTCCCTCATCGACCCGGTCGAGGTCCAGCGGCGGGCCCGCACGATCGGGGTCAACCGGGCCTTCGCCAGCCTGGTGGGTCAGCTCGGCCCCGACGGCGAGAGCGACCCGGAGGACTGGACCTGGATCGCCCGCGACGGTGAGCGCCTCATCGTCTCGACGAGCCTCTCGGTCACCCGCGACGACCTCGCCGAGCCCCTGGGCTACCTGTGCGTGGGCCGTGACGTCACCGCGGAGCGGCGCAGCTCCGCCGAGCTGAGCACCGCGCTGGAGCGGGAGCGGATCGTGGTCGAGCAGCTCCGGGCGCTGGACCGGGCCAAGGACGAGTTCGTCTCGACCGTCTCCCACGAGCTGCGCACACCCGTGACCAGCATCGTCGGCTACACCGAGATGCTGCGCGACGGCAGCGTGGTCGCCCCCGAGCCCGCCCAGGAGCCGGTGCTCGAGGTCATCGCGCGCAACGGTGCTCGCCTCATCGACATCTGCGGGGACCTGCTGACCCTGGGTGGCCTCGACGCGGTCGCCTCGGCGCGCAACGAGGACGAGTCCCTGGACCGGGGCGCCCTCGGCTGGGCGGAGGAGCCGGTCGACCTCGACGCGTGCGTGATCACCACCACCGAGAACCTGGGCGGTCTGCTGGGCGGTCGGACCCTCCGGATCGAACGCGACCCGGCGGGAACGCCGCTGGTCGTCGCCGGCGACCGGGTCCGGCTGGAGCAGGTGCTCACGAACCTGCTGGGCAACGCCGTGAAGTTCACCGGCGACGACGGGACCCTCACCGTACGGCTGCGCGCCGAGGCCGGCGATGCGGTCGTCGAGGTCGTCGACGACGGCATCGGCGTCGCCGTCCACGACCAGGAGGCGGTCTTCACCCGGTTCTACCGCACCAAGCGCGCCCAGCAGCTCGCCGTCCAGGGCACCGGCCTCGGCCTGCCGATCGTGCGGGCGCTCGTGGAGGGCCACGGAGGCCGGGTGGGCCTCACCTCACGGCCGGGACACGGCACGACGGTGACGGTCCGTCTCCCGCTCCTGGGCCGGGACCGATCCGCCGCGGGCGTCGTCTCACTGCTCGACGAGCGCCACCGCGTGCTGCCGGTTCACAGCGCTCAGCACCGCGCGTAGCGAGGCCGTGACGATGTTCGGGTCGAGGCCCACCCCCCACAGCACCTCGTCTCCGACCTGGCACTCCACGTAGGCCGCCGCGATCGCGTCGCCACCGGAGGACAGGGCGTGCTCGTGATAGTCGAGCACGCGCAGGTCGAGGGCCGCGTCGTGCGTGTTGACGGCATCGACGAAGGCGGCGATCGGTCCGTTGCCGGCGCCGGTGACGGAGTGCTCGGTGCCGTGGACCCGGACCTGCGCCGTCAGGGAGTCGTGCTCACCGCCCTCCGAGCTCGTGCGTACCGCATCGAGGGCCCAGGGGGTCTCACGGTCGAGGTACTCGCTGCGGAAGGCACTCCAGATCTGCTCCGGCGTGACCTCACCGCCGCCCGCGTCGGTGCGTTGCTGGATGGTCCGGCTGAACTCGATCTGGGCGCGCCGGGGCAGCTCGAGCTTGTGCTCGGCCTTGAGGATGTAGGCCACCCCACCCTTGCCGGACTGGCTGTTGACCCGGATCACGGCTTCGTAGGACCGACCCACGTCCTTGGGGTCGATCGGCAGGTAGGGCACGGCCCACGGGTGCTCGATCACGGGCACCCCGGCGGCCTCGGCGTCGCGCTCGAGAGCCTCGAAGCCCTTCTTGATCGCGTCCTGGTGCGAGCCCGAGAACGCCGTGTAGACGAGGTCACCGCCGTAGGGGTGGCGCTCGTGGACGGGCAGCTGGTTGCAGTACTCGACCGTGCGACGGATGTCGTCGATGTCGGAGAAGTCGATCTGCGGGTCGATGCCGTGGGTGAACAGGTTCAGGCCCAGCGTGACGAGGCAGACGTTGCCGGTGCGCTCGCCGTTGCCGAACAGGCAGCCCTCGATGCGGTCCGCGCCGGCGAGGTAGCCGAGCTCGGCTGCGGCGACGGCCGTGCCCCGGTCGTTGTGCGGGTGCAGCGAGAGCACGACGTGCTCGCGGTGGGCGAGGTTGCGGTGCATCCACTCGATGGAGTCGGCGTAGACGTTGGGCGTGGCCATCTCGACGGTCGCCGGCAGGTTGATGATGACCGGCTTGTCGGCGGTGGGGCCGAAGACCTCGAGCACGTCGTTGCAGACCCGCGCCGCGAACTCCAGCTCGGTGCCGGTGTAGGACTCGGGGGAGTACTCGTAGAGGACCCGGGTCTCGGGGATGGTCTCCTCGTACTTCTTGCACAGCCGGGCACCCTGCACGGCGATGTCACGGATGCCGTCCATGTCGAGGCCGAAGACGACGCGACGCTGCAGCGTCGAGGTGGAGTTGTAGAGGTGCACGATGGCCTGCTTGGCGCCGCGCGATGACTCGAAGGTTCGCTCGATGAGCTCCTCGCGTGCCTGGGTGAGGACCTGGATCACCACGTCGTCGGGGATCAGGTCCTCCTCGATGAGCTGGCGCACGAAGTCGAAGTCGGTCTGGCTCGCGCTCGGGAAGCCGACCTCGATCTCCTTGTAGCCCATCCGCACGAGCAGCTCGAACATCGCCCGCTTGCGGGTCGGTGACATCGGGTCGATCAGGGCCTGGTTGCCATCACGCAGGTCGACTGCGCACCAGCGCGGGGCGACGCTGAGCTCCCGGTCCGGCCAGGTGCGGTCCGCGAGCCGGATCGGTGTGAACGGCGAGTAGCGCGCATGAGCGCCGGGACCGGGCTGCTGGGGGTTGCGCTGGTTCGTCTCGTACTGATTCATGGAAGTCCTCGCTCAGATGACGCGGGCAGGTCGCCGGGCGCAGCAGACTCTCCGCAGCGAGGGGGTCCGGCTGTGGCTCAGACCTCGCTGCGGCAGCGAAGGAGAAGTCGCGCGCGCGTCACCGCCTCACCATAGCGTCCGCGCGGAGGCCCTGCACCCCGGAGTCGTCACCGTACGACTTCGCAGCTGGGGTAGCGCCTCAGCGAGACGTGGGTGGTGAAGAGTGCGTTTCTCATCTTCCAGAGACCCGCTGTTCCGGTGAGTCCCTGTCTGCGGCCGCACCGCGTCGCGCAGGTTGCTCAGCTCGAGCATGAGTTGAGCGGCGGCGGCCCGGCGCTCGTCTTGTGCTTTCCTGAGGTCGCTTTGTTGCAGATGCTCCTGAGGCTCACTGTGGCGGAAACGGCACCGGCGGCGACCCCATAAGCCGACCTGTGGGGTAGCCGCGGCGGCGACGACGCGGTGTGTCAACCACTAAGAACGGGCCGCTACGAACGGTCCGCGCTCGAGGTTGGAGGTGCAGGAGCTTTCCCCTCCTGGTCGTACCGACGAACCTCGCCACCAGATCGCTCGGGGGCAACCGATCCTGCCGCGGACGGGGGTACGCGGTGGACGGGGTGGACGGGGTGGACGGGGCCTACTGGTTAGGCACACCGAGCACGCCAGGTAACGCCATACGGCGTTACCTCAGTGAACTGCTTGCCATCTTGTTCGTAGTCGAGCCTCACCGCCGAGAAGGAGGCCTCATCTGCGTCGAGGTTTTCTGTTCGCAAGTGAAGTACCAGATTGAATTGGATATCGGCCGACACCGACGCCAGTGGTTTGAGCGAGTCGAATTCGTCGGGTGGCCAGACCGGGAAGTCTCCGGCGGCCGGGCCACGGCCCAGTTGGCGCTGGTAGGAGTCGACAACCCGAAACCCCGCAGCATTCACAAGCGACACCTTGGTAATGTCGATGGGTAAGCCAGAGTCGTTCTTGAGAACTTCGACGCCATGTGAGAAACCTGCGTTTGCCGAAAAGTCAGGAACGCATAGCTTCCCGCTTTTTCCCGACGTAGCCTCTAGGGGTCCGTCGTCCGAAACAGAACCGCTTTGTTGTGTTTGGGAGCAGCCAATCAGGCACAACAGACACGCGATAACCAAGACGAGGGCTATAGACGGGGAGCGCCAGCCTTCAGAGATCACCGCCGCATCAGCACGGAGCCGGGCGAGCTGGCAACGTCGTCGAACGTTCCACAAATCGACACTGCCCTTTGCGACCTATTCGTGAACTTCACAGCAGAATTCGTCGAGTAACCAGTTTGCGCCGAGTACTCCGCACTGAGGTTCTCTTGCGTGAAGCTCACTCCGTTCGTCCAGTAAGTCGCTGTGCTCGAATTGACTACGACCCCACTACCCGGTGCCATGCGCGAACAGTTGCTCGCCGGAACCGAGGGGACATAACGTGCGCCAATCTTCTTAGTCGGACGGTCGGCCGTGGCTCCATGGAAGGGCAACATGTCGTAGGTAGTAGTGGTTGGGCCGCCCGGGTAGTTCTGACACTTCGTTCTGACCAAAGCGTATTTGACAGTCGTCTTTCGTAAAAACACCCCTTTGCCTCTCTTCTGGGCAAAGTCTATGCTGTTCTCCGAACCCACCGTCTTGGTTCCTTTCTGAGACCAGGAACCACCGGTCTTTGATAAGGAGTATCCCCATCCCATCGAAGTATTCGCGTTCCTTGTGTAGTGGTAACGCATCTTCGCTGCTTTCGTCTTGGAATACTGCACCGCGAGCAGCTCCGGAGCTTTCGGCTTTTTCAACACCTTGCCCGAACACCCGTATGCGGCGTTCGCATTGACGGGACTTTGCGAGGCCTCGTATTCGGTCGACGAACCCCCTGACAGACTCGCGAGCGGCTGTCCCGGGACCTCCGACTGCGCCCGGTCCGCAATGCCTGTGTCGCTCCCGCGATCTCCGATTACAAAGCTAGCATTGGCCTGAGCTTTTTGCGTGGTTGATGAGGTCGCAACGCGCAATGACGGAGCCGCATCGTCGAAGATCGCTGAGAACCCGAAAGGCACCGTCTGAGTTTTGTCGCCGGCAACGATCTCGAGTGCGACAGCGCCGGTTTTTTGGGTGGCGTAAGGTTCGAGATCGGAAGGACCAGTCACTTTCAGGTCATAAGATCCGTCGGCGGCCGTGGTTGTTTTCGCTACCGGATGTAGGGCGAAAGTCGCGCCGACTCTCGCCTTGTTGAGAAAGTCGTCGGACGGCCACGCTACGAGCACTACTGGAGCTCCAGCGACGGGCGCTCCATGACTGTCTTCGATGATGCCGGTGGCCAAAGGAGCGCCCGCGATATCGCGTGAATCAGGCACACCTCGCAGCGTCGCATTCGAGAATGTCCCCTTGCCGTCGTAGTCGACGGGCGTCGTTGGGCCACCGAAACTGGCCACCGGCACGGCGACCGACACCGCCACAACGCCGCACGCGACCGCGCAGCGAGCTTCGTCTTGCGCGAGCGAGAAAGTGAACCCATAGCAACCCCCGAGTAGCTGTCGCGAGCTGTCAAGGTAGATCCAGCCATGCCCTCCGTCAAGACTGGCGGCGCGCGCTAGGCGTCATGGCCAGGCACGCGAGCGACCAATGTCGATGGTGCAGCTGCGGTCGAGATCGATGCCTGCCCTCGGTGTGGCGTGATGGCCCGCTGCACCGCTTGCGACGAAGTTTGGGGCGTCGTCAAGGAGCTAGTTGCGCACGATCTGGCAGTGCTCATCCTGGCGTGGTGGGAGTTGTCAGCGCAGTGAATAAACCTCGGCGCTGACCCCTGCGGATGACGATTAGGTTCGCTTCGCTGGGTCTAGAAACCGATTCGATGTTTGGGGTGGACGCCGTCGTTGACTGCTCCAACCAGGCGGCCGACGTGCTCACCGTCCTCGGTGACGTGGGCGAGGCCGAGCGCGAGGCCGCCTACGAGCTCGGTGGGACCCTCGCCGCGCTGCTGAGCCGCTGAGCGGCGTCACCGGAGCCGTCAGCGGGGCGGGACCGTTCGTGGGCATCGCCTAGTCTGTACGGCGTCGTGTCCTCGAGCCTGCCAGGAGTCCGTGCCGTGCCCAGGTCCGCACTCCGGCTCCGCTCCTCGGGCGCTGCGGCGGTCGTGCTGGGGCTCCTGCTGACCGGCTGCGGGTCGCCGTCGGAGCCGCAGGGCACCAACCCGGACCCGGCGCAGGTCGACGCGATCGAGACCCCCGAGCTGGGGGTGTGTCGCAACCTGACCCCGGAGGACGTCGCCGCGCCGACCAACGCCGGCGAGACGGTGCCGTGCTCGCAGGCCCACACCGCCGAGACCTTCGCGATCGGCGACCTGCCGGGTCGCTTGTCCGACGCGGCCTACGACGCACCCGAGGTGGCACGGTCGGCGTACTCGACGTGCTCCAGCAAGTTCGAGAAGTTCCTGGGCGCCGACGAGTCGCTGGCGATGCGGACGACGGTCAGCTGGGCCTGGTTCCGCCCGAGCCAGGAGGCCTGGGACCAGGGCGCGCGCTGGTACCGCTGCGACGTCGTCGGCGGCGGCGAGCAGAGCACGTCGTACACCGCGCTGCCGGAGACCGCGAAGGGCCTGCTCCTCGGGCGTCCCGACGACCGCTGGCTGGTGTGCGCGCCGGGCGAGACCATCACCGCCGAGCCGAAGGTCCCCTGCTCGCAGCCGCACCAGTGGCGGGCGGTGACGACCATCAAGGTCGGCGAGCCCGAGGACCCGTACCCCGGTGACCGCGAGGTCGAGGTCACGACGCGCGACTTCTGCTCCGACTCGGTGGGCGCCTGGCTGAACTACCCGGTCGAGTACGACTACGCCTACACCTTCTTCCACGAGGCCGAGTGGGAGGCGGGCAACCGCCGCTCGGTGTGCTGGGCCAGGACGCCGGACTGATGCGGGGCCGGGTCCTGCCAGGGTTGGTGGGCGCGCTCGCCCTGCTCGGGGCCGGGTGCAGCGGCGGTAGCGGCGTCGACGCGCCCGCCGGCTCGTCGACACCCTCCGCCTCCGCGAGCCCGTCCGCGGCATCTCCGACGCCGGTCGCGCTGCCGCGCGCCCGGGAGCCACGCGGTCCGCAGAGCGGTGCCTGCTACGCGCTGAGCTACGAGGAGGCGGTCGCGCCGACGGCCAGCCGCCGCTCCGTGGCCTGTTCCGAACCACACACGGCCCTGACCTTCTCGACCGACCGGCTCTCGACGGTCGTCGACGGCCACCTGCTCGCGGTCGACGCCGACCGGGTCCGCGAGCAGCCCGCGACCCGTTGCCCCGAGGAGCTCGACAGCTTCCTCGGCGGTGACCAACGCGCCCTGCGGTTGAGCATGCTGCGCACCGTGTGGTTCACCCCGACGGTCTCGCAGTCCGACGCGGGCGCCGAGTGGTACCGCTGCGACGTGATCGCGGTCGGCGCCGAGGCCGAGCTCGCCGAGCTCGGACCCGACCTCGAGGGCGTGCTCGGACGCGAGGAGGGCGCGGAGCGCTACGGCATGTGTGGCACCGCGGCACCCGACGCCGCGGACTTCAGCCGCGTCGTGTGCAGCCGCGACCACACCTGGCGCGCCATCGAGGTCGTCGACCTCGGCTCCGGCGCCTACCCCGGCACCGACCAGGCGCGGGCTGCGGGTCAGACCCCGTGCGAGGACGCCGGTCGAGACGTCGCCGCCGACGCCCTCGACTTCGAGTGGGGCTACGAGTGGCCCACCGCCGAGCAGTGGGACGCCGGCCAGACCTACGGCCGGTGCTGGGTCCCCGACCCGGGCTGAGGCCGCGTCGGACGCACGCCACTGGTGCGTGGAAGGTCGGGTGTGGAAAGATCTAGCGCTCGAACGTGTGTTCTAGTATCATGAGGCCATGCCCGTTGCCGCAGCCATCGACGAGACCCGTGAGGGTCTCCTCGACGCGTTGCGCTCCGACGAGGCGTGTGTCCGGGCGGCGGAGATCCGCAAGATCCGCACCGCTCTGGAGTGGGCGGTCGCCCATGAGGTCATGAGCCTCGATGAGGCGTCGTTCCATGCCGGGTTCGGTGAGCACGGGCTGACGCTCGCGGGTCCGGGGACGCCGCTGATCGGGGAGGCCGCGGTCACCGAGCTCGCCGTCGCCCTGGGACTGTCGACCGACGGCGGGCGGCGGTTCCTCGAGGTGATCCTGGAGATCCGCTACCGCCTCCCCCGCCTGTGGGAGGCCGTCCTGTCGGGGCGGTGTGCGTGGTGGCGGGCGAAGATCGTCGCCGAGGCCACCATGATCCTGTGCGAGGAGGGTGCCGAGCACGTCGACCGTCACGTCAACGGGTTCACCCACTCGGTGTCCAACGCCCAGCTCGACCGGGTCGTGCAGGCTGCCCTGGCCCGGTGGGAGCCCGAGAAGGCCGAGGCGCACCGCAAGGCCACCGCCGAGAAACGCGGGGTGACCATCCACCTGCGTGAGCAGGGAGGCGACCTCTCCGGCACCGTCGACATCAACGGCACCCTCGACGCCGCCGACGCGTTGGACCTCGAGACCGCGTTGTCCGACCGGGCCCACGAGCTGAAGCTCCTCGGCTCGACCGACACCATGACCGTGCGCCGCGCCGCCGCCCTCGGTGACCTCGCCCGGTTGCAGTCCACGCTGACGCTGAGCGACGTCGACCCGGTCGGCGCCGACGGTCACGAGGTGCGGCTCCCCGCACGACGGGCGGTGGTCGTGCACGCCCACGTCGCTGCGGCGGCGATCACCGGGTACGGCTACGACCCCGCCCAGCACGGCGTCGCGACCCTGGCCAACACCCACCGGCCCGTGCTGGCTGAGCAGGTCCGCACCTGGTGCCGCACGGCCGGGAACGTCACCGTCCGCCCGGTCATCGACCTCGCCGACCACCTCCACGTCGGCTCGTACGAGTCCACCGGGGACCTGCGAGAGCAGACGATCCTGCGTGACCAGACCTGCGTCTTCCCCCGGTGCACCCGCCCCGCCAGCACCTGCGACCACGAGCACTGCGTGCCCTGGCCCCAGGGCCTGACCTGCTCAGCGAACCAGGCCCCGATGTGTCGCCGTCACCACCGGCACAAGACGCACCTCGGGTGGTCCTACGAGACCCTCACCCCCGGGGTGTACCTGTGGACCAGCCCCCACGGACTCAAGACGTTGCGGATGCCGGAGGGGACCTTCGACGTGTCCGAAGCGCCGCCGGTCGCACCGGAGCCACCACCGTTGGAGTACTCCATCGCACCCCCACCCAGAACCAGATCGAAGTCGAAGAAGGGTCGGCACGCCACCCGACCCCGATAAGCAACAACCCGACTTCGACGAGCAACCGCCCAAGGTCGAAGAGGAACCACCCTTCTGACCCTCGGATCCGCAGCAGCCACAGCCCCGCCACAGCACCACCGTGACGGGGCCACCGGCGCGTCCCGGCCCAGCACTGGCGTCCCTCACGGCGACGCGAGGGGGCCGGGCTCAGAAGCCGAGGCGGCGCAGCTGGCGCGGGTCGCGCTGCCAGTCCTTCGCCACCTTGACCCGCAGGTCGAGGTGGACCGGGGTGCCGAGGAGGGCCTCGATCTGGTGGCGTGCCGTGGTGCCGACCTCGCGCAGCCGGGCGCCCTTGTGGCCGATGACGATGCCCTTCTGGGAGTCCCTTTCGACGAAGAGGTTGGCGTGCACGTCGAGCAGCGGCCGGTCCTCCGAGCGGCCCTCGCGCAGCTCCATCTCCTCCACGACGACCGCGATTGAGTGCGGCAGCTCGTCGCGTACGCCGTACAGCGCGGCCTCGCGGATCAGCTCGCCCACCAACGTCTGGTCGGGTGTGTCGGTCAGGTCGCCGTCCGGGTATAGCGGTGGACCCTCGGGCATCAGTGCGACCAGCAGGTCGGCGAGCAGG
Organism: uncultured Actinomycetota bacterium; assembly: GCA_963714475.1. GTDB lineage: Bacteria > Actinomycetota > Actinomycetes > Propionibacteriales > Nocardioidaceae > Nocardioides. Next base: position 128,413 of record CAVQOP010000001.1, read on the forward strand.
CTCACCTGGTCACCGGCGACGGCCGAGACGGGCACGATCTCGGCCCACGTCGTCCCGGTCTCCTCCCCGAGCTGCGCGATGGCGAGCAGGTGCTCGCCGATCCGCTCGGGCCCGACCAGGTCGGTCTTGGTCGCGACGGCGACCGTGATCGTGCGGCGCACCTTGGCCAGCTCGGTGACGATGAAACGGTCCCCGGGGCCGATCTTCTCGTCGGCGGGGAAGCACACCGCGACCACGTCGACCTCCGACCACGTGGTGTGCACGAGGTCGTTGAGGCGCTCTCCGAGCAGGGTGCGCGGGCGGTGCAGGCCGGGGGTGTCGACCAGCACCAGCTGGGCGTCGGTACGGTGCACGATCCCGCGCACGACGCTGCGCGTCGTCTGCGGCTTGTCCGAGGTGATCGCGACCTTCGTGCCGACCAGGGCGTTGGTCAGCGTCGACTTGCCGGCGTTGGGGCGGCCCACGAAGGAGGCGAACCCGCTGCGATGACCCTCGGCCCACTGTCCGGAGAACGGCGCGAGCGGCGCCATCGGGTTCTCCGGTGGCGGAGCAGGTGGGGGCAGGTCAGACATCGTCGGCCTCGTTGGCTGCGGCGGTCTGGGCCGCGTCGTAGTCGGCCCAGATCTCCTCGTCAGTCTTGCCTGCCGCCTTCCCGGCCCTCCACACGGGTCCCGGGTCGACCGAGCGCGGTTGCCGCACGGCCCCGCCGCGCCAGTAGCCCATCACGTCGTACGCCGTGCTCGGCAGGCGCCGCTCGCGCGTGAGGTGCTTGCGGATCGAGCGCATCTGCGAGGACTCCCCCGCCATCCAGAAGTACCCCGGGCCCTCCGGCCACTCCAGGCCGTCGACCACCGCCGCCAAGCGGGAGGTGCCCGGGCCCGGCGGCGCCGACCAGACGACCTCGACACCGGCCGGCAGGTAGTCGGGCAGGTCGTCGGGGACCTCGGCCCAGACCCGGGTCGGCAGCGAGGTCTCCCGGCAGATCCGGGCGATCGCCGGGAGGGCGGTGAGGTCGCCGACCAGCATCAGCCAGGTCGCCTCGGGCGGCGGCGCGAAGGAGCCGCGGGGGTCGACGACCCCGACCTCCTCGCCGACGCAGTCGCGCCCGGCCCACTCGGTGACCAGCCCGACGTCGTGGATGACCACATCGACCTCGAGCACGCCGTCGCGCCACGAGCGCACCGTGTAGTAGCGGCTCTGGAACTGCCCGGGCACCACGAGACCCACCCACTCGTCGGGCACCCCGCTCGATGCGAACTCAGCCAGGCCGGGTCCACCCAGGAGCAGGCGCACCAGGTGCGCCGAGACCTGCTCGCGTGCGAGCACCTCGGCGGTGTGCTGACGGGGCCGGGTGCTCACCAGCCGGGCCGCGGCGCGCGTCCGCCGCACCCGACGTCGCTCGTGCGCGTCGCCGCGACCTGGTGGTGCAGGAGTCCGATCGTGATCGTGCTCATCGTGTGCGTAACCGCCTTGGCTCGAGGGAGGTGGGTCGGTCCCCAGGGTCCCAGGTGTCCCGGCGAGCCGACGTGGGTCAGCTCGCGGTGGTGCGGGCCACCTGTCCGCGGGCGTCGCCGACATGGACCGGTACGCCGGGTCCGCCGAGGTCGGCGATCGCGGCGAGGTCGGCGTCGTCGACCTCGACGGCGTCGCCGAGCACGACCGCCGCCTCGAGGCCGCTCGACCCCGAGGCCACCGCCATGGCGACGCAGACGCCGATCGCGGAGACCTGCAGGGAGGGCAGCGCGACCGTGGCGGCGGCGTAGGTGCGCCCGTCGGCGTCGCGAACGGCGGCGCCCTGGGCTGCCCCGGTGCGCGCACGGGTGGCGCGGGCCAGGGTCACCAGCTTGGCGTCCTCGGGGCTGAGCTCGCTCACGGGGCGTCCACCCTCTCCGGGTCCGACGCGGCCGCGACCGCGTCGTGGTCGGGACGGGTGGCTCCGGCGTCCGGGTCGAGGACGCCGCGCTCGGTGGGCTCGGGCCGGACCAGGCGCACCAGGACGGTGCCGACCTTGTTGCGCCGCCCGGCGGTGTCCTCGGCGTCGAAGCGCAGCCCGTGCGCCTCGACGTGGGAGCCGGGGATCGGGACCCGCCCGAGGTGCTTGGCCATCAGTCCCCCGACCGAGTCGACGTCCTCCTCCTCGACGTCGAAGCCGAAGTGGTCCTCGAGGTCGTCGACGGGGAAGCGCGAGGACACCCGGACGAGCCGCCCGGGCTCGAGCACCTCGGTCTCGATCTCCTCCACGTCGTACTCGTCGGTGATCTCGCCGACGATCTCCTCGAGGAGGTCCTCGATCGTGATCAGACCGGCCGAGCCGCCGTACTCGTCGACGACGACCGCGATGTGCTGGCGGGCGGCCTGCATCTCGCGCAGCTGGGCATCGACCGACTTCGACTCCGGCACCCACACCACCGGGCGCATGAGGCCGTCGATGCGCTGGGTGAACTCGACCTCCGGGGCCTCGAAGTCACGCCGCACGATGTCCTTGAGGTAGGCGAAGCCGACCACGTCGTCGAGGTTCTCCCCGATCACGGGCAGGCGGGAGAACCCGCTGCGCAGGAACAGCGACATCGTCTGGCGCAGGTTCTTGTGCCGCTCGATGTAGACCACGTCGCCACGCGGCACCATCACCTCGCGCACCGTGGTGTCGCCGAGCTCGAAGACGGAGTGGATCATCTGGCGCTCGCGCGCCTCGATGAGCGAGGACGCCTCGGCCATGTCGACGAGCTCGCGCAGCTCGGTCTCCGAGGCGAACGGACCCTCACGGAAGCCCTTGCCCGGGGTGATCGCGTTGGCCACGACGATGAGCAGCTGCGAGAAGGGGCCGAGCACCTTGGCCGCGGCCGCGAGCGGGGCCGCGCAGAGCACGGCGACCGCCTCGGAGTGCTGGCGTCCCAGGGTCCGCGGGGCGGCACCGATGACGACGAACGACACGACGAGCATCAGCACCACCGAGGCCAGCACCGTCGGCAGCCAGCGCTGCCCCAGCGCCTGGCCCAGCTCGAGGGAGACCAGCACGATCGCGGTGATCTCGGCGGCCAGGCGCAGCAGCAGCGCGGTGTTGAGGTAGCGCGGCGCGTCGTCGAGCAGGGCGAGCAGGCGCCGGGCGCCGGTGCGGTCCTCGGCCACCAGCTCCTGCGCGCGAGCGCGGGAGAACGACGAGAGCGCGGCGTCGACGGCGCTGAGCACCCCCGCCACGAGGACGAGCGACGCCGCGACGACGAAGGGCCACACGTCAGGGCCGTTCACGCGTCGGGCGCAGGGATGTCGGGTGCAGGGACGTCGGGTGCCGCGAGGTCCGGGGCACGCCACGCTGCCAGCAGCTCGTCCTGGAGCCCGAACATCTCGCGGTGCTCCTCGGGCTCGGCGTGGTCGTAGCCCAGCAGGTGCAGGATCCCGTGCACGCACAAGAGCTCCAGCTCGCCCCTCGTGCCGTGGCCCGCGGCGTCACCCTGCTCGGCGGCCACCTCCGGGCACAGGACGAGGTCGCCGAGCACGCCCTCCTCGGGATCGACGTCGACGAGGCCGGGCCGCAGCTCGTCCATCGGGAAGGCGAGCACGTCGGTCGGGCCCTGCTTGTCCATCCACCGCTGGTTCAGCTCGGTGATGGTGGCCTTGTCGACGGCCTTGATGCACAGCTCGGCCTGCGGGTGCACCCGCATCCGGTCGAGGGTGAAGCGGCTCAGCCGTGCGAGGTCTCGCACGTCGACGTCCAGCCCCGACTCGTCGATCACCTCGATGCTCACGTCGTCCACTAGCGCTCCGTGCGGCGGTCGGAGCCGGTCCGGGCCCCCGGACCGGCCTCGGAACGGGCCTCGGAACGGGCCTCCGCGGCGGCGTCGTGCTCGTCGTAGGCGGCCACGATCTTGCCGACCAGGCGGTGCCGCACGACGTCACTGGCGGAGAGGCGGTTGAACGAGACGTCCTCGATGCCGTCCAGGATGCCCTCGACCACGCGCAGGCCCGAGCGGGTGCTGCCGGGCAGGTCGACCTGGGTGATGTCGCCGGTGACGACGATCTTGGAGCCGAAACCCAGCCGGGTCAGGAACATCTTCATCTGCTCCGGCGAGGTGTTCTGCGCCTCGTCGAGGATGATGAACGCGTCGTTGAGGGTCCGCCCGCGCATGTAGGCCAGCGGGGCGACCTCGATGGTGCCGGCTGCGAGCAGCTTGGGGATGGTCTCGGGGTCGATCATGTCGTGCAGCGCGTCATAGAGCGGGCGCAGGTACGGGTCGATCTTCTCGCTCAGGGTGCCGGGCAGGAAGCCGAGCTTCTCGCCGGCCTCGACCGCCGGGCGGGTCAGGATGATCCGCGTGACGGCCTTGCCCTGCAGCGCCTGGACCGCCTTGGCCATGGCCAGGTAGGTCTTGCCGGTGCCGGCGGGGCCGATGCCGAAGGTGATGGTGTTCTTGTCGATGGCGTCGACGTAGCGCTTCTGGTTGACCGTCTTGGGTCGGATCGAGCGGCCGCGGTTGGACAGGATGTTCAGGCTCAGCACGTCGGCCGGTCGCTCGGTGGTCTCGGCCCGCAACATCGTCATCACGCGCTCGACGGTCTCCGGGCCGATGCCCTGGCCGGTGCGGATGATGGTCACCAGCTCCCCGAGCATCCGCTCGGCCAGTGCGATCTCGGCCGGCTCCCCGGAGAGGGTGATCCGGTTGCCGCGGACATGGATCTGCGCCTCGAGACCGCGCTCGATCATGGCCAGGTGCTCGTCGCCCGGCCCCAGGAGGCTGACCATGTCGATGCTGGTCGGCACCGTGACGACGTGCCGGGTGGTGCGCGTCGCCCCCTCGTCGGTGGGGCGATCCGCGGAGGCGGGGTCGGGGACGGCGTGCGGGGTGTGGCTCTCAGTCATGGAGGCCCGGCATCGGGCGGCCTTTCTGCAGCGGCAGGGACGTCTCATCGTACGCCGGGACGCGCGAGGCTCCCCACCCGCGAGGGAGGGCGCACGACGTAGGGTGAGGCCATGAGCGGCACCGGCGAGGACGAGCAGCCGCGCGATCCCTTCGACACCGACTTCGACGGCGACGACGACACCCCGCCGGCGTGGTTCACCGGGCAGCACCTGCCCTTCGACGCGCGTCAGATGGGGCTGACCCACCACGTGCCGGACGGCGCGCTGCTGGACTTCGCCGGGCGCCTCGACGCCACCAAGCCCCTGCACCGGATCACGGCCTGGGTGCTCCTGGCGGTCTTCTCGTTCCCGGTGCTGATGTACGTGCTCCGACTCGTCGACGTCGTCTGGCCCGGCTGAGCCGAACTGTCGACGCCGACCTGTCGACCTCAGCCGGGGGGCCAGCCCAGGTCCCGCCCGGCCACGACGTGCAGGTGGGCGTGGAAGACGGTCTGGCCGGCACCGGCGCCGGTGTTGAAGACGAGGCGGTAGTCGGCGTAGCCCTCGGCCTGCGCGACCGCGGCGGCGGTCGTGACCAGCTCGGCACTGGCGACCGGGTCGGCTGCGGCGAGCGCGGCCGCGTCGCGGTGGTGCTCGCGCGGCACCACCAGCACGTGGGTGGGCGCCTGTGGATTGATGTCGCGGAAGGCCACCGTCCGCTCGGTCACGTGCACGACCAGGGCGGGCACCTCCCCGGCCACGACCTTGCAGAACAGGCAGTCGTCCATCGCTCCTCCTCAGGCGCACCGAGCGGTCGGGACGACCGGTCGTGGTGCTCCTCCGATGCTTGCACGACCCCGCCGCGGCCGGGCGACACGCGGGCCTCCGGGTCGCGCAAGCTGGTGCGGACGGGGATGATGGGGCTCATGTGGTCCCGCTCCCCCGTCCTTCCCGCCGTCCGCCCCGCCGTCCGCCCCGCCGTCCGCCGTCGCGTCCCGAGCGGGCGCGCCCGACTCGGCGGGCTCGGGACCGCCGGGGCCCTGGTGCTGGCCCTGAGCGCGTGCGGCGGCTCCGAGACCACCTCGACGAGCGCCGAGGAGTCCTCGGCGGCGAGCCCGTCGCCCACCGATGCCGCCTCGCCGACGCCGACGGACGAGCCATCGAAGCCGGAGGAGTCGGCCTCGGCCCCGGAGTCCTCCGAGCCCACGCCCACCCAGACCGTGCCGGTCTACTACGTCGGTGACACCCCGACCGGCCAACGGCTCTATCGCGAGTTCCGCTCGGTGAACGCCGAGGACCCGCTGAGCGCGGCGGCCGGCCTGCTCACCGGGCAGGCCACGCTCGACCCGGACTACTCCTCGCTGCTGCCGGCCGGGGCGTTCGAGGACGTCAGACGCGCCGCGGACGGCACCATCGAGGTCATCCTGCCCGACGACTCCTGGTCGACCCGTCCCGCCGGGCTCACGAGGCGGCAGGCGACCCTCGCGGTGCAGCAGGTGGTCTACACCCTGCAGGGCGCCGCCCAGTCGCGCGCCCGCGTGCAGGCCTTCGTCGGCGACGACCCGCAACCGGTCGACCTCTTCGGCACCCCGACGGGCAAGGGGCTGCGCAACGCACCCGAGCTCAAGGTCCTGGCCCTGGTCAACGTCACCACCCCGGAGGAGGCGGTGACCGTCTCGGGCACGTTCACCGCCTCCGGGGTTGCCAGCAGCTTCGAGGCGACGGTGCCCTGGGAGGTGCGCCAGGACGGCGAGGTCGTGCTGACGGGCTTCGCGACCGCCGAGGGGTACCTCGATCGTCTCTACCCGTGGCAGAGCGAGGTCGACGTCTCCGAGCTCGCCGCGGGGACCTACGCGTTCGTGGCGATGACCGACGACGCCTCCGGTGGGGAGGGCCCCGGGCCCACGGAGGACTCGAAGACCATCCGCGTCGAGTAGGCCCGGCTCGCTCGTCGCCTCAGCGCCAGCGCGGCGTGGCGGCCAGCAGCGCAGCACACGCGACGACGCCCGCCGTCGAGGTCCGCAGCACCTCGCTCCCGAGACGGACCGGGTGGGCGCCGGCGTCGGAGAGCGCCGCCAGCTCCTCGTCGGTGATGCCGCCCTCGGGCCCGACCACCACGACGACCGTGCTGCCGGGCCCGCTCGGCACGTCGAGGCCCGCCAGCGGACGGGCGGCCTGCTCGTGCAGGACCACGGCGAGGTCCGCGCCGCCGACCAGCGCCACCAGGTCGGCGGTGGCGCTCAGCGCGTCGACCTCGGGGTGCCACGCCCGACGAGACTGCTTGGCCGCCTCCCGGGCCGTGCTGCGCCACCGCGCGAGCGACCTGGACGCGCGCTCCCCCTTCCAGGTCGTCACCGAGCGCGCGGCCGACCAGGGCACCACCCGGGACACCCCGACCTCGGTGAGCACCTCGACGGCGAGCTCGCCCCGGTCGCCCTTGGCCAGGGCCTGGACGACGATCAGCTCCGGTGAGGGTCGCTCGTGCCGGTGCACGGCGTCGATCGTCACGCTCAGCTCTCGCTTGGCCGTCGCCGCGACGGTCCCGGTCGCGGTCAGTCCCCGGCCGTCGGCCAGCACGAGGTGCTCGCCGACCCGCAGCCGGCGTACGGCGACCGCGTGGTGGGCCTCGTCGCCCTCGACGAGCACGACCGCACCGGCGACGACCCCGTCCAGGCTCGGCACGTGGTGCACCGGCAGCGACACGGTCGCGGTCTCAGTGCGGGTTGAACGCGTCGCGGAGCCGCCCGAAGACCGAGCTGGTGCGCGGTCGGACCTGCCCGTCGGGCCGCTGCTCGCCCCGGATCGCGGCGAGCTCGTTGAGCAGCTCGGTCTGGCGCGCGTCCAGCTTGGTCGGCGTCTCGACGCTGACCGTCACGATCAGGTCTCCGCGCCCACCGCGCAGGCCCGGCACCCCCCGGCCCCGCAGGACCTGCTCGGCACCGGACTGCGTGCCGGGCCGGATCTCGAGGGTGAACTCGGTCTCGAGGTCGGGGTCGGGCTCGTCGCCCTCGCCACGGTCGGCGCGCACCACGTCGGCCTCGAGGGTCGGCAGCGTGAAGTCGGTGCCCAGCGCGGCCGCGCTCATCGGCACGGTGACCACGCAGTGCAGGTCGTCGCCGTGGCGGGTGAAGGTGGGGTGCGGGCCCACGTTGATCTCGACGTAGAGGTCGCCGGCCGGACCGCCGCCCGGGCCGACCTCGCCCTGAGCGGTGAGCTGGACCCGGGTGCCGGTGTCGACGCCCGCCGGGATCTTGACCGTCAGGGTCCGGCGCGAGCGGACCCGACCGTCACCTGCGCAGGTGCGGCAGGGCTCCGGGATGATCGAGCCGAAGCCACGGCAGGCCGGGCAGGCACGCAGGGTCCGGACCTCGCCGAGGAACGAGCGCTGGACCTGGGCGACCTCGCCGGCGCCGTGACAGGTCTCGCAGGGCACCGGGGAGGTGCCGGCCGCCGCGCCGTCGCCCGCGCACGTCGTGCAGACCACGGCGGTGTCGACCTTCAGCTCGCGCGTCGCGCCGAAGGCGGCCTCGGCCAGGTCGACCTCGAGACGGACCAACGCGTCCTGCCCACGGCGCATCCGCGGACGGGGGCCGCGGCCCCCGCCCTGGGCGGCGCCGGGGTTGCCGCCGAAGAAGGCGTCCATGATGTCGGTGAAGCTGAAGCCCGCGCCCTGTCCGAAGCCCGCGGCCCCGGCGCCTCCGAACGGGTCGCCGCCGCGGTCGTACGCCGAGCGCTTCTGCGGGTCCGAGAGCACCTCGTAGGCGGCCGAGACCTCCTTGAAACGCTCCTGGGTCGAGGGGTCCGGGTTCACGTCGGGGTGCAGCTGGCGGGCCAGGCGCCGGTAGGCCTTCTTGATGGTGTCGGCGTCGGCGCTCCGGTCGACACCGAGCATGTCGTAGAGGTCTTGGCTCACGCGGGGATCATCGTCCTTCGTGTTCGGGATGGGGACGGCGGGTCGGGGTCGCCCGCCGGGGGCCGGTCGGCTCAGGCCTCGTCGAGGATGCGGGTCACGTAGCGGGCCACGGCGCGCACGGCGGCCATCGTCCCGGGGTAGTCCATGCGGGTCGGCCCGACGACACCGAGCGTCGCGAGCGTGTCGTCGCGCGGGCCGTAGCCGGTGGCGACGACGCTGGTCGAGGCCAGCTGCTCGTAGGGGCCCTCGTGACCGATCCGCACCGTGACGGCGCCGTCGGTGTCGGCCTCGCCGAGGAGCTTGAGCAGCACGACGTGCTCCTCGAGCGCCTCCAGCAGCGGACGGACGGCGGAGTCGAAGCTGTCGGAGTGACGGGCGAGGTTGGCGGCCCCGCCGACGGCCACCCGCTCGTCGGAGCGGTGGTCGCTCATCGCCTCGACGAGGACGTCGACGACGTGGTCGATCACGGGCCGCGTCGCCGGTCCGGCCGCGCCCGGGGCGGCCGGCGGGCCCTCGGCCAGCGGCCCGTCCGGGGTCAACGAGCCCAGCGCGACGACCGCGTCGCCGATGACCTGTCCGACGCAGGCGTTGAGCACCCGACTGCGCAGCGAGGCGAGCTCGGCGTCGTCGAGGTCGGTCCCGAGCTCGACGAGGCGTTGCTCGACCCGACCCGAGGAGAGGATCAGCACGACGAGCAGCCGGTTGGGGGCCAGGGAGACCAGCTCGACGTGGCGCACCGTCGAGCGCGACAGGCTGGGGTACTGCACGACGGCGACCTGACGGGTCAGCTGGGAGAGCACCCGCACCGAGCGGCCGACGACGTCGTCGAGGTCGACGGCCCCGTCGAGGAAGGTCGCGATGGCACGCTTCTCGGGGGCGCTCATCGGCTTCAGCGTCGTGATCCGGTCGACGAAGAGCCGGTAGCCCTTGTCGGTGGGCACGCGGCCGGCACTGGTGTGGGGCTGGGTGATGTAGCCCTCGTCCTCGAGCGCGGCCATGTCGTTGCGCACCGTGGCCGGCGACACCCCCAGGCGGTGCCGCTCCACCAGCGACTTGGACCCGACGGGCTCCTCGGTCGCCACGTAGTCCTCGACGATCGCACGCAGCACGGAGAGTCGACGTTCCTCCTGCACCGCGCCACCTCCCGTCGACTCGTGTGGGCACCCGTTCGGCACCCGACTGGCACCTGACTGGCACTCAGCCCAGACGAGTGCCAAGTCTAGCGCGCGACGGCGAGGGTCTCGCCCCTACGCTGGGAGCATGCCGAGCACCCCCGCCACCAGCGCCACCGGGTTCGCCGAGGTCGCCGACCGGGTCTGGGTCGCGACCCTGGAGTGGTGCTCGGTCAACGTCACGGTGATCGCCGGCTCGCTCGGCGCGATCATCGTCGACACCGGCGCGTCGGGAGACGTCGGGGCCCGCGTCGCCGACGACGTGCGACGACTCGGCGTCGGTGACGTGCTCGCCGTCGTCGACACCCACTGGCACTTCGACCACAGCTTCGGCAACGACGCCCTGCTGGCGGCCTGGCCCCAGGCGCGCCTCATCGCCCACGAGACGGCGGCGGCCGAGCTCGCCGAGTGGGGCGAGCCGTGGCGCCGCCGCGCCGCGGACGACCCTGCCGAGCCGCACGCGGCCGAGCTCGACGCGACGATCCTGCGGGTGCCCGGCGAGACGTTCTCGGCGGTCACGGTGCTCGACCTCGGCGACCGCCAGGTCGAGGTGCTGCACCCGGGTGCCGGGCACACCGGTGGTGACGCGGTGCTGCGCGTCGGCGACGTCGACACCGTGGTCGTCGGCGACCTGGTCGAGGCGACGCCCGACGGCGGTTCGGCCACCCCGGCCTTCGGTCCCGACAGCCACCCGCTCGCCTGGCCCTCGGCGCTCGACGTCGTGCTCGACCTGCTCACGCCGGCGACCGTCGTCGTACCCGGTCACGGGGGCATCGTGGACCGCGACCTCGTCGAGCAGCAGCGCAACGAGATCGGCCTGGTCGCCCAGGGGATCCGCGACGCGGCGGCGGCCGGCGTACCCGTCGAGGAGGCCCTGGCCCACGGCGAGTGGCCCTACCCCACGCAAGCCCTCGCCGAGGCGGTCCGGCGGGGGTACGCCGCCCTGCCCGTCGGTGGGCGTCGCCTGCCCATGGCCTGAGCGTCGCGGTCGACCCCCGACCTCAGGTGATCCCGACGTCGGCGGCGAGGCGGCGGGCGCACGGCGTCGATGTACGCCTCGTGGTCGGTGATCGAGCCCACGTGCCGGTGGGAGGAGGTCTGCCGTCGTACCGCCGTCCTCTGAGCTCAGCCGCGCACGGCCTCGCCCGCGCGGGGCTGGTCGCCGCCGCGCGTGCGCCGGTAGCGTCCGCGCCATGAGCGCCGACGAGAAGACCAGCGACGAGACCAGCTCCCAGGACTCCGAGATCGGGATCAGCGACGACGCGCTGCCCGAGGACCTCGTGCCCGGGGAGGAGAACCCGCTGGCCGAGGGACTGGGCGACGGCGAGTCGGTCGACGACCTGCTCGAGGACGGCAAGCCGGCCAACGAGTCCGAGGGCACCGACGCCGCGGACGAGCCGTCGGGCGAGGAGGCCGACAGCACCTCCTGAGACCGGCGGCGCGTCGGCCGGTCCCGCAGCCGGAGCCCGCCTAGCGTGGTCGCCCGTGACCGACCGCTACGGCTCCGACGTGCTCTCCGGCGACTGGCGTGCGCCCGTCCGGGGGCGGGCCCAGCCCGCCACGGCCGACCTCGGCCTCGTCGTGGAGGAGGTCACCGACGACTGGGTCGGCGAGATCGTCGCCGTCGACCGCGACCTCCACGTGCTGACCCTCGAGGACCGTCGAGGACGACGGCGCACCTTCCCCCTCGGCGCCGGCTTCCTGCTCGAGGGCCGGCCCGTGATCCTCTCCGCACCGGTGCGGGTCACCCGTCCGAGCGCACCCACCCGGACCGCCTCCGGCTCCCGCGCCGTCGCCGGGGCCACGGCGCGGGTCGCCCTGCCGAGCCGGATCTTCGTCGAGGGCCGCCACGACGCCGAGCTCGTCGAGAAGGTCTGGGGCGAGGACCTGCGCCTCGAGGGCGTCGTCGTCGAGATGCTCCACGGCGTCGACGACCTGCCCGACCAGCTGCGCGACTTCGGACCCGGGCCGGGCCGCCGCGTCGGCGTGCTGGTCGACCACCTCGTGCGCGGCTCGAAGGAGCAGCGCATCGCCGAGCAGGTCGCCTCGTCGCGCTCGGTCCCCACGTGCTGGTCGTCGGCCACCCCTTCGTCGACGTCTGGGCCGCGGTCAAGCCCGACCGGCTCGGCCTGCGCCGCTGGCCCGACGTCCCCCGGGAGATCGAGTGGAAGAAGGGGGTCTGCGCGGCGCTGGGCTGGCCCCACGCCGAGCAGGCCGACATCGCCCGTGCCTGGCGCCAGATCCTGGGGCGCGTCGACTCCTTCGCCGACCTCGAGCCGGCGCTGCTCGGTAGGGTGGAGGAGCTCATCGACTTCGTCACCGCGCCCGGCTCATGACGACCGGTCCCGGACCGAGCACCTCCAGGAGGCAGGGATGACCCAGCAGCCCGACGGCTGGCAGCCCCCGGGTCCGCCCGCCCGGGGCGGCCCGGTCAGCGCCGAGGACCGCACCTGGGGCGCGGCCGCGCACTGGTCGGCGCTGGTGGCGGCCTTCGTCGCGATGGCGTTCCTCGGCCCGCTGGTCGTGCTGCTGGTCAAGGGCAACGACTCCGCGTGGGTGCGCCGTCAGGCGGTGGAGTCCCTGAACTTCCACCTCTCGATGCTGATCTACGGCGCCGTGGGCGGCATCCTCGCGATCATCGTGGTCGTCCTCACGGTCGGCATCGCGATCATCGTCGTGGTGCCACTCGCGCTCGCCGGCGCCGCCTTCTGGCTGGTCGTGACCATCATCGGCTCGGTCCGGGCCACCAACGGCGAGGACCACCGCTACCCGCTGACCATCCGGATGGTCAGCTGAGCAGGTCGCGCACGACTCCGTCTGCGAGCAGCCGGCCGGCATCGGTGAGCACGACTCGCTCGCGGCCCGGCTGCACCAGGCCCCGCCCGACCAGGCCCGGCAGCGCCGCCCGCCCCGCCTCGTCCAGCACGCCCGCGGGCAGCCCGTCGCGCAGCCGCACCTCGAGCAGCACCCGCTCGACGCGCCGGTCCTCGTCGGTGAGCACCTCGCGGCCGTGGGCGGGGCTGAGGTCGTCGGCGAGGCGGGCCGCGTACGCCGTGGGGTGCTTGACGTTCCACCAGCGCACTCCCCCGACGTGGCTGTGGGCCCCCGGACCGATGCCCCACCAGTCGCCGCCGGTCCAGTAGCCCATGTTGTGACGGCACCGCGCCGTGGTGTCCGCCGGCTCCCCGCGGGCCCAGTTGGAGACCTCGTACCAGCCCAAGCCCGGCCGCACGCAGCCGCTCGTCGGCCGCGACGTACTTGTCGGCGAGGTCGTCCTCGTCGGGCAGCGGCAGCTCGCCGCGCCGGACGCGACGGGCCAGGGCCGTGCCGTCCTCGACGATCAGCGAGTACGCCGAGACGTGGTCGGGCTCGCAGGCCAGCGCGGCCTCGAGCGAGTCCTGCCAGTCGACCATCCGCTCGCCCGGCGTGCCGTAGATCAGGTCGAGGCTGACCTGCTCGAACCCGGCGGCCCGGGCCGCGGCCACCACCTCCGGCACCCGCCGCGGGTCGTGGGTGCGGTCGAGGGTGGCCAGCACGTGCTGCACCGAGGACTGCACGCCGAAGGAGATCCGGTTGACCCCGGCGGCGCGCAGCCGCTCCAGGCTCTGCGGTGTCACGCTGTCGGGGTTGGCCTCGGCGCTGACCTCCGCGTCGGGGGCTAGCCCGAGCTCCTCGTGGATCGTCGAGACGACCAGCCCGAGGTCCTCGGGCGCGAGCAGCGTCGGCGTGCCCGCCGCCGATGAAGACGGTCTCGACGGCCCGACCCGGATCCCCCAGCACCCTGCGGGCCTGGCGCACCTCGGCCGCGGCCGCCTCGGCGTACGTCGCCCGCGAGGCGCCGACCAGCGTGGCGGGGCCGAGCTCGGCGGCGGTGTAGGTGTTGAAGTCGCAGTAGCCGCAGCGCACCGCGCAGAACGGGACGTGGACGTAGACGCCCAGCGGCGCAGAGCCGAGCGCGGCGAGCGCCGAGGCCGGCAGCGCGCCGTCCGCCGGTGCCGGTTCACCGGTCGGGAGCGCACCAGGGGCCATGCCCTCATGCTCGCACCCTCAGGAGTAGAACGAACCGATCAGCTCGGCGTTGTTGTCCTCCACCACGTTGCGCTTGACCTTCATCGAGGGGGTCAGCTCGCCGGACTCGATGGTGAGGTCGTGGTCGAGGATCTGCCACTTCTTGATGGTCTCCCACCGGTTCAGGCGAGCGTTGAGCTTCTCGACGTACTCCTCGATCATGGTGTGGACCTTCTCCGAGGAGACGACCTCGCCGTACGAGGCGCCCGCCATGTCGTTCTCGGCGGCCCAGCCCTGCATCGCGTCGGGGTCGAGGGTGACCAGCGCGACGACGAAGTTGCGCTCGTTGCCGAAGACCATGAACTGGCTCACGTAGGGGCACAGGGCCTTGAACTTGGACTCGATGGACGACGGGGCGACGTACTTGCCGCCCGAGGTCTTGAAGAGGTCCTTGATCCGCCCGGTGATCGTCAGGAACCCATGCTCGTCGAGGCTGCCCTTGTCGCCGGTGCGCAGCCAGCCGTCCTCGGTGAACGTCCTGGCCGTCTCCTCGGGCTGGTTGTGGTAGCCCTCCATGATGTGGGGTCCGCGGAGCTGGACCTCGTCGCCCTCGCCGATGCGGACCTCCGATCCGGGCAGGGCCGGCCCGACGCTGCCGATGCGGTAGTCGTCGGGGTGGTTGACGGTCGCCCCGGCGGCGTTCTCGGTCATGCCGTAGCCCTCGAGGATCAAGATGCCGGCGGCGTTGAACCACTCGGCGATCTCGCCGTTGAGCGCGGCGGAGCCGGAGATGAAGAACCGGACCCGACCCCCGAACCGCTCCCGGACCTTGGAGAAGACCAGCTTGTCGAAGACGGCGTGCTGGGCCTTCAGCGGCAGCGGGATGCTCCTGCCGTCACGCTTGCGGGCCGCGACGTCGAGGCCGACCTTGAAGGCCTGGTCGAAGATCTTCTGCTTGGCCCCACCCTCGGAGGCGGTCATCGTGACGATCCGGCCGTGCGCCTTCTCGAAGATGCGGGGAGCGGCACCCATGAAGGTCGGCTTCACCACGCCGAGGTTGTCGACGATCTTGTCGACCCGGCCGTCGATGGCGGTCGCGAAGCCGCACGCCATCTGGGTCGAGAGCAGCACCTTGCCGAACGAGTGCGCCATCGGGAGCCACAGGAACTGCAGGTCGGTCTCGTCCAGGATGCCCTGGGCCTTGATCGCCTCGCCCTCGTAGACCCAGGCCCGGTGACGCAGCCGCACGCCCTTGGGGCGCCCGGTGGTCCCGGAGGTGTAGATCAGGGTCGCGAGCTGCTCGGGCGCGATCTTCGCCGCGATCGCGTCGATCAGGTCGGCGTCGCCGTCGAGGGCGGCGTCGCCGAGCGCGGCGAGGTCGTCGAGGTCGATCACCCAGTCGCCGTCGGTCGTGCCGGCGAAGGTGACGACCTTGACGACGTCGCCGAGCTCGGAGCGGATCTCGAGCAGCTTGGCGATCTGCTCGTCGTCCTCGGCGAAGACGACCCGGCTCCCGGAGTCGCCCAGGATGTAGGCGGTGTCCTCGGTGTTCGTGCTCGGGTAGACCGTCGTGGTCGCCGCACCCGCGCACATGATCGCGAGGTCGGCCAGCACCCACTCGTAGCGGGTGCCCGAGACGATGCCGACGCGCTGCTCGGGCTCGATGCCGAGCGAGACCAGGCCGGCCGCGAGCCGGCGGACGCGCTGGCCGGCCTCGGTCCACGTGACCGACGCCCACTCCTCGCCCCGCGGGAAGCGGTAGGCCTCGGTGTCGCCGGAGGTCGCGACGCGGTCCAGGAACTGGAGGGCGACGTTCTGCGGAAGGTGGTCGACGAAGCTCGCGTCGGTCTGGGGCATGGCTCTCCTGCGGTCGGCCGTCGGACGATTCTGCCCCGTAACCTAGTTCACACGGTTACGCACCGGTAGCCGGACATGCCCGGGTCCCTGGGCCGCGCTCCGCGGAGCCGGAGTGCCGCGGCCTAGCACGACGCGACGTACTGCTCGACCTTGAGCCGAGCCTTGGTCGTCAGGCCGTCGATCACGAGCAGGGCAGGCAGCAGCTCGGGACGGCCGTGCAGCGCGCGGAACATCGTCGACACGGTGACGCCGTGGCCCGGGCGGTGGACGACCTCCAACGGGTCGCCGGCGCTCATCCGACCCGGGACGAGGACCCGCAGGTACGGACCGGGCCGGCCGACCTCGGCGAAGCGACGGACCCACGCGCGGTTGTCGTAGCCGCCCCGCCCCATCCAGGCCTTGAAGTCGTTGCAGGGCGTCCGGATCGACGCCACCTCCAGCACGGGCCCGTCGGGACCCCCGATCCGCCAGCGCTCGCCCACCTCGGCCTCGTTGACGTCGATGCCGGTGGTGGTCAGGTTCTCGCCGAACGCTCCGTCGCGGACGGGCTCGCCGAGCACCTCGCTCCAGGCGTCGAGGTCCTCGCGGGCGAAGGCGTAGACGGCCTGGTCCCGACCGCCGTGGTGGACGGTGTCCCCCACCTGGTCACCCTCGATGCCGAGCTCGCCGACCTCGACGGGGCCGGTGACGGGCTGCTTGTCGATCGCGGTGCGGCCGATCGCGGCCCAGGCGGCCTCACGGGGCCGTCCGGTGTTGATCGACCTGACGAGGGCGGAGCCGGTGGACATGGACCCATGGTCGCACCGGGGAGGTCCTGCGTCACCCGGGTTCGGAGAGCCTCGGGGTGGGGCAGCCGACGGCGGGCGAACCTAGGGTGGCGGTGACGGACGGCGTCGTGCTCGAGGCTCGCTCGTGGAACCCGCCGGCCCGGCCCCGCCGCCTCCGCCCCCCGAAGGAACCAGCCCTGTGCCCACGATCGAGCGCCACCTGACCCCCGACGACCTCGCCGCGACGATGCGGGAGGACGTACGCCGGGGTCTGACCTCGACGCCCAAGGTCCTCGCGCCCAAGTACTTCTACGACGCTCGGGGCTCCGCGCTGTTCGAGGACATCACCCGCCTGCCGGAGTACTACCCGACCCGCGCCGAGCGGGAGATCCTGCTGGCCCGGGCCGACGAGATCGCGGACCTGGTCAAGGCCCGTTCGCTGGTCGAGCTCGGGTCGGGCTCCTCGGAGAAGACCCACGTGCTGCTGCGCGCCCTGAGCGACCTCGGCTCCCTGGAGCTCTACGTGCCGGTCGACGTCAGCGCCGACGCCATCGAGTGGGCGATACCAGGGCTGGTCGAGACCTATCCCGGCCTGGAGGTGCAGGGCGTGGTGGCCGACTTCGAGCGCCACCTGCACCTGCTGCCGACCGAGGGGCCCCGCCTGGTCGCCTTCCTGGGCGGGACCGTGGGCAACTTCGAGCCCGCCGAGCGCGCCGCGTTCCTGGCTGCCCTCAGCGACACGATGACCTCCGGCGACGCGCTGCTGCTCGGCACCGACCTGGTCAAGGACCCGGCCCGCCTGGTCGCGGCCTACGACGACGCGGCCGGCGTCACCGCCGACTTCGACCTGAACGTGCTGCGCGTCATGAACGCCTCGCTCGACGCCGACTTCGACGTCGACGCCTTCGAGCACCTCGCGGTGTGGAACGCCGAGGAGGAGTGGATCGAGATGCGGCTCCGATCGACGCGCCGCCAGACGGTGCGCCTGGCCGGGCTCGACCTGAGCGTGGACTTCGCCGAGGGCGAGCAGATGCGCACCGAGGTCTCGGCCAAGTTCCGCCGGGAGCGGGTCGCGCGGCGAGCTCGAGGCCGCCGGCCTGCGGCTGGCCGGGTTCTGGACCGACGAGGCCGGCGACTACGCGCTGTCGCTGGGCATGGCCTGAGGACCGCGGAACCCCGCAACGTCCGTCCACCCTAGGATCGCCCTATGACGCACGTCACCGACCTGGGCACGCTCCCGCTGGGGCTCGACATCGGCGGCACCGGGATGAAGGCGGCGCCGGTCGACCTCGACGCCGGCGACTTCGCGGCCGACCGGATCCGGGTCGAGACCCCGCAGCCGGCGACCCCGGCGTCCGTCGCGGCCACGGTGGCCGAGATCGTCGCGCGCTTCCCCTCCTCCGGGGCGCCGATCGGGATCACCATGCCGGGCATCGTGCGACGCGGCGTGGTGAGGTCGGCGGCCAACATCGACGCCTCCTGGATCGACTGCGACGCCGACACGCTCTTCACCGAGGCGACCGGCCGCGACGTGCACGTGGTCAACGACGCGGACGCCGCCGGTCTCGCCGAGGCGACGTACGGCGCCGCGAAGGGTCGGCCGGGTCTGGTCATCGTCACGACCCTCGGCACCGGCATCGGCTCGGCGTTCATCCACGACGGGATCCTCATCCCCAACTCCGAGCTCGGCCACCTCGAGATCGACGGCCACGTCGCCGAGACGCGGGCCGCCAACTCGGCCCGGGAGCAGCACGACCTGTCGTGGGCGGACTGGGCCGAGCGGCTCACGGCGTACTACCGCCACGTCGAGCGGCTCTTCTCCCCCGACCTGATCGTCGTCGGCGGCGGCGTCAGCAAGAAGGCCGGCAAGTTCCTGCCGTTGATCGACATCGACACCGAGATCATCCCGGCCGAGCTGCTCAACCGGGCCGGCATCGTCGGAGCGGCTCTGGAGGCCCACCGACAGGTGGGGTGAGCACCCGGCACGCGCCGCCCTACTCCTGGACGGCCTTCGCGAGGCTCACGCACATCGTCAGGTGGTCCTCGTCGGGCGTACGTCGCTCGGTCACCGCGTCGGCGAGCTCCCACGAGGCGTTGAGCACCGCCCGGACCACGACCCAGTCCCGGGCGCGGTCCTCGTCCAGCCCGGCGGCGTCGACGAGCGCCTCGAAGCGGCGACGTACGCCGCCGCGGACGTCGCCGGCCAGCTCCTCCCACCGGTTCCACAGCATCGGTGCGACCTCGTAGTGCGGGTCGCCGTCCACCGGCCGCGGGTCGATCACGAGCCAGGGGCCGCGGTCGTCCTCGAGCCCCTCCAGCGGTGCCAGGACGTTGGCGTAGTGCAGGTCGCCGTGGATCGTGCGGCCGGTGCTGGCCGGGTCGGCCACGAACGCCCGACCCAGCGAGATCGCCTGCTCGACCAGCCGGCGCGGCAACGGTGCACCGGCCGGCAGGGTGCCGAGGTCGGCGACCCACCGGTCGACGTACGCCGTCAGCGGGACCAGCTGGCCGAACGCGGGGCGGTGCAGACGGGCGTAGAGCCCGCCGACGGTCTCGCACGCAGCGACGTCCCACTCCTCGCCCAGGTCGCGCGTCGAGAGCCGCTCGAGCAGCAGCGCGCGGCGGCGGGGGTCGGCGCGCAGCAGGCGCACGGCGCCGTCCCCGTCCCACTGGCGCAGCGCGAGGTGCTCGTGGGCGGTCTCGTCGTCGGCGGGGAGGCTCAGCTTGAGCGCGGCCCGCTCGCCGGGCTCGGTGCGCACCGGCAGGACCAGGGAGGTCCAGCCGTGCATCGCCTCGCCGTCCGGGGTCAGCGACCAGTCCTCGACGACGTCGGCGACGAGGCGGGGCAGACCGGCGACCCACGAGGCCTGCTGCGGACCACGCCCGGCCATCGCGCGCACGCCGTCGGGCAGGTCGACATCGGCGGGGCGCACCGTCGCGATGCTAGGCGCTCTGACGTCGGCCCCGAGCCGGGCCTCGACCCGCGACCGACGCCGAGCCGACGCCTGCCACGCTGCTCCCGTGCGCTCCCCCCGACACCGACCCGGCGAGCCCGCCGAGCAGTCCGTACGCCGGAGCCTGGACGCGATCGCCTCCCGGGACCGGTCGCTGCGCAGCCTGGTCCACGTCGACGAGGACGCCGCGATCGAGCACGCCCGCCGCCTCGACGCCGAGCAGGCCGCCGGTGCGCTGCCGGGCGCGTTGCGAGGTCGGACCTTCGTCGTCAAGGACAACGTCGACGTGGCCGGTCAGGTCACCGCCTGCGGTTCGCGGGCCCACCACGGTCGTCCGGCCACGCAGGACGCGCCCGTCGTCGCTCGGCTGCGTGCCGCGGGGGCGGTGCTGGTCGGACGGGCCAACATGGACGAGCTGGCGATGGGCGCCTCGACCGCGACCTCGGTCCACGGCGCGACCCGCAACCCGCACGACGTACGTCGCAGTCCCGGCGGCAGCAGCGGCGGTTGCGCGGCCGCGGTCGCCGCCGGGCTGGTCGACCTCGCGGTCGGCACCGACACGGGCGGCTCGATCCGCGAGCCCGCGTCCCAGTGCGGGGTGCTCGGGCTGGCCCCCTCGCCCGGTCTGGTGCCGCTCGGCGGTGTCGTCCCGTTCGACCCGTCCTGCGACCGGGTCGGCCCGCTCGCGGCCGATCCTGGTGTGCTCGCGGTGGCGCTCGCGGTGATGAGCGGGGCCGACGTCGCCGACCCGCCGCTCCCCGGGGTCGCTCGACGGCCTCCGGGTCGGGGTGCCGGTCGAGCTGGCGGGCCCGACGAACCAGCCCGGTGTCCGACGCCGTCTCGAGGCCACGCTCGAGCACCTGCGCGGCCTCGGCGCGGACGTCCGCGGCGTCTCGCTGCCCGACGCGCCGCGGCGCGCTCGCGGCGTACCTCGACCTGACCTCGATCGCCGCGCTCCCCCACCTGCGGCCGTGGGTCGACACCGGCCGCGCGGGGCCGGAGGTCGTACGCCGCCTGCGCCTGGCCCGCACGCTGCTGGCGCGGAGACCCCGACCGCCTCGTCGCCGCCGCGCAGCTGCGCGAGCGGCTGTGCGAGCAGACCCGTCGGGCGCTGGCGACCTTCGACGTCCTGCGTCTCGCCCACGATGCCGACGACGGCCCCGGCCTTCGCCCCGGCCGGTCCGCCGACGCCGTCGGTGGCCGACCCGATGACTGCGCCCTACACCGACTGCTGGACCGTCGTGGCGAACCTCGCCGGGCTGCCCGCGCTCTCGGTGCCGGCGGGCCTCTCGCCCGACGACGACCTGCCGATCGGGGTGATGCTCATGGGCGCCCCCGGGGACGACGTACGGCTCCTCGACGTCGCCGGAGTGCTGCTCGGCGGACTAGCGGACTACTTCTTGGCCTTCTCGCCCGAGGACCCGGCACCGTCGTTGGACAGCGCGGCCACGAAGGCCTCCTGGGGCACCTCGACGCGGCCGACCATCTTCATCCGCTTCTTGCCCTCCTTCTGCTTCTCCAGCAGCTTGCGCTTGCGGGTGATGTCGCCGCCGTAGCACTTCGAGAGCACGTCCTTGCGGATCGCGCGGATGGTCTCGCGGGCGATGACCCGGGCGCCGATGGCGGCCTGGATCGGCACCTCGTACTGCTGGCGCGGGATGAGGTCCTTGAGCTTGCCGGCCATCATCACGCCGTAGGCGTAGGCGCCGTCGCGGTGCACGATCGCCGAGAACGCGTCCACCGGCTCGCCCTGGAGCAGGATGTCGACCTTGACGAGGTCGGCGGCCTGGTCGCCGGTGCGGCTGTAGTCGAGCGAGGCGTAGCCCTTGGTGCGCGACTTCAGCTGGTCGAAGAAGTCGAAGACGATCTCGGCCATCGGCAGCGAGTAGCGCATCTCGACGCGGTCCTCGGAGAGGTAGTCCATCCCCTTGAGGGTGCCGCGCTTGGTCTGGCACAGCTCCATGATCACGCCGATGTAGTCCGACGGCGCCAGCAGCGTGGCGTCGACGACGGGCTCGCGCACCTCGGCGATCTTGCCCTCGGGGTACTCGCTGGGGTTGGTCACCTCGTGCTCGGTGCCGTCCTCCATGGTCACCTCGTAGCCGACGCTGGGCGCGGTCGAGATCAGGTCGAGGCCGAACTCGCGCTCGAGGCGGTCGCGGGTGATCTCCATGTGCAGCAGGCCCAGGAACCCGCAGCGGTAGCCGAAGCCGAGCGCCCCGGAGGTCTCGGGCTCGTAGGTCAGGGAGGCGTCGTTGAGCTGGAGCTTCTCCAGCGCCTCGCGCAGGTCGGGGTACTGGTCGCCGTCGATCGGGTAGAGACCTGCGAAGACCATCGGGTTCGGGTCGGCGTAGCCGCCGAGCATCTCGGTCGCCGCGCCGTGCTGGGTGGTGACGGTGTCACCGACGCGTGACTGGCGGACGTCCTTCACCCCGGTGATCAGGTAGCCGACCTCCCCCACGCCGAGGTGGTCGGCCGGGTTCTGCTCCGGGCTGATCACCCCGACCTCGAGCATCTCGTGGGTCGCGCCGGTCGACATCATCTTGATCCGGTCGCGGTGGGTCAGCCGGCCGTCGATGACGCGGACGTAGGTGATCACGCCGCGGTAGGTGTCGTAGACGGAGTCGAAGATCAGCGCCCGCGCCGGCTTCTCGGCCTCGCCGACCGGCGGCGGGGTCTGGCGGACGATCTCGTTGAGCACACCCTCGCACGCCGACCCCGGTCTTGGCCGAGACCCGCAGCACCTCCGAGGGGTCGCACCCGACGAGGCCGGCGAGCTCCGCGGCGTACTTGTCGGGGTTGGCGCTGGGCAGGTCGATCTTGTTCAGCACCGGGATGATGTGCAGGTCCGCGCCCATGGCCAGGTAGAGGTTGGCCAGCGTCTGGGCCTCGATGCCCTGCGCGGCGTCGACGAGCAGGACCGCGGCCTCGCAGGCGGCCAGCGAGCGCGACACCTCGTAGGTGAAGTCGACGTGGCCGGGCGTGTCGATCATGTTCAGCACGTACGTGCCGGGCTCGGCGAGCTCCTCGTTGCCCTCGGGCACCGTCCAGGGCATCCGGACGGCCTGGCTCTTGATCGTGATGCCCCGCTCGCGCTCGATGTCCATCCGGTCGAGGTACTGCGCGCGGAGGTTGCGGCCGTCGACGACACCGGTCAGCTGCAGCATCCGGTCGGCCAGCGTCGACTTGCCGTGGTCGATGTGGGCGATGATGCAGAAGTTGCGCAGGATGGCCGGGTCGGTGCGACCGGGGGCCACGGCTGCGGCGGCGCGGGAGGGAGTGGGCACGGGTCGCTCTCGTCGAGGGGCTGAAGAACGCCGCCATTCTCCCACGCGGACCCCGCCCGGGCCGCATGCCCGGCTCGGTCCCGTCCACGGGCGCTGCCCGCACACCCTCGACCGCGACACCGTCGCTGGGGTGACCCGGCGTGACGTCGAGGGTCGCTCGCGCACCGACAGTGCCCCGGATCCGTGCCGCATTCCGGCACGGATCCGGGGCATCCGGGGCACTGTTCCGGGGCACTGTTCCGGGGCGAGGGCAGACTGGGGCCATGAGCGACCTCCCCGATGCGCTGCGCCTGCTCGACGACCCGGCGTACGTCGCCTTCTGGCGCGAGCGGCACCTGTGCACCGTCACCACGCCCAGGCCGGACGGCACCCTGCACGTGACCCCGATGGGCATCGTGCTCGACCCGGAGCACCGCCGCGCCTGGGGTGTGACGTCGCGCGGCTCGGTCAAGGCCCGCAACATCGCCGCCGGCGGCGAGGACGGCGTCGTGGTCGCGATCGGGTCCGTGGACGCACGTTGGTGGGCCTCGGCCGAGGGCCGGGCCGTGGTCAGCGACGACCCCGAGGTCGTCGCCGAGGCCGAGTCCCGCTACGCCGAGCGCTACCGCCAGCCGCGTCCGAACCCCGACCGGGTCGCCGTGCGCGTCGAGCTGACCCGCCTGCTCGGCTCCGTGCCGCAGCTCGACGCCACCCGCGTGGTGCAGTCGTGGCACGACGCCGTCAACGCGGGCAACGTCCGTCGTGCGCTGATGTTCTGCTCCCCCGACGTCGAGGTCGGCGGCCCGCAGGGCACCGGCACGGGGAGCGCCCGGATGGAGGCGTGGCTGGCCCGGTCGCGGATCTCGCTGGAGCCGCAGGAGCCGCTGGTCGAGGCCGACGGCCGGGTCGTGGTGCGCGAGCACGCCCGGTGGCGCGCCGCGGACGCGCCGGACGGCGTACCGACCGACGATCCGGCCGAGACCTGGGTCGTCTTCGAGTCGTCCGGCGGGCTGCTCACCTCCGTGCGTCGCTACGAGAGCGCCGCCGACGTGCCGGCTGCCTCGAGCCTGACTCGCTCGGGCCGACGACTCCGGCCGACTCACTCGGGACTGGTGACGAACTCCTTGGTCTTGGCGATCGCGAAGCCCCAGCCCTGGGCCAGGGACGGCTTGGGCGGGACGGCGATCTCGTCGGGGTTGGTCACGACGTCGAGCAGGTAGGGGCCGTCGTGGGCCAGGGCCGTGCGTACCGCGTCGTCGACGTCGCCGGGCCTCTCGACGCGCCGGCCCGCCATCCCGATCGCCTCGGCCACCTTGGCGAAGTCGGGGTTGTGCAGCACCGTGCCGAACTCGGGCAGCCCGACCTGCTCCATCTCGAGCTTGACCATCCCGAGGCGGCTGTTGTTGAAGACCACGACCTTGACCGGAAGGTCGTAGGAGACCGCGGTGAGCAGGTCGCCCATCAGCATGGTCAGGCCGCCGTCGCCGGAGAACGAGATGGCCTGACGCGAGCGGTCGAGCCCCGCGGCACCGAGCGCCTGCGGCATGGCGTTGGCCATCGAGCCGAGGTTCCAGGAGCCGATCATGCGACGGGTCCCCCGCATCCGCACGAACCGGGAGAGCCACACCGTGGCCATCCCGGTGTCGCAGGTGAGGACCGCGTCGTCGTCGGCGTGCCGGTCGATCGCGGCGGCGAGCAGCTCGGGACGGATCTTGGACTCGGGGTTGTCCACCTTCTTGCGCAGCAGCCCGACCCGCTTGGTGTCGTAGGAGGGGTCGGTGAAGTGCTCCTGGCCGGAGCGCCACAGCTCGTAGGCCGTGCGGGCGACCTCGAGGTGACCGCGGTCCTCCTTGGCGTCCAGCTGCGGCAGCAGCGCCCGCAGCCCGTGCAGGGTGTCACCGACGATCGCGTGGTCGACGGCCGTACGCCGTCCGACGTGCGCGCCGCGCAGGTCGAGCTGGACGACGGTCTTGCCCTCGGGCAGGAAGGACTTGTAGGGGAAGTCGGTGCCGACCCAGAACAGCAGGTCGCAGCCGCGGAAGGCGAGCTCGGTGGCCGGGTTGCCGATCAGGCCGGACTGGCCGACCTCGTAGGGGTTGTCGACCTCGAGCACCTCCTTGGCCTTGAGCGAGAGCACCATCGGCGCGCCGAGACGCTCGGCGAGCTGGAGGACCTCGGGCCGGGCGTGCAGGGCCCCCGCACCCACCAGCAGCGTGACCTTGTCGGCGCCGTTGATCGCAGCCGCCGCCTCGCTGACCGACCGCGCCGCGGGCACCAGGTCCGGCTGCTCGGTCAGGAACCTCGGGACCGCCGTGCCGTCGGGCACCTCGAGGTCGCCGACGTCGCCCGGCAGGGTGAGGACCGCGACGCCCCGCTCGGCCAGGGCGGCGTTGCGCGGCCTGCTCGATCAGCTGCGGGAGCTGGTCGACGTCCATCACGGTCTGGTTGAACACCGAGACGTCCTCGAAGAGCGTGTCGTTGTCGACCTCCTGGAAGAACTCCGTGCCGATGTCCTCGCGCGGCACCTGGCCGCAGATCGCGAGCACCGGCGCGTGCGACTTCTTGGCGTCGTAGAGCCCGTTGAGCAGGTGGACCGCGCCCGGACCGACCGTGCCCATGCAGACCGCGAGGCCGTTGCTCAGCTGCGCCTGCGCGCTGGCCGCGAACGCCCCGGCCTCCTCGTGACGGACCCCGATCCACTCCATCCGGTCCTCGCGGCGGATGGCGTCGGTGACGGGGTTGAGCGCGTCGCCCACCACCCCCCACACCTGGCGTACGCCGTGGTCGGCCAGGGCGGTGATCAGCAGCTCTGCGACGGTCGTCATCGCGGGGTCCTCTCGGGGTGGTCGCGGCGCGCGACCGGGTGGCGCGGCCCTGACTAGCGAAGTCCCGTGTCTACACCCGGGGCGCGCCGCTGCTCTCCACCTGCGCAGGTGACGGGGCGGCTGCAGGCGAGGATGGCACCGTGCGCCCCTCGCCGATCCCCCACGGAGCCACCGCCCGCCGTCTGGGATGGACGCTGCTGCCGCCGTACGTGCGCGACCTGGTCGAGCGACGCTGCGGGGCCCCGGTGGTCGAGGCCCGTTCGCAGGGCGGCGGCTTCACCCCCGGCTTCGCCTCGGTGCTGGTCTGCGCCGACGGCAGCCGGCACTTCGTCAAGGCCGCCTCCGTGCTCGCCCAGGCCCCGTTCGCGCAGTCCTACCGCGAGGAGTCGCGCAAGCTGGGCGCGCTCCCCACCCGTACGCCGGCTCCCCGGCTGCTGTGGACCCACGACGACGGCGAGTGGGTCGTGCTGGGCATCGAGCACGTCGAGGCGCACCTGCCGGCCCGACCGTGGCGGGAGCGACGAGCTGCGTCGCTGCCTGGACGCGCTCGAGGAGGTCGCGCGCGTCCTCGACGGCGCCCCCGCCGGGCTCGCGCTGGACCGGATCGAGCAGGATCTCGCCGACCTGCCCGCCCGGTGGGACGAGCTGGGCCCCGACGACGTCGCCGCCTTCGGCTGGGACCTGCCGGGCTTCGCCGAGCACCTGGCCGAGGCCACTGCTCTCGCCCGGGGCTTCGGCGCCGCGGTGGCCGGCTCGACGGTGGTGCACACCGACCTGCGCGACGACAACCTGCTGCTGCTCGACGACGGCCGGGCGCTGGTGTGCGACTGGAACTGGCCGGCGCTCGGGGCTGCGTGGGTCGACACGGTCACCCTGCTGGTGGGCCCGTACGGCGACGGCCTCGACGTCGAGTCGCTGCTCGCGGCGTCGCCGCTGACCCGTGACGTGCCCGCCGAGCAGATCGACGCCTTCCTCGCCGGGCTGGCCGGGTACTTCCTGACCGCCTCGACCCAGGCCGTGCCCACCACCTCGCCCCACATCCGCGACGCGCAGCGCTGGCAGGGCGAGGTCTGCTGGGACTGGCTGTCGGTGCGGAGGGGCTGGCGGGCGAACGCCGCCGCACCGCGGCCGCCGGGACGTCATCCGGTGCGGTCCACACCTCGCGCTCCTGGCGGATGACGTCCCGGCGCCGGCTCCCCCAGGGCCCGAGCGAATGGATTTGGGGCACCCCGGGCGCGCTGCTAGCCTTACCTGTCGCTGCGGCGCGCGTACGACTGCGCCTGTGGCCACCGACCTCAGCTCACATCCGGCAGCACCGACCGCGAAGGCAGACCCCGTGGCGAACATCAAGTCCCAGATCAAGCGCAACAAGCAGAACGACAAGGCGCACGAGCGCAACAAGGCCGTCAAGAGCGACGTGAAGACCGCGATCCGCAAGTTCCGCGAGGCCGCGGCCTCCGGCGACAAGGACTCCGCGACCACGCTCGGCCAGGTCGCCTCGCGCAAGCTCGACAAGGCCGTCTCCAAGGGTGTCATCCACAAGAACCAGGCCGCCAACCGCAAGTCGGCGATCGGCCGCACCACCGCCGGCCTCTGATCCACCTCGGCCTCGGCAGGCCGCTCGCCCGAGCTGAGCACCACGACCCATCAGGACCTCCGGTCCGGGTGGGTCGTCGTCGTCTCTCCCGCCGCGGACCCGTGGTTCAGCGCGCCTCGCGCAGGCCGGTGATCGTGAGGACCAGCCGCTCCAGCGTGTACGCCGCGTCGCTCGCGGCGCCCTTGACGTCGGCGTCCGCCGCGGCCACCGCCTGCAGTGCCGCGGCCAGCGCGGCGTCGGACCAGGAGCGGGACACCTCGCGCACCATCCGCAGCTTCCACGGGGGCACCCCCACCGCGCGGGCCACGTCGGCCTCCGCCATGCCGCGCGGCGCGCCCCGGTAGCGGGCCAGGCCGCGGACGCTGCCGGCGAACGCCGAGGTCACCAGCACCGGCGCGGTGCCGTTGTCCAAGGCCCAGCGCAGCTCCTCGAGCGCGGCCTCCCGGCGCCCCGCGACCGCGGCGTCGGCGACCGCGAAGGACTTCGCCTCGGCGCGGCCGCCGAAGTAGCGCGCGACGACCTCGGTGCCGATGGTCGTGCGCGCGAAGTCGGCCGCGAGCTGCCCGGCCGCCGCGGCCAGCGAGCGCAGGTCGTGACCGACGGCCTGGACCAGCAGGTCGGCGGCCTCCCGCTCGATGCCGGCCCCGTGGGTGCGGACCTCGCTCGCGACGAACGCGGGCAGCTCGGAGGGCCGCAGCTCACCGGACTTGACCTCGACCACGGCGGGCAGCTTGCGCAGCCTGGTGAGGGTGCCACTGCCCTTCTGGCCCCCGGCGTGCACCAGGACCAGCGCGACGTCCTCGGCGGGTGCCGTGGCGTAGTCGAGCAGGCCGGGCACGGACTCCTCGGGAAGGTCCTGCAGGTTGCGCACGACCACGCACCGCACGGAGGAGAACAGCGACGGCGCGGCGAGCTCGCCCAGGGTGGCCAGGCTCAGGGAGGCGCCGACGGTCTCCGAGTGCTCGGACTCGGGGTCGAAGGAACGCACCACCCCTCGCGCCTGCGTCACGGTGCGCTCGGAGAGGAACTCCTCCTTGCCGGTGACCAGCAGCACGCGGCCCAGGACGTCGGCGGTCTTCACCCGGCGGAGCCTGCCACAGCCCGCCGACGTCGCCAGCGGCCGATCTCGCGCTGCCCCGGCTCAGCGCGAGCGTACGTCGACCGCACCGCCGTCGGCCACGACCGCCAGGTCACCCTCGAGATCCGTGCGGTGCACCTCGGCACCGGACCGGGTGAGGGACTCGAGAGTCTCGGCTGCCGGGTGGCCGTAGGTGTTGTCCTCCCCCAGCGAGACGAGCGCGAGCTCGGCGTCCAGCGACGCCAGCCACTCGTGGTCCTGGTGACGGCTGCCGTGGTGCGGCACCTTGAGCACGTCGACGTCCAGGGGTGGCAGTGACGCAGCCAACGCGCTCTGGGCGGGTGGCTCGACGTCCCCGGTCAGCAGGATCCGTACGCCGTCCACCTCGGCGAGCAGCACGACGCTGGCGTCGTTGGCGCTCGAGCCGTCGCCGGCGCCGGGATCGACGGGACCCGGTCTCGGCCAGAGCACCTGCACGGTGGCCTCGCCGACGGTGATCGTGCGACCCCAGGGTGCGAGGCCGGGTGCCGGCACCTCGTCGCTGTCCCCGGCCACGTCGAGCACCTCCTCGACCCCGCTCGGCGGGTCGAGGACCCGCGTGGTGAGCACCTCGCCGACCGGACGGCCGTCGATCCCGCCGAGGCCGTCGACGTGGTCGGCGTGGAAGTGGGTGAGCACCACCAGCGGCACCGAGGTCACGCCGAGCCGGTCGAGGCAGCCGTTCATCAGTGCCGGGTCGGGGCCGACGTCGACGACCACCGCCTCGTGCTCGCCGGCGCGCAGGACCAGTCCGTCGCCCTGTCCGACGTCGCACATGACGACCACCCAGCCCTCCGGCGGCCACCCCGGGGACGGCAGCCGCGCCAGCACCACCGTGCCGAGCACCAGACAGGTCAGCAGGCTGAGCCAGCGCCGTCGCAAGACCCACAGCCCACCGAGCGCGACGGCGACCGTGAGCACGGTCAGCCCAGCGATCGCGGCCGCGCTCGTCCCCCAGGTCAGCGCCGGCAACGGCAGCGCTGCGCCCTTCTCGGCGACCAGTGCGATCCAGCCGACGCACCACGCGGCGGGGGTGGCGACGACCTGACCCAACGCCGGCCAGAGCAGCCCGACGACGCCGCCGAGCAGGCCGAGCACCGTCGCCGGCCCGACGGCCGCGCCGACCAGCAGGTTGGCCGCCACCGCGACCAGGCTCACCTGGCCGGAGATGGCCGCGACGACCGGGGTGCAGGCCAGCTGCGCCGCCGTCGGGACCGCCACCGCCTCGGCCACCACCCGCGGCGCCCACGACGCCAGCGCGTCCCGCAGCCCGGGGCCGAGCAGCACGATCCCCCCGGTCGCGAGCACCGAGAGCGCGAACCCGGGCGAGCCCGCCAACGACGGGGTGGCGAGGAGCAGCACCACGACCGCGACGCCCAGCGCCCGGGCGGCGCGGTCACGCCCGTTGAGACCGAGCGCCACGAGACCGACGCTGCCCATCACCGCTGCCCGTAGGACGCTCGGCTCCGTGCGGGCCAGCAGGACGAACCCGACGACCCCGCACGCCCCGACGGCGGTCAGCCACCGGCCCCGCACGCCGACGCCGCGCGCGATCACCACCAGGAACCCCACCAGCAGCGTGAGGTTCGTGCCCGAGACGGCCGTCAGGTGGGTCAGGCCCGTCACCCGGAACTGCTCGACCACGGCGGGGTCCAGACCGGCGTCGTCGCCGTCGACCAGCGCCGGCACCAGGACCCGCTGGACCGGGGGCCGGTGGGAGACGGCGTCGCGGATGGCCGCGCGGAGCCGACCGGCCGCCCGCCAGGCAGGGCCGGGCGCCTCGATCTCGACCGGGTCGTCGGGCGAGACCACCAGCGCCGCGAGGTCGTCGTCGTCCGCGACGGCCAACCGGCCCGTCGTGGTCACGGTGGAGCCGAGCTCGGCGGAGCGCCAGACCGGGTCCCCGAGCACGAGGAGCGGGACGGCCACCGCGAGGTCTCGCCCGCGCCCGCTGACTCGCAGGCTCTGGACCCGCAGGGCGACCTGGTCGCCGAACCGTCCGTGCACGAGCCGGGGGTCGGAGGTGACCCGGAGGGTCAGGTCGACGACCGCGCCGTCGGCGGCCAGGGCGGGCACCGGTCCGTCGGCGACCGCCGCGACCCGCAGGAAGGCGCCGCCACTGACCGCGGCGACCACGAGCCCCAGGCCCGCCACCGTGGTCGCGACACCAGGAGCGACCGGGCTTCCGCGGTCGCGGAGCACGCGCGCCGCCCAGAGCACGAACGGGACGCACGCGGCGAGCACGACCAGGGCCACGACCGACCCCGGCGCCGCACCCCCGACCAGCGCGCCGCCCCAGGCGCCGGCCCCGAGCAGGAGCGTGCGAAGGTCCGGGAGCGCCCGTGACCGGGCAGCGGCCTCGTCCCGATCACCCCGTCCCGCCGGTTCGCGCTGCTCCGGCGGGGGAAGCCTCACACGCTGGCGTGAGGGGCGATGGTGGCCAGCGTCGCGTCGCCGATGCCGTCGACCTCGAGCAGCTCGTCGACCGTCGTGAAGCCGCCGTGCTGGTCGCGCCAGGCCAGGATCGCCGCCGCCGTGACCGGTCCGACCTCGGGCAGCGTCTCGAGGGTGGCCTGGTCGGCGGTGTTCAGGTTGACGATCGGAGTCGTCCCCGTCGCCGCGCCCCCGGCGGCGGGCGCCGTCACCCCCGGCACCACCGTCGTCGCCGGCGCCCCGGCCGGTGCCGGTTGCGCCGGCGCACCCACCACGACCTGCTCGCCGTCGACGAGCGGCCGGGCGAGGTTGAGCGTCGCGAGGTCGACCCCGGGGCGGGCCCCGCCGGCGGCCTCGAGCGCGTCGACCACCCGCGAGCCGACCGGCAGCACGGCGATGCCGGGACGACGTACGTCACCGGCGACGTCCACGACGACCTCCCCCGTGCCCTCCCCCGTGCCCGCCGTGCGCCCCCGCCGGCGCGGCCACCGCCGCAGGCTCGGCCGCCACCGGCGCCAGGGCGACCAGGTCGGCACCGTCGTCGACCCCCGGGTCGGCGCCCGTGTCCGACGGGGCGGAGGCGGGGGCCTGGGCCTGCCCGGGGTCGGCGCGCACGACCCACCACGTGGTCAGCGCCAGCCCGAGGGCGACCACCGCCGCGAGCACCGCCACGTGCGGGGCCCCGAGCGAGAACGCGCCGCGCACGGCCGGAGGCCAGACCCGGTCGGCCGCGCGGCTCGTCGCAGCGGCGCTCGCGGCCCGCACGCCCTCGCCGGGCCGTCGCGAGGCGTGCCGGCCCGGGTCGGGCAGGACAGCGGCCCGTGAAGCCGGCGGTGTCCGCGGTACCGATGAGGTGGTGACGGCCAGCGGATGCCGGTCGGCGACGCCCGGCACGGCGTCGGCGTCGTCGGGCGGGGGCAGGTCCCACGGGTCGAGCTCGTCCGTGCCCGCCCCATCCGGCCCGATCCCATCCGGTTCAGGGCCCGCCGTGGCCCCGCCGCGCACCGCCGCGAGCTCGCGGGCGAGGAGGTCGAGGCGTCGCTCGACGGCATCGTCGTGGGGGGAGGGACGGTGGGCTCGCATGAGCGGCGACGCTAGGCCGGCAGGGACTCCTCGCGGCGGCGTCGACCACCTGCCTGTGGACAACCCGCACCAACGTCACGTGTGGACATCAGACGGCCCGGGCCCCCCACCGGTCAGGGCAGCATCGGGGCAGGGCGACGTCACAGCCGGGGAGCCACGCACACCGCGAGCATCCCCGGCCCCGACGTGGGCCCCGAGGACAGCGCCGAGCTCGGAGCACCACACGTCACGACCCTCGAGGTTGACCGCGAGGCGCTCCCCCAGCGCGTCGCTCAGGATCTCGGCGCGCTCCGGGCTGGCGAGGTGGGCCACGCCGACGTCGACCGCGTGGTCGTCGGCAGCCTGGACCGCGAGCTCCTCGAGCCGTGAGAGCGCCCGGGCCGAGGTCCGGACCCGTTCGAGGTTGGCCACGAGACCGTCCTCGATCGACAGCAGCGGCTTGACCGCCAGGGCACCGCCGAGGAGGGCGGCCGCGGCTCCGATGCGTCCGCCACGTCGCAGGTACTCGAGGGTGTCGACGTAGAACAGCGCCGAGCAGCCCTCAGCCCGTCGGCGCGCCGCCGCGGCCGCCTCCGACCCGCTCGCGCCGGTCGCAATCGCGTCGGCGGCGCTGAGGGCGGCGTACCCGGTGCCGATGCCGACCTGGCGGGAGTCGACGACGTGCACGGGGATCGGGGAGTCCCGGGCGGCGACCTGCGCCGACTCCACGGTGCCGCTCATCTCGCCGGACAGGTGCACCGAGACGACCTCGGCCGCCCCGGACGCAGCGGCGGCCCGGTAGACCTCGAGCATCACGGCCGGACCCGGGCGGGAGGTGCTGACCGGGACGAAGTCGCGCAGGGCGGCCGCCACCTTGGCCGGGGTCGCCTCGGTGGAGCCCTCGTCGTAGGAGCGCGCCCCGATCACGACCTGCAGCGGGACCACGACCAGGCCGTGGCGCTCGACGACGTCGTCGGGCAGGCTCGCGGTCGAGTCGGTGACGACGACGATCGTGGGCTCGGGCATGCGCGGCAGGCTACTGCGCCGCCACGTCCGTCGATCCGTCGCCGGTCTCCTGCTCGATGGTGTCGGCGACGATCCTGCGCGGTGCGGGAGCCGGGGCGACGCGGGCCGCCACCTCGCTCGGGACCGCCCGGCTCGAGGCCTCCTGCAGCCCCCGCACGCGGTCCTCGACCACGAACGTCGCACGGGTGAAGGCCTTCTCGCCCTCGACGCTGACCCGTGGCACGCACCGGAACCGCGCGGTGAGCGATCCCGGCGTCAACGTGGCACTGACGTAGCCGCGCAGGTTGGTCCAGAACTTCAGGTCCGGGTTCTGGGGGAACCAGGGATGACGACCGTCGGCCTGGTCGTAGCCGTCGCCCCCGGAGGTCAGCGAGGTCGCGACCAGCTCCGAGCCGACCAGCGCCGAGCCGTCGTCGGCGGAGTCGCGGCGCAGGTCGCCGGCCCAGTGCGAGTGCACGTCGCCACTGAGCACGACCGGGTTGCGCACCTGGGCCCCCACCCAGCTCTCGATCAGGCGGGAGCGGGCCGCCGGATAGCCGTCCCAGGAGTCCAGCGAGATCGGCGCCGCCGGTCCCGGATCGGTGTCGCGCCGACCGAAGAACGCCTGCTGGGCGACCAGGTCCCACCGGGCCGTCGCCCGTGAGCGGAAGCCGCGGTCGAGCCACCGCTCCTGGGTTCGTCCGAGCATCGTGCGCTCGGGCTGGGAGGCCTCGGCACACTCGTCGATCCCGCCCTGGCAGGCCTGGTCGTCGCGGTACTGACGGGTGTCGAGCAGGTGCAGCGTGGCCAGTCCTCCCCAGCGCACCCGTCGGTAGAGCATCATGTCGGGCCCGTCCGGTCGCGCGGGGGCCCGCAGCGGCATGTGCTCGTAGTAGGCGCGGTACGCCGCGGCGCGGCGCCGCAGGAACCCCCGCTGCTCGCGCGGGGAGCCCGAGACCGCGCCGGCGTAGTTGTCGGCGACCTCGTGGTCGTCCCACACCGCCAGCCACGGCGCGACCGCGTGCGCGCGCTGCAGGTCAGGGTCGGTCTTGTACTGCGCGTGGCGACGTCGGTAGTCGGTCAGGCTCGTCAGCTCTCCGCCCCGGTGCTGACGCCCGAGGTCGCGCTTCCCGCCTCCACCTTCGTAGATGTAGTCGCCGAGGTGGATCACGAGGTCGGGGCGCTCCTGGGCGAGGCGCCGGTAGGCGGTGAAGTAGCCGAAGGGCATGTTGGCACAGCACACGGTCACCAGGTCGAGGCGCTGGCCCGCCCCGACGCCGCCGTACGCCGGCGCCGTGCGGCTGCGGCCCCGGGGCGAGAGGTGACCGGGCACGCGGAAGCGGTAGTAGTACTCGCGGTCGGGCCGGAGCCCGTCGACCTCCACGTGCACGCTGTGCGCCGCTTGCGGCCCGGTCACCGTGCTGCCCTCGCGGACCAGGTTGCGAAAACGCGCGTCGGACGCGACCTGCCACCACACCCGGTAGAGCCGCGAGGGCATCCCGGCGAGGCCGTCCGCGGCGAGGGGCCGCGGAGCCAGCCTGGTCCAGATCACGAACCCGCGAGGGTCCGGGTCGCCGGAGGCCACGCCGAGGGTGAAGGGGTCGGCGCGCAGCCGGGGGGCCGCCGCGGAGGCTCGCGTGTCGACGAGCAGGGTCGCGGCGGGGACGGCGAGGGCGAGACCGGCGCCGCCCACCAGCGAGCGTCGTGCGAGATCGAGCGACTCCGGTCCCCCGTGGGGCGTCAAGACCGTCATCGTGCTCCCAGGGTCGTCGTCGCCGTGAGCCTACGGACCGGCCCGCACACGACGGGGTGACGCGAGGGCCGAGCGCGCCGCCGGGACCGGTCCTGCTCCGACGAGACGCTCACACCACGATGTTGACGAGCTTGGGTGCGCGGACGATGACCGTGCGCACCGGCCGGCCGTCGATGGCCCGCACCACGGCCTCGTCGGCCAGTGCCGCGGCCTCCAGGTCGGCCTCGGAGACGTCCGGGGAGACCTCGAGGCGCCCTCGGACCTTGCCCTGGACCTGCACGACGGCGGTGACCGACTCCTGCACCAGCAGGGCAGGGTCGACCTCGAGCCAGCCCGAGGTCGCGACCAGGTCGTCGCGCACGTCGTGGCCCAGCCGCTCCCACATCTCCTCGGCGACGTACGGCGCCACCAGGCTCAGCAGCTGCGCGACCGTCTCCACGGCCTCGCGCACCGCGGGGTCCCCGCCGCCGACGCCGGTGTCGATGGCCTTGCGGGTGGCGTTGACCAGCTCCATGGTGCGCGCCACGACGACGTTGAAGCGGTGCGACTCGACCAGGGTCTCGACCTCGGAGACCGTGCGGTGGGTGACCGAGCGCAGCACGGGGTCACCCGTCGTCACGTCGACGCCGGCCTCGCTCGTGACGTCGCCGGCCAGGCGCCACGCCCGCTGCAGGAAGCGCAGCGAGCCGGTCGGGCTCATCTCGGACCAGTCGATGTCGTCCTCCGGGGGCCCGGCGAAGACCAGGGTCAGGCGGACGGCGTCCACGCCGAACTCCTCGATCTGGGCGCCCAGGTCGACCCCGTTGCCCAGCGACTTCGACATCTTCTTGCCCTCGTTGATCACGAAGCCCTGGTTGAGCTGCGCCGAGAACGGCTCGCCGGTCTCCAGCATCCCCAGGTCGCGCAGGACCTTGGTGAAGAACCGCGCGTAGAGCAGGTGCAGCACGGCGTGCTCGACTCCCCCGATGTAGAGGTCGGCCGGCATCCAGGCGTTGGCCACGGCGGGGTCGAAGGGGCCCTCGGTGTAGCCCGGCGAGCAGTAGCGCAGGAAGTACCAGGAGGAGTCCACGAAGGTGTCCATCGTGTCGCTGTCGCGCTTGGCGGGCCCACCGCAGGCGGGGCAGTCGACGTTGATCCAGTCCGCGGCCGCGGCCAGCGGTGAGACACCGTGGGGCTTCAGGTCGGCGCCGCGCAGCTCGGGCAGCTCGACGGGCAGCTGCTCGAGCGGGACGTCGACCTCGCCGCACTTCTCGCAGTGCACGACCGGGATCGGCGGCCCCCAGTAGCGCTGCCGGCTCACCAACCAGTCGCGCAACCGGTAGTTGACGACGCCACGACCGCTGCCCTGCTCCTCCAGCCACGCGATCGTGGTGCGCTTGGCCTCGGCCACGCCCATCCCGTCGAGCGAGATCTCCTCGTTGGCGGAGTTGATCGCCGGCCCGTCGCCGGTGAAGGCCTCGCCGTCGAAGTCATCGGGCACCTGCACGGTGCGCACGACCGGCAGGTCGAACTTCGCCGCGAACTCCCAGTCCCGCTGGTCCTGTCCCGGCACGGCCATGATCGCGCCGGTGCCGTAGTCGGCCAGCACGTAGTCGGCCGCCCACACGCTGATCTGCTCGCCGGTGACGGGGTTGGTCGCACTGACCCCGAGCGGTACGCCGGTCTTCGGCCGGTCGGTGGCCAGGCGGTCGATCTCGGTGGCCCGGCGCACCTCCTCGCGGTAGGCCTCGAACGCGGGTCGCCGGGCCTCGGTGCACAGCTCGGCCGCCAGGGGCGCGTCGGCGGCCACGACCATGAACGTCGTGCCGAACAGCGTGTCGGGACGGGTCGTGTAGACCGTCAGCGGCTCCTCGCGACCCTCGACCGCGAAGTCGACGTGAGCGCCCTCGGAGCGCCCGATCCAGTTGCGCTGGGCGCTGACGACCCGCGCCGGCCAGGTCTTCTCCAAGGTGTCCAGCTCGCTGAGCAGCTCCTCGGCGTACTCGGTGATCCGGAAGTACCACTGGGTCAGCTCACGCTTGGTCACGAGGGCGCCGCACCGCTCGCAGGCACCGTCGACGACCTGCTCGTTGGCCAGCACGGTCTGGTCGTGGGGGCACCAGTTCACCGGGCTGTTGCGGCGGTAGGCCAGGCCGCGCTCGCGCAGCTTCAGGAACAGCCACTGCGTCCAGCGGTAGTAGTCGGGGTCGGAGGTGTGCAGGCGGCGCGACCAGTCGAAGCTCAGCCCGTAGCTGCGCATCGACGCGGCCTGGGTCTCGATGTTGGCGTAGGTGTACGTCGCGGGGTGTGAGTCGTTGCGGATGGCGGCGTTCTCCGCCGGCAGGCCGAAGGAGTCCCAGCCGATCGGGTTGAGCACCTCGTAGCCGCGGAAGCGCCAGTAGCGCGAGATCACGTCGTGCAGCGCGAAGACCTCGGCGTGACCCATGTGCAGGTCGCCCGAGGGGTAGGGGAACATCGTCAGCGCGTACCGCTTCGGCCGCGGGCTCGCGTCGTCGGCGACGAAGGGCGCGAGCTCCTCCCAGACCGGCCGCCACTTGTCCTGGATCGCGCGCGCGTCGTACGTCGCGGCGCCGGTGTCGGGGCTCTGGCTCATGGGAGTTCCTTCGGTGCGGTCGGGCCGGTCCTGGACATGAAAAAACCCCTCGCAGGGAGGGGTGGCCGCGCGATCAGTGGGTGATCAGCGCGGCTGTCCGAGAAGCTGGGTCGAGGTGCTCATGCCCTCCAGGATAGCGCCTGCGCCTCCGATCGGCGCCATCTGCTCGGGCCGATCCCCGGAGCCGGCCCGACGGACGCCTCAGCGGCGCCCGACGACCGGGTTGAGCGCGCTGCGCGCGGGCTCACCGGGGGCGGTGTCGGGCAGGAACTCCTGCCAGGTGCCGCTGATCATCGTCGGGGCGTCGACCACGCGCGCGCCGTCGGCGAAGTACGTCGTGGCCAGCGCCCGCCGCGGCTGCGTGGTCCGGTTGGGCCCGGCGGTGTGGAAGCACAACGAGGAGTGGAAGCTGACCTCGCCGACGGCGTACGGGCTGTCGGTGACCTCGACGCCACCGTTGCCGAACCGCTGCGAGACGGCCACGTCGTAGCTGGTGCCGACCTTGTCGAACTCCAGGCCGGTCAGCACCTCGCGCAGGCCGCTGCCGTGGGCGAAGCTCAGCGGCCCCATCGCGGCCGGGATGGCCGACATCGGCATCCAGGCGGTCACCACCGAGGTCGAGTCGAGCGGGAAGTGCTCGTCGTCGTGGTGCCACGGCGTGCGTCCGCACGCGGGCTCCTTGCTCAGGGCGTTGTCGTGGTAGATCCGGACGCCGGACTCCGCCCAGCAGGTCCGCGGCGATCCCGCCGAGGCGCGAGGACGTCGCGACCAGACGCATCAGGTCGTCGTGGAGCCACATCTGCTCCAGGGCCAGGAAGCGGCCCGCGGTGTCCGTGCCGTGCTCGGCGACGAGGAGCTCGTCGAGCCGCTCGGCGAGGCGCCGTACGACCCCCGGGGTCAGCACGTCGGGCAGCTTGACGAAGGCGTCCCGTGCCGAAGCCCGCGGCGGCCTCGTCGGGCACGTCGTACGGCGTGGCGAGCAGCGTGGCGACCTCCTCGTCGCTGGCCGCGGGTACGTCGGGCAGGCCGGGGCCCTCGACGAGCTCGCCGGCGGCCTCGGGGTTCGTCGGCCAGCGTGACGTACCAGTCCCACCACTGCTGGTCGTCGCCGTCCCACGCCGCCTCGATGCCGCCGGCCCGGTTGCCCTCGGGCAGGTTCTCGTTCGACGTCCCCGTCGTCACAGCCACAGCAGTGCCGCCTCGTGCTCGAAGGTCCAGGTCCCGTCGCTGCCCCGGCAGGAGGCGAGGTAGTCGCCGAGCGACCGGCGTCGCCTCCATCTCCTCCAGGCTCAGCGAGTCGTCGAAGGCGCAGCGCTGCAGGAACCCCTCGGCGACGGCGCGGTCCGCGGTGCCGCTGGTGTAGCGGATGCGTTCCTCGGCTCACCTCGGCCCCGGCCGCGCCGAGCGCGTCGCGCACCTGCTCGGCGCTGGTGAACGGATCGACGTCGGCGGCCCCGGGCACGCCGGCGCGGTAGGCCTCGTAGAAGGCGACGTAGTGACCGGCCGCGGTGGCCTGGGCGACGAACCCGAGGCCGCCGGGGGCCAGGGCGCCCACGAAGCGCTCGGCGGCCAGCGGCCAGCTCAGCGACCGGGACGGCGTAGAGCGCGTGGGTGGCCCACACGACGTCGTAGGTGAGGTCGGTCGGCAGGTCCTGGAGCGTGCAGACCGAGCTCGCGACCGGCGACGAACGGCGCCGCGAGCTTGCCCTTGGCCTCGGTGACCGAGAAGGCCGCCGGGTCGAGGAGGTCGTAGGACAACGTCGGCTCGGGCGGCGAGGCCGGCGTAGGACTGGAGGGCCGCGGGGAACTTCCCGCTGCCGCAGGCCACGTCGAGGACCGAGCTGCGACCGGCCGAGCGAGGCGTCCAGTCGGCGGCCTCGGCCAGGCGACGGTAGTCGCCGGTGGCGAGGACGTAGAACGCCTCCATCTCGGCACGCCCGTCCTCGCTCCAGTGGGCGAGGCTGCGGCTGGCGGTGTCCTGGCTCGACGTCACGTCGGGGGTCTCCGGAGGGTGGGGACCACGGGCGGTGTGGGGCGCTCGGGGTCGCCGTGGTTCTGTTGGACATTCTACGACCCGGTCCTTCCGCACCGGCGAGCCGCCCGATCGGAGCACCGCGTGGTCCCTGGACGCCCCCCGACAGATGCGCTGCGCGCACTGGAGCCCGACGACTACGCGCGAGGTCATGCGCTGTTCGAGGCCCGGTCCGACCAGCGCGAGCAGGTCATCGACTGGCTCGGTGCCCGCCTCGCCAAGCGGGCGGGCTCCCGCGCGCTCTCGGTGCTCTCCGTGGGCTGCGGCGACGGCTCCGTCGACGCCGCCCTCGCCCGTCGCGCCTGCGAGCAGGCCCCGACCGGAGCCCGCCGGGCGTGGACCGGGATCGAGCCGCACCCCGCCTCCGCCGAGGCCTTCTCGACCGCGCTCGCGCAGGTCGACAGCCCCGGCCTGCAGGCCCGGTGCCGGGTGGCTCGCTTCGAGGACGTGAGGATCTCGCGCAGCTTCGACGTGGTGACCTTCGTGCACTCGCTCTACTACGTCGACGACCTCAGCGCGGCGCTGCGCTCGGCCCTCGACCTGGTCGCGCGGGACGGTGAGCTGCTCATCCTCCACGCCCCGCTCGGCGCGCTGAACCAGCTCACCGCCGAGGTGACCACCGCCGTCGGGGGCCACCCGCAGCCGTGGACCGAGCAGGTCGACGCGGCGCTCGACGGGCTCGCGGCACGCATGGAGCGCACCGAGCTCGACGCGACGGTCGACCTCACCGACGCGGCCGAGGCCGACCCCGCGCTCCTGGACTTCACCGTGCAGGCCGCGCTCGACCCTGCGTCGAGGGCCTGGGTGCTCGAGCAGCTCGACGCGATCGCGGAGCCGGGCGCCGGCCGTCGCATCGCGCACCCGGTCACGGCGTACGTCGTGCGCCCGACCGGCCGGGGCGACACCCCGGCCTGACCGGACTGGTCGCCTACGATCCGAGCATGAGCCAGTCCGAGAGCAGCCCGCGCACCGTTCCCGACCTGTTCCGCCTCGACGATCGCGTCGCGCTCGTCACGGGGGCCTCGAGCGGGCTCGGCGTGGCCTTCGCCGAGGCGCTGGCCCAGGCCGGGGCCGACGTGGTGCTGGGAGCCCGGCGTACCGACCGGCTGAAGGAGACCGCTGCGCTCGTCGAGCGGGCCGGTCGCCGGGCGGTCGCCGTGACCACCGACGTCTCCGACCCGGAGTCGTGCACGGCGATGGTGCAGGCCGCGATGGACCAGCTCGGCCGGGTCGACGTGCTGGTCAACAACGCCGGCATCGGCACCGGCGCCCCGGCCACCCGGGAGAAGCCGGAGGACTTCCGCCAGGTCATCGACATCAACCTCAACGGCTGCTACTGGATGGCCCAGGCGTGCGGGCGGGTGATGAAGCCCGGCTCGAGCATCATCAACATCTCCTCGGTGCTCGGCCTGACCACGGCCGGTCTCCCCCAGGCCGCGTACGCCTCCTCCAAGGCCGGCCTGATCGGGATGACCCGCGACCTGGCCCAGCAGTGGACGGGACGCAAGGGCATCCGGGTCAATGCCGTGGCCCCCGGCTTCTTCGCCTCCGAGATGACCGACCAGTACCCCGACGGCTACCTCGACAAGCAGCAGGAGCGCATCCCGGCCGGGCGCCAGGGCGACCCGGTCGAGCTCGCCGCGACCATCGTGTTCCTCGCCTCCGACGCGGCCGGCTACATCACCGGGCAGACGCTGCCCGTCGACGGCGGCATGA
This sequence comes from uncultured Actinomycetota bacterium, assembly GCA_963714475.1. Classification (GTDB taxonomy): domain Bacteria; phylum Actinomycetota; class Actinomycetes; order Propionibacteriales; family Nocardioidaceae; genus Nocardioides. The sequence goes on from CAVQOP010000001.1 coordinate 169,317, forward strand.
CCATTGCCTGAGGCCGGGACGACCGCCCGGCCGGTGCGGGCGGTGGTGGTCGGCGCCGGGTTCGGCGGCCTGGGGGCGGCACGAGAGCTGCGCCGCGTCGGCGCCGAGGTGACGGTGCTCGAGCGCGCCGACGACGTGGGCGGGGTGTGGCGCGACAACACCTACCCCGACGCGGCCTGCGACGTGCCCTCCCCGCTGTACTCCTGGTCGTGGGCGCCCAACCCGCACTGGCCACGCCGCTACGCCAAGCAGCCCGACATCCTGGCCTACCTGCGCGGCGCCGCCGAGCGCGAGGGGCTGCGGGCGCTCGTGCGGTGCGGCGAGGACGTCGTCTCGGTCGAGCTCGACGAGGCCGCCGGAACCTGGCACGTGACGACCGCGAGCGGGACGACGTACGCCGCCGAGGTCGTCGTCACCGCGGTGGGTCAGCTGAGCAACCCGGTCGTGCCCGACCTCGAGGGTGTCGACACCTTCACCGGCGCGGTGTTCCACTCCGCGCGCTGGCGCCACGACGTCGACCTGACCGGGCGCCGCGTGGCCGTCGTCGGCACCGGCGCGTCGGCCATCCAGCTGGTGCCGGGCATCGTCGAGCGCGTGGCGGCGATGAGCGTCTTCCAGCGCTCGGCGCCGTACGTCGTGCCGAAGCCCGACCAGGAGTACGGGCCCCGCTACCGGGCCGCGTTCGACCGGCTCCCCCGAACCCTGGCCGCGGAGCGGGCCGTGACGTACGTGGCCGGCGACCGGTTCAACCGGGCACTGACCGGCGAGTCGCCCGTGGCGGGCCCCTTCCTCGCAGCCGTGCGCGCCGCGTGGCGGCTCAACCTGCGCCGCAGCGTGCGCGACCCCGACCTGCGGCGCCGGCTGGTCCCGGACTACCCGATCGGCTGCAAGCGGCTGCTGTTCTCCAACGACTGGTACCCCGCCCTCGACCGCGACCACGTCGACCTCGTCACCGACCCGGTGGAGCGGATCGAGCCGGACGGCGTACGGACCGCCGACGGCCGGCTGCACCGCGCTGACGTGCTGATCTGGGGCACCGGCTTCGCCGCCACCCGCTTCCTCGACGGGGTGCGCGTGCGGGGGTCGGTGGCGCAGACCTGCACGAGCGGTGGCGCGAAAGCGGCACGACGGCCCACCTGGGCATGAGCGTCCCGGGGTTCCCGAACCTGTTCAGCATCTACGGCCCGAACACCAATCTCGGCGGCAGCTCGATCATCGCGATGATGGAGGCCCAGGCGGGCTACGTCGCCGAGGTCGCCCGGCGCATCGGCGAGCTCCGCGCCGAGGGTTCCTTGCGGCTGGTCGCCCCGAGCGAGGAGGCCCTGCGCCGCTGGGACACCGAGATCCAGGGCCGGCTGGGCCGCAGCACGTGGGCCACCTGCGACTCCTGGTACTCCGACGGTGACCGCATCACCACCAACTGGCCCGGGACGGTCAAGGAGTACCAGCGCCGCCTCGCCGAGGTCGACTGGGACGACCTCGAGACCACCGGCATCGCGACCTGAGGTCGGGGCGGCCTGCGCGGACGTCGGGCCGACGCAGCGCATGACTTTGTGTCACTTCGCCCAGGATGTCGAGGCGGCCGACAGTGCGGTTGATTGGGTCAACCTGGTTGATCCAATCAACCGCGTAAGTGGGGCCGGTGCCTGTACCTCGGCAGTATCCCTGCGCCTATCGTGGTGAGCGTGGCCTACCAGAGCTGCCGAACCTCCTGCGGCCACCCGCACGCCTCGGCGATGCGGCCCGCCCACATTCGAGCAGTAGCGTCATCGGCAACGTCGATGATGGTCAGTCCGCCCAGCCGTTGCTCGTCTGGCGCGTAGGGGCCCCCCGCGACGACGAGTGCGCCGCTGGTCGCGTCGGCGTGCGCTGCCTGGACGTCGTCCTCGATCAGCCCGCCGGCAGCGACGAACGCATTGGCAGCTCTGATGTCCTCGACAACGGCGTTAGCCAGTGGCCCGCGGCTCTCAAACCACCGGCCGGGTGGTCCCCCACCCACTGCTGGTTGAAGAAGATGACGTACTGGGGCATGAGAAGGCTCCTGGTGGTTGACGTGCCGAGACCGACCTACGCCACTGAGCGTCCTCATCGGTCACGGGACCAACCACGCGCCGCTCGTCCTGGCGGCCTAGCGGATCACGGACGGCATCCGCACCTGCGGCCGCGCGCAGCACCGGACCAAGAAAAGCATCGCGCGGAAGGAAGTCGAGGGCCTGGAACAGCTCAGTCGTCAACACGTTCTCGAGGCCGAGATCTCGCCGGTACTTGCCAGCGTTGCCGTCTCGTGGCAGCTCATCCAGGAGTCACCGCACCGCACTGACCATCGTGCCAACCTACTGGCCTCCACCGGCCCGGCCCGCACTTCGGTTTCCGGCTCCAGTAAGCACGACACACCGAAATCAGGGCCGGCGGCCGTCAGCGCGCGAAATCGGACCAAACTGAACCGCAGCTGCAGTCGCCCCCTCCCTCTCGCCCAGCTCAGTCACCCTCGACGGCTGGACGCTGCATGCCGCCGCGAACGTCGCGCGGCTCAGGCGGCGTAGACCAGCTGCTCGAGGGGCCACGCGAGGTCGCTGCGCACTGCCGGGGCGACCGGCTGGGCGGGTCGGGCTGGTGTGGGTGGTGCCGGCGCGCGGGAGCGGTGGCGGTGGCCGGTGGGGGTGGTGGTCTGCACGGTGTGCCTGTTGAGGGGGTCGTCGACCACGGACTGGTGCCAACCGGGTGCTTCCTTGGTGTAGTTGCAGGTCTCGCACAGGCCTTGGGTGTTCTCCCGGTCGGTGGGGCCGCCATCGGCTGCGGTGACGACGTGGTCGACGTGCCTCACGGGGGCGTCGCACCAGGGGGTGCGGCACAAGCCCTGGTCGCGGACGTTGAGGAAGGCGGCGATGCCGTCGGTGGCGAGGCGTTGGGTGGTGGACTGGGCCACGAGGTTGCCGGTGGGGTCGGCGTAGAGACGGCGGACCCAGGCCTGCATCGACTCGGTGGCGCGGGCGACCATCTCGCGGGCGATCTGGGCGGGCACCGAGCCCCAGCCCGGGATGATCGCCGGCTCCTGTCCGGCGCCGAGCAGGCTGGCGTCGGACATGATCAGGTCGACCGTCACCGGGACACCCTCGGCGCTGGCCTGACCGGTCAACCGTTGGACCATCAGGTCGGCCATGACCTGGCCCCGTGAGCGCTCATCGCCCTCGCCGCGCAGCCGGTCGGCCTCCTTGAGCAGGGCGGCGTAGGCGGCCACGGCCTGGCCCATCGGCAGCATCCCGGTCAGGTAGGCCATCGCGTCGGGTGCCGGTCGGACGCTGACGTGACGCTCGGACTCGGCCTTGGACCTACGGCGCACCACGGCGGCTGCGTCGACCTCCTCGACCCGGCGGCGGACCCGTCCGGCGAGCTTCTGCGGACCCAGGCCGTCGACCTTGCGGGCACCGGTGGCGTCGGGGGCGCACAGCTCCTCGTCCAGGCGTGCCCGGTCCTCGACGTCGAGGCAGCCGGACTCGCGGGCGATGATCATCGCGGCGTACTCGTCCAGCACGCCTTCGCGCAGCGCCTGGCGGGTGTGGGGCAGACCGATCGCGAGGTCCTTGGCGAAGCCCAGCAGCACCTGGCCCCGGTGCGGGGAGACCTGCCGCGCGAGAGCGACCTGGGAAGCCACGCCACGTCCGCGATGCGCAGCGATCACCCCTGTCGCCGCGTGCTGCGAGCGCACCGAGGCGTCCAGACCGACGGCGAGGTCGGCCTGCGCCGCGCACAGGGCGGACTTCAGCTGCTCCATCGCCGCGATCCGGTCGATGCGCTCGGCATCCGTCGTCCGGTCGTGACCACCCGGATCCACGCGTCCCTGGACCAGGCTCGCGGTCAGCCCGCGGAGGTCCTCGAGGAGCTTGGTCATGGGTCCAGTGTATCGAACATTCGTTCGAGCGACCAGGGTTCTTCACAGGTCTTCGCGACGAGTCCGCTGCGCGCTCGGGTCGCACGGCCGGCGGTCGCTGGTGAGCCAGGTCGGCAGACGACACGAGGCGGCCACCCTGTTCGGGTGACCGCCTCGTAGCCGTACCTGGTGGAGCTGAGGGGACTCGAACCCCTGACCCTCTGCATGCCATGCAGATGCGCTACCAGCTGCGCCACAGCCCCAGGTCGTCGTCCTCGCGGACAACTCGCAGAATGTTACAAGCCACTACGGACAGGCGCGAATCAGGGTCCGCTCAGGCGGTCGGTGCGACCCGGTTGTAGGCCCGCAGGCGGAGCCGGTAGGGCCCGTCGGGGTCGACACGCGCCTCGTCGAGCTCGACCCAGCCGCAGTTCTCCAGGCCGTGCAGCCCGCGGATCGCACCCGGTGGCCACCCCTGCAGCACGCCGACCGCGACGCGGATCGCGGCCCCGTGCGAGACGGCCACCGCGGTGCCGTCCTCGGGAGTCGCCGCGAGCAGGTCCTCGAGCACCGCGCCCATCCGGGAGGCCACGGCCGCGGTCCGCTCGCCACCGGCCACCACGTCGAAGTCGCCGAGCATGAAGGTCGCGAACTCCTCGGGGTGCTCGCGGCGGTAGTCCTCGTGCGAGATCCCCTCGCGCTCCCCGAGCGCGAACTCGCGCAGCCGCTCGTCGTAGGTCGCCTCGAGCCCGGCCTCCTTGGCGACGTAGGCCGCCGTCGACCGGGCGCGACTCAGGTCGGAGCTCCACAGCACGCTCGGGCCGAGCGCCGCGATCGCGGCCCCGGCGCGGGCGGCCTGGTCGTGGCCCGCGTCGTCGAGCTCGGCGTCGAGCTGGCCCTGGATCCGGCCGGAGTGGTTGTACGCCGTACGTCCGTGGCGCAGCAGGACGAGCCTGCGCGGCACCTCAGCGGCCTGCGGCGTGGACGTCGGCCGGCAGCTCGATCGCCGGGCAGTCGCGCCAGAGCCGCTCGAGGGCGTAGAACTGGCGCTCCTCCTCGTGCTGGACGTGCACGACGATCTCGCCGTAGTCGAGCAGCACCCACCGGCCCTGTCGCTCGCCCTCGCGGCGCAGCGGCTTGACCCCGGCCTCGCGGAGCTTCAGCTGGACCTCGTCGACGATCGCACCCACCTGCCGCTCGTTGCCGGCGCTGGAGATGAGGAAGACGTCGGTGATGGCGAGCTGCTCGGAGACGTCGAAGGCGACGATCTGCTGCGCCAGCTTGTCGGCGGCGGCGCGTGCGGCGATGGTGGCGATCTCGACGGCGTGGTCGGTGGCGGTCATGAAGCTCCGGAGGTCTCGGTGAGGGGGGCGGGATCGGGTGGGTAGAGGCGGTGCTTGGTGATGTACTGCACGACCCCGTCGGGCACGAGGTACCAGACCGGCACCCCTTGGCGCTGCCGCTCGCGGCAGTCGGTCGAGGAGATGGCCAGGGCCGGGATCTCGAGCATGTCGACCCGGTCCGAGGGTATGGCGGCCAGGGCCGCGGGGTCCATCTCGTAACCGGGTCGGGTGCAGCCCACGAAGTGCGCGAGGTCGAAGAGCTCCTCGGTGCCGCGCCAGGAGAAGATGCCGGCCAGGGCGTCGGCGCCGGTGATGAAGTAGAGGTCCGCCTGCGGCATCGCCGCGGAGAGGTCGCGCAGCGTGTCGACGGTGTACGTCGGCCCGTCGCGGTCGACATCGACGCGCGAGACCCAGAACCGGGGGTTGGCCGCGGTCGCGATCACGCTCATCAGGTAGCGGTCCTCGGCCGGCGAGACGTCGCTGCCCGACTTCTGCCAGGGCTCGCCGGTCGGCACGAAGACGACCTCGTCGAGGTCGTAGGAGGACTGCACCTCCGAGGCCGCCACGAGGTGGCCGTGGTGGATCGGGTCGAACGTGCCCCCCATGACCCCGACCCGACGCCGACCGGACGCGCCGGTCGCGAGTGCCATCGGTGTGGCGGTCTCAGGTGTGCTCGCGGCCGCCGCCGAAGGCGAGAAGACCGACCAGCAGACCGATGAGGATGGCGAAGGTGATGCCGGCGATGAGGTACGGGCTGGGTCCGGAGTGCCCGGCGCTCTCAGCGGCGGAGAGGACCAGCGGGATGCTCAGGCTCGACGACATGGCCCCATCCTAGCCTCAGCCCGGCGGGCGGACGTGACCGTCGCCGGTCACGACGTACTTGGTGGAGGTCAGCTCGGTGAGGCCCATCGGACCACGGGCGTGCAGCTTCTGGGTGCTGATCCCGATCTCGGCGCCGAGGCCGAGCTCGGCGCCGTCGGTGAACCGCGTCGAGGCGTTGATCATGACCGCCGCCGAGTCGACGGCGGCGGTGAACCGACGGGCCGCGGAGAGGTCCTCGGTGAGGATCGCCTCGGTGTGCCCGCTGGAGTAGCGGCGGATGTGCTCGACGGCGGCCTCGAGGTCGTCGACGACCGCCGCGGAGATGTCCAGGGAGAGGTACTCCCGCGCGTAGTCGTCCTCGTCGGCGGGCACCACGCCGTCGTACGCCGCGACGCTCGCGTCGCCGTGCACGCACACCCCGGCCTCCTGGAGCGCGCGGACCACCCGGGGCAGGAACTCCGGCGCCACGGCTCGGTGCACGAGCAGCGACTCCGCGGCGTTGCACACGCTGGTGCGCTGCGTCTTGGCGTTCAGCACGATCGCCAGCGCCTGGTCGAGGTCGGCCGCCGCATCGACGTAGACGTGGCAGTTGCCCACGCCGGTCTCGATCACCGGCACCAGCGAGCCCTCGACCACGCTGCGGATCAGCCCCGCTCCCCCGCGCGGGATCAGCACGTCGACCAGGCCGCGGGCGCGCATCAGCGCCGTGACGCTCTCACGACTCTCGGCCGCCACGCCCTGCACGCAGTCGGCGTCGAGACCCGCCGCGGTCACCGCCTCACGCAGGGCTCCGACGATCGCGGCGTTGCTCTCGACCGCGCTCGAGCTGCCGCGCAGGAGCACCGCGTTGCCCGACTTCAGGCACAGCCCGGCGGCGTCCGCGGTCACGTTGGGGCGGCCCTCGTAGACCATCCCCACCACCCCGAGCGGCACCCGCAGCTGGCGCACCTCGAGCCCGTTGGCCAGCACGGAGCCGCGGACGACCTCCCCGACCGGGTCGGGCAGGGCCGCCACGTCGCGCAGGCCCTGCGCCATCGACGCGAGCCGCGACTCGTCCAGCCGCAGCCGGTCGACCAGCGCGGAGTCCGTGCCGGCGCCCTCGGCCCGAGCCACGTCGACGGTGTTGGCGGCCAGGATCTCCTCGCCCCGCTCCGCCAGCGAGGCCGCCATGGCCCGCAGGGCCCGGTCCTTCTCGCCGCGGGTGGCGACCGCGAGCCCGTAGGAGGCCGCGCGGGCACGACGTGCCAGGGCCTCGACGTGCTGCACGGCTCGACTCGCCGAGCCGGGCTCGGATGATGGACCCGCCATGACGACCGAGCCTAGTGTGAGCCCGCCGCGCCACCGGATCCGGCCCACGAGGCCAAGAATTCTCTGATCCTCGGGCAACCGAAGGACTGCGAGCGGCGTCTACGTCAGTAGGCCGCCTCGGCCATCACTCGAAGGGAACCAGATGAGCACCTCACGCAGGCTTCTCGCGGCCACCGCCGTCTCGGCGGTGTGCGCCGGCACGGCGCTGGCCGGCTTCACCCCGACGGCCGTCGCCGCACCGCGCGCGTCGGCCGCGGCCGCGCCCGACGACACCCCGGTCTTCACCATCTCGACGCCGGAGCGGGTGCGGGCGACGAAGTACGGACGACAGGCCTACGTCAACCTGCGCGTGAAGGCGACCGCGGGCCCGGACGGCATCGAGATGATCAGCAAGCGCGCCGACGACTACGAGACCCCGATCGAGACGACGTGGACCGCCGGGGCGCGGTCCGGGTCGTTCCCGGCCGGCACCCAGAGCGACTTCGCGGGGCTGCCCGAGTTCCTGGAGGTGACGTACACCAAGCAGGACGGCTCGCTGACCCGCACCCAGACCGTTCCGGGCTGCCTCAACGGCCCCACGAGCCGCCGCAGCCCCGACGCCGCGGCGTTCTCCCCCTACCCCCGCTGGTGCCCCTACGGCCTCTACAACCTCGGCTCGGTGCAGGGCATCCAGGGCGGCTGGTCGACCAACATCAGCGGCTACGGCACCGGCATCCGGCTCTCCAAGGGTCTCTACGACGTGCACGTCGAGGTCGCGACCCGCTACGCGGACGCCTTCGGCCTCGATGCCGCCTCGCGCAGCCACGACCTGGAGCTGAAGGTGCGCGAGTACCCCGACCGCGACCGCTGGGCCCAGGCCCGCCGGCAGGCACCCGGTGGCGACGTGGCCGCTCCCGGCGCCCGGCCCCCCGGTGCGCAGGGCGGCGTCGCCGGGGCCGCCGCCCCGCGGCCGGACCTGCGCTCGCTGCCGGCGAGCAACATCGACCTGAACAACAAGGGCACCCAGCTCCGCTTCGGGGCCACCGTGTGGAACGCCGGTGACAGCCCGCTGGTCATCGACGGGTTCCGCGACGACCGCGAGGAGGAGCACATGGACGCCTACCAGTACTTCTTCGACTCCGAGGGGGACCAGGTCGGCTACCAGCAGCTCGACAGCGAGTTCCACTGGCACGAGGACAACCACCAGCACTGGCACTACGAGGACTTCGCGGCGTACCGCCTGCTCGACGCCGACCAGGAGGTCGTGAAGACCTCGGGCAAGATCTCCTTCTGCCTGGCCAACACCGACGCGGTCGACTACACCGTGCCCGGTGCCGAGTGGCGTCCCGGCAACCGCGACCTGAGCACCTCGTGCGGACGCGAGCGCTCGCTGTCGATCCGCGAGGTCCTCTCCGCGGGCTCCGGTGACACCTACGCGCAGTACCGCAAGGGCCAGTCGATCGGCCTGGGCGTGGCTGGTGGGCCGAACTACGTGCCGGACGGCATCTACTACCTCTCGGTCGAGGCCAACCCCTACGACAACCTCGTGGAGTCCGACACCACCAACAACAACGCGTTGCGCCAGATCAAGATCGGCACCCGCACGAGCGGACAGCGCTTCGTCAAGGCCCAGCAGGTGGGCATGATCGAGGAGTTCGAGGGCGGCTTCCGGTACCGCCAGCCGGCCTACCAGATCGGCTGAGCCCGCAGGCGGGCTGGAAGCACCGAGCACCACGGACGAGGGGGCCGGTCGGGGATCACTCCCGGCCGGCCCCCTCGTCGTACGCCGTGGCTCAGCCGCCGGCCTGGTCGCGCAGCAGGCGGCGCAGGATCTTGCCCGAGGCCGACTTGGGGATCTCCTCGACGAGCCGCACCTGCCCGAGTCGCTTGTAGGTGGCGACCTCGCCCGCGACGTACTCCTGGACCTGCTCGGGGGTGAGGCCGGAGCCCGGCTTGAGGACGACGTACCCGATGGGGATCTCCCCGGCCTCCTCGTCGGGCAGGCCGACGACGGCCGCATCGGCGATCTCGTCGTGGGCGAGCAGCACCGCCTCGAGCTCGGCCGGCGGCACCTGGAAGCCCTTGTACTTGATGAGCTCCTTGAGCCGGTCGACGATGTAGACGTGCCCGTGCTCGTCGATGCGGGCGATGTCGCCGGTGTGCAGCCAGCCGTCCTTGTCCTTGGTCGCGTCGGAGTCCTCCGGCCGGCCGAGGTAGCCCTTCATCACCTGCGGTCCGCGCACCCACAGCTCGCCCTCGCCGCCGACGTCGAGGCTCTCGCCGGAGCCGGGGTCGACGATCATGCACTCGGTGTTCGGCGAGGTGACCCCGACCGAGCCGGGGCGGTAGTCGCCGGGCACCGTCTGGTGGGAGACCGGGGACATCTCGGTCATGCCGTAGCCCTGCACGACCTCGCACCCCAGTCGCTTCGCGGCCTGCTCACCGGTGTCGGCGGAGAGCGGCGCCGCACCCGACATGATGTAGCCCATCGCGGAGAGGTCGTAGTCGTCGACCATCGGGTGCTTGGCCAGCGCGACCACGATCGGGGGCGCGACGTAGGCCCGGGTGCAGCCGTGCTCGGCGTTCAGGCGCAGGTAGGTCTCGAGGTCGAAGCGGGGCATCGTGATCACCGTCGCGCCGACGCGCAGTCCGGCGTTCATCAGGACCTGCATGCCGTAGATGTGGAAGAACGGCAGCACCGCGACGAACGACTCGTCGTCGGTGAGCTGACCGGAGGAGATGGTCTGGGCGATGTTGGAGACCAGGTTGCGGTGGGTCAGCATCACGCCCTTGGAGAGCCCGGTGGTGCCCGAGGAGTACGGCAGGGCGACGACGGCGTCGGACTCGACCGGGACCTGGAGGTCGAGCGGCTCGCCGAAGAGCTCCGCCGCGTCGTGGGCGCCGTCGGCGTCGGTGCCCCCGAGGACGTAGACGCCCTCGACCCCCGTGTCACGCGACGCCTCCTGGGCGGTGTCGAGGAACATCCCCACCGTGACCATGAGCGAGGGCTTCGCGTCGCGGATCTGGTGGGCCATCTCCTTGGCGTTGTAGGTCGGGTTGATCGTGGTGATCGACCCGCCGGCCATGGCGACACCGTGGAAGACCACGGCGTACTCCGGGATGTTCGGCGCCAGCAGGGCCAGGGTGTCGCCGGGACCGAAACCGCGCGTCCGCAGGCCGCCGGCGAAGCGGCGTACCTGGTCCCACAGCTGGGCGTAGGTGACCACACGGCCGCTGGGTCCGTCGATGAGGGCGGGCTTGTCGGGGTGGTCGGCGACGTGCTCGAAGCAGTACGCCGTGAGCGCCATGTCCGGGATGTCGACCGCGGGCAACGGGCTGGCGTGGATGATCTGCTCGCTCATGGGTGCGGGGGTCCTCCTGGTCGACGGGTGTGGTGGCCCGATCATGACAGAGGCGATGTGACGCTCGTCATGGCAGCGCACCCGCCGCGTGGGCTCAGCCCTTGCGCTTGTTGATCTCCTCGGTCGCCGCCGGGAGGACGGCGTGCAGGTCGCCGACGACGCCGAAGTCGACGAGCTCGAAGATCGGCGCCTCCTCGTCCTTGTTGACCGCGATGATCGTCTTGGAGGTCTGCATGCCGGCGCGGTGCTGGATCGCCCCGGAGATGCCGTTGGCGACGTAGAGCTGCGGGCTGACCGTCTTGCCGGTCTGTCCCACCTGGAAGCTGTGCGGCATCCAGCCGGAGTCGACCGCGGCGCGCGAGGCGCCGACGGCGGCGCCGAGCGCGTCGGCGAGGCCCTCGATCGGAGCGAAGTCGCCGCCGGTGCCGCGACCGCCGGAGACCACGATGGCGGCCTCGGTGAGCTCGGGACGGCCCGAGGCCTGACGCGGCTGCGAGGCCACGATCTGGGCGGTCTTGGCCGCATCCGAGATCGTCGGGGCGAACTCCTCGATCGTGCCCGCGCCCGCGGTCTCCTCGGGTGCCGCGGAGTTCGGCTTGACGGTGATGATCGGCGTGCCGTGGGTGACCTTGGACTGCACCGTGTAGCTGCCGGCGAAGACGCTCTGGGTGGTCACGGCGGTCTCGCCGTCGGCCTCGACGTCGACGGCGTCGGTGATCAGGCCGGACTCGGTGCGGATCGCGAGGCGACCACCGATCTCCTTGCCCTCCGAGGTCGAGGGCAGGAGCACGGCGACCGGTGAGGCCTTCTCCATCAGCTGCTGGATCGCCTCGACCTTGGGCACCACGAGGTAGCCCCTGATCTCGGTGTCGTCGACGACGTAGACCTTCTCGGCGCCGTAGGCCTTGACCTTCTCGGCGGCCTCGGCGGCCTTGTCGGCGGGGCCGATGTAGACCGCGGACGGCTCACCGAGACGACGCGCGATGGTGAGCAGCTCGTAGGTGGGCTTGCGCACGGCACCCTCGACGTGGTCGATCAGGACGAGTACTTCGGACATGACTCAGGTCTCCTGGTGGCTCGGTGCTCGGGGGTGCGGGACTCAGATGAACTTCTTGGACGCGAGGAAGCCGGCGAGCGCCGGGGCACCCGAGCCGTCCTCGTCCTTGACGATCTCGCCCTGGCTGCGCGGCGGGCGCTGCGTCGTCTCGTTGACCTCGCTGTAGGCCACGGACAGCCCGACGAGATCTGCGTCGACGCCGATGTCGGCCAGCGACCACGTCTCGAGCGGCTTCTTCTTGGCCGCCATGATCCCCTTGAACGAGGGGTAGCGCGCCTCGCCGGTCTGGTCGGTGACCGAGAGCACGAGGGGCATCGTGGCGCCGATGACCTCGGTCGAGGTGTCACCGTCACGCTTGATCCGGACCTGGTCGCCCTGGGCCTCCACGACCGAGGCCAGCGTCACCTGCGGCAGCCCGAGCCGCTCGGCGAGCATCGCCGGGACCACCGAGCCGGAGGCGTCGGTCGAGGCCATCCCGCACATCACCAGGTCGACCGGGGTCGACTCGCCGGCCTTCTCGACGGCCTTGGCCAGGACCAGGGAGGTCGCGATGTAGTCGGAGCCCGCGATCGCGTCGTCGGTGACGTGAATGCCCTGGTCGGCGCCCATCTGCAGGGCCTTGCGGACGGCGTCGACGGCCTTGGCCGGACCCACGCACAGCGCGGTCACGGTCACGTCGTCGTCGGACTTCTCCTTCAGCTGCAGCGCCTGCTCGACGGCGTACTCGTCGAGCTCGGAGAGCAGCCCGTCGACACCGGCGCGGTCGACGGTGTTGTCGGACTCGAAGCCGCGGTTGGCGGTGGCGTCGGGGACATGCTTGACACAGACGACAATGTTCATGGTGATGTGGCCTCGGGAGGCCCCTCCTGTGCGGTCGGGGACGGAGTACCTGCGGGGTCGCGATGCGCGTCCTGGTCGCAGGTTACCGCCGAGTCAACGACAGGAGAACACCCGTCGCTATGCCCTGCACCACACACGGCGGGGTGGGCTCAGGGGCGGATGACGCGGTCCAGCACCCGCCCGATGACCAGCCAGGCCACGGCGCCCAGGCCCCAGTTGAAGAGGGCGTTCTTGAGCTCGCGGTTCTCGCCGGTGAACTGCTTGATGCCGTCGGTGCGGGAGAAGACTCCGAGGTCGACGTTGTCGGCGGCGTTGAGCACGAACGAGACCAGCCCGTTGTCCTCGTTGGCCTCCAGCGCGATGAGCAGCGCCCCGGCGGCCAGGATGATCGCGAAGAGCACCGCGAGCCCCCACACGATCCGCGCGGCCAACGTGCGGAGCCGGTTGGCGCCGTCGCCGACAGCGGCGGCCGCCTTCTTGGCCTGCGCCTTGCGGTCCTTCTTCTCCTTCTTCGAGGAGGTGTCCTCGAACTCCCCGGCCTCGGAGTCCTTGGAGTCCTTGGAGTCCTTGGCGCTCGTGGAGTCCTTGGTGTTCTTGGCGGTGCTCTTGCCGGTCTGCTCGCTCATCGATCGCTCCTCGGTGTCCCCATGGGTGCTGCGTTGCCCTACCGGCCCTCGAAGCGGGCCTTGCCCGGTCCGTCCTCGACGAAGGATCGCATGCCGGCCTCCCGGTCGTGCGTGGCGAAGAGCGCCGCGAACTGCTGGCGCTCGATCTCCAGGCCGGAGGCCAGGTCGACCTCGAGACCGGCGTCGATGCTCTCCTTGGCCGCGCGCACGGCGTACGTCGCGGCTCCGGCGAACTGTGCGGCCCAGGCCAGCGCCTGCTCGTAGACCTCCGCGGCCGGGACGACGCGGTCGACCATGCCGATGGCCAGCGCCTCGTCGGCCTTGACGAAACGGCCGGTGAAGATGATGTCCTTGGCGCGGCTCGGACCGACCAGGCGCGCGAGGCGCTGGGTGCCGCCGGCACCGGGGATGATGCCGAGCAGCACCTCCGGCTGACCGAGGACCGCGTCGTCGGCGGCGAAGCGGACGTCGGCGGCCAGGGCCAGCTCGCACCCACCGCCGAGGGCGTAGCCCGTCACGGCGGCGACGACCGGCTTCGGGATCCGCGCGACCGCGGTCACGGCCTGCTGCAGCGGACCCGACCGCTTGACCATGTCGACGTGCGACATGGCGGCCATCTCCTTGACGTCGTTGCCGGCGGCGAAGACCCGCTCGCCGCCGTAGATCACCACGGCCTTGACGTCGTCGCGGTCGGTCGCCTCGGCCGCGACCTCGAGCAGCTCGTCCTGGACGGCGACGCTGATCGCGTTCATCTTGGGCCGGTCGAGGCGGATCGTGCCGACCCCGTCGGCGACCTCGAGCCTGACGTGCTCACCCATGATGCTCCCGCTGGTCGGTGCGACGCCCGTCACGTCGCGGGCGTGAGCCTAGGCCATGGCGGCACTCCCGGGCAGGGGCCTCTGACCGTGGATCGCGAACCGGCTGGGATGATCCTGCGATGCCACCCCTGACCTGGAGCCACCTCGGCCAGCGCAGCGCCGTGTGGCCCGGCCGCAACTGGCCGCTCGGCTCCACGTGGACGCCGGAGGCGACCAACTTCGCGGTGCACTCCCCGCGGGCCACCGCGCTGTGGGTGTGCCTCTTCGACGACGAGGGTGGCGAGCAGCGCCACCGGCTCACCGAGCAGAGCCTGGGCATCTGGCACGGCGCGATCCCCGACGTCGAGCCGGGCACCCGCTACGGGCTGCGCGCCGAGGGACCGTGGGAGCCGGGACTGGGACTGCGCTTCAATCCGGAGAAGCTGTTGCTCGACCCGTTCGCACGGGCCGTCAGCGGCGAGGTCGTGCCGGGCGACGCCCTCTACGCGCACGACGTCCACCACGTCTCGCAGCCCAGTCCGCTGGACTCCGCCCCCCTGGTCCCGCGCAGCGTGGTCGTCGACGAGCAGACGCCCTTCGACTGGGCCGGCGACCGGCCGCCGCGTCGGCGCTGGCGCGACACGGTGATCTACGAGGCGCACGTCAAGGGCATGACGGCGCTGCACGACCGGGTGCCCGAGGAGCTGCGCGGGACCTACGCCGGCCTGGCGACGCCGGCGGTCACCGACTACCTGCGCGACCTCGGCGTGACGGCCGTCGAGCTGCTCCCGGTCCACGAGTTCGTCAGCGAGCCGTTCCTGGCCGGGCGGGGGCTGAGCAACTACTGGGGCTACAACTCGATCGGGTTCTTCGCCCCGCACCACGCGTACGCCGCCGGCGGGGACCGCGGCGAGCAGGTCGGCGAGTTCAAGGCGATGGTGCGCGACCTGCACGCCGCCGGGCTCGAGGTGATCCTCGACGTGGTCTACAACCACACGGGCGAGGCCGGTCCGGACGGTCCGTCCCTGTCCTTCCGCGGTCTCGACGACAGCATCTACACCCGGCCCGACCCCCCGGGCGAGGTCGTGCGGCCGGGCGGGCGGCGCAGCCGCCGCAAGGACCCGGCGCGCGTCGACCCCTACTGGGACGTCACCGGCTGCGGCAACACCGTCGATGCCAGCCACCCCTTCGCGCTGCGGCTGATCCTGGACTCGCTGCGCTACTGGGTCAGCGAGATGCACGTCGACGGGTTCCGCTTCGACCTGCTGCCGGCGCTGACCCGCGTCAACCGCGCGGTCGACATGCGGTGCCACCTGCTCACCGCGATCGGCCAGGACCCGGTCCTGCGCCACGTGAAGCTGATCGCCGAGCCGTGGGACGCCTCGATGGACGGCTACCGCGTCGGCGCCTTCCCCCCACCGTGGGTGGAGTGGAACGACCAGTACCGCGACCAGGTGCGGGACTTCTGGCGCGGGCAGGGCGACGGTCCCCGGTCGGTGGCGACCCGGCTGGCGGGGTCCTCGGACCTGTACGCCGACGACGGCCGGTCGGCGTACAACTCGGTCAACATGATCGCCGCCCACGACGGCTTCACGCTGCGCGACCTCGTCAGCTACGACCACAAGCACAACGAGGCCAACGCCGAGGACAACCGCGACGGCACCGAGGCCAACCACTCCTGGAACCACGGGGGCGAGGGCGAGGACGTCGGCGCGGACGTCGTGGCGCTGCGCAAGCGGCAGGCGGCCAACCTGAT
Organism: uncultured Actinomycetota bacterium; assembly: GCA_963714475.1. GTDB lineage: Bacteria > Actinomycetota > Actinomycetes > Propionibacteriales > Nocardioidaceae > Nocardioides. The sequence goes on from CAVQOP010000001.1 coordinate 185,075, forward strand.
GGCCACGCTGTGCCTCTCGGCCGGCGTGCCGATGATCGTCGCCGGCGACGAGCGCGGACGCACGCAGGGCGGCAACAACAACGCCTACTGCCAGGACAACGAGATCTCCTGGATCGACTGGGGTGCCGAGAACGCCTGGTTGGACGTCTACGAGGTGACCAAGGCCGCGCTCGCGCTGCGCCGCGACCACCCGGCCCTGCGCCAGCGGCACTGGTTCGAGGGACGCCCGACGATGACCGGCGGGCCGAAGGACCTCGCCTGGCTGCACCCCTCGGGCCGCGAGATGACCGGCGAGGACTGGTCCGACGACGGCAACCACGTGATCGGCATGTTCGTCTCCGGCACCCCGCTGCGCTCCCCCGGCCCCCGCGGTGAGCAGCAGCTCGTCGCCTCGTTCCTGCTGTGGTTCAACGCCGACCCGGACGGCGTGACGGTGACCTTCCCGGAGAACGACTGGGTGCAGGCCGGCGAGGTCGTGCTCTCCACCGACCCCGACGTCCCGCTCGGGACCGCCGTCGAGGCCGGCGAGGACCTGCTGGTCGGTGGTCGCTGCGTGGTCGTGCTGCGCCAGTCCGGGTTCTGAGCGGACCCGGGCGGACTCCCCCGGCCCCCCGCCAGCTGTAACCCGGAGTTACATCTTCTGGTGCAGCCGCACGACGCGCGAGGTGATGAAGTAACTCCGGGTTACAGCTGGGGACCGCACCGGATCGAGCTGTCGCCCTGCGGCCCCGAGATCCACTACGGCAGCGCGACCATCCCCAGCTCGGCGTCGGAGGCGAGCAGGTCGTGGTGCGGGACCACGCGGACGGTGTAGCCGAAACCGCCGGCGCGCTGGAGCGGGACGGTCGACTCGAAGCGGTGCCGCCCGCCCTCGTAGGACTCCGCGAGCTCGAGCGGGACCACGACGGGTGCGCCGAGGTCGTCGCCGCCGTCGGTGAGGTCGGTCGTGCCGTGGACGAGCTGGACCGCCACGTCGGAGGGCGCGAGGTCGCCGAGGGCCACGAAGGCGCGTACGCCGAGGACGTCGCCGACCTGGACGACGTCACTGACGCCGTCGCTCTCGACGTGCTCGACGGCGACGCCGCCCCAGCCGGCGCGTACGGACCGCTTCCAGCCGGCCAGTGCCGCGGCGCCCTCGTGGTCCCCGTCCAGGCGACGGCCGTTGGCGGCGGCGGGGGCGTAGAGCTGACGGACGTAGTCGCGCACCATGCGGGAGGCCAGCACCTTCGGGCCCAGCGACTTCAGCGTGTGGCGCAGCATCGAGATCCACCGCGGCGGGTTGCCGGCGTCGTCGAGGTCGTAGAAGCGCGGCGCGACCTCGTGCTCGATGAGGTCGTAGAGCGCGCGGGCCTCGAGGTCGTCTCGTCGGTCGGCGTCGTCGACACCGTCGGCCGAGGGGATCGCCCAGCCGTTGCCGCCGTCGTACCACTCGTCCCACCAGCCGTCGAGGATCGAGAGGTTGAGCCCGCCGTTGAGGGCGGCCTTCATCCCCGACGTGCCGCAGGCCTCGTAGGGCCGCAGCGGGTTGTTGAGCCAGACGTCGCACCCGGGGTAGAGCGGCAGCGCCATCGCGATGTCGTAGTCGGGCAGGAACACGATGCGGTGCCGCACCTCGGGGTCGTCGGCGAAGCGGACGAGCTGCTGGATCAGCCGCTTGCCGCCGTCGTCGGCGGGGTGGGACTTGCCGGCGATGACGAGCTGGACCGGACGCTCGGGGTCGAGGAGGAGCCGCTTGAGCCGGGCGGGGTCGCTCAGCATCAGCGTCAGCCGCTTGTACGACGGCACCCGGCGGGCGAAGCCGATCGTGAGCACGTCGGGGTCGAGGATGTCCTCGACCCAGCCGAGCTCGGCCTCGGAGGCGCCGCGCTGGCGCCACGAGGCGCGGGTACGCCGTCGTGCCTCGAGCACGAGCCGCTCGCGAAGGCGGCGCTTGGTCGCCCACACGTCGGTGTCGGAGACCCGGTCGACGGCCGACCAGAACGCCTCGGCGTCGTCGGAGGACGGGTCGGCGCCCTCCGCCACGGCGAGCTCGATGATCTCGCGGGCCGCCCAGGTCGGGGCGTGCACGCCGTTGGTGATCGAGCCGATCGGCACCTCGGCCTCGTCGAAGGCCGGCCACAGACCGTTGAACATGCCGCGGCTGACCTCGCCGTGCAGGAGCGAGACGCCGTTGGCGCGCTGGGCGAGCCGGAAGCCCATCACGGCCATGTTGAAGACGCCGGGGTCACCACCGGGGTAGTCCTCGGCGCCGAGTGCGAGCACCCGGTCGACCGGCACGCCCGGGACGGCGCCGTGCTCGCCGAAGTGCTGCTCGATCAACGATCGCGGGAACCGGTCGATGCCGGCCGGGACCGGGGTGTGGGTGGTGAAGACGGTCGAGGCGCGGCCGATCTCGAGCGCGGTGTCGAGGTCGAGACGGGGCCCGTCGTCGGACGCGGTCATCTCGCGCAGTCGCTCGAGGCCGAGGAAGCCGGCGTGGCCCTCGTTGGTGTGGAAGACCTCCGGGGCAGGGTGACCGGTGAGGCGGGCGTAGGCACGCAGCGCACGGACTCCCCCGACGCCCAGCAGCAGCTCCTGGCGCAGCCGGTGCTCCGACGTACCGCCGTAGAGCCGGTCGGTCACGTCACGGTAGGACTCCGGGTTGGCCTCGACATCGGTGTCGAGGGCCAGCAGCGGCACGCGGCCGACCTGCGCGATCCACACCCGGGCGAGGAGGTCGGGTCCGTCCGGCATCGCGATCGCGACCTGTGCGGGCGTGCCGTCCACCTCGCGCAGCAGCGTGATCGGCAGGCCGTCGGGGTCGAGGACGGGGTAGTCCTCCTGCTGCCAGCCGTCGCGGTCCAAGGACTGGGTGAAGTAGCCGCGACGGTAGAGCAGCCCCACACCGATGATCGGGACACCGAGGTCGCTGGCGGCCTTGAGGTGGTCGCCGGCGAGGATCCCGAGGCCACCGGAGTACTGCGGGAGCACCGCGGTGACGCCGAACTCGGGGCTGAAGTAGCCGATCGCGGCGGGCGCACCGCCGTCGGGGAAGGCGCGTTGGAACCAGCGGTCCTCGGTGAGGTACGTCGTCAGGTCGCCGTGGGCGCGGGCGAGGCGCTCGCGGAAGCCGTCGTCCGCGGCCAGCTCCTCGAAACGCTCCCGGCTGACCGCGCCGAGCAGGCGGACCGGGTCGTGACCGGTGGACTCCCACACCTCGGCGTCGACCTCGGCGAAGAGGTCCTGCGTGGCGGGGTGCCAGGACCACCGCAGGTTCGAGGCCAGCTCGCCGAGGGCGTCGAGGGCAGCAGGCAGGACGGGGCGGACGGTGAACCGTCGGAAGGCGCGCACCGACAGGACGCTAGCGGCATCCTGGATCGATCCAAAAGCCGACCTCACGGACGAGTCCCCAGAAAGTCCGACTTCCTCCGTAACCCGGGGCTCCACCTCACGTTGTCAGCGGCATGACCCCTCGGTACTCCCGTCGTCTCGCGCCCGCCGTCGCCCTGCTCACGGTGGCGCTCGTGCCGGGCCTGGCCTCACTGTCCGTGCCCACGGCCTCGGCGCAGAACGGCCCGCCGCCCAGCTTCGACATCGCCGACCTCACCACGATCGGCGACCCGGTCGCCGCCCTGCCCGACCTCGACGAGCGCGGGACCAAGGGGGCCGGCAGCACGGCCCGCCGCGCCGCCGCCGCGCTCGGCGCCGTCGACGTGCGGTGGAACCAGTTCGGGACGCCCAGCTCGCTGCTGCCGCGCGACGGCTCGCTCGGCGCGGCGCCGGGCCCGTCGGCCACCGCGGCCCGCGCCTGGCTCGCTGACCACGCGGCCGTCTTCGGGCTGACCCGCGCCGACACGAGTGCGGCCAACCTCGAGCTGGTCTCGAACCAGCCCCTGGTCGACAGCGACGCCCGCGCCGTGCTGTTCCGGCAGAAGTTCGCCGCGGGCGGCGGGCAGAGCCTGTCCTCCGCGCTCGACGGCATGGTCACGGTCGGGGTCGCCGACGGCCAGGTCGCCTACGTCTCATCCTCCCTCGTGCAGGATCCCGGCACCCTGGCCGCCGGGTCGCTGACGCCCGTCGCGGGCTGGCTGGTGGCGGCGCGCGACGTCGGGGTCGCCCTCCCGTCGCTGCCCTCGGTCGGTGACATCGACGTCACCGAGACCGACGACGGCTGGACCCGCCTGACGGTGCCCGGCTTCGCCCAGGAGCAGCAGGCCCGCCTCCGCGCCCTGCCGATGGCCGACGGCTCGGTCCGACCGGTCATCGAGGCCAACGTCGTCAACGTCGCCGGCGGTGCGGCCACGGCGTACACCGTCATGGTCGACGCCGCCAGCAGCCGGGTCCTGCACCGGCAGAACCGCGTGGACAACGAGAACGACGCCTCCTCCTTCACCGGTGCTGTCACGGCGACCGAGTGTGGACCGATGCACACCTTCGAGATCGGCGACGACGCCACCAAGCAGATCATCGGCGTCGCGGCGCTGGCCAACACCCTCAACGACGTGACGGTGAAGATCTTCGACCCGCAGGACGAGCTGCTGGTCACCGGCGACCTCGGCACCAGTCCGGAGGTCGCGCAGTACGGCGCCGACTCGATCCCCGCAGGGACCTACTCGGCTCAGGTCTGCCCGTTCGCTGACCCGACCGCGCCGTTCGTGCCGCCGGGTGAGTACGCGTTGACCGTGTTCACCAGCGACGCCGCCGCTGACGCGCCGGGCGGAACCGGCACCCAGGGCACCCCGACCTGGCGCTACTTCCCGGCCAACCCGAACGACACCACCCCGGGCGGTACGCCGACCAACGACGTGACCGGCTGCTGGTTCACCGACGGGGCTGCCCCGGGAGAGTGCACGCTGCCCACCGGCCGGCTGCGCAACGTCGCGGCACCGGGTCCCTGGGACTACCTGACCGGCCCGGGGGTGCCGTCCTTCACCACGGTCGGCAACAACGCCGACACCCACGAGGCCTGGACCAGCCCGCTGACCCCGGGCGGCACCGCCCAGGCGCCGTACTCCCCCACCCAGGACTATCCCGCGGCCGGTGACGCCGGCGCGTTCACCGACGCCTGGAACAACTCCGGGTGCGACCCGGCCCAGCTGCGTGCGGGTGGCAACGACATCAACTACTCCGTGAGCAACCTGTTCGTGTCCCACAACCGGATGCACGACTTCTCCTACTACCTGGGCTTCAACGAGAAGAACTACAACATGCAGCTCGAGAACCTCGGCAACCCCGGGGTGGAGGGCGACCCGGAGGTCGGCAACGTCCAGGCCGGAGCCATCTCGGGCGGGGCTCCGAGCTACCTGGGTCGCGACAACGCCAACCAGATCACGCTGCAGGACGGCATCCCCGGCATCACCAACCAGTACCTCTTCCAGCCGATCGCCGGGGCCTTCTACGCCCCCTGCACCGACGGCGGGCTCGACATGGGCATCGTCGGTCACGAGTACACCCACGCCATCAGCAACCGCATGGTCGCCGGACCCGACCAGGGCCTGACCTCCGAGCAGGGCGGCGCGATGGGTGAGTCGTGGAGCGACCTGGTCGCCGCGGAGTACCACTTCGCCCACGGCTACGACAACGGCGGCAACACCTGGGCCGTCGGGGTCTACGCCACCGGCAACGAGTCGGTCGCGATCCGCGACTACGCCATCAACCGCAACCCGCTGAACTACTCCGACTACGGCTTCGACACCACCGGCGACGAGGTGCACGCCGACGGCGAGATCTGGAACGGCACGCAGTGGAGCGTGCGGCAGGCCCTCGTGAAGAAGTACAACGCCACCGGCAACCGTCGCCTGCGCTACTCCAACGCGAGCCGTCAGCTGGCCTGTGCGCAGGCCAACCCGCGCTCCGCCACACCGCCGGCAGACTGCCCCGGCAACCGCCGCTGGATCCAGCTGATGTTCGACTCGTTCCTGCTCCAGCAGGGCGCGACCTCGATGCTGGACGCCCGTGACGCCATGATCGCCGCCGACCGCATGCGTTTCGACGGTCGCGACACCAAGGTCATGTGGGACGCCTTCGCCTCGCGTGGCATGGGCCAGGGCGCCTCGGTGCCCAACGCCGACTCCGGTGACACCAAGCCGAGCTTCGCCTCCCCGACCTCGAGCAACGCGACGCTGACCTTGCAGGCCAACCGGCCCGGCCAGCTCTACGTCGGGCACTACGAGGCCCGGGCCACCCCGGTCGCGGACAACCTGGCCAAGACCAACCTGGGTGCCCGCGTGGCGCTCGTGCCGGGCCGTCACCAGATGCTGTTCGTCTCCACGACCGGCGGGTTCAAGCGGTTCACCGTGAACGTCAAGCCCGGCCAGCGACTCACCCAGCAGCTCCGGGTGCCGCTGAACCTCGCCTCCGCGAAGGCGGGCGCGTCGGTGATCGGCTCGACCGCGGGGTCGCGCAACGCCGCGTCCCTCATCGACGGGACCGAGGAGACCAACTGGGGAGGCGTCACCGAGGAGAACGTCGACGCGAGCAACCCGTCCGTCACGGTCGACCTCGCCGGTGGCCGCCAGACCGTACGCCGGGTCCAGGTCAGCGCGATGCTGACCCCCGCGCAGACCAGTGGCAGCGAGGTCCCCCTGGCCGTCGACCAGGTCGACGAGGACCCGGACTCCGGCTCGCGGTTCACCGCGCTCCGCAGGTTCGCCATCGAGTCGTGCACCTCGGGCTGCGCCTCGGAGTCCGCGACCTGGAAGCGGGTCTACACCAGCGGTGCGGACGCCTTCCCGGGTGCCCGCCCCCGCCCGGTGGCCCCGGACCTGATCATGCGCTCGTTCACGATCGACGCCACCCCGGCCGCTGCCCTGCGACTGGTGGCGCTCGAGAACCAGTGCACCGGGTTCGCGGGGTACGCCGGCGAGCAGGACAACGACCCCCTCAACGCCACCGACTGCAAGACGGCGTCCGACCGGGGCACCATCGTCCACGCCGCCGAGCTGCAGGCCTTCGCCCGCTGACCTCCGCACGCCACCGCTCACCCGTCGCACCGCTCGCGGTGCGGCGGGTGAGCGTTGCGGTGCGGGCAGCGACATGTCAGGATAGTTACTGACCGAACGGTCTGTAATTGCCTGGGAGACGCCATGACCACTGCGCCCGAGACCTCCGGCCACGCGCCCGAGACCACCCCCGAGCAGGAGGCCGAGCTCCTCGCCGGTTTCGAGGCGACCATCGCGCGCCACGACCGGATCGAGCCGAGGGACTGGATGCCGGAGAAGTACCGGGCGACGCTCGTGCGCCAGGTCGCGCAGCACGCGCACTCCGAGATCATCGGGATGCAGCCCGAGGGCAACTGGATCACCCGTGCGCCGAGCCTGCGGCGCAAGGCGATCCTGCTGGCCAAGGTCCAGGACGAGGCCGGGCACGGGCTCTACCTCTACTCCGCGGCCGAGACCCTCGGCGCCTCGCGCGGCGAGCTCACCGACAAGCTCATCTCCGGGGCGCAGAAGTACTCCTCGATCTTCAACTACCCGACGCTGTCCTACGCCGACGTCGGCACGATCGGCTGGCTCGTCGACGGCGCCGCGATCGCCAACCAGGTGCCGCTGTGCCGGACCTCCTACGGCCCCTACGGCCGCGCGATGATCCGGATCTGCAAGGAGGAGTCCTTCCACCAGCGCCAGGGTTACGAGCTGCTCGCGACCATGATGCGCGGCACCGACGCGCAGCGTGCCATGGTCCAGGAGTCGGTCGACCGGTTCTGGTGGCCGGCGCTGATGATGTTCGGACCACCCGACGCGGACTCGCCCAACACCGCGCAGTCGATGGCGTGGGGCATCAAGCGCGACACCAACGACGACCTGCGCCAGAAGTTCGTCGACATGTCCGTGCCGCAGGCGCAGTCCCTCGGGGTCACGTTCCCCGACCCGGACCTCGCCTGGAACGCCGAGCGTGGTCACCACGACTTCGGGCAGCCGGACTGGGAGGAGTTCCTGCGCGTCGTCAAGGGCGGCGGGCCGTGCAACGCCCAGCGCATCGCCCACCGCAAGCGCGCCCGCGACGACGGCGCCTGGGTCCGCGAGGCCGCGACCGCCTTCGCCCGGCGTACGGCGGCCCAGCCCCAGCCGCAGTCCGCAGCCCCGGAGCGACGCGGGGGCCGACGCGTGAGCGCCGAGGAGCCGGGTCGGGAGGACTTCGCCGCCGAGGGCGGGCACGGCGCCGTACCCCTGGAGGGCGTGCCGACCGGGCTCGGTGAGCTGCCCGAGGGCCCTGAGGCCGAGTGGCCGCTGTACGAGATCTTCGTGCGCGGCAAGCGCGGCCTCAACCACGTCCACGTCGGCTCGCTGCACGCGGCCGACGACGCGATGGCCCTGGGCCACGCCCGCGACGTCTACACCCGTCGCAACGAGGGCGTGAGCATCTGGGCCGTGCGCGCCGACCTCGTCGCGGCCTCCAGCCCGGACGAGAAGGACCCGCTGTTCGCGCCGGCCGGCGACAAGGTCTACCGCCACCCGACGTTCTACTCCATCCCCGACGACGTCCCCCACCTGTGAGGCCGCGATGAACGACGAGTCGGTCTACGACGGCCTGACCGAGGGCGGCGACGACTCCCGGTGGGCCTTCGGCACCAGCTTCGAGGACCCGCTGGCCGGCGTCGACACCACCATCCCGGACGGCGTGGACGCCCAGGCCCTCGGCGCGTACTGCCTGATGCTCGGCGACGACGCGCTGGTCTACTCCCACCGGCTCGCGCAGTGGGCCAGCAACGCCCCCGACCTCGAGGACGACATCGCGCTGGCCAACATCGCCCTGGACCTGCTCGGGCAGGCTCGCCTCCTGCTGGCCCGCGCGGCCGCAGCCGACCCGGGTCTCGTCCCCGTCCTGCCGGAGGGCTCCCCCGTGCCGGCCGAGGACGCGCTCGCCTTCTTCCGCGACGAGTCGGCCTTCCGCAACGTGAGGTTCGTGGAGCCGGTCAACGGCGACTTCGCCGTGACGATCACCCGGCTGCTCGTGTTCTCCTCGGCCCGCCTCGCGCTGCTCCAGCGCCTCGCCGCCAGCAGCGACGCCGTCCTCGCCGCGATCGCGGCCAAGGGCGTCAAGGAGCTGGCCTACCACCGCGACTACGCCGGACGCTGGTTCGTCACCCTGGCGCAGGGCACCGCCGAGTCGCGCAGCCGGGTCGAGGCCGCGCTCCGCCTGGTCTGGGGGCTGCACGACGAGCTCTTCGCCACCCATCCCGTCGAGGCCTCGGTCGCCGCGCAGGGCGTGGGCGTCGACCCGGCGGCCACCCGTGACGAGGTCAGCGTGGTCGTCGAGCAGGTCCTCTCCGTCGCGGGCGTCGATCGGCCCGCGGTCGCCCAGGCCGGCCCGGTCTCGGGCGGCACCGGTCGGCACGGACGCCACACCGAGGCCATGGGCCCGCTGCTGGCCGAGATGCAGGTCGTCGCCCGGGCCCACCCCACGGGCCTGTGGTGAGCACGCCGACGACGGGCCGCGCGACGGCGTACGCCGTGGCCGCCGGGGTCACCGACCCCGAGATGCCGATGCTGACGCTCGAGGACCTCGGGGTGCTGCGCGAGGTCCGGCAGGTCGACGGGGCGCTGGTCGTCACGATCACCCCGACGTACTCCGGGTGCCCCGCGATGGCCACCATGCGCGACGACCTCGTCCACGCGCTCGGCGACGCGGGCTACACCGGGGTCGAGGTGCGGGTGCGGCTGCACCCGGCGTGGTCGAGCGACGACATCACCGAACGCGGTCGTCGGGCCCTGGCCGCGCACGGCATCTCGCCGCCGGGCGCCGCGCCGCGGACGGGGGGCACGGTCCCGCTGCGACTCACCCCGACCCGTCGCGCCCTGACCTGCCCGCGCTGCGGCTCGCCATCGGTCGCGCTGACCTCGGAGTTCGGCCCCACCGCGTGCAAGGCGATGTACCGCTGCGGGGCGTGCCTGGAGCCCTTCGAGCACGTCAAGGAGATCTGAGGATGAGCCGCACCGCCACCCGACGCCCACGCACCGGGTTCCACCCGCTCCGGGTCGCGGCCGTCGAGCGGCTGACCGACGACGCGGTCGCCGTGACCTTCGAGGTCCCCGACGAGGTGGCGGAGGAGTTCGCGTTCGAGGCGGGTCAGTCCCTGACCCTGCGACGGATGATCGACGGCGAGGAGCACCGCCGGTCGTACTCGATCTGCGCGCCGGTCGGTGCCCGACCCCGCGTCGGCGTCCGCGAGATCCCGGGCGGGCTGTTCTCGTCGTGGTTGACGCGCGACGTCGCGGTGGGTGACACGGTCGAGGTGCAACCTCCGAGCGGCAGCTTCACCGCCGACGCGACCCGGCCGGCGCGTCACCTCTGCATCGCCGCCGGCTCCGGGATCACCCCCATGCTCTCGATCGCCGCCTCCGTGCTGAGCCACCCGGGCGCCCGGGTCAGCCTGCTCTACGGCAACCGGACCACCGGGTCGGTGATGTTCGCCGAGGAGCTCGCCGACCTGAAGAACCGGTACGGCCCCCGGCTCGACCTCGTCCACGTGCTCTCCCGCGAGCCGCGCGACGTCGAGCTGTTCTCCGGTCGGCTCGACGCCGACCGGCTGCGTCGGCTGCTGACCACCCTGGTGCCGCTACGGGGCACCGACCACGTCTGGTTGTGCGGTCCCCTCGGGATGGTCGACGACGCGCGGCGGGTGCTCGCCGACCTCGGGGTCGACCCGAGCCGGGTGCACGCCGAGCTCTTCTACGTCGACGAGCCGCCGCCGGAGGTCGAGCGGCCGGCCGCGGTGGTCGACGGCGCCACCAGCGAGGTCACGATCGTCCTCGACGGCCGGACGACGACCGCGCCCATGCCGCTGGACCGCAGCATCCTCGACGCGGCCGCGGCCACGCGCACCGACCTGCCCTTCGCCTGCAAGGGCGGCGTGTGCGGCACCTGTCGGGCCAAGGTCACCGCGGGCGAGGTCGACATGCGGCGCAACTACGCGCTCGACGAGGACGAGGTCGAGCGCGGCTTCGTGCTGACCTGCCAGAGCCGCCCGGTCTCCGGGGCGGTCACGGTCGACTTCGACGCCTGAGCAGCGGAACAAGTGATGCGCTCGCTGGTGATGATTCCGGTGGTCGGCCCCGGTCAACACCCTCATGACGACGACACACACCACCGATGACGGCGCGATCCACTACGACGTCCACGGCGATCTCACGACCGCGAGCCCCGAGCGGCCCGTCCTGCTGACCTTCGCCAACCCCATGGACGCCGCGGCGTTCGGCGCTCTCGCCGCGCACCTCACCGATCGTCCGGTGGTGACGATCGACCCCCGCGGTGCCGGCCGCAACCCCGCCGGCACCGCACCGATGACCGCCGAGCTGCACGCCGAGGACCTGCACCGCGTCATCGCGGACCTCGACGTGGGTCCGGTCGACGCGTTCGGCTCCAGCGGGGGTGCCGTGTGCCTGCTGGCGTTGCTCGCGGCGCACCCGGACGACGTACGACGCGCGGTCGTGCACGAGCCGCCGTTGATCGATGTGCTCACCGACGGCGACGTGGTCCGCGCCGCCTGCGACGACATCCGCGACACCTACGAGCGCGAGGGCAACGGGCCCGCGATGGCGAAGTTCATCGTGCTGGTCATGGAGCCCGGGCTGCTGCCGGACGGACTACCTCGACCGCCCCGCACCCGACCCGTCGCAGTTCGGCATGGGCGTCGAGGACGACGGCGACCGCACCAACCCGCTCTTCCGGAACATGCCCGCCGTCAACACCTATCTGCCCGACTACGACGCACTGATCGCTCTGGGCGACCGGGTGCGGGTCGCGATCGGCGCCGACTCGGGCGAGGAGATCGCGGCGCGAGGGGGCCGCGGGCTCGCGGGGCGCCTCGGTCTCGAGGTCGACGTCCTCCCGGGCCACCACGCCGGCTTCACCGCGGCCGACGGTCCGCACCCGGGAGAGCCGGCGGCCTTCGCGGCAGGGCTCCGCGCGCTGCTGGACTGACCCGGGTCCCGTCCTGCTCCGACGCCGCCTCCTGCTCAGCGGCAGACGGCGCTGCCCAGGGCAGTCGGGACGACGGGCGGCGGGTCCGGACGGACCATCGTGGCGCGGACCGCGGTGACGTCGAAGCCGGCGGCCGCCACGGCGCGTGTCCGAGGGGAACGGGTCTCCCGCCCGTCACGGGCGGACGCCAGTCGGCGTCAGCGGATGCGCACCGTCGTCGGCTCGGCGCCGTCGGGGACAAGGGTCGCCGGTCCACGCCTCGCACCGCTGGGGACCTCGACCGTCCACGTGACGTCGCCCAGCTCGTCCGGCCCGGAACGCGCGTCAGCCACGCCGACCGGCCACGTACGCCCCCGCTGGCGGAGCAGCAGCGTGATGTCGACCCTGGGCGTGGGCTCGGGGCCGTCGCTGCACCGGGTGCAGCCGAGCATGACCGAGCACTCCCCGCCGTCCTGGCACCCGTTCGCGAACGCCGAACCTTGGACCTCGACCGCACTGTCCCGTCGCAGCACCAGGTCCTCGGCGTCGGCGATGTAGGGACCGGCGCACGACGCTGTCGCCGGCTCCTGACCCACGGGGAGGAGCGTCACCGAGGTGAGGGCCACGAGCAGGACGACGGCTGCGGGTCGCATGCGAGTTCGACGTGCGCTGCGCCAGGGCGGTTCCACGCCGGCACCGTAGGAGCTGGCGACAAGCCGGACCGTGGTCGCCGGCGCCGTACCGGACGGTCATCTCGTCGCACAGAGCGGCGCACCGTCACGGGCGGCGCAGGCCGTCGAAGACCAGCGCGGTGACCGAGCGGGCCAGCTCGTGGGCCTCGAGGGGGCCGCCGGGGCGGTACCACTCGACGAGGGAGTTCACGGTGCCGAAGATCAGCCGACCGATGACGTCGGCGTCGAGGTCGTCGCGCACCCCACCGGCGGCCACGCCCGAGCGGACCAGGCTCGCGAGGCGCTCGTCGAGCGCTCGTCGTCGACGCAGGGCGGCGAGCTCGACCTCGCTGTTGCCGCGCACCCGCAGGAGCAGGGTGACCGCGGGCAGGTGGTCGACGAGCACGTGCACCGCCGCCTCGATCGCGCCCTGCAGGTCGGCGGCCTCGTCGAGGGCCGTCTGCAGACCGTCCAGCGCCTCGTCGAGAGCCGCCGAGAGCAGCGCCTCCTTGCCGCTCACGTGGTGGTAGATCGCGGACTTGGTCAGCCCGAGCTCGCGCGCCAGGTCGCCCATGCTGGTCGCGTCGTAGCCCTGGGTGTTGAACAGCTCGATCGCCCGGCGCAGCACGGTCTCCTGGTCGTATCCGGGTCGACCCCGCCGGGTCGGTGCTGCCTCGGGCATCACCCGATCGTGCCACGCGTCCCGCGCTGCTCACCCGCAGAGGCGGGCAACCCAGGTTGCACGAGGTCGGCGGACCCGCCAGGGTTGCGGCATGGTCGGTCGTATCCCTGTCATGGACGTCATGCCGCTCGTGGACCGTGGCCGGCAACCCGCGAAGGCGACGGTCCACGAGCCGTTCCCGGTGCGGGCGACGGTCTTCCGCGAGGGTCACGACATGCTCGCCGCCGAGGTCGTCCTCGTCGCCCCGGACGGCACCCGTCGCGCACCCGTCCGGATGGTCAAGCTGCCCGACCCCCCGGACTACTACGAGGCCTGGGTCACCCCCGACACGGTGGGCGCCTGGTCCTTCGAGATCCACGCCTGGGCCGACCCGATCGCGACCTGGGAGCACGACGCCGCCCTCAAGATCCCCGCGGGCGTCGACGTCGAGCTGATGTTCACCGAGGCCCGGCTGCTGCTCGAGCAGGTCCAGGCCGACCTCGACCCCGACGACAGCACCGGCCGGGCGCGCGTCGCCGGCGGGCTCGACGCCGCGACCGACACCAGCCGTCCGACCGAGGCCCGGCTCGCCGCCCTGCAGTCGGCCGACCTGGCCGAGACCCTCTCGGCCCACCCCGTCCGACAGCTCGTCAGCGTCGAGGGCCCCTTCCCGGCGTACGCCGACCGCACCCGCGCCCTCTACGGCGCCTGGTACGAGTTCTTCCCCCGCTCCGAGGGGGCGACCCGCGACCCGGAGACCGGCGCCGTGACCGCGGGCACGCTGCGTACGGCCATGCAACGCCTCGACGGCGTCGCCGCGATGGGCTTCGACGTCATCTACATGCCGCCGATCCACCCGATCGGCGAGGTCAACCGCAAGGGACCCAACAACACGTTGACCCCCGGCCCCGACGACCCCGGGTCGCCGTGGGCGATCGGGTCCAAGGACGGCGGCCACGACGCCGTCCACCCCGACCTCGGCACCGTCGAGGACCTCGACGCCTTCATCGCCCGCGCCGGCGAGCTCGGCCTCGAGGTCGCCCTGGACCTGGCCCTGCAGGCGGCCCCCGACCACCCCTGGGTCCAGACCAACCCGGCGTTCTTCACCACGCGCGCCGACGGCACGATCGCCTACGCCGAGAACCCGCCGAAGAAGTACCAGGACATCTACCCGGTCAACTTCGACAACGACCCCACCGGCATCTGCCGCGAGGTGCTGCGCATCGTGCGCTACTGGATGGCCCGCGGCGTGCGGATCTTCCGCGTCGACAACCCCCACACCAAGCCGCTGGCCTTCTGGGAGTGGCTGATGCGCGAGGTGCGGCGCACCGACCCCGACGTGGTGTTCCTCTCCGAGGCGTTCACCCGCCCGGCGATGATGCACGGCCTGGGCGGCGTCGGCTTCCACCAGAGCTACACCTACTTCACCTGGCGCGTCGCGAAGTGGGAGATCGAGGCCTACCTGCGCGAGGTCGCGACCGAGTCCGACCACACGATGCGCCCGAACTTCTTCGTCAACACCCCCGACATCCTCCCCTTCCACCTGCAGTACGGCGGTCCGCCGATGTTCAAGATCCGCGCGGTCGTCGCCGCGCTCGGCTCGCCCAGCTGGGGCGTGTACGCCGGCTACGAGCTCTACGAGCACGTCGCGATCCGGCCCGGGGCCGAGGAGTACCTCGACTCGGAGAAGTTCGAGATCAAGGTGCGTGACTGGGCCGGCGCCGAGGCCGAGGGCCGCAGCCTCGCGCCGTACCTGACCCGGCTCAACGAGATCCGGCGCGCCCACCCCGCCCTGCACCTGCTGCGCAACGTCGTCATCCACTCCAGCGACGACGAGCAGGTCCTGGTCTTCTCCAAGCAGGCCACGCTGCCCGACGGTGGCACCGACACGGTGCTGGCGGTGGTCAACCTCGACCCGCACGCCACCCGCGAGACCATCGTCCACCTCGACCTGCCGGCCCTGGGCCTGGACTGGAACGACGGCTTCGTCGCGCGCGACGAGATCACCGGCGAGGAGTACCACTGGGGTCAGCACAACTACGTGCGGCTCGACCCGGGCCACGAGCCCGCCCACGTCCTGAGCCTGAGGAGCTACGCGTGAGCACGATGGACCTGTCCGGACCCCCCGACCTGACCGGGCGCGACGAGGACGCGGAGGTCTCCGACCCCGCCGAGAGCACCATCCCCGAGGGCACGAGCGGTGACACCTCGCCCGACTGGTTCAAGACGGCCGTCTTCTACGAGGTGCTCGTCCGCTCGTTCCGCGACTCCAACGGCGACGGCACCGGCGACTTCGCGGGCCTGACCGAGAAGCTCGACTACCTCGAGTGGCTCGGCGTCGACTGCATCTGGCTCCCGCCGTTCTTCACCTCCCCGCTGCGCGACGGCGGCTACGACGTCGCCGACTTCGTCAACATCCTGCCCGAGTGCGGCACCGTCGAGGACTTCCACCACCTCCTCGACGAGGCGCACGCGCGCGGCATCCGCGTGATCATCGACTTCGTCATGAACCACACCAGCGACCAGCACGACTGGTTCCAGCAGAGCCGCTCGGACCCCGACGGGCCCTACGGCGACTTCTACGTCTGGTCCGACACCGACGACCTCTACACCGACGCGCGCATCATCTTCGTCGACACCGAGCCGTCGAACTGGACCTGGGACCCGGTGCGCCACCAGTACTACTGGCACCGGTTCTTCAGCCACCAGCCCGACCTGAACTACGACAACCCGGCCGTGCACGACGCGATCCTCGAGGCGATGTCGTTCTGGTACGACATGGGCCTGGACGGCTTCCGCCTCGACGCCGTGCCCTACCTCTACGAGCGGCCCGGCACCGACGGCGAGAACCTCCCCGAGACCCACGAGTTCCTGCGCAAGGTCCGCCGCTACGTCGACGAGAAGTACCCCGGGCGCGTGCTGCTCGCCGAGGCCAACCAGTGGCCCTCCGACGTCGTCGACTACTTCGGTGACCCCGCCGTAGGCGGCGACGAGTGCCACATGTGCTTCCACTTCCCGGTGATGCCGCGCATCTTCATGGCGGTACGCCGCGAGTCGCGCTACCCGATCTCGGAGATCCTCGAGCAGACCCCCGCGATCCCCGACGGCTGCCAGTGGGGGATCTTCCTGCGCAACCACGACGAGCTGACCCTCGAGATGGTCACCGACGACGACCGCGACTACATGTGGAACGAGTACGCCAAGGACCCGCGGATGAAGGCCAACATCGGGATCCGCCGACGCCTGGCGCCGCTGCTGGAGAACGACACCAACCAGATCGAGCTGTTCACCGCGCTGCTGCTCTCCCTGCCCGGCTCCCCCGTCCTCTACTACGGCGACGAGATCGGCATGGGCGACAACATCTGGCTCGGTGACCGCGACGGCGTACGGACCCCGATGCAGTGGACGCCCGACCGCAACGCCGGGTTCTCCCAGGCCACGCCGGGCAAGCTCGCGCTGCCGGCGGTCCAGGACCCCGTCTACGGCTACCAGAGCGTCAACGTCGAGGCCCAGCTGGAGAACTCCTCCTCGCTCCTGCACTGGACGCGGCGGATGATCCACGCCCGCCGGGGCCACGGCGCCTTCGGCCTGGGCACGTTCGCCGACCTCGGCGGGTCCAACTCGACGGTGCTGTCCTACGTGCGTGAGCACACCACGCCCGAGGGCAACGTCGATGTGATCCTCTGCGTCAACAACCTCTCCCGCCTGGCCCAGCCCGTCGAGCTGGACCTGCGCCGCTTCCAGGGGATGGTGCCGGTCGAGATGCTCGGCGGCGTGCCGTTCCCCGCGATCGGCGAGCTGCCCTACCTGCTCACCCTGGGCGGCTACGGGTTCTACTGGTTCCGCCTGACCAGGCCGGAGTCCGCCGAGGAAGGACAGCTGCTGTGAGCGAGCCGATGGCCACACCCGAGCACCTCGACCTCTCGGTCTTCGAGACCTACCTCGTGCGGACCCGCTGGTTCGGCGGCAAGGGTCGCCCGCTGCGGGTCAGCGGCGCCCGCCGGGTGGGCACCGTCCCCGGCGGGGTCGCCGACGGCCCGGTCGTGGTGCTCTACCTCGTCGAGGTCGCCTACTCCGACGTGGCCCCCGGGGCCGCGGGCGGCACCGAGACCTACCAGGTCCCGCTCAGCTTCTACACCGAGCCCGAGCACCGCCTCGACCACGCCTTCGTCGGCTGGTGGGAGGAGCCCGACCGGGGCTGGGTGCACGCCTACGACGCGCTGCACGACCGCGAGGCGATGGCCTGCTGGTTGCGCGGCTTCGTCGCCTCGCGCCACGAGGAGGTCGGCGACCCGGACACGGGTCTGTCCTTCCACCGGCTGCCCGGCCACGAGCTCGACCCGGAGGCGGTCGCCACGCTGTTCCCCGGGGAGCAGTCGAACTCCTCGACGCGCTTCGGCGAGGACGCCGTGCTCAAGGTCTTCCGCAAGGTGACGCCCGGGATCAACCCCGACATCGAGATCCACGAGGCCCTGACCCGCGCCGCCCTGCCCGAGATCGCGGAGCTCTACGGCTGGGTCGAGCTGCGCGAGAGCGGACCGGACGGGGTCGAGCAGGTCATCCAGCTCGGCATGCTCCAGGAGCTCCTGCGCACGGCCAGCGACGGCTTCGACCTGGCGCTGTCCAGCGTGCGCAACCTGTTCTCCGAGGCCGACCTGCACGCCCACGAGGTCGGTGGGGACTTCGCCGGGGAGTCCTCGCGGCTCGGCGAGTCGCTGGCCGGGGTCCACCGGGCCCTGGCCTCGCAGTTCGACACCGACACCGTCGACGCGGTCCAGGTCGCCGAGGCGATGACGGCCCGCCTCGACGAGGCGGTCGCGGTGGTGCCGGAGCTGGCCGCCCACGCCGACTCGCTGCGCTCGCTGTTCGCGCAGGTGCGGGCGCTGGGCCGCCTCGACGTCCAGCGCGTCCACGGCGACCTGCACCTCGGTCAGACGCTGCGCACGGCCTCGGGATGGAAGGTCGTCGACTTCGAGGGCGAGCCGGTCAAGACGCTGGCCGAGCGGCAGCGCCCGGACTCCCGGTTCCGCGACGTCGCCGGGATGCTGCGCTCCTTCGACTACGCCCCGCACGTGGTCGAGCGGACCCTCGACGAGTCCGACCCCGACATGGCCGCCCAGCTCGCCGTCCGGGCCGACGAGTGGGCCCACCGCAACCGCAACCACTTCCTCACCGCCTACACCGGCGGCGACCTCGCCGACGACGAGCGCACCCTGCTCGACGCCTACCTCGCGGACAAGGCGGTCTACGAGTGCGTCTACGAGACGCGCAACCGCCCCACGTGGGTCACCATCCCACTGTCCGCCGTCTCCCGGATCGGAGAGAACCGATGAGCTCACCCACCACTGCCACCGGACCGGAGGGCGCCGCGGTGCCGCTGGAGGTCCCCCGCGAGGAGCTCGACCAGCTCGTGCGCGGCGAGCACGGGCAGCCCCACGCCCTGCTCGGCCCGCACCGCCACGACGACGGGTCGGCGGTGACCATCCGCGTCCTGCGCCCGTTGGCGAGCGCCGTGGTGGTCGAGCACGGCGGCACCCGCACCGCGCTGACCCACGAGCACGAGGGCGTCTGGGTCGGCGTCCTGGGCCTGACCGAGGTCCCCGACTACCGCATCGCGATCACCTACGGCGAGGACACCCACGTCGTCGACGACCCCTACCGGTTCCTGCCGACGCTCGGCGAGATGGACCTGCACCTGATCAACGAGGGCCGCCACGAGCAGCTGTGGACCGTGCTCGGCGCCCGCGTGCACCACTACGACGTACCGGGCTCGGAGACCATCACCGGCACCTCCTTCGCGGTGTGGGCGCCCAACGCGCGCGCGGTGCGCCTGCGCGGCGACTTCAACTCCTGGGACGGTCGCGAGCACCCGATGCGCTCGCTGGGCACGTCGGGGGTCTGGGAGCTGTTCATGCCCGGCCTCGGCACCGGGACGGCGTACAAGTTCCACGTGCTCGGCCAGGACGGGACCTGGCGCGAGAAGGCGGACCCGATGGCCTTCCACGCCGAGGTCGCCCCGCGTACCTCCTCGCGGGTCTTCGAGTCGACCCACGCCTGGGCCGACGACGCGTGGATGACGCGCGCGCGCCTCGAACCGGGCGGTGGCCGAGCCGATGTCGGTCTACGAGATGCACCTCGGCTCGTGGAAGCGGCACCCGGACACCTCGTTCTGGAGCTACGACGAGATCGCCGACGACCTCGTGCCCTACCTCGCGGACCTCGGGTTCACCCACGTCGAGCTGATGCCCGTCATGCAGCACCCCTTCGGCGGGTCCTGGGGCTACCACTGCACCTCCTACTTCGCCGCCGACTCCCGCTACGGCGACCCCGACGGCTTCCGCCGCCTCGTCGACCGCTGCACCAGGCCGGCATCGGCGTGATCCTGGACTGGGTGCCCGGTCACTTTCGCGACCGACGAGTGGGCGCTGGTGCGCTTCGACGGCACCCCGCTCTACGAGGACCCCAACCCCCAGCGCGGCTGGCACAAGGAGTGGGGCTCCACATCTTCAACTTCGGGCGCAACGAGGTGCGCAACTTCCTCTACGCCAACGCGCTCTACTGGCTCGAGGAGTTCCACGTCGACGGCCTGCGCGTCGACGGTGTCGCCTCGATGCTCTACCTCGACTACGCCCGCCAGGCCGGCGAGTGGACGCCCAACGTCCACGGCGGCCGCGAGAACCTCGAGGCGGTGCAGTTCCTGCAGGAGATGAACGCCACCGTCTACCGCCGGGTCCCCGGGGCCATGACGATCGCGGAGGAGTCGACGTCGTGGCCCGGCGTCACCGGTCCCACCTCCGACGGCGGCCTCGGGTTCGGCTTCAAGTGGAACATGGGCTGGATGCACGACACGCTCGACTACCTCGCCCGCGAGCCGATCTACCGCGCGCACCACCACGGCGAGCTCACCTTCTCGATCGTCTACGCCTGGACCGAGAACTTCGTGCTCCCGCTGTCCCACGACGAGGTCGTGCACGGCAAGGGCTCCCTGCTGCGCAAGATGCCCGGCGACCGCTGGCAGCAGCTGGCCACGCTGCGTGCCTACCTGGCCTTCATGTGGGCCCACCCCGGCAAGCAGCTGACCTTCATGGGCATCGAGCTCGGCCAGGAGTCGGAGTGGGCGGAGTCCCGCGAGCTCGACTGGTGGCTGCTCGACCACCCCGAGCACCGCGGCGTGCACGCGCTCGTGCGTGACCTCAACGCGGCCTACAAGGCCTCGCCCGCGACCTGGGCGCGCGACGACAGCGGGGACGGCTTCTCCTGGATCGACGCCAACGACGCCGGACGCAACGTGTTCTCCTTCGTGCGTCGCTCCCCCGACGACGCGGACGTGCCCGACGTCGTCTGCGTGACGAACTTCGCGGCCGTCCCCCACGGCAGCTACCGCCTCGGCTTCCCGCAGGCCGGGCAGTGGGACGAGGTCCTCAACACCGACGCCGCGGCCTACACCGGCTCCGACGTGGGCAACCTCGGTGGCGTCACCGCCCTCGAGGGCGAGCACACCGGGCAGCCGGCGTACGCCGACATCACCGTGCCGCCGCTGGCCACCGTCTGGTTCCGGCGCCGGACCGGGTCCGTGCCTGTCTGACGCGGCGCGGCTGGCTTTCTGCGGGGGGCGTGCGGTTTCCCACGGGATGCCTGCGGTTCGTCGCTTCCCGGTGCAGATCTGCACCGGGAAGCGATGCCTTGCCCTCATCCCTTGGGAAACCGCAGCGGGCCACGAGCCGTCCACTGCAGCGACGTACGCGAGGTAGTCCACCGCCCGTTCGAGCTCACGGTGCCCGCTCGGACGGCTGAGGACACCCTGGCCGCATGGACCCGTGCCGCTACCTCGCTGAGTCTCGGGGGTTCTTCACCCGATCCGATGCCCTCGATGCAGGCTTCCGTGACTGCGACCTGACCCGTGGCGTGCGCCGCGGCTCACTGGTGCGGTTCCGTCACGGCTCTTACACGTTCCCGGACCTCTGGACGGCCCTCGACGACGTCGGCCGACACCTTGTCCGGGCGCGTTCCGCCGTGCACGGGATGCGGGGGCAGGTCGCCTTGAGCCACGTGAGCGCGGCCCTCGCCCACGGGCTGTCCACCTGGGGCGTGAGCCTCGAACGCGTCCACGTCACCAGGCTCGACGGTGGCGTCGGACGCATCGACGGCGACGTCGTACACCACGAGGGAAAGACCGCCCCCGGTGAGCCCGTCGAGGTCGACGGCCTGCTGGTCGTGCCACCGACGCGATCAGCGATCGAGACCGGCACGATGAGCACGCCGGAGTCCGCGCTCGTCGTCATGGACAGCCTGCTGCATCGCAAGCTGGGCACCGAGGAGGACCTGGAGTCGCAGTTCCAGCTCATGCAGCACTGGCCGCGCACCAGGCGCCTGCACGTGCCCGTGCTGATGGCCCAGGCCGGCGCGGCCAGCCCCGGGGAGTCACGAGGACGCTGGTTGTTCCGCGCGACCGGCGTACCGGCGCCGGTGCTGCAGCATCCCGTCCACGGACCGCACGGGGAGCTGATCGGCGTCTGCGACTGGGCCTGGCTCGACCACGGCGTCCTCGGTGAGTTCGACGGCCGCATCAAGTACGGCCGACTGCTCAAGGACGACGAGGAGCCGGGCGACGTCGTCTTCGCCGAGAAGCTGCGCGAGGACCGGCTCCGCGAGGTCACGGACTACCGGATGGTCCGACTGATCTGGGACGACCTGGCCCGGCCGACCAAGACGGCGCAGCGCGTGCGCCAGAAGCTGCGGCTGGCGCTCTGAGCCGCACCGGTGCCGCGCATCGGTGTCGGGGACCAGTACCAGGCACCGGGACCGGTGCCGGGGCCGCGAATCCCCACGGTCTGCAGGCGGTTGCTCGCCTACCGGCGTGGATTTGCCGAGGGATCCGACCAAGGCCCTGCACCCCTTGGGAAACCGGAAGGCCGGATACGGTGGGCCCCGATGAACGACGACCCGGTGGACCAGCCGACCCTCTCCGACGGGGTCGTCACGCTGAGACCAAGGCGAGACACCGACGTCGAGCCTGCCGACGCCGCCCCCACCGAGGCCGAGCACAGGGCCGCCGTCGAACGTCGGCAGGACGACTGGCGCATAGATCGCTCCGTCACGTCGTTCGTGGTCGAGGCCGACGGCGACGTTGCCGGCAGCTGCGAGGTGCGACGCAGCGACCACCACACCGGCGAGCTGACCTGGATGATCCTCGCCGCGCACCGTGGGCGCGGGCTGGCCCAACGGGCCGTGCGAGTCCTGGTCGACTGGGCCCTGTCCGACACCGGCCAGGGCGGCCTCGGTCTGTCCCGGGTGGAGGCCAGGGTCGAGGCGGGCAACGACGCGTCGCTGCGCGTGGCCACCCGCAGCGGCATGCTGCGCGAGGGCGTACGCCGCGTGGTGCCGGGCACCGGTCACCGCGCCGGGACGTCCGAGTACGTCGTCCTCGCCCGGCTCGCCACCGACCCGCCGCTGAGCGAGCCGGCGTCGTTCCGAGCACTGCTCAACTCCTTCCTGCCGCGCAAGCGCGCGATCGCGCAGATGCTGCTGCGCGACCCCGACGAGCGGGTCCTGGTCTGCCAGCTGACCTACAAGCGCGACTGGGACCTCCCCGGCGGGGTGGTCGAGGTCGGCGAGTCGCCCCGCGACGCCGTCGGTCGGGAGGTCGCCGAGGAGCTCGCCCTGGACGTCACCCCGGGCTCCCTGCTGCTGACCGACTGGCTGCCTGCGTGGAGCGGCTGGGACGACGCGCTGTGCCTGGTCTTCGACGGCGGCACCCACGACGCGGCGATCCTCGACCGGGTCGTGCGGCAGACCCGGGAGATCCGCTCCGTGGCGTTCTGCACCCCCGACGAGGTGCGCGAGCGCTGTGCCGACTTCACCGCCCGGCGCATCGAGTCCACCCTGACCGCGCGCCGCGCGGGGGTACCCGCCTTCGCGGAGTCGGGCCGGGTCCTCTGAGCGCCGGGTCCTCTGAGCGCCAGGTCCTCTGAGCGTCAGACAGACGTAGGACCCGGCGGTGCCGTCTGGTCCGTCACCGGCTCGGCGAGCAGGTCGCGGGCGAGCATCGTCGCGCCCGCCACCGCGCCGGGCATCACGGCGACCGCGCCCAGGGGCACCAGGAAGAACGCCTGGGTGGCCAGCCCGAAGCCCCACACCGGACCGCGACGGCGTCGCAGCAGCTCGCGGCGCTGGTGGCGGTCCAGCCCGCGTGCCTCGAGGGGGCGGGCGAGCAGCTCGCCGGCCAGCAGCCGGCCGGAGACCAGCAGACCGCCCACCAGAGCGATCGCCGCCCCCACCACCGGCAGCAGCCCCAGCAGCAGCAGGACCACAGCCCATCAGCAGCCCGAGGCCGGCCAGCACCAGACCGTCGAGGACCGAGCGCCACCACCCGACGCCGTCACCGGCAGGGGGATCCCCGAGCAGCTCCTCGGTGGCCATCCAGATCCGCTCGTAGAACGGGTCGCCGACCGCCAGGGTGAGCCCGGTGAAGACCAGGCTCGAGACCACGACGGCACCGCCGACGAGCGCGACCGCGAGCAGCAGCCGAACGGCGCTGCGCAGTCCGCCGACCCACCCGTCGGCGAACGGGGTCAGCCACGCCGCCAGGTCCCCCACGACGTTGACCAGTCCGACGAGGGCGGCGACGACCGCGACCAGGACCACGAGCGCTGGGACCAGACCCAGCGCCATCAGGCGCGGGCGGGTCCGCCACAACCCCAGCCCGCGCAGCAGGTACGCCGGCCCGCCCAGGAGCGTGCCGCTCAGGACGCCGCGCTCAGAACAGGGCCGAGGCGAGGGCCTGGCGGCCCTTCTGCACCCGGGGGTCGCCGTTGCCGACCGCACCGAACAGGCCGACCAGGTGCTCACGTGCGGCGTTGCGCTCGTCGCCCGCCGTACGGCGTACCAGCTCGATCAGGCGCGCGAAGGCGTCCTCGACGTGGCCGCCGAGCAGGTCCAGGTCGGCGACGAGGGTCTGCGCGTCGACGTCGTCCGGGTTGGCGGCTGCGGCGGCACGGGCCTCGTTGAGGTCGACGCCGTCGGTGCGGTGCAGCAGCGTGGCCCGGGCCAGGCCCGCGGCGGCCTCGGAGTCGGCGGGGTTGGCCGCGACCAGCTTCTTGTACTCCTCGACCGCCAGGGCGGAGTCGCCGGCCACGAGCGCGTCCTCGGCCGCGGCGTAGCGCGGGTCGCCCGCCGGCTCGACGGCGCCGTCCGCGGCGCCACCGGCGGGCTGATCGGAGCCTGCGGAGCGCGGCTGGTGACGCCCGGTGATGCCCTGCGCCGTGAGCTGCTGGCCGAGCTGCTGGAGCAGCGTGCGGATCTCCTCCAGGCTCAGCGCACCCGGGATCGGCTGGGTCGCGGGGCGACCCTCGAGGATCACGAGGAGCAGGGGCACCTCGGGGATCTGCATCGCCTGGCCGATGGCGGGTGCCGCGTCGATGTCGACGAGCCCGGCCAGGAACCGCCCGTCGTAGTCGCCCACGGCGGTGGCGACGTCCTGGGCCATCGTCGCGCTCTCGGGCGACTGGCTCGGGGAGTAGAAGACCAGGAGCACCGGCGCCGTCATCGAGGCCTCGACCGTGGCCTGGAAGCTCTCCTCGGTGATCTGGACGGCGTACGCCGACCCGGCGACCCCGCCGGGCGCGGTCCCGCCGCCGCCGGGCGCGGTGGCGCCGGCCCCTCCGCCGGGAGCGCTCGGCGCCGCAGGGGCGGGCCGCTTGAGGGCGGACAGGTCGATGGCTCCGGGACGGCTGAACGGCTGCTGCGTCATGGGTCGATCCTAGAGATGCGCGCCCGGCCCGCCCACGGCCGGTCGGTCGGTCGGGCCGGCCCCGGGCACCTCGGACCCGGCCTCGGCACGCAGGACGTCCACCACGACCTCCCGGGGACACCAGCCGCGGGGGGTCGTCTCGGAGACCACGAGCCCGGTCGTCGGCCGGTCCGACGGCTTGCTCCGGTCGAGGGCTCAGTAGTCGCCGGCGGCCCGACGTACCGGACGGAGCAGCTCCGAGAGCCGACCGAGGTCGGTGTCGTCGAGCGCGTCGAGCCCGAAGTCGCCGTCGACGAGCTCGGCCGTGGCCGCGGCCACGACCGCCCGACCCTCCTCGGTGATCTCGGCGAGCACGGCGCGCCGGTCGTCGGGGTGCGGGAGGCGGCGCAGCAGGCCGGACTCCTCGAGACGCCGCACGATCGAGGTCACCGAGGTCGGGTGCACCTGGAGCCGCTCCCCCATCTTGCCCAGCGGGAGCGATCCGCGCGAGGAGAACACCAGCAGCACGAGCGCCTCGTAGCGGGCGAAGGTGAGCCCGTGCGGGCGCAGCAGCAGGTCGAGGCGGGCCAGCACCAGCTGCTGGGTGCGCATGAGCGAGGTCACGGCATGCATCGCCGGGACGCCGCCCCAGCGAGCGCCCCACTGGCGCGCCGCCTCGTCGATCGGGTCGAACGGAAGGGTCATCGGAGCGGGTCCCGGTCGAGGGCTCAGGTGAGCGTGCGCCCGCGCAGGCCGGAGCGCTGCACGACGCGCTGGATGGACAGGTCGCGGGCGTCGGGGTCGCCGACGTAGCGGATGTCGCGCAGGCCCTGCTCCTGGGCCGCCGACTCGAAGACGAAGTGCCCGAAGCCGAGGACCCGACCGTGCAGCGGCTTGACCACGCTGATGTCCAGGATCCGGCTCAGCGGCATCGTGGCGAGACTCTGCGTGAGGACCCCGTGGACCCGGAAGACCCGCATGTTGGTGATCACGAACCGGTCGCGGTGGTGGCCCAGGGCCAGCCAGGCCGCGTGCAGGCCCAGCAGCGCGACGACGACGAGCACGATCCCCGCGAGCTGCATCGGGGCGAACGGGACCCAGACCAGGAGCACCAGCGCCAGCAGCGCCTCGGCGCCCGGCCGCAGGTAGGCCACCCAGTGGTGGCGCACCTCGTCGACGATGACCTCACCCTCCTCGCGCAGCAGGTGCCGGCCGATGCCGGGGTCGCCGATCGCGGCGATCACGCCCATCGCGGGGCTACCCGACCTCGCCGGCGAAGTCGATGACCGCACCGAAGAACTGCTGCGTGAGGTCCCAGCCGGTCGAGCCCAGCGACGACGACGTGTCAGCGAGCCCCCGCGGGTCGGTCATCAACCAGAAACCGAGGAAGACCACGGCCACGACCAGGACCACCTTGTTCATCGTGCATCTCCTCGCACCGGACCGGACACGGACGGAGCCTGTCTAGCAACTCCGGTGCGTGTGACGGGTGAGGCGCGCGGGGCGGGTGCGGTCCGTGGTGCGCGCAACCCGTTGGCGGAAACACCCGGTTGGCCGGGGACCTTGCCGCTTGTCAGCCCAAATCTCAACTGGCAAGCGGCTACTTCCGCGGTCGACCGGGGAACGTGCACCCGCCCGCAGCCCCACCAGCCCCAGCCGCCCCACCGGCCTCAGACACCCCCGTCGCGCGACCAGGCTGCGACGACCTCGTCGGCGGCGGCCCAGGGGTCTCGACGACCGGCGACGACGTCCTCGGCGAGCTGGTCGAGCCCCGCTCCTGCGCCGGGCCGGGCCCAGCGGGAGCGCAGCGAGGTCAGGGCGAGGGTCTCGATCTCCTCGCGCGTACGTCGTACCCGCCGCCGGTGCAGCTCGCCGGTCCGGGCCAGCCAGGCGTGGTGCTCGTCCAGGGCGGCGACGACCTCGTCGACCCCGGTCCCCTCGGAGGCGACGGTGGCCAGGACGGGCGGACGCCACCGACCCCCGCCCACAGCAGCACCCGCCGCACCCGCCGCACCCGAGCCGTGCGCGAGCGCCAACGCCGAACGCAGGTCGCGCCGCACCTGGTCGGCGCCGTCGCGGTCGGACTTGTTCACGACGTAGAGGTCGCCCACCTCGAGGATCCCCGCCTTCGCGGCCTGGACGCCGTCACCCATGCCGGGCGCGAGGAGCACCACCGTGGTGTCGGCGAGCCCGGCGACCTCGACCTCGGACTGGCCGACCCCGACGGTCTCCACCACCACGACGTCGTAGCCGGCCGCGTCGAGCACGCGCAGCGCCTGCGGCGTGCTCCAGGCCAGGCCCCCGAGGTGACCCCGGGCGGCCATCGAGCGGATGTAGACCCCGTCGTCGAGGGCGTGGTCGCCCATCCGGACGCGGTCGCCGAGCAGCGCGCCGCCGGAGAACGGCGAGGACGGGTCGATGGCCAGCACGCCCACCCGGCGCCCAGCACTGCGGAGCCGGGCGACCAGCGCGCTGGTCGAGGTCGACTTGCCCACCCCGGGCGGTCCGGTCACGCCGACGACGCGGGCGCGACCGGCGTACGGCGCGAGCGCGGCCATCACCTCACGCAGCAGCGGCGACTCGTCCTCGACGAGGGAGACGAGCCGCGCGACGGAGCGGACCTCGCCGGCGCGGGCGCCGGCGACGAGCTCGTCGACCGACGCCGTACGCCGCCCGCGGCCCGGCTCAGGCAGCGGGGACCTTGAGGATGAGGGCGTCACCCTGCCCACCGCCGCCGCACAGGGCCGCGACGCCGGTGCCACCACCGCGGCGCTGGAGCTCGAGCGCGAGGTGCAGCAGGAGCCGGGCGCCGGACATGCCGACCGGGTGGCCGAGCGCGATCGCGCCGCCGTTGACGTTGACCTTGGACTCGTCGATCTCCAGCGAGCGGGCGGACTCGATGCCGACCGCGGCGAAGGCCTCGTTGAACTCGACCAGGTCGAGGTCGGCCGGGCTGATGCCCTCCTTGGCGCACGCCTTGGCCGTCGCGTTGGCCGGCTGGAGCTGCAGGGTCGAGTCGGGGCCGGCGACCATGCCGTGGGCACCGATCTCGGCCAGCCAGCTCAGCCCGAGCTCCTCGGCCTTGGCCTTGCTCATCACGACCAGGGCGCAGCCGCCGTCGGAGATCTGCGAGGCGCTCCCGGCGGTGATGGTGCCGTCCTTGTCGAAGGCCGGCCGCAGGTTGCCCAGCGACTCGGCGGTGGTGTCGCCCCGCACGCCCTCGTCGGCGCTGATGACCACGGGGTCGCCCTTGCGCTGCGGGATCGAGACCGGCACGACCTCGTCGTCGAAGACGCCGTTCTTCCAGGCCAGGGCCGCCTTCTGGTGCGAGGCGGCGGCGAACTCGTCCTGCTCGGCGCGGGTCAGCTGGGTGCCGTTGGCGTTGCACTGCTCGGTGAGCGCACCCATGGCCTGCTGGGTCGACTGGTCGAAGAGCGCGTCGTAGGCCATCGAGTCGACGAGCGCGACGTCGCCGTACTTGAAGCCCTCGCGCGACTTCGGCAGCAGGTGGGGGGCGTTGGTCATCGACTCCATCCCGCCGGCCACGATGATCTCGGCCTCGCCCGCGCGGATCATCTGGTCGGCGGTGGCCACGGCGTTGAGGCCGGACAGGCACACCTTGTTGATCGTGATCGACGGCAGCGAGAGCGGCAGGCCGGCGTGGATCCCGGCGGTGCGAGCGGGGTTCTGGCCGGCCCCGGCGCCGATGACCTGACCCATGATCAGGTAGTCGACCTGGTCGCCCGACACGCCGGCCTTCTCGAGCGCGCCGGCGATGGCGATGCCGCCGAGCTCGGCTGCGGAGAGCCCCTTGAGCCCGCCCAGCAGGCGGCCGATCGGGGTGCGGGCCCCGGCGACGATGACGGATGCGGACATAGGTGCCTCCCGGCGTTCGACCTGAGCAGCCCGGTCGAGCTGCGTGGGACCTGAGGCCTCCGACCATACTCACTGGTAGGCCCACGGATCGAGGCTCGTCGGCCCAACAGGGGTGAGGGGAGCGTCACAACGACCCGCGCCTTGCGGCCTCCTCCCGCGCCGTGTCTTGATGGGCCCATGAGCGCCTTCGCCGACACGCCCGAGCACCTGTTCACCGCCATCGACCACGTCGGGATCGCGGTGGCCGACCTCGACGTGGCGATGCAGTTCTACGCCGACACCTTCGGGATGCGCACCGTGCACGAGGAGGTCAACGAGGAGCAGGGTGTACGCGAGGCGATGGTCGCGGTCGGCGACTCCGACCAGCGCCTCCAGCTCCTCGCCCCCCTGTCCCCCGAGTCCACGATCGCGAAGTTCCTCGACCGCAACGGTCCGGGCGTGCAGCAGGTCGCCTACCGCGTCGTCGACGTCGAGGCGGTCAGCGCGACCCTGCGCGAGCGCGGCGTGCGGCTGCTGTGGGACGAGCCCCGACGCGGTACGGCGGACTCGCGCGTGAACTTCGTCCACCCCAAGGACGCCGGCGGCGTGCTGGTCGAGCTGGTCCAGCCGGCCGGCTAGGACCCGGTCGGGCCCCGCCTCAGGGCACGACGTACGCCGCGTCGCGCGCGTCGGTGATCAGCATGTGACCGGGCGCGTGGGCGATCGCGAGCGCGGGCCGCGACTCCATGACCGCGGCCTGCGGCGTCACGCCGCACGCCCAGAAGACGGGCACGTCGCCGTCGCGCACCTGGACCGGGTCGCCGAAGTCAGGTCGGGCGAGGTCGGTGATCCCGATCGCCGACGGGTCGCCCACGTGCACCGGCGCACCGTGGACGGCCGGGTAGCGCGAGGTGATCCGGACGGCGTCGGCGACCTTGCCGGCCGGGACGGGTCGCATCGAGACCACGAGCGGCCCGCCGATGCTCCCGGCGCTCCGGCAGCGGACGTCGGTGCGGTACATCGCCACGTTGACGCCCTGCTCGACGTGCCGCACCGGCACCCCACCCTCGCTCAGCGCGGTCTCGAAGGTGAAGCTGCACCCGATCAGGAAGCTCACGAGGTCCTCGCGCCACCACCCGGTGACGTCCGAGGTCTCCTCGACCAGCTCGCCGTCGACGTAGACCCGGTAGGCCGGGACGTCGGTGCGCACGTCGCCGTCGAGCAGCGGGCCCGCGACGGACCCGGCCTCGAGGACGTCGAGCACCGGGCAGGGCTTGGGGTTGCGCTGGGCGAAGAGCAGGAAGTCGAAGGCCAGCGCGCGCGGCAGGGTGAGCAGGTTGGCCTGCGTCCAGCCGCGCGCCCAGCCGGCGGTCGGCGTCACCAGGCCGCCGCGGAACAGCGCTCGCGCCTCCGCTGGGCTCAGGGCGCCCGGGTCCGCCGGCACCGCGGTCGTCCTCTCGGTCGTGGTCATGGGGCCTCCACCCATCGGAACCTGATCTGCTGACCCGGGCGCAGCTGGCTGGCCCGGTCGACGTCGTCGTCGACGACCACGGCGACCACGGGGTAGCCGCCGGTCACCGGGTGGTCGGCCAGGAAGAGCACGGGCTCGCCGCTCGGCGGCACCTGGACCGCCCCCCGCCACGCGCCCTCGCTGGGCAGCTGCTCGCCGACCCGGTCCGCCGCGGGCTCGAGCGTGGCACCGGTGAGCCGCGCCCCGACCCGGTTGGTGCGCTCGCTGACCTGCCACGCGGTGCGGGCCAGCGCCCCGACGTCCTCGACCCAGTCGTCACGCGGGCCGCGGACCGCCCGCAACCAGACGGTCTCCTCCCCCCACGCCGGTCGTGGTACGGCGTCCACGTCCGGCAGGGAGCCCTCCGCGGCGCCGACCGGGAGCACGTCGTCCACCGCGACGGGTGAGGGTCCGAGCTCGGCCAGCACGTCGTGGCTGCGCGAGCCCAGGACCGGCTCGACGCCGATCCCGCCCCGCACGCCGAGGTAGGAGCGCAGACCGGTCGCGGCGACGCCCAGGCGCAGCCGCGACCCGGCGGGAAGCCGCAGCACGGCGTGCGAGCCGACCGGTCGCTCGTCGAGGTGGACCTCGCAGGGAGCACCGGTGACGGCGGCGTAGAGCGACTCGTCGCCGACCTCGACCTCGAGCCCCCCGTGGACCTCCAGCGTCGCCAGGCCCTCGGCGTTGCCGAGGAGCCGGTTCGCCAGACGCAGCGAGGCCCGGTCGGCGGCACCGCTCCGACCCACCCCGACACCCGCGAGCCCGGGCCGGCCGAGGTCCTGGACGAGCGTCTGGGCGCCGACCGAGCAGACCGTGAGCCCGCGGCCCGTGGTGCGGCCGCTCACTGGTCCGCCCGGTGCTCGACGAAGCGCACCTCGACCCCGGGCCGGAACAGGGCCGGCGGGTCACGGTCGACGTCCCAGAGCACGGCGTCGGTGCGTCCGATCAGCTGCCAGCCGCCGGGGGAGGACGTCGGGTAGACCCCGGAGTACTCCCCCGCCAGCCCGACCGCCCCCCGCGGCACCGCGGTGCGCGACTCCTCGCGACGTGCCACGTGCAGGCGCTCGTCGCTGCCCACGAGGTAGCCGAAGCCGGGCGCGAAGCCGCCGAAGGCCACCCGCCAACGCTGCTCGGTGTGGGCGGCGACGACCTCGGCGGTCGTCAGCCCGGTCAGCGCGGCGACGTCGTCGAGGTCCTCCCCGTCGTAGACGACCTGGACCTCGACCACCTCGGGGTCGTGCTCGGCCCCACCCTCGTGCGGGCCACCCTCGCGCGGGCCACCCTCGAGCGGGTCGCCGTCGTCGGCCGCGACCGGCTCGACCTCGTCCAGGACGCGCCGGAGCGTGGGCACGGTCGTGCCCGCGGCGGCGACGACCAGCACCGTCCGTGCCGCCGGGACGACCTGCTCGACCAGCGCGAGCCGCTCGGGGGGCGCTGCGCGCAGCCCGGCGGCGTAGGCCACCGCCTCGTGGGTGGAGCCCAGCTCGACGAGCAGCGCGCGGTCGCCGTAGGGCAGCGTCCTCACGTGAAGGCCCGGACGCTCAGGCCGGCCTCGTCGAGCCCGGCGCGCACGGCGGCGGCCATCTGGACCGCGCCGGGCGAGTCGCCGTGCAGGCAGACCGACTCGGCGTCCACGCGGACCACCGTGCCGTCGACGGCCTCGACCTCGCCGTCGCGCACCATCCGCAGCACGCGGTCGGCGACCTCGACGGGGTCCTCCAGCAGCGCCCCGGGCTCGCTGCGCGGCACGAGCGTCCCCTCGGGGGTGTACCCGCGATCGGCGAAGGCCTCGCGCACCGGACGCAAGCCGGCCCGCTCGGCCTCCGCGAGCAGCCGCGATCCCGGCAACCCGAGCACGGGCAGGGTCTCGTCGTAGGCCGCGACCGCGGCCACGACGGCCCGGGCCTGGGCCTGGTGGTGCACGGTGGCGTTGTAGAGCGCTCCGTGCGGCTTGACGTAGGCCACCCGCGCACCGGCCACGCGGGCCAGGGCCTCGAGGGCGCCGATCTGGTACGTCACGTCGTCGGCGAGCTCGACGGGGTCCATGTCGATGAAGCGGCGCCCGAAGCCCGCGAGGTCGCGGTAGCCCACCTGCGCCCCGATCACGACCCCCCGGCGGACCGCGCTCTCGCAGCAGCGTCGCAGGGTGCTCGCGTCGCCGGCGTGGAAGCCGCAGGCGACGTTGGCGCTCGTGACCACGTCGAGCACCGCGTCGTCGTCCCCGAGCCGCCAGCGGCCGAAGGACTCCCCCACGTCCGCGTTCAGGTCGACGACCCGACCACCCCCGCTCACAGGTCGCCCAGGCTGAGCAGGGCGTTGTAGCCGAGGTAGAGCGTGAGCAGCCAGGCCAGCACACCGACGCCGAGCAGCCACCCGGGGTAGCGGTAGCCGTGCAGCAGGTCACGGCGCCGCCACGCGACGTAGAGCAGCACGCCGAACCCGAGCGGCAGGATCATCCCGTTGAACGTGCCGGCGAAGATGAGCAGCTGGGTGGGAGCCTGCTCGATCACCACGAAGATCGTCGCCGAGAGCACGATGAAGCCGACCGTGAGCCAGCTGCGGGTGCGCTCGGAGGTGCGCGACGTCGTCAGGAACGACACCGAGGTGTACGCCGCGCCGATCACCGAGGTCAGCGCGGCGGCCCACAGCACCAAGCCGAAGACGCGCAGGCCGGCCTCGCCCGCGGCGGCCTCGAAGGCCGAGCCGGCCGGGTTGTCGGTCGCCAGTGCGGCTCCACCGGTGACCACGCCGAGGATGGCCAGGAACAGCAGCACCCGCATCACGCCGGTGACCAGGATGCCGACCACCGAGCTGCGGGTGATGTCGCTGACGTGCTCGACGCCGGTGCGCCCGGAGTCCAGCAGGCGGTGCGCCCCGGCGTAGGTGATGTAGCCACCGACCGTGCCGCCGATGATGGTCGTGACGGCCACGAAGTCGAAGGTCTCGGGCACGACCGTCTGCCGGAGCGCCTCGCCGACCGGCGGGGAGGAGGTCACGGCGACGACGAGGGTCGCGACGATCATCACCAGCCCGAGCGCGATGACGACCCGGTCCAGGGCCATCCCGGCGCGGTGCGAGGAGAAGATCGCGACGGCGATCGCCGCGGAGATCGCCCCGCCCACGCGCGGGTCGACGCCGAGCAGGGCGTTGGTGCCCAGGCCGCTGCCGGCGACGTTGCCGATGTTGAAGACCAGACCGCCGGCCACGACCAGGGCAGCCAGGACGTAGCCGATCCCGGGCAGCACCTCGTTGCCGAGCTCGTGGGCACGCTGGCCGGCCACGCCGATGACGCGCCAGACGTTCATCTGGACCGCGATGTCGACCAGGATCGAGATCACGATCGCGCAGGCGAAGGCTGCGCCGAGCTGGATCGTGTACGTCGCGGTCTGGGTGATGAAGCCCGGGCCGATCGCGGCGGTGGCCATCAAGAAGATGGCGCCGAGCAGGGCCGAGCGACCCGACCCCGCGGTGGTGTCGGTCTGCTGTGTGTCGTGGGTCATAGTGGCAACCTAGAGATTGTTCACCAATTCTTCAATACATCAGTCGAACATTCTCGCTACGCTCTTCCCCATGAGCCCCTCGCTCCCCAGCGACCCCTCAGGCGACCCGTCCAGGCGACCCGTCCGGCGACCCGGCCGGGTTGGCCCTGGTCCTCGATCGCCTCGCCGAGACCGAGCACGGTCGGCGCGCGGTCCGGCGCACCTCCGCGGAGGTCGCGGCCGCGACGCTGCGCGAGCAGGTCGTCGAGGGCCTGCTCCGTTCGGGCACGCGACTGCCCGAGCAGCGCCTCGCCGAGGCCCTCGGCATCTCGCGCAACACCCTGCGCGAGGCGCTGAGCCAGCTGGTCGGTGAGCGCATCCTCCTGCGACAGGCGCACCGGGGCGTCGTCGTGGCCACACCGGGGATCGCCGACGTCGTCGACGTCTACCGCGCCCGGATGCTGCTCGAGCCCGCCGCCCTCGCCCTGCCCTCCCCCGACCCCGCCCGCGTCGACGCCCTGCGCGCGGCGGTCGGCGAGGGTCGTGACGCTGCCGCCCGCGACGACGCGAACGGCGTGGCCAGCGCCAACCAGCACTTCCACCGCGCCGTGGTCGCCCTGGCCGGCAGCGAGCGCCTCGACGGGCAGATGGACCTGCTGCTGGCCGAGATGCGGCTGTTCTTCCACCAGGTCGACGCCCCGTCCTCGTTCCACGGCCCGTTCCTGGACCGCAACGTCGAGATGCTCGCGCTGCTCGAGGCCGGCGACGGCGTCGGCGCCGCGGCGCGGATGCGTTCCTACCTCGACCTCGCGCAGCAGCAGATGATCGACGCCCTGCGCTCCCGAGCCCGGCCGCCGCGACACTGAGACGTTGCGACACTGAGACGTCGCGCACATCGGATGCCACCGACGGTTACCCACCGGTACCTTCAGCGTGCGCCATCCCAGCCCCGACGCAAGGAGTGCCCCGTGCAGAACATCCTCGATGCGATCGCCGCAGGCGACACGTCCACCGACGACTTCGCGAACCTCACGATGCCCGAGTCCTACCGGGCCGTGACGGTGCACAAGGACGAGGTCGGGATGTTCGAGGGGATGGCGTCGGCCGACAAGGACCCCCGCGCCTCCCTGCACCTGGACGACGTACCCCTGCCGGAGCTCGGTCCGGGCGAGGCGCTGGTGGCCGTGATGGCCTCCGCGATCAACTACAACACCGTCTGGACCTCGATCTTCGAGCCCGTGTCCACGTTCGGCTTCCTGGAGCGCTACGGCCGGCTCTCCCCGCTCTCGCGCCGCCACGACCTGCCCTACCACGTCGTCGGCTCCGACCTGTCCGGCGTCGTGCTCGCCACCGGTCCCGGGGTGCACCTGTGGGCGCCCGGCCGGGAGGTCGTGGCGCACTGCCTGTCCGTCGAGCTCGAGTCGCCCGACGGCCACGGCGACACGATGCTCGACCCCGAGCAGCGGATCTGGGGCTTCGAGACCAACTTCGGCGGCCTGGCCCAGGTCGCCCTGGTCAAGGCCAACCAGCTCATGCCCAAGCCCGCCCACCTGACCTGGGAGGAGGCGGCCTCGCCCGGTCTGGTGAACTCCACGGCCTACCGCCAGCTGGTCTCCAAGAACGGCGGTGACATGAAGCAGGGCGACAACGTCCTGATCTGGGGGGCCTCGGGCGGGCTGGGCGGCTTCGCGACCCAGTACGCGCTCAACGGCGGCGCGACGCCGGTGTGCGTCGTGTCCAACACCGAGAAGGCCGACATCGCCCGCTCCATGGGAGCCGAGCTGATCATCAACCGCTCCGAGCAGGGCTTCAAGTTCTGGAAGGACGAGCACACCCAGGACCCCAAGGAGTGGAAGCGGCTCGGCTCCGTGATCCGCGAGCTCACCGGGGGTGAGGACATCGACATCGTCTTCGAGCACCCGGGCCGCGAGACCTTCGGCGCCAGCGTCTACGTCACCCGCAAGGGCGGCACCATCACCACCTGCGCGTCGACCTCGGGCTACATGCACGAGTACGACAACCGCTACCTGTGGATGAACCTCAAGCGGATCATCTCCAGCCACTTCGCCAACTACCGCGAGTCGTGGGAGGCCAACCGGCTGATCGCCCAGGCCAAGATCCACCCGACCCTCTCGCGCACCTACGGCCTCGACGAGGTCGGCCAGGCCGCGCTCGACGTGCACCACAACCTGCACCAGGGCAAGGTCGGCGTGCTGTGCCTGGCCCCGCAGGAGGGGCTCGGGGTCCGCGACGAGGAGCTGCGCGCCCAGCACATCGACGCGATCAACCGCTTCCGGGGCGTGTGAAACGCCACACCGACACCACGGTTGTCCACCGCAGCGCGCGGCCACTTCGTTCCGGGGCCCTCATCGGGGCATCATGGGGGGTTCACGCACCACACCCCCCACGACTCGGAAGAGGGCGACGCTGAGATGAGCGACCAGGGACTGTCGATCTTCGACCAGGAGCCGGGAGCCGACGGCTCGCGGACCAGGTCGTCCTCCGCTGGCGACGGCGAGAGGACGCAGATCATCCCGACGGTCCGCGACGGCGCCTCCACCGACGCGGGCTCGACCCCGCGACAGCAGACCGCGCCGACCGCTGCCGCGAGCAGCGACCCCGGCGGCCCGACCGGCACGGCGAGCACCGGCGCCACGAGCAGCGCCACGGGCAGTGCCGGGAGCGCCGCCGGTCCCGGCGGCTCCGGGGCCTCCTCGGCGCGACCGACGTTCCCGACGTTGCGTCGCGGCGGCTACGACAAGAACGCCGTCGACGTCCAGGTCTCCCGCCTGCTGACGGAGCGGGCCTCCCTCGGCTCCGGACTGAGCCAGGCCGAGCAGCGACTCGCCGAGCTCGAGTCCGAGCTCAACGCTGCGCGCGAGGAGCTCTCCGAGCAGCGCAACCCCTCCTACGCCGGGCTCGGCGGTCGCGCGAGCACGCTGCTGCGCCTGGCCGAGGAGGAGGCCGACGAGATCCGCGAGATCGCGCGCCGCGATGGCCAGGAGATCCGCGAGCAGGCCCGCCGCAACGCCGACGCCATCCGCGCCGAGGCCACCCGCGACGCCGAGGACATGCGCACCGTGCAGCTCGCCGAGCTCGAGGAGACGCGGACCCGGCTGCGCGCCGACGCCGAGCAGGAACGGGCCAACGCGGTCAACGAGGCCGCCGACATCGTGGCCGCGGCCAAGCGGGAGGCCGACCAGCAACGCCTCGCAGCCCAGCAGGAGGTCACCGAGCAGCGCACGACGGCGGCCCGGGAGGTCGAGCAGGCCCGCGCCGCCGCCGACCGTGAGGTGCAGGAGGCCCGGCGCACGCTGGCGGTCGAGAAGGAGCGTCTGGCTCGCGAGGCGACCGAGCACCACACCGGTGCGATGAACGAGACCCGGCGCCTCGTCGACGAGGCCGAGCAGCGCTCGAGTGCCGCCGAGGAGCGGGCCGAGGCCGCGACCAGGCAGGCCGGGGAGCTGCGGGCGGCCACCAAGAAGGAGGCCGAGGCCCTCATCAGCCGCGCCCGGCGTGAGGGCGAGCAGATCGTCGCGGCCGCGCGCAGCCAGGCAGACGCCGTGCGCTCCTCCGGGGACGCCGACCTCGAGCGCGAGGTCGAGGCCCTGAAGTCCGAGGTCAACCGGCTCGCGAAGCGTCGCGACGCGATCACGGCGCAGCTGTCCTCGCTGGCCGACGTCATCTCCGGCTTCGGCAACGACGACGAGGCCGGCCCGGCCGAGCTCCACCACGCTGGCGAAGTGACCGAAGGACCACCGGCAGGCCCGCCCGAGGGCGAGCCGGCCGGATCCCCCTCGACCTCCGACGAGACCGCGCCGCACACCGAGGACGCGATCGGCGCGCCGACCCAGCCAGGCGTGGAGGCCTCCGCCTTCGGCGAGCCCGGCCATCCCTTCGAGAAGCACTCGCCGTTCTACACCGGGCTGGTCGGCGGCTTCGGCGTCCTGAGCGCGTTGCTCCTCGGCCTCGCGCTGGCCTCGATCCAGTCCGTCCTGGTCCTCATCGTGGTCTCGCTGTTCCTCGCAGCCGGGCTCAATCCGGTCGTGGTGTGGCTGGAGGGTCGCGGGATGCGCCGCGGCTTCGCGCTGCTCGTGGTGATCTGCGCGGTCGTGGGCGTCCTGGCCCTGTTCGTCGTCGCGATCATCCCGGTCATCGCCGACCAGATCGCCGCGATCACGGCCAACGCCCCGACCTGGCTGGAGAGCCTGCAGCGCAACGAGCGCATGCAGCAGCTCGACTCCCAGTACGACGTCCTCTCCGCGGTCCAGGACTACGTCGCGCGTGGCGACTTCGTCTCCGGCCTCTTCGGCGGGGTGCTGGGCGTCGGCCTGAAGATCCTCTCGGCCCTGCTCAACGCCTTCGTGATCGTGGTGCTGACCCTCTACTTCCTCTCCTCGCTGGAGAAGACCAAGCGGGCGATCTACTGCCTCGCGCCGGCCTCACGCCGTGACCGCGTCGCCAAGATCGGCGACCGGGTCATCGACGACATCGGTGGGTACGTCTCGGGGGCCTTCGTGGTGTCGCTGGTCGCCGGGCTCAGCTCGCTGGTCTTCCTCCTCGCCGTCGGCCTCGCCGAGTACGCCGTCGCGCTGGCCTTCGTGGTCGCCCTGCTCGACTTCATCCCCATGATCGGCGCCACGATCGGGGCGGTCGTCGTGACGGCCATCGGGTTCGCCACCGACGTCAACACCGGACTGGCCTGCCTGGTCTTCTTCGTGATCTACCAGCAGGTCGAGAACTACCTCATCTATCCCCGGGTGATGTCGCGCAGCGTCGACATCCCGGGCGCCGCGATCGTCATCGCGGCCCTCGTCGGCGCCGCCCTGCTCGGTGTCGTCGGGGCGCTGCTCGCGATCCCGGCGGCCTCGGCGATCCTGCTGGTCACCCGCGAGGTGTTCCAGCGTCGCCAGGACGCCCGCTGAGCCAGCACGCCCGCTGAGCTGAGCTGGCGGACAAGCGGGGCCCGAGGCAGGTCAGGAGGGGGTCGGTTCGGCGCGGTCGACGACCTCGGCCAGGGCGGGCTCGCCGAGCTTGACGACGACCACACCGGCGAGCACGAGCACTCCCCCGGCCAGCTGGGCCACGCCGGGCAGCTCGGCGAGCAGCAGCCAGGCGAAGAGGACGGCAGCGAGCACCTCGCTCAGCCCGACGAACGACGCCAGCCGCGACCCGAGGCGGCGGCTCGCCCCGATCCCGCAGACGTAGGAGACCGCGGCGCTGAAGACCCCGAGCAGCACGAGCGGGACCCACCAGGCCACCTCGCCGAGCGCGGCGTACGTCGCCGGAGCGGTCGAGGCGCGCAGCGGCATCAGACCTAGGACGCCGAGCACGGCGAGCAGGGCGGCGCCCACGCTCAGCCCCCCTGCGGCGAGCGCGAGCGGCGGGAGCCCGTTGTCCTCGTCGGCCGAGAGCACGTAGTAGGAGGCCAGGCCGACCATGGCGCCGAGCGCCCACAGGACGCCGACGAGGCTGACGTCGGCGCCGGAGAACAGGTCGAGCACCAGCAGCAGGCCGACGGCCGCGATGGCGGCGCCCACGACGGTGACCCGACCCGGCCGCTGCCCGTGGCGAAGCCAGAGCCAGCCCACGACGGCGACCGGGCCGGTGTACTCGATCATCAGGGCCGGTCCGACCTGCATGTGCTCGATCGCGGCGAAGTAGCAGAACTGGGCGAGAGCGACCCCGAGTGCTCCGTAGGCGACCACCACACCGGCGCTGCGCCGCAGCAGGTGCCAGCGACCGTCGAGAGCACGCACCCCGAGCGGCAGCACCAGCACCGCGCCGAGGGCCACGCGCGCCAGCGTGACGGCACCGGGGCTCCAGCCGGCGTCGAGGAGCCCGCGACCCACGGCCCCGGAGAGCCCGAAGCTGACGGCGGAGACGAGCGCCAGCACCAGGCCCGTCGACGTACGGGAGCGCCGCAGGCCGGGGCTGTTGTCATGAGTCAACGTCGTCATGAGGCATGACACTAAGCCGGTTGCGGTAACGTGTCAACATGGTTTTCGCCCATGACACGGAGGTCGCCCTGGGTGCGGCGGTGCTGCTGAGCAACACCGCCGTCGAGCCCGACAGCCTGCGGTGCGTCGAGGACCTGAGTGCGCTCTTCGACGACCTCGGCTACTCGGGCCGCCACGACGCCGACGAGGGTGAGCTCGAGGAGGTCCGGGCCCTGCGCCCACGGCTGCGCGCCCTGCTGACCGCCGAGCGCGACGAGGCGGTCGGGCTGATCAACCAGATGCTCGCCGAGACCGGGGCGCTGCCCCAGCTGGTGCGGCACGAGGGCTACGACTGGCACCTGCACTGCGTCGACTCCGACACCCCGCTCGTCACCCGGATCCTGGCCGAGACGGCGATGGCGATGGTCGACGTCGTCCGCGCCGAGGAGATGGCACGGCTCGGGGTGTGCGCCGACGAGGGGTGCACCGGAGTGGTGCTGGACCTCTCGCGCAACCGGTCGCGACGGTTCTGCTCGACCACCTGCGGCAACCGCAACGCGGTCGCGGCCTACCGCGCGCGGCAGTCCGAGGAGCCTGCCTAGCACCAGCGTCGTACGCCGTCCGGACTCAGGTCCCGGTCACGCAGCACGACGGGCACCCGGTGCCCCACCGCAGCGCACGCGCGGCGGAAGTCGCGTCGGCGGTACTCCACGGCGAGCACGGCGTCACCGAAGTCCTCGACGTAGGCCCCGCACTCGCTGTAGCGACCGCACTCCTCGGCGATGACGAGGTCGTAGCCGATCGCGGTGCCGTCGTAGCCGGCGAGGTTCTTCTGCGCGGCCGCCAGACCGGACGCGTGGGCGGCCCGGACGAGGAGCCTGGCGTAGGCCAGCGCCTGCCGGCGCTCGAGCAGGCCGTGGCTGCGGGTGAAGGAGTCGAGGTTGTCGTACTCGACCGCCTCGTACCCGTCCTCGGCACACTCCTGGGTCCAGCCGCCGACGATCGCGGCCAGCCGGCGGCGCTGGGCGGGCGTCCGGAGGTCGAGCAGCCACTCGCCCCACGCCTCGTCGACCACCGCGCGACCCTGGTCCTTCAGCACGAGGCCCCAGCGCTGGCGCCAGAACCGTCGGGCGTCGGGCTGGGTCTGGAAGCCGTTGACGTAGCAGACGTCGTAGCGCCCGGCGGGCTCCTCGGTGCGGTCGCGCACCACGACGCCGACGTGGTCGGGCACGTCGACGGCACCGCCGAGCTGGTAGTCGAGGTCGACGTCCGCGGGTGGTGGGGTCCAGTCCTCGGCTGCTGCGGCCGGAGCGGTGATGACCGGCGCGCCCGCGACCGCGAGCAGCAGCACCGCCACCAGGCCGGCCGAGGCGGGCCACCGGGGGCCACCGGGTGAGCCAGGCGGGCGGTCGTCATCGACCGAGGCTAGCGTCCCGCCGCTCCGGGTCGGTCCTAGAAGCCGAAGTCGAAACCGCCGCCGCCGTCGCCGCCGCCATCCCCGCCGAACCAGCCGCCGCCGCCGTCGCCGCCGCCGTCACCACCGCTGTCGCCACCGCTGTCGCCGCCGTCACCACCGCCGCCGTCGTACCCGCCCCCGAAGCCACCGAACGCGCTGCCGAACATCATGCCGACGAACATCGCGTTCATCGCGCCCATGCCGAAGTAGCCGGCGGCGTAGGGCTGGTAGGCCGGGCCCGCGTCGTAGTACGGCGTGCGACGGGTGCCCTGCTGGACCTGGCGCACGTCCGGCTCGGCCCCGGCCTCGACCCGCTCGAGGTCGAGCGCGCAGGCGGGCACGTCGCGCTGGACGCCGCCGGGCGGGGCCCAGGTGACGTCGGCGACGGACTGGCCGTGACGCGGGTCGAAGAAGCAGGCGGGTCTGCGGATGGGCAGCGGGTCACCGGCGACCCGGGCGCGCACGCAGGCCATCGCGTAGCGGCCGTCGTCGAGGATCTCGGTGACGTGGCGGACCTGGTCGGGGTCGGTCAGCGCGTCGGCGGCGGACTTGGCCGACTCGTAGGAGTCGAGGGCGCGCTGGTAGTCGGCGTTGGCGCCCGCATCGAGCTCGCTGCCGATCACGTCGGCGTCGAGGTCCTGCAGCTCGGTGCCGAGCGCGGTCACGTCCTCCTCGACGAGGCGCTTGACGGGGGCGAGCTCGGCCTGGCGCTGGACCAGGGCGCGCTCCTTGCCCCGTCGCGAGGCGACGACCGCCGCGATCACGAGACCGGCGAGCAGCAGCAGGACGACATACGAACCCATGTGCCCACGATACCGGTGTGGTCGCACGGGACGGTCGCACGGCGAGCGCCGGACGGCCTTCGTGCAGCTCCGGGGGCTCGAGGATCTCGTCGTCGTGGCCGAGGGCGAGGGTGATCGCGCGGCTCCGGGCGCTCTCGGCACCGGCTCGCGGCAGGCGGGCGCGCTGGGACTTGTCGGCTGTTCCTCGAGCCTGTCGGCGTTTGCAAAGGGCGACAGGCTCGGGAACACCCGGCCAGCCGGGTGTTCCTGAGCAGTACCGGGACCGGTGGGAACGGCCCCGCCGCCTCAGCGAGCGGAGTAGTCGCGGAACCCGCGCTTGGTCTTGCGGCCGAGGTAGCCGGCGGTGACGAGCTGCTCGAGGAGGGGGGCGGGGGCGAAGCCGGGCTCGCGGAACTCCAGGTAGAGCTCGCGCTGGATCGCCAGCGAGACGTCGTTGCCGACCACGTCGAGCAGCTCGAAGGGCCCCATCGGCAGGGCGCAGCCCTGCTTCATCGCGGTGTCGATGTCGTCGGCGCTGGCGTAGTGGGCCTGGAGCATCTTCACCGCGTCGTTGAGGTAGGGGAAGAGCAGGGCGTTGACGATGAAGCCCGCGCGGTCCGAGCAGGACACCGCGACCTTGCCGATCCTGCCGACCAGCGCCTGGGTGGTCTCGGTGACCTCCGGCGCGGTGGCGACCGTCGAGACGACCTCGACGAGCTTCATCACCGGCGCGGGGTTGAAGAAGTGCATGCCCACGACGCTCTCGGGCCGCGTGGTGGCGCGGGCGCAGGAGATGATGGGGAGCGAGGACGTCGTCGTGGCCAGGATCGCCCCGGGCTTGCAGATCTCGTCGAGGTTCTCGAAGAGCGTGGACTTGACGCCGAGGTCCTCGGCGATCGCCTCCACCACGATGTCGACCTGCGCGAGGTCGTCGAGGCTGGTCGAGCCCCGCAGCCGGCCGAGCACCTCGGTCTTGGCCTCCTCGGTGGCCCGCCCCCGCTGGATCTGCTTGTCGAAGCTCTTGGTGATCACCGCGACCACGCCGTCGACCTTGTCCTGGCTGCGCCCGACGTAGACGACGTCGTGACCGGCCTTGGCGAAGACCTCCACGATGCCCGCGGCCATCGTGCCGGTGCCGACGACGCCGACCACGGAGATGTCGTGACGCAGCTCGGGCTGCTCGGTCGCCGACGGGGTGCGGTCGTCGTCGACGACCTTCGGGCTGTCGGGGGCCTCGTAGGTGTAGAAGCCCCGGCCGGTCTTGCGGCCGAGCAGGCCCGCGGAGACCATCTGCTTGAGGATCGGGGCCGGCGCGTGGAGCCGGTCGCGGCCCTGGCGGTACATCGTCTCGAGGATCTCGAAGGTGGTGTCGAGGCCGATCAGGTCGACCAGGGCGAGCGGGCCCATCGGGTAGCCGCAGCCGAAGCGCATGGCGGCGTCGAGGTCCTCGCGGGTGGCGTAGCGCTGCTCGAACATCGACACGGCGTGGTTGAGGTAGCCGAAGAGCAGGGTGTTGGCGATGAAGCCGGCCTTGTCGCCGCACACGACCGGGTTCTTGCCCAGCGAGCGCACCAGCGCGGTGACGTCCTCGAGCACGCTCGGCTCGGTGACGACCGTGCGCACGACCTCGACGAAGGCCTGCACCGGCGCGGGGTTGAAGAAGTGCACCCCCACGACCCGGCCCGGGTGGGCGTTGGCGGTGGAGATCTCGGTGACGGGCAGCGAGGAGGTGTTGGTCGCCAGGACCGCGTCGGGCCGCACGACCTTCTCGAGCTCGCGGAAGATCGCCTTCTTGATCTCGAGCGACTCCACGGCCGCCTCGACCACCAGGTCGGCCTCGGCGAGGTCGCCCATCGAGGTGGTCCAGCTGACCTTGGCCAGCAGCGCGTCCCG
The DNA here is from genome assembly GCA_963714475.1 of uncultured Actinomycetota bacterium. GTDB lineage: Bacteria > Actinomycetota > Actinomycetes > Propionibacteriales > Nocardioidaceae > Nocardioides. The sequence goes on from CAVQOP010000001.1 coordinate 228,929, forward strand.
GTCGCCCTCGGAGAGCTTCCCGCGGCTCACGGCGCGCGCGGTGGAGTGCTCGAGGTACTGCCGGCCGCGGGCGAGCGTCTCCTCGCTGATCTCCACGCCGACGACGTCGTAGCCGTGGCGGGCGAAGACCTCCACGATGCCGGCCCCCATGGTCCCGAGCCCGACGACGCCGATGGTCGTGAACGACCGGCGGCTCTCGGCTGCGTCGAAGACCTCGTCGGTGCTGGCCACGGGTGCGCTCGTCATGCCCGGCATCGTCCCACGGGCCGGGTCCGACGGGCCGGGGCGGACGCGTGACGAACTTCACGCACCGGTGGCGCGCGCCATCACGACCCTGCGGCCGAGGTCGTCGAGCCCGAGGCGACGCTCGGCCTCGCGCACCCCGGCGGTGAAGCCGACGGGGTGCGCGACCTCGGCGAAGCCGAGGCCGACGTAGAACGGGGCGTTCCAGGCGAGGTCGACGTAGGTGCACAGCGTCATGGACCGCGCTCCCTCCGCGCGCGCCTCGCGGAGCGCGGCGCGCACCAGCGACGACCCGATCCCCCGACGCATCGCGGTCGGCGCCACGCTGAGCTGCTCGAGGTGGGCCGACGGGTCGCCGGCGTGGCCGACCATCAGGACGTGGGCGAACCCCAGCGGTACGTCGCTCCGCTCGCCGCCAGCCTCGGCGGGTCCGGGCAGCGCCACGAGCAGGAAGCCCGGCTCGTCGACCCGGGCGTTGCCGGCGGGCGCAGGAGCCGCGAGCGGCGAGCCGCGCAGGTCGCCGAGCTCGGCCTCGTAGAGGGCGAGTCCGGCGTCCTCGATGGCCGCGAGGTGGCGCAGGTGGCCCGCCCGGGCCCGCCGGACCTCAGTCGTCGCTGTTGCCGACGAACGGGATCGAGTCGGCGGGCTTGGTGCGCTCATCCTTCGGGACCTGCTTGATCTCGCCGCTCTTGATCCCCGCGAGGAAGGAGCGCATCTCCTCGCGCACCACCGGCAGCAGCAGGTAGCAGGCGAGCAGGTTGAAGATCGCACAGACGAAGAGCATCGCGTCGGCGAAGTCGAGCACGGAGCCGAAGTTCAGCACGGTCCCGACGACGGTGAAGAGGCAGAAGACGATCTTGAAGACCAGCTCGCTGGTCTTCGAGCGTCCCACGACCGTGGTCCACGCCTTCATCGAGTAGTAGGACCAGGTGATCAGCGTCGAGAACGCGAACAGCGCGACCGCGATCGCGAGGATCACCGGGAACTGCGGCAGGAACGTCTCGAAGGCTCGCGAGGTCACCACCACCCCGTCGGGGGTCGTGCCGTCGGCCAGGTAGGTGGCCTGCGCGTCGTTGTAGAACGCCGTGTCGGCGATGACGATCGTCAGCGCCGTCATCGTGCACACCACGACGGTGTCGATGAACGGCTCGAGGAGGGCCACGAAGCCCTCGCTCACCGGGTGCTTGGTCTTGACCGCGGCGTGGGCGATCGGAGCGGAGCCGACCCCGGCCTCGTTGGAGAACGCCGCGCGCTGGAAGCCCACGATGAGCACGCCGATCGCACCGCCGGTGATGCCCTCGGGGTTGAAGGCGCCGGTGATGATCGAGCCGAAGGCGGCCGGCACGTTGGCGATGTTGCCGATGATGACCAGCAGGCAGGTCGTCAGGTAGAGGATCGCCATGGCGGGGACCAGCTTGGAGGTCACGCTGGCGATGGACTGGATGCCGCCGAGGATGACCGCGCCGACGAGCAGGGCGAGCACGATGCCGAAGATCAGGGCGGAGCCGGAGGAGCCGAGCAGCCCGTCGTCACCGCCCGTGACCTCCTGGGCCTGGGCGAAGGTCTGGTTGGCCTGGAACATGTTGCCGCCGATGGCGCCGAAGAGGAACAGCGCGACGGCGAAGATCATGGTGAAGGTCCGCGAGACGCCGGAGCCGAACCGCTCGAAGGCGACCGGGAGGTAGCGGAAGGGCCCGCCGGTGACGGTGCCGTCCTCGTGGACCTCGCGGTACTTCACGCCGAGCGTGCACTCCACGAACTTCGTGCACATGCCGAGCACACCGGCCAGGATCATCCAGAACGTGGCACCCGGACCGCCGATGGTGACCGCGACCCCCACACCCGCGATGTTGCCGAGCCCGACGGTGCCCGAGACCGCCGAGGAGAGCGCCTGGAAGTGGGTCACCTCACCGGGGTCGGAGTGGCGGGAGTACTTGCCGCGCACCAGGTCCAGGGAGGTCTTGATCCCGGTGAACTGGACGCCCCTGAAGTAGACCGTGAAGACCAGGGCCGCGATGACCAGCCAGAACACGATCAGCGGGATGGCGACGCCGAAGATGGTCGGGGAGTAGAAGATCACCGCGACGGCGACGGCGGCGACCGGCTCGAAGCCGGAGTTGATCGCGTCCTCGACGGTGGCAAGCCACTGCCAGGTGGGCTCGGCCTCGGCCAGGGGGATCAGCGCAGCGCTCATGGGAGCAGAGCCAACCTCACTGAACGTGATTCACGCAACACTTTCGTGACCACATTCACCACGCTGGCCCCAGATCGTTACTCCGGTCCCGGCCCGGGTCGGTCGGCGGGTAGGTTCTCGCTGCGTGAGGATCGTGGTGGCGACGTGCCAGATCGACTACGCCGGTCGGCTCAGCGCCCACCTGCCGCCGGCGACGCGGGTGCTGATGGTCAAGGCCGACGGCTCGGTCCTGGTGCACTCCGACGGTGGCTCCTACAAGCCGCTGAACTGGATGTCGCCCCCGTGCGTGCTGCGCGAGCAGACCGCACCGGAGGGTCACACCGAGTGGCTGGTCAGCAGCCCGAAGACCGACGACACGCTGCGCATCGCGCTGCTCGAGGTGCACCACGACTCCGTCCACGAGCTCGGCGTCGACCCCGGTCTGCGCAAGGACGGCGTCGAGAAGCACCTCCAGGCGCTGCTCGCCGACCACCCGGCGACGCTGGCCGAGGGCTTGAGCCTCGTACGCCGGGAGTTCCCCACCGCGATCGGCCCGGTCGACCTGATGTGCCGCGACGCCGAGGGGCGCTCGGTGGCGGTCGAGATCAAGCGACGCGGCGACATCGACGGCGTCGAGCAGCTGACCCGCTACCTCGAGCTGCTCAACCGTGACCCGCTGCTGTCCCCGGTGCGCGGCATCTTCGCGGCCCAGGAGATCAAGCCCCAGGCCCGCGTGCTGGCCACCGATCGCGGCATCGCCTGCGCGGTCGTCGACTACGACGCGTTGCGCGGTCTCGACGACCCGACGACGCGGCTGTTCTAGCGGCGCCGGGGCCGGGGACGTGCGCATCTTCCACCTCGCGCTCGCCTCGGACTGGCAGGCCGCCGTTCGGGACGGCCGCTACACGACGTCCACCCTGGGTCGCACCCTGGCCGAGGAGGGCTTCATCCACGCCAGCCGAGGCGACCAGTGGCAGCAGGTGCGCACGCGGTTCTACGCCGACGTGACCGAGCCGCTGGTGCTGCTGGTCATCGACACCGAGCGGCTCTCCGCCCCCGTGGTCGAGGAGCCGCCGACCGGAGGGGCCGCCGCACCCGGCGAGGAGACGTTCCCCCACGTCTACGGCGCGATCGAGACCAGTGCCGTCGTCGAGGCCCTCAGCCTCGACCCGCTCGCCGGGGCGGCACCCGCGACCGGAGCGACAGCGCCGGCGGGCCGGTCCTTCAGCGCCGTCTTCCTGGCCGAGGTGTTCCACCGGGTGCTCCTGGCCAGCATCGTGGCGACGACCGTGCTCCTCGGTGCGGCCGCCGGCCTCGCCCTGCGGTCGGGAAGTGGCGCGGTGGTCGGCACGCTCCTGGGGCTCGTGGTCGGGGTGCTCCTGGCCAGGGTCGTGCACCGGCGCCGCGAGGCCGGTCAGCCGGGCTAGCCGGCCGGTCAATCAGCCGGGCCGACCAGCCCCACCACGTCCTCGGCGCAGCCCCAGCTCAGGGTGACGCCGGCGCCGCCGTGCCCGTAGCAGTGCACGACCCGGTCCTGCGCCTCCAGGCGCACGGCGGACCGGCCCGGTCGCAGCCCGACGCGATGGCCGAGCACCCTCGCCGTGGCCAGCTCGGGCACCAGCCGGGCGGCGCGCTCGAGCAGCGCGGTCGCCGTCTCCTCGGACGGGGTGCGGCTCCACTCCCCCTCGACGGCCGTGCCCCCGACCACGACGTCGTGCTCGCGCGGGACGACGTACGTCGGGGAGGTCCCCGCCGACTCGGCGCCGCCGTCGAGCCACCACTCCTGCAGCCCCCACTGGGCCAGGCGCAGGACCTCGCCGCGAACGGGGTGGAGCGAGTCGTCGGCGGCGAGTCGTCGGGAGCCGAGTCCCGAGCAGTTGACCACCCAGCCGTCCTCACCCGGCGGGGACGGCAGGTCGCCCAGCGCCAGTCGGGTCAGCGTGCCGCCGAGCTCCCCGATGCGTCCGGTCAGCCAGCGCAGGTAGGGGCCCATCTCGACGACCGGCACGCTGAGCCGCCACCCGGCGACGTACGGCGCCGGCACGTCGCGGGTGCGCTCGAGGGCCGGCGCGGCCCCGATCCACCACGGGTCGGGCTGCTCGCTGTGGTGCACCTCGGTGCCGCGGCGCACGACCACGCCGGGCACCCCCTGCGCGGCGAGGTCCTCGAGCACCGCGAGGCCGCGCGCCGACCAGGCGGTGACCCGCTCGCGCGGCCAGGCCCGGTAGGGGTACCAGAGCGCGGCGGCCACCGCCGAGGTCGTCTCGAGAGGCAGGTCGCGGGCGACGACGTCGACGCGGTGCCCCGCCTCGAGCAGGCGCACGGCGCAGCTGAGCCCGACCACGCCGGCTCCCACCACCACGACCCGCACCCGTCCAGTCTGGCACCCGCGGTCGCCGCGACGTACCTTCAGCGCATGCTCGCCTCCGCCACCGACCACCCGCTGCTGCGTGCCCTCGTCGGCCCGCTCGCCGCGCTCGCCACCGTGCTGGGCCTCGCGCTCGTCGCGATCGTCGTCCCCGCCGCGCCGGCTGACGCCGCCGGAGGTGCGGGCGAGACGATCAGCCGCAAGGTCGTCCTCACGTTGCGCAACACCGCGGCCGGCACGGATGTGCTCTGCTCGGCCGACAACACCGACCGCAAGGTCCGCGCCCGCCTCATCGGGCCGCGCCAGAAGGTCTACGGGCGCGCCGGCAGCATGCGGATCAACGTGCTGGCCCACGACGTCGGCACGGGCGGCTGGTTCTGGAACCTGCCCGGCAAGCGCAACCGGCGCTACGACTACGCCTCGCGCCTGGCCGCCCGGGGCCAGCTGAGCCTGGTCGTCGACCGGCTGGGCTACGACCGCAGCCCGCTGCGCAACGGGGACCGCACCTGCCTGGGCGCCCAGGCCGAGATGCTCCACCAGATCGTCATCCGGGTCCGGGCCGGCGACTACCGCTTCGTCGGCGACCGCCACGCGGCGCCCGCGGCCTCGTTCGTGGCCGTGCACGCCCACGGCCAGGGCGCCCTGGTCGCGCAGATCGAGGCCGCGACCTTCGACGACGTCGACGGCCTGGTCCTGATGGGGTGGTCCGACGGCTCGATGTCCTCGCGCGAGGAGCAGGAGAACCAACGCATGCTGAGCACCTGCTCGGGCAGTCCCGACTACGCCCCCTACGGCAGCGGTCCCCGCCAGTTCAACCGGCTGCTCTTCTCCAGCGCCACGCGCGCGATCAAGCGTGCCGCCCAGCGGCTGCGCAACCCGGCCCCGTGCGGCGACGTGCAGAGCCTCGACGCCGCGGAGCTCGACGCGCAGCAGAACAACGACCAGATCGAGGCCGCGGTGCTGCTGATGTACGGCAAGCGCGACGTCCGCGTCGGCGCCGGCGCCGTGCGGGACCAGCAGCAGATGTACCCCAGCGCCCCGAGCGTCTCGGTGCGTCGCTACGCCGGCACCGGCAGCGCGCTGACCCTCGAGCGCAGGGCCCCGCAGGTCCAGCGCGACGTCCTCACCTGGCTGCGACGCAACGTCGGCCCCTCGGGCGACCCGCGCCGGGGCCGGTGAGCACCACCGGGGACGGCCTCAGGCGCCGACCGGCTGCGGCTGGGCCGCGGGGGTGCTCGCGAGGCCCTGGGCCGCACGGATGACCTCGACGATGCCGGCCATGATCTCGGTCATCCCGAAGTCCTTCGGGGTGTAGACCGCGGCGACACCGGCCTCCTTGAGGCGTCGTGCGTCGGAGTCGGGGATGATCCCGCCGACGACGACCGGGACGTCGGTGAGACCGGCCTCGCGCAGGCCGTCGAGCACGGTCGGCACGAGCTCCATGTGCGAGCCCGAGAGGATCGAGAGGCCGACGCAGTGCACGTCCTCGGCCACGGCCGCGGCGACGATCTGCTCCGGGGTCAGCCGGATCCCCTGGTAGACGACCTCGAAGCCGGCGTCACGGGCGCGCACCGCGATCTGCTCGGCACCGTTGGAGTGCCCGTCGAGGCCGGGCTTGCCCACGAGCAGCCGCAGCCGACCCCCCAGCTCCTCGCCGGTCTCGCGGACGCGGGCTCGTACGACGTCCAGCTCATCGCCGACCGAGGCCACCCCGACGGCCCCGCCGACGCCCGTGGGGGCGCGGAACTCGCCGAAGACCTCGCGCAGCGTGGCCGACCACTCCCCCGTGGTCGCCCCGGCCCGGGCGGCGGCCAGGGTGGCGGGCATCAGGTTGGTCGTCGTCGCGGCGTCGGCCGCGAGCCGGGCCAGCGCCCCGGCGACCGCGTCGTCGTCCCGCTCGGCCTTCCACGCCGCGACGCTGTCGAGCGCGGAGCGCTCGGCCTCGGGGTCGGCGGCCTGGATGGCGCCGTCGAGGTCGGCGGTCAGGGGCGAGGGCTCGGTGGTGGTGAAGGCGTTGACGCCGACGACCTTCTCCTCGCCGCTCTCGATGCGAGCGCGCCGCGCGGCGTGGGCCGAGACGAGCGCCTGCTTCATGTAGCCCGACTCGACGGCGGCGATCGCACCCCCCATCTCCTGGACGCGCTCGATCTCGGCCGTGGCGTCGGCCACCAGCTCGGCGACCTTGGCCTCGACGACGACCGAGCCGGTGAAGAGGTCCTCGTGCTCGAGCAGGTCCGACTCGAAGGCGAGCACCTGCTGCAGGCGCAGCGACCACTGCTGGTCCCAGGGGCGCGGCAGGCCGAGCGCCTCGTTCCAGGCCGGGAGCTGCACGGCGCGGGCGCGGGCGTCCTTGGACAGCGTCACCCCGAGCATCTCGAGCACGATGCGCTGCACGTTGTTCTCCGGCTGGGCCTCGGTCAGCCCGAGGGAGTTGACCTGGACGCCGTAGCGGAAGCGACGCATCGCCGGGTCCTGGACGCCGTACCGCTCGGTGGTGATCTCGTCCCAGAGCCGGACGAAGGCGCGCATCTTGCACATCTCCTCGACGAAGCGCACGCCGGCGTTGACGAAGAACGAGATGCGGCCCACGACCTTGTCGAAGTCGGCCTCGCGGACCTGGCCGGACGCCTTGACCTGGTCGAGCACGGCGATCGCGGTGCACAGCGCGTAGGCCAGCTCCTGGGTCGGCGTCGCACCGGCCTCCTGGAGGTGGTAGCTGCAGATGTTGATCGGGTTCCACCGGGGGATCTCGTTGACCGTGTAGGCGATGACGTCCCCGATCAGGCGCAGGGACGGCTCGGGGCCGAAGACGTAGGTGCCCCGGGAGAGGTACTCCTTGACGATGTCGTTCTGGGTGGTGCCGGCGAGCCTGCCGGCGACCTCGGTCGGGTCGAGGTCGGGGTTCTGCTCCTCGGCGACGACCTGGTAGAGCGCGAGCATCCACATGGCGGGCGCGTTGATGGTCATCGAGGTGTTCATCTCGGTGAGCGGGATGTCCTCGAAGAGCCGCCGCATCTCGCCGAGGTGGGGCACCGGCACGCCGACCTTGCCCACCTCGCCGCGCGCGAGCGGCGAGTCGGGGTCGTACCCGGTCTGGGTCGGCAGGTCGAAGGCGACCGACAGGCCGGTCTGTCCCTTGGCCAGGTTGGCGCGGTAGAGCGCGTTGGAGGCCGCGGCGGTGGAGTGGCCGGCGTAGGTCCGCATCACCCAGGGCCGGTCCTTGACGGGGCGCTCACGGTCGTCCGGCGCTGGCGTGCTCATCCTCGCAGGGTAGGCGCTCGTTACCCGCCGGTCACCGGTCCTCGGTGTGGGGTATCACACGACGGGATCACCGGACCACCGCCGCCATCACGCTGGGCGACCTGACGGGCTGCCGACGGGACCGTCCGCGTCGCGGCGCTGGGCGACCACGGCGATGCCCGCCGTGCCGGCCGCCAGCAGCACCATGCCGATCACCCCCGGCGGCGCGAAGATGTGACCGGTGTGGACCAGCCAGGCGCCGGGGACCAGGAGCACACCGACCAGCGCCGGCGCGCCGAGCCGGCGCACCTGGTCGGCGAGGACGACCACGACGCAGGCCAGCAGCGCCCAGGACCCGATGTCACCCAGCGGTCCGCCGATCCGGAACAGCAGCGAGACCGCCGGGGGCCGCGGCACGTCCGGGCCGAGCTCTCGCGTCACGAACCCGGCGGCGACGCCGCTGATCACGTCGAGCGAGGTGTAGAAGACCGCGTAGACGTAGGCCAGGGCCCGCACGACCCACGCGACGGGGTCGCGCCGGGTCTGCACCAGCGCCGCCAGGGCCCACCCCACCAGCGGGAAGAACACGATCCCGGGCAGGTGCAGCGCGTACCAGGTCGGAGCGGTGTCGTAGCTCAGCCCCGTCGGGTGCAGCAGGCCCGCGGCCGCGAGGCCGAGGCCGGGCACGGCCAGGAGCAGGGGGAACAGGCGCCAGTCTCGCATGGGGACACTGTGCCTGGCGGGTCCACGACCGGCCGTCATCGGTGCGGTCGACCGCGCTGGCTAGCATGCGGAGCATGGTCAACCTGACGCGCATCTACACCCGCACCGGCGACGGGGGTCGCACGCGGCTCGGCGACATGAGCGAGACCACGAAGAACGACCTGCGGCTGCTGGCCTACGCCGACGTCGACGAGACGAACGCCCACCTCGGCCTGGCCGTGGCGACCGGCGGCCTGGACCAGGACGTCGTCGCGGTGATCACCCACGTGCAGAACGACCTCTTCGACGTCGGGGCCGATCTGTGCACGCCGGTGGTCGCCGAGCCGGAGTTCCCCCCGCTGCGCATCGAGTCCGACTACGTCGACCGGCTCGAGGGCTGGTGCGACCAGTACAACGCGGACCTGGCCGCGCTGCGCTCCTTCATCCTCAGCGGCGGTACGCCGGGCGCGGCCCACCTGCACGTCGCCCGCACCGTCGCCCGCCGCGCGGAGCGCTCGGGCTGGGCGGCCTACGCCGAGCACGCCGAGACGATGAACCCCCTCGCGCTCACCTACCTCAACCGGCTCTCCGACCTGCTGTTCATCCTCGCCCGCCACGCGAACCGCGAGCAGGGCGACGTGATGTGGGTCCGGGGGAGCGGACCGGTGGCGAGCGGACCGGTGGCGAGCGGACCGGCAAGCCCGGCGGGCCGGTCACCGACTGAGCGGGTCCGTGTCGCTGTTCTCCGTGAGCGACCGCAGGGTCAGCACCGCCGGCGCCATCAGCGCCGTGACGGCCAGCAGCGCGGGCAGCGTGCCGACGGCGTCGCCGAGGTAGCCCAGGAGTGGCGGACCGGCCAGGAACGCGCCGTACCCGACGGTGGAGACCACGCTCAGCCGCGCCGCCGCCCGCGCCGGGTCGTCGGCCGCCGCGCTCATGCCGACCGGGAACCCCAGGGACGCGCCGAGGCCCCAGCACACGATGCCGAGCACGACGAGCGCCGCGAGAGAGCCGAGCACGACCAGCAGCGTCCCGGTCGCGACGAAGGCCGCGCTGCCGGCCAGGACCGGGACCCGGCCGTAGCGGTCGAGCAGGACCGGACCGACGAAGCGTCCCAGCGTCATCGCGGAGACGAACGTCGCGAAGCCGGCCACCGCGAGCGCGGGACGCGCGTCGTAGCCGTCGATCAGCGCCAGGGAGAGCCAGTCGTTGGCCGAGCCCTCCGCGATCGCGAAGCAGAGCACCATCAGGCCCACGACCAGCGTGCGCGGCTCGGTCCAGGCGCGCCAGGCCGCGACCTTCGGCCGTGGCTCGCCCTGCTCGTCGCCGGCGGCCCGGGCAGGCGGCAGGAAGGCCCGGCTCCCCCACCGCGTCGCCAGCCACGCCGCGACCGCGAGCACGCCCAGCTGGACCAGGGCCGGCACGCCGACGAGGAGCGAGGCCGCCCCCAGCCCGGCTCCGGCCACGCTGCCGAGGCTGAAGCCGGCGTGGAAGCGCGGCATGATCGTGGTGCCGAGCCCCTGCTCGACCACCGCGCCCTCGGCGTTCATGGCCACGTCCCACATCCCCACCCCCACGCCGTACGCCGCCAGGCCCAGCGCGGCGAGCGCGACGAGCGGCACGACCTCGATCGCCCCGGCGACCGCGACCAGGCCGGCGGCCGACAGCAGCGCGCCGCGGCGTACGACGGCCGAGGCGCCCCACCGCTCGATGAGGGCGCCGCTGGTGGGCAACGACAGCACGGACCCGGCGGCGGCCGCGAGCAGCAGCAGGCCGAGCTCACCGTTGCCGAGCCCCAGCGCTCGCCGCAGGTCGGGGACCCGCGAGAAGAGCGTGGCGAAGACGAGACCGTTCGCGACGAACACGATCGCGACCGCGGTGCGGGCGCGCGCCAGCTGCTCGCCCGGCCCGCTCGTCCCTGCCGTCGAGGTCGCGCCCGTCGAGCTCACCGCGACCAGTCGGCGCCGGGTCGGCGCGCCTCGAGCCATGACTGGAACCCGGTGAGGGAGGCCTCGCTCATCGCGAGGTCGACCTCACCGCGGTCGCTGGCGCAGGTGATGACGAGGTGGTCGGGGTAGAGCGAGTGCAGCTCACCGCCCATGGGCACGCGGCGCCCGTCGAAGCTGAGTCCGTCGCGGCACCAGCGCGCTCGCGGGCGTGGGGAGAGCGAGAACACGCGGAACCACTCCAGGGAGTCGTCGGTGTAGCGACCCAGGCCGAGGACCCACCCGTTCCCGCGGCGCTCGGAGCCGAGCAGGCGGTGGGAGAGCTCGAAGGTGCCGCCGCGCCGCGACAGCGCGCGCCGACGCACCACGAGCGCGCCGACGTAGACCAGGACGAGGAGGAGCAGCACCCCCGCCCCGTCGATCAGCCACTGCCACAGGGTCAAGCCGTCACCTCCCGACCGGCGATCACGGGTCATGAAAAGACCCGGGAGTGAGACTACCCACCGCCGGAAGTCCAGCGGTGGGTAGGTCGTCGTGCTGGGAGTGCGCTCAGGAGGCCTGCTCCACCGCTCGCAGCCGGGCCTCGGCCCGGCGGATGCGACGCTCGGCGTCGTCGCTGCCCCCGAGACCGCGCGCGGTGTCGAGCTCGGACCTGGTCTCGTCGACGTTGATCTCCTCCGAGAGCACGGCGTGCTGCGAGAGCACCGAGACCCGGTCGGCGGCCACGGAGAGGAAGCCGCCGTCGACGGCGGCGACGGTGACGTTGCCGTCGTCGTCGGTGATCTCCACCACCGCGTCGGTCAGCAGCGCGAGCATCGGCGCGTGACCGCGCAGCACCCCCACGTCGCCCTCCACGGTGCGCGCGATGATCATGCTCGCCCGACCCGACCACACCGTGCGGTCGGCCGCGACGAGCTCGACCTGGAGGAACTCGGCTGCCATCAGAGGCTCTTCTGGATCTCGGCCCACTTCGCCTCGACGTCGTCGAGGCCGCCGCACATGAAGAAGGCCTGCTCCGCCACGTGGTCGTACTCGCCGTCGGCGATCTTGTTGAACGCCTCGATGGTCTCGGCGACCGGGACCGTCGATCCCTCGAGACCGGTGAACTGCTTGGCCACGTAGGTGTTCTGCGAGAGGAACCGCTGGATGCGACGGGCCCGGGACACGACGACCTTGTCCTCCTCGGAGAGCTCGTCGACACCGAGGATCGCGATGATGTCCTGGAGCTCCTTGTTGCGCTGGAGGATCTGCTTGATGCGGATCGCGCAGTCGTAGTGCGCCTGACCGATGTACTGCGGGTCGAGGATCCGCGACGTGGAGGTCAACGGGTCCACGGCCGGGTAGATGCCCAGCGAGGAGATCTCGCGCGAGAGCTCGGTCGTGGCGTCGAGGTGGGCGAAGGTCGTGGCCGGGGCCGGGTCGGTGTAGTCGTCGGCCGGCACGTAGATCGCCTGCATCGAGGTGATCGAGTGGCCGCGCGTGGACGTGATCCGCTCCTGGAGCAGACCCATCTCGTCAGCCAGGGTCGGCTGGTAGCCCACCGCGGAGGGCATCCGGCCCAGCAGGGTGGAGACCTCCGAGCCGGCCTGGGTGAAGCGGAAGATGTTGTCGATGAAGAGCAGCACGTCCTGGCTCGCCACGTCGCGGAAGTACTCCGCCATCGTCAGCGCCGAGAGGGCCACGCGCAGCCGCGTGCCCGGCGGCTCGTCCATCTGGCCGAAGACGAGCGCGGTCTGCCCGAGGACACCCGCCTCCTCCATCTCGACGATCAGGTCGTTGCCCTCACGGGTGCGCTCGCCGACCCCGGCGAAGACCGACACACCACCGTGGTCGGTGGCGACGCGCGCGATCATCTCCTGGATCAGCACCGTCTTGCCGACCCCGGCACCGCCGAAGAGGCCGATCTTGCCGCCGAGCACGTACGGCGTGAGCAGGTCGATGACCTTGATGCCGGTCTCGAACATCTCGGTCTTGGACTCGAGCTGGTCGAAGGCCGGCGCCTTGCGGTGGATGCCCCAGCGCTCCTGGACCTCCAGCTCCTGGCCCTCCTCGAGGTTCAGGCACTCGCCGAGGGTGTTGAAGACCTTGCCGAGGGTGCCCTCGCCCACGGGAACCGTGATCGGGCCCCCGGTGTCGGTGACCTGCGCGCCGCGCACGAGGCCGTCGGTGGGCTGCAGCGAGATGGCGCGGACCATGCCGTCGCCGATGTGCTGGGCGACCTCGAGCGAGAGCACCCGGTCGGAGTCCTTGAGGGCGAGCTCGACCTCCAGGAGGTTGTAGATGTCGGGCATCGAGTCCACGGGGAACTCGACGTCGACGACGGGGCCGATGACCCGGGCGATCCGACCGATGGTCGCGTCGCCGGTGTCCTGGTCGGTCTCTTCGATGGTGGCAGTCATGTCTCAATCACTCCCGGCATTGGAGTCGGCGAGCGCGTTGACGCCACCGACGATCTCGCTGATTTCTTGGGTGATGCCAGCCTGGCGGGCCTGGTTGGCGATGCGCTTGTACTTCTTGATGAGCTCGTCGGCGTTGTCGGTGGCCGACTTCATGGCCTTCTGGCGGGCAGCGAGCTCGGAGGCCGCGGCCTGGAGCAGGCAGAAGAAGATCCGGCTCTGCACGTACTGCGGCAGGAGCCCGTCGAGCACGGCCTCGGCCGACGGTTCGAACTCGTAGAGCGGCAGGACCTCACGGGGCCCGGACTCCTCGTCGTCGTCGGTGCCCTCGACGACCTCGAGGGGCAGCATCCGGATGTCGGTCGGCTCCTGGGTCAGCATCGAGCGGAACCGCGTGTAGACCACGTGAACCTCGTCGACGTCGCCCTCCTCGCCCTGCTCCTTGAGGAACGCGTCGATCAGCGCCTGGCCGATCTCGGCGGCCACGTCGTAGGACGGCTGGTCGGAGAACCCGGTCCACACCCTCGCCACCGGGCGCTGGCGGAACTTGAAGTAGGCCTCGCCCTTGCGCCCGGTGATGTACCAGTCGAATCTCCTTGCCCTCGCTGCGCAACTTCTCGGCGAGACGCTCGGCCTCCTTCAGCACCCCCGAGGAGTAGGCCCCGGCCAGACCACGGTCGCTGGTGATGACCAGGACGGCGGCCCGCTTGGGGTCCTCCTGCTCGTGGGTCAGCGGGTGGTCGACGTTGGAGAAGGTCGCCACGGCCGAGACCGCCCGGGTGAGCTCGCGGGCGTACGGCGCAGCGGCCTGGGCCCGCTGCTGGGCCTTGATGATGCGCGAAGCAGCGATCAGCTCCATGGCGCGCGTGATCTTCTTCATCGACTCCGTCGACTTGATCCGCGCGCGGTACTCGCGCAGCGACACCGCCATCTGCTCAGCCCCGCTTCTGCTTCTTGATCTGCTCCTGCTCGACGTCCTCGTCGGCGAGGGCCTCGTGGTCCTCGCGCCCGGCCTTCAGCGAGCCGCCGTCGGAGGTCTCGAACTGGTCGAGGAACGACTCGTAGGCGCTCTTCACACCGTCCTCGTCCTCGAACTTCTGGCTCTCGCGGATGCCGGAGAGGATCCCCTCGTGGGAGCGACGCAGGTAGTCGATGAACTCCTGCTCGAAGCGCAGCACGTCGTCCGCGGGCACCTTGTCGAGCGAGCCCGAGGTGCCCAGCCACAGCGAGATCGTCATGTCCTCGAGCGGGTAGGGCGAGTACGCGGGCTGCTTGAGCAGCGCCATCAGGCGCTGGCCGCGATCGAGCTGCTGGCGCGAGGCCGCGTCGAGGTCGGAGGCGAACATCGCGAAGGCCTCCATCGCGCGGAACTGGGCGAGGTCGACCTTCAGCGAGCCGGTCACGGCCTTCATCGCCTTGGTCATGGCCGCACCGCCCACGCGGGAGACCGAGACACCGACGTCGATGGCCGGGCGCTGGTTGGCCGCGAACAGGTCCGACTGCAAGAAGATCTGGCCGTCGGTGATCGAGATGACGTTGGTCGGGATGAACGCCGAGACGTCGTTGGCCTTGGTCTCGATGATCGGCAGGCCGGTCATCGAGCCGTGGCCGAGGTCGTCGGAGAGCTTGGCGCAGCGCTCGAGGAGCCGGCTGTGGAGGTAGAACACGTCACCGGGGTAGGCCTCGCGGCCCGGCGGGCGGCGCAGCAGCAGCGACACGGCACGGTAGGCCTCGGCCTGCTTGGTCAGGTCGTCGAAGACGATCAGGACGTGCTTGCCGTCGTACATCCAGTGCTGACCGATGGCCGAGCCGGTGTAGGGGGCGAGGTACTTGAAGCCGGCGGAGTCCGAGGCGGGCGAGGCGACGATGGTGGTGTACTCCAGGGCGCCGGCCTCCTCGAGCGCACCGCGCACGGACGCGATCGTCGAGCCCTTCTGACCGATCGCGACGTAGATGCAGCGCACCTGCTTGTCGGGGTCCTCGGTCTCCCAGTACTGCTTCTGGTTGATGATCGCGTCGATCGCGATCGTCGTCTTGCCCGTCGCGCGGTCGCCGATGATCAGCTGACGCTGGCCGCGGCCGATCGGGGTCATCGAGTCGATCGCCTTGATCCCGGTCGCCAGGGGCTCGTGCACCGACTTGCGCTCCATGACGCTCGGGGCCTGGAGCTCCAGCGCGCGGCGCTCGGAGGTCTCGATGTCGCCCAGTCCGTCGATCGGGTTGCCGAGCGGGTCGACGACGCGACCGAGGTAGGAGTCACCGACCGGGACCGAGAGGATCTCGCCGGTGCGGCGGACCGTCTGGCCCTCCTCGATGCCGGCGAAGTCGCCGAGGATGACGACGCCGATCTCGCGGGTGTCGAGGTTCAGCGCCAGGCCGCGGGTGCCGTCCTCGAACTCGAGCAGCTCGTTGGCCATGGCCGAGGGCAGGCCGCTGACGCGGGCGATGCCGTCGCCGGCGGAGGCGACCGTGCCGACCTCCTCGCGGGTGGCGGAGTCGGGCTGGTAGTCGGCGACGTACTTGGCGAGGGCGTCGCGGATCTCCTCGGGCCGGATGGAGAGCTCCGTCATGGTGTGGTGCCTTCTCTCTTGGTCTTCGTCGGTCGGTGGGTTCGGGGCGGCGGCGGCCGGCGGTGCCTCAGCGGCCGGAGCCGGCGAGCATCCGTCGGGCCTCGGCCAGACGGCTGACGACGGTGCCGTCGATGACGTCGTGACCGATCTCGACCCGCACCCCGCCGAGGAGGTCCTCGTCGACGACGGTGTTGAGGTGGATCGGTCGGTCGTACTGGCGCTCGAGGGCGGCCGCGAGGCGACGCTGCTCGTCCTCGGAGAGCTCGCGGGCGCTGTGCACGGTCGCCACGCCCTCGTCGTGCACGTCGGCGGCCACCTTCTGGTACTCGGCGAGAGCGACCCCCACCGTGCGGTAGCTGCCGGACACGGCTTGCACGGTCAGGGTGCGCGTCGCCTCCAGCGTCCGGTCACCGAGCAGGTCGCGCACGAGGGCGGACTTGTCCTCGATGCTGCGGCCCGGGTCGGAGAGCGCGTCGCGCAGCCCGTGGTTGTTCTTGACCGCCTCGGCGACGCTGAACAGCTCGTCGGAGAGCCGTTCGCCCTCGTTGCCCGCGGAGCGGACGGCGGCGATCACGGAGAGGTGCTCGAGACCGCGGGGCAGGTCGCCGGCCGAGGTCCACCGCTTGCCGACCGCCGAGGACAGCAGCGTCAGGCTCTGCTCGTCGACCTGGCTGCCGAAGACCTCGCCGACCAGCCCGGTGCGGGCTTGCGCGGGCAAGGAGGCATCCGTCAGGAACCGGCGCAGGCCGCCCTCCTGCCGCAGGCTCCGGCTGACCGTGAACAGGTCGTCCGCCATGGTGGCGGCCCGACGCGTGGCGCCGGAGACCTGCTGGCGCAGCTCGTCGGCGAGGTCGGCGACCCCGTCGGCGGAGGCACCGCGGAAGTCGGCCATCAGCTGCTGACCCCACTCCCGCTCGCCGTGTCCTGCTCCAGGTCGGCCAGGAAGCGCTCGACCACGCGGTTGGCGCGGTCGTCGTCCTCGAGGCTCTCACCCACGATACGTCCCGCGAGGCCGGTGGCCAGGGCCCCGACCTCGGCGCGCAGCGAGGCGATCGCCTGCTGGCGCTCGGCCTCGATCTGGGACTTGCCGTGCTCGACGATGCGCGCCGACTCCGACTGAGCCTGCTCACGCATCTCGGTGACGATGGTGGCGCCCTGCTCGCGGGCCTCCTCGCGGATGCGCGAGGCCTCGTGCCGGGCGTCGGCGAGCTGCTTCTCCAGCTCGGCGAGCCGAGCGTCGGCCTCGGCCTGCTTGGTCTCGGCCGAGGCCAGACCACCCTCGATCGCCTTGGTGCGGGCCTCGAACGTCGACTCGAAGTTCGGGACGACGAACTTGCGCACGAGCAGGAACAGCAGACCGAAGACCACGAGGGAGAGGGCGATCTCCACGGGCGCGACGGCCAGCGGGCTCGGCCCCTCCTCCGAGACCAGGGGGATCAGCATCATGGGTGGTCCTTCTTCTCAGTCGGTGGGCCCGGTCAGTTCAAGACGAAGGCGAGGGCGATACCGATGATCGCCAGCGCCTCGGCGAGCGCGAAGCCGAGGATCGCGATCGACTGCAGGCGGCTCTGGGCCTCGGGCTGACGCGCCACGCCGTTGATGTAGGCGGCGAAGATCAGGCCGATGCCGATGCCGGGGCCGATTGCAGCCAGGCCGTAGCCGATCATGTTCAAGGAGCCGGTCATGGCTTCTGTCCTTTCGGTTTTCTTCTCTGGAGGTCGTGCTCTAGCGGGTGGATTCGGGCGGTGCGGGGCTCTCAGTGCTCGTCGGCGACGGCACCGGAGATGTACATGGCGTTCAGGAGCACGAAGACGTACGCCTGCAGGAACTGCACCAGCAGCTCCAGGAACGAGATGGCGATGAACAGCGCCCAGGCCAGGAGGCCGACCGGCTTGAGCAGTAGTGAGCTCTCCAGCAGCAGGTACTCACCGCCGACGGCGAACAGGATGATCAGCAGGTGGCCGGCGAACATGTTGGCGAAGAGTCGCAGCGCCAGGGTGGCCGGGCGGACCAGGATGTTGGAGAAGAACTCCAGCGGGATGAGCAGCGCCAGGATCGGGCCGGAGATGTTCGGCGGCACGCACTGCAGCTTGAGGTAGCCCAGCAGTCCGTGGCGGGCCACGCCGGCGCCGTTGTAGATCAGCCAGGTCAGCCCGGCCAGTGCGTAGGCCATCGAGGCCTTGGAGAACGTCGGGAAGTTGATCCCCGGCACGGAGCCGAAGAAGTTGTTGACCAGGATGAAGAAGAACAGCGCGAAGAGGTACGGCGTGTAGCGCGCGTAGTCGTGCTGGCCGATGATGTCGCGGCTGATGGAGTTGCGCACGAAGCCGTAGCCGGCCTCGCCGATGTACTGCAGGCGGCCCGGCACCATGGCGCGCTGGCGGATGGCGATGTAGAAGAAGCCGAACACCAGGATCGCGGCCAGGACCAGCTCGAGCATCGGCTTGGTGACCCCGATGCCCGCGACCGAGAAGATCGGGGGCAGGTCGAACTCGGCGGGGCCGGGCGGGATGAACTCCTCCGCGGCGGGCACGACGAAAGCGGCAGCAAGGCTCACCGATGCACTCCTACGTCTGGTCGGTCGGGCTGTCTCGCGGGCTGGTGGTCGGGGTGTCCGGCGGGCCCGGTGATGGTGCGGGGGACCGGCGGGGCAACGCGTCGAAGCGGGAGATCGTCAGGTAGATCCCGAGCGCCGCACCGAACACGATGCCGACCGCCACCCAGAAGCTGGTCCCGAGCCACCGATCCACCCCCCACCCGATGAACCCGTAGAAGGCCACACCGGAGACCACGTAGCCGAATGCGTGCCACGGGTCGCCCTGCGGACCACGCTCGCGGATCTCGGACGGTGGGTCCTGCTGACTCATTGCGCGTCGGACGATAGCAGTCGTGCGACCTCACTGCCGACCCCCCTCGCCCGGCCTGTCGGGCAGGTCGTAGACAGGGATGCGACGCGTCAGGTGGACCCGCAGCTGGGCGGCCAGCCAGAGCCCTGTCGCGACGATCACCGCGCCGCCGAGCCAGGCGCGGTCCAGCTCGGCCTCGAGCAGCCCGCTGCGCTCGAGGGCGAGCAGCGCGAGGAGGAGGACGAGCAGCTGGAGCGTGTAGGTCAGCAGGGCGATGAGCAGTGACGCGGCCGGCAGCACGGTGGCCACGAGGTCGAGCACCAGGCTGCCGCCGACGAGCAGAACCACGATCAGCACCGTTCCGACCACGGTGCCCAGAGCAGCGGGTCGTCCGGCGACCGACAGCGCGACGAGGGATGCGACCACGCCGAGTCCCAGCGTCACGGCGGCGGTCAACAGCTGGGTCGGCGCGGCTCCGGACCCCGTGCCACGGGCTCCCACGAGCCGGGTCGTGGACCGGGCGGTGGTCTCGGTCGTCATCGTCGGCGGCCGTCCTGTTGCGGATCAGTGGACGCTCTTGCGAGCGCTCGTGAAAGTTATCACAAAGTCTCGGACGGCTCTGCACCCACCGGTTCCGCCGCGACCCCGAGGTGCCGGCGGTGCACCACGGGCACGAGGAAGGTCAGGACGAGCACCACGACGGCCATCACGCCCAGGGCGGTCCACATCTTCCAGCCGACGTACAGGCTGGCCAGCACCGTGCCGAAGGCGATCAGCGCGGCCCACAGCCACATGATCACCACCGCCCGGCGGTGGGAGTGCCCGATCTCGAGCATCCGGTGGTGCAGGTGCTGCTTGTCCGGCGCGAAGGGCGAGCGGCCCTGTCGGGTGCGACGTACGACGGCCAGGACCAGGTCGGCCATCGGGACGACCAGGATCAGCACCGGCAGCGCGATCGGCAGCAGGGTGGCCAGCAGGCTCGTCGAGGCGCCGCCCGTGAGCGCGGCGGGGTCGAACTGGGTGGTCAGGGTCAACGCCGTGGAGGAGAGCACCAGGCCGATCAGCATCGAGCCGCTGTCGCCCATGAACACCCGGGCCGGGTGGAAGTTGTGCGGCAGGAACCCCACGCACGCGCCGGCGAGCGCCGCGGACAGCAGCGCCCCCGTGGTGGCCAGGGGCAGGCCCGCGCGGTCGACGAGGACGTAGCTGAAGACGAAGAAGGCCATCGCCCCGATGCCCACGACGCCGGCGGCGAGACCGTCGAGGCCGTCGACGAAGTTGACCGCGTTGACGGTGGCCACGACGACCAGGGCCGTCAGCAGCGCACCCTGCGCGGGATCGAGGCCGAACTGGAACCCGCCGGGCAGGTAGACGGTGCGGAACTGCACGCCGGTGAAGACCAGGATCGCGACCGCGATCAGCTGGGCGCCGAGCTTGGTCAGGGCATCGATCTCGTAGATGTCGTCGAGCACCCCGGCTCCGCACAGCACGGCACCGGCCAGGAGCACCCAGCCGGCGTCGGTGAAGACGAACGGCTGGCTCTGGGCCAGGAAGGGCAGCTCGCGCGCCACGAGGTAGGCCGCCACCAGGCCGCCGAGCATGGCCAGGCCGCCCAGGTAGGGGATGGGAACTGCGTGGACGTCGCGGTCGCGGACCTTGGCCACCGCGCCGGTGCGGATGGCGATCTCGCGGGCGACCACGGTGAGCAGGTACGTCGTCGCGGCGGCGACGAGGAAGACCAGCAGGTACTCCCGCACGGCTCAGGCCTCGTCGCCCTCGACGACGAGGGTGGAGCCGAGCGGCTCGAGCACCGCGTTGAGCTCCTCGAGGCTCAACGCACCCAGCCGCAGGACCCGGCCCTGGGTGCCGGTGACGTCGACGATCGTCGAGGCCGTCATCCCCGGCGACTCCCCCGCGTCGACCACGACGCTGACCTCGTCGCCGAGCATCCGGTGGGCGGCCTGCGCGTCCGTGGCCGCAGGGCGACCGGACATGTTGGCCGAGCTGACGGCCAGCGGTCCGGTGCGCTCGAGGACCTCCAGCGTCACCGGGTGGTCCGGCATCCGGACGGCGACCGTGCCCCGGGCGTCGCCCAGGTCCCACTGCAGCGACGGCTGCTGGCGGCACACCACGGTCAGCGGCCCCGGCCAGAACTGCTCGACCAGGGCCCGCGCGTAGCCGGGCAGGGCGACGACGAGCGCGTCGAGGGTGGTCGCCGAGCTGATCAGGACCGGCGGCGGCATGTCCCGCCCCCGGCCCTTGGCGTCCAGCAGGTCGGCCACGGCGTCGGCGTCGAAGGCGTCCGCGGCGATGCCGTAGACGGTGTCGGTCGGCAGGATCACCAGCCGACCTCGCTGAAGGGCCTGGACGGCGGCGCCCACGGCAGCCTCGCGCTGGGCGTCGGTCGCCGTGGGCAGCGGACCGCCCGAGACCGCGTCGTCCTCGTCGTCCCAGTCCTCGTCGGCGTCGTCCTCGTCGTCCCAGTCCTCCGCCTCCCAGTCCTCGTCGGCCCCGGCTTGCTCGGTCGGGACAGCGGGCTCGGCGATCGGGGTCTCGGGGCCGTGGTCCGGGCCCGTCCCGGGCGCCGTCTCAGGGTCCTGGCTCACCTGCTCACCTTCCTACCTGGGTCGGAGCGTCCCAGCACCGGGTGCGGGTCGCCGTGGTCATCGTGCCAGCCGTGCCGTCGTGAAGCGCGCACGCCCGGCCAGGTCCTCGTGGTCGCGGACCTGCTCGAAGCGTCCCGTCTCGGCCAGCAGCGCGGGAACCGACTCCCCCTGGACGTCGGCGTGCTCGACCCCGACCCATCCGCCGGGTCGCAGGAGCACCGCCGCGCGGCGGGCCAGCGCACGGAGGACGTCGAGACCGTCGGCGCCCGAGAACAACGCCAGGTGCGGGTCGTGGTCGCGGGCCTCCGCGGCGACCGACTCCCACGCCTCGAGCGGGATGTACGGCGGGTTGGACACGACCACGTCGACCGTGCCGGCGAGGTCGTCGAAGGCCTCGGCCAGGTCACCGCGCCGCAGGTCCACCCCGGTGCCGGCCAGGTTGCGCTCCGCCCAGACGTGGGCGTCCGGGTCGAGCTCGACAGCATGGACCTCGGCGCGCGGGCACTCCGCGGCCAGCGCGGCCGCGATCGCACCCGAGCCGGTCCCGAGGTCCACGACGACCGGCGCGGCGCCGTCGGGCTCCGCCAGCTCGGCGAGGCGCTCCAGCGCCCACCCGGCGAGCAGCTCGGTCTCGGGCCTCGGCACGAAGACACCCGGTCCGACGGCGAGCTCGACGGTGCGGAACCAGGCACGACCGAGCAGGTGCTGGAGGGGCTCGCGGGACGCCCGCCGCGCGAGCAGGACGGCGTAGGCCTGCGCGGCCTGCTCATCGACCTCGTCGAGCAGGACCAGCTCGCCCCGGGGACGCCCGAGCACGTGGGCGAGCAGCACCTCGGCGTCGCTGCGCGCACTGGCGACGCCGGCCTCGGTGAGCCGACGAACAGCGTCGTCGACCAGGAGGCGGCGGCCGGTCACTGCTCGAGCGCAGCGAGACGGGCGGCGAGGTCGGCCTCGACGCACGAGTCGAGCACGGGGGCCAGGTCGCCGTCGAGGAGGCTGTCGAGGTTGTAGGCCTTGTAGCCGGTCCGGTGGTCCGAGACACGGTTCTCGGGGAAGTTGTAGGTCCGGATCCGCTCGGAGCGGTCGACGGTGCGGATCTGGCTGCGACGCGCGTCGTTGGCCTCGGTGTCGGCGGCCTCCTGCGCCGCGGCGAGCAGCCGTGAGCGGAGGATCCGCAGGGCCTGCTCGCGGTTCTGCAGCTGGCTCTTCTCGTTCTGGCAGCTGACCACGATCCCGCTGGGCAGGTGGGTGATGCGCACGGCGGAGTCGGTGGTGTTGACGCTCTGCCCGCCCGGCCCGGAGCTGCGGAAGACGTCGATGCGCAGGTCGTGGTCGTCGACCTCGACGTCGACGGGCTCGGCCTCGGGCAGCACCATGACGCCGGCGGCGCTGGTGTGCACCCGGCCCTGCGACTCGGTGACCGGGACGCGCTGGACCCGGTGCACCCCGCCCTCGAACTTGAGCAGCGCGTACGGCGCCTCGCCGGGCTCGGGGGTGCCTGCGGCCTTGACCGCGACGGTGACCGACTTGAAGCCGCCGAGGTCGGACTCGGTGGCGTCGAGCATCTCGACCTTCCAGCCGCGGGTCTCGGCGTAGCGGGTGTACATGCGCAGGAGGTCGGCGGCGAACAGCGCGGACTCCTCACCCCCCTCCCCCGACTTCAGCTCCAGGATCGCGTCCTTGTCGTCGGCGGCGTCGCGTGGCACGAGCAGACGACGCAGCCGCTCGACGAGCTCGTCGCGACGGGTCGTGAGCTGCTCGGCTTCGGCCGCAAAATCAGGGTCCTCGCGGGCGAGCTCCTCGGCGGCGCCGAGGTCCTCGACCGTGCCCTGCCACTCGCGCCAGGTGTCGACCACCCGCGACAGCGCGGCGTAGCGCTGGTTGAGCCGCTTGGCCAGACGCGGGTCGGCGTGGGTCTCGGGCGCCGCGAGGCGGCCCTCGAGCTCGCCGTGCTCGTTCAGCATCGCCTCGACGGCCTCGAACACGGGTTGCTCCTGCGGGCTGGTGGTGCGGGGATCCTCCGGGCAAATCACGAGCGCCGACCCTCCGCGGCTGCGGTGGGTCGGCGCTCGGAGGTCGCTACTTCTTGGCGGCCTTGGCGTAGCGGGCCTCGAAGCGGGCGACGCGACCGCCGGTGTCGAGGATCTTCTGCTTGCCGGTGTAGAACGGGTGGCACTGCGAGCACACGTCGGCACGCAGGGTGCCCGACTCCGAGGTGCTGCGCGTGGTGAACGTGGAACCGCAGGTGCAGGTCACCTTGGTCTCGTTGTAGCTCGGGTGGATGTCCTTCTTCATGGCTGTGTCCTCTCTGTGCCCCGGGTCGCTCCCGCAGGGTGCGAGCGCGTGAACCGGAGCCGACGCACGATCATAGGAACAGCGCCCCCGCCCCACCAATTCCCGTGCCGCCGGTGCGGCGGGGACCCTCCTGGTCGCACGTGTCCCGACTGTCCCAGGAACACCCGGTCGGCCGGGTGTTCCCAAGCCTGTCGGCCATTGCAAAGGCCGACAGGCTCGAGAAACAGCCGACTAGTCGGGATCAGGCCGTACGCCGCACGGCGTACGGCGTGCGGTCAGCGCTCAGGTCGCCCCGGCGCGGCCACGGAGCAGCGACTCGACGCGGGCGGCGAGCTCGCGGGGGCTGAAGGGCTTGGTGATGTAGTCGTCCGCGCCGGAGCTGAAGCCGGACTCGACATCGGACTCCTGGGCGCGCGCGGTCAGCAGGATGACGGGCAGGTCGGCCAGGGAGGCATCGGCGCGGATCCGACGGATCGCCTCGAGCCCGGAGACACCCGGCATCATCACGTCGAACACCGCAAGGTCGGGTCGCTGCGCCTGGCAGGCCTCGACAGCGGCGCCACCGTCGGCGACGGCGACGATGTCGTGACCCATCGTGGTCAGCTTGAACTCGACGAGCTCGCGGATGTCGACATCGTCGTCCGCGACTACGATTCGCGCCACAGAGGGCTCCTCTTCGGGGGGGTAGGCAGGTCGGTCAGGCTATCGGCTGAAAGCGCCCAGCACCGCCCTTTCGCTCAGAGTCCGCCCTGGCGCACCGAGGTCAGCAGCTCGATGTTGGTGCGCGTGGAGCCGATCTTGTCCAGCAGCCGCGTCGCGGCCTCGGTGCGCTCGAGGCCGGACAGGGTGCGCCGCAGCGACCACACGATGTCGAGCTCCTGCTCCCCGAGCAGCAGCTCCTCGCGTCGGGAGCCGGACGCCACGACGTCGACGGCCGGGAACAGCCCGCGCTCGGCGAGCTCGGAGCGCAGCCGGATCTCGGTGTTCGCGGTGCCCTCGAGCTCCTCGAAGATCATCTCGTCGGTGCGCGAGCCGCTCTCGACGGAGAGGGTGGCCAGGATGGTCAGCGAGCCACCGTCCTCGATGTTGCGCGCAGCGCCGAAGAATCGCTTCGGCGGGTGCAGCGCCCCGGAGTCGACCCCACCGGAGAGCATCCGTCCACTGCCGGCCTGCGCGAGGTTGTAGGCACGGCCGAGCCGGGTCAGCCCGTCGAGGAGCACGACCACGTCGTGGCCGAGCTCGACGAGCCGCTTGGCGCGCTCGATGGCCAGCTCGGCGACGGCGGTGTGGTCGGCGGCAGGTCGGTCGAAGGTCGAGGAGATGACCTCGCCCTTGACCGTGCGCTCGAAGTCGGTGACCTCCTCGGGTCGCTCGTCGACGAGCACGACCATCAGGTGGCACTCGGGGTTGTTCGTGCTGATCGAGCTCGCGACCGACTGCAGCAACGTCGTCTTGCCCGTCTTCGCGGGAGCGATGATCAGCCCGCGCTGGCCCTTGCCGAGCGGTGCCGCGAGGTCGAGGACCCGACCGACGACGTCGTCCGCGCCGGTCTCGAGGCGCAGGCGTTGCTCGGGGTGCACGGCGGTCAACGACGCGAAGTCGCCCCGCTGCTTGACGCTGTCGGGCTCGGCGCCGTTGATGGCGTCGATGCTCACCATGGGGTCGAACTTCTCCTTGCGCTCTCCCTCGCGGGGCTGACGCACCTGGCCGGCGACGGCATCGCCGGTGCGGAGGTTGAAGCGGCGTACGAGGGACAGCGACAGGTAGACGTCGTCACTGCCCGGCAGGTAGCCGCTCGTGCGCACGAACGCGTAGTTGTCCAGCACGTCGAGGATGCCCGCGGCCGGGACGAGCACGTCGTCCTCGAGGATCGTCGTGTCGGGCTCGTTGCGCTGGGTGCCGGTCGGGGTGCCCGGGCGGTTGCGCTCGCGCGCACGCCGACGGCGGTTGCGGCTACGGCTGCCGCCCTCGTCGTCGCCGTCGTCGTCGACCTGGGTCGCGGCGCTGTTCTGGCCGGGCTGGTTGCCCTGGCCCGATTGGTTGCTCTGGCCCGATTGATTGGTCTGGCCCGCCTGGTTGTCCTGGCCCTTCGGCCCGTTCTGGTTGCCCTGCTGGTTGCCGCGCTGGTTGCCCTGGTTGTTGCCCTGCTGCTTGTTCTGCGACGCGGCCTTCTGCGCGTCGTCGTTCTTGGCAGCGCCCTGGCCCTTCGAGGCATCCTGCTTCCTGGCGTTGTCCTTCTGCGGCTTCTCGTTCTGCGGCCTGTCCTTCTGCGGCCTGTCCTTCTGCGCACTGTCCCGCTGCGGCTTCTCCTTCCGCGTGTCGCCGTGGGGCTGCGCCTCGCCGGACTCGTCGCCCTCGACCTCCGCGCCGCCGCGCTCGGCCCCGGTCCGGCGGGTGCGCTCGGGCCGGGTCTCCTCGCGACGTGCCTGCGGCGCCTCCGCAGCCGGTGTCGACGCCGGTGCCGACGTGGCACCCCGCGCGGCCGCCTGGTCTGCCTCCTCGCGTGCGGCGCCGTCGCTCGAGGCCCCACCTCGCTGACGACGGGTCACCTTCGGCGCGGCCACCGCCGGGACCTCAGCCGGCTGCGCGGCCTTCTCCGACCTGGGCGACGCGGAGCCGCCGGACTGGGCTGCCTTGATCGCCTCCACGAGCTGGGCCTTGCGCAGGCCCTGCGCCCCCGCGATGCCCATCGAGGCGGCCATCGACTTGAGGTCGGCGAGCAGCATCGAGCTGAGGCCTCCGCTGCGCTTGCGGGTGGCGGCGGTGTCGGGAGTCGCGGTGTCGGAGGTCTCGGTCACGTGGGGTTCCTTGCCGGTTCGGTCACGTCGAGCGAGACGTCGACGATCGGGGCGGGCGCGAGCCGGACGGCCTACGACGACCGGGCCGGTGCCCGAGGAGGTTCGCACCGAGGACGAGAGCCCATCGGTGCTTCGCCGGCGGAGCGGCGCGGGCTCAATGTAGCAGCAGGCGAGCGCGGATCAGGGGTGGACGACCAGGCCGTCGCCGGCCACCCGCAGGTGGTGCCCGGCCCAGCCCGCCGGGGCCCGGGCGAGCACGTCCGCCGCCTGCGCGTCGTCCACGACGAGGGCCAGCACGGTCGGCCCGGCACCGGAGACCAGCGCGGCGACGCCCTCGGCGCGCAGGGTGTCGACGAGCTCGAGCGTGTGCGGCATCGCCGCCCGGCGGTGCTCCTGGTGCAGGTGGTCGCGGGTGCCGCGCCACAGCTGGTCGACCTGCCCCCCGAGCGCGGCGACCAGCAGCGCCGCACGGCCGGCGTCGGCCGCCGCCGTCGCATGCCCCACCTCGGCCGGCAGCAGGCCACGGGCCACCTCGGTGAGCACCCCGCCCGGTGGGACGAGGGCGACGGCCGAGACCCGGGCGTCCACCGGCGCCGACACCGACCACCACGACGCTGCCGGGCCCGCACCACCGTCGCCGCGGACCTCGTCGTCGCGACCCGCGACCACGAAGCCGCCGAGCAGTGCCGGCGCGACGTTGTCGGGATGGCCCTCGATGGTGGCGGCGAGGTCGAGCAGTGCGGCGTCGTCGAGGCGGTCCTGACCGTCGACGACGAGCGCGCGGGCCAGCCCGAGCGCACCGACGATCGCGGCCGAGGAGGACCCGAGGCCACGGGCGTGCGGCACCACGTTGTGGCACCGCAGGGCCACCGGGGGCACGGCGCAGTCCATGGCCACGAACGCGCGGCGCATCGTCGCGAGCACCAGGTGGCTGGCGTCGCGCGGCAGGCTCGTGGCCCCCTCCCCCTCGATCTCGACCCGGGAGGTCTCCCCCGGCGCGAGCACCCGCCCCTCGAGGCGGTCGCGCAGGTCGAGGGCGAGGCCGAGGGAGTCGAAGCCGGGGCCGAGGTTGGCGCTGGTCGCCGGGACGCTGACCCGCGCGAGCCCCTCGACGTACGCCGTCACGCGTCGTCGCGGGTCAGGCCCGCCGCGTGCGCCGCGGCCGCCGGGTCCGCGTCGACCACCACGTCGACCAGCGGGCCGACGCCCTCCAGCGCGGTGACCGTGTCCTTGAGCCCGTGCCCGGTGACGGTGACGACCATCGTCGTCCCGGCGTAGTCGGCCACCACCGGGCGCCCGAGCTCGAGGTCGCACAGGATGCCCGCCACCCCCGCGGCCGAGGCGGGCTCGACGAAGACGCCGTCGTGGCGCGCGAGCGCCCGCTGGGCGGCGAGGATCTGCTCGTCGCTGACCGCGGTGAAGCGTCCCCCCGACTCCTCGCGCGCGGCGACGGCCTTGTCCCAGGAGGCGGGGTTGCCGATCCGGATCGCGGTCGCCTTCGTCTCCGGGTGCGGGAAGGGCTCCCCGGTGACCAGCGGCGCCGCCCCCTCGGCCTGGAACCCGTGCATGACCGGGGTGCGGGTGGCGCGGCCGAGCGCGGCGTACTGGGTGTAGCCGAGCCAGTACGCCGAGATGTTGCCGGCGTTGCCCACCGGCAGCACGTGGTGGTCGGGGGCGTCGCCGAGGAAGTCGACGATCTCGAAGGCGGCGCTCTTCTGGCCCTCGAGTCGCACGGGGTTGACCGAGTTGACGAGCGCGACCGGGTAGTCGTCGGCCATCCGGCGCGCCATGGTCAGGCAGTCGTCGAAGTTGCCGCGCACCATGATCACCTGCGCACCGTGCACGATCGCCTGGGCCAGCTTGCCGGCGGCGATCTTGCCCTCGGGCACGAGCACCAGGGGCTTGAGCCCGGCCTTGGCGGCGTACGCGGCCATCGAGGCCGAGGTGTTGCCGGTCGAGGCGCACACCACCGCCTCGGCACCCTCGGCGAGCGCCACGGAGATGGCCGCGGTCATGCCGCGGTCCTTGAAGGAGCCGGTCGGGTTGTCGCCCTCGACCTTGAGCAGCACCCGGGCGCCGGTCAGCCCCGAGAGCCACTCCGACTCCACCAGCGGTGTGCCGCCCTCGCGCAGCGTGACCGCCGCGATCGGACGCTCACGACCGGGGATCGCGGGCAGGTCGAGCAGGTCGCGGTACTCCTCGATGACGCCGCGCCACTGGTGCACCGCGGGCGGCGCGGTGATGTCGCCGGCGATCTCGCTGGTCGTCACTCGGGTTCTCCCTCCACGCGCATCACAGAGCTGATCTCCCGCACGATGTCCATGCCCCGCAGGTGCTCGACGGTCGCCGAGAGCGCCGCGTCGGTGGCCTCGTGGGAGACCACGACGAGCTGGGCGTCGTCGCCGCGGCCCTCCTGGCGCACCGTGCGCAGGGACACGCCGTGGTCGGCGAAGGCCAGGGCGATCGAGGCCAGGACGCCGGCGCGGTCGTCGACGTCGATGGCGACGTGGTAGCGCGTGAGGGTCTCGCCCATCGGCAGCACCGCGCGGTCGGCGTAGGCCGACTCACCGGTCCCGCGAGTGTTGAAGAGCTGGTTGCGGGCCACCGTGACGAGGTCGCCGAGCACGGCCGAGGCGGTGGGCGAGCCGCCCGCGCCGGGTCCGTAGAACATCAGCCGACCGGCCGCCTCGGACTCCACGAACACCGCGTTGTAGGCCTCGCGCACCGAGGCGAGCGGGTGGCTGCGCGGGATCATCGCGGGGTGCACCCGCACGGCGACGGCCTCCTCGCCGCCGACCTCACGCAGCTCGGCGATCGCGAGCAGCTTGACCACGGCACCCATCTGGCGCGCCGAGGCCATGTCGCCGGCGGTGACGTCGCTGATGCCCTCGCGGTGCACGTCGGAGGCGGTGACGCGGGAGTGGAAGGCCAGCGAGGCCAGGATCGCGGCCTTCGCGGCGGCGTCGAAGCCCTCGACGTCGGCGGTGGGGTCGGCCTCGGCGTAGCCGAGCTGCTGGGCCTCCTCGAGCGCCTCGGCGAAGCCGGCGCCGGTGGAGTCCATCGCGTCGAGGATGAAGTTCGTCGTGCCGTTGACGATGCCGAGCACGCGGGTGACCCGGTCGCCGGCGAGCGACTCGCGCAGCGGCCGCACGATCGGGATGGCCCCGGCCACGGCGGCCTCGTAGTAGAGGTCGACGCCGGCCTTGTCGGCGGCCTCGAACAGGGTCGGGCCGTCCTCGGCGAGCAGCGCCTTGTTGGCCGTGACGACCGACGCCCCGTGCTCGAGCGCGGACAGGATCAGCGAGCGGGCCGGCTCGATCCCGCCGATGACCTCGACGACGACGTCGACGTCGTCGCGGGCCACGAGCCCGGCGGCGTCGGTGGTGAGCAGGCCGTCGGGCACGTCGACCTCGCGGGCCGCCTCGAGGCGGCGCACGGCGACCCCGGCCAGCTCGACCGGTGCCCCGACACGGGCGGCGAGGTCGTCGGCCTGCTCTCGCAGCAGCCGCACGACCTGGGAGCCGACCGATCCGCAGCCCAGCACGGCCACGCGCAGGGCGCGACGGTGCACGCCGGTGCTCTCGCTCACGCCGGATCCCCCACGTCGGTGGCCAACAGGTCGTCCTCAGTCTCGCGCCGCACGACCACGCGCGCGACACCGCCCCGTACCGCGACCACCGGGGGGCGCAGCGAGTGGTTGTAGTTCGAGGCCATCGAGCGACAGTAGGCGCCGGTGGCCGGGACCGCGACCAGGTCGCCGGGAGCGACGTCGCCCGGCAGGAACTCGTCGCGCACCACGATGTCGCCGGCCTCGCAGTGCTTGCCGACCACCCGGGCGAGCACCGGCTCGGCCTCGGAGTGCCGCGAGGCCAGGGTGCAGGAGTAGTCGGCGTCGTAGAGCGCGGTGCGGATGTTGTCGCTCATCCCGCCGTCGACGCTGACGTAGGTGCGCACCGCACCCCCGTCCAGGGTGACCGGCTTGACCGTCCCGACGGTGTAGAGCGTGCAGGTCGCCGGTCCGGCGATCGCCCGACCCGGCTCGATCGACAGGTGCGGCACGTCGAGGCCCAGGGCCCTGCACTCGTGCTCGACGATCGCGCGCATGGCCCCGGCCAGCTCGGCGGGCGTCGAGGGGTCGTCCTGGGTGGTGTAGGCGATGCCGAAGCCACCACCGAGGTCCATCGCCGGCGGGGTGAACCCCAGCTCGGAGACGATCCGCGCGTGCAGGGCGAGCACACGGCGCGCTGCGACCTCGAACCCGGAGGCGTCGAAGATCTGGCTGCCGATGTGGGAGTGCAGCCCGAGCAGGTCCAGACCCGGCGCCGCGAGCACCCGGCGGACGGCCTCCAGGGCATCGCCCGAGGTGATCGACAACCCGAACTTCTGGTCCTCGTGGGCGGTGGCGATGTACTCGTGGGTGTGGGCCTCGACGCCCGCCGTGACCCGCACCATCACCGGTTGCACGACCCCGAGGTCGCGGGCCACCGCGTCGAGGCGGTCGACCTCGGTCAGGGAGTCGATCACGATCCGACCGACTCCCGCGTCGACGGCGCGGCGCAGCTCGGGCACGGTCTTGTTGTTGCCGTGGTACTCGATGCGCGCCGGGTCGACCCCGCCGCGCAGCGCGACGGCCAGCTCTCCGGGCGAGCAGACGTCGATGTGCAGGCCGTCCTCGGCGATCCAGCGCGCGACCTCGGTGCACACGAAGGCCTTGGCGGCGTAGTAGACGTCCCAGCCGGCGAACGCGTCGCGGAACGCGACCGCACGGGAGCGGAAGTCCTCCTCGTCGAGCACGTACGCCGGGGTCAGGTGCTCCGCGGCCAGGTCGGCCAGCGCGACGCCGCCGACGACGAGGTCGCCGTCGACCTTGCGTGCGGTCGAGGACCACAGCTGGGGCACCAGGTCGTTGGGGTCGGCCGGGTGGCGCAGCCACGACGGGCCCCGTAGTCCCCCGGGCGCGTGCGCCCACCCGGCCTCGTGCGTGGTGCTCACATCCGCTCCCTACATCCGCTCCGGCGCCGACACGCCGAGGAGCGCGAGCCCGTTGGCCAGCACGACCCGGGTGGCGTCGACGAGCAGCAGCCGGGCCCGGTGCAGGTCGCCGGGCTCCTCGTCGCCCATCGGCAGCACCCGGCAGGAGTCGTAGAAGCGGTGGTAGGAGCCGGCGAGGTCCTCGAGGTAGCGCGCGACGCGGTGCGGCTCGCGCAGCTCGGCGGCGCTCGCGACGATCCGCGGCAGCTCCGCGAGCGCCCGCAGCAGCTCCCCCTCCTTGTCGTGGGCGAGGAGCGAGGGGTCGAAGTCCTCCTTCGCCGGCAGCACGCCGAGGTCGGCGCCGTTGCGCAGGATCGAGGAGACGCGGGCGTGGGCGTACTGCACGTAGAAGACCGGGTTGTCGCTCGACTGCCGGGTCATCTCGGCCGCGTCGAGCGTCAGCGGCGAGTCGGCCGGGTACCGGGCGAGGGTGTAGCGCAGGGCGTCGACGCCGATGAGGTCGACGAGCTCCTCGAGGGTCACGAGCGTGCCCGCGCGCTTGGAGAGCTTGAGCTCCTCCCCGTCCTTCATGATCTTGACCATCTGCCCGATCAGGACCTCGATGGTGCGCGACGGGTCGTCGCCGGCGCAGGCGGCCATCGCCCGCAGCCGGTTGACGTACCCGTGGTGGTCGGCGCCGAGCAGGTAGATGCACCGGTCGAAGCCGCGCTCGCGCTTGTTGACGTAGTACGCGGTGTCGCTGGCGAAGTAGGTCAGGTCCCCGTCGGACTTGATCAGCACCCGGTCCTTGTCGTCGTCGAAGTCGGTCGTGCGCATCCACAGCGCACCGTCGGCGTCGAAGAGGTGACCTTGCGCCCGCAGCTTCTCCAGACCGGCACTGACGTCGTCGGCCTCGTGCAGGCTCCGCTCGGAGAACCAGACGTCGAAGTGCGTCTCGAACCGCTCGAGCTGCTCCTGCTGCTGGCGCAGCTGCACGGTGTACGCCGCCTCGCGGAAGGCCTCGGTGCGCGCTCGCCTCCGACGAGCGCCATCAGCTCGGGCTGGGCGGCGACGACCTGCCGGGCGAGGTCGGCGACGTAGCCGCCGTGGTAGCCGTTGTCGGGCACCGGCTCTCCGAGCGCGGCCGCCTCGACCGAGGCTCCGAAGAGGTTCATCTGGTTGCCCCGGTCGTTGATGTAGAACTCCCGCGCGACGGAGGCTCCCGCCGCCTCGAGCACCCGCGCGATCGCGTCGCCGACGACGGCCCACCGGGTGTGGCCGAGGTGGAGGGGACCCGTGGGGTTGGCGGAGATGAACTCCACGTCGATCCGCTCGCCCCGCAGGGTCTCGCTGCTGCCGTACGCCGCCCCCGCGGCGACGACCTGCGCCGCGACCGCACCCTGGGCGCCGGCGTCGACGGTGACGTTGAGGAACCCGGGGCCCGCGACCTCGACCTCGGCGACGCCCTCGGCGGCGCGCAGCTGCTCGGCCAGCGCGGTGGCGAGCTCGCGTGGCGCCATCCCGGCCTTCTTCGCCAGCTGCATCGCGACGTTGGTGGCGTAGTCGCCGTGGCCCTTCTGCCGGGGTCGCTCCACCGTGACCGTGCTCGGGACGCCGTCGGGCAGGCTCAGCGAGCCGTGCTCCGAGAGCGTCGTCAGGGCGGCGACGATCGCGGTGGAGAGGTCCTCGGGGTTCACCACGCCAGCCTATCGGCGGCCTGCCGCCTGCTCCGAACCGGTTTCACCCGGGCGCGGACGCCGCGCTAGGGTCTGCCTTGCCCCGACCGAGCCCCCGTAGCTCAGGGGATAGAGCGCCGCCCTCCGGAGGCGGAAGCGTAGGTTCGAATCCTACCGGGGGTACCACGCTCCACGTGACGCTGACCGCGGCCCCTGCCGCCGGCAGCCCTGCGACGCAAGAACGTACAGTGCGTGACGGGGCACCGGGACGGTTCACGTTCCTGCAGGTCAGCGACCGGTCCCCGGCGCCGCGACCGCTGGCCCGGACTGACGTTCGTCCGGTCGCGGAAGTCCCGGACGGACGACCCGGTTCGGCCTGCCCACGTCACGGCCACCGGCCACCCGCCGGCGCCCGGCGAGCGGCGCGTCCAGCCGCACCTCGACCCGGACCGTGCCGAGAACGGCCGGCTGACCGGCACACCTGGCCCCCGACACCGGTCCGGTCCACACCAGCAGGCCGACGACGTCCGCCGACTCGGTGACCTCCAGCCCCGTGACCGCGTCGCAGGGGGGCCCACCGAGGTCGACCTCGACCAGGACGGTCGAGCCCCGGGCCCGGACGAACCGCCACGACGCGGCCCGCTCCCGTGTCCCGGCCACCGCCTCGACCACCGGTGGCGCCGGGCTCGTCGGCTCCGTCTCGTCCGGCATCGGGGTGGGCGTCGGGGCCTCGCTCGGCGGCACGCCGGTGCCCCCTCCCGATCGGGTGGTGCCCGGGCCGCCCCCGCAGCCGGCCAGCACGACGAGCGCGAGCACCACGAGCGCGCCGGCGGCCCCGACGAGCAGAGCTCGCCGGGGCCGGGTGGACGCGGAGGACCAGGTCACAGGTACCGGGTGGACCCGAAGAGGTTCCACGCGTCGTTGTCGAAGTACGGCGACAGCATGATGGTCGGGCCGACGATGCGGTCGATGCGCGAGTTGACGCCGTTGAGCTGGCCCCAGCTGCCGTTGTAGCCGTAGAGCCAGCCGCCGCCGCTCGAGCCGCGGGTCATGTCGCACCCGATCTTCACCGTCTGGCTCCAGGTGAAGAACGCGTCCCACTCGGGGCTGGTCGTGCCCTCGCAGCGGTAGAGGTTGCCGCCGTCGAAGGGCGCCTCGGACGGGTAGCCGAAGGCCCGCTCGTAGACCGACTTGCCGCGGTTGACCGTCAGGCCCTGGCCGCCGAAGTAGTCGACGATGTGCCAGCCGTTGCGGGTGTTCATGATCGCGACGCCCATGTCCTCGGCGAAGTTCGAGCTGCCGGTCCAGGCGCTCTTGCTCCACAGCTGGTTCGCGCTCCACGTGCCGTACGGGCGCGGGTTGGTCAGGTCGTCGTCGTAGGCGGGCACGAACGTCCAGTTCGAGTGCCAGGCGCCGCCGCTGCCGCTGTGCACGCAGTGTCCCGCGGTCCACACGGAGTCCTTGCCCTCGGAGTTGATGATCGTGCCGGAGCACACGAAGTTGCCGACGCCGGGCTTGGTGAAGAACACCTTGCCCTGCGGTGTAGGCGGTCGGGGTGTTGTACGGCGCGTTCGGGTTGGTCGCCGAGGGGGCGGCCGCCTTGCCCGGCGACGTCGTCACCTTCGGGACGATCACCTCGCTCGACGCGCCCTTGACGCTCTGCACCGGTCCGTCGTTCGTCACGGGCTGGAGGCCCTGACGCTCGTAGCTCTGCATCTTGGCCACGAAGGCGCGCTCGGCCTTGCGGAGCGTCGGGTCGGCCGAGGCCGGTGTCGCGTTGCGCATCCGCTCCGGCGTCCAGTACGCCGCCAGCAGGTCGGAGTCGGAGGCACGCGCACCGGCGGTGACCTTGCCGAGGCGCCGGGCCTGGGGGGTCAGAACGGCCTCGGAGGCGACGTCGACGGACTTCTTGCCGACCACGCGGACGGTGCCGGGCCCTTCCGATGCCGCGGGGTCGTCGGCCGCGCCGGCCGAGGGGGTGGTGGGCAGGGCGAGCGTGACGGCGACCAGCGCGGCGCCCGCGAGCGAGAAGCGATGACGTGAGCGGAACATGTCGGTGTCTCCAATGAGGCGGTGGGCGACACCCGATGTGTCGTCGATTGCCCATCAGGAGCGCGGTGCGCCGGGTCCTGATACACCCGGCGGAAATACCTGCGGCCGTTCTGCGGCGTCGGGGCGTCGGTCACCCTGCCCCCGACGACGACGGTCTCAGCACCGGGTGATCTCAGCACCGCGTGATCTCAGCACCGTGTGATCTCGGCGTCGCGGCGGGCGGCGTCGCCGTAGCGGCGGGCCTGGGCCAGGTCCGGCCGCACGACGCTGGCGCCGCTGATGGTCGCGATGGCGCCACCGAGCACGCAGGTCGTGATCTTGTCCGAGCGGACCGCGGCCACGGCGCGCGCGATCCTGAACAGCTCGGGTGCGGCGACCGCGCCGGTGTCGAGGTGGGCCAGCACGCTGAGCACGCCACGCTCGACGAAGCCCGGCCGGCCGGCCTGGGAGCGGATGCGCTGGTGGATCCCCCGCAGCACCCGCTGCTGGTTGGCCGAGCGGTCGAAGTCGCCGCCGGGCAGCGACTTGCGGATCCGGGAGAAGGCCATCGCGTCGTAGCCCCCGAGGCGGATCGTGCCGGGCCGGAAGCCCTCACGTTTGAGGGAGGGGTCCGAGAACGCCCGCGGGTTGCGCACCGTGATGCCGCCGATGTCGTCGACCAGGTCCTCGAAGAAGGGGAACCTCGTCACGAACACGTAGTCCGGGGTGATGCCGACCAGGTCCCCGACCGTGCGGCCCAGCAGGTCCGGGCCGCCGTAGGTCAGTGCGGAGTTGACCCGACCGGAGCCGAAGCCGGGGATCGCCACGTAGGAGTCGCGCGGGATCCCGATCGCGGTGGCCGCGCCGGTGCGCAGGTTCATCCCGACCAGCTGGAGGGCGTCGCCGCGGGTGCGCAGCATGTCCTCCCCCGGTCGAGCGTCGGAGCCGACCGCGAGGATCCAGACCGTGTCGTCGCCGACGAGGTCGGTGCCCGAGGCTCGCTCGACCCTGACCAGCACCGACTGCGTGGACGCGACGGTCGAGGAGGGCACGACCAGCGCGGTGAGCGCCAGGACGATCCCCAGCGCGACCGTGCGCGCCGCCCTCACCGCAGCCTCCCGCGCTCGAGGTCGTAGCCGAAGATCTGCCAGCCGCGCCCGGACGGGGTCAGGTAGAGCTGCCCGGTGATCCGCTCGAGCCTGTCGATCCGCCGGCCTCGCAGCCGCTGGGCCACCACGACCCGTGCCGTCGCCCCGACCGCTCGCCCGTCGCGCGCGAGCACGTCGACCCTGATGGCTCGCCGTCGCAGGCGCACGCTGGTCAGCTGCTGCGAGATCGCCCGGTTGCTGGTCAGCGCCCGGTCGCGGCGGGCCTCGCGGGTGGCGTCCCGGGTGAAGTCGAGGAAGGCCCGGGTGAAGCGGGTGCGCGGGTACCTGCCGGGCACGTAGGCCTCCTCGATCCAGGTGTCGACCGTGGAACCGACCACCCGCTGGAGCGAGGTGCGCCGCTGACGCGACAACGCCCCGGTGACCGTGCCGAGCTGGACGTCGGTGCGCACCGACTCGCGGCGGTCGCGCTCGGGCGCGTCCTCACCCGTGCACCCGGCGAGACCGAGCACCAGGGCCAGGACCGCGGCGGCGTACGCCGTTCGTCGCGGTGCGGGCATGGGTGATGGGACCTCGCAGTCGACAGGGTGGGTCTCGGTGGTGCGTCGCTCGCAACAGCCTGCCCGAAACCCCCTCCTCGCCCGCGCATTTCCGGACCCGGGGGTCTAACGTGGGGTGCGATCCCGATCACCCGCGCGCTCACCGAAAGAGGCGAAGCAAGTCGTGCCGCAGTCGTCTGGCAGCAAGTCAACCGAACCATCCACCTCCGACTTCGGGGCCAACTCCTGGCTCGTGGAGGAGATGCGCGAACAGTTCGACAAGGATCCCGCCAGCCTCGACCAGGAGTGGCGCGCGTTCTTCGACGGCGAGTCGGGCTCCACCAACGGGTCGAGCAACGGGTCGAGCAACGGGTCGAGCACCCCCGCCAGCAGCGGCGCGCCGAACGGCAGGACCGCCGCGAAGGCTCCCGAGCCCGCCCAGAAGACCGAGTCGAAGAAGACCGAGTCGAAGAAGGCCGAGCGCGAAGGCCGAGCCCAAGCCTTCGTCGACCTCGAAGGCCGATCCCCCGAAGGCCGATCCCCCGAAGGCCAGTCCCCCGAAGGCCAAGCCCTCCCCCGCCGCGAAGGCCAAGGAGGAGCCGAAGGACGAGGCCCCGGCCGAGCCGACGTACACCGTGCTGCGCGGGATCCCTGCCGCGACGGTCAAGAACATGGACGCCTCGCTGAGCGTCCCGACGGCCACCTCGGTGCGCACCGTCCCGGTCAAGCTGCTCTGGGACAACCGCACGGTGATCAACAACCACCTCGCGCGGGCTCGCGGCGGCAAGGTGTCCTTCACCCACATCATCGGCTACGCCATCGCCAAGGCGCTCGCGGACATGCCGTCGATGAACAGCTCCTTCGCCGAGGTCGACGGCAAGCCCAACCTCGTCACCCACCCGCACGTCAACCTCGGCCTCGCGGTCGACCAGACGAAGCCCGACGGCACCCGCCAGCTCGTGGTGCCCTCGATCAAGAAGTCGGAGACCCACGACTTCGCCGGCTTCTGGACCGCCTACGAGGACGTCGTGCGCAAGGCGCGCGACAACAAGCTCACGATGGACGACTACCAGGGCACGACGGTCAGCCTGACCAACGTCGGCGGCCTCGGCACGAACCACCCGGTGCCGCGGCTGATGCCCGGTCAGGCCGCGATCTTCGGCGTGGGCGCGATGGAGTACCCCGCGGAGTGGCAGGGCGCCTCGGCCGAGGTGATCGCGCGCAACGGCATCAGCAAGGTCATGACCCTGACCTCGACCTACGACCACCGCGTCATCCAGGGTGCGCAGTCCGGTGAGTTCCTGCGCCGCCTGCACCAGCTGATGCTGGGCGAGGACGGGTTCTACGACGAGATCTTCCGCTCGTTGCGCATCCCCTACGAGCCGATCCGGTGGGGCAGCGACATCTCCACCTCCCACGACGACGACGTCTCCAAGCAGGCGCGCATCCTCGAGCTCATCCACGCCTACCGGGTGCGCGGCCACATGATGGCCGACACCGACCCGTTGGAGTACCGCCAGCGCAGCCACCCCGACCTCGACATCGCCACCCACGGGCTCACGCTGTGGGACCTCGACCGGGAGTTCGCCACCGGCCGCTTCGGCGGCTCGGACCGACCCTTCATGAAGCTGCGCACGGTGCTGGGCATCCTGCGGGACTCCTACTGCCGCACCACGGGCATCGAGTACATGCACATCATGGATCCCGAGCAGCGCCGCTGGATCCAGCAGCGCGTCGAGCTGCCCCACACCAAGCCGCCCCGCGAGGAGCAGCTGCGGATCCTGCTCAAGCTCAACCAGGCCGAGGCCTTCGAGACGTTCCTGCAGACCAAGTTCGTCGGCCAGAAGCGCTTCAGCCTCGAGGGCGGCGAGACCACGGTCCCGGTGCTCGACGAGATCTGCGAGGCCTCCGCCGAGGCGGGCCTGACCGAGGTCACCATCGGCATGGCCCACCGCGGCCGCCTCAACGTGCTGGCCAACATCGTGGGCAAGAAGTACTCCCAGATCTTCCGCGAGTTCGAGGGCAACATCGACCCGCGCACGGTCCAGGGCTCCGGGGACGTGAAGTACCACCTCGGCGCCGAGGGTGCCTTCGAGGCGGCCGCCGGCCAGCACATCAAGGTCTCCGTCGCCGCGAACCCCTCACACCTCGAGGCCGTCGACCCCGTGCTCGAGGGCATCGCCCGCGCCAAGCAGGACGTCCTCGACCGGGGCGCCGACTACCCGGTGCTGCCGCTGCTCGTGCACGGCGACGCGGCCTTCGCAGGCCAGGGCGTCGTGGCCGAGACCCTGAACCTCTCCCAGCTGCGCGGCTACCGCACGGGCGGCACGATCCACCTCGTCGTCAACAACCAGGTCGGGTTCACCACCTCACCGGGCTCCTCGCGCTCCTCGCTGTACTGCACCGACGTGGCGCGGATGGTCCAGGCACCGATCTTCCACGTCAACGGCGACGACCCCGAGGCCTGCATCCGGGTGGCCCGGCTGGCC
Organism: uncultured Actinomycetota bacterium; assembly: GCA_963714475.1. Taxonomy (GTDB): domain Bacteria; phylum Actinomycetota; class Actinomycetes; order Propionibacteriales; family Nocardioidaceae; genus Nocardioides. The sequence goes on from CAVQOP010000001.1 coordinate 267,924, forward strand.
TTCGAGTACCGCCAGGCCTTCAACAAGGACGTGGTGATCGACCTCGTCTGCTACCGCCGCCGCGGCCACAACGAGGGCGACGACCCCTCCTACACCCAGCCCCTGATGTACGACCTGATCGAGCAGAAGCGCTCGGTGCGCAAGCTCTACACCGAGTCGCTGATCGGTCGCGGGGACATCACGATCGAGGAGGCCGAGCAGGTCCTCAAGGACTACCAGCAGCAGCTCGAGCGCGTCTTCACCGAGGTCCGCGAGGCCAGCGGCCAGCCGGAGGAGTGGACCACGGTCCCCGACTACCCGGACAAGCCGGCCGGCGAGACCACGACCGCCATCTCCCGCGAGACGCTCAAGCGCATCGCCGACGCCCACGTCAGCCCGCCCGAGGGCTTCACGGTGCACCCGAAGGTGATGCCCCAGCTGCAGCGACGCGCCGCGTCGATCGCCGACGGGCCCATCGACTGGGGAGCCGGCGAGATCCTCGCGTTCGGCTCGCTGCTGATGGACGGTCGTCCGGTGCGGCTCTCGGGCCAGGACTCGCGGCGCGGCACCTTCGCGACGCGGTTCGCCACCATCATCGACCGCGTCAACGCCGACGAGTGGACGCCGATCTCGGCGCTGACCGAGGACCAGGCGAAGTTCTTCGTCTACGACTCGCTGCTCTCCGAGTACGCCGCGCTCGGCTTCGAGTACGGCTACTCGGTCGCCCGGCCGGAGGCGCTCACGTTGTGGGAGGCGCAGTTCGGCGACTTCGTCAACGGCGCCCAGACCGTCATCGACGAGTTCATCTCCGCCGGTGAGGCCAAGTGGAACCAGCAGTCGGGCGTCGTCCTGCTGCTCCCCCACGGCTACGAGGGCCAGGGCCCCGACCACTCCTCGGCCCGGATCGAGCGGTTCCTGACGATGGGCGCCGACGACGCGTTCGTCGTCGCACAGCCCTCCACGCCGGCCTCGTACTTCCACCTGCTGCGCCGCCACGCCCTCGGCGAGCGGCACCGCCCGATGATCGTCTTCACGCCGAAGTCGATGCTGCGCCGCAAGGAGGCTGCGAGCCAGCCCGACGACTTCACCTCGGGGACCTTCCGGCCCTTCATCGGCGATGCGAACCCCGACCAGGACAAGGTCGAGACGTTGCTGCTGTGCTCGGGCCGCGTCACCTGGGACCTGATGGTCGCCCGGGAGAAGCACGAGCAGCCCGAGAAGTTCGCGATCGGTCGCATCGAGCAGCTCTACCCCCGCCCCGTCGACGACATCAGGGACGAGATCGCCCGCTACCCGCACCTCAAGCGGGTCCGCTGGGTCCAGGACGAGCCGATGAACATGGGCCCGTGGCCGCACTACCAGCTCAACGTGTGGCCCGAGGTCGACGCGGTGGTGGAGCCGGTGACCCGCACGGCCTCCGCCGCCCCGTCCGTCGGCACCGCCAAGCGGCACCAGGACGAGCAGAAGGACCTGCTCGCCCGCGCCTTCGCCTGATCGATGTACTTCACCGACCGCGGGATCGAGGAGCTCCAGCGACGCCGGGGTGACGAGGAGGTCACCCTGGCGTGGCTGGGCGAGCGTCTCCAGGAGTTCACCGACACCCACCCCGAGCACGAGACCGCGGTCGAGCGGTTCGCGACCTGGCTGGCGCGCCTCGACGACCCGGAGGACTGAGCAGGTGCCGGACGGCTACCCCGCCGCGCCCTGGCGCCTGCACGGGTCGATGTGGGTGACCCTGTTCTGGCTGCCCCACGCCGGCGTCGGCGCGGACGACGTACGGCCGGCGGGGTTGTACGGCGCCGCCTGGGTCGACTACGTGGAGCCCAGCCCGTTGAGCTACCGAGAGCTGCTCGTGGCGCGGCCCGTGCGCGACGGGGTCGTGCCGCGGGTGCGGATCACCGACATCTGGGTCGACTCCCCCGCCTCCCGCGACGGCGGCCGGGCGCTGTGGGCGATCCCGAAGGGGCTGGCGTGACTTCGAGGCCGCGGACGGTGTGCTGCGGGCCGAGCTCGGCACGAGCCGGGTCGCGACGGCCGAGACCGTCGCCCGGTGGCGCCCGGGCCCCCGGGTGCCACTGCGGTTCAGCAGCGACCAGCCGGCGATCGCGGAGAGCGGCGGGCCGCGGGTGACCGCGGTGGTCGGCAGCGCCCGGCCCCAGCCGGCGACCGTGCGGTGGTCGCTCGACCCCGAGGGCCCGCTGGCCTGGCTGCGGACCGCCCGTCCGCTGACCTCGGTGCGCCTGGACGACTTCTCCCTGCGCTTCGGCTGAGCCGACCGGGCAGCCTCAGTCCTCGCCGTGCTCCTCGCGGGCCCGGCGGGCGGCGTCGCGGATCTCGAACACCTCGGTGGCGAAGCCGCCGACGGCCGAGGCGACGTCGCGCACGGCGCCGGTGAGGATCGTGGCCACCTGACCGACCGTGCCGGCGGCGGCCTCCGCCGTCGACTGGACGGCGTCCTTGGCGATCTCGCCCTTGCTCAGGTGGTCGCTCATGGGACCAGTGTCGCGAATGCGGACCTCATGCCGCCACCCCGGCCTCGTCGTCGGGCACGATCTCGACCGCGTCCGGCTGCTTGTCCTTCCTGGGCGGGAGCGCCATCGCGCAGATCTTCCTGGCCACGCTGAACAGCTGCTTGCCGAGCGGGCCGGTGTTGTAGTCCAGCCCGTAGCGCCCACAGATCTCCTGGACCTCCTCGGCGATCTGCGGGTAGCGCCGCGCCGGGATGTCGGGGAACAGGTGGTGCTCGATCTGGTGCGAGAGGTTGCCGGTCATCACGTGGAAGAGCCTGGCGCCGGTGATGTTGGCCGAGCCGAGCAGCTGGCGGTAGTACCAGTGACCCCGGGTCTCGTTCTCGCACTCCTCCTGGCTGAAGGTCGCGACGCCCGCGGGGAAGTGGCCGCAGAAGATGATGCTGAACGTCCACACGTTGCGGATCAGGTTGGCGCTCACGTTGCCGGCGAGCGTGAGCGGGAACAGCGGTCCGGTCAGTGCCGGGAAGAGCACGTAGTCCTTGAGCGCCTGGCGCCGGACCTTGCGCATGATCCCGGCGTGCAGGGCCTTGTTCTCCGAGATGTGGCGCTTGCCGGAGGCGATGTTCTCGACCTCGAGGTCGTGCAGGGCGACGCCCCACTCGAAGAAGACCATCAGCAGGAACGCGTAGAGCGGGTTGCCGAGGTAGTAGGGGTGCCAGGGCTGGTCCTCGTCCATCCGCAGGATGCCGTAGCCGATGTCGCGGTCCTTGCCCAGGATGTTGGTGTAGGTGTGGTGGATGTAGTTGTGCGACTGCTTCCAGTGGTCGCTGGGGCACACGTTGTCCCACTCGTACATCCGCGAGCTCAGGCTCGGGTCGCCCATCCAGTCGTACTGGCCGTGCATGACGTTGTGGCCGATCTCCATGTTGTCGAGGATCTTCGACACGCTCAGGGCGGCCACGGCCAGCGGCCAGGCCGGCGGCAGGTAGAACAGCGCGCGGCCGGCGATCTCGAAGCCGCGCTGGGCCTTGACGACCTTGCGGATGTACGTCGCGTCGGCCTCGCCGAGGTCGGCGAGCACCCGCTGGCGGATGGCGTCCATCTCCTCGCCGAAGCGCTCGAGCTCCTCGGCGGTCAGGCGCCGGGTCTCGGCGAGCTCCTCGGTGCTGGGCTCGGGGTGGGTGGCGGTCATGGTCATGGGTCTGTTCCTCTCGGGGTGGAACGGGACGGGGAAGGGAGCACTAGAGGTCGACGACGCAGTCGCCGACCGGGGCGGAGACGCACACGCGGATCTCCTCGTCGGGCCGCGCGGACTCGACGCCGGAGACGACGTCGCGCACGGTGCCCTCGCCCTTGCGGGCCACGCAGGAGAAGCAGATGCCCATGCGGCAGCCGTACTCCGGGCTCAGTCCGAGCGCCTCGGCCTGCTCGAGCAGGCTGACCCCGGAGTTGGGCGCCGTCCGGCCGGACCGGGCGAAGGTGATCTCGCCACCCGACTCCCCACCGCCGGCGCGCGGCGCCTTGAAGTACTCCAGGTGCAGGTTCTCGCTGCCGGCGTACGCCGCCTGGACGGCCTCGATCATCGGCGCCGGGCCGCAGGCCCAGGTGGGCACGTCGCGGAAGCCGGGCACGAGCCGCTCCAGGCGGGCGGGCGAGAGCGCGGGGTCGCCGAGCTCGGGGTGGAACAGGTGCACGTCGACCCCGTGCCCCGAGCGGCGCACCTCGTCGAGCTCCGCGGCGAAGATCTGGTGCTCGGGGCTGCGGGCGTAGTGGATGAAGGTGATCCGACCGCGGTGGGTGCGGCGCTGCAGCGAGCGCAGCATCGACATGACCGGGGTGATGCCGGAGCCACCGGAGATCATCACGACGTGCTCGGGCATGCGGTCGGGCAGGACGAAGTCGCCCTGCGCCTGCGAGAGGTGCACGACCGTGCCCGGCTGGGCCTGCTCCACGAGGTGGCGCGAGACGCCCTGACCCTCGGGTGCGTCGGGGTTGACCCGCATGGTCAGGGTGATCGGCTCGCCGGGGCGGGAGTCGGGGCTGGAGACGGTGAACACCCGGGTCGTACGGCGGGCACCGTCGATCTCGACCCCGACCTGCACGTGCTGACCGGAGCGGTGTCCGCGCCAGGTCGAGGTGGGCTGGAGGGTGATCGTGGCGACGGCCGGGTGTCCGGCCACGTCGACCTCACGCGTGACGTCGACGATGCGCGCCCGGACCTCACGGGCGGCCCACATCGGGTCGACCAGCTCGAGGTAGCGGTCCACGCCGTGGGGGGAGGCGAGCGCGTCGAGGACCCGGGAGCCGAGCACGCGCTGACCCAGCCCGGCGACCAGCCCGGCGAGCAGCCCGGTGGAGGTGGGGACGGTGGCTGACATGGGGAGCTCCTCGAAGCGGATTCGGTGAACGTCTGTACACCCAACCATGCCGACGACCACCCCCTCCGGTCAACAGGTCACCGGCGTGACGCCGCGCACCCACGCCGGTGGCGTGCGTACAGTGCTGGCCATGTCAGCCGGTGCCTCCCCCCGCGTCGAGTCGCGGGCCGAGCGCAAGGAGCACACCCGTCGCGCCATCCTCGACGCCGCGCTGCGACTGTGCGAGGGCAGCAGCCTGGTGGCGCTCTCGCTGCGCGCGGTGGCCAAGGAGGTCGGCGTCGTGCCGACCGCCTTCTACCGCCACTTCGGCTCCATCGAGGACCTCGGACTGGCCCTGGTCGACGAGTCGTTCATGTCGCTGCGCGCGGTGCTGCGCGACGTACGCCGCCACGACCCGGCGGTCAGCGACCTGATCGACGCCTCCATCGCGCTGCTCGTCGAGCACGTGCGCGCCCAGCGGGCCCACTTCGGCTTCATCGCCCGCGAGCGTGGCGCCGGACCGCCGGCGGTGCGCGAGGCGATCAGCGCCCAGCTCGGGCTCTTCGAGCGGGAGCTGGCCGACGACCTCGCGCGCCTGCCCGGGGTCGACGAGTGGGCCCGCGAGGACCTCCACGCGCTGTCCAGCCTGTTCGTCACCGCCCTGGTCGGCACCGCGGTCGACCTGCTCCGGGCTGAGGACCCGCAGGAGGAGAAGCAGCTGGTCGAGACCGCCCGCACCCAGCTGCGGATGGTGCTCTTCGGGGCGGTCAACTGGCGCAGCGAGCGCTAGCACCCCCGCGGCGTCACGCCCGCTCGCTACCGCGGTCTGACGACGAGCTCGGGCACGACGGCGTCGGCCGGCAGGTCCAGCACGGAGACGATGAGGTCGGCCACGGTCGCCGGCTGGATCCAGGCCGCGGCGTCGTAGTCCTTGCCCTCCTGGGCGTGCACCTTCTCCTGCATCGGGGTCGCGGTCCGGCCCGGGTAGAGCGTCGTGACGCGGACGTCGCCCTCCTCGGCGGCCAGGCTCTCGGCCAGCGCCTTGAGACCGTGCTTGGACGCGGCGTACGCCGCCCAGGTCGCGTGCGCCGTCCGACCGGCACCGGAGTTGACGAAGACCACCGTCCCGCGGGCCGCCCGCAGGGCCGGCAGGCAGACCCGGGTCAGCACCGCAGGGGCGACCAGGTTGACGCCGAGCTGGCTCTCCCAGGCCTCGGTCGACAGCGCACCGACGGCGCCCAGGTCGACGACGCCGGCGGCGTGCACCAGCGAGTCGAGCCGCTCGGGCAGCTGCGGGGCGATCGCCTCGACGCTGCCGGGCCGGGCGAGGTCGGCGACCACGGTCTCGACACCGGGGAGGCTGTGGGTCATCTCCTCGGCCCGCTCGGGGGTGCGCGCCACCGCGAGCACGTCGTCACCGCGCTCGAGCAGCCGCGCGGCGAGGAGCGCGCCGATGCCCGAGCCGGCCCCGGTGAGCAGGTGGAGCCGACCGGTCATGCCGGCCTCATCGGGTGAAGACGACCTTGCCGAACAGCTCGCCGTCGGCCATGGCACCGAAGCCCTCAGCAGCCTGCTCCATGGGCAGCTCGCGGTCGATCAGCGGACGCGCGCCGGTGGCGTCGAGCATCGTGACCAGGGCGGCCAGCTCCTCCTTGGTGCCCATCGTCGAACCGATCACGCTCAGCTGCAGGAAGAAGATCCGGGTCAGCTCGGCGTCGTCGAGCTGCGGGCCCGAGGTGGTGCCGGAGGTGATGATGCGCCCGCCGGGACGCAGCGCGCGGATCGAGTGCGACCAGGTCGCGCGCCCGACGGTCTCGATGACGGCGTCGACCTTGCCGGGCAGGCGCGCGCCGGACTCGAAGACCTCGTGGGCGCCGATCTCGAGGGCGCGGTCGCGCTTGGCCTCGTCGCGGCTGGTGGCCAGCACCCGCAGGCCGGCCGCGCGCCCGAGGGTGATCGCCGCGGTGGCGACGCCTCCCCCGGCGCCCTGGACGAGCACGGTCTCGCCGGCCTTGAGCTCGCCGCGGGTGAAGAGCATGCGGTACGCCGTGAGCCACGCGGTCGGCAGGCAGGCGGCCTCGGCGAAGCTCAGCGACGCCGGCTTCGCCACGACGTTGCGGCGAGGCACGGCCACCTTCTCGGCCATCGCGCCCTGGTGGCGCTCGCTGAGCAGCGAGCGGCGCGGGTCGAAGGTCTCGTCGCCGCTCCAGGACGGGTCGCTGACGACCCCGTGCACGACGACCTCGTTGCCGTCCTCGTCGATCCCGGCGGCATCGGTGCCGAGGATCATCGGCAGCTGCTCCTGCTTGAGCCCGACCCCGCGCAGCGAGAACAGGTCGTGGTGGTTGAGCGAGGCAGCCTTGACGGTGATCGTCGTCCACCCCTCGGGCACCTCGGGCTCGGGGCGCTCCCCGACGACGAGGCCGTCGAGGGGGGAATCGGGGGAGAAGGACTCGACGTAGACGGCGAACATGCGGCCGAACCTACTACCGAACCTCAGCGGCGGGCCACGCCCTCGTCACGTGCCGCCTGCGCGACCGCCGCCGAGACGGCAGGGCCGACACGCGGGTCGAACGGCGAGGGGATGACGTGGTCCTCGCTGAGGTCGTCCCCCACCAGCTCGGCCAGGGCCCGGGCCGCGGCGAGCTTCATCGCCTCGGTGATCGCGGTGGCGCGGACGTCGAAGGCCCCGCGGAAGATCCCGGGGAACGCGAGCACGTTGTTGATCTGGTTGGGGAAGTCCGAGCGCCCGGTCGCCACGACCCGGGCATGACGGCGGGCCACGTCGGGGTGCACCTCGGGCGTGGGGTTGGCCAGGCCGAAGATGATCGCGTCGGCGGCCATCCGCTCGACGTCCTCCTCGGGCACGGTGCCCCCGGAGACGCCGATGTAGACGTCGGCGCCGACCAGCGCCTGCGCGAGCGTGCCCGTGCGGCCGCTGCGGTCGGCGGTGATCTCGGCCAGCGCCCGCTTGACGGGGGTCAGGTCGCTGCGGCCGGAGTGCAGGACGCCCTTGCGGTCGGTCACGGCGAGGTCGGTGATGCCGAACTCGACGAGGATCTTGGCCACGGCGACGCCGGCCGCGCCGGCACCCGAGATCACCACGCGGGTCGTCGCGGGCGAGCGCTGCGTCAGCCGCAGGGCGTTCATCAGCGCGGCGAGCGCGACGACCGCCGTCCCGTGCTGGTCGTCGTGGAAGACCGGGATGTCCAGCATCTCCTTGAGCCGCTCCTCGATCTCGAAGCACCGCGGCGCCGAGATGTCCTCGAGGTTGATGCCGCCGAAGCTGGGCGCGAGCCGTGCGACGGTCTCGATGATCTCCTCGGTGTCGGTCGTGTCGAGGCAGATCGGCACGCCGTCGACGCCGCCGAAGGCCTTGAACAGGACCGCCTTCCCCTCCATCACCGGCATCGCGGCGGCGGGTCCGATGTCGCCCAGACCGAGCACCGCGGTGCCGTCGGTGACGATCGCGACCACGTTGGGGATCCACGTGTAGTGCTCGATCAGCGACGGGTCCGCGGCGATCGCCTCGCAGACGAGGGCCACTCCCGGGGTGTAGGCCATCGAGAGGTCGTCGCGACCGGCGAGCGGCACGGTCGACGTCGTCTCCATCTTGCCCCCGACGTGCAGGTCGAAGACGGGGTCACCGGCGTGCGGGTGGTCGCCTGCCGGGCTGGGCTCGGAGCGGGACGCTGAGGGGTCGGTCACGGTCTGGCAGTCTGGCACAGGCGCGGACGCGGCCAGAACCGGGCGAGCACCACCCCGAGCACGTCGGCCTCGGCGACCGGCCCCCGGTGCCGGGAGTCGATCCCCACGGTCGGGTCGTCGCTGAGCAGCCACCACCCCGGACCCCCGCTGCGCGTCGTACGTCGCTCCGTGGCGCGCTTGACCGCGAGCGTGCCGTCGGCCAACCGGGCCACCACGACCGCGCCGGGGCTCGGTCGCCGCCGGTAGGACACCCAGAGACGGTCGCCCGCGCGCAGGCCCGGCTCCATGGACGCGCCGGTGACGAGGGCGAGCCCCCACCGACCCCGCACACCCCCAGGGGCGTGGCGATCCGGGGGGCGCGCGCCCCTAGCGTCGGGACCGTCTCGTCCCACCGGATCCTCACCGCTCACGCCGAGTAGTGTCGCAAGGGCACGTGACGTACCCCAAGACCACGTAGGAACACGAGAGGAACCGCATGTTCGCGAAGCTGTTCGCCCCCACCGTCGAGGTCTCCGCCCACTGCGACCTGCCCTGCGGCGTCTACGACCCCGCGCAGGCCCGCATCGAGGCGGAGTCGATCAAGGGCATCATCGCCAAGCTGGCCGACAACGACGGCGCGGACTTCCGCACCCGCGCCCTGATCATCAAGGAGCAGCGCTCCGAGCTGGTCAAGCACCACCTGTGGGTGCTGTGGACCGACTACTTCAAGCCCCCCCACTTCGAGAAGTACCCCCAGCTGCACCAGCTCGTCAACGAGGCCACCAAGCTCGCCGGCGCCTCGGGCACCAAGGGCGAGTCCGACACGGCCACCGTCGACCAGCTCCTCGGCAAGATCGACGAGATCGCCGAGATCTTCTGGGAGACCAAGAAGGCCTGAGGGGTCGAAAACCCCCTCTGACCTGCGACTTTACTTTGGCAGGGACCCGACAGTCCTCAAATAGTCCTCACCAGAAAAAGTCGCCGGCGCCTCTCGGGGCCGCGTCCGAGGTGCTGAAAGCACCTCGGAAGCCCTAGGAACGTCGAATTCAAACGAAGGGCGCGGACCTCCTCCGAAGCGGGGGTCCGCGCCCTTCGTCGTGCCACCGGACGCAAGCCGGATGGTTACTGCTCCAGCACTGATCCCGGGGCGACGTGGCTGTTCTCGACCGACATCACGCGGGTGCGTCCGTCACGACGCGGGACCGGTCCCCGTCACCGGGCCACAGGTGCGAGTAGACCTTCAGCGTGATGACCGCTGAAGCGTGACCCAGGACCGTCCGCACCTGCTTGACCGACGCACCGCCCGAAATGAGCGCCGAGGCGAGGAAGTGCCGCATCGCGTGGGAGGTGAACGAGACCTGCGCCTCGCGCGACGCACCGGCCCACACGTGCTTCGGCGTACGGGACGGGTCTGACGGACCCATCGAGGGGTTGGGCATCTGAGCACGCGCTATGGCGCGTCGTGGGATGCCCGACCTCGAGGCTGATGGCGGCCTCAGCAAGTCGTGTACCTGACAACCGCCCCAGGGCCGTTCTGAGGCACACGACCGAACCCGACCCATCGGGCCGCTCAGTGACGTCATGCGGTCCGGTCAGCCGTCGACTACCGACCGTGATGACGTCCCGGAAGTCGATCCCGTACTGGCGACGCGCTGATGCGCCATCGGCCGTCGCGTCAATCCCGATGCCGACCGGCGGCTGATGCGCCATGGCCGTCGGGTCATCTGAGAGACCGCACCGAGCGTCCGCTCTTCCGCGCTGCGGGCTGCACCCGACCATGCCGCACACCAGGCTCCGCCCGACCGCGCCGGCCGGAGGCCGAACGCGTCGCGGCTCTCCACCGGCGAGCATCGGACACGGCCATCCGCAGCGTCGGTCGACCCACGAAGAGTCCTCGAATAGTCCTCAACAACTTCACTCGCTCTCGTACGTGGCCATGATCATGAAACACGTTTACGCAGGTAAGCAGCACATGCATCGACAGCCGTCGCCCCCCATCTGAGCGTGACCAAGAGGAGACCAAGAAGGCCTGAGCTGTCTGGTCCGCGCCGCCGTCGACCAGGTCGACGGCGGCCGGGTCACTCTCGCGACAGTCGCTCGACCGAGGCCGGGTGGACGATGCCCGCCACGGCGGCGATCGCGCTGACGACCAGCACGACGAGCAGCACGACCGGGGCCTCGCCGCGACTGTTCCAGGCGAGCCCCAGCTGGATGAGCTGGGTGATCAGCACCGGCCCCCGCGCCCAGGTGCCGCCCCGCACCAGGCCGAGCGCCCCGGCGAGCAGCAGGACGCCGTAGGCCGCGAAGAAGAACGCCGTGCTCGCGCCGAGCGCCAACCGGTCGCCGTCGATGCTCGCCGTCTCGACCACGGCGAGACCGAGCAGAGCGAGCCCCTGGACGGCGGCGACGGAGGCGGCGACCGTCAGCGGGGGCGGCACGTCCGTGGGGGTCACGCGCAGAGCGTAATCCGTCATGTCGGGGCCCGACGGTGAGCCTGTCGGCGGTCCGTATTACGTTTGGCCCGTACACGATCTTGTTCCCGCGCGTCCTGTGACCGAGAGAACCCCCGGATGTCCTTGTGCCGGGCCCGGTTCGTTGGGATGGTTGACGCTGCGCTCGTGAGACTCTTCACTTGGAGGTCATCCGGCGCTCGCAGGCCTGAGCACCCCTGCCTGCACGCTTGTGAGGAAAGAAAAGGAAACACCTGCCATGGATTGGCGTCACCGATCAGCGTGCCTCGACGAGGACCCTGAGCTGTTCTTCCCGATCGGCAACACCGGACCGGCGATCCTCCAGATCGAGGAGGCCAAGCAGGTCTGCCGCCGCTGCGACGTCCGCGAGCTGTGCCTGGCCTGGGCGCTCGAGGCCGGGCAGGACCACGGCGTCTGGGGCGGCATGAGCGAGGACGAGCGTCGCGCCCTGAAGCGCCGCAACGCCCGAGCGCGCGTCCGCACCGCCTGATCTGGTCGAGGAGCCGACCGACCGAGCACCGCCGTACCCCTGGCCTCAGACCGAGGCGAGGGGTACGTCGACGCGCGCCCGGGCGCCGCTGCCGCGCGGGCTCGGGCCCAGCTCGAGCCGGCCGCCGAGCTCGGACTCGACCAGGGTGCGCACGATCGAGAGCCCGAGGTGGGTCGAGCGGTCGAGGTCGAAGCCGACCGGGAGACCGCCCCCACCGTCGTCGACCTCGAGCAGCAGGCGTCCGTCACCCCGCCTGACCCCGATGGCGATCCGCCCCGGCGCCGCGCCGGTCTCGACCGGCTCGGCGTAGCCGTGCTCGACGGCGTTCTGGAGCAGCTCGGTCAGCACCATCGCCATCGCGGTCGCCGCCTCCGAGCTGAGCCGCCCGAACGAGCCCTCGCGACGTACGTCGAAGGGGGCGCCGGACCCCGCGACCTCGACGACCATGGCGGAGAGGCGGTCGGCGATGTCGTCGAAGTCGACCTCCTCCTCCACCGACGCGCTGAGCATCTCGTGGACGACGGCGATCGAGCCGACCCGGCGTACCGCCTCCTCCAGCGCCGAGCGGGCGCTCTCGGTGTCCATCCGGCGGGCCTGGAGGCGCAGCAGGGCCGCGACGGTCTGCAGGTTGTTCTTCACGCGGTGGTGGATCTCGCGGATCGTCGCGTCCTTGGTGATCAGCTCGCGGTCGCGGCGACGCAGCTCGGTCACGTCGCGCACGAGGATCAGGGCCCCGGTCCGACGGCCCTCGGGGCGCAGCGGCACCGCCCGCACGATCAGGGAGACCTCGTCGGAGGTGATCTCGGTGTCACGGTAGGCCTGGCCGGCGAGCACGGCGCTCAGGGTCTCCTCGTCGGGGCGGTGGCGCGGTGGGACCAGCGAGCGGGTCAGGTCGGCCAGGACCAGCCCGCTCAGGTCGCCGGAGAGACCGAGGCGGCGGTAGACCGACAGGGCGTTCGGGCTGGCGTAGGAGACCCGTCCGACCTCGTCGACGCGCAGGAAGCCGTCCCCCACCCGCGGTGAGTCGGCGTGGTCGCTGCGGGCTCCCGGGACCGGGAAGTGCCCCCCGGCGATCATCTGGGTCAGCGCGTCCGCCGTCTGCAGGTAGGTCAGCTCCAGGCGGCTCGGCGTACGCACCCCGTGCAGGTTGGTGTTGCGCGCGACCACCGCGAGCACCCGACCCTCGCGCACGACCGGGATCGACTCGACCCGCACCGGCACGTCGTCGCGCCACTCGGGGTCGCCCTCGCGCACCAGCCGGCCGTGCTCGTAGGCCTGCACGAGCAGGGGCCGCCGCTCGGAGGCGACGAAGGTGCCCACCACGTCGTCGACGTACGCCGTCGGACCGGTGGTGGGACGCATGTGTGCGCCGGCCCAGAAGCCATGACCGCCCCGGTCGGGCAACCAGAGCACGAGGTCGGCGAAGGACAGGTCGGCCACGATCTGCCAGTCGGCCTGGAGCAGCTGCAACCAGGCGACGTCGTCGCCCTCGAGGTCGGTGTGGGCCCGGACGAGCTCGGGCAGGGTGAGCACGCCGCCAGCCTAGGCAGGCCGCGTGATGCTCGTCGCAGTCGTCTCGTGCCCGGGGTTGCGGGTGCCCGGTCGACGCGGCGGTTGGCACACTGGCGTCATGACCTCGGGGGAGCTGCAGCAGATCCACGACACGGACTTCGCGGTCCCGGCGCACCGCCACCTCAGCGACGTCACCGCCGAGCTGACCCGGGCCCTGGGCGACCCGGACCCCGCCGTGCGCGACGCCCTCGTCCTGCCCGTGCTGGGCACCTGGCTCGAGCGCGGCGTCTACGACGACCTGCTCGTGGGGCTCGGTGACGGCATGGCCGTGGGCCTGTCGTCCGGGCTCGGCGAGGTCGGCACGACGAGCGTCTTCCGCCGCAGCTCCTCGGCCCTGGTGCTCGGCTGGTGCATCGAGCGCGACACCGAGATGCTCCTGGTGCCCAGCGGCAAGGTGATGGAGTGGGGCGACCGGCTGTCGACCTGGCTGCTCGCCGAGCAGGACACCCGCGGGTGGGTCCCCGGGTCCGGCTGGGCCCACGCCGTGGCGCACGGAGCCGACGCGCTCGGGGCCCTGGCCGGCTCACCGCACCTGGGTCGCGAGGAGCTGCCCGTGGTGCTCGACGTGCTCGGCGAGCTGGTCGGGCGGCGCTGCGAACGGATGCTGGGCGCCGGTGAGCCCGACCGGCTCGCCGCGGCCACCCTCCGGGCGCTGCGCCGCGACCTGATCGGCCCCGACCAGCTCGAGGCCTGGGTCGCGCGCCTGGTGGCCGCGGCCGCGTCGTTGTCCCCCGACCCCGCGCCCGTCGAGCCGGCGCGAGGCAGGCACGCCGGGTCGGCGCCCGACCCGAGCCCGATCCCGATCCCGACCCGTTCCTGGCCGGTTCGACGCTCGAGTCCTACCTGCGGGCGCTGCACCTGCAGCTGGCGCTGGCCCCGGACCCCCCGTCGGTGCGCGCCGACCTGCTCCTGCTGCTGGTCGACGCGCTGCGCCGCACCAACGCGCGCTACCTCGCGGCGCACCCCGAGCCCGCGCACTAGCCGCCGCGACAGCCACCCCCACGAGCCGCTCGACGTGGGTAGCCTGCGCACATGACGACGACGTCCGACGCCACCGGACCCGCAGGATCCGACGGCGCACCCTCAGGCCCGCCGGTCGCGTCCGGGGGCGACCTCGAGGGCCACGCCGGGGCGCTGGCCGTCGCGGCGGCGCGTGCGCACGGCGTCCAGACCCTGTTCACGCTCTCGGGGGCCCACGTCTTCCCGATGTACGACGGAGCGGTCAAGGCCGACCCGCCGATGCGGCTGCTCGACGTACGTCACGAGCAGACCGCGGCGTTCGCCGCGGAGGCGACCGGCAAGCTGACCCGGGTGCCCGGCCTCGCGGTCCTCACCGCCGGGCCGGGCGTCACCAACGGCGTCAGTGCCATCGCCCAGGCCCAGTTCGCCGGCTCGCCGATGGTCGTGGTCGGCGGGCGCGCCCCGGCCAACCGGTGGGGCAGCGGCAGCCTGCAGGAGCTCGACCAGCCGCCGATCCTGTCCTCCATCTCCAAGCAGGCCAGCACGCTGCACACCGCCGGTGAGGTCCTCGGCGGCATGGACGACGCCTTCCGTACGGCCGGGTCCTCGCACCGCGGGCCCGTGTTCGTCGACGTGCCGATGGACCAGTTCTTCGACACCGCCTCGGGCCCGGCGCCCACCGGGGAGCGAGCGGAGCCCCTCGAGCCCGACCCCGACGCCGTCGAGCGCGTCGCCGCGCTGCTGGCCGAGGCCCGACGCCCGGTCCTCGTGCTCGGCACCGACGTGTGGGCCGACGGTGCCGAGGTCGCCGCGCTCCGTCTCGTCGAGCAGGTCGGCATCCCCGCCATCACCAACGGCATGGGCCGCGGCGTGATCCCGGGGGGCCACCCGATGTTGGTCACCAAGGCCCGCAGCGCCGCTTTCGGCGGCGCCGACCTCGTCGTCGTCGTCGGCACCCCGCTGGACTTCCGGCTCGGGTACGGGATCTTCGGGGGCAAGGACGGCGCCACCCCCGCCCGCGTGGTCCACGTCGCCGACTCCCCCGGGCAGGTCTCGGGTCATGCCGAGCTCGCCGCCTCGGTCGCCGGCGACCTGACCCGGGTCATCGACGGGCTCCAGGCGGCGCTCGAGCGCGGTCGCAAGCCCGACTGGAGCACGTGGGTCAGCGAGCTGCAGGACACCGTCAAGGCCGCCGTCGAGCGGGACGCCGCCCTGCTGTCGGCCGAGGCCGACCCCATCCATCCCGCCCGCATCTACGGCGAGCTGGTCCCCCGCCTGGCCGAGGACTCCGTCGTCATCGGCGACGGCGGCGACTTCGTCAGCTTCGCCGGCAAGTACGTCGAGCCCCAGCGACCGGGCGGCTGGCTCGACCCCGGCCCCTACGGCTGCCTCGGCGCCGGGCTCGGCGCCGCCATCGCCGCCCGGATCGCCCGGCCGTCGGCGCAGGTCTGCCTGCTGCTCGGGGACGGTGCGGCCGGCTTCTCCCTGATGGACGTCGACACCCTGGTGCGCCACGACCTGCCGGTGGTCATGGTGATGGGCAACAACTCGGCGTGGGGCCTGGAGAAGGGTCCGATGCAGATGCTCTACGGCTACGACGTCGTCGCCGACCTCGCGCCGCGCACGGCCTACGACGGGGTGGTGCAGGCCCTCGGCGGTGCCGGCGAGACCGTGACCGACCCCCGCCAGATCGGACCGGCCCTGGACCGGGCCTTCGCGGCGGACGTGCCCTACCTGGTCAACGTGATCACCGACGTCGAGGCCGCCTACCCGCGGGCGACGTTCGGGATCTGAGGCGCGACCATGCGGATCCGACGGGTGCGCCCGTCCGAGCACGGGCTCGTCGGCGAGATCACCGCAGCCTCCTACGCGGCGTACCTGGTCCAGGACGACCCGTACCTGTCCCGCCTCACCGACGTCGCGACCCGCGACGCCGAGGCCGAGGTGTGGGTCGCCGTCGACGAGGCCGACCGGCCGGTGGGCTCGGTGACGGTCTGCCCGCCCGGGTCGAGCTGGCGCGAGGTCTCCACGGGGCCGGAGCAGGGCGAGTTCCGGATGCTGTCGGTCGACCCGCTCGCCCAGGGCCGCGGCGTCGGCGAGTGCCTGACCCGGGCCGTGGTCGAGCGGTTCCGCGCCGAGGGCGCCAGCTCCGTGGCTCTGTGCAGCCTGCCGATGATGAGCGCGGCGCACCGGCTCTACGGTCGGGTGGGCTTCGAGCGTCGTGAGCAGCTCGACTGGAGCCCGGTGCCCGGGGTCGACCTGATCGGCTTCCACCTGGAGCTCTCGTGAGCGACGCGCCCGCCCTCGGGGCGGTGCTGCGCTTCCGCGTGAGCGACGACGACACCGCGGCGGCCCTCGGCTCGGGCAGCCTGCCCGTGCTGGCCACGCCCCGGCTGCTGGCGTGGTGCGAGGCCGCCACGTGCGCGGCGATCGAGCCGGCGCTCGGCGACGGCGCGACCAGCGTCGGCACCCGGGTCTCGCTGGAGCACCAGGGAGCCAGCGCCGTCGGCCAGGAGCTGGAGGTCACCGCGTCCGCCACGTACGTCGACGGGCGGCTGCACCGCTTCTCGGTCAGCGCCCGTCACCTCGACGCCGATGCCATCGGCAAGCAGGTCGGCGTCGGCGAGGTGACCCGCCTCGTGGTCGACGCCGAGCGCTTCCTGGGCCGGCTCGGCTGACCCGATTGGCTCCCGGGCGGAGCGTCTGGGAGGATGTGGCGTTCGCGATCCCAGGAGGAACCATGGGCAAGACCGGCCGCAAGCGGCGCTCGCGTCGCAAGAAGGCAGCAAACCACGGCAAGCGCCCCAACACCTGAGCGCTCCCAGCCGAGCCGAACCCCCGTGCCTACCGGCCGGGGGTTTTGTGCTGCCCCCAGCCGGCGATGCCGTCGTACAGCGACGGGCAGAAGTCCTGACGCGCCCTCACCTGTGCACGTCGCTGCAGGTCAGCGAGGTGCGGTCGGAGCGGTCCCGGACTTCTGCCCTCCGGTGTACGCGGGACGCGACGGGGTCGCGCGGGGGCTGGCTCAGCCCCGGGCGATGCGGTCCTGCACCGCGCGGATGGAGACCCGCACCCGCTCGCGCAGCGCCTCGGGGGCCGGCTCGGAGCACGAGCGTGCGACCACGGCCTTCACGGTGCGCTGGAGGTCGTAGCGCTCCAGGCAGGGGTTGCAGGTGTCGAGGTGCACCCGGACGGCGGCACAGTCGGCCTCGTCGAGCTCGTTGTCGAGGAAGTAGACGATCTGCTCGAGGTACTCCGAGCAGTCGTGCTCGGCGTGCAGACCAGCGTGGTCGTCGATCTCCACCCCGGCGGCGTTGCTGCGGCCCTCGTCGGATGCGGCGCTCATGCGTCCTCACCCCGCGGACCGCGCGGCGAGCCGGTGCGGACGTAGTCGGAGAGCATGTCGCGCAGCTGGCGACGGCCGCGGTGCAGGCGTGACATCACGGTCCCGATCGGGGTGTCCATGATCTCGGCGATCTCCTTGTAGGCGAAGCCCTCGACGTCGGCGAGGTAGACGGCGAGCCGGAACTCCTCGGGCAGGCGCTGCAGCGCGTCCTTGACCTCGGAGTCGGGCAGGTGCTCGAGCGCCTCGGTCTCGGCGGACTTCAGACCGCTCGAGGTGTGGGACTCGGCCCGGGCGAGCTGCCAGTCCTCGACGTCCTCGGCCATCGACTGCAGCGGCTGGCGCTGCTTCTTGCGGTAGTTGTTGATGAAGGTGTTGGTCAGGATGCGGTAGAGCCACGCCTTGAGGTTGGTGCCGGGACGGAACTGGTGGAAGGCGGAGAACGCCTTGGCGAAGGTCTCCTGCACCAGGTCCTCGGCGTCGGCGGGGTTGCGGGTCATCCGCATCCCGGCGGCGTAGAGCTGGTCGAGGAAGGGCAGGGCGTCACGCTCGAAGCGAGCGGCGCGGTCGTCCTCGGACTCGGTGGCGACGTCGATCTGGGTCGGGATCGAGCGCGGAGGCGTCGTCGGGCGCGGTCACCGGGGCGACCGTGGCTGAGGGGGTCTCGCCGGGGGCGACGAGCGAGGAGGGGGCGGAGTCAGTCATCGCGCCCCAGCCTAGCCGCGACTCGGTACGCCCTTCGGGCGGTAGCAGCAATGCGATCACGGGGGTGGAACGCCGGCTCAGGTGCGAGCATTCCCGGTCGGGAGGATCACCGGCCGCTGACCAGCCGGACCATCCACTCCAGCGTCGTCTCGACGACGAGCGCCATCGCGTCGTCCTGACTGATCGGGCCCCGCTTGTGCACCGCGAAGGAGTGGTCGGCGTCCGGCACGACCACGAGGTCGATGCGCCGCCGACCGAGGTCCGACGGGAACTCCTCGGGCCGACCCATCTCGTCGCGCTCGCCCTGCACGACCAACGTGGGCAGCCGCACGCCCCGCAGCTCCTCGACCCGCGACTTCTCGGGCTTGCCGGGCGGGTGCAGCGGGAAGGACAGCGCCAGGCAGCCCGACGCCCCCATCCGGCGCGCGAGCCGCGTGGCGCTGCGCGCGCCGGCCGAGCGCCCACCGACCACCAGGGGGGTCCGCACGCGCAGGCGGTCGTAGGCGGCCATCAAGGCGGCGTCGAGGGTGGGTGGCGCCGTCGCGACCCGGCGACCGGCCCGGCGCCACGGCTGCTCGAAGCGCACCACGCTGATCCCGTGGCGCGGGAGGTTGCCGGCGAGCGCCACGAGGTCGGGCGACTCGATGCCGCCGCCTGCGCCGTGTCCGAGCAGCAGGGTCGCCACCGGCCGCGGAGCGCGGTCGGTGACCAGGCGCCCCTCGCCGTGCGGGGTGTCGACCACCATCTCGGAGCTCATCGGCACCTCATCCGACGACGTCCTCGAGGGGCAGCGGCTCGAGCAGCTCGGGGCCGTTGTTGCGCACGTTGCTGACGAGCGTCGAGACCGGGAACGCCTCGAGCCGGCCCGGAGCGGCGGGGACGAGCAGGTCCAGCGGCGAGGCGACGGCGTTGCCCGGGTCCAGCCAGGCGTCGTAGCTCGACGGCTCCACCATCAGCGGCATCCGGTCGTGGATGCGGCCGAGCTCGTCCTCGGCCGCCGTGGTGATCACCGTGCAGGTCCAGCGGAAGGCCTCGGGGTCGTCCTCGGGCCGGTCGCGATCGCGCCAGATCTCGTAGAGCCCGGCCATGGCGAGCACTCCCCCACCGGCGGGACGGATGAAGTACGGCTGCTTGCGGGGCTTGCCCGCCTTGGTCAGGGCCGAGGTGGCGTACCACTCGTAGTAGCCGTCCGCGGGCAGCAGGCAGCGCCGTGCCGCGAACGCCTTGCGGAAGGCCGGCTTCTCGGCGACGGTCTCCATCCGCGCGTTGATCATGCGGTTGCCGATCGAGGCGTCCTTGGCCCACGACGGCACGAGACCCCACCGCAGCGAGCGCAGCTGGCGCTGGGTGTCCCCGTCGCGCGGCGTGCGCTCGAGCACGGCGTAGACCTCCTTGGTCGGGGCGACGTTGAAGTCGGGCTCCAGCGGCGCTCGGACCCGGTCGTCGACCACGTCGAACTCCTCGAGGAGGTCCTCCGGCCGACGGCTGGAGGCGTAGCGACCGCACATGACCTCGACCCTAGCGGCGTACGCCGCTCGGGCGCACGGCCACCGCACAGTCACCGCACAGGCGTTCGACTCGGCCGCACGACCCTCTCCACCCGTCGGGCGATGCATCACCGGAGCAGATCGGGTAGGAATGGCCCATGTCCTTGAGCCGTCTCGTCGCCCGTCCCCTCCTCGCCTCCATGTTCTTCGTCGGTGCCGCCGACGCGCTGCGCAACACCAGCGCCGCGGCCGACCGGGCCCAGCCCGTCGCCGACCGGCTCGTCGGCCTGGGCCAGAAGGCGGCGCCGCAGGCGCCGATCCCGCAGGACGCGACGACCCTGGTCCGGATCAACGCCGGCATCCAGATCGTCGCCGCCGCGAGCCTGGCCACCGGCCGGATGCCGCGGCTGTCCTCGGCCGTGCTCGCCGGCTCGCTGGTGCCGACCACGCTGGCCGGCCACCGGTTCTGGGAGCAGAAGGACCCGGAGGCCAAGAAGGTGCAGACCCAGCACTTCGTCAAGAACCTCGCCGCGCTCGGCGGCCTGATCCTCGCCGCCGGTGACACCGACGGCGACCCGAGCCTGGCCTGGCGCGCCAAGCGTGCGGCCAAGGACGCCAGGCGCGAGGCCGGCAACCTCGCCGGCACCGCGAAGCTCGAGGCGAAGCTGGCCAAGGCGAACCTCAGCTGAGCCCGGTGAGTCCGTCCGTGGCCGACCCCTGGCCCGCTCCGAGGGCTCGGGGTCCGGTGCACGCGACCGTCTCGCTGCCCGGGAGCAAGTCGCTGACCAACCGGGCGCTGGTGCTCGCGAGCCTGGCCGACGGGCCCAGCGTGGTACGTCGTGCGCTGCGCTCGCGCGACACCCTGCTGATGGCGCGGGCCCTGGGCGACCTCGGCGCGGTCGTCGAGACCGGCGGCGACGACTGGGCGGTGACGCCCGCGCAGGCCGGTGGCGCAGGCCGCGACGTCGACGTCGACTGCGGACTGGCCGGCACCGTGATGCGCTTCGTGCCCCCGGTGGCGGCGCTCACGTCGGGGACGACGACCTTCGACGGCGATCCCCACATGCGCAGCCGACCGATCGGCGAGGTGCTGGGCGCCCTGCGTGCCCTCGGCGTCGCCGTCGTCGACGACGGGCGGGGCGCACTGCCCTTCCGCATCGACGGGACCGGGTCGGTGCGCGGCGGCACCGTGGTCCTCGACGCGTCGGGCTCCTCGCAGTTCGTCTCGTCCCTCCTCCTGGCCGGGGCACGCTACGACCAGGGGGTCGACGTACGTCACGACGGCAAGCCGGTGCCCTCGCTGCCGCACATCGAGATGACGATCGCCATGCTCCGCGAGCAGGGCGTCACCGTCGACGACGCGGACGCCAACCGCTGGGCCGTCGCGCCGGGCCCGATCGCGGCGCTGGACCGCGAGATCGAGCCCGACCTGTCCAACGCCGCACCGTTCCTGGCGCTGGCCGCCGTGTCCGGAGGCACCGTCACGGTGCGCGACTGGCCCCGGGCCACGACCCAGGCGGGCGACGCGCTGCGCGGGATCCTGGCCGCGATGGGGTGCTCGGTCGACCTGACCGACGCCGGTCTCGTCGTCGCCGGGCCTCCCGCGGGCGAGCTGGCCGGGGTCGACCTCGACCTGCACGACGTCGGCGAGCTGGCGCCCGCCGTCGCCGCACTGTGCGCGGTGGCCTCCTCGCCCAGCCACCTGCGCGGGATCGCCCACATCAGGGCCCACGAGACGGACCGGCTGGCCGCCCTGGCCGCCGAGCTCGGCGGTCTCGGCGCCGACGTCGAGGAGCACCCGGACGGCCTGAGCCTGCGCCCGGGCGGCACCCACGGTGGCCTGCACGGTGGGCTCTTCCACACCTACGCCGACCACCGGATGGCGCACGCCGGGGTGATCGTCGGCGCCGCCGTCGACGACGTCCTGGTCGAGGACGTCGCGACCACCGGCAAGACCTTCACCGACTTCGCGCCGTTCTGGGCCGGGCTGTTCGTGTGAGCCCGCTCCTGTGAGCCCGGTCCTGTGAGCCCGGTCCTGTGAGCCCGGTCCGGGGTCGCTACGGCGAGCACGACGTCGAGCACTACGACCGGCCGCGCCGGCGTACACGTCCGCGCACGAAGGACCGACCGACCTACGACGACGCCGAGCTCGGCCTGGTCGTCACCGTCGACCGGGGCCGGTGGACGGTGCTGGTCGGCGACGCGGTCGTCACCGCGATGCGCGCGCGGCCGCTCGGTCGCAAGGCGGTCGTGGTCGGTGACCGGGTCAAGGTCGTCGGCGACACCTCCGGCGAGGACGGCTCGCTGGCCCGGATCGTCGAGGTCCAGCCCCGCACCTCGACCCTGCGGCGTACGGCCGACGACGACGACCCGGTCGAGCGGGTGCTCGTGGCCAACGCCGAGCAGCTCGTCGTCGTGACCGCCCTGGCCGACCCCGAACCGCGCACGGGGTTGATCGACCGCGCGCTGGTGGCGGCCTACGACGAGGGCATGGAGCCGCTGCTGTGCCTGACCAAGGCCGACCTCGCCGGGCCCGACGAGCTGGTCGCGACCTACCGGGCGCTCGGCGTGGCCTGGGTCGTCACCCAGCGCGAGGGTGACCTCGAGCCGTTGCGCGAGCGGCTGGCCGGGCGCGTCAGCGTGCTGCTGGGTCACAGCGGGGTCGGGAAGTCGACGCTGGTCAACGCTCTGGTGCCCGACGCGCACCGCGAGGTGGGCGGGGTCAACCTCGTCACCGGCAGGGGGCGGCACACCTCGACCTCCGCGCTGATGCTGCCGCTGCCGGGGCCCGAGGGCGGCTGGATCGTGGACACCCCCGGCATCCGCTCCTTCGGCCTGGCCCACATCTCGCCCGAGGACCTGATCGGGGCCTTCCCCGACCTCGCCGCCGCCACCGGACCCTGCCCGCGCGGCTGCACCCACGGCGGGGGCGAGCCCGAGTGCGGCCTCGACGACGGGCTCACCGAGGGCGAGCTGGACCCCGAGCGGGTCACCTCGTTCCGTCGACTGCTGGCGGCGCGCAGCGCCCCGGTCTGGTGAGCGGTTAGCCTGCACGGCGTGGCCACCGACTACACCGACGACCTGCGCCTGGCCCACGTGCTGGCCGACGACGCCGACTCGCTGACCACGACCCGCTTCAAGGCCCTCGACCTGCACGTGATGAGCAAGCCCGACCTCACGCCCGTCACCGACGCCGACCAGGCCGTCGAGGAGGGCATCCGCCGCACGCTGTCACGGGTGCGCTCGCGCGACGCGGTCACCGGCGAGGAGCAGGGCTCGACCGGCAACAGCTCGCGACGCTGGATCGTCGACCCGATCGACGGCACGAAGAACTTCGTGCGCGGCGTGCCCGTCTGGGCGACGCTGATCTCGCTGGCCGTCGACGGCGAGGTCGTGCTCGGGGTCGTCTCCGCGCCCCAGCTGAACCGGCGCTGGTGGGCCTCGAACGGCAACGGCGCATGGACGGGCCGCTCACTGCTCAAGGCCTCGCCCTGCCAGGTCTCCGACGTACGCCGCCTCGAGGACGCCTCCCTGTCCTACTCCTCGCTGTCGGGGTGGGACGAGCGCGGACGACTCGACGACATGGTCTCGCTGACCCGCCAGGTCTGGCGCACCCGGGCCTACGGCGACTTCTGGTCCTACGTGCTGCTCGCCGAGGGTGCGGTCGACCTCGCCGCGGAGCCGGAGCTGGAGGTCTACGACATGGCCGCGCTCGACGTGATCGTGCGCGAGGCCGGAGGGCGCTTCACCTCGCTCGACGGCACCGACGGGCCGTGGGGAGGCAGCGCGCTCGCCTCCAACGGCCACCTGCACGACGCCGCCCTGTCCTTCCTCGGCTCCTCCCCCGACCGCTCCGACGACGACGCGGACTGGCCGACGACCGGGCGCGGCACGGGCGGCACGGTGTCGGACCTGAACTCACGGCGGCGTCCGGTCGAGCCCGAGGTCGACGAGGACTAGCTCGAGCTGCGCAGCACCCACGCCTCCCAGGGCCGCAGCACCACGACGCCGCCGGGCGCGGCGGAGCCGGGCGCCGGGTCGGGAGGGTCCGGGTAGTTGCCGAGGACCAGCGCGGCCGCGAGGTCCTCGGGCTCGAGGGTGATCTCGAGCGGCTCACCGGAGAGGTTCGCCCAGACGCTCAGCCGCGTGGCGGCCCGGCCGTCGTGGTGGGAGCGCACGAACGCCCACAGCCGCTCGTGATCGGGGTGCAGCAGGGTGAAGTCGCCCTCGACGACGCACGGCTCGTCGTGGCGCAGGGCGATCAGCCGGCGGTAGTGCGCCAGCACGGACCCCGCGTCGTCGCGCTGGGCCTCGACGTTGAGCCAGGTCGTGCTCGGGTTGACCGCGATCCACGGCTCGCCGGTCGTGAACCCGGCGGTGGCCCGGTCGTCGGTCCACTGCACCGGCGTCCGCGCGTGGTCGCGGCTGCGCTGCCGCAGCGCGGCGAGCACGGTCCCGGGGTCCTCGCCACGCTCGAGCGCGGAGCGGTGATGCTGCAGCGACTCGATGTC
Source organism: uncultured Actinomycetota bacterium (assembly GCA_963714475.1). Taxonomy (GTDB): domain Bacteria; phylum Actinomycetota; class Actinomycetes; order Propionibacteriales; family Nocardioidaceae; genus Nocardioides. Next base: position 291,957 of record CAVQOP010000001.1, read on the forward strand.
GCGGTAGTCCTCGAGGCGGGCGAAGGGCGCGTTGGTCATGCCGATCTCCTCGCCCTGGTAGACGTAGGGCGTGCCCCGGTGCAGGTGCAGCACGGTGGCCAGCAGGGTCGCGGACTCCCGCCACCACCGTGCGTCGTCGCCGAAGCGGGACACCGCGCGGGCCTGGTCGTGGTTGTCCCAGTACAGGCTGTTCCAGCCGCGCTCGCCGAGCGCCTCCTGCCAGCGGGCCATCGATGCCTTGAGGTCGGGCAGGTGCAGCGGGCGCAGGTCCCACTTGGAGGTCCCGGCGTCGAGCTCCATGTGCTCGAACTGGAAGACCATCGAGACGACGCCGTCGTCCACGTCGGTCAGCGCCGCCGCCTGCTCGGTCGTCACCATCGGCATCTCGCCCACCGTCAGGTAGGTGCCGGGACGTGCGGCGAAGACCTCGGCCTGCATCGCGGCGAGGTGCTCCCGCAGCCGCGGGCCGTGCACGAAGTACGGCGACCCGTCGCCGTACCCGCTCGGGCCGACCTCGCCGTCGGGGAAGGCCTGGTCCTTCGAGATCAGGTTGACCACGTCCATCCGGAACCCGTCGATCCCACGGTCGAGCCACCAGCGCATCATCGCGAAGACGGCCTCGCGGACCTCGGCGTTCTCCCAGTTCAGGTCGGGCTGCCTGGTCGAGAACAGGTGGAGGTAGTACTGCTCGCGCTCGGGCACCCAGGTCCAGGCCGGCCCGGAGAAGAACGACTCCCAGTTGGTCGGCTCGGCACCCGGCTCGCCGCCGACGTGGCCGGGCCGGGGGTCGCGCCAGACGTAGTAGTCGGCCGTCTCGCCGGTCCGCGAGCCGCGGGAGCCGGTGAACCAGGCGTGGTCGTCGGAGGTGTGGTTGACCACGAGGTCCATGATCAGCCGGATGCCACGCTCGTGGAGGCCCTCGACGAGGGCGTCGAGGTCCTCGAGGGTGCCGAACAGCGGGTCGACGGACTGGTAGTCGCTGATGTCGTAGCCGTTGTCGTCCATCGGCGAGCGGTAGACCGGGGAGAGCCAGACGACGTCGACGCCCAGGTCGGTGAGGTGGTCGAGGTGCTCGAGAGCGCCCGGGAGGTCCCCGATCCCGTCGCCGTCGCCGTCGGCGAAGCTGCGGGGGTAGATCTGGTAGACGACGGCGGAGCGCCACCACGGCTGGTCGGTCATGCGCTCCAGTCAATCCCATGGGCGCGACGACGATCGACCCTGGTCAAGGCGCGTGGACGCCGCTACGGTCACGACATGCGGATCGCGGACATCCTCTCGGCCAAGGACCAGCGCGCTGTTCTCACGGTGAGGCCGGACGCCGGGGTGCGCGAGCTGCTCGGGCTGCTCTCGGAGAACAACGTGGGCGCGCTGATCGTCAGCGCCGACGGCAGCACGCTCGACGGCATCGTCAGTGAGCGCGACGTCGTACGGCACCTGCACGCCGACGGCACCGTGGTCAACAACACCGTCGGCGCGATCATGACGACGGCGGTCGAGACGTGCGCCCCCGGTGACGAGCTCGACGCGCTGATGCAGACGATGACCGAGCGTCGGATCCGCCACGTGCCGGTCGTCGACGACGGCGCCCTGGTCGGGATCGTCTCGATCGGCGACGTGGTCAAGCACAAGATCGGCCAGCTGACCTTCGAGCGTGACCAGCTCGACAGCTACGTCAACCAGACCTGAGCCGGGTCGGTCCGTCTAGACCCAGAACGTGTCGTGGCGCAGCATGAACGCCGACCGCTCCTCCTCGCTCATCTCCTCACCGCGCGCCAGGGTCTCGAAGTAGTCCTCGCGGGGACCGCCGGGGGCGAACATGAGCAGCATCGTGGCGCCGCCCGAACCCCGGAAGCCGTGGATGCCGCCCTCGGGGACGTGGAGGAAGTCGCCCGAGCGGGCCGTCACCCAGCCGCGCCCGTCGTAGAGGCGCACGTCGCCGGACAGGACGTAGAACTGCTCGGAGATCGAGCGGTGGAAGTGCGGGTCCGGGCCGGACTCGGACTCTCCGAAGGTCCACCGGTAGAGGCCGAAGCGGCCGGCCGTCTGATCGCCGGTCGCGAGGTACTCACAGGTGCCGCCACCGGCGTGGGCGATGTCCGGTGCGGTGTCGTCGCGCCGCAGCCAGGCGGTCGTCTCACCGCCCTCGCCGGTGTAGGTGTCGCAGGGGTACGAGCGGGGAAGCGACACCGCGATCAGGCCTGCCGGGACCGGGCGGCGATGCCGTCGAGACGCAGGACGTCGCTCTCGTCGCGGTGGCTTCCCGCTGAGCCGACGTGCTTCTCGCTGATGCGCGGACCGTTCCGGATCACGTGGACCAGCGCCATCCCGTGCCCGCGCCCGAGGCCGAGGTCGGCAGCGAGCCAGGCGAGGATCTCGGCGGCCGAGGTGTCGGCGCCGTGACCCCGTTCGCGGGCCTGGTCGACGATCTGCTGCGGGGTGAGACCGGTCTTCTCCTCGGCCTTGTCGAGGTAGGCCTGGAACGACATGGCTTCTCCTCCCCGGGGACGGTGCGCCTAGCGTAGGTGCGAGGCGCCGTTGAGGTCGAGCACCGCGCCCGAGGCCCAGACGGCGTCGGGCGAGGCGAGCCAGTGCACGGCCGCGGCGACCTCGTCCGGGGTCGCGACGCGGTCGAAGGGGCTCTGCGCGCGGATCGCGGCGCCGCGCTCGCCCTTGAGGTGCTCATTGGTCATGTCGGTCTCCACGAAGCCCGGCGCGACCGAGGCGACCGTGACGCCGTACGGCGCCAGGGCGACGGCCAGCGACTGGCCCATGGCGTTCATCGCGGCCTTGCTGGCGCCGTACGCCGGTTGCTCGGGCTCGCCGCGGTAGGCGCCGCGCGAGGAGACGTTGACGATCCGCCCGCCGGACTCGCCGAAGTGCCGCACCGCGGCCCAGGCGGCGTTCGCCGCGCCGAAGAGGTTGACCTCGAAGGTGCGCCGCCAGCGCTGCTGCCACTCCTCGTAGGTCGCGTCCAGCACGGGGTGGCCCTCGCCGACGGCACCGAAGACGCCCGCGTTGTTGACCAGGACGTCCAGCCCTCCGAGCTCGGCCGCGGCGGTGTCGACGAGGGCGCGCACCTCGTCGGGCTCGCCGAGGTCACCACGGACCACGACGTGGCCGGTGCCGGGCAGCGAGGCCCGGAGCTCCTCGGCGAGGTCCGCGGAGTCGCGGTGGTGCACCGCGACCCGGTCGCCGGCGGCCGCGAACCGCCGAGCCACTGCTCGTCCCACGCCCCGCGAGGAGCCGGTCACCAGTACCGCCCTGTCGGTCATGGCCTCAGACTAGGGCGGTGACCGCGCCCCTGCGTCTGAGCACGCTGCCCACCCCCGTCGAGTCCGCCCCCCGCCTGGCCGCCGCGATCGGGATGGAGCCGGACGCGCTGCTCGTCAAGCGTGACGACCTGCTGGGCCTGGGGGGCGGCGGCAACAAGGCCCGCAAGCTCGAGCGCACCTGCGCCGACGCGATCGCGGCGGGCGCGACGACGCTGGTCACCACGGGCGCCGCCCAGAGCAACCATGCGCGCCTCACCGCGGCCGCGGGCGCGCGGCTGGGGCTCGACGTCGAGCTCGTCCTGGCCGGTGACGCCCCGAGCGATGGAGCGGTCTCGGGCAACCTGGCCCTCGACGCGCTCTTCGGTGCCCGGCTGCACTGGTGCGGCGACGTGTCCGCCGCCGAGCTGGACGAGCGCGCGGCGGCGCGGGTCGCGGAGCTCGGCGCGGAGGGCACCGTCGCCGCGCAGATCCCCTACGGCGGGTCCAACGCCAGCGGGGCGGCGGCCTACCGCGACGCCGGGGACGAGATCCTCGCCGAGGTGCCCGACGTACGCCACGTCGTGGTCGCCGTCGGCTCGGCCGGCACCGCCGCGGGGCTGGTCGCCTCGTTGGGGGCGGAACGCGTGCTCGGCGTCGACACCGGTGCGACACCGGACCCGCTGGCGCGATGGGCGGCGCTGACCTCGGCCCTGCTGGTCGAGGACGGCCTCGACGAGCCGGTGCGCGCCCTGCGGCTGCGCGCCGACCAGGTGGGCGAGGGGTACTCCTCGCTGGCACCCGGGGCGCAGCGGGCGCTCCTGCTCGCGGCCCGCACCGAGGGGATCGTCCTGGACCCGATCTACACCGGGCGCGCGCTGGCCGGGCTCGTCGCGGCGGTGGCCGACGGCGACATCGGCCCCGGCGAGCGCACCGTGCTCGTGCACACGGGGGGTCTGCCGGGGTTCTTCGGATCGGCGCCGACGCTGGCCTGGGCCGGGGCCCTGCTGGGGTGAGGGCGCCCCCTACGCTGGTCGCCATGGACAAGCCCGAGATCGACTTCCCCGACTTCGACCCGCCCGCCGACCTCCAGGTCACCGACCTCACCGAGGGTGACGGCGCCGAGGCCGCGGCCGGCCACACCGTCGAGGTGCACTACGTCGGCGTCGCGCACTCCACCGGCGAGGAGTTCGACGCCTCGTACAACCGCGGTACGCCGCTGCGCTTCGGCCTCGGCTCCGGCCAGGTCATCTCCGGCTGGGACCAGGGCGTGCAGGGCATGAAGGTCGGCGGACGCCGCCAGCTCGTCATCCCGCCCCACCTCGGCTACGGCGACCGTGGCGCCGGTGGCGTGATCAAGCCCGGCGAGACCCTGATCTTCGTCGTGGACCTCGTCTCCGTCAGCTGACCCGCCGCCGAGGTGCCACCTTTTGTCAACCGAAACACGGTTCTCGGCTGACAAAAGGTGGCACTTCGGCTACCAGGGCAGGCCGTCGTCGAACGACTCCGCGTCGACGACGCGCGCCGACCCGCCGCCCTCGAGGCTGACCACGCTGCCGCGGTGCAGCTGACGGCCGCGGCGGGTCTCGACCTCGCCGTCGACGCTGACCTTGCCCGCGACGATGAGCGGCTTGGCCTGGGCGCCGGACTCGACGAGGTTGGCGAGCTTGAGGAACTGCCCGAGCCGGATCACCTCGTCACGGATCGGTACGTCGAACACCTCGCCCGTCTCGTCGGTCATGGGTTCCTCTCCGAGCGTCATGGGGCGAGCACCGAGAGCGTGTGGATCGCGACGCCGACGAGACCGCCGACGATGGTGCCGTTGATCCGGATGAACTGCAGGTCGCGCCCGACGTGCAGCTCGATGCGCCGCGAGGCCTCCTCACCGTCCCAGCGCTGGATGGTCTGGGTGATGACGCTGGTGATCTCGCTGCCGTAGCGGCTGACGGCGAAGACCACCGCGTCCGCGGCGTACCCGTCGATCCTGGCCCGCAGCGCCTCCTCGGTGCGCAGCCGCTCGGCGAACCGCTCGACCTCGGTCAGCAGCCGGGTCCGCACCGCTCCCTGGGGGTCGGCGAGCGAGCCGGTCAGCGCGCGGCGCAGCGCGTCCCACACCGAGATCGCCGTCGAGATGACCGCCGGGTGCTCGAGCAGGCGGTCCTTGAGCGCCTCGGCGCGCTTGACGGTGTCGGAGTCCTCGACGAGCAGGTCGTCGGCGAGGCGGGCCAGCATCTGGTCCAGGGCGTAGCGCGCACGGTGGTAGGGGTCGTCACGGATGTCGGCGACCCAGCGGACCATCTCGCGGTGGGCCAGGGTCACGACCCGCTCGTTGACCTTCGCCGGGGCCCACCACGGGGCCCGCTCCTCGAGCACGGCGATGACGGTCTCGGGGTTCTCGACGAGCCAGTCGTGCAGCTCGGCGACGGCGAGGTCGACCAGCCCGGCGTGCACCCGGTCCGCGAGCACCTCGCCGAGCAGCCCGCCGAGCAGCGGGGAGATCGGCTCCTCGTGGAAGCGGGGTACGAGGGCGTCGTTGACGAGGCTGGCGATGTGCTCGTCGCGCACCTTCGAGAGCCCGATCGCGGCGACCTCGGCGGCCTCGTCGACGACCCGCTGCGCGTGCGCGGGCTCGGCCAGCCAGACGCCGACCCGCTCGCCGATGCGCGCGGAGCCGATCCGCTCACGGATCACCCCCTCCTGCAGGAAGTTCTCCCCGACGAACTCCTCGAGCCCCTTGCCGAGGTCGTCCTTGCGCCGCGGGATCAGCGCCGTGTGCGGGATCGGCAGGCCCAGGGGGTGGCGGAACAGCGCACTCACCGCGAACCAGTCCGCGATCGCACCGACCATCGAGGCCTCCGCCCCGGCGTTGACGAAGCCCAGCACCCCGTCCTGGTCGCGGGTGAACGCGTAGACGACGGCGGCGAGGACCAGCAGCGAGAGCGCGACCAGCCGCATCCGGCGCAGCCCCGACGCGCGGGCCTCGTCGGCCGCGGGATCGGTGCTGATGAAGGGCACGCTCATGGTCCTATCCTCTCCTGCCACGCGGGTGGCGGACGCCGGGCCCCGGGCCGACCTCTGCGATGATCGCCCGATGCCTGACCAGCCCGAGAAGCAGACCCGCCCGCGCACCGTGCTCACCTTCGGCACCTTCGACGTCTTCCACGTCGGTCACCTGCGCGTCATCGAGCGCGCGGCGGCCCTGGGCGACCGGCTCGTCGTCGGGGTCTCCGCCGACGCGCTGAACCTGTCCAAGAAGGGCCGTGCGCCGGTCTTCAGCCAGGACGAGCGGCTCGCGATCGTCGCCGCGCTGCGCTACGTCGACGCGGTGTTCGTCGAGGAGAGCCTCGAGCTCAAGCGCGACTACCTGGTCGAGCACGGCGCCGACGTCCTGGTGATGGGCGACGACTGGGCAGGGCGCTTCGACGAGTTCCGTGACGTGTGCGAGGTCGTCTACCTGCCGCGTACGCCGGCGATCTCGACCACGGCGCTGATCGAGAAGATCTCCGGCGGCGCCTGAGCGCGCCTGCGCCGCCACGGCCCGCACCTCGGGCAGCCTCAGGGGCGCTCCCCGTCGCCTACCTTCCCCCAGGCCTCCATGCGTCCTCCCCTGCCCAGAAGTCTGCCCAGAACCCTCCTGGCGCTCCTGTGCCTCGCCCTCACGGGCAGCCTGCTCGCGCTCCCACCGGCGTACGCCGCCGGCGGTCGCGACGGCGACCCGGCGCAGGCCCTGGCCCGTGCCCGTACCGCGCTGAGCGGAGTGCCACAGCCGGGCACCGACGCGAGCCTGGCGCTGCGAGCTCTCTACCGCCAGCTCCCGCGCCTGCAGCGCGAGGACCCGGTCGCCGCCGACGAGGCGGAGCGGCTCCTGGCCCGCCCGACCGAGGGCCTGCGCGACGCCCGCGGCGACGGCTACGCCGCGCCCGCGACGCGGCTCTGCGGGGGACGCGTCTGCGTGCACTTCGTCCGCCGTACGGCCGACGCACCCGACGACCGCGCCTGGGTGCGCACGACGCTGCGGCTCGCGCGGCGGGTCCTGCGCCAGCAGGTCGACCAGCTCGGCTACCGCGCGCCGCGCAACGACGGGACGCGGGGCGGCGACCGTCGCCTCGACGTCTACCTCGCCGACGTGGGTGCGCGCGGGCTCTACGGCTACTGCGCGCCCGAGCGGCGACAGGGGGTCCGCGCGGGCTCCCGGACCGGCTCGCGGTCGGTCACCACGGCGTACTGCGTGCTCGACGACGACTTCTCCCGCGATCAGTTCGGCACCCGCCCCGGACTCAGCCTGCGGGTGACCGCGGCGCACGAGCTGTTCCACGCCGTCCAGTTCGCCTACGACGTGCGCGCGGACCCGTGGCTGCAGGAGTCGACGGCGACCTGGATGGAGGAGCGTCTCGTCGGTGGCGCCGACGACAACCGTCGCTACCTGCCCTACGGCCAGGTCGCGCGACCGTGGTTGCCCTTGGACGCCTTCGAGGCGACCGGCTTCAGCCACTACGGCGCCTGGCCGTTCTGGGAGTACCTGGCCGAGCGTCACGGTGACGGCGTCGTGCGTCGCGTGTGGGAGCGGGCCGGCGCCTACGAGGGTGCACCGCACGAGTACTCCACGAAGGCGCTCGCGACCGTGCTGGCCGACCACGGCGGACTGACGTCGGTCTTCGCCCGCTACGTGGCGTCCAACGTCGCCCGGGCGCAGGAGTACGACGAGGGCGAGGCCTGGCCGCGGCCCCAGGTGAGCGAGCGGCGCCTGCTGAGTCCCGACGGAGCCCGCGGACGCCGGGCGGGCGCCCGGGTGCGGGTCGACCACCTGGCCAGCCGGGTCGTCGCCCTGTCGCCGCGCCGCTCGGCGGAGGCGTCGCTGGGCAGGGGCCGCTACCGGTTGCGCGTCCGGGTCGTGGGGCCGCCGGCCCGCACCAGCCCGGCGGCGTACGTCGTCATCCGCACCGGCACGGGCGACGTGCTGCGGCGCGTGGCCCTCGACCGCGACGGCAGCGGCACCGGCGCCGGCGCCGGTGCCGGCACGACGGGCGCGATCACGACGCGGTTCCCCGGCGAGGCGCAGGTGCTGGTCGTGCTGGTCAACGCCTCGGACCGGTTCGTGTGCCGCCGGCCCGACCCGGCGTACTCCTGTCGCGGCACGCCGCGAGACGACGACGAGACGTTCCGCGTCGGCGGTCGGCTGCTGCGCCGCTGAGTTGCGGCCGACCCGCCGGACTACGGCAGGATCGACCCATGGCCTCCTCGAAGAAGTCCGCTGAGACGATCCCCAGCCCGAGTCGTGACATCACGACCTGGCTGACCGACATGGACGGCGTGCTCGTCCACGAGGAGCACGCGATCGACGGCGCGGCCGACTTCGTCGCGGCGCTGAAGGAGTCCGGCGTCGAGTACATGGTGCTGACCAACAACTCCATCTACACCCCGCGTGACCTGCGCGCGCGACTCTCGGCGAGCGGCATCGACGTGCCCGAGGAGCGGATCTGGACCTCCGCGATGGCCACCGCCCAGTTCCTCGCCGAGCAGCGGCCGAGTGCCTCGGCGTTCGTCGTGGGCGAGGCGGGCCTGACCACGGCGCTGCACGACATCGGCTACGTGATGACCGACCGCGACCCCGACTACGTCGTGCTCGGCGAGACCCGGACCTACTCCTTCGAGGCGATCACCCGCGCGATCCGGCTCATCGAGAAGGGCGCCCGCTTCATCGCGACCAACCCCGACGTCAGCGGCCCGAGCCCGGAGGGCAAGCTGCCCGCGACCGGCTCCGTCGCGGCGCTGATCACCGCCGCGACCGGGCGCGAGCCCTACTACGTCGGCAAGCCCAACCCGCTGATGATGCGCAGCGCGCTCAACCAGCTCGAGGCGCACTCGGAGACCACCGTGATGGTCGGCGACCGGATGGACACCGACGTCAAGGCGGGCCTGGAGTCCGGTCTCCGCTCGGTGCTCGTGCTCAGCGGGTCGACCAAGGCCAAGGAGGTCGAGCTGTTCCCCTACCGCCCGACGATGGTGGCCGCGTCGGTCGCCGAGCTCGTCGCGATCGTGAAGGCGGGCGAGCTGCCGCAGGAGGCGGTCTGATGGCCGGTGCTGTCAGTGAGGGCACGTGGTCGGCGCCGGGCCGGGTCAACCTGATCGGCGACCACACCGACTACAACGGTGGCTTCGCGCTGCCCTGCGCCCTGCCCCGCCGTACGTCGGTGCGTGCACGCCGGCGCGCCGACGGCGTCCTCCGCGCCGTCTCGGTCGGGGCGCCGGAGCCGGTCGAGGTCGTGCTGCCGGGCGCGCGGGGCGAGATCGACGGCTGGGGCGCCTACGTCGCCGGGGTGGCGTGGTCGCTGTCCCAGGCCGGTCACGCGGTGCCGGGAGCCGACCTCGAGATCACCAGCGACGTGCCACTGGGGGCCGGCCTGTCGTCGTCGCACTCGCTGGAGTGCGCGGTCGCGCTGGCCCTGACCGGCCTCGCCGGGATCGCCGTCCCGGTGCCGGAGCTGGCCCGGATCATCCAGCGCGCCGAGAACGAGTACGTCGGAGCGCCCACCGGCCTGCTCGACCAGACCGCGTCCCTGGCCTCGGTCGCCGACCACCTGACCTTCATCGACGCCCGCGCCGAGACCACCCGGCTGGTGTCGTGCGACCTCGCCGGCGCCGGCCTCGAGCTGCTCGTCATCGACACCCGCGCGGCCCACGCGCTCACCGACGGCGCCTACGGCTCGCGGCGCGAGGCCTGCGAGCGCGCCGCGTCGCGGCTCGGCGTCGCGCTGCTGCGCGAGCTGGACGGGAGTGAGCGGTTGGCCGAGCTCGACGACGACCCCGAGGCCCAGCAGCGCGCCCGCCACGTGGTCACGGAGAACGCCCGCGTGCTCGAGGTCGTCGACCTCGTCGAGGCCGGCCGCTACCGCGAGGTCGGCCCCGTCCTGACCGCCTCGCACGCCTCGATGCGCGACGACTTCGAGAACTCGGTGCCCGAGGTCGACCTCGCCGTCGAGACGGCGGTCGCCGCCGGCGCGCTCGGCGCCCGGATGACCGGTGGCGGGTTCGGTGGCTCGGTCGTCGCCCTGGTCGGCGCGGCCGACCGCCACACCGTCGAGCGGGCCGTCACGGCCGCGTACGCCGACGCCGGGTACGGCGAGCCCGGCTTCCTGCCGGTCGTGCCCGCGCGCGGCGCCGGCCGCGACGACTGAGGCCGACCTGCGCCCAGACTTCAGCGGACCTCGGCGCCCGGGGCGAGCTCGAAGCCGGCCCCGTTACGGGCCAGCCCCAACAGCGGCAGGCCGGCCGACTCGAGGAGCTGGGCCGCCTCGAGCGGTCCCGCGTCGAGCGTGCGGAGGTCGAGGCCGTCCAGGAACGTCGCGAGGGTCATCTCTGCCGCGGCGTCGTCGCCCGCGATGAACGCGTCCAGCTGCGTGCCCTTGACCAGGACGATCGAAGTTCGTTCCCATTGCATCAATCGCAACGATTTGGGCGCCCTGACGACAAGAACCGTCGGTCAGCGCTCCCGAAGTCGGCCTTGGTGCACTGGACGGTGTGGGTGCGAGACCGCAGGCGTGGGACGCCCTGACGTTCACTGACCCGCGGCCGACATGGCTACCCCGCGGCTGCTGGCCGCCGCACCACCGTGAGCGGCACCTGGTGCTGGCGCATCCACCGCTCGTCCTCGGGCGCGAGCCCGTCGTCGACGACGACGTGATCGAACGCCGTGAGCGGGGCCAGCTGGTGCAGGCCACGCTTGGTGAACTTGGTGTGGTCGACCAGCAGGATCGACGTCTCGGCGGCGTCCATCAGGGCCCGCTTGACCGCCACCGTCTCCTGCGACTGGTGGTAGCACTGGCCGCGGGGCACGGCCGTCGTCGAGGACACCAGCACGTCGGCGCGCAGGGTGGCGATGGCGTCGACGGTGCGCAGGCCGAGGAACGCGTCGTAGGCCGGGAAGTAGGCGCCGCCCAGCGAGATCAGGTCGATGCCGGGCTCGTCGGCCAGCCGGTTCACGAGGGCCAGGAAGTTGGTGATCACGGTCAGAGGGGCCCGCTCGGTGAGCACCTCGGCCAGCGCGAGCGCGGTGGTCGACTCGTCGAGCATCACCGACTGCCCCGGCTCGATGTGGCGCAGCGCCTCGCGGGCCAGGGCCTGCTTTGCCTCCTGCATCGTCTCGAGGCGGTGCCGCACGTCGCCGTGGTACATCGAGGACGGCACCGCCGTCGCGCCGCCGCGCACCTTGCGCAGCCAGCCGTGGCCCTGCAGGTCGTCGAGGTCGCGGCGGATCGTCATCGGGCTGACGCCGAGCTCGGCCGCGAGCAGGTCGATCCGGACGAAGCCGTCGTCGGCGACCCGGGCCCGGATCTGGTCGCGTCGGGCGACCGGCCGCTCGACCGGCGAGGTCATCGGGAGACTCCCATCAACCGGCCTGCGTCGGATGTGACGTCGTGTGTGATCGCACAGAGCGGCCATGGCGCTTCCAATCGCGGTCTCACGCGCCCGGGACGCTCGGATCTCAGCGCGGACGTCACATCCATGAGGGTCCTTCCAGCGGGGTCGTTGAGACGTTGCGTGGGGATATTGACGATGACATCACACCTGACTTGTGCTGTGCATCACACGAACGACCGAGACCGAGGAGTCCCCGATGTCGAAGCCCCTGCGCCCGGCCACCGCCGCAGCAGCCCTGATCCTCTCCACCTCCGTCCTGGCCGGCTGCGCCGACCCGAGCACCTCGGGTTCAGGTGGCGGCAGCGGCGCCAGCGACCCCGGCTCGGCCAAGGTCGCCTTCCTGATGCCCGACCTCGCCTCGACCCGCTACGAGCTGTACGACGCACCGCTGTTCAACGCCAAGATGGGCGAGCTCTGCCCGGGCTGCGAGGTGATCTACCAGAACGCCGACACCGACGCCGCCAAGCAGCAGCAGCAGGCCAACTCCGCGCTCGCCCAGGGCGTCGAGCGTCGATCGTGCTCGACCCGGTCGACTCCGCGGCGGCCGCCACGATCGTGCAGACCGCGCAGTCCCAGGGCGTGCCCGGTCATCGCCTACGACCGCCCGATCCCGGACAAGCCGGCCGACTACTACGTCTCCTTCGACAACGAGGCGATCGGCGCCTCCATCGCCCAGTCGCTGGTCGACCACCTCGACGAGACCGGCGCCAAGGGCGGCATCCTCCAGGTCAACGGCTCGCCCACCGACGCCGCCGCCGGGCTGATCAAGGACGGCGTGCACAGCGTGGTCGACGACGAGCGACTACGAGCTGCTCGCCGAGTACGACACCCCGGACTGGGCGCCCGACAAGGCCCAGCAGTGGGCGGGCGGCCAGATCACGCAAGTACCGCGGCGAGATCGCCGGCGTCGTCGCCGCCAACGACGGCACCGGCGGCGGCACCATCGCGGCGTTCAAGGCCGCGGGAGCCCCGGTCCCGCCGGTCACCGGCAACGACGCCGAGCTCGCGGCGATCCAGCGGATCATCGCCGGCGACCAGTACAACACCATCTCCAAGCCGATCAAGACCGTCGCCGAGGCCGCCGCCGAGGTCGCGTGGGGCTTCGTCAACGGCGACGGCGCCCGACGGCGAGACGACGCTGTTCGACACGCCGTCGCAGCTCTTCGAGCCGACGGTCGTCACCCAGGACAACGTCGCCGAGGTGATCTTCGGGCGCCGACGGCGCCCTTCACGGCTGACGACGTGTGCACCGGCGCGTACGCCGCTCCGTGCAAGAAGCTCGGCATCTCGTGACCGCCACCGCACCGGCCGCGGGCGCCGACTCGCCCGTCTCCGGTGAACCGGTGCTCTCCCTGCGCGGCATCAGCAAGTCCTTCGGGGCGGTCGCCGCCCTCACCGACGTCGACCTCGACGTCGGCGCCGGCGAGGTCGTCGCCGATCGTCGGCGACAACGGCGCCGGCAAGTCGACCCTGGTCAAGGTGCTCTCCGGGGTGCACGCCGCCGACTCGGGCACCATCGCCTTCGAGGGCCGCCAGGTGCGCATCACCTCACCCGCCGACGCCCATGCGCTGGGCATCGCGACCGTCTTCCAGGACCTCGCCCTCTGCGAGAACCTGAACGTGGTGCAGAACCTGTTCCTGGGCGCAGGAGCTGCGCCGGCTACGCCTGGACGACGTGCAGATGGAGGTCCGCTCGTGGGAGCTGCTGCGCCAGCTCTCGGCCAAGATCCCCACCGTGCGCGTCCCGGTCGCGGCGCTGTCCGGCGGCCAGCGGCAGACCGTGGCCATCGCCCGCTCGCTGCTCGGCGACCCCAAGGTCGATCATCCTCGACGAGCCGACCGCCGCGCTCGGCGTGGCCCAGACCGCCGAGGTGCTCAACCTCGTCGAGCGACTGCGCGAGAACGGGCACGGCGTGATCATGATCAGCCACAACATGGAGGACGTGCAGGCCGTCGCCGACCGCGTCGCCGTGCTGCGCCTGGGCCGCAACAACGGCACCTTCGACGCGTCGGGGAGACCTCCGTCGAGGAGATCATCGCCGCGATCACCGGCGCCGCCGACAACGCCGTCACCCGGCGTACGGCGTCACGCAGCCGGGCGCACGCCGGCACCGGGACCAGCACCAGCACCAGCACCGAGGGAGCACCGCGATGAGCACCGACCAGTCGACGAGCAGCGCGGCGCCCCCCGCCCGTCCCACGGACCGTCAGGACGAGCGGATCACGGAGTCCGCCGGGCTGCGCGACTCCTTCCACCGCTTCGTGGACCGGCTCCGCTCCGGCGACCTCGGGCTGGTCCCGGTCGTCCTCGGCCTGGTCGTGATCTCGGCCGTGCTCCAGGTCCTCAACCCGGTGTTCCTCTCCAGCACCAACCTGGTCAACCTGCTGCTCGAGTGCGCGCCCGTCGGCGTGATCGCCCTCGGCATCGTCGTGCGTCCTGCTCGTCGGCCAGATCGACCTCTCGGTCGGTTCGGTGAGCGGGCTGTCCAGCGCGACCCTGGCGGTGCTCTTCGTCTCCAAGAGCCTGCCGGTCCTGGTCGCCCTCGTGGCCGCGATCGCCCTCGGCACCGTGATCGGGCTCGTTCTACGGGTCCAGTCTTCACCCGGTTCGGCATCCCCAGCTTCGTGATCACCCTGGCCGGCCTCCTCGGGTTCCTCGGCCTCCAGCTCTACGTGCTGCGCGGCATCGGCTCGATCAACCTGCCCTTCGACTCCGGGCTGGTCACCTTCGCCCAGCTGGCCTTCGTGCCGGCGTGGCTCTCCTACGTCCTCGCCGTCGTCGACCGCCGGTGCGCTGCTCGTCGACCGGCCTGGGCCGGGCCCGCGAGCGCACCGCGGCCGGCCTGAGCGCGACCCCGACGACGGCACTGCTGATCCGGCTCGGGGCTGCGTGCTCGTCGGCCTGCTCTTCGCCGTCTGGTACCTCGGGCAGGCGCGCGGCATCGGCTGGATGTTCGTGCTCTTCGTCGTCCTGGTGCTGGTCGTGCACTACGTCCTCACCCGCACCAAGTACGGCACGTTCCTCTTCGCCGTCGGCGGCAACGTCGAGGCCGCGCGCCGCGCCGGCATCAACGTCAACCGCGTCTACGTCGGCGCGTTCGTCACCTGCTCGACGCTCGCCGCGCTCGGCGGGGTCCTCGCCGCGTCGCGGCTGGCCGCGGCCAACCAGAGCACCGGCACCGGCGACGTGAACCTCAACGCCATCGCCGCGGCCGTGATCGGGGGCACCTCGCTCTTCGGCGGTCGCGGCACCGCGTTCGCCGCCCTGCTCGGGGTGCTGGTGATCCAGTCGATCTCCAGCGGGCTGACCCTGCTCAACCTCGACTCGTCGTTCCGCTTCATGGTGACCGGGGCGGTGCTGCTGCTGGCGGTCGGCGTCGACTCGGTCGCGCGGCAGTCGCGGGCCAGCCACGGGAGGGGATGAGCGAGATGAAGGCGATCAGCGTCGACGTCGGCACCAGCGTGATCAAGGCCGTCGGGTACGACGACGACGGCCGCGAGCAGGCCGTCGCCCGGCGTACCTGTGCCGTGGCCAGACCCCGCCCGGGTCACAGCGAGCAGGACATGGAGGAAGTGCGCCGTCTCGTGCACGAGGCGATCGGCGAGACCGCCCAGTCCCTTGGTCGCGGCGTCGGCCTGGTCTCGGTCACCGCCCAGGGCGACGGCTGCTGGCTGGTCGACTCGTCCGGCGAGCCCACCGGCACCGCCATGCTCTGGAATGACGCCCGCGGCGGCGAGCAGGTGGCGCGCTGGCAGCAGAGCGGCGCGCTGCGCACCGGTTTCGAGCGCTCGGGGTCGATGACCTTCCCCGGACTGTCCAACGCGCTGCTGGCCTGGTGCGCCGAGCACGAGCCCGCGCGCCTCGAGCACGCCACGGCGGTGCTGTCCTGCGGAGGGTGGGTCCACGCCGGCCTGACCGGCCGGGTCGCCATCGACTCGAGTGACGCCTCGGCACCGTTCCTGCCCGCCGGGGAGAACGTCTGGGGCGAGGACCTCTTCGAGCTCTTCGACCTGTCCTGGGCGCGCCACCTCTACCCCGGCCCCCTGGCCGAGGACGACCGGGCCGCCTCGGTGTCCGCCGCGGTCGCGGTCTCGCTCGGCCTCGACCCGGACGCCCGGGTCGTGATGGCGCCCTACGACGTGGCGTCGACGACGCTCGGCGCCGGGGCGCTGCCCGTCGGGGAGGCGTGCGCCATCCTCGGCACCACGTTGTGCACGAGCACGGTCATCGACGCCGGTCACCCCGTGACCGGCCCCGAGGCCGGGCTCCGGCTGCGCTCAGGAGTCCCCGGGCACGACCTGCGCGTCATGCCGACCGCCGCCGGGACCGGGGTGCTCGACTGGACCGGCACCGTGACCGGCCTCGGGTCCGCCGCCGACGTCGTCGGTGCCGCGACGCACAGCGAGCCCGGCGCCCACGGACTGGTCTTCCTGCCCTACCTCTCCCCCGCCGGCGAGCGGGCGCCGTTCCTCGACCACCACGCCCGCGGGAGCCTGCACGGGCTGAGCCTCGAGCACACCCGCGAGGACGTCGCGCGCGCGGTCGTGGAGGGCCTGGCCCACACGGTCCGCGAGTGCCTCGAGTCCGCCGACGGTCGGCCCACGACCCTGCGCCTGGCCGGTGGCGGCGCGCGCAGCGACGCCTGGTCGCAGATGATCGCCGACCTGCTGGACAGCCCGGTCACGCGCTGCTCGGACGACGAGGTCGGCGCCCGCGGTGCGTACGTCGCCGGGCTGGTCGCCACCGGAGCGGCCAGCGACCACGCGCAGGCCGTCGCCGAGCACGTGGTGCCCGCCGACGTCCTCGAGCCCCGGCGGGCCGAGGCCGAGCGCTACGCCGAGCTGCACGCGCGCTACCTCCGGGTCCGCGACCACGCCGCCTCGTCCTGGAACGCCGAGCGGTGAGGGAGGTGTGGGTCGGTCTCGACGTCGGCACCCAGGGCGCGCGCGCGGTGGCGCTCACGGAGACCGGCGAGGTCGTGGGCCGCGGAGCGCGTCCGCTGGCCAGCCGTCGTACTCCCGGCCGGCACGAGCAGGACCCCGACGACTGGTGGGCCGCCGGGTCCGCGGCAATCGCGGAGGCGGTCGCGGACCTGCCCGAGAACGCCGTGTCCGGGGTCGCGATCGACGCCACCTCGGGCACGGTCCTCGTCGCCGACCACCAGGGCCGTGCCCTGACCCCGGCCCTGATGTACGACGACAGCCGCGCCGGAGGCGACCTGCTGGGGCGGGTGAACACGGTCGGCGGACCGCTGTGGGAGCGGCTCGGCTACCAGCGGATGCAGGCCGGCTGGGGCCTGCCCAAGCTGCTCTGGCTGCTCGAGCACCACCCCGAGGCACGTCACGGACGGCTCCAGCACCAGGGGGACCACCTGGTCGCCCGCCTGGTCGGCTCCGCGGCGGGCCGGGAGGTGGCGACCGATCTCAGCAGCGCGCTGAAGACCGGCGCCGACCAGATCGACGAGGTCTGGCCCGTCGATCTGCTCGGCGAGCTGGGCCTGCCCGCGTCGCTCTTCCCCGAGCTGGTGCGACCGAGCAGCTCCCTCGGCGTCGTCTGCCGTGCGGCCGCGGCCGCCACCGGGCTGCGGGCCGGGACCCCGGTGCTCGCCGGGTGCACCGACGGCTACGCCTCCCAGGTCGCCTCCGGCGCCCTCGAGCCGGGCAGCTGGAACGTCGTGCTCGGCACCACGATGGTCTTCAAGGGCGTCACCACCGCGCTGCTGCACGACCCGGGAGGCGTGGTCTACAGCCACAAGGCTCCCGGCGGCGAGTGGCTCCCGGGCGGCGCCTCGAGCACCGGCGCCGGCGTCGTGGCCACCGACTTCGACGAGGCCCGGCTCGACGACCTCACCGCCGCGGCCCCCGACCACGAGCCCGCCGGTTCGGTGACCTACCCGCTGGCCGGGGAGGGCGAGCGGTTCCCCTTCGTCGCACCCGACGCCCGGGGCTTCGCGCTGGGCGAGCCACGCGACGAGGCCGAGCGGTTCGCCGCCGTCCTGCAGGGCGTCGCCTTCGTCGAGCGGCTCTCGCTCGATGTGCTCGACCACCTCGGCGCGCCCCTCGACGGGCGTCACGTCAGCACCGGCGGAGGATCGGCCAACGCCTACTGGACCCAGCTCCGCGCCGACGTCACCGGCCGTGACCTCGAGGTGCCCGACGTGGCCGGGTCGGCGGCCGGGGCCGCCGTGCTCGCGGCGTCCTCGGTGGGCGACCTCGCCGGTCGGGCTCGCGCCATGGTTCCGCGGGGCGTCGTCCACCGCCACGACGCCGAGCGCGGTGCGAGGTTCCTGCCGGCCTACCGCGAGCTGGTCGGCGCCCTCGCCGAGCGGGGATGGCTCGACGCCGGCCAGGCCGAGCACGCCGATCGAAGGGCCGCCTCGTGACCGATCTCTTCCTTGTCCGCCACGGCGAGACCGTGTGGCACTCCGAGAACCGGTACGCCGGCACTACCGACATCGAGCTCACCCCGCTCGGCCTGCGCCAGGCCGGGCTGCTCGCCGGCTGGGCGGCCGCGGCCGACCTCGACGCCGTGTGGTCCTCCCCCCTGTCGCGAGCCCGTCGTACCGCTGCTGAGTCCGGCGCTCGTACCGGGCTCGAGGTGTGCCTCGACCCACGGTTGCGCGAGCTCGACTTCGGAGCGGCCGAGGGCCTCACGAAGTCGGACATGGCCACGTCGTTCCCCGCCGAGCTGGCCGCGTTCCACGACGACCCCGTGGCCCACCACCTCCCGGACGGGGAGGACCCGGACGACGCGGCCGCGCGCTTCGTGACGTGCCTGGAGGACATCGCCGCCGAGCACCCCGAGGGCCGGGTCCTCGTCGTCGCGCACACCACGGCGATCCGCCTCGCCGTCTGCCGGATGCTGGGGATCCCGCTGGGTGACTACCGGCGCGTGTTCCCCGCCGTCGGCAACTGCGCGCTGACCGAGGTCCGCCTGCAGGACGGCCAGGCCTCGCTCCTGCAGTTCAACACCCCGATCGGCGACACCTCGACAGGAGCCCCATGACCACCACCGTCCTGGCCGCCGGCGACCACTTCGTGCTCGCCGACCGACTGGCCGACGCCATCCGCACGCAGTGTGGTGACGCCGACGTGCGCGAGCTCACTCTGCCCTGGCCCGAGGTCCCCTTCGGCCCGGTCGGCGGGGTCGACGAGGCCTCGGGCACCGAGGAGGAGCTGATCGAGCACCTGCACGGGGCCGTGGCGTGCGTGACCCAGATGGCGCCGCTGACCGAGGCGGTGCTCGAGGCCTGCCCGGACCTCCGGCTCTTCGGGGTCGGCCGGGGCGGTCCGGTCAACGCCGACCTCGACGCCGCGACCCGCCACGGCGTGGTGGTCACCCGGGCGCCTGGGCGCAACGCGATCGCCACCGCCGAGCACACGATCACCATGCTCCTCGCCGCCGCGCGGCGGATCACCGCCGCGCACGACGAGCTCGCCGGCGGCACCTGGCGGGGTGACTACTACCGCTACGACGCGGTCGGGCCCCGAGGTCGCCGGCAGCACCGTCGGCCTGGTCGGGCTCGGGGCGATCGGCGGCCGGGTCGCCGACCGCCTCGAGGCCTTCGGGGCCACGGTGCTCGTCCACGACCCCTACCTGCCCGAAGACCACCCCCGTGCCGGGTCCGCCGTCGAGCTGGACGAGCTGCTGGGCCGCTCGACCTTCGTCAGCCTGCACGCCCGGCTCACGAAGGACAACGAGCAGATGATCGGGCGTGACGAGATCGCGCTGATGCCGGCCGGGTCGGTGCTGGTCAACTGCGCGCGCGGCGCCCTGCTCGACTACGACGCCCTGTGCGACGCCCTCGAGTCGGGGCACCTGCTCGGCGCCGCGATCGACGTCTTCCCGACCGAGCCGGTGCCGGCGGGGTCCCGGCTGCTGGGAGCACCTCACCTGGTGATGTCACCGCACCTCGCCGGTGCGAGCCGCCAGACCGCCGACAACGCCGTGGAGATCATCGTCGGCGACCTCGCGCGGTTCCTCGACGGCCGGGCGCCGGAGCACGCGGTCAACCCGGAGGTGCTGGGCTCGACCTCCTGACTACCCCGTACTGCCCGGCTCCCCCGTCGACCGCATCGTCTCGAGCTGCAAGAGCTCGTCGGTCGTCACGCGGTGACGGTCCGGCGTCCGGTAGCTGGCCGCGGCAGCGAGCACGGTCGGGATCACCAGAGCGATCACTCCCGACACCGGTGCCGGTACGGCGGCGACGGCATCTGCGGCCGCCGCGGCCGAGGAGGGGGAATCCCACGCGACCACCCCGAGGACCCACAGCGTCATCGTCGTCACCGCGGCGCCGATGCCTGCCCCGGCCGTCGCCGCGACCACCTTCGGGCTGACGGGGTTCTGCACGCTCATCGTCCTGCTTCCTCTCGACAACCGGAAGAACGCCATGACGGCACGAACCGCCGGCCCCCTGGCCCGAAATAAAGCACCGAAGCGGCCCGGTGGGAAGACGCGCGCGCAGCACCGGGCCGATGAGTCTGCTCTCGCCCCTCGGTCGACACCGTCGAGACACGGACCCGCACCCGCACCCGCACCCTGGAGCCGACGTGACCGCGACGTACACCTTCGACGTCTTCTCGAGCCTGGACGGGTACGGCTCCTACGACGCACCGGGCGACTGGGGCGGCTACTGGGCAAGCAGGGGCCCGAGCTGCTCGGGCGGCGTCTCGAGCTGTACGGCGGGGAGCAGCGGCTGGTCCTCGGCGCCACCACGTTCCGACAGTTCCAGACCATGCTGGGGGCGGGCACCGAGGAGTCGGGCGTGCTCGACGAGTGGGTCGGCGCGATGCGCGGCTCCCGCTGACGGTGGTGTCCTCGACGCTGCAGGATGCGTCGGGGTGGCCGGACGCGACGGTCGCCGCCGGACTGGTGGACCAGAAGAACGTCACCGTCTTCCCGGTGGTCACCGGGCAGTCCGGGACGGACCCGTCCTCGGTGGTGCGCCGGACATGGACCTAGAGCTGCTCGAGAGCCGCACCCTCGACGGGCGTACGCAGGAGCTCGTCTACCGCCCGAGCTGCACTGAGCCCCCGGTCAGCCCTGGGAAGACGCGCACGGCCACGCCGTCACGGCATGCCGCTCTTGCTAGGTTCGGCGTGTGCCGGTGCGCGAGGCGGGGACCGCCGACGTCGAGGTGATGGTCACGCTCGCCGACGCCAAGCGGCGTGAGTACGAGCCCCGTGCGCCGACCTTCCAGCGGATCGCGGCCGACGCGGCCGAGGTCCACCGGCCGTGGCTGGCCCGGCTGGTCGACGACCCCGCCGTGGGCACCGTCGTGCACGAGGACGGCGATGGCTCGGTTGACGGCTTCGTCGTCGTCACGACACGTCCCGCGCCGCCCGTCTACGACCCGGGCGGGACGACGGCGCTCGTCGACGACTTCACGGTCGCCACGCCCGAGACGTGGCCCAGCGCCGGCGCTGCGCTGCTCCGGGCCGCGACGGACTGGGCCCGGGCGCTGGGTGCCGCACAGGTCGTCGTGGTCTCGGGACCGCACGACGCGCCGAAACGATCGGTGCTGCGCGAGGCGGGGTTGTACGTCGGCTCCGAGTGGTTCACGGCGCCGTTGACTGCCCGGAGCGACTCCGGTGACTGAGCCGCCCGACCTGGCCAGACATGCCTGGCGCATCGAGGAGCGCGAGTACGCACGGCACGAGCAGCGACGCGGCCGCCGCCACGCCTACGAGCATCTCGACCCTGCACGGACTGCGCTGGTCGTCGTCGACATGGTGCCGTTCTTCGTCGAGGAGAACCCGTACTGCCGTGGGATCCTCGCGCCGATCACCCGGCTCGCCTCGACGCTGCGCGCCGCGGGCGGGACCGTCGCCTGGGTCCTGCCCGGCAGCGCACCCACCGCGGGCGAGCAGTTCCTCGGACCCGAGGCGGCCGCGATGTACGCGCGCTCCGAGGGCGAGGGGCCGCTTCGTCAGCGGGTCTGGCACGAGCTCGAGGTCGATGACGAGGATCTCGTGGTCGAGAAGACCGCCGCGAGCGCGTTCTTCCCGGGTCGGTGTGACCTCGACGCCACGCTCCGGGCGCGCGGGATCGGCACCGTCCTCGTCACCGGCACCGTCACCAACGTCTGCTGCGAGTCCTCGGCCCGCGACGCGAGCACGCTCGGCTACCGCGTCGTGATGGTGGCCGATGCGAACGCTGCCCGTCGCGACGAGGACCACAACGCTGCGCTCCACACGATCTACCGCACGTTCGGCGACGTACGGCCAACCGACGAGGTCCTCGACATGGTCGCGACCGGCGCACCCGACTCGGGCGTCGACGGGCTGTCGGACGGCGTCGGCATGATGGGAGCATGACTGCGCGCCGCGGACTCTTCGTCGCCCCCTTCGACGCCTTGGCCGACCCGCGGGTCGTGGGCGACCTCGCCGCCGCGGCCGAGCAGGCAGGCTGGGAAGGCTTCTTCCTCTGGGACCACGTGCAGTACGGCGAGCAGGTCACCGCGATCGCCGACGTGTGGACCTGCTGCGCGGCCGTCGCGATGCGGACCGAGCGGATGCTTCTCGGGCCGATGGTGACGCCGCTGGCGCGGCGACGTCCCCACGTGCTGGCCCAGCAGACGGCGAGCCTGGCCGTGCTCTCGGGTGGCCGGTTCGTGCTCGGCCTCGGTCTGGGCGACGACGGGGCGCGCGAGTTCAGCGCGTTCGGCGACGAGACCGACCCGAAGGTGCGCGGCCGGATGCTCGACGAGGGGATCACGGTCGTCACCGACCTGCTCGCGGGCGGGTCGGTCGACCACGACGGCGCGCACTACGCCGCCCGCGGCGTCCACAGCGCGACTGTTCCTGCCGTCCCGATCTGGCTAGCAGGGCGGTTCGGCAACCGCGCGCCTCTACGCCGCGCCGCGCGGCACGACGGCTTCTTCGTGATCGGGCTCGACGGGCCCGACGACCTCGACGGCGTGGTCGCGAGCCTGACCGAGCTCGACCCGAGGCCCGGATTCGACGTCGTGGTCGACCTCCGACCCGAGCAGGACGCTGCCGAGTGGTCCGGGCGTGGCGCCTCGTGGGTGCTGACCCGGATCGGGCCGATCGACATCCAGGTCGACGAGGTCTGGCGGATCATCGCCGCAGGCCCCTGAGCAGGACGCTGACCCAGTGGAGTACCTGTTGTTTTACAAGCATATGTTCGATAATATTCTCCTATGTCTCCCGCCCTTGACGATGTCCGTGGTCTGACCGCCACGCTCGTCGCGAGCCCGGTCGACGTCGGGGGTCACGACCGGGCGGCGGATGCGGAGCGGGTCGAGACGATCGCAGCGATGGAGCGACTGAAGTCCGCGTTGTGCGCGGCCCAGGCCGACCTCGCCGTGGGGTTGGATGCCTCGGTGCGCGAGCAGGACCGGGTCGCTGGTGTCCCCGCGGCCCGTCGCGGGCGCGGGGTAGCGGCCCAGGTCGCGCTCGCCCGTCAAGAGTCACCCCACCGCGGTCAGGTCCTGCTCGGGCTGGCCAAGGACCTCGCCACCGACCTGTCCTGCACCCGGAAGGCGCTCTACGACGGGTCGCTCAACGAGTTCCGAGCGATGATCGTGGCCCGTGAGAGCGGGATCCTCGAGCGCGAGGACCGCGCCCGCATCGACGAGGACATCTGCGGTGCGGCGGTTGAGGGGGGCCGACCCGGTCTCGACGGTGTCGGCACCAAACGTCTCGTGGGGGAGCTGCGCAAGCGCTGCTACGCCCTGGACCCCGCCAGTGTCGTACGCCGTGCACGGCGGGCCGAGACCGAACGACGCGTCTCCACCCGACCCGCACCCGACGCGATGGCCTACCTCACCGGGCTGCTGCCGATGGTCCAGGCGATCACCGCCCAGGTCGCGCTCGGCACGGAGGCCGACCGGTTGCGAGCCGAGGGCGACCCCCGCACCCGGGGTCAGCTGATGGCCGACCTGATGGTCGAGCGCCTCACCGGCCAGAATGCCGCGACCACGGTCCCGATCGCCCTCGGGGTCGTGATGTCAGATGCGAGTCTCCTCGGCGCCGGTCACGAACCCGCCACGGTCCCCGGGTGGGGGCCCGTGCCCGCCCAGATCGCCCGCGAGGCCATCGCCCGAGCCACCGAGGCCACCCAGGCCTGGATCCGCCGCCTCTACGCCGACCCCACCGGACAGCTCGTCGCCCTCGCGACCAAGCAGCGCCTCGTCACCGACGGGATCGGCGCCTACCTGCAGGCCCGCGACCAGGGCCTGTGCCGCACCCCCTGGTGCGACGCCCCCACCCGCCACGCCGACCACATCGTCCCCGCCGATCACAACGGCCCCACCACCGCCGAGAACCTTCAAGGGCTGTGCGAGGCCTGCAACCACACCAAACAAGCACCCCGCTGGACCCACCACGTCGTCGACGACTTCCTCGCCCGGCACACCGTCGAGACGATCACCCCCACCGGGCACCGACACCGCTCCCGCGCACCCACCCCACCCACACCGGCACCGGCACCGGCACCCGAACTACGCGTCGACCTCGAGTGGCGCCTTCTCGAACGCCTCGGCCACGCCGCCTGATCGCGCACGCGGCAGTGCCCCTGGCCGCCAGGTCTCACGTCCCCGGGACGATCGGGTCAGAGGCCTGACTGCAACAGCTCCGGCAACCGCTCCCCCGCAGCCCTGCCCGCCGCCCGCAACCGCGTAACGACAGCGACCCGCTCGACGTCGTCCGGGTCGACGCCCCGCGTGGCCGCCCCGAACTCGTCGAGCCGGGAGCCCACGATCCACCGACCGAGCTCGCGCTCGCTGGACCATCGCGCCTGGTTGAGCATCGAGACCGCCTGCATGGTCAGCCAGGTCAGCGGCTCGTCGGGCAGCGGCACCACGCCGCAGATCTCGTTCTTGACCGCGTCGTCGTCGTAGTGGGCCTCGACGTACGCGATCATCGCGGCGCTGAAGGTCGGCTGGAACGGCCGGACGAACTGCGGGGTGATCATGTCGCCGTCGAAGACCGGCACCGGCGGCCGCCGGTGGACGGCGCTGGCCGAGCAGTCGACGTACAACGCAGCCGGGGCGGCATGGACCGCGCCGTGCTCCAGGACGATGCGGGTCGGCTCGAGCGCGGGTGACCCGACCCATCCGGACGACGTCGCGGATCCGCGCAGCTACCTCGAGCTCGGCCTCGCGAGACGACGGCGGCGTGGTACATCGTCGGCTCGACACCCGGGTCGAGCCGCAGCAGCTGACCGCTCTCGCTCCAGCCGCGCGCAACAGGTCCGGCACCGAGCCGCCTCGGCGACCGCCTCGAGCTGGGTCGCGAACGCCCCGAACGTGTCGAGGATGAACTCTCGCCCGGCTGCACGTAGCGCCGGTTCAGCAACCACGAGTCGCGCGGCACCACCCACGTGATCACGTCCGGGTCGACACCGCGCTCGAGCAGCCACAGGCAGGCGTCGATCCCGGTTTTGCCGGCACCGACGACGACGTACGCCGCCGGCGGGGTCCGCAGCGTCGGCCAGGGCGTTGATCGGGACGCAGGTCGACCTGCTCGGCGACCTCGTAGCGCGGCGGGTGGGTCGCAGGGCACGGCGGTGTTGAGGTAGCGTCGTGTCGACGACCGGCTTGCGTACCCGCACCGACGGGTCACGGCCCCGTGAGCAACGACGTGACCGTGTGCACGCCGTCGTCGCCGCGCGCGTGCACCGACATCGGGATGGTAGGCGACGCGGCCGGTGGCGACCAGGTCGGCCATCACCTGCTCGTAGTAGGCGAGGAGCTCGGCCGCCGCTCGCCCGCTCGGTCATGCCGAGGTTGAGCGGGTCGGGGTCGCGCCCGTCGCTGCCCAGCGCGCGGGAGTTCACCCCGTAGTACGCCGAGGGCTGGTGCAGCCGGACGAACGGGTAGGCGTCGTTCCAGTGACCGCCCGGGGCGTGGTGCCGGTCGACGACCAGCACGCGGTCGTCGCGTCTCGACGACCAACGAGTCGACGAAGGCCATCCCGACCGCGCCGCTGCCGACGACGAGGTAGTCGGTCTCGACGTGCTCGGCCCCCGTCACCCCCTCACCCTGACAGGCCTGGTCCGACACGCCATGCTCGACCCATGAGCAACGACACCAGCACCGGAGACCGCGAGCACCTCGTCAAGCTGATGGAGGACATGCCGATCGCGATGTTCACCACCTTCGGCACCGAGGGTCCCCGCAGCATCCCGATGTCGCGGCAGGAGGTCGAGCCCGACGCGGAGATGTGGTTCATCACCGCCCGCGACACCGCACACACCCGCGCCGTCCAGCACGACCCACAGGTGGCGCTGACCTTCTCCTCGCGCGACTCCTGGGTGGCGCTGACCGGTCGCGCCGAGGTCGTCGACGACACCGCCAAGCTCGCCGAGCTGTGGAACACCTTCGCCGAGGCCTGGCTGCCCGGTGGTCCCGAGGACCCCGACGCGGTCCTGCTGCGCGTCGACGTCGACAAGGCGGAGTACTGGGACACCCCCGGCGGCAAGGTCGCCTCGCTGCTCAGCTTCGCCAAGGTCAAGCTGACCGGCGACACCTACGACGCCACCCACGGCACCGTCGAGCCGTAGTGCTGTGATGGGGCCGTGGCCCCGAGCAGCTCGCGCGCACAGCTCGCCCTCGTCGCGGGCGTGCAGATCCTCGGGCTCGCCGTCTGGTTCTCGGCGACGGCGATCTCGCCGACCCTGCGCACCGAGTGGGACCTGTCCGCCACGGCCACCGTCTGGCTGACCGCCTCGGTCCAGATCGGGTTCGCGATCGGGGCAGTCACCTCCTCGACCCTCGGGCTGCCCGACCGGTTCGTGCCGCAGCGGCTGATGGCGACCTGTGCGCTCGGGGCTGCGGCGTGCACGGCCCTGCTGGCGGCGTACGCGGACGGGCTCGCCCTGGCCGTCCCGCTGCGGCTGGCCACGGGTCTGCTGCTGGCCGGGATCTACCCGGTCGGGATGAAGCTGACCGCCTCCTGGGCCGAGCCGCTCGACCGTGGCAAGGCCTTCGGCCGCCTGATCGGCGCCCTGACCCTCGGCTCGGCCCTCCCGCACCTGATCACCAGCGCCGGGCCGCTGCCGTGGCGCGGCGTGATGACCGCCGCCTCGCTCCTGTGCCTCGGCGCCGCGGTGGTCGCGCTCGCGCTGGTGCGACCCGGTCCACTCCTGGTCACCGGCACCCGGCCGCGCGCCCGGTTCGCCCTGGACGGTTTCCGGGCCCGCGGTCCACGGCTGGCCAACCTCGGCTACTTCGGGCACATGTGGGAGCTCTACGCCTTCTGGACCTGGCTGCCCGCCTTCCTGCTCGCTGCCCGCGGCCTGCCCGGCGGCACGCTCGACCGGGGCGTCAGCCTGCTGACCTTCGCCACGATCGGGGTCGCGGGCGTGGCCGGCTGCCTGGTCGGCGGGTGGGCCTCCGACCGGTTCGGCCGCTCCCCGGCCGCGGTCACGGCGCTGGTGGTCAGCGGCCTGTGCTGCCTGGCCTCGCCGCTGTTCTTCGCCGCCCCCGGCGCGCTGCTGGTGGCGTTCCTCGCGGTCTGGGGCGCCGCGGTGATCGCCGACTCCGGTGTCTTCTCGACCGCGCTCAGCGAGACCGCCGACCAGCGCTACGTCGGCACGGCACTGACCGTGCAGACCGCTATCGGGTTCTCGCTGACGGTCGTGACCATCCAGCTGCTGCCGCTGGTCGCCGCGGCCGTGACCTGGCAGTACGCCTTCTGGCTGCTCGTGCCCGGCCCGCTCCTGGGGGCCGTCGCGATGCGCCGCTTCCGCACCGCCGGCGACCCGACGCCGGTCACCGCGTGACTCGGCACCGCCGGGCTCACGCTGCGCCCGCTCTTCGCCCTGGGCAACCCGAAGCCGACCGACTCCGTCTGCTGACGACGAGCGGCACCTCGAGCAGCAATCACTGGCACCTCGGCGGTCAGGCGCCGTACGGGGTGAGCAGCTGGTCGACCGGGGCCTCGTCGTCGGTGAGCACCTGCGCGTCGCCGACCCAGGCGGCGAGGTCGTCGCCCTCGAGGACCTGCCAGTCGAGGTCCCGCTCCCCCACCCGTGCGGCGATCGCCTCCATCGGGAGCGGGCGGTCGGAGGCGACCGCGATCAGGTTGCCGCCGCCGCTGCGGTCGACGATGTCGGCGGGCGCCAGCACCGCGACGTGGTCGAGGACCGCGCCGAGCGTGGCGACCTCGGCCCGGGCGAAGGCCAGCGAACCGTGGTCGATCAGGTTGGCGGCGTACAGCCCGTCGTCGGCGAGCACCCGCTCGACCTGGCCCAGCAGCTCCACGGTCGTGAGGTGCCACGGCACGCTGATGCCCCCGAACGCGTCGCCCACGACGAGGTCGCGGCTGTCGTCGGCGACGTCGTCGAGCCCGAGCCGGGCGTCCTCGACGCGCACGTCGATGCCCTCGCCGGTGACCAGTCCGAGCTGCTCGACGTCGATCTCGACCACGCCGGCGTCGATCTCCGAGACCGTGCTCTCGGTCCCGGGTCGCACGGCGTCGAGGTAGCGGGGCAGCGTGGCCCCACCCGCACCGAGGAAGTGCGCCCGCAGCGGCTCGTCGTCACCGCGCGCGGGGTACGCCGCGTCGCTCACCGAGGCGAGCGCCTTGATGTAGTCGAACTCCAGGTACGTCGGGTCCGCCAGGTCGACGTAGGAGTGCCGCAGCCCGTCCAGCACCAGGGTGCGCCCCGTGGCACGGTCGGGATCGGCGACGACCACCGCGCAGTGGTACGTCGTCTCCACGTCGCAGCCACCCGGCGCGACGACCGCACCGAGACCACCCGCCGCGACGACGGCCGCAGCGCCGATGCGGGCGCGGGTGCCCCAGCCGCGCACGCGGAGGTCGACCGCGAGCCCGCCGAGCAGCAGCAGGACGCCGAGCCCGACCAGGATCGTGCTGACCGACACCCGGGAGATGAGCACGAAGCCCGTGACCACCGTGCCCGCGATCGCGCCCGCGGTGCCGAGCCCGGAGAGCCGGCCCACGACCGTGCCGGTCTCGGCCAGGCTGGACAGGCGCAGCGTCGTGACGATCGGGGTGACCGCCGAGAGCAGCGCCCCCGGCACCAGGATCGCCCCGAGCGCGAACGAGCAGGAACAGCGCCGGCGCGAGCTCGGCGCTCGTGCGCACGACCACCGGGGTCACCGCCACGACGGCGCCCGAGATGCCCAGCGCCGGGCCGAGCAGGCGCCGCGGATCGGTCGCGTCGGCGGCCCGCCCGCCGAGCCAGGCACCGGCGGCGATCGCGGTCAGGGCGGTCCCGATGACCAGGGTGCTGGTCTCCAGGGTCAGCCCGAGGTACGGCGCCAGCAGCCGCAGGGCGACCAGCTCCACGACGAGCACGGCGGCCGAGCTGCCGGCGACGAGCGCGCCCGCGGTGCGGGCCCCGAGGGACTGCTGCCGGGCTGTCTCGTCGCTCACGGTCACAGCATGCCCGGCTGCCGAAGCGCAATCACCGGCACCTCGGGCAGCAAAGACTGGCACCTCGGCGGTCAATCGATCTGGCGCAGCAGGACTGCGATGCCGGCGGGCACGGCGACGAGGACGACGGCCGAGAACGCGACCAGGACCGCGACCGTGCCGACGACCGTGAGCGCGGCGCCGAGCAGGACGACGGGCACGGTGATCCCGACGTAGGCGGCGAGGAACAGGGCGGCGAGGGTCTCGCTGCGCCTCTCCGGCGCCGCGAGGCCGGCCACGGTGGTCACGGCCGAGGAGAAGACGAGCCCGACTCCCCCGACGGCCACCATGCCGCCGACCACGAAGCCGACGAGCGAGGCGGCGAGCGCACCGAGCGCGACCACGACCATCCCGACCGCGACGAGCGCCGCCCCGGTCTGCAGGCGACGGCGCTGGGTGAGGCGGGCCAGCGCGACCTGGCTGACGGCGGCGGAGCACACGATCAGCGTCGCCGTGGCCCCGATCGGCGACCCGCGAGGTGATGTCGAGGACGTCGGTGAGGAACCGTCCGGTCAGCGACGACACGAAGCCGAGCACCGCGAAGCCGGCCAGCGCCGCCACCGACGCGCCGACCAGGGCGGCGCGCGCCGCGGGGTCGACCGACACCTTCTGCGGCCGGTAGCGCCACTCCCGCTCGCGCTGCTCGGCCGGGACGGTCTCCGGCGCGCGCAGGGCGACCACGACGACCGGCACCATCGCCACGGCGTACACGAGGTAGGGCAGGGCCAGCGGGCGCGGGCCCAGCGCGATCAGCGCGGCGACGAGCGGGCCGATCCCGAGGCCGAGCAGGTTCGTCGACGTGGCCACCGTCCGCCCCAGCAGCCCGTCGGACCCGGGCCGCCAGCGGGCGTGCAGCTCGGTGAGCCAGGCCGTGATCGTCGCGGAGAGCGCGCCGACGCCGAGCCCGGTCAGCAGACGCAGCACCAGCAGGCCCGGCTCCTGCGGGAAGAGCGCGAACAGCACCGCGCACACGATCTCGAGCACCACGACGGCCGCCACCACCGGACGCCTCCCGACGTGGTCGCTGACGTGCCCCGCCAGCAGCAGGCCGACGATCACGCCGACGCCGTACGCCGCGAAGACCAGCGTCACCGTGAACGTGCCGAAGCCGTTGCGCTGCTCGTAGAGCCCGTAGAGCGGCGTCGGCACGGTCATGAACGACATCACCAGCACGAAGCCGACCGCCAGCGACCAGAAGCCGTTGCGCGCCTGACGCCGGGTGTCATCGCTGGTCGTCGACGTCGCGGTGCTCACGTCTGGTCCCAAGCGCTCCGGGGACCACGTTGTTCCACCCTCAGGTCGAGACCGCCGACGGCGCCGACCCCACCGCGGCGTGGGGGACGACGAGGGCGTCGAGGGCGACGCAGCCGTCCTGGCCGACGGCGAGCGGGTTGACGTCGAGCTCGGCGATCAGGTCCCCGACGTCGGCGGCGAGGTCGGAGAGGGCGACCAGGGCCCGGGCGACGGAGGCGCGGTCGGCGGCGGGCCTGCCCCGCACGCCGTCGAGGATCGGCGAGACGGCGAGCTTGGAGATCATCCGCCCCGCGATCCGCTCGTCGATCGGCGCGAGGCCGAGCTGGCGGTCGCCGAGCACCTCGATGAACACCCCACCACCCGCGACGAGCACCATCGAGCCGAACTGCGGGTCGGAGACGACGCCGAGGGCCAGCTCGATCTCGGGCAGCACCATCGGGGCCAGCAGGACCGCCGGCCCGATCCGCTCGGCGAGGTCGGCGTAGGCCTCCCGCACGTGCCCGGCGTCGTGGAGGTTCAGCAGCACCCCGCCCGCCTCCGACTTGTGCAGCAGTCCCTCGACCGCGGTCTTGGCCACGACCGGGTAGCCGATCTCCTCGGCCGCCGCCACGGCGGCGTCGGCGTCGTGGACGACGGCGTGCGCCACGACCGGCACGCCGTAGTCGCCCAGCAGGTCGAGCCCCTCGGCCTCGGTGAGGATCCGCGGCTGCGCGAGCCGTGCCCGCCACCGTCGCGTCACCTCCGGCGCGGGCGCGGTCGGCGGCGCGATCGCCGGGCTCCAGGTGAAGTCGCGGTAGGCCAGCGCGTTGCGCACCGCGACCAGCCCCGCGACCGTCCCGTCGAGCACGGGGATGCCGAGGTCGCTCATCCGGCGGGCGAGGTCCTGGCTGTCGGTGCCGACGTGGTTGGTCATCATCGCGACCGGCTTGGTCGTGCGCCGGTGCACTCGCCGGGTGATCCGCGCGAAGGACTCGTGGAGGTAGAACGCCGAGGTCAGGTCGATCACGAACACCCCGATCGCGGTGTCCTCGTCGTCGAGGAGCGCCTGCCAGCAGCGCTCGAAGATGTTCTGGTAGTCGCGCCCGGTGCCCCAGGCGTCGAGCGGGTTGATCGGCTCGAGCCCGTGGTCGAGGTGCTCGGCGAGCACCTCGGTCGTCTCCTGGGAGATCTGGGCGAACGGGACCCCGACGTCGCTGGCGAGGTCGACCAGCAGCTCGCGCTCGCCGCCCGAGTCGTGGATCGTCGCGAGACCGCCGGCGGCGGGACGACGGGGGTTGGAGAGCAGCAGCGCGGTGGCGGCCAGCTCGTCGATCGAGCGCACCGGCAGCACGCCGTAGCGCTCGAAGAGGGTGCGGTACGCCGCGTCGTCGCCGGCGATCGCGCCCGAGTGGCTCAGGGCGAGCTGCGCGGCCTCGGGCGTGCGCCCGGCCTTCAGCGCCACGACGGGGACGCCACGGGACGCGGCCTTCTGCAGGCCGGCCACGAACGCCGTCGGGTTGCGCACGGTCTCGACGAACAGCGCGACGACCCGCGTCGAGTCCTGCTCGAGGGCGTAGTCGAGGTAGTCCGAGACGGTCGTGACCAGCTCCTGGCCGGGCGAGACCGCGAGGTTGAAGCGCAGCTTGCGGTCGTTCCACAGCAGCGAGGTCAGCACCGAGCCGGACTGGGCGATCAGCGTGACGCCACCCTCGGCGAGCTCGTAGGGCATGTGGAAGGGGAACGCACGCACCCAGGCCTCGACGTTGTAGAAGCCCATGCAGTTCGCCCCGACGACCGGCAGCCGCGCCTCGCGGCACAGGTCCCGTACGCGACCGCGCAGGGTCGACTCCTCGTCGTCCGAGGGCAGCATCGCGCTCCCGGGGATCACCAGCCCACCGACCCCGATGTCGATCGCGGTGCGGACCTGCTCCTCGAGCCGGTCGTTGCCGATGCCGAGCACGGCGAGGTCGGGGGCCTGCGGCAGGTCCTCGAGAGCGGCGTAGCAGGGCCGGCCCTCGATCTCGGCGTAGCGCGGGTTCACCGGGAAGACCGCTCCCGGGAACCGCGCCACCTCGAGCTCGAGGAGCATGTCGTTGCCCGCCGTGTTCGGCACGTTCGAGGCCCCCACCACCGCGACCGAGCGCGGGGCCAGCATCCGGTCCAGGTAGTGCGCGCTCATGGGCGCGAGCATGACAGCACCGGCCCGCCTCGAAGCAGGGGCGGGGCCGACTGCTTGACAGGTCCGCGGTCGGCGAGGAATCTCGTATAGCAGAGGACCGGACCCAACCGGGCACCGGGGGTCCCAGGACGGGCGGAGGGTGCCCCATGGCCAGCAGACGTCGCCAGTGCGGCTCGATGCAGGAGTACGAGCGGCTGCTGGAGGAGCAGCCCTCGTTCCGGACCAACCAGCAGCGGGCCGAGGAGTTCACCGCCCGCGCCGTCGCCTCCGGGGAGGCCCGCCGCGTCAGCAGCACGCTGGTGACCATCCCGACCGTGGTGCACGTGCTGCACCACACGGCGGCGGAGAACATCAGCAAGGCCCAGGTCCGCAGCCAGCTGACGGCGCTGACCCACGACTACCGGTCCACCAACGCCGACACGACCCAGGTCCCTGAGGCCTGGAAGGGCCTCGTGGCCGACGCGAAGATCGAGTTCGAGCTCGCCACGGTCGACCCCGACGGCGAGCCGACCGACGGGATCGTCCGGGTCCGGACCGAGCGCACCTCCTTCGGCACCGGGGACGCCGTCAAGCGCGCCGGCCAGGGCGGCTCGCCCGCCTGGCCGACGGATGCCTACCTCAACATCTGGGTGTGCACCCTGAGCGGCGGCCTGCTCGGCTACGCCCAGTTCCCCGGAGGCCCGAAGGCCACCGACGGCGTGGTCGTCTCCAACGCGGCCTTCGGGACCACGGGCACGGCGAGCGCGCCCTTCGACCGGGGTCGCACCCTGACCCACGAGGTGGGCCACTGGCTGAACCTGCGCCACATCTGGGGCGACACGCTCGACTGCAGCGGCGGCGACCGCTGCCCCGACACCCCCAACTGCGCCGGTCCCAACTACGGCAGCCCGGAGTTCCCGTCGACGAGCTGTGGCAACGCCCCGAACGGCGACATGTTCATGAACTACATGGACTACGTCGACGACGCGGCCATGTTCATGTTCACCGCCGGCCAGGTCGCGCGGATGAACGCCTGCCTCGCCGGTCCGCGCAAGTCCTTCGTCCCGGCCTAGCCCCGTGGACGCCGAGCAGGTCAGCGGGAGCTGGGTGCACGCCCACGAGGAGGACACCGACGCGGAGATGGTCTTCCGTCCCGCGGGCTCCGCCCTCCCGCCGTCGCGGGGGCGCAGGGCCTTCGAGCTGTTCGCGGACGGGACGTTCGAGGAGCACGGCCTCGGTGCCGCCGACGTCCCGGGCGAGGACACCGGCGGCTGGGTGCTGGAGGGGAGCACCATCACCCTGAGCCCCGGGGCGGCCCAGGGCGTGCCCCGCGAGCTGGACGTCGTCACGGCCGACGAGCACCGGCTGGTGGTCCGCCGACGTCCCCCCGCGCCCTGAGCGGAACCGGATCGGGTCAGCCGCGCTCGCGCAGCGCGTCGCCGAGCATGGCCACGAGCGTCTCGAGCTGCACGTCGGCCGCGGCCTCGGCGCTCTCGCCGGCGCCGTCGAGCGCCCGCGCCGCCAGCCCGGCCTTGGTGCCGATCAGCTCGGCGATGCGGGCGTCGATGGTCTGCGCCGCGATCACCCGCCAGGCGGTCACGGGCTCGGTCTGACCGATGCGGTGCACCCGGTCGATGGCCTGGGTCTGCTCGGCGTCGGTCCACGACAGCTCGGCGAGGACGAGGTTGGAGGCGACCTGGAGGTTCAGACCCACACCCGCCGCGGTGAGCGAGCAGACGATGACCTCGCACGCGGGGTCCTCGTCGAAGGACCTCAGTGCCTTGGCCCGCGCGGTGGCGGACTGGTCGCCACGGATCGAGGCGTAGCCGATGCCGCGCTGGGCGAAGAGCGCCTCGGCCTCGTCCATCACGTCGACGTGCTTGGCGAAGAACACGACCTTCCCGACGTTGCGCGCCAGCTGGGCGGCGTAGTCGGCGGCGAGCCCGGCCTTGGCCTGCCCGATGCGACGCATCATCGAGAACACGTTCTCGCCGGTCTTGGCCGTGGAGTCCTCCCGCTCCCAGGTGGCGACCCGGCGTACGAGCTCGTGGTCGATGCCGTCGGCCCCGGTGACCAGCGGTCCGGAGGTCCGGGTCTCCAGGGCGGTGTCGTAGCGGGCCACCAGCCGGCGGACCAGCTCGCGCTCGGCCTTCGCGATCGACCGGCCGGCCTCGCCGTCGAGCTCGACGGTCAGGTCCGCGACCCGACGGGCCGGGATGTCGGAGGCGACGTCGACCTTGCGTCGGCGCACGATGCCCATGTCGACGACCTTGCTGCGCGCCGCGGGGTAGAAGCCGCGGTCGGCCGGCGTCAGCCCGGCCTCCTCCAGGGAGTCCATCAGCGCCGGGAGCGGCTTCTTGTCGTCGATCCAGCCGAGGAACTGCCAGATCGCGCGGAAGTCCTCGATGTCGTTGATGAGCGGGGTCCCGGTCAGCGCCATCATCAGCGGGCGGCCGGTGTGCTCGCGGATGGCCTCGGAGAGCGCGAGCACGTGCTGGCTGCGCTGGGAGGTCTTGTTCTTGATGAAGTGCGCCTCGTCGACGACCATGCCGCGGAAGCCGTGCTGGGCCATCCAGCCCGCGTGCCGGTCGAGGATCTCGTAGTTGACGACCACGATGTCGGCGAAGCCGTCGATGTCGTGGCCGTCGCCGTTGACGACGGTGACCGGGTGGCGCGGGGTCCAGCGGTGCGCCTCGGCGGCCCAGTTGGCCTTGACCACGTTGGGCACGACCACCAGCAGCGGGAAGGCCTGCGCGGCCTGCGCGGCCAGCAGGGCCTGCGCGGTCTTGCCGAGACCCGGCTCGTCGGCCAGCAGGAAGGTGCGGTGGCCGAGGGCAGCCGAGGCGACGAGCTGCGCCTGGTGCAGCATCAGCTCACGGCCGCGGGCACCCGCAACCCCGCGGGGGGCCTCGTCGGGCAGGGCCATGCACGAGCTCGCGCCGCCCTCGGCCTCCTCGAAGGAGCGGAACAGCGGCCCGAGCAGCTCCCAGCCGGCCAGGCGGTGGGTCTCGCTGCGCGATCGCCGCAGCCCGGAGTAGTCCGGGCGGTGGAAGGGGCTGGCCAGGCGGCGGGCGGCCACCGAGGTGGGCGTGACCTGGCGCTCGCTGGCAGGGACCGTGTCGTCGGCGACCCGGTCGGGCTCGGCGGGCACCTCGACGCCACCGGCGGTGAGCATCTCCCGCTTGAGCGTGCGCGCGGCCTCGGAGATCTCGGCGTCCTCGGCGAGCAGTCCGAACAGCTCCGGGCGCCGGGCTGCGGTCTGGGCCAGGATGGTCGCGATGCCGTCGAGACGCTTGAGCTGCTCGGCCCGGTAGGCCTCGGTGCCACTCTGGTCGGCCTTGATCCGGAACCGCTCGTCGCGCACGAGCAGGGCGATGACCTGGAACTTGGGCTTGATCGAGGCGAGCGCGGAACCGCGGCTCACGGCCGTCTCCACCTCGCGCACGGCGCGAGCGAGGACGGGGATGATCCCGTCGTTGTCCAGGTGCCGGACGGCGCGCGAGGCGCGCTGGCCGCGGCGCTGCCCCGCCGTGCGTTGGCTTCGAGCCACTGGCTGTTCCTCCTCGGTGGGCCAGTCGCGGGTGGTCGTCGACCGACCCGTGGGGCACGCTCCCGGTGACGACGCGCGACGCTGTCGGCGCGCTCGGGGACGTGGTCCCCGGTGCGACCTTCGATGGGAGCGCCCAGAAGTCGCTGACGACCCCCGGGCCACGCACCGGGCGGGGCGTCTCCGACGACCTCCGGCCCGTGGTTGGGGACACCCTAGCGCGCGGCCGGTCCCGGTGCGACATGCCCGCGGCTCACCCGCGCCGCAGCACCCGCGTGCCGGTGACCATCCGCTGCAGCGCGGAGGCGCCCACGACCACCGCCCAGAGCACCGCGACCGCCGGCGCCCAGGCCGGCACGAGCAGCCACAGTGCGTGCACCGCGATCGTCTCCGCCCCTTCGGCGAGACCGGCGACGAAGCTGAAGGTGCGCCCGTCGTCGAGCTGCTGGCCGGTGCGCTCGGCGGCCGAGGAGAAGGCCAGGAACGCGGTGCCGTTGACGTAGTAGGCCAGCAGCACGGCCAGGAAGGGGTACGTCGACCCGGTGCCGACCGCGACGCCGACGACCCCCGCGCCGTAGACCAGGAAGTCCGAGGTGACGTCGAGGAACCCGCCCGCCTCGGTGGCCTGTCCGCGGCGGCGCGCCAGCGGGCCGTCGAGACCGTCGAGGCCCCGCGAGAGCAGCCACAGCGCGAGGGCGGGCAGCCACCAGCCCAGGCCCGCGGCGCCGGCGCTGGCCAGGCCCGTGGCGAGCCCGAGCAGGCTGAGTCGGTCCGGAGTGATCGCCGCGACGTCGAGAAGTCCGCTGAGGCGGCCCAGGGGTGCCTCGAGGCGGCGACGCAGGACGGCGTCGAACATCAGCAGGTCACCGACCCCGGGTGTCCCCAGGGTCGGGCGCGCATGATGTACCTCGTGCCCCCCCTCCCGACCTGCATCCCGGGTCGCCCCCCTCGTCGTCCTTCTCGTCCCCGAGCCACGCCGGTCGGGCTGGTCGGGCTGGTCGGGCTCGCCACCGCAGCCCTCGCTTCGTGCGCCGCGCCCGACGTCGCGACCCGGGCCGGCGACACGGAGCAGCCGTGGGAGCAGATCGTCGCAGACGCCCGGGGCGAGACCGTCGACCTGTGGATGTACGGCGGCGACGACCGCGGCAACGCCTACGTCGACGACGTGCTCGCGCCGGCGGCGGCCGACCTGGGCGTGACGCTGCGTCGGGTGCCGGTGGCCGACACCCGCGAGGCCCTGCGCCGGATGCTGGCCGAGCGCGCGGCCGGCACCACCGACGGCACCGTCGACCTGGTGTGGGTCAACGGCGACAACTTCGCCACCGGGCGGCAGGCCGACGCGTGGCTGTGCGGGTGGGCCGAGGACCTGCCGAACATGTCCTACGTCGCCCCCGACGACCCGCTGGTCACCGAGGACTTCGGCGTCGCGGTCGACGGCTGCGAGGCGCCGTGGCACAAGGCGCAGTTCACCCTGGCCTACGACGCGGAGCGCGTCGACGACCCGCCCACGAGCATCCCCGGCCTGCTGGACTGGGCCGCGGAGCACCCCGGCCGGTTCACCTACCCCGCGCCGCCCGACTTCACCGGGTCGGTCTTCGTCCGCCAGGCGCTGTACGGCCTCTCGGGCGGCGCCGAGAACGTGCCGACGGGCTTCGAGCAGGCGGCGTACGACGACCTCACCCCGGCCCTGTGGGACGCCCTGTCCACCGTGGCCCCCGACCTGTGGCGCGGCGGCGCGACGTACCCGCGCGACGAGGCGGCGCTCAACCGGCTCTACGCCGACGGCGAGGTCGACCTCACGATGACCTACGGCCCCGCCACGCTGACCGGCCTCGTCGAGGACGGCACCTTCCCTGCCTCGACGCGGGTGCTGCCCCTCGACGAGGGCACCGTCGGCAACGCGAGCTTCCTCGGCATCCCCGTCACCGCCGCCGACCAGGCGGGCGCCCAGGTCGTGGCCAACCTCGCCCTGTCCCCGGGGCAGCAGGCGGCCAAGGCCGACCCGACGGTGTGGGGACAGTTCACCGTGCTCGACCTCGACCTGCTCGACGCCGCCGACCGGCGCCGCTTCGAGGGCCTGCCGGCCTCCCCCGTCGTGCCGGCCTACGACGTGCTCTCCCGCGGTGCCGATCCCGAGCTCTCCCCCGCCTGGGTCGGCCCGCTCGACGACGGCTGGCGTCGCGAGGTGCTGGCCCGCACGGGGGGCTCGTGACCCCTCGGCGCAGCTGGGGCGTGCTGCCCGCGCTGCTCGTGGTCGTCGCCGTCACCGGCGTCGGGATCGGCTCGATCGCGCTGACCTCGCTCGGGCTCGTGCCCCTCTTCGGCGAGCCGCGCCTCTCGCTGGACGGGTGGACCGGCCTGGCCGGCGACCTCGCCCGGGGCGTCGGGGAGAGCCTCACCATCGCGCTGCCCGCGACGATGCTGGCCCTCGTGGTCGGGCTGGTCGTCGCCTCGGTCGTGCTCGACGCGCCCGGTCGCCTCGGCACGCTGGTCCGCGCCCTGGCGCTGGGCGTGCTCGCGGTCCCGCACCTGGTCGGAGCCGCCTCGATGGGCCAGCTGCTCTCCGGTGGCGGGGTCGCGGCACGACTCCTCGGGGTCGCGCCTGCCGACTGGCCCGCCCTCGTCGCCGGTCGCTGGCCCGTCGCGACCGTGCTCGAGCTGGCCTGGAAGGAGTCGGCCTTCGTGGCGCTGGTCGTGGTCGCCTCGCTCGCGCGCGGCCACCGCGCGCGCCAGGACGCCGCCGCCGTGCTCGGTGCCGGTGCCTGGCAGCGCTGGACGCGGGTCCTGCTGCCCTCGGCCGTGCCGTCGTTGGTCCCCGCCGGGCTGGTGGTGCTGGTCTACTCCGTCGGCTCCTTCGAGGTGCCCGCGCTGCTCGGTCGTGCCTACCCCGAGCCGCTGCCGGTCCTGGCCTACCGGCTGTTCGGCTCCATCGACCTCACCGACCGGCCCGCCGCCGCCGCCACCGCCACGCTCGGAGCGCTGCTCGCCCTGGCCTGTGCCGTCGTCGTGGTCGTGGTGGTGGTCCTCGCCCGGGGCGCGCGCCGCCGCGGGGCCCTCACGCTCGGCGGCACCCGGTGAGCACCACCGCCGTACGGCGTGCCCCGGCCTCGACGAGCCTGGTCGGCGCCCTCTGCCTGGTCTGGCTGGTCGCCCCCCTGCTGCCCGTGCTCCTGTGGGCCGGGGCCGACCGGTGGAGCGCGCCCGGGCGGCTCCCGCAGGACTGGGGCCTGGGCGGGTGGCGCGACGCGCTGGCCGCCGGGGCGCTGCCGGCCGCCGGCCGCTCGCTGCTCCTCGCCTCGGTGGTCGCCGTGCTCGCGGTCCCGCTCGGGGCCGCGGCCGGGCGGGCCCTGGGGTGGCGCGAGCTGCGACGGCCCGTCCCGGTCGCCCTGGTGCTGCTGGCACCGGTGCTGCTGCCACCCTTCGCGGTCTCGCTCGGCCTCGACGTCGTCGTGCTGCGCCTCGGGATCCCCGACGTCGTGGCCGTGGTGCTCGTCCTGGTCGCGTTCGCGGTGCCCTACTGCGCCTACACCGTCGCGGCGGCGTACGCCGAGGTCGACCCCCGGCTGGAGGAGCAGGCCCGCGCGCTCGGCGCGACGCCGCGCCAGGCCCGGTGGCTGGTGAGCCTGCCCGCGGTGCGCTCCGGTCTCGTCGTGGCGACCGCGCTGGCGTTCCTGGTCGGGTGGAGCGACTACGTCGTCACGCTGCTCATCGGCGGAGGTCAGGTGATCAGCCTGCCGGTGCTCCTCGGCTCCGCCGCCGCGGGCAGCGGCAACGACCCGGCCGTCGCCGCGCTCGCCCTGGCCACGGCCGGGCCGCCGGTCCTGCTGCTCGGTCTGCTCGGGCTGGGCGCGCTGCTGCGCCACCGTGCGCTGCGCGGGTCGGAGCGGCTCGCGTGAGCACCCTGGACCTGCGTGGGATCACGCACCGCTTCCCCGACGCCGGGCACGACACGCTCGACGCGGTCGACCTCGGGGTCGTGTCCGGGGAGCTGCTCGCCGTGCTCGGGCCGTCCGGCTCGGGCAAGTCGACGCTGCTGCGGGTCGCCGCCGGGCTGGACCGGCCGACCTCGGGCGAGGTGCTGCTCGACGGCCAGGTCGTGACCTCGCTGCCGCCCGAGCGCCGCGCCCTGACCGTGATGTTCCAGGAACCCCAGCTCTTCGGTCACCTCGACGTGCTCGGCAACGTCGCCTTCGGGCCCCGGATGGCCGGCGCGGGCCGCCGCGAGGCCGAGCGCGCCGCCCGCCGCCACCTCGACCTCGTGCACCTCGGCGACCTCGCCCGCCGCCGCGTCGGCCGGCTCTCCGGGGGGCAGCAGCAACGGGTCGCGCTCGCCCGGGCCCTGGCCACCGAACGCCGGGTGCTGCTGCTCGACGAGCCCTTCAGCGCCCTGGACCCCGACCTCCGCACGAGCATGCACGACCTGCTCGCCGAGGTCCGCGGTGCGCTCGCCCCGACCGTCGTGATGGTCACCCACGACCTCGACGAGGCCTCGCTGGCCGACCGGGTGGCCGTGCTCGTCGCCGGCCGGCTCCAGCAGGTCTGCGAGGTCCCGGACCTCTACCGGCGCCCGGCGACCCTGGCCGTCGCGCGCCTGGTCGGTGGCTTCGCCGAGGTGCCGGGCACGGCTCGGTCCGGGGTGCACCTCAGCGACGCGGGGGCGGTCTCCCTGCCCGTCGGCTGTCCGGCCGACGGGCCGGCGACGCTGCTCGTGCGTCGCGAGCAGCTGCGCGTCGCAGCCGTCGACGAGGTCCCCGCCGGCGAGTGGCGCGTGAGCGGCACCGTGACCGGCGTACGCCGCCGCGGGCCGCGGCTGTCGCTCCAGGTCGACCCCACCACGCTCGACCCCACGTCAGGCCCCGGGACCAGGGGTGCCCGTCTCGAGGTCGAGCTCGCGCTCGACGACCCGGCACCCCCCGACCCGGGCACCCGGGTCGACGTCGCCCTGGTCCCCGGCGCGACCCCCTGGGCCGTCGCCGACTGACCTGCGGTCCGTGCCCACGCGGCCGGTAGCCTCGCCGTATGCAGTCTCCCCGCACGGCCCGAATCCGTCGCCCGCTCGCCGCGCTCGTGGCGGTGGGCTCGCTGGCGCTGGCCACCGGCTGCGGGACCACCACGACGGCTCCGACCTCGTCGGCCGCCGCGATCGACCGGGCCGGTGCCGCCGCCCCCGCGGGATCCGGGTCCGCGGACGCGCCGACGGACAAGGCCCCGACGCGGACCAGGGCCGGAGACGTCGCCCCCGCGCTCGACTTCACCGCCGACCGGGTCGGGGGCGGGACCTTCGAGGGCAGCTCGCTGGCCGGCAAGCCGGTGGTGCTGTGGTTCTGGGCACCCTGGTGCCCCACCTGCGTCGCCCAGATCGACGGCGTCGGCGCCCTCGCCGAGGAGTACGGCGACGACGTCGAGGTCGTGGGGGTCGGCGGCCTCGACGAGGCCTCCGCCCTCGACGGCTTCGCCGCCGAGGTCTCCCCCGACGTCACCGTGCTCTCCGACCCCGACGGCGCCGTCTGGCGCCACTTCGGCGTCACCGCCCAGAGCACGTACGTCGTCCTCGGCGCGGACGCGCAGCCCGTCGGCGGGGGCGCGCTCTCGGACTCCGAGCTCGCCGCCGTCGTCGCCGACACGGTCGGCTGAGTGTCCGAGGGCCTGCTCGCCCTCGCCCTCGGCGCGGGCATGCTGGCCGCGGTCAACCCGTGCGGGTTCGCCCTCCTGCCGGCCTACGTCTCGCTGCTCCTCGCCCGTGACGGTGCGCCGACCCGGGTCGTGGCCGTCGGACGCGCCCTCAGCCTGACCCTCGCGATGACGCTGGGCTTCGCAGCCGTGTTCCTCGCCTTCGGCCTGGTCGTGGCACCGGTCGCCTCCCAGGTCCAGCAGCACCTGCCCTGGGTCACCGTCGTGCTCGGGCTCGCCCTCGTCGCGATGGGGGCCTGGCTGCTCGTCGGCCGTTCGCTCAGCCTCCCGCCCGGGTTGCAGCGGCTGCTCGGGCGCCGCGGGTCGACCGGTGCCGCCCGGCCGCTGAGTGCGTCGTGGTGGTCGATGACCGGCTTCGGCGCCGGCTACGCGCTGGCCTCGCTGACCTGCACGATCGCCCCGTTCCTGGCCGTCGTCGTCGCCGGGTTCCGCTCGGGCTCGGCCGTCGAGGGCCTGGCGCTGCTGGCGGCGTACACCCTCGGCATGGGCCTGGTGGTCGGCACCCTCGCCGTGGCGACCGCCCTGGCCTCACCCACCACCGTGACGCGCCTGCGCCGCGCCGGCGGATGGGCCCCGCGTGCGGCCGGCCTGGTGCTCGTGCTGGCCGGCGCCTACGTCGCCTGGTACGCCGCCTGGGAGCTGCGCGTGCTCTCAGGAGGGGCCACCGAGGATCCGGTGGTGGACGCCGCGGCCGCGCTGCAGCGCACCCTCGTCGAGGCGGCGACCGCCGTCGGCCCGGGTGGGTTCGCGCTCCTGCTGAGCGTCCTGGTGGCGCTCGCGGTCCTCGGCGCGGCGGTGCGGCGGCGGCGGTCCGCCTGAGGGCTCAGGCCCGACGACCGCGCCGCGTGCGTCGGCCCAGCGCCAGCTGCGCCTCGACCCACGTCGGCTCCTCGACGCGCAGCAGCTCGCGGGTGCGACGTCGGTAGCGCACGACCTGCACCAGCCCGAGCGCCCACAGGACGTACTGGAACGACATCGCCCACCGGAACGCCTCGGGGGTGTACGCCGCGGAGGACCCGGGCGTGCGCCAGTCGAGGATCAGCCCGATCGCGACCACGAGCACGAGGCTGGCGTAGAACCCGCCCTGGTTGATGATCCCCGTCGCGCTGGCCATCCGCTCGGCGGGGTTGGAGGTGCGTCCGAGGTCGAAGCCGATCATCGAGGCCGGTCCGCCGATGCCGGTGACCACGACCAGCAGCACGAGCAGCGGCAGCGGGGCAGGTCCCGGCCAGGCCAGCACGATCGTCCAGACCGTGACGATGGCCGCGACCACGCCGATCACCAGGGTGGAGCGGTGCCAGGGCCGCACCGTGATCCGCCAGCCGAGCACCGGCCCGGCGCTGATCACCGCCACGACCATCAGGGTCAGCAGGAAGCCCGCCACCGCCGGGCTCTGCCCCTCCCCGCGCACGAAGTACGGATAGCCCCACAGCAGTCCGAGCGTGGTCGCGCTGAACTGGGTCACGAAGTGCATCCAGAAGCCCAGCCGGGTGCCGGGGTGCGCCCAGGACGCGGACAGGCTGGCCCGCACGTCCGCGACCGACAGCGACGGCCCACGCCGCGACCGCTCCCCCGGCCCGTCGTGGACCACCGCGGCGAGCAGCACGACCAGCAGGATCCCGAAGGAGGCGGCCGTGAGGTAGGCCCCGGTCCAGCCGAGCGTGGACAGCGCGACGGTCATCGGGATCGCGGCGACGATCGCCCCGCCCTGTCCGAACACGCCCGTCACCTGGGTCACCAGCGGGATCTGCCTCGGTGCGAACCAGGTGTTGACCAGACGCAGCACGCAGATGAACGTCATCGCGTCGCCCATGCCGACGAAGAGCCGGGCCACCAGCGCCTCGGGGTAGGTCTCGGCGAAGGCGAAGCCGGTCTGGGCGAGGGTCAGCACCACCGCGCCCGCCATCAGCACCCGGCGCGGGCCGAAGCGGTCGACCAGCAGCCCGACGGGGATCTGCATGGCGGCGTACACGAGCAGCTGGAGGGTCGCGAAGGACGCCAGCTGTGAGGCGTTGATGTCGAAGCGCTCACCGGCCAGCAGCCCGGCGACCGCGAGCGAGGAGCGGTGGAAGACGGCGAGGAAGTAGGTGCCCAGCCCGACCAGCCAGACCGCGACGGCCCGCCGGCT
This sequence comes from uncultured Actinomycetota bacterium, assembly GCA_963714475.1. Lineage (GTDB taxonomy): Bacteria > Actinomycetota > Actinomycetes > Propionibacteriales > Nocardioidaceae > Nocardioides. The sequence continues at coordinate 335,786 of CAVQOP010000001.1, forward strand.
CGGCCGGCTCGACTCCGCGTTGACGCGCTGCCCTGCCCCGGCGCTCACCGGGCGGGCCTACGTGTCACCCGGTGAGCCTACGAGGTACGGGCGCGCTCACCGCGGCAGGGAGCCGCCCAGGGCGGACAGCGCCGCCAGCGCCGCACTGATGCCACGACGCGTGTCGGGGTCCTTGATCCGCTTGAGGAGCGCCCAGGCACCCTCGGGCTTGGCCGCGGCAGCGGCCGCGGCGTCCGTACGCGCCCGTCGGATCCCCTCGGCGACCTTCTGCGACTCCTCGGGATCGAGGTCGCGCAGACCGCCGGCCAGGGCCAGCGCCGAGCGGATCGTGCCCGCGTCGACGGCCTTGAGCAGCGTGGTCAGGAGGTCGGGGTAGGCGCGCGCGCCCCCGGCGAGCGCCCTCAGCAGCCCGCTGTCGTGCAGGGCCTGCACGAGGTCGTCGACCTCGTCCGAGGCGGCGGTGTCGGGCGGGATCGGCGGGCTGTAGCCCAGCGGCCGGCTCATGCCTTGGCCCCCTTCGGCTCGGGCTGGGTCGGCGGCACGTAGTCGTCGCGCTCCCACTTGCGCTGCGCCCCGACGCCGTCCTGCGGGGTCGGGTTGCCGTAGCGGTGGTGCGTCGGCGGCAGCGGCGAGCCCTTCGGGTCACCCGGCCTGTCGCGGGCGCCCCGGCGTCCCCGGTCGGCACCCCGACGCTTGCCCCCGCGGTGCTCATCGGGGCCGTCGACGCGCTCGAGACGCGCCGAGACCTCCTTGTAGGCCGGGGTGTGGCTGGCGGGGTCGGTCACGTTCGACGTCAGCCGGTTGATCTCGCCGGCCTGCATCGGCACCCACACGTCGTGATCGCCGATCTCGTCGGAGAGCAGGACCCGCGCGGTCATCTCGCCGCGTCGCGAGACGAGCTTGACCCAGTCGCCGGTGGCGAGCCCGCCCTGGTCGAGCGCGGTCCGGCGGTTCATCTCGACGTAGGTGTCGGGCTCGATGCGGGAGAGGCCCTCCGAGCGCAGCGTCATGTTGCCCTCGTGGAAGTGCTCGAGGACGCGGCCGTTGTTGACGTGCAGCGGGTACTCCTCGTCGACCTGGTCGCTGGGCTCGCGGAACGCCAAGGGGTACAGGCGCGCCTTGCCGTCCTCGAAGGGGAACTCGTCGCCGAAGAGCATGGGTGTGTCGGTGCCGTCCGCGGCGACCGGCCACTGCAACGAGGCGTAGCCCTCGAGCCGGTCGTAGGTCACCCCGGCCATCAGCGGGGTCAGGGCGGCGACCTCGTCCATGATCTGGCTCGGGTGGGTGTAGCCCCAGGTGTAGCCGAGGTGCAGCGCCATCAGCTGCAGGATCTCCCAGTCGGCCTTGGCGTCGCCGATCGGGTCCATCGCGGCGTAGAGGCGCTGGATGCGGCGCTCGGTGTTGGTGAAGGTGCCGTCCTTCTCCAGCGAGGCGGCCGCAGGCAGGATCACGTCGGCGAACTCGCACGTGCGGGAGAAGAACAGCTCGGAGACGACGAGGAAGTCGAGCTTCTCCAGCGCCTCCTGGACGTAGTGGATGTTGGCGTCGACCAGCGAGATCTCCTCGCCGATCACGATCATCGCGCGCAGCGTGCCCTCGTGGACCGAGTCGATCATCCCGTGGTTGTCCAGGCCCGGCTCCAGCGGGAGCTCGCGGCCCCAGGCCTGCGCGAACTTGGCCCGGACGGCCTCGTCGGAGACCGGCTGGTAGCCGGGGTAGAAGGAGTTGACCGTGCCGAAGTCACTGCAGCCCTGCACGTTGTTGTGCCCGCGCAGGGGGTAGGCGCCGGTGCCGGGGCGACCGTAGTTGCCGGTGACCAGGAGCAGGTTGGAGATGGCCGTCGAGGTGTCGGAGCCCATCGAGTGCTGCGTGACGCCCATCGCCCACAGGGCCACGACCGACTCGGCCTCGGCCACCTGGCGCGCGAGGGCGCGCAGCGTGTCGGCGGCGATCCCGGTGCGCTCCTCGGCGTACTCCATCGTGTAGGGCGCCAGCGACTCCGCGGTAGTCCTCGAGGCCGTTGACGCGCTGCTTGAGGAAGTCGTCGTCGGCCCAGCCCTGCTCGAGGATGTGCAGCGCGAGCGCCGAGAGCCAGATCAGGTCGGTGCCGGGCCGGGGCCGCAGGAACACGTCGGCGCGCTGAGCCATCTCGTGCTCGCGCAGGTCGGCGACGACGTGCTGCTGACCGTTGAGCTTCTGCGCACGACGTAGGCGCGAGGCGATCACCGGGTGCGAGGCGGAGGTGTTGGTGCCGATCATGATCACCAGCGAGGCGCGCTCCATGTCGCTGATGGAGCCCGCGTCCCCGCCGTAGCCGACGGTGCGCCACAGGCCCTGCGTGGCCGGGGCCTGGCAGTAGCGCGAGCAGTTGTCGGTGTTGTGGGTGCCGATGACCTGCCGGGCCAGCTTCTGGGTCAGGTAGGACTCCTCGTTGGTCGCCTTCGACGAGCCGATCACGCCGACGGCGTCCGCGCCGTCCTCGCCGACGATCTGCTTCAGCCGGGCGGCGATCACGTCCATCGCCTCGGCCCACGTGGTCTCGCGGAAGCGGTCACCGTCGCGCACGAGCGGCTGGGTGAGCCGGTCCTCGGCGTTGATGTGGTCCCAGCCGAACTTGCCCTTGACGCAGGTGGAGATCGAGTTGGCCGGGCCCTCGAGCTGCGGCTGGATCCGCAGGATCTCGCGCCCCCGGGTCTCGACGTCGAAGGAGCAGCCGACCCCGCAGTAGGTGCACACCGTCTTGGTCGTGTCGGTGGCGGCCATCCGGGCGGACGCCTCGGCCTTGGAGATCTCGTAGAGCGGGCCGTAGCCGGTCGTCGGCTCGACGTCCTTGACCAGGGCGATGGCCAGGCTGCGGGTCTCGTCGGGCCAGTCGGTCATCAGACCGTGGCGGCCCAGCATCGACTTCTCCATCAGGGCGTTGCACGGGCACACCGAGACGCAGTGACCGCAGGACACGCAGGACGACTCCCCCGCCGGCGACGCCGCCGTCCCACAGCACGCGGGGGTCCGTCGCGCTCCAGTCGATGGACAGGGTCTCGGTGACCTGCACGTCCTGGCAGGCCTCGACGCAGCGGCCGCACAGGATGCACTGGTCCGGGTCGTAGCGGTAGAAGGGGTGGGAGTCGTCGACCTCGTAGGGCTTGGGCGAGAACCCGATCGTCTCGTGCAGCAGGCCGGTGGCCTCGATGCCCTTCTTGAGGGTGCAGTCGCCGTCGTTGTGGTCGCAGATCGTGCAGTAGAGGGTGTGCTTGCGCACGAGCCGCTGGGCGGCCTGCTCGCGCGCGTCGGCGGCGGCCCCGGTCGTGACGACCTCGAGCCCCTCCGCCGCGGGGATCGCGCACGAGCGCACGACCTCGCCGTCGACCTCGACCATGCAGGTGTCGCAGGTCTGGATCGGACCGAGCGCCGGGTGGTAGCAGACGTCGGGGAAGCGCTCGGCGCTCTGCGTGGTGTCGGTCAGCGCCTCGAGCAGCGGACGACCCTCCCGCGCCTCGACCAGCGCACCGTCGACCGTGACCGGGATCCGGCGGGGCTCGACGGCGGCGGCGTCCTCGGAGAGCGGGGCGAAGGTGTCGGGCCGGGTGCCGCGCGAGGCCTGCTCGCCCCCACCGTTGCCGTCGATGGTCTGCGTCATGGGCTCTCCCGATCGTCTCGTCGTCGCCGGCCCGCCACGATCCGGCAGGCGCGATCCGCGGGGCCGACCATAGTCAGGAACCGCCCCTGGCACGTCACCTGCGCGGGGGTACGCGACTCACCCCACGCTGATCTCACCGGTCGCGCGGACGTCGAGGTCGCGCGCGACGACCATGCGCTGGATCTGGTTGGTGCCCTCGAAGATCTGCATCACCTTGGCCTCGCGCATGTAGCGCTCGGCCGGGAAGTCGCGGGTGTAGCCGGCGCCCCCGAGGACCTGCACGGCGTCGGTGGTCACCTTCATCGCGTTGTCGGTGGCCACCAGCTTGGCGATGGAGGCCTCGCGCCCGAAGGGGCGTCCGGCGTCCTTGAGCCGGGCGGCGTGCAGCATCGTCGCGCGCGCGGACTCGACGGCGGCCTCCATGTCGGCCAGGACGAAGGCCAGGCCCTGGTGGTCGATGATCCGGCGACCGAAGGTCTCGCGCTGCTGGGCGTAGGCCAGCGCGAGGTCGAGGGCGCCCTGGGCCAGCCCCGTCGCGACCGCTGCGATGCCGAGGCGGCCCGCGTCGAGGCCGGCCAGCGCGATCCGCAGCCCGTCGCCCTCCGCGCCCAGCAACCGCTCCGCGGGCACCCGGACCCCCTCGAAGCGCATGGTGGCGGTGGCGGAGCCGGTGAGGCCCATCTTGCGCTCGGGGACGTCGGCCGTGAGCCCCTCGGTGTCGGCCGGGACCAGGAAGCAGGAGATCCCGCCGCGCTCCTCGGAGGTCCGGGCCATCACCTTGTAGAAGTCGGCGTGGCCGCCGTGGGTCGTCCAGGCCTTGGCCCCGTCGATGACGTAGTCGTCGCCGTCGCGGCGCGCGCTGGTCCGCATCGCCGAGGGGTCCGAGCCGGCGTGGGCCTCGGAGAGGCAGTAGGCCCCGAGCAGGTCACCACCGAGCATGTCGGGCAGCCACCGCTGCTGCTGCTCGGGCGTGCCGCGGGTGACCAGGCCGAAGCAGGACAGCGCGTGCACCGAGGTGCCGACCGCCACCGAGGCCCACACCGAGCCGAGCTCCTCGAGGACCTGCAGGTAGACCTCGTAGGACAGCCCGCCGCCGCCGAGCTCCTCGGCGTAGGGCAGCCCGAGGACGCCGGTCCTGCCGAGCAGCGCGAACACCTCGCGCGGGAAGGTCTCGCTCTGCTCGGCCTCGGCGGCCCGGGGGGCCAGCTCGTCGGTGGCGAGCTGGCGCACGAGGCGCACCAGGTCCGCGGACTCCTCGTCGGGCAGGTGGCGGGTGGCGGGCACGGGGACCTCCGGGGTCGACGACGGTGTCGGGGTGGTGACCCCACCGTAGTCAGGCGCCGAGGTAGCGCCCGGGCCGGTGGTTGAGCGCGAGGACGAGGTTGAGCAGCGCCGCGCCCACCGCCGAGAGCAGCACGACCCCGGGTGCCGCCACCGACAGTCCGGCCACGACGACGAGCACGTCGAGGATCATCTGCACGTACCCCGCCCGCCAGCCCAGACGCTCCTGGGCCAGCAGGGCCACGATGCCGAAGCCCCCGAGGCTCGAGCCGTGCCGGAAGACGATGAGCAGGCCGATGCCGACGAGCAGGTTGCCGGTGAGCACGGCGTACGCCGGGTCCAGCTGACCTCCGAGCGAGGGCACCCCGAGCCGGTCGTGCAGGACCGACATCAGCGAGACGAGGGCGACGCAGACCAGGCTGCGGACGGTGAACCTGCGGCCCTTGGCCCGCCAGGCCAATGCGAAGAACGGGAGGTTGACCGCGGCGTAGGTCAGCCCGAAGGGCAGGTCCAGGGCGTAGGTGACGACGATCGCGAGACCGGCGGTGCCACCGGTGACGGCCCCGACCGAGGTCAGCAGGGAGATCCCGAGCGAGACCGCCCAGGTGCCGGTGAGCACCCCGACGACGTCCTCGGCGCGGGAGTGCGGCACGACCCGGGCGTCGGCCAGGGTCCCGCCCTCACCGCCCGTGTCGGCCTCCGTCGCGTGATGACCGCGCCTCGATCGCGGCGATGATCTCCGGGCGCAGCCGCGACCCGGCGATCACGGCGTCGACCGAGCCGACCTCGACGGCCCGGTGGATGTCGTGGACCCCGTCGAACTCGGCCGCGACCTCGCTGATCTTCTCGGCCCGCGTGCTGGTCCGCAGCTCGGACTGCTCCACGACGAGCGCGGTCCGCTCACCACCGGAGGCCGCCGCGATGCGGTCGTCGAGATCGCGCATCGCCGCGCTGGCCGCGACGCGCTTGTCCACCTCACCGCTGAAGACGACCGCCGCCGCGGGCGCGCCACCGATGACCGAGGCGTAGGAGCCCTCGATAGCCAGCACGGTCAGCTGCTCGTTGAGCGCCTTGGAGAAGACCACGAAGGCACCCCCGTGGTAGCGGGAGATGACCACGAAGACGATCGGACCGTCGAAGTTGACGATCGCGCGACCGATCTCGGCGCCGTACTCGAGCTGCAGGTTGCGCATCGAGTCCGGCGATCCGTCGAAGCCCGAGAGGTTGGCCAGCACGACGAGCGGCCGGTTGCCGCTGGCGGCGTTGATCGCGCGCGCCGCCTTCTTCGAGGACCGGGGGAAGAGCGTGCCCGCGGTGTAGACGTCCGGGCCGTCGGTCGGAGGGAAGCCCCGGCGCGGCACCGAGCGGGACTCGATGCCCAGCAGGCACACCGGGTACCCGCCGAGGTGCGCGTCCTGGACGACCGCGGTCTCGGCGTCGGCCATGCCGGCCCAGCGCTCGAGGGTCGGGTGGTCCTGGTCGGAGACCGCGCGCATCACGGTGCGGATGTCGAAGGCCTTCTTGCGGTCGGGGTTCGTCTCCCGGGCGAAGATCTCGCCGACCGTGGTGAAGTCGCTGCCCTCGACGGCGTGCGGGTAGGACGACACGTCCCGGTCGACCGGGTCGCTGGTGTGCACCCGGCGTACGGAGTCCTCGCCGGGCACGACGTAGGTGTGCTCGTAGTGGTCCAGCAGGATCGCGAAGGCCGAGGCGAGGTCGGGCGCCCAGTACTGCGCCTGGCCGTTGGGGCCCATGACCCGGTCGTAGCCGCCGATGCCGAAGTTGTCCTCGGCCGAGACCCCGCCGGAGAAGTCGAGGGACTGCTTGCCGGTGAGCACCATCGCCGAGTCCGGCGTCATGACCAGGATGCCCTTGGTGTGCATCAGCATCGTGGCCTCGGCGTTCCAGTACGGCTGCGCGCCGACGTTGATGCCGGCCACCACGACGTTGATCTCGCCGCCGGCCTGGGTGAACTCGATGATCCGCTTCAGCCCCGCTGCGACCCAGTCCATGTTCTCGGTGCCGGAGTCCATCGAGATCCGGGCGCCGGCCGAGAGGGCGTACCACTCCAGCGGGACGCCCATCTGCTCGGCGAGGTCGATCGCGGCCACGACGCGTCGGCACTCGGCCTCGGCCACCGAGCCCAGCGACTTCGTCGGGTCGCCGGAGAGCACCACGCGCGTGACGCCCTCGGGGTGCAGCTCGGTCGGGGTCGTGATCACCGCCGCGATGATGCCCGCGGTGTTCAGGCCGGGCGCCCGGTCGACCGGCACCAGCCGGCCCTCGTCGTCCAGGTCGTGCTCCACCACCGAGCCGCCCGGCCCGCTCAGCACGCCGGTCAGCTCGTAGGGGTAGACCAGGCCTCGGCGCCGCGCCCGCAGGACCTTGCCGGCGTAGTCGTCGAGGGGCTGGAGCCGCGTGGTGGGCGGGTCCTCGACCGTGGTCACGATCCCGGCGCCCGCACGCGCGCCGAAGCGGACGGCGACCGGGACCGGGTCGCCGCCGGGCGAGGCGAGGCGGCCCTCGGCGAGCACCTCCTCGATGCCGGCCCCGTCGGTGAGGGGACGGATCTTGGCGCCCAGCGCGTCCAGCGAGCCCTCCCCCACCTCGACGACCGGCCACACGTGGACCCAGACGTGGTTCATGTCCAGGCGGGTGCCCGCCGCGCCGCGGCGTACCCGCTCGCGGCGGATCGCCTCGAGGCAGTGCTCCACGGCGCGCTCGGCGTGGGGCAGGGCCACGACCACCCCGCTCTCGTCGCGGACCTCCGACATCTGGCGCACCTGCGCCAGGGCGACGAGGCGGCGGTCGGCGGGGTTGTCCGGGGCGACGCACTCGTAGAGCAGCACGTCCTCGGGCGCCTCGACGCGGGTCACGTCGAACGCACGCAGCCGCCACAGGTTGAGCCGACGCCCGACCATCGGGTGCATGCCCCGGGTCAGGTCGTCCTCGGCGACGGTGCCCTCGGCGTCGGGACGGAAGACGTAGTAGCCGACCGGACGGTCCGCGCCCGAGCACACCGCCACGCACACCCGGCGTACGTCGTGCGCGAACGGCAGCGCCGCGACGAGCCCGCGCAGGTGGGCGCTGACGTCGTCGGCGTGGTCGGGGGCGCCGTCCCACTGCAGGTAGAGGTCGACCACCGCCTCGTCGCCCGGCCCCCGCTGGGCGAGGCGTGCGGCCACCAGGGTGACCAGCGCACCGTCGGGGTCGGCGAGCTCCTCGAGGGTGCCGAGGGTGCTCACCAGGCGCGTCGGACGGTCGTCGAGGGTGTAGTCGGCGACCACGACCGGTCGCGGCGCACCCTGCTGCCCGTCCTCGTCGGCGGTGAGGTCGCGCAGGTCGTACTCGCGGTAGTGACGACGCGCGAGCACCTCGAGCATGGGCTCGCGGCCCGGTGTCCCGGAGGCGAGCCGCTCAGCGAGGAAGCGCACGATCTGCTCGGGGATCGCGGCCAGCGCCTCGATGCGTGCGGCCCGTCCAGGACCGTCGACCTCCGAGGACAGGGCAGCGAGCTCCTCGCGCACCCCGACGAGGACCTCGCTGCGCTCGGCGTCGACGGCCGGCTGGTCGAACCAGCGGAACCGCACGCTGCGCGCGAGGTCGCCGATGACGGGGAAGCGTCGCTGGGTGGCGCGGCCCAGACGCTCCAGCACGTCGCGGGCCTGCACGGCACCCTCGCCCTCGGGCGGCGTGTCCTCGCTCCACACCCCGAGGATGGCCGTGGTCAGCGTGACCTCCGGCAGGGAGCGCTGCTGGGCCAGGAAGATGCGCAGCACCGCCTCCTCCAGGGCCGGGCCGCGCTCGAGGTCGTCGACGCCGTAGTGGCGCAGCACGCGGACGAGCCGGTCCTGGAACTGCGCCGGCAGCGCACCACGCTCGAGGTCGAGGCTCTGCAGGTAGGTGTGGAAGTGCTCGCGCGAGCTGTGCACCCGCAGCTCGGTGTGCAGCTCCTCGTCCGCGGGATGGTTGCGGCTGAGCTCGACCAGGTCGGCGAACATGCCGAGCAGGACGAGCTCGTCGGCGAGCACCGGCTCGCCGGCGGCACGCAGCTCGGCGCGCGCGCGCAGGTAGTCGGTCAGCGCCGCGTCCTGCGCCTCGGCCGGCACGTCGTAGCCCAGCAGGATCGAGGCGAGCTCCTCGCGCGCTCGGGCGGCCCGACCGGCGGTGTCGGGCTCGGCGGCCGGGGCCGGCAGGTCGAGGTCGGCCGCGGTCGTCGGGGTCTCGGCCTCGGCGGCCTGCGCGGCCTCGGCGTCGGCGGGGTCCGCGAGCGGCTCGAGCCGCACCAGCGCCGCACCGGTCTCGACCTGGCTGCCGGTGACGACGAGCAGCTCCTTGACCCGGGCCGGGAACGGTGCACGGAGCACCGTCTCCATCTTCATCGACTCCAGCACCACCACCGGCGCACCCTCGGCGACCTCGTCACCGGTCGCGACCGGGGTGGCGACGACCAGCGCGGGCGCCTGCGAGCGGAGCACGCCGCCCTCGTCGCGCCCGACGCGGTGCGCGACGCCGTCGACCTCGACCAGCGTCGTGGGGCCGTGCGTGGCGGTCACGACGAGGAAGCGCTCGCCCTCGATGACCAGACGCCGACGGAACGTGTCGACGCGTTCGCTGCGCACGTCGACGGCACGCGCGGTCGGGCCGGTCCCGACCCGCACCCGGTAGCGGCCGGGTCCGGTGTTGATGGTGGACACGTCGTACGTCGTCCCGCGCAGCTTGAGCTGCACGGCCTTGCCGGGCTTATGGCTCAGGGTCGGTCGGCCCCCGCGTGCGGTCTCGAGCAGCCGGGCCGTCTCGACGGCCAGGGCGTCGACGTAGGCCTCGATGCCGGCGGCGACCACCGCGACCCCGGCGTGCCGGGTCGTCACCAGCCGACCGGCCGCACGGGCCCGGTCGATCCACGCCGTGTCGGCCCACCCGTCGCTCGTCTCGTCGGACCCGGTGCCGTCGACGACCTCGGGCTGGTCGAGCAGGTCGAGCACGAAGCTCTTGTTGCTCGCTCCGCCCGCGATCACCACCGTGGTCGAGGCCATCGCGCGGCGCAGGCGGGCCAGCGCCTCGGCCCGGGTGCGCCCGTAGGCGATGACCTTGGCGATCATCGAGTCGAAGTCGGCCGGGATGGTGTCGCCCTCGGCCACGCCGGTGTCCACCCGGATGCCCGGCCCCGAGGGCAGCACGAGGCGCACCAGGTGGCCCGGGGACGGAGCGAAGTCCCGGTCGGGGTCCTCGGCGTTGAGCCGGGCCTCGACCGCGTGGCCGACCTCGCCCGGCTTCTCGCCGGTGAGGTGACCACCCTGCGCGACGTGCAGCTGGGTCTTGACGAGGTCGACGTCGGTGGTCACCTCGGTGATCGAGTGCTCGACCTGCAGGCGGGTGTTGACCTCGAGGAAGGCGAAGGTCTGCTCGCCGGGGTGGTAGAGGAACTCCACGGTGCCCGCGCCGACGTAGCCGACGGCGAGGGCGAGACGTTCGGCGGCGGCCTTGAGCTCGTCGTTCTGCTCGGGGCCGAGCAGCGGCGAGGACGACTCCTCGATCACCTTCTGGTTGCGACGCTGGATCGTGCAGTCGCGCACCCCGAGGGCCCAGGCCGTGCCGTGGGAGTCGGCGATGAGCTGCACCTCGACGTGGCGGGCCCCGGTGACGAGCCGCTCGAGGAAGACGGTGCCGTTGCCGAAGGCGCGCTGCGCCTCGTCCCGGGTGCGGTCGAAGGCCTCGGTGAGCTCCTCGGCCGAGTCGACCCGTCGGATGCCACGGCCGCCGCCCCCGGCGGTCGCCTTGAGCATCAGCGGGTAGCCGATGCCGTCGGCCGAGGCGAGGGCGTCCTCGAGGGTGTCCACGGCGCCGCGGCTCCACGGGGCGACGGGGACGCCGACCTCCTCGGCGATCAGCTTGGAGCCGATCTTGTCGCCGAGGCGGCGCATCGCCTCGGCGCTGGGCCCGATGAAGGTGACCCCGAGCCGGTCGCACAGGTCGACGAAGGCGGGGTCCTCGGCGACGAAGCCCCAGCCGGGCCAGACCGCGTCGGCGCCGGTGTCGACCAGGGCCTGCTCGAGCACGGCGAGGTCGAGGTAGGGCCGGTCCACGGCGGGTCCGAGGTCGTGGGCGAGGTCGGCCTCGCGGACGAACATCGCGTTGGCCTCACCCTCGGTGTGCAGCGCCACGGTCTCCAGCGGCGGCTCGTCGCCAGCCGCGTTGACCTCGCGCACGGCGTGGATCAGGCGCATCGCGGCCTCGCCTCGGTTGACGATCGCGATCCGGGTGAACGACATGAGACCTCCGTGGTGGGCGGGGCGCTGGGGCCACCCCTGTGAGCAACCTGCCACGACCATGTCGTTACGGGCGAGTCACTTGGCGAGCGACACCGCCGCGGTGGGACCGAGCACGCGCCCTCGCCTGCTGTCCCCCCGCGACGTGGTCGATCCGGTGGGGCGGCACCTCTTGACCCGATGTGTCATGGGTGATCGACTGATCGCGACGGTGAGCCACGTCACACGACGCGTCTGACGAAGGGGTCCGAGATGACACCGCACGCATCGCCGGGCCGCCTGCGGCTCGACGACCAGCTCTGCTTCGCGCTGTACGCCGCGACGCACGCGATCACCCGTCGCTACCGGCCACTGCTCGACTCCCTCGGCCTGACCTACCCGCAGTACCTCGTGATGCTGGCCCTGTGGCAGGACGGGCCCTCGACGGTGGGCGAGATCGCCCGCCGACTCGAGCTGGACTCGCACGCCGTGACTCCCCTCGTGGTGCGCCTCGAGGCGGCGGGACTCGTCAGCCGACGCCGGGGCCACGACCGACGTCAGGTCGTCGTCGTCCCGACCAGGTCGGGACGTGACCTGGAGGCCACCACCTCGCTCGCCCAGGCCGACGTCGCCTGCGCGACCGGTCTCGATCCGGCGGGCCTCGCCGACCTGCGCGACCAGCTGCGGGCCCTGTCGGCTCGTCTCGGCTCCTCGCCCGACCCGACCTGATCCGCCCGACTCGTTCCGACCGGCGCCCCGTCGGCCGACGTACACCACCGAAGGGACCCTGTCATGACGCAGACCATCGAGCCCGACACCGAGGTCGGCGACATCGCCGACGCCGCGCAGGCGGTGCCCCCCGACGCCTCGCTCTACGAGCGCCTCGGTGGCGCGTACGCCATCGCCGGGGCTGTCGACGTGCTCGTCGACCGGCTGTTCGCCAACGCCCTGGTCAACGCCAACCCCGGGGTCCACGACCACCACGGCAACGCGGCCAACGGTCCGGGCTACAAGTTCCTGGTCACCGCCTGGTCGATCGAGGCCGCGGGCGGCCCGGCCTGCTACCTCGGTCGCGACATGGTCGCCGCGCACGACGGCCTGGCCATCGACGCCGCCGGCTTCGACGCGGTCGCGATGGAGATCGCCTCGACCCTGATGTTCCTCGGCGTGCCCCAGCGCGAGCGCGACGAGTTCAACGCAATCATCGAGCGGTACCGGCCCGAGGTCGTCCAGGCCCCCGCCTCGTAGCCAGCCAGCGGCGTACGAGCCCACGGAGGGCCTCGCCAGCGCGGTGCTGGACGACCCCGGGCCCGCTCGATAGCGTCGGGCCGGGGTACGTGATCTACGCATCTTCCAACAGCGCACCCTGGCCGATGATTGGTGTTACCTTCTTAACGATTGCGCTTTACCACCCGTGCTCAGGTTCGACAGTGAAGCCCGACTCGGAACGCAGGGCCGAGAACGACGAGCTGCACCGAGTGCGCTACTTGGATCAGCGCACCCCCTCGATGTCGCCCGCGTCGCTCGATCCGTTCCCTACCCCGAGCCATACCGTTTGGAAGATCGCGCCATGCCTCACGATGTCCCGTCCTCAAAGCCGGTCGTCCTCGCCCAGGTGAACCCCGCCGAGACGTCGGCGCGTCCAGGAGGACCCACCGCGGAGCCAACGATCGACGAGATCATCGATCAGCAGGCGGTGCGCTCGGTGTTCCAGCCGGTGATCCACCTGGCCACCGGGACCATCGCCGGGTTCGAGGCCCTGTCGCGAGGCCCGGCGGGCACCGCCCTGGAGTCTCCGATGGCGCTGATCGAGGCGGCGAACCTGGCCGGCCGAGCCGGTGAGCTGGACTGGGCGTGCCGCGCCCGGGCCCTGCAGACCGCCGCCGAGGCCCGGCTGCCCGACAGCCTGTCCTGGTTCGTCAACGTCGAGGCCGCCGGCCTTGCCATCGCGTGCCCGCCACACCTGGTCGAGGCCCAGGAGCGGGCGCGCACCGAGCTGCGCGTCATCCTCGAGGTGGTGGAGCGCGAGGTCGACTCCAACGTGCTGAACCTGGTGCGGGCCGCCGACGACGCCCGTCGTGGTGCGTGGGGCGTGGCCCTGGACGACGTGGGGGCCGAGGAGGTCTCGCTGGCGGTGCTCCCCCTGCTGCGGCCCGACGTCGTCAAGCTCGACATGTCGCTCGTGCAGAACGTGCCGACCGAGGCCACGTACAGCATCACCGGCGCCGTGCGCTCCTACGCCGAACGCCGGGGAGCCGTCATCCTGGCCGAAGGCATCGAGACCCTGGCCCACGAACAGCTGGCGAAGCTGTTCGGCGCCACCTACGGCCAGGGCTACTACTACGGCAGGCCCGGTCCCCTCCCGCCCTCCATGGATCCGCCCCCCTTCCCGATCCCCCTGCGCCAGCACCTGCCCGCTCTCGACGGGCGCACCCCGTTCGAGGTGCTGTCGGCCACGCTCGCGCCGCAGCGCGTCGAGAAGCACCACCTGAACGCCATCAGCAAGCACCTGGAGAACCGTGCGGCGAACGCGGGTGAGGCGACGGTGCTGCTGGCGGGCTTCCAGGACGCCACATACTTCACACCCACCCAGCAGGCCCACTACGCCGAGCTCGCCGCGTCCAACGCCCTGACCATCGTCCTGGCCAACGACCTCGCCCGCTATGACGAGCCGACCTACCACGTCGGACCGCCCCCGGCAGGCAGTGCGATCGGTGAGGAGTGGGTCGTCATCGTGCTGTCGCCCCACATCGCCGCTGCGCTCGTCGCCCGCGACTGCGGCGACACCGGACCCGAGAGCAGACGTCGGTTCGACTTCATCTACGCCCATGATCGCGACGTGGTCATCGAGGCCGCCCGCAGCTTCATCCAGGACCTCGCCGACCCGCCCCTGCAGCACCTCGAGCCCCTGCACGCCCCGGGCCGGATGAGGAAGTCGGACCCGCCGGCCCAGCCCCGCCTGATGCTGCCGGTGGCACAGCCGTCAGATGCCGCGTCGTCCGGCCCCGAGTCCCCCATCGGTGCGTCGCCCGCGGGACCGGCTGGGCTCGAGTCGCTGGTCGCCCCGGTCGACGCCGAGTCGCAGGGCTTCCGGGCCACCGCCCAGGTCGTGCTGGACTACCTCAACGAGCACCTCCCGATGGGGTTCTGGTCGATCACGCGCGTCGAGAACGATCGCCAGACCTATCTCTACCTCGACGACAACGCCTACGGGCTCACCGCCGGCGGCAGCCACCCGTGGGAGGACTCCTACTGCGTGCACATGGTCGCCGGCACCACGCCTCGGATCGCCCCCGATGCGGCCTCCGTCCCGCTCTACGCCGCCGCAGCGGTCAACCAGAACGCCCAGATCGGCGCCTACGCCGGGGCGCCCATCGTCGAGCCGGACGGCACCCTGTTCGGCGCGATCTGCGGGCTGGACAAGGTGCCCCGCGACGACCTCCCTCGTGTCGGGCCGATCCTCGACCTGCTCTCGGAGCTGCTGACCATCTCCTTGGCCACCGACCGGGCGCTGCGCGCCGTCCAGGTGGAGTCGAGCACCGTCCTCACCTACGCCAACACCGACTCCCTCACCGGCATCTACAACCGTCAGGCGTGGGACGGCACCATCGCCCAGCTCGACCTGGACTTCAAGACCTTCGCCGATCCCACCGTCATCCTCATCATCGACCTCGACAACCTCAAGCAGGTCAACGACGGACCCGGCGGCCACGCCGCCGGCGACACGCTGCTGCGCGAGGCTGCCCGCGTCCTGCGCCGGTGCCTGCGTGAGCGCGACGTCGTCGCCCGCCTCGGGGGCGACGAGTTCGGCGTGGTCCTCACCAACACCGCAGCCGAGCTGGGCCCGACGGTGGCGCGCCGACTGAGCCTCGCCCTCGACCGCGCAGACATCCCGGCCTCGGTCGGCTGGTCCCCCCTGCTCCCGGACGGCACCGCGCAGCACGCGGTGCAGCGCGCCGACCAGGCCATGTACGAGGCCAAGCGGGCCCGCAAGCGGCTACAGTGAAGGAGACGCAAACGGCGCGGGCACGCCCAATGCCCGCCGCCCGTCGTCGTGAACTGGGGCGCGCGACACCCGGCCCGCCTGTCACCGCCCGACCACTCCGAGACCAGGGGTGGGGTGAGCTCGGCTCACCGCGCTGCACGGTTTCGTCACCCCCGGCGTAGCTGTGCGCGTGGTAGGAAGAGCCATGGAACGAGCACTACTGCAGTTGCTCGAGATGCATTCCTCGCTCGCGCTCGCGACGTGTGATCAGGATGGTCGCATCACGCTCGAGACTCCAGCAATGGAGGCCATGTTTGGCTCGCGATTCCTGGCCACGATGCAAGGTGGTGCGGGATCGGTGCCGTTGCACGACGCGCGCGGGGAGCTGCTGAGCCGCGACGAGCTTCCGCTGCTGCGCGCACGCCAGGGCCATACCGTCATCGATCAGGTCGTGTGCTGGGCTACACCTGACGGACTACCGACGTTCCTGCGTCTGAACGCCGCCCCGCTGACCGAGGCCGGGGGGGCCATCCACGGCGCGATCCTCCTCGCCCAGGACGTGACGACGGAGTGGGTTGCGATCCGCAGGCAGTCGGAGTTGCGCGACCGCCTCGTCACGACCATCAACCACGAGCTGCGCACCCCGTTGACGAAGATCTTGGGACACTGCGAGCTCGTGACCGAGGAGCTGACCGAGGACAAGGCGGATCCGGCGGCCGTCGATCGATCAGTCGCGGCCATCACCAAGGCCAGTCTGCAGCTGGCCGACCTGGCAACCAAGCTCACCAACCTCGCAGACCTCGAGGCGACCAGCAGGGCGAATCGCGTCACGACAGACGTGGTGACCGTCGTCCGTCGTGCTGTGGACGCCCAGCGGCGTCTGATCGCGCTCCGCGGCACGCAGATCGAGATCTCCACCCCGACGACGCTGACGGCGTCGTCGACGCTGACGGCGCACATCGACAGTGTGATGGTGGAGCGAGCGACACGGGAGCTCTTGAACAACGCGGTGACTCACGCGCCGCCCCGGACCGCGGTCACCGTCGGCGTGCAGGAGAGGGCGGAGCACGTCGACATCACCGTCTCGGACCTCGGTCCCGGCATCCCGGCCGCAGACAAGGACCGCCTGCTCCAACCCTTCGAGAACGCAGGGTCCGCCCGGGAGTCAGGGGGCCGCCCCGGACTGGGACTCGCACTGGTCAGCGCCGTCTGCGCCGCCCACGGAGGCTCGATCCTGCTTGAGGACAACGCCCCGACCGGACTGACCGCGCGCATGCGCCTGAAGAAGGCACGACGCTGAGCCGGGAGGGCTCAGCAGGTCCCCCCGGGCTCTGGCCGGGTGTGCTGGGGAGGACCCGGAGCGCGTCGACCCCTCAGCGTTCGCGACCGAGGGTCTCGCGAAAGACACGGTGAAAGACACCCGCGCGGCCCAGCCGGTCGCTGTGCTCGAGCCGCGCGCTATCGGAGTCGAGGAAGTGGGTGAACCCGGTGACGGACATCTCGTCAGGACCGAGGTGGCGGAACCCCATGGACCAGTCAGGGAACGATCGCGTGTCGATCTCCTCGTCGAGGGTCACGTCGACGTCGAAGTGCCGCGCGTCGACTGCGATCCGCCGCATCACGTCATGGACCGGCACAGCGTCTCCCTCGAGGGTCTGGATGAAGGCTTCGTTGGCGTACAGCAGGAGCCCTGTGACGTCATGGGCCGCGTTGTTGGCGCGCGACGTGGTCAGCAGGTCGGTGAGCTGAGCGGCATCCATCGGCCTGCGCGCCGAGCTGATGTAGGTCAAGGAGATCATGGACCGACTCGCTTCATCGATGCCTCCAGGCTGCGATCTGCTTTCGATCGCTGTCATACAACACCCAACAAGACCCCTGGCGCCAGGTCGTCCCCGGGCCGAGCCCATCGTCGGGGACCGGACACGCTGAGGCGAGGAGCGCGATGAGACCGAGCTAGGCGGGCGGCGCCTGCGGCGGGCTCTGAGCCGACCAGCTGCCCGGCCCGGCCTCGTGGCTCCCCCACCGTTCGCGACCCATGGTGTCGCGGAAGATCCGATGAAAGACGCCCGCGCGGCCGAGCCGTTCGCTGTGCTCGAGCCGGACAGTCTCGGAGTCGAGGAAATGGGTGAACCCGTCCACGCAGATCTCACCAGGACCGAAGTGTCGGAAGCCCATCGACCAGTCGGGGAACGACCGGGTCTCGATCTCCTCGTCGAGGGTCACGTCCACGTCGAAGTGCCGCGGGTCTGCAGCGATCCGCCTCATCACGTCGTGAACGGGGTCGGCATCTCCCTCCAGGGTCTGGATGAACGCGTCGTTCGCGTAGAGCAGGAGTCCAGTGACATCAGCAGCCGCGTTGTTCGCACGCCACCTCACCAGCAGCTCGGCCAGCTCGCCGGAGTCCATCGGCCTGCGCGCCGAGCTGATGTAGGTCAAGGAGATCATCAGCCGCCCCTCCCTCTTTGGTCCCACTGCCTTCGGGCTGCGAGCCTCGCCCGGTCTCGATCACATCACAGTCCGACGGGCGAGCGCCAGATCGTCGGCGGGCCTGACGACGCGGCGACAGGCGTTGACTGCGTCAGCCTGGCGCTCCGACCAGGTCCAAGCAGTAGGTGCTCAGAGCCGCGCGATCCGCGGCGAGGGCGTCGAGCTCGGGCGAGGGTGGGTCACCCAGGTGCTCGAACGGCAGGCTCGAGAACCCGGAGAAGAGCATCATGTGGAGCGCGTGCAGCCGGGAGACCGTCGCCGGGTCCACGGTGACGCCCTCGGCGGCAAGTCCGTCGACGTAGCGCGGCACGACAGCTGCGTCCGTCGCGGCCAGGGTGGCCGCGGGGCGCCGGCCGAGCTGGACCTCACCCAGGACGAGCTGGCCGAGGTCGAAGCCGAGGGGAAGCGGCTTGAAGAAGCCGAAGTCGATGAGGACGAAGTCGTCCCGGTCCGCTGCGCCGAGCAGGTTGTTCGGGCAGGCGTCGCCATGTCCGGTCAACAGCAGCGCCTCGTCGAGCTCGGCCGCCCAGTGCGGGGCGAGCGCGGCGGCGTCGCGCAGCCGACCTCGCAGCTCCTGCGGGAACGACCTGGCCAGGAGCGGGTGGGACCACAGGGTGTCGTCGTCGAGCATGGGGAACACCTGGTGCCGGAGCCGTCCGTCGAGGTAGTCCTGGACGCACCACGGGTGGGCGCCGACGGCAGCCAGCGGCGCTACCGCGGGGCTGGCGGCCAGGCGGCCCAGCAGGTACGCGGCGCGGCCGTAGCGCTCCAGGTCCCAGGGCCACCGAGCAGCGGGCACCTCGGTCAGCCACACCGACGCCGAGAGCTCGTCGAGGTCGTAGACACCCAGTGCCTGCGGCATGGACAGGCCGTCCGGCAGCCGGTCGCGCAGGTCGGAGCGGTAGACCAGCGGCTCGGTGCGCCACGGGAAACCCGCGGCCGCGAGGTCACGCACCTCCGGTGCCACGAAGGCGAACAGCGGGGACCGAGACCAGCACTGCACCTGCTTGACGAAGACGCGGAACGGCTGCGTCCCCGACGCCGTTGTCGCGCGACCGCTGACCCAGTGACGGCCGGCCGTGGTGATCGAGTCGAGGTCGTAGTCGACGGCGCAGACGTCGACGTCGAGGACCTCGACGACTTCCTCGCCGAGTGCCCTCCCGACGATGTTGGCGAGCTCGGCGTCGTCGACGTCGGCCGCCCCGAGGAGTTGTCTGTTTCCCATTCCGTAAAGTTAGTTTACGACCACCTAGGCTGTAAAGTAACTTTTCATGTCGGACGAGCAGCACGTGATGCGCGCCCTGGGGGTGCTGATGGACCAGGCGCGCGAGCAGGTCCTCGGTGATGACCAGATCGGCCTTCGCCCGTCCCAGCTTCGGGTCATCGCCATGGTGTCACCCGGCGGCAGCACCGTGACTGAGCTCGCCGCACGCGTCGGGATGACCAAGCAGGGAACGGGTCAGTTCGTGGCCACGCTGGTCGCGGGCGGCTACCTGACCGCCGAGCCCGATCCGCGGGACCGCCGGGTGCGGATGGTCCACCAGACCCGTCGAGGTCGCTCGGCCTCGAAACAGCTCACGCACATCCTGGCGGACCTCGAACGACGGTGGGCGGAGCGCGTGGGGTCAGCCGACTACCACCACTTCCGCACGGTCCTCGACCGGCTCGTCGAGAACCCCGAGTCCTAGGCCCGGGCGACGCTGGGGCCTCGGTCAACCCGCGAGGGCAGCACGGAGCACGGGCAGGCCCCGATCCGGGTCTTCGAGGGTGGGAAGGTGACCGGCCCACGACAGCTCGACCAGCTCCGCATGCGGCAGCCGAGCCAGGAGCGCCTGCGCCGTCTCTGCGAAGAACGCGAAGTCGTGAGCGCCAACGATGACGATGACCGGCATGGCGAGCGACTCGGGTGCGACGAGCAGGTCGCGGTCATCGGTGTCCACTGCCGCGAGCTGGTGTGCGAAGGCGGTGCGCTGCATGGTCCGGACCAGGGCCCGAGCGCCGTCGCGGGCGGCGGGTCCGAGCCACGTGACGACGTTCAGCTCGGTGGCGCCGTCAAGGTCACCCGCCTCGAGCAGCCGACGCTCCTCCTGCCAGAGCGCGCGCAGCCCAGGGTCCGGCGTTGCGAGATCCCCAGCCGAGCACACCAGGACGAGACGCTCCACCTGGCTCGGCACCGTTGTGGCGACCTGTTGCGCCACGAACCCTCCGTAGGAGGCTCCGACGAGCCTGAACGAGGTCAGGGCGAGCTCGTCGAGCAGCGCCAGCACGTCCTCCGCATCGCTGTAGGACGCGCCCGGCTCCAGGGGGGTCGAGCCGTGACCACGCAGGTCGCAGCGCACCACACGGCACCCCGCGTCGACCAGGTCGACGGTGAGCCGGTCCCACATGCGCAGGTCGGCGACGCCGGCGTGCAGGAGGACGACAGCTCGGCCGTCGCCCTCGTCGAGGTGGTGGAGAGTCACCCGAGACACTGTCGCATGCCGGCGGACCTAGTCCGGCTCGGCCTTGGTCCGCTGCTCCAGGCGCAGGACCTTCACCTCCAGTGCCAGGACGTGCTCGATGCCCGCCGAGATCAGCCCAGCGCCGAGCAGCTCGCGGATGCGTACAAGGCGATCGACGTCGGCAGAGCCGTATCGCCTCGACCCACCGTCCGTGCGCGCGGGCACCAGCAGACCGCTGCGCTCGTAGGCCCAAAGGTTCTGCACCGTGGTGCCCGAGAGCTCCGCGGCGACCGAGATCGCGAACACGCCACGGTCCCGATCGCTCATCTCGTCAGCTCTCGCGCCAGGTAATGCTCGT
The DNA here is from genome assembly GCA_963714475.1 of uncultured Actinomycetota bacterium. GTDB lineage: Bacteria > Actinomycetota > Actinomycetes > Propionibacteriales > Nocardioidaceae > Nocardioides. The sequence goes on from CAVQOP010000001.1 coordinate 356,223, forward strand.
GTGCCACGTAAGACCTGTGACGGCCAGTACACCTCTGGCTACCCACACGACGAGGAGCATTCGTCGTGTTGCTGCGCACCGCAGACCCGTTTCGTGAGTTCGACCGCCCGGCATCACCGTGGAGAGCGTCGACCTCGACGTCGAACGCAACGTGCTGACCGTCCGCGCCGAGCGCACCCCTCGCAACGGCGACCGGGAGATGCTCGCCACCGAACGCCCCCACGGACTGTTCAGCCGGCAGCTGGTCCTCGGCGACAACCTCGACCTGGACCGCATCGACGCCGCGTACGCCGACGGCGTCCTGCGTCTGACGATCCCCGTCGCGGAAAGGGCGAAGCCACACAAGATCGAGGTCCGCACCATCGACGACGAGAACGCCGCGATCGCGTCCTGACCCCCACCCACCCCAGAGGACATCGGCCCCGGTCTGCCCAGAACCACGCCAGCTCTGGGCAGGCCGGGTTGGATCGAGGAGTCTCCGCAGTCACCACTGATGCAGCGGCGGGCGCCCTCACGACCCACGTTCTTGGTCCTCGCACGGCAGGGCAGAACATCCGCGGCCCCAAGTCCTCGGCCTCTACCCCGACCAGTGGCCACCATGTTAACTTCCGACGTCGCGCGGGGGGGCCTCGCAGACTGGAACCGGCTTCGAGAGGAGCCGGACACGTCGGAGGTTGCTGTGCTGGGTTCACGAAGTCTTGCTGTCGTCTGCGCCGGGGTCGTCGGCCTCGCCGGACCGCTTGCCGTGATGGGGGACGCGCACGCGCAATCGGGGCCGGTGGTCATCTCCGAGCTTCACTACCACGCGTCCCTCGACGACCCCTACGACTTCCTCGAGCTCACGAACACGGGGTCGGAACCGATCGACATCAGTGGGTGGTCGTTCTCGGCCGGCATCACCGCCACGCTGCCGCCGGGCTCGGTCATCCCCGGTGGTGGCCGCTTCGTCCTGGCGGCGAGCGCACCCTTGTTCAGCAGCGTGTACGGATCCTCGCCCGACGCGATCTACACCGGCAAGCTCAGCAACGGCGGTGAGCAGGTGACCCTGGTGGACGCCGGACTGACCGTGATGGACACCGTCACCTACGCCGACCAGCCGCCGTGGCCCGCCAGCCCTGACGGATCCGGTCCCAGCCTCGAGCTGCGTGGCCTCGGCAGTGACAACACGGACCCGGAGAACTGGGGAGCGTCGACGATCGTCGGAGGTACGCCGGGGACGGTCAACACCCTGGACGGGACAGCACCGCCGCCACAGGTGAAGCAGCTGCTCGTCTCGCCGTCACGGCCCGAGCCGGGACAGGCCACGAGCATCAGCGCGAAGCTCCCTGCCGACTCCACGGCGACCGTGACCTACCAGGTGATGTTCGGCCCGGAGCATGAGCTCGCGATGCTCGACGACCAGGCGAGTCCTGGCGGGTCGGGAGACGGGGTCTTCGCCGCCACCCTGCCGGGACAAGCAGCCGGAGACCTCGTGCGCTACCGGATCGATGCGTCGACGGCAGGCGTGGGCTTCTCCGCCCCGGCGGACTCCGACAGCGTCACCTACCACGGTTACACCGTGCTGAACCCGGGCGCTGCTACCGCGCTGCCCACCATCGAGTGGTTCATGCCGGATGATGTCTATGCCGACATCCTGGCCAACCACCGCTACGACGACGTGCCGGGTGCTGCGACGATCGCGTACAACGGCACGGTCATCGACGGCGCCCTCATGAGTGTCAAGGGTCAGTCGACGCGCAGCGCGACGAAGGTGAGCTGGAAGGTAGAGCTCCCGGCCGGGCACAAGCTCTCGTTCCCGAGCGTCCCCTACCCCGTCGACGAGTTCTCGCTGCAACGCGACCCCGAGGCCTACGCCATGCTCGCCTGGCAGACCATCCGGGAGGCTGGCGGGCGCTACACCACGGTCGACCGCATCCGCACGCAGCGCAATGGGCAGTTCCACAGCGTCGGGGGTTTCCTGCAGGCCATGGACGGTGACTGGCGCACCGCCAACGACGTCAAGAACTGGGCCATCTACAAGGGCGACAAGGGCTCCCTGGCCAGGACCTCCTCGCCGGCTGTCCTCCAGTCGAAGCTGTGGCTCGACAAGAAGACCCGCACGGACGAGGACTACTCCGACGTGTGGCAGCTGTCGCAGGCCGTGGACGCCCCGGCGTCGGAGCCTCAGCACCAGTGGATCGCCAACAACGTCAACGTGCCTGAGCTCGTCAACTACATGGCACTCAACTCCCTCATCCGTCACACCGACTCCGGCCCGCACAACTGGTACATCGTCCGCGACACCGACGGCACCGGTCGCTGGGAGATGTGGCACTGGGATCTCGACGTCACGTTCAAGAACGTCTCGACGGACAAGTTCGGTCAGTTCCTGACCCCGGAGGGCACCAACAGGTTGCTCCGCGCCGTTCTTGCCTATCCGGACTACCGCCAGATGTACTTCCGTCGGCTGAGGACCCTCATCGACCAGTTCCTGGTGAACGAGCAGTACGAGGCCCAGTACGACGCGATCGCCAACGCCTACGGCCCGGACATGGCCCTGGAGAACGCCAAGTGGGGTCTCGGCTCGGCGGACACCTTCCGTCGGAACTTCCAGCGCGGACTCAGCGACCGGCGCGAGGTCTACGCGAACAACACCGGGCCGGGCCTGCCGATCCCGCGCTCGCAGAGCGCCGCTCCGAGGATCGTCATCAACGAGCTGAACTACCAGCCGACGGCAGGCGACACCGAGTACGTCGAGCTGGTCAACCCGACGCCTCAGGCCGTCGACCTGTCCGGGTGGACCATCGACGGCCTGGGCCTCACCATCCAGCCGGGCACCGTCGTCCTTCCGGGCGACCGGGTGGTCTTCGCCGCCAGCGACCCCGCGCTTCGCGCGGCGTACGGGCCGAAGACAGCGCTCGTCGGAGGTGTCTACCCCGGACGTCTGGCAGACGAGGGCGAGACCATCACGCTCCAACAAGGCGGCCGCACCGTCGATCAGGTGACCTACGGCACAGCTGATCCCTGGCCGACAGCGGCGGCGGGCGGAGGCTCGTCGCTGGAGCTCGCCGACACCGAGCTGGACAACGCGCTTCCCGCGTCATGGGGCGCCTCCACGAACGCCGGCTCCCCTGGCTCGGCGAACGGCGTCGTGGCGGCCGCGGACACCGTGGCACCCACGGCGGCTTCGACGCTGACTGCGACCGAGGCCGGTGAGGGGGTGGTGCTCGCTTGGGAGGCAGCAGCTGACGACCGCAGCGTCGCGACCTACCAGATCGTGCGCGATGGGGCGATCATCGACTCGGTCGACTCCGAGTCGCTCACCTACCGCGACCGCACCGTGAGCTCGGGGGCGTCGTACGTCTACGAGGTTCGCGCCCGCGACCGCGCTGGCAACACCGGACCCGCCAGCCCGACGGCGGCAGTGGCGGTCGGAGCGGTCGTGGCACTGGCTCATGACTCCTTCGAACAGCTCGACGGCTCGTTCTGGTCGAACCTGTGGTCCACCGAGGACGCCGGCTCATCGTTCGAGGACGTGCAGAACGGCGCCGGACGACTCAGCGTCGGGCCCGGCAGCGCCCCCTTCGCCCGCGCCAAGCTGGTGGGAACAGATCGGCGCGCCGCCGGCGAGGTCCTGATGTCCTACACCTGGGGTCCCGAGGCTCCGACGTCCACGCTCTCGATGTGGACACGTGCGTCGGGAGGCTGGGTAGCAGCGGCGAAGCCGAGCAACGGGTACGGCGTCGTGCTGACCTCCGGCTCGAAGACGCTCAAGGTGGTCAAGGCGGTCAACAGCGCCCAGACCACGTTGCGGTCGGTGACCGGGGTGCAGAGCACCGTGGCGGGTCAGAAGCAGTGGATCCGGCTGAGAGCGGTGGGCAGCACCGTGCAGGTCAAGATGTGGCGCGACGGCACGACGGAACCGAGTGCCTGGACCGTCGCTCTGACCGACACCTCGGTGACGAGCGCCGGACGACCGTATCTCGCGCTCAGCGGCTCACCGAGCGTCCCGAAGTCCGTTCTCATCGACGACTTCGTCCTCAGCAGCGGCAGTTGAGGACCGATCCCTGATCAGTCCCGGACAACGGTACCGAGGCGCAACGCCGATGTGCGCTCCAGGAGAAGCGCTGCAGGAACACCGAACACAGCGAGGGGCTGAGGTGCGGTTGGGCGTCGGGCCAGTCACCTGGCAGCAGAGGTAGGACCCCGTCGACGGTCGGGGATTGACCCACTCTCCGGTCAGGCTCACGTCGTCTGGTCGCACCGGATCGCGTGGACATCCGCGGATGGTACTAGTACGATTAGCACCATGCGTTGGAGCATCGACCACTCGTCGACACAGCGCCTCCAGGACCAGGTGGCTGCCTGCGTGGTGCGCGGGGTGCACTCGGGAGACCTCGTCGTCGGCGAACAGCTCCCACCCGCGGCCGAGCTCGCGGCCGCGTTGTCGGTCGACCGGAACACCGTCCTCGCTGCCTATCGACACCTCCGCGAGGTGGGGGTCCTCGAGTTCCGCCGCGGGCGCGCTGCTCGCATCGCCGGTCCCGCGAGAGCCGACGACCTGGCGCCGCTGCGCCAGGCCCTCCAGTCCGTCGTCGATCTCGCTCGCCGGTACGGCCTGGACGAGGACGACGTCATCAGCCTGATCAAGGAGATGCGATGAACACCACGATCTACACCGGGCGGGCGACCAACTGGCCGAGCGTCGTCGTCAGCGGCCTTCTTCTCGTTCCGCTGATCTCCTTGGCGGCCCCTACCGGCTCGACGCCGAGTGCCGGGGTCGTGGTGCTCGTGCTCGCCCTGGTCGGCCTGCTCGCCGAGGTGCTGACCGCCTCCGACGTCCGCGCCACGTGCGGCCCCCAGGGGGTTGCGGTGCACTGGGGACTCGTGGGCTGGCCGCACGTGCGCTACCCGCTGCACGACATCGAGGACGCCCGGGTCATCGCGGTCCCCTGGTGGGCGGTGAGCTACGGATTCTGGTGGACACCCACGCGGACCGTGTGCACCGTTCGAAGCGGCCCCGCCCTGCGACTACGCCTCCGCAGCGGTCGCCGCGTCACCGTCACGGTTCCCGACCCGTACGCCGCCCTGGCAGCCCTCGAGGCGAACCGCCACGCTCGGAGCTAGGGCGCAACGGGCGGAGGGCGCGGTCGATCGTGACCGTTGCGTGGTCACATCGCGGCGGTGGTGAGCCCGACGACGATGCCTGCGAGTGCGCAGGCTCCCAGGGTCCGCAGCACCGACCAGCCGCGCCAGAAGATGAGCGCGCAGCCGAGGACGGTGATGGCGAGAGCGGCCCCCTGGAGGGAACCGGGGTGGGGGTACTCGACGCTGAGCGGTCCGGTGCTCCACCGGCTGGTGGTGCCGAAGAGGGTGTGCATCGTGAAGTAGACGGCGAGGCTGGCGATGACGCCGACCACGGCGGCGGTGATGCCGGTCAACGCGGTCGACAGGGCGCGGTTGCCGCGCAGGCGTTCGACGTACGGTGCGCCGAGCAGGATGAACAGGAAGCAGGGCACGAAGGTGACCCAGGTGGTGAGCAGGGCCGCGATGATGGCTGCCACCCAGGGGTCGAGGTCCCCGGGTGCCCGGTAGGCGCCCACGAAGGCGACGAACTGGACGACCATGATCAACGGGCCCGGGGTGGTCTCGGCCAGGGCGAGCCCCCGGACCATCTCCCCCGGTGCGAGCCAGCCGTAGACGTTGACAGCCTGCTGCGCCACGTAGGCGAGCACGGCGTAGGCGCCACCGAAGGTGACGACCGCCGCGCCGGAGAAGAACAGGCCCTGGTCGACGAGGATGCTGGAGCGTCCGAACAGCAGCGCAGCCACGACCACCGGGGTCACCCACAGGAAGAGCCCGATGGCGAGGGTGGCGGAGGAGCGGCGACCGGAGGGGCGTTCGGCGTGCAGGGCGTCGTCGCTGATCAAGGGTGGTGGGACGTCGTCCGCGGCCTCCTTCTTGGGCTTGGCGAGGTCGGGGATCGCTCGACCGAGCCCCCAGCCGACGAGGGCCGCGAGAGCGATCACGACGGGGAACGGGACGGCGAAGAACGTCAGGGCGACGAACGAGGCGAGGGCCAGCCCGAGAAGAGCGGGGTGCCCCAGCCCCTTCCTGGCGACGCGGATGACGGCCTGGACGACGATGGCGATGACCGCGGGACCGAGCCCGAGGAAGAGTGCCTCGACGATGGTGGTCTCGCCGAGGGCGACGTAGATCCCGGAGAGGGCGAGCAGGGCCACGACGCCGGGGAGGATGAAGAGGGTCCCGGCGATCAGGGCGCCCCTGACCCCGTTGAGGAGCCAGCCCACGTAGGTGGCCAGCTGCTGGGCCTCGGGGCCGGGCAGCAGGGTGCAGTAGGAGAGCGCGAAGAGGAATCGTTGTTGGCCGATCCACCGCTTCTCCTCCACCAGGGTGCGTTGCATGACGGCGATCTGGCCGGCGGGTCCACCGAACGTCTGCAGCGAGATCTGGAACCAGGCCGTGGCGGCCTCACGTAGCGGGATCACGTCGTGAGCGTGACGCCCCGGTCCTGTGGTTGGGGGGCCGGCGGGGACGGCCGGATCACCGTCGTGGTGCTGTGCGCTCACGTGGGGTGTCCTTTCCGGGAATCAGGCCGCGACCTTAAAGTTGCGATGCAGCAGGGTCTCGAACGTGCGGTCGTCACCGCGACGCGGGTGACCCACCTCCTGAGCGATCTCGTCGATGCGCAACGTGACCACGATGACGGCTTTCACCACGCGTCGGACAAGGCGGGCCAGGGCACGATCGCGGCCGATGCCACAGCTGCGTCAGCGAGTTGCCGTCGTCGGCGCTTCGGGTCGGGCCAGCAAGCCGGCCTCGATGTGGTCGAGCAGCTGCTCGCCCACCCGGTCGGCGTGCGCCCCGTCACGGCTGGGTGCCTGGTCGCCTCTGGTGTCGCGCTGGCGGGCGCCGTCGTGGCCGGACTGACCCTGCCTGCCCGACCACCGTCGGGGCCGCGCGCCGGGTCGACTGACCAGGGCGACCGCGCCGCGGGAGCACTGCTCGGCGTTGACCGGGCGTGACGGCCCGTCTCCAGGGCCTACCCTGACCGCGGTCCGAGCCCGTGGGCTGCCAAGCTCGAGCCGGCGTCAGGCCGATCGAGTGACCAGGCCGGTCTCGTAGGCGAGCACCACCAGCTGGGCGCGATCGCGAGCGGTCAGCTTGAGGAAGAGCCGGGAGACGTGGGTCTTGACCGTCAGCGGGGACAGCACCAGCTCGACGGCGATCTCGGTGTTCGACTGACCACGACCGACGTGGGCGAGGATCTCGCGCTCGCGCGGGGTGAGGTTGCCCAGTCGCTCGTCGGGGGCCAACGCTGACGGGCCGGGATCGGCCTCGCCAACCCGCTCCTGGGCGACGAAGGCCTCGATGAGCGTGCGGGTTATCCGCGGCGAGAGCAAGGACTCCCCCGCGGCGACGGTGCGCACCGCATCGACCAGGGCCGCGGGTTCCATGTCCTTGAGCAGGAAGCCCGCGGCCCCCGAGCGCAGCGCTCCGAAGACGTACTCGTCCAGCTCGAACGTCGTCAGCACCACGACCTTGGTGTCGCGCAGACTGGCTTCCGCGGTGATCATCGCGGTGGCCTCGAGGCCATCGAGGCGAGGCATCCGGACGTCCATGAGCACCAGGTCGGGCCGGTGCTCCACCGCGAGTGCCACCGCCTGCTCGCCGTCGACCGCCTCGGCCACGACCTCGATGCCGTCCTCGGCGTTGAGCAGGACGGCGAAACCGGCGCGCACGAGCGCCTGGTCGTCGGCCAGGAGGACCCGGATCACCGGCCGGCTCCCTGCGGCACCGCCACGAGCGGGAGCCGGGCGCGCACCCGCCAGCCGCCCTCCGGGCGCGGTCCCGCGTCGAGCGTCCCGCCGACCGCGCGGGCGCGCTCCCGCATGCCGCGCACGCCGTTGCCGCTGCCGGACTCCCGGGCCTGTTGATCGAGCGGTCCGTCGTCGGAGACCTCGACGACGACCTCGTTCGCTTCGCGTCGTACGACGACGTGGGCGGTGGTCGGCGCCGCATGCCGCATCACGTTGGTCAGCGCCTCCTGCACGATCCGGAAACCGGTGCTCCCGACGGCCACCGGGAGCTGCTCGGCGCCGGGGTCGAGGTCCAGCTCGAGCTGCACGCCGGCACCCTCGAGCCGCACCCGGAGATCGGGAAGGTCGGCTAGTCCTGCGGTGGGTGAGATCGGCGCATCGTCGCCGGCAGCGCGCAGGATCCCGAGGGTGCCGCGAAGATCTGCCAGGGCCTCACCGCTGACGTCCTTGATGTGGCGGAAGGTGCGTCGACTGGTCTCGGGATCAGGATCGCCGACGTGGGCCGCGACCCCTGCCTGCACATTGATCGCGACCAACGCGTGAGCGACGAGGTCGTGCAGGTCGCGCGCGATCCTCAGCCTCTCCTCGTCGACCCTGCGGCGCGCCTCCTCCTCGCGGGTGCGCTCGGCGCTCTCAGCCCGCTCGACCAGTGAGTCGAGGAAGTCCTGCCGGTTGCGGGCCGCGATCCCGAGCACGACCGGCAGCGCGACGAAGGCGAGGTTCTTCGGCGTCTCCCAGCTGAGGAAGCTGTGCTCGGCGACGAGGGCCACGTTGATGAGCACGACCGGGACGAGGACGGCGAACAACCAGATCGCCCGGCGCCGATCGCCCGAGCGCGCGACGCTGTAGCCGGCGAGCATCGCCGGGAGCGGGATGGTCTGGTAGATCTCGATGACGTTCTCGAGCAGGAAGAGGACGAGGAAGCATCCAACAAGCGAGGCGACGGGGTGACGCCGCCGGACGAGCAACGGCAGCACCGCCAGGACCACGAGGCCGATGGTCGTGGCGTCGACGGCGGTGGTGTCGTCGATTCGCGCCTCGACGAGCATCGCGGTGGCGATGAGCACCACGACGCTCAGGTCGAGGGCGAGGTCGACGGGGCGAGCGGGCAGGAGACGCGTCGAGCGGGTCACCCACCGAAGGTACTCGGCAGCTGACCCGCTCGACGTCGTCCTGCGGGAGTAGATCTGGGGAGGACCCGAGGACGAGCCCGGGCTCCTGCTTCAGGCGTCCACGAGCTCCGGCTGGACCTGGTGACCGGCAGGGGCGCCCTGCTCGCTCACGCCGATCCGGTCGTGCAGTCGGCGCAGCGGCATCGGTGCCCACCAGTTCCACTTGCCCAGCAGCCCCATCAGCGCCGGCACGAGCAGTGAGCGGACGATGAAGGCATCGACGAGCACGCTGAAGGCGGTCGCGACCCCGATCTGCTGGATGAAGGAGATGGAGCTGGTGGCGAAGGCGCCGATGGCCACCGCCAGCAGGATCGCAGCCGCCGTCACGACCGCACCCGTGCGCTGGAGGCCCACCGCAACCGACTCCCGCTCGCCGAGCCCTGCGTCGCGGGCCTCCTTGATCCGGCCCATCAGGAAGACCCCGTAGTCGGTGGAGAGGGCGAAGATCAGCGCGGTGGCGACCAGGAAGTCGGTCGGCTCGATCCCACCGTTGGGCGTGTAGTCGAGGAAGTCGGCGAACCGACCGCCCTGGTAGACGAACACCAACGCTCCCAGGGCGGAACCGACCGTGAGGATGTTCATGATGACCGCCTTGACGGGCAGCACCACCGAGCCGGTCATCAGCCACAAGACGATGAGCGTCAGCCCGATCAGCAGCCCACCGGCGAGCAGGAGCCGGGAGCCGATCGCGGCCTGCTGGTCGACGAAGTCCGCTGCTGGGCCGCCTACCTTGGCGTCGAGCCCGGATCCGGTCGACACCTCACGGGCCTGGTCGACCAGACCTTGCGCCAGCGAGCTCGACGACTCCCCGATCACGGCGACGTCGATCTGCCAGCTGTCAGCGTCCAGCTGAGCCGGGTCGGCGACGGAGCGGACGCCGTCGAGGCCGGCCAGCGACGCGGCGTACGCCGTCACTGCGCTCGCGCTGCCACCGCTTCCGGTCGTGACGCTGACGGTCATCGGGGTGTCGGCCGATCCCGCGAAGTCGGCCTCGACCGTGTCCGAGACCGTGCGGGCGCTCAGGCTGGTCGGCACCACCGTGGAGTCGACCGGCGTCCACGTCGCCGAGAGGGCCGGTGCGGCGAGGACCAGCATGATGATCGTGGTGACTCCGGCGATCACACCAGGGCGACGCATCACGGCGTGGGAGAGGCGATACCAGCGCCCGGTCCTCTCATCGCGACGAGCCATCGAGCCAGGCTCCCCCGCCCTGCGTGCTGAACGACGGACCAGCTTGGCACCCCAGAGGCCGAAGAGGGCCGGCGAGATGACCAGGGACGCGGCGGCGGCGGCGACCGCGACCGTGGCCCCGGCTATCCCCATCGACTGGAGGAAACCGAGGGGGAAGACCGTGAGCGTCGCGAGCGCCACCGCGACCGTGGCGGCCGAGAAGATCACGGTGCGCCCGGCAGTGCTCATCGTGGTGATGATCGCCGCCGTGGTCGCGCCTTGGCGAGCGACCTCTTCTCGGTAGCGGGTGACGAGGAAGAGCGAGTAGTCGATGGCAAGCCCTAGTCCGAGCCCGATCACGAGATTGAGGGCGAAGACGCTCAGGTCGTAGACCTGGTTGATGGCGGCCAGGGCCAGGAACGTGCCCAGGACGGTGGTGGCACCGACGAGGAGAGGGATCCAGGCGGCGCGACCTCCGAAGAACAGGACCGAGAGCACGATCAAGATGGGCAGCGCGTAGGTCTCCGCCCGGCCGAGATCCTCGCCAACGGTGGACCCGAGCTGGTAGTTGGCGATCGTGGCCCCACCGGCGGTGACGTCGGCGGAGTCCTCGGTCGAGGCGAGGACGTCGTCGGCCACGGCGTCCTGGTCGGCCTCGGCGCTCAAGGTGCCGAGCACCAGCACCTGCGAGCCGTCCTCGGAGACGAGGCCCTGGCCCGGCGGGGCACCGGCGCCGGACGCTACTGCGACGACGCCCTCGGTGGCCTCGAGCCCGGCGACCACCTCGGCGAGGCGGGCATCGGTGGGAGCGATCCCGCCGGCACCATCGGCGCCGGTGACGAGCAGGACGACTCCGGGCGAGGGTGCCCGACCGGTCGCGGCCTCGATCTCCTCGATCGCGACGACGGAGTCGGCATCGGGCGGTGCGAACCCACCCGAGCTGTCCAGGGCACCCGCGACCGGCCCGCCGAACACGGCTGCCAGCACGAGGAACAGGAAGGTGGCCGCCAGGGTGCGGCGGGGGGCGTGGCCGAGCTTGCCGGCGAGAGATGGGGTCATGACTCGAGGCTCGGCGATCGGAGGGGGTCGCCGCGTCCGCCTGGAGGATGCACCCGCGGGCGTGCTCGGCTCCGGCGTACACCTCGTGGAGTACGCCGCCGGGCACTGGTCACACCTGGTCCCAGTCCATCTCGAGCTAGTGCGGAGATGTGTCCGGTTCAAGATCGTGCTGGCGCGCCGAGCGGCGACGACGAACGGGCGTAGCCTGGCCCGCATGGACCAGAAGGACGGGGACCGCGAGGTGCCGTCGCCAGCGCGAGGAAGACGTGGAGCGACGGGAGGCAGCGCTACTGACCGGCTCGAGGCGGCGGACGAGATCATCGCGGCAGCGGACCAGCGTGATGTCGAGGCGGACAGCCGCGACGTCGCGGCGGTGAGACGTGACCAAGCCGCTGACATTGCTGCCTTCGTGCACCCAGAAGACGGCGACTCCTACGGGTCCGACAACCTTGCCCGCCGCCATGCCGCCCTGGATCGGATGCTCGCAAAGGATGACCGCACCTCCGCCTCCGACGACCGGAGCATGCTGACCGAGGACCCCGTCGAGACGCCCGAGAGCTGATCCACCACCACCTGTGCGCTCGATGACCGTTGGGTGGTGAGCAGTCGGGGCGGTGCGACGACCGTCACGGGGTCGGGTCTTCTGGGTCTGGTTCTGGCTCGGGACACGGTCGGCCGCGGCCGTTGGGCTGCATGGCAGCTCAATCTGCTCAGGGTTCAGCAAGGACGTCTCGGACCACCTCGACGTAGAAGTGGGCGCCTGCCTCGAGGATGGCGTCGTTGAAGCGGTAGTCGTGGCTGTGCAGGGGGACGCCGCCTTCGCCCGGTTCGGTGCCGTTGCCGAGGAAGACGAGGCAACCTGGGACGTGCGACGCGAGGACGCCGAAGTCCTCGCTGGCCATGACCGGGTCTGCGTGCGGGTCGACGCGTGCCGCGCCGAGGGCGGCGGTGGCGGCGCGCTCTGCGACGGCAGCGCAGGCGGGGTCGTTCACGGTGGGAGCGAACTCCTGGGTGTAGAGCACGCGTACGTCGGCCCCGTGCGCAGCGGCGATGCCGCTGCTGATCTCACGGATCCGCCGTTCCAGGAGTGCTTGCACGTCGGGGTCGAAGCTGCGGGTGTCCCCGGTGATGGTGACGTGGCTCGGGACGGCGTTGCGGGCACCATCCGTCACGAGGTCGGTGCAGGACAGCACGGCGGTGCGGACCGGGTCCACGTTGCGGGCGACGACGTGCTGGAGCGCCATCACGATCTCCGCCGCGACGACGAGCGGATCAACAAGCAGGTGCGGGGCGGAGGCGTGTCCGCCCCGGCCGGTGACGTCGATGGTGAAGTTGTCCTCGCTCGCCATCACCGGCCCTGCCCGGCTCAGCAGCCGGCCCGCTGGGACGCCGGGCAGGTTGTGGATGCCGTAGACGCTGTTGACCGGGAACCTGTCGAAGAGCCCGTCGTCGACCATCTGCTGGGCGCCCTTGCCGGGCTCCTCTGCTGGTTGGAACAGGACGCGAACCGTACCGTCGAAACCTCCCTGCTCCGCGAGGTGCGCAGCGGCGCCGAGAAGCATCGCCATGTGCCCGTCGTGGCCGCATGCATGCATCGTTCCGAGGTGCTCGGATGGCTGCTCCACACCGCTGTCCTCGGTGATCGGGAGGGCGTCGAGCTCGGAGCGCACTGCCACGGCGCGACCGGACTGACCTCGCGTCAGCGACCCCACGAGGCCGGTGCCGCCGATGCCCGTCACCACGTCGTACCCGAGCTCGGTGAGTACGCGCGCGACGTAGGCACTGGTCTTGTGCTCCTCGAAGGCCGTCTCAGGGATCCGGTGCAGGGCGTGACGCCATGCAAGCAGGCGCGGGTCGAGGGTCACTCGCGGTTCCCTTCGGTGCTGAGCAGTACCACGACGGCGTCCTGGTCGAGGCGAAGCTCTGGGGCGGCCCGTCGGAGGCCGGCCACGGTGGCAGCGCCGCTGGGTCCGGACGAGACGCCGAGGGCACCGAGGTCCGCGACGGCGCGCAGGGCCTCCTCGTCGCTGACCTCGACGGCGGCGTCGAGCCCGTCGCGCAGCACCGGCCAGGCCGAGGCTGACACGGTGCCGCAGTTGAGCCCGGCCATGACCGTGCTCCCCGTCTCGACGGCGACCGGGTGGCCACGGTGCAGGCTGGCCAGCACGCAAGCGGCCGAGTCGGGCTCCACCGAGAGCACGGTGGGGTGCGAGGCTCCTGGACGGCGGTAGTGGCGCACGACGGCCTCGAGCAGCGACCCGACACCGACCGGCACGGCGATGAGATCGGGGGTTGCGCCGAGCTCCTCGTCGATCTCCTCCACCAGGGTCCGGTAGCCGTCGACGATCCACGAGGGGATCTCGGTGTAGCCGTTCCAGGCGGTGTCCTGCACCAGAGCGCGGTCCGGCGCGGCGTCGGCGAAGGCCGCGGCCTCGCGCACGGCCTCGTCGTACCCGACAGCCAGGCGCAGCACCTCGGCGCCCTCGCCGGCGATCAGCGCCGCCGTCTCCGCCAGCATGACGTCGGGGACGAGCACCGTCGCGGGTACGCCGAAACGCGCCGCCATCCTCGCCACGGCCCGCCCGTGGTTGCCGTCAGTGGCGGTGACCAAGCGGGCACCCGGGTGCTGCTCGAGCACGCGGTGGCAGGCCCACGAGGCCCCCAGCACCTTGAACGCGGGCAGGCCCAGGCGGGCGGACTCGTCCTTGACCAGCACCCGCCCTACCCCGAGCTCGCGCGCGAGCGTGGGCACGTCGACCAGCGGGGTCGGGGCGTAGCCGTCGAGGCCGCGGTGGAACTCGCGGGCCGAGGCTGCGCCAGCGGGCGCCGCCCAGCGGCGGGCCGCGGGCGAGTGGAACATGTGGGTCACGGGCTCATCCTGTCCGCCCCCGACTCCACAGGTCCAGCGCGGAAGGTTGGGTCCGACCGTGAAGCAGAACGGGAAGAAAGATTGGGTCGACCGCGCTGGATCTCCGTCGCCCCCGCCTGCTCGAGCCGGTCGAGCGAGCCGAAGCCGCCCTGTCAGGCGCGCGACGGAGCTCACGGCGAACGCCGTGGAGCGTGCCTCCCTGGAGCAGCGGCTGGCCGAGGTCAGCCGCCCCATGACGCCGGGTCCGCGCCCGGCCGAGCATGGCGGGCCCTTGGTGTTCGCCCACCTCTCAGCGTCCGCTCACGCCGCCGTCAGTGCGGTCGTGCCAACGGGTCGGGTTGGCTATCGGTGCTGCCGGACCTTGATAGACGACAGGATGGGTAGCGCCGCTAACACTGGGATCAGCACCAGACTGGGAACGACGCCGAGCAAGGCTCCGGCGACGACGATGCCCAGCACCGAGCCAGCGGCCATCGCGACCAAGAGCGTGAGGTTGGCGGCCAAGACGCTGAACGACTGGTCCCGGCTGTGACGAGTGAACGCCACGAGGATGGTCGGCACAGAGTCTGCCAGCGACCATGTACCCGGCGACGACCTTGTCGTGCGCCATCGATGCCCGAAGGTCGTACCTCGCCAACGTGCGTCGCGACCAGCACCACCGCGATGACGACCAGCAGGACAGCCAGAACCCGGTAGAGCGTCTCGGACCGCATCCTCGTTGCTCACGTCGCACCGAGCGATGCGCCCAACAGGCGCGAGGCCAGGATGTTCAGGACGATCGACCACTCCGCTGCTACTTCATCGGGAACCCCGAGCAGCCGCGCGGGCGAGGAGACCAAGGACGCCGATCAGCAGGGGCAGTCGGAATTCGGCGCCGCCCAGACCGATCATCCCGCCGAGCAGGCCAACGGCGGCACCTGACACTACCGCCAACGGCAGTGAGTGCTTCGTGGCTACAGGGCGAACCTGGGCCGGCTCGGTGCTCACGCGCCGCCCCTAGGTTCGATCATCAAACGCCGGTGAGGCCGCCCCATCGGGCTCCGTCCAGCGACCGGCGCTCGCAGTCACGTCGTCTCCCCTAAAGTCGACGCATGGCATCTCGCGAGGCGAAGTTCGCTCCCATCGGCGCACTGCGCGGTGGGCTGGTTCTCATGGTCCTGGGCGTACTGCTGGCCTGGGGCCCCGTCGACTCGATCCCGCCGTGGGTGGGGATGACCCTGCTCATCGTCGGTGGCTTTCTGGTGGCCGTCGCGCTGGGCATCCGGACACTGCGCGCCTAGCGAGGCCCCGCCCGGCACTGACGACTCCACCCGACGCCGCCCACCGATGGCGCTTCAGGGGTACCGGGGGCGGCCGCCTACCCGTCCGGGGTGCAACGTGAGGCCGCCTTGATGTCTCTTTCGACGTCAGACACGCCATCGCGTCCGCCTCGTCGAGAGACATCACTGCCGACTGGACGGCAGAGTCTGCCGAGAAGCTGCCGAGCAGGGACTCGGAGCAATGCAGAAGGCGGCTCCCGGAAGACTCCGGAAACCGCCCCTGACCTGCAATTTCGCACTTGTAGCGGGGGTAGGATTTGAACCTACGACCTCTGGGTTATGAGCCCAGCGAGCTACCGAGCTGCTCCACCCCGCGTCGGTGATCCAGACAGTACGCGACGACGGTGTGAGGACTCAAATCGGGTCGGCGTGCTCCTCGTCACCGCGATGTCGACCTGCGGATCGCGTTCGTGTGGTGCACGCGATCCGCAGGTCGACAGCAGCGCCGCTCAGTTGCCCGCGGTGGACGAGCCGGTGGTGCCGTCGCGCTCGTTGACCAGGTCGGTGGCCTCCGAGATCAGGTCCTGGGCCTTGACCACGAGCCTGGAGTACCCGACCTGGTTGCCGTCGGCCGCAGCCGCGTCCGCGTCGTCGAAGGCCTGCTGGGCCGCGATGAGCTTGGCGGCGATCTGCTGGTCCAGCGTGCCCTGCGAGCCGCCGCCCCCGTTGCCGCCGCCACCGTTGCCGCCGCCACCGTTGCCGGCCGCACCGTTGCCACCGCCGCCGTTGCCTGCGGCACCGTCGCCACCACCGGTGGTGGCGCCCGTGCCGCCGCTGGTGGTGGGGGTCGTCAGGTTGGCGACCCCGAAGGCGTCGGCCAGCGCGCCCGTGAGCGTGTTGTCGATGCCGATCCGACCCCCGTACGAGACGGTCACGAACTGCAGGATCGGGTACGCCGAGTCGGAGTTCGACCGCTGCGCGTAGATCGGCTCGATGTAGACCAGGCCGTCGTTGACCGGCAGCGTGAGCAGGTTGCCGAAGTTCGGAGCCGGCGACCCCTCACCACGGAACGGCAGCAGCTGTTGCACCACGCCCTCGTCCTGGGCGAACTCGTTGGCGATGATGCCCGGGCCTGGGGTGTTCGGGTCGCTGAGCTGCAGGACCGTCATCTTCCCGTAGTCGGGCGAGGTCGCGTCGGAGTTGACCGAGACGAACGAGGCGAGGTTCTGCTTCTCGTACGGCACGAAGACCGACGTCAGCGACCAGACCTTGCCCGGACCGGAGGCCGGGACCGGCGTGGCGTCACCGGTGGTGGTGCCGTCGGAGGTCTGGTCCTGCCCGGGCTCACCGCCGTCCTCGCCGGTGAAGAGCCGGTACGGCGGCTGCAGGACGGTCGTCTCCGCGTTGGGGTCGGCCGGGACCTGCCAGCGGTTGTTGCCCTGGTAGAAGTCGCCCGGGTCGGTCACGTGGTAGCGCGCGTACTGGTAGCGCTGCACCTTGAACAGGTCCTCGGGGTAGCGCAGGTGCTCCCGCAGCTCGTCCGAGATCGCCGAGCTGGGCTGCACCGTGCCGGGGAAGACGGCCTCCCACGCCTTCAGGATCGGGTCGGTCTCGTCCCACTCGTAGAGCGTGACGGTCCCGTCGTAGGCGTCGACCGTCGCCTTGACCGCGTTGCGCATGTAGTTGATCTCGTCGGTCGGCACCGTCGCGAAGCCCGGGGTCGAGTCCTGCAGCGAGTCGTTGGTCATCGTCGCGAAGGACTCACGCTGGGCGTTGGGGAACCGGTCGGTGGTCGTGTAGCCGTCGAGGATCCACAGCACCTTGCCGTCGACGATGGCCGGGTAGGCGTCGGTGTCGAGGGTCAGCCACGGCGCGACCTTCTGCACCCGCTCGCGCGGCGTGCGGTCGTAGAGGACCTTGGAGCTGGAGTTGACCCGGCTGGAGAGCACGAAGTTGGGCTCGCCGAACTTGATCGCGTACATCACCTGGTTGAACAGCCCGCCGACGTCGACGCCGTCATCGCCGTCGTACGTCGTGGTCTGGTCGGCCGAGGTCCCGGCCAGACCGAGCTCGACGTCGGGGGCGTCCGCGTCGGGCTTGCCGACCACCGAGTAGTCCGGCGAGCGCTCGCCGAAGTAGATCCGGCTCTCGTAGCCGTCGCCGAGGTCGGAGAGGTCCTTCTGGTTGGACTGGATGCCCTCGGCCCAGACCGCACCGTCGGCGGTGTCGTTGGTGACGTCGGACTCCTCCGCGCCGTCGACCACCGACTGCTCGGACTGGTTGTCCTTGCCGCGCTGGTTGGCGTACGCCGCGATCAGGCCGTCTCCGTGGGTGTAGACGGTGTGCAGGTTGGACCAGTTCAGGTCGCTGGGGTTGAGCCCGCTCTGGTCGAGCTCGCGCGCCCCGAGCACCAGGGCCCGGTCGACACCGTCGATGTCGTAGCGGTCGACGTCGAGGACCGGCGCGACCGAGTAGTAGTTGCGGGCCTGCTGGCGCTGCTCGAAGGTCTTGCGGACCAGCTGCGGGTCGACCAGCGGCACCGAGGAGGTCTGGCCCGCGACGGCGGCGCCGTTGGTGCCCGTGGTCGTCGCCGAGCTGGCGTAGTCGACCGGCTCGACGCCGTCGAGGTTGTAGGCCTGACGCGTCGCGTCGATGTTGGCCGCGATGTAGGAGGCCTCCTTCGTCGGCTCCGACGGCTTGACCTGGAACTGCTGGACGATCGCCGGCCAGATCATCCCCATCAGGATCGAGGAGACGACCATCAGGCCCAGGCCGAGCGTGGGCAGCTGCCAGGAGCGCAACCAGATGTTGGCGAAGAACAGCAGCGCCACCGCGATCGCGATGAAGACCAGGATCGTGCGGGCCGGCAGCACCGCGTTGTCGAAGGTGTTGTGCATGCCGGTGAAGAGGGCGCCGTCCTGGTTGACCAGGTCGAAGCGGTCCAGGTAGTAGTCACCGGCCTTGGCCAGCACGAAGACCCCGAGCAGCACCGAGAGCTGGACCTGCGCGGCCCCGGAGAGCCGGTCGTGGGGCTGCTGGAGGCGGATCCCGCCGTAGAGGTAGTGCACGACCGCGGCCGCGATCAGCGCCAGCACGGTGGCCGCCATCGCGAAGTCGGTCACGTAGTGCAACCAGGGCAGGTCGAAGACGAAGAACCCGATGTCCTTGCCGAAGTAGGCCTCGTCGGTGCCGAACTCGCCTCCGTTGCGCCACAACAGGTAGGTGCGCCACTGCCCGAGGGCCGAGGTCCCGGCGAAGACACCGATCACGGCGGCGACGCCGACCAGCAGCAGCTTGCGGATCGGCGCCACGGTCTCGCGGTAGCGCTCCAGGTTGTTCTGCTCCGGCGACGGCGCCCGGAAGAGCGGTCGGAAGCGGTAGGCCAGCGCCATGTTGGCGCCCACCACCAGGGCCATGACCAGCGCGAACGAGGCGAAGAGCCCGATCCGGGTGATCAGCAGCGTGGTGAAGACCTCCTCGTAGCCGATCGAGGAGAACCACAGGCGGTCGGTGTAGAGCGCCGAGAACGCGGTGAGGGCGAAGAAGCCGATGACGACCACCGCCGCGGTGATCAGCAGCGCACGGGAACGGCGCGGCGGAGCCTGGGGCGGGGCCGCGGTGGGGCGCCGGGGGTCGTCGCCGTCGAACAGCTCGCTCACGAAGGGTTCTCCTCTGATGGGTCGTCGTGCAGGTCGTCAGTCAGGGTCTCGCGCAGCAGGGCCAGCAGCCCCGGCACCAGGTCGACTCCCCCGGCCACCGAGCCCGGGTCGTCGTGGGAGCGCAGCCGCAGCGCGCAGTACGTCGTGCCGCGGCGGGTCGCGGCGGCGACCATGCGGACCTCCTGGCGCTCGGGGTGCGCCCCGGCGTACTGCACCTGGGCCCCCGGCTCCTCGGGCAGCTCGTCGTCGGCGCCGGGCGGCAGCACGAGCCGCTCCACGACGGCGGCGCAGCCCACCACGCTCGGCGGCCAGGCGATCTGCTCCAGCTGCGACTCGAGGGTCGTGTCGGGGCGCAGACCGTCCTGCTCCACCGGGGTCAGCGAGCCGGGTGCGGGGTCCTCGTCGAGCCCCATCGCGGCGACCAGGTCGGGCTGGGCCCGCACGAGGCCGGCCGTGTCGACCAGCGCGTAGAGGCGGGCCGGGCGGTCCCAGCCGTCGACCCCGACGTGCGCCTCGATCTCGAGGACCGCGTCGGCCAGGGCCCGGTCGACGGGGTCGGTCGGGTCGATCGGGTCCGGGGACGGGGCGCTCATCAGGCGGCCTCGCAGCTGGGCAGGGCCGCGTCCTGGTCGGCGGCCCAGCTCTCGATCGCGGTGCGCGCGGCGTGCATCGTCTCGGCCCTGACCAGGCGCATGTCGCCGGCGTTGGCGCCGAGCGCGTCGGCGCAGTTCGCAGGCGGCACCATGAACAGCTGGGCCCCGTCGGCGCGTGCCCCGGCGATCTTCTGGGCGATGCCGCCGATCGGGCCCACCGCCCCGGTGGGGTCGATCGTCCCGGTGCCGGCGATCGAGTCGCCGCCGGTGAGCGAGCCCTTGGTCAGGGTGTCGTAGATGGCCAGGGAGAACATCAGCCCCGCGCTGGGTCCCCCGATGGCGGGGTCGATGTTGACGTCGATCTCGTACGGCAGGTCGAAGCCGATCCCGAGGCGGATCCCGACGCGCTGCTCGCCGTCGACGGTCCGGGGCGTCACCGAGACCTCACGGCGCTCACCGCCGCGCACGACGGTGAACCGGACCGGCTCGCCCGCGGGCGCCGACTGGACGACCTCGACGAGGTCCTGGCCGGTCCTGATGGTGGTGTCGTCGGCTCGCTTGATCACGTCACCGGCCTCCAGCTCGCCGTCCGCGGGCGTCCCCTCGTCGACGTAGGCCACCTGCAGCTGCGCCGGCACGTCGATGCCCATCTCGGCGAGCGCGACCGCCGAGGCGGTGTCCTGGGAGGAGGTCATCTCGACCTGTCCCTCGATGTTGTTCTCCTGCTGCGTCTGCTGCTGGTCGTAGATCGCGTCGTAGGGGTAGACGGCGTCGTCGGGGTCGGCCCACGCGGCCAGGACCTCGAAGAGGTTCTTGCGCTGCTGCGGCACCGAGACCAGCACGGTGGTCATCCTCAGCTGCCCGTCGTCGCGGTAGACCTGCCGCCCGTCGACCTGGATGATCTCGGTGCCGTCGTTGGTGCCCAGCACGTTGAGCGTGCTGCCCGGCGCGTAGGTCACGAACGGGAGCTTCATCACCGCGGCCGCGATCACGAGCACCAGCACGAGCGGCGCCGCCACGACGGCGGCGATCAGGCGCTGGTTCATGGCGCAACTGTCTCATCCCGCCCAACCTCGCCCGGACGGCCCGAGACCCGGGCCTCCCCGGGCCGGTCGGCTCCTCAGGACGCGCGGCGCGACGGGCGTACGGCGACCCCGGTGCTGCGGTCGCGCTCGGGAGGGGTCACGGCGTACCCGGGCCGGTGCCGCTGCTCCCGGGTCAGCGCCTCGCCCATCCGGCGTACCGCCGTCTCGCGGTCGACCTCGCCGCGGCCCTCGCGGCCCAGCCACGAGACCCACGCCATCGCGAGCGCCGTCACCGCGACCGTCGGCGCCAGCCACAGCAGGATCTCCACGCCTGCGAACCTACGCCGCCGCGAGCGCGCGTCGTGGCAGGCACACCGCAAGGCCTCAGGCCTACGGCGACCCGACCCACTCCTCGGTGCCGTCGCCGAAGGCCTGGTGCTTCCAGATCGGGACCTCGTCCTTGAGCGTGTCGATCAGGTCGCGGGAGGCCTCGAAGGCGGTGCCCCGGTGCGCCGAGGCGGTGGCCACGACGACCGCGAGGTCGCCGATGGCCAGCGTGCCGACGCGGTGGACCGCGGCCAGCGCGGAGACCTCGTGGCGCTCGGCGACCCGGGTGCAGACCTCGCGCAGCCGCTCCAGGGCGGAGGGGTGCGCGGAGTACTCCAGGCCGTCGACGCCCTTGCCCCCGTCGTGGTCACGCACCCGGCCGACGAAGAGCGTCAGCCCGCCGGAGGCGTCGTCGTCGAGGGCCGCGAGGACCTCGTCGACCTCCAGCGGGGTCTCACGGATGTCGACCAGACGAACGACGGGTTGGGACACGCGGCGCAGCCTAGTGCCAGTCGCTACCGTGGGTCCCATGAGCGAGCACCAGGACGGCACCGGCGACGACGAGCCCGAGGACGGGTCGGGACAGGGTCCCGACGGGGGCCAGAACCCGTTCGCCGGCACGCCGTTCGAGCAGCTCTTCGGCTCGCTCGGCGGCCTGGGTGGTCTGGGCGGCCTGGGTGGTCTGGGCGGCATGGGCGGCGCTGCGGGGGGTCCCGGTGGACCAGCGGGTCTGGCCGGGATGCTCGGAGGCCTGGGCGGTCCCGGTGGTCTGGGCGGTCTCGGCGGTGCCGGCGGCATGGACCTGAACCAGCTCTTCGGGCAGATCCAGTCGCTGATGCAGCCCTACGACGGTCCGCTGAACTGGGAGGTCGCGACCGACCTGGCCCGCAAGACCGTCGCCGCGGGCGGCGAGGACCCCTCGATCACCCAGCGGCAGAAGGATGCGGTCGCGGACGCCGTCCGTCTCGCCGACCACTGGCTCGACGACACCACCGACTTCCCCTCCGGGGTGACCAGCACCGCCGCGTGGAGCCGCGCGGAGTGGATCGTGCACACCCTCGAGGGCTGGAAGGTCCTCGTCGAGCCGGTCGCCGAGCGCTCGGCCTCCGGGCTGGCCTCGGCGCTGCCCGAGGAGGCCCGCGCCGCCGCCGGCCCGATCCTCGGCTTCCTCGGCAAGGCCGTCGGCGCGATGCTGGCCACCCAGGTCGGCTCGGGCCTCGGTGCGCTGGCCGGGGAGGTGCTCAGCGTCTCCGACACGGGCATCCCGCTCGGGGAGCGGGGCCGCGCTGCCCTCGTGCCGGCCAACGTCGCCGTGTTCGCGGAGGGCCTCGACGTCGGCGAGGACGACGTCGTGCTCTACCTCGCCCTGCGCGAGGCCGCCCACCAGCGACTGTTCGCCAACGTCCCGTGGCTGCGCGAGCACGTCGTCGGCGCCGTCACCGACTACGCCCGTGGTCTCGAGGTCAACGCCGAGGGGCTGCAGGCGCGGATGGAGGAGCAGATGCGCGGCGTCGACCCCAGCGATCCCGCCTCGCTCCAGCGCCTGGTCGAGGGCGGCCTCTTCGACCTGCCCAAGTCGCCGCAGCAGGAGGCCGCGCTCGAGCGCCTCGAGATCGTGCTCGCTCTCGTGGAGGGCTGGGTCGACGAGGTCGTCGGCCAGGCCACCGCGACCCGGATGCCTGCCGCGGCCAAGATGCAGGAGGCCGTACGACGCCGCCGCGCCGCCGGCGGTCCCGCCGAGGAGACCTTCGCCGCGCTGGTCGGGCTCGAGCTGCGACCCCGGCGCCTGCGCGACGCCTCGACCCTGTGGGGCACGCTGCGCACCCGCCAGGGCACCGAGGGCCGCGACGGCGTGTGGATGCACCCCGACCTGCTGCCCACCGCGGCCGACCTCGACGACCCGCTCGGCTTCCGCCAGGACGCCGGCGCACCGCCCGAGCTCAGCGAGGACGCCTTCGACGCCGAGCTGCGCGAGCTGCTCGACGGGCCGCCGTCGCCCGGCGAGGGCGACGAGACCCCTCCCGGGGCCGGGTGAGCCTGCACGCCGACGCATCGCGGACCCTCGCCGGCTGGAGGGCACCCGACGACGCGCAGGAGACGTTGCGCCGCCGCTACGTGCAGCACCTGCGCGCGCGCCCGGACGCGATGCGACGCGAGTGCCGCCCCGACCACCTGACCGCCAGCACGCTGGTGCTCGACCACGAGCTCTCCCACGTGCTCCTGACCCTGCACGCCAAGGCACGGGCCTGGTTCCAGCTCGGCGGGCACTGCGAACCCGGTGACCACACGCTGGCCGCCGCGGCGCTGCGGGAGGCCGGTGAGGAGTCGGGGCTCGGAGGCCGGCTCCGGCTCGACCCGGTCCCGGTCGAGCTCAGCGAGCACGCCGTACCGTTCTGCGGCCCGGCCTGTGATGACCCGGCCTGCGACGACCCGGCCGAGGTGGTGCACCACCTCGACGTGCGCTTCGTCGCGGTGGCGGCGAGCGGCTCGACGTACGAGGTCAGCGAGGAGTCCCTCGACCTGCGCTGGTGGCCGGTCGACGCGCTGCCCGTCGACCCCGACGGCCGTGAGAGCGACCTGGCGGCCCTCGTGGCCCGCGCGCTCACGCGGGCTCAGTCGCCGACGTGGTCCTCCGGAGGTGGCTCGACCTGGGCCGCCGCCGACCAGCCCAGCAGGTAGCCCTGCGCCTTCTCGGCCTGCGGGTAGCGCTGGACCCACGACCAGAACCGGTCGTCGTGGCGCGGCTCGAGCAGGTGGGCCAGCTCGTGGACCACGACGTAGTCGACCACCCACGTCGGCATGGCCTGCAGCCGTGAGGACAGCCGGATCGTCCGGTCGCCGGGCGAGCAGGAGCCCCACCGCGAGCGCTGGTTGTCCACCCAGCGCACCGACGCCGGCTGGGCCAGGCCGCCGAGCCACCGGTCGTTGAGCGCCGTGGCCCGCGCGAGCAGGTCCTCGTCGCTCGGGTGCGAGCGCCGCTCGGCGCGCTGGATCCGCTCGATCATCGTGCGCACCCAGCGCCGCTCCTCGGCGGCACTCATCGTGGCCGGGATGAGCACGACGATCCGCGGGCCGTCCCGGTAGGCCGAGACGGTGCGCCGGCGTCGCTTGGACCGGCGTACGTCGACCGCGGGCTCGTCCGCGCCGACGCTGAGGTCACTCGGCTCGGCTGCGGGGCTCACGACGCCCAGCCTGCCCTCAGGGAGCCGCCCACGCCAGCAGGCGCTCCCGGGACCAGGTGTTGACGATGCGGTCCGGCTCGATCCCGGCCGCCTCGGCCCGCTCGCACCCGAGCACCGGGAAGTCGAGCTGTCCGGGCGCGTGGGCGTCGGAGTCGATCGAGAACAGGCAGCCGAGGTCGCGGGCGAGCTCGAGCAGGGCGGTCGGCGGGTCGCGACGCTCCGGGCGGGAGTTGATCTCGACCGCGACACCCTCCTCGGCGCAGGCGGTGAACACCGCGCGCGCGTCGAAGCGCGACTGCGCACGCGTGCCACGCCCCCCGGTCACGAGCCGGCCGGTGCAGTGGCCCAGCACGTTGGTGTGCCGCTGCCGGACGGCGCCCACCATGCGCCGGGTCATCGCCTCGGGCTCCATGGCGAGCTTGGAGTGGACGCTGGCGACCCGGACGTCGAGGCGGGCGAGCATCTCCTCGCTCTGGTCCAGGGAGCCGTCGTCGAGGATGTCGACCTCGATGCCCTTGAGCAGGGTGAACCCGCCGCCACCGGCTGCCGCGAGGTGGTCGTTGACCGCGTCGACGACGTCGAGCTGACGCGCGAGCCGCTCGGCGCTGAGCCCGCGGGCGACCTTGAGCCGCGGCGAGTGGTCGGTCAGCACGAGGTAGTCGTGGCCCAGCTCGAGCGCGGTGAAGGCCATCTCCTCGATCGGCGAGCCACCGTCGGACCAGTCCGAGTGCGTGTGCAGGTCCCCGCGCAGCAGCGTCCGCAGGTCACCGCCCCCGGCGCACAGCGGTCCCCCGTGCTCGGCCTCGGCGCGGGCCAGGCGCTCGGGCACCACGCCGTCGACCGCCTCGGTGACCACGCGGGCCGAGCTGGCGCCCACACCGGCCAGCTCGGTGAGCGTGCCGGCCCCGGCGCGGGCTGCGACCTCGTCGTCACCGAGCGGCAGGATCGCGGCGGCCGCGCCGCGGAACGCCTTGACCTTGTAGGAGTCCTCGCGGCCCCGCTCGAGCAGGAAGGCGATCCGGCGCAGCGCGGCGACCGGGCCGGCGTCGTACGGCGCACCCGCCTCGGTCGTGCTCATCGGACCCCCCCGGGAGCCAGTCGGCGGGTGGCGGGGCCCTCCTGGACCCAGAAGATAGTTGTCCACACCCTGTGCACGACGTTCGTCCTGCTCACAGCCTTGTCTGACCGGTTCGGCGCAACGTGTCCACAGGGCTCTCCCCCGCTCCTCCACCGCGGCGACCCGTGGTCCACACCCTCATCCACAGACTCCTCCACAGCGTGGCGGGCCGGGCGTTGACCGCGGTCGGGGTGCGCGCCTAGCGTCAGGGCCAGACGAGGCCCCCAGGCCCCGCCGGGTGCCGTGAGGAAGGGGAAGCCCCATGGCGCGCGGCGGGCCCGGGGGTCTCTCGTCGTCATCGGCCGGTGAAGCGGGGGGCCCGCTTCTCCTGGCTGGCGCGGACCCCTTCCTGGAGGTCCGCGGTCGCCAGCGTGATCGGCTGGGCCATCGCCTCGTAGGCCAGGGCGCCCTCGATGTCGTCGTGACCCCCGTCGCGCAGGGCCAGCGTCGTCAGCCTCGCCGCGATCGGCGCGGTCTGGGCCACGGAGCGCGCGATCGCGAGGGCCTCCTCGAGGAAGCCCTCGCGCGGCGCGACGCGGGTGACCAGGCCGATGTCGCGGGCCTCGGCGGCCTCCACGATGCGCCCGGTGAGCAGCAGGTCGCGGGCCTGGGCGGCGCCGACGACCTGCGGGAGCAGGTAGGTCGCCGCCATGCCGGGGTGCATCCCGAGCCTGGTGAACGGCACGCCGAGCTTGGCCCCCTCGGCCGCGACGCGCAGGTCGCAGGCCAGGGCCAGGCACAGTCCGGCGCCGATGGCGGCCCCGTTGAGCGCGGCGATGGTGGGCACCTCGAGTCGACGGATCGAGAGCCACGCCCGGTAGAAGGCGATCATCCGGGTGCGCAGCTCATCGACGCTCGCGTCGGGCTCGCTCGCGATCCAGCTCGTGTCACCGCCCGAGCAGAAGGCTGCGCCCTCGCCGGTCACCACGACCACGCGCACGTCGCGGTCCAGGGCGATCTCGTCGACGGCGACGGTCCAGGCGGCGGTCATCTGCGCCGACATGGCGTTGCGCATGTCGGGGTTGTCGAGGGTCAGCAGGACGACGCCCTCGGACGGGCGTTCGACACGCAGGTGAGTGGGGGCGGGCGTCGAGGCAGGCATGGTCGGAGGGTAGCGAGCCGGTGCGACGGCCCGGGCGACACGCTGGGGTCGGCCGTCCCTGCCTGGGCCCGGCCGGAGCGGGCGTGTCGTAGGGTCGGCCCGTCCGGCGGCGTCCGCCGTCAGACCTACGACGGACTGTCCCGGCAGCACCCGTCGCGACGACCGAGCAGACAAGGCTGAGGAGGCCGTCATGGCGGAGACCTGGAGCGGTGAGTTCTACTGCGTGAAGTGCAAGGAGAAGCGTGAGGCGGAGGGTGAGGTCAGGGTGAACGACAAGGGCACCCGGATGGCCAAGGCCGTGTGCCCCGTCTGCAGCACGAACCTCAACCGGATCCTCGGCAAGGCCTGATCGCCGGGAGACCTCGAGCCGGCTGTGGAGGACTCACGGCCTTCGCTGCGGTTGCGTGCCAATCTGCGGGGATGCCCGCCGACCACGACCCGCCGTACGCCGGCCGCCTGCGGCTGAGACCCGGGGCCCCGATCCTGCGCCGTGACGGCAGCACGCTGCAGGTGGGCCTCGACGCGCCGGCCAGGGCGGTGCTGCCCGACTCCCCCGAGGTACGCCGCCTGCTCACCGCGCTGACCACCGGGACCTGGCAGCCGCCGCGACCGGGCGCCTGCCCACCCTCGGTCGCGGTCGCCGTGGGCCGGCTCCAGGAGGCCCGGCTGCTCGTCGCCGTCGCGGACCGCCGAGCCCGGTCGCGGCCCGGCCTGCTCGAGGCCACCGCGGCCTGGTCGGGCCCCGAGGCCGAGGGGCGGCTTCGTGCCCGGACGGACCTGGACCTGCTCGTCGTGGGGTCACCCGAGCGCACCGAGCCGCTGGTGCGCCTGCTGGCCGAGTGCGGACTCGCCGCGCGGCGCTCGGACCGGCTCGAGCCGCCGGTCGCCGCGACGGAGCCAGGCCAGGGACCCGGCCCGCTCGTCGTGCTGGTCACGCCGGGCGAGCCGCACCGTGGCAGCGTCGACGTGCTGGTCGGGTCCGGCCTCGCGCACCTGCTGCTGTGGAGTCGCGGTGGTCTGCCGCGCGTCGGCCCGCTGGTCGTGCCGGGCGCGACGGCCTGCCTGCGCTGCCTCGACGCCCACGAGTCGCAGCTGGACCCTCGCCGAGCGCTGCTGCTCGAGCAGGCCGCGCGGGTGGACTCGGTGCCGCCGCCCGACCCCGCGCTGGACGGGCTCGCCGTCGCCTGGGCGGCCCGCGACGTCGCGCGCTGGGCCGAGGGCGACGAACCCTCCACGTTCTCGGCGGTGGTCACCCTCGATGCCCACTGCGCACCGCACCCGGTGCACTGGACACGGCACCTGCACTGCGGGTGCGCCTGGGACAGCGACCTCTACGCCACCGGGTGAGGCGCGACCGCCCCGACCCGGCCACCGGGATCACCAGTGCTCAGGAGCGAGCTTGGCCTCCATCGAGCGCAGGTGAGCGCGGGTGCAGCCGTCACAGACGGCCACGGTGCGGTGCCGCTCGACCGAGGTGGACCACGTCAGCGCGACCGTCGTCTCGTCGTCCTCACGCCCGCACACGGCACAGCTCGTCATTCCTGCCACGCTAGCCCGACCGGACCCGGGACGCGGAGAGCCGGGACCCCGGTCGACAGTGCGACCGGGGCCCCGGCTCCGGGGTCCCACGCTGCGGGCTACAGGACGCGGGCGGCGGCGAGACGGGCGCGCTGCGCGAGCCTGTCGGCCTTGCGGCTCAGGCGCTGTGCGCGGGCCAGTCGCTGGCCTGCGCGCATCTGCTGCGCCTCTCCCAGGCGCGCGGACATCTGTGCGCGCGCGAGGTCCTCGTTCATCAGGTGATGCATGGTGTGCTCCTGGTGTGCTCGAAAAGTCGGATGTGGTGGTGCGGGTCGTGCTCAGGCGGCGTCCTTGCGGGGGCGCCCGCGGGGCCGCTTGCGGGCGATGACCTGCCCCTGGAGGAACAGCTCGCCACCCCAGACGCCCCACGGCTCGCCGCGCTCGAGGGCGCCGTCGAGACACATCGCGCGAACGGGGCAGTCCAGGCACAGGGCCTTGGCGGCCTCGACGTCGGCGGGGGCCTCGGCGAACCAGAGCTCGGGGTTGAAGACCCGGCACGGCAGGTGGTCCCGCGCGGCGTCGCCGGTCGACTCGATGACCTGGTCGGCCTGGTCATGGAGCCGGCCGAGCGAGGGCTCGAGGGTGCTGGTGGCCATCTGCCTCACCTCCTGGGTGTGATTCGTGGTCGCGGGTTCCGGGCCTGGTTGGCCCGACGGTGGGTCCGCGGAGACGAAAAAGCCGCGGATCCCGATGGGATCCGCGGCCTGGAGGTGCCGTCTGAGTCAGCTCAGAGCGGTGGTCCCCAGGCGGTGGAGCCCAGATTGGTGATGCCGGAATCGGTGGTGCCGAAATCGGTGGTGCTGGAAAAGACGGGGAGGGAGCCGGTGACGGCCCCGGCGTAGGCGTAGCCCGTGACCGGTCGCAGGCTCGTGCCGAGCGCGAGGCCCCAGGCCTCGATGACGACCGGGCGCACCGGGGTGGCGGTGCGGGTCGCGGCCGGAGCAGTACGGTCTGCGGGCATCAGCGTCACCTTCGTGGTGTCGGTGTAGATCTCCATGCGGGCCACCTCCTTCGGTGTCATCGGGCGCAGGCTTGTCAGGCCCGGGATGCGCGGTTGCTGGTGAGAGGCACGCTACGGCGCGCCGTCGCGGCGCAGCAATTGATTTAACGGGGAATTTCGGGGCCGCTGCCGCGCTGCGACACCCGAGGGCCCGTCCGCACCCTCCCTGACCTGCGCTGATACCTCCTGCGACGGCCCGGAGAAGTGCCGGAAAAAGATTCTTGTTCGTGCGCGGCGGCTAGCCGACGAGCGCCAGGACGTCGTCGCCGTAGCGATCGATCTTGGCCGGACCGACACCGCTGATCGCGCCGAGCGCGGCCGGGGTGCGGGGCTTGTGCTCGGCGATCAGCTCCAGGGTCGCGTCGGTGAAGACCACGAAGGCGGGCACCGCGTCGGCGCCCGAGCGTTCCTTGCGCCAGGCGCGGAGCCGCTCGTAGAGGTCCTCGTCGTAGACGACCGGACAGGCCGCGCAGCGGCCCTTCTTCTTCTCCGCGGCACTGGTCAGCGGCAGCCCGCAGGTGCGGCAGGTCATCGCCTTGCGACCTCGACGAGCCTGGCCCCCCGCTCCGGGAGCGTCACGCACGGTGGCAGGCAGCAGGGGCTCGAGGAAGCGTGACGGGGGTCGCTGACCGCGTCCGCCCGGCTGACGGGCCGCAGCCCAGGAGACCAGCAGCTCGCGCCGGGCCCGGGTCATGCCGACGTAGAGCAGACGGCGCTCCTCCTCGACGCTCGCCGGGGTGTCGGCGTAGGTGATCGGCACGGTCCCGTCGTGCACGCCGACGCAGAACACGACGTCCCACTCCAGACCCTTGGCCGCGTGGAAGGTGGCCAGGGTGACGCCGTCGGCCACGGGCGCGTGCTGCTCGCTGGCCCGGCGGTCGAGCTCGGCGACGAAGAGGCTGAGGTCGGCCGTGGGCTCACGCTCGAGCAGGTCCACGGACTGGTCGACCAGCGCCTGCCAGGACTCCCACCGGTCGCGGGTCTGACCGCGGGCGCTCGGCGCCTGTGGTGACCAGCCCATGCCGGACAGCGTGGCGCGGACGAGGTCGACGAGCTCGCCGTCGTCCTCCCCCCCGCGCGCCGCGCCGCGCAGCCGGGTGACGGCCTCCCGGACCTCCGCGCGGTCGAAGAACCGCGCGGCGCCCCGGACGACGTAGGGCAGTCCGCGGGCGGCCAGCGCCTCCTCGTAGGCCTCGGACTGCGCGTTGATCCGGAACAGCACCGCCATCTGCGAGGCCGGGGTGCCCTGCTGGCGCAGCGCCTGGACGCGAGCGGCGACCTGCTCGGCCTCCGCGACCTCGTCGGGGCTGCCGGCGAACCCGACGGTGGGACCGGCAGGGTTCTGGGCGACGAGCTCGACGCCGCGCGTCGCCGTCCCACGCAGCAGGTCGTTGGCCGCGCCGACCACCTGCGGGGTCGAGCGGTAGTTGCGCACGAGCTCGACCGTGGTCGCCTCCGGGTGCTTGGTGGTGAAACCCGTCAGGTAGGTCGGATCGGCGCCGGCGAAGGAGTAGATGGTCTGGGCCGGGTCGCCCACCACGCACACCTCGTCGCGTCCGCCGAGCCACAGGTCGAGCAGCGCCGACTGCAGGGGCGAGACGTCCTGGAACTCGTCGACGACGAACCACTTGTACTGGCGGCGCACCTGCGCCGCGACGCGCTCGTCGTCGGCGAGCAGGCCGGCCGTGAACAGCAGGATGTCCTCCATGTCCATCACGCCCTGCTCGCGCTTGACGGCCTCGTAGGAGGACATGACGCGGGCGACCGTCTCGGGATCCTGACCGGTCACCTCGCGGCCGCGGCGGGCCGCGACCTGCGGGTAGTCGTCGGGGTGGACGTTGCTGACCTTGGCCCACTCCACCTCGGAGGCGAGGTCGCGCAGCAGCGCCTGGTCGGGGCGCATCCGCTGCTGGCGCGCCGCGGTGGCCAGCAGCCCGAGCTTGGACTCCACCAGCCGGGGCAGCTCGGTGCCATGGACGTGGGGCCAGAAGTAGCGCAGCTGGCGCAGTGCCGCGGAGTGGAAGGTGCGGGCCTGCACCCCGCCCGCCCCGAGCGCGCGCAACCGCGTGCGCATCTCGCCCGCCGCGCGGGTGGTGAAGGTGACCGCGAGCACCTCCGAGGGCGCATAGACCCCGGAGGCCACACCATGGGCGATGCGGTGCGTGATCGCCCGGGTCTTGCCCGTACCGGCGCCCGCCAGCACCCGCACCGGGCCCCGCAGCGCCTCGGCGACGAGGCGCTGCTCGGGGTCGAGACCGGCCAGCAGCGCATCGGCACCGGCGGCGGACTGGGTCGGTGGCGACATCGTGCGGAACAACTCCCGGGGGGTCGTGGTTGGGCCGTCAGCACCCGTTCACCGGATGCGTCCATGACCCTAGACCGCGGAGGCGACACCCCGATGAGCTCGTTCACGATGTACTCGACACCCTGGTGTGGCTACTGCCACCGTCTCAAGAGCCAGCTCGACCGCGAGGGCATCGGCTTCGAGGTCGTCGACATCGAGCAGCACCCCGAGGCCGTGCAGATCGTGGAGCAGGCCAACGGCGGCAACCAGACCGTGCCGACACTCGTCTTCAGCGACGGCTCGTCGCAGACCAACCCGTCGCTGGCGCAGGTCAAGGAGAAGCTCGCCGCCCTCGCCTGAGGTCGGCCGCTACCAGGTGCCCGGCAGCTCCCCGCCGTACCACTGCTCGATGAGGGCGCGGCTGATCGAGATCGGTCCGGGCAGCACGACCCGTCCGGCCTCGGCCTCGGCCCGCAGCTCGGCCCGGGTGAACCACCGGGCGTCCTCGATCTCGTCGTCGTCGACCGAGATGGTCGTCGAGACCGCCCGGGCGATGAAGCCGAGCATCAGGCTGGCCGGCAGCGGCCACGGCTGGTTGCCGACGTAGGTGACCTCGCCCACCGCGATCCCGGTCTCCTCGGCGACCTCGCGGCGTACGGCGTCCTCGAGGGTCTCCCCCGGCTCGCAGAAGCCCGCCAGGGTGGAGTAGCGGCCCTCGGGCCAGACGCTCTGGTGGCCGAGCAGGCAGCGCTCCTCGTCGCTGCCCGGCTCACCGCTCGCGACGGTCATGATCACGGCCGGGTCGGTGCGCGGGAACTGCTTGCGGCCGCAGCGCGGGCAGAGCAGCTCGTGGCCGGCGGCGACCGGGTCGAGGCCGGCTCCGCAGCGCGGGCAGAACCGCGTCGAGGCCAGCCACTCGGCGAGCCCGAGGGCGTGGAAGACCATCGGCGCCTCGTCGGTCGCCGTGTCGGCCAGCACCGGCAGCAGGTCGCGCAGGGCGACCCAGCCCTCCTCCTCGCGGGCCCGGCTCGAGGGCGTCACGACGGCGGCGTACGTCGCGCCCGCGCGCTCGCCGATCAGCACCCGCACCCCCTCGGGCGCCTCGTCCGGTGAGACCCACACCGGACGGCCCCGCCGGGGTCGGACGTGGGTGCCGGAGACGACGAGCACCCGCGTGCCCGGGTCGCTCCACCGCTCGTCGAGCCACGCGCTGTCCCGACGACGTGTCCCGAGACGGTCGTGGGGGTCGGCGGCCATCCGTTCGTACGCGTGGATCACCCACCGAGGCTAGGTCATCGCGTTCGGCCTGTCCTAGCCTGACCCGCGTGAGCACCCACCTGGCCGCCGCACCCGGTGACGTCGCGCCCCTCGTCCTGATGCCCGGGGACCCGCTGCGGGCCCGCTGGATCGCCGAGACCTTCCTCGAGGACGCCCGCTGCTACTCCGAGGTCCGCGGCATGCTGGGCTACACCGGCACCTGGCGCGGGCGCCGGGTCTCGGTGCAGGGCTCGGGCATGGGCCAGCCGTCGTTGGCCATCTACGCCACCGAGCTCTTCGAGAGCTACGCCGTGCAGGCGATCGTGCGCGTCGGCTCCTGCGGGGCGCTGACCGACCGGGTGGGAGTGCGGGACCTCGTCATCGCCTCCGGGGCCTGCACCGACTCGAACATGAACCGGATCACCTTCGGCGGCCTCGACTACGCCCCGGTGGCCGACTTCGGGCTGCTGCGCGCCGCCGTCGACGCCGCGGAGCGCCACGGCGACACCCCGGTCCACGTCGGCCTGGTGCTGAGCGGCGACTCCTTCTACCCCACGCGACCCGAGCTGAGCGCGACGATGGTCGAGCACGGCGTGCTCGCGGTGGAGATGGAGGCCAGCGCGCTCTACACGATCGCGGCCCGCCAGGGAGCGCGGGCGCTGGCGGTCTGCACCGTCTCCGACCACGTCGTGACCGGGGAGCAGACCAGCGCCGCGGAGCGCGAGACGACGTTCGCGGCGATGGTCGAGGTCGCGCTCGAGGCCGGGACCTCGCAGGTCGGGTGAGACTCGGGGTGCGGTCGCGGCACCCGAAGCCGCGTCACGACGAGACCAGCCGCGCGAGGTCCTCACGACCGAGCAGGCCGGCAGGCTCGACCAGGCTGTCGGAGCGGACGTAGTAGAACGCCGCACGCACCCGCTCGAGCGGGAGGTCGTGCAGCTCGGCCCACGCAAGGCGGTAGACGGCGAGCTGGACCGGGTCGGCGTCGTGGTGGCGGTTGGTCTTCCAGTCCACGAGCAGGAACCCGGGCTCACCGCCGACCTGCTCGGCGTAGACGGCGTCGATGCGACCGCGCACGACCTGCCCGGCCAGGACGAGGGCGAACGGCGCCTCGACGGCGTACGGCGCCCGGTCGGCGAAGGCGCTCGCCTCGAAGGCGGAGACCACGAGCTCGGCGAGGTCGGCGTCGTCCTCGATCTCGACGTCGGCGCGGCCCGGAAGGTCGTCGGGATCCAGCAGCAGCTGCTGACCGAAACGGGCCTCGACCCACGCGTGGAAACGGGTGCCGAAGCGGGCCGCGGCCGAGGGTTGGCGCGGCATCGGCCGTGCCAGGGACCGGGCGAAGGCCGGCGGGATCCTCGTGCAGCCGCGCCAGCGACGTCGCCGACAGCGAGGACGGCAGCGCGACGTCGCGGGCACCGGACCGGGCGGAACGCGCCTCGGCGACCAGACGGTCGAGGTCCGGCGTCCCACTCGGCGATGCACGCCGCCTCGATCATGTCGGGCTCCGTCGTCGGCGTGTAGCCCGACGGCCGTCGCGAGCGCGACCTCCTCACGCACGCGGGCAGCGCCGCGCGCCGCCGCGCCGACCTCGGGCCGGGGGTCGTCGATCGGCCACGGCACGCTCGTGGTCGACGCCGTCGTAGGGGTTCGGCTCGTCCTTGCCCGGGTTGTCGCAGCCAGGCAGCGACCGGCGGGAGCGCTCCCCGAGCAGGTCGCGGGTGCGCTGACCAGGTAGGCCGAGGGCCCGACCGGGGTCGTGGCCGGGTGCACCAGCAGTATCCGGAGACCCCAGGCGGTGCCGGCGCGGGTCAGCGCGACGTAGCCAAGCCGCAGCTCCTCGAGCGCCTCGTGGGCGGGTGGCCCGGCGGTAGGTCGTCGAGCGCGGCCGGCGCCAGCCCGGTCGAGTCCGAGGGAGGTCGGCGGCATCGCCCCGCAACGGCGCGGGGCAGCACCCCGGTGAGGACGTCCACAGCGTGCGGGAGCCGGTTGGAGGGGAACCTGTCTCGTCGGTGACGCCGACCACGAAGACGGTGTCCCACTCCAGCCCCTTGGCCCGGTGGACCGTGAGCAGCTTGACCGAGTCGGCCTCGCGGGGGTGGCCACGTCGAGGCCCTGGCCCGTACTCGTCCGCGGCCTCGAGCCAGGCCAGCAGCGCGCCAGGCTGACCTGCACCGTCGACGGCCTGGAAGTCGGCGACGGCCTGACGAAGAGGTCGAGGTTGTCGCGGCGAGCGCTCGCGGCCGGGCTGACGGCCGAGGCCAGCTCGACGTCGATGCCGGTGACGTCGACGATCCGGCGCACCAGGTCGAGCAGCGGCTCGCCGACGCGGGCGCGCAGGCACCCGCAGCTCGACGGCGAGCAGCGGCGAAGCGCTCGCGCGCCTCGCGTGGAGTAGGCAGGTCGCCGGGGTCGCTGCAGGGCGTCGTCGAGGGCGGGGATCTCGTCGGGTCGGTGCTGCGACACCGTCGGCGATGGCGACCAGCTCGTCGGGGACTGCGCCGTCGACGGCTGGCCGGACGCTCCGCGCCCGCCGGCGCAGCTCGCGCGCCCGCTGCCCGAGCAGGGCGAGGTCGCGCGGACCGATCGCCCACCGCGGGCCCGGCCAGCAGCGTCAGCAGGTCGGCGTTGGCCGTGACGTCGTGGAGCAGCGCCAGGGTGGCGACGACCTCGGCGACCTCGGGCAGACGCAGCAGACCCTGAGCCCGACGATCTCGACCGGGATCTCGCGCTCGGTCGAGGGCGTCGAAGACGGCCGCGGCGTGCGCGTTGTCGCGGGTCAGCACCCCGATCTCGCGCCAGACCGGGTCGCCGGGTCGCGCTCGGTGATCTCCCCGTGCGCGACGCGGACCTCGGTCGCCAGCCAGGCCAGCTCGTCGTCGTGCGTCTCGTGCCGTGCACCCCGACGCCGACCTCGCCGGAAGCGCGTCCGGCTTGGCCTCGAGCGGCGACGAGGTCGAGGTGGCGGCCGTCAGCGGTCGGCCGCGAGCTGGTTGGCGACGTCGAGGATGCGCTCGTCGGAGCGGCGGTTGACGCGTCAGCGGGAACGTGCGTGTCGCGCCGTCGTCGTGCGCCGCGCGGGAAGGCCCGCGCGAACTCGAGGATGTTGGAGACCGACGCCCCGCGCCAGCCGTAGATGGCCTGGTTGGGGTCCCCGACCGCGGTCACCGGGTGCCCGCGCCCGTGGCCGGGGCCGGGGCCGGAGAACAGCCGGCTGAGCATGAGGGCCTGAGCGACCGAGGTGTCCTGGTACTCGTCGAGCAGCACCACGCGGAAGCTTGCGCCCGCTCGCGCCGCGCCGACCTCGGGCCACTCCTCGGCCAGGCGCGCGGCGAGCGCGATCTGGTCGGAGAAGTCCATCAGCGCGAGGTAGCTCTTGAGCTCGCGGTAGGCCCGACGAGATCGAGCAGCTCGCCTCGCCGATCGATCGTCAGACAGGGCCTTGTCGGTGCGGTCGCGGTAGGTCTTGCGCGCTCTCGCCTCGCGGTCCTCGAAGCGCGGCCGCGAGTCGTCGCGCCTCGCGCGTCGACGTCGGCGCACGTCGTCGGGCTGACGAGGTGCTCGCTCATCTCGCCGTCGAGCGTCGAGCAGGTACTGCACGGCGTGGCGCGGCGAGTCCGTGAGCGCTGGACCACCGGACGGTGTAGCGCTGCACGACCCGGGCGGCGAGCTGGAAGCGGCTGGCGTCCGCGAGCAGCCGGGTGCCGGGCTCGTGACCGATCCGCAGCCCGTGCTCGGAGAGCAGGCTGGTGGCGTAGGCGTGGTAGGTCGACACGATGGGCTCGAGCTGCTCGCCGGTCCGGGCTCCTCGGTCCGGGCCGTCGGTCCGGCTCGACCTCGTGGGGCTCGATACGGTCCGCGCTCGCTCGGGCGGGCAGCAGCGCCGGCCGCGTCCAGGCTCTCGCGGATCCGCCCGAGCGCAGCTCGGCGGTCGCCTTCGTGGTGAAGGTGAGACCGAGGACCTCGCCGGGCTGCACCTGGCCGGTGGCGACGAGCCAGACCACGCGCGCGGCCATCACCGTCGTCTTGCCCGAGCCAGCCCCGGCGATGACGACGCCGGCTCGAGAGGAGCGGTGATCACCGCGAACTGCTGGTCGCTGAACGCGAAGTCGGCGCCCATCAGCGCCTGGAGCTGGACCGGGGTCGAGATCTCGTGGTGGACGGTCACGACAGCACGCTCCCGGAGGTCTTGTCGGGGCACAGCGCCCAGAACTCACACCGCTCGCACTGCTTGCCGGGCCGTGCGGCGAACTGCTCGTCACGCAGGGTCCGCACGGCCTGCTCGAGCTGGCGCATGGCGATGTCCTCGCCCGGCTCACCGCTCGGACCGGCCGCAGGAGGCCCCTGGCGCTGGACCTTGGGCAGCTCGGTCCCGTGACGCAGCTGGACGAGCTCGGCCCCGCCGGAGCGCGCCTGCTCGCCGGCCCACTCCGCGGCCGCCCCGTGGTCGACGGCGAGCTGGTAGAGCCCGAGCTGCGGGTGCTCGACCAGGTCGGCGGCGGTCGGCACGTACTTGCCCGTCTTGAGGTCGACCACGACGACGTCGCCGGACTCGTCGAGCTCGAGCCGGTCGGCGTAGCCGTGCAACCGCACGACCTCGCCGTCGGGCAGCGTGACCTCGGCGCGCACCGTCGGCTCGACCGCGAGCACCGTGCGAGCCCCGGGCGCCTCGTGCCAGGCCAGGAACCGGGCCAGCACGTCGCGCACCGCCGTGCGCTCGCGCTCGCCCGACCAGGGTGTCCGGAACGCCATCCGGTCCCACACGGCGTCGACGTGGGGCATCAGGTCGCGATCGACGTCCCACGACTCCCCCGGGGCCGGTGTCACCGTGCCGGAGACGACCTGCTCGGCGATCGCGTGCACGATCGTGCCGAAGCCCTGGCTGGCCGAGCTGACCTCCGCCCTCCCGCCTCGCGGCGCAGGAACCACTGCGCCGGGCAGACCAGGAGGCCCTCCAGCGTGCTGGCCGAGACGGTGAGCGGCTCGTCGGCCGGGCGGACGGGGCTCAGCGAGCGGCTCGGCTCCCGCAGACCCCACCAGGTCGCGGGGTCCGCGGCGGCGGCGAGGGGTCGACCCTGCACCGGCGTCGAGGCGAGCCGGCGAAGGCGCCGCGCCGCGGCCAGGCGGAGGGAGGTCGGTGGCCCCTGGATCAGCCACCGTTCGCCGCAGGTCGGCCACCAGGCCGGCGAGCGAGAGCGGTCGCCGCGGGCGCCCGACGCGGTGCTCGACGACGACGCCCGCCCCGAGCTCGCCCAGGAAGCGCGAGGGCTGGTCGCCGTCGTCGTCGGGCGAGGCGACGGCGGTCACCACGAGTCGCTCGCGAGCCCGGGTGCAGGCGACGTAGAAGAGACCGACGCTCCTCGGCGAGCAGGGCCGCACGGGTGGAGGGCTCCACCAACCCGTCGCTCCCGATCCGGTCGGCGGGCAGGAGCGTGCCGCGACGTCGCAGGTCGGGCCACGCCCCCTCCTGGACCCGGGCCGCCACCACCAGGCGCCACTCCAGCCCCTTGGCCCGGTGGGCGGTCAGCAGCCGGACGACCTCGCCCCGCACGCCGCGGTCGGCCAGGGTGTCGGCCGGGATGCGCTGCGCGCGCAGCGTCTCGAGGAACTCCCGCACACTGGTGTGGCCGCGCTTCTCCTCGGCGCGCGCCGCGGTCTCGAAGAGCGCACACACGGCATCGAGGTCGCGATGGGCGGCGCGGGCCGCGGCTCCGCCGCCGGCGGCGGTCCGTCTGCAGTCGGCGGCCCCACTCGACCCCGTCCCACAGCAACCAGAGGACCTCCTCGACCGTCGCGCCCGCGTCGAGCGACACCCGGGCACGGCCCACCAGGCTCGCGAGGCGGTGCGCCCGCGGGTCGGACAGGTCGGCGGTGACGGCGGGGTCGAGGACCGCCGCGCGGAGCAGGTCCTGCGTCGTGCGGGAGGGGTGCTCTCGGCGCAGCTCGCGCGTCAGCACGCGCACGTCGGTCGCGTCGAGCCCGCCGAGCGGGGAGACCAGCAGCGCGTGGGCCCGGTCCGCGCCCAGGTGCTCGGGACGGGCGGGGTCGTCGACGTCGGAGTCGACGACGGCCGAGAGCGCCTCCAGCAGCGGCCGCACGGACGGCTCGTCGGTCAACGGGGTCTCGTCACCGGCCACCTCGACGGGGACGCCCGCCGCTCCCAGGGAGCGCCGCAGCGGCGGGATCGAGGCACGGCCCGAGCGCACGAGCACCGCCATCTGCGACCACGGGACGCCGTCCTCGAGATGGGCGCGACGCAACAGGTCGGCGATGTGCTCGGACTCGGCGCGCGCGGTGTCGAAGGTGAGGACGTCGACGACACCGGAGCCGTGCGGACCGGGCGCGGGCACGGGCGAGCGGAAGGCGGCGTACTGCTCGCGCGGGATCGAGCCGGAGGTGGCGATGCCCGCGGCGACGGCACGGGAGGCGCGCAGCATGCGGGAACCGAACCGGCGGGTCGTCCCGAGCGCGACGACGTCGGCGGGCCGGCCGTCGGGGTAGGCGAACGCGGCCGGGAAGTCGAGGATGCCGCGCACCTCGGCGCCGCGGAAGCCGTAGATCGACTGGTCGGGGTCTCCGACGACGACGAGGTCCCGACCGTCGCCCGGCCAGCTCTCGCAGCAGGTCGACCTGACCGGGGTCGGTGTCCTGGTACTCGTCGACGAAGACGTGGCTGATCTCGCGGCGCAGCTCCTCGCGGTGCCGGCGCGCCTCGATGACCGCGCGGACCATGAGGTCGGGGTAGTCCAGGGCAGCCTGGTCGCCGAGGACGTCGAGGTACTGGGTGAGGAAGTGGCCGGCCGCCTCCAGCTCGGGCAGCGACTCGCGCCGGCCGAGCGCGACCAGGTCGTCGGGGTCGAGACCGCGCTCGCGGGCGCGCGCCAGGACCGCCTGCACCTCGCGGGCGAACCCACGGGTGCCGCACGGCGGCGCGCAACGACTCGGGCCAGCGCACCGCCTCGGGACTCTCTCGCGAGCAGCTCCTGGACCACGACGTCGGCCTCGGGCGCCGAGAGCAGCCGGAGCGGAGCGGCGTACAGCTCGGTGGGCGCGTAGCGGCGCACCAGGCCGTAGGCGAAGGAGTGGAAGGTGGCGCTCATCGTCGTCGCGGTGGTGCGACCCAGCCGGGCGGTCACCCGGTCGCGCAGCTGCTCGGCGGCCTTGCGCGAGAAGGTGAGGGCCAGCACCGCACCGGGGTTCGCCCCGCGTCGCTCCACGCGGTCGACGATCGCCTCCACCAGCGTGGTGGTCTTGCCCGTCCCGGGGCCGGCCAGCACGAGCAGCGGTCCCCCGGCGTGGTCGACCACGCGCTGCTGGTGCTCGTCGAGCCGAGGCGGGGAGCCCGGCGGGGCGGGCGGGACCAGCCGGTAGGTGGTCGAGGCGTCGGTGATGGGCACCGCGACATTCGACCACCCGGCGCCGACACCACCAGGTCCGGCCCGCACGCGAGCCGTGACGTCCATCACTCGACCGACTAGGTTCGCTGCCATGAGCCGCGAGATCACGACCGTGCTGGGCGAGATGAGCTTCCTGGAGTGCCCGCGCTGGCACGACGGGCGGCTGTGGGTGGTCGACTTCTACACCCACCGCGTGCTGTCCCTGGCCGAGGACGGCTCCGACCTGCGCGTGGAGGCCGAGGTCCCCGCGCAGCCCTCCGGTCTCGGGTGGCTGCCCGACGGACGGCTGCTGGTGGTCTCCATGAAGGACCGTCGCGTCCTGCGGCGCGAGGAGGACGGCTCGCTGGTCACCCACGCCGACGTCTCCGAGCACGTCACGGGTCATCCCAACGACATGGTGGTCGACGCCGCGGGACGCGGTTACCTGGGCAACTTCGGCTTCGACCTGATGGGGGGAGGCGACCTCGCCACGGCCGGCCTCGTGCGCGTGGACCCCGACGGGACCGTCACGACCGTGGCCGAGGACCTGTGGTTCCCCAACGGGAGCGTGATCACCGACGACGGGGTCCTGATCGTCGACGAGACGCTCGGCAACCGGATCTCGGCCTTCGACATCGCCGAGGACGGGACCCTGGGCCCGCGCCGAGACTGGGCGGTCTTCGCTCCCGTGCCGTCCTCGGCGGCGCTCGGCGACGCCCTGGGCCAGATCACGCTCGCGCCGGACGGTTGCTGCCTCGACGCCGAGGGCGCGATCTGGACCGCCGACGCCCTGAACGGTCGGGTCGTGCGCGTCGCGGAGGGCGGCGAGGTGCTCGAGGAGATCCATCCCGGGACGGGCGTCTTCGCGTGCATGCTCGGCGGCGCCGACGGGCGCACCCTCTACCTGTGCTGCGCGCCCGACTTCGACGAGCACGCCCGCTCCGCGGCCCGTGAGGCCGAGCTGCGCGCCGTCAGGGTCGACGTGCCGCACGCGGGCCGGCCGTAGCCGCCACGCACCCGGCCCGTCCGCGGGCTGTCAGCGGGCTGTCATGGCACCCGCTCTTGACTCACCTGCTCCTGGCTCACCTGCTCCTGGCTCACCGCTGCCGGGCGACGTCGCGGAGGTGCGCCGGCACGACCCCGATCGCGGCCACGACCTCCTCGATCGGC
This sequence comes from uncultured Actinomycetota bacterium, assembly GCA_963714475.1. Taxonomy (GTDB): domain Bacteria; phylum Actinomycetota; class Actinomycetes; order Propionibacteriales; family Nocardioidaceae; genus Nocardioides. Next base: position 397,242 of record CAVQOP010000001.1, read on the forward strand.
ACCGGTCGGCAGAAGAAGTAGCCCTGCGCCAGCTCGCAGCCCAGCCCCCGCAGGGCCGTGGCCTGGTCCTCGGTCTCGACGCCCTCGGCGATGACCCGCAGGTCGAGAGCACGCGCGAGCATCAGGATGCTCTCGATCAGCTGCGCACGCCGGGGTGAGGTGGAGACGGGCGCCACGAACGAGCAGTCCAGCTTGAGGTAGTCGGTGGGCAGCGTGTCGAGACGCGACAACGCGGAGTAGCCCGTGCCGAAGTCGTCGATGGCGATCCTGAGACCGCTGCCGCGCAACGAGGTCAGCGCCGCGACCGCGGCCGACGTCTCGCCCTCGACGAGGCTCTCGGTGACCTCGATGACGGTCGAGGCGGCGTCCCAGCCACTCGTCCGGAGAGCGCGCTCGATCATCGCCGGGAACTCGGGGTCGCACAGCTGCAGGCCGGAGACGTTGACGGTGAGCAGCAGCTCGCGGCCGGTGGCGTCGCGCAACGCGACGAGGTCGCGAAACGCCTCCGCGGCGACGATCGCGCCCAGACGCGAGATCAGCCCGGAGGACTCCGCGACGGGGATGAACTGCGCCGGAGGGACCGGGCCCTGGAGGGGATGGGTCCATCGCGCCAGCACCTCGACCCCGACGAAGGAGCCGTCCTCGAGGCTGACGATCGGCTGGTAGACCGCGTGCACGCCGCTGGCCACGTCCAGCGGCAGTCCGTGGCGCGGGTGCCGCGTCGTCAGGCCGGGGAGCAGACCGGGCACGTCGTCGTGGGCCCGTGCGGCGGCGAACGCCGCCTCGTCCAGGGCGAGCGCCAGGTCAGCGGCCAGGGCCTCGCCGACGCCGCCGTCGTCGAGCACGCTGCGACCACGACCCGCGGACTTGGCCTGGTAGAGCGCCCGGTCGGCGCGCCGCAGGAGCTGGGAGGCGCTCTCGACGCGGTGGTGCGCCGTGACGCCGCACGACAGGCTCACCTCGGCCGCCGCCCGCAGCCGCTCCACCACGAGCAGCGCCTCGGCCCCGTCGTGGCGCGGGAGCAGCAGCGCGAACTCGTCACCGCCGTGACGCGCCAGCATCGCCCCGGACGGCAGCATCGCCGACCACTGCTGGCCCAGTCGGCGCAGCAGCTGGTCGCCGGCCGTGTGGCCCTGGGTGTCGTTGACGGACTTGAAGAAGTCGATGTCCAGCAGTGCCGCGGCCAGGGGCTCCCCGGTACGGGCGCGCTGGCGCAGCATCTCCTCGAGCGTCTCGTCGAGGCCGCGGCGGTTGGCCAGCTCGGTGACCGGGTCCTGACCCGCGCTGGTGGCCCGGTGGGCCAGTCCGCCGACGACGGTGGCGACCCCCAGGCAGCACAGGACCATGACGACGATCGTCCCGCCGGTCACGAGGGGGCGCTGCAGGAGCGCGACGGCGCAGGCCACGAGGGCGCCGATCATGTGCAGCATCGCCCCGGGCCAGGCGAAGTAGAAGAACGCCGCGAGGGCGACGAAGGTGGACAGCGAGCACAACGCGGTGGCCGTCGCCAGGTCGGGCGCGATCACGGCTCCGCAGGCGATCAGCGCGGTGCCCGACACGAAGACCGCGTGGTAGGCCCCGGTGGGGAACCTCCCGCCCCAGCGCATCACCGCGAGCCCGACGACCGACGCGACCGCGCCGAGGACCACCAGGCGCAGGGACACCGGCGGAAGCTGCCCCTGGGTCCCGCCGGCCACACCGGCGACGCCCCCGATCGTGTAGAGGAAGCCGGTGACCAGCGCCATGACCCGCGCCGTGGCGATGCCCGGTCGCTGGGCGCGCGGCAGGGTCATCACGTGTGGGTCATCGGCAGCCGCCGTCGAACACTTGACGTCGCGGCCGTCATCGACCGCCCGCGACCCGCAGCGTCGTGCCGGTGACGTACGACGCCGCGTCCGAGAGCAGCCACGCCACGGCCTCCGCGATCTCCCCGGGCTCCCCCGCCCGGCGCATCGGGACGGTGGGCTCGAGCCGCTCGGGGCGGCCCGGCTCGCCGGCGTCGTCGTGGAACCCGGTGCGCACGAGGCCGGGCGCCACCGCCACCACACGCACCGCCTGGTCGGCGACCTCGATGCCCAGACCCCGGGTCAAGGTGTCGATCCCGGCCTTGGCCGCGGCGTAGTGCACGAACTCGCCGGGCGAGCCGAGGGTGGCCGCACCGGAGCCGATCGTGACGAGGACGCCGCCGGAGCCGCCGTGGCTCGTGCTCAGCGCACGCACCGCGGCCCGGGCCACGAGCAGGGCGGAGGTGAGGTTGAGCTCGACCACCGAGCGGACCACGGCCGTGGGGGTCTCGGCCAACGGCCCGAGGTGGCCCGCTGCGCCGGCGTTGCTGACCACGCCCGTCAGCGGGGAGCCCCAGGCGTCGTCGCAGGCCGCGGCGAAGGCGGCCTCGATCCCCTCGTCGGTGGTGACGTCGGCGCGCACGAGCCGGCACCGGGCTCCGGGGACCAGCAGCGGGCCGACCTCGCGGGCGCAGGCCCGGGCCGCGTCGTCGTCTCGACGATAGGCCAGGACCAGCTCGTGGCCGGCGTCGGCGAGGCGGCGGGCGATCGCGGCGCCGATCCCACGGGTGCCGCCGGTGATCAGCGTGCGGGGCAGGCCGCTCACGCCTCCACCGGGCGGGCCGGGCGCTCGTTGTAGACGGCGACACGCTCCTGGCCGCTGAGCGCGGCGATCGCGTCCATGATCTCGTCGGTGAGCTCGCGGCGCGCGCGCCCGAGGGGGACCCCTGCCGCGCGGTCGGCGGTGATGATGGGCTGCCCGAACTCGATGCGCACCGGGACCACCCGCGGCCGGCTGGAGCCGACCGGCTGGACGTGCTCGGTGCCCTCGAGCGCGACCGGCACCACCGGGACGCCGGTGGTGAGCGCGAGGTGCGCCGCACCCGTGCGCCCGCGGTAGAGGCGCCCGTCGCGAGAGCGCGTGCCCTCGGGGTAGATCCCGAACGCCTCGCCCGCCTCGAGCACCTGCTGCGCGGTCCTCAGGCTGGCCATCGCGGCGTTGGAGTCGTCGCGGTCGACCGGGAGCATCCCGAGGCCCTCGAACCAGGCGCGCTGGAGTCGTCCGCGCACCCCCGTGCCGGTGAAGTAGTCGGACTTGGCCAGGAAGACGACCTTGCGGGGCGCGACCACCGGGATCACCACGGAGTCGACGAAGCTGAGGTGGTTGCTGGCCAGCAGCACGCCGCCTCGTCAGCGGCACGTTGTCGAGGCCCACGACGACGGGGCGCCACACCGCCTTGGCGACGGGGGGCACGACGGAGTGCAGCAGCGAGTAGAGCACGGGCTCAGTCTGCCCGAGTCCGGCCCGGTGGGGCGCCGGCGTCCGGCGGGGGCTCCGGCGCGACGAAGGCGACGCGCAGGTCCACCGACCCCGAGGGGCGCAGGGCGGTGCCCTCCACGGCGTACGCCGCCCGGGCCTGCTCGGCGCAGCTCGGGGGCAGCGAGCCGTCGGCGCGCACCACCCGCCACCACGGCACCCCTCCCCCGTGCTCGGCCAGGACGTTGCCGACCCGACGCGGCCCGAAGACGCCGACCGCCTGCGCGATCGCGCCGTACGTCGTGACGTGACCGGCCGGCACGGACTCGACGCAGGCCAGCACGTCCTCGACGTACTCCTCGGGGTGGAACACCTCAGGAGGTCCCGGCGCCGCTCGCGGCGGCACCGCCGGGCCCGACGTACGGCGTCGAGGTGGTGACCGCGACCAGTCCGGCCCGGGCGAGGATCGGCCTGGACATCGCGGTGCAGTCGCTGTGCAGGAACCGCACGCCACGCTCCAGGGCCCAGCGCGCCCGGGCCGCGACCAGCGCCCGGTAGAGGCCCTGGCCCCGCGCGTCCCGGTGGACGCCGCCACCCCAGAGCCCGGCGCACGGCGTGTCCGCGACGACCTCGAGGCGTCCGGCGGCGAGCACCTGCTCGCCGCGGGCGGCGACCCACATCCCGCTGCGCCCGATCCCGTCAGGCCCGATCCCGTCGAGCCCGGCGTCCGCGAAGCGCGCCACGACCTCCGCGTCGGTGGGCCCCTGGCCGAAGATCCCGCGCTGGAGCGCCGCCGCGCGCGCCAGCCAGGTCTCCCGGTCCGGGCCCACGTCGACGCGGCGGACCTCGACGCCGTCGGGCAGCACGACCTCCATGGCCGCCAGCGCGGCGGCCTCGCCGAGCATGATGGTCTCGACCTCCTCGGCGACCAGGCCCGCCGCCTCGAGTCGGCGCGGCAGGTCCGTGGGCTCGTCGTGCGAGCGTGTCTTCCACTCCCACTCCTCCACCTCGGCGTCGGCGGCGAAGTACGCCGCCGCACGGGCCACCAGGGCGTCGACCTGCTCGCCGTCGAGCCCGGCCAGGGAGCGATAGGTCACGAGGCCGTGCCGGCCGAACCGGGCCAGCCACAGCGGGCCGTGCGTTGTCGACCTCGTCGCCGAGGCGACCTCTCCCGCCCCCCGCAGGTGCTCGTCGTAGACGGCCAGCAGTCCCGCGGCGTCGATCATCACGCCATCGTCGCAGGCTGGTGTCGCAGGCCGGTGTATCAAGCCCGGTATCTCGGGCCGGCGTCGGACGCGGCTCAGGGGAGCGAGGAGAACGGCTCCGTGCCCCGCACCAGGCGCAGGCCGGCGATGCCGCTGTGCCGCTGCGCGAACCGCAGCTCCTTGCCGAGGTCACCGATGTTGTTCGAGGCCGGCAGCGGGGCCAGGCCGAGGGTGGACAGCGTGCCGACCGCCGCGCCGTCGGCGGACAGGAACGCCGAGCCGGAGTCACCGGGGACCCCCGGGGTGGCGGTGTAGAGCGGGTGCGACCAGCCACCGTCGGCCGGGTCGTCGCCCACCGAGGCGCCCTGCTTGGGCGACAGCTCGGTCGCGCCTCCCCGGATGGAGCTGTTGCCGTAGCTGTAGACCTCGTCACCGACCGCGGTGCCGTCGCGGTCGATCCCGGTCGGGCCTCCCCAGAACGGCACGCTCGGGTTGACGTCGGCCGCGGTCCTGGTGCTCACCCGCACCAGCGCGAAGTCGTTGTAGGCGCACGGGTTCGTCGCGGTCGTCCCGAGGCGCTGCATCGTCACCCACGAGGAGTAGGCCAGCTGTCCGCGACCCACGGTGGTGCCGCCGTCGACGAGCGAACCGCCCTCCGCGAAGCGCACCCGCGTCCCCAGGGGGAGCGAGTCGGCCAGGCAGCCGTCGGTGTCGGTGGCCTCGCCCAGGCCGGCGCAGTGCGCGGCGTAGCCGAGGTAGACCCGCGAGCGGGCGTCGGTGAAGACGAAGTTGGCGGTGCACTGCGCACCCGCGGTGTACATCTGCGTGCCCGGATGGACCGTGGCCGTGGCCGCGGGCGCCCAGCGTGAACCTGCCTCGGCCCCCTGCCCGGCCGCGGACACCGGGCCCGAGGACGCGACGACGGCGGCCGCGGCAGCGAGCGCGGACAGGGAGGCGGTCAGGGTCCGGCGGCGGGTGCGCATCAGGCTCATGACCACCCAACGAGGCCCGCCCGATCGGGTTACGCCCGATCGGGTTACGCCCGATCGGTCGGGCCTCGCCGATGGTCGGCTCAGTACGACGGCTGGCTGGGGTCGATCTGGTTGACCCACGCCACGACACCGCCGCCGACGTGCACGGCGTCGGCGTACCCGGCACCCTTGAGCGCAGCGAGCGCCTCGGCCGAGCGGACACCAGACTTGCAGTGCAGGACGACCGGCGTGGCCTGGTCGAGCTCGGCGAAGGCGTTGCCGTTGAGGAACTCACCCTTGGGGATCAGCACCGAGCCGGGGATCCGGTTGATCTCGTACTCGTTCTCCTCGCGCACGTCGACGAGGGTGAAGTCGCGGGTGCCCTCCTCGCGCTCCTTGAGCATGTGCTCGAGCTGGACCACCGAGATCGTCGAGCCGGCCGCGGCGTCGGCCGCGTCCTGGGAGATCGCGCCGCAGAACGCGTCGTAGTCGATCAGGCCGGTCACCGTCGGGTTCTCACCGCACAGCGCGCAGGCCGGGTCCTTGCGGACCTTGAGCTTGCGCCACTCCAGCTCGAGGGCGTCGTAGATGACCAGCTTGCCGACGGCCGGGTCGCCGGCGCCGGTGATCAGCTTGATGGCCTCGTTGACCTGGATCGAGCCGATCGAGGCGCACAGCACGCCGAGCACGCCGCCCTCGGCGCAGCTCGGGACCATGCCCGGGGGCGGCGGCTCGGGGTACAGGCAGCGGTAGCAGGGCGCGTCGTCGACGACCGTGGGGGCGAAGACCGAGGCCTGGCCGTCGAAGCGGTAGATGGAGCCCCAGACGTAGGGGATGCCGAGGAAGTACGCCGCGTCGTTGACCATGTAGCGCGTGGCGAAGTTGTCGGTGCCGTCGACGATCAGGTCGTAGCCGGCGAAGACGTCCATCACGTTGTCGTTGTCGAGGCGCTCCTCGTGCAGGACGACCTCGACGTAGGGGTTGGCCTCGGCGATGGACTCCTTGGCCGAGACCGCCTTGGACTTCCCGATGTCGGACTGGGTGTGGATGATCTGGCGCTGCAGGTTGGACTCGTCGACCTCGTCGAACTCGGCGATGCCGAGCGTGCCGACCCCGGCCGCAGCGAGGTAGAGCAGGGCCGGCGAGCCGAGACCGCCGGCTCCGATCACCAGGACCTTGGCGTTCTTGAGCCGCTTCTGCCCGGCCATCCCCACGTCGGGGATGATCAGGTGTCGGCTGTAACGACGGACCTCGTCGTTGGTCAGCTCGGAGGCGGGTTCGACCAGGGGGGCAAGGGACACGGGGACGCTCCTCGTTCGCGGCGACTGAGTTCACCGGGCCAACGCAGGGCAGGGTCACCCTGTTCCCACCCGGTCCTCCCATCGTCTCGTGCTGGGGAGCCTCCCGGTGCCCCGTGTCCCGCGATCCGGACGTGGCCTACCGCGCAGTAGGCTGCTCGCGTCCGACCGGGGTGCCCGGTCCTGGGCACCTCACCGGGAGAGGAAGGGTCCAGCGTGGTCACCGAGCAGCACGAGAGCGACGTACGCCCCCGCGGGGGCCGACTGCCGCGCCGCGAGCGACGGGTACAGCTGCTCGACTCCGCCCTCGAGGTCTTCGTCGCCCAGGGCTACCACGCCGCGGCGATGGACGACATCGCCGAGCGCGCGGGGGTCTCCAAGCCCGTGCTCTACCAGCACTTCCCCGGCAAGCTCGACCTCTACCTCGCCCTGCTCGACACCTCCTGCGACGCGATCATCGACGGCTGCCGCCGCGCCCTGTCGGCCACCGAGGACAACAAGCTGCGGGTCGCGGCCGCCATCGACGCCTTCTACGAGTACGTCGCCCACGACGCCGGCGCGTTCCGGCTGGTCTTCGAGTCCGACCTGACCAACGAGCCGGCCGTGCGCCTGCAGGTCGAGAGGGTCACCTCGGAGTGCGCCGCGATGATCGCCGACGTGATCCGCGACGACACCGACCTGCCCCAGGAGACGGCCCGTCTTCTCGCCGTGTCGCTGGTGGGAATGGCCCAGGTCAGTGCGCGGTTCTGGCTGACCGAGGCCGGAGGCCTCGAGCGCCAGGAGGCCGCTGCCCTCGTGGCCGGGCTCGCCTGGCGCGGCATCCGGGGCTACCCCAAGACCGAGGACCACTGAGCACCACAACCGAAGGAGTCTGACCGTGGAGGTCAAGATCGGCGTCCAGTACGCCGCACGCGAGCTCGTCGTCGAGACCGACGCCAGCAACGACGACATCCAGAAGGCCGTCTCGGAGGCCGTGTCCTCCGAGGGCGTCCTGAGCCTGACCGACGCCAAGGGCCGCACCGTGGTGGTGCCCGCCGCCAAGATCGCCTACGTCGAGATCGGCACCTCCGCCAGCGGGACGGTCGGCTTCCGCAGCTGAGTCCCCCGGCTTGCACGGATCCGGTTGCCCCGGCTTCGATCTCGACGCGTCATCCATGGCGCGCCCTCGGTGGTGCGGCATGGCCTTGACCGAGAAGGCCACACGGCGGCCGGCTGGCCAGCGGGTGCTCGTTCGGCTCGATGAGCATCCAGTAGCGCGCTGCCTCGACGGCATTCGTCGGCCACGCCGCTACTTGTGACCTGGTGTCCTGAGGCATCGCGCCTATGGGTTGTGCATAAGCCTGGCGCAGAACGTTTGTTCGAGTATGATGGGGTCATGTCCCTGCCGCTCTCGTTGGTCGCGATCGACGACCTCGACCCCACCGGGGTCCTCGCGCGAGCAGAAGCAGCGCTCGTCGCCCGGCGAGCCGCACAGGTCGAGGACCTCGAGCTGGCCCTGGCCTGGGCCGACCTCCACGCCGAGGACCCCCGCAACGACCCCGACGCACCACGACGCTGGCGCGGCGGTGACCGCCTCGTCCAGCTCGGCGGACACGGCACCCCCCTGGTCCGCGAGCTCTGCCTGCCCGAGCTCGCCATCGCCCGCCACAGCCACACCCTCGCGACCCGCGCCGCCCTCGCCGACGCCCTCGACCTGCGCCACCGCCTCCCCGCCACCTGGGCCCTCGTGCGCGACGGGCAGGTCGAGGTCTGGCTCGCCCGCAAGGTCGCCGCCCTGTCCCGACGACTCGAGGCCGACCAGATCGGCCTCGTCGACACCGCGGTCGCCGCCGCCGCCGCCACCCAGGCACCCGCCCGGGTCCTCTCCCTGACCGAGGCCAAGATCATCGAGGCCGACACCGCCGCCCACCACCGCCGCCTCGAAGCACAACGCCGCCACCGGATGGTCACCATCAGCCACACCGACGCCCACGGCGCCCGCACCCTGCACGCCCGCATCGACCCCGGACACGGCACCTGGATCGACACCACCCTCGACCAGGTCGCCCACGCCCTCGCCACCCGCCCCGACCTCACCCCCGGCCTACCGCCCGAACCCAGCCACGACGAGCTCCGCTCCATCGCCCTGGGCTGGCTCGCCCACCCCGAAGCCGTCCTCGACCTCCTCGAAGGACGGACCCCCACCACCCCCGCACCCGCCACCCACGCCACCAACACCGACGCCAGCACCGAGGACACCGGCACCAACGCCAGCACCGACGCACAGCCGCGGCCCACCCGATCCGAGGCCAGCCTCGTCGTCCACCTCCACCAGGCCTGCCTCGACGGCACCACACACGGCACCGCCCGCGCCGAGCACGACCCCGGCCTCGGGCCCCTGCTGCTCGGCCAGCTCACCGACCTGCTCGCCCACACCCGCATCACCGTGCTCCCGGTCCTCGACCTGCACACCGAGGGCGCCACCAGCAGCTATGAGTTCCCCGAAGCCATCAAGACCCGCGTCCACCTCCGCAACCCCGGCGAGACCTTCCCCCACTCACCCGCCACCACCCGCCGCATCGACCACGACCACGTCGTCCCCTACGACCCCACCGGCCCACCCGGACAGACAAGCGACCACAACGTCGCCAAGCTCGACCGCACCCACCACCGGGCCAAGACCCACCTCGGCTACCGCCTACGCCAGACCAGCCTCGACCGACACCTCTGGACCACACCCCACGGACTCCACCGCACCACCGGCCCCGAGGGCACCCGCATCCTCGACGACCACCAAGCCCACGAGACAGCCCACCCAGGCCAGCTCGACGCCATCCTCGACCGACTCTGCGCCCAATACCTGACCGGTTAGCTGTCGAGGCCGAGCCGCGCCATCCGCTCGGCGTGGCGCTCGGTGAGGCGGGTGAACATCCGCCCCAGGGCGGCGAGGTCCATCCCGGGCCGGTCCACCCCGCCGGCCAGCAGGGCCGACAGCGCGTCCCGCTCGGCGGCGACCCGCTGGGCCTGGATGAGCGCCTCCCCCATCAGGCGCCGCGCCCACAGCGCCAGGCGCCCGCCGGTGCGCGGGTCGCGCGCGATCTCCGAGCCGACGCGGTCCACGACGAAGGCCGCGTGCTCGTCGGAGTCGACCGAGCTGATCACGAGGTCGCGCGTGCGGGGGTCGAGGTACGCCGCGATCTCGCGGTAGAAGTCGCCTGCCAGGCCGTCGCCGACGAAGGCCTTCACCAGGCTCTCGAAGTAGTCGGCCGGTGCGGTGTGGGCGTGGAACGACTCGACCGGGGTCCGGAACGGCGCCATCGCGGCGTACGGGTCGCCGCCGAAGAGCCTGATCCGCTCGTGCATGGGCTCGACCTTGAGGAACTCCCGGCTCGCCAGGGAGGCCAGCACCATCTTGTCCTCGAGGGTCGGGGCGAGCTTGGCGTCCTCGGCCAGCCGCTCGAAGGCGGAGATCTCCGCGTAGGAGATGACGCCGAGCAGGTCGACCACCGCCTCGCGGTAGGCCGGGTCCTCGAACGCGACCGGTACGTCGGAGTCCGCCCCCGGGGTGTCCGGCGCGGCGACCCGCTCGTCGCGTGATTCAGACATGCGGGCACCCTACCGATACAGTGAGGTAGTCGAGCGCCACGCCGACGCCGTCCTCCACCGGCCCTCCCGGGTCGCCACCACGGCAGGACCCCGCACCTTCGTCGCGCTCGAGGCATGCTCGCGGTCGAGATCTGATCGGCCGCACCGACGTACTCGGCTGACCGGCTGACCGACGAAAGCGATGAAGACACTGACCACCTTCCGTGACCTCGGGGTTCACCCCGAGATCGCCGACGCCCTCGAGCGCGCCGGCATCGTGACCCCCTTCCCCATCCAGGAGATGACGCTCTCGGTGGCCCTCATGGGCACCGACCTCATCGGCCAGGCCCGCACCGGGACCGGCAAGACCCTCGCGTTCGGCATCCCGGTGCTGCAGCGCAGCGTCGCCCCGCACGACCCCGACTACGCCGAGCTGCCCCAGGGCAAGCCGCAGGCGCTGATCGTGGCTCCGACGCGCGAGCTGGCCCTGCAGGTCTCGGGCGACCTCGACGTCGCCAGCAAGGACCGCGGCCTGCGCGTGCTCACCGTCTACGGCGGCGTCGGCTACGACACCCAGCTCGACGCGCTCACCGCGGGCGTCGACGTGGTCGTGGGCACCCCCGGGCGCCTGATCGACCTGGCCAACCGCCGTGCCCTCGACCTCTCCCACGTGCACGCGCTCGTGCTCGACGAGGCCGACGAGATGCTCGACCTCGGCTTCCTGCCCGACGTCGAGCGGCTCATCTCGATGACGCCCGAGACCCGCCAGACGATGCTGTTCTCGGCCACGATGCCCTCGGCGATCGTCTCGCTGGCGCGCACCCACATGCGCCACCCGATGAACATCCGCGCCGAGTCCTCCGCCGACGCCCAGACGGTGCCGGCCACGGCCCAGTTCATCTACCAGGTCCACGACCTCGACAAGCCCGAGATCCTCGGGCGCGTGCTCCAGGCCGACGACGCCGACAAGATGATCGTCTTCACCCGCACCAAGCGCGCGGCGCAGCGGGTGGCCGACGACCTCGCCGAACGCGGCTTCGCCTCGAGCCCGCTGCACGGCGACATGCAGCAGACCTCCCGGGAGAAGGCCCTGACGCGCTTCCGCGAGGACAAGCTGCGTGTGCTCGTCGCGACCGACGTCGCCGCCCGCGGCATCGACGTGCGCGGCGTGTCCCACGTCGTGAACTACTCCTGTCCCGAGGACGAGAAGACCTACATCCACCGCATCGGCCGCACCGGCCGGGCGGGGGCCACGGGCACCGCCATCACCTTCGTCGACTGGGCCGACCTGCACCGCTGGAAGATGATCAACAAGGCCCTCGAGCTGCCCTTCGAGGAGCTCGTCGAGACCTACTCGACCTCCGAGAACCTCTTCCACGACCAGGGCATCCCGCCGGGCACCAAGGGCCGCATCAAGGACCCGGAGCCCGTGGAGCGCCCGGCCCGCCGGGAGCAGACCGAACGTCCTGCCCGCAACCGGAACCGCAGCCGCACCCGCGGTGGCCAGTCGACCGAGACGTCGGGCGGCGACGCCCCGGCGACCGCCGCCTCCGGCGGCACGAGCGGTGGCGAGGGCGGCACTGCCCCGTCGCGCAACCGCCGTCGTCGCCGTCGGTCGTCCGGCTCAGGGGCCGGCTCGTCCGGTTCCACGAGCAGCGACTGAGCCCTGCTGCCAGCTCCGCCCGACGCCGTCGTACCTAGGCGGTGACGACGACCGTCGTCCCGATCGGCGCGAAGTCCCACAGCGCTCGGGCGTCGCGGTGGCGCTGGCGGATGCACCCGTGCGAGGTCGGTGTCCCGAGCTCGGCGACGCTCTGCAGCGGCGTCCCGTCGTCGACCGGGATGTCGTGGAACCCGATCGCGGCGTTGTCGCCCTGGGTGAAGCGCACGAAGAGGTTCATCGTGCCGGAGTCGTCGTAGCCGATGGCGTGCTCGGAGCGGGAGTAGACCTCGTAGGTGCCCGGGTCCAGGTTGTCGTAGACGCTGCCGGAGACCAGGTACGAGCGCTGGACCGCGCCGCCGTCGGCCACCAGCCAGACGCGCTGCTCGCCCTCGCTGAACACGACGCGCCGGCCCTGGCCCGAGGCCGCCGGCAGCGGTGTGGGCTCGGCGGTGGGGGTCTCGATGGGGGCCTCCGACGGGGCTGGGGTGGGGGCTGCAGTCGGGGCTTCGGCAGGGGCTTCGGCAGGGGCTTCGGTGCGCGTCGCGGGCCGGGGCGTGGTGTCGGCGGCGACGACGTCGATCGCCGCGACGGCCGACGAGCTGCCGCCCTCGGAGGGCACGAAGCCGATGCTGGCCACGACGGCCACCCCGGTCACGGCCACCGACGAGGCGAGGACGGCGATCCGCCCCCACCGGGGACGGACCTGGGCGCGGTGCTTGCCCACCGCCGCCTCAGCCCTTCGCCTTCGCCGCACGAAGGCGCAGGTTGGCAGCCACCTCGCGGTAGGCCTTCGCGCCCTTGCTCGTGCGACTCGTCGACAGGATCGAGCGGCCGGCGGCCGGCGCCTCGGCGAACTTGATGGTCTTCGGGATCGGGGGCTCGATCACGGGGAGGTCGTAGGTCTGCGAGATGGTCTCGAGCACCGTACGAGCGTGGTTGGTGCGCCCGTCGTACAGCGTGGGCAGCACACCCCAGACCTCGAGACCACGGTTGGTGAACCGGCGCACGTCGTGGACCGTGTCGAGCAGCTGACCGACACCGCGGTGCGACAGCGTCTCGCACTGCAGCGGGACGAGCACGCCGTCGGCGGCGGTCAGCGCCGCCACGGTCAGCACGCCCAGGGAGGGCGGGCAGTCCAGGATGATCCAGTCGTACGTCGTCCCGGCGGCGGCGAGGTCCTCGATCACCCCGCGCAGCACCTGCTCGCGCCCGGTGCGGGTCAGCAGGTCGGCCTCGGCCCGGGCGAGCTCGATCGTGGCCGGCAGCAGGTGCACGCCGTCATCGGTCTCGAGGATCACCTCCGTCGGGTCGGTGCCCTTGGTCAGGACCTGGTGCACCGAGAGCTCGAGGTCCTCGGGGTCGATGCCCAGCGAGAACGTCAGGCAGGCCTGGGGATCGAGGTCGATGAGCAGCACGGAGTCGCCGAGCTCGCTCAGCGCCGCCCCGATGGAGGCGACCGACGTGGTCTTGGCGACGCCGCCCTTCTGGTTGGCGATCGCGAGGGTGGTGGTCATCGCGGTCCATCATGCCGGACGTGGTCACGATCCCCGCAGAGGCCGGGTGCTTGACTCGGCGCATGTCGTCCGCCACTCCTGCCGCCCGCACCGGCCGACCGGTCGCCCTCGTGACCGGCGCCACGGCCGGCATCGGCCTGCAGTTCGCCACCACGCTCGCCGAGCGCGGCCACGACCTCGTGCTGGTCGCCCGCGACGAGGCACGCCTGCAGGCACTCGCGGCCGACCTGCACCACTCGCACGGCGCCGACTGCGAGGTGGTGGTCGCCGACCTGACCGAGCGCGAGGCCCTGCGCCGCGTCGAGCGGCGCCTCGCCGACCTCGACCACCCGGTCGACCTGCTGGTCAACAACGCCGGGTTCGGCCTGAGGGAACGCTTCCTCGACAACGACGTCGAGGCCGAGCAGGCCATGCTCGACGTGCTCGTGGTGGCCGTGCTGCGCCTCTCGCACGCCGCGCTCGGCTCGATGACCGCGCGGGGCCGCGGCGGCATCATCAACGTCTCCAGCGTCGCCGCGTTCCTGCCGCGCGGCACCTACGGCGCGGCCAAGAGCTGGGTGAACAGCTTCAGCGAGTGGGCGGCAGCGGAGTACGCCCCGCGCGGCGTCACCGTCACCGCGCTGTGCCCGGGCTTCACCCGCACCGAGTTCCACCAGCGCATGGAGGTGCAGCCCGGCACCGGGATGATGTGGCTCGAGGTGGGCCGGCTCGTCGACGACGCCCTGGCCGACCACGCCCGCGGCAGGGTCTACTCCGTGCCCAGCCCGCAGTACAAGGTCGCGGTGGCCCTGGCGCGCGTCGTGCCGAACCGGGCACTGCAGCGACTGCAGTCCCTCGGCCGCCGCTAGCGCGCCACCCCTCCCCAGGAGTCAGGGCGGGGACGGTGTGGACCGGTCGCTGCGCCGGGCCGCGTCGGCGGCCCGCGCGAGCAGGCGCTCGTACTGCTCGGGGTCGGTGGTGTGGCAGCCGAGGTCGTGGTCGACCTTGCCCAGGCCGTGGTGGTCGCTCGACCCGGTGGCGACGAGGTCCAGCTCCTCGGCCAGCCGGCGCAGGTCGTCGCGGGAGGCGGCGTCATGGTTCTGGTGGTCGACCTCGATGCCGGCCAGCCCCAGGCCCGCGAGCTCGGCGAGGGACTCCGGCGTCATGCCGCCGCGACCGTTGCGGCCCCACGGGTGCGCGATCACGGCGACCCCGCCGGCCTCCCCCACGACCCGGATCATGTCGCCGACCGGCTCGGACCAGCGGTGGACGTAGCCGGGCCGGCCCGCCTTGAGGTAGCGCTCGAAGGCTTCGCCGCGGTCGGCGACCACGCCGAGGCGCACCATCGCGTCCGCGACGTGCGGGCGCCCGGTCGACGCCGTCGCCCCGGCGACCGCGTCGAGGTCGGACTGGTCGATGTCCACCCCGGCCTCCCGCAGCTGGGCCAGCATCGCCGGCACCCGACCGGAGCGGCCCGCGACGATGCGGCCGAGGGCCTCGAGCAGCGGCGGGTACGTCGGGTCGAGCAGGTAGGCCAGCAGGTGCACGCCGTACCCCTCGTGCTCGGTGCTCAGCTCCACGCCGCGCACGAGCCCGATCCCGGCCTCGTCGGCCGCCGCCTGCGCCTCCTCCCAGCCCGCGGTCGTGTCGTGGTCGGTGAGGCCCACGACGTCGAGGCGGGCCTGCGCCGCCGCCCGCACCAGCACCGCGGGGGGATCCGTGCCGTCGCTGACGTCGGAGTGGGTGTGGAGGTCGATGCGCACCCGCCTCACCCTAGGTCCGCGGGACCGGGCTTCGTCGCCACCCCGCTCGGACGGGCTGGCTACCGTGGGCACCATGTCGACGGCGCTCACCCCCGGACAGCAGATCGCGTTGGAGACCCCGGACGGTCGTCGGATCACCCGACTGCGCGTCGGCCTCGGGTGGGACGCCGTGCCCAACGCGGGGATCGCCCGCTCCGGGGCTCGCGACGTCGACCTCGACGCCTCGGCGCTGCAGTTCGCGGGGTCGGAGCTGTTCGACCTCGCCTTCTACAACAACCTGCGCACCCGCGACGGCTCGGTGGTGCACCAGGGCGACAACACCAGCGGGCAGGGCGCGCAGGACGACGAGTCCATCGTGATCGACCTGTCCTCGGTCTACGCGCGCGTCGACACCATCGTGCTGCTGGTCAGCAGCTATCAGGGCCAGTCGCTGACCTGGGTCGACAGCGCCTACTGCCGCCTCGTGGAGGAGGGTGACGGGTCCGGCACGACCGGAGGGGGCCGACGGGACCGAGATCGCACGGCTCACGCTGACCGAGGGCGTCGACGAGACCGCACTGGCGATGGCCACCCTCGTCCGGGAGGTCGACGGGGAGGGGTGGCGCCTGCGCGCCCTCGGTGAGGGCATCGCCGTCCGTCGCCCGAGCGAGTCCTGGCAGCGGCTGCGCCGGTTCCTCTGACTCACCGTCCCGGGCGGGGGCCGCCGAACGCGACCTCGACCAGGAGCGGACCCAGACCACCGGCGTCGGCCAGCGACCAGGCACCGTCGAGACCCAGCACCGCTGCCGCCGGACGCACGACCAGCCACAACCACCGCCCGTCCTGCTCGCCCACCAGCACCGTCCGGTCGGCCTCGTGGTCGCGGGTCGGCACGGGGAGCGACCACAGCGCCACGCCGTGACGCTCGACCCGCAGGCGCAGCAGCGGGGGTCGCGACGCGAGGTCGGGTCCCGGCGCGTGCTCGTCGGCACCGGCGGTGAAGGCGCCCAGGCCCGTGCCCGGCTCCTCGCAGACGACGACCACCTCGACGCCGCCGTCGACCTCGCTCGGCCCGGCCGTGCCGGTCATCGTCGCCCGCGGCGCCTCGCCCGGACGACCCACCCACCCGTGGTCGGTGACGCTCCAGCCGGCAGCCAGTGGCCAGGGCAGGTACGTCGGGTGCTCACCGCTGGCGGCGAGCTGCTCGACGAACGCCGCGTAGGAGGCCTGAGCAGGGCGCCACAGCGGGGCGACGTCGCCGTGCTCCTCGCAGCGCCAGCGCGACCCGGCGACGCTCGAGGACACCCGGGCAGCGCGGGCAGGCGGCGACGACCCCTGCCGGGTCGCCGGAGAGGCCCGCCACCGGCTCAGGCGTTCCACGAGAGCACGACGGGGACGTCGCGCTCGAAGCCGAGCACCGACACGGTGGCCGTGTCGAGCCGGAACAGGCGACCGTCGGCGACGTCGAGGCCGATCCAGCGCGCGGTCAGCGCACGCAGCGAGTGACCGTGGGCGAAGACGAGGGTGTCGCCGTCGACGCTGCGCGCCCGCTCGACGACGCGGTCGAGCCGCTCACCGACCTGGGCCGCATCCTCCCCACCGGGGGTGGGATGGGTCCACACCGTCCAGCCGGGGACCGTCCGCCTGATCTCCTCGGTCGTGATGCCCTCGTAGTCGCCGTAGGCCCACTCGGCGAGGTCCTCGTCCAGCTCGGGCTCGGCGAACCCGGCCAGCTCCGCCGTCGTGACGGCCCGCTGGCGCGGACTGCTCAGCACCTGCTCGAACTGCTTGCCCGCGAGCCTGCGGGCGAGGCTGTGCGCGACCTCGGTGCCCTGGTCGGTGAGGGGGAGGTCGGTGACCGAGGTGTGGCGCCCGTCGCGGCTCCACTCGGTCTCACCGTGCCGGACGAGCCACAACGACGTCATGCCGCAGGCTCCCACCCGGGCCCGCGCCAGGCAACCCGTCCCGACGTCCGTGCTCAGCTCCGCTCCCGCAACCGCATCACCTCGACGCGGAGCGAGCGCAGCTCGGCGAGGATCTCGGCCCGCTCCGCCCGCTCGGCCTCCTCCTCGGCGCGGTCCTCGGCCTCGTCCTGCGCGGCGACCGCCTCCACGAGGTAGGCGGCCATCGTGGCGGTCACCGTGCCGAGCAGCGCGATCCCGGCGATCATCAGCCCGGAGCCGATCAGGCGGCCCACCAGCGTGACCGGGTAGGTGTCGCCGTAGCCGACGGTGGTCATCGTGGTGACCGCCCACCAGAGCGCCTCGCCGAAGGAGGTGATCGAGGCCCCCGGTGCTCGTCGCTCCACGTCGAGGGCGGCCAGGGCCGCGACGAGCCCCACGATCAGCGTGCCCGAGCCGACGTACAGGCCCACTCGCCCCCGCAGACCCGCTGCTCCACCTCGGTTGAGCTGGCGCAGCAGGGTCAGCAGCACCAGCAGCCGCAGCGGGCGCAGGATCGGCAGCACCAGCAGGGCGAGCTCGACGAGGTGGGCGCGTACCCATCGGGCACGCGCCGGGGCCCGGTAGACCCGCACCGCGTAGTCGAGCGCGAACGCGGCCCAGATGAGGGTCTGGGTCCAGGCGCTGAGCTGACGGACCTCCCCCCGCAGCTCGGGACGGAGGATCGGCCAGGCGTAGGCGACCAGGAACACCAGGGCCAGCAGGCCGAGGACGACCTCGCGCCGTCGTTCCCACTGCCGCACGAGCCCGCCCCACCCTCAGTCGGTCGCGGCCGGACCGGGCCAGGCCTTGCTCGGCCGGGGCACCGGTCGGCCGGGCTGCTCACCGCCGCGGGCCTCGAGGTAGGAGTCCTTGGGCACCATCACCTTGCGCCGGAAGATGCACACGACGGTGCCGTCCTGGTTGTAGCCGATGGTCTCGACGTGGACCACACCACGATCGTCCTTGCTCGTCGACTCCCACTTGTCGAGCACCCGGGTCTCGCCGTAGAGCGTGTCGCCGTGGAAGGTCGGGGCGACGTGGCGCAACGACTCGATCTCGAGGTTGGCGATCGCCTTGCCGGACACGTCGGGCACCGACATGCCGAGCAGGATCGAGTAGACGTAGTTGCCGACCACGACGTTGCGACCGAACTGCGTGGTCTCCTCGGCGTAGTGGCTCGTCGAGGTGCAGTGGGTGGTGGTTCATGGTGAGCAGGCAGAACAGGTGGTCGTCGGACTCGGTGACCGTCTTGCCGGGCCAGTGGCGGTAGGTCGCCCCGACCTCGAACTCCTCGTAGCTGCGACCGAACTGCACGCTGACTCCTCTTCTGCGGTGCGGGCGGGCCTCGACGGTAGACGTGCTCGTGGGCTCATCCTGCCGTGTCCGGGCCCGGTCCCGGCGCCGGCCGGGTCCCGGCGGCGCGGCTGCCATGATCAGCGCACCATGACCCGACGATGCTTCCTCCACGTCGGCAGCCCCAAGACCGGGACGACGTACCTGCAGGGCGTGCTGTGACGCCTCGCCGTGCGGCCCTGCGCCAGCAGGGCCTCACCGTCCCGCTGCGTCGACGCCGACCACTTCTAGTCTCACCCTGCAGGCCCGCGAGGCCCTCGACCCCGAGCGTCGACCCGCCGCGGACGTCGGCGACGTGCACGAGCGCCTCGTCGACGCGCGCTGGCGCGCCACGACCGCGACGTGCTGATCACCCACGAGCTGCTCTGCCTGGCGACACCGTCCGGCGATCGACCGACCTGCATGGCGCTGCTCGGCCGGACGTCGAGGTCCACGTGGTCCTCACCGCGCGCGACTGGCGCCGCCAGCTGCCCGCCGAGTGGCAGCAGTTCGTCAAGACCCGCCACCGGGCCGACCTACGAGCACTTCCTCGGCGCGGGTGCCGCGACGACCCCGGCCGACCGGGTCTGGCAGGGCCAGGACTACGCCGACATCCTCGCGCGCTGGGGCGCAAACTGCCACCGGAGCCGGGTCCACGTCGTCACGGTGCCGCCGCCCGGCACAGCGCCCGAGCTGCTGCTCGAGCGGTTCTGCTCGGTGCTCGGGGTCGACCCCGAGCCACGCTCGACCACGGCCCGCCCGCGGGCAACCCCTCGCTCGGCTTCGGGGAGGCACCGAGCTCATGCGGCGGGTCAACCTGACGCTCGGCGACCGGCTGCCCAAGCCCCGCACCGGCTACAACCGGGTCGCCAAGTTCTGGTTCGCCGAGAGGGTGCTGTCCACGATCCCCGGCACCCGGCTGTTCCTGCCCGACGAGCACCAGCAGTGGTGCCACGAGCGGTCCGTGACCCAGGTCGCGACCCTGCGCGAGGCGGGCTACCACGTCGTCGGCGACCTCGACGAGCTCGTCCCACCCCCGGAGCCGGCAGGTCGCAGCCTGCCCGTCATCGAGGACCGGGCCCAGCTCGCGATCGCCCTCGAGGCGATCGCGCTCGCGCTCGTGCAGCGGCTGGAGGACGTGCACGAGATCGACGCGCTGCAGGCACTGCAGGCGGGACCATGACGCGGGCGTAATCTGCAGGCCATGCCACGACTCCCGACCGTGGCCGCGCTGACGGTCGTCAAGGACGAGGCGCGGATGCTCCCTCTGTGGCTCTCCCACTACGGTGAGCGCCTCGGTCTCGACCACCTCGTCGTCCTCGACGACGACTCCACCGACGGGTGCATCGACGGCGTGGCCCAGCGGACCGGGGCCGAGGTGCGCCACCTGCGCCTCCCGGGCGGCGCCGCCTTCGAGAGGGCCCGCATCGCCGCAGCGAACCGCGCGGCCGAGGACCTGCTCGAGCGCTTCGACTGGGTCGTGTTCACCGACGCCGACGAGCTGCTCGTCGTCGACCCGCGCCGCCACGACTCCTACCGGCACCTGCTCGCCTCGGCGACGGCGCCTGTCCTGGCGCCGATCGGCCTCAACGTGGTCCACCGGCCGCGGGGCGAGCCGGACCTCGACCTGAGCGTCCCGATCCTCGGGCAGCGTCGCTTCGCCTACCTCGCGCAGATCATGAGCAAGCCGGGCTCGAAGCGGGTGCCGGCCGGCTGGCGACTTGCCTCGCACGGCATCACGACGCGCTACGAGGTGCGACGGGACCTCTTCTGCGTGCACCTGAAGTTCGCTGACCGTGCTCTGCTGCAGTCGACGTCGGCCCACCGGCGGGCACTCAACGAGAGCGACGGTCGCGGTGGCGGCACCTGGCGCAAGGACGACGTGGCGCACCGCTTCCGCCGTCAGATGCGCGAGACCGACTTCGGCGGCGCCGCCGTCTTCGACCCCGACGCCGTCGACCTCGACGCCCTGTGTGTCTCGACCCAGGGCGGTGCCGTCTGGCGCAGTCCACAGTCCTCCCAGATGGCCGACCTGCGCGGGAGCCCGGTGCTGAGACTGCCGCGGTGGCTGCGCGGCACGGTCTGAGACCGCCCGGATCCGCCGTCCGTCAGGGGCGGCGACCGATGCGCTCGCGCAGGCGGGCCAACCGGGAGGCGTCCAGTCGGGAGGCGTCCTGCGGATCCGGCTCGTCAGCGTCCGCGGGGGCGGCGGCGCGGCGCCGGCCGGAGCGGCGCGCTCGTTCCTCGTGACGCACGACGCGCGCCAGGCCCGCGACGGCGGCGCGGGCGACCTCGTCCTCGCCGACGTCCTCGGGGCCTCGACCCCGGGCCGGCTCCGGGCCCGGCACCAGGTCCTCGAGACGCCCGAGGACGTCGTAGCCGCGGTGCTCGAGGGCGGCGACCGACTCCTCGGCCCGTTGGCGCAACCAGGGGTGCACCTCGGGAGGAGCCACGATCTTCTCGGGGTCGGGCGCGCGCAGGATCTGCTCGGCGAAGAAGCCCTTCATCAGACGTTCGGTCGACTTGGCCAGTCCGTCGCTGTTGAGCCGCTCGCTGACGCGTCGCATCGTCTCGGCCTCGACGAGACCGAGCGACTCGTTGCCGGCGCCGGCCCGCTCGGCCATCCCGGTCCCGTCGACGCCGGTGAGAGCGCAGATCCGGTCCCACAGGAAGGTGCGTGGACCGCCGGGGGGCGGGAGCACCACGAGGTGGACCCGCTCGGCGGGCACGCCCTGGCTCCACCGCTCCAGGACCGCGGGGACGTCCTGGACCCTCCAGAACGGGGAGTCCGGCTCCGTCCGGACCTCCTCGACGAACTCCGAGAGCCGCTGGAAGCGACCGTGCTTGGTGCGCTGCTGCCACTCCGCCGGCAGCTGCCGGGCCAGGTCGCGCGCCGTCAGGACGACATGGACCTCGTCGGCGACCTCGGCGACCTCGGCGAGCGCGGCCGCGACCCGGTCGTCGGGAGCCGGGCTGAAGAGCTCGTGGCTGACGAGCACGTCGCCGGACCACGCCGCGCTCTGCTCGAGCACCCGGTGCCAGGAGCCGGCGGCCTGCTCGGGCAGGGAGCGCAGCAGGCGGCGGTTGTCCCGTACGACGCACGAGGCCCAGAAGTGCTCGTGGACCCCGTCGCCGGGCAGCAGCAGCCCCTGGTCACGCAGCTCGGCGTGGTTGGCCCACCACACCGACTGCAGGTACGTCGTACCCGACTTGGGGGTGCCGACGTGCAGGAGGAGGCGCCGGGCCATCAGTCGTCGTCCTCGTCGTCGTCCTCGTCATCGGGGTCCCACCCGTCGTCGGGTGCCTCGTCGGACACCTCGTCGGACACCTCGTCAGACGGGGCGCGCGCCGCCCTCTCGGCGGCGTCCTGCTGCATGCGCGCGACCATCAGCCCGGCCAGGCCGGCCAGCGCGGCCTCGGTGACCGCACCCTGGTCGATGGTGGCCGGGTCGACCCCGCGACGGCCACCGGACGGAGCTCCTCGATGTCGCCGACCACGGCGATGCCCAGGTCGGGCAGGGCGCCGCGCATGAACCTCGCGTGGTCCTCGACCCACGGGGCCACCGGGAGGCCGACCGCGGGCTCGTCGTTCTTGCGCGCGGCCAGGATCTTCTTGGCCAGGAAGGCCTTCCGCAGGCCGGTGCCCTCACGGAAGGTGACGCCGAGAGCCTCCAGGTGCTCGTTGAGGCGGCGCAGCGCGAGCGCCGACGCGGCGCCGATGGACTCGTTGGCTGCCGTCGCCGGCGACGAGCCGTCCGGGTCGAAGCCGAGGATCGATGCGAAGCGGGTCCAGAGCAGGTCCCGGGGCGCCCCGGGCTGCGGGACGGTCAGCAGCGTGACGTTCTCGGGGCCCACGACGCGGGCCCAGGACCGGGCGATCCGCACGATGTTCTGCTGGCGCCAGAAGGTCCGCCCGGCCCAGGTCTTCTCCTGGCCCTTGCGGTGCCCCGGCCGCCAGGCCGTCAGGGCGGCGAGGTAGTCCTCCCAGGTCCAGGTGCGGCCGTTCTGCACGGTCTCCTGCCACATGGCGGGGATGCTGCGGTTGAGGTCGCGGGCGCTGACGACGACGCTGACCTCGGTGTCGCCACCGGCGGTCAGGCTCGCCACGCACCGACGTACGGCGACGGGTCGCATCGGGCCGAGGAACTCCATCGAGATCACGCTCGTGCCCTCGTGCGCGGCCATCTCGGCGACCAGCTGCTCCCAGCGCGGGCCCTCGGAGCGCATCAGGTGGCGCACGGCGTTGACCTGGGCCGCCCACGTCGGACCGGGGACCAGGACACCCCGCTCGAGCAGGAGACCCTTGTTGGCGAACAGCTGCGACTGCAGATAGCTGGTCCCCGACTTCATCGCCCCGACGTGCAGGACCACCCGGCGGCTCACCGCGACGACGACCTCAGGTCCGCAGGCTGTAGTCGGCGAGCATCGCGCGACCGATGATCATCTTCTGGATGTCCGAGGTGCCCTCACCGATCAGCATGAACGCCGCCTCACGGTAGAGCCGCTCGATCTCGTACTCCTTGGAGTAGCCGTAGCCCCCGTGGATGCGGAAGGAGTCCTGGACGACCTCGTTGCAGTACTCGCTGGCCAGCAGCTTGGCCATGCCCGACTCGACGTCGTTGCGCTCGCCCTTGTCCTTGATCCGGGCCGCCTTGACCATCACCGCGTGCGCAGCCTCGACCTTGGTGGCCATCTCGGCGATGCGGAACAGGATCGCCTGGTGCGAGGCGATCGGCTTGCCGAAGGTCTCGCGCTGCTGGGCGTACTCGACACCGAGCTCGAAGGCACGCAGCGCGATGCCGCACGCACGGGCCGCGACGTTGACGCGGCCGACCTCGACCCCGTCCATCATCTGGTAGAAGCCCCGGCCGGGCTCACCGCCGAGGATCTGGTCCGCGGAGATGCGGTGGCCCTCGAAGATGGCCTCGGTCGTGTCGACGCCCTTGTAGCCCATCTTGTCGATCTTGCCCGGGATCGTGAGGCCCTGAGCGGTCTCGCCGAAGCCGGGCTCCTTCTCGACCAGGAAGGTCGTCAGGTTCTTGTAGACCGACTCAGCACCCTCGTCGGTCTTGACCAGCGTGGCGATCAGGGTCGAGGAGCCGCCGTTGGTCAGCCACATCTTCTGGCCGGTGATCTCATAGCCCTCGTCGGTGCGCAGCGCCTTGGTGGAGATCGCCGCGACGTCCGATCCCAGCCCCGGCTCGGACATCGAGAACGCGCCGCGCACCTCGCCGGTGGCCATCCGGGGCAGGTACTTCTGCTTCTGCTCCTCGGTGCCGTGGTGCATGAGCAGGTAGGCGACGATGAAGTGGGTGTTGATGACCCCCGAGACGCTCATCCAGCCCCGCGCGATCTCCTCGACGCACAACGCGTAGGTCAGCAGCGACTCACCGAGCCCGTCGTACTCCTCGGGGATCATCAGGCCGAAGACCCCGAGCTCCTTGAGGCCCTCGACGATCTCGGTGGGGTACTCGTCGGCGTGCTCGAGCTCCGTGGCGACCGGGATGATCTTCTCGTCGACGAAGTGACGCACCGCCTTGAGGATCTCGTGCTGCTCCTCGGTGAGACCCTCGGTCTGGCACAGGCGCCCCATCTGCTGCTCCTTCGTCGGTGGTCGGACCTCCTCGATGCTACCGGAGCGTCACCGACCCCCCGCGGCGCTGTCGGCCCGGCTGACGTGGGCTTTCCCACACCTGGGACCTCCAGCGACCGACAGCTCAGCCGTCCATCGAACGACGCAGGTCGCCGAAGTCGAGACGCAGGTCCTCGAGGGTGACCGAGCCGGTCTCGACGACGCCACGTGCCTGGCGCAGGACCATCGAGCGGCGCAGGCGCCGGCTCGAGGTGACCGCCACCCGGCCGACGTTCTCGACGTCGGTGACCAGCACGACCGTGCCGGCGTGCCGGCCCCGCCAGTCGTCGGCGCAGGCGTCGAGGCACTGTCGCACCCAGCCGGGAGTCGCGGCGGTGAGGTCGGCGAGCCGCTGCTCGTGCTTGGTGAGCGCACGTGAACGCGTGGTCAGCTGGAGGCGCACGCCCCGGCGCTGCGCGGCGACGAGCGAGGACTGGACGGCCTGCAGCGAGACGCCCTGGGTGGCCACGCGCACGGTCTCGCCGGCCGTGGCTCCGTCCACCGCGGCGAGCACCTCGGCGACGACCGCGCGCCGGGCGCTCTTGGTCCCGGCGGGGTCGTTGGCCACCGCCCGGGAGGTCGAGGCGTCGTCGCTGGTCCAGGCGAAGCGGGCCACGACCGCGTCGTGGTCGGAGCGCAGCTCGACCGGACGCTGGTCCACGGCGCGGAGCTGCTCACCGCTCAGGAACAGGTAGTCGATGGTCAGGCCGAAGTGGTCGCCCGTCGGGAACGAGCTGCCGAGCAGGTCGTACGTCGGCTTCAGACCGGCCCCGTCCAGGACGTCGCGCGGGTAGTCGGGCGAGTTGTAGTGCAGGTTGAAGTCACCCCCGACGATCACCGGCCCCTGACGACCGAGGTCCTCGGCGAGCGCGGCGACCCGCTGGACCGTCGCCCGACGGAGGTCGGGCATGTTGCGGTCGGGAGGCGGCACGTGGGCGGCGACCACCGAGAGCGTCCGGTCGCCCGTGGTGGAGCGCAGGGTGACCCAGTTGGCGTAGCGCAGTCCGATCTTGGTGCTGCGCCCCGGCGGGCGCTTGTGGTAGTTCGAGATCCGCTGGGTGCCCTGGTCGACGGCGCTCCAGGCGTCGGTGCGCCACGCGACCGGCGTCGGTCCGGTGTACTGGCCGGGGGTGCGCCACAGGGAGTAGCCCTCGGGGGCCAGGTACTCGTCGTAGCGGAAGGCGACCTCGTTGAAGGTCACGATGTCCGGCGACTGCCGGTAGAC
Organism: uncultured Actinomycetota bacterium; assembly: GCA_963714475.1. Taxonomy (GTDB): domain Bacteria; phylum Actinomycetota; class Actinomycetes; order Propionibacteriales; family Nocardioidaceae; genus Nocardioides. Next base: position 422,571 of record CAVQOP010000001.1, read on the forward strand.
CGTGCGGGCGTCTCGTTGGAAGCCCTCCCAGGGCTGCGGTGAGCGCAGGTTCGCCTGCACGACCGTCAGGTCCGCCCCGCGCCCCCGCGCCGCCGCGGCCGCGCTCGACCCGACGGCGCTCGACGCCGACGGCGCCCGAGACGGTGGTGGTCCCCGCCGAGGCGGGTCCGGAGGTCGCCACGGCGGCAGCGGGGACGCCGAGGATGAGGGCGACACCCGTGCGCACGAGCAGTCCGGCGCGTCGGGTGGGGCTGGAGCGGGGGGTGGCACGCGGGTGAGCGCACGGCTGGACGGGGGGGATCACGGCATCTCCTCGGGGGCATCAGGGCCTCGGGGACCCCGGTCTCATGCATCCCACCAGTCACACCAGCAACGGACAACCACTTCGCGAGAAGACCAATGTTGTAATTCGCTTCCGCCGATCAGGACCCGTCGACACCGTCGTCGGACGCCCTGAGGCCGAGAGCGCGGCCGAGTGCCGGAGCGAGCCAGCGGGCGTAGTCCGGCGTGACGTGCTCACGGTCACGCATCGTCACGAAGGAGCCGACCACCGCCGGGCACTCGTCGTCGACGCAGAACCAGCGACGCGCGTCGACGACCCCCGCGCCGCTCTCGCGCGCCGCGACGTACGAGGCACGGTCGTAGGCGCGCGCCGCACGACCGGCGGAGAGCAGGCAGTCGCCGAGGTCAGGTGACCCGCGGGTCAGGCAGGTCCCGGTCGCCTCCGAGAGCCGCGGGGTCCCCCCGACGACCACGACGCGGCCGGCCCGCTCGGCCAGGGCGGTGAAGGCGTCGCGGTAGCCGGCCTCGAGGACGGCCCGGTAGTCCTCGCGCGGCGTGCCCCGACCCGGGCCCACGACGTCGCCCGTCGCGGGGTCGACGAGCTGACCGGCGTGGGTGGAGACCACGACCAGCTCCGGTGAGATGTCACCGATCGTCTCGAGGCTCCACCGCTTGAAGTCCTCGCACGCCTGCCACGGGGTGCGGACCCGCGGCTCGACCTGCACGGCCGCCGTGGTCATGCACCCGCTGTAGACGAGCACCACGACCCGGTAGCCGAGGTCCTCGCCGATCGCCACCACCGCCGGCGACAGGGCTCGCGCGTGGGAGTCGCCGACGAGCACGACGGTCCGGCTCGCCGTCGGGTCACCGAGCGGGCACACCTCGCGGGTGCCGGTGCGGTAGTCGCACGCCCCGATCGGCGCGATGGCCTCCGGGACCTCCGCCAACGGGGGGTCGAGGTCGCCCGGCACGGCCCGGCCGTCGTGCGCCGCGAGCACCGAGGCCTCGACCAGCTCGACGTAGCGGTCCCCGCCGAGGCCCCGTCCGGCGTACTGCCCGACCGTGACCGCGGCGCCGCCGCCGCCGCCGAGGCGCTCGGCCACGACCGCGCGCGCCCCGGCCGCGCTGGTGAGCACGAGCGCGAGGCACACCGGGTAGATCGCCAGGGCCGGCCCGGTCCGGCGCCAGGTCAGGCCGCTCCGGAAGGGGGTCTCGACGAACCTGAAGCTCAGCGCCCCCAGCCCCACGACGACCACGCACAGCAGCGCCTTGTCGACCAGGCCCAGGCTCCGACCGTCCAGGCCGGCCCGCACCAGGACGAGCACCGGCCAGTGCACGAGGTAGATCGAGTAGGACCAGTCCCCCAGCACGGTCAACGGCCGCCAGCCCAGCACCCGGGCGACCACGGTGCGCGGCGCCCCCGCCCGGGCGGCACCCGAGACCACGAGCGCCGCCGCCGCGAGGACGGGTGCGAGCGCAGCCCACCCCGGGAAGGGGGTCCCGGCGTCCAGGACAACGGCCGGGACAGCGACGCCGACGACCCCGAGGAGCGCGAGGGGCTCGGCCACCCGACGCGGCAGGCCCTGCGGTCGAGCCGCGAGCAGGACCGCACAGCCCGCCCCGACCCCGAGCTCCCAGGCCCGGGCGAAGGTCGAGAAGTACGCCGTGACCGGCGAGGTCGCGGCCGCGTGCACCGACCACGCGAAGGAGAGCGTGACGGTGAGCAGCACGACCACCGCGATGGTGCGGCGGGCCGAGCGTGACCGCCGACCTGCCGCCAGCGCGGCCAGGAGCAGCAGCAACGGCCAGAGCACGTAGAACTGCTCCTCGACCGAGAGCGACCAGTAGTGCTGGAGCGGGGAGGTCGGCTCGCCTGCGGCGAAGTAGTCGGTGCCGACCAGGGCGAAGCGGATGTTCGCGGCGAAGCCCGTGGCCCACAGCGCATCGACCACGACCTCGCGGGCCTCGAGCAGCGGCAGGACCTGGACCGCCGCCACGACCGTGGCGATCGTGACCAGGCTCGCCGCCGGCAGGATCCGCCGCGCCCGGCGCGCCCAGAACGAGCGCAGCGAGACCCGGCCGGTGCGCTCCACCTCGGCGAGGAGGAGCGCGGTGATCAGGTAGCCCGAGAGCACCAGGAACACGTCGACCCCCAGGTAGCCCCCGGGCACGCCGAGCCCCCCGAGGTGGTCGAGCACCACGAGCGCGACCGCGACGGCCCGCAGGCCCTGCACGTCGGCGCGGTGCGCGAGGCCGGGCTGCGCAGTCGCGACGACGCGGTGACGCTCGGCGCGATGGGACGGGGCGCGATGGGACGGGGCGCTCACGAGCCACGAGGCTAGTAGCGCAGCGGCGAGGACGGAACCGGGCCGCGCTGCTCCACTAGGCTCGCGCCATGCTCGTGACGGTCAGCACGATCCTGGACACCCCGACCAACGTCGAGCAGCTCGTGCGCGGCAACACCGCCTCCGGGGTCGACCACATGGTCGTCGTCCTCGACGCCCCGGGGGCTCCCGGTCAGGACGAGGTCGCAGCGCTGCTGGACCAGCACCCCCACGTCACGTGCCTCGCGGCCGACACGACCTGGTGGGCCGGCGACCGGCCCCGCCAGCTCAACGTGCGCCAGCGGATCAACGCCAACCTCGTGCTGCACGTGCTCGACGGGGTTCCCGAGGCCGAGTGGCTCTTCCACCTCGACGGCGACGAGACGGCGGTGCTCGACCGCGATGCGCTCGCCGCCGTCCCGGTCGGGACCGACTCGGTGTGGCTGAGCCCCTGGGAGGCCGTCAGCCGCCTCGAGGTCGACGGTCGGCCGACGGCCTTCAAGCCGCTGCTCGACGACGACGACCTGCAGCTCCTCACGGTCCTCGGGGTGATCGACGAACCGACCAACCAGGCCTACTTCCACGGTCACCTGCTCGGCAAGTCCGGCGTACGCCCGGGCAGCGGCCTGCGCCTGGCGCTGCACGACCCCGTCGACGCGCAGGGCCGACGGGTGCCGCTGGAGCAGCGACACCGCGACGACCGGCTCCACGTGCTGCACTACGACGCCGTGTCGGGCGCCGAGTTCGTGCGCAAGTGGAGCGCGATGGTGGCCGCGGGACCGGTCGCGCTGCGCCCGGACCGCGCTCCGCTGGCCCGGGCGCTGCGCACCCTGCTCGGCAAGGACCTCGACGACGCGGCGCGCACCGCGATCCTCGAGCGCCTCTACGTCGCGACCACCCAGGACGACGTCGAGACGCTCGAGGCCCTGGGGCTGCTGCGCCACGTCGACCCGCTGCAGGGCGCGAGCCGCGCGCGCACGTTCGGCCCGGAGTCCGCCGCGCTCTTCGCCCGGCGGCTCGACGACGTGCGGGCCGAGCCGAAGCGTCGCTTCCACGTCAACCACGGCGGACGACGCGATGCCGCGGGCGACGCCGGTGGCGCAGTCGACGAGGCCGCCACCGACACGGGCGACCAGCCCGGGGCGCTGAGCCGCCTGCGCCGACGCCTCGGACCCGGTGACTGACGGGCGTCGACGAGGGCCGGCGACGCCTTCCCCGAGGGCTCAGCCCCGCACGCGCCGGGCCAGTCGGCCGAGCAGGCCGTCGCGCCCGGCCGGCTCCCCGCCCCGCCCGTCGTGCTGCCCGTCGCCCCGCCCGTCTGCTGCCCGTCGTCGTGCCCGTCATCCGAGGCGCGACGCACGCGGGCCAGCTCGGTACGCAGCTCCCGGACGTCGCCGAGCATCGTCGCGCTCAGGCGGACCGCGACGTCGGCGACCTCGGCGTCGGTGACCGAGGCCGGCACCCGGCGCGCCTCGAGCTCGTCGGGCACCTCGAGGTCCTCGAGCTTGCCGGAGACGACGTACGCGCTGCCTCGCAGGTGCGACACCTGGCGTCGGGCCCGCTCGCGGCACTGCTGCACCTGCGCGGGCTCCGGCCAGAACCTCTCCCCCGGCTGGGGCACGAGGCGCTCGTCGGCGAGGAAGGTGCGCAGGTAGACGCCCTTGTCGAACGCGGTGGTGAAGCCGTCCAGCCGCCCGTTGATCCGTCGCAGGGTCTCGGCCTGCGCCACGCCCATGGAGGAGTTGGGGAACGACCCGCTCAGGTCGCAGCACGCCGGGTCGACCCCGAGGACCCCGGCGAAGCGTCGCCACACGTCGTCGCGGTCCGCCTCGGGATCCAGCACGATCACGTGGGTCTGCTCCGGCGGCACGCCCTCGGCCCAGCGCTCGAGCACCAGGCGCAGGTCGAGCGTGCGCCAGTCCCAGATCGCGAGCGGGTCGCTCGACTCCCCCGCCCCGTAGTCGGCCATCGCGGTGACGGCGCCGTTCTTCAGGCTCTCCTGCCAGCTGGCCGTGAAGAGCCCCAGCGGCTCGCGGGCCGTGACGACCACGTCGACGCGACCGTCGTCCCCGAGGTCCTCACGAAGCTCCTCCACCATCCGGCGTGCCTGGGCGCCGGAGGCCGCGGCGAAGAACTCGTGGCTGACCAGGCCCGTGCCGCCGGTCTCCCGCAGGCCCGCCAGCTCACGACGTACACGCTGCCAGGCCGTGCGGTGACGCTCGGGCTTGCGGACGAGCTTGGGGTCGTCCCGCACGACCCGCGAGGACCAGAGGTGGTCGCGTCGCTCGTGCCCGGGCACCACGACCCCGGCGGCGCGCAGCGCCTCGCGGTTGCTCCAGATGATGGTCTGCAGGTAGGACGTCGCGGTCTTGGGAAGCCCGATGTGGACGACGACGCGCGCGCTCACCGGGCTCAGATGCTCTGCTGGAACTTCTCGATGGCCCGCGCGATCTGCTCGTCGTCACGCGAGCTCAGCGGGACCACGAGCTCCTGGACGATGTCGGTGAGCTCGGCGAGGCGGAGGTGGTGGCGTCGCAGCTCGACGGCCTGCGCCTCGAGGGCGGCCACCCGCTCCTCGAGCTCGCGACGGCTGCGCAACCGAGCCCTGATGTCGATGGAGGGAACGTTCACGCGCCCCACTGTGCCATGACCCAGACCGTCTCGAGCTTCTCCTCGTCGCGTGGCACGGGCCTGGTCTCGACCGTGTGGGCACCGGCCTCACGCAGCAGGGTCTCGACGCCCTCGATGCTGAGCTGACCGACGGTCCACTCCAGCTCCGCGGCGGCCTCGTCGATGAAGAACTGCGCCAGCAACGTGCCACCGTCGCGCAGGACCAGCGAGCAGAACCGGGCGAAGTTCTCGCAGCCACGGGGCCCGATGGCGTCCAGGAGGTGCTGGGCCATGACGACCCGGGGGCCGGGCTCGTGGGCGAGGCGTGCTCCCTCACCGAGGACGCTGCGCAGCTCGGTCAGGTTGAGCTCGCGGACCTCCAGCGGAAGGTGCTCTGCGTCGATCTCGTCGTCGAGGAAGTCCAGGCCCATGGTGACGTAGTCGTAGGCGATGACCGAGACGCCGTTGCGGGCCAGCCAGAGCGAGTCCGCGCCCTTGCCCGCGCCGACGTCGAGGACCGCGACGGCGCCGATGCGTCGGGCCTCACGCCGCGACTGCCGGGCGAGGCGGGCAGGACCGCGGCGCGGCTTGTGCCGCTTGCGCAGCGCATAGCGGCGTTGCCAGTACTTGAAGCCCGGGCGGAGGCCGCGGAACCACTCGTTGAGGGCGTCGTGCACCTCGCGGGAGGTGGTGAACTGGAAGCTCGGGTCCGGGACGAGCCACCCGGGCCCGTACATCGCCTCGAGCAGCTTCTCGGGGCGCGCCGGCACCGGCACCTCGACACCCTCGAGCGTGGCGGTGCCCAGCGGGTGGATCCAGTCGCGCTCGAAGGGCACCCCCACCTCGCCCATGAGCCAGAGCCGGCCGTCGTCGAAGAACCCGGCGAACACGTCGAGGCCGCGCTTGATGCCGTCGGCCTCGGGCACGAGGACCTTGAAGGCGGCCCCGGAGTAGCGCACGGTCTCGAACCCGAGGTGGTGGACCTCGCGCTGCAGCCGGAACGACTCGCGCACGACGTCGACGGGCGCACTGTGCTCGCTGACGTAGGCGACGTCGGCATCCGAGTCGTGACCGAGCACGGCCTGCTCCCGGACCGCACCCAGCAGCGTGCCGTAGGCCACGAAGGGCTCGACGCCCGCGGTGCGCAACGAGTCCAGCACCGCCACGGTGGCTCGGACGAGGGCGTCGATGTCGGCGCGGTCGCGGGTCTCGAAGGTCGGCACGAGTCGGCCCGACTTGTCGATGCCGAGGTCGATGCCCTCCTTGTTGACGACCCTGATCGCACCCACACCCGTGCCGAACTCCACGGAGTCCCGGAAGTGGACCTCCCCGGTGCCCGGGTCGCGCAGCGTCACGACGGTGGTGCCGTCGAGGTAGCGACGCAACGGGCCCGGCCACGACGCCATCCGACCCAGGGGCCCGTCGGGCTCGGTGTCGCGAGGCGCCCAGAAGGACCAGACGCGACGGTCGTCGAAGAGCACGTCGAGCGCGCCCTCACCGACCGCACCGAGGCCCACGCCCCGGTCGTCGACCGAGCGCACCCGGACGCGTCGTCTGGTTACCGGGACGCTTCTGGCCACCGGCTGATCAGTCGAGCTCGAGGTTGGCGTAGGGGTCGACACCGTCGATCGGGCCCACCCCGAACAGCAGACCGTCGGCGGTCAGGCGGCCGTCGTCGCGGGCCGCGCGAGCGGTCTCGCCACGGAAGGCCGCACGGTTGCGGGAGGAGAAGAAGTTGTACCAGTAGTTCAGGTGGTCCTCGTAGCGCCTCGTGATGCCCTTGCGGAAGTAGATCCCGAAGTTCTCATCGGAGGTCGCGGCCGCGTCGGAGAAGTTCGCCGAGCCGTTCAGCGTGACGTAGGAACCGCGGTTCTTGCCGAAGTTGCCGACGATGGTCATCGCCTTCATGTGGAAGTAGTTGTCGAACTGGCCGTCGTTGTTGGTGTCCTGCACCATGTGCGCCAGCGGCACCGGCCCGCGCCGGCTCGGGGATCGCAGCATCCGCCCGGTGTCGATCCCGATCACGGTGTAGCCGATCTTCACGTCGCACCCGTCGATCCACAGTGAACGCAGCTTGCGGGCCAGACGGTTGCCGCGATCCTGTCGCAGGGCGTCCGGGGCGACCCGGATCCGCGTCCGGCCGCCGGTGTTGGTGGCCCCGCGGCACTTCACCTTCCTGAGCAGCTGCATCACCGGGTCCGTCGCGTTCTTCCCGGCGCTGGGGAAGAAGGCCAGCTTGATGCCGTTCTCGGCCTGGGTCACGTACGTCGGGCGGGTCGGCTTGTCCTTGGCCATCTCGTAGAAGACCCCGCGCATGAACCGGTAGGGAGCCTTGCTGTCCCGCTGGGTCATGATGTCGTTCCACTGGTTGTTCGCCGCGGCCGTGGTGAGGTTCGCCGATCCCTGGATCACGACGTCCTTCGCCCTGCCGGACTTGGAGAACAGGTAGAACTTCGCGTGGGCCGCCCCGCCCCGTCCGCGGCAGGACTGGGCGCACACCCGGGCCCAGCTGCGTCGCGCCTGCTGACGACCCCGGTTGTGCTGGCGCAGCTCGCGGCGCAGCCGCGTGAAGCTCGGGTTGTAGAGCTGCGGCGCAGCGTTGCCCTTCGCCATGATCAGCCGCACCCGGACGCCGCGGCGCTGGGCCTGCAGCATCGCGTCGACCGCGGGCGGGGACATCATGTTCCAGCTCATGATCTCGATGTTCTCGCCACGGGGGGTCGAGCGGATGGTGCGGATGATCTTGGTGACGATGGCCTGCTGCGTGGCGTTGCTGCCCACCGCGCTGTTGTACGTCGGCCCCGGCTTCGGCGTGAACTTGCCGGCGAACGACGGTGCGCTCAGCCCGGCCAGCACCGTGGCGAGGGCGACGACGACGGCCACGCGACGAAAGGCTGCGCGGTAGAGGGGCGGCTGGGTGTCAGGTGCCACGGGGGAGCTCCAGAGAGAGTGTCGGATCACGGGCGTGCCAGATGGTTCAGCAGTCGTTCAACAGTGGTTCGAGCCTGGTTCAGGCGTGGTCCGCGCAGGCTCACGCACGGCATCTGACGACGGCGTCACGGTAGCCCTTGTCGGTGTCCAGCGACGACTTCGCCCGGTAGACCGTGCCGCCGAGCGCGCCGTAGAAGCGGTCGCCGAAACGCACGAGCCGCTGACCTGAGGAGCAGCCGAGGCTGTCCCGCGGGACGAACGCGTCGCCGTCGTTGCACCCCGGGTAGAACCGCGGGATCGGCGTCCCGGCGCTCCACAGGGAGTCGCAGGCGATCGCATCGGGTCGGGCCGGCTCCGGAGCGACGTCGACCGGATCCGAGGCGGAGGCAGAAGGGGAGGCAGAGGAGGAGGCAGAGGGGAGGGCGCGTCGGACGTCGACTCCGACGCCGCCGGCTCGCTCGGGCTGGCCGAGGAGGTCGGCGCGGCCCCTGGCTCGTCGGCACCGCCGCAGCTGCTGAGGCCGAGCGTGCCGATCACGACACCGAGGACGGCCGTCACGGCGGTACGCGCAGGGAGATGGGCAGGCTGCATCCGTCGAGTGTAGTGAGCGACAGGCAGCGGGTCGGGGACCTGCGGGGCGCTATCCTTCGTCGTCGGAGCGAGCCGAGGAGGGACATGAGCAGCACCCCCAGTCGTGTCTACGCCGCCCGGCTCGTCGGTCTGCCCGTCTTCGACCCCCAGGGCGACCAGGTGGGCAAGGTGCGCGACCTCGTGGTGGCGCTGCGCTCGGAGGTCAGCCAGCCGCGCGTCCTGGGGCTGGTCGCCGAGGTCTTCGGCCGCCGGCGGATCTTCGTCCCGATGACGCGGGTGACGAACATCGACGCGGGCCAGGTCTACACCACCGGCCTGCTCAACATGCGCCGGTTCGAGCAGCGCTCCACCGAGACGCTGGTGATCGGTCAGATGCTCGACCACTCGGTCACCATCACCTCGGGCGGCTCCAGCGGCGTCGTCGGGACCGTCTACGACGTGGCCATGGAGCAGGCCCGCAACCGCGACTGGGTGCTCTCGCGGGTCGCGGTCCAGGAGCCCGGGAAGGGGCTGCGTCGCCGCGGCCAGAGCCACGTGGTCGAGTGGCGCGACGTCGAGGGGCTGACCCGGCGCGAGGAGGCGCAGGGAGCCACCCAGCTGCTGCACGCCATCAACGAGATGCGCCCCGCCGACGCGGCGGCCATGATCCACGAGCTCCCTCGTGAGCGTCGGGCGGCCGTCGTCGCCGGCCTCGACGACGAGCGGCTCGCCGACGTGCTCGAGGAGCTGCCCGAGGAGGACCAGCTCGAGATCCTCGAGCGCCTCGACACCGAGCGCGCCGCCGACGTCCTCGAGGAGATGTCACCCGACGACGCCGCCGACCTGATCAACGAGCTCCCTCCGGAGACCGCCGAGCTGCTGCTCGACCTGATGGAGCCGGAGGAGGCCGAGGACCTGCGCCGACTGATGTCCTACGTCGACGACACCGCCGGGGCGATGATGACGCCGGAGGCGGTGATCCTCGGCCCCGACGCGACCGTGGCCGACGCCCTGGCGCTGGTGCGCAACCCCGACCTCACGCCGAGCCTGGCCTCGGCCGTCTACGTGTGCCGCCAGCCCCTCGAGACACCCACCGGACGCTTCCTCGGCGTCGCCCACATCCAGCGGCTCCTGCGCGAGCCGCCGTCGTCCCTCGTGGCCGGAGCCATGGACGACACGCTGGAGAGCGTGCGACCGGAGGCACCGATCGACGAGGTCTCGGCGCACCTGGCCTTCTACAACCTCGTCGCGGCGCCGGTCAGCGACGAGAACGGTCACCTGCTCGGCGTGGTGACCGTCGACGACCTCCTCGACCACCTGCTGCCGGACAACTGGCGCGACCGTGGCACGCGGTCGGGTCGCCGGCCCGGCCGGGTCGCCGCCGCGGCCGCGACCCAGGTGCCGGCGCCGACCCCTGGCGGACGTCGTGGCTGAGCAGCGGCGGGGCGGGGCACGCCTGGACACGCCGTTGGTCGCGCGCCGCGCGCTGGTGCGCCGTCCGGCGTACGACCCCGACATGTTCGGCGTCTTCGCCGAGTCCTTCGCCCGGTTCATGGGCACCGCGGCGTTCCTGCTCTACATGACGCTCTTCGTCGTGGTGTGGGTCGGCTGGAACGCGGTCGTGCCGGCGCCGCTGCGCTTCGACGACTACCCCTTCATCTTCCTGACGTTGATCCTGAGCCTGCAGGCCTCCTACGCGGCCCCGCTGATCCTGCTCGCGCAGAACCGCCAGGAGAACCGCGACAAGGTGATCGCCGAGCAGGACCGGCAGGCCAACGCCCGCGCGCACGCCGACATGGAGTTCCTCACCCGCGAGGTCGCCTCCTTGCGGATGTCGGTCGGCGAGGTCGCCACCCGAGACTTCGTGCGCTCCGAGCTGCGTGCGCTCCTCTCGGACCTCGACGTGCGCGCGGGTGAGGCGGGCGGGCCGGGTCACCCCGGTCCGACCGAGGAGCGTTGAGAAGGTCCACCTAGACTCGGGCCTCATGAGCTCCTCCCCCTCCGACTCCCTCCTCGAGCAGGTGCACGCGGCCCTCGCGACCGTCGACGACCCTGAGATCAAGCGCCCGATCACCGAGCTGAAGATGGTCGACACGGTCGAGATCGACGACGCGGGACTGGTGCGGGTCCGGGTGCTGCTGACCGTGGCCGGCTGCCCGCTCAAGGACACCATCACCCGCGACGTCACCGCCGCGGTCAGCCGGGTCACCGGCGTCACCGGGGTCGACCTCGAGCTGGGCGTGATGACGCCCGAGCAGCGCGAGGGACTGCAGTCCGACCTGCGCGGCGGCCAGGCCCCCCGCGAGATCCCCTTCGCCCAGGCCGGCTCCCTGACGAAGGTCTACGCGGTGGCCAGCGGCAAGGGTGGCGTCGGCAAGTCGTCGGTGACCGTCAACCTCGCGCTCGCGCTCGCCGCGAAGGGCCTCTCGGTGGGCCTGCTCGACGCCGACGTCTACGGGCACTCCGTGCCCGCCATGCTCGGGATCGCCGACGCGCGGCCCACGCAGGTCGAGGACCTCATCATGCCGGTGCCGACGCCCAGCGGCGTCTCCGTCATCTCGATCGGCATGCTCAAGCCGCGCCGCGACCAGGTGGTGGCCTGGCGCGGTCCGATGCTCGACCGCGCCCTGGTGCAGATGCTCGCCGACGTCTACTGGGGTGACCTCGACGTGCTGCTGCTCGACCTGCCGCCCGGCACCGGGGACGTCGCCATCTCGCTCGGTCAGCACCTGCCGGGGGCCGAGGTGCTCGTCGTGACGACGCCGCAGGAGGCTGCCGCGGAGGTGGCCGAACGCGCCGGCACGATGGCCTCGATGATGCACCAGCGCGTCATCGGTGTCGTGGAGAACATGTCCTACCTCGCCTGTCCGCACTGCGTCGAGAAGGGCGAGGACCACCGCCTGGAGATCTTCGGCAGCGGCGGTGGCGACCGGGTCGCGGCGACCCTCTCGCAGCGCTTCGGCTACGACGTGGCCGTCGTGGGTCGGGTGCCCCTCGACATCTCCCTGCGCGAGGGGGGCGACGTCGGCAAGCCCGTGGTCGAGGCCGACCCGACCTCGCCTGCCGCCGTGGCCCTGCGCGCGGTGGCCGACACCCTGGCAGGCCGGGGTCGCGGGCTCGCCGGTCGTCAGCTCGGACTTTCTCCTACTACGCGGGTCTGAGCGGGCACCGAGCAGTAGGGTCGGGACGTGCCAGGGTTCGCCGAGCTGATCGTCATCGCCTTCGTGGCGATCGTCGTCTTCGGTCCCGACAAGCTGCCCGAGCTGGCGCGCCAGGCGGGCCAGATGGCCGCGAAGGTGCGCAACCTGGCCAACAACGCCCGCGACGAGCTGCGCTCGGAGCTCGGCCCGGAGTACGCCGACCTCGAGCTGCGTGACCTCGACCCCCGCACCGTGGTGCGCCGCCACATCATCGAGGCGATGGAGGAGGCCGACGAGGAGGACCGGCTGTCCCGCTCCTCGCAGCGCACGCTGGCCGAGGGAGAGATCCCACCCTTCGACGTCGAGGCCACCTGAGCGTCGCCCGAGCCGTTCAGGCCGGGACCTCCTCGCCCCTGCTCTGCACGGCGGCCAACGCCGAGAAGGCCACCAGCACCGTGCGGCCGGCGTCGAGATCGAGCTCGACGAAGTCGGCCCCGACCCTCGCCAGCGTGCCCTCGTGGCGGGCGCCCGAGCGGAGGTGGAGCACGCAGGGCAGGTGCTGCTCGCCGAGCCGGCGCAGCGCGGCACCCAGGCCGAGCGACGCGACCCGCGGCCAGGCCACCTCCGGCACGGAGCGGGTCGAGAGCCCGGTCAGCAGGTCCACGGCGTCCAGCGGCAGCACCCACTCCTGACCTGATCCGCGCACCAGGCACCACCCCTGCGCGAGGCGTTGCAGCACCCCCGACACCGGGCCCACCCCCGGCACCTCCAGGACCAGCTCGCGCCCGACGGAGGCCATCAGCCTGCTCGCCAGCGTGACACCGCGGTACTCCGCACGCCTGCGGTCGGCGAGCTCCGGTGCGCGCTCGGCGGCATGGAGGTCCTGCGCCTGCTGCTCGAGATCCTCGAAGAGGTCGACGAGCTGGTCCTCCCACCGCACAGCGCCTCCGTCTCCGCCCCGGCCAGCCCCGGTCGTCCGGTCGAGCGCTGAGGTCTGCGGCCAGCCTGCCAGGCGTCGCGCTCCCGGACGCCGACGTTCGACCCAGACCTGTGGACGACCGGTTGACCAAACAAGCCCAACCGGCGTCTACTGTCGCAAACACACGCAAACCAAAGGATCGGAGGTTGTCGATGCCGCGACCGACCCTGCGTTCGCTGCTGGTCGTGCTCGCGCTGAGCACGGTGGCCTCGGGCGTCCTCGTGCTGTGCATGCCGGTGCTGGGCGAGACCGCCCTGACGATGCGGGCTGGCCGGTCCGCACTGCGCTTCGACGAGGCACTGGTGGGCCTGTGCGCCGCAGCCGCGAGCCTCGCGACCCTCTGGTGCTGGATCGGCGCCGTCTCGCTGGCCCTGCGTGCTGCCACCGCGACCGGTGCCGCCCCGCGGTCGGGGCTCGCGCTCCCCCGGCCCCTGCGCCGTGCGGTGCTGCTGGCCTGCGGCACCGCCCTGGTGGCCGGTGGCACCGCCGTTCCCGGCGCGGCGGTGGCTCAGCCCGCCCAGGTCGCCGACGGGTCCCGACCAGTGACGACGACCGCTCAGGACGCGGGACTCACGGGCCTGCGGGGTGCCGGCGGCCCGACCACCAGCCTGACCACCACCAGCCTGACCGCCATCTGACCGCCAGCCTGGTCGGCCTGCCACTTCCCGATCGCGCCGAGGATGCCGGGCTCGTCCGGGCCGCGTCGCGACCGCCCGCGACGGGGCCCCGACCCCCCGGGCACGCCGAGGTGCTCGTCCGCCCCGGTGACTCCCTGTGGAGCATCGCCGAGCGACTCGCGACGGGCTCCGTCGCCACGACCTGGTCTGCCCTCCTCGCCGCCAACCTCGACCGCCTCGAGGACCCCGACCTGATCCGTCCGGGCCAGCGCCTGGTGCTGCCACCGCCCCTCTCCCCGCCGTCATGAGCACTGCCCAAGCCCACCCGACCCGAGCCCCAGGAGCACCCATGTCCGACGTCGTCGTCCCGCTGCGCCGCATGGTCGCGCTCGCCCCGGTCCAGGGCACCCTGGCGCTGGCCCTGCAACCCGAGCGCGAGCCCCCGGCGCTCCCGGACGCCCCGTCCGGGCTCGCCTCCCGCGACACCACCCCGCACGAGGTCGCGCTGCACGGTGTCGTCGAGGCGTGGTCGCGCCGATTCGTGCAGGCTGCCCTCGAGATCGTCGGCGGCGACCGGCCGGCCAGCCAGCTCGCGCGGTGGGCAGACCGCGCGGTCTACGCCGACCTTCAGCGGCGCGCGTGGCTGGTCTCGCGGGCGGGCGGCCACGTCCCGGGCGCCGAACGCGTGCAGCCCGTGCGGCCACGGGTCCGATCGGTGCACCCGTGCGTGGTCGACGAGACCACCGTCGAGGTCGCCGTGCACGTCGCCCACGGCCACCGCTCACGTGCGGTGGCGGCGCGCTTCGAGCTGCGCCGTGAGCGGTGGACGTGCACCGCGCTCGACTTCTCCTAGACGACGCGAGGAGGTGGTCCGGCGCCGCCGGGCTAGCCGTTCGCCCGGGCGACCAGACCGCTCGGCCCGCCGGGCGAGCCGTGGCAGCGCTTGAACTTCCGGCCCGAGCCGCAGGGACACGCCTCGTTGCGGCCGGTCCCCGAGAAGGGGTCCTCGACGGCGTCCGCGTGCACCTCGGCCTCGCCGTCCTCGCTCGGCGCCGAGTAGGCCAGACCGGTCGGCGCCGCGGGGCGCTCGAGCCCCTTGGCGCGGATCGAGGGCACCTCGCGGCGCATCGGCTCGATGTCCTCGCCCTCGGCCGCGGTGGGCTCGTCGAGGTCGCCGTGCTCGTGCTCGGGCTCGTCCTCGATGCTCACCTCGAGGTTGAACAGGAACCCGATGGCCTCCTCCTTGATGCCGTCCATCATGGCGGCGAACATGTCGTAGCCCTCGCGCTGGTACTCCACGAGCGGGTCGCGCTGGGAGTAGGCACGCAGGTAGATGCCCTCGCGCAGGTAGTCCATCTCGTAGAGGTGCTCGCGCCACTTGCGGTCGAGCACCGAGAGCAGCACCCTGCGCTCGAGCTCACGCATCACCTCGGAGCCGACCTCCGCCTCGCGCCGGGCGTACGCCGCGTGGGCGTCGGCCTGCAGCGCCTCGACGAGGTCGGCCCGCTCGAGCTCGGCGCGACCGCCCGCCTGCCGCTCGAGGTCGGCCCAGCTGATCTGGACCGGCCAGATCTGCGAGAGGTCGGTCCACAGCTGCTCGAGGTCCCACTGCTCGGCGAACTCCTGCAACGAACCCGTCACGTAGCCGGTCACCACGTCGTCGAGGAACGACGCGACCTGCTCGTGCAGGTCAGCACCCTCGAGGACCTCGCGGCGCTCGCCGTAGATGACCTGACGCTGACGGTCCATGACGTCGTCGTACTTCAGCACGTTCTTGCGCGACTCGAAGTTCTGCGACTCGACCTGGCCCTGGGCGCTGGCGATCGCGCTGGTGACGCGCTTGTTCTCGATCGGCACGTCGTCGGGGATCTTCATCAGGGTCAGGACCCGGTCGACCCACTCCGACTTGAACAAGCGCATCAGCTCGTCCTCGAGGGAGAGGTAGAAGCGTGACTCGCCGGGGTCGCCCTGGCGCCCGGACCGACCGCGCAGCTGGTTGTCGATGCGGCGCGACTCGTGCCGCTCGGTGCCGACCACGTAGAGACCACCGAGGTCACGGACCGCGTCGTGCTCGTCGGCGACCTGCTGGCGCAGCGACTCCACCGTCGCCGCCCACGCCGCCTCGTAGTCGTCCGCGGTCTCACCGGCGGGCTGGAGCCCACGGCGGCGCAGCTCCTCGTCGGCGAGGAAGTCGACGGATCCGCCGAGCATGATGTCCGTGCCACGACCGGCCATGTTGGTGGCGACCGTCACGGCGCCCTGGTGACCGGCCTGCGCGACGATCTTCGCCTCGTCGGCGTGGACCTTGGCGTTGAGCACCGAGTGCGCGATGCCGCGCTTGGTCAGCAGCGCCGAGAGGTACTCCGACTTCTCCACCGACACGGTGCCCACCAGGACCGGCTGTCCGAGGGCGTGGCGCTCCTCGATGTCGTCGGCGACGGCGTCGTACTTGGCCTCCTCGGTGCGGTAGACGAGGTCGGCCTGGTCCTGGCGCACCATCGGCCGGTTGGTGGGGATCGGCACCACGCCGAGCTTGTAGATCTTGTCGAACTCGGAGGCCTCGGTCATCGCCGTCCCGGTCATGCCCGAGAGCTTCTCGTAGAGACGGAAGTAGTTCTGCAGCGTGACCGTGGCCAGCGTCTGGTACTCCTCGCGGACGGTGACGTTCTCCTTGGCCTCGATCGCCTGGTGCAGCCCGTCGTTGTAGCGCCGCCCGGCCAGCATGCGACCGGTGTGCTCGTCGACGATGAGCACCTCGCCGTCGATGACGACGTACTCCTTGTCGTTGCGGAACAGCTCACGGGCCTTGATCGCGTTGTTCAGGAACGAGATCAGGGGCGTGTTGGCCGACTCGTAGAGGTTCTCGATGCCGAGGTGGTCCTCGACCTTGGTGATGCCGGGCTCGAGCACCGAGATGGTGCGCTTCTTCTCGTCGACCTCGTAGTCCACGTCGCGCTCGAGGCGGCGCACGATCTTCGCGAACTCGCCGTACCACTTGACCTCGTCCTGCGTGGGTCCGGAGATGATCAGCGGCGTGCGCGCCTCGTCGATGAGGATCGAGTCGACCTCGTCCACGACCGAGAAGTGGTGCCCGCGCTGGACGCACTCCTCGATCGAGCCGGCCATGTTGTCGCGCAGGTAGTCGAAGCCGAGCTCGTTGTTCGTGCCGTAGGTGATGTCGCAGGCGTAGGCCTCACGCCGCTCGGCGGGACGCATGGTCGGCAGGATGACCCCGACGCTGAGGCCGAGGAAGTGGTGGATGCGCCCCATCATCTCGGACTGGTACTTGGCGAGGTAGTCGTTGACCGTGACGACGTGGACGCCCCGACCAGTGAGCGCGTTGAGGTAGGCCGGCAGGGTCGAGACCAGGGTCTTGCCCTCACCGGTCTTCATCTCGGCGATGTTGCCGAGGTGCAGCGCGGCCCCGCCCATCACCTGGACGTCGAAGTGGCGCTGACCGAGCACCCGGCGCGCGGCCTCGCGCACGGTCGCGAACGCCTCGGGCATCAGGTCGTCGAGGCTCTCGCCCGCCTCGTGGCGCTCGCGCAGCTCGACCGTCATGGCCTGGAGCTCCTCGTCGCTCATCGCGACGAAGTCGTCCTCGATGGCGTTCACGGCCTTGGCGACGGTCTCGAGGCGGCGCACGATCTTGCCCTCGCCGATGCGGAGCAGCTTGTCGATGATGACGGGCACGGTGCGAGAACTCCTAGGTCGGGGGCCGGCAGAGACTCCTCACCGGCTTTGCCATGCTACCCACCCGGGGGTGGTGATATCGGGTTCGGGTCAGACCCGGTCGGCCCCAGTCCGAGCAGCTCGGCGAGCCGTTCGTCGACCTCGCGGGCCCAGGTGGCGGAGACGTGCTGCGCATCGTGGTAGGTCACGACGTCGGCCACGACCATCGGGCAGCGCCCTCGGACACAGACGAGGGAGTCGAGGTCGGCGAAGTCGGCCCCCGCGTCGGCGGCCGCTTGCCGGGTCAGGCGGTTGAACGTCGCGGTCGTCGCGTCGGCGGTGACCGTGCACTCGGCCATCGACGCGTCGGCTCGACCCACGCACTGCGCGGGGTCGCGCCGCAGGTAGCTGACGTCGCCCCCGAGGACGACGCGACCCGCGCTCGCGCGCAGCGAGGTGGCGAGGTCACCGACCGCGGTGCGCCAGGCCTGCTCCTGGGTCACGCCCGGGGCGAGCACCATGCCGGGGGGCGGGGTCCGGGAGACCACGACCGCGGTGTCGGGGCTGAGGGAGGCCACCTGCTCGAGCGCCCAGGTGCGCCAGGCGTAGCAGGAGGTGAACTCGGGGTCCCCGGGCTCATCGACCTCGCGCACCCGCAGGTCGGAGGGAGGGCAGCCGAACTTCACGATCGGGACCACCTCGAAGCCGTCCCGCTGTCCCGCCTCGTCGAGACCGGGGAGCCACATCTGCGCGTGGGAGTCGCCGACCAGGACGACCCGGGTGTCGGCGCCCACGTCACCGAGGGGGCAGATGTCGCTGTCCTCCGCACTGCCCTGGGCGAAGCAGCGCGACGGGTAGCGCGGCCGGTCCGCGTCGAGGTTCGCGAGATCGTTGCGCACCGGGAAGGGGACCGGGCCCCCGGCGGCCGCGCGGTCCAGCGAGGCCGCGATCGCGTCGTGGACCGCCTCACCCGTGCGCGCGGTCCGCAGCTCCGGTGGGACCGCGGCGTCGTCGAAGGACGCGGACGCCTCGGCCCGCCGGTCGAGCTCGGACTCGCGGTAGGACCCGCTCCACGCGACCGAGGCCAGCACCACGGCCACCGCGGCCGGCCACAGCACGAGGCTGCGCCGCGTGGTCGACCACGGCCTCGCGGGCCGACGGAACGGGGCCTCGACGAGGTGGTAGGAGGTGGTGGCGAGCGCCAGGGAGAGGCCGACCACCAGCAGCAGGCGCACCACGGTGGGCACGGGCGCGAACGGGGTGGCGGCGAGCGCGGCGGGCGTCAGCAGGATCACGGGCCAGTGCCACAGGTACAACGAGTAGGAGATGTCACCGAGCCACGTCGCCGGGCGGACCACGAGCAGCCGAGCCAGCCCGTGCGCGTGCCCGTCGTCGCCGGCCGCGAGCACGGCTGCGGTGCCGAGGACAGGGACTGCGGCCTGCCAGCCCGGGAACGGGGTCCCCGGACCGTAGGCGAGGACGGCCACGAGGATCGCCGCGAGGCCGGTCGTGGCCACCAGCGCCCGTCCGCGAGCCGGCAGCCGCAGGCCGCGGGCGGCGGCCAGGGCGAGCAACGCACCGGTGGCCAGCTCCCAGGCTCGTGCCGGCGTCGAGAAGTACGCCGCCGTCGGCTCGGCGCGGGTCAGCACGACCGACCACACGAACGAGGCGACCCAGGCGAGGACCACGAGGACCGTCACCGGCCCGAGCACACGATCGGCCACCGGTCGCAGCACCGGTGTCGAGGTGCCACGTCGACGAGCCCGCCACACCGCGAGCGCCGTGACGAGGGCCAGGGCGGCGGGCCAGACGACGTAGAACTGCTCCTCGACCGCGAGGGACCAGAAGTGCTGGACCGGTGAGGGCGGGAGGTCGGCGGTGAAGTAGTCCGTGCCCTCGCGCGCGAGGCGCACGTTGCCCACGAACAGGCTCGCCCACACCACGTCGACGCCCACCCGCACCGCGCGCGCCAGCGGCAGCAGGAGGGTCGAGGCGACGGTGACGGCGACCAGCACCACCGTGGCGGCCGGCAGGATCCGGCGGGCGCGGCGGGCGTAGAAGGCGCCGATGCGCACCCTGCCCCCCTCGACGATCTCGCGCAGCAGCAGGCTCGTGATCAGGAAGCCGGAGACGACGAAGAAGACGTCGACGCCGACGAACCCGCCGGCGACGAGGCCGATCCCCAGGTGGTCGAGCACGACGACGCCCACGGCGAGCGCACGCAGGCCCTGCACGTCGGCCCGCGGCGGCAGCCGAGGGGCTCTCCAGCGTCCCTCGGCCGCCGCGGGACCGGCGGGCTCGAGGGGGAGGGTGTCCGAGGGCATCGCGCCGACCCTACAGACCGAGCTCGCCCTCGAGTGCGACCGCCAGCGTCCCGCGTGGCTCGACGACGACCTCGTCGAGACCGAGCCACCGAGCCAGGTCGCCCAGCGCGCCCGCCAGCTGGGACGCCGTGTGCGGTGGCGCCCCCGGCTCGTCGTAGGAGGCCTTGACCACCAGGTGTCCGCGCTGCCGGTCCGCCTTGAGGTCGACGCGGGCCACGATCGCCTCGTCGAGCAGGAACGGCAGCACGTAGTAGCCGTGCACCCGACGCTCGGCCGGGGTGTAGATCTCGATGCGGTAGCGGAAGTCGAAGAGCCGCTCGGTCCGTTCGCGCTCCCACACCAGCGGGTCGAAGGGACTCAGCAGGGCCCTGCGCTCCACCCGGCGGGGACGGCGTGCGTCGCGGTGCAGGTACGCCGGGCGCGACCACCCCTCCACCTGGACCTGCTCGAGCTCGCCCTCCTCGACGAGCTCCTCGACGGCTCGTGCCGCCGACGGCTTGTCCGGCGTGGCCTGCTGACGCAGGCGGTAGTAGTCGGCCAGGCACCGGGTGGTCGCCACCCCGTGCGAGCGCGCGGCGCGTCGGACGAGCTCGCGCACCGCGTCGTGCGGCTCCGGGGTCGCGGCGGCGAGGACCGCCGCCGGGAGGACCCGCTCGGGCAGGTCGTAGCGGATCTCGAACTGGCTCGTGCGGGAGGCGATCGCCACGTCTCCCACCATGAACAGGTAGTCCAGCGCCCGCCGGGTCGCCGACCAGTTCCAGCCCCAGCGGTCCTTGCTCGTCGCGGGTCCCTCGCCCACCCACGACGCGGCCTCGCGAGCCGTGGCTGCTCCCCGGTCGGCGATCTCTCCCAGCAGCGCGGCACAGAGGTCGGGTCCGACCTCGACGCCCCACCACTTGTGGCGCTGGGTGCGATGGGCCTCCATCCGGTGACGCATCAGGGGCCACAGGTCGACGGGCATCAGCGCCTGGACGTGGGCCCAGTACTCGACGAGACGACGAGGACGCTGCTCGGCGGCTCGCTGCAGCAGGGCCGGGTCGTAGGAGCCCATGCGCGAGTAGAGCGGCATCAGGTGCGCCCGCGCCAGCACGTTGACCGAGTCGACCTGGAGCACCCCGGTGCGCTCCACGGTGCGCGTCAGCGTCCGCATCGTCGCAGGGTCGTGGCGCGGGTCCAGGAAGCCCTGGGCCGCGAGGGCGGTCCGACGAGCCTGGGAGGCGGACAGGGTCTGCACGGCGAACGTCCGGGACCCTAGGTCGGCAGCTCGAGCAGCTTCTCCTTGAAGGCGTACATGACCGCCTCCATGCGGGAGTGCAGCTGCAGCTTCTCCAGGATGTTGCGCACGTGGTTCTTCACGGTGTTCTCGCTGATCGTCAGGCGCCGCGCGATGTCACGGTTGTTCAGTCCCTCGGCGAGGAGCCGCAGCACGTCCATCTCGCGCTCGGTGAGCCGCAGGTTGACGGCCGCCTGACGCTCGGGCTGCGAGATCTGCTTGAACTCGTCGATCAGCTTGACCGCCATCAGCGGACTGATCAGCGACTGGCCCTCGACCACCACGCGGACGGCCTGCGCCACCTCGTCGATCGAGGAGTCCTTGAGCAGGTAGCCCGAGGCCCCCGCCTTCACCGCCTCGTAGAGATCGCCCTCCTCGTCGGAGACGGTGAGCATGATGATCTTGGTGGAGGGCACGGTCTCCTTGATGGTGCGGCAGGCCTCGATCCCGGACTGCTTGGGCATGCGGACGTCGAGGAGGACCACGTCGGGGGCCTTGGCCTGGGCCTGAGCGACGCCGTCGAGACCGTCGTCGGCCTCACCCACGACCTCGAGACCGTCCTCGGCGCCCAGCAGCATCACCATGCCGCGCCGGAAGAGCTCCTGGTCGTCGACGACCAGCACCCGGACGGGCTCACCGGGCTCACCGGGCTCGGGCGCGGCGGGACGGCGTGCGGTGGGGACGGCCACGTCCGCATCATGGCACGCCCCGCACCGCACGCGTCCGCCTGCTCAGGAGGCCTCGAGTCAGGAGGCCTCGAGGTCGAGGGAGATGACCCCGTAGTCGTAGCCGCGTCGCCGGTAGACCACGGCCGGGCGCGCGGAGTCCTTGTCGACGTAGAGGTAGAAGTCGTGCCCGACCAGCTCCATCTCGTAGAGGGCCTGGTCCAGCGTCATCGGCTGGGCGGCGTGACTCTTCTCCCGCACGACCAGCGGACCGTCACCCTCGACCTCGAGGAGATCGGCCGCCACCGGGTCGGCGCCGGGCACGGCGTCGGTCGGCTCGTCGCCGAAGCGTCGCTCGACCAGGTCGTCGTCCTCGACGCCGCCCAGGTCGGAGGCCTCGGTGAGGGCAGGTCCGGTCGAGACCTGCGAGCGCCGCCCCTTGTGGACCCGCCGACGGTCCGCGGCACGGCGCATCTGCGAGGCCATCTTGTCGAGCGCGAGGTCGAGGGCGCCCATCTTGTCCTCGGCCGCGGCCTCGGCCCGGATCACCGGGCCCTTCGAGAACGCGGTCAGCTCGACGTGGACACCGCGCTCCTGCTGGCGCTTGTTGGGCTCGCTGTCGACCTCGACGTGCACGCGCATGATGCGATGGTCGTGCTTCTCGAGCCGCGCGAGCTTCTCCGTCGCGTGCTCGCGGAACCTGTCCGACACCTCGCAGTGACGACCTGTGACCACGACCTCCATGTGAACCTCCTGCACTCGATGGACCCGTCCGGTGGAACCACCGGACGGGACGTAGGGGTGGCAGGAGCCCGCCCGGCCGACCTGGTCTTCGACCCCACAACCGCCTGCGGCAGCGTTCGCAGCTCATCAGCCATCTCTGGCGCCACTACTGACCGTCTCCCGGCGTCGCCGGCATCTGACCGGCGGGTCGGGGCAGGGCTTACCTCTAAGCCGCACCGTGATCGACACCCGTCCGGGCGTGTCTTACGTGGGCCGTTTCGCCTGCGACTGGCATCGGCTTGCCACCGGTGGGCCACGCGCGGCACCCAGGTGACGCAACCACGGACCCGGGCGGACTCCATGGCACGACGCTAGTGGGTGGGCGGGGCAGGCGAAAGCCGATCAGGGAACTTTCGACGTGTCGCCGCGACCGTGACCACCGCCGCGACGCGGACCCCGCACGCCTCCAGCGCGCGTTGCGCCTCCCGGGTCGTCGATCCCGTGGTGAGCACGTCGTCGCAGATCAGCACCGTCACCGGCTCCCGGCGACGGCCGGCCCGCGCCAGACGCGGACCGCGCACCGTCATCGAGCCCGCGAGGTTGGCGCGGCGCGCCGACGCCTCGAGGCCGGCCTGGTCGAGCACTCCCGCACGCAACCGGAGCAGCGGGACCACCTCGACGTCGACGCCCCCGGACCGGAGGAGTCGCCCGGCAACGGCGCAGAGCCGCCGGGTGGCGTCGTGCCCGCGTCGGCGCACCGTCGAGGATCGCGACGGCACCGGCACCAGGAGGACCCTCGAGGTCCCGCCCGGCGCCCGGTCGATCGGCGGCCGGTCGATCGGCGCCCGGTCGATCGCCGCCCGCACGCTCGTCGCCAGCAGACGACCCAACGGGGAGGCCAGCGCGAGCACGTGGTGCTCCTTGTGCGCCACGACCAGCTCGCGCAGGACCCCGTCGTAGGGCGCCGCGGCCCAGCAGGGCGCGAGCCCCGGCGGTGGCGGGTCCGGGCTGACGGGGCGCGGCCAGCCGACCAGCCGCCCGTCGCAGTGAGCACACCACGCCCGGCCCGGTCGCGCGCAGCCCAGGCAGTGCGAGCCGACGAGGAGGTCGAGCACGGCATCGAGACCCGCTCCGCGGCCGTGCGGCACCACCGAGGATCCCTCAGCCGACGTAGGCCAGGGCCCGCAGCGCGACGTCGTCCGCCAGGACGCTGCCGGTGCCGACGTCGACCAGGCTGCCTCTCGTCAACGCGTACGTCGCCTCGCCCTCCAGCGGGCTGCCGGCGAGCGAGGCCACCGGGCCGGCGACGGTCGTCGAGAGGGAGGAGAGCCCGCGCGGAGAGCCGTCGATCGTGACGGTGCGTACCTCGGAGAGCTCGGGGCTGACCCGGCTCAGCAGGGACACCGAGGTCGGTGAGGCCCACGCCAGGTCGCGCACGCGCAGCTCGCCGCCGTCGTCGGCCTCGATGGTGGTCCCCGGGACCGCGCGCCGCACCCGTCCCTGGTCGTTGACCAGGATGCGCGCGGTGCGCACCTCGTCGCCACCCGGGGCCCGCACGACGGCCACCAGACGCGTCGCGTCCCGGGAGACCAGGAACGCGACGACGTCACTGCCACTGATGCCCGGCACGTCGACGGTGCGGTTGCGCTCGCCGACGACGTAGGACACCCGGGCACCCTCGGGCGTGCGGTCGACCAGCCACATCCGGCCGGCGAAGTCCCAGGCCGGGGCCAGCAGGTCGCTGAACCCGCTGAGGATCTGCTCGATCCGCTGGGGGGTCCCGTCGTCGCGCACCGGGCCGCGCAGCACCGCGGTCCCGTCGGCGCTGATCGCGGCGGCGACCTGACCGCCGAGGTCGATGGCGATGCTGCGGGCCCCGACGTCCTGGCTGCCCCAGGGCCCGGAGACGGGGTCGAGCTCCTCCGCGGGTCCGGCGACCATCCTGCCCTCGGCGTCGAGACCGAAGAGCAGCGTGCTGGCCTGGTAGCCGGTCGTGCTGTAGAGCGAGTCCCCCTCGACCGGGAAGCCCGCAGGGCCACCGGGCAGCGTGACCGGCTGCCCGCCGATCGTCACGCGGATGCTGCTCACCGACGGGTCCTGCCGCAGGGTGGCCGCGAGCTGGGCGAGCACCAGGGCGCTCGCGTCGGCCCAGCGCTCGGGCGCCTCGCCGAGCAGCGACACCTCGGCCACCCCGTCGGCGATGGGCACGGAGAGCCCGACGTCGAGGCCGCTGGGGATGAAGGTGCGCACCACCCGTCGGGCGTCCCCCGCGGGACCCTCGAGCAGTCCCTCGGTCAGGGAGCTCGCCAGCTGCTGGCCGCGGGGGACGAAGACCGACTCCGGCACGAGGATCTGCCCGGTCCGGTCGAAGTAGTACAGCGAGACCTCGCGGAAGCGCTGCTCGAACCACGAGGCCGGCACGATCAGGGCGTCGGGCGGGTCGATGATGCGGTACTCGCCGTCCTCGAGAACCATGCGCAGGGCGAGTGTCGAGCTCGACCGGTCGAGGTCACCCACCCAGGCCCCGCGGGCGTCGAGGCGCTCGGCGCCCGAGAGCTGGATGCGGGCGTCCGCGCCGGAGGCCACGGGCGGGGTGGACTCCTCGTAGATGACGGTGGAGGCGTCGGGGTTCCAGGTGGCGCGGGCGTCCTCGGCGAGGTACTCGCGGGCCACGCTGATGTCGACGTTGGTGCTGATCGGGGTCTGGGTCATCGCCTCGAGGAACCCCTGCGCGATCTGGACCACCGAGGCGTCCGGCTGCGGGGGAAGCGGGTCGATGGCGGTGGCACGCTCGTCGTCGACGCGCGCTGTGGCCTGCGTGTCGACCACCGGCCCGGACTCAGGCATGCTGACGCACGCGCTCGGAGCGCTGAGCAGGCACGCCAGCAGGCCCGCGACGGCGAGGCGCCTCATGCCCTGGCCGCGCTCAGCGGCGCGCCGGCGTCGGTCGGCACCAGGGGCAGCGGGCTGCTCCGCAGCTCCTCGCCGAGCCGCCGCGGCAGCGTCAGGCGGAACGACGCGCCCTGCGACGGTCGGCCCCAGGCCTGCAGCCACCCCTGGTGCAGGTGGGCGTCCTCGAGCGCGATCGCGAGACCGAGACCGGTGCCGCCGCTGGTGCGCGCCCGGGCCGGGTCCGCTCGCCAGAACCGGCTGAAGACCATCGCGGCCTCACCGGGGTTGAGGCCCACGCCGTAGTCACGCACCGTCACGGCAGCCGCGTCCGGGTCGGAGGCGACCTCCAGCACGACGCCGGGTCCGGAGGCGTCGGCCTCGGCGTGGTCGATGGCGTTGGAGACCAGGTTGCGCACGATCCGCTGCACCCGGCGCACGTCGGCCTGGGCGATGCACGGCACCGCCGGTCGGCGGACCTCGACCGTGACCCCTCTGCTCGTCGCCAGCGCGGCCAGTCCTTCCACGACCCGCGCCGCGACCTCGCCGAGGTCGACGTCCTCGACATCGAGGTTGGCCGCCCCCGCGTCGAACCGGCTGATCTCGAGCAGGTCGGTCAGGAGCGTCTCGAACCGGTCCAGCTCGGTCTGCAGCAGCTCGGCGGCCCGCGCGGTCGTGGCGTCGAAGTCGCCGCGCGCGTCGTGCAGCACGTGGCCGGCCATGCGGACCGTGGTCAGGGGGGTGCGCAGCTCGTGCGAGACGTCGGAGACGAAGCGTCGCTGGACCCGGCTGAGCTCCTCGAGCTGACGGATCTGCGTCTGCAGGCTGGCTGCCATCTGGTTGAAGGAGGTCGCGAGCCGCGCCACGTCGTCCTCGCCCCGCACCGTGAGGCGCTCCTGGAGGTCGCCGGCCGCGAGCCGCTCCGCGACCCGACGGGCCAGGCGCACCGGCGTGACGACCTGCTGGGCGACCAGCCAGGTGACGCCGGCGACGAGCACCACGAGCAGCACGGCCGCGGTCAGCAGGGCGCGCGTCACGAGCGCGAGCGTCTCCTGCTCCTCGGCGAGGGGGAAGAGGTAGTAGACGGTGTAGGTCTGCCCGTCGGCGGGCAGACGGACCTGCGAGCCGACCACGATCCCGGGGCGGCTCTCGGTCCGTCCGTCCTCACTGCGCGTGGTGATCGCGGAGTAGGTCCACGCCGTCTGCGGCACGATCGTGGAGAAGCGGTCCTCGAGGGGGGCGGGCACGCTGGAGAGCACCAGGCCGGGGGTGTACTCCGCCCCGCCGTCGGCGAGCCGGGTCTGCTCGCCGACGGATCCGCCGAGCACCACCGAGAAGCCCCGGGTGTCCCCCCGCTGGATCAGCTGGTCGGCGAGGTCTCGTTGCTGACGCGTGGAGTTGGTCTCGGTGCCCGTGGCGGCGCCGAGCCGCGCCTGCGCCTCGGTCGTCTCGTCGGTCGCCTCGGCCACGACCGCCGAGACGCGGTGCTCCAGCAAGCCGTCGCGGGTCTGCTGGAGCTGGAACCAGCCCACGACCCCGACCACGACCGTGGAGAGGACCAGGGTGCTGGCCACGACCCGGGCCTGGATGGAACGGCGCCAGAAGGTCAGGCCCCTGCGCAGTCCACGCACCTCAGGCCCCGCCGGCCTTGTACCCCACGCCTCGCACGGTGAGCACCACCTCGGGGTGCTCCGGGTCGTGCTCGACCTTCGAGCGGAGCCGCTGCACGTGGACGTTGACCAGGCGGGTGTCGGCGGCGTGGCGGTAGCCCCACACCTGCTCGAGCAGGACCTCGCGG
Source organism: uncultured Actinomycetota bacterium (assembly GCA_963714475.1). GTDB lineage: Bacteria > Actinomycetota > Actinomycetes > Propionibacteriales > Nocardioidaceae > Nocardioides. Next base: position 449,368 of record CAVQOP010000001.1, read on the forward strand.
GTGAACACCTGCCACGGCTTGCGGGCCAGGCACACGAGCAGGTCGAACTCCAACGGCGTGAGCCCGATCGACTCCTCGTGACGCGTCACGGCATGCCCGGCCACGTCGATGACGAGGTCGCCCAGCACCAGCGTCTGGTCGGGCACGTCGAGCCGGCGGACCCGGGCACGGATGCGGGCGACGAGCTCCTTGGGCTTGAAGGGCTTCACGACGTAGTCGTCGGCGCCGGACTCGAGCCCCACCACGACGTCGACGGTGTCGCTCTTCGCGGTCAGCATCACGACCGGGACCCCGGACTCGGCCCGGATCTGCTTGCACACGTCGATGCCGTCGCGCCCCGGGAGCATCAGGTCGAGGAGCACCACGTCGGGGCGGTAGTCGCGGAACTCCGCCAGGGCGAGGTCGCCGCGGTGGCACATCCGGGAGTCGAACCCCTCCTGGCGCAGCACGATCGTGAGCATCTCGGCGAGCGCGGCGTCGTCGTCGACGACCAGCACGCGCCCGCGTGCCGAGCCTGCGGGCTCGGCACGCTCCGAGACGTCAGGACTGCTCATGGACCCCATCCTGCCTCACTCCCCCAGGGACGACCCCGGGCCCGCCCACGACTGTGGACGGGCCCGGGGTGCTGCCCGGAGCGTGCTCCGGTGAGCTGCAGCACCGATCAGTAGCGGTACTCGTCGGACTTGTAGGGCCCGGAGACCGGGAGGCCGAGGTAGTCGGCCTGGTCGGTCGTCAGCTCGGTGAGCTTCACGCCGAGCGCGCCGAGGTGCAGACGCGCCACCTCCTCGTCGAGGTGCTTGGGCAGCACGTAGACGCCGACCGGGTAGTCCTCGGGCTTGGTGAAGATCTCGATCTGGGCCAGCACCTGGTTGGTGAAGGAGTTCGACATCACGAAGGACGGGTGACCGGTCGCGTTGCCGAGGTTCATCAGGCGACCCTCGGAGAGCACGATGATCGAGTTGCCCGAGGGGAAGGTCCAGACGTCGACCTGCGGCTTGACGGTCTTGCGCTCCGCGACGCCGTCGGCCTCGAGGCCCGCCATGTCGATCTCGTTGTCGAAGTGGCCGATGTTGGCCAGGATCGCCTGGTGCTTCATCTTGCGCATCTGGTCGACCGTGATGACGTTCATGTTGCCGGTCGCGGTGACGATGATGTCGGCGGTGTCGATGACGTCGTCGAGCGTGGTGACCTGGAAGCCCTCCATGGCCGCCTGCAGCGCACAGATCGGGTCGATCTCGGTGACGATGACGCGGGCGCCCTGGCCCCGCAGCGACTCCGCGGAGCCCTTGCCCACGTCGCCGAAGCCGCACACGACCGCGACCTTGCCGCCGATGAGGACGTCGGTGGCGCGGTTGATGCCGTCGATGAGGCTGTGGCGGCAGCCGTACTTGTTGTCGAACTTCGACTTGGTCACCGAGTCGTTGACGTTGATGGCGGGGAAGAGGAGCGAGCCCTCGCGCATCATCTCGTAGAGACGGTGCACCCCGGTCGTGGTCTCCTCGGTCACACCGCGCAGCTCGGCGGCCACCTGGGTCCACCGGTCCTTGGACTCGGCCAGGCTCGCGTTGAGGACGTCGAAGACGATCTTCTGCTCGGCGGACTTCGCCGAGGTCGGGTCGGGGGCCACGCCGGACTTCTCGGCGTCGACACCGAGGTGGACCAGCATCGTGGCGTCGCCGCCGTCGTCGAGGATCATGTTGGCGAAACGCTTCTCGCCGTCCACGTCGGGCCACGCGAGGATCTGCTGGGTGCACCACCAGTACTCCTCGAGCGTCTCGCCCTTCCAGGCGAAGACCGGGACACCCTGGGGCGACTCCGGGGTGCCGTCGCGACCGACGACGACCGCAGCGGCGGCGTGGTCCTGGGTGGAGAAGATGTTGCACGAGGCCCAACGGACCTCGGCGCCGAGGTCGACCAGGGTCTCGATCAGCACAGCGGTCTGGATGGTCATGTGCAACGAGCCGGCGATCCGGGCACCGCGCAGGGGCTGGTCGCCCGCGTAGCGCTCGCGCATCGCCATCAGGCCGGGCATCTCGTGCTCGGCGAGGGTGATCTCGGTGCGGCCGTAGGCGGCCTGGGACAGGTCGGCGACCTTGTGGTCCACGGGGTGCTCCTCGCTCGACGCTCGGAGGCGTCGTGGGACGGAATTGCTCTGTTCCACGAGGTTAGGACGCCCCTTCGGGCTTTGCAGAATCCTCGCCACCACCCCCCGGGACTCTCGTCGACCCGCGGGGCCGGGGTGGCGTCGTCAGCCGGCCAGACCGTGGGCGAGGTACTCGGCGGCGTAGGTGCCGCTCAGCACCAGCGCGGCGTAGCGGGCGACCTCCCCCGACGCGGGCGCCGCGATCGACTCGACACGCACCCCGTGGCGATCGGCGAGCTCGCGCAGACGCGCCGCCTGTCCGCCCACGAGCGGGTCGGAGGTCGTGTCGTCGTCGAGCACCACCAGCGCCGGTCGCAGCACCGCCTCCGAGGCGTCCGGCGCGAGCGGGTCCTCGAAGAGGTCGCGCGGCCGGGCCGCGACGAGCACCGGCTCCAGCACGTCGGCGTCGCCGGCCAGCGCCGCGCGTCCGGTGCTGCGGCGCAGCGCCTCGGCCACCCGGCGGGCGGCGCGGGCAGCGATCGGGGAGCCGCCCCAGAGCAGCGGGGTGGCCTCGGCCAGGGCGATGGCCAGCAGCTTCGCGGGGTTGACGGTGAGGTCACGGTGCGGCGAGCAGGCCCGTGCCACGTCGTCGAGCGAGTCGGCCACCTGGTCCGCGCCGGCCGCCGGGCCGAGACCCAGGCTGTGCAGGAGGTCGAGCGTGACCACCGCACAGGCCAGGTGGTCGCGGGTCGTGCAGGCGAGCAACGTCGTGGAGCGCCCGATCGCGTGGGCCGCCACGAGCGAGTCCGGCGGGCAGGCGACGACGACCTCGCAGCCCCGGCGGCACGCCTCGGCGGCCGACCCGGCGGCGGCGACGTCGCCTCCGTCGGGCGAGAGGACGACGACCATGTCGAGCGGACCCACCCATCCCGGCAGGCCGTGGCCGGGCCAGGCGACGAGGGGCACCGGGCAGGACGGCTCGAGGACCGAGCGCAGCAGCCGCGAGTCGGCACCGGCGGCGACCACGGCCCGGGGCCGCGAGCCCTGGGACGTCGCCAGCGCGGCGCTGTCGGCGATCAGCCGCGCCACCTCCCCGCTGTCGCGGCGCACGCGCGCTCCGGACTCGGCGAGGTGCCGCAGCCGGGGGTCGATGCGGGCCAGGGCGTCGGAGTCCTCGAGCCGCACCTCGTCGAACCAGGTCATGTCGGGCTCCTCCAGATGACGGGCAGGGGTCGTCGGGCTCCGTGGTCGATCAGCCGGTGCGGGTGGCCTCGTCGACGAGCAGGACGGGGATCGAGTCGCGGACGGGGTAGAGCAGACCGCACCCCTGGCACCGCAGACCGGGGGCGCCGGTGCCGGAGGTCGACGGCTCCACGACCAGCGAGGAGCGACAGTCCGGGCAGACGATGATCTCGAGCAGACGGGGGTCGACACCGCTCGACCCGGACCCGGGCCCGGCGCTCACCCCGAGCCCCGGATCATGCTCAGGACCTCGTCGCGCACCCTCGTCATCGTGTCCTCGTCCCTTCCCTCGACGTTGAGCCGCAGCAGCGGCTCGGTGTTGGACGAGCGGACGTTGAACGCCCAGTCGTCGTGGATCACGCTCAGCCCGTCGAGGTGGTCGGTGCTCACCCCGTCGCGCGTCGCCCACGTCTGCTCCACCCGCTCCATGATGGCAGGGGCGTCGTCGACCGTGGCGTTGATCTCCCCCGACAGCGGGTAGCGCTCGAACTCGGCGAGCAGGGCCGAGAGGGGCCGGTCGGTCTCGGCGAGCGCCGCCAGGGCGTGCAGCCCCGCGAGCATCCCGGAGTCGGCGCGCCAGAAGTCGCGGAAGTAGAAGTGGCCGCTGTGCTCGCCACCGAAGACGGCGTCGGTCTCGGCCATGCGCGCCTTGATGAAGGAGTGGCCCACCCGCGTGCGCACCGCCGTGCCGCCGAGCTCCGCGACGAGCTCGGGGACCGCGCGACTGGTGATCAGGTTGTGGATGATCGACGACCCCGGGTGGCGGCGCAGCTCTCGCGAGGCGATGAGGGCGGTCAGGGTCGAGGGCGAGACCGGCCGGCCGCCCTCGTCGACCAGGAAGCACCGGTCGGCGTCGCCGTCGAAGGCCAGTCCGACGTCGGCGCCGACGGCACGCACCCGAGCGCTCAGGTCCTCGAGGTTGGCCGGCTCGATCGGATTGGCCTCGTGGTTCGGGAAGGTCCCGTCGAGCTCGAAGTAGAGCGGCTCGAGCTCGACCTGGTCGCCTCCGAGCAGGTCGAAGACGGCCGGTGCGGTGTGCCCGGCCATGCCGTTGCCGGCGTCGACCACCACGCGCAGACGACGTCCGCGCACGGGGGCCAGCGACAGCAGGTGCGCGGCGTAGGCCTCGAGCACGTCGTGCTCGCTGACGGAGCCGGGGATCGTCGTGGGCGCCGACGTCGCGGTGTCCGCGGCGATCGAGGCGACGAGGTCACGGATCTCGTCCAGACCCGTGCCCACGCCGACGGGGACGGCCTTCGCCCGACACATCTTGATGCCGTTGTACTGCGCGGGGTTGTGGCTGGCGGTGAACATGACGCCGGGCACGTCGAGGTGGCCCGAGGCGAAGTAGAGCTGGTCGGTCGAGGCCAGTCCGATCATGGTCACGTCCGCGCCGGCGCCGGTGGCGCCGTCCGCGAAGGCCCCGGCCAGGCCCGGCGAGCTGGGGCGCATGTCGTGGCCGACGGCCACGCGGCGTGCACCGAGCACCTCGACGTAGGCACGGCCGACCGCACGGGCCAGCGCCTCGTCGACCTGGTCGGGCACCGTGCCCCGCACGTCGTAGGCCTTGAAGACGGCGGCCAGGTTCTCCGGAGCGAGGGTGTCGGCCATGGGCCGAACCCTACTGTCGGCGACGACCGGGTAGGCGACGAGGGCTCAGTCGGTCGTCAGGACCCGCAGGTGACCCCGTCGGGTGCCCTCGCGGGTGCCGTCCGGCCGCGCGGGCTCGGGTCGTAGGACCGGGCGGGCCGCCTCCCGCACCGCGTCGGCGAGCGCCAGGAGGTCGTCCCCGGAGGGCCCGCGGTCACGCCGGTCGCTCGCGAGCCGCAGGACCTGCCAGCCGCGCGGCGCCGAGAGTCGCTCGGAGTGCTGCTCGCACAGGTCGTAGGCGTGGGGCTCCGCGAAGGTCGCCAGCGGCCCGAGCACGGCGGTCTGGTCGGCGTAGACGTAGGTCAGCGTCGCGACGGCGGGACGACCGCACGGCGAACGCGAACAGCGACGAGACCGGCTCACGGCAGTGAACGTACCCGGCCGGGACGGCGCCACGGACTAGGCTCGCGGGGTGGGGGCAAGGGACCGCCGCGGACGCGGCAGGCGCGGGCCGGAGATCGTCCCGCGCGTGCCGGGACGCCCGGAGCGACCGACGCGCGCCGAGCGGTTCGACAGCGCCGTCCTCGAGGTCGCCGCCGAGCTCGAGGGCCGGTGGGGCGGGCGTCTGCCGATGATCGAGTACGCCGTCGAGGACGTGCCTGGCACGGGCGGCCCACCCAGGCCCGGAGAGGGTCTCGGCACGGTCGTGCCGCTGTCGTCGCTGGTCCGCGCGGACCATGGGTCACCCGCCCGGATCGTGCTGTTCCGCCGTCCCGTCGAGCACCGGTGCCTCGACCGCGCCGAGATGCGGGCGGTGGTCCACGCCCTGGTCGTCGAGCACGTGGCGGACCTGCTGGGCCTCGACGCGTCCGAGGTCGACCCCCGCTACGCCGACGAGGACGACCCGGACAGGTGAACCGGACAGGTGACCCGGACAGGTGATCCGGCGGGGTCAGCGGTCCGCCGGGGCCACGTCGCCGACGAGACCGCTCGTCTGGAGCGGGCGCAGCCCGAGCACCGCCGAGCCGGTGTCGGTGTCGACGGTGGCCGAGACGACCGCGGTGGTGGACCCCAGGCGCACCTGGACCAGCCGGGTGCCCGCGGGCAGGTCGAGGGAGTCGCCGCGCCCGGGCTCGAGGTCACGACGCTGTGAGTCCAGGCGCGCACCGTCGGCGTCGAGCGCGGTGACGGTCCACGACCCGGCGCGCAGGGCACCGGCGGCGACCAGGCGGTCGGTGCCGGGCGGCACGATCGCGGTCGTGACCTCCTGCGGCAGCCTCTGACCGGCCGAGACCAGGCTGAGGTCGCCGTCGACGAGTGCGCGCACCGAGGCGGTCACCGCCGTCGTGGCATCGACCTGGATCCCGACGGCGGTGTCGTCGAGCGCACCCTCGCCCAGGAGCGCGTCGAGGTCGACGCGCGTCGTGCTGCCCGCCGCCACCACGACGTCGTCGGCGCCCTGCGGGGTGAACACGCTGTCGGGGCCGACCACCGAGACGGTCGCCCGGGACTGGCTCGCGGTGGGGTTCGCCAGGACCAGGGTCCGGGTGCCGGCACCGACGGGGACCCCCAGCAGGAGCGTGGAGTCGGCGGGACCGGGCTGGCCGGCGAGCCAGTCGGCCGAGGCGCCGCTGCCGCTGAGGTCGTCGACTGAGTCCAGCACCGAGACCCCGACCCGCCCGCGGGACGTCGTCACGTGCAGCGTCAGCTCCCCTCGCCGCGGGGCGACGGCGGCGAGGTCGAGCGAGACGATGCTGCGCCCCGGCACCGACACTCCGCGCAACCGCTCCGCGTCGACGGGCCCGCGCGCGCCCAGCACCTCGGTGTCGACCACGGCCGGGCCGCTGTCGGGGTTGACCAGCTGGAGCACCGAGGAGTGCCGGGCCCCCGCCCCGACGCCGGTGAACCACTGGTCGGCGGCCGGGACCGCGCAGAGTGGCGCGACCGGCGGGCCGGTGGTCGGGAACCGCGCGGCGACCACTCCGGGGGCCAGCCGGTCCAGGCCCGTGACCCAGGCCGGGCCCGTCTCGCCGACGACGGTGAGACGGTCGGGCCTGACCCTCACGTCGCGACGCACGTCACCCACCCGCACCGCGAGCGAGCCGGGAGCACCCGAGGCGGTCGTCACCGTCAGCGGTGCCTGCAGGTCCGGACACACCACGGTCGAGCGGGTCAGGTCGGTGCGGGTCGGTGCGCGGGCGACCGTCACCCTGGCCTCGGTGCCGGCCGCCAGGAGGTCGGCGAGCCCGAAGGCGCCCAGGCAGAGCACGGGCAGCACGAGCGCCAGCACGACCAGCAGGTCGGGGCGACGTGCGGAGCGGGCGGCGGAACGGCGTCCCGGCGACCGGCGGCCGCCGGTGCCGGTGCCGGTGCCGGTGCCGGTGTCGGGGCCCGCCGCGTCCCGGGTCCCCTCGGGTCCGCTCACGGCCGCCTCGCCCGGGTGGTCGGCAGGGCGAGGACCAGCACCGTGAGCACGGCCAGCGCCTGGAGCACCAGGAGCACCCCGCGCCACCAGGACCCGGGCCCGTCGACAGCGCTCGGGTCGAGCGGTTCGTCGACGCGCCACGCCCGGGTCTCACGGTTCTCGGCGCTGGCCTGGACGAGCCCGTCGGTCGCGTCGAGTCCGGCTGCGACGCTGCCGTCGGCGGGTGCGGGCATGACGACGTACTCCAGGCCCGCGCCGGCGAGCTGCTGGACCACCGCGGGGCGCGGGCGGGACACCAGCTCGGTGACGTCGGCGTCGAGCGCGGGGTCGGCGGCGGCGAGGGCGAGCACCTCGTCCTCGCCGAGGCCCACGCCGTCGTCGCGCAGGACGGCGTACGTCAGGCCCTGCTGGACGCTGCCACGGATGACGAGCACGCCGCGCTCGGGGCCGCTCATCGCGCTCTGCACCATGTAGGCCGGCACGTCGGTGACCGGGTCCGAGACCAGCTCGTCCCCGGCGAGGACCAGCGACCAGCCCAGCCCGCCCACCGGGACCGCGACCGCGGCGAGCGCCAGCACGGCCGTCGACGCCCGGCGGGCGCGGCCGGGTCGCGCGTCGCCGACGCCGTCGCCGGCGCGACCGGTGCGGCGCGACGACGCGAGCGCGCCCTGGGCCCCGAGGACGACCGCGACGACGAGGCAGCCCTGCCACGCGACGAGCAGGAAGCCGGTGCCGGGCACCAGGTCCCCGCCCAGACGCACGGGCGCGACCAGCAGCACCATCAGTGCGGTGGCGAGCGCGACGACCCAGCACCCCAGCACGCCCGGGCGGCTGGCCCGCGGCACGAGGGCGAGCACCGCCAGCACGAGCGGGACGACGCCGAGCCACCAGGGTGCGCCGAGCGTGGCCGGGTCCCCGACCCGGCCCAGCACGAGGGCGAGCGGAGCGTCGGCCCCGCTCGCGACACCGCCCGTGGCGGGGTCGAGAGGGCGGCCGGCGTCGAGCAGCAGCCCGGCGGAGGCGCCGTGGACGAGCAGCGGCACCCACCAGGGCGCCAGCAGCACCGGCACGGTCGCGAGGGCGGTCGCCGGGGGCCCCCACGTGCTGCGCGCGCGGCCGACCGAGGGAGCCAGGGACAGCGCGAGGGCGAGCAGCAGCGTGGCGAGCAGCACCGCCCACACCCAGGCGAGCGGGGTGAAGCAGGTCGTCAGGGCCAGCAGCAGGCCGGCGCGCCAGGCCGCACGCCAGCGGCGGTCCACCTCCGGGTCGGCGAAGCCGAGCGTCGCGTGCGCCACCCACGGGAGCAGCGCGGCGGCGACGACGGGGCCGAGCCGTCCGGCGCCCCAGGCCCCGGAGGCGAGGGGGAGCACGGCGTACGCCGTCGACGCGCCGAGCAGGAGCCAGCGCGAGGCCCCCTGGTCGCTCGCCAGGCGGCCCACCACGCGCAGGAACCGCCACGCACCCCACATCGCCACGGGGGCGGCTGCCACCAGCACGATCGAGACGGCCCCGACCGGACCCAGGACGCTGGCCAGCAGGGCCAGCGGGAGCAGGTAGGCCGGGGCCGGGACGGGGGTGCCCTGCGCGAGGGGGTGCCAGGACTCCAGGTAGAGCGACCACCAGCGCCCGACCGAGTCCGGCGCCGGTGAGAGGGCGCCACCGCTCACCGCACCCACGCCGTCCCGTGCCGCGACCACGAGGGCGATCACGCTCAGCACGGTGAGCACCGCGACCGGGTTCGTCACCAGCCGGGCCAGCACCCCGACGTCGGCGAGATCGTCGTCCTCGTCGGTGCGCACGCGCCGCACCGCCATCGACGACGGGTCGGCGGCAGCCGCCGCAGCCCGTCGCCGCTCGGCGACGTCCGCGGCGGTGTTGCTCAGGGCCGCGACCAGGTCGCTGATCGCGTCGAGGCCGTGGCGGTAGGGCAGCCACCACGGGGGCAGCAGCCGCCGTACGCGCTCCCGGTCGGGCTCGGCGCCGGAGGTCGCGGAGGCGGCGGCGACCATCGACCGCCGCCGGGCCCGCGCCGAGCGCAGGTCGCCAGGTCGGGACAGCACCGAGACGAGTGCGGCGAGGTCGTCGAGGGCCTCACCCGGTGAGCGGACGAGCAGGAAGCCGAGCATCCGCAGCAGCGTGCCGAGCACGAGACGCACCACGAGCGGGCCGAGCCGCCCGCGCGAGGCGTTGGCCAGCAGCGTCCACAGCGACGCACGTCGCTCCTGGTAGTGGGTGCGACGCCCCGTCAGCGGCGTGCGGCGGACACCGCGGTGGGCGGCCTCGGCGTGGAAGACGACCGCGGACGGCACCACGAGCGTGGTCCGACCGGCGGCGGCAGCGCGCCAGCCGAAGTCGACGTCGTTGCCGAAGACCGGCAGCGAGGGGTCGAACCCGTCGAGGGCGACCAGCACGTCGCGACGCACCAGCATCCCGGCCGTGTTGACCGCGAGCACCTCGCGCAGGTCGTCGTGCTGGCCCTGGTCGTACTCGCCGCGCTCGAGACCGGTCTCGCGCTGTCCGGTGCCGGAGATGCTGACCCCCAGCTCCAGCAGCCGACGAAGCGAGGGCCACTCGCGCAGCTTGGGGCCCAGGACGTCGGCCTGCGGATGGGCCTGCGCCGCAGCGAGCAGCTCGGCGAGGGCGTCCGGGGCCGGGGTCGAGTCGTCGTGCAGGAGCCAGATCCACTCGGGGGGCGCGCCGGTGGCAGCGAGCCGCTCGAGACCGGCGCGGACGGCGTCGGGGAACGAGCTGCGGGAGGTGCTGCGGACCACCTCGCCCTGCCCCAGCCGGCCCCGGCTCAGCGCCGCCTCGAGGAGGTTGGCGCTCTCGTCCTTGCTCCCCGTGTCGACCGCCACGACGCGGTCCGGGGGCCTGGTCTGGGCCGCGAGACCCTCCAGGACCGTCGGCAGCCAACGCTGACCGTCGTGGCTGACCAGGACGACCGCGACCCCCTCGCCGCGGGGTCCCCGGGATCCGCGCGCCGCGGGGTCCGTCGACGCCGGGGCGGCAGGCGTCGGGGAGGCAGGCACGATCGGCAACTGTACAAACCGTCGCCGGCCGGACCGACCCGGCCGAGCGGCGGGTCCTCCTAGACCGCGCGCTTCTTGAGCTTGCGCCGCTCGCGCTCCGAGAGTCCTCCCCAGATCCCGAAGCGCTCGTCGTTCATCAGCGCCGCCTCCAGGCACTCCGGGCGCACCTCGCAGGTCAGGCACACCTTCTTCGCCTCCCGGGTCGAACCACCCTTCTCCGGGAAGAACGCCTCGGGGTCGGTCTGAGCGCACAGTGCACGCTCCTGCCAGCCCTCGTTGTCGATGTCCGGTTCGAGCAGGAAGAGCTCTCGCACGGCACACGCCCCTTTCGACCCACTGCGATGATGTTCGCGACCCGTGTCGAGCGTCCGGGACCATCGCGGTGGCCCGTGAACGTGAACGACACTGTGGGAATTACATGCCTGTCGCAACCCGGAAGTCAAGCCCGAGTCTGCTATGGCCCGGATCGACCCGTCAGAGTAGGACCATGGCTAGGATCACCGTCCTCTGCGGAGGAATCGGCGGGGCGCGCTTCCTGCAAGGCGTCCTGCACCACGCACCGGAGGCCGACGTCACGGCGATCACCAACACCGCCGACGACTGGTGGGTCCACGGTCTCAAGGTGTGTCCCGACCTCGACACCGTGATGTACACCCTCGGGGGCGGCATCGACGCCGAGCGGGGCTGGGGGCGCTGCGAGGAGTCCTGGAACGTCACCGCCGAGCTCGCGGCGTACGGGGTGGAGCCGACGTGGTTCGGGCTCGGGGACCGTGACGTGGCCACCCACCTGGTGCGCACCCAGATGCTCGAGGCCGGCTACCCGCTCTCGGCGGTCACGGCTGCGCTGTGCCAGCGCTGGCAGCCCGGGGTGCGGCTGCTGCCGATGAGCGACGACCGGGTCGAGACCCATGTCGTCATCGCCGACGACCAGGCACCGAGCGGGCGGCGGGCGGTGCACTTCCAGGAGTACTGGGTGCGGCTGCGAGCCGGGGTGCCGGCCGAGCAGGTCGTCGTCGTCGGCCTCGAGGAGGCCACGCCGGCCCCCGGGGTGCTCGCCGCGATCGCCGAGGCCGACGTCGTGCTCGTCCCGCCGTCGAACCCGGTGGTCTCCGTCGGCACCGTCCTCGGTGTGGCAGGGGTGCGCGAGGCGCTGCGTGCGACCGCGGCCCCGGTGGTGGGCGTCTCCCCCATCGTCGCCGGCACCCACGTGCGCGGCATGGCCCACCAGCTGCTCGAGTCGATCGGGGTCGAGGTGAGTGCGGCCGGGGTCGCCCTGCACTACGGCGCCCGCACCGCCGGCGGCGTGCTCGACGGCTGGCTCCTCGACACCGTCGACGAGCCGGACGTGGCCCGGGTCGAGGCCGCCGGCATCGCGTGTCGCGCCGTCCCGCTGATGATGACCGACGTAGACGCCACCGCCGAGATGGTCCGTGCGGCGCTCGACCTGGCCGCGACCGTCCCGGCCACGGACCCGGGCGGCTCGTGAGCTCGGTGTTCTCCGGGGGACGCGTCGAGGTGCTGGCCCCCGACGGGCTCGCAGAGGTGGCCGTGGGTGCTGACCTCGTCGGGCTCGTGCTCGACCTGCTCGCGGGGACCGTCGACCTCGCGGACGGTGACCTCCTGGTCGTCACGAGCAAGGTCGTCAGCAAGGCCGAGGGTCGCGTCGTCGAGGGCACCCGCGAGCAGTGGCTGCCCACCGAGACCGAGCGGGTCGTGGCCCGCCGGGGAGCCACGACGATCGTCCGCACCCGGCACGGGTTGACGATGGCCGCGGCCGGCATCGACGCCTCCAACGTCGAGGGTGGCCGGGTCGTGCTGCTGCCGCTCGACCCCGACCGGAGCGCCCGGCACCTGCGCGAGGGGGTGCGCGAGCGGCTCGGACCCAACGTGGGGGTCGTGGTCACCGACACGGCCGGGCGGGCCTGGCGCGAGGGACAGACCGACATCGCGGTCGGAGCGGCGGGCCTGGTCGTGCTCGACGACCACACCGGCCGGGTGGACGCCCACGGCAACGCCCTGGCGGTCACGGCACCGGCCGTGGCCGACGAGGTGGCGGGAGCCGTCGAGCTGGCCGCGGGCAAGCTCACGGGGCGCCCGGTCGCCGTGCTGCGCGGTCGGGCGGACCTGGTCCTCGGGGCCGGCGAGCACGGGCCCGGCGCCGCTGCGCTCGTGCGGCCCGAGGGCGGTGACCTGTTCGGCTGGGGCTCCCGCGAGGCCGTCGTCCGCGCGGTCCGGGCGCACCGGCGCGACGCGGCCCCGTTCGGCGCTGCGGTCGACGCGGTGGCCCTCGTCGACGCGCTGGACCGGGCGCTGGCGGACCGCGGGGTCCGGTGCGTGGCCGACGGGCCGGACGAGGTCACCTGTGACCTCGGGCACGTCGACCCGACCGGCGCCTGCGTGGTGGCCTTCGCCCACGGCTGGCAGGCGGTCGCGGTCACCGGCCCCGGCGACCTGCTCCGGTTCCGACCGGTGGTTCCGTAGACTCGCCAGTCGGGCCGGAACCGTCCCAGGTCGCGTCGACGAGCGTCGCGCACCGTCATACCCCCAGAGCACGGAGGAGCCCCGCCTCGTGGCCAAGCCCATCAAGAGCGACAAGACCGACCGCAAGGCGAAGATCGACGCGCTGAACAAGAAGCAGCGCGGCACCGAGAAGCGCCAGGGTCTGCTCATCGTCGTCGCGTGCGTGGCCGTGGCCGTGGCCATCATCGGGGCGGCCGCCTATCGTCCCATCATCAGCTGGTGGGAGCTGCGCGCCTACTCCGACACCGCCCTGGACTCGCTCGGCGCGCCCGCCACGGTGTGCGAGGAGCCGACGACCAAGAAGGCCAACGGAGAGCAGGACCACGTCGCCGACGGCACCCCGGTGCTCTACGACGATGCCCCCCCGGCCTTCGGCCCGCACTACAACCTGCCCGACTCGATCTCGCGCAAGTTCTACACCGCCGACGACCGACCTGACCTGCGGGTGCTGGTGCACAACGAGGAGCACGGCTACACCTTCGTCTGGTACGACGAGACCGTCGCGGACGACGACTCGGCGATGACCGAGCTGCGCGCCGTGGCCAGCAAGTTCTCCGGCGACGACAACTTCCGCAACAAGTTCAAGATCGTGCCGTGGACCAGCGACGACGGGGAGCCGTTCCCCGGCGACGCGCACATCGCGATGACGCACTGGTCCGCCGGCGGCGAGGGCAACACCGACGCCGAGGACCAGGTCGGCGTGTGGCAGTACTGCTCGCAGTTCAGCGGGGCCGCCCTGGACACCTTCACCCAGGACTACCCCTACTTCGACTCCCCCGAGCCCAACGGCATGTGAGTCCCACCCACCCCCCACGCTGAGCGGGGCCTCCCGCCGAGCCGTCTCAGGTGAGGTCCCCGCGACCTGCCCGGGTCAGCCGTGCGACGACCTCCTTGACCTCCTGGGCCCGCGCCCGGGTCGTGACCAGCAGGGCGTCGGGGGTGTCGACCACGACGACGTCGTCGAGACCGACGACGGCCACGACCCGTCCCGACCCCGGCACGACGAGCCCGGTGGCGTCGACCGCGACGACCAGCTCGCGCTCACCCAGGACGGCCGGGGCGACCTCGGCGGGGAGCAGGGCCGCGAGCGAGTCGAAGTCCCCGACGTCGTCCCAGCCGAAGCCTGCGGCCACCGTCGCCACCCGACCGGCCGCGGCCGCGGGCTCGGCGACCGCGTGGTCGAGCGCGATCCTCGGCAGGTGGTCCCAGCCCTGGGCCAGTGCCTGCGCGAAGGAGCCCGGACCGTCCTCGGCCGCCGCGATGCGGCGCAGCGCGTCGGCGAAGTCGGGGTGCCAGCGGCCCAGCAGGTCGAGCAGGACGCCCGGCCGGACCACGAACATGCCGGCGTTCCAGCGGTGGTCGCCACGGTCGACGTACTCCTGCGCGAGCGCGGCGGAGGGCTTCTCGACGAACGACTCGACGGCGTACGCCGCCGCGTGACCGGCCAGGGGCGCACCGAGCCTGATGTAGCCGAAGCCGGTGGCGGCGTGGGTCGGCTCGATGCCGACGGTCACCAGCAGGTCCTCACGGGCCACCTCGACCGCGGCCCGCACCGCGTCGCCGAAGGCTGCGACGTCGCCGATGACGTGGTCGGCGGCGAAGGAGCCCAGCACGGCGTCGGGGTCACGGCGCTCCAGCACGGCGGCTGCGAGACCGATCGCGGCCATGGAGTCCCGGGCGGTCGGCTCGGCCAGCACGGCGTCGGGCACCGAGGCCACCGGGTCCACCGAGCTGGGCGAGGACGGCGTCGCGGTGGCTCCGACCGGTCACGACCAGGAAGCGGTCCTCGCACAGGGGCGCGAGCCGGTCGTAGGTCTGCTGGATCAACGTCCGACCGGTGCCGGTGAGGTCCCGCAGGAACTTCGGCTCGTCGCGGCGGGACAGCGGCCAGAGCCGGGTGCCGGCGCCGCCGGCGGGCACGACCGCCCAGAACTTCTCGAGCGGCCCCGGATCCGGGGCCGGACTGCCGAGCGGGGCGCTCACCGGGGGCTCACCATGCGCGTCACCATGCGCGCAGCCTAGGTGGCTGCCTAGGCTGATGCTCCGTGAGCACCTTCGACGCCGTCCTGCGGCGCGCCCTGTCCACCGACCCCGGTCGACCGCTGGTCACCTTCTACGACCTGGGCTCCGGTGAGCGCGTCGAGCTGTCCGTCACGACGTACGCCAACTGGGTCGCCAAGAGCGCCTCGCTGCTGGTCGAGGAGCACGGACTCGACGCGGGTGACCGGCTGCGCGTCGACCTGCCGCCGCACTGGCTCACGACGGTCTTCTGGGGAGCGGCCTGGAGCGCCGGCCTGGTCGTCACCGACACGTCCGACCCCGCCGAGCTCGAGGCCGTGGTGTGCGGGCCGCAGACGCTGGCGGCCTGGGCCCGGGTGGCCGGCGAGGTGCCCGTGCTGGCCTGCTCGCTGCGGCCGCTCGGCGGCCGGTTCGACGAGCCGCTCCCGCCGGAGGTGCACGACGTGGGCGTCGAGGTGTGGGGCCAGCCCGACGCCTTCGCGGCCCCGGAGTCCCCCGGCGACTCCTGGGCCGCCGTGCAGGCGGGCGAGGCACTGAGCACCCAGGGCGAGCTGTGGGAGGCGGCCGCGACCGGGTCGCTCCTCGATGACGGGGGTCGCCTGCTCGTCGGGGCCGGCCCCGGCGACCTCCTGGCCCCCGCCCACCTGGCCGAGCCGCTGGCGCGCGGGGGCTCGGTGGTGGTCGTCGTCGGCACCGATGCTGACGCGGTCGCGACGACCGCGACCGCCGAGCGCGTCACGGCACGGACCCGGGCTCAGCCGGCCCTGCCGTAGGGCCCGGCGTCCTCGGTGAGCAGCCTCGGGTCGCCGACGACACCCTTGCGGCCGACCGCCAGGCGCCACAGCAGTCCCTGGTCGTCGCGCGCGAGGAGGTCCGCGGGGCCCTGCCCCACCAGGTCCTCGACCGTCACGACCCAGCGGTACGCCGTCAGGTCGACGCCGTCGCGCGGGTCGGCGAGCGACCCCGCCGCGAACGCGGTGCCGAGCCCGTCGAGACCCTGGCCGGGGTAGACCGTGCGCCGGCCTCCCTTCGGGGTGCCGACGAGGTCGGGTCGTCCGTCGCCGGTGACGTCGCCGGCGGCCTCGATCCCACGCACGCGCAGGAACCCCGTGGCCAGGGCCCGCCGCGCGGCGAAGTGCCCCGTGCCGTCGCCCCGGTGCAGGTAGAGCGTGCCGCGACTGCGGGTGACGAGGTCGCCGTCACCGTCGACGTCCCAGTCGCCGACGTTGACCAGCACCCCGACGCTCGAGAGGTCCAGGCCGGTCTCGATCGGCGCGAGCGTCTCGGTCGTGCCCGGGTTGGCGGCCCAGACCAGGTCGCCGCCGCGGCGCGCGAGCACGTCGGGAGCCGGCCCGCCGCCCACCTGGATGCCGCCGGTCAGGTCGTCGCCGACGGCGAGGCGTGCGACCGGCCCGAGGCCGCGGCCGAACACCCCGGCCCCCCGCCCCGGCACCACGTACGCCGACCCGGTGTCGGCAGGGCGCCAGGCGAGGTCCGGACGGCCGTCGCCGGTGAAGTCGCCGATCGCGCTCAGGTCGTCCTCGGGACTCCACGGGCCCGTGGCCTCCGCGGGCGCGGCGAAGCCGGAGCCGCGGGTGCCGGCCCGCAGCGAGGCCGTCCCGTCACGTCCGCGGGCGAGCAGGTCGGGGTCACCGTCGCCGGTGACGTCACCGAGCGCGAGCACCTCCTCGTAGCGTGACCACCCGCGCCCCGCCAGCACGGGTGTCGCGAAGGAGCCGCGGCCCGTGCCGGAGAACACGTGCAGGCGGGTCGTGCCGCTGCGCCGCGCGAGGAGGTCGGCGCGATCGTCGCCGTCGACGTCTCCGGCCGCCACCACGAGGTCGTAGCGCTGCGTGGGCGCGCCGGCGGCCTCCGCCGGCGGCGCGAACGTGCCCGCACCGGTGCCGCGGGCGATGGCGGTGGTCCCGTCGGCCCGGCGGGCCACCAGGTCCGCCTCGCCGTCACCGCTCAGGTCGGGCGTAGCGCTGAGCGTGCTCCAGCGCGACCACGACCCCGTGACGGCGCGGACGCGGCCGAGCGCGCTGAGGCCCCCGGTCGGGATGATCACGGCCTGGTCGTCGCTGCGGCGCTCGAGCACCACGTCGGGGAAGTCGTCGCCCACGAGGTCCGAGCTGCGCACGACCGGACCGCTGGTCGTCGGCGGGGCGGACTCGCCCTGGGCATCGGCGGCCAGCGTGCGGATCTGCGCGAGCTCGGCGTAGAGGTAGCGGCCCGGGCAGGCCGTCTGGCCCGCGTCACGGTGGCCGCTGACGGCCTGGAAGGAGCCCGATCCGACCCGCTGCCGGGTCGCGGAGGCGTCGACGCCGGCGAGCCCGAGCTTCCAGGCGAACAGGGCCCCGTAGGCCTTGAGCGTCGCCGCCGAGGGGCCGGTGATGTCGTAGTTGCCGATCGCCGACATCGCGAAGGCGTAGTCGTTGTAGCCCAGCGTGTGGGCGCCGACCACGGCGCGGTCGACCCCGCCGTAGCGGCCCTCCCAGATCCGACCGAAGCGGTCGACGAGGAAGTTGTAGCCGATGTCGCTCCAGCCCCGCGACTGCGTGTGGTAGGCGTAGATGCTGCGCATGATGCCCGGGACGTCCGAGCGGCTGTAGCCGTTGGAGGTCACCGTGTGGTGCACGAAGCCGGCCGAGATGCTGCCGTAGCGCAGCGAGCCCGGGTCGCGCAGCCGCTCGTCGGCGCCCCACTGCGCCCGCGTGAAGATCTCCGGCCTCGGGGCGTCGAAGGCCCCGGGGGCGGCGGCCTGGAGCGCGAGGTCCCCCGACGTCGAGGTGTCCTGGTCCACGGTGGGGTCGGCGGCCACGGCGGGCGCCTCGGTGCGGGTCTCGACGGCGGTCCCCGGCTCGATGACGGCCAGTCGCAGGTCGGAGGGTGGCGTCGTGGGGGTCTCGACCCGGACCTGCACGTCGTCGACGTCGCCGACGAGGAGGGCGTCGGTGCCCGGACGGGCTCCGGCGGCCTCCGTGCCGGCGAGGTCGGGGCCGTGGTCGGCGTCGTCCTCGATCCGGGTCCAGCCGGACCACTGCCCTGCCTGGCGGGTGCGGACCTCGACGTCGATCCTGGTCGGGTCGACGTCGCTGTCGGGCGACCAGGTGACCCCGACCGTGCCGAACCCGTCGACGGGGACGGCCGGTGTCTGCACCGCGGCCGAGCCCTCGCCCGCGCGCTGCGGGCGCACGGCCAGGGACCCGGGGGCGACCCGGGCACCCGCCGGCGCGGTCAGCTGGATCTCCTCGACGTCGGCGGCGACGGCCGCGGTGGGCGCGTCGACGGTGCCGGAGCCGGAGCCGCCCGGGGTGGCCGCGGCACGGGCCACGTCGGCGGAGGCGCTGTGCTCACCGTCGACCACGGTGAGGGAGACGACGCCGGCGGCGGGGGTCAGCGCGGCGAGGACGACACCGAGCGCCAGCACCTGCTGGCAGGCGGTGACCAGTCCGGCCCGGGAACGGGCTGGGGGGAACGACATCAGAACACGGCCTTCGCGAGGGGGAGGAGTCACACGAGACAGCAACTGTCACACGTGCCCCACGAGGGCGATAGAGGATCTGAGTAACTACAAACCTGTAATTTCCACTCGACACGCCGAGTGGTCGTCCTCAGATGTCGTTGCCCAGCTCCTCCTCGGCGAGGTCCTCGGCGTCCGGCTCCTCGCCGTCCTCGGTGTTGTCGTACTTGAGGTACTTGATGCCGGCGTCGACGTCGCCGTCGAAGCCGACGCGCCCCTTCTCGAGCACGATCACCCGGTCACACATCTTGCGCACCGACCCGGCGGCGTGACTGACGTAGAACAGGGTGCGACCGCTGTTGCGGATCTCCTGCATCCGGGCCAGGCACTTGCGCTTGAACGGCTTGTCCCCCACCGCGAGCACCTCGTCGGCCAGGAAGATGTCGGAGTCGACGTGGATCGCGACCGAGAAGCCCAGCCGCGCGAACATGCCCGAGGAGTAGGTCCCGACCGGGGTCTCGAGGAACCGGCCGACCTCGGCGAACTCCACGATGTCGTCGAACTTCGCCTTGGTCTCCTCCTCGGTCATCCCGAGCACGGCTGCGTTGAGGTAGATGTTCTCGCGACCCGTGAGCTGGGGGTGGAAGCCGGCGCCGGTCGCGATCAGCCCCGAGATGCGGCCCCGGGTGAGCACCTCGCCGGCGTCGGGCTTCATCACCCCGTTGATCATCTTCAACAAGCGTGGACTTGCCGGAGCCGTTGAGGCCCATCAGCCCGATGGACTCCCCCTGCTCGACGCTGAAGGAGACGTCGTCGACGGCCTGGAAGGTGTCGGAGATCTCGTGGCCCCGGAGCATCGCGACCGTGATCTGCTTGAAGGTGCGGTGGTAGCGCAGCGTGAACTCCTTGGTCACGTGGTCCACGCGGATCGACTCGGTCACAGGCGCTCCGGGATCCGCTGCTCGAAGCGGCGGAAGACGAGCTGCCCGGCCACGAGCACGACGACGCTCACGGCGAGCGCGAGGAAGCCGTAGCCGAACAGGTTCGCGGGGAGCTCGTTCGCGGCCGCCTCGGTCGGGTCCGAGGTGGTGCCCACCCAGAACCCGCGCTGGACCAGCAGCACCGCGTCGGCGGTGGGGTTGTAGAGGTAGTACACCGCGAACTGGCCGAAACGCTCCTGGACCAGGGCGTAGGGGTAGATCATCGGCACCCCGAAGCGGGTGAAGTTCGTCAGGATGTTGACCACGCTGGAGAAGTCACGGAAGAACACGTTGGCCGTGGCGAAGAGCAGGGCCAGACCCGTGCCGAGGATCATCACGATCCCCAGAGCCAGGAACAGCGCCCCGATCCCGACCGGGTCGGGGGACCAGCCGTAGAAGAACGCGACCGCCACCAGGATCACCAGCTGCGGACCCACGTGGAAGAGCGAGACCAGCATCGAGGCCACCGGGAACATCTCCCGGGGCACCGCCATCTTCTGCACCAGCGACTTGTTGCGCACGATCGAGCGGGTGCCGGCGTTGAAGGTCTCGACGAAGAAGTGCACCACGATCAGGCCGCAGAAGACGTGGACCGCGAAGTTCTCGACCTGGCCCCGGCCGATGACGATCTGCATCACGAAGAAGTAGATGAAGAACTGGCTCAGCGGGTTGATGTAGCTCCACAGCAGTCCCAGGAACGAGCCCTGGTAGCGCGCGCTGATCTCGCGGCGCACCAGCAGGCGGAGCAGGTAGCGGCGCCGGAAGACCTCGAGCAGCCCGCTCGTCTCCGCAGGCGGCGCCAGCGGCGCGTCGACGACCCGCTCGGGCCGGGGCACCGGCGCCGGGAGACCCGGCTGCTCGGCGACGTCAGTCATCCCCGTCGCCCGACCCACCCGTCCAGGGCTCGAACGTCTTCTCCCAGGCCTCGGGCGAGGTGATGTCGTCGAGGGCCGCGCGGTACTGCCGAGCCAGGCGGGGCCACTCCTTGCGCAGACGCAGGTGGATCTCGATCGTCTTGGCGAACAGGTCCCGGAAGGTGTCGGGATCGCGCTGGTAGAAGGCCGCGCTGGCGCCGTCGGGCATCGAGACCACCGCGGAGTCGTACCGCGTCAGCCGGAACCACTGGGCGTCCATGGCCATGATCTCGGCCTCGGCGTAGCGACGCGAGAGGGCCCGGGGCTTGGAGAACTGTCGCACCGGACTGCGCAGCGCCCGCATGGTGATCTGGCGCGGACCCATGTGACCGACGTCGTCGCGACCCTTGCGCGGCGGCTTCTTGCGCTTGACGGTCGGCAGGTCGTCACGGTCGGTGACCAGCCGGGCGTCGGTGTAGGCCTTGGCCGTCTCGCGGATCTCCGGCAGCCGGGTGGCGATGGTCTCGTGCAGGAACTGCGGGCCCTCCAGCAGGTCGAGCAGCGCCTGGTGGCGGATCGCGACCGTCGAGTACTGCATGGAGACCAGGTGCTTGACCTGGTGGTTGAGGCTCTCGGTGACCATCCGTCCGCCCTGGGGGTAGGGCGAGTGCAGCAGCGCGGCGACGAAGCGGTTGCGCTGGTGGAAGTAGGACTGCCAGTCCAGGGCGTCGTTCTTGTCGGTCCACGGGACGTGCCACACCGCGGCGCCGGGGAACGAGACCGTCGGGTAGCCGGCCTTCTTGGCCCGCAGGCCGTACTCGGAGTCGTCCCACTTGATGAACACGGGGAGCGAGAGGCCGATCTCCTCGAGCACCACCCGCGGGATGAGGCACATGAACCAGCCGTTGTAGTCGACGTCGACCCGCTTGTGCAGCCACCGCGCGGAGCGCAGGTTGCGCGCCGAGAGGTCCCAGTCGGGGTGCACCCCGGGCGCGGAGCCCCACCAGAAGCGCCACGGCTGGACGGTCTCGCCGAAGCTGTGCAGGCGCGAGCGCGCGTACAGGCTGAACATGTGGCCGCCGACGAGGGTGGGGCGGCGGGCGAGGTCGGCGAACGTGACGGCCCGGATGATGCCCTCGGGCTCGCAGATGACGTCGTCGTCCATGCACATCATGTAGTCGGCCGTGCCCTTGCGCACCGACTCCAGCTGGCCGCGGGCGTAGCCGCCCGACCCGCCGAGGTTGCCCTGCTCGATCATCCGCAGCGTCGAGCCGAGGGCGTCCGAGGCGGCGGCGAACTCCGGTGAGTCGACCACCTTGTCCTTGCCCTGCTCCATCACCATGACCTCGTCGAGGTACGGCGCGAGGTCGGCGTCCTCACCGATCTGGGCGAGCAGCTTGGCGCAGAAGTCGGGGCGGTTCATCGTGGTGATCGCGATGTCGACCGTGCCGTGCTCGGCGCGGGACTCGCTGACCATCGCCGACCACTCGGCCGACTCGACGACGACGTCGTCGTCGCCGGCGACCACGTCGTACCAGTACCAGCCGCCGTCGACGAAGGGCTTGAGGGTCAGGTCCCAGGTGAACGACTCGGACTCGGAGGAGGTCGTCGACGCCGCGTCGACCCGCTGGCTGCGGCCGCTGGCCATCGACTTGTAGACGACCAGGGTCGCGCCGGGGCCGCGCAGGGTGACGGTGAGCGTCACCGCGTCGACCACGCTCCACCGGCGCCAGTAGCTGGCCGGGAAGGCGTTGAAGTAGGTGCCGAACGAGAGCCGCTCGCCCGAGGGGATGCGCACGGCGCGCCGGGACTCGATCTGGTCGGGGTGGATCACCGAGCCGGTGGAGGTGTTCGAGCCCATCGCGGCCGAGACGGCGTCGCGCATCCGCCGCGACATGGCGCCCTCGTCCTGGTCGACCTCGGTCGTCGGCGGCTGGGAGTCGACGTAGAGCGCGATGACGTCGCTGTCGGAGCCGTCGGGCAGGACCTGACGCTGGATGGTGCGGCTGACGGTCTTCGACGCGTCGCCCGGTGCCGCGGACCCGCCCGCAGCCGCCGGGCTCCCGGCGATGCTGCCCACTGTCGTCTCGATGGTGCTCACTCGCTCACTCCTCCGCTCGTCAGTGCCACACCTTCGGTGAAGTGGGGCTTGAGCTTGTTGTCGAACATCGACAGCGCCGAACCGATCGCCATGTGCATGTCGAGGTACTGGTAGGTGCCGAGGCGCCCGCCGAAGAGCACCATCGGCTCGGCCTTGGCCAGGTCGCGGTACTTCATCAGCTTGGCCCGGTCCTCGGCGGTGTTGATCGGGTAGTAGGGCTCGTCGTCGTCCTCGGCGAACCGGCTGTACTCGTGGACCACGATCGTCCTGCCCGGGGGGTAGGTGCGCTCGGGGTGGAGGTGCTTGAACTCCAGGACCCGCGTCCACGGGACGTCCTGGTCGTTGGCGTTGACCACGCCGGTGCCCTGGTAGTCGTCGACGTCGAGGGTCTCGACCTCGAGATCCACCGTACGCCAGGACAGGCGACCCTCGGAGTTGTCGAAGTACTCGTCGACCGGACCGGTGTAGACGATCGGGACCTTGCCCTTGTACTGCTCGGCGACGTCGAAGAAGTCGGTGTCGACGCGGACCTCGATGTTGGGGTGGTCGGCCATCCGCTCCAGCCACGCGGTGTAGCCGTCGACCGGCAGGCCCTCGTGCTTGTCGTTGAAGTAGCGGTTGTCGAAGGTGTAGCGCACCGGCAGCCGCGTGATGATGTCGGCGCTGAGCTCCTTCGGGTCGGTCTGCCACTGCTTGGCGGTGTAGCCCTTGACGAACGCCTCGTAGAGCGGGCGGCCGATCAGGCTGATCGCCTTCTCCTCGAGGTTCGTGGCGTCCTCGGTCGCGATCTCGCTGGCCTGCTCGGCGATCAGCGCGCGCGCCTCGTCGGGGGTGTGGGCGGTGCCGAAGAACTGGTTGATCAGGGCCAGGTTCATCGGGAAGGAGTAGACCTGGCCCTGGTACTTGGCGAAGACGCGGTGCTGGTAGCCGGTGAAGTCGGTGAAGCGGTTGACGTACTCCCAGACCCGCTCGTTGGAGGTGTGGAAGAGGTGCGTCCCGTACTTGTGCACCTCGATCCCGGTCTCGGGGTCCTTCTCGGAGTAGGCGTTGCCGCCGAGGTGGTAGCGGCGCTCCAGCACGAGGACCTTCAGGTCGAGCTCGGCGGCGCAGCGCTCGGCGATCGTGAGTCCGAAGAAGCCCGACCCGACGATGACGAGATCAGGCAGGGGCTGGTCGGCTGGGGTGGTGGCTGGTTCAGGGGCTGGCACGGTGGATCAGTCTACGGACGTGGTGGGCCGCTGGCGCATCCGGCGCGCGTCACGCACCGCGCGGATGGCGTTGCGGGCCTCCGCGCGTCCCCCCGCAGGGGGCTGAGGGCGACGACACCGGCGGTGATCAGCCACGGCTTGGCGCGCACCGCGGCGTTCTCGCCGTAGCGCAGGTGCACCGCGAAGAGGTTGCGGTACATGAAGTAGCCCTTCCAGCCCGCGGCGTCGTGCTGCTGGTCGAAGCCGAGCTGGCGCACCAGGACCGCGTCGCGCAGTCCCCAGATCGTGAAGCCGGCCGCGCGGGCTCGCAGGGCGTAGTCGACGTCGTCGTAGAAGATGAAGTACGTCGGGTCCGGCAGGCCGATGCGCTCCACGACGCGGCGGCGCACCATGAAGCCCTCGAAGGCCACGTTCTCCAGGGCCACCCGCTCGGGCATCGCCGCGCGGGTGGCGTACGTCGTCTCGACCATCGCGGTCTTCGGCTTCAGCGCGAACGGGTTGGTCAGGTCGAAGCGCAGGGCCGCCTTCTCGCACAGGGCGCCGCTGAGGTCCTCGCGCACCGCCATCAGGCAGTCCTCGTCGGTGGCCATCAGCACGGCGAGGCAGTCCGGCGCCGGCACGACGTCGTCGTCCATCAGCCAGATCCGGTCGAAGCCACGGTGGTAGGCCGCGCGGACCCCGGCGTGGAAACCACCGGCGCCGCCGAGGTTGTCCGGGCTGGTGATCACCTCGAGCGGCAGCTCGGCGCGATCGGTGGCGCGCACGAGCACCGCGGCCGTGTGGTCGGTGCTGGCGTTGTCCACGACGATCACCGCGTCGGGGCGGTGCTGCTGGGCCAGCAGACCGCCCAGCATCCGCTCGAGCAGGTCGGCGCGGTTGAAGGTCACGACCACCACGGCGACCGACTCGGGGGTGGGCCCGCTCATCGCAGGTACCGCCGGTGGCCGGTGAAGTCGCCGCGCAGCCCGGCGTACGCCGCCCGGGCGCTCAGGGCGATCCGGGCCGGCTCGGGGCGGGTGAGCAGGTAGAACCACAGGGTCTTCACCCAGAACATCGCCACGTGGGGCCAGCCGCGGTAGGTGCGCAGGTTGACGGTGTTGTTGCGGGCCATGCAGTAGCCCTTCAGCTCGCTCGGGCTGTGGTTGTAGGTCGTGCGGCCACCCATCATCGGCGTGCCGAGCTCGCCGACCGAGGGGTGGCGCACCCGGGCGCCGGTGACCGTCGCGATCCGCGCGCCGGCCGCGCTCCGCGCGCCACAGGTACTCGACGTCGTCGCCCCAGATGAACAGCTCGGCGCGGGGCAGGCCGATCCGCTCGACGAGGTCGCGGGTCACGACGACCCCGTTGAACGGGATCACGACGTCCTCGAGGCGGCCGAGCGGGCCGGCGGCCCGCGCGGCGTCCTCGAGGCGGCGCACGGCGCGGGTGCCGCCGGGGAGCCGGATCGGGAAGACCAGCTGGTCGGCGTCGTCCTCGTCGACGACGAGCGGACCCCAGAAGTCCAGGTCGTCCTCGGCCAGGAGCAGGCGCAGGCAGTCGAGGTCGGGCAGCCCGTCGTCGTCCATCAGCCAGACCAGGTCGGCGCCGCGCTCGACGGCCCAACCGAGACCGTCGTGGAAGCCGCCCGCGCCGCCGCGGTTCTCGGCCAGCGAGCGGGACACGACGTCGTCCTGGGCGGCGAGCCACTCCCCCGTGCCGTCGGTCGAGGCGTTGTCCACCACGAGCACCTCGCCGTCGGCGAGCTCGGGGACCTCCCGCAGCCGCGCCACGAGGCGCTGCAGCAGCGGGAGCCGGTTGTAGGTGACGACCACCGCTGCGACACGCACGGCGGTCACCCTAACCGGGCCCGATAGCGTGACCGGCGTGGACACCGACGCCGTGCTCGACCTGATCCAGGACGTCGCGGCACGGGTGATCACCCCCCGCTTCCGCACGCTCGCGGCCGAGGACGTCTCCGAGAAGAACCCCGGCGACCTCGTCACCGTCGCCGACCGGGAGGCCGAGGCGGAGCTGACCGCCGCGCTGTCGGCGGCCTACCCCGACGCGGTGGTGCTGGGCGAGGAGGCCCACTCCGAGGACGCCTCGGTGATGGATCGCTTCGGCGTCGCCGAGCACGCGTTCACCATCGACCCGGTCGACGGCACCAAGAACTTCGTGCACGGCTCCCCCGACCACGCGGTGATGGTCGCCGAGCTGCGCGCGGGCGCGGTGGTGCGCTCGTGGATCTGGCAGCCGCAGCACGAGGCGGCGTACGTCGCCGAGCTCGGCGCCGGCGCCTGGCGCAACGGCGAGCGCCTGACCTGCACCGACCCCGGGCCGGACCCTGCGGCCTGGCGGCTGCGCTCATCGCGGCGACCCTGGCTGAACCGCACCGTGCCCGGCAGCGCGCCGATCGCACTGACCTGGGTGTGCTGCGGTGTCGACTACCCCAGCCTGATCGGCGGACTGTGCGACGTGCTGCTCTACGGCAACGCCCTGCCGTGGGACCACGCCCCGGGGTCGCTGCTGCTCACCGAGGCCGGCGGTGCGCTCGGTCTGCAGGGCGGCGCGCCGTACGACCCCACCCGTCCGCACCGGCAGAAGGCCGGCGGTGCGCTGGTCGTCGGCGCATCGGCCGCCGTGCAGGCCTCGGTCGCGGCGTCGCTGGAGGCGGGTGGGCTGCGCTGAGGTCCGGTCGCTGCTGACCGGCGGGGCGATCACCGATCTGGCCGGTCGAGGACCGTGCTCGGGTCGCGCCGACGGCGACCCGCGCCCTCGGCTGCTCGCGGCACCCCTGCCTCGCGCGTTGTTCGATCGATCGAACAAAACCGCGATCCGGTTGGTCGATCGATCGATCAACGCGCGGAGCGACCTCCGCCGGCGGGCCCTCACGACGAGGGCGAGCCGTTCGGTGCGCCTCGTACCGCCAGCCTGGTCTCCAGGAACTGGTAGGCGCCTCGACCCAGCCGGTCAGCACGACGAGGCGAGGTCCTGCGACTCGTTGGCGGCGTAGCCCTCGCTCAGCGAGCCGATCGAGCCACCGGTGACGGCATCCGGCGTCGTCGCCTTCTTCTTCGCCGCCGGAGCGGCCCCGGCCGGTGGCGCCGGTGTCTCGGACTTCTCGATCGCCTCGGCGACCTTGCTGCGGATGAGCCTGATGTCCGGCTCGGCGGTGTTGATCATCGGCGGCACCAGGGACAGGGTCGAGATCTTCTCGTCCTTGGCCATCATCGCCAGCGTCACGAACCGCTCGATCTCGGAGGCGGGGAGGTCGGTGGAGATCAGCTCGGTCGAGGCCTTCGCGATCGACTCGAAGTTGCTCACGACCGTCTGCGGGCTCAGCTGGGCGAGCATCCCGACCATGACGCACTTCTGGCGGGCCATGCGCGAGTAGTCGTCGGAGCCCTCGCGGGCCCGGGCGTACCAGAGCGTGTCCACGCCGTTGAGCTTGCGGGTGCCGGTCGGGATGTGGCGCACGACGTCGTCGCCGAGGCCACCCACGGGGATGGGCTGGCGCACGGTGAGCGTCACGCCGCCGACGGCGTCGACGAGGTCCTTGAAGCCCTCGAGGTTGACCATCGCCCAGTAGTTGATGTCCAGCCCGGTGATGCCCTCGATGCCCATGATCGTGGCGTCGACTCCGGGGGTCTTGGACTTGCCGAAGAGCTCGGGGTGCTCCTGTGCCCAGGTGGAGACACCGTTGAGGTAGTCCGCGTCGAAGCCGTGGGGGAACTGCTTGTCCATGACGCTGCCGGCCTTGAACGGGAAGTTCTCCATGTTGCGCGGGAGGGCGATCAGCACCGTGCGGCCGGTCTCGGCGTCGATGGAGGCCACCGTCATCGAGTCGGGCCGCAGCCCCCAGCGACCGGCGCCGGAGTCACCGCCGAGCAGCAGCACGTTGTAGCGCCCGCCGTTGGCGGTGGTGGCCGCGCCGTCGCCGAACATCGTGATCACGAAGTCACGCTGGACGCCGATCACGTGGGCGCCGAAGAGCAGCGCCGCCGACACGCCGAAGCAGAGGACCCCGTTCACGCCGACGACCGCACGACGGTGCGCCATGGCGAGGGTGAGGGGCTGCCCGAGCCGCCAGGCGTCCATGAAGAGCAACGCCCACCCGATCGCGACGAGCATCAGGCCCACCCGGACCGCGAGCAGGAGCCCGGGGTTGACGGCCGCGCCGATGACCAGGCCGCGGTCGAGGAGCACGGCGACGAGGGCGGCCAGCGCGAGGCCGAGCAGCATCAACCAGGTCCGGAAGGCGATCCGACCGACCCGTCGGTTGCCGGCGACCAGCTGCGCCGATCCGGGGACGACGAGCGTCATCACCATCAGGCACAGGGCACGACGGAAGCGCACTCGAGCAGCACGCTCCGCGGTCGTGAACCGCGCAGGGGCGGGCTGCGCAGAGCTGGACACAGGTCGATCCTCATTCCGCACTGGGGGAAGTCAGTACGCGGGCCAGTATCACCAGTCACACGCGCCCCAGGGACCCCGACGCGCCGAACGCCTCCAGCGGGTCGCCCAGGCGACGCCGAGGCGACGTACGGCCCTCGGTGCCGGGCCCTCCCACGCCCGGGCCTCGATGCGAACCCCGGTCTCCTCGTCCCGGCCAGGGACACGCAGGCCTACGCCGGCGATCGGGCTTCGAGGTCGAGCGCAGCCGGCACGGTAGCGTCCCGGCATGCCCGAACGCCCCCCTGCCGACGGTTCCGGCCCCGACTACGGCTGGATGTACGGCGACCAGCCGACCCAGGACCCCGACGCGACCCGGGCGATCCCCCGCCAGCGTCCCGACGACGACGCCACCCGTGTCGTGCCGCGCCAGCAGCCGGCGCCCGCGCAGCGACGACCGGTCCCCGTCCAGCCCGCCCCGCCGCCGGTCGGCCCCTCCGGCCCCTCCGGCCCTGCCGTGTCCGGGCGAGGACGCCGTCGGCCCCGCTTCCGGCTCCGGTACCTGCTGGTGCTGCTCGTGCTCTGGCTCGTCTTCCTCCTCGCCGTGCCCTTCTTCGCCTGGACCCGCGTCGACAAGGTCGCCTTCGAGCCCGAGGGCGAACGTCCCGGCGAGCAGCCGGGCACGACGTACCTGCTCGTCGGGAGCGACTCGCGCGGTGACCTGACCGAGGCCGAGCGCAAGGAGCTCGGGACCGGCGACGCCGAGGGCCAGCGCACCGACACGATCCTCCTGCTGCACACCGGCTCGGGCCCGAACCTGCTGATGTCGGTCCCGCGGGACTCGATCGTCGACGTCCCGGGTCGCGGCGAGAACAAGATCAACGCCGCGTTCGCCTTCGGCGGCCCGGAGCTCCTGGTGCAGACGATCGAGAGCGAGACCGGCATCCGGGTCGATGAGTACGTCGAGATCGGCTTCGGTGGCTTCGCCGGCATCGTCGATGCGGTCGGCGGGATCCAGATCTGCCCGACCGAGGCCATGAAGGACCCCCTCGCCAAGCTCGACGTCGCGAAGGGCTGCCAGCAGGCCGACGGCCCCACCGCGCTCGGCTACGCCCGCTCGCGCAAGCTCTCCTCCCTCGGCGACATCGACCGGGCCCGGCGCCAGCGCGAGGTCATCTCGGCCATCGGCTCGCAGGTGGTCTCGCCCTGGACGATCGTGAACCCGTTCCGCTGGTGGGGCACCAACACCGCCGCCGCCGACGCGGTGGCCGTCGGCGAGGGCATGAGCCCGCTGCGCGCCGGCCTGTGGGCCTCGGCGATGACCCGGGTCAACGGCGAGAACGGTCTGACCTGCGGCGTCCCGATCGCTGACCTCGCCGTCAACTGGGACCCCGAGCGTGCTCCCCGGATGTTCGAGGCGATCATCGACGACGACACCGCGAGCATCGGCAAGCAGCTGTGCAGCCCGACCGGAGTGGCCGCCCCGTGAGCCCGTTCAGCGACTACGAGACGCTGCGCCCCGAGATCGACGACGACGGGGTGGTCACCCTCGTGCTGCACCGCCCCGAGGCGATGAACTCGTTCACCGTCACCATGGCGCGCGAGCTCGAGCAGTTCTTCCTCCACGACGCGCACGACGACGCCGTACGCGCCGTGGTCGTCACCGGCGCCGGGAAGGCGTTCTGTGCCGGGATGGACCTCTCGGCGCAGGGCAACGTCTTCGGACTCGACGAGTCCGCGGACCCCACGCCCGAGGACCTGCGCGAGCACCTCACCGAGGCGCCGTACCACGACGGGGTCCGCGACACCGGCGGCCGCGTCACGCTGGCGATCCACGCCCTGCCCAAGCCCGTGATCGCCGCGATCAACGGCGCGGCGGTCGGCATCGGCGCCACGATGACCCTGGCCATGGACCTGCGGCTGGCCTCGACCACCGCGCGCATCGGCTTCGTCTTCGGCCGCCTCGGCATCGTCCCGGAGGCCGCGTCGAGCTGGTTCCTGCCACGCATCGTCGGCCTCAGCCAGGCCCTGGAGTGGGTCTACGCCGCTGACATCCTCACCGCCGAGCAGGCCCTCGCCGGACGGCTGGTGCGCTCGGTCCACGAGCCCGACGAGCTGCTCGGCGCGGCCCAGGAGCTCGCCCGGTCCTTCGTCAAGGACCGCTCACCGATGGCTCTCGGCCTGGCGAAGCGTCTGCTCTACCGCAACAGCGCCGCCGCGGACCCGCTCGAGGCGCACCTCTCGGACTCGCTGGCGATGTTCCACGCCTCGGTCCACGACGGGCGCGAGGGTGTCGCGGCCTTCCGCGAGAAGCGGACCCCGGACTTCGTCGACCCGGTCTCGGCCATGCCCCGCATCTTCGACTGAGCCCGACGATCTGCGGCACCTGGACCGACAAAGAGTGGCACCTCGGCGGACAGCGGACGAGGGCCCTCGGGCAACGCGCTCGGAACAAGGCGGGGCGGTCGATGGTTGATGCGGGTGGCGTCGGAACCTGCCGGCCCCGCCCGTCCCCGCCCGTTACCCGAGCACGAGGAGCAGACCCGTGGCCACCATCGACCTCGAGACAGCGACCTTCGAGCAGACCGTCACCGAGCACGAGATCGTGCTCGTCGACTTCTGGGCCTCCTGGTGCGGTCCGTGCCGCCAGTTCGCGCCCGTCTACGAGAAGGCCTCCGAGCAGCATCCCGAGATCGTCTTCGGCAAGGTCGACACCGAGGCGCAGCGCGAGCTCGCCGCAGCGGCGCGGATCACCTCGATCCCCACGCTGATGGCCTTCAAGGGCGGCAGCCTCGTCTTCGCCCAGCCCGGCGCCCTGCCGGCCGCCGCGCTCGAGCAGGTCATCAGCGGCATCGAGGCGCTCGACACCTCGACGAGCCAGCACCCCACCGACGGCGAGGCATGAGTCCGTCCCGCCGGCGGGCAGACTGGACGCCATGAGCAACGACCGGCTGCCCGAGGTCCCGGTCCGGCCGCGCGCCCGGCACCTGATGGACCCGGCCAACCCCCAGATGGACCACCCGGAGTCCGCGAGCATCATCCGGGTCCAGACCTGGGTCCTCTCCGCGCTCGCGGTCACCACGATCCTGCACCTGAGCGTGGGGCTGATCATCAGCGCCGCCTTCATCGACGCCTCGATGCGGGTCGAGCGCATCGGTCTGCTCCTCATCGCCGGGGCGTTCGGCGTCGTGGCGGTCACGGCGGGCCTCGCGATCCACCGTCAGCGGCTGCCCTCGTGGTGGTTGCTCCTCGGTCTCGTGCCCGGCATCGTGGGCGCGATCGTGGTCCTCGGCTTCCTGTGAGCGACGTCTCGCCACCTGTTCTGACGCATTCTCCTGACGGATGCACACGTGCGGTGTCACACTTCCCCTGACGCACAGGACCCTGCGCCGACGCGGACACCACCGAGCCGCGTCCCTCATTCTCCGGCCCCGGGCTCGCAACCCCCCAACCGCGAGCCCGGGGTCGGACCTCCACCGTCCCGCCGAGGTGCCACCCTTTGTCAGCCGAGGTGCCGGTGATTGTCAGCCGAGGTGACAGGTCTTGTCGGCCCCAGGCTGGTGGCGGCGATCACCGCTGTGGTGGCGGAGCTCGGGCCGTACGGGCGCCCGCTCAGGGCGCCGCGATCGCGGCGGCGGCGGCGCGAGCGGAGCGCCCGACGCCGATCAGCGTGGCGGAGGCCGGGCCGGTCCAGTCGCCGTAGCCGACGAGGTGCAGGCCGGGGTGGGCCAGGCTGCGCGTGGGCTGGTCGGGATCGGTCGCGACGTGCCCGTCTCGGCCACGCAGCCCCAGGGGCGCGAGGTGGGCGAGGTCGGCACGGAACCCGGTGCACCAGATCACGGCGTCGACCTGCTGCGTGCTGCCGTCGGCCCACCGCAACCCGCCGGGCGTGAGCGACTCGACCATGGGGTGCGCCACGAGCACGCCCCGCTCGCGGGCCGCCCGCACGCTCGCCACGGCGACGACGTCGCCGAGCCCACCGACGCCCTCGTGCTCCTCGCCGCGGGCCCGCGCCTGGATCTGCCTCGTGGCCTGCGCGAACAGGTCGCGCCCGTCGATGTCGTCCGACAGCAGGCGGGGCTCGTGCCGGGTGCACCAGAAGGTCTCGGCGACCTCCGAGACCTCGGCGAGCACCTGCGCGCCGGAGTTGCCGCCCCCGACGACCGCCACCCGCTGCCCCGAGAAGTCAGCCGGCCGCCGGTAGTCGACGGCGTGCAGCTGGCGACCGCCGAAGTCCGCCTGGCCCGCCACCCGCGGCACGAACGGTCGGCCCCAGGTCCCGGTCGCCGAGACGACGTGGTCGGTGCGGCAGGAGCCGGCGTCGGTCTCCACGACGAACCCGTCGCCCTGGGCACGCACCGCGCGGACCCGCACGGGACGACGTACGTCGAGGTCGTAACGCTGCTCGTAGCGTGTCAGGTAGTCCACGACGTGGTCGCGTGTGGGGTAGCCGTGGGCCTGGTCGTCCCAGGCCGGCATCATCCAGCCCGGCAGCGAGGAGTACGCCGCCGGCGAGAAGATCCGCAGGCCGTCCCAGGTCCGCGGCCAGGCGCCGCCGGGCCGCTCGGCCGCGTCGAGGACGACGACGTCACGTCCGGGCGCGAGGCCCAGGCGCCGCAGGTGGTACGCCGTGGCGAGCCCGGCCTGTCCGCCGCCGACGACGACCACCCGGGCCGAGGGCGGCACGACTCTCACGGGGTGATCGTGACACCGCCCTCGCAACCGGCTTGTCGAGGATCACACCCAGATCGCTTGGATCGATCCAAGAACTAGTCCATACTTAAAGTATGACGATTCAGACCCCCCGCCAGTCCTCCCCCCGGACCACCCGCCTCAGCGACGACCTCGGCACGCTGCACGCCCACTACGTCGTCGGCATCAACGACGCCGTCGCCGCCGACGACGAGGCACTCATCGCCGAGCTCGTCGCGAGCTACGAGCGCGAGGCCCTGCTGATGGTGGCCACACGAGAGGGCCGCCTCGACCAGCTCTCGCTCTTCGAGCAGACCCGTCCGACGAGCGCTCCGCGCTGGATCACGCGCCGCTTCGCCGGCTCTCGCGCGGCCTGAGACCGCTCAGGACAGCTTCCGTCGCTCGGCGATGAAGGCGAGTCGTCGCAGGCTCTCGCGGTTGCGCTTGCGCATCCCCCAGCCCGTCAGCGCCTCCGGCACGAACCGCCCCGGTCCGCCCGTGACGTGCTCCTCCATCTCGACGTCGCGTGTGGGCGCCGACCGGCTCCAGACGCAGCTGCACCTCGGCCTCCCCCGCGGGCCGTGCGTTGGCGTGCAGGATCAGTCGCGACTCCGGGACGCAGGCGACGACGCGGGTCAGGTCGTCGAGCAGCATCGGCCACGTGCCGACGGAGTGGTCGATCGTGGACCCGACCGAAGGCCAGTCGTCGTCGACCTCACGCATCCGCGAGGCGCCGACCACCCACGAGGGGTAGAGCCACCCGTCGGCCAGCACGGCCCAGACCTGGGCCGGGGTGGCCTTGATGACGCGGGTGTTGGTGCTCACCCGGCCCACTGTGGAGGGTCAGGGCCGGTGCGGCAAACGTGCGAGCAAACCGGGTCAGCGTGGGCCGGCGCCGCGACGGTGCTTGACTGGTACCACCCCCCACCCCGTCCGAGGAGCAGCGTGAGCGCGTCGCCGGCCGGCTTCGACCCCACGCGCTACCGGCCCCACCAGCTGCGGGTCCTCGCGCTGGCCACGGTCGCGTTCGCCGCCTCGTCGCCCGGTCAGTCGTTCCTGATCTCGGTCTTCGTCGACGAGTTCCTGGCCGGCACCGGGATCTCGCGGACCGCGTTCTCCGCCCTGTACGCCGCCGGCACGATCGTCTCCGCCTCGGCCATGCTCGGACTCGGTCGCGTGGTCGACCGCAGCGGGCTGCGCGTTGCCTGGGTCGTGGTCGCCCTCGTGCTCGCAGCGGCCTGCGGGCTGGCCAGCGTCGCCACCGGCACCGTGGTGGCCTTCCTCGCGCTCGCGCTGCTGCGGACCTCGGGGCAGGGCTCCTTCCCGCTCGTCGGGACACTGCTGGTCGCCCGCAGCTTCGAACGGCGCCGCGGACAGGCGGTCGCCGTGGCGAACCTGGGGGTGACGGCGGCCTCCATCGCGCTGCCCCCGCTCGTCGCGCTGCTCATCGTCGCGGTCGGGTGGCGCCACGCCTACCAGGTCCTCGGGCTCGCGGTGCTCGTCGTGATCCTGCCTCTCGGGTTCGCGGTGCGGCCCGGGCTGCCTCGTGACACCCCGGTCGGTCGGACGACGACGGGCGACGCCGGCGACCACACCGGAGAAGGTGCCGGTGGGACGAGGTTCCCCTCACCGGTACGCCGCACGCGTGCCGGGCTGCCCGACCTGCCGTCGGCCACCGCGGCGAGGCTGCTGCTCGTCCTCGCCGCCCCACCCCTGATCGGCACCGCGATCACCTTCCACGCCGTCTCGATCCTCTCCGAGCGCGGCATCGGCTTCCTCGCCGCCGGCACCGCCGTCGGCCTGCTCGGCGTCACCGCCGCCGGCGGCGTGGTGCTGGCCGGCCTCGTGCTCGACCGGGTCTCGACCCGCACCGCCCTGCTCGTGCTGAGCAGCCTCGAGCTCCTCTCGACCCTGGTGCTGCTCGTGCCCGCCGCGCCCGCGGCGTACGCCGCCTTCGCCGTGCTCGGGCTCGCCATGGGCGCCGTCGGCGTGACCAACGGAACGGTGTGGGCGCGCACCTTCGGCACCGCCCAGCTCGGCCGGATCCAGGGCACGGCCCAGTCGGCGACCATCACCTCGGCCGCGATCGCCCCCCTCGTCCCGGCGCTCTCGCTGTCGCTGTCGGGCTCGCACACCGCGGGGCTGGTCGTCCTCGCGGTCCTCGCGGCCGCTGCGCTCGCGATCGCGTTGCGCGCCGAGCCTGCTCGCTGACCGCGCCGGGGGCCCGGACCGGCAGCCGGGCTGGGCCGAGCTGCGCCAGCTCGGCCTTCGTGCGGTCTTCATCCCCGCCGTCGCCGCCGACACCGACCACGCGTGGAGGTGAGGAGGAGGCGTGGCGACGGACGTGGACGACGGCGCCGGCGCGGGCGCGACACCCGGGCTCAGCGACCGGTGAGCACCGAGGGCGGCAGGGTCAGGTCGGGCACCAGCTCGACCAGCAGGGCCCGGACCCGGACGTCGAGATCGGCCACGACCCGGCGTACTCCGGCCTCGTCCTGCCCACCCGGGTCGGCGACGGGCCAGTCCACGACCGGGACGCCCGGCACGAACGGACACTCCTCTCCGCACCCCAGCGTGACGGCCACGGTGCTGGCGGCGACCGTCTCGCGGGTGAGCAGGGTCGGGTGCTCCGCGGAGGTGTCCAGACCGAGCTGCTCGAGGAGGGTGGCGACCTCGGGGTGGACGCGCTCCCCCGGCTGGGTGCCGGCCGAGACCGCGACGACGCGGCCGCCGGCGTAGTGCTCGGCCAGCACGCGACCGATCACCGAGCGGCCGCCGTTGCGCACGCACGCGAAGAGCACCTGCGGTACGCCGGGGCCCGGGCCCGGTGCTGCCGGGGAGGTGGACACGGGTCGATGGTGACACACGCCGACGCGGACCGTCCCCGCCGCTGCCGCGGTCCGTCGCGTCGACGGCGTCACGCCTCAGAGCTGCGACTGCACCCCGGCCAGGAGCTGGCGGGCCATCACGATGCGCTGCACCTGGTTGGTGCCCTCGTAGATCTGGGTGATCTTGGCGTCGCGCATCATCCGCTCGACCGGGTAGTCGCGGGTGAAGCCGTAGCCGCCGAGGACCTGCACCGCGTTGGTGGTGACCTCCATCGCGACGTCGGAGGCGAAGCACTTGGCCGCGGAGCCGAAGAACGTCAGGTCCGGGTCGCCGCGCTCGGAGCGGCCGGCGGCGGCGTACGTCAGCTGGCGGGCGGCCTCGATCTTCATCCCCATGTCGGCGAGCATGAACTGCAGGCCCTGGAACTCGGCGATCGCCTTGCCGAACTGCTCGCGCTCGCGCGCGTAGTCCAGGGCGTAGTCCAGCGCTCCCTGGGCGACGCCGACGGCCTGCGCGGCGATCGTGATCCGGGTGTGGTCGAGGGTCTTCATGGCCAGGTCGAAGCCCTGGCCCTCCTCGCCGATCATCCGGTCGCCGGGGAGGCGGACCGCGTCGAAGTAGACCTCGCGCGTCGGTGAGCCCTTGATCCCGAGCTTCTTCTCCGGGGCGCCGAAGCTGACGCCCTCGTCGGACTTCTCGACGACGAAGGCGGTGATGCCGCGGGTCTTCTTCGCGGGGTCGGTGACCGCGAGGACGGTGTAGAACTCGCTGACGCCGGCGTTGGTGATCCAGCGCTTGACCCCGTCGAGGACCCAGTCGTCACCGTCGCGCACCGCGCGGGTCTTCATCGCAGCGGCGTCGGAGCCGGCGTCGGGCTCGGAGAGGCAGTAGGAGAAGCCGCCCTCCCCCGCGGCGAGCCTGGTCAGGTACGTCTGCTTCAGCGCCTCGCTGCCCCCGATCATCACCGGGAGCGAGCCGAGCTTGTTGACCGCGGGGATCAACGAGGCCGAGACGTCGGCGCGCGCGACCTCCTCGATGACCAGGCAGGTCGCGAGGGCGTCGGCGCCGGCGCCGCCGTAGGCCTCGGGGACGTGCGGGGCGTGGAAGTCCGAGGCCGCGAGGGCGTCGGCCGCCTCCTGGGGGTAGCGCGCCTCCTCGTCGACCGCCGCGGCGTACGGCGCGACCTTGTCGGTGCACACGGCGCGCACGGCCTCGCGGATGGCCTGGTGCTCCTCGGACAGCGCGAACAGGGGGAAGTCGTTCATGGGACCCATCCTACTCGCGAGTAACAGGGCGTTCCAGCCGGTGCTTCGTACACCGACGGGCAGAAGTCGGACATCGACCCAAAAGGGCCGGCGCACAGGCCTCTGACCTGCGGCGATGCGTTCCCTGGCGTACGGCGCACCACTTCTGCCCGCCGGTGTACGACGACTGCTGCTTGACTGCGCCCGTGACCCCCCTGCCCTACGAGGAGATCGACTTCGCCTGGACACCGGCGGGCGAGATCAGCCTGCGGCGCCGCTGGGACCGGGTCACGCAGCGGTGGGTCCACGAGGTGCGACTCGGCGACGAGTTCCTGATGACCAGCCAGTTCACCGCCACCGAGGTCGCCCTGGCCACGCTCGGGCTCGCCGCGACGACCCGCGAGTCGCTGCGCGTGCTCGTGGCCGGGCTCGGGCTGGGGTTCACCGCGCACGAGGCGCTGCGCGACGACCGGGTCGCAGACCTGCTCGTGGTCGAGCTGACCGGCGCGGTCATCGACTGGCACCGCCGCGACCTCGTGCCGCAGACCGCGGGCCTCGCCACCGACCCGCGGTGCGAGCTGCGGGAGGCCGACTTCTTCGCCGGCGTCCGCGACCGCAGCCTCGGCACCGGCTGGGACGTGTGGCTGGTCGACATCGACCACTCCCCCGCGCACCTCCTCGACCCCGCCCACGGTGACTTCTACTCCGAGGCCGGCCTCCGGGCCGCGAGCGACGCGCTCGCCGACGACGGGGTGCTCGCGCTGTGGTCCGACGACCTGCCCGACGACCGCGTCACCGACCGCCTCGGGCTCGTCTTCGCCACCGCCCGCGCGGAGCGGGTCGACTTCGACAACGAGATCACCGGCGGCGTCTCGTCGTGCACGGTGTACGTCGCGGCGTCACCGCGGGGCCGCTAGTCGGCGCTGCCGGTGAGCGTGGTCAGCACCAGCTCGGGACGCTCGCGCTGCACCGAGGCGATGCGCCACTTGTCGGGGAAGAGCAGCAGGTGCGTGCCGTCGGAGCGGGTCAGCAGCTCGACGCCGCGCAGGCCGGTCGCGAGGTCGACCTGGTCGGCGGCGACGACCCGCGCGATCGAGTAGGCGAGGTGGTCGAGCACGACCGGGGCGCCGTACTCGCTCTCCATCCGGGCCTGGACGACCTCGAACTGCATCGGTCCGACGGCGCCGAGCACGGGTGACTGCACGCCGCGCAGGTCCGAGCGCAGGACCTGGACCACGCCCTCCTGGTCGATCTGGTCGATGCCCTTGCGGAACTGCTTCCAGCGGCTGGTGTCGGTGACCCGCGCGGAGACGAAGTGCTCGGGGGCGAAGGACTCGATCGGCGGGTACTGCACGGCGGGGCCGGCGTAGATCGTGTCGCCCACCCGCAGGCTGTTGGCGTTGACGAGACCGACGATGTCGCCGGGATAGGCCCGCTCGACCGACTCGCGCTCGCGCCCGAAGACGGTCTGCGCGTACTTCGTCGCGAACGGCCGGTTCGTCGTGCCGTGCTTGACGATCATCCCGCGCTCGAAGACCCCGGAGCAGACCCGCGCGTACGCGAGCCGGTCGCGGTGGTTGGCATCGAGGCCGGACTGCACCTTGAAGACGAACGCGCTGAAGTCGTCGTCGACCTCGCGCTCGCCCCCGTCCGCCGCCGGGGTCGGGCCCGGGCCGGGTGCGATGGCCAGCAGCAGGTCCAGCAGGGGCGCGACGCCGAAGTTGAGCAGCGCGGAGGCGAAGAGCACCGGGGTCGTGCGCCCGGCCAGGAACAGCTCCTGGTCGTGGTCGGCCCCGTCGGCGCCGAGCAGCTCGTGGCCCTCGACCGCCTCGTCCCACGGCTTGCCGACGAGCGCGGCGGCCGCGGCCGGCTCGTGGTGGACCTCGGGGGCGCGGGTCGCTCCGCCGGCGCTGCGGGAGTACTGCACGAACTCGCCGGTACGGCGGTCCAGCACGCCGTGGAAGTCCCCGGCCTCGCCGACCGGCCAGGTCAGCGGGGTCGGGCGCAGGCCGATGCGCTGCTCGATCTCGTCGAGCAGCGCGAGGGCGTCCAGGCCGACGCGGTCCCACTTGTTGATCACCGTGATGACCGGGATGCCGCGGCGCGCGCAGACCTGGAAGAGCTTGAGCGTCTGGGGCTCCAGGCCCCGCGCGGCGTCGACGAGCATCACCGCGGAGTCCACGGCGGAGAGCACCCGGTAGGTGTCCTCGGAGAAGTCGGCGTGGCCGGGGGTGTCGACGAGGTTGATCACGTGGTCGTCGTACTCGAACTGCAGGGCGGCGGAGGTGATCGAGATCCCGCGCGCCTTCTCCATGTCCATCCAGTCCGAGACCGTCGCCTTGCGCCCGGCCTTGCCGTGCACGGCCCCGGCCTCGACGAGCGCGCGCGCGTGCAGGGCGAGGGCCTCGGTCAGGGTGGACTTCCCCGCGTCGGGGTGGCTGATGACGGCGAAGGTGCGTCGGGGGCGGTGGTCGGTGGCAGCAGGCATGGCGGGTCCAGCCTAGGCCGGTCGGGTTGAGCCCGCGGGCTCAGGCGGTCCGGGGACGCCGCGGCCAGGCTGGGCCGCACCCGTGGCACCCCGGCCACACGAGGAGGACACGATGCCCGAGGCCCCGCTGCGATCCTCGGTCGGCAGCCGCACCGGCGTCGCCGGCGCCGTGTGCGTGGTGCTCGTCCTGGTCTGCCTGACCGGGTACGCCGCCGTCGTCGACCCGATGGCCTGGCTCTCCGTGGTGCTGCTCGCGGTGCCCGCGCTGCTCGCCGTGACCGTCCTGCTGGTCCTCGCCTGGCTCGCCCGACCAGCGGGTCGCCCGCGGGCGGCGACCCGCGGCGCGGGTGCGGCGTGCGTCGCGGCCAGCGTCGTCCTGGCCGCACTCGGACTGTGGAGCCTCGCGGTCAGCATCGACGGCAACGACGACGGTGCGGTGGCGGTGTGCACCGTGATCGCGGTGGTGCTCTGCGCCCCGCTCGCGCTGGCGGTGCGAGACGTCCGGCAGCGCGGGCGGGCGCCGCGTTGCTAGGTTCGGACCCATGACCTCAGGACCGGGCCGGGGCGCCGGCCAGTGGCAGGACCAGGCCGCGGTGCGGCTGATGCTCGAGGAGTGCGAGACCTGGGCGGTCGTGGGCCTCTCCGGCGACCCGGGCCGTACGGCGTACAGCATCGCGAGCCTGCTCCAGCAGCGCGGCAAGCGGATCGTGCCCGTCCACCCCGACGCCCCCGTCGTGCTCGGGGAGCAGGGCTACGCCACCCTCGCCGACGTGCCGTTCGAGATCGACGTGGTCGACGTCTTCCGCCGCTCCGAGTCCGCGGGGCAGTTCGCCGACCAGGCCGTGGCGGTCGGCGCCCGCGGGGTCTGGCTCCAGCTCGGCGTCGTGGACGAGTCGGCCTTCGACCGGACGCTCGCCGCCGGCGTACCGATGGTGATGGACACCTGTCCCGCGATCGAGTGGCGCCGCGCGGGCTGACCGCGTCGGCCATCCGGTCCGAACCCCCCACAGGCGGGCGCAGGGGTCCCACCCGCCACGCTCAGGTCGTCGGGGAGGAACGTGTCGACCGACCGGCGACCAGTCGTGGCACGAACCCGACGACCGTCTCGAGCGGCCCGCGCCGGCCCAGGGCGACCAGGGCCGCCCCGATCCACAGCAGCACCAGCAGGTGCCACCGGAACGAGTCCGGCTCCTCGGCCGGCCAGACCGCCTCGGTGCGCATGACGACGTGCAGCGCGTACAGGCTCAGGGTCGCGGTGCCGGCGCCGAAGGCCACGGCCAGCACCCGCTCCCCGCCCGGCGCCCGCCTGCGGACCGCCGCGACGAGCAGCAGGCACCCACCGATCACGGCCAGGGCCGAGCCGCCCGTCTGGGCGAGGTCGAAGGGCGTCGTGCTGTGCGGGGCGACGACGAGGAGCCAGCGCCACCCGTCGTCGGTGGGGGTCTGGCCGAACATGCCGGTGGCGATCCCGTCGAGCTCCTCGGCCGTGAAGCCGGCGCGGGCGGTGAGCACGCCCGAGAGCACCGTCGCGCCGACGGCGCGTCGACCAGGCCGACCACCAGCAGCCGCACGGCGACCGTCGTACGCCGCAGGTCGAGGCGGCCCAGGCCCATCCCGAGCAGCGCGTAGGCCAGCCAGCCCACGGCCGGGTAGTAGCCGGTGAAGGTCAGCTCGGCCAGCAGCCGCCCCGGTTCGGCGAGCTGGTCGAGGGCGGGGCTGGCGAACTGCCGATCGGGCAGCAGCGGACGCACGAGCTGCGAGAGGACCGGCTCGGCCACCGCCCAGCCCACGGCGATCGCGAGCAGCCACCTGCCGGGCACCGCGAGGAACGGCAGCGCGAGCAGCATGACCACGCCGTAGTAGGTCAGGATCACCGCGATCGACGTCTCGAGGTCGCCGAGCGCGAGACCCAGCGCGGCGACCAGCGCGGCCCGGACGACCAGCCCGGCCGCGTCACGACCCAGCGCGACGCCGCCGTGCCGTCGGCGACCGCCGGTGACCAGGGCGAGGGAGACCCCGAGCAGGACCGCGAACAGCGCCGAGGCCCGCCCGCCGGCCAGCCACTGCGCGGCCGCCAGCTCGCCGTCCGGGGTCCGTCCTTCCAGGACGTGGGTGGCGACCATGCCCAGCAGGGCCAGGCAGCGGGCGACGTCGAGGCCGACCAGACGGCCGGTCCCCGCAGTCCCTGCGTCGCGGCTCGCGACGTCAGAAGCCGGTACGTCGGTCGCCACGATCTCCTCGCACTGCTGCGCCCTTCTCCTTCGCCGACGCCTTGAGGGCGGCCTGGAACGCCGTCATCCGCTCACGCAGCGCGAGGTCGGCGACCCCGAGGATGCGCGCGGCGAGCAGGCCCGCGTTGCGGGCGCCACCGATCGAGACCGTCGCGACCGGCACGCCGGCCGGCATCTGCACGATCGAGAGCAGCGAGTCCATGCCGTCGAGGTGGGCCAGCGGCACCGGCACCCCGATGACCGGGAGCGGCGTGACGGCGGCCAGCATGCCGGGCAGGTGCGCGGCGCCGCCGGCGCCGGCGACGACGACCTCGACACCGCGCCCGGCCGCGGCCTTGCCCCAGGCCAGCATCTCCTCGGGCATCCGGTGCGCCGAGACGACGTCGGCCTCCCAGGCCACGCGCGAGCTCGTCGAGGGCCTCGGCGGCCGCACGCATCACCGGCCAGTCGGAGTCGGAGCCCATCACGATCCCGACCCGGGGGCCGGCCTGCTGCTCGCTCATCTGCTCGCTCATCTGGTCGCTCATCGCTCACTCGCTCTCGTTGCCGAGGTCGCCGCGGAACCACGCCGCGGCGTGCCGGGCGCGCTCCAGGCAGTCCTCGAGGTCGTCGCCGTAGGCGTTGACGTGGCCCACCTTGCGGCCCGGGCGGAGGTCCTTGCCGTAGAGGTGCACCCGCAGGAACGGGTCGCGCGCCAACGCGTGCGGGTAGCCGTCGAAGAGCCGACCCACCGGTGCCCCGTCGGGGTCCTCGGGCCCGCCGAGGATGTTGACCATCACCGTCCAGCGCTCGCGCGCCACCGGCGAGCCGAGCGGCAGGTCGAGCACGGCCCGCAGGTGGTTCTCGAACTGCGAGGTCACCGCACCGTCCTGGGTCCAGTGCCCGGTGTTGTGCGGGCGCATCGCCAGCTCGTTGACCAGGATCCGGCCGTCGTGGGTCTCGAAGAGCTCGACGGCGAGGACGCCGGTCACGCCGAGCTCGCCGGCGATCCGCAGGGCCACCCGCTGGGCCTCGACGGCGAGGTCGGGGTCGAGGTCGGGCGCGGGCGCGACCACCTCGTGGCAGATCCCGTCGCGCTGGGTCGAGGCCACCACGGGGTACGCCGCGGCCTGGCCGCTCGGCGAGCGGGCCACGAGCGCCGAGAGCTCGCGGCGGAAGTCGACGAGCTCCTCGGCGAGCAGCGCCACCCCGGACTCGGCCGCGACGCGGAACGGCTCCGCGCAGTCGGCGGCCGACGCGCACGAACCACACGCCCTTGCCGTCGTACCCGCCGCGGGTGGTCTTCAGCACGCAGGGGAAGCCGAAGGCCTCGACCGCGGTGACGTCGAGCACGAGCGCGTGTCGCGGGCAGGGCACGCCGAGCGCGGTGAGCCGGGTGCGCATCACGGACTTGTCCTGGGCGTGGACGAGGGCGTCGGGGCCGGGATGGACGGCCAGGCCGTCGGCGGCCAGGGCGTGCAGGTGCGCCGTCGGCACGTGCTCGTGGTCGAACGTGACGGCGGCGCAGCCGGCGGTCAGCGCGCGCAGGGTGTCGAGGTCGCGGTAGTCGCCGACCGTGTGGTCACCGATCACCTGGGCCGCCGAGACGCCGTCGGCCTCGGCGAGCAGACGCAGCGGGAGCCCCATCGCGGCGGCCGGCTCGGCCATCATGCGGGCCAGCTGGCCGCCCCCGACGACGGCGAGGACGGGCGCTGGCTCGGGCACGCAGAGACCCTAGGCCATG
This sequence comes from uncultured Actinomycetota bacterium, assembly GCA_963714475.1. GTDB lineage: Bacteria > Actinomycetota > Actinomycetes > Propionibacteriales > Nocardioidaceae > Nocardioides. The sequence continues at coordinate 492,460 of CAVQOP010000001.1, forward strand.
CCCGGGGGCGGGTCCTGCGGCCTCCTAGGCCTTGCGGACCCCGCGGACGCTGCTGGAGGCCGGCACGCCGGGCTCGAAGCGCAGGCCCCGCCCGCGCAGCGTGGTGATCAGGTGCGGTCGACGCGGGTCGTCGCCGATCTTGCGGCGCAACCAGCCCAGGTGCACGTCGATGGTCTTCGAGGACGTCCAGAACGTCGTGTGCCAGACCTCGCGCATCAGCTGCTCGCGCGAGACGATCTCGCCGCTGCGCCGGATGAGCGCGTGCAGCAGGTCGAACTCCTTGCGGGACAGGCGTACGGGGTCGTCGCCCTTCCACACCTGCCGTCGCTCGGGATCGAGCGTCACGTCCTGGATCCTGTACACGCAGCGAAACCTAGGTGGCCGCGATGTTTCGCATCAGGCGAACGGGGAAAGTCGTCGGCGCGGTCTGGCCCACCGGCCGGTACGGGGGGTGCTGGGGTTCAGGCCTCAGTGCCGGCGGACGGTGAGCGGCTCGAGCAGGCCGAACCCGCGTACCGGGCGGGCCGGGAGCCGTCGGGTCTCGAACTGGTCCTCGGGCAGGCGGGAGCCGGTCTCGGCGTCGATGATGATCCGGTTGCGGCGGGCCACGGCGGTCAGGCGCGAGGCGAGGTTGACGGGCGGCCCGAACACGTCGCCGAGACGCAGCACGACCGACCCGCTGGCCAGGCCGACCCGGACGTCGGGCATCCGCGGGTCGCGACCGATGACGTTGATGATGCCCTCGGCGGTGTCGTAGGCGCTGATCGCGTCGGAGTTCACGAACAGCACCGAGTCCCCGAGGGACTTGACGACCCGGCCCTGCTGGAGCGCCACCACCTCGGCGCAGCGGGACTCGAAGACCTCCACGAGGTCACCGATCTCGCCGCGCGAGATCTGGTTGGACAGCGCCGTGAAGCTGACGATGTCGGCGAAGCCGACCGTGACCTCGGTCGTGTGGAGGTCCTCCTCGTTGGCGCCGAGGGCCTCGATCCGGGCCACCGCCGCCGCGAGGTGACGCCGCCAGGTGTAGACCATCATGTCCTCGAAGGTGCTGCTGAGCTCGCTCACGAGCACGGCGGCGGCCTCGGCACGGTCGGCCAGGACCGTCGCGCTGACCTCGTCGGCGACCGGGTCCTGCTGCGGGTGCGTCGTCCGGTCCCGCGTCGTGGACACCGTCGAGGTGGTCCTCCTCGATCTCCTCGATGCGGTGCAGCAGGGTGCCGACCTGCCAGTCGGCCAGGCGCGACATCGTCTGGCCCAGCGCCCGGGTCGTGGCGACCGCGAGGTCGAAGTCGAGGAGACCGCCGTCGACGGCGCCGACCAGCGTGGCGAACGCGTCCGCGTCGACCTGGGTGAACGCCCGGGCGCTGCCGTGCTCGGGGAACCCGAGGGCCCGCCAGAGCCGACGGGCGCGCTGGGCGCTCAGCCCGGCCTCGCGGGCGAGGTCGTCGATGTCGAGGACCGGGTCGCCGGCGAGCACGCCTCGCTCGACCGAGTCCTCCGGGGCGGGCAGGCCGTCGGGCAGCGGCCGTCGGGCGGCCGTCGGGCCCCGGGGCGTTCAGTGACCCTCCTCGCGCCCGCGCGGGGTGCCGTGGAGGTCGTGCAGGAGGTCGTTGAGCTGGCGCTGGGCGGTGCGGACGTCGGGGATGTCGTGCAGCTCGACCCGGCCGTGGGTGCTGGCGTCACTGATGACCAGGGTGCCGCAGCCGAGCACCCGGTCGACGAGGTCGAGCTCGTAGGCCACGTCACTGATCCGCGACAGCGGGATGTCGTGGCCCCGCTGGGTGATGACGCCGTGTCGGGTGATCAGTCGTCGGTCGGTGACGGTGTAGGTCGAGGTGAGCCACTCCAGCAGGGGCCACCCGAAGCGCCACGCCGCCCCGACGATCACCAGGGCCCACACGACCCAGCCGACCACGGCGTCGTCGAGCAGGATCTCGGCGACCACGCCCACCGCGAGCAGGAGGACGAGGGTGAGCACCGGGAGGAGGAGGGCCTTGGGGTGGGTCCGCACCGAGAACACCACGCTCTCCCCGTCGTTGAGGTCACGCGCCTTGATCGCCACGGGGACAGTCTCTCAGCCCCGGGGCCGCACGTGCACCACGTCGCCCGCCGAGACGGCCACGTCGCGTCCGTCGTCGGTGCGCACGACCAGCCGCCCGCCGGCGTCGACGGTGCGGGCCGTCCCGCTCAGCGGTCGGCCGTGGGGCAGCTCGACGCGCACCGCGCGCCCGACGGTGACGCAGGCGCCGGCGTACGCCGTGGCGAGTGCGGTGGGCGCGTGGGGGCGCGCGAGCACCTCGGCGTGCCAGGTCCCGTACGTCGCCCACAGCCGCGCCAGCACGGGGCCGAGGACGTCGAGCCGGTCGACCGCGCGTCCGGCCTCGATCGCGAGCGAGGTGGCGGTGTCCACGGGCAGCTCGTCGGGGCGCAGGTCGACGTTCAGGCCGATCCCGACCACGGCCGCGGCCCCCGCGGGCGTCTCGACCCGCTCGACGAGGATGCCGGCCAGCTTGCGCTCGCCGCGGCCCGGGTCACCGAGCACGTCGTTGGGCCACTTGACCCCGGCGTGGTGACCCGCCGCGGCGAGCGCGGTCGCCGTCGCGTAGCCGGCCAGGAGGGGCAACCACGGCCACGCCTCGGGCGGCACCGTCGGGCGCAGCACGAGCGAGAGGATCAGCGAGGCGCCCCGGGGGCTCGTCCACCCGCGGTCCAGGCGGCCGCGGCCCGCGCTCTGGTGCTCGGCGAGCACCACGAGCCCCTCGGGGGCCCCGTCGCGCGCGAGCCCGGCAGCCAGGGCGTTGGTCGAGGTCGTCTCGTCGACGACGTGCAGGCTCAGCCCGGGCAGCGACGCCGCGAGCCCGGCGAGCCTCCCGGCGTCGAGCGGCGGCCGGTCCGGCCTCGGGGTCACCTCGTCACTCACGGGCACTACATTGACAGCCCTGCTCGATCGACAGCCCTGCTTGATTGACAGCCCTGCTCGTCGTAGCACCGCTCATCGCCCCGTACGCCCGATCAGGAGGCCGCCCCGCGTGACTGCTCAGCCCGGAGAAGGCACCGAGGTCCCGGACGACCTCGACATCCACACCACCGCCGGCAAGCTCGCCGACCTGGACCGCCGCCTCGAGCAGGCGGTCAACGCCGGCTCGGAGAAGGCGATCGAGAAGCAGCACGCCAAGGGTCGCCAGAGCGCGCGCGAGCGCATCGAGATGCTCTTCGACGAGGGCTCGTTCGTCGAGCTCGACGAGCTGGCCCGGCACCGCTCGACCGCGTTCGGCCTGGAGAAGAACCGGCCCTACGGCGACGGCGTGATCACCGGTTACGGCACCGTCGAGGGCCGCCAGGTCTGCGTGTTCAGCCAGGACTTCACCGTCTTCGGCGGATCGCTGGGCGAGGTCTACGGCGAGAAGATCTGCAAGGTGATGGACCTCGCGGTCCGGACCGGGTGCCCCATCGTCGGCATCAACGAGGGCGCCGGCGCCCGGATCCAGGAGGGCGTCGTCTCGCTGGGGCTGTACGGCGAGATCTTCCGCCGCAACGTCCACGCCTCGGGCGTCATCCCGCAGATCAGCCTGATCATGGGCTCCTGCGCCGGCGGTCACGTCTACTCCCCCGCCGTCACCGACTTCACGGTGATGGTCGACGGGACCTCCAACATGTTCATCACCGGGCCCGACGTGATCAAGACCGTCACCGGCGAGGACGTCTCGATGGAGGACCTCGGCGGCGCACGCACGCACAACACCAAGTCGGGCAACGCCCACTACATGGGCTCCGACGAGGCCGACGCGATCGAGTACGTCAAGTCGCTGCTGGGCTTCCTGCCGCAGAACAACCTCGACGAGGCCCCGTCCTACGACGAGCCGGTCGACCTCGAGGTCGGCGACCTCGACCGCGAGCTGGACACCCTCATCCCGGACTCGCCCAACCAGCCCTACGACATGCGCGACGCGGTCACCGCCGTCCTCGACGACCAGGACTTCCTCGAGGTCCAGGAGCTCTTCGCGCCCAACCTCGTGGTCGGCTTCGGCCGCGTCGAGGGTCGTCCGGTGGGCGTGGTGGCCAACCAGCCGATGCAGTTCGCCGGCACCCTCGACATCGATGCCTCCGAGAAGGCGGCGCGCTTCGTGCGCACCTGCGACGCCTTCAACGTGCCCGGTGCTGACCTTCGTCGACGTGCCCGGCTTCCTGCCCGGCACCGACCAGGAGTGGAACGGCATCATCCGCCGCGGCGCCAAGCTGATCTACGCCTACGCCGAGGCGACCGTCCCGCTGGTCACCGTGATCACCCGCAAGGCCTACGGCGGCGCCTACGACGTGATGGGCTCCAAGCACCTCGGCGCCGACCTCAACCTGGCCTGGCCGACCGCGCAGATCGCGGTGATGGGCGCCCAGGGGGCGGCCAACATCCTGCACCGCAAGGAGCTGGCCGAGCTCGCCGACGAGGGCGGTGACGTCGAGGGGCGTCGCGCCGAGCTGATCGACGACTACGAGACGACGCTGGCCAACCCCTACGTCGCGGCCGAGCGCGGCTACGTCGACGCCGTCATCCACCCCCACGAGACCCGCGTCGAGATCATCCGCGCCCTGCGCCTGCTGCGCTCCAAGCGCGAGGTCCTCCCTCCCAAGAAGCACGGGAACATCCCACTGTGACCGAGGAGTCCGAGGTCGAGCAGGCGCCGTTCCTCCGCGTGGTGCGCGGCGATGCCACGCCCGAGGAGATCGCCGCGCTCGTGGCGGTGCTGGGCTCGCTGGGCGGCGGCGAGCCCGCCGCGCCCCGGCGTACGCCGGAGTGGTCGCGGCCGGCGCGGCGCCACCGCGCCCCGCTCTCCCACGGCCCCGGCGGATGGCGCGCCAGCTCCCTGCCCCGCTGACGGAGCCGCGCGGACCTGGCCCTCAGCGGTCGAGACGCTGACGGGCGACGAAGCGGAACCGGTCGCCGCGGAAGACCGAGCGGGTCCACTCGACCGGGCGGCCCTCGACGTCCCAGGCGGTGCGGTGCACGAGCAGCACCGGCAGGCCGGTGTCGACGCCGAGGAGCTCGGCCTGGACCGGGTCCGCGAGCGCGGTCTCGACGGTGTCGACGACGACGTCGAGCTGGACGCCGTACGCCTCGCGCAGCGTGTCGTAGAGCGACCCGCGGGCCTCGAGCTCCTCGGCCAGCCGGGGACGGTCACCGCACAGGTGCGCGACCTCGTGGGCGATCGGCTCGTCGGCGGCGGTGCGGACGCGCTCGACCACGTGCAGCCTCTGCCCCTCGGGGACCTCCAGCGCGGCGGCGGCCGCCCGGCTCGCCGGCTCCTCGGCGATGCGCAGCACGACGCTGCCGGGTCGCCACCCCTCCGAGGAGAGGTCCTGGGAGAACGACGTGAGCTGGCGGACCTGCATCAGCTTGGGCTGCGCCACGAAGGTGCCCCTGCCCTGGGTCCGCTCCAGACGCCCGTCGACGACGAGCTCGGCGATCGCCTGGCGCACCGTCGTGCGCGACGTCGCGAAGCGCTCGGCCAGCTCGCGCTCGGTCGGCACCGGTGAGCCGGGGGCCAGGTCGACGGTGAGCTCGAGGATGTCGCGCTTGACCCGGTAGTACTTCGGCACCTTCACGCCGCTGAGGCTAGCGCATTGGCCTAGACCAATATGTGAGACAGGCCACGAGAACCCTTGCTCGGACCAGATTGGTCTATGCCAATCTGACCGCGACGGAACAGACCCTGCGGAGGACACCGATGACGACCACCTCGACCACGCCGAGCCAGAACGGGACGGCCGGGACCAGGCCGTCCCGCCTGCGCATCCCCGGCTTCGCCCAGCTGCAGCGACTCGGCAAGAGCCTGATGCTGCCGATCGCCCTGCTGCCGGCGGCCGGCATCCTGCTGCGGCTCGGCCAGCCCGACCTGCTGGGCCAGATCAACGCGCCGGTCATCGGCGCCTTCTTCGAGGCCATGAGCGCGGCCGGCGACGCCGTCTTCGCCAACCTGCCGCTGCTGTTCGCGGTCGGCGTCGCCATCGGGTTCGCCCGCAAGGCCGACGGGTCGACGGCGCTGGCCGCGGTCGCCGGCTACCTGGTGATCGCGGCGGTCTTCGAGTCGATGTCCCCGATCGTGCTCGACGGCGTCACGGACGCCGCCGGCGAGCAGGCGATGATCAACTACAGCGTCTTCGCCGGGATCGTGGTCGGCCTGCTCACGGCGTAGCTGTTCGACCGCTACCACAACATCGAGCTGCCGGCGTACCTCGGCTTCTTCGGCGGCCGCCGGTTCGTGCCGATCGTGGTGTCGCTGGCCAGCCTGTTCCTCGGCTTCGCGCTGAGCTACTTCTACCCGCTCTTCGACGCCGGGCTGACCTCGGTCGGCGAGTTCATCGGCGGCTCCGGCGCGCTCGGCGCGTTCGTCTACGGCTTCGTCAACCGGATGCTGATCCCGCTCGGGCTGCACCACATCGTCAACACCTACGTGTGGTTCATCTACGGCGACTACGCCGGGCGCCGACGGCGTCGTCACCGGCGAGCTCACCCGCTTCGCCGCGGGCGACCCGAGCGCGGGGCTGCTCACCTCGGGCTTCTACCCGATCCTGATGTTCGGCCTGCCCGCCGCCGCGCTGGCGATGATCCACGTCGCGCGGCCCGGCCAGCGCAAGCTCGCCGTCGGCATCCTCTCGGCCGCCGGGCTGACCGCCTTCCTCACCGGGGTCACCGAGCCGCTCGAGTTCGCGTTCATGTTCGTGGCGTTCCCGCTCTACGTCATCCACGCGCGTGCTGACCGGGCTGTCGCCTGGCGATCGCCTACCTGCTCGACATCCACCTCGGCTTCTCGTTCTCGGCCGGCCTGATCGACCTGCTGCTCTACGGCACGGCACCGGCCGCGAAGAACGTCCCGCTGCTGATCGTGATGGGCCTGGTGTTCTTCGGCGCTCTACTACGTGACTGTTCCGGTTCGCGATCGTGCGCTGGAACATGCGCACCCCGGGTCGCGAGCCCGACGACGAGTTCGACGCCGAGCAGGCGGCGAACCTCGGCGACGCCGGGGCCGAGCGCGGCGTCCGGCGCCGGTGCCGGCGCGCGGCCGCCGCGCGAGCGGGCCGAGCAGCTGATCGCGGCCTTCGGCGGCCGGGAGAACCTGCTCAACGTCGACGCCTGCATCACCCGGCTGCGCATCGAGGTCGCCGACCAGCGCCGAGGTGGACAAGGCGCGGCTGAAGTCGCGCTCGGCGCCGCCGGCGTGATCGAGGTCGGCAACAACGTGCAGGCCGTCTTCGGCACCCGGTCCGACGCGCTCAAGAGCGACATCAACGACGCGCTCGCCGGCGCCCCGGTCGCGGCCGGCGCGAGCGCCGGCTCCGGTCGTCGGCGGCGGCCGCTGCCCCGGCGCCCGCTGCGGGCACGTCGTCCGCGTCGACGTCGACGCGGGTGGCCGCACCCCTGGCCGGCCGCGTCGTCGCCCTGTCCGACGTACCGGACGCGACGTTCGCCCGCGGCACCGTCGGCCACGGCGTCGCGATCGACCCGCCCCGGCGAGGAGGTCGACCGTCGCTCGCTCCGGTGAGCGGCCGCGTCGTCAAGCTGTGGCCGCACGCGTACGTCGTGATGACCGCCGACAACGTCGGGGTGCTGGTCCACCTCGGCCTGGACACCGTGCGAGCTCGACGGGCGAGGGCTTCACCACCCACGTCGAGGAGGGCGCCGAGGTCGAGGTCGGCGACCGCGTCGTCACGATGGACACCGTCGCGGTCGAGGCGGCCGGGACGCAACCCGATCGTGCTCGTCGTCGCGATGGACACCAAGGCCGACCAGGTGCAGCGCGCCGGGTCGGACCGGGCCGGCGACCCCGGCGACGAGCAGGTCGCCGCGCTCGACGCCCTGCTGGAGGTGACCCGCTGAGATGGAGATCGTCATCCTCGACGACGCGGCCTCGATCGGACGGCTCGCCGCCGACGAGATCTGCGCCCTGCTGGGGCGCAGGCCGGACGCCGTGCTCGGCCTGGCCACCGGGTCGTCGCCGCAGCCGGTCTACGACGAGCTCGTCGCGCGCCACGAGGCCGGCGAGGTCAGCTTCGCCGGCGCGCGGGCGTTCACCCTCGACGAGTACGTCGGGCTGCCCGCGGACCATCCGGAGCGCTACCGCAACGTCATCGACTCGCACTTCACCTCGCGCGTCGACATCCCGCCCGGCGCGGTGCAGGGGCCGGACGGGCTCGGCCGCCGACGTCCCGGCGGCGTGCGCGGCGTACGAGCAGGCGATCGCGGACGCAGGCGGCGTCGACCTGCAGATCCTGGGGATCGGCACCGACGGGCACATCGGCTTCAACGAGCCCGGCTCGTCGCTGGCCTCGCGGACGCGGATCAAGACGCTGACCCACCAGACCCGGGCCGACAACGCCCGGTTCTTCGGCGGCGACCTCGACGCCGTACCGACGCACTGCCTGACGCAGGGCCTGGCCACGATCATGGCCGCGCGGCACGTCGTGCTCGTCGCGACCGGGCGGGCCAAGGCGCAGGCGGTGCACCAGCTCGCCGAGGGCCCGGTCAGCGCCCTGTGGCCGGCGACGATCCTGCAGCACCATCCGCACGTGAGCGTGCTGCTCGACGAGGCGGCGGCCAGCCGGCTCCAGCTCGCCGGGTACTACCGCGAGACCTACCGGGCCAAGCCGGACTGGCAGGGGCTGTGAGGCCGGTGCCGGGGTGCTGATCTCGACAGGGTGCCTCGTCGACGGTGAGCAGGTGCACCGGCCGGGGTGGGTCGAGGTCGGCGGCGGGCGCGTGGTGGCCCGTGGGGGCGGGCCGGCGCCGGGCCCGGCGGACGTCGACCTCGCGGACGCCACGGTGGTGCCGGGCTTCGTCGACACCCACGTGCACGGGGGCGGTGGTGCGAGCTTCTCGGACGTGACACCGGAGGCGGTCGGTGCCGCGGTGGGCCTGCACCGCGCGCACGGCACGACCACGATGCTCGCCTCGCTCGTCTCGGCCGCGCCGGAGGACCTGCTGCGGCCAGGTCCGTGCGCTGTCCGAGCACGTCGAGGACGGCGTGCTGGCCGGGATCCACCTCGAGGGGCCGTGGCTCTCGGCGCGCCGGTGCGGGGCGCACGAGCCGTCGACGCTGCGCGACCCGGACCCCGCCGAGGTGCGCGCCGTGCTCGCGGCGGGCCGCGGGACGATCCGGATGGTGACCCTCGCGCCCGAGCTCGACGGGGCGACCGACGCGATCCGGGCTGTCGTCGGGGCGGGGGCGGTCGCGGCGGTCGGCCACACCGACGCGACGTACGACCAGGCGCGGGCCGCGGTCGCGGCCGGCGCCACCGTGGCCACCCACCTGTTCAACGCGATGCGCCCGGTGCACCACCGCGAGCCGGGCCCGGTCGTCGCCCTGGTCGAGGACGACCGCGTCACGCTCGAGCTGATCACGGACGGCGTGCACCTGCACCCCGCCCTCCTGAGGGAGGTCGTCGCCCGTGCGGGCGCGGACCGGGTCTCGCTCGTCACCGACGCGATGGCCGCGGCTGGGATGCCGGACGGCGGCTACGAGATCGGCGCGCTCGCCGTGGACGTGGTCGACGGGGTCGCTCGCCTCGCGGGAGCCGACACCATCGCCGGCAGCACGGCCACGATGGACGCCCTGTTCCGCTTCGCGGTCGCGCACTCCCCCGCTGATCCCGACGCCGACCCGGACGCGGGGCTGCTGGCCGCGGTCCGGTCGACCTCCGTCGTACCCGCCCGCGCCCTCGGCCTGGAGGACGTCGGCTCGCTGCAGACGGGCGCGTACGCCGACCTCGTCGTCCTCGACACCGACCTTGTCGTCGTGCGGGTGATGCGGCGCGGGGAGTGGCTCGAGACCTGACGGGACCGCGGGTGGTGATACGGCGCGAGGCTGGCGGCGGCCGCCCGCCTACGATCGGGCGATGGCGCGGCCGACAGCATGAGGCAGAGCATGGGTCACGACGAGCTGCCGGCTGAGGTCGTGGACGACGTGGCCCACGAGGTCGGGGCGGACGTCACCCCGCTCGGTCGTCTGCCCGGAGGCCTCAACGGTGGTGCCGTGCGCGTCCGGCTGGCGGGAGGAGCACACGCGGTTCTCAAGGCGGTGCCCTGGGAGCACCCCCACCACCTGGAGGAGACGTGGCGAGCCCGGCGAGTGGCCGAGCACATGCGCGGGCGCGGCTACCCCACCCCGGCCTGGCTCGGGGTCGGGGCCACCACCACCCATGTGTGGCATCTGATGGACCTCGTCGATGCGGCGTCGGCGCCGAGGTTGACCCCGTTCCTCGTCGACCAGCTGATGGAGATCGTCGAGCTCCAGGCGGGCCAGGCCACCGAGCCCTACGACCACTGGTCGTACGCCTGGCGGCTCGCCACCGGCCAGGAGCACGGTCAGGATCTGGCACCGGGCTTGTCGACAGCCGTCGCCGCACTCCCGGGGTACTCCTCGGCGGTGTCGGCCCTGGTCGGGCGGCTTCGGCTCCTGTGCGCACACCTACCCCCGCCGCCCGAGGCACCGGACATGGTGCACACCGATCTGAACCCCTCCAACGTCCTGGTCCGAGACGGGCAGGTGGTCGCCCTCGTCGACATCGGGAACGCCGGAAGCGGCACGCGGGCGACCGATCTCGTCAACCTCGTGTGGCAGACCCTTCAGGATCCGTTGCTGGAGGCCGTCCGACGCCGGCTGTGGGGGCGTATCTGCGCCCTGGTCGGCCAGGAGGGGGCTGCGCTGCTCACGGCGACACAGATCCTCGTGAGCCTCGAGGTGCCCGTCCGGCACGGGCGCCACGATCTCGTGCGAGGGGTGGTGCGCCGCGGCCACGGCGTCCTCGACGAGCTGATCGCGTTGCGCTGAGGCGCCGTCCGCCGTCCGCCGGTGGGCCGAACTACGGGCCGGAGGACGTGTCCCGTACGCGTAGTCGGCGAACACCTGTCTTGCTGCTCCGTCGACGGTCATCAGACCTCCGTACGGCACGATCCACTGAGGTCGGGTGTGCCCGAAGGGCCGGCCGACCACGATCACCGCGTCGCGGTTGTAGCGGTCGACGACGGAGATCGCGATGTCGCGCTGCTCGCGGCGCCGCGAGAAGTCCACGCTCGCCGAGCGAGCGGAGGAGTCAGCCGGGCTCGGCGGTGAGTGTGGTGGGGCCGGGTGCGGGGGTACGGCCTACGTGCGTCGGTGGAAGCGGACCTTGTTGTTCGTGGTGATCTCGTGGGTGTAGCGCGGGTCGTGGATGCGGTGGTGGTGGTGGGGGCACAGCAGCCGGGCGTGGTCGAGGTCGGTGGTCCCGCCCTCGGCCCAGGGTTCGTCGTGGTGCATCTCGCACATCCCGGGCGGCCAGTCGCAGCCCTCGGTGGTGCAGCCGCCGTCGCGGACGTTCGCACCGTGGCGCATGGGTCGGGTGTGGAAGCGTTGGGCGCGGGCGACGTCGAGGACCTGGGAGGGTCCGTTCATCACGATCGGCAGGATCTTGGCGTTGCACGCCAACCGGCGGGCCTGGGAGGCGCTGATGAGCTCACCGGTGTCGAGGCGTGCGAACCCGAGACCGGTCTGCAGGGTGGCGAGCTCGCAGATCACCGACATGGTGGCGTCCATCCCGCCGGCCTGCGGGAGGCGGTCGGCGGGCAGCGCCTCGATGAGCGCGCAGAACGCGTGGCCCATCTTCTCCGGGCTCGGCCGGGCCACACCGGACTCGGTCTCGGCGCCAGCACCGTGTACGGCGGCGGCGGCGCGGTGACGTGGTGAGGCCAGCGCCCACAGCGCCTTCTTGAGCATGGCGGCCTGGGCCTCGGGGATCGTGAACCGTCCGAAGACCTTGCCGTGGCCGTCCTTGGACATCGTCAACCGGGTGGAGGCCCTCGCGGTGGCCTCCTCCTTCTCGAGCCGGGACTGCTCGGCGGCCTCGACGAGGTCGGGGGCCACGGCCTCGAGCAGCGCGTGGCCCAGGATGCGTAACGTCGCGGGGTCGTGCTCGGCGGCGTAGGCGACCATCACCTCCTCGGCACGCTCACGCACCGTGGTGTCGAGGTCACCGGGCAACGCCTCGAGGGCAGCCACGATCACCCGGGCCTGCTCGATCGAGACCTCACCGGCAGCACAGCCCGCCCCGAGCGACGGTCCAGGTGTCCTCGAGTGCGTGGGCCAGCGCGACCAGCCCCGCGGTCGTGGGCCGGTTCTGCCTCGTCGCGACCGCCCACCACGACCCCGTGGTCCGGGCCCCGCTCTCCTCACCGACCCCGACCCGGTCGGCGTGCGCGGCCACACCCAGCGTCAACGCATCCAGGCGGGACCGGACACGGGCGAGCTCGCACAACGCCTCCCGGGCCGCCGCGGCGTCCATCGTGAACAGAGACCGGCCCGCGACCTCACCGACCCCGACACCCAACGCACGCACCCCGGCGGGCACCGGATGTCCGGTGCCCCCACGAGGAGGAGCGGGTGGTGCGGTCGTCGCCATGTGAGAAGTCAACCACCAGCCACCGACAACGCACCTGCTCACGGGCGGTTATCCACACCCGTACACCCATGTTTCGAAATTCTTATCGTACTGATCGCGACCGGTGTCGTACGTCAGGACGCCCGGCGCCGCCGAAGGAGGAAGGCGACCAGGACGAGGCCCGCGATGGTCGCGGCGTCCGCGACGCGGAACGGAGCCACCGATGCCGCGATGCGGACGAACGCCGGAACGCCGGACAGGGCCGGACGCAGGCGCACGCGGCCCTCGGGCGTGAGATGGACGCGGGCGAGGTCGTGTCCGCGAGAGGTGACCCGGAGCGGGACGTTGGCGAAGTGGGCCGACGGCACGGAGAAGGGGATGTCCCGACGGAGGCCACGGCCCGGGACGCACCGCAGGAGCGTCGCCGGGTCAGCGACCTCCAGGACAAGCCCGTCGTCGTCCGACGACAGGTGCGCCGTGGTCGACCCTCGTTCGTCGCCGACCTCGATGGTGAGGTCGGCGACGAACGTCAGAGGACTTCTTTCAGGCACGTGAACCGTCGGTGGCGCCGCGGTTGTCCTTGTCCGATGTCGTGATGCGCAGGGTGCCGTTCAGCTTCCAGGTGGCTCGAGCGCTGTCCGGGCCGGTGGAGCGCGGGACTTCGACGATCATGTCGACCAGGGTGTAGTCGATCGTGGCTTCCTTGCCCGTCAGGTAGGACCACATGTCGCGGCCCAGGTCGGAGAAGGAAGTGGTGTCAGCGGTTTCGGACATGGATGCTCCTAGGTAGTGACGACGGGACGTGACCTGATCTGAGTCGGCCGCCGTGGGCTGATGGCCCCGGAACGGCGATGAGTCGAAAGTACGCCGTCGTCGACGATCTGCCTTCACCCCGAGCCCTCGCCGTCGGCCCCGCCGTCGCGGCCGCCGATCGGCGAGCGGGACGCGCGTCCACTAGGTTCGTCCACGACTGCGAGAGGGGCTCAGATGCGTATCGCCATGGCGAGCGACCACGCCGGCCGTGCACTGAAAGAAGAGATCAAGGCGCTGCTGCGCGCCGATGGACACGAGATCTCCGACTTCGGCACCGACACCGACGACGCCGCAGACCTCCCCGACCACGTCTACCCGGCAACGCTGGCCGTCGCGCGCGGCGACGTCGACCGCGGGATCTTCGTCGACGGTGTCGGCTACGGGAGCGCGATGATCGCCAACAAGGTCGCCGGCGTCTACGCCGCGGTGTGCCAGGACCCCTTCTGTGCTGAGCTGGCACGCTCGCACTCGGACACCAACGTCCTGTGCCTCGGCGGCAAGATCATCGGCTCGGCGATCGCGCTGGAGATCGTTCGCGTCTGGATGGCGACGCAGTGGCTCGGCGATGGCGAGGGCGGCGAGAAGTACGCCCGCCGGGTCGACAAGGTGAAGGACGTCGACGCCCGGCACCTCGTGCGCCTGGACTGAGGCCCGGGCGGCACTGAGCCCTGTCGCGGGGGGTCACGTCCCGCGTGCTGTGCGTCCGGATCTGTGCGTCGGGATCTGGGCGTCCGGATCTGGGCGACCGGCCGGCGATGCGGTCCATTGGCCGACCGGCTCGCGGAGTGCGTCGCGCAGGACGCGGCTGAGTGCCTGGCGTACTGCCTCTTGCCTGACCGATCGATCTTCGATAGATTCTTGTTGCACAACGACAGAAGAGGATCGAGAGATGAGTGGTCGTGCTATTGCAGCGTTGCGGGTGGTGATCGCCATCGCGCTCGCCGGGTCCGTGGTGACGCAGGTCGGCATGGTGGCCCTGCTGTGGTTGGACACCGAGACGGACCCCACGGGGTTCGGGATCTCGCTGGTGGTCATCGGCGTGCTCATCGTGGTGACCTTGCAGGTCACCGCGGTGTGCATCTGGCGGTTGCTGACCATGGTCAGGCGAGGCACGGTCTTCTCCCACGCGGCGTTCCGTTACGTCGACGCGATGATCGGCTCGGTCGGTGCCGCAGCAGTGCTCGTCCTCGCCGTCGCCGTGGTGGCTCGCTTCGCCAACCACGCCACGCCCGGGGACGAGGTCGCCCCCGGACTGGTCGGCCTGATCAGCGGACTCGCCCTGGTGATCGCCGGGGTGGCACTGCTCGTCTACGTGATGAGGACCCTGCTGGCCCAGGCGGTCGCCTTGGACTCCGAGGCCAAGCAGCTGCAGGCCGAGCTCGACGAGGTGATCTGACGTGCCGATCATCGTCGACATCGACGTGATGCTCGCCCGGCGCAAGATGGCGGTCGGCGCGCTCGCGGACCAGGTGGGCATCACCCCGGCCAACATCGCGGTCCTCAAGAACGGCCGGGCCAAGGCGGTGCGGTTCGCGACATTGGCCGCCCTGTGCGAAGCGCTCGACTGCCAGCCCGGCGACCTCCTCCGCTGGGAGCCAGCGGAGGTCGAGGACGCAGCAGACCCCGGTGCTCGCGACGAGGCGGTCGACCCGACAGGCGACGGCGGGATCCGACCACGCCCCGCCGCCCGATCGGCCCGCGCAGCGACCCGGTAGCCGGTCGCCGGATGGCTGCGAACGGCCTCGCCTGCCTCGAGGCCACGCTCACGCAGCAGTCGTGTGCCCGAGAACGGTCCGGGGCGGGTCCTCAGGCACACGACCCGGCTCGCGGCAGGCCTGGAAGGTTCGACGACACCGGGCGGTCGCGTGTCATCGGCAAGATCGCGGATCGGGCCACCGGAAGTGCCCGACCACCGACCGGTGCCGCACGAGCACGGACGGCGAGGCGACCGAAAGAACGTACAGTGCGTGACTCGGGCGCGACGCCGGGATGCGTCGTCGCAGGTCAGCGCCATTGCGCCGTCGGAATTCGGCGGCCGATCGGCCTCGAGACCTCGCACTGTACGTCTGAACGGTCGTCCGCCGTGGTCGAGGATGCCCGCGCTCGCGGGGGCCAGGTGGGTGACGGTCGATCCTGGCCCCTTGTGCGAAAGTGACAGGCATGGCACAGCTCGTCCTCGGACCCCTCCTGCGCCACGTCGACGAGACGGGCGCGACGGTGTGGGTGGAGACCGAGCGGGCGGGCACGGTCACCGTCACCGCGGGCGACCAGGTCGAGCGTGCCCACACGTTCGGTGTGCACGGTCACCACTACGCGCTGCTCACGATCGAGGGTCTGGCGAAGAACACCAAGACCCCGTACACCGTCGACGTCGACGGCGACCGGGTCTGGCCCGAGCCCGACTCGCCCTACCCCGCCTCCCTCATCCCGACGCTGGACGTCGAGAAGCCGCTGCGGCTGGCCTTCGGCTCCTGCCGTACGTCGGTCTCGCACGACGAGACGGGCAACAAGACCCACGGCGTCGACGCCCTGCGCGCCTATGCGCTGCGGATGGCCGGGGTCACCGACGAGCTGGCCGGCCACGACCCCGACCCCGGGAAGGCCCGCTGGCCCGATCTCGTGCTCTTCCTCGGCGACCAGGTCTACGCCGACGAGACGACCGCGGCGATGCAGGAGTTCATCGAGTCCCGGCGCGACATCGAGCAGGCTCCGTGGGACGAGCTGAAGGACTACGAGGAGTACGCCCACCTCTACTGGCTGGCGTGGTCGGACCCCGCCAACCGCTGGCTGCTCTCGACCCTGCCCAGCGCCATGATCTTCGACGACCACGACATCCGCGACGACTGGAACACCTCGAGGGCGTGGAAGGACGAGATGGAGGCCACCTCGTGGTGGCACAGCCGCATCATCGGGGGGCTGGCGTCGTACTGGGTCTACCAGCACCTCGGCAACCTGACCCCCGAGGAGCGCGCCCTCGACCCCGTCTGGTGCAAGATCGCCGCCCACGAGGGCCAGGACGAGTACGACGCCAGCGAGGCGCTCGACCACCTCGCCCACGAGGCCGACCAGCACCCGACGTCCTACCGCTGGAGCTTCGTGCGCACCTACGGCACCCAGGCCCGGCTGATCGTCGTCGACTCCCGCGCCGCGCGCGTGCTCGAGGAGGACCGGCGCAGCCTGCTCGACGAGGACGAGATGGCCTGGCTCGACGAGCAGATGCGCGGCGACGTCGACCACCTGCTGGTCGGGACCTCCCTGCCGCTCCTGCTCGCCCCCGGCCTGCACTACGTCGAGGCGTTCAGCGAGGCGCTCTCCGCAGGCGGGTGGGGCCCCCGCGGCGCCCGGGTCGGTGAGTGGATACGCCAGACGGTCGACCTCGAGCACTGGGCCGCCTTCCAGGACGCCTTCCAGCGGGTCTCGCGGATGACCCTCGAGGTCGCTCGCGGCGAGCGGGGCCGCGCGCCGGACACCGTCACCTTCCTCTCCGGCGACGTCCACCACTCCTACGTCTCCGAGGCGGTGCCGACCAAGCACGAGGCGCGGGGGTCCGCGCCGTTGCAGAGCCGGATCATCCAGGCCGTCTGCTCCCCCATCCGCAACCCGCTCCGTCGGCGCTGGCGCTTCGCGACGGCCTTCGCCTCCTACGGCGTCGCCGGTCCCCTCGGTCACGTCGTGGCCCGCTCGGCGAAGGTGCCCGAGGCCCCGTTGCGGTGGAAGCTGATCAGGGGACCGTGGTTCGACAACAACCTCGCCACGCTCGAGGTCACCGAGCCCGGGCTGCGGCTGTGGTGGGCCACCGGCAAGGTCGAGGGCGACGACCACCTGCACCCCCGCCTGAGCGGCGTCTCCGAGGTGACGGTGCAGTGAGCGCCCCGTTCGTGCTCGCGTCGGCCTCGCCGGCGCGGCTGGCCACGCTGCGCGCCGCCGGCCTCGACCCGATCGTCATCGTCTCCGGCGTCGACGAGTCGGTCCTCGACGGCCTTCCCCCCGCCGAGCTCGCGGTCGGGCTGGCCGAGCTCAAGTGCGCCGCGGTGGCCGGCCGCGCCGACGTGCCCCCCGACGCCCTCGTCCTCGGCTGCGACTCCGTCCTCGAGCTCGACGGCGAGGCCTTCGGCAAGCCCGCCGACGCGGACGAGGCGACGCGACGCTGGCGGGCGATGCGGGGGCGCAGCGGGGTGCTGCACTCCGGCCACGCGCTCCGTGACCGCGCCTCCGGCCGCCTCGAGCTGGCCGGCGCGGCCACCACCGTCCACTTCGCCGAGGTCACCGACGCCGAGATCGCGGCGTACGTCGCCACCGGCGAGCCGCTCGCGGTGGCGGGTGCCTTCACCGTCGACGGTCTCGGTGGCGCGTTCGTGACCGGCATCGAGGGCGACTTCCACACCGTCGTCGGGGTCGGCCTGCCACTGCTGCGCACCATGGTCGCCGCCCTCGGCCACTCCTGGACCGACCTGTGGGTCCGGTGAGCACGTGAGCACCACCCGCGCCGAAGGTGGCCACGGTCGGCCGAGCGGGCCCGCAAGAAGGCCGCACGCCTGCCGATCCCGGGCGAGATCCTGGTCCTGGTCGGCTCCGCGTTCGTCATCGCGATCGGCTTCGGCCTGGTCTCCCCCGTGCTGCCGGCCTACGCCCGCAGCTTCGACGTGGGCGTCGCCGCGGCCTCGGTGGTCGTGTCCGCCTTCGCCTTCTTCCGCCTGGTCTTCGCCCCGGCGGGCGGGGCCCTGGTCTCGAGGCTCGGCGAGCGCCCGGTCTACCTCACCGGTCTGCTCGTCGTCGCGGCGTCCTCGCTGGCCACCGCATTCGCGCAGTCCTACACCCAGCTGCTGATCTACCGCGGGCTCGGCGGGATCGGCTCGACGATGTTCACCGTCTCGGCGATGGCGCTGCTGGTGCGCCTGTCCCCGCCGACGATCCGCGGGCGGGTCACGTCGGCGTACGCCAGCAGCTTCCTGCTCGGCGGCATGCTCGGACCGGTCCTCGGCGGGCTGCTCGCGACGATCAGCCTGCGCCTGCCCTTCATCGCCTACGCCGTGGCGCTGGTGATCGCCGCGGCCGTGGTCGGCATCCGCCTGTCCGGGGCCAGCCTGCGCCCCTCCCCGGACACCCCGAAGCTGCCGCCGATGCTGGTGCGCGAGGCCCTGGCCCACCCGGCGTACCGCGCCAGCCTCGCCTCCGGCTTCGCCAACGGCTGGTGCAACTTCGGGGTCCGCGTGGCCGTGCTGCCGCAGTTCGCGGTGGCCGTGCACGACGACACCTGGGTCGCCGGCGTCGCGCTCGCCGTGGCCGCGCTCGGCACCGCCCTGACGCTGCAGGTGGCCGGACGCATCGCCGACTCGAAGGGTCGCCGACCGCTGGTGCTGGTCGGGCTGCTCGTCACCGCCGCCACGCTCGGGCCGATCGGGCTCTCCGACGACCTCGTCGTGCTGTTCGTGCTCTCGGGCCTCTCGGGCATCGGCGCCGGCCTGGTGAACCCCGGCCAGCAGGCCTCGGTCGCCGACGTCGTCGGGGCCGGGCGCAGCGGCGGCACGGTGCTCAGCACCTTCCAGATGGCGCAGGACTCCGGCGCCATCCTCGGCCCGATCCTCGTCGGCGTGGTCGCCGACCAGGCGGGCTTCGCCTGGGCGTTCGCCACCACCGCCGCGATCAGCCTGCTCGCGATCATCCCCTGGCTGCGCGCCCCCGAGACGCTGCACGACGCACGGGCCGAGCACGACGCCGGCGTCGCCGCCGACGTCCGTGGCGCTACCGTCGAGGAATGAGCGAGACGACCGCCACCCCCGAGCTGCCCAGCACCACCCTCGACCTCGACGGCCACGCCGCGCCCCTGGTCGCACGACGGTGGGAGGCCCACGACCCGACCTGGGTGGCGCTGATCGTCCACGGCTACGGGGAGCACGTCGGTCGCTACGAGTGGGTCGCCGCCCGTCTCGCCGAGGCCGGCGCGGCGACGTACGGCGTGGACCACGTCGGGCACGGCCGCAGCGGCGGCGAGCGGGTCGTCATCGAGGACATCGACGGCGTCGTCGACGACGTGCACCGCCTGTGCGAGGTCGCGCACGAAGACCACCCCGGCCTGCCGGTCGTGCTGGTCGGCCACTCCATGGGCGGGCTGATCGGTGCTCGTTACGCCCAGCGCCACGGCGCCGAGCTGGCCGCCGTCGTGCTGACCGGGCCGGTGCTGGGTCGGTGGGAGGCCGTCGAGTCGCTGCTGGGCGCCGAGGAGATCCCCGACGTCCCGATCGATCCCGCCACCCTCTCGCGGGACGAGGCCGTGGGCGCGGCGTACGTCGAGGACGAGCTGGTCTGGCACGGCCCGTTCAAGCGCCCCACCCTCGAGGCCCTCGTCACCGCGATGGAGCGGGTCTCCGCCGCCGGTGAGCTGACCGAGGTCCCCGTCCTGTGGCTGCACGGCGAGGACGACCAGCTGGTGCCGATCGGCCCCTCCGCCGAGGGCTGGGCCCGCATCGCGGGGCCCGCGTCGGCGCAGAAGAGCTACCCCGGGGCGCGTCACGAGATCCTCAACGAGACCAACCGCGACGAGGTGCTCGGCGACGCCCTCGACTTCGTCGCCACGCACGTGCGCGGCGTACGCCGGTAGCCGCTGGGCCAAGCGACCCGAGCGGCGTCACTCGACGGGCAGGCCGAGCCCCCGGGCGATGAGCATCCGCTGGACCTCGGAGGTCCCCTCCCCGATCTCGAGGACCTTGGCGTCACGGTAGAGCCGCGCGACCGGGTACTCCTCCATGAAGCCGTAGCCGCCGAAGACCTGGGTCGCGATCCGCGTCGCGCTGACCGCCGACTCGGTCGTGTAGAGCTTGCACACGGCCGCGGCCTGCTTGAAGTCCTTCATCGACACGTCGTGGCCCTCCTGCATCGCGTCCTTCATCGCAGCGGCCCGGTAGGTCAGCAGCCGTGAGGCGTGCAGCATCACCTCGAGGTCGGCGATCTGGAAGGCGACGCCCTGCTTGCGACCGATCGGCCCGCCGAAGGTCTGGCGCTCGCCGGCGTAGGCGAGCGAGGCGTCGAGGCAGGCCTGGATGCAGCCGACGGCGAGGGCCCCGATGGCGACGCGGCCGTCGTCGAGGGTGGAGAGGAACTGGGCGTAGCCACGGCCGCGCTCCCCGAGCAGGTTCGACTCCGGCACGCGGGCGTCGTCGAAGCTCAGCGGGTGGGTGTCCGAGGCGTGCCAGCCGAGCTTGTCGTAGGCCTTCTCGGCGACGAAGCCCGGCGTGCCGGCGGGGACCATGATCGCGCTGATCTCGGGGCGACCGTCCTCGCGCTCCCCGGTGCGCGCCGTCACCGTCACGAGGCTGGTGATCTCGGAGCCGGAGTTGGTGATGAACTGCTTGGCCCCGTTGACGACCCACTCGCCGTCGTCGAGGACGGCCCGGGTCTGCGTGGCCCCGGCGTCCGAACCCGCCCCGGGCTCGGTCAGCCCGAAGCCCGCGATGCGCTCGCCGGCGACGAGGTCGGGCAGCCACGTCTGCTTCTGCTCGTCGCTGCCGAAGGTCAGCACCGGGTTGATCCCGAGGCTCACCGCCGCCTCGAGCGTGATGCCCATCGACTGGTCGACGCGCCCGATCTCCTCGATGGCCACGCACAGGCTGGTGAAGTCGCCGCCGGCGCCGCCGTACTCCTCGGGGGCGGTGAGCCCGAAGAGGCCGAGCTTGCCCATCTCGTGGACGACGTCGACCGGGAAGAAGTGGTCGCGGTCCCACTGCGCCGCGTGGGGGGCGATCCGGTCCTCGGCGAAGTCCCGCACGCTGTGGCGGAACTCCTCGTGCTCGCGGGAGAGCTCGTAGGCGGTCGCGGGGCTCGCAGGAGTGCTCATCGCCTCACTGTAGCGCCGAGGTTAGCGTTTGTTAACCTCCCGCGACCCCCGGTCCGGGGCCTGGTCGAGGGCCCGGCCCGGAGCACGGCCCGGAGCACGGTCCGGGGGCACGGCCGGGGGCACGGCGACGAGCAGGCCCGCACCCCTGGACTACGCTCGCCCGGTGGCGGGCAAGCACGCCGGCGCGCGTGCGGCGCGCCAGGGCGACGGAGCGGATCTCGATCCGGACGCCGCAGCCGACCGCCGGCGCGACCGACGCAGGGCGTTCGCGGGCCTGCTGGCCCTGCTCGTCGTAGGAGCCGGGATCGTCGCCCTGACCGCCGTGTGGGACGACCCGGTCGGCTCCTCGGAGGCCCCGCCGGTGGCCGCGGACGCCTCCGACCCGCCGGCGCCGTCGCCGACCGGTCCCCCGCCGTGCCCGACGACCGACGACCTCGACGGTCCGGTCACCGTCTCCGTGGACCCTGCCCTGGTGACCGTCCTGCGCACGATCGTGCGCGACTCCGGCTGCGAGGGGGTCGAGCTGGACGCCCAGCCCTCCTCCGAGGTGGCCGCGGTCGCGCTCGCCGACGGCACGCTGCCCGACGTCTGGGTCCCGGAGTCGACGTTGTGGGTCGTCCGCGCGCGCCCCGCGAGCGGGACCCCCGTCGCGGGCGCCATCGCCCCCGAGGTCGTGGCCGACAGCCTGGCCATCTCACCGGTCGTGGTGGCCACCGCGACGGACACCGCTCGCTCCGAGGCGACCTGGCGCACGCTGATCGCCGATCCCGGGCTCAAGATCGGTGACCCGCTCACCAGCACCGCCGCCCTGACCCCGCTGCTGGGCGCCCGCGTCGAGGCCGACGCCGCCGACCTGCCGGCGCTCGCAGCAGACCGAGGACCTGGCCCTGCTGGCCACCCGGGCCGGGTCGCGCACGGTCCCTCCCGCCAGTGACCGCGAGCGCCTGCTGGCGGCCGCCCGCTCGGACGGTGTCGCCGCCGTGGCCGAGCAGACCGTGCTCTCCTCGCGACTGAGCCCCGGGCGTGACGTGACGCTCTCCGTGCCGACGGTCGGCACCCTGGTGCTCGACTTCCCGGCCGTGGCCACGGCCACCGGCGAGCGGCGCGACGCGGCGTACGCCGTCGCGGCGTGGCTGGGTCGCACCACGGCCACCGAGGACGGCACCGCGGCGCTCTCGGCCGTCGGCTTCCGGGGGCCGGCGGGCCTGCCGCCCGACCAGGGGGTCGTCGGCGCGCAGGCGATGCAGGTGGGCGATCTCGGCGTGCTCTCGCAGACCCTGACGGCCTGGAGCGAGGCGCTCCAGGCCGCCGGTGCCGGGTGAGCCGTCCGGCTGGTCGAGCTCGTCGAGGCTCAGCCGGTGAAGAGGGCCGCGGCCCTGCGGATGGTCTCGAACAGGCCGTAGCCCAGCGGGATGCTGACCGCGGCCCAGGCGACGGCGATGCGTACGGCCATCAGGCGTTCGCTCCTTGCTTGGTCGGGGTGGAGTCGGACTCGTGGAACTTCTCCGAGACCGGCTTGATCAACAGGTTGGCCACGAAGCCGACGGCGAGCACGGCGACCATGGTCAGCAGCGCCGGACGGTAGTCAGCCGCGGCCAGCTCGCCCGGGGTGCCCTGGGCGTCGAGGAAGGCGTTGACGATGAGCGGACCGGCGACGCCGGCCAGCGACCACGCCGTGAGCAGCCGTCCGTGGATCGCGCCGACCTGGAAGGTGCCGAACAGGTCACGCAGGTACGCCGGCGCCGTGGCGAAGCCACCGCCGTAGAAGGAGATGATCACCGCCGCGGTCAGCACGAACAGGACCGTCGAGCCCGAGCCGAGCAGGGCCAGCACGAGGTACATCGCGATGCCGACGCCGAGGTAGACCATGTACATCTGCTTGCGCCCGATCACGTCAGACGTCGAGGACCACACGAAGCGACCGGCCATGTTGGCGATCGAGAGCAGCCCGACGAAGCCACCGGCCGCCGCAGCGGTCACGCCCGCGCCGTTCTCACGGAAGAAGTCCTGGATCATCGGTGAGGCCTGCTCGAGGATCCCGATGCCGGCCGTGACGTTGCAGAACAGCACCGTCCACAGCAGCCAGAACTGCGGGGTGCGGATCGCGTTGTTGGCCGAGACGCTCGCGGTCGTGATCATCGAGCTCTTCTTGTCGTCCGCGGGCTCGTAGCCCTCGGGCTTCCAGTCGTCCGCCGGGACCCGCACGATCAGCGCGCCGAGCATCATCGCGACGAGGTAGACGACGCCGAGGGTCACGAAGAGGCTGGTCACCGCTCCCCCGCTCGCGAGCGAGCCCGGGTCGGAGCTGTCGTAGGAGCTGTCGAACAGGCCGAGCAGCCGGCCGCTCAGCGGGCTGGCCACGAGCGCCCCGCCACCGAAGCCCATGATCGCCATGCCGGTGGCCAGGCCCGGACGGTCCGGGAACCACTTGATCAGCGTCGAGACCGGCGAGATGTAGCCGATGCCCAGGCCGATGCCGCCGAGCCCGCCGTAGCCGAGGTAGACCAGCCACAGCTGGCCGGTCGCGATCCCGACGGCCGAGACCAGGAAGCCCGCGGACCAGAAGAGCGCGGCGACGAACATCGCGGCGCGGGGCCCGTTGCGGTCGACCCAGGTCCCGAACAGGGCGGCGGAGGCGCCGAGCACCAGGATGGCGAGGGAGAACACGAAGCCGACCGCGGTCAGGCTCGAGTCGAAGCGCTCGACCAGCGCGCTCTTGTAGACGCTGGTCGCGTAGACCTGACCGATCGAGAGGTGCACGAGGAGGGCGGCCGGCGGGATCAGCCACCGGCTGTAGCCGGGTGCGGCCACGATCCTTTCGCGGGCGAGGAAGGACGGGAGCACGGATACCTCCGGGTAGTTGAACCCCGCACAACGCGGGACTGCGCTTGTCTAGCCGCTCCCGCCCCGTGTCGGCTCACCCGCCCGGCGGGGGCGGTCGGGTCGTAGGACCCGGCGCCGTGTGCTCCCACGTCCCCGGAGGGCCCGGTGGTGGACCCGGCGATAAGGTGACGGCGCCCGACACGGATCGCCAGACCCAGCCCGCCAGGAGCACCGCGTGACAGCACAGACCACCCCGTTGCAGAAGGTCCTCGTCGCGAACCGCGGCGAGATCGCGGTCCGGGTGGTCCGCGCCTGTCGCGACGCCGGCATCGCCAGCGTGGCGGTCTACGCCGAGCCCGACCGGGACGCGCTGTTCGTGCGGCTGGCCGACGAGGCGCACTCCCTCGACGGCGCCACGCCGGCCGAGACCTACCTCGACATCGACAAGATCATCACGATCGGGCGCGACTCGGGCGCCGACTCCGTGCACCCCGGCTACGGCTTCCTGGCCGAGAACGCCGACTTCGCCCGGGCCGTGATCGAGGCGGGCCTGACCTGGATCGGCCCGCCGCCCGAGGCGATCGAGAGCCTCGGCGACAAGGTCCGCGCGCGCCACATCGCCGAGAAGGTGGGCGCGCCGCTGGCCCCGGGCACCAAGGACCCCCTCGCGGACGCCGACGAGGCCGTCGCGTTCGCCGAGGAGCACGGCCTGCCGATCGCGATCAAGGCCGCCTTCGGTGGTGGTGGGCGCGGGCTCAAGGTCGCCCGGGAGATGTCGGAGGTCGCCGACGCCTTCGACTCCGCCGTGCGCGAGGCGGTCAGCGCCTTCGGCCGCGGCGAGTGCTTCGTGGAGAAGTTCCTCGACAAGCCCCGCCACGTCGAGACCCAGTGCCTGGCCGACAGCCACGGCAACGTCGTGGTCGTCTCGACCCGCGACTGCTCGCTGCAGCGTCGGCACCAGAAGCTGGTCGAGGAGGCGCCCGCCCCGTTCCTCTCCGAGGACCAGCTGAGCCGGCTCTACGAGTCGTCCAAGGCGATCCTCTCCGAGGCGGGGTACGTCGGGGCCGGCACGTGCGAGTTCCTCGTGGCCCAGGACGGCACGATCTCCTTCCTGGAGGTCAACACCCGCCTGCAGGTCGAGCACTGCGTCTCCGAGGAGGTCACCGGCATCGACCTCGTCCGTGAGATGTTCCGGGTCGCCGCCGGCGAGGAGCTCGGCTACGGCGACCCCGAGATCCGCGGTCACTCCATCGAGTTCCGCATCAACGCCGAGGACGGCGGGGCCGGCTTCATGCCCGCCCCCGGGACGCTGACGGCCTGGAGCCCGCCGCAGGGCCCCGGCGTGCGTGTCGACGGTGGCTACGAGAACGGGGAGACGGTCCCCGGATCCTTCGACTCGCTGATCGCCAAGCTCGTCGTGACCGGCCGTGACCGCACCCAGGCCCTCGAGCGCTCCCGTCGCGCGCTGGCGGAGTTCGTCGTCGACGGCATGCCCACCGTGATCCCCTTCCACCGCGCCATCGTGAGCGACCCGGCGTACGTCGGCGCCTCGAACCCCTCCGGCGAGGGCTCCTTCGAGGTCTACACGACCTGGATCGAGACCGACTTCGACAACCAGATCGAGCCCTACGCCGGCGACACCGCCGAGGCGCCCGAGGCCGACGAGCGCCAGCGGGTCGTCGTCGAGGTCGGCGGCAGGCGTCTCGAGGTCGTGCTGCCCGGTGGCCTCGGCGGGCTCGGCGGTGGCGCGTCGGCGGGCGGCGCGAGGAAGCCCAAGCGGGCCGGGGGCAAGAAGGCCGGGGCCGCGGTCTCGGGTGACGCCGTGACCTCGCCGATGCAGGGCACCGTCGTCAAGGTCGTCGTCGAGGACGGCCAGGAGGTCGCCGAGGGCGACACCGTCGTGGTGATCGAGGCGATGAAGATGGAGCAGTCGATCAAGGCGCACAAGGCCGGCACCGTGTCCGGGCTCTCGGTCGAGGTCGGCGGCGGCATCGGCAACGGCGAGGTCATCTGCGAGATCGCGGACTGAGTGGCGACCGTCCCGGCCCTGCGCGACCCCCGCGAGCGGGTGCACCCCCGAGCGCGGCTGATGTGGTCGCTCTCGGCGGTCATCGAGGGTCTCGTGCTCGTCGCGGTCCTCACCGTCGGACTGCGGTTCTCGGGCTGGTTCGACCTGGCCTGGTGGTGGGTGGTGCTCGGGCTGCTCGTCGTGGCGGCGTGGGCCGTCGTGGTCCCGCAGTGGCGCTACCGGGTGCACCGCTGGGAGGTCACCGACACCGCGGTCTACACCCAGGTCGGCTGGTGGGCCCGTGAGCGGCGGATCGCCCCCATGTCGCGGATCCAGACCGTCGAGGTCGAGCAGGGACCGTTGAGCCGCCTCTTCGGCCTGGCCACCGTGACCGTCACGACCGCCTCCTCCCACGGCGCCCTGCGGGTGGCGGGTCTCGAGCGGGCCCGCGCCTACGCACTGGCCGACGAGCTCACGGCCAAGGCGGACGTCGCCGAGGGCGACGCCACGTGAGCGAGCCGCTCCCCGCTCACGTCCCCGAGGTCACCTGGCAGCGCCTGGATCGCCGGATGCTGCTGGTGCAGCCGGTGCGCGAGGTGGTGCGGTTCGCGCCGTTCGTCGTCGTGGCCTTCCTCGCGGGCTCGTCGCGCGGCGGCGCCCCGTGGCAGGCCCTCGGGCTGGTGGTGCCGGTCGTGATCGGCCTGCTGCGCTACGCCACGACCCGCTTCCGGATCGCCGACGGCCGCGTCGAGCTGCGGACGGGCCTGGTCGCACGCCACTCCCGCACCACCGCGCTGGCCCGGGTGCGCACCGTCGACCTGTCGGCGAGCCCGATCCAGCGGGTGCTGGGGCTGAGCACGGTCCGGATCGGCACGGGCACCTCCGAGCAGGACCAGCCGCTCGAGCTCGACGGTCTGCCGACGCCGCGCGCCCGCGACCTGCGTGACGAGCTGCTGCGGGTCTCCCAGGTGGTGCCGGCCGCGGCGGGCGAGGAGACCTCGGACGAGGTCTCGCCCGAGGGAGCCCCGAGCCCCCCGGCCCCGGCCGTGCCGCCCGTGCTCACCCTCGACCCGACCTGGGCGCGCTACGCGCCGCTGACCAGCACCGGCGTGGCGGTCCTCGCCGGCCTGCTCGGTGTCGGCGGTCAGCTGCTCGGCGACCTCGGCCCCGACGTGCCCTTCGCCGACGACACCGCACAGCTGGGGGCGACCAGTCCGCTGTGGGTCAGCCTCGCCGTCGTCGCCGTGGTCGCGCTCGTGGCCACGGCGGTCTTCGCCGTCGCCGGCTACCTCTCCGCCAACTGGGGCTTCACGCTCTCCCGCGCCGACGGCCGGTGGCGGCTGCGGCGTGGCCTGTTCACCACCCGCGAGACGACGATCGAGGAGGAGCGCCTGGCCGGCGTACGCCTCCACGAGCCGCTCTCGCTGCGCCTGGCCGGGGCGGCCCGGCTGAGCGCCGTGGTCACCGGCCTGCCCGGCAGCGAGCAGGGCAGCAGCCTGCTCGTGCCGCCGGCGCCGCGCGCGGTCGTCGACGCCACGGCCGCCGCGGTGCTCGGCGCCGAGGAGACCATCGACGGCGCCCTGCAGGCCCACGGCCCGGCAGCGGTACGCCGCCGCTACGTGCGGGCCCTGGTGCCCGCCGCCGCGGTCGTGCTGCTCACCGTCCTCGCGGCCGGACCGGGACCGCTCCCGGCCGCGGTCCTGGTGCCGGCGGTCCTGCTCCTGCCCGTGGCGGGGGCCCTGGCCTGGGACCGCACCCGGTCGCTGGGACACGCCCACCTCGCGGGTCACGTGGTCGCGCGCGCCGGCAGCGTCGTACGCCGCCGCGAGGTGCTCGCGGACGAGCACGTGATCGGCTGGAACCTGCGGGCGACGTACTTCCAGCGCCGCGTCGGGCTGTGCACCATGGCCGCGACGACGGCCGGAGGGCCGCAGTCGGTGCGGGTGCTCGACGTGCCCGAGGGCGAGGCCGTGGTGCTCGCCCACGCCGTGCTGCCCGGCGTGGTCGGCCAGTTCCTGCTCGCCGAGCCCGATGACCGGCCCGTGGACGACCCGGCGCGCCCCGGTCGGCGGCGTCGCTAACCTCACGCCCATGTTCTCCAAGGTGCTGGTGGCCAACCGTGGCGAGATCGCGATCCGGGCGTTCCGTGCCGCCTACGAGCTCGGCGCGCGCACGGTGGCGGTCTTCCCCACCGAGGACCGCGGGTCCGAGCACCGGCTGAAGGCCGACGAGGCCTACGAGATCGGTGAGCCCGGACACCCCGTACGGGCCTACCTGGACCCCCAGGGCATCGTCGACGTGGCCGTGCGCGCGGGCGCCGACGCGATCTACCCGGGCTACGGCTTCCTCTCCGAGAACCCCGCCCTCGCCGAGGCGTGCGCCGCGGCGGGGATCACCTTCGTGGGACCGACCAGCGACGTCCTGGAGCTGACCGGCAACAAGGCGCGGGCGATCGCGGCGGCCAAGGCCGCCGGCGTCCCGACGCTGGCCGGCGTCGAGCCGTCCACCGACGCCGACGCGCTGGTCGCCTCGGCCGCCGACCTGCCCTACCCGCTGTTCGTCAAGGCCGTCGCCGGCGGTGGCGGACGCGGGATGCGTCGGGTCGACGACCCGGCCCGGCTGCGCGAGGCCGTCGAGACGTGCATGCGCGAGGCCGAGGGCGCGTTCGGCGACGCGACCGTCTTCATCGAGCAGGCCGTCGTCGACCCCCGCCACATCGAGGTGCAGATCCTGGCCGACGCCACCGGCACCGACGCCGGGGTGATCCACCTCTTCGAGCGCGACTGCTCGGTGCAGCGCCGCCACCAGAAGGTCGTCGAGATCGCCCCCGCGCCGAACCTCGACCCGGCGCTGCGCGAGCAGATGTGCGCCGACGCGGTGCGCTTCGCGGCCCAGATCGGCTACCGCAACGCCGGCACCGTGGAGTTCCTCCTCGACCCGGACGGCCGCTACGTGTTCATCGAGATGAACCCGCGCATCCAGGTCGAGCACACCGTCACCGAGGAGGTCACCGACGTCGACCTCGTGCAGGCTCAGCTGCGGATCGCCTCCGGGGAGACGCTGGCCGACCTCGGGCTCACCCAGGAGTCCGTCAGCCTGCGCGGCGCGGCCCTGCAGTGCCGGATCACGACGGAGGACCCGGCCAACGACTTCCGGCCCGACACCGGCACCATCACCACCTACCGCTCCCCCGGCGGTGGGGGCGTGCGGCTCGACGGCGGGACGACGTACACCGGGGCGGTGGTCTCGGCCCACTTCGACTCGATGCTGGCCAAGCTGACGTGTCGTGGTCGGACCTTCGAGGACGCGGTGGCCAAGGCGCAGCGCGCGGTCGCGGAGTTCCGGATCCGGGGCGTCTCCACCAACATCGCCTTCCTCTCCGCGGTGCTGGCCGACGACGACTTCCGGGCGGGCCGGGTGACCACGTCGTTCATCGAGACCCACCCCCACCTCGCCTCCGCCCGCGCCTCCGGCGACCGCGGCACCAAGCTGCTCTCGTTCCTCGCCGACGTCACCGTCAACAAGCCGCACGGCGAGCGCCCGGTGAGCATCGCGGCACGCGACAAGCTGCCCGACGTCGCCCTCGACGTCCCCGCGCCCGACGGGACCCGCCAGCAGCTGCTGCGCGACGGGCCCGAGGAGGTCGCCCGCCGGCTGCGCGCCGCGACCCGGGTCGCGGTCACCGACACCACCTTCCGCGACGCCCACCAGTCGCTGCTCGCGACCCGGGTGCGCACCACCGACCTGCTCGGCGTCGCCGGGCACGTCGCCCGCACCACGCCCGAGCTGTGGTCGCTCGAGGCGTGGGGCGGGGCCACCTACGACGTGGCGCTGAGGTTCCTGGCCGAGGACCCCTGGGAGCGGCTGGCCGCCCTGCGTCAGGCCGTGCCCAACATCGGTCTCCAGATGCTGCTGCGCGGACGCAACACGGTCGGCTACACGCCGTACCCGACGGCGGTGACCGACGCCTTCGTCGAGGAGGCCGCCGCCACCGGGATCGACGTGTTCCGGATCTTCGACGCCCTCAACGACGTCGACCAGATGCGCCCGGCGATCGACGCCGTGCGCGCGACCGGCACCACCGTGGCGGAGGTGGCCCTGTGCTACACCGGCGACCTCTCCGACCCGGGCGAGCGGCTCTACACCCTCGACTACTACCTGCGCCTCGCCGAGCGGATCGCCGACGCGGGCGCGCACGTGCTGGCGATCAAGGACATGGCCGGCCTGCTGCGGGCCCCGGCCGCACGACGCCTGGTCACCGCGCTGCGCGAGCGCTTCGACCTGCCGGTGCACCTGCACACCCACGACACGACCGGGGGCCAGCTGGCCACCCTGGTCGCCGCGATCGACGCCGGGGTCGACGCGGTCGACGCGGCCTGCGCCGCGATGGCCGGCACCACCTCCCAGCCCTCGCTCTCGGCCCTGGTCGCGGCGACCGACCACTCCGAGCGCGAGACCGGGCTGTCCCTGGCCGCGGTCAACGCACTGGAGCCGTACTGGGAGGCCACGCGCCGCCTCTACGCCCCCTTCGAGTCCGGGCTGGCCGCGCCGACCGGGCGCGTCTACCGCCACGAGATCCCGGGCGGGCAGCTCTCCAACCTGCGCCAGCAGGCCGTCGCGCTCGGGCTCGGGGAGAAGTTCGAGCAGGTCGAGGACATGTACGCCGCGGCCAACGACATCCTCGGCAACGTGGTCAAGGTGACGCCG
This sequence comes from uncultured Actinomycetota bacterium, assembly GCA_963714475.1. GTDB lineage: Bacteria > Actinomycetota > Actinomycetes > Propionibacteriales > Nocardioidaceae > Nocardioides. Next base: position 523,047 of record CAVQOP010000001.1, read on the forward strand.
TCGTCGAAGGTCGTCGGCGACCTCGCCCTCCACCTGGTCGCGGTCGGCGCCGACCCGGCCGACTTCGAGGCGGACCCGGGCTCCTACGACGTCCCGGACTCGGTCATCGGCTTCCTCTCCGGTGAGCTCGGCGACCCGCCGGGCGGCTGGCCCGAGCCGTTCCGCACCAAGGCGCTCGCCGGGCGCACCGTGCGACCGGCGACGGCCGACCTCACCTCCGAGCAGGTCGCGGCGCTGGCCGCCGACCGCCGGGGCACGCTCAACGAGCTGCTGTTCCCCGGTCCGACGAAGGACTTCCGCGACTCCCGCGAGCGGTACGGCGACGTCTCGGTCCTGCCCACCCCGGAGTACCTCTACGGCCTGCGCCACGGCGAGGAGCACGTCGTCACCCTCGAGGAGGGCGTCACGATCATCCTCGGCCTGCAGGCGATCGGCGAGCCCGACGAGCGAGGGATCCGCTCGGTGCTGGCCACGATCAACGGCCAGCTGCGTCCGATCAGCGTCCGGGACCGCAGCATCGCGGCCGACGTGGCGGCCGCCGAGAAGGCCGACTCCTCGAACGGCGGCCACGTGGCCGCACCCTTCCAGGGCGTGGTGACCGTGCAGGTGTCGCAGGGCGACGCCGTCGAGGCCGGTGCCACGGTGGCCACCATCGAGGCGATGAAGATGGAGGCCGCCATCACCGCCCCCCGGGCCGGCACCGTCGAGCGCGTCGCCCTGTCCGGCACGCAGTCGGTCGAGGGTGGCGACCTCGTGCTGGTGCTGGGCTGAGCACCGTCGGCAGGACGCCGACGGCGCCGGACGGCGTACGGGGTGCGGCGACGACCCTGCGGTCCGCATGACCGGCGACGTCGGGCGGGCGGGCGGGCGGGCGGGCCGGGCGGGCGGCGGTCTCGGACCGCTCGCCGGTCGTCGCGGGGGTCGTCGCGGCCCTGGTGGGGTTCTCCAGCTCGTTCGCGGTCGTCCTCGCGGGGCTCGTCGCCGTCGGGGCGACCTCGCGCCAGGCCGCGTCGGGCCTGCTCGCGCTGTGCGTGGCCCAGGCGCTCGGGATGCTCTGGCTCGCCGTGCGGCACCGCGCGCCGCTCACGCTGGCCTGGTCGACACCGGGCGCCGCGCTGCTCGTCTCGACCGGCGCCGTCGCGGGCGGGTGGTCCGCTGCGGTCGGAGCGTTCGTGGCCACGGGGGTGCTGATCGGGCTGGTCGGGCTCGTCCCGCGGCTGGGCGACCTGGTCGCCGCGATCCCCACCAGCCTGGCCCGGGCCATGCTGGCGGGAGTGCTGCTGCCGCTGTGCGTGCAGCCGGTGATCGCCACCGCGGCCGCGCCGCTGGTGGTCGGACCGGTCGTGCTGGTCTGGCTGGTCGGGCAGCGGCTCGCCCCCCGGTGGGCGGTGCCCGCCTCGCTGGCCACCGCACTGGTCGTCGTCCTCGTCGCGGCCGGCGGGCAGGTCTCGGGACCCGACCTGGTCCCGAGCCTGAGCCTCACCGCCCCGACCTGGACGCTGCCGGCCCTCATCGGCATCACGCTGCCGCTGACCGTGGTCACGATGGCCTCGCAGAACCTGCCGGGCGTCGCGGTGACGAGCAGCTTCGGCTACCGGGTGCCGTGGCGGGAGTCGATGTCGGTCACCGGGATCGGCACCGTGCTCGCAGCGCCGCTGGGCGGGCACGCGGTCAACCTGGCCGCGATCACCGCCGCCCTGGTCGCCGGCCCCGAGGCCGGCTCCGACCCGGCACGGCGGTGGCGCGGCTCGGTCTCGGCGGCCGTGACCTACCTCGTCCTCGGGGCGCTCTGCTCGGCCCTCGCCGCGCTCGCCGCCGCCGCGCCCGCGGGGGTGATCGAGGCCGCCGCCGGGCTCGCGCTGCTCGGGGCGCTGGCCGGGTCGTTGGCCGACGCGCTCGGCGAGCCGGCCGACCGGGTCCCCGCGGTGGCCTGCCTGGCCGTCGCGGCCTCGGGGATCACCGTGCTCGGCGTCGGTGCGGCGTTCTGGGCCCTGGTCGTCGGGCTCGTCGTACGCCGGGTGGTGCGGGTCGCCTGAGCGGTGCTCGCCGACCGTCCCCGCGGGTGCCGCTCAGACCTTCGTGAACCAGGTCGACGGGAGCCCGAACTGCGAGCGGAACTCGTCGCCGGAGACCCGGGTGCGCCCGGCCGTGCCGCGCAGCACGACGGTCCCGACCCGACCGTTCCACTGGCCGTGACCGTCGCGGTTGCCCAGCCGGACACGGCGCAGGGTGCCGATGCCCGGTCGCCACGCCTCGATGGAGGCCTTCGAGACGGTGCGGGTCCACCTCGGCGTAGGGGTTGCCGGAGCCGCGCTCGTTGCGGTCCCGCTTCGCCGGCAGGTAGCGGAACGAGCCCTTCGCGGTCCAGCCCCCGTTGCTCGCCGAGAACTGCGTGAACGCCGGCTCGCCCCCGGCGAAGCGGGCCTGGCGCCGGGTGGCCCTGATCGCGGCGTTGCTGCCCGGCTGCTCGGCGTCGACCCCGCCGTAGACCTGGCAGGAGGTGGTGTCGCACAGCTGGTAGTGCCCGCGCGGCGGGTGGGCCCGCTCGTACGCCGCATAGCTGCGGGCCGCGACGGCCTGGGCGCGTACGGCCTGCTCGTCCCACAGGGCCGGCATCTCGAGCGGCACGACGCCGCGCAGGTAGTCCTCCATCGCCAGCACGTTGACGGTGTCGCGGTCGCGGCGTCCCTCGCTGGCGCCGGCGTCGGGGGTGACCGAGCGCAGGATCCCCCGGTAGCGAGCGCTGCCACCGGAGCGGAACAGCCTCACCGGCTTGCCGCCGGCCGAGACCTCGGCGTCGCCGCGGATCGTGCGGACCCGGGTCCAGCCGGACCGGCCGCGCAGCGCCACGTCGACGGCCGTCCGGTTGCGGGCGATCTCGATCAGCCGCCACCGCTGCGCACCCGAGCGGCTCAGCGGCCGCCACGAGCCGCCGACGGCGCGGACCTGGAGTCCCCGGCGCGCGCCGACGACGGTGTCGCGGCTGGTGTCGGCGGTGAGGAGCACCCGTACCGCCCCGCGGGTGCGGGCCCAGGCGGTGTGCGGGTAGTAGAAGGAGATGATCCGGCGATAGCTGCGACCCCGCTCGGCCGCGCCCTTCGCGCCGTACTGGCTCATCCCGTGGCCGTGGCCGTTGCCGCGACCGCGCAGCGTGATGGTGGCGCCGGCGCGCGCCGCGATGCCGTCGTCGGCGCTGCTGCCGGGTCCGGGGTCGCCGAGCTCGACCGGGCCGACGAGGCCTGGGTCGGGTGCGGGCAGGTCCGAGGCGGCGTACGCCGTGCCCGGCGGCGCCGCGAGCAGGCAGGCGAGCAGGGCAGCCAGCAGGGCGGTCAGCGGGGCGGGGGTGCTCAGGGTCCGAGGGTGTCGTGCCACCCCGCGACGGTACGCGACGCGGCGTCCGCCTCAGGCCCGCTTGTGCATGCGGCGCGCCGCCTCGGCGATCGACCCGCTCATCGAGGGGTAGACGGTGAAGACCTGGGCGAGCTCGTCGGCGGTGATCTTCTCCGCGACGGCGACCGCGACGGGGTGGATCAGCTCGCTCGCCCGGGGCCCGACCACGACCCCGCCGACGACGATGCCGGTGCCGGGACGGCAGATCAGCTTGACGAACCCGTCGGTGACGTTCTGCATCTTGGCGCGCGGGTTGCCCTTGAGCTCGAGCATCACGACCTCGCCGGGCAGGTCGCCGGCGTCGACGGCCTGCTGCGACCAGCCGACCGTGGCGATCTCGGGGGCGGTGAAGACGTTGGAGGAGACCTTCTTGAGGTCCAGCGGCTGCACCGCGTCGCCCAGGAAGTGCCACATCGCGATCCGGCCCTGCATCGCCGCGACCGAGGCGAGCATCAGCACGCCGGTGCAGTCGCCGGCGGCGTACACGCCCCGGGCGGTGGTGCGCGAGACCCGGTCGACGGTCACGAACCCGCCGTCGCCCAGCTCGACGCCGGACTCCTCGAGCCCGATGTCGTCGGTCTTCGGCACCGACCCGAGCGCGAGGATGCAGTGCGAGGCCTCGACGCTGCGGCCGTCGGTGAGGGTGACGGTGACGACGTCGCCGTCGCGGGTGACCGACTCCATGCGCGACTTCGAGAGCACCTTCATGCCCCGGCGGGTCAGCACGTCCTCGAGCACCGCGGCGGCGTCGGCGTCCTCCCCGGGCAGCACCCGGTCGCGGGAGGAGACCAGGGTGACGGGCACCCCGAGCGCGAGGTACGCCGAGGCGAACTCCGCACCGGTGACCCCGGAGCCGACCACCACCAGCTCGGTCGGCACCTCGGTGAGGTCGTAGACCTGCTCCCAGGTGAGGATCCGTTCGCCGTCGGGCCGGGCCGAGTCGAGCACGCGGGGGGCGGCACCGGTGGCGACCAGGACCGCGTCGGCCTCCAGGGTGTGCTCGGCACCGTCGTCGGTGGTGGCCACGACCCGTCCCGGTCCGTCGAGACGTCCGTGGCCGGTGACGACCTCGACGCCCTCCCGCTCCAGGCGCGCGGCGATGTCGGCGGACTGCTCGGCGGCGAGGGCCTTGACCCGTCGGTTGACCCGGTCGAGGTCGACGCTCAGGCCGGTGGCGGCGTCGCCCTCGTGGTCGTGGAAGTTGACCCCGAGCTCGGGCGCGCCGTTCATCTCGGTCATCAGCTCCGAGGTGGCGATGAGGGTCTTGCTCGGCACGCAGTCCGTGACCACCGCGGAGCCGCCGAGGCCGTCGGCGTCGACGACGGTGACGTCGGCGCCGAGCTGGGCGGCCACCAGGGCCGCCTCGTAACCGCCCGGGCCGCCGCCGAGGATGACGACCCTCTCGGCCGTGCGGGTGCTGGGCTCAGACATGCGACCTCACAGGTTGATCATGTGCCCGGCGATGCCCTCGATGGCTTCCTTCATCGCCTCCGAGAGGGTCGGGTGGGCGAAGATGTTGCGGGCGACCTCGTCGGCGGTGAGGTCCCACTGCTGGGCCAGGGTCAGCGCGGGCAGCAGCTCGGTGACCTCGGGACCGATCAGGTGGGCGCCCACGATCTCGTGGTGCTCGGCGTCGGCGATGATCTTGACGAACCCGACGCTCTCGGCCATCCCGCGGGCCTTGCCGTTGGCCGAGAACGGGAACTGCGCGACCTTCACGTCGTACCCCTTCTCCTTCGCCTGCTCCTCGGAGTAGCCGAAGGAGGCGATCTGGGGCTGGCAGAAGGTGGCGCGCGGGATCATGTCGAAGTTGATCTCCTGGGTCTCGGCGCCCGCGATCGTCTCGGCGGCCACCACGCCCATCGCCTCGGCGGTGTGGGCCAGCATCAGCTTGCCGGTGACGTCGCCGATGGCCCAGACGCCGTCGACGTTGGTCCGACCGCGGGAGTCGACCGCGATCGCGCCGCGGTCGGTGAGCTCGACGCCGGAGTCCTCGAGGCCGTAGCCCTCGGTGCGGGGGGCGAAGCCGATCGCCTGCATCACCTTGTCGGCCTCGAGCACCTGCTCCTCGCCGTCCTTGGTGACGGTGACGGTGACCTTGTCGCCGGAGTCGTCGATGCTCTCGACCTTGGTCTGGAGCATGACCTTGACGCCGAGCTTCTTGTAGGCCTTGAGCAGCTCCTTGGACACGTCGGGGTCCTCGGTGGGCACCATCCGGTCGAGGAACTCCACGATGGTGACCTCGACGCCGAAGTTGACCATCACGTAGGCGAACTCGACGCCGATCGCGCCCGAGCCGGCGATGATGATCGAGCCGGGCAGCTCCTCGGTGAGGATCTGCTCCTCGTAGGTCACCACCCGCTCGGAGAGCTCGGTGCCGGGGATCAGCCGGGTCTGGGCGCCGGTGGCGATGATCAGGTCGTCGCAGGTGTACGCCGTCGTGGCGCCGTCCTTGTCCTTGACCTCGATGCCCGGCTTGTCGCCGGTGGTGATCGTGCCCCAGCCGTCGAGCTCGGTGATCTTGTTCTTCTTCATCAGGTAGTGCACGCCCTTGGCGCTGGCCTCGGCGACCTTGCGGCTGCGCTGGTGGGTCGGGGCGAAGGCCATCGTGGCGTCGCCCTCGATCCCGAACGTCTTCTTCTCGTGGGTGATGATGTGGGAGATCTCGGCGTTGCGCAGCAGCGCCTTGGAGGGGATGCAGCCCACGTTGAGGCACACCCCGCCCCAGTACTTGTCCTCGACGACCGCGGCGGTCTTGCCGAGCTGCGCGGCGCGGATCGCGGCGACGTACCCTCCGGGGCCGGCACCGAGCACGAGGACGTCGAAGTGGGTCTGCTGATCGCTCACCCGTTCACCCTAGCGATGCGGGTCGGGTGTCGACGACCCCGCTCGGGTGGTGGCCGGGGTGCTCGCCGCTAGCCTGCTGCGGTGACCCTCTACGCGGCGTACGGGACGAACCTGGACCCGGCCAGGATGGCCGAGCGTGCGCCCCACTCGCCGCTGCGCGTCACCGGCTGGCTCCAGGGGTGGCGCCTGACGTTCGGCGGCGAGGACGAGGGCTGGGACGGCTCCCTCGCCACGCTCGTCCAGGACCCGTCCGCGCAGGTCTTCGTGGCCCTCTACGACGTCAGCCCGGTCGACGAGCCGACGATGGACAGCTGGGAGGGCGCCGACCTCGGCCTCTACCGCAGGCTCACGGTGCGCGTCGCGACGCTCTTCGGCGAGGAGGTCGCCTGGGCCTACGTCCTCGACGCCTACGAGGGCGGCCTCCCCTCGGCCTCCTACCTCGGGATGCTCGCCGAGTCCGCCGACGCCGCCGGCGCCCCCGACGACTACGTCACCGCCCTGCGCCACCGGCCCTGCCGGTCCTCCGGGCTGTAGCGGCGGGCTCGTCCGGTCTGCCTGCTTGAACGAGTCTGTCCGGGAGGCGCATTTCCCCGGTCGGCAGGGGAAGTTGCCGCTTGACGCGCCGAATTGGAGTCGACAAGCGGGAAGTTCGCCCGTCAAGCAGGATGCGTCCACCGCGCGGGCGCGACCACCATCAGGCAACCGGCCGCGCGCGGTCGGCACCACCATCAGCACCGGCACGACGAGCAGCACCGGCACGGTCGACAGGCTGCAGGAAGCGCTGCACCATCTGCGCAGTTTGGGCCGGTCGTTCGAGATCCGACCAGACCACTCGCAGGCAGCGCATGTCGGTGATTCGACGTACGTCGTCTTCGCGCTTCTTCTCGCGAAGCACGACATCGGTCACACTCTCCCCCTGCGCGAGATACTTCACGTACTTCACCAGGCCGTCGATCTCGACCCAGACGCCGAGCTCGGGCCACGCGAAGTCGAGCCGAGCCAGCAGGCGTCCCCCGTCGGTGAAGATCTTCAGCTGTGGCCTGGGCCGCGGCAGGCCGTAACGCCAACAGAGGTGGTAGAAGCGCGATTCGGCAACCGACTCGCAGCGACCATCAGCAAGACGCAGCATGACGTCGATGCCGAGCGAACCGGGCCACCGCTCAATCCCGCCGTCGTAGCGCGCCCGCAGGCTCTCGGGCGTGACCAGCTGGCGGTGCAGCAGGTCGTTGGCCTGGACGAGGGTGACCTCCGTTCCGGCCACGGTGCCGAGCTCGAGCAGGGCCCGTTCCGGGCTCGACACCTCCGTGCCGCGGACAGTCCGGACGTCGTCGTCATCGAGCCTGCCGCGATGCTGGCGTACGCCGGCCTCGGCTCGACCACTCCGGCCATCACGACGAGTCACGTGGACCTCACTCAGGTCCAGGCCCCAGTCGGGAGTACGCCAGTGACACAGGGCCGAAGCGTGTGACACGACCACGGGCGTCCCCGACCGGGCCGCAACCGACCGGCTCAGGAGCTCGTGGCGTGCTCTCGCATCGAGCTCCTGCCACGACGCGGCGTCGACGAAGGAACCGTGCCGCAGCCGGACGAGACTCGCATCGGCGATCCGCTTCCGCAGCAGCTTGTCGCTCCACCCGCGTGCAAGCAGGTCGCGCCGCAGTGAGACGGCAGTCCGCGCCAGGACGTCCAGGACGTGGCCTTCGAGCTCGATCGGATTCACGACACCGATCAAGCCACTGCCGGTGCGGTCATTGAGTCGTCCAAGCGGCGTCTGTGAGGAACACTGCGACAAGGCTGACTGTGGACGCTGAGCGGTCCGTTCGGGTCAAGGCGACGGGAGCAGTGGTCGTGGTTGGCGGGCGACATGGCCGCTTGCCAGGCCCAATTTGCGGCCGCCATGCGGCAAGTTCCCCTGCCGACCGGGGAACTGCACCGCGGTCCCCTACAGTCCTGCGCGTGACCAGCGACGACCAGCACCTCGACCACGACGACCGGGCCCGGGAGTCGGCGGAGGCGATCGCCCGCCTGACGGGGGTGGAGGCGCACGACGTGGCGCTGGTGCTGGGGTCGGGGTGGTTGCCGGCGGTCGACGCGCTGGGCGAGACGGTGGCCGAGGTCGACGTGACCGACGTACCGCACTTCACCGCGGCGGCGGTGACCGGGCACTCGGGCAGGATCCGCTCGGTGCGCGCCGGCGACCAGCGGCTGCTGGTGTTCCTCAGCCGCACCCACTACTACGAGGGTCGCGGGGTCGGGGCCGTCGTGCACGGCGTCCGCACCGCGGCGGCGGCCGGCTGCCGGGCGATCGTGCTGACCAACGGCTGCGGTGGCCTGCGCGAGCACTGGACCCCCGGCACGCCGGTCCTGATCAGCGACCACCTCAACCTCACCGCGACCTCGCCCCTCGAGGGCGCGACCTTCGTCGACCTCACCGACCTCTACTCCCCGCGCCTGCGCGCGCTGTGCCAGGAGGTCGAGCCGGGCCTCGAGGAGGGGGTGTACGCCCAGTTCCCCGGGCCGCACTACGAGACCCCGGCCGAGGTCCGGATGGCGGGCGTCATCGGCGCCGACCTCGTCGGCATGTCGACCACGCTCGAGGCGATCGCCGCGCGCGCCGCCGGCCTCGAGGTGCTCGGCATCAGCCTGGTCACCAACCTCGCCGCCGGCATCTCGGGCCAGCCGCTCGACCACGCCGAGGTCCTGGAGGCCGGCCGCGGAGCCGCGACCCGGATGGGCGACCTGCTCTCCCGCATCGTCCCCCGCATCTGAGCCCCGCATCGGCCCCGGACCCTGACCGCCCACGCTTGAGTGGGCCCATGACGATCACTCACCGCACCCTCGGCACCACCTCCCCGCTCACGGTCTCGGCCCTCGGCCTGGGCTGCATGGGCATGTCGGAGTTCTACGGCTCCCCCGACGAGGCCGCGGGCATCGCGACCATCCAGCGCGCCCTCGACCTCGGGGTCACCTTCCTCGACACCGCCGACATGTACGGCCCCTTCACCAACGAGCGACTCGTCGGCCGGGCCATCGCGCGGTCGCCGCGACGAGGTCCAGCTCGCCACCAAGTTCGGCAACGAGCGCGAGGCCGACGGCACCCGGCTGGGCATCAACGGCTCGCCGGACTACGTACGCCGTGCGTGCGACGCCTCGCTCGAGCGGCTCGGCGTCGACCACCTCGACCTCTACTACCAGCACCGCGTCGACAAGACCGTCCCGATCGAGGAGACCGTCGGCGCCATGGGCGAGCTGGTCGAGGCCGGCAAGGTCCGCCACCTCGGACTGTCGGAGGCCTCCGCCGCGACGATCCGCCGCGCCCACGCCACGCACCCGATCACCGCCCTGCAGACGGAGTACTCGCTGTTCACCCGCGACCTCGAGGACGAGATCCTGCCCGTGCTGCGCGAGCTCGGCATCGGCCTGGTGCCGTACTCCCCGCTCGGCCGCGGCATCCTCACCGGCGCCATCACCGACGACCACCAGCTCGACGAGGGCGACTCCCGCCGCACGGCGTACTTCCCGCGCCTCAACGGCGAGGGCCTCGAGGCCAACCTGCAGCTCGTCGACCGGGTCCGTGAGATCGCGTCGCGCCACGACGCCACGCCCGGCCAGCTGGCCCTCGCCTGGGTGCTCGCGCAGGGCGACGACGTCGCGCCGATCCCGGGCACCAAGCGCGTGCACTACCTCGAGGAGAACGTCGGCGCCGCCGACCTCACGCTGAGCGCCGACGACCTGCGCGCCCTCGACGAGGCGGTCCCGCGGGACGCGGTCGTGGGCGAGCGGTACGGCGACATGAGCTCCATCGACGCCTGATCCTCTGTCGTGGCACCCTGAGCGCCATGGCTGACGACATGGGCGACGAGAGCACCGAGCCAGAGCACCGAGGACACCGGCGACGACCGAGGACACCGAGGACCCGACACCGAGGAGGACGACGGCGCCGAGCGCGGCCCGACCGACACCCCGCCCGAGGACGAGATCAAGGAGATCGAGGAGGAGCGCGAGCGTCGCCTCGACCCGGAGAACCGTCCCAACAACGCCGAGGTCGACAACACCCAGCGCGACTTCGACTTCGAGGAGGGCGAGTTCCAGGACGACGAGGACGCCTCGGACATCACCGACGAGGAGCGCGAGGGCGCCGAGGCCGACCCCGGACGCTGAGGCACGCCCGCCGCACGGCCGGCGGCCGCCCGACGTCCGCTCACCGCACGCCTCCTGCCGGCAGGTCGAGCCGCTCGGCCAGCGCCGCCCACCCACGCTCCGCGGCCCGTCGTACGCCGCCGTCGGGGTCCTCGAGCAGCCCCCGCAGCGCCTCGACGTGCTCGACGTCGCCGACCACCCCGAGGGCCCGCGCCGCCTGCACCCGCACCCGGGGTCGTCCGCTGCCGGCCAGCACCGCCACCGCGTCGCCCGAGCCCGCCACGTCGTGCGCCGCGACGACCAGGAGGCAGGTCTCGGCCGGGCGCCAGTGCTCGTCGCGCAGCCCGGCCACGACCGCCGGCGTCGCCCGGTCGTGCCAGACGTGCAGCAGGCCCGCGCGCGCCCCAGTGCCGCACCCAGTAGTCCTTCCACGAGGCCGGGTCGCGCACCGGTGCGCCCTCGCCCCAGTCGGCGTTCGTCAGCCACGGCAGCACGTCGAGGTGGTCCTCGCGATCGGCGCCGCCGAGCAGGTCGCAGCAGACGTCGACGTACGCCGTGACGCCGATGGCCGCGGCCAGGCGAGCCATCCGCTCCCCCACGGGCACGCCCGGCCCCGGCGGGGCTGGCAGCTCGGGGGGCTCCGTCACCCGCCCAGGGTGCCGCACCGGGCTACGGTGCCGCCATGACCGATGCCGACGCGCTGCTGGAGGCGGCCCGCGCGTGGGCCGCCGAGGACCTCGACCCCGCCACCCGCGCGACCCTCGAGGCCGAGATCGAGGCCGCCGCAGACGGCGACGAGACCGCAGCGACCACCATCGCCGACCGGTTCGCCGGCCCCCTGGAGTTCGGTACGGCGGGCCTGCGCGGCGAGCTCGGCCCCGGCCCCCACCGGATGAACCGGGTCGTGGTGATCCGCGCGGCGGCCGGCCTCGCGGCGTACCTCCACGCCCACCACGACCCCTCCCGCGGGCGGCTCTCGGCCGTGGTCGGCTACGACGCCCGCCACTACTCCGCGACCTTCGCCGCCGACACCGCGGCGGTGCTGCAGGGCGCGGGCATCACCGCGCTGGTCCTCCCCCGCCCGCTGCCGACGCCGGTGCTGGCCTTCGCGATCCGCGAGCTCGGCTGCGACGCCGGGGTGATGGTGACGGCCAGCCACAACCCGCCGCGCGACAACGGCTACAAGGTCTACCTCGGCGACGGCAGCCAGATCGTGCCGCCCGCCGACGCCGAGATCGCCGCCCACATCGCCGCGGTCAGCGCCGCGGGACCCGCGGCCGACGTACCCCGCAAGGACGGGGCGCGCACCCTCACCGAGGACGTCGTCGACCGCTACCTCGACACCGCGGCCGGCCTGGCCGGCGACGGGCCGCGCGACCTGTCGGTCGTCTACACCCCGCTGCACGGCGTCGGCGCCGAGTGCGCGGTGCAGGTGCTGGAGACCGCCGGCTTCGACGCGCCGTACGTCGTGGCGAGCCAGGAGCAGCCCGACCCCGACTTCCCGACCGTCGCCTTCCCCAACCCCGAGGAGCCCGGCGCGATGGACCTCGCGCTCGAGCTGGCCGCCCGGGTCGGCGCCGACCTGGTGGTGGCCAACGACCCCGACGCCGACCGGTGCGCGGCCGCGGTGCCCGGCGACACCGGCTGGCGGATGCTGCGCGGGGACGAGGTCGGCGCGCTGCTGGCCCACCACCTGCTGGCCGGCGGCCGCCAGGGCACCGTCGCGACGACCATCGTCTCCTCGCGGCTGCTCTCGCGGCTGGCGGCGGCCGCGGGCCAGCCGTACGTCGAGACGCTCACCGGCTTCAAGTGGCTGGGCCGGGTCGAGGGCCTGGCCTACGCCTACGAGGAGGCCCTGGGCTACTGCTGCGACCCCGCGCAGCGTGCGCGACAAGGACGGCCTCTCGGCGCTGCTGCTGCTCTGCGAGCTCGCGGCGGCGACCAAGGCCGAGGGCCGCAGCCTGCTCGACGTCCTCGACGACCTCGCCGCCGAGCACGGCCTGCACGCCACCGACCAGCTCTCGGTGCGCGTGGAGGACCGCGCGCTCATCGCCGAGGCGATGGGGCGCCTGCGCGACGACCCACCCTCGGTCCTCGGCGGGCTCGCCGTCGAGGCGGTCGACGACCTCACCACCGGCTCGGCCGACCTCCCTCCCACCGACGGCCTGCGCCTGAGCCTGGCCGAGGGCGCGCGGGTGGTGATCCGTCCGAGCGGCACCGAGCCCAAGCTCAAGGCCTACCTCGAGGTCGTCGTCCCCGTCGAGCAGACCGGCCCCGAGGAGCGCACCGACGCCGTCGGCGCGGCCCGGATCCAGGCCGCCACCCGCCTCGACGCCGTCCGCGGCGACCTCAGCCTGGCGATCGGGCTCTAGCCGAGGACCGCGAGCACGACCGTCACGACCACGCCCACCGCGACCGCGGCCACGACCGGCCACGACACGTCGCGGCGTACGCCGGCGGCCAGCGCCTCCTGCTCCGCGGAACCCCGCCGCACCCGGTGCTCGAGCATCGCGCGGGAGTGCCGCTCGGTCAGCCGCGACTCGATGAACTCGGCGTAGTCGACGCCGAGCGCGCGCGGGCGGCCCTCGGCCTCGCCGGTGTAGCCGCCGCGGTGGCCCAGTCCGAGCATCGCTCCGATCCCCCCCGTGCCACCCGAGCCCGGCGACGCACCCCGCACCAGCTGTCGCCGCGAACGCCCCAGGGCCGCGCAGGTGAACCGGCGCCCACCCACGACCACGACCAGCACCTGGCGGACCGCGATCGACTCGATCGCGGCGAGCGGGACGGTCACCGTCTCGAACATCGTGCGCAGCACCAGCTCGTCGCCCGGGGCGATCCAGATCCGGGGCCGCAGCAGCGCGGCCCACAGCAGGATCCCGAGCGTCACGGCGGCGGCGACCACCCAGCCCGGCGGGTCCACGTCGGGCTGGAGGAGGGAGACGACGACGAAGCCGGCGATCAGGGCCAGCCCGAGCAGGGCGAGGGCGGTGCCGTTGGTCGGACGGAAGTCCTCCTCGCGGTCGCCGGTGCGCAGACCGCTCAGCAGAGCCACGTTCGTCCTCCAGTTGGCGCATGTCGGGCCGGGCGACGACAACCCTATGCTGGTCGTCATGCCAGCCTCCCCCACCGTTGTCGGAGGCGCCGCTCCCCCGGCGGCGTACGCCGACGCCGTCGCGTCCGAGACCAGCCTGCGCCGCTTCCTGCACGGTCTGCCGGGCGTCGACCAGGTCGGCGCGGAGGCCCGGGCCGCCGGGCTGTCGACCCGGTCGATCAAGACCACCTCGAAGGCGTACGCGATCGACCTGGCCATCGCGATGGTCGACCTGACCACGCTCGAGGGCCAGGACACCCCGGGCAAGGTCGCGGCGCTCTCGGCCAAGGCGATGCGCCCCGACCCGACCGACGCCACGTGCCCGTCGGCCGCCGCGGTCTGCGTCTACCCCGACCTCGTCGGGGTCGCCCGGGCCGCCCTCGGTGACTCCGGGGTCAAGGTCGCCTCCGTGGCGACCGCGTTCCCCTCGGGCCGCGCCTCGCGGGCCATCAAGCTGGCCGACGTCGCCGACGCGGTGGGCGCCGGGGCCGACGAGATCGACATGGTCATCGACCGCGGGGCGTTCCTGACCGGGCGCTACCAGGCCGTCCACGACGAGATCGTCGCGGTCAAGCAGGCCTGTGCCCGCCCCGACGGCCCGGCCGCGCACCTCAAGGTGATCCTGGAGACCGGCGAGCTGGCGACGTACGACAACGTGCGTCGCGCGAGCTGGCTGGCCATGCTCGCGGGCGCCGACTTCATCAAGACCTCCACCGGCAAGGTGCAGCCCGCCGCGACCCTGCCGGTCACGATGATCATGCTCGAGGCGGTGCGCGACTTCCGTGCCGCGACCGGCACGATGATCGGCGTCAAGCCCGCCGGCGGGATCCGCACGACCAAGGACGCGATCAAGTACCTCGTGACCGTCCACGAGGTCGCCGGGCCGGACTGGCTGGACCCCGACTGGTTCCGCTTCGGGGCGTCCTCGCTGCTCAACGACCTGCTCCTGCAGCGCCAGAAGCTGCGCACCGGCGCCTACTCCGGACCCGACCACGTCACCGTCGACTGAGCCAGGGACACCACACATGCCGACCTTCGAGTACGCCCCCGCCCCCGAGTCGACCGCGATCGTCGACCTGCGCGCCTCCTACGGCCTGTTCGTCGACGGGAAGTTCGTCGACGGCCACGGCGAGGCGTTCAAGACGATCAACCCCGCGACCGAGGAGACCCTCGCCGAGGTCGCCTGCGCCGACGAGCGCGACGTGGACGCCGCGGTCAAGGCCGCCCGCCGCGCCCAGAGCCGGGTCTGGGGGCCGATGAGCGGCCGCGAGCGCGCGAAGTACCTGTTCCGGATCGCGCGGATCCTCCAGGAGCGCAGCCGCGAGCTCGCCGTGCTGGAGTCGATCGACAACGGCAAGCCGATCAAGGAGTCGCGCGACGTCGACGTGCCGACGGCGGCGGCGTTCTTCTTCTACTACGCCGGGTGGGCCGACAAGCTCGAGCACGCCGGCTACGGCACCACCCCGGTCGGCGTCGCCGGGCAGGTCATCCCGTGGAACTTCCCGCTGCTGATGCTGTCGTGGAAGATCGCCCCCGCCCTGGCCTGCGGCAACACCGTGGTCCTCAAGCCCGCGGAGACGACGCCGCTGACCGCGCTGCTCTTCGCCGAGATCTGCCAGCAGGCCGACCTGCCGCCCGGGGTGGTCAACATCCTGCCCGGCGCCGGCGAGTCCGGTCGCGCCGTGGTCGAGCACCCCGGGGTGGACAAGGTCGCCTTCACCGGCTCGACCGAGGTCGGCCGCTCGATCGCGCGGGCGGTGGCCGGCACCCGCAAGAAGGTGACGCTGGAGCTGGGCGGCAAGGCGGCCAACATCGTCTTCGACGACGCCCCGATCGACCAGGCCGTCGAGGGCACCGTCAACGGCATCTTCTTCAACCAGGGCCACGTGTGCTGCGCGGGCAGCCGGCTGCTGGTGCAGGAGTCGATCGCCGAGGACTTCCTCGAGCGGCTGCGCACCCGGATGGGCACGCTGCGCGTCGGCGACCCGCTGGACAAGAACACCGACATCGGGGCCATCAACTCGAGCGCGCAGCTCGAGCGGATCCGCGAGCTGTCGGCGGTCGGCGAGTCCGAGGGCGCCGGTCGCTGGTCGCCGCCGTGCGAGCTGCCCGACCGCGGCTTCTGGTTCGCCCCGACGCTGTTCACCGGGGTCACCCAGGCGCACCGGATCGCGCAGGAGGAGATCTTCGGCCCGGTCCTCTCGGTGCTGACGTTCCGTACGCCGGACGAGGCGGTGGCCAAGGCCAACAACACGCCGTACGGCCTCTCGGCGGGGGTGTGGACCGAGAAGGGCTCGCGCATCCTGTGGATGGCCCAGCAGCTGCGGGCCGGCGTGGTGTGGGCCAACACGTTCAACAAGTTCGACCCGACCTCGCCGTTCGGCGGCTACCAGGAGTCCGGCTACGGCCGCGAAGGTGGCCGGCACGGGCTGGCGGGCTACCTCGAGGGAGGCCTGTGATGGCGGCCGGAGATCAGCGGATCGACGTGCGCAAGACCTACAAGCTCTACATCGGCGGGGCGTTCCCCCGCTCGGAGTCGGCGCGGTCCTACGTCGTCAACGACGCGAAGGGCGCCTTCCTGGCCAACGCCTCCCTGGCCTCGCGCAAGGACGCGCGCGACGCGGTCGTCGCGGCCCGCAAGGCCTTCGGCGGCTGGTCGGGGCGTACGCCGTACAACCGCGGGCAGGTGCTCTACCGCATCGCCGAGGTGCTCGAGGGCCGCCGTGACCAGCTCGAGCGCGAGATCCGCGAGAGCGAGGGCGCCAGCGCCGCGAAGACCCGGCTGGCCGTCGACGAGTCGATCGACCGCCTCGTCTGGTACGCCGGGTGGGCCGACAAGCTCGCCCAGGTCGTCGGCAACGCCAACCCCGTGGCCGGGCCCTTCTTCAACCTCTCGACCCCGGAGCCGGTCGGCGTCGTCGCGGTCGCCGCGCCCACCGGACCGCTGCTGGGACTGGTCAGCGTCGTCGCACCGCTGATCACCACCGGCAACACCTGCGTCGTCATCGCCAGCGAGCAGCACCCGCTGCCCGCGATCACGCTGGCCGAGATCATGGCGACCTCCGACCTGCCCGGCGGCGTGGTCAACATCCTCACCGGGCGTCAGGCCGAGATCGCACCCTGGCTCGCCTCCCACCTCGACGTCGACGGCCTCGACCTCACCGGCGTCGGCGACCCCGACCTCGCCCGCGACCTCGAGGTCGCCGCCGCCCAGAACCTCAAGCGGGTACGCCGTCCGGCGCCGGCCGACGCGCGCGAGGACCTCTTCGCCCAGCCGGGCCTGGACCGGATGACGCGGTTCCTCGAGACGAAGACGGTGTGGCACCCGGTCGGGATCTGAGCGCTCCCCGTCCCCGGCGGACTTTCGAGTCCACCTCTGGGTAGTCGCACGCCGGCTGCGACGGCTGCCTGGGCCGCGACCCATTCCGCCCGATTGGGACAGGTATTCCTGCACCCGATCTAACCCCTAGCCCCCGCAATGCGGTGTGCAATCTTCCCGGTGCAGCGCAGCCTTGGCGGATGATTGGGCGGATTGACGGCTTCCTGTGCCAGGTGCCAGCAGTTGGATCCTAATGCGGCAGACTGGTGCGAGTTCCCCGATAGTTGAGGTTGGTTTCCCATCGACGCCGTAGCAGTGCGCGACCCACTCGTCATCGTCTTGGTGTCGCGGGACAGTCAAGGCGCAGCGAACCATGCCAAGGGGCACCTGTTTGAGGACTTCATCGGCCGCGTGCTCAACGCGTACGGGTACGAAGAGCCACGACGCGAGAATCTAAATGTCACCGACGGAGGCGTAGAACTCGACGTCGTCGTGCGACACGTGCTGGACGGTGCTGAGGCAATCGCAGAGTGCAAGGCGTACTCGTCGACGATCAGCGCCGAAAAGCTCTCCGCGTTCTACGGAAAGTTGGCTGCAAGGCGGCTTGACTCCGACGACGACCTCCGTGGACTGTTTGTCGCGATCCCGCGTCTCACTGCTGAGGGTGCCGAGGTGGCTCGGAGGAGTCTCGAGGCGCGCAACCGTCGGTTCCGAGCCCTCAATGCGGCCGACATCTGGGACCTGCTCCTTGGTAAGGGCTTGATCCGACCCGTCCAGCAGGATGGACGAACATTCAGCGACCCAGCGGTCCTGGTCCACGAGTCAGGTGTCTTCACTGCCGCGGTAGAGATCGATAGTGCCTCGCGGACCGGGGTACGAATCGCTGTCCACTCGGCCGGCAACACCGTCGGTGCCGACGTTCTCGAACTGCTGGCTGAGCATCTCGTACGCCCAGGGCCTCGAAGTGTTGCCACTGATTGGTTCGGCATCTTCTGCCGTCGCCGCCACTGGGCACCCGGAACCCATAGTGGTCACGGTGGCTGGAAGCAGTTCCGATTTCGAGTATCAAAGGCCCGCGTCCCCTCAATACTTCGTGGGACGCCGCCGTATGCTCACCGCGTTTGAGGAAGCACTCGGGTCCGGATCTAAGTTGCTCGTTCTCAATGCACAGTCAGGTTGGGGCAAGAGTTCCGTGGCGCTCAAGTTCGCTGCTCGTATAAACGAGTCTGGTGGCATGGCCACCGTGATCGATTCGCGCACCGCGATCCAAGGTGGCTACATACCTGCCGTGCTTCGACAAGCTGCCGCTCTCGGCACAGCAATTGGGGATCATCCGAATTGACCCCGACGCAACTTGGGCAACGGTCCCGGGGGCGCTGGCTTCACTTGAAGACTCGTCCTGGACTGAGGGGCAGTGTATGGCCCAATGCTTGTCTTCTTCGATCAGTTTGAGAACGTCTTCAAAGACCCTGAACTGACGCGGGAATTCAGAGATCTAGCTCTGGCAGCAACGGACCGTCAGAGCGGCCTCGTGGTGGGCTTTGCTTGGAAGACCGATTACGTTGATTGGACCGAGAATCACCCGTACCAACTACGGGACGACGAAATCCGCGGCCGTGCATCGGTTCTCACGCTCGACCCCTTGGAGGCCAGGGATGTTGAAGTCATTCTTAAGCGACTCGAGAAGGCAGTTGACCAAAAACTCTCCCGGGAGATTCGTCAACGTCTACGCGAGTACAGTCAGGGGCTCCCGTGGCTGCTGAAAAAGCTCTCCGGGCATCTGATCGGCGAGCTCCGATCGGGCAGCACACAGGAGCAGCTCGTCAATGAGGGTCTGAACGTCCAGAGTCTGTTTGAAGGCGACTTAGCCTCACTGAACCCTCAGAAGCTGAGGCGCTGCGCTTTGTGGCGCGTTTTGCCCCCATCGTGGCTGGGGACGTGACTGAACGCTACACGCCGGCACTTGTTCAGTCCCTCCTCGACCAGCGCCTTATAGTGCAGGTGGGCGAGCGGCTCGATACATACTGGGATATCTTCCGGGACTACCTGAACACGGGTACCGTTCCTATCGAAGACTCTTACATCTTGAGGGTGACGCCCGCGTCTGTGGCACGACTGCTGTCGGTCGTGCTGGATATTCGGCGAGGGTGACGCGGCCGTTAGTGACATCACCGACCACCTCTCTACCAGCGAAAACGTCGTTTGGAATGCCGCTCGCGAACTACGCCTGCTTGGCCTTGCGGCCTACGTTCCCAACCGGGTTCGCCTGCTGCCCCAGATACTAGAAGCGCCGGACTTGGAAAGCGAGATTCGCCGGCGCGTTGTCCTCGCTCTTCGAAGGCATCGCGCATTCAGCGTATTTGCCGACCTAGCCGAAAAGGGGGGCGAGACGTAGATACGCTAGTCTTCGCCCAACGCCTACCCAGCGTATTTCCGGCTGTCGAAGTCGCGGACAGTACTTGGAATACGTATGCCCGGGCGTACATTGCGTGGTTCGAGTATGCGGGCCTAGCGATCGGCTCGTCGCAGGGTGCAAGGCTTGCTCCGGAGGGCGTTCGTGGAAAGGGATCGCTTCTCACAGTTAGGCGAGTGAGAACGACCCAACTAGTGTTCCCGAACACGCCCCCTGGCCCAGCCGTAAAAATGCTGATAGCGGCGGCTGCGGGTGCGGTGGCAATTCCATCGAGGCCATCGGAGCGGCGCGCTATCCGCCAGCTCGTTGCCTTGGGAGCAGTCACCATCAGTGACGCCGAGGCTACGGTGCGGGCAAAGGAAGGGCTCGTCACCGGTGGGAAGGTAGAGCCATCAGAACTGTTGGCGCTCCTCCGCGCAGTGCCCGGAGGGGAAGCAGTTCTCAGCGAGATTGAAGGGGATCCCGGCGTTAGACCCATCCCCCTTGGTGAATTGGTTGCGCAAGCCCTTGGCGTCAACTGGGCGCCTGGCACTAAGGAGGGTGTCGGCAAGAGCTTTCGAGCGTGGGCTCGGCTCGCTGGCCTCTCGACGGAACGACGCGCCAAGTAGACGGACATGTCAGCATTGGTCGCGGCCACTCCATGTTGCGTCTTTCCACCGCTTTTGGGCGTGGAACCGTCCGCTCGATGCCGATGACGGATCCTGCTGCGGTTGAGCGCTCAGGAGTGACCTTGTAGCGACCTGCGGATCGCCGTCCTCGCTTCCTCGATCTGGGCCACGGCCGAGGCAAACGCTTCGACCCCGTTCTGACCCTGGGTGATGCTCAGTGGGAGCCCCCAGCCCTTGGGAATCTGGACCACCTGCCCCGGAAATGCCTCGTCCAACGCACGGAGGACAACGTCAGCCTGGTGTGTTGTCTCGTGGATGGACAACCAGGCCCACGGACGGGGCGCCAGCGCCTCGTCCGTCCTGGCGACACCGATCGACAGGTGGCTCCGGTACGGGTCGATGGTGATCCAGTTCCGCTTCTCGAAAGCGGCGTCGGCGCTGACCCACCGAACCTTGCCGCCGCGGAAGATGTGCCGACAGACCTGGTCCAGGACCCTCTGGATGTCCTGGCGTCGACTCGGGTCTGAGTCGAGCAACTCGGCCGCCGTGAATGCACGCATCCCGAGCAGCGGAGCCAGCACCTTGTCGTCGGCCGGTCACGTCGGACAGATCGGTATCGGCGAGGATCCTGCGGAGGCCGTCGCGGACCTGGCCAGCGATCTCGACCAGCTGGTCACGCAGCGACTCGGTCAGTTCATACCCGGACATTCCCGGCTCCAGGACGAGCGGAACGAGCAGGCTGTCCCCGTCCTGCTCGACGTCCGGCCGGTGTACCTTGATCGCTTCCTGCTGGGCCAGGCCTAGGTGCGCGTCCTTCGAGATCCTCACCCAGCACCACGACTCGGGTTCGGATCGGCCGGTTCGACCGATACCCACGGAGAAGTCCGCGTCGAAGTCTCCGACCGGGTAGTAGCGGTACTTCTCGAAGTAGCCGCCACTCCGCGACGGGAAACCTAGGAACGATGCCCTGTCGAGGACTGACCACAGGTCGTCGAACCGGGAGCGGTCGGAGGTGACGAGCTCGCCCTCGCCGAACGGCCGTATGTCCAACGCGCCGGCCTTCTCGACAAGACCTCGGAGCTGGATCGCGTCAGGGTGCTCGGGCAGCGCGGCGTCCACGGCATCGGCGACGTCGTTCCAGGTCCACAAGGCGACCTGGACTCGGTCGCCGCCCTGCGCGTACTGGCGACGCAGGTCCAGGACGACCTGCTTGCCCTCGCGCTGACGCGTAGCAGGCACCAAGACCACAAGTAGTCCGTCGTCGCCGAGCCGCGCTCGGTAGGCGTCCACCTGCTCAACGCCGAGCGTGTGACCGACCTTGGCCTCGACGATCACGTGAACGGCCTCAGAGGCACCCCAGCAGTACTCGAGGTCCGTGCGACCGCCCTCGTCACCTCGCACCTCGGTCATCCAGTAACCACCGGGCTCCGGCACGAGTCCAGACTGGGCGACCAATCCGTCTAAAGCGTTCGCTGCTCCGGGAAGCCCGAGCAGGAACTGCACCGCACGAGTCAGGGCGACCTCGGGCTGGACCAGGGTGTTTTGCGACAGCAACGTCGCCAGTAGATGCCCGCGCACGCTCGGCTCCGGCCGCTTTGTCGACGAGGGGGGACGGGACTCGGTCACAGCCCATGGTGACATGTGAAGTCGATCTTCGGACGCGTCTCGACAAGTTCGACGACGCGCTGACTGACCCGTCTGAACATGCTTGTTGTGTACGTGATCCGGCGCAGTCCGGAACCCCGCGTCATTCCACCGCCTATCGGCGCGGTCCCTCGCAAGCTCACGGACCAGGTGCTGCAGACTCGGACCATGCCGCTGTTCGACGAGGTCCTCAAGCGCAGAGTGGTCGTCCTCGACGGCGGGATGTCCAACGCCCTGGAAGCCCGAGGTCACGATCTCGCCGACGATCTGTGGACCGCGCGGCTGCTTCGTGATCAGCCCGCAGAGATCGTCGCTGTGCACCGCGCGTACTTCGAGGCGGGCGCCGACGTCGCGACGACGGCGAGCTACCAGGCCAGCATCCCCGGTCTGATCCGCGCCGGCCTCTCCGGCGAGGCTGCGGCCGAACTGATGCGGAGCAGCGTCCACCGTGCCCGGGAGGCGGCGGAAGCGGTCGCTGCGTCGACCGGGCGGGAGCTGCTGGTCGCAGCCTCGGTCGGGCCCTACGGTGCCGCGCTGGCGGACGGCTCTGAATACCGCGGCAGGTACGGCGTCTCCGCGGCCACCCTCCGCGACTTCCACGCGCCACGGCTCGAGCTGCTCGCCTCGGCGGCTCCGGACCTACTGGCGGTCGAGACCATCCCAGACATCGACGAAGCCGAGGTCCTGGTGCCGCTGCTGGACGCACTCGGCGTGCCGGCGTGGTTCGCCTATTCCGTCATTGGCGGCGAGACGCGCGCGGGTCAGCCGCTGCTCGCGGCCTACGAGGTCCTCGCTGGAAGTACGGCGGTCCGCGCCGCCGGGGTCAACTGCTCCGCGCCCGCCGACGTCCTCACCGCCGTCGAGATGGCGGTCTCGGTGACGGGGAAGCCAGGTGTCGCCTATCCCAACCGCGGCGAGGCGTGGGACGCCCGGTCGCACTCGTGGACGGGACAGGGATCGTTCGACCTCGAGCTCGCCACCACCTGGGTCGAAGCAGGAGCACCCCTGATCGGCGGTTGTTGCCGGGTCGGACCCGCGGACATCGCGCGACTGGCAACAGCGCTCTTACCCTGATCCCATCAAGAGTCTGCTCGTCACGGCTTCCGGCTGCGGCTGCTCAACCACGAGCGCGCTCAGCTGCCGCTATCTGAGTGCCCCAGAGGTGCGGCAAGTAGCCGCGATCGGGCATCGATCAGCCGGCGAGGCGGCTCATTCGTCGGCAGCGGCGAGGTGGCGCGGGTCCCGCCGGAGCGGGTGCTCCTCCGGGATCTCAACCAGCACGATGCGCACGCCGTCCGGATCTGCGATCCACATCTCGTCCAGGCCCCACACCTCGCGTCGCGGCTCCCTCAGAACAAGCACCCCAGCGTCCACCATGCGTCGGTGCTCGGCCCCGATGTCACGGACCTGCAACCACAGCGCGATCGCATCCCCCGTTGGGTCCGTCGCCCGACCACTGACCTCGAGCAGGCCGTTACCCATGAAGAACACGATGCCGGGCGACTCATCGCCTCCGAACTCCCGGTAGATCGCCAGACCCAGGGTGTCTCGATAGAACCGGTGACTCCGGTGGAGCTGTGTCGGACGCAGCAGGATGCGGCTACCGAGGATCTCCATGCCGGCCATCATCCACGGCCACTAGCGCGGTGACTGCGTCGGCGTCGCCTCGTCGACGGTCAGGGGGTCGACCGAACTCTTGAGTCGCTAGCGGCCACGGGTGTCGCTCGGGGTGCGCCTGTCCGCGCGTCCTTCCGCCGCGAATAGGTCACCTCAGCGTAGGCGTCCTCGGAGTGGACGACTGGACGTGGCGAGAGGGACTCCTCGCCGTGCGGGTGAGCTTCAGAAGTCCGAGTTCGGGTCGAAGTTCCTCAGCCCCGCGCACTGTCCCTGAACCACCCCGGGCGTCTCCCCGGAGATGTCACGGACCACGGGCGGGCGGGTGTTCCCAAAGCAATAGACGCGACCGGTGTCCAGGCCAAGGCCGATCACCTCGACGCGTCCGGAATTGTTCAGGAAGTGGTAGGAACCGCTGCTCGGGCCGTGCTGGACCGAGACGTGCTTGCCGCCGACGAAGTCGAAGTCGGTGACCTTGTCGTACTCCGGCGGACGCTGCGTGTAATCCCACGAGCGCGGGCGTCCGACTGCGCGGCCACCGAGCAACTCGATCGTGCGGAACGAGTGCGCACTGATGCCCTCCCCGAACGCGGCGTCCCGCGAGTACAAGGACGCGCCCAGGGAGACGATGACCCGACCACTGATTGCGGTCCCCTCCAATTCACAGGTGCGGTCTCGCGGGACCAGCAGGTCACCCTCGACTTCGATCGCGCCGAGCGCGCCGACGCAGCGCATCGCCGCCGGTTCCTCGATCTCGAGGTAACCGCCCTTGCCCTGCGCTTCGCCCCTTCCAGGGGTTCCGCCCTTCCCTTGCGCGCCGTCCGTGGCGGGCGGAGCGGCACTGCACCCGGTCAGGAGCACCCCGGCCAACGCCAAGCACGTCAGGATGCGAGGAAGCGTCATAGGCGGAGTGTGCAGCATCAACCGTTGGCGGCGCCCCTCACTCCAGGAACCGGGGCAGCGGCAAGCGCCCTCGAGCCGCACCCGACGCGAGCGACTGCTGAACGACCCTGTTCCGCGGTGCTCAGATGCTGCCGCGTGCGGTCGCGCGTCGACACCGCGATCCGGCACGTGCCTCCGCGCCAGCACCGCAGTCGCTCGGCTCGCTCGGCCCCTGAGCGCCTATGGTTCTTCGTATGCCAGTTCCCCAGATCACTCTCGGCGCAGTCAACAGTGAGGCCGCCGACCCAGTGGCACTCGCGACATTCTGGGCAGCTGTCACCGGGTGCAGCCAGGCATTCACGGGGGCCTCCGTCTATCTGCCTCCGACCCAGCCGGGTGGTCTCGCCATGTTCTTCCAGCCCCTCACCGGTGCCCGGCCTGACCGTCAGACAATGCACCTCGACCTGACAGTCCCTTGGGGGCAACGAGAGACCGAGGTCGCTCGCCTGGAGCAGCTCGGCGCGACCACGCGCTGGCATGTGTTGGACGAGCACCCGCACGTGCAGTGGACGACGATGGCTGACCCCGAGGGCAATCTCTTCTGCCTCGCGGAGCACCCACCAAGCTCCTGAACCCCGAGGTCGGGGGTTCCGCACCGTGCCCCAGTTCCACCGCGAGAGCACTCGACTCGGCTGTTGCCACGAGACGCGTGACGTTCTACTCGCGATACATCGGAGCCGGTTCTCCGTAAGTCGCCCGCCGCACCGCTCCGGGCAGCGCTCGTGCCAAGGCCAAAGACGCTGTACGTGAACACCCCACGGTGAACTCGATCTCCTCGTCCACCTCGCACGCCACGCACCAAGCCTGGTCCTCAGGCCAGACCAGGTGCGGTTCCTGGTGGACACCGTCCGCTGAGCCGTACCAGCCCAGGGCCGGTGCGTCCCGCAGCTCGCGTACGGGTCCGGTGAAGAGCAGCATCGTCCGTTCCGGGATCAGCACCAGCGGCGCCACGGGAGTCGGGCCGTTCCAGCCTTCCCAGACGGCGGCGTACCCACGCTCGGGGGTGGTGGTGTGATCGGCCAGTGTCGCGAGCGCATCGCGCATCGTCGGGTCCTCGCCCCTGCGGTCGACACGGTCGCTCAGCGCGATCCGTACGTACACCTCGAAACCTGGCGCGCCATAGCGCACGAGGTCCCACCAATCGACATCACTGCGAACGAGCCATCGCGCTGGTTCCGCGTCCGCCGCGGGCGCAACACCTGTCATGCAGTCAGTCTCGCTTATCACCCAGCGGGTGCGGCTCGCCGCTGAACTGAGGCGCGGTCAGCAGCCGTGTCATACAACGCGGCCTTCGGGGTAGGACAATCCGAGTCAGGAGACCGACGGCGGCCAGCGGTGACGGCGCCAGTCGTCCCATGTCGCGCAACCTGGCGGCGGGTCATCCACAGGTTCACTGCCGTCGAGCTCGCCTGGACTTGGGATCTGGATCGTGGCGGCCCACTCAGCCAGTTCTTCGTCCGACATGGGCCAGGTCGTGTGTGGCGCTTCCGCTTGGCGCTGATCTAGTCGTCTCCGCTGCTCGGCAGGGGTGACCTCGACGTAGTGGATCTCCGCCACGGCGCCGCGATCAGCTGCTGCCTGCCGGAGAGAGGACCGCTCGTCCCTACTCCACAATCCGAAGTCGATGACGACGTTGTTGCCGAGCTCGAGCGCGCGCAGGCCAATGTCAATCAGGCGTCCTTCGATCACGTCTTGGGCCGACGAGGGGTTCTCGTGGCCGTAGAGAGCCTTCACCCATTCGTCCTTCGTCAGGCGGAGCGCGTCCTGCTCGACCTCGATGCGACGCGCCGCCGTGGTCTTCCCGGTGCTGGGGAGTCCCACGGTCAGGAACAGTGTCGGCTGCTTCATCGTCTCCTCTAGAGAACGCCACATCATTGCTGCGGACCCTCGCATGCCACGCGGGCGGATCCCGACCATGCCGGGGGCGAGTCGCGTTCACCATGGCAGCGGTGCTGTCGAGGGCCCGACGCGTTGCAGGATGTCGTCCACGACCTCGCCAAGGGGTCGCGTCGCGTCAAGGACGACTGCGCTGAAGGGTCAAGGCGGTCGCCCAGGGTGTCGGCATCGACGTAGAGGACGAATACTCCGTCGGACAGTTCAATGAAGGCGGCGACGTTGCGCGAGCCACCGCAGAGGAAGGTGACGGGAGCTCGCCGGTCTTCAGCGATCGTGCGGACCCGTGCGACGTTCCAGATGTGGTGCTGATGGTCGGCACAGTCAGTAGGGATGCCGGTCACCGGGTCGCCCTGATAGGCCAGCTCCCTGTCCCCGGCACTGCGTGGTGTCCGCGGCGTGCCAACTCAGTACACACCGATGTCTTCCCGGTGCCTGAGACACCCTCGATCAGGTAGTTGCGGCGTCCCACACGAACAGCCTGCATCCTCGAGCGGCACGGAGCAACGCGCGGATCTGCCTCGATCCGATCGCCAGGAGCGGTGGGTCTCACCATCGCGCACGTGACGGCGTACGCCGTGCCCGGCACGACGTACGCCGACCGGACAGGACGACCCACCAGCGCCGGAGATCCTGCGCTGGGCGTCGCGACGCCTGACCTCTCGATTCGACCGTGCCTACTCGTGCAGCTCACGGAGGACCTTGAGGAAGTTCGCCTTGCCCTCGAACCCGATGCCGGGGCGGTTGTCGAGCGCGACGCGGCTGCCCTCGACGACGGCGTCGTCAGCGAAGCCACCGGTGGGCTGGAACTCGCCGGGGTAGGACTCGTTGCCGCCGAGCTTGAGGGCGGCGGCGATGTGCAAGGAGAACTGGTGGCCGCCGTGGGGGATGCAGCGCCGCGACGACCAGCCGTGCTGGACGAGCATGTCCTGGATCCGTCGGTACTCGACGAGCCCGTAGCTGAGCGCTGGATCGACCTGGATGAAGTCACGGTCGGGCCGCATGCCGCCGTACCTGATGAGGTTGCGCGCGTCCTGCAGCGAGAAGAGGTTCTCGCCGGTCGCGATCGGGTTCTCGTAGTGCTCGGAGAGGGTCGCGTTGAGCCGGTAGTCGAGCGGGTCCCCGACCTCCTCGAACCAGAACAGGCCGTAGGGATCGAGCGCCTTCGCCATACTCCAGGGCGGTGTCGAGGTCGAAACGTCCGTTGACGTCGACAGCGAGGCGCGAGCCATCCCCGTCGAGGACCTCGAGGACAGCTTCGATGCGACGTAGGTCCTCCGCGAGGGGGGCACCGCCGATCTTCATCTTGACGACGTCGTATCCAGCGTCGAGGAAGCGGCGCATCTCGTCCTGCAGGTCGCGATCGCTCTTGCCCGGAGCGTAGTAGCCGCCGGCGGCGTAGACGAAGACGGAGTCATCCGGATCGCCATCGCCGTAGTGATCGGAGATCCACCGGTGGAGCGGGACGCCTGCGATCTTGGCGGCCAGGTCGTGCAACGCCATGTCGACCACACCGACGGCCACCGAGCGCTCGCCGTGACCGCCGGGCTTCTCGTTGCGCATCATCGTGTCCCATGCTCGCGCGGGCGACAGGTCTCCCGCCTCGTCGAGGACGGCGCCCTCGGGGGCGCCCATCAGGCGGGGCAGGATGCGCCGCCTGAGGATCTCGCCGGCCGAATAGCGGCCGTTGGAGTTGAAGCCGTAGCCGACCAGCGGCTTGTCGTCGACGACCACGTCGCCTACGCACAGATCCGCCAGCAGATCCTGGAGGGTTCGCTGGAGGCAGGCTCTGCGCTCGCCCAGTACGAGCTCGCCACCTCGATGGGGATCAGCATCACCCCGCTGCGCGAGGCCATCCGTCGTCTCAGCGGTGAAGGGCTCGTCCTGCTCGAAGGACATCGCAACGCTCGAGTGGCGGTGATGGACTTCGTGGAGGCGCGCCAGCTGTTCGAGGCCCGACAGGCACTCGAACCCGCGGCCATGGCACTGGCGGCCGCACGCCGCACCGATGGCGACATCGCTCGCATGAACGCCGCCTTGGAAGACCTGCTGCCGGTGACGCGTCAGTGGGGCGAGGTGGCATTGGCCGCGCACCGCGAGGTCCACCAGGCGCTCTTCACCGCCTCGCACAACACGGTCATGATCCGCATGCTCAACGACTTGTGGGACAAGTCGGACCGCTACCGTCGAGCCGGTCTCGAGCTCCCGCCAGGTGGCGAACCCCGCACGCGCGACTACGAGGAGCACCACCGTCTCGTAGCGCTGGTGACCGAGGGGGATGCCGACGCTGCCCAGTCCCTCACCCGCTCGCACATCGGCAACAGCCTCACCACCCCGGCGCTCGACGCCCACGAGGCCCGGACGAGCGCCCACACCAGCGGCTGACGACGGTCGAGCGGTGGCCGAGGTCGAGCCAACGGCGGAGCAAACCCTCGGCCACCGCCTTTGCGTCGCTTGTCTTGCGACACGGCAGCCGGGTCCGATGCGCCCTCCTGGCGCGTACGCCGCGACGGTTGTCAGGTCGAACGGTGAACGTTTCTTGCCACTCGTGTCTCTATAGAAGTGAGAATGAGTCGAGACGGCGGTGAGACCACGTGAGGAACCGGGACCAAGACGCGTTCGAGTGGGCCTTCCGCTCGTCCTACCGCCCGGTGCTCCAGACAGTCTGCCTGGTGCTGCAGGACCGCGGCCGCGCCGAGGAGGTCACTCAGGACGCCTTCGTCCGCCTCTACGAACGGTGGGGAGGAGCCGTGGCCTACGAGCATCCGGAGGCCTGGGTTCGCAAGGTCGCTGTGCGGGACGCGATCCGTCGCGCGAACCGCGAACGCGTGGTCCCCGTCGTGGCCCTGGTCGACACCCAGGCGGCCGTCGACCGACTGCCGGACCTCGACCTGTTCCGTGCCGTCGGTGCGCTGCCGCCCCAGCAGCGAGCGGCCGTGGCCCTGTTCTACCTGGAGGATCTGCCTGTCGAACAGGTCGCCGAGCTGATGGGGGTCGCCCCTGCGACGGTGCGGCAACACCTGTTCAAGGCCCGGTCCAAGCTGGCCGACCTCCTCGGCCAGACGTTGGAGGAGGTGAGTCAGCGATGCCGATCGATGAACTCCTCCGGGCTGGCCTGCCGGCCGCCATGGGCGACGTACGCCCGGACGTGGAGACCGACCTGGCCGTCGTGCTCCGCAAGACGGGACGGCGCGGCCGGCTACGCCGCACGGCGTACGCCGCTGGCCTGGTCGCCGCGGCCACCGTCGCAGCGATGACCCTGGGCCGCGGTGCTGACGACTCCCGCGTGTTCGTGGACCCGGCGGCACCGGTCGACGAAGGTGCGGGTCCTGGACTCAGGACGCGGAAGTCCAGATGATCCAGCTCCCCTGGAGACCGGTCGCTACGCGATCCCCGTCCTCGGGGCGGCCGACGACGCACCGTGGGGTGAGGTCGAGGTGCCGGCCGGTTGGGGGCAGGACCGGTTGCACCTGGCGACGGGGCCGGACCTGGACCCACACCTGCGGCGGATCGAGCTGCTCAAGGTGACCGCGGTCTCGCCTGACCCGTGCAACGCAGACGTGGTGTCGGTGGAGGGAGACATCACCGCCACCGTGCAGGCGCTCACCCAACAGGACTCGGTGCGGCCGAGTGAGCCACGACCCGTCTCGATCGACGGGTACGACGCTCAGCTGGTGCGGTTCCATGTGCCTGCGGGTTTCGACACGACCACGTGCTGGGACGAAGAGTCCCTCAGGCCGATCTGGGTCGGCGGCAGCTGGGCCTCGGTGCTCCCCGGCTGGACCTACCGGCTCTGGGTCCTCGACCTCGACGGCGAGCCCGTGACCATCCTGGCCGCTCACGGCCCCGACACCACCCCCTCCGAGCTCGCCGAGCTCACCGCCATGGTCGAGGGCCTGAGCTTCGTCGCACCCCGATAGTCACCTCTCTCAGCTGCGTCTCTGATGCCCGCCGGCCCGTGTCGGCCCGAAGAAAGGAACACGTCATGCTCGCAATCAAGCAGCCACGGCTCAACGTCGGCTCGAGGATCACGCTTCTCGCCGTCGTCACGATCCTGCTCACCGCCTGCAGCGACGACCGCAACACCAGCGCGTCATCCGGCGAAGACGAACCGACCTCCTCGCCGTCTGGTGACCTGGTGCAGGCCACCCGGCTCGCCGATGTGGCGACGTCCGACGCTGGGCTGACTCCCGGGCGCTACGCCATGGGCTTCTCCAGCGACCAGGCCGACACGCCCATGGCGCTGATCGACGTACCCGCCGGCTACCTCGGGGGCGGCGACGGGTACGAGATCTCCTCGGAGAAGGGCGGCTTCCGCCACTTCGACACGTGGACGGTGGCCGAGGTGGCCGAGCAGCCCTGTGGGGGCACGGCCTGGGTCGACCCCGGGCCCGGAGTGGACGACCTCGCCGACGCGCTTGCGGCGCTGCCGGTGTGGGAGAGCACGGATCCGGCCGCCGTGACCGTCGGAGGACACGAGGGGGTCTTCATGGAGCTCAACGTGCCCGACGAGTACCCGGCCGCGTGCCAGGGCGAGCTCCTCGGCTGGCGCGACCACCTCGGCGGCACCCAAGGGATCGGCCCGGGCAAGACGCAGCACCTGTGGATCGTGGACGTCGACGGGCACCGCCTCGTGCTCGTCGCCGGATACTTCCCCGGTCCCGAGGGCCCCACCCCGGGGCAGATACGCGAGGTGACCAGGATGGCCAGGAACGCCACCTTCGTCGACGCCGACCAGGTCGCGCCATAACGGGACCACCATCCGCGAGGAAGCGCGGACCGGCGGGGGTCCCAGGACAGGCGGTCAGCGGTCCGGTCGTCCGCTGACGTACCGCTGCACCGACGTCACTGCCTGCGCCGAGCGGCGACGCTGCGCGCCTGGCCTTCGTGGATGTCGCTCACCCACTCCCAACCGGGCGCCGCGGACGAGCCGATCCGTGGGTCGTCCGGGGTGCGACCGGCACGCAGCGAGCGCAGGTAGGCGCGGTCCAGCTCGACCCTGGCCCGCACCTGGTCATCTCGGCCCACGGATCCGTGGCCGGGCACGACGACGTCGACGTCCGCAGCGAGGGTCTCGAGCACGCGCAGCCCCACGAGATACTCCTCGAGCGGCTCGTTGTCGGCACCGAAGTCGTCGAGCATCGGGACGAACACGTCCGAGAGCATGTCGCCCGCGACGAGCACCCCGCGATCCTCGATCACCAGCGCAGCGTGCCCGGGCGAGTGCGCCGGATGCTCGACCACCCGGACCGACGGACCATCCCACGGGATCTCCGTGCAGCCGGCTGGCAGAGCCGTGACCAGCCCGTACAGGTCCAGCGGCGTGTCGTCGGCGATCTCCGCGGGCAGACCCTCGGTGACGCGCGTCGACCAGTCCGCCTGCGAGCGCACCTCGCCCAGGACAGCGGCGCAGCGTGCGGTGCCGTAACGGGGCGCCGCACCGAACGCGGAGTGCCAGAGCACGTGGTCCCAGTCGGGGTGCGTGGCGAACCCAGCGGTCACGGGCCGGTCCAGGGCGCGCAGGTCGCGAGCGAGGCAGCCCATCTCGGTCTCGGTGACGCCGGGGTCGACCAGCAGCACACCGGTCCGCCCCTCGACGACCACGGAGTTGTTGCGCAGCAGGTTGCTCTGGTGGACCAGCACCCCCGCGGCGACCTCGGTCAGCATCGGTGGGGCGCCTCTCGCACTCGTCGATCAGCCATGAGAGCTCAGACCCGCCGTGACCGCCGATCTCATCGTCCGGCCAGCCGTCGGCTCACGGTCTGCACCGTCTCGAGGACCGCCTCCACGAAGGGGCCGTGAGCAAACGTCCGGTCGAAGGTGACCGCGATCCCGGCCAACGGATGCGCGTTGTGGTCCAGCACGGGTGCCGCGACGCTCGCCAGTCCCTCGGTGACCTCCTCGTCCTCGACGGCGTAGCCGCGTCGGCGTACGTCGCCGAGCAGTCGGCGCAGCATGGTCGGTGAGGTCGGTCCGGTGCCACGGCGCTCCACGAAGGCCGACCGGTCGGGATAGAGCGCCCGCACCTGGTTCGCCGGAAGCGCGGCCAGGATGGCGCGTCCGGTTGCCGTGAGGTGCGCCGGCAGCCGGACCCCGACGTCGGTGATCAGCGGCGGCTGGCCCGGTGCGCGCTCCTCGACGACGTACAGGACGTCGCGTCCGTGCTGCACCGCCAGGTGCGCCGAGGCGCCGGTGAGGTCGGCGAGCGCCGCCAGGTGCCGACGGGTGATCCGCTGCAGGGGTTCCTGGCGCGCGTAGCCGCTGCCCACCTCGAAGGCCGCCACCCCCAGGCCATAGCTGCTCTCGTCGCTCAGGTGCACGACGAAGCCTTCCTCGATCATCGCGTTGAGGAGGTGGTACGCGGTGCTCCGCGGCAGGTCGAGCTCGCGCGTGATCGAGCCGAGCGGGACCGGGTGTGGCTGGGCCGCGAGGAAGCGGAGGATGCGCAGCGCCCGGGTCGCCGCGGGGGTCTGGGACACCCGGTGAGGCTAGTCGTCCCCCCTTCGACCACCATGGTCGAGTCTCGTATACGGGACGGTATGCCGGCCAGAGGGATGGTGGTCGCCGCGCGTCGAGCGTTGACTCGAGTCATGAACCCGGACGAGTCCGCAGTGTCACTCAGCACCGGTGCGGTGTCCTTCGCCGACGTGGTGCGGGTCGCCCGCCACGGCGCCCCCGTCCGGATCGACGAGGCGGCGATGGCGGCGCTGGAGCAGGCCCGCGAGGTGGTCGAGGAGCTCGCAGCGGCCCCTACCCCCGCCTACGGCATCTCCACCGGGTTCGGCGCCCTGGCCACCCGCCACATCCCGACCGAGATGCGCGCTCAGCTGCAGCGCTCGCTGGTCCGCTCCCACGCCGCCGGTTCCGGCCCCGAGGTGGAGCGCGAGGTGGTCCGGGCCCTGATGCTGCTCCGCCTCTCGACGCTGACCACCGGCCACACCGGGGTCCGGCCGGCGACCGCCCGGCTGCTCGCAGACCTGCTCAGCCACGGCATCACCCCCGTGGTGCGTGAGTACGGCTCGCTCGGCTGCTCCGGCGACCTGGCGCCGCTCTCGCACTGCGCGCTGGCGCTGATCGGCGAGGGCGAGGTCCGCGACGCCTCCGGCACGCTGATGCCGGCCGCCGAGGCGCTCGCCGTCGCAGGGCTCACCCCCGTCGAGCTCGCCGCCAAGGAGGGCCTGGCCCTGATCAACGGCACCGACGGCATGCTCGGGATGCTCGTCCTTGCGATCGAGGACCTGCGGCTGCTGCTGAAGACCGCCGACGTCTCTGCGGCCATGTCGGTCGAGGGTCAGCTCGGCACCGACCGGGTCTTCGCTCCGGAGCTGCAGGCGATCCGGCCGCACCCCGGTCAGGCGCTCTCGGCCGCCAACCTGACGGCCTTGCTGGCCGACTCCGGAGTCGTCGCCTCGCACCGGGGCCCGGACTGCAACCGGGTGCAGGACGCCTACTCGTTGCGCTGCTCGCCGCAGGTGCAGGGCGCCGCCCGCGACACCGTCGAGTACGCCGCCCAGGTGGCCGGTCGCGAGCTCGCCAGCGCGGTCGACAACCCCGTGGTGCTGCCCGCCGTGGACGGGCAGGAGGCTCGCGTGGAGTCGAACGGCAACTTCCACGGCGCCCCGGTGGCCTACGTCCTGGACTTCCTGGCGATCGTGGCCGCCGATGTCGCCTCGATCAGCGAGCGACGCACCGACCGGTTCCTGGACCGGTCGCGAAGCACCGGGTTGCCGCCGTTCCTGGCCGCGGACCCGGGGGTGGACTCCGGGATGATGATCGCGCAGTACACCCAGGCCGCCATCGTCTCGGAGCTGAAGCGGCTCGCGGTGCCGGCCTCGGTCGACTCCATCCCCTCCTCGGCCATGCAGGAGGACCACGTGTCGATGGGCTGGTCGGCGGCCCGCAAGCTGCGCCGCTCCGTCGACGGCCTCACCCGGGTGGTGGCCATCGAGGTGCTCACCGCAGCCAGGGCACTCGACCTGCGCGCCCCGCTGCAACCGTCGCCCGCCACCGGCGCCGTCGTCCGTCTGCTCCGGGAGTCGGGGATCGAGGGTCCCGGACCCGACCGCTACCTCTCCCCCGAGATCGAGGCCGCCGTCGAGCTGGTCCGCTCCGGGGCCGTCCTGAACGCCGCCTACGAAGTGATCGGAGCCCTACGATGAACGCCGCCCTGCCAGCCAACCCCCGCCTGCCCATCCATGCCGCGACGGGCACCACGCTCACTGCCCGCTCGTGGCAGACCGAGGGTCCGCTGCGGATGCTGATGAACAACCTCGACCCCGCCAACGCCGAGAACCCGGCCGAGCTCGTCGTGTACGGCGGCACCGGCAAGGCCGCTCGCAGCTGGGAGGCCTACGACGCGCTGGTGCGGACGCTGGAGACCCTCGGCGACGACGAGACGATGCTCGTGCAGTCGGGCAAGCCGGTCGGGGTGATGCGCACCCACGAGTGGGCGCCCCGGGTGATCATCGCCAACTCCAACCTGGTCGGCGACTGGGCGAACTGGGAGGAGTTCCGCCGCCTCGAGGACCTCGGTCTGACCATGTACGGCCAGATGACCGCCGGCTCCTGGATCTACATCGGCACCCAGGGCATCCTCCAGGGCACCTTCGAGACCTTCGCGGCGGTGGCCGACAAGCGCTTCGGCGGAACGCTCGCCGGCACCATCACCCTCACCGCCGGCCTGGGCGGCATGGGTGGAGCCCAGCCGCTGGCCGTCACGATGAACGACGGGGTCGCGATCTGCATCGAGTGCGACCAGTCCCGCATCACGCGGCGCATCGAGCACCGCTTCCTCGACGTCCAGGCTGACTCGCTCGACCATGCTCTGCAGCTGGCGGTCGAGGCCCGCGACGCCCGTCGTCCGCTCTCGATCGGAGTGCTCGGCAACGCCGCCGAGATGGTGCCGCAGCTGCTCGAGCACCAGGCCTGCGTCGACATCGTCACCGACCAGACCTCGGCGCACGATCCGCTCTTCTACCTTCCCATCGGGGTGCCGTTCGAGGAGTGGCAGAGCCAGCGCGAGGCCGACCCGGCCGGCTTCACCAAGGCCGCGCAGGCCTCGATGGCCATCCACGTGCGGGCCATGGTCGAGCTGCAGGACGCCGGTGCCGAGGTGTTCGACTACGGCAACTCGATCCGCGACGAGGCGCGCAAGGGCGGCTACGACCGGGCCTTCGAGTTCCCCGGCTTCGTGCCCGCCTACATCCGCCCGCTCTTCTGCGAGGGCAAGGGCCCCTTCCGCTGGGCTGCTCTCTCCGGCGACCCGGCCGACATCGCCGCCACCGACCAGGCGATCCTCGAGCTCTTCCCCGACAACGAGCGCCTGCACACGTGGATCAAGATGGCCGGCGAGAAGGTCGCCTTCCAGGGACTGCCGGCGCGGATCTGCTGGCTCGGGTACGGCGAGCGGCACCTGGCGGGTCTGAAGTTCAACGAGATGGTGGCCTCCGGGGAGCTCAAGGCTCCGGTCGTGATCGGTCGCGACCACCTGGACTGTGGCTCGGTCGCCTCGCCCTACCGCGAGACCGAGGCGATGCTCGACGGCTCCGACGCGATCGCCGACTGGGCGCTGCTCAACGCCCTGGTCAACACCGCGTCCGGTGCCACCTGGGTCTCGATCCACCACGGCGGCGGCGTCGGCATCGGTCGCTCGATCCACGCCGGGCAGGTGTGTGTCGCCGACGGCACCGAGCTGGCGGCGCAGAAGATCGAGCGGGTGCTCACCAACGACCCCGGGATGGGCGTGATCCGACACGTCGACGCCGGCTACGAGCTGGCCTCCTCGGTGGCTGCCGAGCGTGACGTGCGGATCCCGATGAGCGAAGGCTGACGGCGGTCGCACGGTGAGCTTCGAGGAGATGTGGGCGTCGCTGGAGGACGTCGGCCGGTCGGCGAGCAGCGGCGGCTACTTCCGGCAGCCGTTCGCCGCGGCCGAGCGTGAGTGCGCGGCGTGGTTCGCCGAGGAGGCCCTGGCGCGCGGCTTGGAGCTGCGCAGCGACGGCTACGGCAACACGGTCGCGTGGTGGGGCCGCGGCCCGGACGGCGTGCTCACCGGATCGCACCTGGACTCGGTCCTCGACGGCGGCGCGTACGACGGCCCGCTCGGGGTGGTCTCGGCGTTCGCCGCGGTGGACCTGCTGCGCGAGCGCGGTTTCGTGCCGACCCGACCGATCGGGATTGCGGCCTTCGTCGAGGAGGAGGGGTCCAGGTTCGGCCGGGCGTGCCTGGGGTCCGCCCTGGCCGTCGGCACCCTGGAGGCGTCCGAGGCCGAGGCGCTGACCGACCGTGACGGCGTACGTCTCGGGGACGCCTGGTCCAGGGCCGACCTGGACCCCAGCCAGGGCTCGACCCTGCTCGCCGACGTCGGCTGCTTCGTCGAGCTCCACGTGGAGCAGGGGCGCGACCTCGTGCACCGCGACCAAGCGGTGGCCGTGGCCAGCGAGATCTGGCCGCACGGGCGCTACCGCTTCGACTTCGCCGGCGAGGCCAACCACGCCGGTGCGACGCGGATGGAGGATCGCCGCGACCCCATGCTCAGCTATGCGGCAACCGCCCTGGCGGCCGCCGCCCACGCCGACGACAGGGCCGAGCGTGCCACGTTCGGCCGACTGGCGGTCGAGCCCAACGGCACCAACGCCGTGCCGTCGAAGGTCACCGCCTGGTTGGACGCGCGCGCTGCGAGCGACACCGCGCTCGCCGAGCTGGTGAGCGTCATCGAGCGCGACGGCCTGGCGCGCGCTCGGCGCGACGGGACCACCCTGCAGGTCGAGGCCGAGTCGGTCTCTCCTGCCGTGCGGTTCTCGACCGGGCTGGCGCATCGGATCGCCGGTCCGCACGGGTGGCCGATCATCGCGACCCAGGCCGGCCACGACGCCGGCGTCCTGGCCGGCGCCGGGCTGCCGTCCGCGATGCTCTTCGTGCGCAACCCGACCGGCGTCTCGCACTCCCCCGCCGAGCACGCCGAGACCGACGACTGCCTCGCGGGCGTCGTCGCCCTCGCCGACACCCTCGCGGAGCTGGCCGGATGAGCGACGCCACGACGTACCTGCTCGAGCGGGCGCTGCTGCCCAGCGGCGCGGCCGACGAGGTCCTGGTCAGGGTGCAGGACGGTCGGTTCGCCGAGGTGGTCGTCTCCGGTGCCGGTGATCCCGCACGAGAGGACGTGGTCCGGGTGCCGGGTCTGTCGATGCCCGGCCTGGCCAACTGCCACAGCCACGCCTTCCACCGCGCCCTGCGCGGGCGCACGCAGCGCGAGCGGGGAACGTTCTGGACCTGGCGCGAGCAGATGTACGCCGTCGCCCAACGGCTCGACCCCGACACCTACCACCGCCTGGCCCGGGCCACCTTCCGCGAGATGGCCGCGGCGGGGATCACCAGCGTCGGGGAGTTCCACTACCTGCACCACGACCGCGACGGACGGCGCTACTCCGACCCCAACGCCATGGGCCAGGCGGTGCTGGCAGCTGCGGGCGACGCTGGGATCCGGATCACCCTGCTCGACGCCTGCTACCTGACCTCCGCCATCGGCAGAGCCCCCGAGGGGGTCCAGCGTCGGTTCTCGGACGGCGACAACGCCGCGTGGCGGGAGCGGCTGAGCCTGCTGGAGGACGCCGAGGGTGTCCGGATCGGACAGGCGTTCCACTCGGTGCGGGCCGTGCCGCGCGACCAGCTCGACGCCGACCCCGACCGTCCGCTGCACGTGCACCTGTCCGAGCAGCGCGCCGAGAACGAGCAGTGCGTGGCGGCCTACGGGCAGAGTCCGACCGAGATCCTGGCGGCTGCGGACCAGCTGGGCGAGCACACCACCGTCGTGCACGCCACGCACCTGACCGAGGCGGACGTCGCCCTGCTCGGGCGCGCGCAGGTCTACGCAGCGTTCTGCCCCACCACCGAGCGCGACCTCGGCGACGGCATCGGTCCCAGTCGAGCACTCCGCACGGCCGGCGCCCGCCTGACGCTCGGCAGCGACAGCCACGCCGTGATCGACCTCTTCGAGGAGATGCGGGCCGTCGAGCTCGACGAGCGCCTGTCCAGCGAGCAGCGTGGCCACTGGTCCGCCGCCGAGCTCGTCGAGGCCGCGACCTCGACCGGCCACCAGAGCCTCGGCTGGTCCGACGTCGGCCGCATCGCCGTGGACCAGCGCGCCGACCTGGTGACCATCGACCCTCGCAGTCCCCGCACCGCCGGCACCGGGGCCGACGAGCTCACGGTGGTCTTCGCCGCCGTCGCCGAGGACGTGCAGCAGGTGATGGTCGACGGGCGGATCGTGGTCCGCCCGGGTGACCGCGATGACGTCGGACGCGAGCTCGACGTCGTGATCAAGGAGATCTGGGCATGAATCTGGGCATGGACCTGGGTATGGCCGAGGCGACCGGAAGCACCCTCGTCGACCACATCGGCGAGCTGGTGACCCACGGCGAGCCCGGCGTCCTCCACGACGCCGCGCTGGTCATCGACGGCGGCTCCATCGCCTGGACAGGGCCCAGCGGCGATGCCCCACCGACCGACCGACGTGTCGACGTCGCGGGGCGCGCGGTGATCCCCGGCTTCGTGGACAGCCACTCCCACCTCGTCTTCGCCGGCGACAGGACGCCCGAGTTCGAGGCCCGGATGAAGGGTGAGCCCTACGCCTCGGGCGGGATCCGGACCACGGTGGCCGCCACCCGCGCCGCCAGCGACGAGACGCTCGAACGAGGAGTGGCCGGTCTCGTCGCGGAGATGCAGCGCCAGGGCACCACCAGCCTGGAGATCAAGAGCGGCTACGGACTCAGCGTCGAGGACGAGGCACGCAGCCTGGCGATCGCGCGCGGCTTCACCGACGACACCACCTTCCTGGGCGCCCACGTCGTGCCCACCGGCACCGACCCCGCGGCGTACGTCGACCTCGTCACCGGGGCGATGCTGGAGGCCGCGGCGCCGTACGCCCGCTGGATCGACGCCTTCTGCGAGCAGGGCGCCTTCGACGCCGACCAGGCACGCACCGTGCTGGAGGCGGGGCGGGCCGCCGGCCTGCGCGGTCGGTTGCACGCCAACCAGCTCACCTACGGCCCCGGCGTGCAGCTGGCGTGCGAGCTCGACCTGGTCGCGGTCGACCACTGCACGTTCCTCCGTGACGCTGACGTCGATGCGCTGGCGGCGTCCGGCACGATCGCCACGCTGCTGCCGGGGGTGGAGTTCTCGACTCGCCAGCCCTGGCCCGATGCACGTCGGCTGCTCGACGCCGGGGTCACCGTGGCCCTGGCGAGCGACTGCAACCCGGGCTCGAGCTTCACCAGCTCGGTGCCGCTCTGCATCGCCCTGGCCGTCCGCGACATGGGGATGACGCCGTTCGAAGCACTCTGGGCGGCCACCGCCGGCGGGGCCCGCGCGCTCGACCGCGGTGACGTCGGGGTGCTCACGATCGGTGCGCGCGCGGACTTCGCCGTCCTGGACGCCCCATCTCACGTGCACCTGAGCTATCGCCCGGGAGTGCCGCTCGTCGCCCAGACCTGGGTCGGGGGTCGGGTGGTGCACGACTCGGGGCTGCTGCGCGGTTGAGCAGCACACGGCACGGGCTCTCGCCTCGGTGGTGCGCGCGGGCGGCGGCACGCCGAGCACTCCCGCGCCTGATCGCCTGAGGTCAGGCCTTCTTCGCCTTCTGCGACCGGGCGGACTTCCTGGGTCGCGGGCGTACGACGAGGACGGGGCACGGCGCGTAGTGCTGCACCCGCTGGGCGGTGCTGCCGATCAGCACGCCCTCGCTGATCCCGCGGGCTCCGGCGGCGACGACCACCAGCCCGGCGTCGTACTGCTTGGCCGCCTTGAGGATCTCGTTGGCGGGCGAGCCCGAGCGCACGCGCTTGTGCACCTTGGGTCCCCAGCCGTCGAACTCGGCGGCGATGATCGCGACGGCGTTGTTGGCTGCGTCCCGGAAGGACAGCGTGTCCCAGGACGCCTTCTGCTGGCTGTCGGTGAGCTCGTCGGCGAAGGCCACAGCGGCCAGCGGGCGGATGACAGCGAGCACGGTGACGTCGGTGATGGCGGCCGGGTCGGCGAAGGACTTCAGGTGGAGCGCGGCGGCCAGTGACTGCTTGGAGCCGTCGGTGGCGACGATGACGTGCATCAGTGGTCTCCCGACCCGTCGGAGGTGGTGGCTGAGCCGTGGGGTGCGGCGGGCCCGGACTTGCGTGCCGAAGAGCTTCTCTGCGACGTAGAGCACCCCGCCGATGGCGAGCAGCGCGGCGCACCAGAGCAGGGACGCCGGGTCGTCGTAGATCACGTAGTAGAGGATCGCGAGGTTGCCGACCAGCCCCAGGACGAGCAGGGGCGTGTTGGCCCGGAACGCCCGGTCGTGCTCGTCGCGACCGCGCAGCTTGAGGCACGTGACGATGACGAGCGCGTAGATCGCGAGGAGGAAGACCACCGTCACCAGGGCGAGCCGCTCGACCAGGTCGAGCTTGCCGCCGGACTCCAGGACCAGCGTCCCGGCGACGAGCAGGGCGCCCACCACGAGACCGCCGAAGAGCAGCCCCACCCACGGGCTGCGCCGGGTCGGGTGGATCTTGGCGAAGACCGCAGGGACCACGTCCTCGCGGGCCATGCCGTAGAGGATGCGCGGCTGCGTGACCAGCGTGACCAGCGCCGTGTTGGTGATCGCGACGAGCGCGATGACGGTGAAGATGTCGGTCATCAGGTCGGTCGAGAACGGCAGGATGCCCTGCTTGACGACCTCGAGCAGGGCCACGTCGGACTCGGCGAGCTGGTCGATGGGCACCGTCAGCGCCGCCGCCATGGAGACCAGCACGTAGACGACACCCGCGACGACCATGCCCCCGACGAGCGAACGCGGGAAGGCCTTGTAGGGGTCGATCGTCTCCTCGGCCACGTTGGCGGTGTTCTCGAAACCGGTCATGGCGAAGAAGGAGAGCGCTACGCCGGCGAGGACGGCCAGCGCCGGGTTGCCCGCGACGCTGATGTCGGTGAGCCTCGCGAAATCGGCGTCGCCCTGGGCGATGAAGACGATCGCGATGATCATCACGATGATCAGGCCGCTGAGCTCGATGAAGGTCATGATCATGTTCGCGACCACCGACTCGGTGATGCCGATGTAGTTGACGAGCACGAGGACGGCGACGAAGACGAGCGAGATGAGCAGCGCAGGCGGTCCGCCCCACAGCTCGCCGAAGTACGACGAGAAGCCGGCGGCGAGCGAGCCGGTGGCCGCGAAGCTGGCTGCGAGGAACGAGACGGTGACCAGGAAGGTGAGCGCCTTGTTGCCGAACGCCTTCTGGACGTAGAGCGAGGAGCCAGCGGCCTGGGGGTACTTCGTCACCAGCTCGGCGTACGCCGACCCCGGTGATCGCCGCGACCGCGACCCCGGCGCCGAACGCCAGCCAGAACGCCCCACCCACCGCAGCGGCGACGAGGCCGATGAGCACGTAGATCCCCGAGCCCAGCACGTCGCCCAAGGTGTAGAAGAACAGCTGCCGACCGGTGATGGACCGCTTGAGCCCGCCCTCGTCAGCGATGTTGTCGTCAACGGTCAAGGAGCTGTCGGCCACGGCCGAACCTCGAATCGGTGAGGGTGTGGGTGCCACGACCCCACCGTGTCGCGGCCTGCTTGTCAATCGTCCTACACGATCTTCGCGGCGCCCGATCCACGTCCACTGCGCTGCCCCGAGCCGCCGCTGATCGGCTCGACCGGATCGACGCAGAACACGTGCTCCGGGGCCGCTGCAGCACGACAGGGGTGATGCGGGTAGCAGCGTCGGCGGTGGGAAACTGTCGTCGCGATGAGCGACTCCTACGATCTCCT
The DNA here is from genome assembly GCA_963714475.1 of uncultured Actinomycetota bacterium. Classification (GTDB taxonomy): domain Bacteria; phylum Actinomycetota; class Actinomycetes; order Propionibacteriales; family Nocardioidaceae; genus Nocardioides. Next base: position 564,741 of record CAVQOP010000001.1, read on the forward strand.
GGTCATCGGCGGCGGGCCCGCGGGCACGGCGGCTGCCTTGCGCGCCGCCGAGCTCGGCGCCACCGTCGCCGTGGCGGAGCAGTCGCGCACCGGTGGCACCTGCGTCAACAGTGGTTGCGTGCCGACGCGCGTGCTGGCGAAGACGGCCCGGCTGATGCGCGAGGTCCGCACCGCCGACAGCTACGGGATCACGGTGTCCGAGCAGGCCGTGAACTGGCCGGTGACGGTCGCGCGGGTGCGGTCCACGGTCGAGCGGGTGCACGAGGCGAAGGCCGAGCCGCAGAAGCTGGCCGCCGCGGGTGTCGACCTCCTGCTGGAGGGTCGGGCCCGTTTCACGGGCCCGCACGAGGTGGAGCTCGCAGCCACGGGCCGCCGGGTCCGCGCAGCATCGGTCATCCTCTGTGTCGGCGGGCACTCGCGCCGGCTTCCGATTCCCGGAGCGGAGCTTGCGACCCTGCCCGAGGAGATCCTCGACCTGCCTGCCGTGCCGCGTCGACTCGCTGTCGTCGGCGCCGGCAACACGGGCGCGCAGCTGGTCACCGTCTTCGGGGCGCTCGGCGCGGAGGTCACGCTGCTCGATGTCGCGCCGCGGATCCTGGCGCACACGGACGCGTCGGTGTCCACCGCGGTGCTCGAGGCTTTCGTCGAGCAGGGTGTACGGGTGGAGACGTCGCTGGAGGGTGTCGTCTCTCTGGTGCGGTCCGACGACGGGATCGAGCTGACCTGGCGCTGCGGCGGCGAGGAGCGTCGATCGACCTACGACGCGGTGATCACGGCCACCGGTTGGCCGGCGTCCATCGAGGGCTTGGGGCTGGAGGCCGCCGGGGTGACCACCTCGCGTGGCGCCATCCCCGTCGACGTGCACCTCCGCACGAACGTGCAGCACATCTTCGCTGCGGGCGACGCCAACCAGCAGGCCATGCTCGTCCAGGCCGCGCACTTCGAGGCCGAGGCCGCGGCCCGGAACGCCGTGCTCGGGGCCACGATCCGCGCGCCGCACCACCTGTTGCCCGCGGGTGGGTTCACCGACCCCGACTATGCGGGAGTGGGCCTCACCGAGGAGCAGGCCCGTGACCGGGACATGGCCTTCGGCGTCGCCCACGTCGACTACGCCCGCATGGAACGGCCGGTCATCGACGACCGTACGCGCGGATTCCTCAAGCTGATCACCGACGGCCGGCGCGAGCTGATCCTCGGCGCACACGCAGTGGGCGAGCAGGCGATCGAGGTTGTCTCGGCAGTGACCGCGTCCATGGCAGCGGGCGTCGACGTGGCGACCCTCGCGCGGGTGGAGTTCGCCTACCCGACCTACAGCGCCGTCATCGGAGTCGCAGCGCGCCAGCTGATGGCCGGGTCGCCGTCGAACTACGAGCACGCCACTCACTGACTAGCCACGTCGACGTGGGACACAATGCCGGCATGCTGCCGAAGAGCCGCGCGACACCGGGGCGTCGCAGTATCGAGGAACTGCTGATCGAGGCGCGGTCGCGGCTGGCGCGGTTCACACCACAGGAGGCCCACGAGGCGCAGCAGGATGGTGCTGTCCTCGTCGACATCCGGCCGGAGGCAAGCCGTGAGGCTGAGGGTCTCCTGCCTGGCGCGGTGGTGATCGAGCGAACCGTGCTGGAATGGCGACTCGACCCGGCCAGCCCTGCGCGGCTCCCTATCGCCTCCTACGACCTGCACGTCGTCATCGTGTGCAATGAGGGCTATTCCTCCAGCCTGGCCGCCGCCACGCTGCAGGATCTGGGCCTGCACAGGGCCACCGACTTGGACGGGGGTTACCGAGCCTGGAAGGCGGCGGGCCTCCCGACGGTGTGAGTGGGTCAGCCCCGAACTCCCCACCGCGCCGAGCCACCGGCGGGCCTGGACGCCGAGGCAGGCGACGGGTCGGTCAGCTCAGCGCAGGGCCAGGTCGTTGATCTCGGCCGCGACCCGGGCCGGTTCGTCGAGCTGGAGCAACGACCCGCCGTCGTCGAAGGCCACCAACGTGGCCCCCGGGATGGAGCGCGACAGCGCGACCGCGTGCGCGAAGGGCATCATCCGGTCCGTCCGTGACCACAGCAGCACCGTGGGCCGGTCGAAGCCGGACAGTGCGTGGCAGGCCGCATCGATGGCCGAGAAGTCGGGCGCGGTCGCGTACTTCACCAGGTCGCGACGCACCGCCCGGTCCCTCAGCAGTGGTGCGGTCCAACGGGACACCAGGGCCCGGTCGATCGGTCTTCGCGACATCGGGCCGAGCGTGAAAGGCAGCCGGGACGCGAACGGGAGGCGTAGCGCAGCGGTCGCGACCATGACCCCGCCTGGGATGCGGGCGGCGAGCGCGACCGTCCTCCCGGGCAGCCCCGGCGGGATGTTGTCGAAGGCCTCGCAGGGCAGCATCACCAGTGCGCCGACCCGCGGGTGGCCCTCGGCGGCCAGTAGCAACGGGAACCCGGTGTCGCTGACCACGAGAACCGCGTCGCGCAGGTCGAGCACCTCGAGCAGCTCTGCGAGCATGGCGGCCTGCCCGCGCAGCGACAGGTCGGCGTCGGGTCGCATCGGCCGTCGGTGCGCACCCACCGGGAGAACGGGCCTGACCACACGCAGGTCGTCATCGAGATGCGGCAGCACGAGGTCCCACACCGAACCGTCCATCAGCAGCCCGTGACACAGCACGACCACGCGGCCCGATCCACCGGTGTCGTCACACTCGATGGTGCCGCCGAGCAGGTCGACCTGCCGCACGCCCATAGCCAGCCTCCTGCGACCCGTCGTACCTGACGCGGCGGGGCTGCGAGACCCGCCCCTCGTCCTTGGCCTCGACCTCGACCTCGACCTCGACCATCCTGGCGGCCGATCTACTCCCCCCGGCCAGGGTGGCGTACGGCCAGAACTCTGTCCAAGGCGATCAGGCTTCCGACGACCAGGTCAGGCACCCGCGATCAGGACGTGTGAAGCGTCCGCCCCTGCTTGATGTGCGGACGGCCGATTGGCGGGTGGCAACCGGGATGGTTCCCGTACCGTCGGTCCACCATGAAGACGGGATGCGACGCCGTTCGCCGTGCGGCTCCATGGGTTGGCCTTCTGCTTTCCGTGGGCCTCGTGGTGGGGGGTGGCTGGGCGATGGTTCGCGGTTACGTGCCGCCCCTCTGGGCGGGGTGGGGCTGCAGTGACGTGGCGTATCCAAGACCGCAACCGGCCTTCGAGGACCTTGTCGACCGGTACGGCGAGACGGCCTACTGCGCGCGCCGCATCCTGGGCGAGGAGTGGTTCTGAGTGGCTGCGGGAGCGCGCGGGTGCGGGGCCTAGCTTCCGGTGACCTCGCATCCGGCTTCGCTCGGATGGACCTGGCTACTGAGGCGGACCCGCAAGCTGTCAACCCGTCGCGGTCGTCAGTCCAGGACCGCGATGGCGTCGACCTCGACCAGCAGATCGGGCTCGCCCAGGGCCACGACCGGGATCAGGGTGATCGGCTTGACCGGGTCCACACCCAGCCGGGCCGCTGCCCGCCCCACACCCTCACCGAGCGCGCCCATCTTCTCCCCGCTCCAGTCCACGATGTACAGCGTCAGCTTGGCGACGTCGTCGAAGCTGCCGCCGACGGCGGACAGGGCGGTGGCGACGTTCATGTAGGCCTGCTCGACCTGCGCCGCGAGATCTCCCTCCCCGACCGCCTCGCCGGTCGCCGTACGGGCCACCTGCCCGGCGAGGAACACGGTGCGCGAGCCAGTGGCCACGGCGACCTGACGGTAGGGCTCGGGCTTCGGCAGTCCCTCGGGGTTCAACAGCTCGATCACCATCAGCGTCTCCTGCTCTCGTCCGGCAGCACCGGGCGGTGCGCCATGGTCGTTGTATAGCAGTGCTATGCAACAATGGGCAAGTGCCGCGACCTCCCTCACCCACGATCCGAACCGCCCTGGTCGAGCGAGCAGCCGAGCTGGTCTCCAGCCGGGAGCCGGTCACGCTGCGCAAGCTCGTCCAGGGCACCGGCGTGTCGACCATGGCCGTCTACACCTACTTCGACGGCATGCCCGGGCTGTGGCGTGCGGTTCGCCAGGAGGGCTTCACCCGGCTCGCCCACCGACTCGCCGCCGTCGACCCGAGCGAGGACCCGGTCCGTGACCTGGCCGCACTGGGAGCGGCCTACGCCTCGAACGCCTTCGAGAACCCCTCGCTGTACCGGGCGATGTTCGACACCGCGGCCGACCTGGAAGACCCCGACGCCGCCGGCGGCAGCTTCCAGATCCTGGTCGCAGCGGCCGGGCGGGCGCGCGCCGAGGGTCGGTTCGTCGACACGTGCGTGCCCGAGGCGGTCGCGCTCCGGCAATGGGCCAGCGGCCACGGACTGATCATGCTCGTCCTGAGCGGGGTCCTGCCCAGAGAAGCGCTCGACGAGCACGCCCCGGACATGATCACCGCCCTCTACGTCGCCGCAGGCGACGACGTCACCCGGTGCCGCGACTCCGTGACCGCCGGCTGGGCCAACTTGCGGCAGTCATCGCCGGACCGGTCCGGATGAGCCGAACCTGGACCGCCCACCGCCCACCGCCCACCGCCGGGCACTGCGTGCTGGCGACCGGGCTCACCGACAGCGGCGAGCGCGCAGTCCTGGACACCTCGCGACTCGCGCGGCGAACCTGCGCCACACCGCGCTCCCAGCGACGTCATCGCGCTCCGGCAGCAGCAGCCGCGGCCCGCTCCACCCACTTCGGGATGTCCCCGTAGCGCTGGTTCGGCACGAGCTCGCCCTGGGCGCAGCAGTCGATCAGCTGGGTCATCCGGCGGGTGCGGGTGGCGTCCTGCTTGGCTGAGGTCACCCAGACGGCGCAGACCTTGCGGTAGGACGCGGTCGAGGCCTCCCAGAAGGCAGTGGCCGCCGGCGATGCAGCCAGCGCCTGCGCGTAGGAGTCCGGCAGCCCGGCCCACGGCCGCTCGTGGCTGTAGGGCGCCTCCTCGCGGCTGCGCTGCTCCCAGATCGCCAACCCGCTCGGCTGCATCCGCCCCTCGGCGCGCAGCCTCTCCACGAGACTGAGGTTGACGCGGCTCCAGTGGGAGGTCTTCTTGCGAGGCGTCCAGCGCTGCCGCCGGGACTCGTCGTCGATGCGCTGCGCGACCGAGTCGATCCACCCCCAGCACAGAGCCTCGAGGACCGCTTGCTCCCAGGTCAGGCCGCGATCCGCCACGCCCTTCTTCCTCAGGCCCATCCACAGCATCGTCTCGGTGTCGTGGTGCAGCGCCAGCCAGGCACCGAACTCCTCTGGGCTGTCGAAGAACCGAGCAGGTCGCTCGGGTGAGCCGCCCATCCGACCCGGTGTCTCGGACTCTGTCTCGGACCCTGTCTGGTCACCCGTCATGGGCCGATTGTGCCGCCGAACTTGGCACCTCGGCTGACAAAAGGTGGAACTTCGGCAGCGGCACCCCCGCGCAGGCCCGAGGCCGGGGCACCGTCAGCCGGCACGGCCGGTCGCCGTCTTCGCCACGGCGACGAGCATCCGGGCGAAGCCCGGCCAGGTCCGCGGCGAGAGTGCGATCGAGGCGACGGTGCGGGTGCCGGTCGCGACGGGCGCCGAGTCGTCCTCGAAGCGCTGCTGGAGCCAGGTCGTCATCGCCGGCAGGGCGAGGACCATCAGCGAGATGTGCTCGCTGAGCCGGTCGCGCACATAGCTCACCTCGACGCCCGCGTCGACGTACCGCGCGACCTGCCTGTCGACGTCGACCACGTCGATGATCTGGTCGTGGACCGACTGCACGACCAGGACCGGGCACTGCGGAGCGTTCATGCCGATACGGAGGTCGTCGAAGACCTCGATCACCTCGGGCTCGGCGAGGACGTCGGCCAGAGGCGGGTCGACGAAGTCGTCGAAGTCGTCGAAGGCGAAACGCACCACGGCCGCCGTCGTCGTCATCTCCTCGATCCGGTCCAGGCGCTTGATGCCGTCGGCGTGGGTGTAGCGGCGCACGATCGTGCCGAGACCGGGGTAGGCGTGACGCAGACCGGCCACGACGAGGGCAGGCAGGCCCGCGTTCAGCCCACCGTTGAGCTTGATGAAGGCCTCACCGGGGTCGCCGACCGGTGAACCCAGGACGGCCCCGACGAGCCGGATCTCGCCCGCGTAGCGCGGTGCCATCTCCGCCGCCCAGGCCGAGGCCATGCCACCGCCGGAGTAGCCGAACAGCCCGACGGGCGTCTCGGGGGTCATCCCGGTGGGCGGGTACGCGATCGCGGCGCGGATCCCGTCGAGCACGCGGTGGCCCGGCTCACGCGGCGCGGCGAAGTAGCCGTGGCGTCCTTCGTGGTCGCAGAGGCTGACGACGTACCCCTGGTCGAGCAGGCCGGCGACGATCGTCAGCTCGACCTGCGGCAACGCGCCCCAGGCCCGGGCCCCCGGGCGCAGGGCGTAGGAGGGGAAGCACCGGTCGGAGACGGCGTCGATCGCGCACTGGTAGGCGACGAGCCGCTGGGGGCGCCCCGGGTCGTGCCCGCGCGGTACGAGGACCGTGGTCACGGCGACCTCGGCCTGACCGTGCAGGTCGGTGCTGCGGTAGGCCAGCTGCCACGCGATCAGCCCACGCTGGGGGATGAGCCCGAGGAACGCGACCTGCACCTGCCGGCTGCGCACGATCGTGCCGGGCGCCATCGCGGCGACGTCGGCCGGCGCGTCGTAGAACGGGTCGTGGCCCGGCCGCAGCGGCCGACGGACGGTGCGCTCGTCGGTGTGCGGGACCGTCCAGTCGAACGTGGGCGCGCTCATGGGCCATGGTCTCACCCGGTTACCCGCGGGTACCGGTCAACGCGCTCGCACACCGTCGTCCTGCCGAGCCTCGAGCGAGCCGCAGGCTGAGACGCCCCGGGTCTCGCGGCCGCCTACTGCTGGACGCGCCGGGTCTCGTAGGCCCACATCGCGACCTCGACGCGGTTGCGGGCGCCGAGCTTGGTCATCAGCGCGGCGAGGTGGGTCTTCACGGTGCTCACGCTGACGTGCAGCTCGTCGGCGATCTCGGCGTTGGTCCGGCCGCGGGCGACGGTGAGCAGCACCTCCTCCTCGCGTTCGGTGAGCGGCTCGATCGGCTGGGTCGGCGGCGAGCCGCGCCCCAGGGCAGCCAGCGTGGTGAGCAGGCGGCGGGTGATGTCGGGCGCGATGAGCGCGTCACCGTTCGCGGCGGCGTGGATGGCCTGGACCAGCAGCTCGGGCCCGGCGTCCTTGAGCAGGAAGCCTCGTGCGCCGGCCTTCAGGGCGCCGTGGACGTACTCGTCGAGGTCGAAGGTGGTGATGACCACGACGGCGAGGGGGTCCTCGACCTCCGGGCCGGCGAGCCGGCGGGTGGCCTCGATGCCGTCGATGCCGGGCATCCGGATGTCGAAGAGGCAGACGTCGGGGCGCAGCTCGCGGGCCAGGGCGACGGCCTCGTGACCGTCCGCTGCCTCGCCGACGACCTCGATCCCGGGTTGCGCGTCGAGGATCATGCTCAGCCCGGTGCGGACGAGCATCTGGTCGTCGGCGACCACCACCCGCACGGTCATCGCGCCATCCCCCGCGGCAGGGTCGCCTCGACGCTCCAACCACCGGCCGGGTCGGGTCCGGCGTGGCAGGTGCCACCGAGCAGCTTGGCCCGTTCGGCCATGCCGAGCAGGCCGTAGCCCCCGTTCGTCGCAGGGCGGGCCGCTCGGCCGTCGTCGTGCACACGCAACCGTACGACGGCGACCTCCCCGGTGACCCGCACCGTGACGGCCGTGGCGTTCACCGCGTGCCGGATCGCGTTGGTGACCGACTCCTGGCAGATCCGGTAGACCGCCGCGTCCACCGGTTGCGGCAGGCCCGCGAGGTCGCCCTCGCAGCGCACCTGCACGACCGCGCCCATCCGGGTCAGCTCGTCCAGGTCGCTGATGCCCCGCTGCGGTGCGTAGTCGGCCGTCTCGCCGTCGCGGAGCACCCGGACCATCGCGCGCATCTCCTGCAAGGTCCGCGACGACTCGGCCTCGATGACCGCCAGGGCCTCGAGCGCCGCCGCCGGGTCGGTGGCCGCCACCGCCCGCCCCGCCTGGGCCTGGATCGCAATCGCCGACACGTGGTGCGCGACGGTGTCGTGCAGCTCGCGAGCGAGCTCACCGCGCTCGTGCGCGCGGACCTGCTGCACCTCGCGCCGGCTCGCCATGGCGCGGTAGCGCATCGCGGCCCCGAGGGCGAACGCGGCGACCAGGACGGTGGCACCGCCGATGACGTCGCTCGTGGCCTCGCTCGTCGCAAGACCGAGACCGGCCGGGACGGCGACGATCGCCGTGCCGACCAGCGCCTCGGTGCCGGAGGCCCAGCGGTACAGGGCGTACGGCAGCACCAGGACGACGAGCATGGAGTGGAGTCCCACGTCGGCACCGTCGCCGAGGATCACCGGGACCTGCAGCACCATCGCGCCGCCGTAGCCGACCGCAGTCGCCAGCAGTGGCTGAGCACGCCGCCAGAGCAGGGCCGGGATCACCAGGAGCGCGACCACGGTGGCCAGGGGCCGCGACGCTACGTCGGGGCGGAAGACCGCCTCCCCCGTGGCCGTGACCAGCACGGCTCCGACCAGCGCCCAGTCCCACCACCCGAGGGCGGGCGGGTCCGGGGCACGGGGCTCGGCGAGGACCGAGCGGAGGAAGGCGGCCATCACCTCGCCAGCCTAGGCAGCGGTGGCGGTCGTCGCGCGGGGCCAGGCCCAGGCGGTGCGCAGGATGTAGGCGAGGAGGGAGACCTCCACCACGATGCCGAGACCGAAGAAGACGATCCAGGACTCGCCGACCACGTTGAACACCGAGACCGGGATGTAGAGCGTGGCCACGACCAGGTTGATCGCGCGGCTCACCCGGGCGCGCACGGTCAGGGAGAGCAGGATCATCAGGGCCGGGATCCCCACGAGCCCGAGCGCCAGGACGACGAAGGTCTGACTGATGTCGAGCTCGAAGACGACCCCACCCAGGATGTCGTCGACGACGCCGGGCTTGTACAGGTGGAGGTAGTCGACGTAGAGGTAGAAGAACATGAAGCTGGCCCAGGCGGCAGCGAGCCTCGCCCCGACCGGCACGGGAGGATCGTGCAGCTCGGTCGCGGTGGTGGCCCTGGTCGTGGTCTCGGTCGTGGCGCTCATGGTCTCTTCTTTCGTCGTGGGGTGGTCGATCCCCACGATGACCGAACCTCCCCTCGGTGCCATCCGTCTGCCGGCTCGAGCCTGCTGCCCTCCCGTACGACTGGCTCCTCGTCCTTTCGGCTCGTCCCGGCAGTGCTCGCCGCGCCTCCGGCCAGGAGGAGGTATCACCGCCGGATCCTTCGACTCCTTGTCTCCAGGACGGCATCGCGCGCGCGGGCCGCCGACGGACCGCAAGGAGCCACCCGTGACGATCGCCCCGTTCCTCTCCCCCAGCCGGCAGCACACGGGCATCCCGGCGACGCCGAGGCTCACCGTCGACCTGACGACGGTCCGTGAGTCCTACCGCCTGCTGCAGGCTGCGCTGCCGGGCGTCGACCTGCACTACGCGGTCAAGGCGAACCCGTCACCGCTGGTGCTCCGGGCACTCCTCGACGAGGGCGCCCGGTGGGACGTCGCGAGCCCCGGTGAGATCGACGCCGTGCTCGCCGTGGACGCCGATCCGGCGCGGATCTCCTACGGCAACACCGTCAAGAAGCCCGTCGACATCGCCGAGGCCCACGCCCGCGGCGTACGCCGGTTCGCCGTCGACTGCGACGCCGAGCTCGACAAGCTGATCGCCCTGGCACCGGGTGCCGTGCTGCTGGTGCGGATCACCACCTCCGGGGCCGGCGCCGACTGGGCGCTCGGTCTGAAGTTCGGCTGCGACGAGGTGACCGCCGCCCGGCTGCTCCTCCGCGCGCTCGCCCACGGCCACCCGGTGGGCGTCTGCTTCCACGTCGGGAGCCAGCAGCACGACGTGACGGCGTGGGACGAGCCGCTGGCCACGACCGCCCGGCTCCGCGCCCTCGTGCGTGCCCACGGCGGCGACCTCGCCGTCGTCGACCTCGGCGGCGGTTTCCCGGCGCACGCCGCCGATCCGACGCCGGAGGTGGCGGCCTTCGGCACCGCGATCATGGCGGCGCTCGAGCGCTCCCTCGGTCCGGACCTGCCGCCGCTGATGGCCGAGCCGGGTCGGGTGCTCGTCGCCGACGCCGGCACCCTCGAGACCGAGGTGGTCCTCGTCTGCGAGCGTGCCGGCCGACGCTGGGTGTACGTCGACGTGGGGCTGTTCTCCGGGCTGGCCGAGACGATGGGCGAGGCGATCCGCTACCGGATCACGGCGCACCGCGACGGGCGCCCGCTGCGGGGACGGACCGCGGACGTCGTCCTGGCCGGACCGACCTGCGACAGCGTCGACGTCCTCTACCGGCAGCACCGTCCTCGGCTGCCGCTCGACCTCGCGGTCGGCGACCACCTGCACCTCCATGCGGCGGGCGCCTACACCACGACGTACTCCTCGGTCGGGTTCAACGGGTTCGCACCCCTGCGCGAGGTCCATCAGTGAACCCCCCTGGCTTCCGGTCGGCCCTGGCGAGCAGGCCGTTCCGCCGGCTCTGCCTCGCGCACGGGGCGGCCACGGTCGGGCAGCTCGTCCTCACGCTCGCGGTCGGGGTCCACGTCCTGGCCGAGACCCGCTCCGGCGTCTGGGTGTCGGTCACGGTCGCGCTGGCGTTCGCGCCGTACGCCCTGTGCTCCGCGCTCGCCGGCGTCCTGGCCGACCGCCGCTCGCGCAGTGCCGTGCTGGCCGGCGCCGCGTGGGTGCGGGCCGCCCTCGCCCTCGTGCTCGTCGTCGGTACGGCGATCGGATGGCCGGTCGCCGCGATCGTCGGCGTCACGGCCCTGGTCGCGGTGGCCGCGCCACGCCGTCGTACCCCGCGCTCGCCGCGGCCACCCCGGAGTGCGTGCCGGACCGTGACCTGCCGCCCGCGAACGCGCTCGTCACCTGCGTCGAGAACGTCACCTGGATCGGCGGTCCCGGCGTGTTCGGGCTGCTCGTCCTGACCGGAGCGGGCACGCAGGGGGCGGTGCTCGTCGCCGTCGTCCTGTTCGCCGTCGCCGGCGTCGTCGCCGCGCCCGTGCGCCTTCCCCGACCGGTGCGGTCCCAGCCGACCGGCTGGCTGGGCGACCTCCTCGCCGGCATGGCCGCCGTGGGCCGTCGCGCCGAGATCCGCCGACCGATGAGCCTCGCCGTCCTCGACAACTTCCTCTACGGCTATCTCGTCGTGGCGATCGTGCTGCTCGCCGACGCAGCACCCGGGGGCGACGACCCGCTCGGCCTGCTCAACGCCACCCTGACCGCGGGGGCCCTGGCCTCGATGCTCGTCGTCAACCGGTTCATCCGCGGCGAGCAGACCTCCACGGTCCTGGTGGTGACCCTCCTCGGGTTCTGCACCACGCTCGCCGTCCTGGGAGCGGTCGGCGCCACCGTCGCCGGCGTCGTGGCCGTCGCGGTCGCCGGGGGCACGACCCTGGTGGCGGAGGTGGCTGCGGTCACGCTGCTCCAGCGCGGGACCGACAGCGGCACGCTGGCCCGGGTGTTCGGGATCTACGACCAGCTCAACGTCGGCGCCCTCGCTCTCGGGTCGCTCCTGGCCGGTCCGCTCTCCGCGGTGGCGGGGCCACGGGTCGGGCTCGTCGCCGTCGCCGGTCTCGGGGTCGTCCTCACCCTGCCGGCACTCCTGCGACAGATGCGCCGTCGCGCCCGTCCCACCGGGGTGTCGACCGGCGTACGGTGAACGGAGTCGACGAGCACTGGAGGCACCATGGCCACGAACGACCTGCTGGAGCAGCTCGAGCCCGTCGTGGCCGAGAACCTCGACCGCCACCTGTCGATGGCCCAGGAGTGGCATCCGCACGACTACGTGCCGTGGAGCCAGGGGCGCGACTTCGCCTTCCTCGGGGGCGAGGACTGGGCGCCGGAGCACTCGACGCTCTCGGAGACCGCCAAGGCCGCGATGTTCACCAACCTGCTCACCGAGGACAACCTGCCCTCCTACCACCGTGAGATCGCCACCCGCTTCGGACGCGACGGCGCGTGGGGCACCTGGGTCGGGCGCTGGACGGCCGAGGAGAACCGGCACGGCATCGCGATGCGCGACTACCTGCTCGTCACCCGCGCGGTCGATCCCGTCGAGCTCGAGCGGGCCCGGATGGACTACATGACCTCCGGCTACGACTCCGGCGACAAGACCGCCCTGGAGGCCGTGGCGTACGTGTCGTTCCAGGAGCTCGCGACCCGGGTCTCGCACCGCAACACCGGCAAGGTGACGCGTGACCCGATCGCCGACCAGATGCTCGCGCGGATCTCGAAGGACGAGAACCTGCACATGCTCTTCTACCGCAACATCGTCTCGGCGGCCCTCGAGATCGCGCCCGACGAGACCATGCGGGCGATCGCCGACGAGGTGATCGGCTTCGAGATGCCCGGCGCCACGATGGCCGGCTTCCGGCGCAGCTCGATGGTCATCGCCAAGGCCGGCATCTACGACAACCGGCTGCACCACGACGAGGTGATCATGCCGATCCTGCGGCACTGGGACTACTTCGACCGTTCCGGGCTCGGCGCGAGCGGCGAGCAGGCGCGCGAGGACCTCGCGGCGTTCCTGGAGAAGCTCGACGCCCAGGCGACGCAGTTCGTCGACCGCCGCGCGGAGAATCGTGCGCGCACCGCAGCCAGGTCCGAGACCGAGGACAACCCCGACATCGTCACCTGACCCCGGCGGCGCGCGCCGGGCCGGGGGTGGGGCAGGACGGTACGTCTGTGGGCAGAAACGGCCTCTCAGACCCCACAGACGTACCGTCCTGCGGTGACTTGGGAGGATGTCCACGTGCAGGCGCAGGTGGTGGTGCTCGCGGGCCCCTCCGGGGCCGGCAAGTCACGACTGGCCGCACGCAGCGCTCTGCCCGTGCTGCGCCTCGACGACCTCTACCGCGAGGGCGACGCGGAGGGCCTCCCCCGGATCACGCAGGGCCAGAACGCCGGGCTCGTCGACTGGGACGCCCCCGGCTCGTGGGACCACGACGCCGCACTCGCCGTCATCGAGCAGCTGTGCGCGACCGGTCGCGCGGACGTGCCGGTCTACGACATCTCCACGAGCTCGCGCACCGGCACCCAGGTCCTCGATCTGGGTGGTTCGGCGCTGTTCGCGGCCGAGGGCATCTTCGCCGCCGAGATCGTCGAGGAGTGCCGCACCCGCGGCCTGCTCGCCGCGGCGTACTGCGTGACGCAGCACCGGCTGATCACGTTCACCCGTCGCCTCGCGCGCGACCTGAGCGAGCACCGCAAGCCCCCGCCCGTGCTCGTCCGCCGTGGGCTCGCCCTGCTGCGCGAGCAGCCTGCCGTCGTGGCGCGGGCCGAGGCGGTCGGGTGCGAGACCGTCACGGGTGACGCGGGTCTGGCGAGGATCGCCGCGCTCGTCGGACGGCGCTGACCCGCACGCGCCCTCGCCTGTCGGCCCACGCCGTGCAGCGCACGACGAGGCCCCAGAAGTGGGTACGCAGGCTCGCGGGGCGCCCCAGGACCACTGGTCTGGACCACTTCCACAGGGTGAGCGGTGCGCACCCGAACCGGCTGCAGTGGACCCCGAACATCTCTTAGCGTGGGTGCACGGCACGTTCGGCACGATGAGTGCGGGGCGCGCCCTGCTTCGACGTCTACCTTTCGAACGAGGTGCACCATCTTCATGCTCACCGGCGAGCACCGCGCCCCGACGCGCACCGGCCTCACGCCCCCCAACGACGACGCCGCGATCACCGAGCTCCTCCACCGCGGCGACGTCAGCAGCGTCTTCCAGCCGATCGTCGACCTCGACACCGGCGCCACGGTCGCCTTCGAGGCCCTCGCCCGGGGTCCGGTGGGCGACCTGCACAGCCCGCTCGCCATGTTCGACGCCGCGCGAGCGGCCGATCGCCTGACCGATCTCGACCGGATGTGCCGGGCCGCGGCGCTGCGTGGCGCAGCCGAGCACCGGATCACCGCGCCGCTGACCCTCTTCGTCAACGTCGAGCCGGAGGCGCTCGACGGGGCCCTGCCCGTGGAGACCGCCGGGGACGACTCCCTGCGCGTCATGGTCGAGATCACCGAGCGCGAGCTGGTCTCCCGTCCGGCCGAGCTGCTGCGCACCGTCGAGCAGGTCCGCGCCCTCGGGTGGGGCATCGCGCTGGACGACGTGGGCGTCGAGGCCGCCTCGCTCGCCTTCATGCCCCTGCTGCGACCCGACGTGGTCAAGATCGACCTCAGCCTGGTCCAGGACGCCCCCTCGAGCGCGGCCGCGCAGGTGATGCACGCGATCAACGCCTACGCCGAGTCCTCCGGCGCCCTCGTCCTGGCCGAGGGCATCGAGACCGCCGCCCACCTCGAGACCGCACGTGCGCTCGGCGCCACCCTCGGTCAGGGCTGGCACTTCGGTCGTCCGAGCGCCTGCCCGGTCGTGCCGGCCCCCTCCGAGCACCAGGGCGGGCTCCCGAAGCGCGCCCGGACGGCCACGCCGCTGGTGCCCGAGCCCGTTTCTCCCTTCTCGTGCCTGCCGTCGACGCGCGCCCTGCGCCGGGCCCCCAAGCGTCTGCTGATCGAGCTCAGCAAGCACCTCGAGCGCGAGGCGGTGCGGATCGGGCCCACCAGCGTGATCGCCGCGACGTTCCAGCTCAGCGAGCACTTCACCGCGCTCACGCAGCTGCGCTACCAGCAGCTCGTCGAGAGCACGGGGTTCGTCATGGCGATCGGTCAGGGACTGTCCGCCGAGCCCCTGCCCGGGGTGCGCGGAGCGAGCCTCGCGCCCACCGACCCCGTGCTCGGCGAGTGGGACGTCGTCGTGCTCAGCCCCCACTTCGCGGCGGCGCTGCTCGCTCGTGACCTCGGCGACGACGGCCCCGACATGGAGCGGACCTTCGAGTACGCGCTGACCTACGACCGCGACACGGTCGTCGCGGCGATGCACCAGCTGCTGCTGCGGGTCGCAGCGCACTGAGGCTGCTCAGCCGTACGCCGGCAGCGCCGGGTCGAGGTCGGCGTACCGCCCCGCCCAGGGACGCGCCTGCTCGAGCTGCGCGGCCAGGCGCAGCAGCAGGCCGTCCGACCCCAGACGTCCGACGAGCTGCGAGCCCAGGGGGAGGCCCGTGTCGGTCCAGTGCAGCGGGACGCTGATCGCGGGGCGCCCGGTCAGGTTGGCCAGCTGCGTGTAGGGCACCCAGGACAGGCTGTCGTCGATGAGCTGCTCGAGGACCCCGGTCGAGGCGAGGACCCTGCCGGAGCGGGTGCGGGCCACGACCCGCGAGGCCTGCTGCAGGCGGGGTGGTGTGGTGAAGGCGCCGACCTCGGGTGGCGGGGTGGCCAAGGTGGGGGTGAGCAGCAGGTCGTAGCGCTCGTGGAACGCAGCGAGCCGGCGGGTGTGCTCGTTGACCCGCGCCAGGGAGGAGAACAACGCGTCGACGCCCGCGGCGCGACCCAGCTCGGCCATGGCCAGGGTGTCGGCCTCGAACATCCGGTCCGTGGCCCCGGTGCGCCGCTTGATGTCGCTGACCTCACCGTGCAGCCGGGCGAACCAGATGGTCAGGAAGTCGCGCGCCAGCGCTGCGTCGTCGTGCGGCTGCGCGACCTCCTCGACCTCGTGACCGAGCTCGGTGAGCAGCGCGACCGTGGACTCGACGGCAGCGATCGCCTCCCGGTCGGGGCGGGCGTTGATCGCCGAGGCCCACGAGTAGCCGACCCGCAGGGTCCCGGGGGCCTGCGCGAGCTGCTCGACGAACCGCACCTGGGGCCGGGCGGCCTCGTAGGCGGCTCCCGGGTCGGGTCCGACGATCGCGTCGAGCAGTCCCGCGGTGTCGCGCACGGTGCGCGAGACGACCCCCTGGACGGCCATCCCGAGCAGCGGCTCGCCGGTCTGGGGCCCGTAGGGTCCGAGCCCGCGGCTGGTCTTGAGCCCGACCAGTCCGTTGCAGGCCGCCGGGATCCGCACGGACCCGCCCCCGTCGTTGGCGCCGGCCGCCGGGACGACCCCGGCGGCGACCGCCGCGCCCGATCCGCCCGAGGACCCGCCCGGGGTGTGCGCGAGGTTCCAGGGGTTGCGGGCGGCACCCCACAGCGCGGGCTCGGTGACGGCCTTGGCGCCCAGCTCGGGGGTGTTGGTCTTGCCGAGCACGACCAGCCCGGCGTCGAGGAAGCGCTGCGTGACCAGCGCGTGCTCGGACGCGACCTCGCCGGCCAGCGCCCGCGAGCCGCCCGAGGTCGCGAACCCGGCGTACTCCTGGCCGAGGTCCTTGAGGAGGAACGGAACGCCCGCGAAGGGACCGCTCAGACCGGGGTCCGCGGCCCGCTGGTCCGCGACGCGCGCGCAGGGGCGCCACGACGGCGTTGATCCGGGAGTTGACGGCCTCGAGCCGTTCGCGGGCCAGGGCGAGGAGCTCGGTGGCGGTGACCTCGCCGGCGGCGACCCGGGCGGCGAGGGCGGTGGCGTCGGAGGTGGCGTACTCGCTGGCGTCCATCCCGCACACTCTAGGCAGCGGGGACGACGACGGCGCCGACCCCGGGGAGGGATCGGCGCCGTGCGCAGCGGGGTGGGTCAGCCCTTGACGGCCGTCTTGAAGCCCGCGGCCGGCTTGAAGCCCGGCGTGGTGCTCGCGGCGATCTCGATCGACTCGCCGGTCTGGGGGTTGCGACCGGTGCGGGCCGAGCGCTCACGCGGCTCGAAGGTCCCGAACCCGGCGATGGTGACCTTGTCGCCACCGGCGACGGTCGAGACGACCGTCTCGAGGACTGCGTCGAGGGCGGCCTCGGCGTCCTTCGCGGTCAGTCCGCTCTTGCTCGCAACGGCCTCGCGCAGCTCTGCCTTGTTCATCTGGATGCTCCTGTCGTAGTTCGGTGGGGGACGGTGGCGGTCGTGCGACCTCATCCGTGACCATGGCACCCTCTCACGCGTCGCATCGCCGCCACCGCCCGGCTACAGCTGCACCCCGCGCGTCAGCGCGCCGTCGACCACCAGGTTGGTGCCGCTGATCCGCGAGGCCAGGGGGCTGGCCAGGAACACCACGGGAGCCGCGACCGAGGCCGGCGTCCCCATCTCCCCGGTGGGGTTGAGCTCCATCGCGGTCCGGTAGAGGTCCGGGTCGCCGGTCTCGATGGCCTCCCACACCCCGCCCTCGAAGTAGACGTTGCCGGGCGAGACCGTGTTGGCGCGGATGCCCTGGCCGGCGAGCTGCACCGCCAGGCCGTGGACGTAGCCGATGATCGCGGTCTTCGCCGTCCCGTAGGGCCCGGAGGCGAAGTCGGACTCCCGCCCGGACACGCTCGAGATCGCGATGATCGAGCCGGCCTCGCTGCGCTCGAGGTGAGGCAGGGCCGCGCGCACCAGGCGCACGGTGTGCATCAGGTCGACGTTGAAGCTGGCCGCCCAGCTCTCCTCGGTGTCGGGGATCGCCAGGGCGCTGACGTTGGCCACGACCACGTCGATCCCGCCGAGGGTCGCCGCCGACTCCTCGACCCAGGCGGCCAGCGCCTCGGCGTCGCCCACGTCGACGACGGCGCCGTACGCCGTCCCGCGTGCGGCGAGCGCCTCGGCGCACGCCGCGACCGCCTCGCCGTCGCGAGCACAGAACGCGACGTGGGCGCCCTCGTCGAGGAACGCCTCGACGATGGCGCGCCCGATGCCGCGGCTGCCGCCGGTGACCAGGACACGGGTGCCGGTGAGGTGGAGGTCCATGGGTGGGGCCTGTCTCTAGAGGGTGCCGAGCGCGCGGGCGCGGGCTCGCAGGTCGGCGTGGATCCCGCCGAAGACGTCGATGCGCGGCAGCAGGTCCTTGGCCGCCTTGACCGCGACGGAGAAGTTGGCGTCGACGACGTTGGCGATCGGTGCCTTCGTGACCTGCGAGAGCAGCTGGTAGGCGTCCATGACGTGCAGGCCGGACAGCTCGCCGACCCAGCCGACGAGGTCGGCGTTGCCGATGCGCCAGGCGTCCTCGAGCGGGCGGCTCGAGCCGATCGAGGCGATCTCGGTGTCGGTCTCGATCCGCGGCCAGGCCGGCGCGCCACCCTTGACGAGCTCGACGATCACGGTGGAGGTCATGGCCCCCTCGACCGCGGTCCCGCAGGCCTCGCCCTCGCCCTGGCGGTAGTGGCCGTCACCGAGGGAGAACATCGCCCCCTCCACGTTGACGCCCAGGAAGGCCGTCGAGCCGGCCCGCATCTCGGGGGTGTCCATGTTGCCGCCGAAGCGGTCCGGGACGAGCGAGGAGCGCACCTCTCCCCCGGCCGGCGCGACCCCGACGGTGCCCAGCATCGGCTCCAGCGGCAGCTCGAGGCGGTGCTCGGAGTGCCGGGCCTCGAAGGCCACCGTGCCCCGGTCGCGGTCGAGCTCGTAGATCCACGTGGTGTCCGGGAGTGCCTGCTGCAGCGAGACCGTGCGGTCGGTGCTGGTCATCCCGCCGAAGAACGGGATCGCCGCCGACACGCCCCAGTCACGAGCCGGCCGGAGGTCGACGAGGTGCAGCACCAGCGTGTCGCCGGGCTCCGCGCCCTCGACGTAGAAGGGCCCGGTCTGCGGGTTGACGAAACGCAGGTCGACCCGGGCGCTCGAGACGTCCTCGACGCTGCGCAGCGCGCCACCGAAGGCGTCGTCGGACCACAGCCGCAGCACGGCCCCGGGCTTGACCCGCATCACCGGGGCGACCCCGCCGAAGGTGTAGACGTAGTCCTCGCGGCTCGGCACGTGCTCGATGACGTCCATGCGCAGCGAAACTACTCCACCGCGGCGCCGCGACGGCGCGGCGGCGGCCCGGCGGGCAGCGGGCGGGCCAGCGGGCGGGTCAGCGGGCGGGTCAGCGGGAGGCGACCGCGAGCACCACCGCGAGCACGACCAGCAGGACCGGCGGCGCGAGGATCACGGGTGCCGCCCAGCGGGGCAGGGCGGGTGTCATCTCGGCACCGTCGCGCGGGTCCGTCACCTCGACGTCGTCGTCGTGGGCGAGACGCCACATCCCGACGGCGAGCACCGCACCGGCGACGAGGCCCAGGAGGACCAGCGCGACGCCGGGCAGCCCGAGCAGGCCGGGCTCGCCCGACCCGAGCGCCACCGCCCCGTCGAGGAGAAGCCAGGCCGCGACGGTCGACCCGACGCCGTAGGTCATCGCACCGCCCGCCACGGCGCGCGGCAGCGGCTTGCCGGGGTGGCCCAGCGCGGCCGCGACCTCCGCGGCGTACTGCCGGGGCGGGCCGAAGGCCTCGTGCGGGTCCTCCCCCGTCTCCGCGACATGGCTGTCGACCTCGGCCAGGGCCTCGGCGATCCGTCGGCCCGGCACGTCGCGCATCCGCAGCGCGTAGAGCAGCTCGTCGGCGTAGGTGTGCTTCGTCGTGCTCATCAGCTCACGCTCCTGGTGGGGAGCAGGTCACGGGCCCGCTCGGTGAAGGTCGACCAGTCGGCGGCGCGCTCGGCGAGCGCCGTGCGCCCGGTCGCGGTGACGGCGAAGAACTTGCGACCCGGCCCGCCGACCCCCTCGCGCCAGGAGGTGCTCAGCAGGCCCTCCTGCTCGAGCCTGGTGAGCACGGGGTAGAGGGTGCCGCCCTTGACGGCTCCCAGACCGGACTCACGCAGCCGCTGCGCGACCGCGTAGCCGTAGGTCTCCTCCTCGGCGACCACCGCGAGCACGCACAGGGACAGCACGCCCCGCATCCACTCGGTGGGCCAGGACTCCTCGGGCATGACTAGACAGTATGCCTGACTAGTCAGTCGCGCAAGCACCGGTCGCGATCGGCTACGGCGTACGCAGGTTGTCCGGCGAGGCCGCGCGGACGAGCCACGGCCGGGTGAGCCACGTCGAGACCAGCACCGCGAGCACGACGAGAGCGATCGTCGCGATCGAGACCACCGCCGGGATCACGGCGTAGACCGAGCCGTTCGCCAGCAGCACCACGGCCCCGAGCCCGCCGCTGAGAAGCACCCCCAGCGACGCCATCGGGACGGCCGCCAGCGCGATCTCCCACCGACTGGTGCGCTCCAGGTCGTCACGGGAGAACCCCAGCACCGCGAGCGCGGCCAGCGATCGACGCTGGTCGGTCAGCGACTCGACCTGGTGCACCGCGAGGGAGAACACGACGAGCACCAGAGCGACGACGAGGACCACCCCGACGAGCACGAGCGGCACGACGTAGAACGCGTCGACCTGGGCGAAGCCTCCCCCGCCCGTCGTGTCCGGCAGGTCCGCCGTGAGCAGCGCGCCGTAGCCGGCCACCAGTCCGATCGCCCCGACGGCGGCGGCCGCCCGCCCGGCGGGGCGCGCGTCGGCGGCCAACCTCCGCCCGGCCACGAGGAGCGCGGGCGAGGAAGCGGCAGCAGCGACGAGACGGCCGGCCTGGTAGGCCACGAAGGGAGCCAGCGAGAGCACGCCCACGACCAGGAGGGTGGGTGCGACCAGGAGCAGGACCTCCGGCTGCTGGCTCGTGGACGCCGCGACGCCGGCCAGCACCCCCGCCATCACCAGCAGCAGGCCCCAGGGCCGGGGCGGGCGCTGCGGGGCTCGTCGCGAGACGCCGACCGGTGAGACCACCAGGGCGCGCCCCGTCGTCGCGCCCGCCAGGGCGCCCGCCAGTCCGAGGACCACCGCGACCGCGACGACGTGCCACCCGTCCAGCCCGACCCCGGTCGGCACCAGCCTCAGCGCCGCCATCCTGCTGGAGGACCCGTCGGCAGCGCGGGCCCCCT
This sequence comes from uncultured Actinomycetota bacterium, assembly GCA_963714475.1. GTDB lineage: Bacteria > Actinomycetota > Actinomycetes > Propionibacteriales > Nocardioidaceae > Nocardioides. The sequence continues at coordinate 585,413 of CAVQOP010000001.1, forward strand.
CGCCGAGGAGCAGCCCGAGGAACCGGTAGACGACGTAGCCCAGGAGTCCCCCGGCCAGCGCCGGCACCCCGACCTCGAGCGCGCCGAGGCGGCGTACGTCGCCCGGTGTCGCCCCGGCCAGGCGCAGCGCCGCGAGCCGCTGCTCCCTGGTCGTCGTCCCGAGACGCAGCACCTGGCGGAGCAGCGTCAGCGGCGCCACACAGATCAGCAGGAGCGCGACGAGGTAGCCGGCACGGAGGTCCGGCTGGTCGACGAGGTCGCTGAACCGCTCCGGTCGGCCGGGTTGCACGGTCGCGCCGTAGAGCAGCACCGCGACCGCGACGAGCAGCAACCCCGCGACCACGCACGTGCAGAGGGCGACCATCGCCGCGCGCGGCACCCCACCGTGGCGCAGGAAGGACGCCGTCAGGGTGAGGTCGGAGCGCAGCCGGCCGATCACGAGCCGAGCCCGGTCTTCGTCGCGGCGGGAGACTCCGCCCGCCCGTCGCGCAGGACGACCTCGCGATCGGCGCGCGCTGCGACCCGGTTGTCGTGGGTGACCATGACCAGGCTCGCGCCGGTGTCCCGGATCGCGCCGAGCAGCTGTGCGAGCACCTGCTCGCCGCCCACGGTGTCGAGTGCACCGGTCGGCTCGTCGGCGAGGACGACCCGCGGTCCTGCGACGAGCGCCCGGGCGACGGCGACCCGCTGCGCCTGACCGCCCGAGAGCCCCGCGGGGAGCTCGTCGGCGAGCTCGGCCGCGCCGAGCCGCTCCAGCCAGGACAGCGCCGAGCGGCGCGAGGCGGCGCGGCCGTGGCCGTCGAGCAGGAGCGGGAGGGCGACGTTCTCGACGGCGCTGAGCTCGGGCACGAGCTGGCCGAACTGGAGCACGAAGCCCATCTCGCGGCGCCGCAGCCGCGTCCGGGCGGCCTCCCCGAGGTCGTCGAGGCGCAGGCCGTCGTAGGTCACCTCGCCGGACTCCGGACGCAGGATGCCCGCCAGGCAGAGCAGCAGCGTCGACTTGCCGCTGCCGGACGGTCCGCTGATCGCGACGGTCTCACCGGCGGCGACCTCGATCGAGGCGCCGCGCAGGGCCTCGGTGCGGGCGAAGGACTTGTGCACGGCACGGGCGGTGAGGAGCGCGCTCATGAGCGGACCTTCCTGTCGTCGGGGTGGGTGCGGGCGGTCGAGGCGGCGTCGACGCGGGCGGCGGCCGTCTCGAGCCAGCGCAGGTCCGCGTCGAGGTGCTCGACGGCGTGGTCGACGGTGATCGCGCCGCCGATCTCGACCGTGGACGTCTGCAGCTCGAGCAGGCTCCGCATGGCCGCGAGGTGGACCTGGCGCTGGCGGGCGAGGAAGTCGGCGGCGTCGTGGCCGAGCCTCAGGGCGGTGACCGTCTTGCGCACCAGCTCGTCCGCGGCGTACGGCCCGGCCGGCTCGGTCGTGGCGAGCCAGAGCACCAGGGACGCGTGGCCCGCCTCGGTCACGGCGTACGTCATCCGCTCGGGCCCTGCGTCCTGCGCGCGCTCGACGACCTGCACGAGGTCGTCCTTCTCGAGCTTGGCCAGCGCCGCGTAGACCTGGCCGTAGGCCAGGGGGCGCGCGCCGGCGAAGCGTCGGTCGTGCGCGTGCTTGACGTCGTAGCCGTGGGCCGGGCCCTCGGCGAGGATGCCCAGGATCGCGTGCGGAACGCTCATGCCGACACTCTACACACTATGAATACACAAAGTGAATAGAGTCGGATCGGCCGATCCGTGGCACCATCACCCGGTGCTCCCGAGGACCCCTCTGCTCGACGCGCGACCGCTGACCGGGCTGCTCCAGCCCGACGCCCGCTCCTGCGGCGCGTGCTGCGTCGTCGCGGCCCGGGCGATGCGCGAGCCGATGTACGCCGGGTGGCTCCACGAGCCGGACCACTGGGACGACGAGGTGCTCGGCACGCATCGCAGCCTGGTCTCGCTGGTCGACCTCGGCCGCCCCGGCGTGCCGTGGGCCCGCGCCGTCGGGACACCGCCGTGGGCGCTCACGCGTCGGCTGCGGGCGACCACCGGTCGGTCGTGGCGGACGCGCTGGTGGACCCGCTGGCGGCCCGGGGCGGCGACGGACCTGGTGCGCGCGGCGGTGGCGGACGGGCAGACCGTCCCCCTCTACGTCGGCAGCCGGGTCCTGCCGCGCCACGTGATGCTGGCCGTCGGGATCGACCCGACCACCGACGAGCTCCTCGCCTACGACCCGGCGCGCGGCCGGGTGCTGGCCCTGTCCTGGCTGACCAGCGTCGCGTGGCCGCACCTGTGGGCCGTCGTGCTGCCCCGGTGAGCGCACCCGGCCAGGGGTACGGCCACGGGCACGACCAGCCGGCGGTCGACGTCCTCGCCTCCCCCGGCCACGACCGGCGCCCGAGCCGGGTGCTCGCCTTCGTGCGGCGCAGTCCCCGGCTGCTGATCTCGGTCGCTCTGCTGGCGCTCCTGGTCGCCGGACTCGTCCAGACCGTGCGCAACGGCGGGCCGGAGGAGCAGCTGGCCCGCGCCTACGCCGACTCCTTCGAGGCCGGCGACTGCGTCCGGTTCGCCGACCTCTACCACTACGACCCACCGGTCCGCTCCCAGCGGCGCGACAAGATCGCGATCTGCGAACGCGGCGGCCCCGACATGGAGCTGGGGAGCTTCGAGGTCACCGCCGTGACGACCGACCCGGCGGGTGTGACCAGGCCGGCGGGGTCCGACCGTGTGGCGAGGGTCGACTACGCCGCCGTCTTCGAGGTGCCCGGTCGGTCGGTGCCCGTCGACGGCACCCTGCTGATGGCGCGCTACGACGGCACGTGGGCCATCGTCTCGCTCGGCTAGCCCTCACCTCAGCACCCGAGGGCGGCGTACCCCGGCTTGATGACGTCGTCGATCATCGCGAGCCGGTCCTCGAAGCCCCAGAAGGCCGACTTCATCGCGTTGATGGTGACCCAGCGCAGGTCCGGGAGGCCCCAGCCGAACGCCGTCGACGAGCGAGAGCATCTCGGCGCTCATCGACGTCCCGCTCATCAGCCGGTTGTCGGTGTTGACCGTGACCCGGAACTTCAGGTCGGCGAGCAGGCCGATCGGGTGCTCGCCGATCGAGGCGGCCGCGCCGGTCTGCACGTTGGAGGCGGGGCACAGCTCGAGCGGGATGCGGGTGTCGCGCACGTAGGCCGCCAGTCGGCCCAGCTCCACCGTGCCGTCGGCGCCGCGCGTGATGTCGTCGATGATGCGCACGCCGTGACCGAGCCGGTCGGCGCCGCACCACTGGATCGCCTCCCAGATCGAGGGGAGCCCGAACGCCTCGCCGGCGTGGATCGTGAAGTGGCTGTTCTCGCGCTGGAGGTACTCGAAGGCGTCGAGGTGGCGGGTCGGGGGGAAGCCCGCCTCGGCCCCCGCGATGTCGAAGCCGGCGACCCCGAGGTCGCGGTGGGCGACGGCGAGCTCGGCGATCTCGCGCGAGCGCGCCTGGTGCCGCATGGCGGTCAGCAGCTGGCGTACGACGATCGGCCGGCCCGCCTCACGCGCCCCGTGCATGCCCTGCTCGAAGCCCTCACGCACCGCGGCGACCACCTCGGGCAGGGTCAGGCCCTGGTCGACGTGCTGCTCGGGGGCGTAGCGGACCTCGGCGTAGACGACCCCGTCCTCGGCGAGGTCCTCCACGCACTCGCGGGCGATCCGGGTGATCGCCTCACCGGTCTGCATCACCGCGACGGTGTGGTCGAAGGTCTCCAGGTAGCGCACCAGCGAGCCGGAGTCGGCCGCCTCGCGGAACCACCGCCCCAGGCTGTCGGGGTCCTCGCGCGCGCCGCTCACCGGCAGCTCGTGGCCGATCTCGGCCGCGAGCTCGGCCACCGTGGCGGGGCGGAGCCCACCGTCGAGGTGGTCGTGCAGCAGGACCTTGGGCGCGGCGCGGACCTGCTCGGCCGTGGGGTGGACGCGCTCGGAGGCGGGGGCGATAGGTTCGGAGGAGAGGGCGGTCACACCTCAATCCAACCACCGGGCTCCGCTCCGGGCGGCCGCCGGGGAGGAACCACAGATGCGCACGTTCACGTCCTTCGACGAGGTCTCCGAGGCAGCCGGCGAGGAGCTCGGGTCCAGCGACTGGGTCTCGATCGAGCAGGACCGCGTCGACCAGTTCGCCGAGGCGACCGGCGACCACCAGTGGATCCACGTCGACGTCGAGCGTGCGGCCGAGGGCCCCTTCGGCGGCACCATCGCCCACGGCTACCTGACGCTCTCGCTCCTGCCCGTGCTGGGCAGCCAGATCTTCACCTTCGACACCCCCGGCGCCAAGCTCAACTACGGCGTCAACAAGGTGCGCTTCCCCAACCCGGTGCGCGTCGGCAAGAAGATCCGCGCCCACTCCTCGCTCGGCGAGGTCACCGACCTGCCCACGGGCAAGCAGGTCACCGTGAAGACCACGATCGAGATCGAGGGCGAGGAGAAGCCGGCCTGCGTCGCCGAGTCGGTCGTGCTGCTCCTCGAGGGCTGAGGGCGCTCAGGGCAGCAGGCTGAGCTTGCCTCCCGGGTGCTGGCCCTGGAGGACCTCCAGGGCCTCCACGGCGTGGGCGAGCGGGTAGCTGCCGGCCAGGGGCACCACGAGGTCACCGGCACCGGCCAGCCGGACCAGGTCGGCGCGGATCGCGTTGCGGTAGGCCTGGCTGGCGGGGATCGAGCCCGCGATGGCCCGGATCCCGTCGGACTCCGCCCGCTGGGGGGCCGCGATCGTCACGATCCGGTCGCGGTCACCGACCAGGGCCAGCGAGACGTCGACGGCCTCGTCGGTGCCGACACAGTCGAGGGCCGCGGCGATCCCGTCGGGTGCGAGGTCGCGGACGCGACCGGCCAGGCCGTCGCCGTAGGCCACGGGGAGGCCGCCGAAGCGGCGTACGACGTCGTGGTTGCCCTCGCTCGCCGTGCCGATCGCGCGCACACCGAGCCGGGCGGCCTGCTGGAGCACGCTCACCCCCACCGCGCCGGAGGCACCGTGCACGAGCACGGTCTCGCCCCGGGCAGCGCCCGTGACGTGCAGCATCTCGGCCGCCGTGGAGCCGGCGAGCAGCAGGTTGGCCGCCTCCTCCCAGCCCAGCGACGCCGGCTTGGCGTAGACGTCCTCCGCGGGGACGGTGAGCTCGGTGGCGTACCCGCCCGAGACCCGGAACGCGAGCACGGCGTCGCCGACCGCTCCCCCGCCGGAGGCGATCTCGGTGCCCTCGCCGACGGCGCTGAGCTCACCGGCGACCTCGTAGCCGACCGGGCGCGGGAAGTCGGCGGCGTCGCCGCGTGCGACGTGCTTGAAGTCGGCCGGGTTCAGTCCGGCCGCCCGCACCCGGATGGTCACCTCCCCGGGCCGCGGGGCCGGCACGTCGACCTCCCTGAGCTCGAGCACGTCGAGGTCGCCGGGACGGGTCGCGATCCACTGCTGGGCCATGCGGAGGCAACCGCGGGCGGCGTGGCCGGCATTCCCGGGCGATCCCGTCCGGTCGAGGGGGTAGTCGGCGAGGCCGCGAGGGTGGAGGGTCGGCACATGACCTACCAGCTGACCGTCGTCTACCACCAGCCCACCGACCCCGAGGCGTTCGACCGGCACTACGCCGAGACCCACGCCCCGCTCGCCGCGAAGATCCCGGGCGTGCGCTCCTACACCTCGACCACGCCCGACGCCGGCCCCGACGGTCAGCGCCCCGAGCACCTCGTGGCCATGGTCGTCTTCGACGACAAGGCCTCCTTCGAGGCCGGCATGGGCAGCGACGAGGGCAAGGCGGCGGTCGCCGACGTCGACAACTTCGCCACCGGCGGCGCCACGATGATGACCGGCGAGGTGACGAGCTTCGTCTGAGCCCCCGTGAGCGGCGCCCGTCAGCCGACGCGGTCGATGACCAAGGGCTGCGGGGAGTACGCCGACCCGGACGGCTCGATGTCGTAGGCGGTCTCGAGCGAGGCCAGGGCGCGTTCGAACCGGGCCGGCTCGTCGGTGAGCAGGGTCAGCAGCGGCTGGCCCTCGCGCACCTCGTCACCGGGGCGGGCGTGCCAGCGCACGCCGGCACCGGCCTGCACGGGGTCCTCCTTGCGGGCCCGTCCCGCGCCGAGGCGCCACGCCGCCATCCCGACGTCCAGGGCGTCGAGGCGGGTGAGCACGCCGGAGCTGGGGGCGGCGACGACGTGGGACTCACGGGCGGTCGGGAGCGCGGCGTCGGGGTCACCGTCCTGCGCGCGGATCATCGCCTTCCAGGTGTCCATCGCGGAGCCGTCGGCGAGGCGGTCGGCCGGGTCGACGTCGTCGCGTCCTGCGCCGGCGAGCATCGCCCGGGCCAGGGCCAGGGTGAGCTCGACGACGTCGGCGGGACCGCCGCCGGCGAGGACCTCGACCGACTCCTCGACCTCGATCGCGTTGCCGGCGCTCAGGCCCAGGGGGGTGGCCATGTCGGTGAGCAGCGCGGTGGTCGTCGTCCCGGCCTCGCGGCCCAGGCCGACCATGGTCTCGGCCAGCTCACGCGCCCGCTCGACGTCCTTCATGAAGGCGCCGCTGCCGACCTTGACGTCGAGCACGAGCGCGCCCGTGCCCTCGGCGATCTTCTTGCTCATGATGGAGGAGGCGATCAGCGGGATCGCCTCGACGGTGCCGGTGACGTCGCGCAGGGCGTAGAGCTTCTTGTCGGCCGGGGCCAGGCCGTCGCCGGCCGCGCAGATGACCGCGCCGACGTCCTCGAGCTGGCGCATCATCTCGTCGGTGGACAGCGCGGCGCGCCAGCCCGGGATCGACTCGAGCTTGTCGAGGGTGCCGCCGGTGTGGCCCAGACCGCGGCCGGACAGCTGGGGCACGGCGACGCCGCAGGCCGCCACCAGCGGGGCGAGGGGCAGGGTGATCTTGTCGCCGACCCCGCCGGTGGAGTGCTTGTCGGCGGTGGGGCGCGAGAGCCCGGAGAAGTCCATCCGCTCCCCCGAGGCGATCATCGCGTGGGTCCAGCGGGCGATCTCGGTCGCCTCCATGCCGTTGAGCAGGATCGCCATCGCGAGCGCCGCCATCTGCTCGTCCGCGACGTCGCCGCGCGTGTAGGCGTCGATCACCCAGTCGATCTGGCTCTCGCTCAGGGCCTGTCCCTCGCGCTTGGCGATGATGACCTCGACGGCGTCGTGCTGGCTCATGGGCGGGACGCTACCGGCTGGCGGGGTGGGCGCTGACGACCTGCCTCGGCTCCTGGCGGGGCCGGCCCGGGCCCGCCGCGCTGTGCTCAAGGAGCCGGTGTGACCTGTGATACTTTCCGCCCCCTGCAAGCATCGTCCGCCTCTCCTCGGGAGCACCTAGATGTCGCCACTCCTGCGTGCCTTGGTCATCGCCCTCGCCGCGCCACTGCTCCTCCTGGCCGCGCCTGCTGTCGCCCTCGGGGTCTCGCCGGACCCGGCCCCGACCCAGGCCGACGACACCCGCACTTCCTCGCTCGTCGTCGCCGAGCGGATCGGCACGTGGCAGTGCGGGAAGTTCAAGAAGACGAGCCCGAGCACCGGCTCGCAGTGGTGCGTCAAGTTCAAGAGAATCGCGCCGCGCGTCAAGCAGGATGGTCAGGACCTCCTGCACAACAACTTCCGCCGCAAGAAGAACATGCACTGCGAGATCTCGAAGGGCACCACCTGGAAGTACGGCCTGGATCTCGGCTCCGAGGCAGAGGCTGGCGTCGTCTTCGCCAAGGCGAAGGTCAGCGTGACGGCGAGTGTCAGCCGCGAGACGAACACGACGTCGAAGACGGGCGCCGCCTTCAAGGTCGGCGGCAAGAAGTGGGCCTACTGCGCACGCGGCCACGCCTACTTCCGGGTCAAAGGATTGACGAAGAAGCGGCTGTGCGGGCCTTCCGGCTGCCGCAACGTCAACCGCGAGAAGTTCAGTCGGCCCGATCCCGTCCAGCCCGTTCTTCGAGATCGGGCCGGGCAAGAACATCGAGTGGAGGGCCTTCCTCCCGAAGGTCTAGTCGACCCTCTTCACTCGGCCGGCCCGGACGTCGACCCGCTGGTGGCCGCGCAGCACGAAGGTGCCGCGGGAGACCGGGTCGGCGTCGAGCTCGAGGCCCGGGACCCGCTCCAGCAGCAGGCCCAGCGACTCGGCGAGCTCCATGCGGGCCAGGGGCGAGCCGAGGCAGAAGTGCACCCCGGCACCGAAGGCGACGTGGGGGTTGGGGTCGCGGCCCGGGTCCATCGCGTCGGGGTCGGCGAACGCGGCGGGGTCGCGGTTGGCCGCGCCGAGGAGCAGCGCCACGCCCTCCCCGGCCCGCGCGACGAGCGGGGTCCCCTCGGGGGTCGCCCCGAGCTCGACGTCCTCGGTCGCCGTCCGCTCGAAGAGCTGGAGCGCGGAGTCGTGGCGCAGCATCTCCTCCACCGCGACCGCCGGGTCGCGCACCGCCGCCGGGCCCGGCCCCCGCAGCAGCCCGACCAGGCCGTTGCCGAAGGCGTTGACCGAGGCCTCGTGGCCGGCGTTGAGCAGGAGCACGGCCGAGGCCACGACCTCGTCGTCGGAGAGCGAGGTCGCCGCGAGGTCGCTGAGCAGGTCCGCCGCGGGCCGCGCACGCCGTACGGCGGTCAGCTCGCGCAGGAGCGCAGCGAAGTCCCGCGCGGCGGTGACGGCGGCGTCGACCACGGCCGGCGGCGGCTCGTGCTCGTACATCCGCACGATCGCCTGCGACCACGCCCGCAGGGAGCCGACCTCGCTCACGGGCACCCCGAGCAGCTCGGCGACGACCAGCACGGGCAGCGGCTCGGCGTAGGCCCCGACGACGTCGAAGGCCCCGGACCGCCCGTGGTCGACCTCGTCGAGGAGCGTGACCGCGAGCTCGCGCACCCGTGGGCGGAGCCGCTCGACGTGGCCGCGGTTGAAGGCCGACGCGACGGGCCGGCGCAGCCGGGTGTGCTCGGGCGGCTCGTTCTCCATCATCTGGTGGCGGTGCAGCGCGTTGAACGGTGCGAGCGCGTCGGCCGGCTCCCGGTCGCGCCAGATCCGGCCCAGTCGCCGCTCGCGCAGCAGCCGGGAGACCCCGGCGTGGTCGAGCACCAGCCACCGCGACGATCGGCTCGTGCCAGACGACCGGGTGCGCGGCCCGTTCGAGCGGCCAGCACCGGGTAGGGGTCGGCGACGAAGGCGGCCGCGCCGAGGTCAACCGAGGTCGTCGGGACCGAACGCATCCGGGAGCACCTCGTCCATCCGGCGGACGCCGGAGACCGTCTGCAGCAGCAGCGCCGGCCCGCCGTTCTCCGAGAGCAGCTGGCGACACCGTCCGCACGGCATGATCGCGGACCCGTCGCGGTCGACGCACACGAAGTGGGTCAGCCGCCCACCGCCGGTGAGGTGCAGCTGGCTGACGAGCCCGCACTCGGCGCACAGCCCGACGCCGTACGCGGCGTTCTCGACGTTGCAGCCCGTCACGACCCGGCCGTCCTCGACCAGCGCCGCGGCGCCGACCGGGTACGTCGAGTACGGCGCGTAGGCGTGCTCCATCGCGGCGGTCGCCTCGGCCCGCAGCGCGTCCCAGTCGAACGCCATCGGCTCGCTCATCCTGCACTCCCCTTGCGATAGACCTGCCCGTCGGCCGCGGGCATCCGGAGGCGCTGGCTGGCGAAGGCGAGCACCAGCAGCGTGATGACGTACGGCGTCATCCGGGTGAAGTCACCGGGCACCTGATCGATCGAGAGGTACAGCGCGCCGATCGCGAGGCCGATCGCGAGCGTGACGACGGCGGTGGTGAACCGCGCCTTGCGCACCTGCCAGACCGCGAACGCGATCGCGAGCACCGAGATCGCGAGCAGCAGCGCGTGCACCGAGGTGCCGCCCTGGCGCAGGCCGAGGGTCTCGGTGTAGCCGAAGAGCCCCGAGCCCATCAGCAGCCCTCCCGGGCGCCAGTTGCCGAAGATCATGGCGGCCAGGCCGATGTAGCCGCGACCACCGGTCTGGCCCTCGCGGTAGTTGCTCGAGGCGACCATGGCCAGGAACCCGCCCGCCAGGCCCGCGAACCCGCCGGAGATCAGCACCGCGACGAACTTGTAGCGCAGCACGTTGACGCCCAGCGACTCCGCGGCGGCCGGGCTCTCGCCGCACGAGCGCAGCCGCAGACCGAAGGAGGTGCGCCACAGCACCAGCGAGGACGCCACGACCAGGGCCAGCGCGATCAGCGTCAGCACCGAGAGGTTCGTGACCAGGGCGCGGGCGATCGCGGCGATCTCGGAGACGAGGAAGGTGTTCTGGCTCTCGAGCGCACCGAGCCGGTCCGAGAGCGCCGGGAAGGAGACCGTCGCCACGTCGCCGATCTTCGGCGACTGGGTCGGCCCGCCGCCGGGCACGCCGGTGAAGGCGAGCGCAGCGAGGTACTGCACCGCCCCGAGGGCGATGATGTTGATCGCGACGCCGGAGATGATGTGGTCGATCCCGAAGACCACGGTGGCGACGGCGTGCACGAGGCCGCCGATCATGCCCATCGCGATCGCGCCGAGCACGCCGACCCACGCGCCGTAGTGGAACCCGAAGAACCCCGCCCCGAACGTGCCGAGGATCATCATGCCCTCGAGGCCGATGTTGACGATGCCGGCCCGCTCCGACCACAGCCCGCCCAGCGCGGCGAGCATGATCGGCATCATCGCCACCAGCGTGGCGCCGACGGTGCCGGCGGAGGTCAGGTCGCCGGCCCCGGTGAGGATCTCGAGCACCGACATCGCGCAGAGGATCGCGACGACGACGAGCACCACGACGAGCACGCGCGGCGCCCGGCGCCCCGACGACGTACGGCGGCCGCGTCCGGGCGGGGTGCCCGGCTCGTCGGTCGCGGCCGACTTCTCGGTCGTGCTCATGCCGGTGCCTCCTGGTCCTCGCGCGGGTCCGGATCCGACTCCGCTGACGTCCCTGCCTTTGCGGCCGCCCGGTCCTCGGACCTCGCCACCCGTGCCTGCTCGAGGCGTACGCCGTAGCGGCGCACCACCTCGTAGGAGATGACCACGGTCAGCACGATCACGCCCTGGGTGATCGAGACGATCTCGGGCGAGACCCCGACCAGGATCTGCAACGGGTTGGACTGCTCCTGCAGGAACGCGAACAGCAGCGCGCCCAGGGCGATCCCGATCGCGTTGTTGCGCCCGAGCAGCGCGATCGCGATCCCGGCGAAGCCCAGGCCGGACTGGAACGTCGAGCCGTAGCTGTAGGCCTCCCCGAAGAGGATCGGCAGGCCCACCAGGCCCGCGACCGCCCCGGAGAGCAGCATCGCGATCACGATCATGCGCTGGACGTTGATGCCGCTCGCGACCGCGGCGGTCGTCGACTGGCCGGTCGCGCGCAGGTCGAAGCCGAAGCGGGTCCGGTTGAGCACGAACCAGTAGGCCAGGCCGACGACGAGGGCGACGACGAGGAACCCGTAGACCTCACCGACCGGGCCGCTGCCACCGTTGCCGATGCCGACGTTGGGGACCCGGCTGCCCTCGGGGATGGGCTTGGTGCCCAGGGCGTTGCTGCCCTCCTCGCTCACCGCCGCCTTGCGCAGCAGGTAGGCGACCACCGAGGTCGAGATGAAGTTGAGCATGATCGTCGAGATGACCTCGCTGACCCCGCGCGTGGCGCGCAGCAGGCCGGCGATGCCGGCCCAGGCCGCGCCGACGGCCATCGCGCAGACGACCGCGAGGACGGTGTTGAGGTAGCCCGGCAGCCACGCCTCGCCCGCGACGACCGCGGCGACGAACGCCGCGATGCGGTACTGGCCGTCGACGCCGATGTTGAACAGGTTCATCCGGAAGCCGATGGCCACCGCGATCCCGGACAGGTAGAGCACGCAGGCCTGGTTGACGATGTTGGCCAGGTTGCGCTGCTGGGGCCACTGGAGGATCTCGCCCCACACCCCGCCGACCGGGTCGCCGGCGGAGATCAGGACCAGGCTGGTGATCGCGAAGGCCGCCACCAGCGCCAGCACGGGGGCCAGCAGCCCCAGACCGACGCCGACGACGCGGCCGATCACGCCGCGTCCCCCGCCCCGGTCATGGCCGAGCCGAGCTGCTGCGGCGTGACGTCACCGGGGTCGAAGGAGCCCACGAGACGGCCCCGGAGGATCACCTCGATGCGGTCGGAGAGCCCGATCAGCTCGTCGAGGTCCGCGGAGATCAGCAGCACCGCCAGACCGCCGCGGCGGGCCTCGCGGATGTGCTCCCAGATGGCGGCCTGGGCGCCGACGTCGACGCCGCGGGTGGGGTGGGAGGCGATCAGCAGGATGGGGTCGCCGCTCATCTCACGGCCCACGATCAGCTTCTGCTGGTTGCCGCCGGACAGCGCCCGCGCCGGCACCTCGGTGCCGGGGGTGCGGACGTCGTAGCCCGCGATGATGCGGCGGGTGTCCTTGCGGGCTGCGCCCTTGCGGATCATCCGGCCCGAGCTCGTCGGCTGGCGGGACTGGTGGCCGAGCACGCGGTTCTCCCACAGCGGGGAGTCCAGCAGCAGCCCGTGGCGGTGGCGATCCTCGGGGATGTAGCCGATGCCGGCCTCACGGCGCCCCAGCGTCGACATCGCCGTCAGGTCCTGGTCGCTGAGCGTGATCGAGCCGGTCGAGCCGGGCCGCATGCCCATGATGGCCTCGACGAGCTCGGCCTGGCCGTTGCCCTCGACGCCGGCGACGCCGAGGATCTCGCCGCGGTGGATGTCGAAGGAGATGCCGTCCAGGAGCCGCCGACCGGTGCCCGCGCCGGCGGAGAGGGACAGGTCCCGCACGGCGAGCTGGACCCGGCTGGACGGCGCGGAGTCGTCCTTGGTCGGCGTCGGCAGCTCCGAGCCGACCATGAGCTCGGCCAGCTCACGGCTGGTGACACCCTCGGGGGAGACCGTGCGCACCGTCGAGCCGCGCCGGATCACGGTGATCTCGTCGGCCACGGCGAGCACCTCGTCGAGCTTGTGGGAGATGAAGATGACGGCGAGGCCCTCGCCCTTGAGCTCACGCAGGTTCTCGAAGAGCTCGTCGACCTCCTGCGGCACGAGCACGGCCGTCGGCTCGTCCAGGATGATCGTGCGCGCGCCGCGGTAGAGGACCTTGAGGATCTCGACGCGCTGGCGGGCGCCCACCCCGAGGTCCTCGACGAGCTCGTCGGGCTGCACCCCGAGCCCGTACGCCTGCGAGATGCGCTCGACCTCGGCCCGGGCCCGGACCCCGATCCCGTGCTGCTTCTCCGCCCCGAGCACGACGTTCTCGAGGACGGTGAGGTTGTCGGCGAGCATGAAGTGCTGGAAGACCATGCCGACGCCCGCCTTGATCGCGTCGGCGGGCGAGCCGAGCTTCCTCTGCTCACCGCCGATCTCGATGGTGCCCGAGTCGGGCGGCTGCACGCCGTAGAGGATCTTCATCAGCGTCGACTTGCCGGCGCCGTTCTCGCCCACGATCGCGTGGATCGTGCCGCGGGCGACGTCGATGTTGACGTCGTGGTTGGCGATCACGCCCGGGAACCGCTTGCCGATGCCCCGGAGCCGGACGGCGAGGGGCTGCTCGGTCGGGCCGGGCTGCGCCGTGCCGGGGGTGTTGCCGGGGGTCGTCTCGGGTGTCTTCTCGGGCACGACGCGGGACCTCCTGGGCGTGGGCTCTGGCGGAACGCCGGCAGATCGCGCGCGATCGCGCTGACGGGCCAGGGCGAGGCTACAACCGCGGCGGGGCCCCGGGCGCGACTGGCGCGCCCGGGGCCCCGGTGGCGGGTGGTGCGGGTGCTGGGTCGTTCGTCGGTGGTCCGACGGGGCCGGTCAGGGCGTCGTCGGGACCTCGATGTCACCGTCGATGATCTGCTGCTTGTAGTCGTCGAGCTCGCCGGTGATGTCGTCGACCTGACCGCCGGAGGCGGAGTAGCCGACACCGTCGACCGCGAGGTCGTAGCGGGTCACGCCCGAGGGGAAGTCACCCTCGTTGGCCGCGGAGAGGTACTCGAAGACCGCGACGTTCACGTTCTTGAGCATCGAGGTCAGGATGACGTCCTGCACGGACGGGTCGGCCGTCTCGTACTGGTCGGAGTCCACGCCGATCGCGCGTGCACCGGCCTCGGACGCCGCCTCGAACACGCCGCCACCGGAGCCGCCGGCGGCGTGGTAGATGACGTCGGCCTCGTTGTCGTACATGCCCTGCGCGGCGGTCTTGCCCTTGGCCGGGTCGGTGAAGCCCGAGAAGTCCGGCACCTGCGTCAGGTAGGTCGAGAGCACGTCGATGTCGGGGTTGACCGCCTCGGCGCCCGCGATGTAGCCGGCCTCGAACTTCTGGATCAGCGGCGTCTCGACGCCGCCGACGAAGCCGATGGTGTCGGTGTCGGTCTTCAGCGCGGCGGCCGCACCGACGAGGAAGGAGCCCTGCTCCTCGGCGAAGACGAGGTTGGCCACGTTGTCGGCCTCCACGTTCTCGGAGTCGATGATCGCGAAGTTGACGTCGGGGTACTCCTCGGCGACCTTGCCGACCGCCGCCTCGTAGGCGAAGCCGACCGCGATGACCGGGTTGAAGCCGTTGTCGGCGAAGGTGCGCAGGCGCTCCTCGCGCGCCGACTCGGACTCGTCGGTCTGCGCGGAGGACTCCTGCGACTCGATGCCGAGCTCCTCGGTCGCCTGGTCCAGACCGGCAGCGGCGGAGTCGTTGAAGGACTGGTCGCCACGCCCGCCCACGTCGTAGGCCAGCCCGACCTTGAGCTCGGAGGCGGGAGCATCCGAGCCGGACGAGTCGGACGCGGACGAGTCGGCGGAGTCGCCACCCCCGCACGCGGTCAGGGCCAGGATGCTGGCGGAGAACAGGGCTGCCAGCTTGGTGCTGCTGCGTCGCAAGACGCCTCCTCGGTGCTGATGTCACGATCCCGGGTGGACCTCGACCACCGCGACCCTAAGGGGTGAAGCGGAGCCGATCCATCCCGGAGGGACCGAACCGAGCAATCGTTACCGAGGCGGAACGTGGCCGGAACCTGGCCTGGTGGCCCCGTCGTTGATCCTCGGTCGTTCGGCCTGCGCGGCGGCGACGGGCGGCGCCGGCGGCTGGTCAGGCCTCGTCGGCGGGCAGGTGGGCCCGCACGGCGGCCTGCGCCAGCAGGCGTGCGCCGATGCCGACAGCACGCTCGTCGACGCGCAGGTTGCCCTGGTGCAGGTCGTAGGTCGGCCCGCCGGGGGTACGCGTGCCGAGCCGCATCATCGCCCCGGGCACCTCCTCGAGGTACCAGCCGAAGTCCTCGCCGCCCATGGACTGGCCCGCGATCACCGCGGCGTCGTCACCGAGCACGTCGGTCACGGCCGTCGAGAGCAGGTGGTGCGAGCGGGGCTCGTTGACCACGGGTGGGACGCCGCGCTGGTAGTCGACCCGGGCCTGGACGCCGTACGGCGCCACGACGTCGCGGACCGCGTCGCGCACGATCTGCTCGCAGTCCGCCCAGGCCTCGGCCTCCAGGATGCGCACCGTGCCGGCGATCTTGCCGCGGTCGGGGATGACGTTGGGCGCGGAGCCGGCTGCGATGACGCCCCAGACCACGCTGACCCCCGAGCGGGGATCCATCCGTCGCGAGAGCACGGCCGGCAGCTCGGTGGCGACCTTGGCCAGCGCGAAGGTCAGGTCGGCGGTCAGGTGGGGTCGCGAGGTGTGTCCTCCCGGCCCGTCGAGGACGACCTCGACCTTGTCGGCGGCGCTGGTCAGCGGCCCGAGGCGCAGGCCGACCTGGCCGAGGTCGACGGCCGGGTCGCAGTGCAGGGCGAAGGCGTTGACGACGTCGTCGAGCACGCCCTGACCGATCAGGCTCAGCGCACCGCCGGGCATGACCTCCTCCGCGGGCTGGAAGAGCAGCCGCACCCGCCCCGTCAGCTCGCCGCGGGCGCGGATCTCGTCGAGGGCGTAGGCCGCACCGAGCAGCGCACACGTGTGCACGTCGTGGCCGCAGGCGTGGGCGACGCCGGGCACCGTGCTGGCCCACGGGTCGGTGGTCAGGTCGGCCAGCGGCAGCGCGTCCATGTCGGCGCGCAGGACCACGACCGGGCCCTCGTCGGCGCCGAGCTCGCCCGGCTCGGCGGGTGAGAGGTCGGCGACCACGCCGGTGCCGACGAGGCGCTGCACCCGCCAGCCGGTGCGCGCCAGACGGTCCGCGACCAGGCCCGTCGTACGGGTCTCGGCCCAGGACAGCTCGGGGTGCGCGTGCAGGTCGCGCCGCAGGTCGCGCAGCTCGACGTCGTACTTGGCGAGGACGTCGGCGGCGATGCGGGCGACGGCTGCGGGGTGCTCGGACATGGCCCGCCAACCCTACGCCCGCCGAGACGGCGACGTGGGCGGATCTGGTCGGCGGGCCGCCTCCGGTCGGAGACGAGCACCTCGCCGGTCCGACGTACACCGGCGGGCAGAAGCTCGGGCGGCCGCAGGACCGGCTGCATCACCCCAGGTCAGACCGGTCGCGCTCCACGGCACGTCGTGGCGGTCGGGACTTCTGCCCGTCCGTGTACGCGTACCCCGCAGGAACGCCGTCGGCCCCGGACGGCCTCGTGGTCAGACGTCGCCACCGTGGCCCCCTCGCGACTCGTCGTAGGCCGCGAGCAGCCGGTCGGCGGCGACGGTGGCGGGCAGGCTGCCGTCGAGGACCTCGGCCCGGACGCCGTCGCGCACGGCGCGCACCCCGCTCGAGTGCTTGAGACGCTGGTCGAGCTCGTCGCGCACCAGGGCCCAGGTGAAGGCGAGCTGCTGCTCGGCACGCTTGTGGGCCAGTCCGTCGGCGCCGAGGTGGTCGCGGTGGGCGTGGACACGCCGCCACAGGTCGTCCACGCCGACGTCGGTGAGCCCCGAGCAGGTCACGACGGGCGGCGCCCACTCGCCGTGGCCGCGCACGAACCTCAGCGCCCCGGCCAGCTCGCGGGCCGCGGCGCGCGCCTCGACCTCCCGGTCCCCGTCGGCCTTGTTGACCGCGATCACGTCGGCGATCTCGAGGATCCCCTTCTTGATGCCCTGGAGCTGGTCCCCGGTGCGGGCCAGGGTGAGGAAGAGGAAGGTGTCGACCATGCCGGCCACCGTCACCTCGGACTGACCCACCCCGACGGTCTCGACGAGCACCACGTCGAAGCCGGCCGCCTCGAGCACCGCCATCGCCTGGACGGTCGCGCGGGCGACCCCGCCGAGCGTGCCGGCGGCCGGGGAGGGCCTGATGTAGGCGGCCGGGTTGATCGACAGGTTCGGCATCCGGGTCTTGTCGCCCAGCACCGAGCCGCCGGTGCGCACCGACGACGGGTCGACGGCCAGCACGCCGACCCGGTGCCCGTCCGCCGTGAGCCGCGCACCGAGGGCCTCGATGAAGGTGGACTTGCCGACACCGGGCACGCCGGAGACGCCGACCCGGACCGCCCCGCTGCCGACGCCGGCCCCGGGTCGGTCGGTCAGCGCCGTCATCAGCTCGCGGGCGCGGTCGCGGTGCGCCGGACGGGAGGACTCCACCAGCGTGATGGCCTGCGAGACCACCGCCCGCCGCCCGGCCAGGACCCCCTCGACGAGGTCGGGGACGCCGAGCATCAGTGACTCCGCAGCATCAGTGACTCCGGGGCGTCAGTGGCCGAGCTGCTCACGCAGGTGCGCGAGCAGGTCGAGCGCGGACTCCGCGATCACGGTGCCGGGCAGGAAGACCGAGGCGGCCCCCATCTCGCGCAGGCGGGGTACGTCGTCGGGCGGGATGACGCCGCCGATGACGACCATGATGTCGGGTCGGCCCTGCTCGGCCAGCGCCTCGCGCAGCGCGGGCAGCAGCGCGAGGTGGCCGGCGGCCAACGA
Organism: uncultured Actinomycetota bacterium; assembly: GCA_963714475.1. Classification (GTDB taxonomy): domain Bacteria; phylum Actinomycetota; class Actinomycetes; order Propionibacteriales; family Nocardioidaceae; genus Nocardioides. The sequence continues at coordinate 603,144 of CAVQOP010000001.1, forward strand.
GGAGACCCCGACGATGTGGACGTCGTTGTCGACCGCCTGCCCGGCGACCTCCTCGGGCGTGGAGAACAACGGCCCCACGTCGACGTCGAAGCCCATGTCGGCGAACGCGGAGACGATCACCTTCTGCCCGCGGTCGTGGCCGTCCTGGCCCATCTTGGCCACCAGGATGCGGGGGCGGCGGCCCTCGGCCTCCTCGAAGGCCTCGGTCGCGTCCAGCACCTGCCGGACCAGCGTGTCGCCGGACCCGTCGCTGCCGTCGCCGGCGGACTCGTCGCGGTACACCCCCGAGATCGTACGGATGACGGCCTGGTGGCGGCCGTAGACCTTCTCCAGCGCGTCCGAGATCTCCCCGACCGTCGCCTTCGCCCGGGCGGCGTCGACGGCCAGCGCGAGCAGGTTGCCCTCGAGACCGTCCTGGCCTCCCCCGCCCTGGCCTCCCCCGCCCTGGGACCCCCGGTCGGCGGCGTTGGTCAGCGCCTCCAGCGACCTCCGTACGTCGTCGTCGTCGCGCTCGGCGCGCAGCCGCTCGAGCTTGGCGATCTGCTGGCGGTAGACGTCGTCGTTGTCGACGCGCAGCACGTCGAGCTTGTCCTCGGCGGCGAGGCGGTAGGTGTTGACCCCGATCACCTGCTGGCGCCCGGAGTCGATGCGCGCCTGGGTGCGCGCGGCCGCCTCCTCGATGCGCATCTTCGGGATGCCCTGCTCGATCGCCGCCGCCATGCCGCCGGCGCGCTCGGCCTCGGTGATGTGGGCCCAGGCCCGCTCCGCGAGGTCGTGGGTGAGCCGCTCGATGTAGTAGGAGCCGCCCCAGGGGTCGATCACACCGGTCGTGCCGGACTCCTGCTGCAGCAGCAGCTGGGTGTTGCGCGCGATGCGGGCGCTGAAGTCGCTCGGCAGCGCGATCGCCTCGTCGAGGGCGTTGGTGTGCAGCGACTGGGTGTGGCCCTGGGTGGCGGCCATCGCCTCGAGGCAGGTGCGTCCGACGTTGTTGAAGACGTCCTGGGCGGTCAGGCTCCAGCCCGAGGTCTGCGAGTGGGTGCGCAGGCTCAGCGACTTGGGGTTGCTCGGCTCGAACTGGCGCACCAGGCGCGCCCACAGGGCGCGGGCCGCGCGCAGCTTGGCGACCTCCATGGAGAAGTTCATCCCGATCGCCCAGAAGAAGCTCAGCCGCGGCGCGAACTCGTCGATGCTCATCCCGGTCGCGAGACCGGCGCGGATGTACTCGACGCCGTCGGCGAGGGTGTAGGCCAGCTCGAGGTCGGCCGTCGCCCCGGCCTCCTGGATGTGGTAGCCCGAGATCGAGATCGAGTTGAACCGTGGCATCCGCGCCGAGGTGAAGCTGAAGATGTCGGAGATGATCCGCATGCTCGGCGCCGGCGGGTAGATGTAGGTGTTGCGGACCATGAACTCCTTGAGGATGTCGTTCTGGATCGTCCCCGCGAGCTGCTCGGGCTTGACCCCCTGCTCCTCGGCCGCGGCGATGTAGAGCGCCAGCACCGGCAGCACCGCGCCGTTCATGGTCATCGACACCGACATCTCGTCGAGCGGGATGCCCTCGAAGAGCGTGCGGGTGTCGTAGATCGAGTCGATCGCGACGCCCGCCATGCCCACGTCGCCACGCACCCGCGGGTGGTCGGAGTCGTAGCCGCGGTGGGTGGCGAGGTCGAAGGCCACCGAGAGGCCCTTCTGCCCGGCCGCGAGGTTGCGGCGGTAGAAGGCGTTCGACGCCTCGGCGGTGGAGAACCCGGCGTACTGACGCACCGTCCAGGGCTGGGTGGTGTACATCGTCGGGTAGGGCCCCCGCAGGAACGGGCTCAGACCCGGCCAGGTCTCGAGCGCGTCGAGGCCCTCGAGGTCGGACTCGTCGTAGCGGGTCCTGATCTCGATGCCCTCGGGGGCGGTCCACGACTCACCCTCCTCGGGCCACGACATCGACCAGTCGGCGTCGTCGCTCAGCGCCAGGTCGGCGAAGGACTCCGGGACACTCATGACAGCGCCTCTCTCGTGCGGGACAGGAAGGCCAGCGCGTCGACGCCGAGCGCGCAGGAGTCGTCGGCCCACTCGCGCGGCTTGCCGGCCACCACGACGTACGTCGCCCCGGCCTCGCGCAACGCGCCCGCGGCGGCCTCGCCCCACTCGTCGTAGGCGGTGTCGGCCCCGGCGAGGCACACGACGCCCTGTCCGTCGTGGGCGGCGCGGAGGTCGTCGACGTCCGCGGTCGCCCCGGCGACGTCGACCCCGATGCCGCCGGCGGCGAGGAGGTTGGAGGCGAAGGTCGCGCGCGCGGTGTGCGCCGAGACCGGGCCGAGCGTGGCCAGGAAGACCCGCGCCGACGGCGGGTCGTCGCGCAGCGCCTCGAACGCGTGCCCCCAGGGGCGTACGTCGTCCCACGCACCGTCGGCCTCGCGGGTCGGTGTGTCCTCCTCGACCGCGGGGAACTCGCTGAGCCCGGTGATCGGGCGCCGGCGGGTCGCGACCTGCTGGTCGCGTTCGGCGACGACCGCGGCGACGAGCTCGTCGAGGTCGGCGCCGGAGTCGAGGCGCTGCAGCACGTCCCACCCGGCCCGGGCCAGGTCGTCGGTGAGCCGCTCGATCGCGTAGGACCCGCCGGCCGGGTCGGTGACCCGCGCGAGGTGGCTCTCGGAGACCAGCAGCGCACTGGTGTTGCGCGCCATCCGACGCCCGAGCACCTCGGGGCGACCCAGCGGACTGTCGAAGGGCAGCACGGTCACGGCCTCCGCGCCGCCGGTGCCCGCGGCGAAGGCGGCGACGGTGGTGCGCAGCAGGTTCACGTAGGGGTCGTAGCGACTCATCATCGGCCGGCTGGTCACGGCGTGCTGGCGCTGGCCGGCGCCCCGCACGCCCGGCCCCGCGTCGCTGAGCTCGAGCACCCGGTCCCACAGACGGCGGGCGGCGCGGAGCTTGGCGATCGAGGGCAGCTGCTCCACGGTGACCGCGTAGCGGAACTCCACCAGCCCGGCGGCCTCGTCCAGGTCGATCCCGGCCCCGGTCAGCACGCGCAGCACGTGGGCGCCCGCACGCAGCGACCACCCGAGCTCCTGGGCGTCCGAGGCACCGCGGTCGTGGACGCGGGTGGCGTCGACGACCACCCCCAGCAGCCCGTGCCCGAGCGCGAGCCGGGCCACCGAGACGAGGGCCTCGTCGGTCGCGTCGCAGGCCACCCCCAGGTTGGTGCCGGGCGCGGCGCCCAGGCCGTCGAGGTGGGCCACGAAGGCCTCCGCGACGCTCACCGCGTCACCGGCGGGGGCGTCCAGCACGACCGGGGCGAGGTCGAGGAAGACGCCCTCGAGGAGCGCGGCCAGGTCGGTGCCCGCGTCGACCTCCAGCCACAGCGAGCTCACCCCGCCCTCGAGGTCGACCAGGAGCGTCTCGTTGGCCGTCTTCTCCGCCAGCCCGGCCAGTCGCAGGTGCGCGCGGACGTCCCAGGGACCGGTACGGACGGGTCGGCCCGCGGTGGCGAGCCCCTCGAGGTCGGCCGCCGTGCCGAGAGGACGGACACCGACCCCGTCGAGGGTGCGCCGGACCAGCCGGTCCCAGACCTCCCCGTCGGGGTCGTCGTCGCCCATCCGTCGTGCCTTGCGCAGCACGGCCGCCGCCGCGGCCTCCCAGTCGGCGCGGCCGTGCGCGTCGGCCTCCGGGTCGGCCAGGGCCAGCGTGCCCTGCTCCGGCTCGAGCTCGGACGGGTCGTCGAGCCCTCCCTCGACCGCGCCGTCCGCGGACCCGGCCACCTCCTGCGACGTCATGTCTCGAACCTTAGGGCGACACGGTGACGTCGGCCAGGACCTGTGGGGTTCGCGACGCGGCTCCCGAGCGCCCCCGCCCACCCCGGTCCTGCGTCGGCCCCACCGGTCCGGCACCGACCATTCACCCGGCGGACATCCGGCGTGCACGGCCCGGACGACGCGAACCCGGACAGTGGTCGCCATGGCTGCGTTGCGCATCGTCCTGGTCAGCGAGACCTTCCTGCCCTCCGCCGCCGGAGGCCCCACCGCCGACGCGGTGCCGACGACGACGCTGCGGGCGATCGTCGACCGGCTCGTCGACACCGGCCACGAGGTGCTCGTCGTCGCGCCCGGGCCGGGGCTCGCGACGTACCGCGGGGTCCGGGTGCACCGGGTCACCACCCTCGACAAGGCCGGCGCCCAGGTCCGCGCGGCCCTGGACGCCTTCGCCCCCGACGTCGCGCTGCTGTCCTCCCCGGGGCGGCTCGGCCGCAAGGCGCTCAAGCACGCCCATGCGGTCGGCCTGCCCACGCTGGTCGTCGAGCAGTCACCGCTGCTGGACACCTCCGTGGAGTACTGGCGCCGCAAGGTCGCCCGGCGCGCCGACCGGGTCGTGGTCACCTCGCACTGGATGCGCGAGCGGGTCGGCGAGCTCGGCCTCGACGCCCCCGTGTGGTCCCCCGGGGTCGACACCGCGGCCTTCACCCCGGCGCTGCGCGACGACTGGCTGCACGCGTCGTGGTCGCGGCGGCGCTCCCGCGAGGGCGGCCTGGTCGTCGTCGGCTACGTCGGCGGCCTGCACCGGCGCCACGGCGTACGCCGCCTGGCCGAGCTCGCCGACGTGCCCGGCATCCGTCCCGTCCTGATCGGGGACGGGCCGGAGCGCGGCTGGCTGGCCTCCCGGCTCCCCCAGGCCAAGGTGCTCGGGACCCTCAGCACCGGTGACCTCGGCGTCGCCCTCCCCTCGCTCGACCTCCTGGTCCACCCCGGTGAGCACCAGACCTGCGCCCACGTGCTGCGCGAGGCCGCGGCGAGCGGCGTACCCGTCGTCGCGCCCCGCAGCGGCGGCGCCCGCGAGGTGGTGCGCCACCAGGAGACCGGTCTGCTCTACGACACCGGCCGCCGCCGCGGGCTGGCCCGCACCGTCGACGCCCTCGCCGCCGACCCGCACCGCCGCTTCCTGGGCGGCCGTGCCCGTGAGATCGCGGCCGGACGCACCTGGCAGGCGGCCGTCGACGAGCTCGTCACCCTCCACCTGGCGCCCCTGGCCCGGCCCGCGACCTCCGTGCAGACCCCTCGGCGCGCACCCCGTGAGACGCGCCACCCTTCACCGCGTGGGTGATCCGGCGGGGGTACCGTGACCCTGTGGCAACGACGACAGGTCCCTCACTGGTCAAGGGCGGCCGTGGCACGCGCTCGACCATCGCGCTGAAGCTGACGATGGCGGTGAGCGGGGCCATCTTCATCGGCTTCGTGCTCGCTCACATGTACGGAAACCTCAAGGCCTTCGCCGGGGAGGTCGCGTTCAACGAGTACGCCGAGCACCTGCGCGAGATCGGGGAGCCGATCCTGCCCTACAGCGGCCTGCTGTGGATCCTGCGTCTGGGCCTGCTGGCCTCCCTGGCCGTCCACGTCACCGCCGCGGTGATCCTGTGGCGGCGCGCGGCGCGAGCGCGCCCGGTGCAGTACTCGGTGGTCAAGCGGGCCAACTCCTCGCTGTCCTCGCGCACCATGCGCTGGGGAGGCCTGACCATCCTGGTGTTCCTGGTCTGGCACCTGCTGAACTTCAGCATCGTCAAGATCAACCCGACGGGCGGGGAGACCAACAACCCCTACGGCCTGCTCGTCGACACCTTCAGCCTGTGGTGGATGTCGGCGATCTACCTCGTCGCCATGGCCGCCCTCGCCCTGCACCTGCACCACGGCACCTTCAGCTCGCTGCAGACCCTCGGCTGGACCGGCACCACGGCGGCCCGCACGCGCGCCCGCACCGCGGGGTGGGTCGTGGCGGTCGTCGTCGCCGGCGGCTACTCGCTGGTGCCCCTCGGCGTCCTGCTCGGGCTGATCGAGTAGCCGTCCCCCGGATCGTGCGACCACCTCGCCACCGCGTCACCGACGTACCTCAGACAGGGAGCCACCCATGGCCATGACCGACCAGTCCGGCACCGTCGCCCTCAACGAGGCCGCCGTGCAGCAGTCCGACGACGCGCACGGCTACTACGTGCGCGGCGAGAACGTCGTCGACACCGCCGCGCCCCAGGGCCCGATCAAGGACCGCTGGACCAACCACGTCTTCGAGAACCGGTTGGTCAACCCGGCCAACCGGCGCAAGCTCGACATCATCATCGTCGGCACCGGCCTCGCCGGCGGCGCCGCGGCAGCCACGCTCGGCGAGGCCGGCTACAACGTGAAGTCCTTCTGCTACCAGGACTCCCCGCGGCGGGCCCACTCGATCGCCGCCCAGGGCGGGATCAACGCGGCGAAGAACTACAAGGAGGACGGCGACTCCGTCTTCCGCCTGTTCTACGACACCGTCAAGGGCGGCGACTACCGCAGCCGCGAGTCCAACGTGTACCGCCTGGCCGAGGTCAGCACCAACATCATCGACCAGTGCGTCGCCCAGGGCGTGCCCTTCGCCCGGGAGTACGGCGGCCTGCTCGACAACCGTTCCTTCGGCGGCGTGCAGGTCTCGCGCACCTTCTACGCCCGCGGGCAGACCGGGCAGCAGCTGCTGATCGGGGCCTACCAGGCCCTGGAGCGCCAGGTCGCGGCCGGCACCGTGTCGACGTACACCCGTCACGAGATGCTCGAGCTGATCACCGTCGACGGCGTGGCGCGCGGGATCATCGCGCGCGACATGGTCACGGGCGAGATCGAGACCCACCTCGCCGACGCCGTGGTGCTCGCCTCCGGTGGCTACGGCAACGTCTTCTACCTCTCCACCAACGCGATGGGCTGCAACGTCACCGCCACCTGGCGTGCGCACCGCAAGGGCGCCTACATGGCCAACCCCTGCTACACCCAGATCCACCCCACCTGCATCCCGGTCTCCGGCGACCACCAGTCCAAGCTGACCCTGATGAGCGAGTCGCTGCGCAACGACGGTCGCATCTGGGTGCCCAAGAACAAGGACGACTGCGACAAGGACCCCCGCGACATCGCCGAGGACGACCGCGACTACTACCTGGAGCGGATCTACCCGTCGTTCGGCAACCTCGTGCCCCGCGACATCGCCTCGCGCCAGGCCAAGAACATGTGCGACGAGGGTCGCGGCGTCGGCCCGCTGATCGGCGACTTCCGCCGCGGGGTCTACCTCGACTTCGCCGAGGCCATCGAGCGCTACGGCCGCGACGGGGTCGAGGAGAAGTACGGCAACCTCTTCGACATGTACGAGCGCATCACCGGGGAGAACCCCTACGAGGTGCCGATGCGGATCTACCCCGCCGTGCACTACGTCATGGGTGGCCTGTGGGTCGACTACGACCTGCAGTCCAACGTCCCCGGGCTGTTCGTGACCGGCGAGGCCAACTTCTCCGACCACGGCGCCAACCGCCTCGGTGCCTCCGCCCTGATGCAGGGCCTCTCGGACGGGTACTTCGTGCTGCCCAACACGATCCGCGGCTACCTCGCCGACGGCCCGTTCACCGAGCTCGACGAGTCGCACCCTGCGGTGGTGGAGGCCCGGGAGTCGGTGGAGAAGCGGATCGCGACGTTCCTGTCGATCAACGGCACGCGCTCGGCGGACAGCTATCACAAGGAGCTCGGCCACATCATGTGGGAGTTCTGCGGGATGGAGCGCTCCGAGGAGGGCCTGCGCAAGGCCATCGACATGATCCGCGAGCTGAAGAAGGACTTCTGGAGCAACCTGAAGGTCCTCGGTTCGGCCCACAGCCTCAACCAGAACCTCGAGAAGGCCGGCCGGGTGGCCGACTTCATCGAGCTCGGGGAGCTGATGTGCATCGACGCGCTCAACCGTCGCGAGTCCTGCGGCGGCCACTTCCGTGCCGAGTCGCAGACCGACGAGGGCGAGGCCCTGCGCCACGACGACGAGTTCGCCTACGTCGCGGCCTGGGAGTTCGGCGGTGAGGACGGCGCACCGACGCTGCACAAGGAAGACCTGATCTACACCGCCATCGAGATGAAGCAGCGGAGCTACAAGTGAACCTGACCCTGAAGATCTGGCGCCAGCCCGACGCGACGTCGAGCGGCGCCCTGCACACCTACGAGGTCGACGAGATCTCCGAGGACATGAGCTTCCTGGAGATGCTCGACATCCTCAACGAGCGCCTCAACGACAAGGGCGAGGAGCCCGTCGCCTTCGACCACGACTGCCGCGAGGGCATCTGCGGCTCGTGCAACCTGATGATCAACGGACAGGCGCACGGCCCGGAGGTCACCACCTCCTGCCAGCTGCACATGCGCTCGTTCTCGGACGGCCAGACGATCACCATCGAGCCCTGGCGCGCCTCGGCGTTCCCGGTCGTCAAGGACCTCGTGGTCGACCGCTCCGCCTTCGACCGGATCATCCAGGCCGGCGGCTACGTCTCGGTCAACACCGGCGCGGCACCCGACGCCCACGCCACCCCGGTGCCCCGCGAGGACGCCGTCAAGGCGTTCAACGTCGCCACCTGCATCGGCTGCGGCGCCTGCGTCGCGGCCTGCCCCAACGGCTCGGCGTCCTTGTTCATGGGCGCCAAGATCACCCACCTCGGCCGACTCCCCCAGGGCCAGCCCGAGCGCGACTCCCGGGTGGTCTCCATGGTCGCCCAGCACGACGCCGAGGGCTTCGGTGGCTGCACCAACATCGGTGAGTGCACCGCGGCGTGCCCCAAGGAGATCCCGCTCGACGTGATCTCCCAGCTCAACAAGGACCTGCGGACCGCGATCAAGCACGGCCACTGATCCCTGCGGGGGTACCGCTCGCCTCCGGCCTGCCCTCGGACCCGGGCCCGTCCCGCGACCGCGTGGCGGGCCGTCGGCGTACGGCGTGGCGGCCGGCGCGGCGGCGTACTGGTCGGCGTTCTCAAGCCTGTCGGCTGTTGCAAAGGGCGACAGGCTCGGGAACACCCGGCCAGCCGGGTGTTCCGGGGCCGGTGGGACGAGCCCGGCACCCCGCGTGGAATGAGCGGCGGACGTACGGCGGCGTACGGGGCGCTGCCGCGGCCGGCGGTCGGGTGCTAGCCGGGCTGCGGCGGCGTACTGGTCGGCCTGTTCTCAAGCCTGTCGGCTGTTGCAAAGGGCGACAGGTTCGGGAACACCCGGCCAGCCGGGTGTTCCTGGGGCCGGCGGGACGAGCCCGGCACCCCGCGTGGAATGAGCGGCGGACGTACGGCGGCGTACGGGGCGGTTGCGCGCGGCACGGGATCCGGGTGCTAGCCGGGCTGCGGCGGCGTACTGGTCGGCCTGTTCTCGAGCCTGTCGGCTATTGCAAAGGGCGACAGGCTCGGGAACACCCGGCCAGCCGGGTGTTCCTGACGCCCCATCGACCACTCCAGTCACACCAGCAACAGCCCGGCAAGACACCAGCCTGCATGCCGGGGTAAACAGCCGCTTGTCGGGCGCGATTTCGGCCGACAAGCGGCGACATCCCCGGCCGACCGGGGATCTCCACCCCCGCGCACCCCCGCGCACCCCCGCCAGGCGCACCGGATCGTCAGCGCCCTCGGCGCATCCAGGCCACCACGGCGAGCATGGTGACGCCGCCGGCGGCGAAGGGCGGGCCCCACCGGCCGGCGGGACCGGGCTGCTCGCCCGCGTGCTGCTCAGCACCGCCGCCCTCGACCCACCAGCGCTTGAGGCTCGGCAGCTGTGGGCCCTGGACCGGCTCGGGGTCGGCCACCGGCCGGGCGGCGATCGCGGCGGCGGAGGTGTGGGCCCAGCAGGCGGCGTAGAGCGTGATGCGCGCGAAGTAGTTGAGCCAGACGATCAGGATCAGGGCGATCCCGAAGGCCTGGGCGCCGGGATTGTTCTTGGTCAGGGCGAGGAGCCCGGTGGCGAACTGCTTGAGCAGCTCGAAGCCGAGGCCGCCGAGCAGCGCGCCCGACCACAGCGAGCGGCTCGGGATCGGGGGCGAGACCAGCTGGCGGAAGATGATGAAGAAGAGGACCGTGTTGATCCCCAGCGCGACCACGATGGCGAGGGCGCTCAGCACCCAGGCGAGGTCGTCGTCGAGCCCGACCAGCCCCAGCAGACCCTGGGAGAAGCGGGACACGAGACTCCCCACGGCGACCGAGAGCAGGAGCGTGCCCCCGATGGTGAGCATGCCGCTGATGTCGCTGAGCTTGGTCATCACGAAGTTCTTCTGCTGCTCGGGCTGCTCGAAGACCGCGAGCAGGGCCTCACGCAGCGCGAGGATGAAGCCGCTGCCGGTGTAGAGCACGCCGACCAGGCCGATCGCCCCGGCCACGCCGGACAGGTTGCGCACGGTGTCGAGGGAGATGCCGCTCTCGCCCCCGATCACGCCGGGGAGGATGGCGGTGATCCCGGAGCGGATCTGCTCGTTGGCCTCGGGGTAGACGACCGAGATGATCCCGACGGCGAAGAACGTCAGTGCCAGCAGCGGGAAGAAGGACAGGAAGGCGAAGTACGTCACCGCGCCGGCGTGCTGGTTGCTCTTGGCCGCGCCGTAGTGGCCGACCATGCGCAGGACGTGGGCCACGAGCGGACGTCGCGTCACCGCGCCCGCTGCACCACTCGCCTTGTCCTTCGCGCTCATCGCGTCCTCACCCTCGTGCGCCGTCCTCTACCGGTCGGGCCGGGCCAGACCGAAGCCCAGGGTGGGCTGCCAGCCGAGCTCGTCGTCGTGGACGTAGAGGTGGAAGCCCTCGACGTCGAAGCGGCACTCGAAGCCCGCGAGCTCCTCGAACGCGCGATCCAGGGTGGCCCCGTCGAGGTGGTGGGCCACCGTCACGTGGGGGTGGTACGGGAAGGTCAGCTCGGTGGCCAGCGGCCCGCGGCGGACCGCGGCCGCGAGCTCCTCGCACTGCGAGATGCCCTCGACCAGTGAGACGAACACGACCGGCGAGGTCGGACGGAACGTACCGGTGCCACGCAGGTGGACCTCGAAGCAGTCGACGGCTCCGGCGGCGCACGCGAGGTGGGCGTCGAGCTCGTCGATGCGCGCCTCGTCGACCGGGGTCGGGGGCAGCAGCGTGATGTGGGTCGGGATCCTGGTCGCGGTCTCGTCGCCGAGTGCGCGTCGGTAGTCCTGGAGCTCGGTGGCCCAGGGCTCCGGGATCGCGACGGCTACACCGATGGTCTGCATCGCCTGCGACCTTATCGCCCCGCCGTCACCCCGCAGCAGGCTCACGCGCCCGACGCGGGCACGAATCCGACCCGGTCGTAGACGTCGGCCAGCGTCTGCTGCGCCACCGCTGCAGCCCGCTCGGCCCCTGCCCGCAGGACCGCGTCGAGGTGGGTGCGGTCCTCGAGCAGGGCCAGGGTGCGGTCGCGGAACGGGGTCACGAACTCGACGACGGCCTCGGCGAGGTCGCCCTTGAGGTCGCCGTAGCCACGCCCGGAATAGGTCTGCTCGAGGTCGGCGACCTCGGTGCCGCTCAACGCCGAGAAGATCGTCAGCAGGTTGGAGACGCCCGGCTTCTCGTCGACGTCGAACCTCACCTCCGAGCCGGAGTCGGTGACCGCCGAGCGGATCTTCTTCGCGCTGCGCGACGGCTCGTCGAGCATCTCCACGATGCCGGCGGGCGAGGAGGCCGACTTCGACATCTTCGCGGTCGGGTCCTGGAGGTCGGCGATCTTGGCCGTCGCCTTGAGGATGTACGGCTCGGGCAGGCGGAAGGTCTTCTTGTAGCGGTGGTTGAAGCGCTGCGCCACGTCGCGCGTCAGCTCGAGGTGCTGACGCTGGTCCTCGCCCACCGGCACGAACTGCGGCCGGTAGAGCAGGATGTCCGCGGCCTGGAGCACGGGGTAGGTGAAGAGCCCGACGCTGGCCGCGCCCTCGCCGCCCTTGGCCGACTTGTCCTTGAACTGGGTCATCCGCCGGGCCTCGCCGAAGCCGGTCAGGCACTGCAGGACCCACGACAGCTGGGCGTGCGCCGGCACCTGGCTCTGCACGAAGATCGCCGAGCGGTCCGCGTCGACACCCATCGCGAGCAGCTGAGCGGCGGCGCGGCGGGTCCGCTCGCGCAGCAGCGTCGGGTCCTGCTCGACGGTGATCGCGTGCAGGTCGGCGATGAAGAAGAACGGTTCGTGCGCCTCCTGGAGCTCGACCCACTGGCGCAGCGCCCCGAGGTAGTTGCCGAAGTGGAAGGAGTCCGCGGTGGGCTGGATCCCCGACAGGACGCGCGGTCGGGCGACGCCCGTCGCCGCTTCGCTGGAGGCTGGCATGGCTCCATCCTCGCCGACGCCGTCCCGCGCCCGAAACCCGGTGGTCGGCCGGCGGCGAGGGTTGGCAGGCTGGGCCCATGACCGTCCCCACCGACGAGCCCCCGACCATCACCGACGGCGAGATCGTCCTGCGCCCCCACCGCCTCGCCGACGCCCAGCGCTCCTACGAGGCGACGCTGGACCCGGCCTACCAGCGGTGGACGTCGGTGCCGCTGCCGCCGACGATCGAGGGGGCCCGGCACTTCGTCGGCGAGATGATGCCGGAGGCGTGGCGAGAGGGGTCGTCGTGGGGCTTCGCGATCGAGCACGACGACCGGTACGCCGGGTCGATCGAGCTGCGGCCCGACCCCGACCGCGAGGCCGGGGTCGCCGAGGTCGCCTTCGGCTCCCACCCGGACGTGCGCGGCGTACGGCTCGAGGGCGTGAGCGTGCTGGAGCGCGCCCTGCGCCTGGTCGTGGAGTGGGGCTTCACCGAGGCCGGTCTGCACACGGTGCTCTGGCGCGCGCACCGCGGCAACTGGGCCTCGCGCCGCCTGGCCTGGAAGGTCGGGTTCCGCGTCGAGGGCACGGTCCGGCAGTGGGTGACGCAGCGGGGCACCCGCCACGACGCCTGGGTGGCCACCCTGCTGCGCGAGGACCCCCGCGAGCCCCCGACGACCTGGCTCGAGGCCCGGCCGCTGACCGGCGAGCGGGTACGGCTGCGCGCGTTCGCCGCGACCGACGTCCCGCGCATCGTCGAGGCCTGCTCGGACGCGACGACGCAGCACTGGCTCGGCACGATGCCGGCGCCGTACGGCGAGGAGGTCGCCGCGGCGTACCTGCTCGCGATGGGTGAGCAGCTCGCGGGCGGTGCCGGGGTCACGTGGGCCGTGACCGACCCGGCGACCGACCTGCTCGTCGGGTCGATGGGGCTGAACGGGCTCGACCCCGGGCAGGAGTGCGAGATCGGCTTCTGGACGCACCCGGACGCCCGCGGTCGCGGACTGACCCGGGAGGCGGCGCGCCTCGCGCTGCGCTTCGCCTTCGGGGTGCTCGGCGTGCAGCGCGTGGTCGCCTTCGCCGCGGTCGAGAACGTCGCGTCGATCGGCGTGCTCGAGTCGGTCGGACTGCGCCCCTACGGCGTCGAGCGTCGCGGGGCCAGCGTGCGGGGAGGCCGGGCCGACCAGGCCTGCCTCGACGTCCTGCGCTCGGAGTGGCTCGAGCAGCAGGCGGCGATGGTGCACCGCGGGTAGCGCCGTCGCGTGACGACGGGCGCGGACCCGGAGGTCCGCGCCCGTCGTAGGCGTCGTCGTACGGCGTCGCTCAGTGCTGGTGGGACCGGCTCAGTGGCCGGACTCCGGCCCCACGGCCGCGGCCAGGTTGGCGAGCGAGTCCTCGAGACCCGACTGCGGGACGAGCGGGAAGGAGAGCTTCTCGAGCAGGCCCTTGTCGGTGACCTTGGACCAGTCGTAGGTCACGGTGACGTCGGTGCTGTCGGAGCCGGTGGACGTCAGCTCCCAGACCCACTCCCAGCCCGGAGGCTCCTGGCCGGCGGGGGCGGTCTGCCAGGCGATCATGTGGTTCTTGTCGAACCCGGTGACGATGTTGTCGGTCTGGTACTCGCCGCCCATGTGGTCGCCGGTCATGTTCATCCGGAACTGCTGGCCGGACTTCTCGATGCGGTCGCCCTTCTCGAGGCTGCGCACGAAGCCGGAGCCGTCGAGCTCGGTGTGGCGGTGGGGGTTGCTCAGGACGTCGAAGAGGTCCTTCGCGGGCGCGTCGATCGTGCGCTGGGCAGAGATTCGGGTGTCGGTCATGACCTCACCCTGCCTCGCAGGACCGACGCACACAAATCACCCTGCGGGTGGCCCGCGGGTGTCATAGGGGGTGGCCTGCGGGTGGGGCGGAGCGCTACGACAGCGTGCGCGCAGCCGGGGTCGCGACGGCGTCGGCCGGGACGACCGGCGTCCCGGTGCCCGCGACGTCGGGCTCGCCGCGGGTGCGCCGCAGCGCCACCAGCAGCACCGCGAGCCCGAGCACGGACAGCGCCGCCCCGGCGAGCGCGGGGGCCCGCAGGCCGAGGCCGGCGGTGATGACCGCGCCGCCGAGCCAGGCGCCGAGGGCGTTGGCGAGGTTCAGCGAGGCGTGGTTCATCGCCGCCCCCAGGGTCCGCGCGTCGCCGGAGACGTCCATCAGGCGCAGCTGGAGGTTGACGACGAGCACCGAGCCGAGGACGGTCACGAGGAAGGCGGCCACCGGCAGCGCCCAGCCGTAGGGCGAGACCGCCCAGAACAGCAGCAGCGACAGGGTCATGCCGATCGAGCCGATGATCAGCGAGGCGCGCACCGACCAGTCGGCCATCGCACCGGCGACGAACGTGCCGGCCACCATGCCCAGGCCGAGCACGAGCAGGACGATCGGCACCGTGCCGCGTCCGAGGCCGGCGACCTCGGTGACGATCGGGCTGATGTAGGTGTAGATGGCGAACATGCCGCCGAAGCCGACCGCGCCCGCGGCCAGCGTCAGCAGGACCTGCGGCTTGGCCAGCGCCGAGAGCTCGCGGCGCCACACGGCCTCGGGGTTGCCCGGCATGCGTGGCAGCAGGGTCGCGATGCCGACGAGGGTGACGACGGCGAGCACGGAGGAGGTCAGGAAGCCCGAGCGCCAGCCGTAGCTCTGGCCCAACCAGGTCGCGGCCGGGACGCCCACGACGTTGGCGACCGAGAGGCCCAGCATCACCTGCGCGACGGCCCGGCCCTGCCGGCCCGGCCGGGCGAGGTCGGCGGCGACGAGGGAGGCCACCCCGAAGTAGGCCCCGTGCGGCAGCCCGTCGAGGAAGCGCGCGAACGCCAGCAGGTGCACCGTCGAGACGGCCGCGGAGAACAGGTTGGCGGCGGCGTACCCGCCCATCAGCCAGACCAGCAGGCGGCGTCGCGGCATCTTCGCGCCCAGCACCGCGAGCAGCGGGGCGCCGATGACGACACCGAGCGCGTAGGCCGAGATCAGGTGTCCGGCCGTCGGGATCGAGACCCCGACGCCGTCGGCGACCTCGGGCAGCAGGCCCATCGTCATGAACTCGGTCGTGCCGATCGTGAAGCCACCGAAGCTGAGGATCAGCAGCGCCAGCCGCAGGCGCAGGTCGGAGAAGCCGGACTCCTCGGCGGTCGCCGAGCGCGCGGACGCCTGCGGTGCGGGAGGAGAGTTGGTCACACCGCAGTCCAGCACGACACGGCCCGGATGTGTTCCCCGGCGCCACTGTGAGATCAGGTACGCCGGGTGGCGCGACGACCCGTCAGGGCACCATCCAGCCCAGCACCGGGGTCGACTGCAGGTAGACCAGCACGCACATGAGCAGCAGGAACCCGATGCTCCACCCGACGACCTTGCGGAACAGCTCGCCCTCGCGGCCGGCCATGCCGGTCGCGGCGGCGGCGATCGCGAGGTTCTGCGGCGAGATCATCTTGCCCAGGACGCCGCCCGAGGAGTTCGCGGCGGCGAGCAGCACCGGACTGAGCCCGGCCTCCTTGGCCGCGGTGACCTGGAGGGTCCCGAAGAGCGCGTTGGCCGAGGTGTCCGAGCCGGTGACCGCCACCCCGAGCCAGCCGAGCACCGGGGACAGGAAGGCGAAGAAGGCACCGGAGCCGGCGATCCACATCCCGATCGTGATGGTCTGCCCCGAGAAGTTCATCACGTAGGCCAGGCCGAGCACGGCGGCGACGGTGAGGATGGCCCACTTGAGCTGGTCGAGGGTCGCGCCGTAGGCCCGCACGGCACCGCCCGGGGAGACCGCCAGGAACGCCATCGTGATCAAGCCGGAGAGCAGCAGCAGGGTGCCCGCCGAGCCGAGGTAGCCGAAGCTGAAGGTCGCCGAGGCCGGCGGCTCGCCGCTGGGGGTGACGATCTGGTCGAGCAGCGGCCAGCCGAAGCTCAGCGCGCCCTGGGCCAGCAGGTCCCGGATGACCGGGATCTGGGCGACGGAGAAGACCACGATGATCGTGAGGTAGGGCAGGTAGGCCAGGAAGATCTCGCGGCCCGAGTCCGAGCCCTCCTCGGCGTCGGCGTCGCGGGCGCTCGACCCGGTGGCGGTCGCGGTCGCGGCACCGCCGCTCCGGCGCTTGCCGCCGCCGGCCTCGGCGACGCGACGCTGGGTCTCGCTCTCGTCGAGACGCTGCCCGGTCATCACCTCGACCGGCTGCCAGACGCGCAGCAGGCCCACCACCGCCGCGGCGGCCAGCAGGGCGGCCACGATGTCGGTGAGCTGGACCGAGAAGTAGTTGGAGGCGAGGAACTGGCCCACCGCGAAGACGACGCCGCACACGATCGCCGGCAGCCACACCTGGCGCAGCGCACGCTTGCCGTCGACGAGGAAGACCAGCACCAGCGGGACGACGATGGCCAGGATCGGCGTCTGCCGCCCCACCATGGAGCCGAGCGTGCTGACCGGGATGTTGGTGATCGAGGCCAGCGTCGTGATCGGCACGGCGATCGCACCGAAGGCGACCGGGGCGGTGTTGGCGACCAGGGAGACCGTCGCGGCCTTGATCGGCTCGAAGCCGAGCGCGATCAGCATGACCGAGCTGATGGCGACCGGCGTACCGAAGCCGGCGAGGGCCTCCATCAGCGCGCCGAAGCAGAAGGCGATGATGATCGCCTGGATCCGCTGGTCGTCGGAGACCGCGCCGAAGCTGCGACGCAGCACGTCGAAGTGACCGGTCTCGACGGTCATCGTGTAGATCCAGATCGCGTTGACCACGATCCACATGATCGGGAAGATCCCGAACGTCGCGCCCTCGAGCGCGGTGCTGAGGGCGATGGTGAACGGCATGCCGTAGACGACGATCGCCACGACGAGCGCGACGGCCAGCGCCGCGAGCGAGGCCCACTGCGCCTTGACCTTCAGCGCGCCGAGCAGCACGAAGACGGTCAGCAGCGGCAGGACCGCGAACAGCGTGGACAGCGCCAGTGACCCGCCGACGGGGTCGAAGGTCTGCTCGAACATGGTGAGTCCTCCTGCAGGTCGTCCCGAGTGACGGCCGTCACCGCGCCGATCATGCACCTGCTGGGGCCGGAGGGGAAGGAGGCGGGGCTCACCCCAAGGTGTGTCTTGCCGGGGCCGGACCGAGGACCCTGCCGTGGTCCCCGCAGCGAGGTCGGGACGCCGTCGGCGCGCCCCGCGCCGTCCCTACAGGGCCGCGAGCGCCTCGTTGAAGGTCGTCGAGGGACGCATGACCTCGTCGGCCTTCGCGTCCTCGGGGTAGAAGTACCCCCCGACGTCGGCCGGGCTGCCCTGCACCGCGGCGAGCTCGGCGACGATCGTGTCCTCCTGCGCAGCCAGGGTCTCGGCCAGCGAGGCGAAGTCCGAGGCCAGCTCGGCGTCGTCGTCCTGCTTGGCCAGCTCCTGGGCCCAGTACAGCGCGAGGTAGAAGTGCGAGCCGCGGTTGTCGATCCCGCCGATCTTGCGGGTCGGGCTCTTGTCCTCGAGCAGGAACGTCGCCGTGGCGGCGTCGAGGGTGTCGGCGAGGACCTGCGCGCGGGCGTTGTCGGCGTACCCGGCGAGGTGCTCGAAGGAGGCCGCGAGCGCGAAGAACTCCCCCAGGCTGTCCCAGCGCAGGTAGTTCTCCTCGATCAGCTGCTGCACGTGCTTGGGCGCCGAGCCACCCGCGCCGGTCTCGAAGAGCCCGCCGCCGTTCATCAGCGGCACGATCGAGAGCATCTTGGCCGAGGTGCCGACCTCGAGGATCGGGAACAGGTCGGTGTTGTAGTCGCGCAGCACGTTGCCGGTCACCGAGATGGTGTCCTCGCCCCGGCGGATCCGCTCCAGGGAGTAGGCGCAGGCGTCGGCCGGCGTCATGATCTCGATGGTCAGGCCGTCGGTGTCGTGCTCGGGCAGGTACTGCTCGATCTTGGCGATCAGGTTGGCGTCGTGGGCGCGGGCCTCGTCGAGCCAGAAGATCGCGGGGGTCTCGCTGGCGCGGGCGCGGGTCACGGCGAGCTTGACCCAGTCACGGATCGGGTCGTCCTTGGTCTGGCAGGCGCGCCAGATGTCACCGGGCTCGACCTCGTGCTCGATCAGCGTGGTGCCGGAGCCGTCGACCACCCTCATCGTGCCGGCGGCCGGGACCTCGAAGGTCTTGTCGTGCGAGCCGTACTCCTCGGCCGCCTTGGCCATCAGGCCCACGTTGGGCACCGAGCCCATCGTGGCCGGGTCGAAGGCGCCGTGCTCGCGGCAGTCGTCGATCACCCGCTGGTAGACGCCGGCGTAGGAGGAGTCCGGGATGACCGCGAGGCAGTCGGCCTCGTTGCCGTCCGGGCCCCACATGTGGCCCGAGGTGCGGATCATCGCGGGCATCGAGGCGTCGATGATGACGTCCGAGGGCACGTGCAGGTTCGTGATCCCCTTGCGGTCGTCGACCATCGCCATCCGCGGACCGTCGGCCAGGCCCTGCTTCACCGAGGCCTTGATCGCCTCGCCCTCGGGGAGGTCGGCGACCGCGTCGAGCAGGGCACCGAGACCGTCGTTGGGCGAGACGCCGGCTGCGGTGAGCTGCTCGCCGTACTGCTCGAAGAGGGTGGGGAAGAAGGCCTGGACCGCGTGGCCGAAGATGATCGGGTCCGAGACCTTCATCATCGTGGCCTTCAGGTGCACCGAGAACAGCACGTCCTCGGCCTTGGCCCGGGCGATCTGCTCGGTCAGGAAGCGCCGCAGGGCGGCAGCGGACATGAACGTGGCGTCGACGACCTCGCCGGGCAGCACCGTCACGCCGTCCTTGAGCACGGTCTCGGTGCCGTCGACACCGACGTGCACGATCGAGAGGGTGTCGTCGCCCTCGATCACGACCGACTTCTCGTGGGAGAAGAAGTCACCCTCGCCCATCGTCGCGACGTTGGTCCTCGACTCCGAGGACCAGGCGCCCATGGAGTGGGGGTACTGCTTGGCGTAGCCCTTGACCGCCGCCGGCGCGCGCCGGTCGGAGTTGCCCTCGCGCAGGACCGGGTTGACCGCGGAGCCCTTGACCTTGTCGTAGCGGGCCCGGGCGTCCTTGTCCTCCTCGCTCGTCGCGCTCTCGGGGTAGTCGGGCAGGTCGTAGCCCTTCTCCTGCAGCTCCTTGATCGCGGCCTTGAGCTGCGGGACGGAGGCGGAGATGTTGGGCAGCTTGATGATGTTGGCCTCGGGCTTCGTGGCCAGCTCGCCCAGCTCGGCCAGCGCGTCCTCGACGCGCTGGTCCTCGGGCAGGCGGTCGGAGAACTGCGCCAGGATCCGGCCCGCCAGGGAGATGTCGCGGGTCTCGACCTCGACGCCGGCCTTGGCGGCGTAGGCCTCCACGATCGGCAGGAACGAGTACGTCGCCAGCAGCGGCGCCTCGTCGGTGTGGGTGTAGACGATCGTGGCGGTCTTGTCGGCCATGGGCTCAGCGACTCCTGGCGGTGCGGGGAAAGTAACTTGACGTCAAGATACCTGACGCGCGGACCTCACCAGCCTGTCACCCGCGGCGGTGGCGCGGCAACGCCCCCTGCAGGGGCGGGAGCCGGGCAGGCCTGCGCGCTGCTAGCGTCGCAAGCCACCCAGCCAGCCCTCGAAGGAGTCACCGTGAGCTCTACCCCGTTGAAGGTCGCCGTCACCGGAGCCGCCGGTCAGATCGGTTACAGCCTGCTCTTCCGCCTCGCCAGCGGAGCGCTCGGTGACCGTCCGGTGGAGCTCCGCCTGCTCGAGATCACCCCCGCCCTCAAGGCGCTCGAGGGTGTCGTGATGGAGCTCGACGACTGCGCGTTCCCGACGCTGGCCGGCATCGAGATCGGCGACGACGCCGAGACCGTCTTCGACGGCGTCAACCTCGCCCTGCTCGTCGGCGCCCGGCCGCGCGGCCCGGGCATGGAGCGGGCCGACCTGCTCGAGGCCAACGGGGCGATCTTCACCGTCCAGGGCAAGGCGCTCAACAAGGTCGCGGCCGACGACGTCCGCATCGGGGTCACGGGCAACCCGGCCAACACCAACGCCCTGATCGCGATGAGCAACGCCCCCGACATCCCGCAGGCGCGCTTCTCCGCCCTGACCCGCCTCGACCACAACCGCGCGATGTCGCAGCTCTCGGCCAGGACCGGCTCCCCGGTCTCGGAGATCACGAAGATGACGATCTGGGGCAACCACTCGGCCACGCAGTACCCCGACCTGTTCCACGCCGAGGTCGGCGGGCGCAACGCCGCCGAGGTCGTCGACGACCAGGCCTGGATCGAGGACACCTTCATCCCCACGGTGGCCAAGCGCGGCGCGGCGATCATCGACGCACGCGGCTCGTCCTCGGCGGCGTCGGCCGCCTCGGCGACCATCGACGCCGCGCGCGACTGGCTGCACGCCTCACCCGAGGGCGACTGGGTCTCGATGGCGGTCGTCTCCGACGGCTCCTACGACGTGCCCGAGGGGATCATCTCCTCCTTCCCGGTCACCACCAAGGACGGCGACTGGGAGATCGTCCAGGGCCTCGAGATCGACGACTTCTCCCGCGGTCGCATCGACAAGACCACCGCCGAGCTCACCGAGGAGCGCGAGGCCGTCACCGGTCTCGGCCTGGTCTGAGCCGGACCCGGGCCCGATGTCGGGGGCGCGATGTCGGGCGCGCGGCGTCACGGCAGGGGCGGCTGGTTCGGGATCGTCTCGGCCAGCACCCACAGCGCGATCCCCACGCCGACCAGCAGCGCGACGTCGACCATGCGGTGGCGCACCGCGAGCATGCCGGCGTCGCGGCGGGGCAGCACGAGGCGGGCCAGCGCGGCGACGCCCAGCGCGGCGGAGAAGATCCGGATGCCCACGCGCCAGTCGCCGATCGCGGTGACCCCGATCGCGCCCGCGACCACGAGGAGGATCGCGAGGTAGATCGCTCCCCCGATCGTCGAGGGGTGGCGGCGGTCGTCGTCACCGGGCATGGGCACCGGTGGCGGGTCCTCGGGCGGACGGATCACCGGCTCGTCGGGTGCAGGCTCCGGGTGCTCGCTCACGGCTCAGCCGGCCGCGCGCGCGGCGAGGGTGCGCTCGGCGATCTCCACGACGTTGCTCAGCAGCATGGCTCGCGTCATCGGACCGACCCCGCCCGGGTTGGGCGAGAGCCACCCCGCGACCCCGGCGACGTCCGCGGCGACGTCGCCGGCGATCGTGCCCTCGACCCGTGAGACCCCGACGTCGAGGACGGCAGCCCCCGGCTTGACCATGTCGGCGGTGATGATGCCCGGCACGCCCGCGGCGGCGACCACCACGTCGGCCGCGCGCACGTGCTTGGCCAGGTCACGGGTGCCGGTGTGGCACAGCGTCACGGTCGCGTTCTCGCTGCGCCGGGTCAGCAGCAGGCCCAGCGGCCGTCCCACGGTCAGCCCGCGCCCGACCACCACGACCTCGGCCCCGGCGAGCTCGACGCCGTGGCGACGCAGCAGCTCGATCACGCCGACCGGGGTGCACGGCAGCGAGCCCCGCTCCCCCAGCACCAGCCGGCCGAGGTTGACCGGGTGCAGTCCGTCGACGTCCTTGTCGGGGTCGACGCGCGAGAGCAGGGCGTACTCGTCCAGCCCGGTCGGCTGCTGGACCAGGAACCCCGTGCAGGCGGGATCGGCGTTGAGCCGGTCGATCTCCGCCTCGACCTCGGCCTGCGTCGCGGAGGCCGGCAGGTCGACGCGCAGGGACTCGATGCCGATCTCCGCGCAGTCCTTGTGCTTGGCCCCGACGTACCAGTGCGAGCCGGGGTCGTCGCCGACGAGCACCGTCCCGAGCCCCGGGCGTACGCCGCTCGCGCGCAGCGTCTCGACCCGCGCGGCCAGCTCGGTCTTGATCACCGCGAGCGTGGCGGTGCCGTCGAGCCGCTGGGCAGTCGGGGTAGCAGTCACGGGCCGGAGTCTGCCACCCGTCGAGGCCTCACCCCCGCACGCTCGCGGCCCACGCCTCCAGCGCGAGGGCGACGGCCTCCGCACCCGGGTCGACGACGCCGTCGAGCACGTCGGCGCGCAGGTAGCTCGAGCGACCCACGACCGTGCTGGTGATGCTCGCCGTGGAGTCAGCGCCCTGGCGCGCCGCGGCCGCCGCGGCGTCGAGGTCGGGCAGGGCCCGAACCGCGGGGTCGAGCGCGTCGACCATGGTGCGCCCGCCGACCTCGGCGTCGCCGTGGGCGTGGATGCGCTCGAGGCCCTGACCGAGCGCGGTCCGGAGGTCGTCGCCCTCGGCGAGGGAGCCGGCCGTGGCCGTCAGCAGGATGGAGAGCACGACGCCGCTCGAGCCGCCCATCCGGCGCTCGACGAGCGAGCCGACCTCGGTGGCCAGGGCCGCGGGCGACCCGGTCGAGAGCCGGTCGGCCTCGAGGGCCTCGAGCACCGCCTTCGCGCCCTGGCCGATGGTGGACCCCGCGTCGCCGTCGCCGACCTTGGCGTCGAGCTCGTCGAGGCGCTCCTTGGCGTCGAGCAGCGCCTGCGCCGCGGCGGCCAGGGCGTCGTGGACGCCCCGGTCCCGGTCGCCGCTGCCCCAGTCGGGCTCGTCGGAGGAGCGGGGGACGTACGTCGTGGGCTCGACCGCCGCGAGCGCGCCCGGCCACTCGGGCACCCCGACCGGCGAGGTCAGCGCCTCGACCAGCTCCGCGCTCTCGGGCAGCAGGGTGACCGAGAAGCCGTGCATGTCGACCGAGGTCATCAGCGCCGCGGGACCGACCAGCCGGGTGATGCGACCGCCCGTGGCCGCCAGGAGGTCGCGCGCCAGGACGGCGAGCTCCTGGGTCGAGCAGCCGCCGGTGTCGTTGAGCAGCGCGACCATCGACGTCCCCGACCCGTGGCGGGCGTCGAAGGCCTCCAGCAGCGGCTCGAGGACGAGGTCGACGGCCTCCCGGGCGCCGGCGGGCTCGACGTCGCGGACGCCGGCCTCGTTGTGGATGCCCAGGCCCAGCTCGGCGCTGCGGCGCTCGCCGTCCTGGCCGGGCAGGAGCGCCGAGGAGAGGCTCAGGCTCAGGGTGAGCAGGTCGGCGGAGACCTGTCGGGCCGCGGCGGCGACGGTGGCCAGGTCGGCGCCGTTGCGGGCGTGGTGCCCGGCGACCTTGTGCACGAGGACCGTGCCCGCGAGCCCGCGGGGCTGCGGGTTCTCGGGCAGGGCCACGTCGTCGGCGACGGTGACCACCTCGACCGCGAGGCCCTCGGTGCGGGCCCGCTCCGCGGCGAGCCCGAAGTTCAGCCGGTCGCCGGTGTAGTTCTTGACCACGAGCAGGCAGCCGCCCGGGCCGGTGACCTCACGGATCACCGTCAGCACCTCCTCGACCGAGGGTGAGGCGAAGAACGCCCCGCACACCGCCGCCGAGAGCAGGCCGTCGCCGACCAGGCCCGCGTGCGAGGGCTCGTGACCCGACCCGCCGCCCGAGACCACGGCGACCAGGTCCGGGTCGAGATCGGCGCGCACGACCGCGCGTACGCCGGACCCGGGCTCGCTGACCTTCACCGGCCGGGTCCGCGCGAGCGCCTCCAGCATCTGCTCGACGGTCTGGTCGGGGTCGTTGTAGAAGCGTGCGGGCACGACTGCCTCCTGGGCTGGGTCCCCGGCTCCTCGTCGAGACCGGGCCCCGCCGACGCTAGTGCTCCGGTCGTGCCAGGGGAACCGCCCCTGTAGCGCGCGCGTGCGCTGCGGTTTCCCACGGGCTGCAGGCGAGTCGTCGCTCCCCGGCGTGAATTTGCGCCGGGGAGCGACGAGACGACCTCATCCCTTGGGAAACCGCGACGGCGGTGAGCGCGGGATCAGTGGAAGAAGTGCCGGGTGCCGGTGAAGTACATCGTGACGCCGGCGGCGCGGGCCGCGGCGACGGTGAGCTCGTCGCGTACCGACCCGCCGGGCTGGACGATCGCGGAGACGCCGGCGTCGATGAGGATCTGGGGACCGTCCTCGAAGGGGAAGAAGGCGTCCGAGGCGGCGACGGACCCGGCGGCCCGCTCGCCCGCGCGCTCGACGGCGAGGCGGCAGGAGTCGACCCGGTTGACCTGGCCCATCCCGACCCCGACCGACGCGCCGTCCTTGGCCAGCAGGATCGCGTTGGACTTCACCGCGCGGCACGCCGTCCAGGCGAAGGCGAGGTCGGCCAGCTGGGCGGGCGAGGCGGGCTCGCCGGCGGCCAGGGTCCAGCTCGACGGGTCGTCGCCGCCGGGGCCCTCCAGCACCGCGTCGACGTGGTCGCGCTGCTGGAGCAGGATCCCACCGGAGATCGGACGCATCTCGACCTCGCCGCCGCCGGCGGGCAGGTCGCAGACGAGGACCCTGATGTTCTTCTTGCCGGCCAGCACCTCGACGGCACCGTCCTCGTAGCCCGGAGCCACGATCACCTCGGTGAACACCTCCGCGACCTGCTCGGCCATCGCCACCGAGACCGGCCGGTTGGCCGCGATCACGCCGCCGAACGCGGAGACCGGGTCGCAGGCGTGGGCGCGACGGTGCGCCTCGGCGACGTCGACACCCACGGCGATGCCGCAGGGGTTGGCGTGCTTGATGATCGCCACGGCCGGCTCGTCGAGGTCGGCCGCCGCGCGGCGGGCGGCGTCGGTGTCGACGTAGTTGTTGTAGGACATCTCCTTGCCGTGCAGCTGCTGGGCCGTGGCCAGCCCGGTCGGGGCACCCGCGGCGGCCTTGACGTAGAGCGCGGCGGACTGGTGCGGGTTCTCGCCGTAGCGCAGCACCGCCGACTTCTCCCACGACGCCCCGACCCAGCCGGGGAACCCGTCGCCGCCCGAGGTGTCGGTGAGCACGCTGCCCATCCACGAGGCGACGGCGACGTCGTACGACGCGGTGTGCACGAACGCCTCGGCGGCCAGCCGCCGACGCTCGTCGAGGCCGAAGCCGCCGGCCTCGACGGCGGCGAGCACGTCGGCGTACCGCGCGGGGCTGGTCACGATGGCGACCGAGGGGTGGTTCTTCGCCGCTGCGCGGACCATGGACGGCCCGCCGATGTCGATCTGCTCGACGCACTCGTCGACGCCGGCGCCGGACGCGACGGTCTCGGCGAACGGGTACAGGTTGGACACCACCAGATCGAACGGCTCGATGTCGAGGTCCGCGAGCTGCGCCACGTGCGAGTCCAGGCGCCGATCGGCCAGGATGCCGGCGTGGACGCGCGGGTGCAGCGTCTTGACCCGCCCGTCCAGGCACTCCGGGAAGCCGGTGAGGTCCTCGACCTGGGTGACGGGCACCCCGAGACCCTCCATCAGTCGGGCCGAGCCGCCCGTCGAGACCAGGGTGACGCCGGCGGCGTGCAGGCCGCGGGCGAGCTCCTCGAGACCGGTCTTGTCGTAGACGGAGACCAGGGCACGCCTGATCGGGATCTGGTCGGGCACGTCGCGCTCCTGCGGTGGGGTCGGTCAGCTGGGTCGCTCAGCTGGGCTGCTCAGCTGTTGTGGGGGGCACCCAGGCGATCGATGCCCCGACATGCACTCCCTGGTGGTGACCCACCTGCGCCAGTCGTGTGCGGCCAGCATAGGGGCCTCAGGCGCCGATGCGGACCCGTCGTCCCTCGACGACGAAGCCCTCTCGGGCCAGCCGTCCGACCGCGTCCACGAGCATCGCCCGCTCGACGGCCTTGATCCGCTCGTGGAGGGAGGCGACGTCGTCGTCGTCCTCCACCGCGACGGCGCGCTGCGCCACGATCGCGCCCGTGTCCACACCCGCGTCGACGACGAACAGGGTCGCCCCGGTGACCTTCACCCCGTGCTCGAGAGCGTCGCGCGGCCCGTGCATGCCGGGGAAGCTCGGCGAGAGGGCCGGGTGGGTGTTCAGGGTGCGCCCGCCGAGGGCCTCGAGGAAGTCCGGGCCGACCAGCTTCATGAAGCCGGCGAGCACGACCAGGTCGGGAGCGTGCGCGAGGCACCGCTCGGTCAGCGCCCGGTCCCACGCGTCGCGGTCCTCGTGGTCGGAGGTCCGCTCCACGAACGTCGCCACACCCACGGTCCGCGCCCGCTCGAGCCCGGCGGTGTCGTCGCGGTCGGCGCCGACCGCGACGACCTGGGCGCCGTACGCCGGGTCGGCGCAGGCGTCGAGCAGCGCCTGCAGGTTGGTGCCGGCCCCGGAGACGAGGACGACGATGCGGGCGGGCACCCGGGGAACTCTAGTCAGGCTTCCGGGGCCCCGACGTCGTCCGCCTCGTGGTCCGGGCCCGCGGCCCGCTCGGCCCGCGCCGACCAGCGTTGCCAGGCCAGCACCACCAGCGTGCCGACGAGCGCGCCGACGCCGAACGTCGTCACCGCGTGCAGGGTGACCTCGGGACCGGGCACGCCGACCTGACGCATCCGGCCCGGTCCGACGGCGCCGCCCGCGAGCACCGAGAGCAGTCCGACGAGCAGCCCGGCCGCGACCCCGCCGCCGAGACCGCGTGCCACGGCGTCCTCCCACCGCTGCAGCGGGTGGCGGCGGGCGGCGCGGAACGCCACGACGGCGGCCAGGGCGAACGGTGCGACGACGAGCCAGGGCGCCCAGCCGGGGGTGGTGCCCGTGTCGGGCAGGGCGGCCAGCAACGGCACCATCGGCACCGGTCCGAGCACGACGGCGGTCGGCGAGACGACGGTGCCGGCCCCCACGGCGAAGCCCGGCCCGAGCAGGTAGGCGCCGCCGAAGAGCACGGCGGCCGGCAGCAGGAGCAGGCACAGGACGCTGACCAGCAGGGCCTCGCCGACCGAGGTGTGCAGCTGGGCCAGCACGTTGGCGGCCGTGCCGAGGTCGGAGCCGAGTGCGACCAGGACCAGGAACAGGCCCAGGAGCAGCCACGCCACCAGGATCCGCCGGGCCAGGTCGAGGGCGGCCCGCAGGACCGGGGACAGCAGCGCGGCGCGCACGGCCGCCCGTCCGGACCCGACGGCCACCGCCGGCAGGCCGACCAGGACGACCAGGGCGGTGGTCCACCGCAGGGCGTCCGGGGTCGACGGCGCGGTGGCCGGCGTGC
This sequence comes from uncultured Actinomycetota bacterium, assembly GCA_963714475.1. Lineage (GTDB taxonomy): Bacteria > Actinomycetota > Actinomycetes > Propionibacteriales > Nocardioidaceae > Nocardioides. Next base: position 630,139 of record CAVQOP010000001.1, read on the forward strand.
CGGCCAGCCACAGCGTCGCCCCCACGACGACGCCGTAGCCGAGCAGGAGCCCGGCGCCGGCCAGCGGGACCGTCCAGTCCCGCTCACCGTCGGCCAGACGCGCCGCGTCCGGTCCGTGGGACCACAGCATCTCGCCGGCTCGCACCGAGAGCCGCCACAGGACGACCGCGCAGAGCAGGCTCAGCCCGAGCGGGACCATCGAGACCACGACGCCCTCGACGCGGACCCCCGACCCGTGGGCGGCCAGCCAGCCCAGGGCGCCGACCCGGAGCCCGTCCCTCGGCGCGCCGAGGGTGCCTGCGGCGCTCGCGAACCAGCCCACCACCCCCAGCCCGAGACACACGACGAGCGGACCGGCGGCGGCGAGCAGCCCCGTGACGAGCCCGACCCCCAGGGCCGGGAGGCGGACGGCGCCCTGCGCGGCCTCGGCCTGCGCGACCGCAGCCGGCCGACCGTGGGCGCTCGCCCCGGAGGTGGCGGCGCTGCGCCCCGCACGGGCGCGGGCGGAGTCGGGCAGCAACGAGGTCATGACCCGTCCATCGTCACCCCGGACCGCCCCGCCTCGGCGCAGGCACGCCGACGCCTCGGCGCCCGCTCGCCGGTGCCGCGTGAGCGTCTTCACAGTCGCCGTCACGAGCGACGGTTGGGGTGCCGCGGGCCCGGGCCGTACCGTGAAGCGGCCATGACCCGGGACCCCGGCTCGTTCGACGAGCTCTACAAGGACGCGCGTGAGCGTCTGCTGATGCAGACCTACGCGCTGACCGGCGACCGTGACCTCGCCCGGCGCAGCGTGCGGGACGCCTTCGTCGTGGCCTGGCACCACTGGCCCAAGACGCACGTCCCCGGCGCACCGGCCCGGACCGAGGCCGCCGTACGCCGGGTCGCGTGGGGCCGCGCGCAGCGTCGTCACGGCGCGCGTCCCTGGCACCGCGACAAGGACGTCGAGCCCGACCTGCGCGCCACGCTCGACGCCCTCGCCGCCCTGACGGTCTCGCAGCGCCGGGTGCTGGTGCTGGCCCACCTCGCGACCGTCGACCTGCCCGGGATGGCGGCCGAGCTGGACCTGCCCCGGGACGACGTCGAGCAGCAGCTCCAGGCGGCGACCACCGCCTACTCACTGGACCGCGCGGTCCCCGCGAGCGCGGTGCCGGCCTCCCTGGAGTCGCTCACCGCCGTGCTCGACGACACCGCGTGGCCCCGCTCGACCATCCTGCGCCGGGCCGGCGCCGGACGCCGTCGCACCCACACCACCCTCGGCGCCCTCGCGGGCGTCGGTGCGCTGGCGCTCAGCGGGCTGGTCGTCAATGACGTCTCGGGCGCCGCACCCCGGCTCGACCGACCGCTGAGCGGGCTCGCGGCCGGCGCCCCCGGTGCCGCCGGTGCCGCCCGGCGCCGACGGGTCGGCCGACGCCCCGCCCCCCGAGGAGCCGGCCGAGGTGCTCCCGGAGGCGAGCCTGCTCGGCCCGGCCCAGGTCGGCCTGCCCCTGCCCGGCACGGACTGGACCGAGCGGACGACCTCCGACAACAGCGAGAGCAACGGCCTCGTGCTGCCCTGCCAGCGCGAGCGGTACGCCGACCCGAACGGCCAGGCGGCGCTGGTGCGCACCTTCGTCGCGGCCGAGCCGACCGAGCCCGCCGCCCCAGCGACGAACGCCGCACCGCAGAACGCCCCGGGCTCGGTGCGTCCTCGTGCGGTGCAGATGAGCGAGGCGTCCTCGAGTCCCCGTGCTGCTCGCGCGGCCTATGCGTCCCTGGTCTCGTGGGTCGGCAGCTGCGCGGAGCCGCGCACCCAGCTGATCGCGGCGCGCACCATCGACGGGGTCGGCGACGAGTCGGTGCAGCTGGTGCTGCGGGACTGGAGCGCGCCGGTGCGGACCATGGTGGTGCAGGTCACCCGGTCGGGGATCTTCACCACGGCGTTCGCGAGCACCGTGGCCGGCGACGACCCGGCGCCGGCTGCGCCGCTGGCGATCCTGCAGGCCAAGGCCGTCGACGGGCTCTGCGCCCTGCCCGGTGCGGGCGCCTGCGTGACCCGGCCGCGGATCAGCGCGACCGCGCCGCCGCCCACCGGCGAGGTCCCGGCGATGATCGCCGAGATCGACCTGCCACCGGTCATCGACGTCGCCCGGCCGTGGGTCGGCACCGAGCCCCGCAAGGCGCTGTCCAACGCCGCCGCCACCGGGTGCGACAACGCCTCGTTCAGCGGTCGGTACGACGGCACCGTCTGGCGCCAGAACCTGACGCGGACCTTCCTGGTGCCGCAGGCGCGGCTGCCGGCACAGTTCGGGGTGACCGAGACGATCGGCAGCCTCCCGGTGGCCTCGGCGAGGGCCTTCCTCGCCCAGGTCCGCGACCGGATCGCGTCGTGCCCGGACCGTGACGTGGGCACGACCGTGCGCGAGCTCGCCTCGTCCTCGGAGGGTGACAGCGAGCTCACCGCGTGGGAGCTGACCACGGAGGTCTCCGACGAGCGCTCCCTGCGCTTCTTCATGGCGGTGCTGCGCCGCGGCACCTCCGTGGCCCAGGTCGGCTACGTGCCGGCGGGCGAGGTGCGGCTGCGCGAGGGCGAGTTCGCCGCGCTCGCCGAGCGCGCCCTGACCCGGCTGGGCGAGCTGCGGCAGCGTCCCCCGGCGAAGGCCCCCGCGCGTGCCGGTGGCCAGCGTGGTGACCGGGACGGCCCGCGGGGCTCGCGCGGCTGAGCCGACGCCGCACCCGTAACCCAGGGTTCACCTGCCGCACTTCCCGCTCCGACGCGAGCAGGGCAGGGTGGGGCCCATGGCAAAGCACCCCACCACCGTCGTGCTCTTCGGGGCGACCGGCGACCTGTCCCGACGCAAGCTCCTGCCCGGTCTGCTGCATCTCTTCCAGGTGGGTCTGCTGCCCGACCTGCGCGTGGTCGGCACCTCGCTGGACCCGCACGACCGCGAGTCGTTCATCGACGTCGCCCACCAGGCGGCGCTCGAGTTCAGCGGGAACGACGGGGACATCGAGGGGTGGAGCGAGTTCTCGAAGCTCCTCTACTGGGCTCCGGGCGACGGTGGTCCGCAGGGGCTGCGCGCCGCGGTCGAGGAGGCGGAGTCCGGCTGGGACGAGGACGCGACCCGCCTGCACTACCTCTCCGTCCCGCCGAAGGCCGCCCTGGCCGTGGTGCACCAGATCAAGGAGGCCGATCTCGTCACGGGCAGCCGGATCGTGATGGAGAAGCCGTTCGGCGTCGACCTGGCCTCGGCCGTCGACCTCAACGCCCACCTCCACGAGGTCTTCGACGAGCAGCAGATCTTCCGCATCGACCACTTCCTGGGCAAGGAGGCGGCGCAGAACATCCTGGCGTTCCGCTTCGGCAACGGGCTCTTCGAGCCGATCTGGCACCGCCACCACATCGACCACGTCCAGATCGACGTGCCGGAGGCGCTCGGCCTCGACCAGCGCGCCTCGTTCTACGAGGGCACCGGCGCCTACCGCGACATGGTCGTCACGCACCTGTTCCAGGTGATGGCCTTCACCGCGATGGAGCCCCCGACCGCGCTCGAGCCGGAGGCGATCACCGAGGAGAAGGTGAAGGTCTTCCGCTCGATGCTCGCCATCGAGCCGCACGACGTCGTGCGCGGGCAGTACGTCGGCTACCGCGACATCGAGGGCGTCGCCCCGGACTCCGAGACCGAGACGTTCATCGCCCTGAAGTGCTACATCGACAACTGGCGCTGGGCCGGGGTGCCCTTCTACCTGCGCACCGGCAAGCGGATGGCCGAGGGGGCACGGATCATCTCGATCGCGTTCAAGGAGCCGCCCCGCTCGATGTTCCCGCCCGGCGCCGGCATCGGCGACCACGGCCCCGACCACCTGACCTTCGACCTGGCCGACCGGGCCAAGATGTCGTTGTCCTTCTACGGCAAGCGGCCCGGGCCCGGCATGAAGCTCGACAAGCTCTCGATGCAGTTCGCGATGAACGACACCGGCTGGGCCGGCTCGATCCTCGAGGCCTACGAACGGCTGATCTACGACGCCGCCCGCGGCGACCGGACCCTGTTCAACTCAGCACCCGGCATCGAGCGGCTCTGGGAGGTCTCCGCGCCCCTGCTGGACAACCCTCCGCCCGTGCGGCCCTACAAGGCCGGCAGCTACGGCCCGAACCAGATCCACCAGCTGATCTCGCCGTTCACCTGGCGCCTGCCCTTCGAGCGGCTCTGGCGCGACCCGGACGCGAACGGGTCCTGAGCCGACGGGACTCCCGACGACGGCAGCGGACCACCGCCACCAGGTGGCCGTCGTCCGCTGCTGTGTCGTACGGGTGCTGCTCAGCGCGAGGCGAGGAGGTCGCGCATCAGCTGCGCGGTCTCCGAGGGGGTCTTGCCGACCTTGACCCCGGCGGCCTCGAGGGCCTCCTTCTTGGCCTGCGCGGTGCCCGAGGAGCCCGACACGATGGCGCCGGCGTGGCCCATCGTCTTGCCCTCGGGGGCGGTGAACCCGGCGACGTACCCGACGACGGGCTTGGTCACGTGGTCCTTGATGTAGGCCGCGGCACGCTCCTCGGCGTCGCCGCCGATCTCGCCGATCATCACGATCGCCTCGGTCTCCGGGTCGTTCTCGAAGGCCTCGAGGGCGTCGATGTGCGTGGTGCCGATGACCGGGTCGCCGCCGATGCCGATCGCCGTGGAGAAGCCGAGGTCCTTCAGCTCGTACATCATCTGGTAGGTCAGCGTGCCGGACTTGGAGACCAGCCCGATCGGACCCTTGCCCGCGATCGTGGCCGGGGTGATCCCGGCCAACGACTCACCGGGGGTGATGATCCCGGGGCAGTTCGGCCCGATCATCCGGGTCGCCTTGCCCTCCAGGTAGGCCCACACCTCGGCGCTGTCCTGCACGGGGACGCCCTCGGTGATGACCACGAGCAGGCCGATGCCGGCGTCGATGGCCTCGATGCAGGCGTCCTTGGTGAACGCCGGCGGGACGAAGAGCACCGAGACGTCGGCCCCGGTCTCCTTCATCGCCTCCGCGACGGTGCCGAAGACCGGCAGGTCCTGTCCGCCCAGCTCGACGGAGGTGCCGGCCTTGCGGGCGTTGACCCCGCCGACGACCTGCGTGCCGGACTCGACCATGAGGGTCGTGTGCTTGGAGCCCATGCCCCCGGTCATGCCCTGGACGATGACCTTGGAGTCCTTGGTCAGGTAGATCGACATCGCTACTCCCCCGTCACTTCGCGCCGTGCGCGAGCTCGGCGGCCTTGTCGGCCGCGCCGTCCATGGTCTCCGCGATGTGCACCAGCGGGTGGTTCGCCTCGGTGAGGATGCGACGACCCTCCTCGACGCTGTTGCCGTCGAGGCGGACGACGAGCGGCTTGGTCGCGTCGTCGCCGAGGATCTCCAGGGCGCCGACGATGCCGTTGGCGACCTCGTCGCAGGCGGTGATCCCGCCGAAGACGTTGACGAAGACGCTCCTGACCTGCTCGTCGCCGAGGATGACGTCGAGACCGTCGGCCATCACCTGGGCGTTGGCCCCGCCGCCGATGTCGAGGAAGTTCGCGGGCTTGACGCCCCCGTGGGCCTCCCCGGCGTACGCCACGACGTCGAGGGTCGACATGACCAGGCCCGCTCCGTTGCCGATGATGCCGACGGCACCGTCGAGCTTCACGTAGTTGAGGCCCTTGGCCTTCGCCTTGGCCTCGAGCGGGTCAGCGGCGTCCTTGTCCTCGTAGGCCGCGTGGTCCTCGTGACGGAAGTCGGCGTTGTCGTCGAGGCTCATCTTGCCGTCGAGCGCCTCGAGCTTGTCGCCCTCGAGCCGCGCGAGCGGGTTGACCTCGACCAGCGTGGCGTCCTCCGAGACGAAGGCCTTCCACAAGGCCAGCACCGTGGTGACGGCCTGGTCGGCGAGCACCTCCGGGAAGCCTGCCTCGGCCACGATCTCGCGGGCCTTGGCGTCGTCGACACCCGTGCCCGGGTCGATCGGGATCTTCTTCACCGCGTCGGGGTTGGTCTTGGCGACCTCCTCGATCTCCACACCACCCTCGACGCTGGCGATGCAGAGGTAGGAGCGGTTGGAGCGGTCGAGCAGGAAGGAGAAGTAGTACTCCTCCTCGATCGAGGCCGCGGGGGCGATGAGGACCCGGTGGACCGTGAGGCCCTTGATCTGCATGCCGAGGATGGCCCGGGCGTGCTCGGCGGCCTCCTCGGGGGACTTGGCCAGCTTGACGCCGCCGGCCTTCCCCCGACCGCCCGCCTGCACCTGGGCCTTGACGACGACCACTCCGCCGAGCTGCTCGGCGGCGGCGGCGGCGTCCTCGGCCCGGTCGATGACGATGCCGGTCGCGCCGGGAACGCCGTGCTTGGCGAAGAGCTCCTTCGCCTGGTACTCCATCAGGTCCACTGATCCACCATGTCCTCTTGGTCCTCTCAGGGCGCCCGGCTTCCGGGGCCCTGGGCGACAGCCGGGTCGGCCGCGCTCGGTGTCCCCCGGCACCCTAGTCACATCGTGGGGTCGCGACGAGAGGGCGGCGGCCCGAGTGATCGAGCGCACACAAGGCGGCCGTCGCGGCCGGGGGAGCGCACCCCCGGGGGTGTGGCGGATGTTCGCGTTCGTTTGGGGTGGGCGTGACCGATCCGTTACAGTCGCACAGCGCTCCCGACGTCGCTCCCACCGACGCAGGGCCGCCCGCTCCTTCGTCGCAGGCCGACAGCCCCCCGGGGCGCTGTCCCATGCCACCGCCGACATCTGAGCGGGCCCGCACAGCAGCATCGCAACCTCGAGACCACGACCAGGGCCCGACCGGGCCCGAAGCCGCGAAGACGAAGCCGGAGACATGGATGGGCCACCACCGCGCCGCACGACGTGGCGAGGGCGAGATCGTGCCGTGCACGAGCCCGCACACCTACGTCGGTCGACGGGTCGCTGGTCGCCCCACCGCTCCCGCAGCCGCTGAGGCGTCCCAGCCCGCGACGGTCGAGTCCGTCCCGACCGTCAGCCCCGCCGCCGAGCTGATCCTCGACGACGCCGCCCGCGCCAGCCGCTCACCGCAGCCGCTCACCGCCCAGCCGCTCACCGCCCAGCCTGTGGTGGCCGGTGGCCGCCGCAAGGCGCAGCGCCGTACGCCGCGCACCACCGCCGCGCGGATCCTGCCGCCCACCCCGGTGATCGTGGGCGTCGCGACCCTCGCCGTCGCCTTCGGTGGCGCCGCCAGCAGCGCCGAGGTGGCCGCACCCGACCAGAGCGCCGTCGCGAGCACGTCGACCTACACGACCCACGCCCCGACCGCGCTCAGCGGCAGCGACGGCGTGGGCTCGGTCGACCTGCTCGGCCGCAGCGGCGCGACCGTGAGCCGCGACTCCAGCCGCCAGGCGCTCGCTGCGGCTCGGGGGCCAAGCTCGTCGCCGCTGCCGAGCAGCAGGCGGAGGAGCGCAACGCCGCGCTGGCGGCGTTCGCGGCCCAGGCCGAGCAGCAGGCCGCGAAGATCGAGAGCAACCAGTGGCAGCTCCCGATGGTGGGCTACCGCCTGACGGCCACCTACGGTCAGACGGGGCTGTGGGCGACGTACCACACCGGGCTCGACCTGGCCGCTCCCTCGGGCACGCCCATCACCGCGATCGCCAACGGGACGGTCACCTCCACCGGCTACGACGGCGCCTACGGCAACAAGACCGTGGTCACCCTCGACGACGGCACCGAGCTGTGGTTCTGCCACCAGACCACGATCGACGTCAGCGTGGGCGAGACCGTCACCGCCGGCCAGGTCATCGGCACCGTCGGCTCGACCGGCAACGTGACCGGCCCGCACCTGCACCTCGAGGTCCGCCCCGGGGGCGGCGACCCGGTCGACCCGTACTCGGCGATGCAGGTCCACGGCCTCAACCCCTGATCCGCGCCTGACCTCTCCTGACCTGCGCTGTCGTGCTCGCTCCCGCGCGAACGCCTGGGTCGAGTCCCTCGTCGGGCCGGTCGCCTCGGTGCGCCCGCTCGAGGGCGGTGCCACCTCGACGATGCTCGCCATCACCCCCCGGCGCGGCGACGGCGTCGTGCTGCGGGTCCTCGACCGCGAGCCGTGGCGCTCCCACGGAGCGTCGCTGGCGCGCCGCCGCACCGGTCGCGCGCGTCAGCCCTGGGTCGAGGTGATGGACGTGGTCGGGTTCCTGCCCCCACCCGGACGCCCGACGTGGCCGTTCCTGGACGAGCCCGGCGCGCGCTCGCGCCTCGAGGTGCGCCTGGCCGCGGCGATGTCGGCCGCCGAGGCCTGAGCCTGCGGGCGGCCCGGGTCGTGTGCCCCACGACGGCCCCGGGACCGTGCTCGGGCACACGACTCGCGGGGCCGGGGCCGGGGCCGGGGCCGGGGCCGGGGCCTAGAGCTTCTCGACCGGGGCGTAGCGCAGGAGCAGCCGCTTGACGCCCTCGGAGCCGAAGTCGATCGAGGCCACGGACCGGTCGCCGACCCCCTCGAGGGTGACCACCGTGCCCATCCCGAACGAGTCGTGCACGACCCGGTCACCGGGGTCGAGGCTCGGCACGTCGCGGGTGGCCTTGGCCTTCGAGGCCGCATCCACCCGCGCGGCGGCGGAGGAGAAGTGGCGGCGACCGGCGCTGGTCGGCGCCCCCATCCGCGCCGGCGAGCCCTCCGCGTGGTCGGAGCGGGCCCAGGTCGTCTGGTCGGCCTCGGTGCGACGCCAGGTGACCAGGTCGACCGGGAGCTCGCCGAGGAAGCGTGAGGCGGGGTTGTGGGCCGGCGCCCCCCACGAGGAGCGCACGAGCGCGCGGGAGACGTAGAGGCGCTGCTCGGCGCGCGTGACACCGACGTAGGCCAGACGCCGCTCCTCCTCGAGCTCGGGCTGGTCGCCCAGGGAGCGTGAGTGCGGGAAGATGCCGTCCTCCATCCCGCTCAGGAACACCACCGGGAACTCCAGGCCCTTGGCGGTGTGCAGGGTCATCAGCGTGACCATGCCCTGGTCCGCGACGGCGGCCGCGGTGTCGGCGTCGGCCGGCGCGTCGGGGATCTGGTCGGCGTCCGCGACGAGCGCGACCCGCTCGAGGAAGTCCACCAGCCCCGGCTCGACCGTGCCGGCGTCGACGTCGGCGGGGTCCGCGGAGGGACCGGCGACGGGGTCCTCGGAGAACTCGCGGGCCACGGCGACGAGCTCGGCGAGGTTCTCGATGCGGGTCTCGTCCTGCGGGTCGTCGGAGGCCTCGAGCGCGGCGAGGTAGCCCGAGCGGGCCAGCGTGGTCTCGAGGATCACGTCGGCGCGCTCGCCGGCCTCGACCATCGACTGCAGCTCCTCGACCATGCGCCACGAAGCCGCGGATGTTGGTCATCGACCGGGTCGCGAGGCCGGGCGCGGTGTCGGCACGGCGCAGCGCCTCCCAGAAGGTCAGGGAGTCGCGGTCGGCCAGGGAGGCCGACACACTCGACCGCACGGTCCCCGATGCCCCGCCTCGGCGTGTTCAGGACCCGACGCAGGGACACCTGGTCGTCGGGGTTGGCCAGCATCCGCAGGTAGGCCAGGGCGTCGCGGACCTCACGCCGTTCGTAGAAGCGCACTCCCCCGACCACCTTGTAGGGCTGGCCGGTGCGGATGAACACCTCCTCGAAGACCCGGGACTGGCTGTTGGTGCGGTAGAAGACCGCCACGTCACCGGGACGCAGCCCGTCGTCGGTGAGCTTGTCGATCTCGTCGGAGACGAAGCGCGCCTCGTCGCGCTCGTCGTCGGCGACGTAGCCCACGATCGGCTCGCCGTCGCCGGCCTGCGACCACAGCCGCTTGGGCTTGCGGCCGGTGTTGCGCCCGATCACCTCGTTGGCGGCGGTGAGGATGGTCTGGGTCGAGCGGTAGTTCTGCTCGAGCAGGATCGTCGCCGCGTCCGGGAAGTCCTGCTCGAAGTCCATGATGTTGCGGATGTCGGCGCCCCGGAAGGCGTAGATCGACTGGTCGGCGTCGCCGACGACCATCAGCTCCGCCGGCGGCACCCGCTCGGCGTCGGAGGCGTCCTCCCCGTTGACCAGCGGGTCCTCCATCGGGTCCGCACACAGCTGGTGGACCAGGGAGTACTGCGCGTGGTTGGTGTCCTGGTACTCGTCGACCAGCACGTGGCGGAAGCGCCGCCGGTAGGTCTCGCGCACCTCCGGGAACTGCGCGAGCAGGTGGACCGTGATCATGATCAGGTCGTCGAAGTCGAGGGCGTTGGCCTCGCGCAGGCGCCGTTGGTAGAGCGCGTACGCCGCGGCGTACTGCTCCTCGAGGTGGTTGGCCGCGTCCTTCGTGACGTCGTCGGCGTCTCGCAGCTCGTTCTTGTGGTTGCTGATCCAGTGCAGCACCGCGCCCGGCTGGTGCTTGCGCGGGTCCAGGTCGAGGTCCTTGCACACCAGCGCGATCAGCCGCTTCTGGTCCGCGGCGTCGTAGATCGAGAAGCTCGACTTGTAGCCGAGGCGGGTGATCTCCTTGCGCAGGATCCGCACGCACGCCGAGTGGAAGGTCGAGACCCACATGATGCGGGCACGGCGACCGACGAGGGCCTCGACGCGCTCCTTCATCTCCGCGGCGGCCTTGTTGGTGAACGTGATGGCCAGGATCGACCCCGGGTGGGCACCGCGCTCGGAGATCAGCCAGGCGATCCGCCGGGTCAGCACCCGCGTCTTGCCCGAGCCGGCGCCGGCCACCACGAGCAGCGGCGAGCCGGCGTGCCGCACGGCGTCGGCCTGCGGTCCGTTGAGGCCGTCGAGCAGCTCCTCGGCGGCGGGCCCGCGCGGCGGGCGGGGGCGCTCGCGGTTGGCGGCGTCGGCGCGCAGGAGGTCCAGTCCGGGGATCGTCATCGTGGGCTCCAGTCTAGGCTGCCGCACCGACGCCGGACGGGCCGGCGAGCGACTACGAGACGTGCGCCGGGGACCAGAACACGGCGACGGCGATGTTGACCACCGTGAGCGCCAGCAGCCCCGCCCAGAGGCCCTGCGGGATGCGGTCCTTGCGCTGGTTGGCCATCACGAGCACCAGCAGGACCAGGGCGATGGTGAACTTCACCGCGATCTTGGCGTGGTCGACCGCCTCGGGGCCCGCCTCGAGCACGCCGACGAGCAGCAGCCCGCTGACGAACGCGGTCCCGGTGCCGTCGCGCATGACGGCGCTCACCTGCTTCTCGGGCGCCCGCACCTGCGAGATCAGCGCCCCGAGCAGGGCGGCCCACCCGAGGATGTGCACGAAGAGAAGGACGAGGCGCAACGTCTCCATGGCGCGATCCTAGGCCGCGCGGTCGTGCGGGTCGTCCGCCCTCACAGCAGCCTGCGGTCGGTGGCCCACCGGGTCAGCTCGTGGCGCGAGGACAGCTGGAGCTTGCGCAGCACGCTGCTCATGTGGGTCTCGACCGTCTTGACCGAGATGAAGAGCTCCCGGGCGACCTCCTTGTAGGCGTAGCCGCGCGCGATGAGCCGCATCACCTCGCGCTCGCGCTCCGAGAGCCGGTCGAGGTCCTCGTCGACGTCGGCGACCCGGATGGTGCCCGCGAACGCGTCGAGCACGAACCCCGCCAGCCGTGGCGAGAACACGGCGTCGCCCTCCGCGACGCGCAGCACCGCGGCGAGCAGCTCCTCGCCGGTGATGGTCTTGGTGACGTAGCCCCGGGCTCCCCCGCGGATCGCACCGATCACGTCCTCGGCGGCGTCGCTGACCGACAGGGCCAGGTACGTCGTGACGTCGCCGCCGACGGGCGCCCCGGCCCGGGACCGCCGGATCACCTCGACCCCGCCACCACCGGGCAGGTGCACGTCGAGCAGCACGACGTCCGGACGGTGCTCGCGCACCGCGGCCACGGCCCCGTCGACGTCGGCGGCCTCGCCGACGACCTCGACCACCGCCGACCCGACCGCCTGCAGCTCGGCGCGGACCCCGCGCCGGAACATCGCGTGGTCGTCGACGACCAGGACCCGCACCAGCGCGGTCATCGCGCGTCCGCCTCGTCGAGGCGCAGTCGCACCTCGGTGCCCTCGCCCGGCGCGGTGCGGACCTCGGCGGACCCGCCGTGACGCTCGAGACGGTCCACGATGCTGCGGCGTACGCCGTGCCGGTCGGCGGGCACGGCGCCGAGGTCGAAGCCCCGACCTCGGTCCCGCACGAAGACCTCCACCCGCGACCCGGCGACCTCGACGTAGACGTCGACCCGGTCGACCCCGGAGTGCCGCGCCGCGTTGGCCATCGCCTCCCGCGCGGCCGCGACCACCGGGCGGACCCCGTCGTCGCAGGCCCGGTCGCCCACGCTGACCACGTCGACGACGACGCCGTGGGCGTCCTCGACCTCGGCCGCCGCCGCCCGCACCGACCCGGCCAGGGTGGCGTCGTCGCCGGCCCGCGGGTCGAAGAGCCAGGAGCGGAGGTCCCGCTCCTGGGCCCGAGCCAGCCGCGAGACCGTGGCCGGGTCGGCCGCGTTGTTCTGGATCAGGGCGAGCGTCTGCAGCACCGAGTCGTGCAGGTGGGTGGCGACGTCGGTGCGCTCCTGGGTGCGCACCCGCTCGGCGCGCTCCTCGCCGAGCTCGGCGACCAGCCGGACGACCCACGGACCGACGACCACCCCGATCCCGACGACCCCGAGCAGCGCCGCCACGACCAGGTCGCGGGCCATCGCCAGCGAGCCGCCACGCACGGAGAAGAGGAGCACGGCCGCGGTGACGAGCAGCAGCCCGGCCAGGAGGCGGGCCCAGGCGGCCCACCCACCGCGGCCGAGGAGCACCCGCGCGGGCCCCACCCGTCCCGTGGCGTCGGTCCAGCGCTCACGCTGGGCCTCGTCGGCCTGGCGCCACAGCAGGGCCGTACCGCCCGCCGCCAGCACGAGCGGCCAGAGCACCGTCCCGGCGCCGGTGACCGCCGTCACGACCAGGACCAGCCCGATCCCGAGCACGGTGAGCACCACGACCGGGCCGGCGTCGGCGAGGCGGCGCAGCCGACCCGGTCGGCGACCGCCGCGGCGGGCGGCGTCCAGACCCGGCGCCTCCTCCGGCTCACGTCGCGCCGGCATCATCAGCCACAGGAGCGCGTAGTAGGCCGCGCCGAGCCCGCCGAGCGCGGCCGCGAGCACGAACGTCACGCGCACCGCGAGGACCGAGCGTCCGAGGTGGCGGGCCAGGCCGGCGGCCACGCCGCCCAGGACGGGGTCCGCGGTCTCGCGCAGGGCACGACGTACGTCGTCCGGCCCGGTGTTGTGCACCGGCGGAGGCTGGGATCGGGCGGGCGCGGCGCGCAGGTCGCTGCTCATGGCCCGTTCATCGTCACACAGCGCGGAGCCCGCTCCCAGGGGTCCGACCCCTGGTCCGACCCCTGGCCCGACCCCTGGCCCGACCCCGAGTGATCCCTGAGCCGCTGCCGGGCCCGGTGACACGGGACGGACCAGGGTCGTCCCCGATGGTGCGAGGATCGTCGTCCACCCAGGCTGGAGCCATGACCACCACACCTCCTGACGAACCGGCTGACGACGTCCGCACCACCCATGACACCGGGACGGACACCGGCACCCAGACCCTGCCACCGCCGAGCCGCGAGGGGCCGCGCGTCGGCCTCGACGACGTCCGCGACCTCGCCCGGCTGCGCCGCAGCTCCTCCGACCGGCGCATCGCCGGCGTCGCCGGCGGACTCGCCCGCCACCTCGACGTCGACCCCCTGCTGCTGCGCATCGGGTTCGTCGTCCTCGTCTTCTTCGGCGGCGCCGGGCTGATCCTCTACCTCGCGGCCTGGCTGCTGGTCCCCCGCGACGACACCGGCCGGGCGGGGGTGCGCCTGGACGCCCGCAACCGCACGATCGCGCTGGTCGCCGTCGGCGTGGTCGCGGCGCTGGCGTTGATCGGCGGAGCGACCGGCACCGGCGGCGTCCCGTGGCAGGTCGTGGTCGTCGGACTGCTGGTCCTGCTCGTGGTCGCCTCGCGCCGGCCGTCGACGGCGACCACCCTCGACGCCGGCCCACCCATCGGCCCCGGGGTCGGCCCCGGTGTCGGCCCCGGTGTGGGCCCCGCCCCTGCCTGGGCCCCTCCCGGCTCTCCCTCGCCGACCGCGACGAGCCCGGCGTACGTCCCGTCGCAGCCCCGCCCCTACCGCGGGCCGGTGCTGTTCTGGTTCGTCGTGGCCGCCAGCGCCCTGGGTCTCGGTCTGCTCGCGATGGCCGACGGTGCCGGTCTCGACGTCGCGGCGGGCGCCTACCCCGCGCTGGTGCTGGCCCTGAGCGGAGCGGGTCTCGTGCTCGGCGCCTTCTGGGGCCGGCCCGGGGGGCTGATCGCGCTCGGCCTCGCCGCCGCGGTCGCCACCGCCGGTGCCAGCGCGGCGGACCAGGTCGACTCCGAGCCGTACCGGGTCACCCCGACCAGTGCCGCCGGCCTCGCGGGCGACTACGGGGTCGGGGCGGGCGAGCTGGTCGTCGACCTGAGCGACGTCGACGACCTCGACGCCCTCGACGGCCGCGCGCTGAGCCTCGAGGCCACCGTCGGACGGATCGAGCTGATCGTCCCCGCCGGGCTCGACGTGACCGGCGAGGCACGCGTCGACAACATCGGCGAGGTCAGCATCTTCGACCGACCGGCCTCCTCGGCCGCGACCACCGTGGTCGACCACGACGGTGGGCCCGACGCCCCCGCCCTCACCATCGACGCCAGCATCTCCTTCGGCGAGATCGTCGTGCGTCAGGACACCAGGAGCCTGCGATGAACGAGCACCCCCACGACCTCTCACCCGACAGCTCCGAGGAGACCGGCGGCACGCCGGCCGCCCGCGGGTTCCACCCGCTCGGCACGGCCCACCTCGTGATCGGGATCGTCCTCCTGGCCCTCTCGGTCCTGTGGGCCCTGCTCACGGGCGGCGTCATCGGCAGCGGCGACCTGCGCTGGCTGCTGCCCCTGCCGTTCGTCCTCGCCGGTGCGGCCGGCCTGGTCGCCCTGGCGCTGTCGGCCCGCCGTGGTGGTGCGGCAGCATGAGCGGGTGAGCACCCCCAGCCTCGGCACCCTGACCACCCGCCCCGCCACCGACCACCCGGACCTGCTCGCCGACCCCGTCGCGCGTGCCCTGGCCGGGTGGTCCGGTGCGTCCCGGGTCGGGGTCGTCGAGATCGACCCCGCGCTCGCGGACACCGCGGCCCTGTGCGAGGCGGCCGACCTGCCGCTGACGGCCAGCGTCAACTGCGTGGTCGTCGCCGGGAGCCGCGCCGGCGAGGAGCGGGTCGCCGCCTGCCTGGTGCGCGCCGACACCCGGGCCGACGTCAACAAGCGGGTCCGGCACCTGCTCGACGTCCGCAAGGCCTCCTTCCTCGCGATGGACCGAGCGGTCGTCGAGTCCGGCATGGAGCACGGCGGCATCACCCCGGTCGGTCTGCCGTCGGGCTGGCGGCTGCTGCTGGACTCCCGGGTGGTCGAGGTGGAGACCGCGGTGATCGGTTCCGGCGTACGACGCTCCAAGCTGCTCCTGCCCGGTGCCCTGCTCGCCGACCTGCCCGGCGCCGAGGTGATCGAGGACCTCGCCGGCTGAGCCGAGCAGCGGCGGCACGAAGCGGAGGGTCGATAACCGGTCGAGCCGACCCCGGTGCGCCGCCTAGGGTGGGCCGGTGCGCCAGCTCCCCCTGACCGACCCCGGTCGGGCGGAGGTCGGCTCCCCCGGCGCGTTCCTGTGGTGGCTGGCGCGCGGGCAGTGGCACACGTTGGGCCTCGGGATGGTCTTCGGCATCGTCTGGATGTCCAGCCAGGCCGTCCTGCCGGCCGTGATCGGTCTGGCCATCGACCGCGGCGTCGCCGCCGGCGACACCGCCGCCCTGGTGCGCTACGCCGGGCTGATGCTGGCCATCGGCCTGGTCCAGGCGATGAGCGGGATCATGCGGCACCGGTTCGCGGTGACCAACTGGCTCACCACGGCCTACCGCACCGTCCAGCTCGTCGCGCGTCACAGCGTGCACCTCGGCGGCTCGCTCCCGCGCCAGGTCCCGACGGGCGAGGTCGTCGCGATCGGCACCAGCGACATCGGCCACCTGGGCCAGGTCATGGACGTCTCGGCGCGCTTCGCCGGGGCCGTCGTGTCGTTCGTGATCGTCGCGGTGATCCTGCTGCAGACCTCCACCACGCTCGGGCTCGTGGTGCTGCTCGGCGTACCGCTGCTGATGCTCGTCGTCGGGCCCCTGCTCGCACCGCTCCAGCGCCGCAGCGCGGAGCAGCGTGCGCTGATGGGCGAGCTGTCCAACACCGCCAGCGACATCGTCGGCGGGCTGCGCGTGCTGCGCGGCGTGGGCGGCGAGGAGGTCTTCGCCCGTCGCTACCGCCGCGAGTCCCAGCAGGTGCGCGGCGCCGGGGTCCGCGTCGCTCGCCTGCAGTCGCTGCTCGACGCGCTCGAGGTGCTGCTGCCCGGGCTGTTCGTCGTGGTCGTCGTGTGGCTCGGAGCGCGCTACGCCGTCGCGGGCCGGATCAGCCCGGGCGACCTGGTCGCGTTCTACGGCTACGCAGCGTTCCTGATGATCCCGCTGCGCACCGCCACCGAGTACGCCGGCAAGCTCGTGCGGGGCCGGGTCTCCGCCCGGCGGGTCTGCCGGGTGCTGGCGCTGACGCCCGACCTCGACGACCCCGCCGACCCGGTCGCGCCGCCGCGACCGGGTGGCGTCCTGGCCGACACCCGCAGCGGGCTGCGGGTCGCACCCGGCACGATGACCGCCCTGGTCTCGGTCGACACCGACGCCGCCGCGCACCTCGCCGACCGGCTCGGGCTGTGCACCGCCGAGCCCGACGACGCGGTGAGCCTGGGCGGCGTACGCCTGATCGACCTCTCGCGGACCCACCTGCGCGAGCGGGTCGTCGTCTCCGACACCGGCGCGACCCTGTTCTCCGGCCCGCTGGCCGAGCGGCTGCTGGTCCACCCCCGTGACCTCGACCCCGCCCGGCAGCGGGCGGCGGTCACCCGGGCCCTGGAGACGGCCTCGGCCCACGACGTGCTCGACGCGCTGCCCGAGGGGATCGACACGCTGGTCACCGAACGGGGCCGCAGCTTCTCCGGCGGGCAGCGCCAACGCCTCGTGCTGGCCCGGGCGCTGCTGGCCGATCCCGAGGTGCTGGTGCTCGTCGACCCGACCTCGGCCGTCGACGCCCACACCGAGGCCAGGGTCGCCGCACGCCTGCGCGAGCACCGCTCCGGGCGCACCACCGTGGTCGTGACGACCAGCCCGCTGCTGCTCGACACGGTCGACGAGGTCGCGTTCCTCGTCGACGGCCGGGTCGCCGCGCTGGGCACCCACGCGGACCTGCTCGAGACCCACCCGGCCTACCGGGACGCCGTCGTGCGCGAGGAGGCGAGCGTGCGATGAGCGCCCTGCCCGTCGCGAGCACCGAGGCCCTGCGCCGGTACGCCGTGGCGCTGGCCCGCCGCCACCCCCGGGTGCTCGGCGGCGCCGTGCTGCTGCACGGGCTGGCCGCGCTCGCCGCCCTCGCCGCTCCCCGGCTGCTCGGCGACCTGGTCCAGGCGGTGCAGGACGGCACCACCCTGGCCGTCGTCGACCGCACCGCGATCCTGCTCGCTGGGTTCCTGCTCGCGCAGGGCGTGCTGACCCGCTACGCCCGCTACGTCAGCCAGGTGCTCGGTGAGGAGGTCCTCGCGGACCTGCGCGAGGACTTCGTCGAGCACACCCTCGACCTGCCCCTCGGCGTGGTCGAGTCGGCGGGGTCGGGCGACCTGATGACCCGCGCCGGGCGCGACGTCGACCAGCTCGGCTACTCGGTGCGCTTCGCCCTCCCGGACTGGCTGATCGGCGTGGTCACCGCGGCCCTCACGCTCGTCGCGGCGGTGAGCGTGGGGTGGTGGGTGCTGCTGCCGTGCCTGCTCGGCGTGCCCCCGGTGGCGATCGGGCTGCGGTGGTACCTCGGTCGCGCCAAGGACGGCTACCTCGCCGAGAACGCGAGCTACAGCCGGATCACCGCAGGCCTGAGCGAGACCGTCGAGGGCGCGCGCACCGTCGAGGCGCTCGGGCTGGGCGAGCAGCGGACCCGCGTGACCGACGACGACATCGCGGCGTCGTACGCCGCCGAGCGCTACACGCTGCGGCTGCGGACGTTCTTCTTCCCCAGCATGGAGATCGGCTACCTGCTGCCCCTGGTCGGCACGCTGCTGCTCGGCGGCTGGCTGGCCAGCCGCGGGCAGGTGTCGCTGGGCGAGGTCACCGCGGCGACCCTGTACGTCCAGATGCTCATCGACCCCGTCGACCGGATCGTGAGCATCCTCGACGAGCTCCAGGTCGGCGCCGCCTCCCTCGCCCGGCTGCTCGGGGTGGCCGACGTGCCCGACGACCGGACGGCCTCCGGACGCGAGCCCGACGGCGAGCAGCTCGTGGCGCGCGACCTGCGCTTCGCCTACCGCGAGGGCCACGACGTGCTGCACGGGCTGGACCTCAGCATCGGGGTCGGCGAGCGTCTCGCCGTCGTGGGCCCGTCCGGCGCGGGCAAGTCCACGCTCGGGCGACTGCTGGCCGGCATCCACCCGCCCCGCACCGGCGAGGTCACCGTCGGCGGGGTCGACCTCGTCGGCCTCGACCTCGACGAGCTCCGCGGCCACGTCGCGCTCGTCACCCAGGAGCACCACGTCTTCGTCGGCACCGTGCTCGACAACGTCGCGCTCGCGGCGCCGGCGGGGGCGGGCGAGAGCGAGGTGCGCGAGGCGTTGGCCGCGGTCGATGCGCTGGAGTGGGCCGAGGCGCTGCCCGACGGCCTGGCCACCGTGGTCGGCTCCGGTGGGCGCGCGCTGACCGCGGCGCAGGCCCAGCAGGTGGCGCTCGCCCGGCTCGTCCTCGCCGACCCCCACACGCTGGTCCTCGACGAGGCGACCTCGCTGATCGACCCCCGCGCGGCCCGCCACCTCGAGCGCTCCCTGGCCGCCGTCCTCGAGGGCCGCACCGTCGTCGCGATCGCGCACCGGCTCTTCTCGGCCCACGACGCCGACCGGGTCGCCGTCGTCGAGGACGGCCGCGTCGCCGAGCTCGGCACGCACGACGAGCTGGTCGCCGCCGGCGGGTCGTACGCCGCGCTCTGGGAGAGCTGGCACGGCTCACCGCACGCGTGACCGGTCGGGCACGGCCGGTCCCCGGACGGCGTACGGGTCGTGTGCCTGAGACCGGTCACCGGGTCGGTGTGGGGCACACGACGTCCGCCGACTCAGCAGGCGTCGGGGTGGCGCATCCACACCCCGGGCTCGACGTACGTGCCCAGGTCGGCCTCGAGGTCGACCTCGAGCAGGGCGAGACCGTCGGGGATGACGTAGCGGCCGGACCCGGGCAGGGCCAGGCCGGTCCACCCCTCCCACTCGGCGACCGTCCCGGTCATCGTCTGGGAGGCCGGAGCCGTCGCGACGACACGGGCGCCGATGCGCTCGTGGGTCCGCAGCCACGGGTCGAGCGCGGTGCCGTCGTCGCGCCTCCACCGGGCGAACTCGTCGACGGGGATCGTCGGGTAGCGCGCCTTCAGGGTCGGTCGCACCGGGGCCAGGACCCGCGCCCAGCCCCGCTCGCCGGCGAGCTCGCGCAGGGCCGTCAGTGCCGCGGCCGCGACCCCCTGCCCGCGCCGGTCCGGGTGGACCTGCGCGGCCATCACGACGAACGTGTCGGGTCGCACGGAGCCGTGACCCTCGACCGAGCGCCGCATCGCGTCGGTGAACCCGCCGGGCAGGTCGGCGACCTCGCCCGTCCAGGCGATGGGCACTCCCCACGCAGCCGCCACCAGCTCCTCCCCGTCCCGGTCACGGTCACGGTCACGGTCGAGCAGCACCAGCTCGAGGTCGGCGAAGTGCTCCCGCACGGCCCCGATGTGACGCTTGACCTCGGCGTCGGCGGTGATGAACGCCGGGAACCCGTCGCCGAACAGCGCGTCCAGCTGCTCCTCGGACCGCTCCCGCAGCTCGATCGGCTCGACGACGTAGGTCACCGGGCTCACAACCCGTGGACGCGCAGCCCGGAGTGCGTCTTGTACCGACGGTTGATCGAGATCAGCACGGCGGTCAGCGGCTCGAGCTGGCGGGCCAGGCGCAGCTTGCCGGCGTCGACACCCGGGCGCGAGGTCACGGTGCGGGCCAGCTCCATGACGACCTCCTTGGCCTCGCGGGAGTCACCGACGACGAGCACGTCCTCGCCGTCGAGGTAGTCGGCGTCCCCCCACAACGTCACCGCGGACACGTGGTGGAAGGCGCCCACGACCGTCGCCTCGGGCGCGAGGCGTTGGGCGCTCTCGGCCGCCGAGCCCTCACCGCCGTCGATGGCGACGCCGTGGGCGCCGCGCTTGTCGAAGGCGAGGGGATTGACGCAGGAGACCACGATCCGCTCCTCGAGCGGCAGCGCGGCGACCAGCTCGTCGTGACCGTCGTAGGGCACCGCGAGCACCACGACACCGGCGCGACGGCAGGCCTCGTCGTTGGCCGCGCCGCTCACCGTCCCGGCGCCGGGAACCTCCTCGAGCCGGGCCCGGACCTCCGCCGCGACGGGCTCGGCGCGCTCGGCCGAGCGGGAGCCGAGGACCACGTCGTAGCCGCCGCGGGCGAAGCGGTAGGCCAGGCCCCTGCCCTGCGGTCCGGTCCCCCCGACGACCCCCACCACGGGCCGGGGTGGTGCGGTGCCGGGAGCGTCCTCGTCAGGGGTGGGGACCGGGTCGGAGTCGACGCTCATGGGGCCATCGTGGCAGTGGGGGAAACCGTGATCGAGCCACCCTCGCCTTTGGTAGTCTCGGGAGACCAGACGAGAAGTGATGATGGGGGACTCGAAGACGATCCGCGACGACGTCCAGGGACTGCGCGCCGTCGCCGTCCTCGTGGTCATCGTCGCGCACGCCGGACTCACCCTGCTGCCCGGCGGCTTCGTCGGGGTCGATGTCTTCTTCGTCGTCTCCGGGTTCTTGATCTCGGGCCTGCTCTACCGCGAGATCGCCGAGCGTCGGACCCTCTCGCTGGCGACCTTCTGGGCCCGGCGGGCACGGCGGATCCTGCCCGCGGCGAGCGTGGTGACGATCGCCACCGTCCTGCTGTCCCTGCTCTGGCTGCCCGTCATCGACGCCCGGCAGACGATCGTCGACGCGATCTGGGTCAGCCTCTTCGCCGGCAACGTCCACTTCTCCAACCAGGACGTCTACTACTTCACCCAGGGCTTCGGGGCCTCGCCGCTGCAGCACTACTGGTCGCTGGCCGTGGAGGAGCAGTTCTACGTGGCGTGGCCGCTGCTGCTGCTCGGGTGCCTCGGGCTCGTGTCGCTCGCGCGGCGCCTCGGCGGTGGTCGCGGCCCGCTGCGCCGTGAGCGCCCGCTGCCGCGCACGGCGATCCTCGTGATGCTGCTCGTGATCACCGGGGCCTCCTTCGCCTGGTCGGTCGTCCAGACCGGGACCACCCCCGCGTCGGCGTACTTCTCGACCTTCACGCGCGCCTGGGAGCTCGGCGTCGGCGCCCTGGTCGCCCTCATCACGCACCGGGCGCTGCGCCGGATGAGCCGCTTCGTCGCCTCCGCGCTGGGTCTGGCGGGCCTCGCCTCGATCCTGGCCGCGTGCCTGCTCTACAGCGCGGAGACCGCCTTCCCCGGGTACGCCGCGGCCCTCCCGGTGCTCGGCACCGCGGCCCTGCTCGTGGCCGGCGGCGGCAGCGTCCGCCCGGTCACGGCGTACCTGCTCGAGAGCCGCCCGATGCGGGCCATCGGCGACTGGTCCTACTCGCTCTACCTGTGGCACTGGCCCGCCCTGATCCTGCCCGAGCGCGTCCTCGGCCGGTCCCTGACGCCGGTCGAAGTCGGCATCGCGCTCACCGTCACGGTCCTGCTGTCCGCGCTGACCTTCCACTTCGTCGAGACGCCGTTCCGCACGGCGCGCACCGCCAAGCGCGAACGGGTGAGCCGGTCGCTCGTGCTCTACCCGGTGAGCCTGGGCCTGATCGCGGTGACCTGCGTGGGTGGCTGGGCCTGGACCGACTACCGCGGCGGCGAGTTCGGCGACAACCCCGCCATCGCGGCCGGTGCCCGCGGCGACCGGGGGGCCGAGGCGCTGGTCGAGGCCTCGGTCGAGGCCGCCCGCCAGGATGCCCCGGTGCCGAGCGACCTCACCCCGGACCTGCTCAACCTGCGCGACTCCATCGCCGACACCGGCGCCTGCGACTACCGCGAGGACGTCCGCGCGCTGTGCCCCCGCGGCTCGGTGACCGGCGACCGCACCGTGGTCGTGATCGGGGACTCCCACGCCCGCGCGTGGATCCCCGCCTTCGACAAGATCACCGTCAAGGCCGGGTGGAAGGCCTACTACCTCGTCAAGAGCCAGTGCACGGCCGCCCACGTCACCGTCGCCCCGGTCGAGGAGGCGCGCGCGTTCACCGAGTGCGACGACTTCCACGACTGGGTCATCGACCAGGTCAAGTTCATCAACCCCGACCTCGTCGTGGTCGCCTCGTCACCGCCCGTCAACGGCGTCTACACCGACGCCGGGCGGGTGGAGTCGCTCGAGGACGTCAGCCCGCCGCTCGCCGACGGCTACGACGAGCTCTTCACCGAGCTGCAGGACGCCGCTCAGCGGGTCGTCCTGCTGCGCGACGTGCCGAAGTCGGCCGACGACCCCGGGTCGTGCCTGACCGAGTTCTTCAGCCTCGAGGACTGCCTGTTCACCCCCGTCGCCCGCTCCCAGGCCCTGGCCGACGTCGGGGTCGACTCCGCGCTGCGGACCGGGGTCGAGGTCGTCGACCCGACGAAGTGGCTGTGCTTCGAGGGCGAGTGCCCGGTGGTCGTCGGCGGCACGCTGACCTACCGCGACCAGGACCACCTCACCACCGAGTACGCCGCCAGCCTGTCCGACGACCTCGGCGAGGCCTTGAAGATGTTGCCGGGCTAGGCCAGCCTCGGCGGACCCGCTCGTCCAGCCTGTCGCACCCAGCCTGTCGCACCGCCGTCGGAGGCCCTCGTGAAGCTGTCCATGCCGCTGTCCTACTCCGGCAACCCCCGCGAGGCCGCCGACCAGGTCGCCTCCCTGGAGAAGGCCGGGCTCGACACCGTGTGGGTCGCGGAGGCCTACGGCTTCGACTCCCCCACGCTGATGGGCTACATCGCCGCGCGCACGGAGACCGTCGAGATCGGCGCCGGGATCCTCAACGTCTACTCCCGCACGCCCGCGGCGCTGCTGCAGACCGCCGCCGGTCTCGACAACGTCTCGAGCGGCCGCGCGGTGATCGGCCTCGGCGCCTCGGGGCCCCAGGTCATCGAGGGCTTCCACGCGATGCCGTACGCCCGCCCGCTGGGTCGCACGCGCGAGGTCATCGAGATCCTGCGGATGGGTCTGCGCCGCGAGCCGCTGCGCTACGAGGGTCGCAGCGTCACGGTGCCGCTGCCCGCCGGGGAGGGTCTCGGCCTGGGCAAGCCGCTGAAGCTGCTCACCGTCCCGGAGCGCCCGGTGGTGCCGCTGTGGGTCGCGGCCCTGGGCCAGAAGAACGTCGAGATGACCGCCGAGGTCGCCGACGGCTGGCTGCCGTTCCTGTTCCTGCCCGAGCGGGCGCACGAGGTGTGGGGTGACGCGCTCGCCGCCGGCGCCGCCCTGCGCTCGGCCGACCTCGCGCCGTTGGAGATCAGCGCCGGCGGGATGGTCGCGATCGGTGACGACGTCGAGGGGCTGCTCGACCACCTGCGCCCGACGTACGCGCTCTACGTCGGTGGCATGGGCGCGCGGGGCAAGAACTTCTACCACGAGCTCGCGTGCGAGTACGGCTTCGAGGCCGAGGCGAACACGATCCAGGACCTCTACCTCGACGGCAGGAAGAAGGAGGCCGAGGCCGCCGTCCCCCGTGCCTGGCTCGAGGCCGGCAACCTGGTCGGACCCGAGTCCTACGTGCGCGAGCGCGTCGAGGCCTTCCGCGAGGCCGGCGTCACGCGGCTCCAGGTCTCGCCCGCCTCCGACGACCCGGTGCGCACGATCGAGGCGCTCAAGGACATGGTCGGCTGAGCCCGCGGGGACGGCGTACGCACCCCCTTGAATCGTGACAGTCCTGCTGTCAGTGTTCTGACCACCAGCCCGTCCCCCCACCGGAGGTGCTCGATGCCCGGACGTCCGTCGATCTACGAGGTCGAGCACGAGGACTTCCGCGCGACGATGCGCGCGTTCCTCGAGCGCGAGGTCGTGCCCCACCACCAGCAGTGGGAGAAGGACGGCCAGGTCAGCCGGGAGGTCTGGACGGCGGCCGGCGAGCAGGGCCTGTTGTGCTTCGACGTCGAGGAGACCTACGGCGGCGCCGGGATCAAGGACTTCCGCTACAACATGGTCGTCGCCGAGGAGATCGCCAAGGTCGGGGCCAACGGCCTGGGCTTCCCGGTCCACACCGACATCATCGTGCCCTACATCAGCACCCTGGCGACGCCCGAGCAGAAGCAGCGCTGGCTGCCCGGCCTGGTCGACGGCTCGCTGATCTCCTCCATCGCGATGACCGAGCCCGGGGCGGGCTCGGACCTCCAGGGGATCCGCACGAGCGCGGTCGACAAGGGCGACCACTACGTGGTGAACGGCTCGAAGACGTTCATCAGCAACGGCATCATGAGCGACCTGGTCGTCGTCGTGGTCCGCACCGACCCCGACGCGGGCCACCAGGGCATCAGCCTGCTCGTCGTGGAGCGTGGCATGGCGGGCTTCGAGCGCGGGCGCAACCTGGACAAGGTGGGCCTGAAGGCACAGGACACCGCCGAGCTGTTCTTCGACAACGTCGCGGTGCCCAAGGAGAACCTGCTCGGCGAGGAGGGCCGGGGCTTCGTCTACCTGATGCAGAACCTGCCGCAGGAGCGGATCTCGATCGCCGCCATCGCCGTGGGCGCCTGCGAGCACGTGCTCGACCTGTGCCTGGACTACGCCAAGGAGCGCCAGGCCTTCGGCCGCGCGATCGGCAGCTTCCAGCACAACCGGTTCCTGCTGGCCGAGATGGCCACGGAGGTCCACATCGCCCGGGTCTTCGTCAACGACTGCGTCACCAAGCTCAACGCCGGTGAGGTCGACACCGCACTGGCCTCGATGGCCAAGTGGTGGACCACCGAGCTGCAGAAGCGGCTGACCGACCAGGGCGTCCAGCTGCACGGCGGCTACGGCTACATGAGCGAGTACCCGATCGCCAAGGCCTACGTCGACGCCCGGATCCAGACCATCTACGGCGGCACCACCGAGATCCAGAAGGAGATCATCGGTCGCTCGCTGGGCGTCTGAGGCGCCGTACCTGTCGGCTGTTCCTCGAGCCTGTCGGCTGTTGCAAAGGCCGACAGGCTCCAGAACACCCGGCCAGCCGGGTGTTCCCACCGGTGCGACCGCGCCGCCCCGGCACCGACCCCGACCGCCCCGACCGCCCCGACCGGCTCAGCCGACGTGCTCGTCGCGCAGGACCTCCGGACCCGAGCCCGGCCGGAGTGGCCGGTCGCTGCACGGGTGAGCAGGCACCTGAGGGAGGATCGTGGCATGGATGAGCCTGCGGCGAGCCCGCCCCGGTCCGCGGGACCGTCGCCCGAGCAGCCGCGGAAGCCGTCGCGGCGCTGGCTGCTGCCGGTCGTCGTCGTCGTGCTCTGGCTGCTCCTCGGCGGGCCGCTCGGCTCGTTCGCCGGTCAGCTCACCGCCGTCCAGGAGAACGACAACGCCGGCTTCCTGCCCCGCAGCGCCGAGTCGACCGAGGTGCTCGACCTGGTCGTGCGGGCCGTGGGGCAGGAGACCCTCCCGGTGACGGTCGCCGTCGAGCGCGAGACCGGCCTGACCCGCGCCGACCGGACCGCGATCGCCGAGCTGCGTCCGGCCCTGGCCGAGGTCGAGGGCGTGGCACCCGACGGTGTCGGCCGGCTCGAGGTCTCCTCCGACGGCGAGGCCGGCCAGCTCGTGGTCCAGCTGTCCGCCCCGGACGGCGAGGAGGTCGTCAGCGCGGTCGAGGGCATCCGGGCGGTGCTCGACGACGCACCACCCGGTCTCACCGCGCTCGCCGGCGGTCAGGGCGGGGTGCTCGCCGACTTCGTCGACGCCTTCGGCGCCATCGACGGGATCCTCCTCCTGGTCGCGCTCGTGGTCGTCTTCGTGATCCTGGTCGTCGTCTACCGCTCGCCCGTGCTGCCGCTGGTCGTCCTGGTCTCCGCCGTCCTGGGCCTGGGCGTGGCCTCCGCGGTCGTCTACGCCCTCGCGGTCGATGACGTCATCGACCTCAACGGCCAGAGCCAGGGCATCCTGTTCATCCTGGCCATCGGTGCGGCCACCGACTACTCGCTGCTGATCGTCTCGCGGTTCCGCGAGGCCCTGCGCGACACCGCGTCGTCGTACGACGCCATGCGGCTGGCCCTGCGGGGGTCCTGGGAGCCGGTGGTGGCCTCCGGAGCGACGGTGATCCTCGGTCTGCTGTGCCTGCTGCTCTCCGACCTCTCCAGCCTCGCCGGGCTCGGGCCGGTCGGCGCGCTCGGGATCGCCGGGGCGATGCTGAGCTCGCTGACCCTCCTCCCGGCCGCCCTGGTGCTGCTCGGACGACGCGCCTTCTGGCCGCTCCAGCCCGCGCTGGGCAGTCCGCACGGCGACGAGCGTGGGGTCTGGGCCGGCGTCGCGAGGCTGGTCGCGACCCGGGCGACCGCGGTCGCGGTCGTGACGACGATCGTGCTCGGCACCGCCGCGGCCTTCGTGGTCACCCTCAACGAGGACCCCGTCCCGCAGACCGAGCTGTTCCTGACCGCGGAGGAGTCGGTCAGCGCCCAGGAGGTGCTGACCGCCCACTTCGAGGCCGACTCGGCGAGCCCGGTGCAGGTCGTGGTGCCCCAGGCCGAGACGGACCGGGTGATCTCCACGCTGAGCGAGGCCGACGGCGTCGCCAGCCAGAACCCGTTCGGCCCGCCCCCGGTGCTGGCGATCCCCTCGCCGCAGGACCAGGCACAGCCGCTGGTCACCGACGGCCGCACGATCGTCCTGGCCACCCTGGCCGACCCGGCGGACTCCCTGGCCGCCACCCGCACCGTGGAGCAGCTGCGCGAGGAGCTCGCCGCGATCGACCCCGCCATCCTGGTGGGCGGGGCGACGGCCATCCAGATCGACACCCTCGACACCACCGCACGGGACCGCTCGATCGTGATCCCGACGATCCTGGTGGTGATCTTCGTGGTGCTCGCACTGCTGCTGCGCTCGCTGCTCTCCGCCGCCGTCATCATCGCGGCCAACGTGCTCTCGTTCGCCGCGACGCTCGGGGTGTCCGCCCTGGTCTTCACCTACGTCTTCGACTTCCCCTCCTCGGACCCCTCGACGGTGCTGATCGGGTTCGTCTTCCTCGTCGCGCTCGGCATCGACTACTCGATCTTCTTGATGACGCGGGTCCGGGAGGAGACGTTCGTGCGCGGCACCCGGCCGGCGATCGTCAAGGGACTCGCGGTCACGGGCGGCGTGATCACCTCGGCCGGCGTCGTGCTCGCGGCCACCTTCGCCGCGCTCGGGGTGGTCCCGATCCTGTTCCTCGCCGAGATCGCGTTCATCGTCGCCTTCGGCGTCCTCCTCGACACCCTGGTCGTGCGCTCGCTGCTCGTCCCGGCCGTCTGCCACCTGCTCGGGCCGCGCATCTGGTGGCCGAGCCGGCTGGCCCGCGCCGAGGGCCCGGGAGCCACCCCCGCCGGCGGCGCCCACCGGGCCTGAGACGGCCCCACCCGGCGTAGCCTGGACGTGATGAGCCAGACCACCCCAGCGGCCCCGGAGGCCCCCACCCCCCAGCAGGTACGCCGGGCGCTGGCCCGGGTCGACCGCGGGGCCGCGCTGGACCCGGCCGAGGCGACCGCCCTCCTCGCGGCGGGCGGTGACGACCTCGACCGTCTGTGCGAGGCGGCCGCGCGGGTGCGCGACGCCGGGCTCGTGGCGGCCGGGCGGCCCGGGGTGATCACCTACTCCCCCAAGGTGTTCGTGCCCGTCACCCGGCTCTGCCAGGACCGCTGCCACTACTGCACCTTCGTCGAGACCCCGGACCAGGCCGAGCGCGCGGGGCGGTCGCCGTACCTGAGTCCCGACGAGGTCCTCGACATCGCCCGACGCGGCGCCGAGCTCGGCTGCCTGGAGGCCCTCTTCACGCTCGGCGACCGACCCGAGGAGCGGTGGCCCGAGGCACGGGCCTGGCTCGACGCGCAGGGCCACGACTCGACCCTGTCCTACGTCCGGGCCCTGGCGGTGCAGGTCCTCGAGGAGACCGGGCTGCTGCCGCACCTCAACCCCGGCGTCCTGAGCTGGGAGGAGATGAACCGGCTCAAGCCCGTCTCGCCCTCGATGGGGATGATGCTGGAGACGACCAGCCGTCGCCTGTTCGAGACCCGGGGCCTCGCGCACTTCGGCTCCCCCGACAAGGACCCCGCCGTCCGGCTGCGGGTCCTCGAGGACGCCGGGCGGCTCTCGGTGCCGTTCACCACCGGCCTGCTCGTCGGGATCGGCGAGACCCTCTCCGAGCGCGCCGAGACGATCTTCGCGCTCCGCGCGACCTCGCGGCGCTACGGCGCCGTCCAGGAGGTCATCGTCCAGAACTTCCGGGCCAAGCCCGACACCGCGATGCGCCACCGCGACGACCTCGACCTCGACGAGTACCGCGCCGCGATCGCCGTCACCCGCCTCGTCCTGGGCCCCCGCGCCCGGGTCCAGGCCCCGCCCAACCTCGTGGACCTCGCCGAGGGTCGCGCCCTGGTGGAGGCCGGCGTCGACGACTGGGGCGGCGTGTCGCCCCTGACCCCCGACCACGTCAACCCCGAGCGACCCTGGCCCTCGCTCGAAGGCCTGCGCGCGATGAGCGCCGCGAGCGGCTTCACCCTCCGCGCCCGGCTGACCGTGCACCCCTCCTACGTGCGCGCCGCCCTCGAGGACGGCGAGCCGTGGATCGACCCGCGCGTCCTCGCCCACGTCGAGGCCCTGGCCGGGCCCGACGGCCTCGCGCGGGACGGCGTACGCCCGACGGGCCGGGTGTGGCAGGAGCCCGACGGCGGCTTCGCCACCACCGGGCCCGGACGTGGGCGCACCGACCTGCACACGGGCGTGGACGACCAGGGCCGCAGCGAGGACCGGCGCTCGGACTTCACCTCGGTCTACGGCGACTGGGAGGCGGTCGCCGAGGCTGCGAGCGCGACCGGCACCCCCGCGGTGCTGCACGCGCACGGCCGCGAGGCGCTGCGGGCCGCCGAGGCCGACCCGGGCGGGCTCGACGACGAGCACGCCCTGACCCTGATGACCGCCGAGGGCGACCTGCTGGGCGAGGTCTGCCGCCTCGCCGACGACCTGCGGCGCGAGGTCGTCGGGGACGAGGTGACCTACGTCGTCAACCGCAACATCAACTTCACCAACGTCTGCTACGTCGGCTGCCGGTTCTGCGCGTTCGCCCAGCGACGCACCGACGCCGACGCCTACTCCCTGAGCCTGGAGGAGGTGGCCGACCGGGCCGCGCAGGCGTGGGACCTCGGCGCCAGCGAGGTGTGCATGCAGGGCGGGATCGACCCCGAGCTGCCCGGCAGCGCCTACACCGACCTCGCCGCCGCGGTACGCCGTCGGGTCCCGGCCATGCACGTGCACGCCTTCTCGCCGATGGAGGTCGTCAACGCCACCGTGCGGACCGGCCTGTCGGTCGAGGACTTCCTGATCAAGGCCCGCGAGGCCGGGCTCGGCTCGCTGCCGGGCACCGCGGCGGAGATCCTCGACGACGAGGTCCGGTGGGTGCTCACCAAGGGCAAGCTGCCCACGGCGAGCTGGGTCGACGTGGTCTCGACCGCGCACCGCGTGGGGCTGCCGACGACCTCGACGATGATGTACGGCCACGTCGACCACCCGCGCCACTGGGTCGCGCACCTGCGGGTGCTCTGCGGGGTCCAGGACACCGCGCGCGAGCACGGCAACGCCGGGTTCACCGAGTTCGTGCCGCTGCCCTTCGTGCACACCTCGGCGCCGATCTACCTCGCGGGCGTCGCCCGCCCCGGCCCCACGATGCGCGACAACCTCGCCGTGCACGCGATGGCGCGGATCCTGCTCCACGGGCGCATCGACCACGTCCAGACCTCGTGGGTCAAGCTCGGGGTCGAGGGCACCCGCGCCATGCTGCGTGCCGGAGCCGACGACCTCGGCGGCACGCTGATGGAGGAGACCATCTCGCGGATGGCCGGTTCCCAGCACGGCTCGGCCAAGACCGTCGCCGAGCTCACCGCGATCGGCGCCGGCATCGGCCGCCCGGTCCGCGAGCGCTCCACGCTCTACGGCGTACCGCCGCAGCGCGACTGAGGCGGGCGTCCCGGCAGGCGTGCCTGGTTGCTCGATGCCTGGTCGTCGACGGCCAGGCTCCGCCGTTTGTTGTCTGGTCGAACATATTGAACGACCCCACCTGGACCGCATCGCGCCCAGATCACGATTCGGTCACGGGCCTTTTGACCCTTTACGTGACGTCCGCCACGTCATATGTTGTGTCACACAACAAAAGGCGTGGAGGCCATCGGGCCGCACGGAGGATCAACAGGAGGATCGCGTGAAGCGAAACAAGGGTTTGGCTGCGCTGGCCACGATCGGTCTGGCGTTCTCGCTCGCCGCGTGCGGCGGCAGCTCCGAGACCGACAGCGCCTCGGACGGCGGCTCGTCCGACTCGGGCGCCGGCAAGATCGGTGTCATCCTGCCTGACACCAAGTCGTCGGTCCGCTGGGAGAGCGCGGACCGCCCGGCACTGCAGCAGGCGTTCGACGACGCGGGCGTCGAGTCCGACATCCAGAACGCCGAGGGTGACGCGGACAAGATGGCGCAGATCGCCGACGGCATGATCGCCAGCGGTGTCACCGTCCTCGCGATCGTCAACCTCGACTCCGACTCGGGCGCGGCCATCCAGGAGAAGGCAGCCACCCAGGGCGTCAAGACGATCGACTACGACCGCCTCACGCTGGGCGGCTCCGCGGACTACTACGTCTCCTACGACAACACCAAGGTCGGCGAGCTGCAGGGCCAGGGCCTCGCGGACTGCCTCGGCGACGTGGACGCCAACATCATCTACCTCAACGGCTCGCCCACCGACAACAACGCGACGCTGTTCTCCGAGGGCGCCCACAGCGTGCTGGACGAGGTCGGCACCTACACCAACGTCGGCGAGCAGGCCGTGCCGGACTGGGACAACGACCAGGCCGTGACGATCTTCGAGCAGCTCTACACCCAGGCCAAGGGTGACGTGCAGGGCGTCTACGCCGCCAACGACGGTCTCGGCGGTTCCGCCATCTCGATCCTGCAGAAGAACGGCGCCGCGGGCGAGGTCCCGGTCACCGGTCAGGACGCGACGGTCGAGGGTCTGCAGAACATCCTCGTCGGCACCCAGTGCATGACGGTCTACAAGTCCGCCACCCAGGAGGCCAGCGCTCTCGCCGAGGCCGCGATCGCCCTGGCCCAGGGCGGCGAGGCGGAGACCAACGGCACGACCAACGACGCCACCGGCGACCGCGACGTGCCCTCGATCCTGCTCGACCCGGTCTCCATCACCAAGGACACGGTCAAGGACGTCATCGACGACGGCGGCCAGCTGGCCTCCGACGTGTGCGTCGGCAAGTTCGCCAAGCCCTGCAAGGCGGCCGGGATCTCCTGATCCTCCGCTCCGTCAGCTGAGGTACGAGGGTGGGTCTCACGCGGCACCGGCCACCGCCGGCGCGTGAGGCCACGCCCCCGATCGCAGCACCACCCGCACGTGCCACGTCCCACTGCCGCCCGGAGGTATGCCCATGTCGACCGAACCACTCCTGCAGCTGCGGGGTGTCAACAAGAGCTTCGGCAACGCCCACGTCCTGCACGACGTCGACTTCTCGGTCTACCCCGGGCAGGTCACCGCGCTCGTCGGGGACAACGGGGCCGGCAAGTCGACCCTGGTCAAGGTGATCGCCGGCATCTACGGCCGCGACAACGGCGAGTACCTCTTCGACGGCAAGGCCGTCGAGGTCAGCGGACCGCGCGACGTCGCCGACCTCGGTGTCGAGGTCGTCTACCAGGACCTCGCCCTGTGCGACAACCTCGACATCGTCGAGAACATGTTCCTGGGCCGCGAGACCCGCAAGGGCCTCGTCCTGGACGAGACCGAGATGGAGTCCCGGGCCCGCGAGACCCTCGCCTCGCTCTCGGTCCGCACGGTCAAGTCCGTGCGCCAGTCCGTGGCCAGCCTCTCCGGCGGCCAGCGCCAGACCGTGGCCATCGCCAAGGCGGTGCTGTGGAACTCCCGCATCGTGCTGCTCGACGAGCCGACCGCAGCCCTGGGCGTGGCGCAGACCCGCCAGGTGCTCGACCTCGTGCGGCGCCTCGCCGACCGCGGCCTGGGCGTGGTGCTCATCTCGCACAACATGGGCGACGTCTTCGAGGTCGCCGACCGCATCACCGCGCTCTACCTCGGCAGCGTCGCCGCCGACGTGGCGACCTCCGAGGTCAACAACAGCCAGGTCGTCGAGCTGATCACCGCGGGCCGCAGCGGCTCGCTCGGAGTCCACGACTCCACCACCGTCTGACGTCATCCAGCCCATCCGGAGAGGCCGCCACCATGAGCACCACCCCCGACACCACCAGCACCGGTAGCACCAGCAAGACCGGGCAGGCCGACAGCGACTTCGCCAGCGACAGCCGCTCCGCCGCGACGCTCGGCGACTCGGTCCGCGACTACCTCGGACGACTCAAGGGCGGTGACGTCGGCTCGCTGCCTGCCCTCCTGGGCCTCGTGGTGCTGCTGATCGTCTTCGGACTCGCCAGCCCCGACTTCTTCTCCCTGCTCAACATGGCCAACCTGGTCACGCAGGCCGGACCGATCTGCCTGCTCGCCATGGGTCTGGTCTTCGTCCTCCTGCTCGGTGAGATCGACCTGTCCGCCGGGGTCGCGGGCGGGGTCGCGGCCACCGTGGCCGCACAGTTCATCGTCGACCGCGGTCTGCCGTGGTACCTCGCGGTGCTGGCCGCACTCGTCGTCGGCGGCTTCATCGGCATGGTCATCGGTGAGCTCGTCTCGCGCCTCGGCATCCCCTCCTTCGTCGTGACCCTGGCCTTCTTCCTGGGGCTGCAGGGAGTGATCCTGAAGCTGATCGGCGACGTCGGCTCGGTGCGGGTCTCCGACCCCGTCATCCGAGGACTGACCATCAGCAACGTCCCCGTGACCGCGGGCTGGATCGCCGCGGTGGTCCTGGCGATCGCCTTCGGCGTCGGGTCGGTGCTCTCCTACCGCCGCAAGGTCGCCAACGACCTCCAGCACGACCCGATGAGCCTGGTGCTGCTCAAGGTCGGCGTCGTCGGCGTCGTCATCCTCGGCCTCACCGCGATGCTGAACATCAACCGCAGCCTCAACCCCAACTTCCCCATCGCGGGCATCCCCTACGTGCTCCCGGTCGTGGTCGCCCTGCTGGTCCTGTGGACCTTCGTGCTCGACCGCACCACCTTCGGTCGCCACCTCTACGCGGTCGGCGGCAACGCCGAGGCCGCTCGTCGCGCCGGCATCAACGTGCTGCGGATGCGCGTCTACGCCTTCGTGCTGTGCTCGGGCATGGCCGCGGTCAGCGGCATCGTCCAGTCCTCCTACACCGGCAAGGTCTCCACGGCCTCCGGCGGCGGCAACACGCTGCTCTACGCCGTGGGGGCCGCGGTCATCGGCGGCACCAGCCTGTTCGGCGGCAAGGGCCGCGCGATCCACGCCGTGATCGGAGGGGTCGTGATCGCGACCATCGCCAACGGCCTGGGCCTGCTCAACCAGGCGAGCTACATCAACTTCCTCGTCACCGGTGGCGTGCTGCTGCTGGCCGCGAGCGTCGATGCCATCTCGCGCCGTCGGCGCTCCGCCGCCGGCATCTAGGCCGGGGCCGTGGACACAGCACGGCGCACCGGGACGGGGACCAACCAGGAGGGCGTACGGCGTCACAACCTGGCCGCGATGCTGCGCCAGGTCCACCTCAGCGGCACGGTCTCGCGCGCCGAGCTCACCGCCGCCATGGGCCTGAACCGCAGCACGATCGGCGGTCTCGTCGCCGAGCTGATGTCGCTCGGCGTGACCACGGTGGGCGACGCGCCGCCCGACGTACGACAGTCGCGCCAGGGCGCCGGTCGCCCCTCGGCGTACGTCGCCCTCGCCCCCGACGGTCCCTACGTCGTGGCCGTCGACCTCGGCGTCGACCGCGTCGAGGTCGCCCGCGTGGGTCTCGGCGGCGTGATCCACCAGCGCAGCCACGGGCGCGTCGACACCCGCGCGGAGGCCTGGCAGGTCGGCGCCGAGATCGCCGCCCTGGCGCGGGCCGTGGTGCGCGACGCCCCCCGCGGCGCCGCCCTGCTCGGCATCGGGATGAGCGTGCCCGGCCTGGTCCGCCGTAGCGACGGCCTGGTCCGTCTGGCACCCAACCTCGGCTGGGTGGACGTCTCGGCGGGCTCCATCATCCTGGCCGCCCTCGGGCTGGACGTGCCGATCTCGCTGGCCAACGACGCCGACCTCGGCGCGCTCGCCGAGCACGGCCGCGGCGTGGGCGTCGGCATCGACGACCTGATCTTCGTCTCCGGCAACGTCGGGGTCGGGGCCGGCATCATCGCGGGGGGCCACCGGCTCGAGGGTGCCGGCGGCTACGCGGGCGAGATCGGCCACCTGGTGCTCGACCCGGACGGGGCCGCCTGCCACTGCGGCAACCGGGGCTGCTGGGAGACCGAGGTCGGCGCCCACGCCATCGCCCGCGCGATCGGCTGCTCCACCGACGACGTCGCCTCGCTCCACGAGGTCCTCGACGGGTTCGCCGAGCCGACACCGGCGCTGAGGGTCATCGGACGGCGCATCGGCGAGGGCCTGGCCGGCGTGCTGAACGTCTTCAACCCCCGCATCGTGGTGCTCGGTGGCTACTTCCGGTCCCTGCACCGCCTCGTCTACGAGGACATCGCCGCCGGCGTGGCCGCCGCGACCCTGCCCGCCCCGCTCGAGTCGGTCACGCTGACGCCCCCCGGCCTGGGCGGTGACTCGGTCCTGCTCGGCGCGGCCGAGATGGCGCTCGAGCCGTTGCTCACCGATCCGGTGGCCGGCCTGGGCTCGGCCCTCACCGACGTCTCCGACCGGCTCGTCGGCTAGCTCGCCGGGTCCTCGAGGGTGCGGGGATCTCGGGTCGCTTCCTACAGCGCGGCCGCGCCCGCCTCGGCGACGGCCACGTCCTGCTCGACCGACCCGGCGCTGACGCCGACGGCGCCGATGGTCTCCCCCTCGCGCACCAGCAGCACACCACCGCCGAAGGTGACCAGGCCCCCGCTGGTCCACTCCAGGCCGTAGAGCTCGGCCCCGGGCTGCGTGACCTGGGCGAGGGCCCCGGTCGGCAGGTTCATCAGCACCGAGGTCCGCGCCTTGCGGGTGGAGATGTCGATGCTCGCCTTGATCGCCCCGTCCATGCGCGCGAAGGCGACGAGGTGCCCGCCGTCGTCGACGACGGCGATGTTCATCGGCTGGCCGATCCGCTCGGCGTGCGATCGGGCGGCGGCGAGGACGGCGTCGGCCTCGGCGAGGGTGACGTGGTGGGACATGGGGCGCTCCTGGGGCTGGGTGGTGGTGGTGGTGGTCGGTGCTGGGTGCTGGGTTTCGGATGGTGGTCGGGTGCGGCAGTCCGGGGTCGGCTCAGGGATCGCCCACCTTGAGCGGGACGCCGACGACCAACCGTGCGGCGTCGTGGCCGAGACGTCGAGCCTGGCTCAGGCTCACCGGCGCGACGCGGTGCTCGAGCGGCGATCCGGTCGGCAGTGCGCGGTGGGTCAGGCAGACCCCGTCGACGCCGACCCCGACGCCGACCTCGAGCGTCGAGCGCTCGGCGGCGCGTTCGGCGAGGTCGACGCAGTCCTCCGGCGCGCCGCCGTCCTCGGGTGGCCGGGCGACCCCGACGACGGCGGGCACCGCTTCCTCCTCCAGACCCGCCAGCACCTCGCGCAGCAGCGGCGGGTCGGTCCCGACCAGGGGCGAGAGCCAGACGACGACGGCGGGTGGCTCGGGTCGGCCCGCGTCACGCACGGGAGCCCCCGCGCTGCTCGAGGTAGGCCGAGACCAGGCCGGTCGCGACGGCGTTGCGGGGGCCCTCGGTGCCACGGACGTTACCGGTCCCGCACACGATCCCGTGCGGTGCCAGGGCGGCGGCGATCAGCTCGGGGATCTCGAAGTCCAGCGCACACCCGCCGATCAGGACCACGAACCCGATGCTGCGCAGGTCACCGCGGGGCGCGACCCGGGCCAGGGCGCGCAGGGCGTTGACGACGAAGACCCGCTCCTTGGCCGTACGGCGGACCGCGCGCATCCGCTCCAGCGGGTGCCGGGTCGGCATCGCGGACAGGCCGTGCTCGCCCAGGGCGACGACCCGGGCGAACGTCGTGGCCGGGAGCGGCTCGCGGAAGAACTGGACGGTGCCGTTCTCGAGACGGAGGTGGAAGAAGCTCTCGACCTTGCCCAGCGGGCAGCGCTTGATCTCCTCGGCGACCTCCAGGTCGTCCAGACCGAGCTCGGCGTCGATCAGGCGGGTGACGAGGTCGCCGGCGCCGGCGACGTGGGTGGCGCGGATCTCGCCGTCGGTCTCGATCACGGCGGCGTCGGTCGAGCCGCCCCCGAGGTCGAGCACGACCAGGGGGGTGTCCGTGCCCGGGGTGGTGAGGGCGCCGAGCACCGCCATCTCGGCCTCGACCCCGCCGACGGACGTCCACCCGACCGGCCCCACGGGACTCGAGTGCCGCACGAACGGCGTCGCGACCCTCTGCATCCCGCTCTCGCGGGTGCGGACCATGGCGGCGAGCGCGACGGCGTTCTCCAGCGCGACCTCGCCGGCCAGGCCACCACGCACCTCCTGCGGGACGACCGTGTCGACGGCCAGGAGGTCGCCGATCCGGACCTCGTCGAGGTCGAGGTGGGCCAGGTCGGCCATGCTCTGGCGCACGGAGGCGATCATCCCGCCGACGTTGGTGCCGGCCTCCCCGGTCACGTCGACCAGCGGCGCCACACGGGCCAGCGCGTCCATGATCTCGCCCGCGCCGCGACGACGTCGACCGAGAGCGTGCGTCCGGCGCCCTCGAGGCGGAGCTGCGCCGGCTGCGATCGTGCGGTCGCTGACGTCGCCGACGGGGTGCGGACGACGACCGCCGAGCGGTTGCCGGTCAGCGCCCGCGCGACCGGCGAGACCACCCGGGTCTGGTCGGGGTCGAGGTCGAAGACGCGCCAGGCCGTAGGCGTTGGACAGGGTGCGGACGGTACGACCGGGCGTCGCGACCTCGACGGCGGCCAGCATGCCGAGCGGCACCGCGTCGATCCGGGACACCTCGTCGATGATCGGGATCGGCGTGCTGAGCCGGTTGACCACCAGCACGGCGTCGTCGTTGCCGAGCATCGCCGCGGCGACGTCGACGCCTCGCGCGCGCGCCGCATTCATCGCCGCGGCGGTGTCCTCGAAGTCGCTCGCCGCGGGACGACGACCACGACGGCCGACCCGGGCTCGGCGTCGGTCAGGTCGGCCAGCGCGATGGTCGTGCCGACACCGAGTCCGGCTCCGCCGGGCGTGCGCGGGTCGTGGCCGATCATCGTCGACTCGGTGATGATCGTCTCGGTGATGGTCTCCATCGCGAGGCCGCTGATCACGGGGGTGGCCTCGTTGAGCAGCACCAAGTCGACGTCGGCCAGCTCCCGCCCGGCCCGGCGCAACGCCGACGTCACCGCCGCGACGACGCCGTCGACGTTGTCGGCGGTGCCCTTGACCCCGGTGGTGCGGCTCAGCGCGGCGCCGAGGTGCTCGGCCTCGTCCCCGACGACGAGAGCGGCGCTGGCCTCGGTGGTCGAGTTGCCGATGTCGACCCCGACGACCAGCTCGGGCCCCGGTCCGCTGCCGACGAGTGCACCGGTGGCGCGAGCGTCGTCGGCAACCGCGTCCTGCTCGGCGCCCCGGGCGCCTGCGCTCACGGAGCCGTGGCGAACTCGGGCATCACCTCGACCGGCTTGGCGCCCTTGACGATCAGCTCGGTCTCCTTCAGGTGCAGCAGCGCCGCCTTGGCCTGCCAGCGCGGGCGGGCCATCTGATCGTTGAGGGTCGGCACCGGTTGCGGTGACTCACCCTTGGCGTAGCGCGCCGCGTTGCGCCCGACGTTGCGGAACGTCTCCAGCGTCATCAACGGGGACTGCGGGAACAGCTCGAGGCTCGACAGCCGCGCCAGGTCGCGCTGGTGGATCATCGTCGTGCCGCGCGAGAGGATGCCGATCGCGATGCCCGAGCCGGACAGCTGGGCGCCGGCGTGTGCCATCGCCGCGAGGTCGGAGGTGTGCCGGAACCGGACGATGCGCGCCGCGACGTCCTGCTCCTCGATCCCGGCCAGCACCTGGCGCAGCACCTCGGCGTGCGGCACGTCGACGATGGTGCGGGTGAACAGGTCCGCGAACCCTGGCGCGAGCGCCACCACCACCTCGTCGCGGCGCTCACCGCGAGCCGCGGGACCGACCTCGCTCAGGGTGACCGTGCGGGTGCCGCTCGTGCTGGTGGTTCCGGTCGTGATCGTCATGATCGTCTCCTCCGCTCGGCCTCAGCCGACCTCGGTCTCGGGGTTCTCGGCGCTGGTGACGTGACGCAGACGCTTCATCTGCTCCCACCGCTCGCCGCTCGGGCGGTAGCCGGTGCCCGGCCCCGCGTAGTCGTTGGCGTCGTTGACCGCGGACAACGGCACCATGGCCTTCAGGATCGCCGAGGTCTGCAGCAGGTCGCCGGAGACCCGTTGGCGCAGGACGGTGAGCAGGTTCTGCGCCATGTCGGCGAATCCGGTCGCCTCGAGGGCCTTGACCAGGTCGAGCCCGGTGATCCCCCGGTCCATCACCGACTGTGCCCCCTTGAGGTCCTCGAGCACGTCTCGCGGGATGCAGTCGTTGCTGCCGTTGGCGTAGACCGCGGCCACGATCTCGTCGTCGCGGATCGGCGGCAGCTCGAGGTGCTCGAAGACTGCTTGCAGGGCCTCGGCAGCGCGCTGACGTGCGGCGATGATCTCGGTCTCCCCGACGTGGCGTAGACCGCCGTCGACCATCAGGTCGCGCTGGATCGTGTTGAAGTCGTCGAAGTCGTCGGTGTCGAGGTTGGACCCCGCGAACATGTTGTCGTAGTTGGGCACCGCGGAGTAGCCCGAGCACACGAAGTCGGTGCCCGGCAGCATCTGCGGGAGCAGCCGCGCCACCCGCCGCATGGGCGAGTGGGAGAAGGACTGGTCGTTGCCGGAGGCGCACTCGAGGTCGAGAGCCGAGGCGATCAGGTTCTCCGCCGCCACGGCCCGGATCCCCGACGGCACGGCGCCGGGGACGCCGATGCACGAGATGGACCCGTTCTGCAGGCCCTGCGAGCCGGCCCCCTTCGCGACGAGGATGCAACGGATCTCCAGGTAGAGCATGGACTTGCCCTGCGCGTTGCCCATCTGCACCTCCGAGCCGGTGCCGGAGGTGAAGCGCATCTTGATCCCGCGCGAGGCGTACGCCGAGGCCAGGAACGCCTTCGACCAGGGGGTGTCGTCACCGTCGACGAAGACCGGCTCGGTCCCGTAGACCGAGATCGTCTCCGCGTAGTTGGTGATCCCGCGCATCCCGAGCTCGAGCTCGGTGGCCTCCTCCAGCGCGCACTGGGTCAGCGGGACCTCGTCGGCGACCTGTGCACCGATGGTCTGCGCCATCGCGACCAGCGGCGCGTAGCGGACGACGCCGAGGGTCGTCTCGATCTCCGAGAACCCACGCAGCGCCGCCTCGGCGGCCTCGCAGGCCACCTGGAGCGGGTTGTCGCGCGCACTGGTGCAGTGCGCCTGGTTGGCCGGCGTACGACGGGCGCGCATCTTCTGGATGCCCATCATGATCTCGACGATGTTGAGCTGGTTGGCGACCCGAGCAGCTTCGCCGGGGTCAGCCCGGCGACGACGTCGCGCACCGTGGTGCGGGTGACGCCGGGGTCGACGATCATCCGGGCGATCTCGACGGTGTCGAGGGCCATGGCGTCGACGGCCGCCGCGGGGTCGATGGCGTGGTCGGCGATGAACTGGTCGATGAAGTCGAAGTCGGCCCGCTCCGTGCCGTCCATCTCCATCACGACACCGTTCTCGACGCGGATGCTGGGCTCCGGGTCGAAGGCACTGTCCATCGCGACCATGCCCTTCTCGGGCCACTCCTCGACGAACCCGTCGAGGTTGACCGGGCGGGCCTCGAGGGACTGGGTGCGCAGGGAGACCCGGGGTGCGGGACTGGCAGTGGTGGGGCTGGCGGTCATGGCGTGGTCCTCACTGGTCCTCGTCGGCGAGGATGTCGCGGCGCTCGTAGACGTCGGCGGCCTCGCGGACGAGGCCCGCGGCGTGGTGGGCTGAATAGGTGGTCTCGAGGTCCTCGGCCAGCGCGAGCAGCTCGGCCTTGCTCGAGGAGTTGGGGCGCAGCGCGTTGTACATCGCCAGCAGCCGCTCGTCGGGGATCGCCGTGAGCTCGGCGGCGCGACGGAAGTTCGCCGCCAGCTGGGGCCGGCCGACCCCGTCGGCGATGCTGGCCTGCAGGCGCAGGGTGTCGGGAGTGATCCGGAGGTCCTCGTTGGTGACGTCGCCGGCGATCACGTGCTCCATGGTGAGGTCGTCGAACGAGGCCCCGGTCGGGGTGGTGAGCAGCTCGGGGCGGTTGACGCTGAGCGGGTAGTCGCTGCGGTCCAGCTCGGGTAGGGACATCGCGATCCTTCCTCGGCGCACCTGGACCGGGTCCAGGTCGGCGCCTCTCGGCCGGCGCCCGCCACTCGGCGGTGCGCCCTGCCGGTCACTGTGGCAGAGATCACGTTGCGTCTATGCTGCATCCAGATCGTCGTCCTGCCGCACCCGAGGGGGGTCCCCGTGCGCCCGCTCGTCGCCCAGTCCTGGAAGCGCTCCGCCGCCGCCGGCATCGACGCCGACCACGCCGAGGCCCCGCTGCGCCTCGAGCACCGCGAGCTGCTCGACTACCGCGCCGGGCACCCCCTCGCCTCGGTCTTCCCCCTCCTGCACGACGTGCTGGGCCGCGCCGCCGAGGACTCCGACTGCGTGATGGCGGTCGGCGACGAGCGGGGCCAGCTGCTGTGGGTCTGTGGCCGTCCTGCGGTCCTGCGACGAGCCGAGAGCATCAACTTCGTGGAGGGCACCGACTGGGGCGAGACCCTGATCGGCACCAACGCGCCCGGCACGGCGCTACGCCTCGACGCGGCGGTGCAGATCAGCTCGCGCGAGCACTTCAACGTCGCCTACAAGCCCTGGTCGTGCGCCGCGGCGCCGATCCACGACCCCGAGACCGGCCGGATCCTGGGCGTGGTCGACGTCACCGGGGGCGATGCGGTCGACCTGCCGCAGACCCTGGCCCTGGTGCGCTCGGTGGCCCGGATGGCCGAGTCCGAGCTGGGCGGGCGGTGCTCGAGCGACGCCTCCAGGCACAGGAGCGCACCGGTGGGCGGCGCCGGGGTGGGCGCTCCTCGCCCACCGTGCTGCGACTGCGTGGGCTGGGTCGACCCGACTGCGAGGTCGAGCTGCGGGGACGGAGCCTGCGGCTGAGTCCGCGCCACGGCGACGTCATGGCCGCGCTGGCGGGCGCCCCCGAGGGGCTCACCGCCGAGCGGCTCGAGCTCGAGGTCTACGACGAGGAGGTCCAAGCCTCGACCGTGCGGGCCGAGATCACCCGGCTGCGCACCATCCTCGGTCCCGGCGTGCTCGCGTCACGTCCCTACCGGCTGGTCCCCGAGGTCGCGGCGGACTGGCTCGACGTGGAGGACGCGCTCCGTCGTGGTCGCCTGGCCGAGGCGGTGCGCCTCTACCGCGGCCCGCTCCTGCCTGCCTCGTTCTCACCGGGCGTCGCACGTCGGCGCGCCGCGATCGAGCGCGGTCTCGTGGCGGCCACCCTGGCCAGCGAGGACGTCGACCTGCTGGCCGCGGCCACCCGCTCGGGATGGGGTGCCGACGACCTGTCGCTGTGGGAGCGACAGGCGGCGCTGCTCGGCGCCGACTCGCCGCTGCGCCTGGCCACCCTCACCGAGGTGCGTCGGCTGCGCATCGAGTACGGCCTCGAGCCGGCGCCCGGCCGCCCTCCCCTGTCCCGCTCGCGGCTCGGACGGCTCTGAGCACCCACGGCGGTCCCGGGCCGGGGTCGTGACTCAGCGGGGGTGGTGGGCGGGGACGCCGTCCAGGGTGGTCTCGCCGCGGAACAGCGGCTCCAGGGAGCGTTCGGCGGCGCCGAGCGCGGCGGCGGTGATGCCGAGCGCTCCGGGGCGCAGCTCGGGGCGGACCTGGACCGGCGCCGCCAGCTGGGCGTCGAGGGCGGCGCGGGCGGGCACGAGGACGCTCTCGCCCAGCACGGCGAAGTAGCCACCGAGCACGATCACCTCGGGGTCCAGGACCGTGGAGAGCACCGCGAGCCCGCGTCCGAGCGCGTCACCGACCCGCTCGAGCCCGGCGCGCACGTGCTCGTCGTGGGCCGACCGGCGTACGACGGCCTCGGCGGAGGCGGTCGGCGTGTCGAGCTCGTCCATCCCCACCGCGGCCAGCATCGCGCCGAGCCCCACCGCGGCCTCCCAGCAGCCGCGACGACCGCAGCCGCAGACGGCATCCTCGCCGGCCAGCGGCAGGTGTCCCACCTCGCCGGCGAAGCCGGC
Organism: uncultured Actinomycetota bacterium; assembly: GCA_963714475.1. Lineage (GTDB taxonomy): Bacteria > Actinomycetota > Actinomycetes > Propionibacteriales > Nocardioidaceae > Nocardioides. The sequence goes on from CAVQOP010000001.1 coordinate 672,664, forward strand.
ACCGCCGCGCAGGGGTCGTCCGTCCTCGAGGATGCCCGCGCCGACGCCGACCGTGCCGGTGATGTAGAGCGCGTGCGCGACCCCCCGGGCGGCCCCGTGCCGGGCCTCGGCCCGGCCGGCGCAGTCGGCGTCGTTGCCCGCCCGGGTCTCGATCCCACCCCCGAGGGCCTGCTCGACGGTGCGGGCCGGCTCGTCGCCGCTCACCGAGAGGTTCGGGGTCCAGGCGAGGGTGCGCTCGTCGGAACGGACCAGTCCGGGCACGGCGACGGTCGCCCCGACCACCCGCGCGCCGGCCCCGGTGCCCGGCCCCGCGAGCGTCTGCGAGACCTCCTCGGCCAGCCGGCCCAGCTGGGCGAGGCCGTCCTCGCCGCGGGGCACCGGCCGCGTGGTGCGCAGCCGCTCGTGCCCGGCCAGGTCGACCACGCAGGCGGCGACGTAGTCGACGTTGAGCTCGAAGCCGAGGCCGACGTGGTCCTCGCCGACCAGCGTCACCGGGCGACCCGGCCGACCACGGGACGGCCCGGCGCCCGGGTCGGCGGCCGGCCCCTCCCCGAGCACGCCCGACTCCTCGAGGCCGGCCACGATCACGCCGACGGTCGCCTTGGACAGCCCGCTGATGCTCGCGAGCTCGACCCGGCTGGCCGGTCCGTGGTCGCGCAGGCAGCGCAGCACCAGGGCCACGTTGGCCCGTCGCAGGCCCTCCGTCGTGCCGCGGCCCCGTGCTGCCCGCTCGGTGCGGGGCTCAGCCACGCACGCCGTAGAGGTGCTCCAGCGCGAGCTGGTCGAGCTGCTCGAAGGCCATGCCACGCGCGGCGAGCGCCTCGATGTCGGGGTCGGCCTCGGCGCGCAGGTCGGCCAGGGTCTCGCCCTCGGCGAGCGTCGGCACCGCCAGCTCGGGCACCCGTGCCGCCTCCAGCGCCGCCACGACGTCGGGGTCGGCCCGGAAGGCCTGCACCTTGTCGCGCAGGATGAGGTAGTTGGTCATGCAGGCGGCGGCCGAGGACCAGACGCCGTCCTCGTCCTCGGTGCGGGCGGGCTTGAAGTCGAAGTGCACGGGGCCGTCGTAGCCGCCCGCGAGCAACGAGTCGACGACCCAGAAGGCACCGCGGACGTTGCCCGCGCCGAAGCGGAGGTCCTGGTCGAACTTCGGGCCGTTCTGGCCGTTGAGGTCGATGTGGAAGAGCTTGTCGGCCCACATCGCCTGGGCGTAGCCCGCGGCCGCGTTGACCCCGGCCATCTCCTCGTGGCCGATCTCGGGGTTGACCCCGACCAGCTCGGGGCGCTCGAGCTGGTCGATGAAGGCCAGCGCGTGCCCGACCGTCGGGAGCAGGATGTCGCCGCGGGGCTCGTTGGGCTTGGGCTCGATGGCGAAGCGGAGGTCGTAGCCCTGCTCGGTGACGTAGTCGCCGAGCAGGTCGAAGCCCTCCTTGTAGCGGTCCAGGGCGACCCCGACGTCCTTGGAGGCGCCGTACTCGGCACCCTCACGGCCGCCCCAGCAGACGTAGATCTTCGCGCCGAGCTCCGCGGCGAGGTCGATGTTGCGCATCACCTTGCGCAGGGCGAAGCGGCGCACGGCGCGGTCGTTGGAGGTGAACCCCCCGTCCTTGAAGACGGGGTGGGTGAACAGGTTGGTGGTCGCGGTGGTGACGACGAGCCCGGTCTCGGCCAGCCCCTTCTTGAACCGCTCGATGATCGCGTCGCGCTCGCCGTCGGCGCTGCCGAAGGGGATCAGGTCGTCGTCGTGGAAGTTCACGCCGTAGGCGCCGAGCCCGGCGAGCTTCTCCAGGGCGTGGACCGGGTCCATCGGGGCGCGGGTCGCCTCACCGAAGGGGTCGCGGCCCTGCCAGCCGATGGTCCACAGTCCGAAGGAGAAGTGGTCCTCGGGGGTCGGGGTGGGGATGCTCATGGGTTCCTCTCGATGGGGATGGGTGGTGGGTCGCTCAGGAGTCGGCGGTGCGCTCGCGCAGGTCGGCGTACGCCGCCCGGACCTGCTCGTGGGTCTCGCGGACGGGCAGGACGGTGTACTCGCCGGTGGGCCAGGCGGGCGGCTCGCTCGTGCCGGCGAGCACCCAGGCGGCCTGGCGGGCGGCGCCGAGCGCGACGTACTCCCCCGGCGGCGGCAGCAGGACGTCGTGGCCCAGGATCGCGGGCGCCAGGGCCTGCACCGCGGGGTTCTTCGTGGCGCCCCCGACCATCAGGACCCGCCGGGGCGCCTCGCCGGTCTCGGCGACCAGCCGGTCGACGGCCTCGGCCAGGGAGCACAGCAGCGCCTCGACCGCGGCCCGGGCGAGGTCGGCGCGGCTCGTGGAGTCGCGCAGCCCGGACCAGGTCGCGGTGGCCCCCGGACGGTCGGGGGTGCGCTCGCCGCCGTAGTACGGCGAGAGGGTGACACCGCCCGCCCCGGGGGTGGACTCGAGGGCGAGCGCGGCCAGACCGGCGTGGTCGACGCCGAGCCAGGCCGCCTGCAGGTCGAGGATGCGGGCGGCGTTCATCGTGGTGACCATCGGCAGGAAGGCGTCGGTCGCGTCGGCGAACCCCGTCACCGTCCCGGTGGCGTCGGCGACCGGGTTGCGACTGATCGCGGAGGCGACGCCGGAGGTGCCGATGCTGATCAGCACGTCGCCGGGGCGCAGCCCCATCCCGAGGGCGGCGGCCATGTTGTCGCCGGTGCCCGCGCCGACCGGGGCGCCGGAGGGGGTGCTGGCGGCGGCGGTGCCGGCGGCCACGATCCGCGGCAACCGCGCCTCGTGGCCGAGGGCGGCGGCGAGCAGGTCGGGCCGCCAGGTGCCGGCGGCGGTGTCGAGGTAGCCGGTCCCCGAGGCGTCGCCGCGATCGGTGAACGCCTCGGTGCCGTCCTCGGCGAGGTGGCGCGAGACGTAGTCGTGGGGCAGCAGGACGCTCGCGACGCGCTCGGCCGCCTGCGGCTCGTGGTCGCGCAGCCAGCGCAGCTTGGTGGCGGTGAAGGAGGCGACGAGGACGCTGCCGACGGCGGCGGCGCAGGCCTGCGGGCCCCCCATCTCGGCGACCAGGTCGCGCGCGGCGTCCGCGGAGCGGGTGTCGTTCCACAGCAGGGCGTCGCGCACCGGCTCGCCGTCGGCGCCCAGCGCCACCATGCCGTGCTGCTGCCCTCCCACGGCGACGGCCGAGGCACGCTCGAGCAGCCCGTCGGCGGCCTCGTCGACCGCGCCGAGCCAGGCCCGGGGGTCGACCTCGGTGCCGGGCGGGTGGGGCGCCGAGCGCTGCTCGACCACCCGCCCGTCGTCTGCGTCGACGAGAACGGTCTTGGTCGACTGGGTGGAGGAGTCGATGCCCATGACGAGAGTCACATCCCCTATTAAGTATGAGACTCGTACTAATGTCAACCGCCGAAGTGCCAGTCTTTGCGAGCCGAGGTGCCGGTGATTGCTGCTCGAGGTGTCGCTCGCGGTCGTCGGGGCGGGGCCGGACCGCCACCCGTCCGGTCGCCGGCGCTCGTTACGGTGGGGCCATGAGCCAAGACGGGGACATCTACGCCGACGACCAGCTCTCCCGCGAGGACGCCCTCGCCGGGCCGGAGAACGAGGTCGAGGACGAGCTCGACCGCGGCTACTCCCCGCCGGAGAAGCTGTCGGGCGCGATGAAGTACCAGTCGACCACCGCCGACGTGCTCGAGGGCGAGAGCCTCGAGGATCGACTCGAGCAGGAGATCCCCGAGGAGGACCCCTACGAGGCGGCCGCCGCCGAGGACGTCTCGGACATCGACGACGGTGAGGTCGGCGACGCGCGCGCAGGACGCCTGGTGGACCCCGACTCGGACGCCGCCGAGGAGTCCGTGCAGTCCATGGTGGGCGAGGACGCCGGCATCGACGGCGCCGGGGCATCGGCCGAGGAGGCCGCCGTGCACGTCGTGCCCGAGGACGGCGACGAGGTCTGAGCCCTAGGCTGGCCCCAGTGCCTCCGCTCCCGGGGGCCACCTGACGTACGAAGGACACATCATGGCTCGACGCTCCGAGGTGTCACGGCGCCTCACCCAGGTACGCCGCTTCGCCGATCTCAACGACCGCGAGCTGAAGAAGGTGGCCGACGCGGGGCGCCTGGTGCACCTTCCCTCGCAGTGGTCGCTGATGGCCGAGTCGACCCCGGCCGACAAGGCCTACGTCATCCTCGCGGGCGAGGCCGACGTGCGCGTCAAGGGCGAGACGGTCGCCACGGTGGGCCCCGGTGACATCATCGGCGAGATCGGGGTGCTCGAGAAGCGCCTGCGCACCGCCGCGGTCGTCTCGACCAGCGAGCTCGAGGTCGTGCACTTCACCAACGAGGACCTCGCCCGGCTGGTCGAGGACATCCCCGCGTTCGGAGAAGCCCTCCGCGCCACCGCCGCCGAGCACGAGGGCTGAGCCCCCAGCGCCTCAGGTCGGCCGATCGGGCTCCGCCTCAGGCGTGGCCGGCCTGCGGGCCGTCGACCTCGAAGGCGTTGTCGTCGGGCTCGACCGCGTCGGCCGCGTCCTCCTCGCTGATCTGCGCCCCCTCGACCGGCGAGCCGGCCGCGGTGCCGCCGGCGAGGACGTCCGGCGTCTCGGTGCTCTGCGTGCCCTCGTTGGTGGCCTCGGGGTCCTGGGTGTTCTCGTGGTCGGTCATGGCCGCAACCTACGCAGCCCGGCCGGGTGACCGCCGCGCGCCCGGACCCCGCCCCGGCTCACTCCCACTCGATGGTGCCGGGCGGCTTGCTGGTGATGTCCAGCGCGACCCGGTTGACCTCGTCGACCTCGTTGGTGATCCGCGTCGAGATCGTCTCGAGCAGCTCGTAGGGCAGCCGCGACCAGTCCGCGGTCATGGCGTCCTCGCTCGAGACGGGACGGAGCACCACCGGGTGGCCGTAGGTGCGGCCGTCGCCCTGTACGCCGACCGAGCGGACGTCGCCGAGCAGGACGACCGGGAACTGCCAGATGTCGCGGTCCAGTCCGGCCCGGGTGAGCTCCTCGCGCGCGATCGCGTCGGCGGCGCGCAGGATGTCGAGGCGCTCGCGGGTGACCTCGCCGATGATCCGGATGCCCAGACCGGGCCCGGGGAACGGGTGGCGCCAGACGATCTCGGGCGGCAGGCCGAGCTGCTCGCCGACCAGGCGCACCTCGTCCTTGAACAGGGTGCGCAGCGGCTCGACGAGCTCGAAGCGCAGGTCGTCGGGGAGGCCGCCGACGTTGTGGTGCGACTTGATGGTCGAGGTGCCCGCTCCACCGCCGGACTCGACCACGTCGGGGTAGAGCGTGCCCTGGACCAGGAAGGCGACCGAGTCACCCGGCTCGCCGTCGGTGCCGGTCACGGCGTCGCCGAGGATGTCGGCCTCCGCGGCCTCGAAGACCCGGATGAACTCGCGACCGATGATCTTGCGCTTCTGCTCGGGATCGCTGACCCCGGCCAGCGCGGTCAGGAAGCGCTCCTCGGCGTCGACGACGACGAGGTCCGCGCCGGTCGCGGCGACGAAGTCACGCTCGATCTGCTCGGTCTCGCCGGCCCGCATCAGCCCGTGGTCGACGTACACGCAGGTCAGCCGGTCACCGATCGCACGCTGGACCAGCGCAGCGGCTACCGCGGAGTCGACTCCCCCGGAGAGGCCGCAGATCGCCTGTCCGCGCTCGCCGACCTGGGCGGTGATGGCGGCGATCTGCTCCTCGACGATGTTGACCATCGTCCAGGTCGGGCGGCACCCGGCGATGTCGTGCAGGAAGTGCTCGAGCACGGCCTGACCGTGCTCGGAGTGCATGACCTCGGGGTGCCACTGCACCCCGGCGAGGCGTCGGTCGACGTCCTCGAACGCCGCCACGGTGGCCCGCGGTGAGCGCGCGTTGACCGTGAAGCCGGCGGGCGCGCCGGTCACCTCGTCGCCGTGCGACATCCAGGAGACGAGCTCGCTCGGTACGCCGTCGAGCAGCGTGCCGGGCTCGAGCACCGACACCGTGGTGCGGCCGTACTCGCGCTGGCCGGTGCGCGCGACCTGGCCGCCCAGGGCCGCCGCCATCGCCATGAAGCCGTAGCAGATCCCGAAGACCGGCACCCGCCCGTCGACCAGGTCGGCGTCGAGGTGCGGTGCGCCCTCCTCGTAGACCGACGACGGGCCCCCGGAGAGGATGACCGCCTTGGGACCCCGCGCGAGCATCTCCTCGACCGGCATCGTGTGCGGCACGATCTCGGAGTAGACCTTCGCCTCACGGACCCGACGCGCGATGAGCTGGGCGTACTGGGCGCCGAAGTCGACGACCAGCACGAGGTCGTGGTCGGTCTCCGGGGGGTTGCCCTGGGTCATCCGTGTCCTCTCGAGACGTGAGCGTGACGGCGCTGCGCAGCGCGTACGTCGGGCTCCGAGCGTATCGGTGGGGCCCACCGGTCCGGCAGGCCGCTCACGCCAGGGGAGGCGCCGGGGCCCGACCTAGGGGGGAGGCGGCCGGGCCCCGGCTCCCGCTCCGGACGGAGAGACTCGTCCACGGGAGGGCCCGGCCCGTGTCGAAGGGAGCACCGAGGGCAAGACCCGCTGCTCCAACGAGCACTCCTGCACGGGGTTACGGGCCTGTATCGCACTTTTCTCGGGGTCAGGAGACCTCGACGATCGGCAGCCGCAGCGCACCCGGCGCGTCGTCGGGCACCACGGGACGGCGCGGGGCCACCGGGGCGATCCGCGCGTAGTCCTCACCCAGCGCCGGCCGCGGGTCCGGCTCCCCCTTGTTCGGCCACAGGGCCATGGCCCGCTCGGCCTGGGCGGTGATCGTCAACGAGGGGTTCACGCCGAGGTTCGCGGTGATCGCCGAGCCGTCGTTGACGTGCAGCCCCTGGTAGCCGTACACGCGCTGGTAGGGGTCGACCACGCCGGTCTCGGGGGAGTCGCCGATGGCGCACCCGCCGAGGAAGTGGGCGGTCATCGGCCGGTCGAAGGGCTCCCCGATGGATCCGCCCGGGACGCCGCCCATGGTCTGGGCCATGAGGCGTACGGCGGTGTTCGCGGCCGGGATCCAGCTCGGGTTGGGCACGCCGTGGCCCTGCTTGGACGTCAGGTAGCGCCAGCGCGTCCCCGGGACCTGCTTGGTGTAGGTGGTGATCGAGTTGTCCAGGCTCTGCATGACCAGCGCGATCACGGTGCGCTCGGACCAGTGCTTCACGTCGTAGAGGCTGACCAGCGCGCCGCGCTGGCGCCACAGCTCGGTCAGCCAGGTCCGCCACCGCGGCCCGGGTCCGTCACCGTCGGTCAGCACGGTCTGCATCAACGACATGAAGTTGCTGCCGGGGCCGTAGCGGCAGGGCTCGACGTGCGTGTCGGCGTCGGGGTGGAAGCTGGAGGTGATCGCGATGCCCCGGCTGTAGTCGACGCCCGAGTCGCGAGGCGCGATCGCGCCGAGGATGGACTCGGAGTTGGTGCGGGCCAGGAACCCGAGGCGCTGCGAGACGCGCGGCAGGTGGCCCTCGTCGCGCATCCGGTGCAGCAGTCTCTGGGTGCCGAGCGCGGAGGCGGCGAAGATGACGTGCCGGGCGGTCAGGACCCGCCGCGAGCCCCTGCCGGGTCGCTTGGCCTTGGTGAAGCGCACGTGCACGTCGTAGCCGGCGGACCCGTCCTCGCGGCCCTCATGAACCTCGCGCGGCGCGACCCGCGTGACGGTCGTCAGCGGCATCACCCTCGCGCCGTGCCGCTCGGCGAGGTAGAGGTAGTTCTTGACCAGGGTGTTCTTGGCGTTGTGGCGGCACCCGCTCATGCAGGAGCCGCAGCCGATGCACGCCGTGCGGGCCGGGCCGGCCCCGCCGAAGTAGGGGTCGGCGACGAGGTCACCGGGGTCGTGACCCTCGGCGCCCTCGGGACCGCCGAAGAACACCCCCACCGGCGTCGGACGGAAGGTCTCGGCGACGCCCATCTCGCTCGCGACCTTCTCCATCACCTCGTCGGCCGGCGTGCGCAACGGGTTGTCGACCACCCCGAGCATGCGCTTGGCCTGGTCGTAGAACGGCTCGAGCTCGGAGCGCCAGTCGGTGATGTGGGCCCACTGGCGGTCGGTGAAGAAGGCCGGCAGCGGCTCGTAGAGGGTGTTGGCGTAGACCAGGGAACCCCCGCCGACCCCGGCGCCGGAGACGATCACGCAGTCCTTGAGCGCGTCGATGCGCTGGATGCCGTAGCAGCCGACCTCGGGACGGAACAGGTAGCGCTTGACGTCCCAGGAGGTCTCGGCGAAGTCGTCGTCCTCGAAGCGCGCGCCGGCCTCGACCACGCCGACGCGGTAGCCCTTCTCGGTCAGGCGCAGCGCGCTGACCGAGCCGCCGAACCCGGAGCCGATGACCAGGACGTCGTAGTCGAACGCCGACTCCCCGGGGTCCTCACCCGTGACCGGTCCGGGCACCTCAGGCCCGTCCGAGCTTCTTGAGCACCCGCAGGTTGGCGGTCATCATGGCGGCGTACGCCGCGTCGGACATGCCCAGCTGCGGGGCGAAGCGCAGCACCCGCTGCACCGCCACCGACTGCGACTCGGTGAAGCGGTGGATGCCTTCGGCGCCCTGGCGCCGGCCCATCCCGGACTGGCGCATGCCGCCCATCGGGGAGTCGATCGAGGCGAAGGTGGCGGCGAACGCCTCGTTGATGTTCACGGTGCCGCACCGCAGCTCGCGGGCCATGGCCCGGGCCCGCCGGGTGTCGCGGCTGTAGACGGCGCCGTTGAGGCCGTACTCCCCCGCGTTGGCCCGCGCGAGCGCGTCGGCCTCGTCGTGGAAGCGGTAGAGCGCGATGACCGGGCCGAACGTCTCGTCGCCGAAGCAGGTCATCTCGGGCGTCACGCCCTCGAGGACGGTCGGCTCGAAGAAGTACGGTCCGAGGTCCGGGCGGGCCCGACCGCCGGTGAGCACCCGGGCGCCCTTGGCGACCGCGTCCTCGACGTGGGCCACCACGGTCTGGAGCTGCTCGGCCGAGATCAGCGAGCCCATGTCGTTGCCCCAGCTCAGGCTGGTGCCCAGCGTCATCGCCTGGGTGCGCGCGACGAAGCGCGCGACGAAGCGGTCGTAGACGCTGTCGGCGACGAACAGCCGCTCCATGGCCACGCACAGCTGGCCGGCGTTGGAGAACGACGCGCGCACGGCGCCCTCGGCGGCCTTCTCGAGGTCGGCGTCGTGCAGCACGAGCATCGGGTTCTTGCCGCCGAGCTCGAGCGAGCAGCCGATCAGCCGCGCGGCGCACGCGGCAGCCACCAGGCGGCCGGTGGCCGTCGAGCCGGTGAAGCACACGTAGTCGGCGTGCTCGATGACCTGGGTGCCCGTCTGCGAACCCGGGCCGGCCACGACCTGCCACAGGTCGGGCGGGAACCCGGCCTGCTCGAGCAGCTCGACCCCGAGCAGCGCGGTGAGCATGGTGTGCGCGTCGGGCTTGATGACCACCGCGTTGCCCGCGAGCAGCGCGGGCAGGCCGTCGCACAGCGCCATCGTGAACGGGTAGTTCCACGGCGAGATGATGCCGACGACGCCCTTGGGGACCTGGTTGACCTCGACGCGCGTCAGCACCGGTACGACGCCGCGCCGGCGGCTGGTCGCGAGGTGCTCGCGCGCGGTGCGCGCGTAGTAGCGGGCGGTGAGCGCGATGTGCAGCGGCTCGTCGAAGGCGTGCTTGCGGGCCTTGCCGGACTCCCAGACGATCAGGTCGAGGATCTCGCTCTGGCGGTCGAGGACGAGGTCGTGCAGGCGCAGCAGGCAGGCGGCGCGCTCGTCGAGGGGGACCCGGGCCCACTGCTCCTGGGCGACCCGGGCCCGGGCGAAGGCGTCGGCGACGTCGGCCTCGCTCGACTGGGGCACGTGCGCCAGCGGCACCCCGTCCAGCGGCGAGACGGTCGGGCGGGTCTCGCCCGAGGTCGCCCGGACCCGGGCGGTGAGACGACCGACGTACTCCGGCTCGAAGGCGTAGGACGCCGACGGGTCGAGCTCGGGGTCTCGTGGGCCGTCGACGACGGGGCCACCGGAGGACGCGCTGGAGGAGCTCATGGACCGAGGGTATGGGACGACCGGGGCCGCGATCTACCCTGCGGTAACCAGCGTGGCACTCGACACATCCGCGTGACCTGTCAAGCCGGTGCGAGCCCCTCGTGGCGGGGCAGCCGGGCCGCGCCGACGAGGGTCGCGAGCCGCTCGGCGGGCAGGGCCTCCTCGACCACGTGGCGCACCGCGCCGGAGTCGGGCGCGTGCAGCATCCGGCGTACGCCGCCGGGCGCCGCCGCCGCGCTGACCAGGCCCACGTGGTGCACCGGGCGGCCGGGCCGGGCGAAGAAGTAGAGGTCACCGACGCGCACCTCCTCGAGCGGGAGCGCCTCGAGCGCCTCGGCCTGGTCGGAGGCGTCGCGCGGGACGCGCAGCCCGTGGTGGCGGGCCACCACGTGCACGAGCCCCGAGCAGTCGATCCCGTCGCGGCTCAGCCCGCCCCACTCGTAGGGCGCCTCGAGGAAGCCGCGCGCGGTGGCCAGCACGTCGTCGCGGGTCGGCGCCGGGTCGACCGGCTCCTCGGCGGTGTCCTCCACGCACAGCCGCCGCACCCATCCGGGGTAGCCGAGCGGGTCGAGGCCGGAGGGCTGCCACGGCGCGAGCACCCGCAGCCACTCCTCGAGGTGCTCGAGCACGAGCACCGGCTCACCGGGCAGCAGCTGGGTGACCTGCTCGCCCTCGTCGTCCGGTGTGCGCCGGATCGCGGCGAGCTCTCGGGCGATGACGGGCACGGCCTCGATCCTTCCAGCCCGACCAAGCCGGTCAGGCCAGGCAGGTCAGGCGAGCAGGAGGTCAGGCCGGCAGGTCGGGCTCGCGCAGGTCGACGATGCCGAGTCCGGGACCCTGCGGCAGCACGATCCGGGCGCCGTCGTAGGCCGGACCGCCGACGTACGGCGACGAGCGGGCCCACCAGGCCGCGTCGAGGTCCGCGCCCTGCGTGGTGCCCACGGCGGCGACCACGGAGGCGGCCGCGCCGACGCCGACGTGCGACTCCATCATCGAGCCGACCATGGTCCCGAGCCCGTGGCTGCGCGCGGCGGCCAGCAGCTCGATCGCCGGCGAGATGCCGCCGCACTTGGCGAGCTTGACGTTGACCAGGTCGCAGGCGCCGAGCCGGACCAGGGCGACCAGGTCACGCAGGTCGAAGAACGACTCGTCGGCCATCACCGGGGTGTCGACGCGTGCGGTGACCCAGGCCAGTCCGACGAGGTCGTGGGCCGGCACGGGCTGCTCGACGAGCGCGACCCCGAGGCCCGCGTCCTCCATCTCGCGCACGACCCGGACGGCGCTGCGTGCGTTCCAGCCCTGGTTGGCGTCCAGACGGAGCTCGACCCGGGGTCCGACCGCCTCACGCACGGCGCGGACCCGGTCGAGGTCGGTGTCGGCATCGGTGCCGACCTTGAGCTTCAGGGTGGTGAAGCCGTCGAGCACCCGCAGCCGGGCGGCGCGGGCCAGATCCTCGGGCGTCCCCGCGGCGAGCGTCACGTCGGTGGGGACGACCAGGTCCGGGCCCGCCGCGCCCGTGCGCAGCCCGGCGTACGACGTCAGGTGGTCGGCCAGGCTGACGCCCGGCCCGGCGGGCGGCGAGGTCGTGCAGCGCGACGTCGACGGCCGCCTTGGCACCCCGGTTGCCGACGACGGCCCAGCGCAGGACCGGACCCGCCTCCCGCGGGTCGGCCGGGCCCCCGACGAGCGCCTGCGCGAGCGGGCCCTCCACGCAGGCGGTGGCCCCGGCCAGCGACTCGCCGGTGATCCGCCAGGCCTGCGGCGCCTCGCCCCAGCCCTCCACCCCGTCCTCGTCGCGCACCCGCACCACGACGGTGTCGATGGTCTCGGTGCGGCGCAGCGCCGTCACGAACGGCGTGTGCAGGTCGAGGGAGACCCGCGAGGTCGAGACCGCGGCGATCCGGCTCACGGGTTGAGCGGACGAGCGGCGCGCTCCTCGAGCGCGGCCCACGCCCGGGCCGCGACGCGGGAGACGAGGGCGGACCCGTCGGAGCGGGAGGCGCCGTGGCGCGTCAGCACGACCAGCACGAACGGCGGGTGGTCGGAGGGGCGTACCAGGGCCGCGTCGTGGGTGACGCCGCCGATCCAGCCGGTCTTGTGGGCCACCACCACGCCGTCCGGCAGCCCGGCCGGGATGCCCGCGCGGTCGGTCTGCGCGCGCAGGTCGGCCTCGACGGCCGCCATCGCCGCCGGGCCCACCGAGCCGGCCGTCGACGACGCCGACGAGCACCAGACCCAGGTCGCGAGCGGTCACGACGTTGCGCAGGCCCGCCTCGACGGCCGGGGTGTCCTCGATGCCGTGCGTCACCGTGGTGAGGGGCGACGCCCCGGCCTCCTCGAGGACGGCGGCCACCTCCGCGAGCCCGACGGCGTCGAGGACCAGGTTGGCGGCGAGGTTGCCCGAGACGGTGATGCTGCGGTGGACCAGGTCGCGCAGGGGGACGTCCTGGCCGAGGAGGTCCCACGTCTCGGGGTCCTGGTCGTAGTCGCGGCTCACCGTGAACCGTCGGCCCGCGACGGCGGAGTCGAGCTCGTCGCGCACCCGCACCGGTGCGTCGAGGTCGAGCACGCCGCGCTCGTGGAGGCGGTGCGCCGCGACGGCGACCGGCAGCTTCATGGTGCTCGCGGCCCGGTGCGGCCTGCGGTCGTCACGCGCCCACCAGGTCCGGCCCTCGGCACTGGCCAACCAGGCCGAGATCGTGCGCGCGGTGGAGGGCCGGGTCGTCACCTCAGGCTCCACCACGCGAGGCGCCGCCGGGGGCCGCGAGCTGGTCGGCCAGGTCGTCGAGACCCCTGGCCCGCAGGTCGGGAGCGGCGAAGTGCGCCGGGTAGGGCGCGGAGCCGCTGCGGTCGACCCACGCCCCGCCGAGGCCGGCGCGCCGTGCTCCGTGGACGTCCCAGGGGTGCACGGCGACCAGCAGGTGGGCACCGGCCGGCTCACCGGTGTGGGCGAGCGCGTGCTCGTAGGCCCGGGCCGCGGGCTTCCAGATCCCGGCGTCGGCCACGCTCAGCGTGGCCTCGACGAGGTCGCTCACGCCGGCCCGCTCGAGCAGTCCCTGGGCCACCGAGGCGGCCCCGTTGCTCAGGGTGACCACGCGGATGCCGCGTTCGGCCAGGGCACGCAGACCGCCGGGGACGTCGGGGTGCACCGGCAGGGCGGAGAAGCCGGCGAGCACGTGCTCGACCGCCGCGGCCCGGTCGTCGGCGTACGCCGCGCCCGAGAGGCGGGCCGGCAGCATCGCGTCGAGCAGGGACCGGCCGATGTCGGCGAACGCCGCCTGCTCGCCCACCGTGCTGAGGGCCATCCCGTCGCGCAGCACGGCGGCGAACCAGGTCGACGCGAGCGACTCCTCGGCTCCGACGTCGGCGAAGCGCTGCCGCATCGGTGTCAGGTCCGAGAGGGTCTCGTTGACGTCGAGGACGACGACCCGGACCTGCGGGCGGTCACCGGCGGCGGACGGGCTCACTGGACCACGACCTCGACGCGCTGGAACCCCTTGATCTCGGTGTAGCCCGTCGTGGCCATGGACCGCCGCAGGGCGCCGATGAGGTTCATCGTCCCGTCGGCGACCCGGGAGGGGCCGAAGAGGATCTCCTCGAAGGTGCCGACCTGGTCGAGCTCGACGCGCTCCCCACGCGGGAGCTCGGCGTGGTGGGCCTCCCCGCCCCAGTGGAACCCGCGGCCGGGAGCATCGGTGGCCCGCGCGAACGGCGAGCCGACCATGACCGCGTCGGCGCCGCAGGCGATGGCCTTGGCCACGTCTCCGGAGCGGCCGATCGAGCCGTCGGCGATGACGTGGACGTAGCGGCCGCCGGACTCGTCGAGGTAGTCGCGTCGCGCGGCCGCGACGTCGGCCACCGCGGAGGCCATCGGCACCGAGATGCCGAGCACGGTGCGGGTCGTGTGCGCCGCCCCGCCTCCGAAGCCGACCAGCACACCGGCGGCACCGGTGCGCATCAGGTGCAGCGCGGCCTGGTGGGTCGCACAGCCACCCACGACCACGGGGACGTCGAGCTCGTAGATGAACTCCTTGAGGTTCAGCGGCTCGGCCTGGCTCGAGACGTGCTCGGCGCTGACCGTCGTACCCCTGATCACGAACATGTCGACGCCGGCGTCGACGACGACCTTGGACAGCTCCTGGGTGCGTTGGGGCGACAGCGAGCCCGCGACCGTGACGCCCGCCGCGCGGATCTCGCGGAGCCGTTCGGTGATCAGCTCGGGCTTGACGGTCTCGGTGTAGATCTCCTGGAGCCGCTGCGTCGCCTGGGTGCCGCGGAGGCCGGCGACCTCCTCGAGCAGGGGCTCGGGGTCCTCGTACCGGGTCCACAGGCCCTCGAGGTTGAGCACGCCGAGGCCCCCGAAGCGGCCCATCGCGATCGCGGTGGCCGGCGACATCACCGAGTCCATCGGCGCGGCGAGCACCGGCATCGAGAACCGGTAGGCGTCGATCTGCCAGTCGGTGCTGACCTCCTCGGGGTCGCGGGTGCGCCGTGAGGGAACGATGGCGACGTCGTCGAAGGCGTACGCGCGCCGGGCTCGCTTGGCCTGGCCGATCTGGATCTCGGTCACGGGGTGAGCCTATCGGCGCAGGCAGCGGGGGCGACAGGACCTTCGGGTGGTCGCACGCGCCGCGGCCGGACCGCTCCGGCCCCTGGTGGACGACCGGCCCGGGTGCGAGAGTCGACCCGTGCCCCCGGTCCGTATCGACCTCGTCGAGCACCGTGCCCTCGGCACGGGTCGCGCGCAGCTCCTCACCCTCGTGCCGTGAGTCGCGCGCCGTGCTCGCGTGCGCCCGGGCTGCTCCTGCTCGGGCTGCTCCTCGCCGGCGTGCTCGCGACGCTGTCGGCCTGCGGCGTCGTGGGCGGCGCGGACCCCGTGGCCGACTCGACGCTGCCCGCCGCAGCGGTGCGGACACCACCGGGTCCTGCCTACCTCACGCGGTCGCTGGCGCTCCGGCCCCGGTGGCAGGCGACTGTCGCCGGTCGTACGACCTCCCTCGACGGGGCACTGGAGCCCGTGTGGCTGCCCGACGGGCGGCTGTTCGTGCCGCGTGTCGAGCCGGAGCGCCGGGGGTCGACCGCCAGGGAGCGTGCCCAGGTCCTCGACCCGGCCAGCGGTGAGGTGCTGCGCGAGGTCCCGAGCACGTTCCTCGGCGACTGGGCGGTGACCCCGGAGGCCATCACGCTGCGCACGACGCGACGCGTCATCGTCTACTCCCCCGACCTGAGCGACCCCCGGGTGGTCGAGGTCGACGCGTCGTCGGTCGAGAGCGACCAGATCGAGGGGCCCGACGCCCCGTTCTCGACCTTCGGTCCCGCCTACACCCTCGACGGCGTGACCTGGGTGCAGTGGGGCATCAACAGCGAGGACGACACCCGCACCGACCACGGGGTGCTGCGCATCGAGGCCGGCGAGCCGGTCGAGGTGCTGCGCAACGAGCCGGTCGTCTCCCTGCGCCCGAGCAGCGACGGCGCGGCGATGCTCGTGCTGATGCAGGACAACGGAGCCGACGACGACTGCGGCGGCTGCGTGGTCGAGCAGCGGGTGGTCGAGCTCGACCCGGCCACCGGGGAGGTGGCGGCCGACTACGGCGTGCCGGACGACTACGACCGCAGCTGGCGCGTCGAGGCCCTGGACAAGATCGACGAGCAGGTCGTGGTGCGCTTCGCGATCGGCGAGGCCGAGACACGCAGGGACCCCGGAGTCGCGCGGCAGACGTGGGTCTACGACGGCGACTGGCGCCACCTCGACGAGCTCGACGGGACCCGTACGACCTGGCAGGACGGCGGTCGGCTGGTGTGGACCCAGCTCGAGACGCGGCGCGACGAGGGCGAGGGAGCGGCGTACCGCCTGGAGTGGACGCCCGACGACGGCCCGAGCGAGGTCATCGTCGACGGGGCGGGCGAGTGCCGGCGCAACCGGGGGGCGATGGCCGTGCCCGTCGGGGCCGCCCTGTGCGCGCTGGTCGACGCGCCGGGGTCACTGCTGCCGCCGGGCTGAGGCCTGGCAGGGTCGGGTGCCCTCAGCGACCGGAGTAGTTGGGCGCCTCGACGGTCATCTGCACCCCGTGGGGGTGGCTCTCCTGCAGCGATGCCTGGGTGATCCGCACGAACCGGCCCTTGTCCTGCAGCTCGGGCACCGTGCGCGCGCCGACGTAGAACATCGACTGGCTCAGACCGCCGATCAGCTGGTGGGCGACGGCGGAGAGCGGACCGCGGTAGGCGACCTGGCCCTCGATGCCCTCGGGCACGATCTTGTCGTCGCTGTCGACCTCGGCCTGGAAGTAGCGGTCCTTGGAGTACGACTTCTTCCCGCGGCTGCTCATCGCGGCCATCGAGCCCATCCCGCGGTAGGCCTTGTACTGCTTGCCGTTGGTGAACACCAGCTCGCCGGGCGACTCCTCGCAGCCTGCGAGCAGGGAGCCGACCATCACGGCGTCGGCGCCGGCGACGAGGGCCTTGGCGATCTCGCCCGAGTGCTTCATGCCGCCGTCGGCGATCACCGGCACGCCGGCGGGGACGCAGGCCAGCGAGGCCTCGTAGACGGCGGTGATCTGGGGTACGCCGACCCCGGTGACCACGCGCGTGGTGCAGATCGAGCCCGGGCCCACCCCGACCTTGACGGCGTCGGCGCCCGCGTCGACGAAGGCCTGCGCACCCTCGCGGGTCCCGACGTTGCCGCCGATGACCTGCACGTGGCGGGTGGCGGGGTCGCTCTTGAGCCGCTCGACCATCTCCAGCAGCAGCCGCACGTTGCCGTGGGCGGTGTCCGCGACGAGGACGTCGACGCCGGCCTCGACCAGGGTGGTGGCGCGCTGCCAGGCGTCACCGAAGTATCCGATGGCGGCGCCCACCATCAGCCGGCCGTGGCCGTCGTTGGAGGCGTGGGGGAACTGCTCGGACTTCACGAAGTCCTTGACCGTGATCAGTCCGGCGAGGCGACCCTGGTCGTCGACCAGCGGCAGCCGCTCGCGCTTGTGGCGTCGCAGCAGGGTGGTGGCCTCGTCGCGGTCGATGCCCACGGGGCCGGTGATCAGCGGCATCGGGGTCATCACCTCGTCGACCTTGGTGCTGGCCCACGCGGCGACCGGGGTGAAGCGCAGGTCGCGGTTGGTGATGATGCCCAGCAGCCGGTCGTCGGTGTCGACGACGGGCAGGCCCGAGACGCGGTACTCCCCGCAGCGCTGGTCGAGCTGCTCGAGCGTCGCGTCCGGGCCGATCGTGACCGGGTTGGAGATGATGCCGGTCTGGGTCCGCTTGACCAGGTCGACCTGGTAGGCCTGGTCGGTGATCGACAGGTTGCGGTGCAGCACGCCGAGGCCTCCCTGGCGGGCCATCGCGATCGCCATCCGCGACTCCGTCACGGTGTCCATCGCCGCGCTGACCAGGGGGACCTTGAGCGAGATCTCGCGGGTCAGGCGCGAGGTCGTGTCGATGTCGGAGGGTGCGAGGTCGGAGTGGCCCGGCAGCAGCAGCACGTCGTCGTAGGTGAGACCGACCGCAGCGAACTTCTCGGGGAGCTCCACGCCCTCATCGTAGACCGGCGCCGCCGCCCGCTCGGCCCGGGCCGGAGCGAGGCGGGAGTGCGGCCGGAGTGCGCCGGAGCGAGGTCGGGTGCGCCGGAGCGAGGTCGGACGGACGTCGCGCTCAGGCCGAGGCGGGCAGCGGGCGGATCTCGCGCAGGGGGATCCGGACCGTCAGCACGTCCCCGGCCATCCGGATGCGACCGCGCAGGTTGGCCGAGAGCACCATCGGCATCACCGCCTGGTTGGTCGCCCCGGTGCGCAGGACGAGCTCGTCGGCGCCGAACCCGCGCGCGAGCCGGGCGGCGTCACTGAGCAGGCGGGTGCCGATGCCGCGGCGCTGCCAGGCCGGGTCGACGTCGAGGTCGACCCCGCGCGCTCCCGGGTCGTCGACGCCGGCGGGCAGCAGGTGGGCGTGACCGACGACGAGGTCGCCCGCACGGGCCTGGATCCCGGTCGCGAGGACGACGTACGTCACCTGGGCCCCGGCCCCGAGACGGCGGTCGGCGGCGTCCCTCGGACGCGCGTGCGCCAGCACGTCGTCGACGAGCGCGGCGATCGCCCGGCCCCGCTCGTGCTCGGTCGTGGTGAACGGCTCGGCGCGCCGGATCTGCACCCTGACCTGCGCCACGCTGAGCTCGAGCACGTCGACGCGCTCGCCCCGGACGTCGGTCTCGGCGTCGAAGAGGTGGGCGACGACGTCGGGGAACGAGGCCGGCTCCGCGATCACCGCGCGCGCCGCCTCGACGAAGCGGGTCGGCTGGTCGTGCAACGAGGCCGGCGTGCACCGCAGCGCCAGCACCTCGTCGCCGCCCGCGCGGTGCATGAGGGCCACGATCGCGTCGCGGTCGAGGGCCGCGGGTGCCTCGAGCACGAGCTCGTCGGTGACGGTGCCGCCCGCGCCGAGCGACGGCTCGGCACCGGGTGCAGGAAAGATCTGCAGGCCGCGGATGTCGACGCCGGCCTCACCACAGGTGCGCGCCAGCGCGGCCAGCGTCCCCGGTCGGTCGGGCAGGGTCGTCCTCACGCGCCACAGCATGCGGCCCATCGTGGCGTGACCTCGTTGCCGTACGACGTCAGCGGTGTTACGTCGGCGACACGTCCGGGGACTCGTCCGGATCCGGATCGACGCGGCTCGGGGAGCGCGCGCCGGTCACCGCCTCGCGCAGACCGCGCGCCGCCAGCCGGTCGGCGCGCTCGTTGCCCTCGTGGCCGGCGTGGCCCTTGACCCAGAACCACTCGACGTCGTGCCGCTCGCAGGCCGCGACGAGCTCGCGCCACAGGTCGGCGTTCTTCACCGGGTCCTTGGCCTTCGTGCGCCACCCGTTGCGCTGCCAGCCGACGACCCACGACGTGATCCCGTTGCGCACGTAGGTGCTGTCGGTGTGCAGCTCGACGCGCACCCGGCGGGTCAGGGCGTCGAGCGCCCGGATCGGTGCGGTGAGCTCCATGCGGTTGTTGGTCGTGGTCCCGGCCTCGCCGCCGCAGAGCTCGAGCTCGTGGCCGCCCACCTGGAGCAGCGCGCCCCAGCCGCCCGGGCCGGGGTTCGGCACGCAGGCGCCGTCGGTGTGGACGACGACCACCTCGCGGTCACCCTCCGCGCTGGACCCTGCCTCGTCGGTGCGCACCGGGCCAACGCTAGGTCCTGGCGCCACGATCGACGGACGGACGCGCGGTGCGGGCTCGGTCCGGACGGTGGCGGCCAGGCCCGCCGCGGTCCGGCGAGCGAGGTGGCTTCGCCCTCGGTGCCAGACTGCTCAGATGCTGAGTCCGGAGCTGGCCCGTCGCCTCGAGCAGGCCGGCCTGGTGTGGTCACCCGCACCGGGTGACCGGTTCGTGGTGCCCGACCGCGACCTCGACGACGAGGTGTTCGTGCTCAGCGACATGGTCATCGAGCGCCTCGACCTGCCCGACGTCGGCGCCGTGCTCGCCTTCAACGGCACGACCGAGTGGGCGCTGGACTCGCTCGAGGCCGCGGAGGCGCTGTGGCTGCCCCGCGAGGACCAGCTGCGCGAGCTGCTCGGGGAGCGGTTCGTCGCGCTCGAACGGGTCTCGCTGGCCGACGTCCGGGCCGACGTACCGACGTACCGACGCTACGGGCCGACGTACGGGCCGAGGCTCGGGAGGCCGGGTGGGTCGTGCGGGTCCTCGTCGACGGGCGCGAGGAGCGACACGTCGACGTCGCCCCGGACGCGGCGTACGCCCGGGCGCTGCTGGCCGCCCTGGCCGCGTTGGGCGGTTGAGGGCGGCTGAGAGCGGCTGAGAGCGGCTGAGAGATGGAACCTCGGCTCGCAGAAAGTGGAACCTCGGCTCGCAAAGGGTGGCACCTCGGCGGTACGACGACGGCCCGCCGGCCCCGCGCGGTGGCGGGGACGGCGGGCCGTCGGGTCGTGCTGTCGTGCGGGTGCTGCTGGGTGCGCCTGGTCTCAGTGACCGTGGCCGTGGCCGTGGCCGCCGGCCGGAGCGTCGTCGCTCTGCTCGGGCTTGTCGACGATCAGCGTCTCGGTCGTCAGCAGCATGCCGGCGATCGAGGTGGCGTTGACCAGCGCGGAGCGGGTGACCTTGACCGGGTCGAGGACGCCCTGGGCGACGAGGTCGCCGTACTCGCCGGTCGCGGCGTTGTAGCCGTTGCCGACGCCGAGCTCGCGGACCTTGGTGGTGATGACGTAGCCGTTGTCGCCACCGTTCTCGGCGATCCAGCGCAGCGGCTCGTCGGCGGACTTGCGCACGATGCGCACGCCGACGGCCTCGTCGCCGGTGAGGCCGAGGTCGTCGGAGAGCACCGAGACGGCGTGGATCAGCGCGGAGCCACCCCCGGCGACGATGCCCTCCTCGATCGCGGCGCGCGTCGCGGAGACGGCGTCCTCGATGCGGTGCTTCTTCTCCTTCAGCTCCACCTCGGTGGCCGCACCGACGCGGATCACGCAGACGCCACCGGCGAGCTTGGCGAGGCGCTCCTGGAGCTTCTCGCGGTCCCAGTCGGAGTCGGTGTTCTCGATCTCGGCCTTGATCTGGTTGACGCGACCCTCGACCTCGCCGGCGTCGCCGGACCCGTCGACGATCGTGGTGTCGTCCTTGGTCACGACCACGCGACGCGCGGTGCCGAGCACCTCGAGGCCGACCTGGTCGAGCTTGAGCCCGACCTCGGGCGCGACGACCTGCGCACCGGTCAGCGTCGCGATGTCCTGCATCATCGCCTTGCGGCGGTCACCGAAGGCCGGGGCCTTGACGGCGACGGCGTTGAACGTGCCCCGGATCTTGTTCACGACCAGGGTCGAGAGCGCCTCGCCGTCGACGTCCTCGGCGAGGATGAACAGCGGCTTGCCGGCGGCGATGACCTTCTCCAGCAGCGGGAGGATGTCGGCGACGGCCGAGATCTTGCCCTGGTGCAGCAGGATGTAGGGGTCGTCGAGGACGGCCTCCATGCGCTCGGGGTCGGAGACGAAGTACTGGCTGATGTAGCCCTTGTCGAACTGCATCCCCTCGGTGAACTCCAGGTCGGTGCCCATCGAGTTGGACTCCTCGACCGTGATGACGCCGTCCTTGCCGACCTTGTCGAAGGCCTCGGCGAGCAGGTCGCCGATGTGGGAGTCGCGGCTGGAGATCGTGGCGACCGAGGCCATGTCCTCACGGGTCTCGACCTCGCGGGAGGCCTCGCGCAGGGCGTCGCCGACGGCGGCGGTGGCGAGGTCCATGCCGCGCTTGAGCCCCATCGGGTTGGCGCCGGCGGCGACCGCGCGCAGGCCCTCGTGGACCATGGCCTGGGCCAGGACCGTGGCGGTGGTGGTGCCGTCACCGGCGACGTCGTTGGTCTTGGTGGCGACCTCCTTGGTCAGCTGGGCGCCGAGGTTCTCGAACGGGTCGTCCAGCTCGATCTCACGCGCGACGGTGACACCGTCGTTGGTGATCGTGGGGGCACCCCACTTCTTGTCGAGGACGACGTAGCGGCCCTTGGGGCCGAGCGTGACCTTGACGGCGTTGGCGAGGGCGTCGACGCCCCGCTCGAGCGCGCGTCGTGCGTGCTCGTCGAACTCCAGGATCTTGGGCATGGGTCTCCTTCGTGCTGTGCACGGGACGTGCGTTGACTAGCGGTGGGCCAGCGCAGGCTGGCGGCGTTCAGGGGCGGGAGCAGAACGGGTCGTGGTCCTGCGCGGCACCGTGGCGCCGTCGCAGGCCCACGACCCGGAACGTCCTGCTGGGTGGCTGGATCAGCCGACGACCGCGAGCACGTCGCGGGCCGAGAGGATGAGGTACTCCTCGCCGGAGTACTTGACCTCGGTGCCGCCGTACTTGGAGTAGATCACCTTGTCGCCGACGGCGACGTCGATCGGGACGCGGTTGCCGCTGTCGTCGACGCGACCCGGGCCGAGGGCCACGACCTCGCCCTCCTGGGGCTTCTCCTTGGCGGTGTCCGGGATGACGAGGCCGGACGCGGTGGTCTGCTCGGCTTCGAGCGCCTTGACCACGATGCGGTCCTCGAGGGGCTTGATGTTGACCGACACGATGTCGACCTCCACTTTCTCCACAGTTCTGGGTGTTGCTCGGTTGGGGTGCTGCACGTTGGGGCAGGCTCGGATCGGCGCCGTCGCGGGGGTCGCCTCACATCACCTGCACTGGCACACTCACACGGAGAGTGCCAGGTCCGAAACTAGCACTCTCGATCTGTGAGTGCCAGCAGGGTCCCGGCGTACGCCGTCCTCCGCACTGCGAGGATGCGCCCGTGGACCTCGACACCTGCCGCTGGCTGCTCGGCGAGCAGGGCCGGGCCCTGCTCGACGACCTGGGCGCGGGCGGCGCCGGCACCGGGCCCGCGGTGACCCCGGACCGCCTCGCCGCGGCCCGCACGCAGCTGCGGCTGCGCGAGCACGCCCGCGCCAAGCTCGGCGCCGAGGCCGCCCGGATGTGGTTCACCCGCGACGGCCTCGAGCAGGCCACCCGCGCGCGGGTCGCCGACCACCGTGCGGCCAGGCTGGTGGCCTTCGAGGCCGCCACGCTGATCGACCTCGGCTGCGGGATCGGTGGCGACCTGGTCGCCGCCGCCCGAGCGGGGCTGACCTGCGTCGGCGTCGACATCGACCCCGTGCGCGTCGCCCTGGCCGAGGCCAACCTGGCCGCGCTCGGGCTGCCGGGCGCCGTCGCGGTCGCCGACGCGACGACGATGGACCGCACCCCCTTCGAGGTCGCCTTCGCCGACCCGGCCCGACGTACCGGTGCCGGGCGGAGCTTCCGGACCGAGGACTGGGCGCCACCGTGGGCCTTCGTGGAGCAGCTGTTGACGGGCGACGCCTGCGTCAAGGCCGCCCCGGGCCTGCCCCACGACCTGGTGCCCGACGGGGTCGAGGCCGAGTGGGTCAGCGACCACGCCGAGGTCAAGGAGGCCGCCCTGTGGTCGGGCCGGCTGGCCACCACCCGCCGACGCGCGACCGTGATCGGCGACGGCGGCCTGGCCACGCTCACCGAGACCGACCCCGCCGACGACGAGGTGTGCGCACCCGGCGAGGTCCGCGCGTACCTCTACGAGCCCGACGGCGCGGTGATCCGCGCCGGCCTCGTCACCGCCGTCTGCGCGATGGTCGGCGGCGCCCGCCTCGACCCGCACCTGGCGTACGTCGCCTCGAGCCACGCCTCGTCCTCCCCCTTCGCCCGCGGCTACCAGGTCCGCGAGCAGCTGCCCTACCGCGAGAAGCAGCTGCGCGCCGCGCTGCGCGAGCGCGGGATCGGCCGCCTGACGATCAAGAAGCGCGGCGTCGAGGTCGTCCCCGAGGACCTGCGCAAGCGGCTGCGGCTCAGTGGTGACGGCGAGGCGACCCTGGTGATGACCCGGATCGCCGGCAAGGGCACCGCCCTGCTCGTCGACCCTCTCTGATCCGTCGCGTCGGCCGGGCAGACCGGATGCTGGCCTCGTGCCCGCTCCGGCTCGCCCGGCCTCGCCACCCCGCCCGACGCGCCCCCCGCCGCAGCGCCGCACTGGCACAGTGACGGGCATGAGCGACCCCGCCCCGCAGGAACCGCACCGCGTCGAGTCCGGCTTGAGCGACGACGCCTTCGCCGCCGTGTGGGCCGACGACGACCGCCCACCGATCCCCCGCGTCGCCGCCGAGCGCGAGGCGCTCGCGGCCTACCTGGACCACTACCGGGCCACCGTGGAGATGAAGTGCCGCGACCTGACCCCGGAGCAGGCGAGGGCACGCGCCGTGCCGCCGTCGACGATGTCCGTCCACGGCCTGGTCCGACACCTCGGCGGCGTCGAGCGATGGTGGCTGCAACAGAACTTCGAGCGCCGTGACGTGCCGTTGCTGTTCAGCACCCCCGACGAGCCGGACCTCGACTTCGACCCTCCCGACGACGCCGACTTCGGTGACGACCTGGCGACCTGGCGGGCCGAGTGCGACATCTCCCGCGAGATCGTCGCCGCCCACGACCTCGACGACCTCGCACGGCCTCTCGACTGGGTCGAGGACGTCGACCTGCGCTGGCTGGTGCTGCGCTTGATCACCGAGTACGCGCAGCACTGCGGCCACCTCGACCTCCTCCGCGAGGCCGTCGACGGGAGGGTCGGCACCTGAGCGACGCGTCGAGGACGACCGGGCCACCGACAGCGCGAGCGACCGCCGAGTCACGGATCATCGTCGCGGTCGCGCGACGCAGCGGCGCATCCCTGCGCTCGTGGGACGTCGACCTGGCGTGAAGCCCCACGACCCGCCGCGCCGCCGACCCGGCCGCTAGCCCGCCACGGAGCGGGCCATCCTCGCCGCCACCTCGGCCGCGGCGGCACGCAGCTCCGGGCCACCGTCGACGGTGAAGTCGAAGGGCAGGCCCGCCAGCCACTCCCCGGCGTACATCCTCGGGTTGCTGGTGGTGCCGGTGATGACGCACCGGTCGGGGCCGAGCGGCTCGAGCCTGCCCATGGTGGGTCGCAGCCAGGGGGCGACCTCACCGACCGGCGCGTGGAGGACCACCCGGGTCTCGTGCTCCCACCCCGTGGCGAGGTTCTCCTCGAGCGCGGCCACCGGGTCGAGTCCCTCGGGGGTCTCGAAGCCGACGGCGAGCTGCTCGACGTCGCTGACCCGGTCGACGCGGTAGGTCCGCACGGCTCGGGCGTGGTGGGCGAAGCACAGCAGGTACCAGAGTCCGTGACGCACCACGACCGACCACGGGTCGACCACGAAGGAGTGCGAGCGTCCGGATGCACTGCGGTAGTCGAAGCGCACCTGGTGCTGCTCGCCCACGGCCTCGACCAGCGCGCTGGTCACGACCGGGTCCGGCCGCGCCGCGCGGCCGGGCACGGCGCGCGCGTGCTCGCGCATCGTCGCCGCCTGGCGGGCGACCGGGGCCGGGAGCGCCCGGATGATCTTCCCGAGACCGGCGCCGACCGGGTCCTCGTCGTCCGCGGCGGCGTGCCGGCCGTCGAGCACCGCCATCACCAGTCCGAGCGCCTCGGCGGCGGTGAAGACCAGGGACGGCAGCCGGAGCCCCCGACCGACCCGGTAGCCGCCGTACGGGCCCCCGGACCGACACCACGTCGATGCCGGCCTCGCGGAGGATCGCGACGTAGCGGCGGGCGGCCCGGTCGCTGACCCCCAGCCGCTCGGCGAGCTCCGCCGCGGTGCAGCCCGGTCGGAGCTGCAGGATCTCCAGCGTACGAAGGGCCCGGGCGGTCGGGCTGGTCCCACTCATCGGGCCACCCTGGCACCGCGTCGGAAGATCCGGAAGCACATCGTCCGCAACCGGTCCTACGGTGGGACGAGAACGCACCGGGCGCCGCCTGGTCGTTCCCGACACCCTCATCACCAAGGAGATCTGACGTGGACATCATCCTGATCGCCGGCATGTGGCTCGACGCGCACGCCTGGGACGACGTCGTCCCCGAGATCGAGCGCCTCGGCCACCGACCGGTCCCCGTGACGCTGCCCGGCCAGGGGGACGGCGACACCGGGGCGACGTACGACGACCAGGTCGCCGCGGTCGTGGCCGCCGTCGACGCCGCCGACGGGACTCCCCTCGTGGTCGGCCACTCCGCCGCCTGCGCGCTCGCCTGGGCTGCCGCCGACGCGCGGCCGACCGCCGTGGCGGGCGTCGCCCTGATCGGCGGGATGCCCAGCGCCGACGGCGAGACCTACTTCGGTCCCTTCGACCCGGTCGACGGCGTCGTGGCCTTCCCGGGCTGGGAGCCGTTCGCGGGGCCCGACTCCGACGACCTGACGGACGAGCAGCGGCGCACGATCCAGGCGGGCGCGATCGCCGTGCCCAGCGCCGTCACCCACGGGACCGTCCGCCTCGGCGACGAGCGCCGCTACGACGTCGCGGTGACCATGGTCTGCCCCGAGTTCACCCCCGCCGAGGCGAAGGAGTGGGTCGCGGGCGGCGACATCCCGGAGCTCGCGCGGGCCACCCGGGTCGAGTACGTCGACCTCGACTCGGGCCACTGGCCGATGTACAGCCGGCCGGCCGAGCTCGCCCGCGTCCTCGCCGACTGCGCGGGGGCCTCGGCACCGGCCGGATGAGCACAGCGGACGAACAGTGCCCCGGATCCGTGCCGGAATGTGGCACGGATCCGGGGCACTGTCCGCTGTCGCACCGTTCGGCCACGTCGTGGCCGGTGCCAGGCCACCGGTCGGGCCGGCTGGTGCTCAGCCCTCGCCGATCCCCGCGCGCTCGGCGGCGATGGTCGTGTCGGGCCCGTGCCCGGTGTGCACCACCGTCTCGTCCGGCAGCGCGAGGAGCCGCGATCGGATCGAGGCCACGATGACGTCCTCGTCGCTGTAGGAGCGACCGGTCGCCCCGGGCCCGCCCTCGAAGAGGGTGTCGCCGCTGAAGACGCAGCCGAGGTCGGCGGCGTAGAGGCACACGGCCCCCGGGGCGTGGCCGGGGGTGTGCAGCACCTCGAGGCGGGTCCCGGCGACCTCGACCACGGTGCCGTCGGCGAGGTCGACGTCCCACAGGTAGGCGTCGGTGTCGTCCGGGCCGCCGTGGGTGAGCTCCCACAGCGGGCGGTCGTCGGGGTGCAGCAGGATCGGCGCGGTGACCCGCTCGCGCAGGGCGGGCGCGACCCGGCTGTGGTCGTCGTGGGCGTGGGTCAGCACGATCGCGCGCACCCGGCGCTCGCCGACGAGGGCCATGATGTCCTCGACGCTGTGGGGCGCGTCGATCACGACGCACTCCTCGTCGTCTCCGACGACCCACAGGTTGTTGTCGACCTCGTGGGTCTCCCCGTCGAGGCTGAAGGTCCCCGAGGAGACGGCGTGGTCGACCCGCAGCCGACCCGCGCTGGCGGCCATCAGAGGATCACGACCGAGCGCAGGACGCCGCCGTCGTGCATCGCCGCGAACGCGGCCTCCACGTCGCCGATGCCGATCTCCTCGGTCACGAACGCGTCGAGGTCGAGGCGGCCCTGGGTGTAGAGGTCGACGAGCATCGGGAAGTCGCGGCTGGGCAGGCAGTCGCCGTACCAGCTCGACTTGAGCGACCCGCCACGACCGAACACGTCGATGAGCGGGATGTCGGGCACGGTCATGTCGGGGGTCGGTACGCCGACGAGGACGACGGTGCCGGCGAGGTCGCGGGCGTAGAAGGCCTGCTTCCAGGTCTCGGGACGACCCACGGCCTCGATCACCAGGTCAGCGCCCTCGGCGCCCTCGTGGTAGCCGCCGCAGATCTCCTTGATCGTCGCCACGGGGTCGACCTGCGAGGAGTCGACGGTGTGGGTGGCGCCCAGCCTCGTCGCCGCCTCGAGCTTCTTCGGGTCGATGTCGACGGCGATGATCGGGCTGGCCCCGGACAGCGCGGCGCCCGCGACGGCGGCCACGCCGACACCGCCGCACCCGATCACGGCCACCGACCTGCCGCGGGTGGCGCCGCCGGTGTTGATCGCGGCCCCGATGCCGGCCATCACGCCGCAGCCGAGCAGGCCGACGGCGGCCGCGCGGGCCTCGGGGTCGACCTTGGTGCACTGGCCCGCGGCGACGAGGGTCTTCTCCGCGAAGGCGCCGATGCCCAGCGCCGGGGACAGCTCGGTGCCGTCGGCCAGCGTCATCTTCTGCGTGGCGTTGTGGGTGGCGAAGCAGTACTGCGGCTCGCCCCGCTCGCAGGCGCGGCACTGGCCGCACACCGCGCGCCAGTTGAGGACCACGAAGTCGCCCGGGGCGACGCTGGTGACGTCGTCACCGACGGCCTCGACGACGCCGGCGGCCTCGTGGCCGAGCAGGAACGGGAACTCGTCGTTGATCCCGCCCTCGCGGTAGTGCAGGTCGGTGTGGCACACCCCGCAGGCCTGGACCTTGACCAGCGCCTCACCGGGTCCGGGGTCCGGGACGTGGATGGTGGTCAGCTCGACCGGCTCGCCCTTGCTGCGGGCGATGACACCCTGGACCTCGTGCATGAATGCTCCTCCTACGACGCTGACGTCTGGCTCGACCCTGGTGGTCGGGATCACCCTACGAGGAACGGCAACCACCTCCCGCCCCGGCGAGCATGGTCGTGAGGCTCAGCCGGCGAGGACCTCGGTGACCGGGAGGCTGGAGTCGGCGGGCAGGTCGAGCGAGGACGGCGTACGCCCGCGGGCGACCATCTCGGCGCCGAGGGCGGCGACCATCGCGCCGTTGTCGGTGCACAGCCCCGGCCGCGGCACCCGGACGCGGACGCCGACCCGTTCGGCGCGCTCGACGGCCATCGCGCGCAGCCGCGAGTTGGCCGCCACGCCTCCCCCGATGAGCAGGTCGTCGACGCCGCGGTGGGCGGCGGCATCCAGCGCCTTGCGCACGAGCACGTCGCAGACCGCCTCCTGGAAGCTCGCGGCGACGTCGGCGACCGGGACCGGCTCGCCGGCCCCCTCGCGGGCGGCGACCCAGCGGGCGACCGCGGTCTTGAGCCCGGAGAAGGAGAAGTCGAACCGGTGGCGCTCGAGGTCGCGGCGCGCGGTCAGCCCGCGCGGGAAGTCGATGGCCACGCTGCTGCCGGAGGCCGCCTCGCGGTCGACGTGCGGGCCGCCGGGGAAGGGCAGGCCGAGCAGCCTGGCGACCTTGTCGAAGGCCTCCCCCGCCGCGTCGTCGATCGTCGCCCCGAGCGGGTCGATGCCGCCGTCGTGGCCGGTCACGTCACTGACCAGGAGCAGGCTGGAGTGTCCGCCGCTGACCAGCAGCGCGAGGCACGGCTCGGGCAGCGGCCCGTGCTCGAGCTGGTCGACGGCGACGTGGGCGGCGAGGTGGTTGACGCCGTACAGGGGCTTGCCGAGCCCGACGGCGAGCGCCTTGGCCGCTGCCACCCCGACCAGCAGGGCGCCGGCGAGACCCGGCCCGCTCGTCACCGCGATCGCGTCGACGTCCTCGGGGCGTACGCCGGCCGTCTCGCACGCGCGTCGGACCGTCGGCACCATCGCCTCGAGGTGGGCGCGGCTGGCGACCTCGGGCACCACCCCGCCGAACCGGGCGTGCTCCTCGACGCTGCTGGCCACCGCGTCGGCGAGCAGGGTCGTGCCGCGCACGATGCCCACCCCGGTCTCGTCGCAGGAGGTCTCGATGCCCAGCACGAGGGGCTCGGAGGGTGAGCTCACCGGGTCATCGTCGCACCGGGTCGTCGCACTGGGACGATGACCCGGTGAACGAGGTCGACGCCGCCGGGCTCTACGACGGCTGCGAGGCCGCGTTCCTGCACCGCCAGGTCGACCCGGCGATGGTCGAGCGGGCCTGGGTGGCCGGCGACGGGCGTACGGCGGTGTGGTGCCAGCGGGGTGCCAGTCCGGCCGGGCCGGCCCGCGTCGCGACGGCGGTCGGTGACCCCGAGCAGCTCGGCCCCCTGCTCGCCCTCGCCGCGGGCTCGACCGAGCCGCCGGAGCGGTTGAGCGTCGAGGCGACGGCGGCGCACGTCGTACCGCCTGCCTGGACCCAGGCGGACACGTGGTCGTGGCACTGGATGACGGTCGACCGGTCGGGCTTCGTCGAGGCCGCTGCGCCGGAGGGTGCCGTCGTCGAGGACCTCGGCTGCGACCACGACGACGAGGTCGAGGCCCTGCTCGAGGCGGGCAACCCCCGCTCCTTCGCCCGGCCCGGCACCCCTGGGGTCCTCGGCTGGTGGGGTGTGCGCGACCCGGTCTCCGCCTCGCTGGTCGCGACCGGCTGCCTGGTCGTCCAGCCCGACGGCTCCGCGCTCCTGCGGGGCGTCACCACCCACCCCGACCACCGCGGCCGCGGCCTCGGGCGCCGGGTGTCCGCCGCCCTCACCCGAGCCGCACTGGAGCTCGACGACACCGCGGCCCTCGGCGTGTACGTCGACAACGCGGCCGCGCTCACGATCTACCGCGGGCTGGGCTACGCGGTGGTCCACTCCTTCATCTCGGGGCCGCTGGCGGTCCCTCGCTCGAGCAGCACGGCGGCCTCGCCGTCGCGGTAGTAGCGCGGGCGGGTGCCGACCTCGACGAAGCCGGCGCGGCGGTAGAAGGCCCGGGCGTCCTCGTTGTCCGCGCGGACCTCGAGCAGCAGCCGGTCCGCGCCGGTGTCGCGGCACAGGCCGAGCACGGAGCCCAGCAGCGCCAGGCCGACGCCGGTGCGGCGCTCGCCGAGGTCGACGGCGATGCGCTGCAGCTCGGCGACGTCGACGACCAGGCTGGTCGCGGCGTACCCGACCACCACGCCGTCCCGCTCGGCCACCAGGGCCTGCGCGGTCGGGACGGTGCCGGCCACCAGCTCGGCGACCAGGCCGTGGGGCCAGGCGTCGTCACCGAGCGCGGCGGCCTCCAGGGCGGCGACGGCGTCGGTGTCGGCAGCACGAGCCGGGCGGACCGCCGCGGGGGGCTCCGGGTCGGTCACGAGACGGGCTTGTGCGACGCCGAGACGACCGCGTCGGGCCGTCGCAGGTAGAGGGGCTCGGGCTCGAGGACCTCGACCAGGCCGTCGACGACGGCGCGGGCCAGCCAGCCGGCGGACGGCCGGGTCGGCCCGACGGCGTGCGGGAAGGCGGCGGGGTAGAGCAGCGGCCCCTCGCCGACGACGGGCCCGTCGGTCGCGACCTCGTCGGGCCGGTCGACGACCGGCCCCGTGACCCGTCGCCCGGTGTGGTCGTAGCGAGCGAGGTAGACCTCCTTGCGCCGGGCGTCCGTGGCCACCGTGAACGCCACCGGCTCGCCGTCGGCCTCCAGCGCCCCGGAGCGGACCGCCTCGAGGGCGAGCACGTCGAGGGTGCAGACACCGTGCACGGCCACGTCGAGCACCCAGCCCAGGGTCCGGGCGGTGACGAGCCCGACCCGCAGGCCGGTGAACGGCCCCGGGCCGACGCCGACCGCGATCGCGTCGAGGTCCAGCCGGGTGAGCCCGGCCTGTGCCAGCGCCTGCTCGATGAGGGGCGCGAGCTGCTCACCGTGCTTCATCGGCTGCTGCGAGGTCAGCTCGGCGAGGGCGGTGGTGCCGTCATGGACGGCGACGGAGACCAGCGGGGTCGCGGTGTCGAGGGCCAGCAGCACGCCTCGCACGCTACCGAGGCCGGTCGCCGCCGGCACCGCGGGCCGGGCCACGGTCGACCGGCAACCGGGCCAGGAACGTCCAGCGGGGGCCGTACCCCTGGATCCGGACCGTGCGGGGGTCGGCGGGCTCGTCCGCGCCGGCCTCGTCGGGCTCGAGGACGCTCCACGCCGCCGGCGGTGTCGGGGACCGCTCGATGACGACCTCGAGCCGCGACTCGGCCAGCCGCTCGGCCACGCCGGTGCCCCACTCCACGACCGTGACCGCCCCCTCGAGGGCGGTGTCGAGGTCGAGGTCGTCGAGCTCCTCGAGGCTGCCGAGACGGTAGGCGTCGACGTGGACCAGGTCCGGGCCCGTGCCGGTCGCGGGGTGGACGCGCGAGATCACGAAGGTCGGCGACGTGACCGAGCCGCGTACGCCGAGACCCTCGCCGAGGCCCTGGGTGAACGTGGTCTTGCCGGCACCGAGCTCACCGGCGAGCAGCACGAGGTCGCCCGGTTCGAGGCGCTTGGCGAGCACCGTGCCGAGACGGCGCATGCTCGCGGCCGTCGGAGCGTCGTAGGTCTGCGGCAGGGAGCGCACCATCTCGACGTACGGCGGGTGCCGGTCGACCTCGGCGAAGCCCTGGCGGCGCCAGAACTCGACCGTGTCCGGCAGCTCCTCGCGCGCGAAGATCCCCAGCCCCCGTCGCCCGGCCGCCGAGCGGGCGGCGGCCGCGATCATGGCACCCGCGATCCCGCGGCCCTGGGTGCCGGGCATCACCCCGAAGCGGCGCAGCCACACGATCCCCTCGTGGTCGGGGTCGAGCAGCAGCGCCCCGACCGGCTCGCCGTCGAGGCTCGCGAGGATCCCGCCCGACGTGCGCAGCCGGCGCTCGATGGTGTCGAGGGTCTCGGTGAGGGCGTCGGCCGGAGGGTCCAGCACGGGCCGGTCGGCGAAGGCCGCGCGCACCACGGCCAGCACCGTGACGGCCGCCTCGGCACCGACCTCCTGCACGACGAGCGCGGGCTGGACCGTCGACCCACCGTGGGGCTCTCCTGCGTTCACGAGGCGCTCCGACCCTCCGCGCGGGTCGCCTCGAGCAGACGGTCGATCTCGGCGGTGACCTCGCCGTGCCGCTCCAGCAGCACCAGGTGGCCGGCACCGGCGAGCTCGGTCAGGCGGGCGCCGGGGATCCGCGAGGCCAGCTTGCGGCTGTGCCCGATGGAGGTGAGCCGGTCCTTCGTGCCGCACATGACCGCTGTCGGCACCCGGCCCATGACCTCGACGGCGTCGAACTTGTCGAGGCCGCGGAAGCTCGGGTAGAAGTCCGCGACCACCTCGAACGGGGTGGCCGAGAGCATGGAGTCGGCGAAGGCCACGTAGGAGGAGGGCACGTCGTCGCCGAAGGCGAGCACGTCGGTGCCGACGCGGGCGATGATGCGTCCCAGCCGGCGTGCGGAGTCGACCGCGCGGTGGCCGCGGTGGAGGGTGGCGACGGCGGTGCCGGTCAGCTCGCGGGTGAACCGGGCCGGGACGAGCGGCAGCAGGATCCGGCTCGGGTCGAGGCCCCCGGCGGTCGTGGAGAGGAGGCCGACCCCGACGACGCGGTCCCCGACCAGCTCGGGGTGCTGCTCGACGAAGGCGACGATGCTCATGCCACCCATCGAGTGACCGACCAGCACCACCGGCCCCTCCGGGACGACGGTGTCGAGGACCGTCATCAGGTCGCGGCCGAGCTGGTCGATCGTCGCGTGGGGCCGGGCCGAACGGCCCGACCGGCCGTGCGAGCGCTGGTCGTAGAACACGGTGCGGACCCGCCCGCGGTAGGCGGCGCGCTGGAAGTGCCAGCAGTCCAGCTGCAGGCAGTAGCCGTGCACGAAGACGATCGTCGCGGCCGCGGCCGCGCTGCCGGGCACCTCGTCGACCTCGACGTGCAGCGGCACCCCGTCGTCGGCGATCACCGTGATCGGGCTGGAGCGCAGCGTGCCGAAACCGCCCGCGCCGCCCTGGCTCAGCGGGACGGCCGTGTCGCCGTCGACGCGCCGGCTCAGGGCCCGGTGCTGGTGGGCGACACCGACGGCGGTGCCGGCCGCGGCCAGGCCGAGCCCGCCGGCGACGGCGCCGATGATCCGCGAGCGCAGGCTCACCGGCCCACCCCGGTGTAGCGCCGGGTGAGGCGTCCGCCCGTCCGGGTGACGATCTCGTAGCTGATCGTGCCGCAGGCCTCCGCCCAGTCCTGGGCCGTCGGACGGGCCTCACCGGGCGGCCCGAAGAGCACCACCTCGGCCCCGGCCGGTACGTCGTCCCCGCCGAGGTCGACCGCGAACTGGTCCATGCAGACCCGGCCCAGGATCCGGCGGCGCCGTCCGGCGACGGCCACCTCGGCGGCGTTGCCGGCGTGGCGCGGGACGCCTTCGGCGTACCCGGCCGGCACGATGCCGACACTCGTCGGACGGTCCGCGACCCAGGTGTGGCCGTAGGAGACGCCGTCCCCGGGGGCCACCGGCTTGACCATGACCAGCCGTGCCCGCACCGTCATCGCGGGCCGCAGGTCGGTGCCGTGACCCGTGCCCGGCGCCGGGTCGAGCCCGTAGACGGCGATGCCGCAGCGCACCGCGTCGTAGCGGGCCGCGGGGCGCAGCAGGGTGGCGGCCGAGTTGGCGAGGTGGCGCAGCGAGGGCCGGAGGCCGGCCTCGGCGCCGCCGGCGAGGGCCCGCTCGAACGCGGCCTGGGCGGCGTCGTTGGCGGGGTGGTCGGGCTCGTCGGCGCAGGCCAGGTGGGAGAAGAGGCCCACGACCTGCCAGGTCCCGTCCTGCTCGCCGGCGCGGGCGCGCGCGAAGAAGGCGGGCCAGTCGGCCTCGGGTGCGCCACCACGGGTCAGGCCGGTGTCGACCTTGAGGTGCACCCGGGCGGGGGCCGTCGCGGGGTCGGCGTCGCGCAGACGGGACACGGCTGCCGCGACCTGGTCCAGCTGGGCCACGTCGTAGGCGGACACGTCGACGCCGCGCCCGATCGCCGGCGCCAGGTCGTCACCGGGGACGCTGAGCCAGCACAGCACCGGTCCGGCGTCACCGGACTCGCGCAGCGCGACCGCCTCGTCGGGCGTGGCGCAGCCGAGCCAGCTCGGCGCCGGCCTCGCGGGCGGCCCGGGCCACCGGCACCATGCCGTGGCCGTAGGCGTCGGCCTTGACGACCACGATCAGCGGCACCCCGGCGACCTCCCGCAGCACGCGCACGTTGTGCCGGACGGCGTCGAGGTCGATGACGACCTCGGCACGGTCCGGAGGTGCTGCGGCCTGGCTCACGGTCGACCATCCTTCCATCGTGCTCAGCGCGGCGCCGCCGTACCCCGCAGGAGGTCGCGGACGACCTCCGGGATCACGTGCGCGACCTCGAGCGCGCGCAGGGGGCCGCCGTCCGCGGCCCAGGTCGCGGCGGCGCCGTGCAACCAGCTGCCGACCGAGGCGGCGTCGTGCGGCTCGAGCCCGGCCGCGAGCAGGGCCCCGACGAGCCCGCCGAGGACGTCCCCGGCGCCGGCCGTGGCCAGCCACGGGGTCCCGGTGGTGGTCGCCCGGACCGGCCGACCCGGGCTGGCGACGAGCGTGTGCCGGCCCTTGAGCAGCACCGTGCAGCCGTAGCGCTCCACCGCCGCACGCACGTGCTCGAGCGGGCGGGCCTCGACCGCGGCGCGCTCCACGTCGAGCAGCCGGGCGAGCTCGCCGGCGTGCGGGGTGAGCACCGCGTGGGCCGGTGCCGGTGCCGGGAGGTGAACCAGTGCGTCCGCGTCGACGACGAGGGGCACCTCGTCGGCCAGCGCCTCCGCGAGGGTGCCGGCGGCGCCGTCCCCGCTGCCGGACCCGACCACCCACGCCTGCACCCGGCCCGCACCCACCACCTCGGGGTGGGCCTCGCGCACGCGGTCGCCGACGGCCTCGTCGCCCACGTAGCGCACCATCCCCGCCAGCCCGCAGGCTGCGCCGGCCACGCTGAGCAGGCCCGCACCGGGGTAGGTCGCGGAGCCGGCCCGGACGCCGACGACACCACGGCTGTACTTCTGGGCGTCCCGGTCCGGCTGCGGCAGCAGCGCCGCGACGTCGGCGGGCTGGAGGGCCTCCAGCACGGGCTCGGGCAGGTCGGCGTCGAGCCCGAGGTCCACGAGGTGCACCGCCCCGCACGCCTGCGCTGCGGGGTCGACGAGGTGGCAGGCCTTGAGCGTGCCGAAGGTGACGGTCACGTCGGCGCGGACGTGGTCGTCGTCGAGGACGGTGCCGGCCAGGGTGCCGGCGTCCACGTCGACCCCGGACGGCGTGTCGACGGCGACGACCGGGATGCCCGGGTGGCGAGCCAGCTCGTCGCGGGCGGCGTCGCGCAGGCCGGCCCGTCCGCCGATCCCGACGATCCCGTCGAGCAGCACGTCGGGGGCGTGCGCGCAGCCCGCGGGCACGACCCGGCCGCCGGCGGCGCGCAGCGCCGCCAGACCGCCCCCGTGCGCGCGGTCCGAGAGCAGGACGGCCTCCACCGCGCAGCCCCGCGCGGCCAGCCGCGCCCCGGCGTACAGCGTGTCGCCGCCGTTGTCGCCGCCCCCGACCAGCAGCAGCACCCGCCTGCCGTACGTCGGCTGGTCGACCTGGGTGCCGCGCAGCAGGTCCAGCACGGCGTGGGCCAGCCCGGCCGCCGCCCGCTGCATGAGCGCGCCCTGTGGCAGGCGCTCCATCAGCGCCGCCTCCGCGGCCCGGACCTGCTCGACGGTGTGGGCTCGCCTCATGCGTCCCACGCTAGTGCGAGTCGTCGCCATCCCTGCGGCCGCGCCTGGCGAGGTCGCGACGGGATCGGGTCGTGGCTCGGCCCGGATGGGCCCGGTCGTGTGCCTCACGCCGACCCACGAGCCGTTCACAGGCACACGACCCGAGCCCGCGGGGGCCGAGACTGTGGACGGGGCGGCGCGACGGCGACGGCCCGGCACATCGTGGAGTGATGGACGACGTGCTGCGCCAGCTGGCGAGGGACCAGGCAGGCATGCTGGCCCGCCGACAGCTCACGGCCGGGGGCGTGGGGTGGGACCACGTGGCCGCCCAGGTCGAGGCGCGCCGCTGGGTCGTGCGGACTCCGCGCGTCATCAGCACGACCACCGGACCGATGAGCCCGGACCAACGCCGCTGGCTGGCGGTGCTGCACGCCGGACCCCGGAGCATCCTCGGTGGGCTCTCCGCAGCACAGGTGCTGGGTCTGAGCGGGTGGGAGCGGGAGGTGACACGGTGTGGGTCGACGACGAGCTCGCGTTCGAGCCGGTGGCGGGGGTGCGGTTCTTCCGCACCCGCCGCCCGTTCGACCTGCTGCAGCACCCTCGGAACGGGATCCCCGTGGCGAACCTCGAGGCGGCCGTGCTGATGACGGCGGCCTACGAGCTGCAGCCCCGCGCGGGCCACGGTCTGCTCGCCGCAGCGGTGCAGCAGCGGCTCACGACCGCCTCCCGCCTGCTCTCGGGCGGGTCGAGCAGCTCAGGCCGGTACGCCGGCGCGGAGTCGCTCCGCGCGGTGCTCGCGACGTCGCCGACGGCTCACACTCCCGAGCCGAGCTCGACCTGGTGCGGACCTGTGCCGACGTCACGGCCTGCCGGTGCCCCGACCGGCAGCGCGCCAGCAGGGTGGACGACAGTCCGGGTCGCGCGCGCTGGACCGACGCGGAGTGGGATCTCGCCGACGGCTCCACGCTCGTGATGGAGGTCGACGGCGCGTTCCACGTCGAGGCCGGGGCGTGCGGACGCGACAAGCGTCGGCAGCGGCGGCTCGTCGCGCCGGGTGCACGGTCGTCGGGTGTACGGCTGCGAGCTGCGTGACCAGCCCGAGGAGCTGGTCCGCGACCGGCGCAGCCGGGGTGGGTGCTGCCAGCGCGGGATCGTGATGCCGGCCCTCTGGTCGTGGTGGGGCCACGACTGAAGCACGATCAGCGACGCATGGCCACGGCGCGGGTCGTGTGCCTGAGCACGCTCATGGCCGTGCTCAGGCACGTGGCCCTCGCGCACGAGTGCCCGACCGCCGTACGGGGCTCAGGTCTCCAGCACCACGACCGCGGACGCGATGCCGGCGTCGTGGGACAGGGAGAGGTGGACGTGGGCGGCGCCGAGCTCGTCGGCGCGGGCGCGGACGGTGCCGCGCAGCTCGAAGCGGGGACGGCCGGAGTCCTCGGAGACCACCTCGGCGTCCTGCCAGGCCAGCCCCACCGGGGCGCCGAGCGCCTTGGCCAGGGCCTCCTTGGCCGCGAACCGGGCGGCCAGGGAGGCGGGGGCCCGCACCGCCTCCGCGGGGGTGAAGAGCCGCTCGCGCAGGGACGGAGTGCGCTCCAGCGAGACGGCGAACCGCTCGATGTCGCACACGTCGATGCCGACGCCGACGATCGCCACCCCGAACCGCCGGCCCTACTCGACGGTGACGGACTTGGCGAGGTTGCGGGGCTGGTCGACGTCGTGGCCCAGGCCGCTGGCGAGCTCGCAGGCGAAGAGCTGGAGCGGCACGGTGGCGACGAGGGGCTGGAGCAGCACGGGCACCTTGGGCAGCCGGATCAGGTGGTCGGCGTACTTCACGATCGCCTCGTCGCCGTCCTCGGCCAGGCAGATCGTCAGCGCGCCCCGGGCCCGGACCTCCTGGATGCCCGAGAGCATCTTGGCGTGCAGCTGGTCGCGACCGCGGGGCGGGACGACGCACATCACGGGCAGGCCCTCGGTGACCAGCGCGATGGGGCCGTGCTTGAGCTCGCCGGCCGCGAAGCCCTCGGCGTGCAGGTAGGCGATCTCCTTGAGCTTCAGCGCGCCCTCGAGCGCCACGGGGTAGCCCGCGTGGCGGCCCAGGAAGAGCACCGAGGTCGCCGAGACGTGCTCGCGGGCCAGCGCGTAGACCTCCTCGGCGCGGCCGAGCAGCTCCTCGATCTGGGCGGGCACCGCCTCGAGCTGGGCCATCACCTCGGCGATCTCGTCGCCGTAGCGGGTGCCCTTGACCTGGGCGACGTACAGCGCGAGCAGGTAGCAGGCCACGAGCTGGGTCAGGAAGCCCTTGGTCGAGGCGACGCCGATCTCGGGCCCCGCGTGGGTGTAGATCACCGCGTCGGACTCGCGGGGGATCGTCGAGCCGTTGGTGTTGCAGATGGCGAGCACCTTCGAGCGCTGGGTGCGGGCGTGGCGGATGGCCTGGAGGGTGTCGGCGGTCTCGCCGGACTGGCTGATCGCGACGACCAGGGTGGTGGAGTCCAGGATCGGGTCGCGGTAGCGGAACTCGCTGGACAGCTCGATCTCGACCGGCACCCGGCACCAGTGCTCGATGGCGTACTTGGCGACCATCCCGGCGTAGAAGGAGGTGCCCGCGGCGATGATGATGATCTTGTCGACCTCGCGCAGCTCCTGGTCGGAGAGCCGCATCTCGTCGAGACGCAGCAGCCCGGCCTCGTCGTGACGCCCGAGCAGGGAGTCGGCGACCGCGCGCGGCTGCTCGAAGATCTCCTTGCGCATGAACCAGTCGTGGCCGTCCTTCTCGGCGGCCGAGAGGTCCCAGTCGACGTGGTAGGGCCGGCCCTCCTCGGGGGCACCGTCGAAGTCGGTGACCTCGACGGTGTCGGCGGTGATCGTCACGACGCGGTCCTGGCCGAGCTCGAGGGCCTCACGGGTGTGCTCGATGAACGCCGCGACGTCGGAGCCGATGAAGTTCTCGCCGTCACCGAGCCCGACGACCAGCGGAGAGCTGCGCCGTGCCGCCACGACGCGCGAGGGGTCCTCGGCGTCGACCGCGACGAGGGTGAAGGCGCCCTCGAGGCGGCGGCAGACCGCCTGCATCGCGGCCGTCAGGCCGGATCCCGCGAGCACCTCGAGCTCGAGCAGGTGCGCCGCGACCTCGGTGTCGGTGTCGGAGAGGAGGTCGTGGCCGTCGTGCTCCAGCGCGGTGCGCAGGGCGTCGAAGTTCTCGATGATGCCGTTGTGCACCAGCGCGACCCGGCGTACGGCGCCCAGGTGCGGGTGGGCGTTGGCGTCGGTGGGCGGGCCGTGGGTGGCCCAGCGGGTGTGGCCGATGCCGGTCGTGGCCGCCGGCAGGGGGGTCTCGGCGACGGACTTCTCGAGGTTGGCCAGCTTGCCGGCGCGCTTGTCGACGGCCAGCGCACCCTCGTGGACCAGGGCGATCCCGGCCGAGTCGTAGCCGCGGTACTCCAGGCGCCGCAGGCCCTCGACCACCACGTCCTGCGCCGCTCTCGGACCGACGTACCCCACGATGCCGCACATGGGCGTCCACTCTAGCCAGGGTCACGGCCCCGCCCGGGACGGGCGACTGCAAGAATCCCGCGCATGTCCGCAGGCGGGGCCCACCAGCCCGACGAGCACCGGGAGTCCTCGCCCTACCTCGAGCTCGAGCGCGACACGTGGGCGGCCCTGACCCCGCAGCGCGAGGCGCCCCTCAGCGGGGAGGAGATCGCGCGGCTGCGCGGTCTCGGCGAGGCGCTGGACCTGCGCGAGGTCCAGGAGGTCTACCTGCCGCTCTCCCGCCTGCTCAGCATGTACGTCGAGTCCAAGGGCAAGCTGCACCGCGACACCGAGGACTTCCTGCACCAGCGCACTCCCCCGCGCACCCCGTTCGTGATCGGCCTGGCCGGCTCGGTGGCCGTCGGCAAGTCCACCACCGCGCGCGTGCTGCAGCAGATGCTCGCCCACTGGCCCGAGCACCCCAACGTGGCGCTGGTGACCACCGACGGGTTCCTCTACCCCAACGCCGAGCTCGAGCGGCGCGGGCTGCTGCAGCGCAAGGGCTTCCCCGAGTCCTACGACCGCAAGGCCCTGCTGCGCTTCGTGGTCGACATCAAGTCCGGCCGCGACGAGGTCGAGGCGCCGACGTACTCCCACCTCGTCTACGACGTCGTGCCCGAGGAGAAGGTCGTCGTCAAGCGCCCCGACATCGTCATCGTCGAGGGCCTCAACGTGCTCCAGCCCGCGCGGGTGCGCGAGGACGGCAGCGCGGGGCTGACGCTGAGCGACTTCTTCGACTTCTCCGTCTACGTCGACGCCGGCCGCGACAAGATCCGCGCCTGGTACGTCGAGCGGTTCCTGCGGCTGCGCGAGACGGCCTTCCGCGACCCGGACTCCTACTTCGCCAAGTACGCCGGCCTCACCCACGGCGAGGCCGTGCGTGAGGCGGAGCGGATCTGGGACACGATCAACGGCCCCAACCTGGTCGAGAACATCCTGCCCACCCGCTCGCGCGCGACGCTGGTGCTGCGCAAGGACAGCGACCACTCGGTGCGCTACGTGCGCCTGCGCAAGGCCTGATCCGGGTTATCCTGCCGCCCATGAGCACCGCAGGCCCCGCCGTCGCCCCGAGGACCGAGACCGGTCCGCCCAGGTCGCCCCGGCAGCGCCTCGCGGTCGTCCTCCGCGTCGTGCTGGTGCTGGCCTGGTGCGGCTTCCTCGTCGCCGCTGTGACGACCGGTCAACGCAGCAGCACCCTCGAGCGGCTGGACGCCGCCGTGGCGGAGGGTCGGGTCGATGCCGTGCAGGTCGACGGCGGGCAGCCACCAGTCGGGTCGGGGTTCGCCACGGTGGAGGTCACCTGGCGCGAGGGCCTGCTCGCCTACCGGGCCGAGGTCGTCGAGGTACGCCGTCCGGGCGCCGCTCCCGAGCAGGGAACCCGGGGCACGACGCCGACGCTCGTCAACGAGTCCGTCGCCGAGCACCTCGAAGCGATCGGTCCCGGCGTGGCGGTGGAGCAGGGGGGTCCGCTGAGCGGCGGATGGAGCGCCGACCCGCTCGGCTTCGCCCTCGGCGAGCGCCTCGCTGTGGCCCTCCTGGCGCTGTGGCTGGTCACCGTCGGGTTCGTGGCCGCCGGCCCCGAGCCGTGGCGGGCGACCCGGTGGGCCTGGTTCTGGCTGTTGTCGACCCCGGTGGCGCCGCTCGTCGCGCTCGGCTACCTCCTGCTGGCCGCGCCCGCCCCGGGGCTGCCCGCCCCACGCGACCCCGAGTCGGCGCCTGCGGGGAGGCTGGGCGCTCGTCATCGCCCTGGCCCTCGGCTCGGGGAGCCTGACCGTCTGAGCTCGGTCGACAGGCGCTGCTGCAGCTCGTGGCAGCGCTCGACGACCCCCGGACCTCGCCCCGGGCCAGGTGGAGGTTGTCCTGCGTCGAGAGCAGCAGCACGGAGGCGCCGACAGTGTCGCCGTCGACGTCGGCCCGCAGCAGGACGACGTCCACCTCCGGGTTCGGCGCGGGCAGCGCGACCCGGCTCACCGCGAAGGCCGGCCACCTCACGTCCTACCGCCCACCAGGCGTGCAGGGCGTCCTCGTCGTGGCGGTCGACCTCGTGGACGGCGAAATCGCTCACGGGCCGTGACCCTGGTCAGGTCACGGCCCGTGGGACGAGCGCTCTGCGGCGCTGTGCTCAGGCGCCCTTGCCGGTCACGGTGACCGGGACGTTGCCACGCGTGGCCTTCGAGTAGGGGCACACCTGGTGGGCGGCCTCCACGAGCTCCTGCGCCTTGGCGTCGTCGACGCCGGGGATGGTCGCGGTGATGTCGGCGGTGATCGCGAACGACTCACCCTCGGGGCCGAAGCCGACCGCGATGTCGAGCGTCGAGCCGGAGGTGTCGACGCCCTCCTTGCCCGCCACCAGGCCGAGCGCGCCCTGGAAGCAGGCGCCGTAGCCGAGCGCGAAGAGCTGCTCGGGGTTGGTGCCGGTGCCGGGGCCGCCGGTCTCCTTCGGCGCGGTCAGGGCGACGTCCATGACGCCGTCCTCCGACGTCGCGCGACCACTGCGTCCTCCGGTGACGGTCGCACGGGCGGTGTAGACGATCTTGTCCGGTGTGTTGGTCATGGCAGCAGAACGCCTGGTGCGGCGGGCGTCATTCCAGCTCGTCCACATGGCGGACCACAAGGCGGACGACGGGCGGACGGGCCCGCCGCCGGGTCAGAGCGCCAGGCGCTCGCGGACGACGTCGGCCAGGCGCTCCGCCACGGCCTGGGCCCCGGCCTGGCTCGGCGCCTCGACCATGACGCGCACGATCGGCTCCGTGCCCGAGGGCCGCAGCAGCACCCGGCCGGTGCCCCCCAGGGCGAGCTCCTCGGCGGCGACCGCCTCGAGCAGGCCGGCGTCGTCGGTGCGGGCCCGGTCGACGCCGCCGACGTTGAGCAGCACCTGGGGCAGGCGGGTCACGACCCCGGCCAGCTCGGCGAGCGGACGACCCGTCGCGGACATCCTGGACAGCACCTGCAGCGCGGTGAGCAGCCCGTCGCCCGTCGTGGCGTGCTCACGCAGGATCACGTGGCCGGACTGCTCACCACCGAGGACGTACCCGTGGGCGTTCATCGACTCCAGCACGTAGCGGTCACCGACGGCGGCGCGGACCACGGTGATCCCGGCGGCCTCCATCGCCTGGACGAAGCCGAGGTTGCTCATCACGGTCGCCACGACCGTGTCGTGGGCCAGGTGACCGGCCTCGTGCAGCCCGAGGGCGAGCACGGCCATCAGCTGGTCGCCGTCGACGACGGCACCGGTGTGGTCGACCGCCAGGCAGCGGTCGGCGTCGCCGTCGACGGCGAAGCCCGCGTCGGCCCCGTGCTCGCGCACGGCGGCGCGGAGCGGACCGAGGTCGGTCGAGCCGCAGCCCTCGTTGATGTTGAGCCCGTCGGGGCGGTCGCCGATCGTGGTCACGGTGGCGCCGGCGTCGATCAGGGCCTGCGGCCCCACCTCGTGGGCGGCGCCGTGCGCGCAGTCCAGGACGACCCGCAGCCCGGTGAGCGGGCGGTCGACGGTCCGCACGAGGTGGGCGGCGTACTCCTCGACGGTGCGGGCGTACGGCGTCACCCGGCCCACCGCCGCCCCCGTGGGGCGCTCCCAGGGCTGGTCGAGCTGGGCCTCGATCTCCTGCTCGAGCGCGTCGTCGAGCTTGACCCCGCCGCGCGCGAGGAACTTGATGCCGTTGTCGGGCATCGGGTTGTGCGAGGCGCTGATCATCACCCCGAGGTCGGCCTGCAGGACGTCGGTGAGGAACGCGACACCGGGGGTGGGCAGCACCCGCAGCCGCAGCACGTCGACCCCGGCCGCGGCCAGGCCGGCGACGACCGCGTGCTCGAGGAACTGCCCCGAGATCCGGGTGTCCCGGCCGACGACCGCGAGCGGACGCGTGCCGGCGTACTCGCCGTGACGCACCAGCACCCGCGCTGCGGCCGAGCCGAGCGCGAGTGCGAGGTCTGCGGTGAGCGGACCGTTGGCCAGCCCCCGGACGCCGTCGGTGCCGAAGAGGCGACCCACGCCCGGGCCGGTCAGCGCTTGCTGAACTGAGGCGCCTTGCGCGCCTTCTTCAGTCCGGCCTTCTTGCGCTCGATGGCGCGCGAGTCGCGGGTCAGCAGACCGGCGGCCTTGAGGGTGGCGCGGTTGGCGTCGAGGTCGACGTCGTTGAGCGAACGGGCCACCCCGAGGCGCAGGGCACCGGCCTGGCCGGTGATGCCGCCACCGTGGATGCGGGCGATGACGTCGAAGCGCCCCTCGAGGCCGAGAGCCGCGAACGGCTCGTTGACGACCTGCTGGTGCAGCTTGTTGGGGAAGTAGGAGTCCAGGGTGCGTCCGTTGACGCGCCACAGACCCGTGCCGGGCACGATGCGCACGCGGGCGACGGCCTCCTTGCGCCGGCCGGTGGCCGCCGCGGGGGCGATCGTGGCGGGCCGCTCGGGCGTGTCGGCGCCGGGCTGCGTCTCGGAGCTGTAGGCAACGCCCTGCTCGTCGGCGGTGTAGG
The DNA here is from genome assembly GCA_963714475.1 of uncultured Actinomycetota bacterium. Taxonomy (GTDB): domain Bacteria; phylum Actinomycetota; class Actinomycetes; order Propionibacteriales; family Nocardioidaceae; genus Nocardioides. The sequence goes on from CAVQOP010000001.1 coordinate 716,339, forward strand.
TCTCCTCGACCTCGGTGGTGTCAGCCACGTTGTTCCTCACTCAGACGGGTTGTGGTGCACAGGAAAGTCATCGCGGTGCCGGGGCACCGGCAGATCACTGGGTGATCTGCTTGATCACGTGGGGCTGGGCGCCCTGGGCCTGGTGCGGGTGCGCCGGGCCGGAGTAGACCTTGAGCTTCTTGAGCATCGCGTGGCCGAGCTTGTTCTTGGGGAGCATGCCCCACACGGCGTTCTCGATGGCCTTGCGGGCGTCCTTGGCCAGCAGCTCGCCGATGGGCGTCGCCGACAGGCCACCGGGGTAGCCGGAGTGGCGGTAGACCATCTTGGTCGTCGCCTTGGTGCCGGTCAGGGCCACCTTCTCGGCGTTGACGACGATCACGAAGTCGCCGGTGTCGACGTGCGGGGCGTAGATCGGCTTGTGCTTGCCGCGCAGCAGGGTGGCGGCCTCGACCGCGAGGTGGCCCAGGACCACGTCCTCGGCGTCGATGATGTGCCACTCACGCTGGATGTCAGCGGGCTTCGGGCTGAACGTACGCACGGTGATAACGCCTCTTCGTCGGTGGAGATCGAGCAGAGCTTGCTTGCGGGGCGGCCGCCCACACGGTGGGGACTGCGGGGCCGGTCACCGTCTCAGTCACCGGGGCAGGCCGCGACCGACGATGCTACGGGGGCCCCGCCGCAGGGTCAAAACGGCCACACCCGGTGGTGGATGGCGCTGTGCGACCGGGCACGACTACGTTGGTCCCGTGACTGACTCTCTCACCGTACGCGACAACCGCACCGGCCAGGAGTACGACCTGCCGATCACCGACGGCGCCATCCGCGGCACCGACCTCGGCAAGATCAAGCTCGAGCAGGACGAGCCGGGCCTCGCGGTCTACGACCCGGGCTTCGTCAACACCGCCTCGTGCCGCTCCGCGGTCACGTTCATCGACGGCGAGAAGGGGATCCTGGAGTACCGGGGCTACCCCATCGAGCAGCTCGCGGAGGGCTCGAACTTCCTCGAGGTCGCCTACCTGCTCAACCACGGCGAGCTGCCCACCCAGGAGCAGTACGCAGCGTGGGAGCACGAGATCACCTACCACACCTTCGTCCACGAGAACGTCAAGGACTTCATGGAGGGCTTCCGCTACGACGCCCACCCCATGGGGATGCTGATGGCCTCGGTCGGCGCCCTGTCGACGTTCTACCCCGACGCCCGCGACATCCACGACGCGGAGAACCGCCACATGCAGATCGTGCGGATGATCGCCAAGATGCCGACGCTGGGGGCGTGGTCCTACCGCCACGCCCAGGGCAAGCCGTTCGTCTACCCCGACAACGAGCTGTCCTACACCGCGAACTTCCTCTCCATGCTGTTCAAGATGAGCGAGAAGACCTTCGAGCCCGACGAGCGGCTCGTCAAGGCCCTCGACATCCTCTTCATCCTGCACGCCGACCACGAGCAGAACTGCTCGGCCAACGCGGTCCGCTCGGTCGGCTCCTCGCAGGTCGACCCCTACTCGGCGGTCGCCGCGGGCGTCGCGGCGCTCTACGGACCGCTGCACGGTGGTGCCAACGAGGCGGTGCTGCGGATGCTGCGCCGCATCGGCTCGAAGGAGAACATCCCCGACTTCATCACCGGGGTGAAGAACGGCGACGAGAAGCTGATGGGCTTCGGGCACCGCGTCTACAAGAACTACGACCCCCGCGCGCGCATCATCAAGAAGGCGGCCGACGACGTCTTCGAGGTCACCGGGGTCAACCCGCTGCTCGAGATCGCACTGGAGCTGGAGAAGATCGCGCTGGAGGACGAGTACTTCGTCTCCCGCAAGCTCTACCCGAACGTCGACTTCTACTCCGGGCTCATCTACGAGGCCTTCCAGTTCCCGCCGGAGATGTTCACCGTGCTCTTCGCCATCGGCCGTACGCCGGGCTGGCTCGCGCAGTGGCTGGAGCTGGTCCAGGACAAGGACCAGAAGATCGCCCGCCCCAAGCAGATCTACACCGGCGCGCGGACCCTGGACTACAAGCCCGCCTCGGAGCGCTGGGCCTGATCGACGTGGCGACGACCAGGGGGCACCGGGCTTGAGCGAGTCCGTGGACGGCGCCGCGCACCCTGCTGCGGTGACGCGTCCGACGTACCTGCTGGTCGACGGGGAGAACATCGACGCCACCCTGGGCAGCTCGATCCTCGGGCGGCGCCCGCACTCCTCGGAGCGTCCGCGCTGGGAGCGCCTGCTGCACTTCGTCGAGCAGCGCTGGGGGCGGGCCCCGACCGGACTGTTCTTCCTGGCCGCCAACAACGAGCTGCCGATGTCGTTCGTGCAGGCGCTCACCGCGATCGGCTACCGACCGATCCCGTTGCGCGGCGAGGCGCACCAGAAGGTCGTGGACATCGCGATCCTGCGCACCCTCGAGGAGCTCACCCGGCGCGAGGCCGACGTGCTCCTGGTCAGCAACGACGGCGACTTCCTCGACGCGATGGCCGAGCTGCTCGATGACGGCAGCGACCGCCGCGTCGGCGTGGCGGGGTTCACCGAGTTCCGCAACCACGGGTTCACCGCGCTGATCGACCGCGGACTGGAGGCCTTCGACCTCGAGGACGACATGGACGCCTTCCAGACGCCGCTGCCCCGCCTGCGCATCATCTCGATCGACGAGTTCGACCCGACCCGCTTCCTGTGAGCGGTGCGTCGGTGACCTGCGAGGGCGTGGTCTGGGACCTCGGCAACGTGCTGATCGACTGGGTGCCCGGTGCGGCGATCGCGGCCGGCGTCGGCGCGGACGAGGCGCGGCGCTTCCTGGCCGCGGACGACGTCGACTTCGGTGCCGTCAACCACGGACCGGACGGTGGTCAGGACTGGGACGAGGCGCTGGCCGAGGTCGCGCGCACCACCCCGCACTGGCTCGCGCACGTCCGCGCCTACCGCGAGCACTTCGCGCGGTCGCTGGTCGGCGAGGTGCCGGGCAGCGCAGACCTGGTGCGGGCGCTGGACGCGCGCGGCGTGCCGATGTGGGGGCTGACGAACTGGAGCCACGAGCTGTGGCCGCACGCGCCGGCGCGCTTCGCGGTGCTCGCGCTGCTGCGCGACGTCGTCGTCTCGGGCACCGAGGGCGTCGCCAAGCCCGACCCGGCGATCTACGCGGTGCTCGCCGCACGGGTCGACCGCCCGCTCGAGCGGCTGCTCTTCGTCGACGACCGCCCCGAGAACGTCGAGGCGGCCCGGGATGCGGGCCTGGACGGGGTCGTCTTCACCGACGCGAGCGCGCTGCGGGCAGAGCTCGTCGCCCGCCGCCTGCTGCCTGCCTGACCGCCTGACCGCCTGACCGGGGTGGTCGCGCGGGGCAGCGTCAGCGCAGGCCGTCGCCGAGCTCGCGGAGGGCGGACTCGAGGTCGACCTGCGGCGACCAGCCCCACCGACGGGCGCGGTCGGCGAGGATCGCGCCGGTCCACACCTCGCCGTCCTCCCACGTCGGCTCGACGCCGAGCGCGTCGGTCACCGTCTGGTGGTAGGCCCGCACGGCCGCGGGCTCGCCCGCGACGTTGAGCGGCGTGCACGCGCCCTCGACCGGGCCCTGCTCGGGGTCGCTGCTCGCCGCGACCACACCGATGGCGACGTCGGCGGCGATCCGCGCCAGGTCGTCGACGTGGACCCAGGCGAAGCTCGCCTCCGGGTTGGCGCTGCGCTGCTCGGCGTCGTCGCGGATCCGCGCGGGCCGCACGGAGTTCCAGATCGACGACTCGCCGGCGCCGAGGATCGCGGGCGGGCGGAGCAGCACCGTGGTGAGGCCGTCGATCGCGGCGAGGGCCAGGTCGGTGTCACGCTTGGTCACCGGGTAGTCGCCGCCGTCGTCGCCGACGAGCGTGCCGTGCTCGTCGACGTCGCCGGTGCCCGGCGAGCGGTCGTAGACCGCGGCGGTCGAGACGTGCACGAACCGGTCGACGCCGGCCTGCAGGGCTGCGCGCGCCAGCACCGGCGTGCCTTCGACGGCGACCCGGTGCTGCGTCGCGAGATCGCCCGCGAGGGGGTGGACCGTCGAGACCACCGCGGCCGCGCCGGCGACGGCCGCAGCGGCGACGTCGCCGTCGTGGAACTCGCCCACGACCTCCTCGACCCCCGACGGGGCGGTGCCCTCACGGCGTACGACGCCCCGCACCTGGGCGCCCCGCTCGAGCAGGGCGCGGCAGGTGGCGGCGCCGACGAGGCCGTTGGCCCCGGTGACGACGACGAGCGGGTGGGCGGTCGGGTCGGTGGAGGTCATGGCCTCCACGGTGTCACGCACCGTGGGACGCCGGGCCCCCCGCAGGGGCCCCTCGGGCTCAGACGACCGCCCGGTCGCGACCGGCCCAGTACGGCTGGCGCAGGTCCCGCTTGAGGATCTTCCCGGTGGGGTTGCGCGGCAGCGCGGGCAGGATGTCGACCGACGTCGGGCACTTGTACGTCGCCAGCTTCGCGCGGCAGTGCTCGATGATCTCCTCGGGTGTGGCCGAGGCCCCCGGACGGAGCGCGACGACGGCCTTGACCGTCTCGCCCCACCGCTCGTGCGGGACCCCGATCACGGCGACCTCGGCGACCGCCGGGTGCTCGGCCAGCACCCGCTCGACCTCGGGGCTGTAGACGTTCTCGCCGCCCGAGATGATCATGTCCTTGAGCCGGTCCTCGACGAAGACGTAGCCCTCCGCGTCGACCTTGCCGAGGTCGCCGGTGCGGAACCACCCGTCCTCGACGAGCACCGCGGCGGTCTCCTCGGGCTTGCCGAGGAAGCCCTTCATCAGCTGGGGGGTGCGCAGCCACAGCTCGCCGTGCTCCCCGACACCGACGTCGGCGAGCGTGGCGGGGTCGACCACCTTGACCTCGACCCCGGGCAGCGGCTGACCGGCCGAGACGAGCAGGTCGTGGCGCCCGGTCGCCATCGCCTCCCGGTGCACCTCGGGCATCAGGTGGGTCGCGACGCCGGCGACCTCGGTGAGGCCGTAGACCTGGATGAAGTCGGTGTCGGGCCAGGCGGCCATGGCCTCGCGCAGGAGCGGCAGGGGCATCGGTGCGGCGCCGTAGGTGTAGGTCGTCAGCCTGCCGAACAGCGCGACGGCGTCCGGACCCGACTGGAGCACCTGGGCGAGCACCGCCGGCACCAGGAAGGTGGCCGTGGCGCCGGCCATGATCGCGGCACCCAACGAGGCGGCGTCGGGCTCGCGGGTCATCACGCTGGGGATGCCGTCGTGGATCCCGAACAGCACGTAGGAGGAGCCGCCGACGTGGAAGAGCGGCATCGCGACCATCGACTTCTGCCCGGGACGGAACTCCCAGCCGTCGTGGGCGGCGAGCGTGTGGGCCACCATGTTGGCGTGGGTCAGCATGACCCCCTTGGGCCTCCCGGTCGTGCCGGAGGAGTACATGACCAGGCAGACGTCGTCGGGCACCACGTCGGCGGAGCGACCGATCGGGTCGGCCCCGGCCAGCAGCGCCTCCCAGCCGTCGCCCTCGGCCCCGTCGGGGGTCACCTCGATCAGGTGCGTGACGTCGACCAGTCGCTCGCGGACCTCCGCGACCGTCTCGACCAGCTCGGTGCCGACGACGAGGACCGTCGCGGCGCAGTCGGTCAGGGCGTACTCGACCTCGTCGGGCGAGGAGCGCCAGTTGACGATCGCGTTGGCCGCGCCGAGCGACCCCGCCGCCATGGACAGCTCGACGCAGGCCGGATGGTTCTTGTCGAGGAAGGCGACCACGTCGCCACGGCCCACCCCCAGGGCGCGCAGGGCGCCGGCGGCACGGCGTACGCGCTCGTCCCACTCGGCCCAGGTCCAGGTGCGGTCGCGATAGGTCATCGCCTCCCCGTCGGGCGTGCTCGCGGCCCAGTGGGCGAGTCGGTCGTCGAGGAACTGCGGTTCGGGGAGGCTCATGCGGCCTCATTGTGACCGAGGCCACACAGCGCCACAACCAACGACCGGGACGCCCGCATTCTTGCCCGGCGATCAGCGGGGTCTCAGCAACCTCACAGCCGCCGCCGACACGATAGGAGCATGTCCGACCAGAACCCCGCCGCCCCCGAGCCGAACGAGACCCCCGGCCAGGCCGGTCCCCCCGACCACCTCTCCTCCCACGCCGAGCCGACCCGCGCCCTGCCGCCGACGTACGACGCCCCGTCGCAGGCCGAGGCCGGCCCCGGAACCGGCCGCCTTCGGCTGGACCACGACCCAGTCCACGTCCCCGGCGAGACCTCAGCGGTCCGGTCGTGCCGTCTTCGCCGGCGGCGTCCTCGCGGCGTCGTTGGTGCTCGGCGGCGCGGCTGGTCTCGGTGGCGCGGCCGCCTACGACCAGTGGTTCACCACCCCCACGGACTCCTCGACCGGCGCGCCGGTGTCGATCTCCCCGGTGATCTCGGCGGAGTCTGCGGACTCCGCGGACGAGGCGGGCGTTCAGACCAACGTGGAGCAGGTCGCCGCTGCGGTGCTGCCCTCGGTGGTCAAGCTCGACGTCACCGGCTCCGAGGGCTCGGGGTCCGGCTCGGGCATCCTGCTGTCCTCCGACGGCGAGATCCTGACCAACAACCACGTCACCGAGGTCGCCGCGGACGGCGGCACGATCACGGTGGCCTTCGAGGACGGCAGCACCGCCCCGGCGACCATCGTCGGCAGCGACCCGCTCACCGACGTGGCCATCGTCCAGGCCGAGGGGGTCAGCGGCCAGACGCCGGCGACGATCGGCAACTCCGACGGGCTGACCGTCGGCGAGGACGTCGTGGCGATCGGCTCCCCCTTCGGCCTCGACGCCACCGTCACCTCCGGCATCGTCAGCGCGCTCAACCGCGCGGTCGACGTCGGGCAGGACGCGGAGGGCAAGGTGACCGCCTACCCGGCGATCCAGACCGACGCGGCGATCAACCCCGGCAACTCGGGCGGACCCCTCGTCGACTCGCAGGGGCGCGTCGTCGGCATCAACGCCTCGATCCGGTCCTCGGGCAACTCCACCTCCAGCGGGGAGCCCGGCTCCATCGGCCTCGGCTTCGCCATCCCGATCGACGAGGTGCTGCCCATCATCGAGCAGATCCGCGACGGCGAGACCCCGACGCACGCGATCCTCGGCGTGACGGTCCAGCCCGTCGGCACCAGCGCCGACGGCCAGGTCCCCGCGCCGGGCGCCACCGTCGTCGCCGGCGCCGAGATCCGCGACGTGACCGACGGCTCCGCGGCGCAGGACGCCGGGCTGCAGGCCGGCGACATCGTGACCAAGGTCGACGACACGATGATCCAGGACACCGACTCGCTCATCGCGACGATCCGCTCCTACCGTCCCGGCGACCAGGTCCAGGTCACCTACACCCGTGACGGCTCGACGCAGACGACGCAGATGACGCTCGGCTCCGACGCCACGTCGAGCTGAGCCACGCCGCGGCCGGTCCGAGGCGTCAGCGCGTCGTCTTCTGCAGCTCGGCTAGCCGGGCGACGGGGACGAACCCGAGCCGCTCGTTGACCCCGATCATCGCGGCGTTCTCCTCGGCGTTCCAGGTCGAGACACGCACGACCGACGGCGCGCGGGCCTGGAGCAGCCGGTGGTTGGCGACCTTCACCGCCAGACCCAGCCGGTGCCCGCGATGGTCGCGCCGCACGAGCGTGCCCCACTGGTAGCCGCGGTCGGGCTCGTGCACGGTGGTGACCAGGTGGGAGTACGCCACGACCTCGGCCGTCGCCCGCGTCAGCGCGACGCAGTGCCACGACGTGCGGCCCTGGCGCCGCAGCAGGTCCTCACCGTCGCGGTGGGCGCCGAGGTCCACGGAGCCGGACTCGCGCTCGAGGCTCCCGGTCGGCGCCTCCGTGTCGAGGCTCGCGTCGAGCGCCAGCCACCCCTCGAGGAGGTCGTCGGGCACGGGCCCGCTCCACGCCCTCAGCTCGTACGCCGTGTGGTGCGGCGCCGCGTCCGCGGCGAGGGCGTCGAGCAGGTGGTCCTCGACGTGTCCGCGCAGCTCGCGCTGCACGTCGCCGAGACCGAAGTGGTAGCCGTGGCGAGCGGCGAAGCCGGAGCCGGAGGTGCCGGCCGGGTCGGGTCCGTGGTCGTAGGGCCAGGAGAACTCGGCGTTCAGCCGATCCCGCCCGAGGTCGGCGGCGAGACCCTCGAGGTGGACGAGCATCGCCGAGCCGTGCCCCTGGCGCCGGTGCTCGGGGGCGACGGCCACGTCGAGGTCGACCGAGGACAGGTTCGCGAGCAGGGGGACCTCGAGCGCGCCGGCGACCACGACCTCACCGGCGAGCCGACCGACGTACCCGCTGACGCGGCGGCCGGCGCGCGGGGTCCGCAGCGTCGCCGCGAGCTCGGGCAGCGTCCACACGATCGCGGCGTCGGTCTCGGCGCGGCGCGCGCGGTCGATGGTCGCGTGCCAGGCCGCGAGGGTGGCGTCGTCGTCGGGGTCGAGCTGCTCGATCACCAGGTCGGCGCGGAGCCCGCTCATCGCGCACCGCACCACGCGGGACTCGTCCCAGACGGGCCCGTCGGGCTCGTAGACCACGCCGTCGGCGCCGTAGACCAGGAACCGGTCGAACCCGCGGGCGAACCAGCGGTCGTGCGTCACGGCGAGGACGGTGCCGTCGAAGGCCTCCAGGCCGGTCTCGAGGGCCTCGGCGGACTGGACGTCGAGGTTGTCGGTGGGTTCGTCGAGCAGCAGCAGGGTCGCGCCCGAGAGCTCGAGCAGCAGGATCTGGAAGCGGGCCTGCTGGCCGCCCGAGAGCGACTCGAAGCGCTGCTCACCGGCGTGGGCGAGCTCGTAGCGGTCGAGGACGCGGGCGGCCTGCTCGCGGCCCATCCCCTGCCGACCGCGGCCGTCGGCGCTGCCCTCGCCGCGGTGCAGGACGTCGAGCAGGGTGCGACCGACCAGCTCGGGATGGTCGTGGGTCTGGACGAACCAGCCCGGCCGGACCCTCGCCCCGAGCCGGGCGAGCCCGGTGTGGCGCACGGGCTCGACGACGGTGTCGCCGACCGGGCGGTGCTCGACGTCGGGGTCGGAGCCGCCCGCGGCGAGCAGCCGCAGGAAGTGCGACTTGCCCGAGCCGTTCGAGCCGAGGACGGCGACCCGTTCGCCGTACCAGACCTCGAGGTCGAAGGGCCGCATCAGCCCGCTGAGCTCGAGGCCCTCGCAGACCACCGCGCGCTTGCCGGTGCGGCCACCCTTGAGCCGCATCGAGACCTGCTGCTCGCGGGGCTGCTCCATCGGCGGGCCGGCGTCGGTGAACTTGCGCAGGCGGGTCTGTGCGGCGCGGTACTGCGAGGCGAGGCCGTCGTTGAACTCGGCCTTGATCTTGTAGCGCAGCACCAGGGCCTTGAGCTTGGCGTGCTCCTCGTCCCAGCGGCGGCGCAGCTCCTCGAAGCGCGCGAACCGGTCGCGGCGGGCCTCGTGATAGCTCGCGAAGTCGCCGGGGTGCGTCCAGACGGTGTTGCCGGCCGCGCCGAGCTCGACGGTGACGACGCGGGTGGCGGTGTTGGCCAGCAGCTCGCGGTCGTGGCTGATGAACAGGATGGTCTTGTCGCTGGACCGGATGCGCCCCTCGAGCCAGGTCTTGCCCGGCACGTCGAGGAAGTTGTCGGGCTCGTCGAGGAGGAGGACCTCGTCGGGCCCGGCCAGGAGCTGCTCGAGCACGACGCGCTTCTGCTCGCCACCCGAGAGCGTGCGCAGCTCGCGGTACTTGACCCGGTCGTAGGCGACGCCCAGCGCGCGCACGGTGGAGACGTCCCACGTCACCTCGAGGTCGTAGCCGCCGGCGTCGGCGTACTCCCCCAGCGCGGCTGCGTAGCGCATCTGCGCGCGCTCGTCGTCGGACTCCATCAGGGCCAGCTCGCAGGCGGCGACCTCCCCCGCGGCGGCGCGGACCCGGGGGTGCGCGACGGAGAGGAGCAGGTCGGCCACGGTCGGCTCGTGGCCGTCGTCGCCCAGCCCGGCGCCGACCATCTGCCGCATGATCCCCAGGCCGCCGCTGCGCGTCACCGCTCCGGCGTGCGGGACGAGGTCGCCGGTGATGATCCGCAGCAGCGTGGTCTTGCCCGCACCGTTGGCCCCGACCAGCGCGACCTTGGCGCCGTCCCCCACCCGGAACGAGACGTCGTCGAGCAGCACCCGGCCGTCCGGCAGCTCGTAGCGCACCGCGCTCACGTCGACATGTCCCACGAGACGCCATCCTCCCCCGTCCTGCCCCGGACGCGCACCTGGGTTGTCGGCACGACCGCTCGTCGTTCACGCCGGGGCGTGCCGGTGGCCCCGTCACGGTGGTGCTGTGGCGGGGCTGCGGGCGTGCGGGCTGAGCTGCTGACCGGCGCCGGCTTGGGGGGCCGCGGCGCCGGTGACGCGCTGCAGGGTCCACCCGGCGCCCGCTCCTCGCCCGCGGTGGTGGAGACGCGGAGGTCGAGGAGGACGCGTCAGCGCTGGTCCCGCAACCTTCTCTTGCTGGTGGTCCCGGGCGTGCCGGTGGCCCCGTCACGGTGGGCTGTGGCGGGGCTGCGGCTGCTGGTCGCGCGGTCGGTCGAGGGTCAGAAGGGTGGTTCTTCTTCGACCTTCGGTGGGGGTGGTGGCTGTCGGGGTCGGGTGGTCCGACCTTCGTCGACTTCGATCTGCGTCTGGGTGGGGGCTGGGGTGGGGGTGCGATGGAGTACTCCAACGGCGGCGGCTCCGGTGCCACCGGTGGCGACTCGGATGACGTCGAAGGTCCCCTCCGGCATCCGCAGCGTCTTGAGCCCGTGGGGGCTGGTCCACAGGTACACACCCGGCGTCAGCGTCTCGTAGGACCAGCCGAGGTGGGTCTTGTGCCGGTGGTGACGTCGACACATCGGGGCCTGGTTCGCTGAGCAGGTCAGGCCCTGGGGCCAGGGCACGCAGTGCTCGTGGTCGCAGGCCCTGGCGGGGCGGGTGCACCGGGGGAAGACACAGGTCTGGTCGCGCAGGATCGTCTGTTCCCGCAGGTCCCCGGTGGACTCGTACGAGCCGACGTGGAGGTGGTCGGCGAGGTCGATCACCGGGCGGACGGTGACGTTCCCGGCCGTCTCGGCACCAGGCCCGGACCTGCTCGGCCAGCACGGGCCGGTGGGTGTTGGTCAGGGTGGCGACCCCGTGCTGGGCCGGGTCGTAGCCGTACCCGGTGATCGCGGCCGCGGCGACGTGGGCGTGCACGACGACCGCCCGCCGGGCGGGGAGGTTGACGTGCTTGCCGTCGGCGTCGACACGCTCATCAGGACTCAGGGTCAGCGTGGACTGCAAGCCGGGCGAGGTCACCGAGGGCGGCGGCGCGGCGCACGGTCATGGTGTCGGTCGACCCGAGGAGCTTCAGCTCGTGGGCCCGGTCAGCCAGGGCGGTCTCGAGGTCCAACGCGTCCGCGGCGTCGAGGCACCCGTTGATGTCGACGGTCCCGGACAGGTCGCCGCCCTGCTCACGCAGGTGGATGGTCACACCCCGTTTCTCGGCGGTGGCCTTGCGGTGCGCCTCGGCCTTCTCCGGCTCCCACCGGGCCAGGGCAGCCTGCGACGACCCGGTCGAGCTGGGCGTTGGACACGGAGTGGGTGAACCCGTTGACGTGACGGTCGACGTGCTCGGCACCCTCCTCACACAAGATCATGGTGGCCTCGGCGACGATCTTGGCCCGCCACCACGCACACCGCCCCGACAGGACGGCCTCCCACAACCTCGGGAGGCGGTAGCGGATCTCCAGGATCACCCCGAGGAACCGCTTCCCGCCGTCGGTCGACAACCCCAGGGCGACGGCGAGCTCGGTCACCGCGGCCTCCCCGACCAGCGGCGCCCCCGGACCCGCCAGCGTCAGCCCGTGCTCACCGAACCCGGCATGGAACGACGCCTCATCCAGGCTCATGACCTCGTGAGCGACCGCCCACTCCAGACGCGGTGCGGATCTTCGCGGATCTCCGCCGCCCGGACACCCGCCTCGTCAGAGCGCAACGCGTCGAGGAGACCCTGACGGGTCTCGTCGGTGGCTGCGGCAGCGGGCATGCCCTCATCATACTAGAACACACGTTCGAGCGCTAGGTCTTTCCACACCCGACCCTCCGCCTCCAACCACGCACCTGTGGCGCCCATCCGGCACGTCGTGGACAATGGCCGACCTCGACCACCTCACCTCTCGGGAGGCCCCGTGAGCGACCAGACCGCCACCGACCAGGACACCTCGACCACGGCGGGCAAGCCCCGCTGGCACCTCGTGGGGCCGGGACTGGTCGTCGCAGCGACCGGGGTCGGCGCCGCCGACCTGGTCGCCACCCTCCTCGCGGGCAGCAAGTACGGCTACGCGCTGCTGTGGACCGCCGTGATCGGGTGCCTGATGAAGATCGTGCTCGTCGAGGGCGCAGGCCGCTTCAGCCTGGCCACCCGCACCACGATCTACGAGGGCTGGAGCAGCCTGGGCCGCTGGACCCACTGGTACTTCGGGCCCTACATCGTGGTGTGGGGCTTCGTCTACGGCGCGGCCGCCATGGCCGGCACCGGACTCGCGCTCTACTCGCTCTTCCCCGTGCTGTCCGTCGCCTGGTGGGGCGTGGTCTCCGGGCTCCTGGGGGCCGCCCTGGTGCTGCTCGGCCGCTACGGCGTCCTCGAGAAGGTCTGCAGCGTGCTGGTGCTGCTGATGTTCGTCACGATGGTGGGCGCCGCGGTCCTCACCGTCCCGAACCTCCCGGACCTCTCCCGTGGCCTGGTGCCCACGGTCCCGGACGGCAGCCTGCTCTACGTGCTCAGCGTGGCGGGCGGCGTCGGCGGCACGATCACGCTGGCCGCCTACGGCTACTGGTTGCGAGAGAAGGGCTGGGACAGCCCGCGCTACATGCGGGTCATGCGCATCGACAACGCCGTCGCGTACACCGTCACCGGCCTCTTCGTCGTCGCGACCCTGATCGTGGGCGCCGAGCTGCTCTACTCCGCTGGCATCGCCGTGGGTTCCGGTGACGAGGGCCTGCTCGACCTCTCGCTCGTGCTCACCGACCGCTACGGACGCTTCGCCGGCACGGTGTTCCTGGTCGGGTTCTGGGCCGCGGCGATGTCCTCGCTGATCGGCGTGTGGAACGGCGTGAGCCTGATGTTCGCCGACTTCGTCGGCCACGTGACCCCGGGCGAGACCGACCAGCCCCAGTACCGGCTCGGCGGACGCTGGTACAACGCCTACGTCGCCTGGCTGACCCTGCCGCCCATGGTGATGCTGTTCCTCGGCGAGCCGGTCTACCTGATCCTCGCCTACGGCGTGCTCGGTGCGTTCTTCATGCCCTTCCTCGCGATCACGCTGCTGTGGCTGCTCAACAGCGATCGCGTGCCGGCGCAGTGGCGCAACAAGACGGGCTCCAACCTCGCCCTGGCCGTCGTCGCCGCGGTGTTCGTGTGGCTGGCCGCGACCCAGGTCGTCGACGTCCTCGCCGGCCTCTGAGCGTGCTGTGAGGCAGCGTCGCGCCCAGCCACTTCTGGGCGGGGTTACCGGTGCGTAGGACCCCCGCGCCATGATGGGATCGAGCAGACGTGCCCACGACCCTGCTCCACCGTCAGCAGCACCAGCCCAGGAGGCGACGCATGCAGCTCGAGCTGTCCGAGGAGGACCAGAAGTTCCGTGAGGAGATGCGGGCCTTCTTCACCACCGCGGTCTCCGAGGAGATCCGCACCGCCGTCAAGGAGGGTCGCGAGCTCTCCAAGGCGCAGATCGTCGAGAGCCAGCAGACCCTCAACGCGGCCGGGTACGCCGTGCCGCACTGGCCCGAGCAGTACGGCGGCCGCGGGTGGAGCGACCTCAAGCGCCACCTGTGGAACGAGGAGATGCAGCGCGCCTTCGTGCCCGCGCCCCTCGCGTTCAACGCCTCGATGATCGGCCCCGTCATCGCGCAGTTCGGCAGCGACGACATCAAGGAGCGGTTCCTGGCCAAGACGGCCAACATCGACATCTGGTGGAGCCAGGGGTTCTCCGAGCCCGACGCGGGCTCGGACCTGGCCAGCCTGCGCACCACCGCGGTCCGCGACGGTGACGACTGGGTCGTCAACGGCCAGAAGACCTGGACCACGTTGGGCCAGCACGGCGACTGGATCTTCACCCTGGTGCGCACCAACCCGGACGTCAAGAAGCAGGCCGGCATCTCGATGCTGCTCATCGACATGACCAGCCCCGGGGTCGAGGTCCGTCCGATCGAGCTCATCGACGGCGGCCACGAGGTCAACGAGGTCTGGTTCTCCGACGTCCGCGTGCCCGGCGAGAACCTCGTCGGCGAGGTCGACCAGGGCTGGACGATCGCCAAGTTCCTCCTCGGCAACGAGCGCGTCGGGGTCGCCCCCGTCGGCGCGACCAAGCGCAACCTGGCCCTGGCCAAGGAGCGTGCCGCCGAGCAGATGTCGGACCCGCTGATCGCGGCCCGCATCGCCGAGCTCGAGAACGAGCTGCTCGCCCTCGAGCTCACCGCCCTGCGCGTGGTCGCCCACTCCGAGGGCGGCGAGCCGCACCCGGCCAGCTCCGTGCTCAAGCTCAAGGGAACCGAGCTCCAGCAGGCGGTCAGCGAGCTCGTCGTCGACCTCGCGGGCCCCGGCTCGCTCGCCTCGGGCGCCGCAGACGGCACCACGGGCAGCGACCTCGCGGGCTGGGCCACGCGCGCCACCCCGACGTACCTGAACCTGCGCAAGGCCTCCATCTACGGCGGGTCCAACGAGGTCCAGCGCCAGATCATCTCCAAGACCATCCTCGGCCTCTGAGAGGGACGGACAGACATGGACTTCACCTACGACGACGAGCAGGAGGCGCTGCGCGACGCGGTGCGCGGCCTCGTCGGCAAGACCTACTCCGACTACGAGCACCGTCGCCAGACCGTCAACGACGATCCCGGCTTCGACGAGAAGCAGTGGTCGCGGATGGCCGAGATGGGCATCCTCGGGCTCCCCTTCGCCGAGTCCGACGGCGGCGTCGGCGCCGGACCGGTCGAGATCGGCATCGTGGCCCAGGAGATGGGCCGGGTCATCGCCCCCGAGCCGTTCCTGACCTGCGTCGTCCTCGCCGGTGGCCTGGTCTCGGCGCTCGGCACGGACGAGCAGCGCCAGGCGCACCTGCCGGCGGTCTGCGAGGGCGAGAAGATCCTCGCGCTCGCCCACGACGAGCCCGGCTCGCGCTGGGCGTCCTCGGCCACGGCCGTGACCGCCAGCCAGGACGGTGACGCCTGGACCTTGAGCGGGGTCAAGGAGCCGGTCGTGCAGGGCGCGCGCGCCGATGCGCTCGTCGTCACCGCGGCGCTGCCCGACGGCGGCACCGGGGTCTTCCTCGTCGAGGGCGACGCCGAGGGACTCGAGCGCACGTCCTACCGCACCTACGACGGCGGGCGGGCCGCGAAGGTCGCCCTGAGCTCGACGCCCGCGACCCCGCTCGGCGACGCCGTCGACCGGGAGTCGGCCATCGGCACGATCCTCGACATCGGCCGGATCACCGCGGCCAACGAGGCGCTCGGCTCGATGCAGACCGCGATGACGATGACCACCGAGTACCTCAAGAGCCGCAAGCAGTTCGGGGTCACGCTGAACACCTTCCAGGCGCTGACCTTCCGGGCCGCGGACATGTACGTCTCGCTCGAGCTGGCCAGCTCGATGGTGCAGTGGGCGACGATGGTCCTCCTCAGCGGCGACCCGGCCAAGGCGGCCGACGCGGCGCGCCGCGCCTCGCTGCAGGTCAGCCGGGCCGCTCGTCACATCGGCCAGGAGTCGATCCAGCTGCACGGCGGGATCGGGGTCACCGCGGAGTACGCCGTGGGCAACCACGTCGCACGCCTCACGGTGCTCGACCACCTCCTCGGCGACGGCACGCACCACCTCGGGGCGCTCGCCGGCGCGGTCACCGACTACGAGGGCATCGACCCGCTGGCCTGAGTCACGGCAGACGTCGCCGGACGACTCTGCTCGGTCTGGTCCTCGGATGCCCGACCCCGCCTGCTCCCCTGGCTCGAGACCGGCCCGGTCACGCGGCAGTCGTGTGCCTCAGCACGGCCCAGCCACCGTGCTGGGACACACGACTGCATCACCGACCGGCGGGCCCGTCGGCGGACGTGGTCACCACGCGGACCTCGCCGGTCAGCGTGCGGTGCACGGGACACTTGTCGGCGATCGTCAGCAGCGCCGCCCGCTGCTCCTCGCTCAGCCCCGGCGCGAGGGTGATCTCGCGGTGCAGGTGGTCGACCATCCCGGTCGTCGACTCGCACTCGGCGCAGTCGCGCGCGTGCACGCGGGAGTGGCGTACGACGACCCGCGAGGCGCCCACGTCCCAGCCCTTGCGCTCGGCGTACATGCGCATCGTCATCGAGGTGCACGCCCCCAGCGCGGCCAGCAGCAGGTCGTAGGGGTTGGGGCCGGTGTCGGCGCCGATCGGCTGCGGCTCGTCGACCAGCCACCGGTGCGAGCCGGCCACGGCGGCATGGGCGTAGCCCTCGGTGCCGAGCTCCTCGACCGCGACGGCACCGTCCTCGCCCGCACCGTCGACCCCCGCGCCCGCCACCTCGTCGAGCGCCTCGTGCTCCTCCAGGCCGGCCGGCGGGAGGAAGCGCGCACCCCAGGCTGCGATCACGCCCGCGGCGTACTGCGCGTCGGCGCGGTCGTTGAGCAGGTGGTCAGCCTCGTCGAGCGAGACGAACGACTTCGGGTGCCGGGCGGCCTCGAAGATCCGACGGGCCTGGTCGACGCCGACGATCTCGTCGATCGGCGAGTGCAGCACCAGCAGCGAGCGCCGCAGGCCCGCGATCCGCTCGGTCTGGCGCTGGTCGGCGACGTCGTCGAGGAAGGCGCGCCGCAGCCGGAACGGGCGACCGCCGATGCGGACCTCGACCGGCTCGTCGCCCGCCGACCCCGGAGCTCCCAGACCTTCGATGGTGTGTGCCACGTGCTCGGGATCGGCCGGCGCCCCGATCGTGGCCACCCCGCGTACGTCGTCCAGCTCGCCCGCGGCGGCGATCACCGCGGCGCCACCGAGCGAGTGCCCGACGAGCAGCGAGACCGGCGCGAGCTCCTCTCCGAGCCACCGGGCGGCCGCGACGACGTCGGCGACGTTGCCGCTGAACGTGGTCTCGGCGAACTCGCCGTCGGAGGAGCCGAGGCCGGTGAAGTCGAAGCGGAGCACGGCGACGCCCTGGCGGGCCAGCTCGCGGCTGATCCGGGACGCGGCGTGCGAGCGGTGGCTGCAGGTGAAGCAGTGCGCGAAGAGCGCGGTTGCTCGTACCGGCCCGTCGGGCAGGTCGAGGTGGCCGGCGAGCTGGACCCCGTCGGTGCCGGGGAACCGGACGTCCCGGCCGGTCATCGCGGCGCTCGCAGGCTTGCTCGGACGTGGGGGCAGGGAGCTCGCAGCACGGCAGATCCTCTCGACGGTGCTGTGCAGGCTAGCGACAACGACCCCCGCGACCGGGTCAGCCGGCGGTGAAGTGCTGGAAGTCGGGGCTGGAGTACAGCCCGCCCCAGGCCCAGCCGAGCCGGTCGAAGCTCCCGGTCACGACGTCGTCGTTGCGGATCACACCCGGCGCGACCCTCGCCCCGGCCGTGCGGTCCGCCAGGACGAACGGCCGGCCGGCCGGAGGCAGGACAGTGCCGCTGGAGGTGACGTAGGGGTTCTGCACCGGGTTGATGTCGATCGCGCGACCGTAGGCGTGGTCGGAGAGGCTCGAGGAGCCTGCCACCTGCCGGCAGTTGTAGGCCGAGGTGTTGTTGGCCGCCATCGAGGCGTCGTCGTCGCCGTCGTAGGCGTCGACCAGCTGCATCCGGCGGATCGGGAACCGTGCGTCGTACAGGCCGCCGAACAGCTCGACGACGTCGCGGGACACGTCGCGGTGCACCACCATGCGCCCGGTGTGCGCCTCCCGGTCGAAGCCGACGTAGGTCATCGTGAGCAGCCGGAGGTCGTCGAGCCCCACCGGGCAGCCGGCCCGGTAGCTGACTCCGCGCATCGAACGTCGCGTCGATCGGTCCAGGGTCCGCACGGTGCCGGTGTAGTCCGGCAGGCCCCGCCCTCGCTGGTCGGCGACGTCGCCCGGGCCGGGCTCCAGGTTCGTGCAGCCGCGCAGCGCGCCCAGGTCGGAGACCGCGGCGGCGCGCGCGGGTCCCGTCACCGCCCGGGGGGTGCCGCCCCCCTCCGGGATGATGCCGGCGCGCCACGACTCGTTGACCACGCGACCTCCGCGGACCGCGAGACGCAGCACGCCCGTCGCCGGCGGCCGGTCGGTGTACCAGGCGAAGTTGCCCAGCCCGTAGTCGACGAAGGTATCGCCGAGCATCCCGTTGCCCTGCTGGACATGGGCGTGCGAGCCGACCACGATGTCCGCGCCGGCCTCGGCGAGTCGACCCGCGAGCTGCTGCTGGCTCGATGTCGGGCACACCGCGCCCTCGTCGCCCCAGTGCAGGTAGACGGCGACGATGTCGTTGGCGGAAGCGGCCCGACGTACGGCCGTCACGAGCTTGGTCGGTGGGTCCTGGCGGGCCGCGGCCAGGCCCGGGCCGGCGCCGCTCGCCACGGCCCACGTGGCGTCGACACTCTCCCGGAAGGAGGCGTCGGCGGCCAGGACGGCGACGTCGGTGCCCCGCACGGTGGTCCGGTAGGGGCGAAGCGCGCCCCGGGGGGTCCGGCCCGCTCCGACGAGGTCGACGCGCGAGCCGGCCTCGGCAGCCAGCGTGTCGCGCAGACCGGCAGCGCCGTAGTCGGCACCGTGGTTGTTGGCCACGCTGGCCACGTCGACCCCGGAGCGGGCCAGCACGCCGAGTGCCGACGGCGGGGCGCTGAACCAGTAGCGGTTCCCGACCTCCTCCAGCTCCTTCGAGGCGGGCGCGAGGTCGCCGTCCACGATCGCCGCCTCGAGGTTGACCACCGCGACGTCGGCCTCACGCAGTACTCCGGAGAGCTCACCGAGGGTGCTTCCCCGCCGCCGGGGGAGTTCGGCAAGGGCTCCCTCGAAGTGCACGTCGCCGGCGAAGGCCAGCACCACCGGACGCCTCGTGCGCTCGGAACGGTCGCCGCCCCCACGGTTGGTCCCGGCGGCCGTCGTCGGTTCCGGCGTGGGGTCCGGCGCAGGAACCGGGGTCCCGGTCGCCGGGGCGGATGAACCCCCGGACGACGACGCTGCGTCCGCTGAGGTCCCACCCCGCGAACCCGCCCCCGTCGTCAGCAGGACCGCCGACCCGACGGCGAGCACGGCCGCGACCAGCACGGCGGGCAACGTCCGGGCCCTGCGGTTGGTCGTCGGTGTCACTCGCTGCTCCGTGTGGCCTCGTCGTTTGCTGCCAGACGCTAGCGACCACCTCCACAACTGAGCCCACCCCGACTTCCTGGTCCGGCCGGACCGGACCCGGACCGGGCCCGGGGCCGGGCGACGGAGCCACGGGGCGCGGGGGGGTCCGCCTAGGCTGCTGCCCACGCGGCCGACCGGGCGCCGCGAGAATGGAGCACCCTGGATGTTCGCGCCGGCCCAGCAGTCCGTGCAGGCCATGCTGGACTCGTGGGGGGCGGCGCTTCCGCGGCTCGGGCTCGCGGTGCTGCTCGTCGTGGTCGGCTGGCTGATCTCGCGCGCCGTGCGGTGGGGGCTCACCCGGTGGTGGCGTGAGCGACGCGCCCAGCTTCGTGACCGTGATCAGCAAGCTGACCGGCTGGGTCGTGCTGGCGCTGTTCGTGATGAGCGCAGCGACTGCCCTGTTCCCCTCGGTGCAGCCCGTCGACGTGCTGGCCGGGCTCGGCTTCTTCTCGGTGGCCGTCGGCTTCGCCTTCCAGGACATCCTGGAGAACCTGCTCTCCGGCGTCCTGCTGCTGTTCCGTCAGCCCTTCCGCTCCGGCGACCAGGTCACGATCGGCGAGCTCTCGGGCACGGTGCAGGCGATCACGATCCGCGAGACACGGATCAAGACCTTCGACGGCCAGCTGGTGATCATCCCCAACCGCGACGTCTACAAGGGAGTCATCACGGTGCTCACGCACTACCCCTCACGTCGGCTCTCGTTCATCGTCGGGATCGCCTACGAGAACGACGCCGACGAGGCCTGTGCGGTGATCGAGCGGAGCCTCGAGGACCTCGATCGCATCGACGCGGCGCCCGGCCCGGAGGCGCTGGTCACCTCGCTGGGTGTCTCGACGGTCGACATCGACGTCCGCTTCTGGTGCGGGCCCGACCAGCACGAGACCCGCATCGCCCTGGACCGCGCCGTCACCCGGGCCAAGCGGGCGCTGGAGCAGGCGGGGATCGAGATGCCGGCCGACATCGTCGCGCTCCAGGCCACCCCCAGCCTGCGGGCAGCGCTCTACGACCGGGCGATCACCCCGGGCGGAGGCGTGGCGGCAGAGACCCAGCACTGACGCAGGCCAGGCGTTGCTAGGCCGGAGCGGCCCCCACCATCCGCAACGCCAGCGACCGGTGGTGGGCGGCGAGGTCGTCGGCTCCCCAGCCGCCACGCTCGTCGTACCAACGGGCCACGTCGATGCCGAGCGAGAGCAGAGCGGCCGCCGTCATCCGGACGTCACCGCAGGTGAACTCCCCCGTGCGCTCCCCGTCCTCGATCACCGCCACCAGCCTGGTCGTGATGGTGTGGCGCAGGTCCTCGATCGCCCGACGGTGATCGGGCGAGAGGGCACCGAGCTCGTAGTTGACGACCCGCGCGGTGGTGTGGGCGAGCGCGTGGTGGCGCACGAAGGCCTCCACGACGCCGCCCAGGCGGGTGCGCGGCGTGGCGTCGGCCCCGGCTTCGGCCAGGGAGGCGTCCACGACCGCGAGCGTCCGCTCGTGCCCGGCGCGCGCGATCGCCCACAGCAGCTCCTCCTTGGAGCGGTGGTGGACGTAGAGCGCGGCCGGCGACATCCCGGCCGCCGCGGCGATGTCGCGCGTCGTGGTGCCGTGGAACCCGCGCTCGGCGAAGGCCGCGACCGCGGCCTCCAGCAAGCGGCTCCGAGCCTCGTCCGCGCGCCCAGCCCGGTCGGTGCGCGCAGGTGGTTGACGGGCGGTGGTCACGAGCACGAGAGTAAGCAAGCGCTTAGCGAACGTGCAACGCGCAGTGCAGGATCACCTGGCCGGACGAGCAGCAGGAGGCACCCATGCAGGGCCTGGAGGGCAGGAGCGCGATCGTGACCGGGGCCAGTCGCGGCATCGGTCTGGCCATCGCCCGGCGACTGGTCGAGGAGGGGGCCCGGGTCGCGCTGACCGCCCGCAAGCCCGACGCGCTCCTCGAGGCCGTCGAGGCGATCACCGCCGAGCACGGCGAAGGGCGGGCGATCGCGGTGGCCGGCAACGCCGGTGACGCCGAGCACCGTCGCGAGGCCGTCGCCGCCACGCTCGAGGCCTTCGGCAGCGTCGACCTGCTGGTCAACAACACCGGCATCAACCCGACGTACGGCCCGCTGATGGACCTCGACCTGGACGCGGCCCGCAAGACCGTCGACGTCAACGTCGTCGCCGCCCTGGCCTGGGTCCAGGAGTGCCACCGGGCGTGGATGGGCGAGCACGGCGGGGCCGTGGTCAACGTCGCCTCGCTGGCCGGCGTCAAGCCGGCCCCGGGCATCTCCTGGTACGGCGCCACCAAGGCCGCCCTGATCCACCTGAGCAAGGACCTCGCGGTCGAGCTCGGTCCGGGCATCCGCGTCAACGCGGTCGCTCCGGCGGTGGTCAAGACCCGCTTCGCCGAGGCCCTCTACGAGGGCCGGGAGGAGGAGGTCAGCGCGGCGTACCCGTTGAAGCGGCTCGGCGAGACCGAGGACATCGGCAGCGCCGTCGCCTTCCTGCTCTCCGCGGAGTCCTCCTGGATCACCGGGCAGTGCGTGACCCTCGACGGCGGCGTCAGCCTGACGGGCGGCGTGTGATGGCGAGCGCGAGCG
Organism: uncultured Actinomycetota bacterium; assembly: GCA_963714475.1. Classification (GTDB taxonomy): domain Bacteria; phylum Actinomycetota; class Actinomycetes; order Propionibacteriales; family Nocardioidaceae; genus Nocardioides. Next base: position 738,133 of record CAVQOP010000001.1, read on the forward strand.
AGGTCCTCGACGGACGCGGCGTCGTGGTCACGGGCGCCGGCCGTGGCATCGGGCGTGCCCTGGCCACCCGGGCCGCCGCCGAGGGTGCCCGCCTCGTGGTCAACGACCTCGACGAGGACGCCTGCCGGGAGGTCGCGGACGAGCTCGGCGCGACCGCGCTGCCCGGCGACTGCGCCAGCCCCGAGGGCGTCGAGGCGCTCACCCGGGCCGCCGCGGAGGCCCTCGACGGGGTCGACGTGTGGTTCGCCAACGCCGGCATCGACGGCGCCCTGGGCACCACCGCGACCGCCAGTCTCGACACGCCCGAGGAGGTCTGGGCCCAGGTCCACGAGGTCAACGTGATGGCCCACGTGCGCACCGCCCGCGCCCTGGTCCCCCGCTGGCTGGAGACCGGCGGCGGACGGTTCGTGGTCACCGCCTCCGCGGCCGGGCTGCTCTCGATGATCGGCTCGGCGCCGTACTCGGTGACCAAGCACGCCGCGGTCGCCTTCGCCGAGTGGCTCTCGATCACCTACGGCGCACGCGGGGTCGTCGTCCAGGCGATCTGCCCCCAGGGCGTCGCGACCCGGATGCTCGAGCAGTCCGGCCCCCTGCAGAACCTGCTCTCGCGCGACGCCGCCCTCGAGCCGGCCGACGTCGCCCAGGCCTGGGTCGACTCGTTGGCCGACGACTCGTTCCTGGTCCTGCCCCACCCCCAGGTCGCGGACTACTACCGCGCCCGCGCCACCGACACCGACCGCTGGCTGGGCGGCATGCGGCGCCTGCAGGCCCACGCACTGGGAGAGTCATGAGCGAGCACGAGACCGACGAGGGAACCCGGGAGATCCGCGGCCTCGACCTGCCCGCGTTCCACCGCTGGTACGACGGCGAGCGCCCCGGCGACCTCGGCTCCGACCTGCGGGCGCGCTTCCTCTCGGGCGGCAAGTCCAACCTGACCTACGCCGTCACCGACGGCGAGACCGTCCGCGTCGTACGCCGCCCGCCGCTGGGTCACGTCCAGGCCACCGCCCACGACATGGGCCGTGAGTTCACCGTGATGAGCGCGCTCGCCGACACCGACGTCCCCGTCCCGCAGACCTATGCGATGTGTCGCGACGAGGACGTGATCGGCGCCGAGTTCTACGTCATGGAGCTCGTCGACGGGACGCCGTACCGCTCGGCCGGGTCAGCTCGCCGAGATCGGGCCCGAGGCCACCGGCCGCCTCGGTGACGCGATGATCGACGTGCTGGCCGCCCTGCACCAGGTCGAGCCGGCCGCCGTCGGCCTCGAGGAGCTCGGGCGACCGCAGGGGTTCCTGGAGCGGCAGGTGCGGCGCTGGTCGCGCCAGCTCGAGGGTTCGAAGACCCGCGACCTGCCCGACGCCGAGACCCTGGTCGCGCGGCTCGCGGCCAACATCCCCGACGGTGACGCCGAGGCGGTGCGCGCGGGCATCGTCCACGGCGACTACCGCCTCGACAACCTCCTCTGCCTGCCCTCGAGCACGGGCGAGGAGGTGCGCGCCGTCGTCGACTGGGAGATGGCCACCCTCGGCGACCCGCTCACCGACGTGGCCCTGCTCCAGGTCTACGACCGGCTGTCGACGATCTCCGGTGGCGCGGCCGTGGCCGACGCGAGCTCCGCACCCGGCTACCCCAGCTCCGAGCGCCAGCTCGAGCGCTACGTCGCGGCCGGCGGGCTCAGCCTGGACAGCCTCGACTTCCACCTCGGCCTCGGCTACTTCAAGCTCGCCGCGATCCTCGAGGGGATCCACCACCGCTTCCAGGAGGGCCAGACGGTCGGCGAGGGCTTCGAGGGCGTCGGCGAGTCCGTGCCCACGCTGCTCGCCGCGGGCCTCGAGGCGTCCGCCTCCCTGGCCTGACCCCGGCCCTGAACCCGGCCCTGAACCCGGCCTGACCCGGAGCGACCCCGCCCTGACCGGCGTACCGACCCCCGCACCACGACGAAGGAGCACCGATGGACTTCGAGCTCGACGCCACCACCCGCGAGCTGTCCGAGAACCTGTGGGACTTCGTGCGCACGCACGTCGTGCCGGCCGGGGAGGTCTTCACCTCCCAGCTGGAGTCGGCCGAGGACCGCTGGGCCTGGTCGACGATGCCCGTGCTCGACGAGCTGCGCACCGAGGCCAGGTCGCGTGGCCTGTGGAACCTGTTCCTGCCCGCCGAGCACGGCGACCTCGGGGCCGGGACTGACCAACCTGCAGTACGCGCCCCTGGCCGAGATCACCGGACACCACGGGCGGCTCGCGCCGGCCGCGATCAACTGCTCCGCACCCGACACGGGCAACATGGAGGTGCTGACGATGTTCGGCACCCCCGAGCAGCAGGAGCGCTGGCTGCGCCCCCTGCTGGCCGGTGAGATCCGCTCGTCGTTCGCGATGACCGAGCCCGACGTGGCGTCCTCGGACGCCACCAACATCGCGACCTCGATCGTGCGCGACGGCGACGAGTACGTCATCAACGGGCGCAAGTGGTGGATCACCGGCGCGATGAACCCGCAGGCCGAGATCATGATCGTGATGGGCAAGACCGACCCGGACGCCGCCCGGCACCGCCAGCAGAGCCAGGTGCTGGTGCCCCGCGACACCCCGGGCCTGAGCGTCGTCCGCCCGATGCACGTGCTCGGCTACGACGACCACGACCACGGCGGCCACGCCGAGCTCCGCTTCGACGACGTCCGGGTGCCGGTCGAGAACCTGATCGGCGCCGAGGGCGAGGGCTTCGCGATCGCCCAGGCCCGCCTCGGCCCCGGCCGGATCCACCACTGCATGCGCGCGATCGGCGTCGCCGAGGAGGCGATCACCCTGATGTGCCTGCGGGTGGAGGGCCGTCAGGCCTTCGGCCGCAGCCTCTCCGAGCAGGGCGTGATCCGCGAGTGGATCGCCGAGGCCCGGGTCAAGGTCGAGCAGCTGCGCCTGCTCGTGCTCAAGACGGCGTGGCTCATGGACACCGTCGGCAACCGCGGCGCGCACTCGGAGATCCAGGCGATCAAGATCGCCACCCCGCTCACCGTGCAGTGGATCGTCGACAAGGCCATCCAGGCCCACGGGGCGGGCGGGCTGTCCCAGGACTTCCCGCTGGCCGAGCAGCTGGCCGGGATCCGGACGCTGCGCTTCGCCGACGGCCCCGACGAGGTGCACCGCAACTCGCTGGCCAAGGCCGAGATCCGTCGCCAGGTCGAGGCGGCCGCGGCCAGGGACGCCGTCGTCGCCACGTCCTCCTCGACCGCCTCGTCGTGAGGGGCGCATGGGGAAGGGGTACGCGCATGAGGGCTGACCTCGAGGAGCGCATCGATGCCCTCCTCGCCGAGCACGACCCGGGCTCGACCGAGCGTGAGGCCTTCCTCGATGCGCGGTACGCCGCCGGCCTCGCGTGGGTGCACCTGCCCCAGGGACACGGGGGGCTGGGCCTGCCCCGCGCCCTGCAGCAGCTCGTCGACGTACGTCTCGCGGCGGCCGGGGCGCCCGACAACGACCCGCGCCGAAACGGCATCGGCCTCGGCATGGCCGCACCGACGATCGTGGCCTTCGGGACCCCCGAGCAGCAGGACCGGTTCCTGCAGCCGCTCTGGACCGGGCGCGAGATCTGGTGCCAGCTGTTCTCCGAGCCCGGCGCCGGCTCCGACCTGGCCGGGGTCGCCACCCGGGCCGTGCCGGACGGCGACCGGTGGATCGTCGACGGGCAGAAGGTGTGGACCTCCTCGGCCCACCTCGCCGACCGCGCCCTCCTGCTGGCCCGGACCGACCCCGACGCGCCCAAGCACCGCGGGCTGACCTACTTCGCGCTCGACATGCGCCAGCCCGGCGTCGAGGTGCGCCCGCTGCGCCAGCTGACCGGCGAGGCGGAGTTCAACGAGGTCTTCCTCACCGGCGCCGTCGTCGAGGACGCCGACCGCCTCGGAGACGTCGGTGCCGGCTGGCAGGTCGCCAACGCGACCCTGATGAGCGAGCGGGTCGCGATCGGCAGCGGCGCCGAGCGCGAGGCCGGCATGATCGGCGTCGTCGCCGACGCGTGGCGCGAGCTGCCCGAGCGTCGTACCCATGATGCCCACCAGCGCCTGCTGCGCCTGTGGGTCGAGGCCGAGGCGACCCGGATGACCGGGCTGCGCCTGGGCCAGAAGCTCGCGGCCGGCTCCCCCGGCCCCGAGGGCTCGGCCATGAAGCTGAGCTTCGCCCGGCTCGCCCAGCAGCTCTCGGGCCTCGAGGTCGAGCTGCGCGGCGACGACGGGCTGCGCTACGACGAGTGGACCCTGCGCCGTCCCGAGCAGGTCGACATGACCGGGCGCGACGCGGGCTACCGCTACCTGCGGGCCAAGGGCAACTCCATCGAGGGCGGCACCTCGGAGATCCTGCGCAACATCATCGCTGAGCGGGTGCTCGGGCTGCCCGGCGAGCACCGCGTCGACAAGGACGTCGCCTGGAAGGACCTCCCCCGATGAGCGCGAGCACAGCCGACCTGAGCCTGCTGGCCGACGAGGTCGAGGACGACCTCCGCTCGACCCTGCGGCGCCTGCTCGCCGCCCGGGCGACGCCCGAGCGCGTCTCGGCCTGCTACGACGGCGACGACTCGGTCGGTGCCGACGTCTGGTCCGGGCTCGTCGAGCTCGGCCTGACGGGACTGCTCGTCCCCGAGCGCCACGGCGGGGCGGGTGCCACGGCCCGCGAGGCCGCTGCGGTGCTCGACGAGCTCGGTCGGGCGTGCGCTCCCGCGCCGTACCTGTCCTCGGCCGTGGTCGCCACCGCCGTGCTCCGTACCCTCGAGGCCGGGGGCGCGCCGGTCGGCCCGCTGCTCGGCGAGCTCGCAGGCGGGCTCGTCGCCGCGCTGGTGGTGCCGGCCACGACCCACCGGCGCGACGACGTCGAGCTGCTCACCCTCGCCGATGACGGCACCGTCACCGGCGCGGTCCGCTCCGTGCTCGGCGTCTGCGGCGGCGCACCCGCCGAGGTGCTGCTGGTGCCGGTGAGGTCCTCCCACGGCCCCGGGCTGGCGATGGTCCGCCTCCCGGGCCCCGGGGTGCATCTCACCCCGGTCGTCTCGCTGGACATGAGCAGCCCCCTGACCGACGTACGGCTCGACGGCGCAGCCGTGACCCGGATCGAGGCCGACGCCGGTGATGTGGGCTCCGCGGTCGGCAACGGGCTCTTCCTCGGGGCGACCCTCGCCGCCTCCGACCTGGTCGGGGTCGCCACCTGGTGTCTCGAGGCGACCGTCGCCTACCTCGGTGAGCGGCGGCAGTTCGGACGGGTCGTCGGGGGCTACCAGGCGCTGAAGCACCGGCTCGCGGACCTCTACTGCGAGGTCGAGCAGGCCAGCGCGGCCGCCCGGTACGCCGCCGCTGCGGTCGTCGCCGGAGACCTGGACGGGGCGTCGCCATCGCGGTCGCGAAGTCCTGGTGCTCCGACGTCGCCGTGCACGCCGCCGAGGAGGCGGTCCAGCTGCACGGTGGGCTCGGGATGACCTGGGAGCACCCGTGCCACCTGCACCTCAAGCGCGCCAAGGCCGGAGCCTCGACCCTCGGCTCGCCCGCCGCCCACCGCGACGACCTCGCGGTCCTCGTGGACCTACCGCCCCCGACCACCGACCAGGCAGGATCGACGGCATGGACCTGAGCCTCAGCGACGAGCAGCAGAGCTTCCGAGAGATCGCCCGACAGTTCCTCGACAAGGAGGCCGTGCCGTTCCGCGTCGAGTGGGACCGCCGCGAGTCGGTCGACCTCGACATCGTGCCCAAGATGGCCGAGCTCGGCTTCTTCGGCCTGACCATCCCCGAGGAGTACGGCGGCGTGGGTGGCGACTACGTCCTCTACGCGCTGGCCATGGAGGAGCTCGGCCGCGCCGACTCCGCCCTGCGCGGCATCGTCTCGGTCTCCTCGGGCCTGGTCGGCAAGTCGATCCTCTTCCACGGCACCGAGGAGCAGAAGCAGGAGTGGCTGCCGCAGCTCGCGAGCGCCACCAAGCTCGGCTGCTTCGGCCTCACCGAGCCCGACACCGGCTCCGACGCCGGCAACCTGACGTCCAAGGCGGTCCGCGACGGCGACGACTTCGTCATCTCCGGCCAGAAGCTCTACATCACCAACGGCACCTGGGCCGACGTCGCGCTGATCTTCGCCCGCACCGGTGGCGACGGCCCGAGGGGCGTCACCGCGTTCCTCGTCCCGACCGACGCCGAGGGCTTCGAGGCCCGCGAGATCAAGGGCAAGCTCGGCCTGCGCGGCCAGGCCACCGCCGAGCTCTTCCTCTCCGACGTCCGCGTCCCCGCCTCGGCCATGCTCGGCGAGGAGGGCCAGGGCTTCAAGATCGCCATGAGCTCGCTCGACAAGGGCCGCCTCGCGGTGGCCGCGAGCTGCGTGGGCATCGTGCAGGGCTGCTTGGAGGCGTCGGTGGAGTACGCCACCCACCGCACCCAGTTCGGCACGGCCGCTCGCAGGGTTCCAGATGGTGCAGGACATGATCGCCGACATCTCCCTCGACGCCGACGCCGCGCGGCTGCTGGTGTGGCGCTGCGCCGACCTGATCGACCGGGGCGAACCCTTCGGACTCGCTGCGTCCAAGGCCAAGCTGTTCGCCTCCGAGGCCGCCGTCCGCGCCGCCAACAACGCCATCCAGGTCCACGGCGGCGCCGGCTACGTCGATGAGTACCCGCCCTCGAAGTACCTGCGCGACGCCCGCGTGATGACCCTCTACGAGGGCACCAGCCAGATCCAGAAGCTCCTCATCGGCCGCGCCGAGACCGGCATCAGCGCCTTCGTCTAGCCGCCGAGGTGCCAGCGATTGTCAGCCGAGGTGCCGAGTGTTTGTCGGCCGAGGTTCCGGTGTTTGTCGGCCGAGGTTCCAATGTTTGTCAGCCGAGGTTCCGGTGACCGCTCGCGTCGCGGGTGGTCACCCCGAGGACCCGCGCTGAGGCCGTGCGCTCGCGGTGCAATTGGTGGCACCTCGGCTCGCAAAGGGTGGAACCTCGGCGGTCAGGGGCTGGTACGGCGGGCGATCATCGCCAGGGACAGCAGGAGCTTGTCGCGGGCGTCGGTGAGGTGCCGGCCGGTGAGCTCCTCGATCTGACGCTGGCGGTAGATCACGGTGTTGCGGTGGCAGTACAGGTCGGCGGCGGCGTGCGTCGGTGACCCGTCGTGGCGCAGCAGCGCGGCCAGGGTGTCGAGGAGCGTCCGGCTCTGGTGGTCCGGGAGGGCCTCGAGCGGGCCGAGGGTCTGTGCGATGAGCAACGGCAGCATCTGCGGGCTCCCGGCGAGCAGGACCTCGGGCAGCCGGTCACCGACGGTGACCACCCCCCGCTCGTGGCGCGGCAGGGTCTCGGCGGCACGGGTCGCGAGCTGGAAGGCGGTCGCGAAGCCGGCCACCCCCTCGGCGCAGAAGGCCAGGCCCACGCGGCTCGGCGCACCGGCCCCGCCCAGGGAGCCGGAGCCGGAGCCGGAGCCGCCGCCGCCGCCGAAGATCTCGACGAGACCCGGCTCATCGGGAAGCGGACCGCCCAGCAGCCCCAGGTAGACCCCGCCCCGCAGGTGCCAGAACGCCTTGACCCCGAGCCGGTCGAGCCGGTCCTCGGCGGGCGCCAACGCATCCATCGGGGACTCGTCACCCAGGACGACGACGCACGCCACCGGGTCCTCGGCGGTCAGCGAGAGCGCGTCGAGCGCGTCCCGGGCGAAGTCCGGGTCCGCGCCGCGCCCCTCGAGCAGCCCGTCGAGCACGCCCTGCTGGCGCTGGAGGTCCTGGCGCTGCAGCCGCGCCGCCTCCCGGTGGTAGGCCTCGATCAGCACGCCGTTCTGGACGTCGAGGTTGGTCCACACCGCCTTCGCCGCGCGGATCAGCAGCTCGGCGTCGACCTGCGTGTCGGCCATGCGACGACTGTGATCGACCAGGGCCCCCCAGAGCATCCGGGCACCGGTGATGTAGGCGTTGAGGACGATCTCGAGCGGGATCCCCTGGCGGGCCCGGCGGCGACCGGTCTCCCGCCAGGTCTCCCGCGCCTGATCGAGCTGGTCGCGCTCACCGGAGAGCACCGCCAACCCGCGACGGATGTGCTCGCGCGTGCTCTGCCGCACGTCGACGCGTACGTCGGGTCCGAAGCGCTCGTAGGTCTCGTCGTCCCGCTCGAACAACGTCAACGTGATGGCGTCCGCGATCGCGTCCGAACGCTCGTAGAGCTCGCCCCAGGCGTGCTCCACATCTCGCCGATGGGAGTCGCCGAGGACGGTCACGCAGACAGGTTCTCACCCACCGCACAAATCTGACCAGACCCCGGGGCCCAACCGGGCCACGTGACTAACAAGTTTAGGCACTAAGCCCCATGCATGTTCTGTGCAGATCGACCAAGGTAGTGGCGACAGTCACACCGCAGCACCACGACGACCCAAGGACACCATGGAGACCGCGTCGACGTCGCACGCCCTTCCGGGGGAGAAGCAACCCTCGGCCGACCGGGCCGCTGCGATCGAGCTGCGCGCGGTGACGGTCACCTTCGGCGGCGTCACCGCTCTCGACCAGGCCGGCCTCACCGTGGCCGAGCACGAGGTGCACGGGGTGATCGGGCCCAACGGCGCCGGCAAGACGACGCTGTTCAACGTCGCCTGCGGCTTCATCCGCCCCGACACCGGCGAGGTCGTACGCCGCGGCGAGTCGATCGAGCGGCTGCGCCCGCACCAGCTGGCCGGCCACGGGATGGCTCGCACCCTGCAGGGACTGGGACTCTTCGACCGGATGAGCGTGCTCGACAACGTCATGACCGGAGCCGACCGGCATGCCCGCTCGGGCTTCTGGGGGACCCTGCTCGCGCTGCCGGGCGCCACCCGCGACGAGACCCGGCTGCGTGAGCGCTCGATGGAGGCCCTCGAGCGGCTCCGGGTCGCCGAGCACGCGCGGAGGTTCCCGCCGAGCCTGCCGTACGCCCTGCGCAAGCGGGTCGCGCTCGCACGGGCCCTCGTGGCGGAGCCCACGCTGCTGCTGCTCGACGAGCCGGCGAGCGGGTTGTCGACCGACGAGATGGACGAGCTCGCCGAGCTCATCGGCGGCCTGCGCGCCGACATGTCGGTGATGCTCGTCGAGCACCACATGGACCTGGTCATGCGGGTCTGCGACCAGATCACCGTGCTCGACTTCGGCAAGGTCATCGCCGACGGGACGCCGGCCGAGGTCCAGGAGGACGAAGCGGTCCTCGCGGCCTACCTCGGCAACGACGCGAACGACGTCGACGACGACGAGCAGCTCGGTGACCCCACGGAGGCCCCGACCAAGGCCCCGACCAAGGCCCCGACCGAGGCCGCGACCAGGTCCTCCACCGAGGGGACGGCCTGACATGCTCGAGCTGCGCAACCTGACGGCGAGCTACGGCGCCGTACGCGCCCTCGACGACGTGACCTTCACCGCCGAGGCAGCCCGGATCACCGCCGTCCTGGGCGCGAACGGCGCGGGCAAGACCACGCTGCTGCGCACGATCTCGGGCCTGCTGCGGCCGAGCTCGGGCAGCGCGACGTTCGAGGGCACCGACCTCGTCGGCACCGTCCCCGAGAAGATGCCGGGCCTCGGACTGTCCCACGTGCCCGAAGGTCGCGGTGTCATCACCGAGCTCACCATCGAGGAGAACCTCCGCCTCGGCGGACTCGGTCGTGGCGGCAAGGTCACCGCGGGCGACCTCGACCACATCTACGACCTCTTCCCGGTCCTGGGCCAGCGCAGCACGGCGGTGGCCCACGTGCTCTCCGGTGGGGAGCGTCAGATGCTCGTCGTGGGCCGGGCCCTGATGGCCAAGCCCCGGATGCTCCTGCTCGACGAGCCGTCCCTGGGCCTGGCCCCGCGGGTCGTGGCGCAGATCTTCGCGCTGCTGCGGCGCCTCGTCGAGAGCGAGGGGCTCGCGGTCCTCCTCGTCGAGCAGAACGCGCGCAGCGCGCTGTCCATCGCCGACCACGGCGTCGTGCTCAACCTCGGCAAGGTCGTCGCCGACGAGAAGGCCTCCACGCTCGCGGCCGACGACAAGCTCCGCCACGCCTACCTCGGCTTCTAAGGAGGACTCGATGCAGCTGCTCAACACCCTCCTGTCAGGGCTGACCCTCGGTGCGGTCTTCGCCGCGTTCGCACTCGCGCTCGTGCTGATCTGGCGCTCGACGCGCATCGTGAACTTCGCGCAGGCCCCGATGGCGATGATCACCACCCTGCTCGCGCTCGAGCTGATCGACGCCGGCTGGCCCTACTGGACGGCCTTCGTCGTCGCGCTGCTCGCCGGTCTCGTGCTCGGCGCGGTCGTCGAGTTCACGCTGATCCGCCGGGTCGACCACAGCTCGGAGATCAACCCCGTCATCCTCACCCTGGGTCTGTTCGTGGTGCTGCACGCGGCCGCGGCGATCATCTTCTCCAGCCAGTTCCGCTCCTTCCCCTCACCGTTCTCGGTGCGCGGGCTCTCGATCGGCGACACCACGTTCGGGCTGACCCCGACCGGCATCTTCATCCTCGTCGCCGTCGGCATCACGATGGCCCTGCTCACTGCGCTGTTCCGCTTCACCGACCTCGGGCTGAAGATGCGCGCCTCGGCGTTCAACCAGGAGGTCGCGAAGCTCCTGGGCGTCCGGGTCGGCTCGATGCTGACCCTCGGCTGGGCGCTCGCGGCCGTGGTCGGCTCCCTGTCGGGACTGCTCATCGGCAGCGGCGCCCTGGTCCACCCGGGCTACATGGACCCCGTCGTCGTGTACGGCTTCGTCGCCGCCGTCCTCGGCGGGCTCGACAGCCCCGTCGGCGCCGTGGTCGGGGGCGTGCTGCTCGGGTCTCTCGCTGGCCCTGGTCAGCGGGTACGTCGGCTCGCAGGTCGTGCCGCTGGCGGCGCTGGTGATCCTGATGCTGGTGCTGACCCTCAAACCGTCCGGACTCTTCGCCCAGGCGCAGGCCCGGCGGGTCTGAGGAGGCTGACATGACGTTCGCGAGCCGCGCGTGGGCCAACACGCTCGTGCGCCACGCCACGCTGGCCCTGCTCGGGCTCGTCGTGGTCCTGATCGTGCTGATGTCGCTCGACGACTTCCGCAACCGCCAGCTGACCGAGCTGGCCTACATCGCCCTCGCCGCGGGCGGGCTGACCGTGCTGACCGGCATCAACGGTCAGATCTCGCTCGGCCACGGCGCGTTCATGGCGATCGGGGCCTACACGACCGCACTGCTGCTCGCCGAGCCCGAGACGGCGCTGCCGCTGCCGCTGATCCTGCTCGCCTCCCTCCTGGTCGCGCTCGTCGTGGGGGTCGTCGTCGGCATCGCCGCGGCCCGGCTGCACGGGCCCTACCTCGCCGGCGCGACGCTGACGCTGGCGATCGCGGTGCCCGGGATCGCCCGTCAGTTCTCCGGGACGCTCGGCGGCGAGCAGGGGCTGCGCGTGACCAGCCCGGACGCCCCGGCCTGGTTCCTGGACGCCATCTTCTTCCTCACCGGGTCCGAGCCGAGCCGCACGCAGTACTACGCCGTGCTCGGCTGGGTGATCCTCATCGCCGTGTTCTTCCTGCTCGCCAACCTCATCCGTGGGCGCACCGGCCGCCAGTGGGCCGCCGTGCGCGACGACGAGGTCTCGGCCGAGCTCGCCGGCATCAACCTGGCGCGAGCGCGCGTCACGGCGTTCACCGTCAGCGCCGCCGTCGCTGGTCTGGCCGGTGGCCTGATGGCCATCCAGATCCGGTTGGCGGCCCCCACCGCGTTCGAGCTGACGCTGAGCCTGACCCTGCTCACCGCCATCGTCCTGGGTGGTCTCGGGACCCTCTCCGGGGCCATCATCGGTGCGCTGCTGCTGACCTACACCGTCCGCATCGCCACCGACTTCGGCACCGCTCGCGGCCTCGACAGCATCGCGGCCGCCGAGCTCGCCCCGCTCGCCTACGGCGCGGTGATGATCCTCGTCATCCTGCTCGCGCCCGCCGGGCTGGTCGGGTCGCTGCTGCGTCTGCGCGCCTCGCGGGCCGCGAAGCGCGCCGGCACCCCGGCCGTCGCCACGGGCACCGACGGCGACCGCACGACCTCCGACGCAGCGGACTCCACGTCGCCCGCGTCCGACCCCGACCACCACGAAGGACACGGTTCCCCGGACGGGGCGCACCGACGTGTCACCACCACGAAGGGAGAACAGCCATGACCAGCCTCCACCCACGGCGAGCACGAGGGGGCGGCCGTGCGCCGCGCCTGGCCGGGCTGACCGCCGCCGCGACGGTGCTCACCCTCGGCCTCGCGGCCTGCGGCGCCGGCGCGGACCGCGAGTCCAGCGAGTCCTCCGGCGGCGACAGCGTCGAGGACACCCCCGGCGTGACCGACGACAGCATCAAGGTCGGCGGCCACTTCCCCCTGACCGGTGTCGCCGCGCCCGGCTACAGCGAGATCCCGACCGGCGCGAAGGCCTACTTCGACTACGTCAACGACGCCGGTGGCGTCTACGGCCGCCAGATCGAGTACCTCGTCGAGGACGACGGCTACAACCCCTCGAACACCAGCAAGGTCACCGACCAGCTGGTCCTCGAGGACGAGATCTTCGCGATGGTCGGCGGGCTCGGCACCCCGACCCACACCGCCGTGCTGGACTTCCTCAACTCCGAGGGCGTGCCCGACATGTTCGTCTCCTCCGGCGCCCTGGCGTGGGGTGACGACGTCGAGACCAACCCGTACACCTTCTCCTGGCAGCCCGACTACGAGATCGAGGGCAAGATCATCGGTCAGTACGTCGCCGAGAACATGCCCGACGCCAAGGTCGGTCTGTTCCTGCAGGACGACGACTTCGGTCGCGACGGCGAGGCGGGGGTCCGCCAGTTCATCGACGACCAGATCGTCGAGACGGTGCGCTACACCTCCGGCAACACCGAGCTCGGCCCGCAGATCAGTGCGCTGAAGGCCTCCGGCGCCGACCTCGTGCTCGGCTTCAACACGCCCTCCTACACCGCGCTGAGCCAGCTGGTCTCGTTGCAGGTCGGCTTCCAGCCGGACTGGTACTACTCCAACGTCGGCTCCGACAGCGCCCTGGTCGGCTCGTTGCTCAACACCTTCTCCGAGGGCGCGGTCAAGGGTGGCGGCGCGCTCGACGGCGTGATGACGTCGGCCTACATCCCCGGCATCGACACCCCCGACGACCCGTGGGTCGGCCTGTGGAACGAGGTGTGGGACGCCAACGGAAGCGACGGCGAGCTCACCAACTACCGGATCTACGGCATGAGCCAGGCCTACGCGTTCGTCCAGTCGCTCATGGCGGCCGGTCCCGAGCTGACGCGCGACGGCCTGGTGGAGGCCGTCGAGGAGCAGGGCAGCGAGTTCGGCGGCCCGCCCCTGGCGCCGTTCCGCTTCTCCTCCGACTCCCACCTCGGGATCTCGGGCATGCAGATCGTCGAGATCCAGGGCGAGAAGACCAAGGAGCTCACGCCGGTGCTCACGACCGACATCGGTGACGCCGAGATCACCGAGGACTCCTCGGGCTCGGCCGACGACACCCCGCCCGAGGGTGGCATCCCGCCCGAGCAGGGCTGAGCCGGCCCAGCAGTCCCAGCAGTCTCAGCAGTCCAGCACGACCGCAGTGACCCCCGGCCGGGGGCCGGGCACCCGCCCGGCCCCCGGCCGTGGCCGTCTCCTGGGACGGCACCCGCAGTTGACGCACGAGCCCCCGACCCGATGGAGTGAGCCGATGTTGCGCAAGATCGCCGGACCCGCCAGTCGTTTCGTGGAGCGCTGGCTGCCCGGCGCGTTCGTGTTCGCCGTGGTGCTCACGGTCGTCGTGGCCGCGTTGTCGCTCGCGCTGACCGACACCGGCCCGAAGGAGCTCACTCTCGCGTGGGGCACGGGCCTGACCGACCTGCTCTCGTTCATGACCCAGGTCGCCCTGGTGCTGCTGCTCGGCTACACCCTGGCCAACCTCCCGCCCGTACGTCGGCTGCTCGCGGTCGTCGCCCGCGTCCCCCGCGGCGCCCGCTCGGCGTACGCGTTCGTGGCGGTCGTCGCCGGGCTGGCCTCGTTGCTGAGCTTCGGTCTGGGCCTGATCGTCGGCGGGGTGGTCGCCGTCGAGGTGGCGCGCCGCTTCCGTGACCGCGGGACGCCGCTGCACTACCCGCTGCTCGTGGCCTCGGCGTACGCCGGCTTCGTGGTCTGGCACATGGGCTACTCCGGGTCGGGGCCGCTCAACGCCGCCACCGAGAGCGGCGTCTACGCCGCCACCCTCGGCATGGACGTCGTCCCGGTCTCGGAGACCATCTTCGCGTGGTGGAACCTGACCGCCATCGTGGTGACCCTGGTCGTGCTGGCGATCGCGATGCCGCTCATGGCGCCCGGGCCCGGGGAGGACGTGCGCGAGGCACCGGCCGCCGCGCTCGAGGTCGTGCCGGACGCCGGCTCGGAGGAGGACGGCGCGGGGCCGCAGGAGACCGGCTCCCCCGCCGACCGCATGGAGACCTCCCGCCTGGTCACCCTGACCATGGGGGTGCTCCTCGCGCTCTACCTGGTGCTCTACTTCCTCGACAACGGCTTCAACCTGACCCTCGACATCGTCAACTGGACCTTCCTGGCGCTGGTCCTGCTGATCGTGGGCAACGCCCGCGAGCTCGCCGCCCTGGTCGCCCGCGGCGGTCGCACCGTCGTGGAGGTGCTGCTGCAGTACCCGCTCTACGCCGGCATCGCGGCGATGATGTCGGCCAGCGGCCTGGCCGCCATGCTCAGCGACGCGATCGCGGGGTCCGCGACGTCGCAGACCCTCGGCGTCCTCGCGTTCCTCTCCGCCGGCCTCGTCAACGTCTTCGTGCCCTCCGGCGGCGGCCAGTTCGCCCTCCAGGCGCCGATCTTCGCCACCGCCGCCCAGCAGCTCGACGTCGCGCAGCCGGTGGTGATCATGGCCATCGCCTACGGCGACCAGTGGACCAACATGATCCAGCCGTTCTGGGCGGTGCCGCTGCTCGCCGTGGCCGGCCTGCGGGTGCGCGACATCCTGGGCTACACCAGCGTGGTGCTGGTGATCACCGGCGTCGTCTTCGCCGGCACGCTGCTGCTCGTCGGGGCGGGCTGAGCCCGCCGCTCACCGCTCGCGACCGGGCCGGCGTACCTCCAGCACCCGGAAGCCCTTCGCACTGGCCAGCCTCGTCGTGGGCCAGCCCTGCTCGCCCAGCCAGCGCTGCAGCGAGTCGGCGCCGAGGTTCTTGTTGACGACCAGGACGGCGCGACCACCTGGGACCAGGCGCGGGAGCCACCTCAGCAGCAGCTCGTGCAGGGCCGGCTTGCCGATCCGGATCGGCGGGTTCGACCAGATCTCGTCGTACGTCGTGCTCTCGTCGACGCCGTCCGGGGTCACGGCGACCACCCGGTCGGCGACGCCGTGCGCGACGGCGTTCTCCCGCGTCAGAGCGAGGGCGCGCTCGTTGACGTCGACGCAGGTCACCTCGACCCGCGGCACCGCGAGCGCGAGCACGACACCGATCACGCCCCAGCCGCACCCGAGGTCGAGCACCCGGCCGACGCCGGCGGGAGGCTGCGTCTCGCGCAGCAGCACCGCGGTCCCCGAGTCCAGGCGCCCCTGGGCGAAGACCCCGGAGCCGCTGGTCAGGTCGAGGTCGAGGCCCCAGACGCTCACGCGCACGGGCTTGCGGACGAAGGCGACGCCCGGGTCGGCGCTGAAGTAGTGGTCCTCGCTCATCGCTCGAGGTCCTCGAGGCTGCGGCGGGCGCGGGTCTGCTCGGCGCGCTCGGCCAGCGACGCGTCGTCGGGATAGGCGACCTCCTCCAGCGTGAGCCCGCGGGCCGGCGCGACGCTCAGCATCGGGTCCCGGCTGCGCTGGGCCAGCAGCTCGACCCGCCCAGGACGCCCACCTGTCTGCCCTCGCCGACGGCGATCAGGCAGCCGACCAGGGAACGGACCATGGAGTGGCAGAACGCGTCGGCGCGCACCCGGAACTCGACGAGCCCGTCCGGTGCGCGCTCGACGTCGAGGTCGAGCAGCGTGCGGATCGTCGTGGCCCCGTCGCGCCTCTTGCAGAACGACGCGAAGTCGTGGTGCCCGAGCAGGCTCCGCGCGGCTGCGTCCATGGCGACGGTGTCGAGCTCGCGCGGCCAGGTGAGCACGTGGCCGCGGGTCAGGGGGTCCAGCAGCGTCGGGGCGTCGGCGACCCGGTAGGTGTAGCGGCGCCACAGCGCCGAGAACCGGGCGTCGAAGCCGTGCGGGGCCGCGGCGGTACGGCGTACGCGCACGTCGGCGGGCAGGATCCCGTTGAGCCGGCGGACCAGACGGTGCACGCCCTGCGGGGCCGATCGGGCGACCCGCTCGGAGGCGACGTCGACGTGACAGACCTGGCCCCGCGCGTGGACCCCGGTGTCGGTCCTCCCGGCACAGACCAGCCGGACCCGCTCGGTGCCGTCGGGGCCTCCGTCGGGCGGCACCCGCAGCGAGGTGGTCAGGGCCTCGGTGAGCTCGGCCTGCACGGTGCGCAGGCCCGGTTGGGTCGCCCAGCCGTGGAAGTCGCCGCCGTCGTAGGCGAGGTCGATCCGCAGGCGCACCGGCCCAGCCTAGGCTTCGGGGGTGACCGTCCCCGCACCCCCACCCGTGCTCATCCTCACCGCCGACGAGCACCTCGACCAGCTGCGGGCCGGCTTCGAGCGCTACGCGGTCGACTACGACGTACGGACGGCGACGTCGTGCTCGCAGGCGATCGACGTCGCCGAGGAGGTGCGCGCGGCCGGGCGCCAGGTGGCACTCTTCGTCAGCGACTCCCGGCTGCCGGACAGCGCGGTGCTCACCGCGTTCCACGCCTGGCGCACGGTGGTGCCGACGGCGCGGCGGATGGTCGCGGCGCACCGCGACTGGTTCCTCCTCGACGCGCCCGCGCTGCGCACCGGCATGGCGTCCGGCAAGTACGACGCCTACCTGCTGATGCCGCAGGCGGCGCGTGACGAGGAGTTCCACCAGGCCGTCAGCGACCTGCTCTCCGACTGGGCCTCCACCGCAGCGGCCCCCGAGATCGAGTCGGTGAGCGTGATCGCACCGACCGCCGACGCGCTCACGCTCGGCATCCGCGACTTCCTGGACCGGATGGGCCTGCCCCACCGGGTCCACCACCCCGACAGCGAGGTCGGCCGGTCCGCCGCCGAGACGATCGAGGGCGACCCGGCGTACCCGTGGGTGGTCTCGATGGACGGCCGCACCCTGCTCCCGCGCTCGGTGCGCGACGTCGCGCTCGCGATCTTCGGTCGGGCGAGCGGGCAGGAGGTCGACGGGGTCGTCGACCTCGCGGTCGTCGGCGGCGGGCCGGCGGGTCTGGCAGCTGCGGTGTACGCCGCCTCCGAGGGCCTCTCGACCGCGGTGCTGGAGGCCGAGGCCGTCGGCGGCCAGGCGGGCACGTCGTCGATGATCCGCAACTACCTCGGCTTCCCCCGCGGCGTGTCCGGGATGCGGCTGGCGCAGCGCGCGCGCAACCAGGCCCTGCGCTTCGGGACGACCTTCCTCACCGGGTGGCAGGTCGAGCACCTCCTGCCCGCGACCGGCGGGGAGCCGCACCGGCTGTGCACCGACCAGGGCGAGGTCCACGCCCGGGCCGTGCTCGTCGCGACCGGGGTGGCCTACCGCAAGCTCCGCGTCGAGCCGCTCGAGGCGCTCGTCGGGGCGGGCGTGCACTACGGCGCCGCGCTGACCGCGGCCCGCGAGATGGCCGACCAGGACGTGTACGTCGTCGGCGGCGGCAACTCCGCCGGCCAGGCCGCCGTGCACCTGGCGCGCTTCGCCCGCTCGGTGACGGTGCTGGTGCGCCGTGACGGGCTCGCGGAGACCATGTCGTCCTATCTCGTGACCGAGATCGCCCACCACCCGCGGATCTCGGTGCGCGCCCACACCCGGGTGGTCGACGGCGGCGGCGACGACCGGCTGCAGTGGCTGTGCCTCGAGGACGTCCGCGACTCCACGACCGAGCAGGTCGCCGCGGCGGGGCTCTTCCTGCTCCTCGGCGCTGAGCCGCACTGCGAGTGGCTGCCCGACGAGGTCGGCCGCGACGAGCGGGGTTTCGTGCTCACCGGCCGCGACGTCCCCCGCGAGCGGTGGGCCGACGACCTGCCGCCCGAGAACCTGGCCACCACGCTGCCCGGCGTCTTCGCCGCCGGCGACATCCGCGCGGGGTCGATGAAGCGGGTCGCCGCCGCTACGGGTGAGGGCGCCAGCGTGGTCCCGCTGGTGCACGCCTGGTTGGAGCAGACCCGCTCGGATCTGCCCGGCTGACCGGGGCCGTCGCGTGCTTGTCGGGGCTAGCCGAGCTCGTGGCTCCACGGCGGGTCGGCGCCGGGTCGGGAGACGGTGACCGCGGCCAGGCGCGCGGCTCGGACGAGGACCTCGCGACGGTCACGGTCGGGGTCGTCCCACAGCGCGTCGAGGATGCCCGCCGAGAACGTGTCGCCCGCGCCGATCGTGTCGGCGACGCTGGTCGGCGTCGCTGCGACCTCGACGAGCGTGTCGGCGTCGTACCAGGCCGCCCCGGAGCCGCCCCGGGTGACGGCGACCCCGCCGGCACCCAGCCCGAGCAGGTGCTGGGCGGCGCCGGCCTCGTCGAGGTGCGGCCAGAGCTGCTCGAGGTCCTCGTCGCTGGCCTTGACCACGTCGCACAGCGCCGCGACGCGTTCGACGGCGGCGACCACGGCGGGACCGGTGCCGGTGATCGAGGGCCGGGCGTTCACGTCGTAGGTCACGAGGGCGCGGTCGCGGTGCCGCTCGAGGATCGCGACGACGTCCTCGCACCCCGGCTGCAGGACCGCCGCGATCGAGCAGACGTGCACGGCGCGCGGCGAGACCTCCTCGAGCGGTCCGAGACGCCACTCGAGGTCGAAGACGTAGGAGGCCGACCCGTCGTCGCCGATCGTGGCCTCCGCGCTGGAGGTGTGGTCCAGGACCCGGGGGTCGCCGGCGTAGGCGACCCCCGAGGCAGCGAGGTGGTCGCCCAGCATCGCGCCGAGCCGGTCGTCGGCGTACGCCGTGGCGAACCGGACGGGCCGCCCGAGACGGGCCAGCGCGACCGCGACGTTGGCCGCGCTGCCGCCGGCCATCTCGCGTCGGGCGCCGTCGGGCTCGACGACGATGTCGACGAGGGCCTCGCCGACCACGAGGACGGGCTGGTCGTGGGTCATGGGGAGGGTCTACCAGAGTCTGCGGCTAGCCTCACGTGGCAACCCGCCGAGGAGGGCCCGATGGACAGCACCGACATCACGATCACCATCGATCCCTCGGCCCCCGAGCCGCCGTTCGAGCAGCTGCGGATCCAGGTCGCCCAGCAGGTCGCGGGCGGCCTGCTGCCCTCCGGCACACGGCTGCCGACGGTGCGCGCCCTGGCGCAGCAGGTCGGTGTCGCGGTGAACACGGTGGCGCGCGCCTACCGCGAGCTCGAGGAGGACGGTGTGGTCGTGACGGAGGGTCGACGCGGGACCTTCGTGGCCACCGCCGGCACGTCGGCGCAGACCCAGGCCGCCGCCGCGGCGTACGCCGCCGCCGCCCGGCGCGCGGGCCTCGGACGCGCCGAGGCGGCCAGGCTGCTCGACGACGCCTGGTAGCGGGCGCCGGGCTGTGGACGGGCCGAGCGCGGTGTCGGCGCCGCGCGCCATGCTGGGCTCGACGAGTTGCGGGACGACACAGGACACGGAGGTCGGATGAGCGAGCAGGACGTGCCCCGAGAGGCGATGCTGGCCAAGGTGCGCAAGCTCCTGGCGAAGGCCGAGGACCCCGCGGCCACGGTCCAGGAGGCCGAGACGTACACCGCCAAGGCGGCCGCGCTCGTCGCGGCGTACGGCATCGACGCCGCGATCCTCGCGCTCGACGACCCGGGCAGCGACCCGGTCGAGGACCGCCGCGTGCCGCTCGACGCGCCGTACGCCGCCGACAAGGCCGACCTGCTGGGCACCATCGCGCTGCGCCTGCGCTGCCGGGTGATCCGCATCCAGGGTCGGGGCAGGGGTGCGTCCACCTGGACGCTGCACGTCTTCGGCCATCGCAGCGACCTGGAGCGGGCCGAGCTGCTCTTCACCAGCCTGCTGCTGCAGGCCACGTCGCGGATGCTCCTCACGCCGGTGCCGACCTGGGAGCACACCGCCGCATTCCGCCGGAGCTGGCTCGCGGGGTTCACCGCGGCGGTCTCGACCCGGCTCGCCGAGGCCGAGCGGCACGCGGTGGCGGCAGCCGAGAGCGATCGCGAGGGGTCGGGTCGTTCCTCCACCGCGCTGGTGCTGGCCGACCGGACGGAGCTGGTCCTCGACGCCGCCGAGCGGGCCTACCCGCACGCGCGGCCCGGGCGCGGCCGTCAGCTCTCCGGCAGCGGTGGCCGCGACGGCTACGTCGCCGGCCAGCGCGCAGACCTCGGCGGCAGCCGGCTGGGCGCGCGCCGCTCCCTGCCGCCGACCGCCTGAATCTCAGGCCTACGCCTCCTCCACCGGGGCCCAGGGGACGTCCCGCTCGTAGCGCAGCAGAGCCGGGTACGGCGCGTAGGCGCTCTGCGAGCGTCCCTCGACCCGGGTCCAACCGCAGCGCTCGTAGAAGCGCCGCGCCCGCGCGTTGTCCTCCATCACCCACAGCCACGCGCGCTGCACGCCGCCGGCGCTCATCCGCCTCTCCGCGTGCTGCAGGGCGGCGCTCGCGAGCCCGCTCCCCCAGGTCCCGGGCGCCGTGCCGAAGTGCAGCAGCTCGACACCGCGCAGCGCCACGAACCCCGCCACCTCACCGTCGGCCTCGACGACCAGGCACTCGATGCGTGGATCGGCCATCTCCGCCCTCCACCGCTCGCGCACGGCATCTCTGGGGAACGGGTGCCGCTCCTGGTCGAAGATCGCCGCGAAGGCGATCGTCGCGCCCGCATGCTCCAGGTCGAGAACCTTCTCGACGTCGCCTGCCTCCATCGTCCGCAGCCCTGTCGACACGTCAGGATTCTCGCACCGGACCGCAGGGTCGTCGTCCCAGGACGGTCGAGTGTTCGTGCGGCGCACTCCTGTGGTCAGGGGGGCGAGGGCGGGGAGCGTGGCCGGCGGGCGTCTGCGACCCCTGCTCCGTTGCACCGAGTTCTCACCTGTGTGGAAACACCATTGTACTCGAACTAGTGTTCTAGTATGATGAGGGTCATGCCCGCTGCCGCAGCCACCGACGAGACCCGCCAGGGTCTGCTCGACGCGCTGCGCGCCCGGGAGGCGGGGGTCCGGGCCGCGGAGATCGCGAAGATCCAGGTCGCGTTGGAGTGGGCGGTCGCCCACGAGGTCATGAGCCTGGATGAGGCGTCGTTCCATGCCGGGTTCGGTGAGCACGGCCTGACGCTGGCGGGTCCGGGGGCGCCGTTGGTCGGGGAGGCCGCGGTCACCGAGCTCGCCGTCGCCCTGGGGTTGTCGACCGACGGCGGGAGGCGGTTCCTCGGGGTGATCCTGGAGATCCGCTACCGCCTCCCGCGCCTGTGGGAGGCGGTCCTGTCGGGGCGGTGTGCGTGGTGGCGGGCCAAGATCGTCGCCGAGGCCACGATGATCCTGTGCGAGGAGGGTGCCGAGCACGTCGACCGTCACGTCAACGGGTTCACCCACTCGGTGTCCAACGCCCAGCTCGACCGGGTCGTGCAGGCTGCCCTGGCGCGGTGGGAGCCGGAGAAGGCCGAGGCGCACCGCAAGGCCACCGCCGAGAAACGCGGTGTGACGCATCCACCTGCGTGAGCAGGGCGGCGACCTGTCCGGGACCGTCGACATCAACGGGTGCCTCGACGCCGCGGACGCGTTGGACCTCGAGACCGCCCTGGCTGACCGGGCCCACGAGCTGAAGCTCCTCGGCTCCACCGACACCATGACCGTGCGCCGCGCCGCCGCCCTCGGCGACCTCGCCCGGTTGCAGTCCACCCTGACGCTGAGTCCTGATGAGTGTGTCGACGCCGACGGCAAGCACGTCAACCTCCCCGCCCGGCGGGCGGTCGTCGTGCACGCCCACGTCGCCGCGGCGGCGATCACCGGGTACGGCTACGACCCCGCCCAGCACGGGGTCGCGACCCTGACCAACACCCACCGGCCCGTGCTGACCGAGCAGGTCCGCGACCTGGTGCAGCACGGCCGGGAACGTCACCGTCCGCCCGGTGATCGACCTCGCCGACCACCTCCACGTCGGCTCGTACGAGTCCACCGGTGACCTGCGGGAACAGACCATCCTGCGCGACCAGACCTGCGTCTTCCCCCGCTGCACCCGCCCCGCCAGGGCCTGCGACCACGAGCACTGCGTGCCCTGGCCCCAAGGCCTGACCTGCTCAGCGAACCAGGCCCCGATGTGTCGACGTCATCACCGGCACAAGACGCACCTCGGCTGGTCCTACGAGACCCTGACACCGGGTGTGTACCTGTGGACCAGCCCCCACGGGCTCAAGACGTTGCGGATGCCGGAGGGGACCTTCGACGTCACCCAGGCGCCGCCCGTGGCACCGGAGCCGCCGCCGTTGGAGTACTCCATCGCACCCCCACCCAAGCCCCCACCCCGACGCAGATCGAAGTCGGCCAAGGTCGGCGCGTCCCCCGACCCCGACGAGCCACCACCCGACCGACGCACGCCCAAGGTCGAAGAAGAACCACCCTTCTGACCCCCTGATCCGCAGCAGCCGCAGCCCCGCCACAGCCCCACCGTGACGGGGCCACCGGCACGCCCAGGCGCAGCCCGGACGCCACCGTTCCGACTGCGGCATCGCGAGGCATGTACCCAAGCACGTACCCGCAGGCGGCACGTCGTCTGACGCCCCTGTCGATCGAGCCTGCCAGCGAGTTCCGCGCATGGTGGGGTCGACGTCGTCAACCTGTCGCGGGGGACCTCTACGAGACGACAGTGCGTTGGTCAGTCCTCGGCAGCACCCTCGCTGTCGAAGAGACCCTCGACCGAGAGGTAGCGCTCACCGGTGTCGTAGCAGTAGGTCAGGACCGTGGCGCCGTCCGGCAGGTCGACGATCTTCTGGGCGACCGCGGCCAGGGAGGCCCCCGACGACGGCCCGACGAAGATGCCCTCCGTGCGAGCGACGCGCACGGCGTAGCCGAAGGCGTCCTCCTCGCTGACCTGGATCGTGCCGTCCAGCGTGTCGCGGTGCAGGTTGGCCGGCAGGAAGCCGGCCCCGATGCCCTGCAGCTTGTGCGGCGACGGGTCCCCACCGCTGATCACGGGCGACTTGGCGGGCTCGACCGCGAAGGTCTGCATCGAGGGGTTCGACTCCTTGAGCACCTCGCTCACGCCGGTGATGTGGCCGCCCGTGCCGACGCCGGTGATCAGGACGTCGACCCCGTCGGGGAAGTCGGCGAGGATCTCCTGGGCCGAGGTGCGCTTGTGCACCTCGATGTTGGCCGCGTTCTCGAACTGCTGGGGCATCCACGCACCCTCGCGCTCGGCGACGAGCTGCTCGGCCTTCGCGATGGCACCCTTCATGCCGTCGCCGCGCGGGGTCAGCACGAACCGGGCGCCGTAGGCCGCCATCAGTCGCCGGCGCTCGACGGACATCGACTCGGGCATGACCAGGGTGATCGGGTAGCCCTTGACCGCGGCGACCATGGCCAGGCCGATCCCGGTGTTGCCCGACGTCGGCTCGACGATCTGACCGCCCGGCTTCAGCGTGCCGTCGGCCTCGGCGTCCTCGATCATGGCCAGACCGATGCGGTCCTTGATCGAGCCGCCCGGGTTGGCCCGTTCGAGCTTCATCCACACGTCGACGCGGTCGCCGAACAGGCGGCTCAGCTTGACGTGGGGGGTGTTTCCGATGACGTCGAGGATGCTCTCGGCCTTCACATGGACTCCTGGGAGGTCGGTGTCGAGTACGCGCAGGTCACGCGCACGGGTGCAGCATGTCTAGAGGTGGAACTCCAGGGCGAGGTCGCTTTCTTCCCGAGACGCCTCGGACGCGCCTCGCGGCGGCCGCCGGCGATCGATCCCGGCGCTCGTGGCGACCGACGAGCCGGGCGGGACGCTACGGGTGAGCCACACGTTGCCGCCGATGCGGCTGCCGGCGCCGATCACGGTGTCGCCGCCGAGGATGGTCGACCCGGAGTAGATGATCACGTCGTCCTGGACGGTGGGATGCCGCTTGCTCTGCACCGTCTTGTCGACGACCAGGGCACCGAGGGTGACGCCCTGGTAGAGCCGGACCCGCTCCCCGATCACGCAGGTCTCGCCCACCACGACGCCGGTGCCGTGGTCGATCGCGAACGAGCCGCCGATCTGCGCGCCCGGGTGGATGTCGATCCCGGTCGCCCGGTGCGCCAGCTCGCCCAGCACGCGCGGCAGCAGCGGCGCTCCAGCCAGGTGGAGGCGGTGGGCGATGCGGTGCACGGCGGTCGCGAAGAACCCCGGGTAGGCCAGGATCACCTCGTCGACCCCTGAGGCGGCCGGATCACCGTCCGCGGTCGCCTGCGCGTCGAGCAGCAGCGCGGCCCGGATCTCCGGCAGCGCCGAGAACAGGTCGTCGACGGCACCGCGACGCAGGGTGTCCTCGACCCCGGGCAGCGTGAGGGCCTCGTCGAGCAGGACCTTGAGCGACACCGCGTCGGACTCGACCTGCGCGGATCGGCACCCGGTTTCGCGGGTGAAGTGCGGGAACATCAGCGCCAGCGCCGCGTGCAGGACCCGCTCAGCCAGGTCGGGCAGGTGCGGCGGCAGCACGTACGCCGCACGATCGGCACAGATCTCGTCCGCGAAACCGGTCGGCAGGAGCGAGGTTGCGGGCTCGGCGACGTTCTCCACGCCCTCGACCGTACGCGGGCCCCGACACCCTTTCCTGCGGGGTCCAGCCCGTGGTCGCGCGACTCACCGCTCGCACCACGGACGCCGACGGGCCCGCCACCTCGCGGTGACGGGCCCGTCGGGCTGCTGCGTGGAGCGGGTCAGGCCTTGTCGTCCTCGGCCACGTCCTGGGCGGCGGCCTCGTCGGCCGTCCCCTCGGTCGTCGCGGACTCCGTGCCCTCGATCTCGTCGGCCTCGGACACGGCGCTCTCGGGCTCCGTCTCCTCGGTCATCGCGGTCGGGACGTCGGCGCTCTCGTCGGCCGACTCGTCGCCGGCCTCCGCGGCCGGGGCAACCGGAGCGGCCGCCGGTGCGGGACGCTCCGCCTTCGGCGTCGCGCTGTAGGCCTCGGTCACCAGCTCGATGACCGCCATGGGGGCGTTGTCGCCCTTGCGGGGACCGAGCTTGGTGATCCGCGTGTAACCACCGGGGCGCTCCGCGAAGGTCGGGGCGATCTCGGTGAAGAGCAGGTGCACGACACCCTTGTCGCGGATGGTCTTGAGGACCTCGCGACGCTGGTGCAGCGGGTTCTCACCCAGGTGCGCCTTCTTGGCCTTGGTGATCAGCTTCTCGGCGTGCGGACGCAGGGTGCGCGCCTTGGCCTCGGTGGTCGTGATCCGACCGTGCTCGAAGAGCTGGGTCGAGAGGTTCGCCAGGATCAGGCGCTGGTGGGCCGCGGATCCGCCGAGGCGGGGACCCTTCTTGGGCTGGGGCATGTCTCTACTCGTTCCTCCCGGGCCGTACGAGGTACCCGGTTAGTGGGTGTGTCAGGAGTCGACGACGATCGGCGCCGACCGGGTCAGGTCAGTACTGCTCGTCCTCGACGAAGGCGTCATCGTCGTCGTCGTAGGCCGCGAGGGCCGCGGTCGGGTCGAAGCCCGGCGCGCTGTCCTTGAGCGAGAGGCCCATCTCGACGAGCTTGGCCTTCACCTCGTCGATCGACTTCGCGCCGAAGTTGCGGATGTCGAGCAGGTCCTGCTCCGAGCGGCTGATGAGCTCACCCACGGTGTGGATGCCCTCGCGCTTGAGGCAGTTGTAGGAGCGCACGGTCAGCTGGAGGTCCTCGACCGGCAGGGCCAGGTCGGCGGCGAGCTGCTCGTCGACCGGCGACGGTCCGATGTCGATGCCCTCGGCCTCGACGTTGAGCTCCCGGGCCAGCCCGAACAGCTCGACCAGGGTCTTGCCGGCCGACGCGATCGCGTCCCGGGGCAGGATCGAGGGCTTGGTCTCGACGTCGATGACCAGCTTGTCGAAGTCGGTGCGCTGCTCGACTCGGGTGGCCTCGACCTTGTAGGTCACCTTCATCACGGGGCTGTAGATCGAGTCGACCGGCATCCGGCCGATCTCGTTGTCGGCACCCTTGTTCTGCACCGCGGAGACGTAGCCGCGGCCACGCTCGACGACCAGCTCCATCTCCAGCTTGCCCTTGTCGGACAGCGTGGCGATCTTCAGGTCGGGGTTGTGCACCTCGACGCCCGCGGGGGGCGCGATGTCGGCGGCGGTGACCTCACCCGAGCCGGACTTGCGCAGGTACATCGTGACCGGCTCGTCGTGCTCGGAGGAGACCACGAGGCCCTTGAGGTTCAAGATGACCTCGGTGACGTCCTCCTTGACCCCCTCGATCGTGGAGAACTCGTGCAGGACGCTGTCGATCTTGATGCTCGTGATCGAGGCACCCGGGATCGAGGAGAGCAGGGTACGGCGGAGGCTGTTGCCGAGGGTGTAGCCGAAGCCCGGCTCCAACGGCTCGATGACGAACCGCGAACGGAACTCGTCGACGGTCTCTTCCGACAGGGTGGGGCGCTGTGCGATGAGCACTGATTCATTCCTTTCCGGGCCCGACCGCTATATGAGGGACCCAGATCTTCAGGTGTGGCGACGGAAGCGAAGTGTGGTGGCCGTCCGTCCCCGGGTGGGGTCGGACGGCGAAGCCCCCCGGTCGGGGGCAGGCCGGGGGGCTGGGCCCCCCGACCGTCCGGCTACTTCTTGGAGTAGTACTCCACGATGAGCTGCTCCTGGACCGGGATGTCGATCTGGGCCCGGACGGGGCGCTGGTGGACCAGGATGCGCATCCGCGTGGGGATCGCCTCCAGCCACGCGGGCACGATGCGCTCGCCGTGGGTCTCACGAGCCACGATGAACGGCGTGGTCTCGAGCGACTTCTCCTTGACATCGATGATGTCGTAGTCGCTGACCTGGAACGACGGGATGTCGACCTTGTGGCCGTTGACGATGAAGTGGCCGTGGCTGACCAGCTGGCGGGCGTGGCGACGGGTGCGGGCGAACCCGGCACGGTAGACCACGTTGTCGAGGCGGCACTCGAGCATCTGCAGCAGGTTGTCGCCTGTCTTGCCCTGACGACGCGAAGCCTCGGTGTAGTAGTTGTGGAACTGCTTCTCCATCACGCCGTAGGTGAAGCGCGCCTTCTGCTTCTCCTGCAGCTGCGAGCGGTACTCGCTCTCCTTGATGCGGGAGCGTCCGTGCATGCCGGGCGGGTAGGGACGCTTCTCGAAGGCGGCGTCGCCGCCGACGAGGTCGACACCGAGACGGCGCGACTTGCGGGTCATGGGACCGGTGTAGCGGGCCATGGGAGTCTCTCCTTCTCTCTCGGGTCAGACGCGCCGGCGCTTGGGCGGGCGGCAGCCGTTGTGGGGGGTGGGCGTGACGTCCTGGATGGTGCCGACCTCGAGGCCGATCGCACCCAGCGAGCGGATCGCGGTCTCGCGACCGGATCCCGGGCCCTTGACGAACACGTCGATCTTCTTCATGCCGTGCTCCTGGGCGCGACGGCCAGCGGCCTCCGCGGCCATCTGCGCGGCGTACGGCGTGGACTTGCGCGAGCCCTTGAAGCCGACGGTGCCGGCCGAGGCCCACGAGATGACCGCCCCGGTCGGGTCGGTGATCGTGACGATCGTGTTGTTGAACGTGCTCTTGATGTGGGCTTCGCCCTGAGCGACGTTCTTCTTCTCCTTGCGGCGCACCTTCTTGGCGCCGGTGGCGCGTGCCTTGGGTGGCATGTGCTCTCTTCTCCTGGGACTAGCGGGTCTGTGGGGTCAGCGGCTCGGGAGCCGCGGGGCGGTGCGGGACCACTCGGTCCCGGCACGTGAGCCCGATCGGGTCAGCGGGCCTTCTTCTTGCCGGCGACCGTGCGCTTGGGTCCCTTGCGGGTACGCGCGTTGGTCTTGGTCCGCTGTCCACGCACCGGGAGGCCCTGGCGGTGGCGACGGCCCTGGTAGCTGCCGATCTCGATCTTGCGGCGGATGTCGGCCTGGACCTCGCGACGGAGGTCACCCTCGATCTTGAAGTTGGCCTCGATCGCGTCGCGCAGCTTGACGAGGTCGTCGTCGCCGAGCTCGTGGACCCGCGTGTCGGGGCTGACCCCGGTCACGGAGAGGAGGTGCTGGGCGGAGGTACGGCCGATGCCGTAGATGTAGGTGAGTGCGATCTCGATGCGCTTGTCGCGCGGGAGGTCGACCCCAACGAGGCGTGCCATGTCTGGCGTGTCCCTTCGGTTGTCCGCGGCCGTGTCGGTCGTGTCGCGTCCCGTGGCTCGGTGGCCCGGGCTCCGGCGGCTGCTCCGGAGGTGTCTCGGACGGATCCGGCCCGAGGGCCGGTCCCGCCCCAGCGATCACGTGGTGGGGTGGATCTGGTCGTGCGGTGGTGCGGTCGTGCTGGTGCGGCGCCGGGGCTAGCCCTGGCGCTGCTTGTGACGCGGGTTGGAGCAGATGACCATGACACGGCCGTGGCGACGTACTACCTGGCACTTGTCACAGATGCGCTTGACGCTGGGCTTGACCTTCATGGCTGCCCTTTCTGGTGCGGCGGGTGGTTACTTGTACCGGTAGACGATCCGACCGCGGGTGAGGTCGTACGGCGAGAGCTCCACCACGACCCGGTCCTCGGGGAGGATCCGGATGTAGTGCTGTCGCATCTTGCCGCTGATGTGAGCGAGGACCTTGTGCCCGTTGCTCAGCTCCACGCGGAACATCGCGTTCGGCAGCGCCTCGGTGATGGTGCCCTCGATCTCGATCACGCCTTCTTTCTTCGGCATGTCCTCACAATCTCTTCGTCGGGGTGTCTACCGTGTCGTCCCGGGAACCTCCCGGCCGTTCGGTGACCGGTGGACCTCGTGCAGCACGTGTCGTGGCCTCGGCCCGTGCACCATCGGCTGCTCCAGGAGGAGCACGACGACGACGCGAACGGGCAGCCGCAAGGCACCACGACGCGGACCCACGTTGGGCCGACACGCCAGTTTAGGCGCACGCGGCGGCGAAAGACGAATCGGACGGGGAGGCACCGTTCCCGGCGCTCAGCAGGGAGCGGCGTGGACCTCGAGCCGGTCGCCAGACCCTAGGCAGCCAGGACACCCTCGAGGAGCTCGAGGGTCCGCTCCCGGGTCAGCGAGCGGCGCGGGTCGGCGCCCGGCTCCGCACCCGCGACCGGGTGCACCATGACCTCGTCGACGTCGTGGGTCTCGGCGAGCGCGCGCAGCTGCCCGGCGGCCGCCTCGGGCGTGCCGACCACCCAGCGCCGGCGCATCGCAGCCACGAGGTCGCGGTGCGGCTCCGAGAGCGCGGCCGCCTGCTTCTCGGCGTCCTCGACCCCGATCTGCACGCCGAGCGGTGCGCCGGTGCGCAGGGCGAGCATCATCATCAGCTGGGGCAGCGCGAGGCGCTCGGCCTGCTCGGCGTCGTCGGCGACGACCACGTTGACGGTCAGGAACGTGCGCGGCACGGCTCGGGGGTCGTGCGCCGGCGCTCGGAAGCCCTGGCGGTACAGCGCCAGCGCCTCGGCCGTGCCCTCGCCCGAGAAGTGGTGGGCGAAGACGTAGGGCAGACCACGGGACGCGGCGAGGCGCGCGGAGTAGTCGGAGGACCCGAGCAGCCACACGTCCGGCGTGGACGCAGCCGACGGGGTGGCGCGCAGGAGGTGCGAGCGCCCGGCGACCGAGACGCCGACGCCCGCCGGCGCCATCATCGCGATCACGTTCTCGACGTACTCCGGGAACCGCTCGACGGCGTCGTCGCTCACGCCGCCCGCCCCGTGGCGCAGCGCGTAGCTCGTGACGGGGTCGGTGCCCGGGGCACGGCCGATCCCGAGGTCGATGCGGCCTGGGTGGGCGGCCTCGAGCAGGGCGAACTGCTCGGCCACGACGAGGGGGGCGTGGTTGGGCAGCATCATCCCGCCGCTGCCCACCCGGATGCGTGACGTGGCGGCAGCGAGCATGGCGATCACCACCGGGGGGTTCGTCGAGGCGATCGCGGCCATGTTGTGGTGCTCGGCCACCCAGTAGCGGTGGTAGCCGCCCTCGTCGGCGACCCGGGCGAGGGAGGTGGCCGCCGCGAGGGCGTCGCCCGTGGACTGGTCGGCCCGCACGGGCACGAGGTCGAGCACGGACAGGACGGGGTCACGGTGGCCGGTCGGTTCGTCGGTGTTCGTCACGTGGTGCCAACATCGGCAGGGCATCGCTGATTCCGGTGCTCGGACGACCTAGGCTCTCCCTCGCCGTCAGACCAAGGAGAGCCCGTGTCGCTCACGACTGCGCCGCTCGAGCGTGGCCGTCCGGCGACCCCGGGCAAGCGCAGGGCGGCGCGCGGCTCGGGACGTCACGACATCCAGGGGCTCCGCGCGGTCGCGGTCCTGGCCGTCGTGGCGAACCACCTGCTCGAGTGGCCCCGGGGTGGCTTCGTCGGCGTCGACGTGTTCTTCGTGATCTCCGGGTTCCTGATCACGGGTCTGCTGCTGCGCGAGCACGACCGGACCGGCCGCATCTCCTTCCTCGACTTCTACCGGCGCCGGGTCAAGCGGATCATGCCGGCCGCCGTCGTCGTGCTGGCCGCGACGCTCATCGGTGCTCGGCTGATCTTCCTCGAGACCCGGTTCCGCGCGAGCGTGGTCGACTCGGTGTGGGCGCTCTTCTTCTCGGCGAACTGGCGCTTCGCCTCGGCGAGCACCGACTACTTCGAGCAGAACCGGCCGGTCTCACCCGTGCAGCACTACTGGTCGCTCTCGGTGGAGGAGCAGTTCTACCTGGTCTGGCCGTGGCTGATGCTGGCCATCTTCGCCGTCCTGGTGCGCGCCCAGCGGCGTCACCAGGCTCGGTTGGTCCTGCTGGTGACGATCTCGGTGCTGTCGGTGATCTCCTTCGCCTGGGCGGTCCACCAGACGACCACCACCCCCGAGGTCGCCTACTTCTCCACCCTCACCCGGGTCTGGGAGCTCGGCGTCGGGGCCGGGCTGGCGGTGGTCTCGCCGGCCCTGCACCGGATCCCTGACCGGCTCCGACCGGGGCTGGCCTGGCTCGGCCTGGTCGGGATCGGGGTCAGCGTGATGGTGGTGACCGAGCAGGCGGCCTTCCCGGCGCCGGCCGCCGCGTTGCCGGTGCTCACCGCCGCCCTGGTGATCGCGGCCGGGACGTACGCCGACCCGCGACGCCAGCTGCCCCTCCTGTGGCCGCTGACGAACGCGTGGTGCCGCTACGTGGGCGACATCTCCTACTCGTTGTACCTGTGGCACTTCCCGGTGGTGATCCTGCTGGCCGCCTACGTCGGCGACGCGATCGGCACCACCTACTACGTCGTCGCCGGCGTGCTGATGCTCGCCGCCTCGATCGGCTCCTACCACCTGGTGGAGCAACCGTTGCGCCACTCGCCGTTCCTGGACCACTTCGAGAGCAGGGCGCAGCGCCGCGTCGCCTTCGGCTCCTGGTGGCGCCGCTGGCGCGGTGCGCTGAGCGGCGCTTCGACGATCGCGGCGCTCGTCCTCGTCTCGGCCGTCGTACGGCTGGTCGTCTTTGCTCCCGAGCCCGCGCCGCCGGCGCAGGACACCTCCTACGCCGACGCGGGACAGGAGCCTGCTCCCGGTCAGCCCAGCGCCGAGGAGCGGCTCGCCGCCGACCTCGAGACCGCGGCGGCGGCGACCGTCTGGCCCGCCCTGGACCCGCCCCTGGAGGAGGTCGCGTCATCGGGTGCACCCCGGTTCGAGGTGCGAGCCGGCTGCGACGACACGGACCCGGTCGGCCAGCCGGACCTGTGCACCTTCGGGAGCGGCGACAAGCCCGTGGCCTACGTGCTGGGCGACTCCACCGCGCTCGCCCTGCTCCCCACGGTTCGCGGCGCGCTCGGTGATCGCTACGTCATCAAGGGCCTGACCATGTCCTCGTGCCAGGTGCCGGTGGACAAGGTCTACGGCGACGCCGCGTTGCAGGCCGAGTGCGCCCGACACGTCGAGGACAGCCTCCGGGCCGTGGTCGAGGCCGAGGCCGCCGTGGTGTTCCTCAGCGACGCCTACGACGTGGCCGGCCGTCTCGCCTCGGGCGCGCAGGGTGAGGCTGCCACCGAGGAGTGGCGCGCCGGCCTGCAGTCGGTCGTCGACGAGATCAAGGGCTCCGTGGGTCAGGTCGTCGTCGTCTCCCCACCGGCTCAGGGCCTCGCGCTGGAGGAGTGCGCCACCGCGGTCAGCACCCCGCAGGACTGCATCACGCCCGTCCCCGAGACCTACGAGCTCGCCCAGGCCGCGGAGGAGCAGGTCGAGGGCGGCAACGTGCACTACCTCGACACGCGCGACTGGTTCTGCACCGCGGACCGCCGGTGCCCGCCCTTCGTCGGCGACACCCTCACCCGCCGAGACGACGTCCACACGTCGCTGGCCTGGTCCCGCAAGATCGCGCCGCTCTTCGCCGCCCGGGTCGAGCCGTGGCTCGCACCGCGAGGCGCCGGCTGAGCCCGCTCAGCGCTTCGAGTCCGCCATCGCCCGGTCCTTGACCAGGCTGGCGACGGTGGTCACGCCGAGGATGCCCACGATGGCCGTCAGCGAGACCCAGATCGGGACGGCGGGGGCCCACCCGATCGGCTCGCCGCCGTTGATGAAGGGCAGCTCGTTGTCGTGCATCGCCTCGAGGATCAGCTTGACCCCGATGAACCCCAGCAGCACCGAGAGACCGACGGAGAGGTAGACCAGCCGCTTGAGCAGGTCGCCGATCAGGAAGTACAGCTGGCGCAGGCCCATCAGCGCGAACACGTTGGCGGTGAAGACGATGTACGGCTCCGAGGTCAGCCCGTAGATGGCCGGGATCGAGTCGAGGGCGAAGAGCAGGTCCGTGACGCCCAGCGAGACCACGACGATGAACATCGGCGTGAGCATCCGCCGGCCGTTCTCGGTGACCCGCAGGCTCACGCCGTTCCAGGTGCTGCTGAGCGGCACGTGGTTGCTGAGCCAGCGCACGATCCGCGGCTCGTCGTACTCCTCACCGTCACCGTCGCTGTCGGTGGCGAGCTTGATCGCCGAGTAGATCAGGAAGGCGCCGAAGAGGTAGAAGATCCAGCTGAACTGCGCGATCGCGGCGGCCCCGACCGCGATGAACGCACCGCGCATCACCAGCGCGATCACGATCCCGACCAGCAGCGCGGTCTGCTGGTACGCCCGGGGCACCTGCAGCTTGGCCATGATGATGATGAACACGAACAGGTTGTCCACCGACAGCGAGTACTCCGTGAGCCAGCCGGCGAAGAACTGTCCGGCGTACAGGCCGCCGGAGAACAGCCACACGCCCAGACCGAAGAGGATGGCCGCGCCGATGTAGACGCCGAGCGCCCGGGCACACTCGGCCTGGCTGGGCTCGTGGGGGCGCCGTCCCACGATGAGGACGTCGAAGGCGAGCACGGCGAGGGTGAGGGCGATCGTGACGCCCCACACCCAGGGATGGATGGTCAACGGGGACTCCTGGAGACTCGATGATGAGGGCGGCCTGATGGCCTGTGCGGCCTGTGTGGCCCGTTTGGTCTGGTGGTCGGTGCGGCCCGTCGGCCGTGGCCCCCGCGGGCTGTGCTGCGGCCGTCACAGGGTGGCCCGCCCACGACGGCCAACCTAACGACCGCCGAAGTCCACACCGAGAGCGGCCAGGGCTGCCTGTCCCCCGTCGAGTGCGGTGAGGACCCAGGTGCCGGTGTCGGTCAGGACGAAGGTGTGCTCGAAGTGAGCCGCCCACGACCGGTCGCTGGTGCGCACCGTCCAGTCGTCGGCCAGGACGTCGGTGCGGGCGCTGCCCAGCGTCACCATCGGCTCGACGGCGAGCGCGAGCCCCTCGACCAGCCGGGCGCCACGCCCGGGCCGACCCAGGTTCGGCACGTCCGGAGGCAGGTGCATCGCTGAGCCGATCCCGTGCCCGGTGTAGTCGGCCACGATCCCGAAGCCCCCGTGCGCCTCGCTCTCGGCCTCGACGTGGGCCTGGACGGCGGCGGAGATGTCTCCGACCCGCCTCCCGACGGCCGCGGCACCGATGCCGCGCCACATGGCCTCCTCGGTGACCCGCATCAGCTCGCTGACGTCCGCGGACACCTCACCCAGGGCGAAGGACACCGCGGCGTCGCCGTGCCAGCCCTCCACGATGGCGCCGCAGTCGACCGAGACGAGGTCGCCCTCGGCCAGGACCCGGGATCCTGGGATCCCGTGCACGACCTCGTCGTTGACCGAGACACAGATCGAGGCCGGGAAGCCCTGGTAGCCCAGGAACGACGGCGCCGCACCCTGGTCACGGATGCTCTGCTCGGCCAGTGCGTCGAGGTCCGCGGTGCGCAGACCGGGTCGGGCCGACTCGCTCAGGAGCTCGAGCGTGCGACCGACCACGACTCCGGCCCGGCGCATCACGTCGACCTCGTCGGGGGTCTTCACCTCCAGGCCGCGGCCGAACCAGGCCACCGGCGTGCCCTCAGCTCTGCGCAGCGCTGTCGAGGGCTGACCGGATGCGGTCGGAGACCTCGTCCACCTCGCCCATGCCGTCGACCTCGACGAGCACACCGCGCTCGCGGTAGACGTCGACGAGCGGCGCGGTCTGCTCGGCGTAGACGTCCTGGCGGCGCCGTACGACGTCCTCGGTGTCGTCGGAACGACCGTCCTGCTCGGCGCGCTTGACGAGCCGGCTCACGAGCTCCTCGGTGTCGACACCGAGCACGACCACAGCGTCGACCTGCTTGCCGTTCCCGCCGACCATCGCGTCCAGCTCCTCGACCTGGGCCAGGGTGCGGGGATAACCGTCGAGCAGGAAGCCCGTGGCCGCGTCGTCCTCGGCGAGGCGCGCGCGCACCATCCGGTTCGTCACCTCGTCGGGGACGTACTCGCCGGCGTCCATGTAGCGCTGGGCCTCGCGGCCGAGGTCCGTGCCCTCGGAGACGTTGGCCCGGAAGATGTCGCCCGTGGAGATGGCCGGGACGCTGAGGTGCTCGGCGATCCGTGCGGCCTGCGTGCCTTTGCCGGCTCCCGGCGGGCCCATCAAGATCAGCCTCATGAACGCAGGAATCCTTCGTAGTTGCGCTGCTGGAGCTGGCTCTCGATCTGCTTGACCGTGTCGAGGGCCACGCCGACCATGATCAGGATCGACGTCCCGCCGAACGGGAAGTTCTGGTTGGCCCCGATCAGCACGAGGGCGATCAGCGGGATCAGGGCGATCAGACCGAGGTAGAGCGCACCCGGCAGCGTGATGCGGGACAGGACGTAGGACAGGTAGTCCTCGGTCGGCTTGCCCGCCCGGATCCCGGGGATGAAGCCGCCGTACTTCTTCATGTTGTCGGCAACCTCGGTGGGGTTGAAGGTGATCGACACGTAGAAGTAGGTGAAGAAGACGATGAGGGCGAAGAACACGGCCATGTAGAGCGGGTGGGCCCCGGACTGGAAGTACTTGCCGATGAAGCGGATCACCGGCGAGGTGCTGTTCTGGTTGAACTGCACGGCCATGGCGGGCAGGTACATCAGGGAGCTGGCGAAGATGACCGGGATGATGCCGGCCTGGTTGACCTTCAGGGGGATGTAGGTCGAGGAGCCCCCGAACATCTTGCGCCCGACCATGCGTCGGGCGTACTGGACGGGGATCCGACGCTGGGCCTGCTCGACGAAGATGACGGCGGCGACGACGACGAGGCCGACGAGCAGGACGATCGCGAAGACCCACCAGCCCTGGCTGACCTTGACCTGCCACAGTCCGCTGGGGAAGGTCGCGACGACCTGGGTGAAGATCAGGATCGACATGCCGTTGCCGACGCCACGGTCGGTGATGAGCTCGCCGAACCACATGATCACCGCGGTGCCCGCGGTCATGGTGATGACCATGACGAGGAAGGTCGAGGTGGTGTCGTCGTGCAGCAGGGGCTGGTCGCAGTTGATCAGGCCCCCCGAGCGCGCCAGCGCGACGATCCCGGTGGCCTGCAGGAGCGCGAGCCCGAGGGTGAGGTAGCGGGTGTACTGGGTGATCTTCGTCTGCCCGGACTGGCCCTCCTTCTTGAGGGCCTCCAGGCGCGGGATCACCACCACGAGCAGCTGGAGGATGATGCTCGCGGTGATGTACGGCATGATCCCCAGCGCGAAGATGGTCAGCTGCAGCAGCGCCCCGCCGGAGAACAGGTTGATCAGGTTGTAGATGCCCTCCTGGTTCGCCTGGTCGCCCAGGCACCGCTGCACGTTGGCGACGTTGACGCCAGGAGCGGGGATCTGCGAGCCGGCCCGGAAGATCACGATGATCAACAGGACGAACAGCAGCTTCTTGCGCAGGTCCGGTGTTCGGAAGGCGTTGGCGAACGCGCTGAGCACGAGGTCCTCTTTCTGCAGCTGGCGGGGGCCGGTCGCGGGCGGTTCACGACAGTGTCGATCCGCGGTGAGCCTAACAGCCGGCGCCCCAGCAGGGGCCCGGACGGAACCACGACGCCAGGCCGGCCGGGTCTCGACCCGGCGGCCTGGCGTCGATCAGGTTCAGACGGTGGTGATGCTGCCGCCTGCGGCCTCGATCTTGTCCTTGGCCGAGGTGGAGAACGCGTTCGCGCTGACGCTGACCTTGACCGAGATATCGCCCTGGCCGAGGACCTTGACCGGCTGGTTCTTGCGAACCGCACCGCGCTCGACGAGGCTCGCCACGTCGACGTCGCCGCCCTCGGGGAACAACGACTCGATCCGGTCGAGGTTGACGACCTGGAACTCGACCTTGAACGGGTTCTTGAAGCCCTTGAGCTTGGGCAGCCGCATGTGGATCGGCATCTGCCCGCCCTCGAAGGCCGCCGGCACCTGGTTGCGGGCCTTCGTGCCCTTGGTGCCACGACCGGCGGTCTTGCCCTTGGAACCCTCACCACGACCGACGCGGGTCTTGGCGGTCCGGGCGCCCTTGGCCGGGCGCAGCTGGTGCAGCTTGAGCGTCATGACGCGCCTCCTTCGATCTCCTCGACCGTCACGAGGTGACGGACGGTGTTGACCATGCCCCGCACCTCGGGGCGGTCCTCACGGGTGACCTCGTCGCCGATGCGACGCAGTCCGAGCGTGCGCAGCGTCGCGCGCTGGTTGGCCAGGCAACCGATCGACGACTTGCGCTGGGTGACCTTGAGCTGGGTCATCAGGAGGACACCTCCTCCGAGATGCCCTCGGGCACCTCGTTCTGCGCCCTCAGCAGTGCGGCGGGAGCAACGTCCTCGACCCGCATGCCACGGCGCGCAGCGACGGTCTCGGGCATCTCCAGCATCCGCAGCGCCGCGACGGTCGCGTGCACGATGTTGATCTGGTTCGACGAGCCGAGCGACTTGCTCAGCACGTCGTGGATGCCCGCGCACTCGAGCACCGCGCGCACGGGGCCACCGGCGATCACACCGGTACCGGGCGCGGCCGGGCGCAGCAGCACCACGCCGGCAGCCTTCTCACCCTGGACCGGGTGCGGGATGGTCCCCTGGATGCGCGGGACGCGGAAGAAGTTCTTCTTCGCCTCCTCCACGCCCTTGGCGATCGCCGCGGGCACCTCCTTGGCCTTGCCGTAGCCGACGCCGACCATGCCGTCGCCGTCGCCGACGATCACCAGGGCGGTGAAGCTGAAGCGACGACCGCCCTTGACGACCTTGGCGACGCGGTTGATCGTCACGACGCGCTCGACGTACTGGCTCTTCTCCGCGCCCTGGCCGCGACGGTCGTCGCGACCACGGCCGCCGCGCTCACCGCCGGCGCGCTGTCCGCGCTGGGGTCCGCTCATCAGATTTCCTCTTCCTTGCGAGTTGCCTGCGAGTTCACTGCTGCCATCAGAACGACAGTCCGCCCTCGCGGGCGCCGTCAGCCAGGGCCGCGACGCGACCGTGGTACTTGTTGCCGGCGCGGTCGAAGACCACGGCATCGACGCCGTGGCTCTTGGCCCGCTCCGCGACCCGCTCTCCGACGAGCTTGGCCTTCGTGGTCTTGTCGCCCTCGTGCCCGCGCAGGTCGGTCTCCATCGTGGAGGCCGAGGCCAGCGTCTTGCCGACGAGGTCGTCGACGACCTGGACGCTGATGTGCTTCGAGGAGCGGGTCACGACCAGACGCGGACGTTCGGCGGTGCCGGAGATGCGCTTGCGCCCCCGGACCTGGCGTCGCAGCCGGGAGGTCGTGCGCTTGGCGCCGTGCTTGCTCTGCTTCAGCGAGATGGCCATGTCACTTACCAGCCTTTCCGACCTTGCGGCGGATCTGCTCTCCTGCGTACCGGACACCCTTGCCCTTGTAGGGCTCAGGCTTGCGCAGCTTGCGGATCTTGGCCGCGACCTCACCGACGAGCTGCTTGTCGATCCCCGCGACGCCGAGCCGGGTGGGCCCGTCGGTGGAGAAGGTGATCCCCTCCGGCGCGTCGAAGGTGATCGAGTGGGAGTAGCCGAGCTGGAACTCCAGCTGCGTGGGGCCCTTGGGCAGCACGCGGTAGCCGACGCCCACGATCTCGAGCCGCTTCTCGTAGCCGTCGGTCACGCCGACGACCATGTTGTTGACCAGGGTGCGGGTGAGGCCGTGCAACGACCTCGACTCCCGCTCGTCGTCAGGACGACGGACGTCGAGGACGCCGTCACCCTGCTCGACGGTGATAGGGGCGGCCACCTGGTGGTGCAGGGTCCCCTTGGGGCCCTTCACCGTCACCAGACGGTCCTGGATTGACACCTCCACGCCGGACGGGACCGGGACGGGAAGCTTGCCGATGCGCGACATGCTGGGTTGTCTCCTTCGTCTCTAGGTCCGGGTCACCAGACGTAGGCGAGGACTTCCCCACCTACGCCCTTCTGGTGGGCCTGGCGGTCGGTGAGCAGTCCCTGGCTGGTGGAGATGATCGCCACGCCGAGGCCCCCGAGGACCTTGGGCAGGCCGGTGCTCTTGGCGTAGACGCGCAGGCCGGGCTTGCTGATGCGGCGTACTCCCGCGATCGAGCGCTCCCGGTTGCGGCCGTACTTCAAGGTGATGGTCAGCTTCTTGCCGACCTCGCCCTCGGCGGGCTCAGCGACCGTGAAGGCACTGATGTAGCCCTCCTGGCGCAGGATCTCGGCGACGCCCTCCTTCAGCTTGCTGAAGGGCATCGTCACCTCGTCGTGGAAGGCTTGGTTGGCGTTGCGCAGACGGGTGAGCATGTCTGCGATCGGGTCAGTCATCGTCATGGCCGGAAGGCCCTTTCTCGTGTGGTTTCGCAGGCCCCGAGCGCGCTCGGGGCCGCGACCTGCAACGGTGTCTAGTTCTCGGACCGGCCCGGTGGCGGTGGCCACTGGACCGGGGGTACACGAGGGCGGAGCCCCCGTGCGGTGGTCACCAGGAGGACTTGGTGACCCCGGGCAGCTCGCCGCGGTGGGCCATCTCACGCAGGCAGATCCGGCACAGGCCGAACTTGCGGTAGACGGCCTTGGGCCGCCCGCACCGCTGGCAGCGCGTGTAGCCACGCACCGCGAACTTGGGCTTGCGGGCCGCCTTGACCCTCAGGGAAGTCTTCGCCATCTCGGTGTCTCCTTGATCCTTCTCGCTCAGCGCTCGGCGAAGGGGAAGCCGAGCTGGCGCAGCAGCGAGCGTCCCTGGTCGTCGGTGGTCGCGGTGGTCACCACGGTGATGTCCATGCCGCGGGACCGGTCGATGCGGTCCTGGTCGATCTCGTGGAACATCACCTGCTCGGTCAGGCCGAAGGTGTAGTTGCCGCGGCCGTCGAACTGGCGCGGCGAGAGGCCACGGAAGTCGCGGATGCGGGGCAGGGCGAGCGAGAGCAGGCGGTCGAGGAACTCCCACATGCGGTCGCCACGGAGCGTGACGTGGGTGCCGATCGGCATGCCCTCGCGCAGCTTGAACTGCGCGATGGACTTGCGGGCCCGGGTCACGGCCGGCTTCTGACCGGTGATCGCGGTGAGGTCGCGCACGGCGCCCTCGATCAGCTTCGAGTCGCGTGCCGCCTCACCGACGCCCATGTTGACCACGATCTTGGTCAGCCCCGGGGCCTGCATGATGTTGGCGATGTCGAACTCGCTCATCATCGCGGGAATGATCTCCTCGCGGTAACGGGTCTTCAGCCGCGGCACGGCCGGCGCCGAGGCGTCGGAGGCGGTCTGGGTGTCGATCTCGGTCTGGGACATCAGATCTCCTTCCCGGTCTTGCGCGACACGCGCACGCTGCGGTGGCCTTCGTAGGTGGAGCCGTCGGGACGGCGCTTGGTGACCTCGTCACGTCGGAAGCCGACGCGGGTCACGCCGTCGCCCTCCACCAGCATCACGTTGGAGATGTGGATCGGCGCCTCGGCGGTGATGATCCCGCCGGTGGTGCCGTCCCGACCGCCGGAGTTGACGACC
Source organism: uncultured Actinomycetota bacterium (assembly GCA_963714475.1). GTDB lineage: Bacteria > Actinomycetota > Actinomycetes > Propionibacteriales > Nocardioidaceae > Nocardioides. The sequence continues at coordinate 778,415 of CAVQOP010000001.1, forward strand.
TTCGTGTGCTTCTTGATCCGGTTGACGCCCTCGACGATCACGCGGTCCTGCTCACGCAGGATGCCGATGACCTTGCCCTCGGCGCCCTTGTCCTTGCCCGCGATCACCTTGACGGTGTCGCCCTTCTTGATCTTGGTCTTCGCCATGGTTCTAGAGCACCTCCGGGGCGAGGGAGACGATGCGCATGAAGCGCTTCTCCCGCAGCTCACGCCCGACGGGACCGAAGATGCGGGTGCCGCGCGGCTCCCCGTCGGTCTTCAAGATCACCGCGGCGTTCTCGTCGAAGCGGATGTAGGAACCGTCGGGGCGTCGGCGCTCCTTGACGGTGCGGACGACGACGGCCTTCACCACGTCGCCCTTCTTGACGTTGCCGCCCGGGATCGCGTCCTTGACGGTGGCGACGATGGTGTCACCGATTCCGGCGTAGCGACGCCCGGAGCCGCCGAGGACGCGGATGCAGAGGATCTCCTTCGCACCCGTGTTGTCGGCGACCTTGAGTCGCGACTCCTGCTGGATCATGGGGTTTTCTCCTGGTTGTCGAGCCGGTTCTCGCTCGGTCGGGCAACGACCGCGAGCCTGGCCGAACGGATGGGGGTGGTTACTGGGCGCGCTCGACGATGGTCACGACGCGCCAGCGCTTGGTCGCGGAGAGGGGGCGGGTCTCCATGATCTGGACCCGGTCACCCACGCCGCACTCGTTGGTCTCGTCGTGGGCCTTGAGCCGCGAGGTCTGGCGCAGCACCTTGCCGTACAGGGCGTGCTTGACGCGGTCCTCGACGGCGACGACGACGGTCTTGTCCATCTTGTCGCTGACCACGAGACCCTCGCGGACCTTGCGGGTGTTGCGGGGTGCGGCCTGCTCGGTGCCGGCTGCGGTCTCCTCGCTCATGCGCTCGCCTCTTCCTCGTCGGCGCCCGGAGCGGTGCGGATGCCGAGCTCGCGCTCACGCACCACGGTGTAGATCCGGGCGATGTCCTTCTTCACGGTGCGCAGGCGCCCGTGGCTCTCCAGCTGGCCGGTGGCGGCCTGGAAGCGCAGGTTGAACAGCTCTTCCTTCGACTCGCGCAGCAGCGCTTCGAGGTCGACGTCGTTGAGCTCGTCGAGCTCGTGGGGCTTGGTCCCGGTAGCCATCAGAACTCACCCGCCTCTCGCGTGATGAAACGGCACTTCATGGGCAGCTTGTGGATGGCACGACGCATGGCCTCGCGGGCGACGTCCTCGGGCACGCCGGCCAGCTCGAACATCACCCGTCCGGGCTTGACGTTGGCGATCCACCACTCGGGCGAGCCCTTGCCCGAACCCATGCGGGTCTCGGCGGGCTTCTTGGTCAACGGGCGGTCGGGGTAGATGTTGATCCACACCTTGCCGCCGCGCTTGATGTGGCGCGTCATGGCGATACGGGCGGACTCGATCTGACGGTTGGTCACGTAGTGACCCTCGATCGCCTGGATGCCGAAGTCGCCGAAGGCCAGCTGGGTGCCGCCCTTGGCGGCGCCGGTGCGCCGCGGGTGGTGCTGCTTGCGGTGCTTGACACGTCGGGGCATCAACATGGCTCAGGCCTCCGTTGCAGGGGTCTCGGGGGCGCCGGCACCCGCGGTCGCGGGCGCGGCGGCCTGGTCGGGAGCGCCCTCGGGCGCACGGTCGGAGCGGGTGGGACGGTCGGCGCGCGAGCTGCGGCTGGGCCGCTCCGCGGCCCGTCCTCCGCGCGCGGCGCTGCCGCCACGGCCGGGGACCCCGGCACGGGCAGCGGCCTGGGCCTGACGCTCGGCCCGGGACCCGGCGACCTCGCCCTTGTAGATCCACACCTTGACACCGATGCGACCGAAGGTGGTGCGGGCCTCGTAGAAGCCGTAGTCGATGTCGGCGCGCAGGGTGTGCAGGGGCACACGGCCCTCGCGGTAGAACTCGGTGCGCGACATCTCGGCACCGTTGAGGCGACCCGAGCACTGCACCCTGACGCCCTTGGCGCCCGAGCGCATGGCGGTCTGCATCGCCTTGCGCATGGCCCGACGGAACTGCACGCGTCCGGCGAGCTGCTCGGCGACGCCCTGGGCGACGAGCTGGGCCTCGACCTCGGGGTTCTTCACCTCGAGGATGTTGAGCTGGACCTGCTTGCCGGTGAGCTTCTCGAGCTCGCCCCGGATCCGGTCCGCCTCGGCGCCACGGCGTCCGATGACGATCCCGGGGCGGGCGGTGTGGATGTCGACGCGGACCCGGTCCCGGGTGCGCTCGATCTCGACCTTGGCGATCCCGGCGCGGTCCATCCCCTTCGAGAGCAGGCGCCGGATGGCGACGTCCTCGCCGACGTAGGACTTGTACAGCTTGTCGGCGTACCACCGCGACTTGTGGTCGGTGGAGATGCCCAGACGGAAGCCGTTCGGGTTGATCTTCTGGCCCATCAGGCGGTCCGTCCCTTCGTGGCACCCCGCGTGGCGGCGACGGCCTCGGCCGGCTGCACGACGAGGGTGATGTGGCTGGTGCGCTTGTTGATGCGGGTGGCCCGGCCCTGGGCCCGGGGGCGCCAGCGCTTCATCGTGGGGCCCTCGTCGACGCGGGCAGCGGAGACGACGAGGTCGCCTGCGTCGAGGCCCTCGGCCGTCTCGGCGTTGGCGACGGCGCTCTCGAGGACCTTGCGTACGGTCTCGGAGGCCGACTGCGGGGCGAACCGCAAGATGGCCAGGGCGTCGGCGACGGGGAGGCCGCGCACGAGGTCGACGACCCGGCGCGCCTTCATCGGTGCGATGCCGCTGTGGCGGGCGGTCGCGAAGGCTCCCGGCTGGTCGCCGAGCAGCGAGTCACGACGGGCGCTGGTGCGCCTGCGCTCGGTTGCGCTCATGGCTGGTTGTCTCCAGTCTCTGGTCGAGGTCCGCGCCGCATCAGCGGCGGCGGCCCTTCCGGTCGTCCTTGGCGTGCCCGCGGTAGGTGCGGGTCGGGGCGAACTCGCCCAGCTTGTGTCCGACCATCGAGTCGGTCACGAACACCGGGACGTGCTTGCGGCCGTCGTGCACCGCGATGGTGTGGCCGATCATCGTCGGCACGATCATCGAGCGGCGCGACCACGTCTTGATCACGTTGTGGCTGCCCTTGTCGTTCTCCGCGTCCACCTTCTTCTGCAGGTGGTCGTCGACGAAGGGGCCCTTCTTCAGGCTGCGAGGCATGTGTTGTCCAACTCCCTGGTCAGCGCGCTCAGCGCTTCTTGCCGGTCTTGCGACGACGGATGATCTGCGCGTCGCTGCTCTTGCGCTTACGGGTGCGGCCCTCGGCCTGGCCCCACGGCGAGACCGGGTGGCGACCACCGGAGGTCTTGCCCTCGCCACCACCGTGCGGGTGGTCGACCGGGTTCATCACGACGCCACGCACGGTCGGGCGCTTGCCCTTCCAGCGCATGCGGCCCGCCTTGCCCCAGTTGATGTTGGACTGCTCGGCGTTGCCGACCTCGCCGACGCTGGCGCGGCAGCGCACGTCGACGAAGCGCATCTCGCCCGAGGGCATGCGCAGGGTCGCGCGGGAGCCCTCGCGCGCCACGAGCTGGGCGCTGATGCCGGCGGAGCGGGCGATCTTGGCGCCGCCACCGGGGCGCAGCTCGACGCAGTGGATCGTGGTGCCGACCGGGATGTTGCGCAGCGGCAGGTTGTTGCCGGGCTTGATGTCGGCGTTGGGGCCGGCCTCGAGCTTCGTGCCCTGCACGACCCCGACCGGGGCGATGATGTAGCGCTTCTCGCCGTCGGCGTAGTGCAGCAGCGCGATCCGCGCGGTGCGGTTCGGGTCGTACTCGATGTGCGCGACCGTGGCCGGCACCCCGTCCTTGTCGTAGCGACGGAAGTCGATGATGCGGTAGGCCCGCTTGTGGCCACCACCCTGGTGGCGGGTGGTGATCCGACCCTGGTTGTTGCGACCACCCTTCTTGGGCAGCGGACGGGTCAGCGACTTCTCGGGCGTGGTGCGGGTGACCTCGACGAAGTCGGCGACCGACGAGCCTCGGCGGCCCGGGGTGGTCGGCTTGTACTTGCGGATAGCCATGTCAGTTCCTCACTCGTGGCTTCGTTGTCCTCGGCGTCCGGTCCCCGATCAGGAGGCCGGGCCCCCGAAGATGTCGATGCGGTGGCCCTCGGCGAGGCTGACGATCGCGCGCTTGGTGTCCTTGCGCTTGCCCGTGCCGTAGCGCGTGCGTCGGGTCTTGCCCGAGCGGTTCATCGTGTTCACGCTGGTGACCTTGACGTCGAAGATCTTCTCGACCGCGATCTTGATCTCGGTCTTGTTGGCGTCGGGGCGGACCAGGAACGTGTACTTGTTGGCGTCCAGCAGCCCGTAGCTCTTCTCCGAGACCACGGGGGCCAGGAGGATGTCGCGGTGGTCCTTGTGCAGGGTGCTCACGAGGAAGCCTCCTTGGTCTTGGTCGCCGCCGCCACGAAGGCGTCGTAGGCGCCCTGGGTGAAGATCACGTCGTCGCTGGCCAGCACGTCGTAGGTGTTGAGCTGGTCGGCGAAGAGCAGGTGCACCCGGGGTGCGTTGCGCAGCGAGCGCCAGGTCAGCGAGTCGCTCCGCTCGAGCACGACGAGCACACGGTTGCGCGTGGTGAGCTCGGCCAGGGCCGCGATGGCGGTGCGGGTCGAGGGGACGTCGCCGGTGACGATCGACTCCACGACGTGCACCCGCTCGTTGCGGGCCCGGTCGGACAGGGCGCCCCGGAGCGCGGCGGCCTTCATCTTCTTCGGGGTCCGCTGGTCGTAGGAGCGCGGCTGCGGGCCGTGCACGATCCCGCCGCCGGCGAACTGCGGCGCTCGGATGGAGCCCTGACGGGCCCGACCGGTGCCCTTCTGGCGGTAGGGCTTCTTGCCACCACCGCGGACGTTGCCGCGGGTCTTGGTGGCGTGCGTGCCCTGGCGGGCCGCAGCCTGCTGCGCGACGACGACCTGGTGGATCAGCGGGACGCTGACCTTGGCGTCGAAGATCTCGGCGGGCAGGTCGACCTGGACGGTCTTGATCGCCATGATCACGCCTCCTGGATCTGCTTGGCGGCCGAACGCACGACGAGGAGCCCGCCCTTGGGGCCGGGAACGGCGCCCTTGATCAGGATCAGGCCCTTGTCCGCGTCGACCGCGTGGACGGTGAGGTTCTGGGTGGTGACCGTGTCGCTCCCCATCCGACCGGCCATCCGTACGCCCTTGAAGACGCGGCCGGGGGTGGCGCAGGCGCCGATCGACCCCGGCTTGCGGTGGTTGCGGTGGGCACCGTGGGAGGCGCCGACGCCGTGGAAGCCGTGTCGCTTCATCACGCCCGCGAAACCCTTGCCCTTGCTGGTGCCGGTCACGTCGACGATCTCGCCCGCGGCGAACGTGTCGACGGCGAGCTCCTGGCCCACGGTGTAGGAGGAGGCGTCCGCGGTGCGGATCTCCAGCAGGTGACGACGCGGCGTGGTGCCGGCCTTCGCGAAGTGACCAGCCTGGGGCTTGGTCACCTTGCGCCCGGCGATCTCGCCGAAGCCGACCTGGATCGCGTTGTAGCCGTCGCCCTCGGGCCCACGCACCTGCGTGATCACGTTGGTCGACGCTGCCACCACGGTGACGGGGATGACCTTGTTGGTCTCGTCCCAGACCTGGGTCATGCCGAGCTTGGTGCCCACCAGACCCTTGACGTTGCGCTCGATAGTCATGTTGTAGTCCTCGACCTCAGAGCTTGATCTCGATGTCGACACCGGCCGGCAGGTCGAGACGCATGAGCGAGTCGACCGTCTTCGGCGTGGGGTCGATGATGTCGATCAGCCGCTTGTGGGTGCGCATCTCGAAGTGCTCGCGCGAGTCCTTGTACTTGTGGGGCGAGCGGATGACGCAGTACACGTTCTTCTCGGTCGGCAACGGCACCGGGCCGGCGACCTGGGCGCCCGTTCGGGTCACCGTGTCCACGATCTTGCGCGCCGAGGTGTCGATCACCTCGTGGTCATAGGCCTTGAGCCTGATGCGGATCTTCTGTCCCGCCATAGGTCTCTCTCGTCCTTCTCACTCGCTCGTGCCTTGCTTGAACCGGGACGTCCTCGGGCTTGAGTCGGTCCCCCTTGCGCCTCCACCGCACCGATCCGCCGACCCCCGCGGTCGGGCGTGTCGCGCTCGGTGAGCACAACAGGCCGGTGGGGATCGTCGCCTTGGTGGTGGTGACCGACGGTTCGTCGGTCGGATCGGGTCTCCAGGTGCGGCGCCGGCACGACCGACCGCCACTCACGGGGAAGCGCGCACGAGGCTGCGCTGCCGGAAGACGCGATGAAGTAGTCAAGACGTGCCGCGCCCCGGCAACCCGCCGGAGCAACCTGAATATCTTGGCAGATCCCCGCTGCTGCACCAAATCGGGTCCGGACCGGCCGGCGTCTGGCACCACCTGAGAAGATCCGTGCGACGGGCCGCCGACGAAGGGACGCCATGTCCAGCCACGGATCGTTCCCGCCTCCGGGGAATCCTCCTCCGGGTCCGCACCCGGACGGTACGCCCGGCCCGTGGGGATCCGGGGGTGGCCTGCCGCAGCCCGGGTGGCGACCGCCCGGCGCGGCACACCGACCCGGCGCGATCGCCCTGCGTCCGCTACGGCTCGGCGACATCCTCGACGGAGCGTTCCGCATCATCCGGTTCAACCCGAGGGCGACCATCGTGCCCGCCCTGGTCGTCGCCCTCGTCGCCATGGCGCTGCCGATCCTGGTCTCGGTCGTCGTCGGGTTCGGCCCGGGCAACCGGCTCGACGCGGCAGCCTTCGAGGACCCCGCCGACCTCGGGCCCGCCCTGACCGGTCTCCTCGCCTCGCTGGGCTCCTTCGTGGCCGGTTCGTTGCTGCTCCAGCTCGGCCTGCTGTTCGTGACCGGGATGATCGCCCACGCCACCCAGGCCGCCGCCACGGGCAGGAGGATCACCCTGTCCCAGGCGTGGGCCGCCACCCGTGGCAAGCGTTGGCGCCTCGTCGCCCTGGCCGTGCTGCTCTCGGTCGTCCTCGTCCTCGTCGTGGGGGTGTGGATCATCAGCATCGTCGCCCTGGTGCTCGCCGACATCACGGTGGGCCTCGTCGTGGCCTACGGCATCCTCAGCGGCCTGGTGCTGGTCGCGGTCGTCGTCTACTGCTACGTGCGTCTGACCTTCCTGGCCGTTCCCGCCCTGATGCTCGAGGCCGTCGGGGTGTTCGGCAGCCTGGCGCGCTCCTGGCGCCTGACCGCTGCCCAGTTCTGGCGCATCTTCGCGATCTCCCTGCTGACCGGGCTGGTGGCCTCGGTCGCCGGATCGATCCTCGGGGTCCCCTTCAGCCTGGTCGGCCAGGGCATCGGCCTGGCGAGCCCCGAGCACGCCGTCGTCGGCCTCGTCGTCGGTCAGGCGCTGTCCACGGTCGTCTCAGCGACGTTCACCGCACCGTTCTCGGCGGCCGTGAGCACGCTGCTCTACCTCGACCAGCGCATCCGCAAGGAGGCCTACGACGTCGACCTGATGGTCGCGGCCGGGATCACGGAGGGCTGAGCCGCGTGCTGGTGGTGGGCCTGAAGGAGGTGCTGGTGAGCCGTCAGCCCCTGACGCCGTCCGCGGACGAGGGGCGCGCGGACCTGCGCCGCGAGCTGCTCGACCCGGCGTACCGCGACCAGAACCCGGTCCGCGAGCTGCTCGCCTGGCTCGGTCGGGTCCTCGACCGCACCGTCGGCGCGGCCCAGGGGGCCTCGTTGCTGTCCACCGTCGTCGCCCTGGTGCTGCTGCTCCTCCTCGTCCTCGCCCTGGGCTGGGCCGCCTCGCGGGCGCGCGGGAGCGCCCGCGCCCGCCGTCCGGGTGGAGCGGTGCTCACCGTCGCCCTCCTCGACGCCGACGCCCTGCGGCGTCGCGCGGTCGAGGCGCTGGAGGAGGGGCGGCCCGAGGACGCGCTGCTCGACGCCTTCCGCGCCCTTGCCCGACGCCAGGTGCAGCGCGGCGCACTGGGCGACGACCCGGGTGCCACGGCCAGAGAGGTGGCGCAGATCCTGGGGAGGGCTCGTCCGAGTCTCGCCGGGCAGCTCGAGACCGCGGCGACGGCCTTCGACGCCGTGCTCTACGGCGGCGAGGCGGTCGCCGCAGCGCAGGCCCGTGGCGTGCTCGACCTCGACGACAGTCTCGGCTCCGTCGTCGCGCAGGCACCCCGGTGAGTGCGACCGTCGCCTCGACCGCCCGCTCGCGGACCCGTTCGCGGTCCTGGGCCGTCGCCCTCGGTGCCGCGGTCGTCGCCACGGTGGCCCTCGTGGTCCTCACGACCGACGACGCAGCCACCTCGGCCCCGCTGGACCCGGCCAACCCGGGCCCGGGAGGGAGCCGCGCCGTGCTGCGGGTGCTGGCCGACAACGGCGTCGAGACCTCCGTCGCCCGTGGTGCGGACGCCTTCGAGTCGACCGGCGTCACCGACGAGACGACGGTCGTCGTCTCGTCGGTCGGTGACCTCGGCGAGAGCACCGTGCGTCGCCTGCGCCAGCACGCCGGCTCCTCGCTGGTCGTGCTCCTGGAGCCGACGGAGCCCGTGTGGGACCTGGTCGGGGTCGGCTCGACGCGACCGGTCACGGACCCCGGCGACCTCGCGGCCGACTGCGACCCGACGCTCGGCGGCGGGCTCGGCGAGGCCGCCCGCCTGCCTGGGCTGCTCGACGGGCTCGTGGTGAGCGTCGACTCCGCCACCTCCTACCCGGGCTCGGGCTGCCTGGAGGAGTCGGGTCGCACCGCACTGCGGGTGCGCGACGAGACGATCGCGTTCGGCGCGGCCCAGGCCCTGACCAACGGTCAGGTGCTGCGCGGCGACAACGCCGCGGTCGCCCTGCGTCTGCTGGGCGGTCGAGAGCGTCTGGTCTGGTACGTCGCCGATCCCGCCGACCTCGCCGCCGGTGACGCCGTCGGGATCGCCGGCCTGCTCCCGCCCTGGATCGTGCCGGCCCTCTGGCTCGGTCTGGTCGTCCTCGCGGCGGTCGTGCTGTGGCGCTCACGCCGGCTCGGGCCGCTGTCCAGCGAGCCGCTGCCCGTCGTGGTGCGCGCCATCGAGACGACGCAGAGCCGCGGGCGGCTCTACCGCAGCGCCGGGGACCGCGGCCACGCCGCGCGCACCCTGCGCGAGGCCAGCAGGCGCCGACTGACCGGCCTGCTCGGTCTGCCACCGTCCTCGGAGCTCCTCGTCGTCGGCACGGCTGCGGCCGCCCGGTCGGGGCGCGACCCGGTCGGCATCGGCCGGCTGCTCGATCCGGACGCCGCCCCGCCCGCGTCCGACGCGGACCTGATCACCCTGGCCCAGGACCTGGACCAGCTCGAGCGAGAGGTACACCACCGATGACCCACACCCCGGAGCCCGGAGCCGAACCAGCCAGTGCACCCGACGGCGCACCCGACGGCAAAACCGACGGCGCACCCGACGCGGCGCAGCCGGAGGCGCGCGAGCGGCTCGCGGCGGTCCGCGCCGAGGTCGCCAAGGCCGTCGTCGGCCAGGACGCGGCCGTCTCGGGCCTCCTCGTGGCCCTGCTGTGCGGCGGTCACGTGCTGCTCGAGGGCGTGCCGGGCACGGCGAAGACGCTCCTCGTGCGCACCCTCGCGGCCAGCCTGGCCGTCGAGTCCCGACGGGTCCAGTTCACCCCCGACCTGATGCCGGGCGACATCACCGGCTCGATGGTCATCGAGGCTGCTCGCGGCGAGCTCGTCTTCCGTCCCGGCCCGGTCTTCACCAACCTGCTCCTGGCCGACGAGATCAACAGGACGCCACCGAAGACCCAGTCGGCCCTGCTCGAGGCGATGGAGGAGGGCCAGGTCTCGGTCGACGGCGTCTCCCGTCGCCTGCCCCGGCCCTTCCTGGTCGCCGCGACCCAGAACCCCGTCGAGTACGAGGGCACCTATCCCCTCCCCGAGGCCCAGCTCGACCGGTTCCTGCTCAAGGTGGTGCTGCCCGTCCCGCACCGCGAGGCCGAGCTGGAGATCGTGACCCGTCACGCGCGCGGGTTCGACCCGCGCGACGTCGCCGCCTCCGGGGTCCGCGCCGTGGCCGGGCCCGACGACCTCACGGCCGGCCAGCGCGCGGTGGGCGCCGTGCAGGTCTCGCCGGAGGTCGTCGGCTACATCGTCGACATCGCGCGGGCGACCCGGCTCTCGCCGTCGCTGAGCCTGGGCGTGAGCCCGCGCGGCGCGACCGCACTGCTGCGCTCCGCGCGGGCGTGGGCCTGGCTCAACGGGCGCGGCTTCGTCACGCCCGACGACGTCAAGGCGCTGACCCACGCCACCGTCGCCCACCGGCTCGCGCTGCGACCCGAGGCGGAGCTCGAGGGCGTCGAGATCGGTCAGGTCCTCGCCTCCGCCGTCTCCTCCGTGCCCGTCCCCCGCTGAGATGGCGATCTCGGGCCGGGTGTCCCTGCTGCTGCTCGCCGGGCTGCTCCCGGTGGTGGTGCGACCCGTCGCCAGCACGGTGTGGCTGTGGCTGCTGCTGGTGGGACTCCTGTGCCTGCTCGACCGGTGGCTCGCGGCGCCGGTCGGCGATGTCGCCCTCGAGCGGCGCCCGACCTCGACGGTGCGGCTGGGCGACCTCACCTCGACCGAGGTCGTCGCCCGGAACACCGGTGGCCGGACGATGCGGCTGCTGGTGCGCGACGCCTGGCAGCCCAGCGCCGGCGCGGGACCCGACCGCCACGAGCTCCGCCTGCCGGACGGGGGCGCCGCGCTGGTGCGGACCTCGCTGCGCCCCACCCGACGCGGTGACCTGCGTGCTCTCGGGCTGACCGTGCGCTCGCACGGACCGCTCGGTCTCCTCGCCCGCCAGCGCACCGTCGACGTCCCCGGTCGGGTGCGATCGCTGCCGCCCTTCGAGTCCCGCAAGCATCTTCCCTCGCGCCTGGCCCGGCTGCGTGAGCTGGACGGACGGGCCGCGGTCCGCGTGCGCGGGCAGGGCACCGAGTTCGACTCCCTGCGTGAGTACGTCGAGGGCGACGACGTGCGCTCGATCGACTGGCGCTCGAGTGCGCGCAGCCGCACCGTCGTCGTGCGCACCTGGCAGCCCGAGCGGGACCGACGCGTGGTCATCGTGCTCGACACCTCCCGCACCTCGGCGGGCCGCGTCGACGACGTGCCCCGCCTCGACTCGGCGATGGACGCCGCCCTGCTGCTCTGCGCGCTCGCCGCGCGGGCCGGGGACCGGGTCGACCTCGTCGCCGGGGACCGTCGGGTCCGCGCGCGGATCAAGGGCGCGGGGTCGCGGGACGGGACCGCTCAGGTCCAGGACGTGCTCGCCGACGTCGAGCCGGTCCTGGCCGAGGCCGACTGGCCCATGCTCGCCGGGGCCATCTCGACCCTGGGTCGCCAGCGGGCGCTGGTCGTGCTGCTGACCCCCCTCGAGCCCGCCGCGGTCGAGCAGGGCCTGCTGCCGGTGCTCCCGACGCTGGTCTCGCGCCACCGGGTCGTGGTCGCCTCCGTGCGTGACCCGGCCCTCGACCGGCTCGCTGCGGGGCGTGCCGACGTCGAGGAGGTCTACGGCGCGGCCGCGGCCGGTCAGGAGCTGCGCCGGCGTCGGCGTACCCGCGAGGTGCTGGGTCGGCTCGGCGTCGAGGTCGTCGACGTCAGCGCCGAGCGGCTCCCCCCGGCCCTGGCCGACCACTACCTGGCGCTGAAGGCGCGCGGGCTGCTCTGAGCGGGCCCGTCAGGCACGCGTCGCCACCGAGTCCTCGAGCAGCGAGGACTCGACGTCCCCGGTGATCCCGCGCGACACCGCGGCGCGACCGAGGACGAAGACGTAGAGCAGGAAGGCGACCTCGGCGACCACCCCGATCGTGATCCGTGCCCAGGTCGGCAGGGGCGAGGGCGTCACGAAGCCCTCGATCAGGCCGCTCACGGCGAGCACCCCGACGAGGCCCAGCGCGACGGTGCCCGCCGTACGCCCCTCGCGCGCGATCGAGCGGGTGCGGCTCACGTCGCCGGGCTCGACCCACGACCAGAACAACCGGAGGCCGACCCCGCCCGCGACGAAGACCGCGGTGAGCTCGAGCAGCCCGTGCGGCACGATCAGCCCCCAGAACTGCTCACCGCGATCGGCGCGGGTCATGATCGCGCCGATCGCGGCCAGGTTGGCGATGTTGGAGAACAGCAGGTAGACCACCGGCAGCCCGAGGATGCCCAGCGCGATGCACAGCGCCGCGACCCAGGCGTTGTTGACCCACACCTGCGCCGCGAAGTGGCTCGCGGCGTACTGGCTGTAGTAGCCGGCGAAGTCCTCGTCGACCAGCTGCTGGATCTCCGCGGGGCTGAGCAGGCTCTGCTCGACCGCGGGGTTGGCCAGCAGCCAGAGCATCATCACCGCGGTGAGCACGACGTTGGCGGCCAGGCAGCTCAGCCACCAGCGCCGCAACCGGTAGAGCGCGGCCGGGAAGCGCTGCGTCCAGAACCTCCCCACCCCGCGCCAGGTCGCCGTGCGGGTGCCGCTGGTGCGCGTGCGCGCCCGCGCCAGGATCGAGGAGAGGTAGGCGATCACCGAGGCGTCGGGGGCGGCCGTGCGCACCACCGAGAGGTGGGTGGCCACGCGTTGGTAGGACTCGACGAGCTCGTCGGCCTCGGCGCCGCTCAGGCGGCGCCGGCGGGTCAGCTCCTCGAGCCGCTCCCACTGCACGTGGTGCGCGATGACGTAGGCGTCGAGGTCCACCTCGCTAGCCTAGGACTGCCATGACGACGACACCGGACCCCGCCTGGACCGGGCCGCCGACCGGCCCTCGGTCCGGGCCTGGGACCGGGCCTGGGACCGGGACGGGAGCGGGCTCGGGCCCGAGCTGGCCACCCTCACCGCCGACGACCTCGTCACCGGCGAGGCCGTCGCGCTGGACCTGCCGGCCGCGGGCCTCGGGCTGCGGATGGCCTCCGGGGCCCTCGACGTCGTCGTGACGGCGGCGCTGCTGCTCGTGGTCGTCCTCGCCGCGGGCATCGCCTCCGTGCAGGCTGACGGCGCGCTCCAGCAGCTCGCGATGATCGCCACGATCATCGTCGTGTTCCTGGTGGTGCCCACCACGCTGGAGACCCTCACCCGGGGCCGCTCGGTCGGCAAGCTGGCCTTCGGGCTGCGCACGGTGCGCGACGACGCCGGCGCCATCAGCGCCCAGCACGCGTTCGTACGCGCCCTGGTCGGGGTCGTCGAGATCTATGCGTTCGGGGGGGTCCCGGCGTTCTTCGCGGCCCTGGCCAACGGGCGCGGCAAGCGGCTCGGTGACTTCGCCGCGGGCACCTACGTCGTGCGCGAGCGCTTCCGGCTGGCCCTGCCCGCGCCGGTGATGATGCCCCCCGGCCTCGAGACGTGGGCCAGGTCGGCCGACATGCGCAGCCTGCCGACCGGGCTCGCCCTCGCGGTCCGTCAGTACCTGGCGCGTCTGCCCACCCTGGACCCCCGCTCGCGCGACGACCTCGGCCGGCGACTCGCCGAGCGGGTCCAGGCCCACGTGGCGCCGCCGCCGCCGCCGGGCACGGACGCCGCCGCGTTCCTCGCCGCCGTCGTCGCGTCGCGCCGCGAGCGCGACCAGGCACGGCTCGAGCGTGATCGGCGGCTGCGCGAGCAGCTCACGACGGGTCGTTGAGCGCGGGCAGCGACCCCTCGAGGGGTCAGCGCGCCGTGTAGGCCAGGTCCACGATGTCGCGGCCCGCCTCGAGGCCCTTGCGCTCGAACCGGGTGACGGGCCGGTCGGTCCACCGCTCGACGACCCCGCCCTCGAGGCCGGGGTGGGCGTCGAGCAGTCGCACCATCTGCTCGGCGTAGTCGGCCCAGTCCGTGGCCAGGCGCCAGGTGGCCCCCGGTGCCAGTCGGCTCGCGGCGAGGTCGACGAACGAGGCGTCGACCAGCCGGCGCTTGTGGTGGCGGGTCTTGGGCCACGGGTCGGGGAAGAACGTCCACAGCGCCTGCGAGGCTGCGAGGTGCGACACGGTGGTCGAGGACCCACGCCGCGTCGACCGAGCAGAGCCGGACGTTCTCGGCCCCGGCCTGGTGCAGCTTCCACAACGTGTCGGCGATGCCCGGGCGCCAGACCTCGAGGGCCAGCACGTCGGTGTCCGGTCGCTGGGCTGCCAGGGCTGCCGTCGCCTCCCCGACGCCCGAGCCGATCTCGACCGCCAGCGGGGACCGACGGCCGAACCAGTCGGACCAGGCGAAGTCACGCTCGTCGACCGCGTCCTCGGGCACGACCCAGCGCTCGTGGTGGGACTCCCACGCTGCCTGCTGGCGAGGCGTGAACCGGCTCCCCCGTCGGGAGTAGCTGAGCACCTCCCGGATCCGGCGGCCCTCGGGCGTGAGCCGCTGGTGCGGCCGGTGGGGGACGGCAGGCTGCGACGCCTCGCTCACGACGGTCGTCCTCTCGGGGTGGGTCTGGCTTCTCGCTGGGGGTCACCGGGCGGCGGAGCGCTGGTCGAGTCAGGTGCGGGCGTCTACCGTTCGAGGCGAGGAGGTGGCGACGTGGGGTCGCTCTGGGCTGTGTGGCAGCGCCGCGTCCTCGGACGCCGTACGCCGGCTGCGCCTGTCCGGGTGCCGCTCGAGGTCCTGGCGAGCGACGCCCGCCGCCTCGGGACCCGGCTGTCCTCGCTGCCGCCCGGAACGTCGTTCTGCAAGGTCCAGGCCGTCAGCCACGCCTACGAGCGCGTGCTGGGGGCCTGTGCGGACGCCCTGGAGATCGACCACCTGCTCGGCGTGCTGGGACCGGGGTCGCTGCGCGACGCCGAGCGTGAGCGCCTCGTGCGGCGCCTGCACCTCGGCGGCCTCGAGCTCACACCCTGAGCCAGCACGCAAGCGCGGCCCCGGACCTGGTGGTCCGGGGCCGCGCTGGTGCTGCAGGGATCAGCCGATCACTTGGTGATCTTGGTGACCCGGCCGGCGCCGACGGTGCGGCCACCCTCGCGGATGGCGAAGCGCAGGCCCTCGTCCATGGCGATCGGCTGGATCAGCTCGACCGTCATCTCCGTGTTGTCACCGGGCATGACCATCTCGGTGCCCTCGGGGAGGGTCACCACGCCGGTCACGTCGGTGGTGCGGAAGTAGAACTGCGGGCGGTAGTTGTTGAAGAACGGCGTGTGACGGCCGCCCTCCTCCTTCGACAGGATGTAGACGCTGGCGTCGAAGTTGGTGTGCGGGGTCGTGGTGCCCGGCTTGATGACGACCATGCCGCGCTCGATGTCCTCGCGCTTGGTGCCACGCAGCAGCAGCCCGACGTTCTCGCCGGCCTGACCCTCGTCGAGGAGCTTGCGGAACATCTCGACACCGGTGACGGTCGACTTCTGCGACTTCTCGCGGATGCCGATGATCTCGACCTCCTCGTTGACCTTCACGATGCCGCGCTCGATGCGGCCGGTGATGACCGTGCCACGACCGGTGATGGTGAAGACGTCCTCGACGGGCATGAGGAAGGGCTTCTCGGTGTCGCGGGCCGGGGTCGGGATGTAGTCGTCGACGGCCTGCATGAGGTCGAGGACCGACTGGCCCCACTTCTCGTCGCCGTTGAGCGCCGGGAAGGCCGCCACCTGGACGACGGGGATGTTGTCGCCGTCGAACTCGTACTCGGAGAGGAGCTCGCGCACCTCCATCTCGACGAGCTCGATGAGCTCCTCGTCGTCGACCATGTCGCACTTGTTGAGCGCGACCACCAGCGAGGGGACACCCACCTGGCGGGCCAGGAGCACGTGCTCCTTGGTCTGCGGCATCGGCCCGTCGGTCGCCGCGACCACCAGGATCGCGCCGTCCATCTGCGCCGCGCCGGTGATCATGTTCTTGATGTAGTCGGCGTGACCGGGGCAGTCGACGTGCGCGTAGTGGCGCCCGGCGGTCTGGTACTCGATGTGGGCGATCGAGATCGTGATGCCGCGCTGACGCTCCTCCGGGGCCTTGTCGATCATGTCGAAAGCCTCGGTGTTGGGGTTGGCAGCCGGGTCCTGGTCGTGCAGGACCTTCGAGATCGCCGCGGTGAGCGTCGTCTTGCCATGGTCGATGTGACCGATGGTGCCGATGTTGATGTGCGGCTTGTTCCGCTCGAACTTCGCCTTAGCCATTACTGGCTCCTCCTGATGGGTCTGTTTTCGGACTCGTACTTGCGTGGACGTACCGAGGGCCGGCGCTACTCGCCGCGCACCTTCTTGATGATCTCGTCGGCGACGTTCGTGGGAACCTCGGCGTACGAGTCGAACTCCATCGAGTACGAAGCCTGGCCGGAGGTCTTGGACCTCAGGTCGCCAACGTACCCGAACATCTCGGACAGCGGCACGAGGGCGTTGACGACCATGTCGCCGTTCCGCTCCTCCTGCGCCTGGATCTGGCCCCGACGGCTGTTGATGTCGCCGATCACCGTGCCGAGGAAGTCGTCGGGCGTGGTCACCTCGACGGCGAACATCGGCTCGAGCAGCACCGGCTTGGCCATCCGTGCGGCCTCCTTGAAGGCCTGGTTGCCGGCGATCTTGAAGGCCAGCTCGGAGGAGTCGACGTCGTGGTAGGCGCCGTCCTCGAGGGTGAACTTCACATCGACCATCGGGTAGCCGGCGAGGACACCGAACTCCATGCCCTCCTGGCCACCCTGGTCGACCGAGGGGATGTACTCGCGCGGCACGCGACCGCCGGAGACGTTGTTGGCGAACTCGTAGCCCGCTCCGGTCCCGGTCTCGGGGTCGATGTTGGGGCCCAGGGAGATGACGACCTTCGCGAACTGGCCCGAACCACCGGTCTGCTTCTTGTGCGTGTAGCTGTGGTTCTTGACCTCCTTGCGGAGCGTCTCGCGGTAGGCGACCTGGGGCTTGCCGACCGTGGCCTCGACGCGGAACTCGCGCTTCATCCGGTCGACCAGGATCTCCAGGTGCAGCTCGCCCATGCCGGCGATGATCGTCTGGCCGGTCTCCTCGTCGGACTTGACCGTGAAGGTCGGGTCCTCGTCGGAGAGGCGCTGGATCGCCGTGCCGAGCTTCTCCTGGTCGCTCTTGGTCTTGGGCTCGATGGCGACCTCGATCACCGGGGCCGGGAACGTCATCGACTCCAGGATCACCTGGTGCTGGGGGTCCGAGAGCGTGTGACCGGTCTTGGTGTCCTTCAGCCCCATCACGGCCACGATCTGGCCGGCGCCGACCGACGCGATCTCCTCACGCTTGTTCGCGTGCATCTGGTAGACCTTGCCGATCCGCTCCTTGCGGCCGTTGACCGAGTTGACCACGGTCGAGCCGGCCTCCAGCTTCCCGGAGTAGACGCGGATGTAGATCAGCTTGCCCAGGTGCGGGTCGGAGGCGATCTTGTAGGCCAGCCCGGAGAACGGCTCGTCGTCGGAGGGCAGCCGGGTGATCTCGACGTCCTCGTCCTTGACGGAGTGACCCACGATGCCGTCGACGTCGAGCGGCGAGGGGAGGTACTTCACGACGGCGTCGAGCAGGGGCTGGACGCCCTTGTTCTTGAACGCGGTGCCGCACAGGACGGGGTTGATCTTGTCGGCCAGCGTGGCACGACGGATCGCGGCCTCGAGCTCCTCGACGGTGAACTCACCCTCGTCGAGGAACTTCTCCATGATCGCGTCGTCGGCGTCCGAGAGGGTCTCGAGCAGCTTCTCGCGGTACTCGGCGGCCTGCTCGGCGAGCTCGGCCGGGATCTCCTCGACGGTGTAGTCCTCGCCCATGGTGGTCTCGCCGCGCCAGGTCAGGGCGCGCATCCCGACGAGGTCGACGACCCCGAGGAAGTCGGCCTCGGCGCCGATGGGCAGCTGGAGCACGAGCGGCGTGGAGTTGAGCCGGTCGACCATCATGTCGACGCAGCGGAAGAAGTCGGCCCCGGTGCGGTCGAGCTTGTTGACGAAGCACATCCGCGGGACGGAGTACTTGTTGGCCTGGCGCCACACGGTCATGGTCTGCGGCTCGACGCCGGCGACCCCGTCGAAGACGGCGACCGCGCCGTCGAGGACCCGCAGGGAGCGCTCGACCTCCGCGGTGAAGTCGACGTGCCCGGGGGTGTCGATGATGTTGATCTGGTGGTTCTTCCACCAGCAGGTGGTGGCGGCGGAGGTGATCGTGATGCCGCGCTCCTGCTCCTGCTCCATCCAGTCCATGACGGCCGCGCCGTCGTGGACCTCACCGATCTTGTAGGAGATGCCGGTGTAGAACAGGATGCGCTCGGTCGTCGTGGTCTTGCCGGCGTCGATGTGCGCCATGATCCCGATGTTGCGGACGACCTTGAGGTCGGTGGTGATGTCGACAGCCACTGAGGGTTCCGTTCCTTTGAGGTAGGACTGGCAGGTGGGCAGGGGCGGGCCGGGTCACGGCCACGCCCCCGGTCCTCACCAGCGGTAGTGGGCGAAGGCCTTGTTGGACTCGGCCATCTTGTGCGTGTCCTCACGCTTCTTCACCGCGGCACCGAGGCCGTTGGAGGCGTCGAGGATCTCGTTCATGAGCCGCTCGTGCATCGTCTTCTCGCGGCGCGACCCGGCGTACCCGACGAGCCAGCGCAGCGAGAGCGTGGTGCCTCGCGTGCCCTTGACCTCGATCGGGACCTGGTAGGTCGCTCCGCCGACGCGGCGGGACTTGACCTCGATGGCGGGCTTGACGTTGTCGAGCGCGCGCTTGAGCGTGACCACCGGGTCGGTGCCGTTCTTCTCGCGGCAACCCTCCAGAGCGGTGTACACGATGCGCTGAGCAACCTGCTTCTTGCCGTCGACGAGGACCTTGGAGACGAGCTGGCTGACCAGCTGCGACCCGTAGACCGGGTCGATGTCGATCGGACGCTTCGGTGCGGGACCCTTGCGCGGCATGTCAGCTCTTCTCCTTCTTCGCGCCGTAACGGCTGCGGGCCTGCTTACGGTTCTTGACGCCCTGGGTGTCCAGCGAGCCACGGATGATCTTGTAGCGGACGCCGGGGAGGTCCTTCACCCGGCCGCCGCGCACGAGCACGATGGAGTGCTCCTGGAGGTTGTGGCCGACCCCGGGGATGTAGGCGGTGACCTCGACGCCGCTGGACAGGCGCACGCGGGCGACCTTGCGCAGGGCGGAGTTCGGCTTCTTCGGGGTGGTCGTGTAGACGCGGGTGCACACACCGCGACGCTGCGGGGAGCCCTTGAGGGCCGGTGTCTTGCTCTTCGACACCTTGTCGGCACGGCCCTTGCGGACCAGCTGGTTGATCGTGGGCACCTGGTGGTTCTCTTTCCTGTTGGCTCTCAGTACCCGGCACGGTGCCGGGCACGACGGTGTTGCTTGATGCATCGTGCCTTCGCTGCTGCGTCCGTGCTGAGGGCCGGCACTGCCGGCCACGATCGACTGCGGGCGCGCATGACGGCCTGGCTCACCCAGACACGATGACCGAGATTACCGGCCGGCCCGGGCAGGGTCAAAACGCGGGCTCGGCTCGGACCCGCCCGCACCGTCGTCGGTCGCCCGTCGCTGGTGGAGCAGGTAGACCGCGGTGCTGGCCACGACACCGAGGATGGTGGCCGCCCCGCCGCCGATCAGGGTCCACCGGGCCCCGAAGACCTCGCCGACCCAGCCCACGATCGGGGCACCGATCGGGGTGCTGCCGATGAAGATCATCAGGTAGAGCGCCATCACCCGGCCCCGCATGCCGGCATCGGTGCGCAGCTGCATGGAGGTGTTGGCGCTGGTCATCATGGTCAGGGCGCTCAGCCCGATGAGCGGGCACAGCGCGGCGTAGACCAGGTAGCTGGGGGCGAGACCGGCGACGATCTCGACCGAGCCGAACACCAGCGCCGAGCCGACGACGAGACGGTGGCCGACCTGGACCCGGCCGGCCGCGACCAGGGACCCGGCCAACGAGCCGACGGCCAGGAAGGTCCCGAGGAGGCCGAACTCGGCCGAGCCCTTGTCGAAGACCTGGGTGGCCATCAGGGCCGAGGTCATCTGGAAGTTCAGGCCGAACATGCCCGCGAAGAGCACCACCCCGAGGATCAGCATCAGGTCGGGCCTGGTCCGCACGTAGGTCACCGCCTCGCGGATCTGCCCCGGCCCGCGTCCGACCGGGGCGGCGGCGTGCAGCAGCCGCGGGTCCAGCGCCGCCAGGCACCAGATCGGGGCGGCGTACGTCGCGGCGTTGAGGATGATCACCCAACCGGTCGCCACCACACCGGAGCCGAGCGCGGCGATCAGCAGCCCGGCGAGGGCGGGCCCGATCAGCCGGGCGGTGTTGAAGCCGGCGGAGTTCAGGCCCACCGCGTTGGAGAGGTCCTCGGGATCGACGATCTCGGAGACGAAGGACTGCCGGGCCGGGGCGTCGAAGGCCGAGGAGACCCCGAGCAGCAGCGCGAGGACGTAGACGTGCCAGGTCTGCACCACGCCCGTGACCGCGAGGAGCCCGAGCGCCAGCGCAGGCACGGCCATGCCGATGTTGGTCAGCTGCAGCAGCCGCCGCTTGGGGATCCGGTCGGCGATCAGGCCCGCGAAGGGCGAGAGCAGCAGGAACGGCAGGAACTGCAGCCCCGTCGTGATCCCGATCGCGGCGGCGCTGTTGGCCGAGAGCAGCAGGACCAGCCAGTCCTGCGCGACCCGCTGCATCCAGGTGCCGATGTTGGAGACCACGTTGCCGGCGAGGTAGCGGCGGTAGTTGGGGTGGGCCAGCGACCGGAAGGTGGGGCTCACGTGGTGGCCAGCCTCTCCAGCAACGGCGCCGCGGCGCGCAGCACGGCGCGCTCCTCGGCGGTGAGCTCGCGCAGGCGGCAGGCCAGCCAGGCGTCGCGGCGGCGCCGGTCGGCCAGCAGGGTCTCGCGGCCGGCCTCGGTGAGGGCGACGAGCACGAGCCGACGGTCGTCGGGGTGGGGGCGGCGTACGACGAGGCCCGCGCCCTCCAGGCCGGTCACCGTGCGCGTCATGCTCGGCGGCTGCACGTGCTCGTGCGCGGCGAGCTCGCCGACCGGCAGGTCACCGCGCCGGTGCAGGGCGCCCAGCACGGCCATCGCCCCCATGCTCAGCTCGTTGTCCGGGTGCCGCTCCCCCGCGAGCCGGCGACGCAGACGCATGACGGAGAGCCGGAGCTCGGAGGCGAGCCCGGCATCGGTGCGGGAGGCGGCGGCAACGGTCGGCATGTCGTGAGCATAAGTCATGACCCTTGCTAATCATTCCCCGCCGAGGTGCCACTCATTCACAGCCGAGGTGCCGATCTTTGACGTCCGAGGTTTCGATCTTTGACGTGCGAGGTGTCGATGGTGGTCAGACGAGGTCCGCGCCATCGGCGTTGAGCGAGCCGCCTCCCACCCTCGACCTGCCGCTGCCACCAAGACTCGATCCGCTCGGGCACCCGCGCCGGAGAGGTACGCCGGCGGCGCGATCGAGGTGCGGTACGCCGGCGGCGCGATCGACGGGGCCGACCGGGCCGAGCCGGTCCACGACGCGCCCGACAGTCGAGGTCCCCGACGACGACCTCGGGCGGTACGGCGTACGGCGCCGGCTGCTGACCCTCGCCGCCCTCCCGGCGGCGCGACGTACCGCGGCGCGCGGGCCCGCGCAGGCTGGAGGCTGGTGCAGGTTCATGCGCGCGGGCAGGGACCACGTCCGCCGCCTCAGGTCCGCCCAGGTCGACAATCTGCGTCCCCTCGGCCGACAAACCCTGGCACCTCGGCCGACAAACCCTGGCACCTCGGCTGACAAAAGGCGTCCCCTCGGCGGTCAGGTGAGGAGGGAGGTGAGGGGGTCGATGGCGAAGTACACGAGGAACAGCAGCGCGACCAGGCCCATGAGGGGGTGGACCTCGCGGGCCTTGCCGACCACGAGCTTGATCAGCACGTAGGCCACGAAGCCGGCGCCGATGCCGACGCTGATGGAGTAGGTGAACGGCATCAGGATGATCGTGAGGAACGCCGGGATCGCGATCTCGACGTCGGACCAGTCGATCTCCGTGACCTGCTGCATCATCAGGAAGCCGACGAGCACCAGGGCCGGTACGGCCGCCTCGGAGGGGATGATCGCGACGAGGGGCGAGAGGAAGATCGTCAGCAGGAACGCGATGCCGGTGACGACGGAGGCCAGCCCGGTCCGGGCGCCCTCCCCCACTCCGGCGGCCGACTCGATGTAGCAGGTGTTCGACGACACCCCACCCGCGCCACCGGCGATCGCGGCGACCGAGTCCACGACGAGGATCCGCTGCGGGCTCGGCGGCGTGCCGGTCTCGTCGAGCAGATCGGCCTCGGCCCCGATCGCCGTCATGGTGCCGAGGGTGTCGAAGAAGTCGGCCAGCATCAGGCTGAAGACGAGCAGGAGCGCGGCCACGACCCCGACGCGCTCGAAGGAACCGAGCAGGTTGAACGTGCCGAGGGTGCCGAAGTCGGGCAGCCCGGCGACCTTGTCGGGGAGGCTGGGCACGGTCAGGCTCCAGCCTCCGGCGCCGTCCTGGGAGGAGCCGAGGCTCCCGATCGCCTCGACGACGACGGCCAGCACCGTCGCGACCAGGATGGAGATCAGGATGGCGCCGCGCACCTTGCGCACCCACAGCGCGATCACGAGCGCGAGGCCGACGGCGAAGACCAGCACCGGCCACCCGACGAGCTGGCCGGTGCGGCCGAGCTGGACGGGCACGCTCGTGCCGGCGATGTCGGGGATGCGGCCCACGAAGCCGGCGTCGACGAAGCCGATGAGGGCGATGAAGAGTCCGATCCCGACGGAGATCGCGACCTTCAGCTGACCCGGCACCGCCCGGAAGACCGCCACCCGGAAGCCGGTCAGGACCAGGAGGAGGATCAGGACCCCCTCGATCACGACCAGGCCCATCGCGTCGGCCCAGGTCATCTGGCTCGCGATCGCGACGGCCACGAACGCGTTCAGGCCGAGCCCGGTGGCCAGCGCGAGCGGGTAGTTGGCCACGACCCCCATCAGGATGGTCATCACCCCGGCGACGAGGGCGGTGCCGGCCGCGATCGCCGCGAGGTTCTCACCGTTGCCGGTGCCGCCGGCGAGGAAGTTGCCGTCGATGTCCGGGGCGAAGCCCAGGATGAGGGGGTTGAGCACGACGATGTAGGCCATCGTCACGAACGTGACGACACCGCCGCGCACCTCCCGTCCCACGGTCGAGCCGCGCTCGGTGATGGAGAAGAAGCCGTCGAGGCCGCCGCGTCGGGCAGTGGTGGTAGGCGCGCTCACGGCGAGAAGCGTGCCAGAGGCGGTCTCCGCGTGGGTGACAGGGATGTTTCGCCGCGGTCGGGGTCGGCTAGCGTGCGCGGCGTGGAGCTTCGCGACGAGCAGCCGTCGGCGCACGAGATCGGCCGGCGCACCTTCGTCGTCGCCGACGTCGAGCCGCTCGACGTCGACGGCGTACGCACGGTCGGCGTCGGGATCGTCCTGTTCGGCGTCGCGTTCCTGGCCCTGCTGCCCTTCTACGGACGCCTGGCCGAGGCCGAGCGCACCTGGTGGCTG
Organism: uncultured Actinomycetota bacterium; assembly: GCA_963714475.1. Lineage (GTDB taxonomy): Bacteria > Actinomycetota > Actinomycetes > Propionibacteriales > Nocardioidaceae > Nocardioides. The sequence continues at coordinate 801,739 of CAVQOP010000001.1, forward strand.
TGGACCTGCCTGGCCGGGGTCGGTCTGGGCTTCCTCGGTCTGGAGTACTGCCGACGCCGTCGCGAGATCCGCACCACCCGGCTGGCGCAGCAGGCCGCCGAGGCCGCCACGGCCGTCGCCCCCGAGCCCCGGTCGAGCCCCCCGTCGAGCTCCCCGTCGAGGCGGCGTACGCCGAGCCGACCCCCGAGCCGCCGCCCGACGATCAGCGCGGCCCATGAGCAGCGCCCCCTCCCCGTCGACGACCCGCTGGGCACGCGGCGGCCAGGACAACTCCGGCTACGGCGAAGGGTTCGACCGGATGGTCGCCGCCGGTGAGGACGTCGACGGTGAGGCCCGTCTGGCCGACGCGCTGTGTCCGCGCGGCTGCGCGCGTCCTCGACGCCGGCGCCGGGATGGGACGCGTCGGGGCCGCTCTGGCCGAGCGCGGTCACCGGGTCCTCGCGATCGAGCCCGACCCCTCGCTGGCCGACCAGGCACGCCGTACCTATCCCGACCTGCGCCTGCTCGAGCTCGACGTGCTCGCCCTCGACGCGGAAGCGCTCCGGGCCCATGACGCGCCGCAGGCCTTCGACCTCGTCGTCGCCGTGGGCAACGTGATGATCTTCCTCGCCGAGGACACGGAGGTCGCCGTGCTGGGACGCTTCGCGTCCCTGCTCGCACCCGGCGGTCGCGCACTGGTCGGCTTCCACCCGGTCGACGGCCCGACGACGAGCCGCGACTACCCACCCGAGGCCTTCGTCGCCGACGCCGCGGCGGCAGGCCTGCGGGTGGACGCCCGCTTCGGGTCCTACGAGCTGCACCCCCCTGCGGAGGACTACACCGTGTGGCTGCTCTCCCGCGACGATGACACCGGCCGTACGCCGACCAGCGTCGGTCACGCGACCTGGGCGAGCACTCCGGCCGGTGAGGCGGGCGGGGCCGGGAGCCTCGGCTAGGAGGCCTCGCTAGAAGGTCTCGAGGTCGTCGACGACCTCGTCGATCACGTGGCCGGGCAGCGGCAGGGGCTCGTGCTTCTTGGCCAGGCGCACCTCGGAGTGGGCGCCGCAGCCGTGGTCGAGGGAGACGACGCGACCGTCGTCGTTGGCGTCGCCGTTGGCGCAGACGCCGAACATCATGCTCAGCGGTCCGCCGAGCCGCACCAGGAACCCGCACGTGTCGCAGGAGCTCGAGGCGGCCTGGGCGATCGCGGAGTCGGGACCGGCCTCGCCGTCGTACCACCGCTCGGCCGCGGCGTCGCGGCCCTCGACCGACAGGGTGCGGGTCCGGCCGAGGCCGAGGTCCTTGGCCACCTCGCGCACCTGCGCCTTGGCGTCGTCGTCGAGCGGGTCGTCGCCGAAGGAGTACGTCGGGACCAGGCGCGCGTCGTCGTCCTCCACCGGCAGCAGGTCACCGGCTGACAGGTCGCCGGGCTGGATCCGGTCGCGGTAGGGCACCCACGCCGGGGCGACGATGGCCTCGTCACCGGGGACCAGCACGATCTCGGCGACGGTGACGCTGCGCTGGCGTGAGGCGCGCACGACGGTGACCGACCAGTGCCAGCCGGTGTACCCGCGTCGGGTGCAGGCGAAGGCGTGGGTGACCACGCGGTCACCCTCGGCGCCCGCCCCGAGGTGCTCGCCCACGTCGGTGGCGTCGACCTCCTCGAGCAGGGCGGAGCGGGCCGGGTCGACCGCTGCTGCGGCGACGGCGTCGGGCTTGCGGCGCGTGGCGGTGCTCACGCCCCGAGTCTGACTCATCGCGGCGGTCCCGTGGGGACGGGGGTCCTCGGAGCGCGTCCGCGACCGAACGGCGGGGGACAGCCGCGGGCCGCGGCGCGCGAGGCAGGATGGGACCATGACCTCCTCGTCCCGGGACACCGATCCCGCGGACGGCCAGGGCACCGCGCCGGAGGACGGCCCCTCCGAGGGTTCCGGGCCACGGGAGGAGCAGCCGGGGGCCGCTGACGAGACCGTTCGGGACGACGACGACGAGAGGGCCACCAGACCGCCGACCGCACCCGGGCAGTCGGTCGCGGTCTCGGTACCGGCGCCCGCGTCACGGCGCGCGGCGTCCGTGGTGCCGCTCGGGGAGCGGGACGGGCCAGCCGCTACACGGTCTTGCGGGCGCGCAGGGCGGCCGGCGCCGAGGGAGCCGACGAGTCGGGACTCTCGCGGCTGATCGAGATGCACGCCTTCAACACCGCCGGCGACGCAGCGGTGGCGATCGCGCTCGCCGGCACCCTGTTCTTCCAGGTGCCGACCGGGGAGGCCCGCGGTCAGGTGGCGCTCTTCCTCGGTCTGACCATGCTGCCCTTCGTCGTGGTCGCGCCGCTGATCGGGCCGTTCCTCGACCGGTTCTCCCACGGCCGACGCTGGGCGATCGGGACGACGATGGCCCTGCGCGCCTTCCTGTGCTGGGTGCTCGCCGGCTCCGTCGCCTCCGGCTCGGCCCTGCTGTTCCCGGCCGCGCTGGGGGTGCTCGTCTGCTCCAAGGCCTACGGCGTGACGCGCGCGGCCGCGGTCCCCCGGCTCAAGCCGTCATCGCTGTCGCTGGTGAAGACCAACGCCCGGGTCTCCCTGTCCGGCGTGGTCGGGGCGAGCGTGTCGGCGCCGATCGCGGTGCTCGCCGCGACCCTCGGCTCGTCGTGGGCGCTGCGCTACGCCTTCGTGCTCTTCGTCGTCGCCACGGTGCTCGCGGTGCTGCTGCCGGAGCGGGTCGACGCCTCCTCCGGTGAGCGCACCCTGGTGCTGCGCGAGCCCGGCACCCAGGACGGACCCGCACCGTCGAGGCGATCCATCCTGATCCCCTCGGCGGTCGCCTTCGCGCTGCGAGCCAACTGCGGACCACGGTTCCTGACCGGGTTCCTGACGATGTTCATGGCGTTCCTGCTGCGCGAGAACCCGATCGCCGGGTGGGAGTCGCGCCCCGAGCTGCTCCTGGTGCTGGTGATCGGGGCCGCCGGGGTCGGCAACACCCTCGGCATCGTGGCCGCCTCGGTCGTGAAGAAGATCGATCCCGCCATGACGGTCGTGGCCGCCCTGGTCGCGGACGGGGTGATGCTGCTCCTCGCCGCCCTGTTCTACGCCCTGGTGCCGCTGGTCGCGCTCGGTCTGGTCGCCGGCCTGGCGCAGTCGTTGGCCAAGGTGTCGCTGGACTCCACCATCCAGGCCGACGTACCCACCCAGGTCCAGGCCAGCGCCTTCGCACGCAGCGACACCACGCTCCAGCTGGCCTGGGTGGTCGGTGGCTTCGTGGGCATCGTGCTGCCCCTCATCCCGCGCCTCGGGCTGGGCGTGGGCTGCGCGGCCCTGCTGGCCTGGACCGTCTACGTGCTGAGCACCAGGCCGCGCTAGGTCCACGGGTCAGCGGGTCAGTGGGTCTGCGGCGGAGACGGTACGTCTGTGGGGCCTGGGGGCTCCGATACGCCCACAGACGTACCGTCCTGCGCGGACTCAGGCGTCGAGCTGGTCGGCGAGCGCTCGCAGCAGCTTGGCCGTCGGCTTGGCCGTACGGGGGTCGGGGTGCCGGTCGTGGCGGTAGGACTCCTCCACGCCGTCGAGCAGACGGATCAGGTCCTCGACGATCGGGACCATCTCGTCGGGTCGGCGTCGCTTGGCCTGCGACTGGTTGCGCGTGACCGAGGCCGGCGCGTCGAGCACCCGTACCTGCAGGGCCTGGTCTCCGCGTCGGCCCTGGGCGATCCCGAACTCGACCCGCGTACCCGCCTTGAGCGTCGTGACGCCGTCCGAGAGCGCCTCGGAGCGGACGTAGACGTCGGGACCGCTCTCCTGGGACAGGAAGCCGAAGCCCTTCTCCGCGTCGAACCACTTCACCTTGCCAGTCGGCACGGCCGTCCCTCCTCGGGTTGCGTCACGAACTCACGCGCACGCATCGTGGCGCCTGGCGGAGCCTAGGCCATCACCCCTCGCCGGCACCTCCCGGTCGTCGGCGCCCTCACCCCGGCAGCCAGCCCCCGCGCCCCCCTCGCGCCCGCCCGGCACGGCCGGTACGCCCGGTGCGCCCGGGTCGCCCCGATCCCGATCTGCCCGGGCCGGCTGCGCTCGTGGGGCCGGTGGGACACAATGGGAGCTTCGCGGGGCCGACCTGCTCGAGGCACCCGGGTCCACGACGATCCAGACCGGCGACCGAAGGAGCCTGATGCGTCTGCCCCACCGACGTCCCCGACTCCGTCGCGCCAGCGGTGCGGCCCGCGCGAGCGTGCTCGCGGCGGCTGCCCTCTCGTGCGGCCTCGGCGCGCTGGTGGCGACCCCCGCCGTGGCCACCGGGCACGCCGCTCAGAGCGACGACCTCTACCTCGTGACCCTGGTCGGCCCGGGCACCGCCGGCCTGAGCCGCGGGGGTGGCGGTGGGCTCGGCGGTGACGTCAGCGCCGAGGCGATGCGGGCGCAGCAGGACCTGGTGCTCGCCACGGTCGGCGCCCCCGAGCCGGTCTACCGCTGGACCACGGCGCTCAACGGCGTGGCCGTCACGCTGGATGCGGCGCAGGCGGCCGCGATCGGCGCGGACCGTCGGGTGGTGCGGGTCGAGCAGGACGACGTCCGTGCGCTGCAGGGCCTCGGGCCCGCAGGCGTCGCCGCGACGACGGTGACCGCGGCCGCCACCGCTCCGGCGAGCGCAGGTCGGGGCGTGGTCGTCGGTCTCGTCGACTCGGGGCTCGACCCGGGCTCGCCGTCCTTCGCCACCCTGCCCTCGCTCGGCCCGCTGCCCCCGGTCGCTCCCGCCGCGTGCGCGATCTCCGAGGACTGGCCGGAGTCCTTCTGCGGCGGCAAGGTCGTCGCCGCACGCTGGTTCGTCGACGGCTTCGGCGCCCACGCGGTGCGCGCCGGCGCCAGCCTCTCCCCTCTCGACGACGACGGGCACGGCACCGTCCTGGCCACGGTCGCGGCGGGCGCGGCCGACGTCGCCGCTCGCGTGCGAGGCCAGCGGGTCGCCACCGTCGGCGGGCAGGCGCCCGACGCCCGACTCGCCGTCTACAAGGCCTGCTGGACCGCCCCCGACCCCGACGACGACGGCTGCTCGGCTGCTGACCTGGTCACCGCCGTCGACCGGGCGGTCGGTGACGGCGTCGACGTCCTCTCGGTGCCCGTCGGCGGCCCGGACGACGTCGACACCCTCGAGCGGGCGCTCCTGGGGGCGGCCGAGGCCGACGTGGTCGTGCTGGGTGCCGCCGGCAACGACGCGCGTGAGGCGTACGCCGCCCACCCGGTCCCGTGGGTCACCACCGTGGGGGCCGCCGGCGGGGTCCAGCCGCGCGGCGAGGTCGCCGTCGCGGGTGGGCCGACCCTCAGCGGGGCCTCCGCCTCGCGGACCACGCTCGGGCCGGTCGGCGTGGTGCGGGCCGAGGCGGCCCGCCGCGCCGGCGCCCGTCCCGATCGGGCCCGGGTCTGCGCGCCCGGCACGCTCGACGCGACCGCGGTCGCGGGACGGGTCGTGCTGTGCGAGCGGGGCGCGGTCGGTCGCGTCGACAAGTCGGCGACGGTCGCGCTCGCCGACGGCGCCGGCATGGTGCTGCTCAACACCCGCCCGGGGTCGACCTACGCAGACTTCCACGCCGTGCCGACCGTCCACGTCGGCGCCGCCCCCGCCCGCGAGCTCCGCGCCTGGCTGCGCGACCACCCCGACGCCCAGGTCGCGCTGCGACCCGACGGAGCACGCCGTACGCCGGGCGTCGCGCCGTGGTCCGCGCCGGGCGATCCCGTGAGCGGTCTCGTCAAGCCCGACCTGGTCGCCCCGGCGACCGGACTGGTCGGCGCGGTGCCCGAGCAGGTGCGCGGCGCCCGCTGGGAGGTCGCCTCCGGCACCTCGGCAGCCACCGCCTGGGCCGCCGGCACCGCCGCGGCCCTGCGCTCGCGCCACCCGGGCTGGAGCGCGGTGGAGGTGCGATCGGCGCTGGCCAGCGGCGCGGCGCGGGTCCCGGGCACCGCCGTCCTCGACGCGGGCGCGGGCCGGGCCCGGGCGGCCGGCGCGGACGACGTACGGCTGAGCTATCCACAGGACGCGGGCGACTACCGCTCCTGGCTCGAGGGCGACCGGCGCGCGCTGAACACGCCGTCGATCGACCTGAGCCAGGGCCGGACGCGGGCGGTGCGCACGATCCGCAACACCGCGACGCGGTCGCTGTACTTCTCCTCCTCCACGCGGCGCCTGTCCGGCGACGTCGAGGTCACCCCCGCCGCCGTGCGGCTCGCCCCGGGCGAGTCGGCCCGCTTCGTCGTCCGCGCCCCCCGGGCCGGCGTCGGCGAGGACGTCGACGACGGCTACGTGCTCTGGCGCGGCGGCGACGGGAGCCGCAGCCGGATCCCGGTGGTCGTCACCCGGTGACCTCCTCGGTCCGGCGTACGGCGCTCGCGGCCGCCCTGCCGCCGCCGACCGGACTCGACGTGGTCGACCTCGGGTGCGGGACCGGCGACCTGACCCGGCTGCTCCTGGCCCGGGGAGCCCGCTCGGTCCTGGCCCTCGAGCTCGACCCGGACCGGCTGGACGAGGCCCGGGCGACGCACACCGGTCACGACGACCGCGCTCCACCTCGAGCAGGCCGACCTCGAGCAGGCGACCCTGCCGTTCGAGGCCTACGACCTCGCCTGCTGCACGGTGCTGCACCGGCTCGCCGACCCGGTCCGCTTCGGGCGGATGGTGCGCTCGGGGCTGCGGCAGCGCGCCTGCCTGGTGTGCGCCGTCCCGGGCTCGACGGTCGACGTGCTGAGCGGCGCGCTCGACCGGGCGGGCCTCGGGCCGGTCACCGTCACCGCGGGGGACACCGCGATCGTCGTCGCGACCAAGCCCCCACGCCGGGCCGGCTAGACCCCTCCCCCGCCGCGCCCTCAGTCCAGGCCCAGGGAGCGGGCGGACTCCTCACGCATGGCGACCTTGCGGATCTTGCCGGTCACCGTCATCGGGAACTCCTCGACGACCATGACGTAGCGCGGCACCTTGTAGTGCGAGATCCTGCCCGCGCAGAACTCCTTCACCGCGGCGGCGTCGAGGGGCGCACGGCCCTCGCGCATCCTGACCCAGGCGCACAGCTCCTCGCCGAAGCGCTCGTCGGGGACGCCGATCACCTGGACGTCCTCGACGTCGGGGTGGGTGTAGAGGAACTCCTCGATCTCACGGGGATAGATGTTCTCGCCACCCCGGATGACCATGTCCTTGATCCGGCCCACGATGGTGCAGTAGCCGTCCTCGCGCATGACCGCGAGGTCGCCGGTGTGCATCCAGCCCTCCGCGTCGATCGCCTCGGCCGTGCGCGCCGGACCCTCCTCGCCGTCCAGCGGCCAGTAGCCGAGCATCACCGAGTAGCCGCGCGTGCAGAACTCGCCGGTCTCGCCGCGCTCCACGACCTCTCCCGTGGCGGGGTCGACGACCTTGATCTCGACGTGCGGGTGGACCCGGCCGATCGTGGAGGTACGGCGGTCCAGGTCGTCGTCGGTGCGGGTCTGGCAGGAGACCGGGGAGGTCTCGGTCATGCCGTAGGCGATCGAGACCTCGGCCATGTGCATGTCGTCGACGCAGCGCTTCATCACCTCGACCGGGCAGATCGAGCCGGCCATGATGCCGGTGCGCAACCGCGACAGGTCACGCTCGGCGAACCCCGCCGAGCTCTGCATCGCGATGAACATCGTCGGCACTCCGTAGAGCGCCGTGCACCGCTCCTGCTCGACCGCGTCGAGGGTGAGGACCGGGTCGAAGCCGGGTGCCGGGATGACCATCGTGGTGCCGTGGCTGCTGCAGCCCAGGTTGCCCATCACCATCCCGAAGCAGTGGTAGAACGGCACCGGGATGCACAGCCGATCGGTCTCGTCGAGCCCGATCAGCTCGGTGACGTAGTAGCCGTTGTTGAGGATGTTGCGGTGGCTCAGCGTCGCGCCCTTGGGCCGGCCCGTCGTCCCCGAGGTGTACTGGATGTTGATCGGGTCGTCGGCGCTCAGCTGCGCCTGTCGCTCGGCCAGCTGCTCGCGGGACACGCTGCGGCCCTCGGCGACCAGCGCCGCGAAGTCGTCGGTGTCGACGTAGACCGTGCGGCGCAGGGCGCTGCACCCGGGCGCGACCTCCTCGACCATCGCGCGGTAGTCGCTGGTCTTGAAGCTGCTCGCGGCCAGCAGCAGCACCAGGCCGCTCTGGTCGAGCGCGTAGGCGAGCTCGTGGGTGCGGTAGGCCGGGTTGACGTTGACCAGGATCGCGCCGACCTTCGCCGCGGCGTACTGCACGAGGGTCCACTGCGCACAGTTCGGCGCCCACATGCCGACCCGGTCGCCGACCCCGATCCCGGCGGCGATCAGGCCTCGGGCCAGCGCGTCGACGTCGTCGTCGAGCTGGCGCCACGTCCAGCGCCGACCGGTCGCGACCTCGACCAGGGCCTCCCGGTCGGGATGGGCGGCGACGGTGCGCTCGAGGTTGGCCCCGATCGTCTCCTCGAGCAGCGGCGTGTCGGTGTCTCCGGCGGCGTAGGACTCCACACCGGCGAATCTAGGTCACCACTGTGAGCGGCGCCACTCTCGGATCGGGGCCTCAGGACACCCGCGCCGGCTGCGCGCCGACGATGGCGTCGAGGTACGTCGCGACCTGGACCTCGTCCCAGTCGCGGCTCTCCCGCAGACCCACGGCGAGCCGCTCGCGGTAGGCGGCGGAGGGCGCCCGGTGCTCCATCGCCGCGACCCCGCCCGGCGAGGTGAAGGTCAGCATGGCGAGCCCGTCGAGGCGCCCGACCTCGACCAGCGTCTCGTAGTGCCCCTCCCCCACCGCGTGCCGGCCGCCGGGCAGCGGACGGGTCAGGACGTCCTCCAGCGGGTCGCCGTCGCGCGGCGTGCGGTACATCTCCTGCGCCGCGACGTCGGCGAGCTGGGCCCGCGTGATGAGGTAGCCACGCGCAGCGGTGCGGCCCGGGGTCGCGTGGTCGTAGAAGGCGACCCCACCACCCCACTGCGTCGAGTCGCCGGCGAAGTACGTCGTCCCCGGCAGGTCGAGGGGCACCGAGCGCGCCGGCGGCGTCGCGTCGCGGGCGCCCGGGTTGGGGCGGGAGCCGCCGGGCGGACAGCCTCCGGCGAGGTAGCAGGTGAACCGCTCGGACGACATGTTCGAGCCGTAGGACACGTACCAGACCTGGGTCATCGACGACCAGGCTAGCCCGGCCCGGGCGAGCCGGCTGAACGACGTCGGACCCGTGGCGGTGTGACGTAGGGTTCGCGGTCGTGACCACCGCCGAGCGACGCAAGCTCCCCTTCTGGGCCGAGACCGGCCTGTTGCTCGTGATCGCGGTCGTGCTGGCGCTGGTCATCAAGACCTTCTTCGTCCAGGCCTTCTACATCCCGTCCTCCTCGATGCGGCCCGGCCTGGTCAAGGACGACCGGATCCTGGTGCAGAAGGTGTCGTACTGGCTCGACGGGACGCCGCAGCGCGGCGACGTCGTGGTCTTCGAGGACCCCGGTGGCTGGCTCAGCCCGACCGAGGAGGCCGGTCCTACGAGCCCCCTCACCCAGGCCCTGGCCAAGATCGGGCTCTACCCGACGGGCGGACACCTGGTCAAGCGCGTCGTCGGCGTCGCCGGGGACACCATCGTGTGCTGCGACAAGCAGGGGCGGATCTCGGTCAACGGGGTGCCGGTCGACGAGTCCGAGTTCATCGCACCGCAGCGTCTGTGCGACGGACCGATGCCCGGGGGCGGCTCGTGCGACTGGACCGCGGGCCCCGTGTCCGAGGGTTCGCTGTTCGTGATGGGCGACAACCGCGACGCCTCGGCCGACTCCTCGGTGCACCTGTGCCTCAACGCACGCTCCGGGTGCGATCCCGAGGAGGCCTTCGTGCCGACCTCCCTGGTGACCGGCAAGGTCTTCGCCCTGGCCTGGCCCCCGGGCCGCGCCGAGCTCATCTCGCGACCGGACGCGTTCGCCGACGTGCGCGACCAGGACTGAGCCTCCTCAGTCACGACCGGCGACCGGGCGGGCGACGGGGTCGAGGTCCGGGTCTCGGTCCAGGTCCAGGAGCGTCAGGTTGACCAGGGTGGGCACCGGTGGTGCAGCAGGCCCGGGCTCCGGAACGACCGGTGCCCGGGCATCGACGACGAGCGAGCCGGCGACCCGGTCGTGCCAGCCACGACGACGCCCCTCGGGGTCGCTGAGCAGCGCGGCGAGCAGGAGCAGCAGCCCCAGCCCGAGCGTGGGGAGCCCGGCGAGACCCACCACCACGGCCCGCGAGGCCGCCCGCCCCACACCGATCGAGCGGCCGTCGACGGCGTCGACGACGCGCAGGCCCACGAGCATCCGCCCGGGCGAGGTCCCGGCCAGTCCGACGAGCACGGCGTCGGCGCCTGCGACGAGCACCGCGGCGCCCAGCGCCAGCCCGACGCCGAGCGGAGCGCCGTAGGCCGGCACCACCAGCCGCCAGAGCACGTAGGCCGTGCCGCCGACGATCCCCCAGCCGACAGCCCGGTCCACGAGGTAGGCGGTCAGTCGCTCCTCCAGGCCCCCGGGCGGTGCGGGCACTCAGCCGTCCAGGCGCAGGCTCACGCCGTCACCGAGGAGGACCGCGTCGCCGACCTCGAGTCGGGTCGGGTCGGCGCGGCTCAGCTCCTGGTGCGGCTGGCCCGGCCGGTCGAGGACGCTGCCGTTGGTCGATCCGAGGTCGACGACGTCGACCGTGCCGGGATCGCCCCCCGGCCGCAGCTCGAGGTGCGTGCCCGAGATCTCCTGCGAGGGGCTCTCCACCCTCAGCAGCCGGACGTCGCGGCCCCCGGCCCGAGCCTCGTCCGGCGACCGGCCGACCAGCACCGGGCGGTCCACCTCGACCCGCTGCCCGTCGGAGACGACCACCTGGATGGACCCGGCGGACCCGGCGGACCCCTGGGACGCTGGATCGGGATCGGGGTCGGGGTCGGCCAGACCCAACCAGGCCAGCCCTCCCCGGGACTCACCGGCGCCGTCCGGCTCGGGCGTCGGGTCGTTCAACGGATCGCTGAGTGGATCGCTGAGTGGATCGCTCAGCGGATCACTGGCTGAGGAGCCGACGGTGGCGCGTGCGGGCTCAGGCTCGGGGTCCAGGAAGGCGATCGCCTCCGTCGGCGCATCGGGTCCCCCCCGGCTCGGCTGCCGGTGCCGGTGCCGGCGTCTCACGTTCCATCTCGGCGACCGCGGGCTCCTCGACCGCCTCGACCACCTCGGGCCCCTCGACCACCCCGGGCCCCTCGACCACCTCGGGCTCCTCGACCACCTCGGGGCCCTCGTGCGGCTCGGTGTCCGGACCGACCGACGGCTCGACGGCCACCACCGACGACCCGCCCGACCCGGCCGACCCAGCAAACCCGGCGGCAGCAGCACCAGGCGCCTCCGTGCCACCACCCCAGCTGAGGGCCGAGACGCGCACGAGGCCGGAGGCCAGGACCACCGGCTCCTGGTCGGCGGGGCCGCCGGGCCGGTCGTGGTGCACGACGCGACCCGACCCCACGGCCTCGAAGGAGCGCTCCACCCAGGTGGTCGCGTCCTGACCGTCGACGACCTCGGTGGTGCCGGCGGCGGTCGTCACCTCGACGCCGAGGGTGGAGCCGCGGACGACGACCACCACCCGTGCGGCCTCGCGGCTCACCACGACCAGGTCGGACAGGCGGCTCAGCCCGTCGTCGAGCAGGGCGTCGAGGGTCTCCCCGAGTCCGGCCCCGTCGTCGACGCGTGCCCACAGGTCTGCGGCGCGACCCCGCTCCGAGGAGGGCAGGACGACGGCGAGACGCTCGCCGAGCACCGCGAGCAGGTCGCCGGGCGGGCACGACCAACCCGGGGCAGGAGGGGCGTGGGACGGCGTCTCGGTCTCAGGCAGGCTCATGTCGGACCGTGTGGCTCCTGGTCGATGAGGGTGGGCGTCGGGTCGTCGGACGAGCTCCATCCGACCACATCGACGACGACCGCCGTCGCGTTGTCCACACCCCCGGCCGCGAGCGCCTGTGCCACGAGCTCGTCGGCCGCCTGCTGCGGGTCGGCCCACCCGGTCAGGACGGCTCCGACCTGGGCGTCGTCGAGCATCCCGGTGATCCCGTCGGAGCACAGCAGCAGCCGGCTCGTGCCGGCCAGCGGCACCGTCACCACGTCCGCCTCGACGCTCCCGGACCCGCCGAGCGCGCGGGTCACCACGTGCCGCTCCGGATGGGTGGCGACCTCGTCGGGTCCGATCAGGCCGGCGTCGAGCAGCTCCTGGACCAGGCTGTGGTCACGGGTCAGCTGCTCGAGCGTGCCACCGACGACGCGGTAGGCGCGGGAGTCGCCGAGGTTCGCGACGAGCCACGCGGGTCCCACGACGCCGTCGGGGCCGGCCACGCCCTCGACGAGCAGCGCGACGACCGCGGTCGTCCCGGCCGCGAACCGGGTCGCGCCCCGGGCGCGCTGCGACGCGTCGTAGGCCGCCACCTCGGCCTGTGCCTCACCGAGCGTCGTCGCGACGGCCTCGGCCGCGCGGTCCGGCTCGTACCCGGTGGCGGCGAGCGCCTCGAACCGCTCGACCACGATCCGGCTCGCCACGTCGCCACGGTCGTGGCCCCCCATCCCGTCGGCGACCACGAACACGGGCGGGGTGGCCAGGAAGGAGTCCTCGTTGGTCTCGCGCACCAGTCCCACGTCGGTCGCGGCTCCGTGGCGCAGCTCGACGTCACTCATCGCGCGATCCGCTCCTGCGGCACCCATGACGGGCGGCCGATAACCTGGAGGAGATGTCCACGACGATCGCGGGGCCCGGCCACCGCTCCTTGGCCCAGCAGCTGCGCAGCTGGCCCGACGAGCGTCTCTCGGCGCTGCTCGTCGCACGTCCCGACCTGGCCACTCCTGCTCCTCACGACTTCGGTCAGCTCGCCTCGCGGGCGACGGTGCGGGTCTCGGTCCAGCGTGCGCTCGACCAGCTCGACCGGCTGGAGCTGGCCGTGCTGGAGGCCCTGGTCGTCACGGCACCGGCGGAGCGCGACCAGGTGGTGCAGATCGTGCACGCTGCGCCCGCATCTGTCGAGAGCGCGCTCGACCGGCTGCTCGACCTGGCGGTCGTGTGGGAGTCCGGCAGCGGCCTGCGCCCCCTCAGCGGCGTGGCCGAGGTCCTCGCCAGCACAGGAGGCACGCTCGGTCCGACGCTGCAGCCCCGCTCCGCCGACCCGCTGCCGAGCGCCGAGGTCGAGCGCCGCCTGGCCGAGGCGTCCCCGCAGGCAAGGGCCCTGCTCGACCACGTCGACGCCCACGGGGGCCAGGCCACCACCGACGCCGCCCGCCAGGCGGTGAGCGCCCAGCAGGCCCGGACCCCGGCCGAGGAGCTGCTCGCCCGTGGGCTGCTCGTGCCCCGCGGCGGCCCCGCGGTCGTGCTGCCGGGCGAGGTCGCCCTGGTCCTGCGCGGGGGCCGCACCACCCGGGACCCGGTCGACGAGCCACCGACGATCGCGACGGCGCAGCGCCCGGCGGCGCTGGTCGACCGCACCGCCGCCGGGGCGGCCTTCGAGACGGTGCGCCGGGTCGAGCTGCTGCTCGACCACTGGGGCACCGCACCGCCCGTCGCGCTGCGCTCCGGTGGCCTCGGCGTGCGCGAGCTGCGCGCCACGGCCCGGATGCTCCACGTCGCCGAACCGGTCGCTGCCCTGCTCGTCGAGACCGCCGGCGCCGCCGGTCTGCTCGCCGCACGCGCCGACGACACCGGGGCCGGGGTGTGGGTGCCGACCGACCGCTACGACGCCTGGAGCGGCTCGGGGCCCGCCGACCGGTGGACCGCGCTGGCGCGCGCATGGCTCGAGACCTCCCGCGCCCCCGCGCTCGTCGGCACGCGCGACGAGACCGACCGTCCGCGCAACGCCCTGTCCACCGGCCTGAGCAGCCGCACCATCGCCGAGTCGCGGCACCGCGCGCTCGCGGTGCTCGCCACCCTGCCCGCCGACGAGGTGCTCGCCGCCGGCACCGGGACGGCGTCCCTGGTCGCGCGGACCGCCTGGCAGCGCCCCCGTCGACCGGCCGCCCGGGAGGCCGAGACCCTCGCCGCGCTCGACGAGGCCGCCGCCCTCGGCCTGGTCGCCCTCGGCGGGCTGGCGTCGTACGCCGCGTCGCTGCTGGCCGGCGACGACCCCGCACCCGCGTTGGCCGGGCTGCTGCCCGAGCCGGTCGACCACGTGCTCCTGCAGGCCGACCTGACCGCGGTGGCGCCCGGGCCCCTCGAGTCGTCGCTGGCGCGTCGTCTGCAGCTCCTCGCCGACGTCGAGTCGCGCGGCGGCGCGACGACGTACCGCTTCTCCTCGGGCTCCGTACGTCGGGCGCTCGACGTGGGCTGGAGCGCAGCCGAGGTGCACGAGTTCCTCGGCGGCGTCTCGCGCACCCCCGTGCCGCAGCCGCTGACCTACCTCGTCGACGACACCGTGCGCACCTACGGCACCGTCCGGGTCGGCCACGCCGAGGCCTTCGTGCGCTCCGACGACGAGACGGCGCTGACCGAGCTGGTCCACCATCCCAAGGCCGCCACCCTCGGCCTGCGACGCATCGCTCCGACCGTGGTCATCTCCGCCACCCCGATCGAGGTGCTGCTGCCGCGCCTGCGCGAGCTCGGCGCGGCGCCGGTGGTCGAGGCGGCCGACGGCACCGTGAGCATCACCCGCCCCGACCTGCTGCGCGCCCGCACCCCGCGCGAGCGCCCGGTCTCGGTGCGCGGCGTGCGCGCCCAGGCCACCGCCGCCGCCGTGATCAGCGCGGTGCGCGCCGGCGACCGGGCCGCGCAGGCCCGGCCCGGTGTCAACGCCCTGACCCCGAGCGGCGCCCTGAGCGCGCTGCGCGAGGCCGTCGAGAACGGGGTGGCGGTGCTGATCACCTACGTCGACAACCAGGGCACCCGCAGCGACCGGGTGGTCGACCCGCTGCGGGTCGAGGGCGGCTCGCTGAGCGCCCACGACCACCGCTCGGGCGACGTCCGCAGCTTCGCGGTGCACCGCATCCACTCGGTGCGTGCGGTCGACGAGCCGGCCGTGGCGGAGCCGGCACCGGGGCGGCCGTAGGCTCGGTGGGTGAGCGACGGCCCCCTGATCGTGCAGTCCGACAAGACCCTCCTGCTCGAGATCGACCACGACCGGGCGGCGGCGTGCCGCAAGGACATCGCCCCGTTCGCCGAGCTCGAGCGCTCCCCCGAGCACGTCCACACCTACCGGCTGACCCCGCTGGGGCTGTGGAACGCCCGCGCGGCGGGCCACGACGCGGAGCAGGTCGTCGACACCCTGCTGGAGTACAGCCGCTACGCGGTGCCGCACAGCCTGCTCGTCGACGTGGCCGAGACGATGGCGCGCTACGGCCGGCTGCGTCTGGAGAAGCACCCCGTGCACGGCCTGGTGCTGCTCAGCAACGACCGTCCCGTGCTCGAGGAGGTGCTGCGGGCCAAGAAGGTCTCCGGCATGATCGGCGAGCGCCTCGACCCCGACACGGTCGTGGTCCACGCCTCGCAGCGCGGCAACCTCAAGCAGGCCCTGCTCAAGCTCGGCTGGCCGGCCGAGGACTTCGCCGGGTACGTCGACGGCGAGGCGCACCCGATCGCGCTCGACGAGAGCGCCTGGCAGCTGCGCGACTACCAGCGTGACGCCGCGGACTCCTTCTGGCACGGCGGGTCGGGCGTCGTCGTGCTGCCCTGCGGGGCCGGCAAGACCCTCGTCGGCGCCGCCGCCATGGCGCGCGCCCAGGCGACCACGCTGATCCTGGTCACCAACACCGTCAGCGCCCGGCAGTGGAAGGACGAGCTGGTCCGACGCACGTCGCTGAGCGAGGACGAGATCGGCGAGTACTCCGGCGCGGTCAAGGAGATCCGGCCCGTCACCATCGCGACGTACCAGGTGCTCACGCTGCGCCGCAAGGGCGTCTACCCGCACCTCGAGCTGCTCGACGCCCGCGACTGGGGCCTCATCGTCTACGACGAGGTGCACCTGCTGCCGGCGCCGATCTTCCGGATGACCGCCGACCTGCAGGCCCGCCGCCGCATCGGACTGACCGCGACGCTGGTGCGTGAGGACGGTCGCGAGGGCGACGTGTTCAGCCTGATCGGACCCAAGCGCTACGACGCGCCGTGGAAGGACATCGAGGCGCAGGGGTGGATCGCGCCCGCCGACTGCGTCGAGGTCCGCGTCAGCCTGCCCGACTCCGAGCGGCTGGTCTACGCGACCGCCGAGCCCGAGGAGCGCTACCGGCTGGCCGCCTGCACGCACCACAAGAACGCCGTCGTGCGCACCCTC
Organism: uncultured Actinomycetota bacterium; assembly: GCA_963714475.1. GTDB lineage: Bacteria > Actinomycetota > Actinomycetes > Propionibacteriales > Nocardioidaceae > Nocardioides. Next base: position 817,937 of record CAVQOP010000001.1, read on the forward strand.
GTCGACCAGCACCGCGGCCAGCCGACGCTCGTCATCGGGCAGTACATCGAGCAGCTCGACGAGCTGGCCGAGGCCCTCGACGCCCCCCTGATCAAGGGCGACACCACCGTCCGGGAGCGCCAGCGGCTCTTCGAGGCCTTCCGCACCGGCGAGATCGACCTGCTCGTGGTCAGCAAGGTCGCCAACTTCTCCGTCGACCTCCCCTCGGCCGAGGTCGCCATCCAGGTCTCGGGCTCGTTCGGCTCCCGCCAGGAGGAGGCCCAGCGGCTCGGCCGGCTGATGCGGCCCAAGGCCGGCGGCCAGACCGCGCGGTTCTACGCCGTCGTCGCGCGCGACACCGTCGACGCCGAGTTCGCCCAGAACCGTCAGCGCTTCCTGGCCGAGCAGGGCTACGCCTACCGCATCGTCGACGCCGACGACCTGCCCGCGTAGCAGTGGCGAAGCGTGAAGGTGAGCGCGTCGCTCGATCCAGATGAGCTCGTGGTCAACGTCCTGGGAGTCTTCCACGGCGGCCAGGATTGGGAGTCGGCTCTTGGCGAGGACCAGGGCGATCCGGAAGGGGACCAAGGACGTGAGGCCGATCGACGTCCGGGACGTCATCGCGGTCGGCAGTCGACGACTGACCGGACCGCATGACGTCACCGAGCGCCCCGATGGGTCGGGTTCGGTCGTGTGCCTCAGAACGGCCCTGAGGCGGTTGTCAGGTACACGACTCGCTGAGGCACTCCGTCAGCCTCGAGGTCGGGCATCCCACGACGCACCATCGCGCGTGCTCAGATGCCCTCGAGCTCCATGGCGGCGATGCCGTACTCCACCGCGCTGCGTCCGGGGCAGCCGTGGCCGTCGAGGTGCATGCCGAGGACCTGGTCGCGCAGGGCGAGCTCGGTGTCGGTGAAGAGGCCGTCGAGGTCGAGGTAGTCGTGCGCGAGGTCCGTCGTGGGTCGATGCTCCTCCCTGCGGCGAGGCACGGCACCCCCAGCCCGCGTGGGAGGGCCCCCGGGCCGGGTCCTACCGTTTGTCCCATGAAGGCCCTGCTGCTCGAGAACATCCACCCCGCCGCCGTCGCACGCTTCGAGGGCGCCGGCATCGAGGTGGAGCAGCGTCGGGGCGCGATGTCCACCGAGGAGCTCCTCGGCGGCGGGCTCGACGGCGTCGACCTGCTCGGCATCCGCTCCGCGACCCATCTCGGCGAGGCCGCCTTCGCTGCGGCACCCCGGCTGAAGGCCGTCGGCTGCTTCTGCATCGGCACCAACCAGGTCGACCTCCCGGGCGCCACCGACCACCAGGTCGCGGTGTTCAACGCCCCGCACTCCAACTCGCGCAGCGTGGTCGAGCTGGTGATCGGCGAGATCGTCGTGCTGGCGCGCCGCCTGGAGGAGAAGTCGACCCGGATGCACGACGGCGTCTGGGACAAGTCGGCCGCCGGCAGCCACGAGATCCGCGGCCGCACCCTCGGCATCGTGGGCTACGGCAACATCGGCAGCCAGCTCTCGGTGCTCGCCGAGGCGATGGGTCTGCGGGTCATCTTCTTCGACATCGCCGACCGGCTCGCCCACGGCAACGCCCGCCGGATGCCCTCGCTCGAGGCGCTGCTCACCGAGGCCGACATCGTGACGCTCCACGTCGACGGCCGTCCCGGGAACGCCGGCATGTTCGGACCGGCGTACTTCGACCTGATGAAGCCGCGCTCGTTGTTCATCAACGCCTCGCGGGGGATGCTCGTCGACACCGAGGCGCTGCGCGAGCGGGTCCTGTCGGGCCACATCGCCGGCGTCGCGATGGACGTCTTCCCGATCGAGCCCAAGGCCCAGGGCGACCCGTTCGAGTCGCCGCTACGGGGCCTGCCCAACGTGATCCTGACCCCGCACGTCGGCGGCTCCACCCAGGAGGCCCAGGAGGAGATCGGCCACTTCGTCTCGGGCAAGCTCCTGGGCTACGTCGAGCACGGCACGACGGCGCTCTCGGTCAACCTGCCCGAGGCCGGCTCCGCGCCCGAGCCGGGCACGCACCGGGTCACGATGCTGCACCGCAACGTGCCGGGGGTGCTCGCCGAGCTGAACGCGACCCTGGCCGGGTGCGGCGCCAACGTGCTCGTGCAGTCGCTCGCGACCCGCGGCGAGCAGGGCTACGTCGTCACCGACACCGCCGAGCCGCTCGCCCCGTCCTGCGTGGACACCCTGGCCGCGATGCCCGAGACGGTGCTGCTGCGCACGATGAGCGCGCCGCCGGCCTGACCGCTCCGAGGGGTGGGGCGGGTGAGGAGGTGGTCGGTAGTTTCGACCCCGTGATCGAGATGGTGCGGACCCGGCTGGGACAGGCGATCTTCGCCCGGGTGGCCGGACCCGACGGACCCGAGCACCGCGAGCGCATCCACGACACCGAGGGCGAGCGGTGGTTCGAGCCCGGCAGCCCGATCACGGTCGTGCACGCCGACGCCTCGATGTTCGTCGGCGGCATCCGCGCGGTGCTGCTGCAGACGATGCACCCCGCGGCGATGAAGGCGGTCGCCGACCACTCGGGCTACCGCGGTGACATGTGGGGGCGCCTGGCTCGCACCAGCCACTTCCTGGCCGTCACCACCTTCGGCACCGCCGAGGACGCCCGCCGCTCCGTCGAGGTCATCCGCTCGGTGCACCGACGCGTCGTGGGCGACATGCCCGACGGCTCGACGTACGCCGCCTCCGACCCGCACCTGCTCGAGTGGGTGCACGTCGCCGAGGCCGACAGCTTCCTGCGCGCCCACACCGTCTACGGCGCGACCACGCTGACCCAGGACGAGCGCGACACCTACGTCGCGCAGACCGCCGAGGTCGCCCGCGCGCTCGGCGCGGTCTCGCCGCCGACCACCGAGGCCGAGCTCGACGAGCGGATGGCCGCCTTCCGCCCCGAGCTCCGCGGCACCCCCCAGGCGCGCGAGGCCGTGCGCTACCTGCTCTTCAAGCCGCCGCTCCCGCTGCCCGCACGGGCGCCGTACGCCGTGCTGATGGCCGCCGGCGTGGGGCTGATGCCGGCCTGGACCCGCGTCCCGCTGCGCCTGCCGTGGCTCCCGGTCGTGGAGCGCACCGTGGTGCGCGCCCTGGGCTCGGTGGCGACCGGCACGATCCGGTGGGCGATGACGCCGCCGACTCCCGCCGAGGCCCCCGAGGCTGTTTGAATAGGGCGATGCCCGACCCCGCGCATCCGCAACCGCCCCTGCCGACCTGGCCGCTCGCCGACCACCCCGACGCCGCCGCCGAGGCCCTGCGCTCGGCCCTCGTCGCGGCCTACGGCGGCGCCGATCGTGACTACCACGACCTGCGCCACCTCGCGGAGGTGCTCGAGCGGCTCGACGAGCTCGCCGAGCACGGCGTCGCCTTCGACGCGCTGAGCGTGCGCCTCGCCGCGTGGTTCCACGACAGCGTCTACGACGGTGAGCGCGACGCCGAGGAGCGCTCCGCGACCTGGGCCGAGCAGGCGCTGCCCGACCTCGTGGGCGACGAGGTGACCGCCGAGGTCGCCCGCCTGGTCCGGATGACCGAGACCCACCAGCCCGAGGACGACGACCCGGGCGCGTGCGCCCTCTCCGACGCCGACCTGTCGATCCTCGCCGCGCCGGCGCCGCGCTACGCGACGTACGTCGCCAGCGTGCGCCGCGAGTACGCCCACGTCGCCGACGACGACTTCGCGCTCGGCCGTGCCGCCGTGCTCGACGAGCTCGCCGCCAAGGACCGGCTCTTCCACACCGACTACGCGGCGCGGTCCTGGGAGGCGCGGGCCCGCGCCAACATGAGCGAGGAGCTGGCCCGCCTCGCGCCACGGGTCGACGCCCTGACCGGGTGAGCACCAGGACCGACGTGCCCGAGCCCGCCGAGCTCCGGGTCGCGCCGCTGAGCCTGGGGCACGCCCGGGAGGCGTGCACCTGGCGCTTCGAGCCGCCCTACGACGTCTACGACCTCACCGACGCGGACCCCCTGGTCCTCCAGCGGCCCGAGACGGGTCTGAACGCGCTCCTCGCGGGCGACGACCTCGTCGGGATCCGCTCGTTCGGACCCGACGGCCAGGTGCCCGGCTGGGCCTACGACGACACCGCGCTCGACACGGGCGGCTCGCTGCGCCCCGACCTCGTCGGGCGCGGGCTGGGCCGGCACGCGATCGCCGCGGGGCTGGCCCACGGCCGCGAGCGTTTCGCACCCACCGCGTTCCGGGTCACGGTGGCGGCGTTCAACGCCCGCGCCCTCCGCGTCGTACGGGGGCTGGGGTTCGTCGAGACCGCTCGCTTCGAGGCCGCCCGTGACGGTCGCCCGTTCGTGGTGCTGGTGCGCCCCGAGGCGGCCCGGTAGGCCTGCGCCGGCTGGCGCCGGGCCCGGCCTCAGGCCTGGCTCTTGCGGCGTCGCAGCCCGGCCGCGACGAGCCGGGCGACCAGCTCGCGCGAGGACACCTCGACCGCGCCGAGCGCGACGATCTGCTCGTAGCGCTCCTCGGGCACGTCGTAGTGGTCGCGGTCGAAGCCCCGCTCGGGCACGCCCAGCGTGCGGGCGAAGGCGTGCAGCTCCTCGAAGGAGACGTCGGAGGCCAGGTGCGACCAGTGGGTCCCCCGCCACGGCACCAGCGGCGGGTCGATCAGGATCATGACGCCGACGGGTCCGCGCGGTCCGCGAGGCGCAGGGAGGCGTCGTCGAGCAGCCGGCGCCAGGAGCGCACGTAGCCCGCGTCGACGTAGGAGCGGTACGTCGCCCCGGGCCGCACCTGGGTGCCCACGTGCACCTGGCGCACGCCCGCGCGCACGAGCCACGGCACCTGCTCGGCCTCGAGGCCGCCCGAGGCCATCACCAGCCGCGCCACGTCCGGCGAGCGCCGGGCGAGCGCGAGCAGGTCGTCGTAGCCGTGCGCCAGACCCTGCGGCGAGCCGCCCGAGCGTACGGCGTCCAGGCGCGGCAGGTCGAGGAGGCGGCCCCAGGAGCGCTCCCGGTCGAGGGTGGAGTCGATCGCGCGGTGGAAGGTCCAGGGCACGGCGGGCAGCGCGGCCACCAGTCGCGTGCACGCGGCGACGTCGACCTCGAGGTCACGGTCGAGGAAGCCCAGCACCAGGCCCTCCGCACCGAGGGCGACGTACTCCTGCCCGAGGGCCGCGAGCCGGTCGAGGTCCTCCTCGGCGGCCGACCACCCCGACCCGGTGCGCAGCACGACCCGCACCGGCACGTCGCTGGCCCGGATCACCGCCGAGGCGGCAGCAGGCTCGGGCGAGACCCCTCCGCCGGGCCCCTCGACGACCAGGGCGAGCCGGTCCGCGCCACCCTGCACAGACCCGGGCACGTCGCGCTGGTGGCGTACGGCGACCTCGAGCAGCAGGCGGGACATGGCCCGACTCTAGGGCTGGGCTGGCACGTCCTTGGTCCGCCGCGCAGACTAGGGGGATGGAGACCGCACTCATCCTGGCCGCACGATCCCGGGTCCTGGCCGACCTGGAGGCCCGCGCGCAGGCCAGTCCCGACGCCGTCTCCGCCCTCGAGGACGCGTGCTCGTCGCGCACCTGGTGGGCCGAGCAGTGGCCGGCCGGCGTCATCTACGTCGCCGGGCTCGTCGCGCAGGACGTCCAGGACGCGCTGTTCGAGAACGCCGGGCGCTGGCCCGTGTGCTGGGGCTGCGAGGACAAGCCGGAGCACTCGCTCTACATCCAGCCCGACCTCGGCGGACCGGACCCGCACTGGGTGTGCGAGGAGTCCGGCACGGTCGCGGCCTCGCTGGGCGCGCTCGGGCAGTGGCGCGCCTGACGGCGAGCCGCTCCGGGACTCAGCCGCAGAGCTGGACCCAGAGGGTGAACTTGTCGGCGCGGTAGACCGTGCGCGAGACCTCGACGACCATCTCGCCCGCGAGGGCACGGCGCGAGTGGCGCAGCACCACCGAGCCGACGGCCACCTCGAGCATCCGGGCCTCCTCCGGCGTGGCGACGTCGGCCTTGATCGAGTCCTCCGCCCACGTGGGACGGAGCCCGCGGGCGTCGAGGGCGTCGTAGAGGCTGGTGGGCATCCCCTTCTGCAGGAAGCCCGGCAGCAGCACCTCGTTGAGGTAGGCGTCCTCCACGCAGGTCACGGTCCCGTCGCCGCGGCGCAGCCGGCGCCAGTGGAGCACCGAGTCGCCCTCGGTGAGGTTCAGCGCACGCGCCACGCCCGGCCCGGCCTGCTCGCGTCGGGCGAGCAGCGTCTGCGACTCCGCCAGGATGCCGCGGCGCTTGAGGTCCTCGGTGAAGCTGGTGATCTGGGCCTTGTCGCGGGCGGGGTGGGCGACGAAGGTGCCGCGCCCGGGGATGCGCTCGAGCAGGCCCTCGCTCACCAGGGTGTCGAGGGCCTGGCGCACCGTCATGCGGGCGACGCCGAAGGTCTGCACGAGGTCGCGCTCGGACGGGGCCGCCGAGCCGGGGGCGAGCCCGGACACGAGGTCGCGAACGTACTCACGCACAAGGACGTGCTTGAGGGCCGGCTGCTCAGCGTCGGTAGTGGTCTCGCTCACGGGTTCACCATAAGTTGCCCGGCGGGGCGCCGTCCGGGGAACCAAAGAAGGGGCTTGACATTTGACTTTAGACCCGGGTGAGTCCCGGGACAGGGTCGTCGCAGGTCGTCAGCAGCCGCCCTCCGGGGCCACGCCGCGCCTCCCTCAGGTGGCCGACGGGGCGCTCCCGTCGACCGGACGTCACCTCGCCCGGGCGTCGAACACGTGTTCGACGGATGAGGTAGGCTGCGGCCCATGATCGAGGTCCAGGCCAGCCTGTTCTGCGACGACGAGCCTGCGGCCGCGCCGTCCTTCGACGGCGTCGAGCGGGTCACGCTGACCCGCGGCGCCTGGGTCGACGTGTGCCGTGACTGGCTCCCCGAGGCCGACTCGGTGCTGGCGACGCTCGTGCGCGACGTCCCGTGGCGCGCCGAGCGGCGTCAGATGTACGACCGGGCCGTCGACGTGCCCCGTCTGGTGCACACCTACATGATCGGCGAGGAGCTCCCCCACCGCGTCCTGGGCGAGGCGCGTGAGGCACTCAGCGCCCACTACGCCCCCGAGCTCGGCGAGCCGTTCCGCACCGCGGGCTGCTGCTACTACCGCGACGGTCAGGACTCGGTCGCCTGGCACGGCGACACGATCGGTCGCGGCAGCACCCACGACACCATGGTCGCGATCGTCTCGGTCGGCGACGCCCGCCGACTCAGCCTGCGTCCGCGTGGCGGCGGCGAGACCCGCTCGCTGGCCATGAACCACGGCGACCTGCTCGTCATGGGCGGCTCCTGCCAGCGGACCTGGGAGCATGCCGTGCCCAAGGTGAGCGCGGCCGGCCCCCGGATCTCGGTGCAGTTCCGGCCCCTCAACGTCTTCTGAGCCCGGCGGCCCCCGTCCCGGGCGGAACAGGGAGGCGCCCGACACGGTTGGGTGAGGCATGGCTGAGAACACGCAGGGAGCACGCGCGACCATCGGGCTGACCGGACTGGCGGTGATGGGGCGCAACCTCGCCCGCAACATCGCCCGGCAGGGCCACACGATCGCCGTGCACAACCGCACCACCGAGAAGATGACGAGCCTCGTCGAGGAGTTCGGCGACGAGGGTGACTTCGTGCCGACCGAGTCCCTCGAGGAGTTCGTGGCCGCGATCGAGCGCCCGCGCGCCATCATCGTCATGGTCAAGGCCGGCGCACCGACCGACGCGGTCATCGACCAGCTCGTCCCGCTGCTCGACGAGGACGACATCCTCGTCGACGCCGGCAACGCCCACGTCGACGACACCCGTCGGCGCCAGCGGGCGCTCGCCGAGTCGGACCTGCACTTCGTCGGCATGGGCGTCTCCGGGGGCGAGGAGGGCGCCCTCAACGGCCCCTCGATCATGCCGGGCGGCTCCGAGCACGCCTGGGAGCGCCTCCAGCCCGTCCTGGAGTCGATCGCCGCCGTCGTCGACGGCACCCCCTGCACCACCCACGTCGGCCCGGACGCAGCCGGCCACTTCGTCAAGATGGTCCACAACGGCATCGAGTACGCCGACATGCAGCTCATCGCCGAGTCCTACGACCTGCTGCGCACCCTGGTGGGCCTCGAGCCCCGCGAGATCGCCGACATCTTCCGCGAGTGGAACGGCGGCGACCTCGAGTCGTTCCTGATCGAGATCACCGCCGACGTCCTCGCCCACACCGACGCCGCGACCGATCAGCCGTTCATCGACGTCGTGCGCGACGCCGCCGAGCAGAAGGGCACCGGCCGCTGGACCGTGCAGAGCGCCCTGGACCTCGGCGTGCCCGTCACCGGCATCGCCGAGGCGACCTTCGCCCGCAGCCTCTCGGGCCACACCGAGCAGCGCTCCGCCGCGGCGGCGACGTTCGGCTCGGAGGTCCACGACGTCGAGATCGACCGCGACACCTTCGTCGACAAGGTGCGAGCCGCGCTCTACGCCTCGAAGGTGGTCGCCTACGCCCAGGGCTTCGACCAGATCAAGGCCGGCAGCGAGGAGAACGACTGGGACGTCGACCTCGGCCAGATGGCCACCATCTGGCGCGGCGGCTGCATCATCCGCGCCCAGTTCCTCAACCGGATCGTCGAGGCCTACGACACCGACGCCGACCTGCCCAGCCTGCTGGTCGACCCCTACTTCGCCGACGCGGTGAGCGAGGGCCTCGAGGCCTGGCGCGACGTGGTCGCCACGGCCGCGCGGGCCGGCGTACCGACGCCCGCGTTCGGCTCGTCGCTGTCCTACTTCGACGCGCTGCGCCGCGACCGCCTGCCGGCCGCGCTCATCCAGGGCCTGCGCGACAACTTCGGCGCCCACACCTACGAGCGCACCGACCGACCGGGCACGTTCCACACCCTGTGGGCCGGCGACAGGTCCGAGCAGGACCAGTCGTAGACCGCCCGTGGGACGAGGCCGGGCCCCGGTCGAGGATCTGCTCCTCGGCCGGGGCCCGTGCCGTCGTTGCGTGGTGCCGGGTCGCTCAGTCGCGCTTGACCAGCCAGCCGATGACCAGCAGCACGAGCGCCGCGGCGGCGCCCTGCTTCCAGTAGGCCTTGGCCAGCACCGGGATCACCGCAGCGCCGAGGTTCAGCGCGTCGTCGTCCGCAGAGCTGTTCGGCACCGCACGCGGACCGGCCGAGCCCGAGGACGGAGCGCCTGACGAGACGTGTCGCCCCGGAGCGGGGTCGACCTGCTCGCTGCCACTCGCGCCGGGCGCAGCCGGTGAGGCCGCCACCACCGCCTCCTCGCCCTGCGCCTCGTCACCCGAGGTCGTCGCCGCGCCCGTCCCGGCGACCGCCACGGGGACGGCCTCCGGCTCCGGGTCGGCGCTGAGGCGCTGCTCGAGACAGCTCACGAACTGCCCGAGCAGCTTGTCGGAGACGTCCTGCATGACGCCGCGGCCGAACTGCGCCGGCTTGCCGGTGATGGCGAGATCGGTGAGCACCTCCACGTCGGTCGATCCCGCAGCATCCGACATGGACAGGGTCACCTTGGCCCCGGCGGTGCCGTTGCCTCGCTTGTCCTTGCCCTTGGCGTCGACGACGAAGTAGTGCGCCTCGTCGTCCTTCTCCACGAACGTGCCTGAGCCGTTGTAGACCAGCGCGATCGGACCCAGCTTGACCTTCACCGAGCCGGAGAAGTTCTGCTCGTCGTAGTCACCGATCGTCGCGCCGGGGAAGCACTCGGCCAGGGCCCCGAGGTCCTGGAAGTGCGCCCACGTCTCCTCGACCCCGGTCTGGACGGTGAAACGGTGGCTCAGGTCCATCGGCCCTCAGCCCCCGGCCGCGGTCAGCACGGCGCGCCGGGTGAGGACCGTGGCCAGGTGAGCGCGGTAGCTCGACTCGCCGTTGAGGTCGGAGGGCGGGTTGGTGCCCTCCGCGGCCCTGGCCGCGATCTCGCGGACCGCGGCATCGGTCGCCTCGACACCCACGAGCGCCTCCTCGACGGCGCGCGCCCGCAGGGGCGTCGAGCCCATGTTCGTCAGCCCGACCCGCGCCTGGCTGATCGTGCCGCCCTCGACCTTGATCGCGGCCGCGACCGCGACGATCGACCACTGGTGGGCGACCCGCACGAACTTCTCGTAGCACGAGCCCCACCCGGTGTGCTTGGGCACGCGGACCTCGGTCAGGATCTCGTCCTCACCGATCGCGGTCTCGAACAGGTCGACGAAGAAGTCGTCGCCCTCCACGGTGCGGGTCCCGCCAGGACCGGCGATGACGAACTGCGCACCGAGGGCCAGCACCGGGGCGCCGAGGTCACCAGCGGGGTCGGCGTGGGCCAGGGCCCCGCCGAAGGTCCCTCGGTGGCGGATCTGGGCGTCGGCGAGGTGGTCGATGGCCCGGGCGATCAGGCCGGCGTGCTCGGCGACGAGCGGGTCGCCCCCCACCACCGAGTGCGGGGTCATGGCGCCGATGACGATCGCGTCGCCGTCGTCGCGGACCCCCCGCAGGGACTCGATCTTGGACAGGTCGATGACCATCTCGGGTGCGTTGAGACGCATCCGCAGCACGGGGAGCAGGCTCTGCCCACCCGCCAGGATCTTGGCGTCGTCCCCGTGCTCGGCGAGAGCGCTCAGCGCGTCCTCGACGGACGTGGGGGCCAGGTAGTCGAACGAGGTGGGGATCATGCCTGGTGCCCTCCAGTCGTGCGGTCGGTGGTGCCTTCCATGCCGGTCCCGGGGTCGAAGTGCGGCGCAGCCGCCCCCTCCGTGGGGTCCACGCCCCCGGCGCCCACGTCGTTGATGGCCTTCCAGACACGCTCGGGGGTGCAGGGCATCTGGATGTCCTTGATCCCGAGGTGGCGTACGGCGTCCACCACCGCGTTGACCACGGCCGGGGTCGAGGCGATCGTGCCGGCCTCGCCCACGCCCTTGGTGCCCAGCGTGTTGGTGATCGACGGCGTCGTGGTGTGGTCGACCTCGAAGCTGATCGTGTCGGCCGACGTCGGCAGCAGGTAGTCGACGAACGACCCCGAGACCAGGGTCCCGGCCTCGTCGTAGACCGCCTCCTCCCACAGCGCCTGAGCGATGCCCTGCACCAGTCCACCGTGGACCTGGCCCGAGACGATCAGCGGGTTGATCACGTTGCCGATGTCGTCGACGCAGACGTACTTGCGCATCTTGACCTGACCGGTCTCGGTGTCGACCTCCATGGCGCACAGGTGCGTGCCGTGGGGGTAGTTGAAGTTCACCGGGTCGTAGGTCGCCTCGGAGTCCAACGAGGGCTCCATGCCCTCGGGGTAGTTGTGCGCCGAGAACACCGCCCCCGCGATCTCGCCGATCGCGAGGCCCTGGTCGGTCCCGCGCACGCTGAAGCGGCCTCCGGAGAACTCGATGTCGTCGACCGAGGCCTCGAGCAGGTGGGCGGCGACGGGCTTGGCCTTCTCGACGACCTTGTCGGCCGCCTTGACCAGGGCCTCACCCCCCACGACGAGGGAGCGCGAGCCGTAGGTGTCGAGACCCTTGGAGGCCACCGAGGTGTCACCGTGCAGCACCTCGACGTCCTCGAAGGCCACCCCGAGCCGGTCGGCGACGATCTGGCTGAAGGCCGTCTCGTGGCCCTGACCGTGCGCGGAGGCGCCGGTGACGACCTCGACCTTGCCGGTGGCCAGCATCCGCACCGACGCGTGCTCCCAGCCGCCGGCGCCGTAGTTGAGCTGACCGAGCACCCGCGAGGGCGCCAGGCCGCACATCTCGGTGAACGTCGAGACGCCGAGCCCGAGCTGGACGGTGTCCCCGGCCTCGCGGCGGCGCTTCTGCTCCGCCCGCAGCTCGTCGTAGCCGAACATCTCCTTGGCCTTGGCCGTGGCGGCCTCGTAGTTGCCGGTGTCGTACTCGAGCCCGGCCACCGTGGTGAACGGGAACTCCTCGTGCTTGATCCAGTTCTTCTCGCGCAGCTCGAAGTCGTCCATGCCGAGCTCGGCGGCGAGCTCGGTCATGATCCGCTCGATGCCGAACGTGGCCTCGGGCCGGCCGGCGCCGCGGTAGGCGTCGGTCCAGGTCTTGTTGGTCAGCACCGTCTGGCAGTTGAACTGGTAGGCGGGGAACTTGTAGATCGAGTTGAACATGAACGCCCCCAGCACCGGCACCCCGCCGCCCACGAGGGAGACGTAGGAACCGAGGTCGGCGAGCAGCTCGACCTTGAGGCCGGTCACGGTGCCGTCCTTCTCCGCCGACAGGGTCAGCTTCTGCCACTGGTCCCGTCCGTGGTGAGCCGTCATCAGGCTCTCGGAGCGTGTCTCGGTGAACTTCACCGGCTTGCCGAGACGGTTGGCGATGCAGAAGGTGAGCCACTCCTCGGGCGTCGTGTTGAGCTTGCCGCCGAACCCGCCGCCCACGTCCGGAGCGATGACGCGGATCTTGGACTCGGAGACACCGGTCGTGGCCGCGAGGGCGAAGCGCAGGATGTGGGGCACCTGGGTGGCCGACCACATGGTGATCTGCTCGCCGGTGGGGTCCACGACCGTGGAACGGGGCTCCATGAACGCGGGGATCAGTCGCTGCTGGCGGTACTCCCGCTCGATGACGACACCGTCGGTGCGGGCCTTCTCGATGGCAGCGTCGACGTTGCCGCCGGTGCCGGCCTCCTCGGAGTCGAACTTCCAGAACGCCGACTTGTTGGTGCCCAGGTCGGGGTGGGCCAGCACCTTGTCCTCGGCCGCCTCCTTGAGGTCGACCGCGGCGGGCAGCTGGTCGTACTCGACGTCGACCAGCTCGGCGGCGTCACGGGCCTCCGCCTGGGTGCGGGCCACGACGACGGCGACGATCTCGCCGGCGAAGCTGACCCGCTCGGCCGGCATCGGCTGGTGGGTCGGGGTGACCTGGTCGGTGGTGATCGCCCAGGCGTTGATCAGCACGCCCTGGCTCTCGCCGAGGTCGGCACCGGTGAACACCGCGACGACGTTGGGCGCGGCCTCGGCCTCGCTCTTGTCGATGGAGGTGATCGTGGCGTGGGCGAACGGGCTGCGCACCATCGCGAGGTGCAGCATCCCGGGCAGGGTGATGTTGTCGGTCCACCGGGTCCGGCCGGTGATCAGCCGCTGGTCCTCCTTGCGGCGTCGACCCTGGCCGATCTCCGGGGTGACCTCAGGGCGCTGCTCGGTCGTGGTCATGCCGTCACCTCCGATGCGGCCGCGCCCGCGGTGCCGGCACCGGCACTGCCGGCTCCGGCCGCGTGCTGCACGGCCTTGACGATGTTGTGGTAGCCCGTGCAGCGACAGAGGTTGCCCTCCAGGCCCTCACGGATCTCGGCCTCGCTCGGGTGCGGGTTCTCCTCGAGCAGGGCGACGCTCTGCATGATCATCCCCGGGGTGCAGTAGCCGCACTGCAGGCCGTGGCACTCGCGGAACGCCTCCTGCACCGGGTGCAGCTGACCGTCCTTGGCCAGGCCCTCGATCGTGAGCACCTCGGAGCCGTCGGCCTGGATCGCGAGCACGTTGCAGGACTTCACCGAGGTCCCGTCGAGGTGGATGGTGCAGGCACCGCAGTTGCTGGTGTCGCAGCCGACGACGGTGCCGGTCTTGCCGAGCTTCTCGCGCAGGTACTGCACGAGGAGCATGCGGGGTTCGACGTCGTCGGAGACCTTCGCTCCGTCGACGGTGAGGCTGATCTTGGCCATAGCCGAATCGCTCCCTTGCGTGGGCTGTGCATGGACGTCCGCGTCGGTGCGCGAACGGGCGCGCACCAGGCCCACGTGTGACGTGGGTCTCTCCTGGACGGTAGGTCGCGCCGGGTTGGCCGATGGTTGGAGGCGCACGACTCGCGACGGACCGCGCACCGACATCCCTATCCGCACGCACCCTTTAGCCGTATGGTGACGCAGCATCGGCGACCTGAGAGGCATCCTGTGGAAGCATTGTCCGGCTGGTTCGAGTACGTAGAGATCAACTTCAGCTTTATCTTGGAAGCAGCCCTGGCCCACGCCAGGATCGTCCTGATCGTCATCTCCATCGCCACGGTGTTCTCCGTGGGTCTCGCCGTGGTGGTCGCGCAGCGGCCGGTGGCCCGGGCCGTCGTCCTGACGGTCGCGGGGATCTTCCTCACGATCCCGTCCCTGGCGCTGTTCGCCTTCTTCATCCCGCTGGTCGGCATCGGCAACCCGCCGGCGATGCTCGCGCTGTTCCTCTACGCGCTGCTCCCGATCCTGCGCAACACCGTCGTCGGTCTCGACGCCGTCGCCACCTGCTGTCGTGGAGTCGGCGAAGGGGATGGGGCTCAGCGCGTTCCAGCAGCTCTACAAGGTGCGTCTGCCGCTCGCCTGGCCGCTGATGATCACGGGGGTCCGCATCTCGACGCTGCTGACGGTCGGCATCGCGGCCATCGCTCCGCTGGTCGGTGGCGACGGCCTCGGCACCTACATCCGGGACGGGCTCACGCGCCTGGGCCTGCCGAACTCCGAGAACTCGGTCTGGGTGGGCGTGATCTTCACGATCCTGCTCGGCCTGCTCCTCGACGTGATCCTGGCGACCTTCCAGCGCTTCACCACCCCGCGCGGGCTGCGGGCATGACGCCGCGACCCGCGGCACAGCACGTGACTCACCACGAGATCCCCATCGAGAGGACCCCATGAGCACCAAGGCCAAGATCCACCTGGACGGCGTGGGCAAGACCTATCCGGGCACCAAGGTGCCGGCCGTCGAGGCGCTCACCCTCGACGTCTTCGAGGGCGAGATCCTCGTGCTCGTCGGCCCCTCGGGCTGCGGCAAGTCGACCACGCTGCGCCTGATCAACCGGATGATCGAGCCGAGCAGCGGTCGGATCCTGCTCGACGACGAGGACGTCACGAAGGTCAACCCCGACAAGCTGCGGCGCCGCATCGGCTACGTCATCCAGCAGATCGGGCTCTTCCCGCACCAGACGATCTCGCAGAACATCGCCACGGTGCCGAAGATGCTGGGCTGGGACAAGGAGAAGACCAAGGCCCGCACCGAGGAGCTGCTCGCCACCGTCGGGCTCGACCCCGACCGCTACCGCGACCGCTTCCCCAAGGAGCTCTCCGGCGGTCAGGCCCAGCGCGTCGGCGTGGCCCGTGCGCTCGGCGCGGACCCCGACATCATGTTGATGGACGAGCCGTTCGGTGCGATCGACCCGATCACCCGCGACCGCCTGCAGAACGAGTTCCTGAGGCTGCAGGACGAGCTGCGCAAGACCATCGTCTTCGTCACCCACGACATCGACGAGGCGATCAAGATGGGCGACCGGATCGCGATCCTCGGCGAGCGGAGCACGATCCGTCAGATCGACACCCCGGAGCGGATCCTGGCCTACCCCGTCGACGAGTTCGTCGACGACTTCATCGGCAACGGGTCGACCATCAAGGGGCTGAACTTCCAGACCGTCGGGTCGATGAAGATGACCGAGTACCCGACGGTCCAGGACAACGAGGCGGTCCCCACCAGCGCCGAGAAGGTCCGCGCCACGCACCACGAGTGGGCGGTGCTCCTCGACGAGCAGCGGCGCCCCCTGCGGTGGATCCACCTCGACGACCTCACCGGCTCCTCCTACGAGGGCAAGGGCGAGGAGCTGGGCGACACGCTGCGCTCGGACAACACGCTCTTCCAGGCCCTCGAGCTGATGGTCCAGAGCGCATCAGGCAGCACCGTGGTCGTCGACGAGCACGGTGCCTTCCAGGGCGTCGTGGACATGTCCCACCTGAACAAAGCCATCCGTCGCGCCCAGTACGAAGCACGGATGCACTACGAGGAGATGGAGCGCAACGCATGAGTAACGCCTCCGCTGCCGCGGCGACCCTGCTCTCGGAGAAGCCGAAGAAGGTCGACCTGGAGACCGCCGGGCTCAGCCCGGCCGAGCGTCGCGCCGCCATCATCCAGCGCCTCGGGCTGTTCGCGGCGCCGGCGTTCATCGCCCTGCTCGCGCTCGCCCTGTTCCTCTACTACCGCAGCCTCGACCTGGGCAACGCCGTGATCCAGCAGCGTGCCGCGCTGGACTGGTCCACCCGGCTGGGACCCCAGTCGCTCACCACCATCGAGATCGCGGCCTACTCGACCCTGCTCGTGATCGCGGTCGCCGTACCCCTGGGGATCCTGCTGACCAGACCGTTCATGAAGAAGGTCGCCGGGGGCATCCTGGTGGTGGCCAACGCCGGTCAGGCCATCCCCGCCTACGGTCTGCTGGTCGCCTTCCTGATCTTCCTCGGCCAGGGGCAGACCACGGTGGTGCTCGCGCTGTCGCTGTTCGCCCTGCTGCCGGTGCTGCGCAACACCATGGTCGGCCTGCAGGGGGTGGACCGCAGCGTCATCGAGGCGGGCCGCGGCATGGGCATGACCAGGGCCCAGGTGCTCGGCCGCATCGAGATGCCGATCGCCGTGCCGGTGATCATCGCCGGCATCCGGACCGCCATGATCATCAACATCGGCATGGCCACCCTCGCCTTCCTGATCGGCGGTGGCGGCCTGGGAGTGGCCATCAACTCCGGGCTGAAGAACAGCCAGGACCCGGTCCTGTTCGTCGCCGGTGGGCTGGTCGCCATCATCGCGCTGACCTTCGACTGGATCGGGGCGCTCGCCGAGCGCTACCTCAAGCCGCGAGGCATCTGAGCGCGGCGCTGCCGCAACGAAGGCGCGCTGGCGAGCCGCCGCCTGCGCACCGACGCCCCCGGGTCCTGGACCCGGGGGCGTTCGTGCGTCCGGACGGCGTGGGGCTGCGACCTGGTGCGACGCCCGCCGACCCCGCTCCCCCGCTCGGGTCGTGTGTCCGACAACGGTCGTGGCACCGTCGTGGGGCACACGACCGACGTACCAGGCTCTGGGTCGGCCGTGCGGGGGCGAGGCGGTGGCGACGTACGACGACGCCGCCGGGTCGAGGACCCGACGGCGTCGTGGACGTGCGGTGGTGCGGGAGCGGCTCCCTGCGGCAGTGGTCAGCCGAGGATGCCGATCTCCTTGAGGTAGTCCTCGGCGACGCGCTCGGCGGGGGTGCCGTCGACGTCGACCTTGGCGTTCAGCTCGGCCATCTTCTCGTCGTCGAGCGGCTCGAAGATCTTCGTGGCCAGCTCGTCGTAGACGTCCTGGTGCTCCATGTAGACCTCGTTGTTCCAGGTGTAGGAGGCGTTGTAGACGATCATGACGCCCGGGTCGTCGACGAGGGAGAGGTTCAACGCCAGGATCCGACCGTCGGTGGTGAACACCTCGCCGAAGTCACACTTGCCGTCGGCGGTCTGGGTGTAGATCAGGCCGGTGTCGAGGATCTCGATCTGGCTCTGCGGGATCGTGTAGCCGGTGGCCTCCTCGAAGAGGATGAGGCCGTCGGGGCGGTCGGGGAACTCGGTCTCCATGCACACCGTCGAGTCCGGGTTGGCCTCGAGGTAGGCAGCCATCGAGTCGAAGTCGAACCCGCCGCCCTCCTGCTCGGCGAGGTCACCGTTGGCCGCGAAGCCGTAGGTGTCGTTGAAGGCCGACGACCCGACCCACGCGACGTCGTTCTGCTTGAGGTCGAGCGCTGCGGTGTCCTCGTAGAGCGTCGCCGGGTCCTGGCTGGGGTCCTCCTTGCCGAGGTGCACGGTCCAGCCGGTGCCGTTGTACTCGGGGTAGACGTCGAGGTCGCCCGCGAGCAGCGCGTCGCGCGCCACCGAGGTGCCACCGAGGTTGGTCTCGTTCTCGACCTCGGCGCCCGCGGCCTCGAGCGCCTGGGCCAGCATGGTGCCGACCAGGATGTTCTCGGTGAAGTCCTTCGAGCCGACGGTCAACGACACCCCGTCCAGCGCACCGGCGTCGACGCCGGCCTCCCCGGTCGTGCTCTCACCACCGCCGCACCCGGCGGCGAGCATGCTCAGGGCCAGGCCGGTCGTGACCGCGGCCACCTTCTTGGTCGCTCTACGCATCTATTCATCCCTTGTGTCGAGGTAGCAGTACAGTCTCGGGTCCCCATGCCCGCGACCGGACCGACCCGAGAGCGGTACCGATCGGCTGAAGGCGAAGTGCCAGGTCCGTCCCGGGTCAATATAGGGGCGAACCGGGGCGATTCCGGCTAGGCCGAGATAACCATTGGGTCTCGAAGATGGGGGTGAAACCCCCGGCCAGGCTCAGCGGGCAGCCGCCGCCAGCTTGCCGCGCAGCAGCGGCTTGGCCGGGTGGTGACGCTCGCCGAGCGTGTCGAGGGCCCGCTCGACGACCTCGGTGTCGTACGGCGCCAGGTCGGCGTAGCGCAGCACGGCCTCGGGGTCGGGGTCGGCGAGGAGCGCCTCGCGCACCGCGACGGCCACGTAGTCGGCGAGCTCGCACAGGGCCGGGGAGTTCGTGCCGGGCAGCAGGTCACCGCCGTAGGCCCGCACCGCACGGGTGACCTGGCCGGCGCGCAGCAGGTCCAGGACCCGGTCGACGTCGGTGGTCACCGGCATCGTCAGCCGGTAGGGACGCGAGGCGAGCTGACCGCCGAGCGCCGAACGCAGGTGCGAGACCTCGGCCTTCAACGTCGAGAGCGTGACCGCCTGGTCGCCGTAGACGAGCGCGTGGAGGCGGTCCAGGGACAGGCCCTCGGGGTGCAGCGCCAGCAGGGCGAGCACCTCGGTCTGGCGCCGGTTGAGCAGCAGCCGCTGACCGTCGTGGCGGACCTCCGCGGTGCCGAGCAGACGCATCACCAGACCCGGCTCCGCGTCGACCACCAGGGCGTCGTCGTCTCGTCCGGCCCCGAGCAGGCGTCGTGTGGTGCGCCGAGCGAGGCAGGGCCGACTCGATGAGTCGTGCCATCACCCGCGCGGTGGCCAGCCCGATCGGGTGGGTGCGGTCCCAGGTGGTCGAGAGGTCGATGACCCCGATCTGACGACCGTTGTGGGGGTCGAAGACGGGGGCGGCCCAGCACACCCAGTTGTGCACGATGGGCGCCCAGTGCTCGGCGGAGAACACCATCGAGGGTGCCGCCATCCGGTTGGCCAGGTCGAGGGCGTTCGTGCCGACCGACTCGTCGTCCCAGCGGGCGCCGGGGGCGAAGTTCACGCTCTCGGCCTTGCGGCGCATCACCCGCCCGCCGTAGGTCCACAGGATGCGGGTGTCGGCGTCGGTGACGGCGAGGACCAGGTCACCGTCCTCGGCGGTGCGGCGCAGCTCGGCCTCGACGCCGGCGACCGCCGCCTGGAGGGGCGAGTCCTGCCAGACCGACGCCGTCTCGCTCTCGTCCGACATGGGTGCGGCCTCGACGTCGGTGGAGATCGCCGCCGAGGAACGGTTCCAGCTGCTGAGGATCTCCGGGCGGACCGTCGGTGCCACCGCGTCCCCGTGCTCGACGAAGGAGGTCCAGGCCCGCAGGGTCTCGACCTTGCGGGTGTGCAGGTCCTCGCGCACCACTCACGCTCCCCAAGGTCCGGGTGGGCGGGGGCCCACCACGCGTACGACTGCCACGTTAGCAGCGCGGTGTGAGGGCGCTCACGTCCAGCGGGGTGGTCGCCGCGGCGCCCGTGGCAGCGGCCGTGGCAGCCCGACGACGGCGGGCAGGAGCGCCCTCGGCGACCGGGCGCGGACGGCGCCCCACCACAGGCCCGTGCCGTAGGCGAGGTCGTCGAGACGGTGCACGGCGAGGTAGGCCACGGGGTGCTGGGTCGAGCCCACCCGGCGGCGGTCCACCAGGGCCTCGACCACGGCCGCGACCAGCCACGCCCGGCGCGCCCGCGACGAGCGGGCGGCCGCGACGGCGGCCAGGGGCCAGTGGTGGCGGTTCAGCGATCCCGCGACCTGGTTCAGCGTGGCGACCGCGCCCCGGGTGGTCAGCTCGGCCGCCGCGGGCAGCGCGGGCTGCTGCTGGAGTCGCCGGGAGACCCCGACCGTGGCCACGGCCCAGGCGGACAGCGCCACGCGCCGGGGACCACCGGCGCTGGGCGAGGACGGCGACCGCGAGCACCGTCGACCACGGGCTCAGCACCATCGGGGCGACCGACGTCGCCGTGCCGGGCGGCCAGGTCGGCGGCCGAGGAGCCGTAGAAGGCCTTGCGGCGTGCCCAGCTCACCAGGTCGGTGCGGTGGTCGTGGCGCACCCGGGCGGCGGGCTCGTAGCGGACCCGCCAGCCGGCGGCGACCAGGCGCCACACGAGGTCGACGTCCTCGCCGGAGCGCAGCCGCTCGTCGAAGGCAGCCGAGGTGGGGTCGGCGAGCAGGGCGGCCCGACGTACGAGGAGGCAGGCGCTCGGCACGTAGGAGACCGCGCTGCGGGGCCGGACCTGCGCCGCCTGCGGACCCAGGTCGAGGGACGAACGGGTCTGCTCGTAGGCCTCCACCCACCCGCGCGCACCCGGACGGGGCACGACGTCGAGGCCGAGCACGCGCGGTGCCGCGACGGCCACCGCCGGGTCCTCGAGGTGGCGGTGCAGGGCCGCGAGCCACCCGGGCTGCGGCACCACGTCGGAGTCGCAGAGCACCACGAAGGGGGTCGTCGCCTCACGCAGCCCGGTGTTGCGCGCCGCCGCGGGTCCGCGGTTGGTGTCGTGGCGCACGAGGCGGGCGCCGTACCGAGCCGTCACGTCCGCGACGGCGGTCGGCTCGCGGGAGCCGTCGTCGACGACGAGCACCGCCAGGGCCGGCGGGAGCGCAGCCAGCAGCCGCGCCAGCGACCGGGCCCGGTCCCGCACCGGGACGACGAGGCTCACCTCGCCCGCCGCGGCGACCTCGTCGTCGTCGGGACCCGGCTCCGGCCACCACGGCTCGGCGACCCCGGCGTCGATCAGGGTGCGCCCGAGGCGACGTGAGACCGGGTCGTCGGCGCGGGCGGGCAGCGTGCGCAGCACCGCCGCGGCCGGCGGCTTGAGGTAGAGCACCCGGTCCGCGCCGGCGCCGGTGACCGAGCTCGCCCCGGCGCGGACGCGGGCGTCGGGGCGCAGCGCGACGCCGAGACCGTGCGGCAGCAGCGGCTCGGCCGGGGCGGCAGGCAGGGGCGTCGGGGGCAGCAGCGCGGGGGTCGAGGGGCGGGGCATGGTCGCCTCATCATCGCGTGCCCGACGTCCCGGAGGAGGACGGCGACGGGTCTGGGACCGACCGGGTGGCGGCACTGGTCGGCTGTTCTTCGAGCCTGTCGGCTGTTGCAAAGGCCGACAGGCTCCGGAACACCCGGCCAGCCGGGTGTTCCTGGTGCCAGGGAGACGTGTGTGACGAGCAGGGCAGGGCGCCCCCGCGCAGCCCCGGGCCGCGGCGGCGCCTGCCTCAGTGGTGGATGCGTCCCTCGCGCACGGCGAGACGGTCCCCCGTGCCTCCCCACTGGGCGGCGACGATCTCCGCGGCGATGCTGATCGCGGTCTCCTCGGGAGTACGCGCTCCGAGGTCCAGGCCGATCGGGCTGGAGAGCCGGGCCAGCTCCTTCTCGCTGATCCCGGCCTCGAGCAGGCGCTCGTTGCGGTCCTCGTGCGTACGGCGTGAGCCCATCGCCCCGACGTAGGCCACCTCGGGCAGGCGCAGTGCGACCTCGAGCAGCGGCACGTCGAACTTGGGGTCGTGGGTGAGCACCGCGAGCACCGTGCGCTGGTCGATGCGGCCGGCCTCCTGCTCGGCCCCGAGGTAGCGGTGGGGCCACTCGACGACGACCTCGTCGGCCTCGGGGAACCGGCTCGTCGTGGCGAAGACGGGCCGGGCGTCGCACACCGTGACGTGGTAGCCCAGGAAGCTGCCGACCCGGGCCACGGCGGCGGCGAAGTCGATCGCGCCGAAGACCAGCATCCGCGGCTTGGGGGCGAAGGCCCAGGTGAAGACCCGCATCCCCTCCCCGCGCCGCTCGCCGTCGGGGCCGTAGGTCAGCGTCGCGTTGGTGCCGGCCGCGAGCAGGCCGAGCGCGTCGTCGCGCACCGCCTCGTCCGCCCGGGCGGAGCCGAGCCCGAACCCCTCCGGGGTCGCGCCGGGGTCGGCCGGGTCGTCGGGTCGTACGACCAGGCGGCGTCCGAGCCAGGAGGGGTCGGGGTGCTCGATGATCGTGGCCAGCGCGACCGGACGGCCGGCCTCGATGTCGGCGGCGATCCGGCCGAGCTCGGGGAAGGTCGCGCGACTGACCTTCTCGACGAACACGTCGAGGATCCCGCCGCAGGTCAGCCCGACGGCGAAGGCGTCGTCGTCGGAGACCCCGTAGCGCTCGAGGACCGGCTCGCCCGAGGTGACGACCTCGGTCGAGAGCTCGTAGACGGCGCCCTCGACGCACCCTCCGGAGACCGAGCCGACGGCCGACTGGTCGGGGCCGACGAGCATCGAGGCGCCGGGCGGGCGCGGCGCGGACTGGAAGGTCGCGACGACCGTCGCGACCCCGATGGTCTCGCCGGACTCCCACCACGCCATCAGCTCGGGCAGCACCTCACGCACGGGCCAGCACCTCCACCAGGTCGCCGAACGTCGCCAGCGAGTGACCGGCGAGGAAGTCGTCGACGTGGGGCAGGACCGCCTGCACGCCGGACTGCACCGGCTCGTAGCCGGCCTTGCCGCGGTGCGGGTTGACCCACACCACGCGATGGGCGACCCGGTGGAGCCGGCGTACCTGCTCGCCGAGCAGGGTGCAGTCGCCGCGCTCCCAGCCGTCGCTGAAGATCACCACGACCGCACCACGGGCCAGTCCGCGTCGGCCCCAGCGGTCGACGAAGACCTTGAGCGTCTCCCCGAGACGGGTGCCGCCGGACCAGTCGGGTACGGCGTCACCGGCCGCGACCAGCGCCCGTTCGGTGTCGCGCAGCCGCATCGCCCGGGTCAGGTGGGTCAGCCGGGTGCCGACGGTGAAGGTCTCGACCCGGCCGCCCCGCGTGCCGCAGGTGCGGGTGACGCGGTGCGCGAGGCGCAGCAGCGCGTCGGCGTAGCCGCTCATCGAGCCGGAGACGTCGACGAGGAGCACGATCCTGCGCGGTCGCGTCGCGCGTCGACGCCAGGCGATGTCGCCGGGCTCGCCCATCCGGCGCAGGCTCTCCCGCAGGGTCCGTCCGGGATCGATGCTCCCCCGGTGCCAGGCCTGGTGTCGCGGCGTACGCCGGCGCGGCGGGCGGGCGTGCAGGGTGTCCAGCATGGCGGCCAGACGGCTGCGCTCGCCCGCGCTCATCGTGGCGACGTCACGGTGGCGCAGCACCTCGTCCTCGCTCGCACGCGCTCGGACGACGTCCTCGTCCTCCTCACCCTCGCGGTCCCCGCCGGGGTCTGAGTCCTCGAGCGGGAGCGTGCTGAGCGTGGGCTGCGACGGGGGTGCGACCTTCGCGCGCGGCAGTCCGGCCCGGTGGTCGAAGTAGGCCTCGAAGACCTGGTCGTAGCGCTCGAGGTCGTCCGGGGAGGCGCACAGCGTGGCGCGCCCGGCGACGTAGGTGGCGACCGCGTCCTCGAGCCCGACCGCGGCGGTGGCGGCGAGGAAGGTCTGGGCGCGGTCGGAGGTCACCGCGACACCCGCCGCACGCAGCGCGTGGGTGAAGCCGAGCAGGACCTCGTCGGCGCCGTGCCCGAGCAGTCCTGCGCTCACCGAGACCGTCATGCCGGCACGCCTCTCAGCTCCGCAGCATCTGGTCGAGGGCGTGCTTGACCTTCTCGGCGTCCTCGCGGTACTTCACCAGCGCACCGAGGGTGGCCGCCGACGACTCGAGGTCGAGCTCGGTCGCCCCGAGGTGCTGCAGGGCCCGGGCCCAGTCGAGGGTCTCCGCGACCCCCGGGGGCTTCTCGAGGTCCTCGCGCTCGCGCAGGCCCTGGACGAGCATGACGACCTGCCGGGCCAGCGTGTGCGAGACCTCGGGGGCGCGGCTGCGCACGATCTGAACCTCGCGCTCGAGGCCGGGGTGGTCGATCCAGTGGTAGAGGCAGCGCCGCTTGAGGGCGTCGTGCAGCTCGCGGGTGCGGTTGGAGGTGAGCACGACGAGGGGCGGGGTGGCGGCCGCCACGGTCCCGAGCTCGGGGATCGAGACCTGGTAGGTGGAGAGCACCTCGAGCAGGAACGCCTCGAACTCGTCGTCGGCCCGGTCGACCTCGTCGACGAGCAGCACCGCGGGGCTCTGCTGGAGCGCGGCCAGCACGGGGCGGGCGAGCAGGAACCGCTCGTCGTAGAGGCTCTTCTCCGCCTCCTCGACGCCGCCGGCGCCACCGGCGGCCTCCAGCGCGCGCAGGTGCAGGATCTGGCGCGGGAAGTCCCAGTCGTAGAGGGCCTGCGTGGCGTCGATGCCCTCGTAGCACTGCAGCCGCACCAGGGGGAGGTCGAAGGAGGCGGCGAGCGCCTCGGCCAGCGCGGTCTTGCCGGTGCCCGGCTCACCCTCGAGCAGCAGCGGGCGCTCCATGCGCAGGGCGAGGAACGCGACGGTGGCCAGGGAGTCGTCGGCGAGGTAGCCGGTCGCCGCGAGGCGCTCGGCGATCACCGCGGGCGTCAGCGCGACCGACGACATCGGTGTCTCCATGCTCACAACCTAGGCCGCACCCTGTTGGCGCGGGGTTGGTCCCCCGCCGAGGTGCCACTGTCTGTGAGGCGAGGTGCCACTCTTTGTCGCCCGGGCGGTCGGGGGCCGTGGGCCGTGGGCCGCACAAGGTCACGGCGTACGACGTGGGGGCGGGCGACGCCGGGGTGCAGCGGGTCGATGGTCGACGCCGCAGGGCCGGCCCGCCTGACCGGGTGGGCGGGACTTGCCAGACTCGGGTCGTGAGCACTCCCGAGCCGAAGGCCTGCGCCTCGTGCGGACGCACGATCGAGTGGCGCAAGAAGTGGGAGCGCGACTGGGACCAGGTGCGCTACTGCTCGACCGCGTGCCGCAAGCACGGCGTCACCGCCACCGACCGGGCCCTCGAGCAGTCCATCCTCGACCTGCTCGCCCAGCGGGCCCGGGGCAAGACGATCTGCCCCTCGGACGCGGCTCGCGCCGTCGGCCCGGCGGAGGACGACGGGTGGCGCGAGCTCATGGAGCCTGCCCGACGCGCCGCCCGCCGGCTCGTGGCGGACGGCGCGGTCGAGATCACCCAGCAGGGCCGGGTGGTCGACCCCTCGACCGCGAAGGGGCCGATCCGGATCCGCCGGGTGTGAGCGAGCTCAGCGGCGGACGCCGGTGACCCAGAAGCGCCGTGCGTCCGGCGTCGTGAACCGGGCGTTGGGCAGGTAGAGCCGGTTGCGGAAGCCGGCCAGGGTCGTCGGCACGTCGAAGTCGTCGGAGCGGATGATCTTCGCCCGGTTGGCCGTCGTGCCCGACGGCGCCATGCGCAGCACGATGATCGCGTTGATCCGGTTGCGCACGACGTAGAGCAGCCGTCCCTGGCGCAGCAGGCCGTCGCCGGCCGCGAGGTTGACCCGGCCGATGTCGACGACCGTCGTCGCGCCGGTGGCGGGGTCGACGCGGTAGAGCTTGCCCGTGGTCGAGTTGACCACCAGCAGGGCCGACCCGTCGGGGGTGGTCGAGATCCCGTTGGCGTTGAGCTCCCCGTCGACCTGCTCCCACTCGCCGGTCAGCGGCAGGGTCTCGATGGCGCCCTGGCCGAAGAGCCGACGCGTGATCGGGGCCCGGTAGAGCTGGGCCCGGTTGGAGTCGGTGAACCACGCCGAGCCGCCGGCCAGGACGACGTCGTTGACGAACGACGGGTCCTCGGCGAAGTCGTAGGAGGCCAGCACGTCACCGGAGACGGAGTCGACGACGCGCCCGTCGCCCCCGGTGCCGCCGGCGACCCACAGCCGCTCGTAGCGATCGACCTTCAGGCCGAGCGAGGGGGTGTCGGCGGGCAGGTCGCTGATCGTGACGGTCCGCTTGTTGCGCAGGTTCAGTCGCAGGATGTCGCCGGTCTCGCGCGAGCCGAGGTAGGCGAAGGCCCCGCGGCCGATCGCGATCCCCTCGGGTGCGAAGTCCCGGGGCAGGCCCAGGTGGGTCGGGAAGCGCTTGCCGGCCGCGGCGGGCTCCGCCGAGGTCGCAGGCCCGGCCGCCAGAGCCGGGACGAGCGTCGCCGCGGCAGCCAGGGCGGCGAGGCTGCGGCGCAGGCGGGTGCGGACGAGTGAGCGGTGGGTCAGGCGCATGGTCGGTCCTCCGGGTCGTGGTGCCGTCACCGTACGTCGGCCCGCCGACGCCGCCTCACCCTCGACGGGGGCCGCGCGCACCATGCAGGGCCACGGCGCTGAGCAGGAACGGACGCCCGACGGCCGGGGCCCCGAAGGAGGTGACCCACAGCCCGGTCGAGACCCGTTCGAGGTAGGCCCAGTCCCAGACGGCCTGCTCGTCGGTGCCGGTGTGCGCGGCGGCCCGGGCGCACCAGCCCTCCAGCCGCGCCCGCGATCCGGGACCGAGCAGGTGCGAGGACCAGTCGCGCAGCGCCACCCCGACGTCGCAGGCCGGCTCGGCGCGGACCCCGTCGGGGTCGACGAACGCCCACGCCCCGGGGTCGGTCGGGTCGGCCACCGCCGCGCGGCGCAGCAGGTTGCCGGGATGGGCGTCGCCGTGCGCGACGACACAGGCCTGGGGGTCGTACGCCGCGGCGCGCCGCTCCGCGCACCGCAGCGCCTCGCCGAGCGCGCCGTCCCAGCCCTCGAGGTCCCGAGGGCCGGCCGAGCGGGCGAGCTCCGTCACCCGCGCGTGCAGCAGGCCGGCCCGGTCGGCCCCCCGGGCCGGCGCCGGCCCGACAGCGCTCGGCACGGCGGCCCAGGCCAGCCGCAGGGTCCGCGTCAGGGTGTCCAGGGATCGCTCGACCGGCTGCGGGCTGCGGTCGAGCGAGGCGCCGAGACGCTCGACCAGCACCGCCTGCTCCTCCGGAGCGTGTCCGAGCAGGCGGGCGTACCCGCGCCCGCAGGCCACCCGGAGCACCCGCGCCTCCGGGTCGAGGTCCTCACCGGGCACGGCGACCTTGAGCGCCGCCGACCCGGTCGCCGTCTCCACCGGCACCACCAGGCTGGCGCTCCCGCCGGGCAGCGAGCGGCCCACGACGCGCGCGTCCCACCGGGCGCAGAGCCGCGCGACGAGGCCGGGGAGGTCGGCGACCCACGCCTCCCCCGCCGGCCCGAGGCCGGCGAGCCTCGCGCGCACCATCGGCTGCAGCCGCAGCGCCGCCGCTGTCGGCTGGGTCGAGGCCGGGGTCACGAGGGCGGGGTCGGGGTGTCCTGGTCGACCCCGGAGGCCAGGTCGGCGCACTCGACGAGGCGCACCAGCTCCGAGCGCGCCCGCAGGTAGTCCCGGGCCCCGTGGTCACCGCTCGTCGTGGTCGCCACCGCGGCCCAGTGGTCGCGGCCGAGCACGACCGGATGGCCGGGCTCGCCGTCGTACGCCGCCCGCGCGATCGTGGTCGCGTCCGCCGGCAGGAGGCGGGCCACCACGGCGGGGACGAGGTCGGGCAGGTCGACGAGCAGCACGACCGCGGCCTCGGCGTCGGTGTCGTCCAGGGCGGCGAGCCCGGCGCGCAGCGAGGCCGAGAGTCCTTCGGCCCAGTCCGCCGCGACGACGACGCGCGCACCGTCGGGGAGCAGCTCGCGCGCGGCGTCGGCGGCCGCGCCGAGCACGACGACGACCTGGCTGCAGCCCCCCGCCCGCAGCACCTCGACGCTGCGCGCCAGCCACGGCTCGCCGTCCGGCGAGCGCACCAGCGCCTTGGGGCGACCCATGCGCGATCCCGCCCCGGCGGCGAGCAGGAGTCCGGTGACGCTCACCCGAACGCCTCGTCGTAGAGCCCCGCCAGCACGGGCGTGACCGGCCCGCTGAGGCCGCACAACGTGACGAGACCGTCCGTCGCCGAGAGCAGGTACTGCTGCCCCGGCTCCAGGTCCGGGGCCAGCAGCAGGTCCTGCAGGCTGGGCTCGACCGCGTCGACCTCGACGGTGGCGGTCTCGGGCCCGCCGGGCGGTCCGGCGTACCACCGGTCGACGTCGAGCACGACCGTCGCGTCGTCGCTCGAGCGGACCGTGGCGAGCACCGCGAGGTCCTGGCCGGCGAGGACCGCCGCGGAGGGCACCATGCACCGGGCCGCACCCTGACGCGGGATGCTCACCGTGGTGGCCGGGGCTCCTGCTCCAGTGCCGGGCGTCGCGGACGGCGAGTCGCCCGCGGAGGCGCTGGTAGACGAGCCGGTGGAGGGGCCGGCGGGTGGGCCGGCCGACGAGCCGGCGGGCGCGTCCACGGCCGTCTCGGCACCGTCGTCGGAGCCGAGCACGGCCCACGCGAGGCCGCCGACCCCGGCGATCACGACCGCGGCGGCCGCGACGAGGAGCGTCGTACGCCGCGGCGGGTCGCCTCGGGCGGGGTCGCGCCGGGCGGGGTGTGGATTCGGCGGGGTCGTCGCTCATGGCGTCCTCCAGGAGTCGGCCCGCCGCGGTGGCGGCGAGCGGCGTCAGGGAGCGGGCCGGGTCGGCGGCGCGCAGCTGCGCGCGCAGGTCGTCGTCCTGCGCCGGGTCGGTGCCGCCGGCCTGCTCGATCGCATCGTCGTCGGTCATGGTCTGCTCCCTCCGGTCGACCCCTCATGTCCGGCACCATCGCGATCCTGTCCCGGGGCCTGTCCCGGCCCGTGTCGTCGGGCCCGGTGGTCGTCCCGCTCGAGCCCGACCACGGCGTCGCGGAGCCGTCGGCGGGCCCGCGAGAGCCGCAGGGCTGCGGCGTTGGGCGTGATGGCGAGGACCCCGGCGATCGCGGCGGGCTCGAGACCCTCCCACGCCCACAGCCGCAGGGCCTCCCCGTCCCGCTCGGAGAGCAGCCCGAGGGCGACGGCCACCGACGACGAGCGCGGGTCGGTCGGCTCGCTCGCCGGCTCCTGGGCGGGGGGAGGGTCGACGGTCGCGACCCGGGCGACCAGGCGCCGCCGGCGGCGCGAGGAGCGCTGGGCGTTGGCCAGGGCGCCGCGCGCCACGCCGTACGCCCACGGGCGCAGGTCGTCCTCGGCGGCCGGGAGGTCGTCGATCCGGCGCCAGCACACGAGCAGGGTCTCGGAGAGCACGTCGTCGACGAGATCGGGCGAGGCCCGGCGCACCAGGTAGCGCCGCAGCGGCTCGACGAGCGGTCCGACCCGCTCCTCGAAGACCCGCTCCGCGGACGTGCGGCTCACCTCGGACACGCTGCCAGCGTTCCACAGCGGACCGGGCTCGATCGGGTCGCGTCGTCGGGCTCGTCGCGGTGGGTCTGTCGGCTCCCCTGGGCACCGATGGGCCCCGACCCCGCACAATGGGTACGCCGGGGCGCGTCCGCCCGCGACCCGGCGTACCCCCGACCCGTCGCGCCGTCGCGCAGCAAGGAGCCCGTCGATGTCCGTCGGACCGACCACGCTGAGCACCCAGTCACCCCCCGGGGGCGCCGTGGCGCCGGCCGCGAGCGACCCGCTGGGCGCGGGCGAGCTCGAGCGCGCCCGCGAGGTCCTCGACCGGGTCTCGGCCGCCTTCGCGACCCGGGTGGTGGGCCAGGACGACCTGCGCACGGCGCTGCTGGTCGCGCTGATGGCCGAGGGCCACGTGCTCGTCGAGAGCGTGCCCGGCCTGGCCAAGACCCTGGCCTCCTCCACGCTGGCCGAGGCCGTGGGGGCGCGGTTCTCGCGGATCCAGTGCACGCCGGACCTGCTGCCCAGCGACATCGTCGGCACCCAGGTCTACGACCCTCGCCACCACAGCTTCGAGACCCAGCTCGGCCCGGTGCACGCCAACGTCGTGCTGCTCGACGAGATCAACCGGGCCAGCGCGAAGACCCAGTCGGCGATGCTGGAGGCGATGCAGGAGCACCAGACCTCGATCGCCGGGGAGGTCCACCCCCTGCCGCGACCGTTCCTGGTGCTGGCCACGCAGAACCCGCTCGAGGAGGAGGGCACCTACATCCTCCCCCAGGCCCAGATGGACCGCTTCCTGCTCAAGACCGTCCTCGACTACCCCAGCGTCGCCGACGAGCTCGAGGTGCTCGACCGCGTCGACGTCGGCACGCTCGGGCGCAACGTCGCACCGGCGCTGGCCGTCGTCGACATCGCCCTGGTGCTCGAGCTCCAGGCGATGGTCGACCGGGTCTACGTCGACCCCGCCGTGCGCCGCTACATCGTGGAGGTGGTCGGGGCGACCCGCGCCGTCGGCGAGCGCGTCGACCGTGACCTCGGGGCCTACGTCGAGACCGGCGCCAGCCCGCGGGCCAGCATCGCGTTCTTCCAGGTCGCACGGGCGCTGGCGGTGCTGCACGGGCGTCACTACGTCGTGCCCGAGGACGTGCGCGAGCTGCGCCACGACGTCCTGCGCCACCGCCTGCACCTGTCCTTCGAGGCGCTGGCCGACCGGGTCCGGCCCGAGAGCGTCGTCGACGCCGTGTTCGCCGCCGTCCCGACCCCGTGACCGGCTGATGTCGGGCCACCTCACCCGGGTGCGCGCCCGGGTCGTGCTGCCGGCGCACCGCAAGGTGCGCGGGCTGCTGGCGGGCGAGTACGCCGCGGTGCAGACCGGACGCGGCATGGACTTCAACGACCTGCGCGCCTACGTGCGCGGCGACGACGTCAAGGACCTCGACTGGAAGGCCTCGGCGCGCAGCGGCCAGATGCTGGTGCGCCGCTACGTCGCCGAGCGCAAGCACACCGTGCTGCTGGCCGTCTCGACCGGGCGCGGCATGGCGGCCCACCACGACCTCGGGACGACCAAGCGCGACCTCGGCGTGCTCGTCGCGGGTCTGGTGGGCTGGCTCGCCGTCCGGCACGGCGACCTCGTCGCGCTGGCTCACGGGGACGCCGGTGGGTGCCACGGTCGACCACCGGTCGGTGGCGAGCTGCACCTCGAGCGGTGCCTGGCCGCGGCCCACGACGCCACGACGACCTCGTCCGCGGCCAGCGACCTCGCGGGGCTGCTGCGCTACGTCGCCCGCACCGTCAGGCGGCGCACCATCCTGCTGGTGGTGTGCGAGGACGAGGACCCCACCGACGAGCTCGCCGGCCTGCTGCGCCGCCTCGCGGTCCAGCACGAGGTGCTCGTGGTGAGCCTCGGCGACCTCGACCCGACCGCCGTACCGCCCCGCGCCGCCGCGCACGACGTCGACGCCCGCTCTGCGCTGCCCGCCTGGTTGCGCGGCGACCTGCTGCTCGCCGAGGACCTCGCCCGGACGAGCGCCGCGGAGCGCGCCGCCTTCCACGCCGCCGTGACCACCGCCGGGTGCTCGCACGCCCGGGTCGGCCCGGGCGACGACGTCCTGCGGACCGTGCTCGGCCTGCTGGAGAGGCACCGTCATGCTCGGCGCCGCTGACTCCGGCGTCCCGGCGGCCGACCTGCGTGGCGCCGTCGGGTACGACGGTCCCTGGCTGGCGCTGGCCACCGCGGCCCTGGGCGCGATGGTGCTCTACTACCTCGCGCTGTGGTGGTGGGGCAACCGGCTGCTCCCCGCTCGACGCGCGGACCCCCGCGCCGAGCACCTCGCCCTGCTCGACGCGATCGAGGCCGACGTCGCGGCGGGTCGCACCGACCGGCGCGAGGGCCACCGGCGCGTCAGCGAGGTGGTGCGCGCCTACGCCGCCCGGGTCTCCGACCTTCCCGCGCCCACGATGACGCTGGCCGAGCTGCGCGCGGCGGGACCCGCCGACCTCGCCGACGTCGTCGCGCTGGTCTACCCGCCGGAGTTCTCCCCCGAGGCCGCGCGCGCCGACGGCCGACCGGTCGCGGAGCAGCTCGAGGAGACCCTGGTGCACGCCCGGGCGCTGGTGTCGACGTGGGGCTGAGCGGCCGCGACTGGCTGGCCGGGCTCCCCGGCGTGGCGAGCCTGCGCTGGCCCGGGGCCCTGCTCGCCGTCGCGCTGGGTGTCCTGGTCCTGGTGGCCTGGTGGTCGCGCCCGGCGCGCCGGGCCCGTCCGGACGCGGCCGGGGCCGTGTGGCTGGCCCACCTCGCCCGGCTGCGCGCGCTGCCCCGCTACCGCACCCTGGTGCGCCGCCGTCGCCTCCTCGGCCTGCTCGGCGTCGTCGGGTCGCTGGTCACGATCACCGGAGCCGCGCTGGTGCTGGCCCGCCCCCAGGCGGTCGACCTGCAGTCCTCCGACAGCCGCAGCCGCGACATCATGCTCTGCCTCGACGCGTCGAGCTCGATGGACGACGACAACGTCACCGTGGTCCAGGCGATGCAGCAGATCGTCGGCGGGCTCCCCGGCGACCGGATCGGGCTGACCCTGTGGAGCGGCGCCGCGGTCACGGTCTTCCCGCTGACCGACGACACCGACTACGTCGCCCAGCAGCTCGACGTGGCCGAGGAGGCGTTCCGCACCGGCGACGACTCCTACTTCGCCGGCGTCCAGCTCTCCGACCCCCGCTCCTCGCTGATCGGCGACGGCATCGTCTCGTGCGCCCAGCGCTTCGACCAGCCCGAGTCGCAGCGCTCCCGCGCGATCGTCGTGTCCTCCGACAACGACCCGTTCGGCGGTGGCGTGTACACCCTGCCCGAGGCCGCGCGGTACGCCGCGGAGCGCGACGTGCGCGTCTACGCCGTCGCCGCACCGGTCCTCGCACTCCCCGACCGCGCCGAGGCCCGCACCGAGCTCGAGGACGCCGCGGCACGCACGGGCGGTCTGTTCGCCCTCGTCGGACGCGAGAGCGGTACGACCTCGATCGTCAACCGCATCGACGACCTCGAGCGACAGGCCGTCGCCGAGCCGCCCCGGCTCGTCAGCCGCGACGACCCGCGGCCCGGCGTCCGCGTGGCCTCGGCCGGCGTCGGGCTGCTCGCGGTGGGGTGGCTCGGGGCCGGAGGTCTCGCGCTGCGCGACGCCCGGCGACGCCGGGACCGCGCGTGAGGTGGCCGGCGGCACGGCGCTGGTGGCTGCTGCTGCGTCGCCTCGCCGTCGTCGCCGTCCTGGTCGCGATCGCACTGCGTGTCGGCGACCTCCCCGCCCCCCGGGCGCAGGCCCGGCCGGCGCTCGAGGTCGTGCTCGCGATCGACCGGACGACCTCCATGTCGGCCCTGGACGGGCCCACCGGCGCCCGCCTCGACGCGGTCCGCGACGACCTCGGCGCGCTGGTGGACGACCTGCCCACGGCGCGCTTCTCCGTGGTGACGTTCGGGGCCCGGGCCGAGACCGTGGTGCCCTTCACCACCGACACCGCCGCCATCGACGCGCAGCTGGAGGCGATCGCGCCGGAGGCGCCGACGCTCGGCAACGGCTCGTCGATCGGACGACCGGTCGGGCTGCTGCGTGCGGTCCTCGGGGGTGCGCAGGAACGCCAGGAGGACCGACGTCGGCTGCTGGTCCTGGCCAGCGACGGCGAGAACACCGCACCCGGCCCACCGGGGACCTACGCGCCGCTCGCGCCGCTGCTCGACGCCACCGTCGTGCTCGGCTACGGCACCCGCGACGGCGCTCGGATGCCGTTGCCCGTCGACGATCGGGAGCCCGGCGAGGGCGAGTTCATCGTCGACCCGGCCACCGGCGACGACGCCCTCTCCCGGCTCGACCCGGCCACGCTGCGCACCGTCGCCGGAGACCTCGGCGGCCGGTACGTGCCGCGCAACGCGCCCTCGGCCGACCCCGCACAGATGGCCGCGGTGGCAGCCCGGCTGAGCGGGGCGGCGTACGCCGACCTCGCCCCGGCGGCCTCGCGTCGCGACGTCGGGTGGGCCTGGTCGCTGCTGCTGCTCGCCCTGCTCGTGCCCGAGCTGCGGCTCGGCTGGCGCTCGTGGCTCGGGGCGCGCCGCGAGGCGCGGACGCGGGTCGCGACGTGAGGCGGCTGCGCCGGGCCCTGATCGTCCTCGGCCTCGTCCCGTTCGTGCTCGCCCTGGGCTTCGCGGTCAAGGTCGGGCTGATGCTCGCCCACGACCGCGACGGACGGGCCGCCCTGGAGGCCGCCGACCCGGCGACGGCGCGGGCCGAGTTCGCCGCGAACGCGCGGCTCAACGTGCTCGAGTCGTGGGTCGCGCCGTACGACGAGGGCGTGGCGCGCTTCGAGCTCGGTGACCACGCCGGCGCGGTCACCCTGTTCTCGACCGCGCTCCCCCTCGCGCCCCCCGGCGAGGTCTGCCGGGTGCGCGTCAACCTCGCGCTGTCCCACGAGGCCGCGGGCGACGCGGCCGTGACCGCCGCTCGGGGCCTGGCGGGCGACGCCGTGACCAGGGCCGAGGACACCGCCCGCGAGGCCTGGGCACGGGGTCGCGACGTCCTCGCCGCCGGCGCCTGCCTGACCGGGTCGGCGCAGGAGCCGAAGGATCCGCTCGCCGGGTCGGTGGACGAGCGTCTGGAGGCCAAGATCGCCGCCAGCGCCCCGGACCAGCCTGAGGAGACGGACCAGCAGGACCAGCAGCAGGGCCGGCAGCAGGGCCAGAGCCCGAAGGAGAAGCGTCAGGAGCGCGAGCTGCAGCAGCGCAACGACTCCGGTCAGCAGCAGCGCCAGCGCCGGCAGCAGGCCCAGCAGGAGCGTGAGGGCCGCCAGGACCAGCGCGAGGGCGGTCAGGTGCCCGGCGGTCGCGGCAACGGCGGCGGCCAGCCCGGCGACGGCCCGGACGCACCCCCCGCCATCTCCTGGTGACCCGCCGAGGTGCCAGCCGATGTCAGCCGAGGTGCCACAGTTTTGTGAGCCGAGGTTCCAGGTTCTGTGAGCCGAGGTTCCAGTCCTGGTCGGCCGAGCACCTCGACACGATGGTCGGGCAGCCGAGGACGTGCCCCGGGGCGTCGTGAGATGCCCGACCTCGCGAGCGCCACACCCACGGCGCGCCGTGTGCCTGACAACGACGCGGGGACCGTTCTCGCGCACACGACCTGATCGCGGGCCCGGTGCTCGGGGCCTCCAACGCCGTCGTCGGTGGTCACGGCGTCGTCGGTGGTCATGTCTTCCAACCACGTGCTGAGCAGACACGCCGAGCAGCGGTGGAGACGCAGCAAGGGCCCCCGCCGGAGCGGGGGCCCTGCTGATGGATCAGGTGGTGCTGGTGCTGCTCACGCAGCGGCGGGACTCAGAAGTCCATGCCGCCCATGCCACCCATGCCACCCGACGGGTCGCCCATCGGGGCGGCCTTCTCGGGCTTGTCGGCCACGACGGCCTCGGTGGTCAGGAACAGCGCCGCGATGGAGGCGGCGTTCTGCAGGGCCGAGCGCGTGACCTTGGCCGGGTCGATGATGCCCTCGGCCAGCATGTCGACGTACTCGCCGGTCGCGGCGTTGAGGCCGTGACCGGGGGTCAGGTTGCGCACCTTCTCCGCCACGACGCCGCCCTCGAGGCCGGCGTTGATCGCGATCTGCTTCAGCGGGGCCTCGGTCGCGTAGCGCACGATGTTGGCACCCGTGGCCTCGTCACCCTCGAGCTCGAGCTTGGAGAAGGCCTCGGCCGCGGCCTGGACCAGCGCCACGCCGCCACCGGCGACGATGCCCTCCTCGACGGCCGCCTTCGCGTTGCGAACGGCGTCCTCGATGCGGTGCTTGCGCTCCTTGAGCTCGACCTCCGTGGCCGCGCCGACCTTGATGACCGCAACGCCGCCGGCCAGCTTGGCCAGGCGCTCCTGCAGCTTCTCGCGGTCGTAGTCGGAGTCGGAGTTCTCGATCTCGGCGCGGATCTGGTTGACCCGACCGTTGATCTGGTCGGCGTCGCCGGCACCCTCGACGATCGTCGTCTCGTCCTTGGTCACGACGACCTTGCGGGCCTGACCGAGCAGCTCGAGACCGGTCGACTCGAGCTTGAGGCCGACCTCCTCGGAGATGACCTGGCCGCCGGTGAGGATCGCGATGTCCTGCAGCATGGCCTTGCGACGGTCACCGAAGCCCGGGGCCTTGACGGCCACGGACTTGAAGGTGCCGCGGATCTTGTTCA
This sequence comes from uncultured Actinomycetota bacterium, assembly GCA_963714475.1. GTDB lineage: Bacteria > Actinomycetota > Actinomycetes > Propionibacteriales > Nocardioidaceae > Nocardioides. The sequence goes on from CAVQOP010000001.1 coordinate 853,494, forward strand.
CGACCAGCGTCGAGAGCGCCTCGCCGTCGGTGTCCTCGGCGAGGATCAGCAGGGGCTTGCCCGACTGCATGACCTTCTCGAGCACGGGCAGGAGGTCCTTGACGTTCGAGACCTTCTGGTTGGCGATCAGGATGTAGGCGTCCTCGAGGACGGTCTCCATGCGCTCGGTGTCGGTGACGAAGTAGGCCGAGATGTAGCCCTTGTCGAAGCGCATCCCCTCGGTCAGCTCGAGGTCGAGGCCGAAGGTGTTCGACTCCTCGACGGTGATGACACCTTCCTTGCCGACCTTGTCCATCGCCTCGGCGATGATCTCGCCGACGATCGGGTCCGCGGCGGAGATCGACGCGGTCGCGGCGATCTGCTCCTTGGTCTCGATCTCGGTGGCCATCGAGAGCAGCTTCTCGGAGACCGCCGTGACGGCCGCCTCGATGCCGCGCTTGAGGCTCATCGGGTTGGCGCCCGCGGCGACGTTGCGCAGGCCCTCGCGGACCATCGCCTGGGCCAGGACGGTCGCCGTCGTCGTGCCGTCACCGGCGACGTCGTCGGTCTTCTTGGCGACCTCCTTGACCAGCTCGGCGCCGATCTTCTCGTACGGGTCCTCCAGCTCGATCTCCTTGGCGATGCTCACACCGTCGTTGGTGATCGTGGGGGCGCCCCACTTCTTCTCGAGGACCACGTTGCGGCCCTTGGGACCGAGGGTGACCTTCACGGCGTCGGCGAGCGTGTTCATGCCACGCTCGAGGCCGCGCCGGGCCTCCTCGTCGAATGCAATCAGCTTGGGCATAACTCCTGCGATTCCTCACGCTTAGAGTCGGTGGGTCCGAAGGCGGTGGGCTGCCCGCGACGGACGGTCCTGCAAGACCCGGCGAACCCTTTCTCGCCGGCGCATCTGACCTCAGCTGGCACCGCTTCGGCTTGGCACTCTCGGGTCGAGACTGCCAGTGAAATGTTTAGCACTCGGACGGGTCGAGTGCAAACGCCGCACCCCCGGTACGACGGGGCGTCAGCGGCGCACGACGCGGACCGACGCGGTGCTGCTCGCCGTCCCCGGACCGGAAGCGCCCTCGAAGGCGGCGACGACGATCAGGTCCCACCGGCCGGGCCGGCGCAGCACGGGCGTCGACACCCGGGGTGCGCGCGGTCAGAGGCGAGACCGTGCGGGTGCGGCTCACGCCGTCCCGGTGGATCGCCGTGATCGTCACCGCCGTGATCGGGTGCGACACGGTGCCCTGGTCCTCCTCGCGCGAGGTGACCACCACGGCGAGCCGGGCCCGACGACCGCTGCGCACCAGGTCGCCGAGCGCGACCGCGCTGAAGGACGGCGCGCAGGAGTCCACGAGGACGTCGCACGGGTCGGTCGGCGGGGTGCTCGGTGGCGCTTCCCCGTCCGTGGCACCCGCGTTGGGCGCCCCGGCCAGCAGGGCCAGGCAGGAGGAGGTCGCCAGGATGGCGATCACGGACGAGGTCGTCGCACGCAGACGGGTCACGGTCCGCGATCCTATGTCCACCGGGCCCGCCTCGTCACCGGGTCGCCCGACCCCCGACACCCCGAAGCAGGGAGCGTCTCAGCCGCCCGCGACCGCCGGGATGATCGAGACCTGGACGCCCTCGGGGGTCGCGGTGGCGAGGTCGTCGAGGAAGCGCACGTCCTCGTCGCCGACGTAGACGTTGACGAAGCGCCGCAGGGCGCCGTTGTCGTCGAGGACCCGGCCGCGGATCCCGGCGTACTGCTCGTCGAGGTCGTCGAGCACCTCGCCCAGGGTCGCGCCGCGGGCGGCGACCACGGACTCCCCTCCGGTGTAGGTGCGCAGGATGGTGGGGACGCGGACGGCGACGCTCATGGACAGCTCCTGTGCGGTCGGTCGGTCAGGCGATGCCGGTCGCGACGAACGCGGCGTACGACGCCTTGATCGTCGCGGCCGGGCCGACGTGGTCGGCGACGGCGTCGAGCGTCTTCAGGCCCATGCCCGTGTTGATCACGACCGTCTCGGCGTCGGGGTCGAGCTGGCCGGACTCGACGAGCTTCTTCAGCACGCCCACCGTGGTGCCGCCGGCGGTCTCGGTGAAGATGCCCTCGGTGCGCGCGAGCAGCAGGATGCCCTCGCGGACCTCGTCGTCGCTGATGTCCTCGACCGCACCACCGGTGCTGCGGCAGACGTCGAGCACGTAGATCCCGTCGGCCGGGTTGCCGATGGCCAGCGACTTGGCGATGGTGTCCGGCTTGACCGGGCGGATGGCGTCGACGCCGCCCTTGTAGGCGGTCGAGACCGGCGAGCAGCCGGTGGCCTGGGCCCCGAAGATCTTGACCGGCTTGTCCTCGACGAGGCCGAGGCGGACCAGCTCGCCGAAGGCCTTGTGCACCTTGGTCAGCTGGGAGCCGGACGCGACCGGGATGACGACCTGGTCGGGCAGGCGCCAGCCGAGCTGCTCGGCGATCTCGTAGCCCAGCGTCTTGGAGCCCTCGGCGTAGAAGGGCCGCACGTTGACGTTGACGAACGCCCAGCCGTCCTCCTCGCCCGCGATCTCCTGGGCGAGCTTGTTGACGTCGTCGTAGTTGCCCTCGACCGCGACGAGCTGCTCGGTGTAGACGGCGGAGTTGACCTGCTTGGGCTTCTCGAGGTTGCTGGGGATGAACACGACCGTCTTGATGCCGGCGCGGGCACCGGCGGCGGCGACCGCGTTGGCCAGGTTGCCGGTCGAGGGGCAGGCGAAGACCTTGGCCTTGAACTCGCGCGCCGCGCTCAACGCACAGGCCACCACCCGGTCCTTGAAGGAGTTCGTCGGGTTGGTCGAGTCGTCCTTGACCCACAGGTTGGTCATCCCGAGCTCACGGGCCAGGTTGCCGGCCTGGAGCAGGCGGGTGAACCCGGGCTCCATGTTCGGGCTCTGCTCGATGTCGTCGGGCACCGGCAGCAACGCCTTGTAGCGCCAGATGTTGCGCGGTCCGGCCTCGATCTCGGCCCGGGTCACGACCGGGAAGTCGTAGGCGACCTCGAGCGGGCCGAAGCACTCGTCGCAGGCGTAGTGCGGGCCCAGGGCGACCTGGTGGCCGCACTCGCGACAGGTCAGCGCGGTGGCGTTGCCGAAGGCTCCGTCGCGCAGGTCAGGGGTGCCGGCTGGGGTCCCGCCGGTGCTGTCCGGGTCGGGGACACCGGTCTTCTCGGCTACGAGGGCGCTCATGTTTCCTCCTTCTCATCTTCCCCGGGGCGACCGTCGCACCCGGGCCGGAATTAGCACCTTCTCCACGTCCGATCAGCGCGCCGCCTGGGTTCAGGCGGTGGTGGCTGGGCGGAGGCTCGTGGCGGTTGCCGGGACTTCGACGGGCCGTTCCCTCAGTCCCTCTTGATGAGCTGTGCACGACCTTACAACGCGTCGTCTCAGGATGCGTCATCCGATCTCACCCCTCGACACGAAGCGGGAGCAGGCCAGCTGGGCCGGCGCGAGGAGGTACTGCGGTTTCCCAAGGGATGCGCGCGGCTGGTCGCTCCCCGTGGCAGATCTGCGCCGGGGAGCCGGCAATCCCCCTGATCCCTTGGGAAACCAACGCCGCGACCCCCGGATCCCGACGACCGACCGGCGATCCGTCAGGAGGCGTCGGTGAGGGCGCGCAGCAGGTCGAGCACGCCCTCGGGGCCGTGCACGACCACGTCCGCGCGTCGCTGCAGGGCGCTCTCCTCGTCGGAGGCCACGCAGACCCGCAGGGTCGCGAACCCCGTACCGTCGAGGCGGTCGAGCTCGTCGAAGGCCTCCACGTCGCCCAGGTCGTCACCGCAGAAGCAGAAGCCTGCGGCCCCGAGCTCCTCGACGAGCGTCGAGACCGCACCACCCTTGTGCACGCCGGGGGCGCGGACCTCGATCACGTTGCGTCCGGGCTCGACGGAGAGCCCGTGGCGCTCCGCGCGCTCGCGCAGCGCCGGCAGCAGCCGGTCGAAGGCCTCCCGGCTGTCGTCCAGCCGACGGGTGTGGACCGCCACCGCCAGTCCCTTGTCCTCGACCCACGCGTCGCCCGCATCGAGCTCGCTCAGCACACCGGGGAGCTCACGCTCGAAGTCGGCCAGGCCCTCGGGGGGCGAGCCGGTGAGCACCTCCCCCGAGCCCGAGCACCAGCGTTCGTTGCCGTACTGGCCGAAGACGTAGAGGTCCTTGCCGACCTCGCCGAAGGCCCGGCCGACCTCCTCGAGGCCTCCGAGGTCGAGGACCTGTCGTGCCGGTCGCCCGGTGATCACGGCGACGGCACGGACGCGTTGGGCCAGCGCGAGCAGGACCTCGCCCGCCTCGGGATGGATGTGGGCGGCCTCGGGGTCGTCGACGATCGGGGACAGGGTGCCGTCGAAGTCGAGCCCGACGACCGCGTCGGAGAGGTGCTCGAGGTAGGTGTCCCAGCGCTGTCGGCCGCCGTCGGAGAACTCCACGGGCAGCAGCCTCCCACGGCGCCGGCGACGCCGGACGATCAGCCCAGCGGACCGGTCAGGACGACGGTCAGCCGGTCGTCGCGCATGCCGCCGACGAGGGGCATCGCGCGGTCGACGCCGAGGTCGAGGGCGAGCTGGGCCGCGGCCCGCTTGAGGTCGGGCGGGAAGTAGACGGTGGAGGACGGCACGGAGCCGTACCAGTTGTCGGTGCCGACGACCTGCCAGCCGGCCTCGGCGGCGGTGCCGCCGACCTGTCCGGCGAGACCGGAGACGCCGGAGTTGTTGTAGACCTCGACGAAGACCTGGCCACGCTTGACCGGCGGCTCCTCCTGCTTCGGCTCCGGCCGTGCGCTCGCTCGGGCCGTGCGCTGCGGCGCGGGGCTCGCCGCGGGTGAGGTGGCGTCGCGGCTGACGATGGCGACCTCACGCTCGGTCGGCGGCGCGCCCTGGGTGGCGAGGTAGGCGACGGCCGCCATCGCGATGGCCAGGATGCTCAGCACGACCACCGGGGAGGGCAGGGCGACGCCGCGCTGGTCACGAGCGCGACGAGGGCGACGAGGGCGGTGCTCGGCGGCGGCCACGCTCAGACCTCGAAACCGAGGCGGCGGGCGGAGCGCTGACGCTGGCGCTGCGAGCGCAGGCGGCGCAGGCGGCGCACCAGCAGCGGGTCGCTCTCGAGCGCCTCGGGACGGTCGATGAGGGCGTTGAGGACCTGGTAGTAGCGCGTCGAGCTCATGTCGAACTGCTCGCGGACCGCGGTCTCCTTGGCGCCGGCGTACTTCCACCACTGGCGCTCGAACTCCAGGATCGCCTGGTCCCGCTCGCTGAGCGAGACGAGGCCCACGGGCTCGCCGGTCTCGGTCGTGTGGCGCTGCGCGTCCATGGCGATGGTTCTCCCGCACGTCGGTGTCACTGGTGGAATGGGTCGTGCCCTGCTGCCCGCTGGTGCGCGGCACGGCCATGCTAGACGGCGAACCACACCGGTGTCATTCGCACGCGCCGAGCCGTCCCACTAGCCTCGACGCGGTGAGCACGACTGCGGGCGACCAGACCACCGAGACCACCGGACCCGAGCCCGTCGGTAGCGAGACCGTCGGACCCGGGCCCGTCGGCTGGGGCGTCCTCGGCCCGGGTCGGATCTCGCACGCCTTCGCCGCCGACCTCGCGCTGCTCGACGACGCGGCGCTGGTCGCGACCGGCTCCCGCTCCTACGAGCGCGCGGCCGCGTTCGCCGACGAGCACGGCGGGACGCCGTACGGCTCGTACGCCGAGCTCGTCGCCGACCCGGGGGTCGACGTGGTCTACGTCGCCTCCCCGCACTCCGAGCACCCCGCCCACGTGCGCCTGGCGCTCGAGGCCGGCAAGCACGTGCTGTGCGAGAAGCCGGTCGCGCTGCGCGGGGAGGACGCCCGCGAGATGGTGCGCCTGGCCCGCGAGCACGGCCTGTTCTTCATGGAGGCGATGTGGACCGCCTGCCACCCGGTCGTGCGGGCCCTGCTCGAGCGCCTGGCCACGGGTGAGCTCGGGACCCCCCGCCAGCTGCGTGCCGAGCTCGGGTTCCGCGTCGGCGACGACCCGACGGACCGTCTCCTCGCCCCCGACCTGGGGGGTGGGGCGCTGCTCGACATGGGCATCTACCCGCTGACCCTGGCCCACCTCGTGCTCGGCGCACCCGACTCGCTCGCCGGCGTGGCGGTGCTCACCGAGGACGGCATCGACCTCGACGTCGCCCTGGCCGCGCGCTACCCCGGCGGCGCCGTCGCCGCGATGAGCGCCTCGCTGAGCTCGTGGTCGGACCGCTCGGCCGCGATCGCCACCGACCTGGGTCGCATCGAGCTGATCGGACAGTTCCACCACCCCGAGCGCGCCGTGTTCACGCCGTACGGCGGCGCGGGCGGGACCGGCGAGGAGGCGGGGACCGGACAGGTGGTGATCGAGGCAGCGGGCCCCCTCATCGGCCGGGGCTACGGCAACGAGGCCGCCGAGGTCGGCCGCTGCCTGCGCGCGGGCCTCACCGAGAGCCCGCTCATCCCCCACGCGCAGACGCTCGCCGTGATGGACAGCCTCGACGAGCTCCGACGCCAGCTCGCGATCCGCTATCCCGACGACCCCCCGGGGTGGGCGGGTTCTCACCCCCTTCAGAGCGGCACCGCCGTGTCCTAGGGTGCGAGCGTGACCTACGACCTCGTGATCGTCGCCAACCGTCTGCCGGTCGACCGTGTCGTCGAGGCTGACGGGAGCGTGACCTGGCACAAGTCGCCGGGCGGGCTCGTGACCGCCATCGAGCCGGTGATGCGCGCCAACGACGGGGTGTGGATCGGCTGGCCCGGCGGCACCGACCAGGACCTCGAGCCGTTCGAGGACGACGGCATGGCGCTGTGCCCGCTGAGCATGACGCAGTCCGAGATCGAGGACTTCTACGAGGGCTTCTCCAACGGCACCCTGTGGCCGCTCTACCACGACCTCGTCGCCAAGCCGGAGTTCCACCGGGAGTGGTGGGACTCCTACGTCGCGGTCAACCGTCGCTTCGCCGAGAAGGCCGCCGAGCAGGCAGCGGAGGGCGCCACGGTCTGGGTGCACGACTACCAGCTCCAGCTCGTCCCGGCGATGCTGCGCGAGCTGCGCCCGGACCTGCGGATCGGGTTCTACCTGCACATCCCCTTCCCGCCCGGCGAGCTGTTCCAGCAGCTGCCCTGGCGTCGCCAGATCCTCGAGGGCCTGCTCGGCGCCGACCTCCTCGGCTTCCAGCTGCCCGGTGGCGCCCAGAACTTCGTGCGGCTCGTGCGCCAGCGCGTCGGGCACAAGACCCACCGCGACCTGATCTACCTGCCCGACGGCCGCACCGTGCGCGCGGCGCCGTTCCCGATCGCGATCGACACCGCCGGCTTCGAGGAGCTCTCCGGGGCCCCGGGCGTCGTGAAGCGCTCCGAGGAGATCCGTACCGCGCTCGGCAACCCGCGCAAGATCTTCCTCGGCATCGACCGCCTCGACTACACCAAGGGCATCGTGGCGCGCCTGCGCGCCTTCAGCGAGCTGATCCGTGACGGCCACTTCGACGTCGAGGACGCCGTGTTCGTCCAGGTCGCGGTGCCCTCGCGCGAGCAGGTCGAGCAGTACCGGATCCTGCGCGACGACATCGACCGTCTCGTGGGCCGCATCAACGGCGACCTGGGTCGCATCGGCCGCCCGGCGATCAGCTACCTGCACTCCTCCTACCCCCGCGAGGAGATGGCCGCGCTCTACCGGACCGCCGACATCATGGTCGTCACCCCCTACCGCGACGGGATGAACCTGGTCGCCAAGGAGTACGTCGCCTGCCGCACCGGCGACGACGGCGCGCTGGTGCTCTCCGAGTTCGCCGGCGCCGCGGCCGAGCTGCGCCAGGCCTGGCTGGTCAACCCCTACGACATCAACGGCATGAAGGCCTCGATGCTCCAGGCCTACCAGGCCGAGGACAAGGAGCTGACCAAGCGGATGCGCGCCATGCGCAAGACCGTCAGCCAGCACGACGTCAAGGCCTGGGCCCGCGCCTTCATGGACATGCTCGCCGATGTCGGCCCCGAGCACACCAAGACGGTGCGCCCCACCGACGGGGACTGAGCCGCCCCGGGGCAGGGCTGCGACCGGAGGACGGTCCGGTCAGGACTGGTCGCGCCCTGCGATCACCGCGCGGATGTCGGCCTCGACCTCGGCGCCCAGCACGCCACCGCCGGCGGCGTAGCCGTAGAGATCGCCCAGCGGCGTACGACGCCGGTCGCCCTCGAGCAGGTCGATGTCGGCGGGGGTGATCAGCGCCGGGTGCGGGACGCCGACGGCGTGGGAGACCGTGGACAGGTCGCGGCGCAGGGAACGGATGTAGTTGGCGACGCGCTCGCTCTTGAGCGTCGGGTCGAGCCCCCGGGTGTAGCGCGCCTTCTGCGTCGCCACCCCGGTCGGGCACTTGTCGGTGTGGCACTTCTGGGCCTGGATGCAGCCCACCGCCAGCATCGCCTCACGACCGACGTTGACCATGTCCACGCCCAGGGCGAAGGCCACCAGGGCGTTCTCGGGGATGCCGAGCTTGCCCGAGCCGATGAAGGTCAGCTCGTCGGCGAGGCCCGCCTCGTCGAAGCGGCGACGTACCTCCGCGAAGCCGACCCGGAACGGGTAGGCCACGGAGTCGGAGAACAGCAGCGGTGCCGCGCCCGTGCCACCCTCGCCCCCGTCGACGACGACGAAGTCGACGGCGCGCTCGTCGGCCGCCATCTCCGCGACGAGGTCGTCCCAGAAGCCGAGGTGGCCGACGGCCGACTTGATGCCGACCGGGAGTCCGGTGCGCTCGGCCACCGACTCGACGAAGTCGAGCATCGAGTCGACGTCGGTGAACGCCGTGTGCCGCGACGGCGACGCGCAGTCCCGGCCGACCTCGATCTGGCGGGCGTCGGCGATCTCCTGGTTGACCTTGGCACCCGGCAGCATCCCGCCCAGGCCGGGCTTGGCTCCCTGGGAGAGCTTGACCTCGATCGCGCGCACGGGGTTCTCGGCGACGACCTCGGCGAGCAGGTCGAGGTCGAAGCGGCCGTGCTCGTCACGACAGCCGAAGTAGGCGGTGCCGATCTGGAAGACCAGGTCACCCCCGTGCTGATGGTGGACCGAGAGCGCGCCCTCGCCGGTCCCGTGCAGGCACCCGGCCGCCTCGGCGCCCCGGTTCATCGCCTCGACCGCCGGCCCGGAGAGCGAGCCGAAGCTCATCCCGGAGATGTTGACGACCGAGGCCGGCCGGAACGCCTCGCGCCGCCCCCGGGGGCCGCCGAGCACCTTCGCCGACGGCAGCCGGACCTCGTCGCCGTCGTGCGGCATCACCTCGACCGCCTCGTCGGGGAAGGTGCGGTGCTTGACGATCGGGTAGCCGACGGTGTGCTCGAGGTCGTTGTCGGTGCCGAAGCCGACGTAGGTGTCGTCCAGCTTGGCCGAGGAGTAGACGAACGCGCGCTGGTCGCGGCTGAAGGGCCGCTCCTCGTCGTTGGAGGCCACGATGTACTGGCGCAGCTCGGGGCCGAGCTTCTCCAGCAGGTAGCGGGCGTGCCCGACGACCGGGTAGTTGCGCAGGATCGCGTGGCGGCGCTGGAGCAGGTCGTGGGTGGCCAGCGCCCCGAGAGCGGCGACGCCGCCCCCCAGGACCTTGCGGGCGGCGGAGTTGGGCATCGGGCATTCCTACCCCCTCACGCGCTCGGCCACCACCACCTCCGGACGGGTCGGGTACTTTCCCTCCATGGACCTGGTCCCCAAGCCCGATCAGCTCGTGTCCGCGGCCGGGAACCTCGCGCACCGGATCTTCTACGGCGGGCTGGCCGACCTGAGGCCGATGCCACGCACGCTGGTCGACGAGGGCGAGCAGCGGGCGCTCTACCACTACCGCCCGGCCACGAGCCGCCCCCAGGGCGACCCCGTGCTGCTGGTCACCCCGCTCGCGGCACCCTCGCTGTGCTACGACCTGCGCCGCGGGTGCTCGCTCGTCGAGCACCTGGTGGGCGCGGGGAGGACGACGTACGTCGTCGAGTACGGCGACATCTCCTACCGGGACCGCTCCCTGGGCATCGAGCACTGGGTCACCGACGTCGTGCCGAAGGCGATCCGTGAGGCCAGCCGGCACGCCGGCGGCAAGCCGGTCCACGTGGTCGGCTGGAGCCTGGGTGGACTGTTCTCGCTGCTCGCTGCCGCGGACGACCCGACGTTGCCGATCGCCTCGATCAGCGTGCTCGGCTCCCCGGTGGACACCTCCCTGGTGCCGATGGTGGCCCCGGTCCGGCCGCTGCTGGACGCCGCACAGGCCCCCGGTGGCGGCATCGTCACGCGGACCTACCGGCTGATCGGGGCCGCGCCCGCACCGCTGGTGCGCTGGGCCTTCCAGCTCTCGTCGTTCCAGAAGCTCATCACCAAGCCGCTGGCCGTCGCGACCCGCATCGACGACACCGAGTTCCTGGCCCAGCTCGAGGCCGTCGACCGCTTCACCGGCGCGATGACGGCGTACCCGGGTCGGACCTTCGGCCAGCTCTACCACCGGTTCGTGCGCGGCAACGCGCTCGTCGACGGGGAGTGGGAGATGGACGACCGGACGATCTCGCTGGGCGACGTCACCGTGCCGGTCCTCGTCGTGGCCGGCGCCACCGACGGGATCGCCCCGGTGGCCGCGGTCAAGGCGGTCGTGCCGCTGCTGACCTCCAGCGAGGAGGTCTCCTTCGAGATCGTGCCCGGCGGGCACCTCGGCCTGCTCACCGGACGGGGCGCCCGGGCCACCACGTGGGCTGCCCTCGCCGACTGGTTCGACCGCTGGGCCGCGCCCGCCGACGTTCGTGCCGACGAGCCGGAGCCGGCCTCGCGGGAGACGATCGGGACCAGCCCGAACCGACGGTTCGGCTCCGGGGGGTCGCGGGCGCTCGCGCGCTGAGCCGTACGGCGTACGGCGTGCGGCTCAGGTGTTGGTCGGGAACCCGAGGTCGACGCCACCGTGGCCGGGGTCGAGCCAGCGCTGGGTGACGACCTTGCCGCGGGTGTAGAACCAGGACAGAGTCGGCCATGCACCGCTCGCGGGCCGAGCCGAGGCCGGCGTCGACGGCCGCGTCGGCGGCGAGACCGAGGTCGGCGTCGAGCACACCGTCGGGCAGGCCGGCCTCGGTCCACAGCCGGGCCACGGCGAGGGTGGCCGGCGACGTAGGCCCACCCCGTCCGTCGGCCTAGGGTCCAGCCCATGAGTGCGTTGGCGGGTCTGGTGGAGCGCGGGCTGATGGCCCAGGACTGGGCAGCCGCGCTGGCCCCGGTCGACGAGCAGGTGGCCGCGATGGGGGACTTCCTGCGCGAGGAGATCGCCGCCGGCCGGCCCTACCTGCCGGCCGGTGACCGGGTCTTCCGGGCCTTCCAACGACCGCTGGCCGACGTGCGCGTCCTCGTCGTCGGCCAGGACCCCTACCCGACCCCGGGCCACCCGATCGGCCTCAGCTTCGCGGTCGAGGCCGACGTACGCCCGGTGCCGCGCAGCCTGGCCAACATCTTTCGCGAGCTCGCCGACGACACCGGCGTCGAACCGCCGCCGCACGGCGACCTCGACGGCCTGGGCCGACCAGGGCGTGATGCTGCTGAACCGGTCGCTGACCGTGCGGCCCGGTGAGGCCAACTCCCACCGCGGCAAGGGCTGGGAGCAGGTCACCGAGGCCGCGATCCGCGCGCTCGCGTCGCGCGGAGGTCCGCTCGCGGCGATCCTGTGGGGCGCCAACGCCCGCTCCCTCGAGCCGATGCTCGCGCCGGTCCCGGCGGTCACCTCCCCCCACCCCTCCCCGCTCTCGGCCTCGAAGGGCTTCTTCGGCTCCCGACCCTTCACGAAGGTCAACGCGCTGCTCGTCGAGCAGGGTGCCGACCCCGTCGACTGGACCCTCCCCCACACCCCCACCTGACGCCGAGGTGCCACCTATTGCACGCCGAGGTGCCAACGTTTGCAGGTCGAGGTGTCGATCTTTGCGACAGGCTCGACCTCGGACTGCGTCTCAGGCTGCCGGCTGAGCAGTATGGTTGAAGCATGAACGACCTCATGCCGGCCCTCTACCTCGGCCACGGCGCCCCACCGCTGCTCGACGACCCCGTGTGGTCCGGCCAGCTCGCCGACCTCGCCGCCGATCTGCCGCGGCCCACGGCGATCCTCATCGTCAGCGCGCACTGGGAGTCGGCGCCCGTCTCGTTGAGCGCCAACGGCGCCGGGTTGGTCTACGACTTCGGTGGTTTCGCGGAGCGCTACTACCGCATGACCTACGCGACGCCGGACTCCAGCGCGCTCGCCGCCCGGGTCGCCGCACTGATGCCGGACACCGAACCGGTGCACCAGCACGCCAACCGCGGTCTCGACCACGGCGCCTGGGTGCCGCTGAGGATCATGTACCCGACCGCCGACATCCCCGTACTCCAGATGTCGCTGCCCACCGACGACCCCGAACGGCTGCTCGAGCTCGGCCGCCGGCTGCGCCCGCTGCGCGAGGAGGGCGTCCTCGTCGTCGGCAGCGGCTTCCTCACCCACGGGCTGCCGTTCCTGCGCGACTTCCGGATCGAGGCGACCGCGCCGACCTGGTCGGTGGAGTTCGACGCCTGGGCCCGCGAGGCCCTGGCTGCGGGTGACGTCGAGTCGCTGGTCCGGTTCCGCGACCTCGCACCCGGGATGCCGTACGCCCACCCCACCGTCGAGCACCTCACACCGCTCTTCGTGGCGCTCGGCGCGGCCTCGGACCCCGAGACGCCGGCCGAGCAGCTCTTCGAGGGGTTCTGGATGGGGCTGTCGAAGCGTTCGCTCCAGCTCGCCTGACCCCACGGGCTTGCTCGGAGGACAATTCCTGGCACCTCGGCTAGCAGTAAGTGGCACCTCGGCGGGAGGATCGGGGGTGAAGATCCTCTCGATCCAGTCGACGGTGGCCTACGGGCACGTCGGCAACTCCGCCGCGACGTTCCCGCTGCAGCGTCTGGGCCACGAGGTCTGGCCGGTGGCGACGGTGCACTTCTCCAACCACACCGGGTACGGCACCTGGCGGGGGCCGCTGCTCGACCCCGCCGACGTGGCCGACGTGATCCGGGGCATCGGCGAGCGGGGGGTGCTCGGGCAGGCCGACGCGGTGCTGTCGGGCTACCAGGGCGACCCGGCCGTGGGCCAGGTGATCCTCGACGCCGTGTCCGAGGTCAAGGCCGCGAACCCTGGCGCGCTCTACTGCTGCGACCCGGTGATGGGCGACGTGGGGCGCGGCATGTTCGTGCGCGCCGGGATCCCGGAGTTCCTGCGCGACGTCGTGGTGCCCGCCGCCGACGTCGTGACGCCCAACCACTTCGAGCTCGACTTCCTCGCCGGCACGACCACCCGCACCCTGACCGAGGTCCTCGCCGCGGCCGACGACGTCCGCGCCCGCGGGACCGCGGGTCGTGCTGGCCACCAGCGTGCTGCACGAGGACTCGGCCCCCGAGACCCTCGACGTCGTCGTGGTCTCCGAGACCGGGGCGTGGGCCGTGACGACCCCGCAGCTGCCGATCGCCCCGAACGGCTGCGGCGACGTCACCGCAGCGCTCTTCCTCGCCCACCTCCACGAGACCGGCTCGGCCGAACGCGCCCTCGCCCTGACCACCTCGGCGGTGTACGCCGTCCTCGAGGCCACGATCGAGGCCGGCACCCGCGAGATCGCGCTGATCGCCGCCCAGGAGGCGATCGCGGCCCGCGCGGAGCGGTTCGACGTACGCCGCCTGCGGTGAGGCGGCGCGCACAGCGGAGCCCGCGACGGACGGGTCAGTTCTTGCGCGACGCCAGCCTGAAGGCCGGACCGACCGCGCGGTCCCAGGCCCACGGGGCCAGCCCGAACCCCGCCAGGAGCCCGTAGTTCAGCCAGGCCGTCTGCGTCTCCGCACGCGGCCGGGACAGCTGTCCGAGCACGACCCGGGCGACCCGTTCGGGACTGATCGTCGGCGGCGGCGGGGTGTTCACGCCGCCGGCGTCGTCCAGGGCGTTGTCGTAGATCGGGGTGTCGACGCTGCCCGGCACCACGTGGCACACGTGGACGTCGGGCAGGTCGAGGTTCTCGACGTGCAGCTGCCGGGCCAGGGCCCGCACGCCCCACTTGCTCACGACGTACGGCGTCATCTCCGGCACCGCGATCTGGCCGAGCAGCGAGCCCACCAGCACCAGCGTGCCGCGGCCCTGCTCGCGCATCACGCGCAGCGCGTGCCGCGAGACGTTCGCCGAACCGCTGAGGTTCACCGCGAGGACCTGGTCGAAGTCGGTGGCCTGCGTGGCCTCGACGCGACCGTAGGTCACCTGACCGGCGCAGTGCAGGACGGCGTCGACGTGGTCGTGACGCTCGCTGACCGCCGCCATCAGGGCGGCGACCGCCTCGTCGTCGGACACGTCGGTCGGCACCACCAGCGTCGAGGCCGCCCCCGCGTCCTCGCAGCGGCTGGCCATGTCCTCGAGCACCTCGCGCCGCCGCGCCGCGAGGACGACGTGGTGCCCGCGCCGCGCCGCCTCCAGCGCCGTGGCCTCGCCGATGCCGCTCGACGCGCCGGTCACCACGACCACCCGGCCGGCGTGCACCACCCGGGGCAGCGCGGGCACCGGGACCAGCGCACGCAGCGGGAGACCGGCCAGACCTAGGAACACCATGCCCACCAGCCTGTCGGAGACGTCGCGACCGCAAGGGTGAGAGCCCGCCTCCCACCGCGGGACACCCACCCCCGTCGTGCTCCTACGCTGGCGCCCATGAGCCAGCCGTCCACACCCCTGGACGCCCCGCGCGTCGTGCTCGTCATCGGCGGGACCTCCGGCATCGGCCTGGCCACCGCCCAGCGTCTCGCGGCTCGGGGCGACACCGTGGTCGTCGCCGCCCGGGACGCCACCCGCGTCGCCGCGGTCGCCGCCGACCTGGGCGGACGCTGCGGCGGTGTCGCCCTCGACCTGCTCGACGCCCGGTCCGTCGACGCCGCCGTCAGCCTGTGCGTGACGGCCCACGGTCGGCTGGACGCGGTCGTCACGACCGCACAGGTGATGGCCTACGGCACGGTCGAGGAGGTCCCGGTCGACGTCTTCGAGACGGTCGTCGACACCGCGGTGATGGGCCTGGCCCACACCGCGCGCGCCGCGCTGCCGGTCTTCCGCGAGCAGGGTGGGGGCCACCTCGTCGTGGTCAGCTCCCTGCTGGGCGAGATCGCGGTGCCCGTCGATGGGTGCCTACTGCACCGCCAAGTGGGGCCAGCTCGGACTGGCCCGCACGCTGCAGGTCGAGGCGCGACGCGAGCCCGGCATCGAGGTCAGCATCGTGCTCCCCGGCGCGATCGACACCCCGATCTACCACCAGGCGGCGACGTACGCCGGCGCGCCGGGCTCCGCGCCCCCGCCCGTCGTGTCCCCCGAGCGGGTGGCCGCCGCCTGCGTCCGGGCGCTCGACCGGCCCCGGCGGATGGTGCACGTCGGTCCGGCCAACCGGCTGACGGTGGCCGGGTACCGGCTGATGCCGGTCGTCTACGACCGCATCGTCGGACCCCTCGTCGACCGCTCGGCCCTGCGCGGGCCCGACGTCGGCGACACCGAGGGCAACGTGTCCTCCCCCCAGCCCTCGGTCGAGGGCCTGCGCGGGGGCTGGACGCTGACCGGCCGGCTGCGCGGCGCCGACGGCCGCGCCCGCTGGCGACGTCGCTGACGGTCCGGCACGCAGACCTCACC
This sequence comes from uncultured Actinomycetota bacterium, assembly GCA_963714475.1. Taxonomy (GTDB): domain Bacteria; phylum Actinomycetota; class Actinomycetes; order Propionibacteriales; family Nocardioidaceae; genus Nocardioides. Next base: position 869,118 of record CAVQOP010000001.1, read on the forward strand.
TGCTCGACGTAGCGGGCGTCGTGCGGGCCGGGCCGACCGGCTGGGCCGGCGACTGGGCGGGCGGCGTCTCCCGCAGTCGGGTAACCGACTTCGCCGGGGCCGTGGCAGCCGCCCGAACGTACAGTGCGTGACTCTCGCCCGCTCCGAGTCCGCGTTCTCCCAGGTCAGCGAGGTCGAGCGCGACGCCGCACCACGCGGCACCCCGGGACTGTACGTTCTTCCGTCGCCCGGCCGACCTGTGCGGCCCGAGTTGACCCCACCCGTATCCTGAGTAGGTGTCGACATCGTGTCGGCCGTCAGGGAAGACTCCCGACCGCGCGCCTCCGTGCCGCCGTCTTGTCGCCTCCTCTGGTCCACCAGGAGGAGCTTCGATGCCCACGTCTGCCGTCACCCCTGCCGCTCTGTCCTCCGTCAAGCCGCTGCGCAGCGCCTTCAACCGGTCGCAACGCCCCGGGGCGCACCCCACCGACCAGCCGGAGCGAGGTGCCGTCGCTCCCCCTGGGCGCACTGTCCGTGGTGCTGTGCGAGGGCCAGTTCGGCGAGCAGGACGGCAAGACCGCCAACGGGCTCGTCCGCCACTCCGACCGCTACGAGATCTCCAGCGTGATCGACAGCCGGCTCGCTGGATCCGACTCCGGGGAGGTCCTCGACGGCACGCCGAACGCGATCCCGGTCGTGGCCGACCTCGACGAGGCGATCCGCCACGCCGGCCGGGTCCCCGACTACCTGATCTGCGGGCTCGCGCCGGCCGACGGCCTGCTCTCCGCCGAGCAGCGCACCGCGATGCTCGAGGGCATCGCACGCGGCATGCACGTGCGTCAACGGACTCCACGAGTTCCTCAACGACGACGCCGAGTTCGTCGCTGCGGCGATGCTGGCCGGGGTCACCATCACCGACGTGCGCCGCCCTCGGCCGACCCGCGACCTGCACCTGTTCTCCGGACGCATCGAGAGGTCACCTGCCCTCGGATCGCGATCCTCGGCACCGACGGCGCGATCGGCAAACGCACCACCGCGACGCGGCTCGTGGAGGCGCTGGCCGACGCAGGGCATCCACGCCGTGCTCGTCGGGACCGGCCAGACCACCCTGATCCAGGGTGGGAAGTACGGCGTCGCGCTGGACGCGCATCGTGCCGCAGTTCTGCTCCGGCGAGGTCGAGCACCAGGTGGTGCGCGGCGTTCGAGGGCGAGGACCCGGACGTGATCGTCGTCGAGGGCCAGGGCGCGCTCGAGCCACCCCGCGTACCTGACCTCGGCGCACATCCTGCGCGGCAGCCGACCCCGGCGGCGTGATCGTGCAGCACGCTCCGAAGCGGGAGGTCCTCGGCGACTTCCCGATGATGCCGATGCCGACCGTCGGCCAGCGAGATCGCGCTGATCGAGGCGTTCGCCGACACCCGCGTGATCGGCGTGACGATCAACCACGAGGAGATGAGCGACGCCGAGGTCAGCGCCGCGATCATCGGCTACGAGCTCGAGCTCGGCATCCCCGTCACCGACGCGCTCACCCGCCCGCTCGACCGCCTCGTCGACATGGTCGTCGGTGGTCGTGCCCGAGCTCGCCGCACTGCGCCGGGAGCGCGACGCCGCACGGGCGTGACCACACCGCGCCTGGTCGTCGACCTGGCCACGGTGACGCACAACGCCCGGGTGCTCGTCGACCTGCTCCGCGGGTCGGGGATCGGCGTCACCGGAGTCATCAAGGCCGTCCTCGGCTCGCCCGAGGTGGCCTGCGCGATGCTCGCCGGCGGCGTCACCGGGCTGGGTGACTCCCGTGTCGAGAACCTCGAGGCGCTCGCCTCGGCAGCCGTCGTCGCGCCCCGCACCCTGATCCGCACGCCGGCGCCCAGCCAGGTGCCACGCGTGGTCCGGGCGAGCGGGACCAGCCTCAACACCGAGGCGGTGGTCCTCGGGGCGCTCTCGGACGAGGCCGCCGCGCAGCGCCGCGTGCACGGGGTGGTCCTCATGGTCGAGCTCGGCGACCTGCGCGAGGGTCTTGCCGTCGACGACGTCGTCGCGGCGGCCCGGGTGGTCGCCGCCCTGCCCGGCCTGAGGCTGCGCGGCGTCGGCACCAACCTGGCGTGTCGCAGCGGCGTCGCCCCCGACCAGAGCAAGATGGACGAGCTGTCCCGCGTCGTCGCGCAGGTCGAGCGTGCGCTCGGCGTCACGCTCGCGGTGGTCTCCGGCGGAAACTCCGCCAACCTGGTCTGGGCCCTCGGCAGCGGGGACGCGGGTCGGGTCAACGACCTGCGGCTGGGTGAGGCGCTGCTGCTCGGCGTCGAGCCGCTGCACCGCACCGTGCTGCCCGGCCTGCGCACGGACGCCTTCAGGCTGGTCGCCGAGGTGGTCGAGGCACGGCGCAAGCCGGCCCGGCCGTGGGGCCGGACGGCCCAGTCGGCGTTCGGCGGCACCGACCACGGGACGGTCCTGACGCGGCCCGGTGCGGCCGAGGTCAACCAGGTGGTGGTCGCGCTCGGCCGCCAGGACGCCGACCCCGAGGGCCTCGCGCCGCCGCCGGGGATCACCGTGCTGGCGATGAGCAGCGACCACCTGGTGCTCGACGTCGGTGACCACACCGTGTCCGTCGGCGACGAGGTGACCTTCGGTCTCGGCTACGGCGCGCTGCTGCGCGCCGCCACCTCGCCGTACGTCGCGACGGTGCACGTCGGCGCGGAGCCGGTGACAGGAGTCGAACCCGCGACATCCTCTTTACAAGAGAGGCGCTCTACCAACTGAGCTACACCGGCGCAGGCCCCGGGGGCCGGTCGTCATCGTAGTGGGCGTGCCGTCCGCCCGAGGGCGTGGCCACCCGCTCGGCGACCACGGTCAGCTCGCGGAGCGCCAGCGCGATCTCGGGCTGCGCGGAGGTCCCGCTGCGCACGCAGGTGCGCACGTAGCGCACCGGGCTCGACGGACCGGCGAGCGGCACCCGCACCAGGCCCTCCTCACCGGGGATCCGGGCCAGCCGCGGCACGAGGGAGACGCCGAACCCCGCCGCGACCAGGGCCGCGCCGGTGTCCCACTCCACGACCGTGTGGGCCTGGCGGGGCGTGAAGCCGGCGGCGACGCAGGCGGCGGCGACGAGCTGGTGGTGCGCGCTGCCGCGGCGGTCCATGATCCAGGGCTCCTCCGCCGCGTCCTCGAGGAGCGCGGAACGCCGGTCGGCGAGGCGGTGACCGCGCGGCACGAGCAGGTCGAGCGGGTCCTCGAGCAGCGGCGACTGCTCGAAGCGGCTGTCGTCGGACGGCGGCAGCCCGACGGCCCCGACGACCACGGCGACGTCGACGCTCTGGGCCAGCAGCAGGTCGAAGCACACGGCGGGATCGGCCTCGACGATGCGCACCCGCGAGCGCGGGAAGGCGTCGCTCACCGCGCGGGCCACGGGCGGCAGCAGCGCGGCGGCCGCGGTCGAGAACCCGGCCAGACGCAGCCGGCCGACCCCCTCGCCCGTCAGCTGCTGGAGCTCACCCTGGATGGACTCCCAGTGGGCGAACAGGTCGTGGCTGCGTCGCAGCAGCACCGTCGCCGCCGCGGTCAATCGGACCCCCCGTCCCTCCGCCTCCAGCAGCGGTACGCCGAGCTCGCGCGAGAGGGTGCGCAGCTGGTGCGAGACCGCCGACGGCGTGTAGCCGAGCACCTGGGCGGCGGCCGTGATGGTGCCGGTCTCGTCGACGATCCGCAGCACGTGCAACCGGTGATCGATCATGCGACCATATTGCACGGTTCCCGGCGAGAACGTTTGCTTTTCTTTGTGGGTCCGGATCCCCCACGATGGACTGGTGCCCTCGCTGGACCCCCTGCTCGACCCCTACACCCTCGCCGGGATCGCCCTGCGCAACCGCGTGGTGTCGACCTCCCACGAGCCGGCGTACACCGAGGACGGGATGCCGAAGGACCGCTACCGGCTCTACCACCTCGAGAAGGCCCGCGGCGGCGTCGGCCTGACCATGATCGGCGGCTCGGCCGTCGTCTCCCCCGACAGCCCGCCCGCCTTCGGCAACATGCTGCTGTACCGCGACGAGGTCGTGCCGTGGCTGGCCCGCCTCGCCGACGACGTGCACGAGGCCGGCGCGAAGGTGATGTGCCAGGTCACCCACCTGGGCCGCCGCTCCTCGAACTACACCGCCGACTGGCTGCCCCTGGTCTACCCCTCGCCCCTGCGCGAGCCGCAGCACCGCGCGTTCCCCAAGGCCGCGGAGGCCTGGGACGTCGACCGGATCGTGCGCCACTTCGCCGAGGCCGCCCAGCGCTGCCAGGCCGCCGGGCTCGACGGGATCGAGATCGCCGCCTACAGCCACCTCTTCGACGCCTGGGCCTCCCCGGCGACCAACCACCGCGACGACGCCTTCGGCGGTGACGCCGAGGCCCGGCTGCGGTTCCCGCTGATGGTGGTCGAGGCGATCCGGGCCGCGGTCGGGCCCGGACTTCTGCGTCGGCATCCGGATGGCCATGGACGAGGACCTCCCCGACGGCCTCGGCCTCGACGACGCCCTGGCCGTGCTGCGCCGCTACCTCGCGCTCGGGGTCGACTTCCTGTCCGTGATCAAGGGCGGGGTGGAGTCCGACGTCCGCCTCGCGGAGGCGATCCCCTCGATGGGGACCCCGTCGGCGCCCTTCCTGGAGTTCGCCGGCCAGGTACGCCGTGCGCTCGACGTCCCCGTCATGCACGCCACCCGCATCGGCGACGTCGCGACCGCGCGCCACGCCATCCGCGACGGCCTGCTCGACCTCGTCGGCATGACCCGCCCGCAGCTGGCCGACCCGCACCTGGTGGCCAAGGTCGCCCGCGGCGAGGAGGACCGGGTGCGTCCCTGTGTCGGCGCGAGCTACTGCCTGGACGCGATCTATGAGTCCGGCGACGCCAAGTGCATCCACAACGCCGCCACCGGCCGCGAGGCCACGATGCCGCACGTGATCGCCCCGACCGTCGGTCGGCGTCGGCGTGCGGTCGTCGTGGGCGCCGGCCCGGCCGGCCTCGAGGCGGCCCGGGTGCTCGGGGAGCGCGGCCACCAGGTCGTGCTGCTGGAGGCCGCGGACCGCCCCGGCGGCCAGGTCCTGCTGGCCTCCTCCGCACTGCGTCGGCGTGACCTCGTCGGCATCGTCGACTGGCGCGTCTCCGAGGCCAAGCACCACGGCGTCGACATGCGCTTCGGGGTGTACGCCGACGTCGCCACCGTGCTGGCCGAGGAGCCCGACCTCGTCGTGGTGGCCACCGGCGGCGTGCCGAACCGCGAGTTCCTGCCCGTCGCGGCGCAGCCGCTGGTCCTCGACACCTGGGACGTCCTCGGCGGCACCGGTGCTCGTGGCCCCCGCGCGGGCGACCGCGTCCTCGTCTTCGACGACCACGGCGGCGAGCCGGCGCTCGACGCCACCGAGCACCTGGCCCGGCTCGGCTCGCGCGTCGAGCTGGTCACCCCGGAGCGGATGATCGGCATCGGCGTCGGGTCGATGAACTCCCCGGCCTACCTGCGCGCCTTCACCGAGCACGACGTCGAGCTCACCGTGGCCCGCCGGCTGCTCGACGTACGCCGTGCGCGCGCCGACGTCCCCGCCGAGCAGGGCGGGCGGCTCGTGGCCGTCCTGGGCTCCGACTACACCGACGCCGTCGTCGAGCGGGTCGTCGACCACGTCGTCGTGGAGCACGGCACCCTGCCCAACGACGAGCTCTACCGCGAGCTCGTCGCGTCCTCCTCCAACCTCGGCGAGGTCGACCACGAGGCGCTCGTCGCGGTGCGGCCCCAGGCGGTCGCGACCAACCCCGAGGGCCGCTTCCAGCTCTTCCGCATCGGCGACGCCGTGGCCAGCCGCAACATCCATGCGGCCGTCTACGACGCGCTGCGTCTGTGCGTCACCGTCTGACCCGCCCGACCGCCGACCCCGCACACCCGCACCACCCGCACCACCCACCCCGACCCGTCCCACCGACCTCCCCCACCCACCAGGAGGACCACCGCATGACCCTGCTCGACCAGCCCCCGCACGAGGCACAGTCCGAGGCCCCCACGGCGCTCTCCCCCGACCGGGCCCGTCTCCTCGCGACCCTCGACGAGCGTCGAGCGGGGCACTCGCTGCCGGCCGCGGCGTACACCGATCCCGAGATCCACCAGCTCGAGCTCGAGCTGCTGTGGGGCCGCCAGTGGATCTTCGTCGGGACCAGCGCCGAGGTCCCCGAGGCCGGCGACTACGTCACCCTCGACATCGGTCGCGCCTCGGTGATGGTGCTGCGCGACGACGACGAGCAGGTGCGCGCCTTCCACAACGTCTGCCGCCACCGTGGTGCCCGTCTGGTGCCCGAGCAGCGCGGGTCGGTCGGCAACATCGTGTGCGGCTACCACCGCTGGACCTACGCCACCGACGGCCGCCTCGTCCACGCGCCGCAGCTCGGCCCCGGGATCGACCCGGCCTGCCTGTCGCTGCTGAGCGTGCACGTGCGCGAGATCGAGGGGCTGCTGTTCTGCTGCCTGGCCGCGGAGCCTCCCGAGGACATCGAGGACGTCGCCGCGACCCTCACGCCGTACTTCGCGCCGCACCGGCTCGCCGGGGCCAAGGTCGCCGCCCAGGTCGACATCGTCGAGCCCGGCAACTGGAAGCTCACCATGGAGAACAACCGGGAGTGCTACCACTGCGAGGGCCACCCCGACCTGCTCTGCACGTTCTTCCAGACCTGGGGCCTCGAGGATCACCAGGTGCCGGACCGCCTGCGTGACTCCCACGACCGGTTCCTGCTGGCCGAGGCCGAGCTCAGCGCACGGTGCGAGGCCGCCGGCATCCCCTACCCCGTGGTCGAGGACCTCATCGACCGGCCGCTCGGCTTCCGGGTCGAGCGCAGCCCGCTCGACCAGGCCGGGGAGTCCTTCAGCCGCGACGGCACCCGCCTGGTGAGCAAGATGCTCGGCGACGTGCCGGACTTCAAGATGGGCCGCCTGGGCCTGCACGCCCAGCCCAACGCCTGGTTCCACGCGCTCTCCGACCACGCCGTGACGTTCGCGGTGTTCCCCGTCGGGGTCGACCAGACCCTGGTGCGCACGACCTGGCTCGTCGCCGCCGACGCCGAGGAGGGCGTCGACTACGACCTCGACACGCTCACCGAGGTCTGGCGCCACACCAACGAGGAGGACGCCGCCTTCGTGGGCCTGGCCTACCGCGGCATCTCGGACCCGGCGTACGTCCCGGGGCCCTACACCGAGACCGAGCGCCAGGTCGACTCGTTCGTGTCCTGGTACGTCGCCCGCATGCGCGAGGAGGTCTCGCGATGAGTCAGCTGGGACACGACGCGTGGGTGCCGAGCCTGGCGACGCTGACCACGCAGGACGCGCCGGTGCTGCGGGTCGTCCCCGACCTCCCGCGTGCGCTCGGCGAGAGCCTGCTCGCCCCGGAGACGGGCCTGGACCAGAGCGTGGTCGTACGCCGGCGGGTGCAGGTCACCCACGACGTCGTCACGCTGGTGCTCGAGCCGACGGAGCCCCTGGCGCCGGGCGGGTTCGCCTTCCGGCCCGGGCAGTACCTCACGCTGGTCGTCGACGTCGACGGGGTCCCCGTCGAGCGCTGCTACACGATCTCCTCGCCGCCCTCGCGGCCCCACCTGCTCACGATCACGGTCAAGCGGATCGAGGGCGGCGTGCTCTCGCCGTACCTCCACGACCGTCTCGTCGTCGGTGAGCGGCTCGAGGTGCGCGGACCGATGGGCGACTTCACCGTCGCCGACCACCCCGCCGCCGGCTACCTGCTGCTCTCGGCCGGCAGCGGGATCACCCCGACGCTCTCGACGCTGCGCACGATGGCCGACCTCGGCGAGCTCGGCGGTCCCTCGGGCGCCGACGTGGTCGTCGTGCACTCCGCGCGCACCCCTGCCGACCTGGCCTGCCGGGCCGAGCTGGAGGCCCTCGCCACCACCCACGACGGCCTGTGGCTGCTGTGGGTCTGCGAGGGCGACGCGCCGGGGATGCCGGCGTGGACCGGCGCCCGCGGTCGGGTCAGCGCCGACCTGCTGCGCGAGGCCGTGCCCGACCTGGCCGAGCGGCAGGTGTTCACCTGCGGTCCTCCGGGCTACATGGAGGCCACCCGCACGATCCTCGCCTCGCTCGACCTCGACCCCGCGCGCTGCCACGAGGAGAGCTTCGTGATCGGCACCGAGGCCGCGCCCGTCCTGGCCCCGCTCGAGCTCGTGGAGCCGGTGCGGGTGGAGCCGGTGCCGGAGGTGCCGGTCGCCACCCCCGGCCACGCCACGGTCCGCTTCGGACGCAGCGGCCGCGAGGTCTCCTGCGCGCCGGGCACGACGGTCCTCCAGGCCGCCCGCGAGGCCGGGGTCACGATCCCGAGCTCGTGCGGCACCGGCCTGTGCGGCACCTGCAAGTCCGGGCTGCTCTCCGGTCGCGTGGCGATGAACCACCAGGGTGGCATCCGCCCCCGCGAGATCGCCCAGGACAAGTTCCTGCCCTGCTGCTCCACCCCCGACGGCGACGTCGTCGTCGACGCCTGAGGAGGCCCGTTGAGCCGGGCCGGGACGAGCCAGACCAGCTCGCTGAGCGCCGATGCCGTCGTCGTCGGCTCCGGCGTGATCGGCTCGGCGGTCGCGCTCGAGCTCGCCCGGGCCGGTCGCAGCGTGCTCGTGCTCGACAAGGCCGCCGGCCCCGGCCACGGCTCGACCAGTGCCTCGAGCGCGGTGATCCGGTTCCTCTACTCGACCTTCGAGAGCACCGCGACGGCGTGGGAGGCGAAGTTCTGCTGGGAGGGGTGGGCCGACCACCTCGGCCTGCCCGCCCATCAGCCGCTGGCCGACCCGCCCGCCCTGACCTCCTTCCACCGCACCGGGATGCTCAACCTCGACGCCCCGGTCGTCTCCGTCGAGCACAGCTGTGACCTGCTGCGCGCGGTCGGCGTGCCCTACGAGCACCTCGACGCCGACGCGCTGGCCGCCCGGTTCCCGCAGCTCGACGTCGGCGCCTACTGGCCGGCCAAGCCGATCACCGACGACGCGTTCTACGACGACACCGACGCCCGGCTCGGGGCGATCTACACCCCCGACGCCGGCTTCATGGACGACCCCCGGCTGGCCGCCGACAACCTCGCGTACGCCGCCCGGCTGCACGGTGCGCGCACGGCGTACCGCGCCGAGGTCGTGGCCTGCGACCGGGTCGGCGAGACCTGGCACCTCGCGCTGGCCGACGGTCGTGCGGTCGAGTCGCCCGTCGTCGTCAACGCCGCCGGGCCGTGGTCGGGCGAGTTCAACCGCCTTGCGGGGGTCGGCGGTGAGTTCACGATCGGCGTCCGCGCGCTGCGCCAGGAGGTCCACCAGGTCAGCCGTCCCCCGGCCTGGGACGACCACGCGGACCCCGCGCCCGCGATCTTCGACCTCGACGTCGGCACCTACATGCGCCCCGGCCCGGGTGGCGCCTGGATGGTCGGCAGCGCCGAGCCGGACTGCGACCCCCTGGTGTGGGTCGACGGCGACGGCGCGGTCGACCGGGTCGACCACCACGTCACGCTCGACAGCTTCGAGACCCAGGTCACGCGGGCCGCGCGGCGACTCCCCGACCTCGTGGTCCCCAACCGCCCCAGCGGGGTGGTCGGGGTCTACGACGTCGCCGACGACTGGACGCCGATCTACGACCGCACCGACGCACCGGGCTTCTACGTCGCGATGGGCACCAGCGGCAACCAGTTCAAGAACGCCCCGCTCGCGGGTCGCTACCTCGCCGCGATCATCGAGGCGGTCGAGTCCGGCCGCGACCACGACGAGACCCCGGTGTCCTACGTCGGCGAGCACACCGGGCTCGAGATCGACCTCGCGGCCTTCTCGCGCAAGCGACCGGTCGACACCGCCGGCTCCCGCACCGTGATGGGCTGAGTGCCTCGCGGGCTCAAGGTCGGCCTCGCGCGGACCGACGTACTCCCTGGGTGTGGCCACCGGGCGCACCGGGGCCGGTCGGGCAGGAGGCGGCGATGAGCACGACCGCTGTCGCGCGGCGCCCGTGGGCGCAGGTGCGGTCCTGGCTGCCGGCCGGTCGTCCGCTGCCCACCGAGGTCTGGGCGCTCCGCCACCGCTGGGTCGTCGGCGTGCTGCTGGTGCAGGTCGTGCTGCTCCCCCTCTTCGGTCTCTGGCGCGGCTACTCCGCCGGCGCCGCCGCGCTCGCCGTGCTCCCCGCGGTCGTGCTCGCGGCGGCCGCGTGCTGGGGCGGGCTCGGTGTGCGCGCTCGCAGCGCGGCGGCCGCCCTCGGCGTGATGACGATCTCGACCAGCCTGGTGCACCTCGGCGACGGCTACGTCGAGGCGCACTTCCACGTCTTCGTGATGATCCCGGTCGTCGCGCTCTACCAGACCTGGGTGCCCTTCGGGCTCGCGATCGGGCTGGTCCTGGCCCACCACGCCGTGCTGGCCACGACCGCGCCGGCCACGATCGTCAACCACGCCGCCGGTCAGGCGCACCCGTGGCTGTGGGGCGCGATCCACGCGGCCGCCATCGCCGCCGCCAGCGTCGTCGCGATGGTCGGCTGGCGCGTCCACGAGCGCGCCCGCGACGCCGAGGACGCCCTCACCGAGCAGCTCGCGTTCGGCGTCGACCACGACGCACTGACGGGCCTGCCCAACCGGACGGCGTTCATGGAGCGCCTCGCCCAGGCCCGCCTGGCCGGACGGCGTACCCAGCAGGCGCCGGTCGTGCTGATGCTCGACCTGGACGGCTTCAAGGACGTCAACGACACGATGGGCCACCGGTGCGGCGACCTCGTCCTCGTCGAGGTCGCGCGGCGGCTGTGGGAGTGCCTGCGCCCCGGCGACAGCCTGTGCCGCCTCGGGGGCGACGAGTTCGTCGTCCTCGTCGCCGAGGGCGGGGCCGAGGCCGGACAGCTCAACGCGGAGCGGGTCGTCAGCCGGCTGGCCGAGCCCTACTCCCTCGACGGGCTCAGCCTCGACCTCGAGGTGAGCATCGGCCTCGCGGACGCCTCCGGGCCCGAGGACGGCGACACCGTGCTGCGCCACGCCGACGCCGCGATGCACGTCGCGAAGGAGCAGCGCCTGGGCTGGACCCACTTCGACCACGACGACCACACCGTCTCCGCTCGCCTGGGGCTGATCGGCGAGCTGCGCCGGGCCCTGGCCGACGACGAGATCGTCCTGCACTACCAGCCCAAGGTCTCGCTCGACACCGGCGAGGTCGTCGGGGTCGAGGCCCTGGCCCGCTGGCAGCACCCCGTCCGCGGGATGCTCCAGCCCGCGGACTTCGTCCCCGTCGTGGAGCGGACCAACCTCAACCACCCCTTCACCCTCTACGTCCTGCGCCGGGCGCTGGACCAGGCCGTCACCTGGCGCGCGGCCGGGGTCGAGCTGCCGATCGCGGTCAACATCTCCTCACGCTGCCTGCGCCAGGACCGGCTCGCCGACGTGATCATCGCCGAGATCGCCCTCCGGGGGCTGCCCCCGGGTCTGCTGTGCCTCGAGATCACCGAGGACACCCTGATGACCGACCCCGAGACGTCCATCGCGACCCTGCGACGGGTCCGCGAGTACGGCGTCCGGGTCTCGCTCGACGACTTCGGCACCGGCTACTCCTCGATGTCCTACCTGCGCAACCTGCCCCTCGACGAGCTCAAGATCGACCGCAGCTTCGTGCGGGGCCTCGGCGACGGCCCGGGACGCGACGAGGTGCTCGTGCGCTCCGTGGTCGACCTCGCCCACAACCTCGCCCTGCCGGTCGTGGCCGAGGGGGTCGAGGACGTCGAGACCCAGACCGTGCTGCGCGACATGGGCTGCGACACCGTGCAGGGCTACCACCTGTCCCGACCGATGCCCGGGGACGCGGTGACGGCCTGGCTGACCGCGACCCTCACGACCGACCCCGGCCCGACGCGGCGGGTCGTCCCCGACGAGATGGTCGGCTGACGGGCGTACGCCGTGCCGCCGCCGCCGCCGTACGCCGGCAAGGCTGGTAGCGGGGGCCGGGGGCGCCGACCCTCTAGCCTGTTCCCATGGCCCTGCACATCGTGGCGAGCCGCCCCGACGCGGCGGTGGTGACGCTGCCCTGGGGCGTGGCGCTCGAGGACTGGACCGACGAGTACGTCGTCCCGCTCCCCCGCGGGCTCTCCCGCCACGTGGTGCGGATCGTCCGGCTGCGCGGTCGGACGTACGCCATCAAGGAGACCGTCGAGCCGATCGCCTTCCGCGAGTACCAGCTGCTCAAGGACCTGCAGCGGCTCGGGCTGCCGGCGGTGGTGCCGCAGGGCGTGGTCACCGGGCGGGTCGACACCGACGGCGAGGAGCTGCCCGCCGCCCTGGTCACCGAGCACCTCGCGTTCTCGCTGCCCTACCGCAGCCTGTTCGCCCACGGCACCCGCGCCGACAGCCTGCCCTCGCTGATCGACGCGCTGGTCGTGCTGCTGGTGCGGCTGCACCTCGCGGACTTCTTCTGGGGCGACGTGTCGCTGTCCAACGTGCTGTTCCGCCGCAACGCCGGCGGCTTCGCGGCGTACCTCGTCGACGCCGAGACCGGGGAGCTGCGCGACCAGCTCTCCCGCGGGATGCGCGAGCACGACCTGGTCGTGGCGACCGAGAACGTCTTCGCCGAGCTGCTCGACCTGCAGGCCAGCGGCTCGATCGAGCCCGAGGTCGAGGCGCTCGACGTCGCCGAGCTGCTCCAGGAGCGCTACAGCGCGCTGTGGGAGGAGCTGACCAGCGCCGAGGAGTTCTCGGTGGAGGAGATGTGGCGCATCGAGCGGCGCATCGAACGCCTCAACGACCTCGGCTTCGACGTCGCCGAGCTCGACATCGTCACCGACTTCGACGGCGACTCGGTGCGCATCCAGCCCCGCGTGGTCGAGCTCGGTCACCACTGCCGGGAGCTGCAGGCCCTCACCGGGCTCAACGTCGAGGACGACCAGGCGCGGCGGATGCTCAACGACCTCGCCGCCTTCACCGCCTTCCACGGCCTCGGCCGCGAGGACCGGAGCCTGGTCGCGAACCGCTGGCTCACCGAGATCTACGAGCCGCTGATGGCCATGGTGCCCGTCGAGCGTCGCGGCAAGCTCGCGCCCGCCGAGCTGTTCCACCAGCTGCTCGAGCACCGCTGGTACCTCTCCGAGCAGGCCGGCGCCGAGATCGACCTCTTCGACACCGCCCACGACTTCATCGACACCCAGCTCTCCGACCGCCCCGACGAGGCCGTGGCCGGCCCTGCGCTCGATCCCTGACCGCCGAGGTTCCACAGTTTGTCGGCCGAAGTGCCAGTGTTTGTCGGCCGAGGTGTCAGTGTTTGTCGGCCGAAGTGCCAGTGTTTGTCGGCCGAGGTGCCGTTCGTCGTCGTCGACCACCACGTTGTCCACAGGTAAGGCCTCGGTCGGATGCCGCGGCCGCGGTCGCCAGCCAGAGTGCTGGGCATGGCATCCGAGCTCCCCGACGTCCCGTTCCTGCTCTCCGGCCCCGAGCTGCGGCTGAGCCCGGGACGGCTGCGCGGCCTCCTCGCGCGTGGCGACGTACGCCGCGTGATCGCGGGAGTCGGCGTGCGCGGCGACGTGCCCGACTGCGTCGCGGTCCGAGCCCGGTCGGCTCAGCTCGTCCTCCGTCGTGACCAGGTCGTCGTCGACCACTCTGCGGCCTGGTTGCACGGCGTCGACGTCGGTCCACGTCAGGACGCCGGCAGCGGTCGCCCGCTGGAGGTCGCTGATCTCGCCAAAGTTCACGCGACGCGACGACGCGGCACCCACGGCTGCAAGCGCACCGTCGCCGAGACCGACGTCGTCGACCTCCAGGGTGTGCGCGTGACCTCGCCCGCGCGCACCGCCGCGGATCTCGCGTGTCGTCGGGGTCGGCTCGATGCCATGGCGGTGCTCGACGCGTTCGCCCGCCATCACGGCGTCGGCGAGGCCGAGCACCGGCTCCTCCTGCCGCGGTTCGCCGGTCGCCGCGGCGTGACGCAGTACCGCGAGCTGGTGCCCCTGATCGATCCGCGGGCCGAGTCACCGCGCGAGTCCTGGACCAGGCTCGCCATCCATGATGCTGGGCTGCCACCCCTCGAGTCCCAGGTGTCCACGTTCGTCCGAGGGTTCGGGTGGGCGCGGCTCGACCTCGGCGACCGCGAGCTGCGCATCTGTGTGGAGTACGACGGCGCGGACTTCCACGGCGCCCCGGAGCAGCAGGCGCACGACGAGTCGCGCCGCGACCCGCTGGTCAGGGACGGGTGGGCGGTCGTCGTGGTCAGGGCCGGCGACTTCGGCGAGCCGGGGTTGAGCCGGTGGCTCGGTGAGCTCAGGACGGCGTACGCCGAGCGCACCCCGCCGCTGCAGCGCCGCTACGCCCGGGGTGAGGGTGCCGGACGCCACCGCCGGACCGGATGACGCTCGCGGTTCGGCCTCGGCGCGGTCCGACGTACCGTTCGTGAGACCTCGGCCAGCAAACTGCGTCACTTCGGCTGACAATCCCTGGCACCTCGGCTGACAAACCCTGAAACCTCGGCCGACAAACCCTGGCACCTCGGCGGGGCTAGGGGGCGGTACGGCGGGCCTGGGCGATCGAGTAGAGGGCGACGGAGGCGGCGACGCCGGCGTTGAGGGACTCCACCGAGTTCGCCATCGGGATCGACACGAGCTGGTCGCAGGTCTCCGAGACCAGGCGCGAGAGGCCGCCACCCTCGGCGCCGACGACGACCACGAGGGGGCCGTCGGCGAGGTCGAGGTCGGGCAGGGAGACGTCGCCGTCGGCGGCCAGGCCGACGACCATGCAGCCCGCCGACTGGTACGCCTTGAGCTGGCGGACCAGGTTGACCGTCTGCGCGACGGGGATCCGGGCGGCGGCGCCGGCGGAGGTCTTCCAGGCCGAGGCCGTCATCCCCGCGGCGCGGCGCTCGGGCACGACGACGCCGTGCGCACCGAAGCCGGCCGCGCTGCGGACGACGGCCCCGAGGTTGCGGGGGTCGGTGACCGAGTCGAGCGCGACGACCAGGGCCGGCTCACGTCGCTCGGCGGCCAGGGCCAGCAGGTCGTCGGGGTGGGCGTACTCGTAGGCCGGGATCCGCGCGGCCAGGCCCTGGTGCACCGCTCCGTTGGTCATCCGGTCCAGCTCGCCGCGGCTGGTCTCGAGCAGGCTCACCCCGCGCTCGGCGGCCAGCTCGAAGGCCTCGCGCACCCGCCCGTCGCGCTCGGTGCCCTCCGCGACGAAGAGCCCGGTCACCGGGACACCCTCACGCAGCGCCTCGACCACCGGGTTGCGCCCGGCGATCCACTCCGACTCGCCGCTCTTCTTGCCGCCGCGACCGGCGGGCCGCCTGCCCCCGCCGCGCGGACCCCCGCCACTCGACCCCGACCCCGAGCCGGAGCCGCCCCCGGAGCCGGAGCCGGCGGACTTGTAGGACTTGTGGTACGGCCGGTCCTTGGCCTTCGGCGTCGGGCCCTTGCCCTCCAGACCGCGTCGGACCCGGCCACCGGACCCGGCCGTCGGGCTCTTGCTCGACTTGCGGATCGAGCCCTTGCGCTGCGAGTTCCCTGCCATCAGGTGAGGCTCCACTTCGGTCCGTCGGGGGTGTCCTCGACCTCGATGCCGGCGGCCTTGATCTGGTCGCGGATGGCGTCGGCGGCGCCGAAGTCCTTCGCGGCCCTGGCGGCCGCGCGCTGGTCGAGCAGGCCGCGGACGAGGAGCGTCCACCGCCGAGGTCAGGGCGGCGTCGTGGCCGCCGCCGGTCGCGAAGTCGCGGGGGTGCAGACCGAGCACGTCGAGCATCGCCGCGACGCTCGCGGCGAGCTCCGCGGCCCGGGCCCTGTCGCCGGCGTCGAGCGCCCGGTTGCCCTCGCGCACGCTGTCGTGCAGCACCGCCACCGCGGCCGGCGTCGCGAGGTCGTCGTCCAGGGCCGCCACGAAGGGCTCGGGCAGGTCCTCGCCCGGGGTGTCGTCACCGGCACGGGCGAGGAACGCCTCGACCCGGCGGAACCCGGACGCGGACTCCTCGAGGGCCTCGAAGGAGAACTCGACGTGGCTGCGGTAGTGCGCCGCGACCAGGTAGAAGCGCAGCTCGATCCCGCGCACCCGCTCCAGCACGGAGGAGACGACCAGGGAGTTGCCGAGCGACTTGCTCATCTTCTCCCCGGAGGTGGTGATCCACGCGTTGTGCATCCAGTACGTCGCGAAGTCACGGCCGGCGGCCCGGGACTGCGCCTGCTCGTTCTCGTGGTGGGGGAAGCGCAGGTCGACGCCCCCGCCGTGGATGTCGAAGGCGGGCCCGAGGTACTTCCCGGCCATCGCGGAGCACTCGATGTGCCACCCCGGCCGCCCGCGGCCCCACGGGCTGGGCCACGACGCGGTCACCGGCTCGCCGTCCTTCGCGCTCTTCCAGAGCGCGAAGTCGCGCGGGTCGCGCTTGCCGCGCGGGTCGGCGTCGCCGGCGGCCTCCATGTCGTCGATGCCCTGGTGCGTCAGCTCGCCGTACGTCGGCCACGAGCGGACGTCGAAGTAGACGTCGGCCGAGCCGTCCTCGGCGGCGTAGGCGTGGCCGCGGTCGATGAGCTCGGCGATCAGCTCGACCATCTCCGGCACGTGACCGGTCGCGGCCGGCTCGTAGGTCGGCGGCGCCACGTTCAGGGCGGCGTAGGCCGCGTCCAGCTCGCGGCGCATCGTGTAGGCGAGGTCGTACCACTCGCGACCCTGCTCGGCGGCCTTGGCCAGGATCTTGTCGTCGATGTCGGTGAGGTTGCGGATGAAGGCGACGTCGTAGCCGCGATGGCGCAGCCAGCGCTGGAGGACGTCGAAGCCCACCCCGGAGCGCACGTGGCCCACGTGCGGCTCCGACTGCACCGTCAGCCCGCACAGGTAGAGCCCCGCCCGGCCCTCGACGAGGGGCACGAAGTCGCGCACCCCACGGGTCGCTGAGTCGTAGAGGCGGAAGGTCACCGCAGGAGTCTAGGAGAGGTCAGCGGTGCGGGTCGCATCGCGCACGGGCCTGCGCGGTGCTTTGCTGGTCGCATGAGCGAGAGCATCCGCGCCTCCGACGACGAGCGGCGGGTGACGACCGAGCTGCTCGGGCAGGCCGCGGCGGAGGGGCGCCTCACGCTGGAGGAGCACGCCGACCGGGTCGAGGCCGCTCTCGTCGCGACCCACCGCGACCAGCTCGAGCGCCTCACCGAGGACCTCCCCGGCGCGGAGTCCGCACCCGCCGTACGCCCGGGGGCGGGACCAGCCGTGCTGGACCCGGGCCAGGGGCCCGGGCCCGGGCTGGTCCGGGCGGTGAGCATCTTCGGTGACGTACGCCGCAGCGGCGCCTGGCTGGTGCCGGCGCGCGCCGCCTTGCGCACCGTGTTCGGCGACGTGCGCCTCGACCTCCGTCAGGCCACGTTGGAGGCCTCGGTGACGGCGTTGGAGCTCAGCACGACGTTCGGCGACGTCGAGGTGGTCGTGCCGGCCGGCGTGGTCGTGGAGGTGCGCTCGCGCACGATCATCGGCGACGTCAAGCACAAGGGCGCCTCGGCGGGGAGCCCGCTGACCCCCGGGGCCCCGCGGATCGTGCTGACGGGCACCTGCCTCTTCGGCGACGTCCGGGTCCTCGACGAGCCACGGTGGAGCAGGCTGAAGCGGTGGGTCGGCCGGCCGGACCAGGGCGGCACCGCGGAGCCTCGTCGGCTCAACTGAGCGCCCCGGGCCGGATCAGCCATCCCGGGCCGGTTGTGTGACTCGTGGGGCAGACGTTGCCGTTGTGACCTACGGTGGCGCGGTGCCCCCCTCAGCCCGCACCGCCCGCGCCCGTCACCGTCTCCCGGCTCTGGTCACCACGCTCGGCCTCGCAGCAGCCATGATGGTGCCCATGAGCTCCGCGTCGGCCGCGTCCGCGGCCACCGCGACCCAGGCCGCCGCGACCCAGGCCGCAGCGGCCGAGCGCAGCATCGACTACCACCAGTGGACCCGGCGTGCGCTGCGACGGGGCGAGGCCGACGGCCTGACCGTGACCCGGGGCGTGCTCCACCTGCGCGACGACGCGCGCGGCACCCGCGAGCGGCGGCTCGGCGAGACGACGTACGAGACCGGCACCTGGGTCTCGCCGTGGCGCGAGCCGGGCTTCGCGCTGACCCAGCTGGTGCCGTCGTGGTCGGCGCGGACGCCGGGTGACAGCTTCCTCGAGGTGCGGGTGCGCGGGAAGGACGCCGACGGCCGCCGTGGGTCGTGGGACCTCGTCGCGCGGTGGGCGGCCGACGACGAGCACCTCGAGCGGACCTCGTTCGGCTCCCAGTCCGACGACCAGGCCTCGGTGGAGGTCGACACGTGGACCACGAGCTCGAGCGTCGGGCTGGAGGCCTACCAGCTCCGGGTGACCCTGGCCCGCCGCGTCGGACAGGACAGCACGCCCCGTCTGGACACCATCGGCGCCATGTCGTCCCGGCTGCCCTCGGGGACGCCGGCCCCCTCGCGGCCGGGCAGGGTACGAGGCACCGTGCTCGACGTGCCCCGCTTCAGCCAGATGATCCACCGCGGCCACTACCCGCAGTGGGGCAACGGCGGCGAGGCCTGGTGCAGCCCCACGTCGACGTCGATGGTGCTCGGCTACTACGAC
Organism: uncultured Actinomycetota bacterium; assembly: GCA_963714475.1. Classification (GTDB taxonomy): domain Bacteria; phylum Actinomycetota; class Actinomycetes; order Propionibacteriales; family Nocardioidaceae; genus Nocardioides. Next base: position 887,635 of record CAVQOP010000001.1, read on the forward strand.
GCGCTGCCCGGCCCCCGGGCGACCTCGTGGCTCCCGGCGGGCCACCCCGACCCGGTGGTCGACCACGCTGCCCGACACACCTTCGACCACGCCTACGAGGGCACGGGGAACTGGCCCTTCAACACCGCCTACGCCGCGACCCGGCTGGGCCGGAGCGGCTCCAGCTTCGTGACGCGGCTGCGCGACGCCCGCCAGGCCGAGAAGTTCATCGCCGCCGGGATCCCGCTGATCACCTCGATCTCCTTCGGCGCCGGCGAGCTGCGCGGCGCGCCGATCTCGGCCAGCGACGGCCACCTCCTGGTCGTGGTCGGCTTCGACCGCGACGGCGACGTGGTGGTCAACGACCCGGCCGCGAGCTCGAGCTCCTCGGTGCGACGCACCTACGCCCGCGCGGAGTTCGAACGCGCCTGGCTGACCAGGTCCGGGGGCCTGACCTACGTCATCGCCGACCGCGACCACCCGCTCCCCGGCGGAGGCCAGCCCAACTGGTAGCGCCCCCGGTGGGCCCTCAGCCGGCGTCGACCTCGATGCTGTGCCACCCGGTCGCTCCGTCGGGGAGCACGTCGGCCTCGACCCCGGTCTGCACCCCGCCGTCCTTGCCGGTCGCGCGCACCCGCAGCTCGTGCTGCCCGACGGCGAGGTCGACGGTCGTCGACCAGGGCACCCAGCAGTCCTCGCCGGGCACGGGCGCGATGTCGGCGGCCACCCACGGGCCGCCGTCGACGGCGACCTCGACCCCGGCGATGCCGGTGTGCTGGTGCCAGGCGACGCCGCCGACGTCGACCTTGCCCGCAGCCACGCCGGCGCCGGAGCGGGGCACGTCGATGCGGGAGGCGATCTTGACGGGGCCCCTCTCGCCCCAGCCGCGCTGGGTCCAGAACGCCGAGAAGTCGGCGAACCGGGTGACCTCGATGTCGACGAGCCACTTGGTCGCCGAGACGTAGCCGTACAGGCCGGGCACCACCGTGCGCACCGGGAAGCCGTGCTCGATCGGCAGCGGCCTGCCGTCCATCGCGACGGCGAGCATCGCCTTGCGTCCGTCGGTGACCGCGGACAGCGGCGTGCCGCAGGTCCAGCCGTCCTCGGAGGTCTGCAGCAGGGCGTCGGCCTCCGCGCTGACGCCGGCCTCGTCGAGCAGGGCAGCCAGGCTCACGCCGCTGAACCAGGCGTTGCCGATCAGCGAGCCGCCGACGACGTTGCTGACGCAGTTGAGCGTGATCCACTCCTCGGTCATCTCCCGGGCGAGCAGGTCGTCGTAGCCGATCTCCAGCTCGCGCTCGACCATCCCGTGGATGCGCAGGCGCCACTCGCTGGGCTCGATCGCCGGCGTCGAGATGGCGGTGTCGATGCGGTAGAAGTCCGCGACCGGCGTCATCCACGGCTGCGAGCCCGGCACCTCGACCAGGCGCACCGAGGCCGGGACGCTGGGAGCGCTGACGCCCTGCAGCCGCAGCAGCTGCCGGCTGGCCTCGACCGCGCGCCGGGTCCGCCCCGCGACCCGCGCACCGACGGTGCCGATCGCGCTGAGCGCGACCACGACGCCGATGCCGACCAGGAAGCCCCGGCGGGAGCGGGCCGCCGTCGCGCTCGCGTCGTCGGCGCCCGCGCCGTACGCCGTCTCGGCCTCGCGGAGCACGTTGGTCAGGGTCGAGAGCACCGCGACCTGGACGACCAGCCCGACGAGGACCGGCACCAGGCTGGTCAGGGTCGAGCCCGGGCGGGTCATCACGCACACGCCACCCACGCTCGCGAGGGCCGTGAGCGCGAGGACCGCGGCGGGCCAGCTGCGCCGGGCCAGCCTCCCGATGCCGGCCACGACGAGGCCGACGACGATCACGACGCCGCTCACGAGCAGGGGCTTGTCGGCGCGTCCGACGAGCTGGATCAGGGACTCGGCCACCGATCCCGGGGTCAGCGCCACGACGGTCTCGGCCGCGGCGACCACCGGTGACTCGCGGATGCCGAGCAGGGTCGCGCTGAGGTAGCCCGCCGCGAGTCCGGCACCGCCGGCGGTGAGGCCGGCCAGCGACCAGGAACCGGTGGGCGTGCTCATGCCTCCCAGTGTTGCTCAGGCATGATCATGACGTGAACTTCGCACCCCACGGCCCGCTGCCGCGGGTCGGGACGGGCATCGACGTCCACCGGCTCGCCGCCGGGGTGCCGATGCACCTGGCCGGCCTGCACTGGCCCGAGGAGCCTGCGGGCCTCGAGGGCCACTCCGACGCCGACGTCGCCGCGCACGCGGCCTGCGACGCGCTGCTCGCGGCGGCCGGGATCGGGGATCTCGGGTCGCAGTTCGGCACCAGCGACCCCGCCTGGGCCGGCGCCTCCGGGGCGGCCCTGCTGACCGAGACCGCGGCGCGGGTGCGGGCGGCCGGCTTCGAGGTCGGCAACGTCTCGGTGCAGGTGCTGGGTGAGCGACCCCGCCTGGGACCTCGACGCGCCGAGGCGGAGGCGGTGCTCTCGGCAGCGGTCGGCGCGCCCGTCACCGTGGCCGCCACCACCACCGACGGACTGGGCCTGACCGGGCGCGGTGAGGGCGTCGCGGCGATCGCGACGGCGCTGGTCGTGGCGGTGCGGGCCGCGGGCTGAGGCCGGGGGCTGAGGCCGGGTCGCAAGCGAGCCGGGCTCAGGGACAGTTGCGAGGACCGACGAGCACGACACCTTCGAGCACCTTCACGGCGTACGTCGGGACGTGGGCGTGCGGCTCGTCGAGACAGCACCCGGTGCGCAGGTCGAAGACGTGACCGTGGCTGGGTGAGCCGACGAAGAGCGCCCCGTCCCGCACCCCCACGATGCCCCGTGCCAGCGAGGAGGTCCGCAGGAACGGGTCGTGGTTGCCGATGGCGAGCACCTCCTCGGCGCCGGTCCGGAAGATCGCCACCCCCTGGCCGTGCACCAGCGCGCTCACGCCGCGCCCGACCTGGAGCTCGGCCAGGCGGCACACGGGCTGCCACACCTGCGATCCCGCGCGGGCCCGAGCACCTCGCGTGACCATGGGTGCGAACCTAGGTGGGGAGTGTTCGGAGGCTGTTTCGCTGTGTTACAGCCGTGCAAACCTCGTGCAGACCCGGTGCAGGCCCAGCGCAGGCATCGTCGACCGGGCCCGCGGTCGGGCCGACGCGACCACCTAGACTCCGGCCGTGCCCGGATCCGCCGTCGTCGTCGTCGCGGCCGGTTCCGGCACGAGGCTCGGGGCCGAGGTCAACAAGATCCTGCTCCCGCTCGGCGGTCGGGCCGTGGTCGCCCACTGCGTGGACACCGCGCTCGCGGTCCCCGGGGTCGTCCGGGTGGTCGTGGTCGTGCGCGACGGCGAGCAGGACGACGTCGCGGCCGCACTGCGTCCGGTCCTGGGCCCGGCGCAGGACCCGGCGCTCGGAGGGCGCGAGGTCACCCTGGTCGTGGGTGGTCGCACCCGGCACGACTCCGAGTGGGCGGCGCTGCAGGTGCTCCGCGCGGAGGTGGAGGCCGGCCAGATCGACGCGGTCGCGATCCACGACGGGGCGAGGCCCCTGTGCACGACAGCGCTCTTCGTCGCGGCGCTGCACGCCGCACGCGAGCACGGCGGGGCGATCCCGGGCGTGCCGGTCGCCGGGCTGCTGGCCCGCACGGGCGAGGCCGACCCGCTCGACGGTGGCGGTGCGATGGTCGTGCAGACGCCGCAGGCCTTCCGGGCCGGACCGCTGCTGGCGGCGTACGCCCGCGCCGCCGTCGACGGGTTCGTGGCCACCGACACCGCCGGCACGCTCGAGCGCTACGCCGACGACGACGCCGACGGCGCCGACGGGACCGACGGGGCCGTGACGGTCGTGGCGATCCCAGGAGCGCCGTCGAACCTCAAGATCACCGTGGCCGGCGACCTCGAGGTGGCGGGCGCACTGCTCGCGCAGCGCCCGGTCTGACTCAGCCGGCCCGATCGGGTCGGGTCATCGCCTCCAGGACGCCGACGTCCTCGGAGGAGCCGACCCGCATCGCCTCGGCCGGGGCCTCCCGGTGCTCCGCGCCGTACGACGGGTCGAGCCTGGCGAGGGCCCGGACGAGCCGGGCGAGGTCGAGCCCGGCGTCGAGCGCGTCCGGCCCGTGTCCGCCGTGCTCACCGAGGGCCGCGACGACGCGGGGCGGCAGGACCAGCGGGGAGGCGACCGACCACAGCTGCTCGCGGTCGAGCGTCGCGCCGACCACCCCGCCCTCGACCCGCTTGACGGTGTCGGTGACGGCACGCACCCCCACCACGACGCGATCGACCGCCAGGCTGCGCTCGACGCACTCGGCGATGAACCACCCGGGCGTGGCCGGGCACAGGGCGTCGTGGAGCACGAACGGCTCCTCCGAGGCCACGACCGAGGACCACGGCGTACCGGTGTCGAGCGGCGTCACCCCCGACTCGCCGAGCCCCCACGCTGCGCACGCGACGAGCGCCTCACCGTGCAGCAGCGCGAACGGGAGCGCGCCGCGGTCCTGCTCCACGACCGTCCCGAGGGCGGGCGGGCGCTCGGGCAGGTCGTACGGGTCGTACGGGTCGCGGCTCATGGTGTCGAGCAGCGTAGGACGGCCGGCGCACCCGCCGGCTCACGGTCCAGCCCTCGGGCGCCGCAGGAGGCCCCCCGTACCGGCCGCACGGCCGACCTCCCGGCCCCGAGACGACGAGACCCCCGCAGCCCGGAGGCGGCGGGGGTCTCGGCGACGGCACGGTCTCAGCCGGCGAGGACCTCGTCGAGGATCGTCTCGGCCTTGTCCTCGTTGGTCTTCTCGGCGAGCGCGAGCTCGGAGACGAGGATCTGGCGCGCCTTGGCCAGCATCCGCTTCTCCCCCGCGGACAGGCCGCGGTCCCGCTCGCGACGCCACAGGTCACGTACGACCTCCGAGACCTTCATGACGTCGCCGCTGTGCAGCTTCTCCAGGTTCGCCTTGTAACGGCGCGACCAGTTGGTCGGCTCCTCGACGTGCTCGGCACGCAGGACGTCGAAGACCCGGTCCAGGCCCTCCTTGTCCACCACGTCGCGGACCCCGACGAGGTCGAGGTTGCACGCCGGCACCCGGACCACGAGGTCCTGCTGGGCGACGATCCGAAGGACGAGGTACTCCCGGTCCTCCCCCTTGATCTGGCGAGTCTCGATGTCCTCGATGACGGCGGCCCCGTGGTTCGGGTAGACGACCGTTTCTCCGACGGAAAATGTCATAGGTGATGTGCCCCTTCCTAGGGAGTCCTACTTTACCACGTCCCTGGCGTGCTGCTGACACCGTTTGTGCAGGTCAGAGCCCTTCTGGAGGCTTGACACCGCCGACTTCTTATGGTCCGACGCAGCGGTTCGGCGCCGCCGTACACCCCGCGGGGGGTAGGCGATCGCGCGCCCGGAGCGAACTTCGCGCCCGTGAGGTGCACCACAACCGGCCCGGGTGACCGATACTGCTGCCATGGGATGGCTGAGGCAGCGGACGCGGTCCGGACGGAGCGCCGACGGCTCGTCGAGGGGGGTCGCGACCACCGCCGCGGCCGAGCGCGACGACGAGGGCACGACCCTCGTCGCGGTCCGTGCGGACGAGCACACGATCGCGGAGCGGCCCGACGACGGGCCCGACGACGGGCCGGACGACGGGCCGGACGACCTGGACCGTCCGGCCGAGGCTCCGCGCGGTCGCCTCGAGGGGGTACGCCGGTCCTGGCCCGTGCTGCTGCTGCGCGCCGCGCACCCGCGACAGGCGGTGCTGACCGCGCTCGCGCTCGGCGCCGCGACCCTGCTCGCCGGCCGCGAGACCCGCGAGGCGCTGGTCGTGCTGGCCACGGTCCTCGTCGGCCAGTCCATCGCCGGCTGGCACAACGACCTCGTCGACCGCGGCCGCGACGCGCGCCGCCTGCCGGGCAAGCCCCTCGTACCGCGCCGTGGGGCTGCCGAGGAGACGAGCGAGGACCTCGACCCGGGCACCGTGTGGTTCTCGATCACCGTCGGCGTGCTGCTCGTGGTCCCCCTCTCCGTCACCACCGGCGTCGTGGCCGGGCTCTGCTACCTGCTCCTGCTCGCGGTCACGGTGCTGGGCAACGTGGCGCTGCGCCGCGGGCGCCTGTCGTGGGTGCCGTGGGCGGTCTCGTTCGCCCTCTACCCGGCCTACCTCTCCTACGGCGGCTGGGGCGGCGACGCACTCGGACCGGCTCCGTCGGTGCTGGTGACGCTTCTCGCCGCAGGTCTGGGCGTCGCCGTGCACCTGCTGCGCTCGGCCTCCGGGCTGGTCGCCGACCACCAGGAAGGCTGGCGGACCGTGCCGGTGCGGCTGGGGCTGCGCCTCGGGGCCAACCGGTTGCTGCTCCTCTCGAGTGCCGCCGCGGCGGTGCTCGCCGTCCTCCTGGCCGTCGTCGGCCCGACCGGCGGCCCGGGCCGCTGAGGCCGCGGCGCGACCCGGAGGTGCGAGGCGCCGCGGGTCTCCCGGACGCTAGGCTGACGCCGTCCTCGCCCGCCGTGGTCTGTTCGTCCACCGCGACAGGCGACGACCCGCCCGCCGACGTCGCCGCCCGAGAAGGTCCAGCCGCTGCCATGACCCGCCGCCCCTCCCCCGCCCGACGCGCCACGCTCGCGGTCTCCGCGCTGCTCGTCGCGGCACCGGTCCTGTCCTCGTGCGGCTTCAACTACGCCACGAACCGGGTCAACACCATCTCGATGGGCGTCGACGACCGCGCCGGCCAGGTCGACGTGCTCGGCACCGTCATCGTCTCCGGCCAGGCCGGCTCGGGCACCTTCGTGTCGACCCTGGTCAACAACGACCCCACCGAACCGGCGAGCTTCACCGAGCTCACGGGCACCGACACGACCACGGGCACGGTCGTCGCGGCGGAGTCGCTCGAGCCGATCGAGATCCCGCCGCGCGGACGTGTCACCCTCGGCAACGCCGCTGCCCCCGCCCTCACCGAGGGAGACCCCAGCCTCGTCAGCGACCCCCAGGACGTGGTCGTCACCGGCGACTTCGTCCCCGGCGACTTCGTCACGGTCGACCTGGTCTTCGCGAGCGGGGAGTCGACCTCGCTCGAGATCCCGGTCGTCCCGTCCTGTCGCCAGTGGGAGGGTCTCGACAACTCCGCCGAGGCGCTGGCCGCCGAGGGCGACGGCTCGTCGGGCGGTGCCGGCGGTGCCTCGACGCCGGAGTCCGAGGAGTCCGCCGAGGCGGCCGAGTCCGAGGAGTCGGCGGATCGAGGAGTCGGCGGAGTCCGAGTCCGAGGCCACCACGGAGGCCGGGGACCCCTACGAGTGCGAGCTGCCGGAGCCCGCCGCCGAGTGACCCGAGCCGGACGACGTACCGATCCCGAGGGGGGACCCGCATGAGCCACACCCTGATCCTGCTGCGCCACGGCGAGAGCGAGTGGAACGCCAAGAACCTGTTCACCGGGTGGGTCGACGTCCCGCTCAACGAGAAGGGACGCGGCGAGGCGGTCGCCGGTGGCCGCCTGCTGCGCGAGGCGGGCCTGCTGCCCGACGTGCTGCACACCTCCCTGCTGCGCCGCGCGATCAGCACCGCGCACCTCGCCCTCGACGAGGCCGACCGGCACTGGATCCCGGTGCGCCGCTCGTGGCGGCTCAACGAGCGCCACTACGGCGCGCTGCAGGGCAAGGACAAGAAGCAGACCCTGGCGGAGTACGGCGAGGAGCAGTTCATGCTCTGGCGCCGCTCCTTCGACACGCCGCCGCCCGAGCAGGACCCGGACGCCGAGCACTCCCAGGCCGGGCTGCCGCAGTACGCCGACCTCGGCGACGACATGCCGCGCACCGAGTGCCTGGCCGACGTGATCACCCGGTTCCTGCCGTACTGGGAGTCCGCGGTGGTGCCCGACCTGCGCGCCGGTCAGGTCGTGCTCGTCGCCGCGCACGGCAACAGCCTGCGGGCGCTGGTCAAGCACCTCGACGGCATCGGCGACGACGAGATCGCGGGGCTGAACATCCCCACCGGTCAGCCGCTGGTCTACCGCCTCGACGACGACCTCAGGCCCACCGTGCCCGGCGGGGAGTACCTCGACCCGGAGGCCGCCGAGGCGGCGGCCGCCGCCGTGGCCAGCCAGGGCCGCTGAGCCCTGGCCCGAGCGCGGGCCCGTGCTTCAGCGCGGGTCAGGCGCGGCTGCGCGACCCGGGGTGCTCGCCGGTGACGACGAAGACGACACGGTTGGCGACCGAGACCGCGTGGTCGGCGATCCGCTCGTAGTAGCGGCCGAGCAGCGCGAGGTCGACGGCGGCCTCGACGCCGTGCGCCCAGTCGTCGGAGAGCAGCTCGGTGAAGCTCTGGCGGCGTAGGCGGTCCATGATCTCGTCGTCGCGGCCGAGCTCGATGGCGGCCTCCACGTCGCGGGTCGCGATGATCTTCGCGACCCGGGAGACCATGTCCTCGGCGGTCATCGCCATCTTGTTGATCGTCGGCTGGACCTCGGCGGGCACGGCGATCTCCGGCACCCGCAGGCGGGCGATCTTGGCGACGTGGACCGACAGGTCGCCCATCCGCTCGAGCTCGCTGACCATCCGCAGACCGGCCACGACCGTACGCAGGTCACCGGCCACCGGCTGCTGCAGCGAGAGCAGGTTGAAGGCCGTGTCCTCGACCCGCTCGCGGGCGATGTCGATCTCCTTGTCGTCACTGATCACCTGCTCGGCGATCACGACGTCACCCTCGGTGAGGGCGCGGGTGGCCAGGCCGACGGCGGTCTCGACGCGCCGGCAGATGCTCGCAAGGTCGGCGAACATGCCGTCGAGCTGCTCATGGAAGACATCGCGCATACCCGCAGCCTAGGCGCTGGTCGGTATCGGGCCGGACGACCGCGGATGGGCAGCAGGTGAACCACGGGTGAACTCTCGATCGCACCGGCGACGGGCCACGTCGAGGTGGCACCCGCGCAGGCTGGGCGCCGTACGATCGAGCTGTGGACCCCACGACCCAGGCGTTCCTCGCCGCGCTGATGGGCGCCGTCGTGGCCGGCGGCGCCGTCCTGGCCTGGCACGTCAGCGACCGCGAGCAGCACCTCGGCGCGGTGCCGCAGGAGCCCGTCGTCCCGGCCGGGGTCGCCGCGGTGCTCTCGGTGCTGCGCTCGAGCGCGGTGGTGGTCGACGACGGCGACCTGGTCGTGAAGGCCAGCGCCCCGGCGTACGCCCTCGGGCTGGTGCGCGGCACCGCCCTCGCCTCCGAGGAGCTCGCCGACCTCGTCGCCCGCGTGCGCCGCGACGGCCAGATCAGGGAGACCGAGCTGCTGATGGAGCGCCCCGGTGCGCCCGCACGCCACGTCACGCGCGGGTCGCGCCGCTGGGCCACCGTCTCGTGCTGGCCCTGGTCGAGGACCGTACGCGCGAGCGTCGTGTCGAGGCCGTGCGCCGCGACTTCGTGGCCAACGTCAGTCACGAGCTGAAGACCCCCGTGGGCGCGATGCGCCTGCTCGCCGAGGCCATCCACGACGCCGCCGACGACCCGGAGGCGGTACGTCGCTTCGCCCACCGGATGGTGACCGAGGGCGAGCGCCTGAGCCGCCTGGTCCAGCAGGTCATCGAGCTGTCCCGGCTGCAGGGCGACGAGCCCCTGGACCGGCCGGTGCCCGTCTCCGTCGACGACGTGATCGCCGTGGCCATCGACACCAGCGCGATCGACGCCAGTGCGCGCCAGGTCAGCGTCGTCACCGGGGGGACCCCCGGGCTGAAGGTGCACGGCAGCGAGGAGCAGATCGCCGCGGCGGTCAGCAACCTCGTCGCCAACGCCGTGGCGTACTCCGAGACCGGCTCCACGGTGCTGGTCACCACCAAGAGCGTCGGCGGTGACGGCGAGCCCGACGAGCCCGGCGTCCTCGAGATCTCGGTGGTCGACCAGGGCATCGGCATCCCGACCGGCGAGATCGACCGCATCTTCGAGCGCTTCTACCGCGTCGACCCCGCCCGGCACCGCTCGACCGGTGGCACCGGACTGGGCCTGTCGATCGTCAAGCACGTCGCCGCGAGCCACGGCGGCGACGTCCGGGTCTGGTCGCAGCAGGGTCAGGGCTCGACCTTCACCCTCACGCTGCCCCTGGCCCGGGAGCGCGCGCCGGGCACCGAGGAAGACTTCCTCGACGAGGACGAGCATGATGACGTCGTGGACGAAGGCGTGGAGCTGCTCGACCCGGCCGAGGCAGAGGGCACCGCAGCCCCGGAAGAGCAGGAGGACCGTCGATGACCCGGGTGCTCGTCGTCGAGGACGAGGAGAGCTATTCCGACGCGCTCTCCTACATGCTGCGTCGCGAGGGCTTCGAGGTGTCCGTCGCCGCCGACGGCAACGCCGCCCTGGCCGACTTCGAGCGCTTCGGCGCCGACGTCGTCCTGCTCGACCTGATGCTGCCCGGCATCCCCGGCACGGAGGTGTGCCGCCAGATCCGGCAGACCTCGTCGGTGCCGGTCATCATGGTCAGCGCCAAGGACGACGAGATCGACAAGATCGTGGGCCTCGAGCTCGGAGCCGACGACTACGTCACCAAGCCCTACTCGCCGCGCGAGCTGGTCGCCCGGATCCGGGCGGTCCTGCGCCGTGGTGGCGAGGCCGACCTGGTGCCCGACACCCTGGAGTCCGGCCCCGTCCGGATGGACGTCGAGCGCCACGTCGTCACCGTCGACGGCTCGGAGCAGAAGCTGCCGCTCAAGGAGTTCGAGCTGCTCGAGATGTTCCTGCGCAACCCCGGCCGCGTGCTCACCCGCGGCCAGCTCATCGACCGGGTCTGGGGCTCCGACTACGTCGGCGACACCAAGACCCTCGACGTCCACGTCAAGCGGCTGCGCGCCAAGCTCGAACCCGACCCCGGCGAGCCGAAGTACCTCGTCACCGTCCGCGGGCTGGGCTACAAGCTCGACCTCTGACCGCCGAGGTTCCGCTGTTTGTCGGCCGAGGTTCCAATGTTTGTCGGCCGAGGTGCCAGCGTTTGTCGGCCGAGGTGCCGCTGTTTGTCGGGCGAAGTGCCAGCGTTTGCGAGCCGAGCAGAGGCAGCCGACTCGTCGCGGGCCCAGCACGGTGACCTCACGCTAGTCGGGAGTACGCCGCCCGGTGCCGTCCAGCGCGGCCGGGGACGTCGAGGCCGATGACCGGGTCGAGGTGGTGCACTGCGGCCCTCAGGACGTGGCCCCGCGTCTCGACCCGAGCGGATGGGTCGGCGGCCGCCGCGGCCCGACGTACGAAGTCGTCGTGGGCTGCCCCCTCGTCGCCCACATCAGACGGACAAGCACGGCAGTAGGCGATCGCGTCGACGGTCCAACTCGGCGTCGGTCGTGGTGGCGAAGGCCAAGGGCCTGCTGAGCGTCGAGCAGCAGGTGCAAGGTCAGCCCTCAAGCATCACGCCGTACGGGTGGGTCCATGCCAGCCCGACGGGCGACGTGCACCGAGGACCTGCCTGCGCCGGCGGCAAGCAGCGATCGCGCGAAGCGACCATCGACCTCTCGGCCGACAATTGTTGGCACCTCGGCCAGCAATCACAGGAACTTCGGCCGACAATCCGCGGCACCTCGGCTCGCAAACACTGGCACCTCGGCTAGAGGCGGGCGTCCACGGCGGCGGGGTCGAGGACGTGGTCGAGGACGGTGGCGGCGCAGCCGACCAGCCCCGCGCGGTCGCCGTACGTCGCCGGCAGGATCTGCAGGTCCCGGGTCGCCAGCGCCCCGGCGCGGGCGTAGATGCTCTCGCGCACCCCGGCGGCGTAGGTGTCGAAGGCGGCCGGCATGTCGCCGCCGAGCACGATGGCCTGCGGGTTGAGCAGGTTGACGGCGACGGCGAGCACCTCGCCGAGCTGGCGGCCGCCCTCGCGCAGCAGACCGCGCGCCTCGCCGTCACCGTCGAGCGCGAGCGCGACCAGGTCACGCACGTGGGTGACCTCGCGACCGCGCTCGGCCAGCTGCGAGACCAGCGCCCACCCGGCTGCCACGGTCTCGAGGCAGCCGGTCGCCCCGCAGCGGCAGGTCAGCCCGGCCGCGGCGGGCACCGGCGTGTGCCCGATCTCGCCTGCGGCCCCGAGGTGCCCGGTCACGATCTCGCGGCCCGCGATGATGCCGAGCCCCAGCCCCGTGGAGGCCTTGACGACCAGCACGTCCTCGAAGGCGCCGGTGCGACCCAGCCGCTCGGAGCGCGCCAGCGCGTCGGCGTCGTTGGCCAGGAACAGCGGCGCGTCGGCGTGCTCGTCGGGCCGGCCCCCGAGCCCGGTCAGGTACGGCGCCAGCTCGACGCCGTCCCAGCCCGACATCACCGGGGAGTCGACGCTGGCCCCACGTACGCCGTCCACCGTGCCGGGCAGCGTCACCCCGACCCCGAGCACGGCCGCCTCGCGCCCCGTCGGCGCGTACGCCGGCCAGCAGCTCGCGCAACCCGTCGGCGACGGCGGGCATCAGCTCGGCCGGCCCGGTGCCGGGCGCGTGCTCGCGCTCGGAGCTGACCAGCTCCCTGCCACCGAGGTCGACGACGGCGAGCTGGCTGCGGGAGCGACCCAGCGCGGCGGCGAGCACCAGACCGGCGTCGGCGGCGAAGACCAGCCCGGTAGGACGCCGACCACCGGTCGAGGGCAACCCCGCACCCTCGCGCAGCAGCCCCGCCTCGAGCAGCAGCGCGAGCCTCGACCCGATCGCGGTGCGCGAGAGCCGCGTGGCGCGCGCCAGATCGGCGCGGGTGCTGGCGCGTCCGGTGCGGACCAGCTCGAGCAGCTCGCCGGCCGTCGCTGCGCCCACCCCGTTGCTGTGGACCGTGATCGTGTCGCTCATCACCGACCATCCAACCAGCCGACCCCTGAAGTTCACCAACTTCTAACCGAAAAATGCTGAAGTGCGTTTGCTTTCGCACTGAAGAGGTCTACCGTGGCTGACATGCCCGACACCCCCTCCCCCCACGTCGCGCCCCAGGTCTGCGACTTCGTCGTCTTCGGTGGCACCGGCGACCTCGCCCTCCGCAAGCTGCTGCCCGCCCTCTACCGCCGCGACGTCGAGGGCCAGCTGCCCGACGACACGCGCATCATCGGCGTCTCCCGCGCCGAGCTCGACGACGAGGCCTACCGCGCCGAGGTCCGGTCCGCGCTCAGTGCCCACGTCGAGGCCTCCGACCTGTACGCCGGCGCCGTCGACCGGCTGCTGGCCCGGCTGCACCACGTCAGCCTCGAGTTCGACGACGCCGAGAGCTGGCACCTGCTGCACGGGATGCTCAAGGACCGTCCCCGCGTCGAGGAGGCCGTGCAGGTCTTCTACCTCGCCGTCCCGCCGAGCGTGTTCGGCCTGATCTGCGACCAGCTCGACCAGGTCGGCCTGGTCACCGAGCGCTCCCGCGTGGTGATGGAGAAGCCGATCGGCCACGACCTCGCCTCCTCCCAGGCGGTCAACGACGCCGTCGGGGGCGTCTTCACCGAGCCGCAGATCTTCCGCATCGACCACTACCTGGGCAAGGAGAGCGTGCAGAACCTGCTCGTCACGCGCTTCGCCAACACCTTCCTCGAGCCCCTGTGGAACTCCCGCTGGGTCGACCACGTGCAGATCACCGTGGCCGAGTCCCTCGGCGTCGCCGACCGCGGCCCCTACTACGACCGCGCCGGCGCGCTGCGCGACATGGTGCAGAACCACCTGCTCCAGCTGCTGTGCCTGGTCGCGATGGAGCCGCCGACCTACATCGGCCGCGAGACCGTGCGCGACGAGAAGCTCAAGGTCCTCCAGGCCCTCAAGCCGATGACGCCCGAGGACGTCGACCGCGACACCGTCCGGGGCGCGTACGCCGCCGGGCTGGTCGACGGCGAGCCCGTGGCGTCCTACGCCGACGACCTCGGCGACGCGGCGCCCGAGGGCGGCAGCCGCACCGAGACCTTCGTGGCCCTGCGCACCGAGGTCCAGAACTGGCGGTGGGCCGGCGTCCCGTTCTACCTGCGCACCGGCAAGCGGATGGCCGAGCGGACCTCCGAGATCGTGGTCGTCTTCAAGCACCCGCCGCACTCGATGTTCCCGCACGCCGAGGGCCACACCGAGGCCAACCGGCTGCACATCCAGGTCCAGCCCGACGAGGGCATGCGCCTGCACCTGACCGCCAAGGAGCCCGGTCCCGGCGGCTACCGGCTGCGCCCGGTCTCCCTCGACCTCTCCTACGCCGACGCCTTCGACCAGCGCTCCCCGGACGCCTACGAGCGGCTGATCATGGACGTCGTCAAGGGCAACGCGACGCTGTTCATGCGCCGCGACGAGATCGAGGCCGCCTGGACCTGGGCCGAGCCCGTCCTGAACCGCTGGGCGGCCTCGCCCGACCGACCCCGCCGCTACGCCGCCGGCACCAGCGGACCCACCGCCGCCACCACGCTCATCGAGCGGGACGGCCGATCCTGGCAGGAGCCCGACGCATGAGCACCCCGATCAGCGAGCCCTCCCGCACGCCCGCCGCCGACCCCGGCGCCCACGTCCCCCGACCCGACCTGACGCTGCCCGCGCCGCACCCGGTGCTGGCCGAGGTCACCGACCGGCTGGTCGCCCGCAGCGCGGCGACCCGGTCGGCGTACCTGCGTCGCACGCGTGCCGCCGTCGAGGCCGGCTCGGCCGGCGGGGCCGCCCGCACCCGCCTGGGCTGCGCCAACCTGGCCCACGGCTTCGCGGCCAGCGAGGCCGGCGAGAAGGCGGTGCTGCGCGGTCGGACCAAGGCCAACGTCGCGATCGTGACGTCCTACAACGACATGCTCTCCGCGCACCAGCCGTACGGCACCTACCCGCCCGTGCTCAAGGCGGCCGCCGCCCGGGCCGGCGGCATCGCCCAGGTCGCCGGCGGCGTGCCGGCCATGTGCGACGGGATCACCCAGGGCCGCGACGGCATGCAGCTCTCGCTCTACAGCCGCGACGTGATCGCGATGTCGACGGCGATCGCGCTCTCCCACGACATGTTCGACGGCGCGCTGATGCTCGGCGTGTGCGACAAGATCACCCCCGGCCTGCTCATCGGCGCGCTGTCCTTCGGCCACCTCCCGACCGTCTTCGTCCCCGCGGGACCGATGACCTCGGGCCTGCCGAACGCCGAGAAGGCCGCGGTCCGCCAGCGCTACGCCGAGGGCCTGGTCGGGCGCGAGGAGCTCCTCGAGGCCGAGGCGGCCTCCTACCACTCGCGCGGCACGTGCACCTTCTACGGCACCGCGAACTCCAACCAGCTGCTGATGGAGGTGCTCGGCCTGCACCTGCCGGGCTCGTCCTTCGTCAACCCCGACACCGACCTCCGCGAGGCCCTGACCCGCGCCGCCGCCGGTCGCGTCGTCGGGCTCTCGGCCCAGGGCACCTCGCAGGAGAGCGACCCGGACCGTACGCCGTCCCCGATCGGCGAGCTCGTCGACGAGAAGGCCGTCGTCAACGCCTGCGTCGCCCTGCTCGCCAGCGGCGGCTCGACCAACCACACGATGCACCTCGTGGCCATCGCGCGCGCCGCCGGCATCGTCCTGACCTGGGACGACCTGTCGGACCTCTCGGCCGTCGTACCGCTGCTGAGCCGGATGTACCCCAACGGCACCGCCGACGTGAACCACTTCCACGCCGCGGGCGGCATCGGCTTCCTGGTGCGCACCCTGCTCGAGTCCGGCCTGCTGCACGAGGACGTCGAGACGATCGTCGGTCACGGCCTGGCCCGCTACACCACGGAGCCGGTGCTCGACGCCGACGGCGGCCTGACCTGGCGCGAGGGCGCCACCGCCTCCCTCGACCACGCCGTGCTGCGCCCCGCCGACGACCCGTTCTCCGTCGACGGCGGGCTGCGGATGCTCGACGGCCCGCTGGGGCGCGCGGTCGTCAAGGTCTCCGCCGTCGCCGAGCAGCACCGGGTCGTCAGCGCGCCCGCGATGGTCTTCGAGCACCAGGACGACCTGCTCGCCGCCTTCGAGTCCGGCCGTCTCGACGGTCGCGACCTCGTCGCGGTCGTGCGCTACCAGGGCCCGGCCGCCAACGGGATGCCGGAGCTGCACAAGCTGACCCCCGCCCTCGGCGTGCTCCAGGACCGCGGCCAGCGGGTCGCGATCGTCACCGACGGCCGCATGTCGGGGGCCTCCGGCAAGGTCCCGGCCGCCATCCACGTCACCCCCGAGGCCGCCCTCGGCGGCCCGCTCGCCCGGGTCCGCGACGGCGACCTGGTCACGCTCGACGCCGAGAGCGGCACGCTCTCGATCGAGGTCGACGACGACTTCGACGCGCGGGAGTCCACCGGTCGCCCGCTCCAGGGCGAGGAGTGGGCCGGCACCGGCCGCGAGCTCTTCGCCGCCTTCCGTGCCGGCGTCGGCCCCGCCGACCTCGGCGCGTCCGTCTTCCCGATCGTCGAGCCCGAGCAGCCGACCCAGCAGCAGGAGAGCCGCCATGTCGAGCACGCCTGAGTCCACCCTGACCGCCCCCGCCCCCGCCCCGGCCCCCGCCCCCGCCCCCCGGCCTCGCTGCTCTCGGTCGTCCCGGTCGTGCCGGTCGTCGTCGTCGACGACCTGGCCCACGCCGTACCGCTCGCGCGGGCGCTCGTGGCGGGCGGCCTGCCGGTCATCGAGCTGACCCTGCGCACCCCGGTCGCGCTGGAGGCGATCCGGGCCATCGCCGAGGAGGTGCCCGAGATCCTGCTGGGCGCCGGCACGGTCTGCACCCCGGCCCAGGCCGAGGCGGCCGTCGCAGCGGGCGCGCAGTTCCTGGTCTCCCCCGGCGCGACGCCGGGCCTGCTCGACGCCATGCTCGGCACCGGCCTGCCGTTCCTGCCCGGCACGGCCACCGTCTCGGAGGTGCTGGCCGTCCTCGAGGCCGGCCTGAGCGAGATGAAGTTCTTCCCCGCCGAGGCCGCCGGTGGCGCGGCGTACCTGAAGGCGATCTCCTCGCCCGTCCCCGCCGCCCGGTTCTGCCCGACGGGCGGGATCACGGCCGCGAGCGCCGCGTCGTACCTCGCGCTGCCCAACGTCGGCTGCGTCGGCGGCTCCTGGCTCACCCCGGCCGATGCTCTGGCCACCGGCGACTGGGACCGCGTCGAGGCCCTGGCCCGCGACGCCGCCGCCCTGCGCTGACCACGCGGACCCACAGGGGTGGGCCTAGGTTCGGGCGGTGACCGACGACGCCACCGCACCCTGGGTGCCCTACGCCGCGGTGGCGTGCACCCTCGTGCTGTGGGCCTCGGCCTTCGTGGCGATCCGCGACCTCGGTGACGACTTCTCGCCCGGGGCGCTCTCGCTGGGCCGCCTGGTCGTCGGGTCGCTCGCGCTCGGCGTGTTCGCCCTGCGTCACGGCCCGCCCCGGGTGACGCGTGCCCAGTGGGGCCCGGTGGTGGTGATCGGCGTGCTGTGGTTCGGCGTCTACAACCTCGCCCTGAACGAGGGCGAGCGGCGCATCGACGCCGGGACGGCAGCGATCCTGGTGCAGGTCTCGCCGCTGCTGATCGCGGTGCTGGCGGCGGTCTTCCTCGGCGAGCGCTTCGACCGGCGCCTCGCGCTGAGCCTCGCGGTCGCCCTCGGCGGCGTCGCGGTGATCGCGGCCTCGAGCTCACGCAGCGGCGAGCAGGACGTGGTCGGGGTGGTCCTGGTGCTGGTGGCCGCCGCGGCCTACGCGGTCTCGCTGATCCTGCAGAAGCCCCTGGTCTCGAGCCTCTCGGCGGTGCAGGTGACCTGGCTGGCCTGCACGGTGGGGGCGCTGGTGTGCCTGCCCTTCGCCCCGACGCTGGTGCGGGAGGCGGTCGCCGCGCCGGCGGACGCGCGGTGGTGGCTGGTCTACCTGGGGGTGTTCCCGACGGCGGTGGCGTTCACGACGTACGCCGTGGCCCTGCGCCACCTCGATGCCTCGCGGCTCGCGCTGACGACCTATCTGGTGCCGCCGATCACCATCGTGCTGGCCCTCGTCCTGCTGGACGAGGCGCCGGCCCCGCTCGCCTACGTCGGGGGCGCACTGACCCTGGTCGGGGTCGCGCTCTCCCGGCGGCGCCGAGCTAGGAGCCCAGGCCCTGCGCGGTGAGCTCGGTGCGCAGGGTGCGCAGCGCGCGACCGCGCAGCTGGCAGACGCGGGACTCGCTGACCCCGAGCAGGTCACCGATCTCGGAGAGGGTCATCTCCTCGAAGAACGACAGCGCGATGATCAGCTGGTCGCGGGCGGGCAGGTCCTTGACCGAGTTCATCAGCAGCTGGCGGTTGGTCTCCTCCTCGAGGAGCACCTCGGCGCCGGGGCAGGGGTCGACGACGCTCTCGAGGCCGTGCTCGCCGCTCAGGCCGATCGAGGTGGCCTCGAGCGCCTCGCTGAGCTTGCGCGAGCTGATCCCCAGGGCGCCGCAGATCTCGGCGTCGGTGGCCTCGCGGCCCAGCTCCTCGCGCAGCCGGGCCCCGGCCAGCTCGGCCTCACGCTGGGTGCGACGCACCGAGCGCGGGATCCAGTCGTGGGCGCGGATCGAGTCGATGATCGCGCCGCGGATGCGGTAGACCGCGTAGGTCTGGAAGGTCAGGCCCCGCTCGGGCTCGAACTTCTCCACCGCGTCCATCAGGCCCATCACGCCGTCGGAGATGAGGTCGTCGACGTCGACGTACGACGGCAGGCTGCGACGCATCCGGTTGGCCACGTGCCGCACCAGCTGGAGGTGCTCGACCACGAGCGCGTTGCGGTCCTGGGGCGCACGCTCGGCGCGGTAGGTGTGCCACACGGTGCCGGTCTCGACGACGGTCATCTGATGATCCTTTGCGGGCTGTGGAGCTTCGGTGGGAGGTCTTGGGAAGAGTTTCAACTAATCCACAGGACTTCCACAGTGGTTCCACAAAACAGGTCACAAGGGACTGAAGGGGTCGGGACGAAATACCCGGACCGTTTGTGTCGCTCAAGACCCTTGAACGCCATCAGCGCAGGTCAGAGGGGTTGTGACGGGAGTGACTCGTGTGTTTAGGGAGGGATCTCGGACTAGACCGGCCCCCGGTGTTACCAACAGGAGGGCAAGCGCCTCCCCTATCTAGGACAGCGAGGCCGTCATCAGCTCGCGCAGCAACCGGGTGGCCCGGCTGCGCAGCTGGCTGACGCGGGACTCGGTGACCCCGAGCACCTGACCGATCTCGGCCAGGGTGAGGCCCTCGAAGAAGTACAGGGCGATGACCACCTGGTCACGCTCCGGCAGTCCGCGGACGGCCTGCATCAGCAGCTGGCGCGTGCCCTCGTCCTCGAGCGCGTCCTCGATGCCGGGACCGGTGTCACCGATCGCGGCGAGCTCGTCGTCCCCGACGAGGCCCATCTGGGTCTGCTTGCCCAGCGCCTCGTGCAGCTCGCGGACGCTGATCGCGGCCCGTCGGGCCAGCTCTGCGTCCTCCGGCTCGCGGCCCAGCTCGTGCTGCAGGGCGACGCGGGCGGTCTCGACGTCGCGCAACCGGGTCCGCACCGAGCGCGGCACCCAGTCCGCGGAACGGATCGAGTCGATGATGGCACCGCGGATGCGCGGCACGGCGTAGGTCTGGAAGGCCCAGCCCCGGTCCGGGTCGAACTTCTCGATCGCGTCCATCAGCCCGAAGATGCCCTCGGAGACGAGGTCGGCGGACTCGACCGAGGCGGGCAGGCTGGCCCGGACCCGGCCGGCGACGTACTTGACCAGCGGGGCGTACTGGAGCACCAGCTGGTTGCGCAGCTCCGGGTCGCCCGTCGCCTTGTAGCCGGCCCACACAGCGTCCATCGTCGCGATCACGCTCCTCGGCAGCTCGGTGTGTCCTGTGATCCTGCCAGCCCGACGCTATCGGCCGCAGTGGCGACCCGGCCACCACCGAGGCCTCACTCGTCGAGGAAGCGAAGCTCCTCGAGCAGCTGCTGCTGGCGGCGTTGGGTCTCGACGTGCTGCTGACGGGCCCGGGCCTCGGCCTCGGCCAGCTCGGCGGCCTCGGACTCGTCCAGCTCGTCGCCCCGCAGCACCCGCGCGAGGGCCACACGATCGGCCTCGTGCTGCTCCTCGGGGGTCACGGGTGGAGTCTAGATCACCCGGAAATGACGAACGGCGCACCGCGGACCGAGGTCCGCGGTGCGCCGTTGGTGCTGGTGGATCACGTGCAGGCGGTGGTGGTGACGCCTCCGTTGGTGCTGTCGTAGTAGAAGGTGGCGCTGGCGTTCCCGGAGTTGGTGCCCTTGATGCAGAACCGGGTGGCGTTCTTGGTCAGCAGCGTCAAGGAGGTGCTCGAGGACGCCTTCAGGTCGGCGTCGGTGACGGTTGCGTAGGTCTGACCGTCGATGAACTTGGTCTCGAAGACCGTGGCGGCGTTCTTCAGGTCCGACTTGGTCGCGGCGTCCGCGGCCTTCTCGCGCTGGCTGAGGAAGGCCGGGATGGCGATCGCGGCCAGGATGCCGATGATCACGACGACGACGAGCAGCTCGATCAGGGTGAAGCCCGAGTCCTTCTCGTCCATCGACTTCTTGAGGCGGTTCAGCATGGGGAGTCTCCGTTCCGGGTGGTGGAGAGTAGTGGATCAGCAGGTCGCGGTGCCCGTGAGGAGGCCGCCCGCGCTGCTGTCGTAGTAGTAGGTGGCGCCGGCGTGGCCGGTGTTGTCGCCCGTCAGGCAGTACTTCGTGGCGGACGGCCGACTTGATGGCCAGCGTGGTGGAGGTGCTCTTCTTGAAGTCGGTCGAGTGCGACGCCGGTGTAGGTCTGGGCGTCGATGAACTTGGTCTCCATGACCGTGGCGGCGTTCTTCAGGTCCGACTTGGTCGCGGCGTCCGCGGCCTTCTCGCGCTGGCTGAGGAAGGCGGGGATGGCGATCGCGGCCAGGATGCCGATGATCACGACGACGACGAGCAGCTCGATGAGGGTGAAGCCCGAGTCCTTCTCGTCGATGGACTTCTTGAGGCGGTTCAGCATGGTGGGATCTCCGTTTCGGGGGGCGGTGCCTATGGGTGGGGGTGTGGTGGAGCGGGGGACTGCTTGGCGTTGCAGCAGAGGTGTCGGGGGGTTGTCCACATCGCTGAAGCGTGGTCTGGACCAGTGCCGGCACACCTCAAGCACCAGGGTCCGCGCACCGATCTGATGGCAAGTGGACTCTGCACCCCCGGGTGATCACGCGAACCCCACCTCGCGCTCACCCGTTGCAGTCACCCCGCACTCCCCCACACAGCCGTGCGTGCCTTAACCCGGCCACGCCCACCCAGAGGAACCCCATGCCCCCCGCCGAATACGAACGGCCACCGGCCGCCGATCCCCGTGGCGCCGGCTTCACGCTGATCGAGGTCCTCGTGACCGTCACCATCCTCGGCGCCATGCTGGCGATCGGGGTCGGCGGCTGGTCCGGCTGGTCGGCCGCCAACGAGCAGGAGGGTGCCGTGGCGACCCTGCGGGGCACGATGCGCGACGCCCAGCAGCAGGCCGTCACCGAGGCCTCGTCGATCTGCGTCATGCTCCAGGCCGGCACCGACCAGTACGCGACCTACCTCGGAGCGTGTGACGCGCCGAGCAAGACGCTGCTGCGTGGCCCCTTCGCGCTCGACTCCAAGCGGGTCCACCTCGTCGCCCCCTCGTTCACCGGACCCAGCGGATCCTCGAGCGGGGTCACGTTCTCCTCACGTGGGACCGCGACCCCCGGCAGCGTCCAGGTCACCCGCGACGGGTCGAGCAAGGTCTGGCAGCTCAGCGTGGAAGGGTTGACCGGCCGTGTCGTCGCGAGCTGACGCCCGCCGGACCGCCGCCGGGCGGCGACCCGGCGCAGTGCGCGACACCGGGTTCACCATGGTCGAGGTCCTGGTCTGTCTGAGCATCCTCGGCGTCATCGCCGCCGCCGTCGTGCCGCAGCTGATCACGGGGATCAAGTCCAACGACCGAGCCAAGGTGTTCAGCCAGGCCAAGGGCGTGGCGCAGTCCCAGACGGAGGAGATGCGCAACCTGCCCTTCTACGTCGCACCTGAGGCGGGCGACTACCTCGACGTGCTCGACCGCTACTACCGGGGCGTGACCGCCGACCTCGCGGCCCCGACCGTCTCTTGCGGGAGCCCTGGGGCCTGGACGGTGCCGACCGTGGGCTGGAGCGGGTACGTCGCCGCCTCCGGGAGCAAGTGCTCCTGGGAGCCGGCAGCGCCCTTCTACCGCAACGTCCAGCTCAAGGGCGACTTCGCCGTCATCACCGACACCCGCTTTCTCTCCGACTCCACCCCGCCGGTCACCGTGACGGCCCCGGCCGCCTACGACTCCCGGGCCACCGGCCGCGCCGCTCCGCCCGCCTCACAGCTCGGGGTCACCGTCACCGTGCTGCCCAGGACCGGCACCATCACCACTCCCGTCCGCAGCACGACCCAGATCGGTCGCAGCGACCGGCCGGTCACGAGGGTGCGCAGCTCGGTCGACGTGGCCGCGGTCCAGCTGGGCACGACCACGGTCGACAACGCGCCTCTGTCGTTGTCCTCCGGGCTGGTCAACCTGGCGGGTTCGCTGTCCTCGACCAGCGACGCCTCGGCCTCGCTCGCCGCCGCGCTGACCGGCCTCGCCACCGGGAGCCAGGCCGGGGGCGCCGCGGCGACGGCTGCATCTCCCCCGACGACCACGGTCAACCCCACGACAGTCACCGACCCAGCGGCACTGCCGGGCTCTCTCGACGCGGGCTGCTCCCTGGCCTGCTGGGCGACCACCCAGGTGGCCAAGGCGTTCACGGTCTCCTCGGCCAGCGGCCTGCCCAACGTCGGCTCACCCACCGCGCCCGCCCAGGTCAAGCTCGTCTCGGCGCTCAACAACGGGCTCACCTTGCGCGCCGGCGCCGGCGCCGTCTACCGACCCGAGCTCGGGCTCGCCGTCGGGACCCAGGGCCTGGCCCGTCTCAGCCCACTTCGGGCTGGTGAGCGACGACGCTGTCCAGCGGATGCACGGTCGGTGGCAGCAGTCTCTCGGTCCGTAGCGCGGCGGCGGGGTGGCTCGAAACCACGAGTCCGGGGGCCGCGACGACCCCGTCCCGCGGTCACCGCCTGCGGCGCGGCCGCGGCCAGTGCGGTCTCGGTGCTGCCGACCCTCACCGCCCCCGACGGCATCCTGCGGGTCACCCTCTCGCGGGCCAGCGCCCGCTGCGAGGTCGCCGGCGCCACGCACACGGCGTCGTCGACCTACGACTACGCCGCCCTTGTCGAGTACTGGAACGGCTTGTCCTACACCACCGTTCCCATCGTCAAGGGCGCCGCGACGGATCCGTTGGCTGCGATCAACCTGCAGACGACCTCGGTGGGCGGCGGGAAGGTGCTGGGCGACTACGTGTCGAGCTGGTCGTCGGCGACGACGGCGTCGGTGACGACCAACACGACGGCAGGCGTCTCCTCGGTGCGCATCCCCGGTGTGGTGAATGTCACGACGGTGCCGGTCCGAACGCTGAGCGCCCCCGCTACGGGCCCGGACCCGGCTTCGGCGGTCAGCGTCGCGGTCGGCAACGTGTCGTGCTCCGCCCTGGACGCACGATGAGAGCCATCGACCGACGCGGCGACGCCTCTCCACGCCCCTGCGCGCGAGGACGAGACACCACCGCCCGACGCGGGCATGACGCTGATCGAGATGCTGGTCGCCATGGGCGTCTTCGCCCTGCTCGGCACCCTGCTGCTCGGGTTCGCGATCTCCACCGGCGCGGTGCGGACCAAGGTCGAGGCCTCGGCCGACCTCACCAGCGACGCGCGGCTCTCGCTCGAGAGGATGAGCCGCGAGCTGCGCCAGGCACGCGAGATCGATGCGGTGCAGTTCCAGGCTGCGAGCGCCACGACGACGGCGATCACGTTCTGGACCGACTTCAACGGCAACGGGCTGCGGGACACCGCAGCCACCGACCCCGAGGTGCTGACCTACCGGTGGGACCCCACCACGCAGCAGCTGACCCTCACGGCCAACGACGCCAGCGGCACCGCCGTCACCCGCCCGGTCCTGGCGGGGCGGGTCACGACCTTCGAGCTGCAGCTGAACAGCTCGCTGTGGCAGTACGACCTGAACGGCAACGGGACCGACTGGACCGAGCTCGACGCCGCCGGCGGGGTCGTCGGCAACAAGAACGCCAAGCCGGACAACCCTGAGCTCAAGCACATCGACCTCGTGTCGGTGCGGCTCGTGGTCTCCTCGGGCGGCTCCGCACAGACCTTCCTGATGAAGTCAGACCTTCGCAACCTGGCCCAGAGCTGAGAACCCGGTGACCCCCATGCAGACGTCCGTCCCCCTCCAGCACCCGACCCCGGGTGGTCGTCCCGACGATCTCGACCGCGGCGCGGCGATGATCATCACCCTGATGGTGCTGATGCTCGTCGGCGCGCTGGGCACGACCGTCCTCAAGGTGACGGTGGCCAACCTCTCCGCCACCAAGCGGCTGCAGGACTCCAACCTGGCCCTCGACGCCGCGGACGCCGGCCTCACCCAGGCCGTGGCCCTGCTCCGCAGCACCGCCGGTCGGGGGCTGACGGGTGCCGTGCCGTGCACGCAGACCGCGTGGAGGACGGCCGCCACCTCGTTCACCGGCGTCGTCGACGCGGTGACGTCGCAGTCCTACGACGTCTGGATCGCACCGTGCACCGGTCCCGATCCCCAGACGAAGGTGTTCAAGGTGACCTCGCGGGGGAAGGGCCGTACCGGTGTGCGTGTCGTGCAGCAGGAGGTGGTGTTGGGCCTGCGCGGCGTCGGGTTCCCCCTGGGCGTGTTCGGCCGCACCATCGACGTTTCGGGAAACGCTGGCGTCGACAACGCCAGTCTGTTCTCCACCGGATGCGTAGCGGGACGCAAGCACCTCAACTTCAATTCCGGTGGCATCGACGCCGCCTACGGCTTGCCCGTCGCCGCACACAGCACCCAGTACGTCACCGACGACTCCAAGACGAGTCCCTGCGGCCCGAGCCAGTCCATCCACCAGAGCAGCGCCTGCTCTGTCAAGTATCCCTACGACCACGACCTCGCGGGCGGACCCTGCCTCGGCCCTGCGTTGCAGTACCCGACCTACTACGGCAAGCGTGACCTCGACGGCGACGGCGACGTCGACGTCGACGGCACCAAGCTGGTCGACGACAAGGCCATGTTCGACCTGTTCAACATGAAGGAGGACCCGGTCCCGCTGGACAAGCTCCAGGAGCTCAAGTCCGTGGCGCAGTCCCAGGTCGACGGCACCCACAGCAACTACTACACCGACCCGAAGGACTTCAAGGATCCCCCCGATCCTGCGAAGTACGCGAACGCAGTGCTCTACTTCGACCTCCAGGGCTCCGCCGTGGGCAAGACCGTGAACCTCAAGGACCTGGGCAACGTCTGGAAGCCGGACGGAACGACGTGTGCCAACCGTTCGCTGCTGATCATCATCGACAACGGCAACGTCGAGTTCAGCGGTGGCCACGAAATCGCGGCCAACATCGTGCTGACTTCACGCACCTACGGCAACGTGGACAAGTTCACCGGCGGGGGCACCCTGATCGGCTCGATCTACGCCAACAAGATCGACGTGAGCGGCAACTACACGTTCAAGCTCGATTCATGTTCTCTGGGCAACATCAGTCCGGCGCTGTACAGCGCGGAGACCCGCGGCTACGTCGAGCTCGACCGCTGACCACGAGGGGGTCGCGCGCTCCGCGACAGCGAGACCGACGCGGGACCGCGGTGCGGTCCGTCCGGTGTCCGACTGCGTGGTCGTCCTTGCGGAGCCTCGTGACGGCTGCACGACAGGCGCCCCGATGGGCCGTCGAGGGCCTCGGGGTCCGCCGCGAGCCCCCGGGGTGCCGGGGGTCTGGCCCGGCGGCCGGCAATCGGGTCCGGGGGCTCATCGACTGAGGAGCCGGGGATCGATGGGCACCTGGCCAGGTCGAGCTGGCGGACCCGATCCAGGGGGTGGGGCAGCGAGTCGTGTGCCTGACAACCATCCCTGACCCGCTCTCAGACACACGACCGAACCCCACGCACCGGCGGCTCGGTGACCGCAGGCGATCCTCGACCACCCTCGTCCCACGCGAAGGTATGGCGGCTGCTGCCGGCCCAGCTCGTAGGTCAGCGTCGGGCCCGTTGACCCAGCCAGGTCGCGATCTGGCGCTTGTTCTGTCCCTGGGTGAACCGGTCGAGACAGAGGTCGTCGCCGTAGCTCATGAAGTTGTGCACGGGGTCGAGGCCCTTCTTCGGGCAGGTGTCGTCGAAGTCGTTGCAGAAGAAGATGTTGTTGCCGTCGTCCTGGGCCGGCGTGTCGGGCACGTGGTCGCCGGCGCCCTTGCAGCCGTCCTGGAAGGTGTGGAAGAGCCCGAGCCAGTGGCCGATCTCGTGGGTGGCGGTGTCCCCGAGGTTGTACGGCGCCGCGGCGCCGCCGGGGAGGCTCTCGTTGAGCAGCACCAGCCCGTCGAGGGCCAGCTCACCGCGGGGGAAGGTCGCGTACCCGAGGAGCCCGCCTCCGAGTCCTGCGATGTAGATGTTCAGGTCGGCGTAGCCGCCCCTGTGCAGCGCACGCTTGGCGTCCTTGGCCTCGTCGTCCTCGTCGCTGAAGTCGTCGGTGAGGTTCCAGTCGAACCATGCGTCGTTGGCCGTGACATCGACCCCCGCCAGGTCGAACTGGAACGGCGATGCGTCGGCCCCCGCGGCAGTGGTGCCGGCGTACCCGGCGTTGATCACCTCCATCTGATCGGCCACCTGCTGCTCGGACACGCCTCCCGAGCCGTCCGCGGCGGTGATGATGTGGACGTAGGTGTCGATCGTGAAGGTCTTGTTGCCCTTCAGATCGCCGTTCTTGTCGAGCTTGCCAGCGGCGACGAGCTGCTCGATCTTCCGATCGAGGGTGGCCTCCATCGCGCTGGCCTGGTCCGCGCTGACCGAGTTGTAGTCGCGTCCGTCGCTGGCGCCGTACATGGCGCGGGCTGAGGAGATCGACCCGTCGGAGCACTCCGCGCCTCCCGGTTCAGGAGCGGCGATGGCGGTGGCGGCGGGCGCAGACAGGCCGAGGGTGGCCAGCAGGCCGACCCCCAGGAAGGAATGCATGAATGAACGACGAAACGCCGGAGCGGTGGAGCGCATGACGGGTCTCCTGGGATCGATCTGCGACGGTAGATGCCCGACACTCCACCACAGCGGGTCTTCCGTCAACGACGGGCCAGGAACCTCACTCAGCAGCAGGAGCACGTGGCACCACCTGATCTGTCCGGCGCATAGCGGCACCTACGGCCCCCTCGAAGTCGCGGAGAGGTCGGGCATCTGAGGACGCGGCCTGGCACGTCCAGGGATGCCCGACCTCGAGCAAGCCGGCCTCCTCGGTCACCGCCGAAGTGCCACCTTTTGTCAGCCGAGGTGCCACTGACGCCGCGTACTGGTGCGCCGTCCCGTGCTTCGCGGGTACGGCACATGGTGACGACGATGGGTCGGTCGGGGCGGTACGTGCGCGCTGCAACGTTCCGGGTGGCCTCCGGGTCGACTCCCGTACTTCCCGCTCGGCGGCCGGTGCGGCGTCGTCTTCCGGGCGGCCTGGCGCGACAACGACCCCCACGTCGCTCACCGCACGCCACCCAGCTGTGGGCGGATGGTGACGAGCACGGAACAGCAGCGTCCCCCGACGCCGGGGTGGGGCGCGACGATGGCGGCGCCCGCGGCGGATCCACCTCGAGCGCCTCTCGTACGAGCCCTGGTCGGGCACCTGCAGCAGAGTCGTACCGTCGCCGCGTCGTTGTTGCCGTGCCCGCGCGCCCTCCTCGGCTGATGGGCACGCCACAACACCGCCGCACCGCGCGGCCCGTGAGCTGCGCGGTGCGGCGGTAAGGGCACGCCGTCGCCTGTCGACGCCGTCAGGACGGAGCCGTCGGTGGCTGGGGCGCTCCCTACTTGATCAGGTCGAAGATCGAGAACATCGGCATGTAGAGCGCGACGATCATGCCGCCGACGACGACGCCGAGCAGGCCGATCATCAACGGCTCGATCAAGGAGGTCAGCGCGTCGGTGGTCGCCTCGACCTCCTCGTCGTAGAACTGCGAGATCCGCTTGAGCATCTGGTCGACCGAGCCGGACTCCTCACCCGAGGCGATCATCTGGACCGTCATGGTCGGGAATACGCTGTGGCGTGCCAGCGGCGCGGCGATCGTCTCGCCCTGCGAGACCGACTCGCGCACGTCGTGCAGTGCGTCGGCGATCACCACCGAGCCCGAGGTCTCGGCCACGATCTCCAGGGACTGCAGCACCGGCACACCCGCGCCGAGCAGGGTGGAGAGGTTGCGGGAGAACCGGGCCAGCGCGATCTTGGCCATGAGGTCGCCGAAGACCGGGAGCTTGAGCTTGAGCGGGTCGACGACGCGACGCACCTTCTCCTCGCGTCCGTAGCGACGCCACGCGGCGACGGCGGCGACGATCAGCACGGCCACGGCCGGAAGCACCACGGGCAGCGCATTCGAGATCGCGACCAGCACCTGGGTCGGGATCGGCAGGGACCCGCCGAGGTCGTCGAACATCTTCTCGAAGATCGGCACGATGAACAGCAGCATGCCCAGGCACATCACCAGCGCCATCGCCAGCACGACGATGGGATAGGTCATGGCCGACTTGATCTTCCCGCGCAGCTTCACGTCGGCCTCGAAGGTGTCCGCCACCTGCTTGAGCGCCCCGTCGAGGAATCCGCCGGCCTCGCCCGCACGCGTCATGTGGATCATGAACGGCGGGTACGTCGCCGGGTCGGCGGCCAGCGCGGAGGACAGGCTGTGCCCGGACTCGACGGCCTGCTTGAGCTTGCCCAGCGCGATCTTCAGACCTGCGTGCTCGGTCTGCTCGTGCAGGATGGTCAGGCCGCGCAGCAGGCTCAGCCCGGCGTCGACCATGGTGGCGAGCTGTCGGGCGAAGACGGCGAGGTCCTTGATCTTGACCCGCGGTGTGCCGAAGCTGATGTCGCGGCTCAGACCCTGGCCGGTCGCCTTGACCTCGAGGGGCACGTAGCCCATCGCGATCAGTCTCTCCGCGACGGCCTTCTCGTTGTCGGCGCTGACGGTGCCTTCCTTGAACCGACCGGCGTCGTCGCGGACCTTGTATGCGTAGGTGGTGGCCATCGTGGCGTCCGTCCGGCTCAGGCCCAGCCGGCAGGCTGGGCGAGGGAGGCGCCCGCACGCGGGGCGCCTTGGGTGTGGCTGGTCGTCCCGACCGGGCCGGCGGAGCCGACCAGGGCGAGGAAGTCCTCCTTGTTGGAGCAGTGCTCCAGGCCGTCCTCACGGGTGATCTTGCCGCCGCGCACGTGGGTCGCGAGATCGGAGTTCAGCGTCCGCATGCCGTACTTGGCCCCCGACTGCAGGGCGCCCGGGATCTGCTGGAGCTTGTCGTCGCGGATCATGGCGCGGATCCCGGAGTTGCAGACCATGATCTCGACCGCAGCGACCCGGCCCTTGCGGTCCACGGTCGGCACCAGGGACTGGCACACGACCGCCTGGAGGGTGGCGGCGAGCTGGGTGCGCACCTGCTGCTGCTGGCCCGAGGGGAAGACGTCGACGACGCGGCTGATGGTGTCCTGCGCCGACTGCGTGTGCAGCGTCGCGAAGACGAGGTGACCGGTCTCGGCGGCGGTCAGGGCCACCGAGATGGTCTCGAGGTCGCGCAGCTCGCCGACCAGGATGACGTCGGGGTCCTGGCGCAGCACGTGCTTGAGCGCCTGCTGGAAGCCGTGGGTGTCCGCTCCGACCTCGCGCTGGTTGACCAGGCAGCCGTTGTGGTCGTGCAGGAACTCGATCGGGTCCTCGACGGTCATGATGTGACCACGCCGCGTGCGGTTGACCTGGTCGATGATGGCCGCCAACGTGGTCGACTTGCCCGACCCGGTCGGTCCCGTGACCAGCACCAGGCCGCGCTTGAGCTTGGCGAAGCTCTCGATGACCTCGGGCAGGCCGAGCTCGGAGAGCGGCTTGATCCCCTGGGGGATCAGGCGCATGACGGACCCGATCGACTCGCGCTGGAAGTAGACGTTGACGCGGAACCGGGCGAAGCCGGGGACGGTGTAGGCGAAGTCGAGCTCGCGCGCCTCCTCGAGCACCTTGCGCTGACGCTCGGTGAGGATGGCGTAGATCGCCTCACGCAGCACGTCGGGCAGCAGCACCGGGAACCCGTCGATGGGGGTCATCTCGCCGCGCAGACGCATGGTCGGCGGGGCGCCCACCGTCAGGTGCAGGTCGGAGCTGCCGCTGTCGGAGACCGCTCGCAGCAGGTCGTCGAGGGGCAGCGTCGGCTCTTTCGGAGCGGCCTCGAAGGCCAGCTCGTCACCCCACGACACGGAGCACCTCCGCGATGGTGGTCTTGCCGGTCAGGACCTTGGACCAGCCGTCGTCGCGCAGCTCGCTCATGCCCTGGTCGCGCGCCATCTGGGCGATCTCCTCGGTCGGGGAGCGGCGCACCGCGAGCCGCTCGATGTCGTCACCGACGTCCATCACCTCGTGCAGCGCCATCCGGCCCTTGTAGCCGGTCCCGCCGCACGAGGTGCAGCCTCCGGGTCGGTACAGCGGTCCGGTGTGAGTCTCGGGTAGGACGAATCCCATGGCGTGGAGCTCCTCTGGATCGGGTTCGAATGCCTGCTTGCAGCGCGGGCACAGTGCCCGGCACAGGCGCTGGGCGACCACGCAGTCGAGTGCGGAGCCGACCAGGAAGGGCTCGATGCCCATCTCGATGAGCCGGGTCATCGCCGACGGAGCGTCGTTGGTGTGCAGGGTGGAGAGCACGAGGTGGCCGGTCAGCGAGGCCTCGACGGCGATGTTGGCCGTCTCGTGGTCGCGGATCTCACCGATGAGCACGATGTCGGGGTCCGAGCGCAGGATGGAGCGCAGGGCGGAGGCGAAGGTGAGGCCGGCCTTGGGGTTGGTCTGCACCTGGTTGATCCCCGGCAGCCGGTACTCCACCGGGTCCTCCACGGTGATCACGTTGACCAGCGGCTGGTTGAGGATGTTCAGCGTGGAGTACAGCGTCGTGGACTTGCCCGAGCCGGTGGGCCCGGTGACCAGGATCATGCCGTGGGGCTTGGTGTAGGAGCGCTCGAAGCGCTCGAAGTTCTCGGTGGAGAAGCCGAGGTCGTCGAGGCTGAGGCGGGTGTTGGAGTTGTCGAGCACCCGGCAGACGATCTTCTCGCCCCACACGGTCGGCAGGGTCGCGACCCGCAGGTCCATCCGCTTGCCCTGGTGCTCGACGCTCATCCGGCCGTCCTGGGGCACGCGCCGCTCGGCGATGTCCATGTCGGACATGATCTTCATCCGCGAGATCACGCCGTTGAGGATGTTGCGGGGGGCGCGGTGCGCGTCGCGCAGCACCCCGTCGATGCGGTAGCGGACCCGCACGTCGCGCTCGGTGGCCTCGATGTGGATGTCGGAGGCCCGGTCGGCGATGGCCTGGGTGATGAGCAGGTTGACGAAGCGGACGACGGGCGCCTCCTCGGTGACCTCGGTGAGGCCCTCGAGGTCGCCGGCGCTGTTGTCGGTGACGACGAGGTTCGTCGTGAGGTCGGCCAGCTCCCCCTCGGCGCGGTAGCTCTGGCTGATCCTGAACTCGATGTCCTCGCGCGAGGACAGCACGAAGACGACCCGCCGGCCGACGAGGCGAGCGATGTCGTCCTTGAGCTGGAGGTCGTTGACCGAGCGCAGGGGTACGGCGACCGCGAGCGCCTGGCCGTCGAAGCCGACCGGCAGGACGCCGGAGCGCCGGGCGAACTCGGCCGGGAGCAGGGCGGTCGCGGCCGCGTCGAGGGTGTACTCGGCGAGGTCGACGAACGCGAGCCCGGCGGCCCGCGCGGCCAGCGCGAGCAGGTCGTTCTTGACCACGGCGCCGCTGGCGACGAGGTTGGAGATGACGTCGCCCGGTGTGTCGGCCATCGAGGTGGCCTGCTCGACCTGCTCGGGGGTCACCAGTCCGGCTGCGAGCAGCTCGTGGGTGGTCACGCCCGCGCCTGGGCGATGCGGCGGGGTGCGACGGGTGGGGAGGTGGCCGGGGCCACGGAGTCCATCAGGGTCACGGGGGCCTGCTCTGGGGGTGAGGGGACGTGGTCGCGTCACCCGCCACGGGAGGCAGGAGCGCGGCCCGCTGGGCGGGCTGGCGACGCGGTGGAATGCGTCAGCCAGATCATCGACCAGATCTCGCGACTCCTTGAGGGTTTCGCCGAAACCCCCTGATGCCCGCGACCCTCAGCGGCAGGTGAGCAGCTGCTGGACCTGCCAGTCCCGACCCCGACGCTCCAGCGAGAGCACGCCGTCCACGTCCGGCCCCTGGTCGCGCAGCACGGCGACCACGGCCGTGTCGCCGGTCTCCTCCACGAGCACCGGCGTACCGTCGCCCCTTCCCCCGAGGGCGTCACCGTCGAGGAGACCCTCGACGCTCTCCAGCGGGGACGCACCGTCCGGGGAGCGTGGCGCCCCCGACGGCGCGCTCCGTGGGACCAGGCCTGTGCCACGGGTGAGGTCACCCCGGCTGCGAGGGTCGTCCTGACAGGCGGTCACGGCGTCCCGGACCGCCTCCGACACCGCGGACGGACCGGCCGCCGTGGCCGCCGGTGACGACGACTCCGAGGCGCTCTCGGAGCCGGAGCCGGAGCCGGCGTCGGTGGACGCGCAGGCGCCGAACGCGCCGGTCATCGCCGTCGCGGCCAGCGCGAGCAGCACCCGTCGGCCGAGCCCGCCCGGTCGGGCGCGGTCAGCGACGCGCGCGGTAGGCAGCATTGATCGTGTGCTTGTCGTGCTTGCCCAGGGTGCGCCAGGCCCGTGCGCGGTTGGGCCGCCAGAGTGGGCACATCGTCTGGTAGGCGCCGCGCTTGTCGCACTGGGAGGACTTGTTGTCGTAGTGGCCGTAGAAGCCGGTCGCGTGACCGAACTCGTGGGTCAGCACGGCCGGGCCGTCGAACCTTCCCGCGGGCGGTCCTGCCTTGCGGTAGGTGGCGCCGTAGCGGCTGTTGATGATCATCGAGAAGCCGACCATGCGCCGGCCACCGTTGCTGAAACACCCGGGCGTGAAGCCGAGGACACCGTCGGGGAAGCCGTTCTCAGGGCCCATGTAGTCGCGGAACACCGCGTTGGGGCCCTGGCACGGGCTGAACGGTCCACCGATCTGCTGGACCCCTCGCAGCACGAACCTCGGTGCACGTCCCCCGCTGCGGTTGTCCCACTGCGACTCGGCGCGCCTCACGAACTTCTTGGTCCGGCGCGGCTTCATGCTCCGGTCGAGCACGTAGCCGACCTTCGCGTCGGACTTCCACTCCTGGGCGTAGAACGTCCCGGGCCGGTGACCCGAGGCGCTGGAGGAGACCACCGCGCCGAGCACGACGGCGTTGAGCAGGACCAGGACGGTCACGACGACGCGGGTGGTGCGCACGGACCTCATGACGCGCACCAGGCCAGGACGCCGGGACGGAGGCCGGCCTCGGCCGGCTCGAAGCCGACAGCGGCGATCTGGTCGCCAGACGGGTCCAGGACCGGGACGACGAGACCCGCCTCGCTCTGCTCGCCGGCGCCGACCTCGCTCGCGCGCTCCGTGCCGATCAGGCCGTCGGCCACCAGGGCCTCGACCGCGCGGGTGGCGTCGGCGGTGCTGCGCACCGGCGGCGCGGCCGGGGTCCGCCCGGCACCGGGGCGCGAGACCTCGCGCACCTGGCCCGGCCCGGCGTAGGTGAGCTCACCGAAGGCGAGGTCGCCCTCGCAGGTCAGACCCGTACGCGGGTCCGTCGTGGCGGACCTGTCCGGACCGGAGGTCGGTGAGTCCGCCTGCACGGCCGCGGACACGGCGAGCTGCAGGGGCACCGCCAGCGCGAGAGCGCAGACGAGGGCCGTCGGGCCCGAGGGTCGTCGCACGGAGATCCTCCAGGAAGGCGATGTGGGCGCAGTCGGAGCGCCGGAGCAGGCCCCACCGTCACCGCCAGGACCGGGGAAGTCAACCCCGCGCAGGCTCAGCGCAGCACGGCCAGCGCGGCCAGGGGGTCCTGGCGGTAGCGCAGCACCAGGGCCCGGGTGGTCTCCCCGAGCCGGGCGAACAGCGCGGCGCGGTAGTCGGTCAGTCGCACCTCGGCGTCGCACAGGCGCGCCTCGACGTCGTCGAGGTCGGCGTCTCCGGGTGTCGACCACACCTCGACGAGGTCGGGCAGCTGGGGGAGGTCGGCCTCCGCACGCACGCGCAGCAGGGAGCGGCGGGCGGCGCCCGAGGCGGTGTCGCCGAGGATCCGCACCAGGTCCTCCAGGGCCACCGAGCCGTCGGTGCCGCGGCCGCTGCGCAGCAGGTCCAGCCGGGCGTGGACGAGCCGGCGCCAGTACGACGCACGGTCCTCCTCCTCGCGCAGGCGCTGGCGGTAGGCCCGCAGGTCGGCCAGGCCGAGGTCGGCGAGGCGAGGGGCGGCCAGGCCGAGGTCGGTGAGGCGAGGGTCGGTCGGGGTCGTACGGGACGGGCTCGCGCCCTGGTGGGCGGCCGAGGCTCGGATCCGAGGGATCGACAGGGGGGCGGGGCGTTGCAGCAGCTCGGTCACCGGACTCCCTCGAGGCTCGGTCGGGCCGCCGGTGCCGGGGCGGCGTGACCGACGGGAGCGGCGGGGGGCGTCCACCCCGTACGACGCAGCATGACGGCGAAGTCGTGGGGGTTGCTGGCGGCCATGGTGCCGGTGCGGAGGTCGATCCTGCCCGACTGCACCAGCGTCATCAGGTGCTGGTCGAAGGTGAACATCCCGGAGTACTCGCCGTCGGCGACGATGTCGGGGATCTCGCTCGTGCGCTCGGGGTCGGCCACGGCCTCGGCGAAGCGGGCGTCCCGCACCGCGACCTCGAGGGCCACGGCCCGCCCCTTGCCGTCGGCGGTGGGCACGAGGCGCTGGCAGATGACGCCCTCGAGCGAGGCGCTGAGAGCCGCGCGGACCCGGTGCTGCTCGTGCGGGGGGAAGAACTCCCCGACCCGCAGCACGGTCTCCTTCACGTCCGTGGTGTGCATCGTGCTGAGCACCATGTGACCGGTCTCCGCCGCGGAGAGCGCGGCCTTGACGGTCTCGGCGTCGCGCAGCTCGCCGATCAGGATCACGTCGGGGTCCTGACGCATCGCCCCCTTCAGCGCCGAGGTCCAGGACTGGGTGTCGCTGCCGAGCTCACGCTGGGTGACCACGGACTTCTTGTCGCGGTGCAGGACCTCGATGGGGTCCTCCAGGGTCAGGATGTGCACCGACCTGCGCTCGTTGATGACGTCGACCATGGCGGCGAGCGTGGTCGACTTGCCCGACCCGGTCGGACCGGTGACGAGCACCAGGCCGCGCGGGCGCAGCGCGAGGCGCTGGATGACCTCGGGCAGGCCGAGCTCGCTCAGCGCGATCGGCTCCGCGGCGATCAGGCGGAACACCGCACCGTCGCTGCCCCGGGCCCGGAAGGCGTTGACCCGGTAGCGTCCGACCCCCGAGAGGCTGACGGCGAAGTCGGCCTCGCCGGTCTCCTCGAAGCCGGCGAGCACGGCCTTGTCCATCGCGCCGCGGACCATGGCCGTGACCTCCTCGGAGGACTGCGGCTCGCTGCCCCAGGGGACCAGTGCGCCGCGCACCCTGGCCCGTGCATGGCCGTGGCTGCGCAGGTGCAGGTCGGAGGCGCCCTCACGGACCATGGCCTCGAGGAGGACGGCGAGGGCGGCGGGGACGGTGTCCATCAGTGCTCCAGGATGGTCAGGGGTGGGTCGGGGTTCGGCGGGGGTCGACGAGTCCTCCAGTTCGTCGGCCGGTGTGCCGCCGGGCTGAAGGGTCCTGGGGAGGCCGCGACGTGTTCCCAAGAACCGGGCTCAAGAACTCGCCGCCTCCCGCCGATGGAGTCTTTCGAGCACAGGTCGCACGGGGCACCCACTGCCCCGATCCGAGCTCGCACCCCACTCCCCACCCACCCCCACAGCGCGGAGACCCCCCATGCCCACCACCGTCGGTCTCGACATCGGACGCACCGCCGTGCGCGCCGTCGAGCTGCGACCCGGACGCCGCGCCGCCGTACGCCGCTCCGGGCGCGTCCCCCTGCCCCTCGGCGCCATCGAGGGCGGTTCCGTCGCCGACCCCGGTGCCGTGACCGAGGCCCTGCGCGGGCTGTGGAAGGAGGCCAGGATCGGCAGCACCCGGGTGCGACTCGGGGTGTGCAGCGGCTCGGTCCTCGTGCGCCAGATCGAGCTCGACTGGATGCCGCCGGCCGACCTGCGCCGCGCACTGCGCTACCAGGTCGCAGAGCTGCTCCCCGTGAGCCTCGACGACGCGAACATCGACCACGTGCACCTCGGGGAGCACGAGGCCATCGACCCGGCCACCGGGGCGAGCCGTCGCATGGTCAAGATCCTGCTGATCGCCACCGCCCGCGGGGCCGTCGACGACCTCGTCCACGCGGTCCGGGCCGCCGGGCTGCGGCCGGTCACCGCCGACCTCTCCCCGCTCGCCCTGGTGCGGGCCGCCGCCGCCGCCGCCCGCCGGGTCCCCGCCGAGAACGACGAGGAGGCCGCCCTCGGCATCCAGCGCACGGAGGCCGTCGTCGACGTCGGCGCCGACAAGGTCTCGGTCGCGGTGCACACCAACGGGGTCCCTCGCTTCGTCCGGGTGGCCCCCGGCATCGGCGGCGAGGCCTTCACCCGGGCCGTCGTCGAGGCGACCGGACTGGACTGGACCAGCGCCGAGGAGGCCAAGGTGGCGCTCGCGCGCACCGGCACCCACGCAGCGCCCCTCACCGACGACGGTGCGGCGGTCGACCTGCTCGCCGTACGCCGCGCCGTGCGCGAGGCGACCGAGCGACTGGTGCTCGACATCCGCACCACCTTGGACTTCCACGCCGGCACCGATCCCGACCACGTGCCCACCCGGACCGTCATCACCGGCGGCGGCGCGCGCCACGCGGACTTCCTGGCCCTGTGCTCGCGCCACCTGTCCATGCCGGTCACGCTGCTCGACCCCCGCTCGGTCGCCTCCCTGCGCGCCGGCGACGACGCCGAGCCCGCCTCCAGCTCCCCCGTCGACGACGACCTGATGGTCGCGCTCGGGCTCTGCCTGGGAGCGACGGCATGAAGGCCCTCTCACTGGGTCGCGCCGAGAAGACCGGACCCAGCGACGCCGTCAACCTGCTCTCCCCGGCCTTCCTCGAGGACCTCGCGGTCATCCGGCTGCGCTCCAAGATGGCCCTCGGTGTGGGCCTCGTGCTCCTGCTCGTCGTGAGCGGCTGGGCCTTCCAGGTGCTCAGCCTGCGCTCCGCGGAGGCCACGTTGGCCGGCGAGGAGGCCGCAGCAGCGGCACGCCAGGCCCAGATCACGGAGCTGGCGCCCGTGCGCAGCTACGTCGAAGGGGTACGCGGACGCGCCACCGCGGTCGAGACGACCATGAGCACCGACATCTCCTTCTCCCAGTCGCTGCTCTCCCTGGTGCGCGCCGCCCCGACGGGCATCACGATCGACTCCGTCGCCGTGACCGTGCTCACCACCGACCAGGCCGCCGCCGCCAGCGGCGTCGTCGCCGCAGCACCGGAGCCGACCACGACCGACGGGACCGACGGGGCCGAGGTGCCGGCGCCGGCCGTGGCCGACGACCCGACCCGGGGACTGAGCGGTTCCGGATGCCCGGGCCCCGACCCCTTCGCCGCCAAGCCCTCGGTCGGCTGCCTGATCATCAGCGGGACGGCCACCGACCGACGTACGGTCGGGCAGCTGGTCCAGCGGCTCGCCCAGCAGGACCTCTTCGTCGAGCCGTTCATCTCGACGACCACCACCGACGCCGCCGACCCCGCCGGCGGCGACTCGCTCAGCTTCAGCGGGACCGTCGGCCTGACCCCCCTGGTCTTCAGCGGCCGCTACGACGACCTGCTCGACCAGCTCGGCCTCGAGAAGGAGACGAAGTGAACTTCAGGACGCTCAAGGCCACCAAGGTGGTCGGCCTCGGGGCCATGCTCCTCGCCGCCGCGCTCGGTTGGTTCCTGCTGGTCGGTCCGGCCACCGCGGCGATCAACGAGACCAACGTCGCGGTCGCGGACGCCGAGGATCGCACGATGCTGCTGACCACCCAGCTCAGCTCGCTGCAGGTGCAGGCCGACGACCTGAGTGCGACCAGGAGGGCCGCCGACGGCCTGGACCGGATGTGGCCGGCCACGGCCGACCAGCCCGGCTTCTTCGACGCCGTCAGCGGCGCCGCCAGCTCGGCCGGCTACCGCCCTGCCGACATCACGACGCTGAGCCCGTCCGCGCCGGTGCTCGTCGGTCCCGACGGCACCGTGCCCGAGGTCGGTGCCGCCACCACCGACACCACGGACACCACCGCGGACGGATCAGCCGACCCCACGGCCGCCGAGCCCGCCACCGGCTGGGCCGTCCAGACCGTCGAGATGTCGGTCACCGGGGGCTACGACCTCGCGATCGAGTTCCTCGCCCGGCTCGAGGAGCTTCCCCGTTCCATCCTGGTGCAGTCCATCGCGATGAACGACGACGGCGGCTCCCTGGTGCTCACCGTGACCGGGACGACCTTCGTGGCCTCGCCGGTGCCCGAGCCCGACACCGAGATCGACGCGGTGGACGGCGCGGTGGACGGTGACGACACCGTCGGCCTCACCGACGACACGACGGACACCGCGACCGACAGCACGACCGAGGACGAGACCGACGGCGCGAGCGACGCCAGCCAGGCCGAGGGTGAGGGCGACGGTCAGGTCGCCGACCCCGCTCAGGGGGGTCTCGCCGAGGCCGCGGAGAGCGCGGCCCGCGACACGACGGCGGACGGCTCGTGACGAGTCGCGCGCCGGCACCGGCTCGCCTGGCCCTCCTGCGAGCCGGTCTCCGGTCCACCTTCGCGGGTGGCCGGGCCGGGGTCCCACCGCGGGCCTGCGACGTCACGACGTGGTCGCCGGCCGAGCTCGAGGACGAGCTGGGCAAGGCCGTCGCCGCGCGAGCCCTGGTCCTGCACTACCAGCCGCAGTTCAACGCGGTCACCGGCCAGGTGCTCGGCTTCGAGGCGCTCACGCGCTGGGAGCACCCCGAGCTCGGGCTCCTGCTTCCCCGCGACTTCCTCGTCGGAGCCCAGGGCACCGTGCTCACCGAGCTGACCGAGCTGGTCCTCGACCAGGCGATGGCCGACCTCGGCGCACTGCGCGCCCTGGCCCCCGGCGCCACGCTGGCCGTCAACGACTCCGCTCACCACCTCGACGACCTGACGCTGGTGCCGCGCCTGGTCGACCGGGTCCGCGCGACGGGGCAGGACTGCTCCGCGGTCGTGCTCGAGCTCACCGAGCAGACCACCGCCGCCACGCCCAGCACGAGCGCCCTGCTCACCGCCCTGCACGAGCACGGGGTCCGGGTCAGCATCCGCAGCAGCAGCGTCGAGGACACCGGCGGCTTCCGCTCGCTGTGGGCTGCCCCGGCGGTGCGCGAGATCAAGATCGACCCGGCCATGACGACGGCCCTGCTCGACGACCCCGTGCTCGAGCAGCAGGTCGGCGCGATGATCCGCGCCGCCGGCGCCCTCGGGGTGCGCACCGTCGCGGAGGGTGTCGAGACCGCTCGCGCCATCCCGAGGCTGCGCAGCCTCGGCGTGGACGTGCTCCAGGGCTACTGGCTCGCCGCGCCCGCTCCGCTCGGCGAGCTGGCGCGCTCGGCCCGCTACTGGCCCGCCGTCCGCCGCGACATCCAGGCCGCACGCACCACCGTCCCACTCAGCCGCACCCCACGGAGGACCCCATGACCACGCTCCCCCCGCTCGCCGTCGTGGCGATGCTGGCCGTCGTCCTCGGCGGCCTGCTCGTCCTCCTGCTGTCCCGGCGCGCCTCGAGCGCCACCGGCAGCCACCGACGCGAGCGCGCCGAGGCCGCCCTCGGCTCCCTCGCCGACCAGGTCGCCGGGCTGCACGACGGCGTGCCCGCCCGGGACGCCGACGCTGCGGACCCCGTCGGCCGGCGTCGAGCGGCGTCGAGCGGGCCGGGTCCACCGGCCCCGTCTGGGACCCGATGCCCTCCGACGCGGAGGCCGTCGTACCGCTGGCCCCGGTGGCCGCGCTCCCGCCCGTCGCCCCGCCCGGCGCACCGTCCGACCCCGGCGCGGCCTACGACGAGCTCGCGTCCTCGCTGAGCCACGACGACTCCCCCACGGCGGCTGCGCTGGCCGACCTCGCCCGGCTCGCGGCCACCGTACGGCGCGGTGGGCCGGACACGCCGGCCTCACCCGCGCCCGCTGCGCCGGCCCTGCGGACCCTGCTGCCGGCCGTCGACGCCGACCCGGTCGTGCACGACGAGCCCGCGGCGCTGCGCCGCCGCGCCGCCGGACTGCGCGAGGAGGCGCACGAGCTCGCCGCCACCGACCCGGCCGCCGCACGTCAGGCCTGCTGGGAGGCCGACCTCGCGGCGTACGACGCCGTCGTCATCGAGGCCGCGCGCCGCTGCGGCGACACCCGCCTGGTCTCGGTGCGTCTGCGTCGACGCCTCGCCCTGTCCGTGCTCGGCCCGCACCGCGAGCCCGAGGCGCTGGCCGCCACGACCACCGCCACGCTGGCCGGCGACGTCGCGGGCGTACGTCGCCTGCTCACGGCGTGCCTGGAGCCCCACGAGCGTCCCGCGCTCACCCACGCCCTCGGCGTCGTCGACCTGACGCCGACCACCGACCGCATCCTGGAGCGTGCCTCATGACCCTCGTCCCGCTGCTGCCGATGGCCTGGGGTCTCGCCCTGGTCGGCGGCCTGGGCCTGGTCGTCGGGTCCTTCCTGAACGTCGTCGTGCACCGGGTCCCGGCCGGGCTGTCGGTGATCAACCCGCCCTCGGCGTGCCCCGCGTGCCGCCACGAGGTCCGTGCCCGCGACAACGTGCCGGTGCTGTCCTGGGTGCTGCTGCGCGGGCGCTGCCGCGACTGCGCCAACCCCATCTCGTGGCGCTACCCCGCCGTCGAGGCGGCCACCGGCGTCGCGTTCGCGCTGACCGCGTGGCGCGTCGGTGAGCCCGTCGTGCTCGTCCCGGCGCTCGTCGTCGTGGCCGCCGGCATCGCCCTGGCGCTGATCGACCTGGAGCACCAGCGTCTGCCCTTCGCGATCACCGGGATCGCGGGCGCCCTGGTCGCCCTCTCTCTCGTCGGTGGTGTGGCGTTGGGGGCCACACCACCGGCCGTGCTGCCGCTGCTGGTCTCCGTCGGTCTGTGGACCGGCGTCTACGCCACCATCTGGTTCGTCTCGGCGGGTCGCGGCATGGGCCTCGGCGACGTGGCGCTCGCACCGGTGCTCGGCCTCGCCCTCGGCGCGCTCGGCGCGGGCGCCTCGCTCGTCGGGCTCGCTGCCGGCTTCGTGCTCGGCGCGTTCATCGGCGGCGCGCTGCTGGCGAGCGGCAAGGTCACCCGGGGCAGCCGCGTGCCGCACGGTCCCTTCATGCTCGCCGGTGCCGCGGTGGCCCTGCTCGCCGGGGCGCCGATCGCCGACGCCTACCTGCGCCTGGTCGGCCTGCGCTGAGAGCCGGGTCTGACCGGTCCAGACCAGGCCACCGCGGTGGGTCCCGGGATCGTCGGTTCTGCTGCGCGGGAGCGCCCACCGGCTTGACTAGGCGCAGGCGAGTGGGGGCTTGCCGACCTCGCGACGCCACCACACAGCTTGAGGAAACGATGCCCCCACCACTGCTCGTCGTCGGGCTCGACGCCGACGTGGTGAGCCGGATGCAGGACGACTTCGTCGACGGCGGCCTGCTCAACCCCGTGGTCGTCTGCGCCGACGCGGACGCCCTCGCCGCCTACCTGCGCGGCCTCGACCAGGACGGCTCGACCGGCACCGAGGCGGCGCCGGCCGTCGTCGTGACCGGGCTGCGACTGCGTCACGGCAGCGGCCTCGAGGTGCTGCGCACCGTGCGGGGCCACGCCGGCCTGCGGCGTACGCCGGTGCTCGTCGTCGGCGGCGACGCCGACGACCTCGAGATCAGCGAGGTGCACCGCCTGGGCGCCTCCGCCTACCTGTCCGCGGCCGTCGCCGAGGGCGCGCTGCTCGACGTGATCCGTGGCCTCGGGCTGCCGTGGTCGATCGATCGGGTCGGCGCGCGGTGACGACCCCGGCCACGGCGGCCGAGGTGCGCGCCGCCCTCGACCGCCTCCGCGCCGACGCGGAGTCCGCCGGCTGCGCCGTCGTCGTGGTCGCCGCCGCGCTCTCCAACGGCCCCGACATCGCCGACGTGCACGGATCCGCCGGGCTCGAGGCCGCCTGCGAGCAGCTCGCGGCCCGGCTCCTCGGCGAGGGCGTCCAGCTCCTGCAGCGCACGGCGGCCGGCGGCCTGGTCGCCGCCGTCGTGGCCCCGCCCCCGGACGTCCGGTCCGCGGTCGAGCGCGCGGCGCAGCGGCTGCGCGGCTTCGTCGTGATCCGTGGTCGGCGCGTCTGGCCGGTGATCACGACCGCGCTGCGGCACTGCGAGTCGCCCGACGCGACGACCGTGGTCCTGAGCGACGTCCGCGACACGCTCTTCGACGCGAGCCGGCACCACCGTGGGTGCGTGCGCTGGCACGAGCCGGCCGAGGCCCGCCGTACTGCTCCCGGC
Source organism: uncultured Actinomycetota bacterium (assembly GCA_963714475.1). Taxonomy (GTDB): domain Bacteria; phylum Actinomycetota; class Actinomycetes; order Propionibacteriales; family Nocardioidaceae; genus Nocardioides. The sequence continues at coordinate 929,943 of CAVQOP010000001.1, forward strand.
ACCGGCGACCTCGAGCTCGTCACCGACCTCGCGACCGCGCTCCTCGACGACCCGGGCCAGATCACGATGGCCTACCAGCCCGTCTTCGACCTGCGCAGCGGCGCGCTGATCAGCTCCGAGGCCCTGATGCGCTGGCGCCACCCGGTGCGCGGGCCCATCTCGCCCATGCTCGCCGTCGAGGCCGCCGAGGCCTCGGGCCTGATCCACGCCCTCGGGCGTCACGTGCTCGCCCTCGCCCTCGCCCAGACCGCGGCCTGGCAGGGCCGGCTCGCCCCGACGTACCGCACCCACGTCAACGTCTCGGCCCTCGAGCTCGCCGAGCCCGGGTACGTCGAGCACGTCGCCGGCGCCCTCGAGCGGGCCGGCGTCGAGCCGGCCGCGCTGCTGCTCGAGATCACCGAGACGGCGCTGCTGGCCAAGGACCCGAGCGTGCTCGCCACGCTCCACCGGCTCCGGGAGCTCGGGGTGGGCCTGGGCATCGACGACTTCGGCACCGGCTACTCCTCGATCTCGCACCTGCAACGGCTGCCCGTCGACACCGTCAAGATCGACCGTTCGCTCGTGGCCGACATCGCGACCTCGCCGGACGCGTTCGCCCTGATGCGCACCGTCATCCGGCTGGTCTCGACCAGCCAGGTCACCGTCGTGGTGGAGGGCATCGAGGAGGCCGTGCAGTCCTCGCACCTGCAGGCGGTGGGGGCCTTCTTCGGCCAGGGCTACCTGCTGGGTCGCCCCGTGCCGGCCGAGCAGTTCATCGTCGACCACCCCGGCGGCCTCACGGCGTGAGCCGAGCGGGCCGGCGGCTCAGGCCCGGTCGCCGGCCTCCAGCCAGCCACGGAACGCCTCGAGGTTGGCCGTCGACTCCCCGCGGAGGTGGCGCCAGTCCCACTCCTTGCGGATGGAGGACTCGAAGCCGAGCTCGAGGATGGTGTTGAACGACTCATCCGACGTGGTCAGCACGGCACCGAGCAAGCGGTCGAGCTCGTCGGACTCGCCGTCACCGTCACCGTCGAGGACGCTGAGCGGGAGGCGGCCGTCGAGGTAGATGTCGCCGTGGTGGTCCAGGGCGAAGGAGACGCCGTACGTGCGCAGGTTGTGCTGGAGCAGCCAGCGGTAGACCCGCTCGTGCTCCTCGTCGGGGTTGCGGCACACGAACGCGTGCACGCCGAGCGCGTGCACCCCGACGTCGAGCCGCACGGGGGTCTGCAGCTTGCGCTCGCCGGGGAGGGCGAAGGAGAACAGGCCCGGCGCGCTCTCCTCGTGCTCGATGCCGCCGTCGTCGAGCCACGCGCGCACCCGCGCGGAGCGGCGTACCTGGTCGGGGGTCTGGCGCCGAGGCGCGCCGGGGTGCTCGTCGAGGGTCCGGTCGGCGGGCTGGTCCAGGGACGGGTCGAGCGGGGGGTCGGGGGTCACGACGACGACTCTCGCACGAGGTGCCTCGCCCGTTCGTAGACCTCGAGCGTGCGCTGGGCGGTCGCCTCCCACGAGAACTCCCGGGCCTGCGCGAGCGCGCCCTCGCCCATCCGGCGCAGCCGTTCGGGGTCACCGATGAGCGAGCCGAGCGCGCTCGCCCAGTCCTCGGCGTCGTGCCCGTCGACGAGCAGGCCGCTCACGCCGTCGCGCACGACGGTGGGCAGACCACCGACCGCCGCGGCGACCACGGGGGTGGCGCAGGCCTGGGCCTCGGCCGCGACGAGGCCGAAGGACTCGTTGTAGGAGGGGACGGCGACCAGGTCGGCCGCGGCGTACCAGCGGGCGAGCTCGTCCTGGGCCACGGGCGGCACGAACCGCACGACGTCGGCGATGCCGAGGTCGGCGGCGAGCGAGACCAGGCTGGTCGGTCGGTCCAGACCGCTGCCGGACGGGCCGCCCACGACGGGCACCACGAGCCGGTGGCGCAGCGCCGGGTCGCGCTCGAGGAGCCGCCCGACGGCGCGCAGCAGCACGTCGGGCGCCTTGAGCGGCTGGATCCGGCCGGCGAAGAGCAGCACGACCGCGTCGGCGGGCAGGCCGAGGTGGGCGCGTACGCCGGCGGGCTCGCGGGGCGCGAAGACGTCGAGGTCGACGCCGGGATAGACCACCTCGACCCGCCCGGGGTCGGCGTCGTAGAGGTTGATCAGCTGCTTGGCCTCGAGGTCGGTGTTGGCGACCAGCATGTCGGCGGCCTCGACGACCTGCTCCTCGCCGATCATCCGGGCCGCGGGCTCGGGGGTGTCGCCGAGCGCGAGCGCGGCGTTCTTGACCTTGGCCATGGTGTGCATCGAGTGCACCAGGGGAACGCCCCACCGGTCGCGGGCCAGGGCGCCGACCTGGCCGGAGAGCCAGTAGTGGGAGTGCACCGCGTCGTAGTGGCCCGAGGGCTGGGCGGCCTCGGCCCGCAGCACCTCGCGGGCGAAGACGCACAGCTGGCCGGGCAGCTCGTTCTTGGTCAGACCCTCGAACGGTCCGGCGTGGATGTGGTGGACCTCGACGCCGTCGCTGAGGTCGACCACCGCGGGCAGGGCCGAGCTGGTCGCCCGGGTGAAGATGTCGACCTCGACCCCCTGGAGCGCCAGACGCCGTGAGAGCTCGGTGACGTAGACGTTCATGCCACCGGCGTCGCCCGTGCCCGGCTGGTCGAGCGGGGAGGTGTGCAGGCTGATCATCGCGACCCGGCGTACCGCTGGTGCGCCCATGGCTGCTCTCCTCACCGACGAGTGGACCGTTCCTGCGCCAGAAGCCCAACCAGCCACCGTGGCCGCGCATTCCCGCGACCCGGGTCCCACAATGGGACCATGACCGCCTCGGACACCTCCCCCCTCTCCTCCCAGCGTCCCCTCGCCGTCGTCACGGGCGCGAGCAGCGGGATCGGCGCGGCCACCGCCCGCGTCCTGGCCGCCGCGGGCTACCACGTGGTGTGCGCCGCCCGTCGTGGCGACCGGATCGAGAGCCTCGCCGCGGAGATCGACGGCACCGCCGTGACCTGCGACGTCACCTCGGCCGCGTCGGTCGCGGCGCTGGCCGGGCGGGTCGGCGACCGGCTCGACGTCCTGGTCAACAACGCCGGCGGGGCGTTCGGGATGTCGCCGGTCGCGCAGGCCGACCCCGACCAGTGGCGCGCGATGTACGAGGTCAACGTGATCGGTCTGGTGCAGGTCACCCGGGCCCTGCTGCCGGCGCTGGTGGCGTCCGGGGCGGGCACGATCCTCAACGTCGGCTCGACCGCCGGCCGGATCGCCTACGAGGGCGGAGCGGGCTACACCGCCGCCAAGCACGGCACGCAGGTCGTCTCCGAGACGCTGCGCCTGGAGCTGTTCGACCAGCCGGTGCGGGTGTGCGAGATCGCCCCCGGGATGGTGCGGACCGAGGAGTTCAGCACGGTCCGCTTCGACGGCGACGCCGAGAAGGCGGCCAAGGTCTACGAGGGTGTCGCCGAGCCGCTCACCGCCGAGGACGTCGCCGACGCCATCGGCTGGATGGTCACCCGCCCGCCCCACGTCAACATCGACGAGCTCGTCATCAAGCCCCGCGCCCAGGCCGCCCAGCACAAGGTCGACCGCCGCCCCTGACCGCCGAAGTTCCACCCTTTGCGAGCCGAGGTGTCCACAGATTGTTGTCCCGAGGTGCCAGAGATTGTCGTGCCGATTTGCCGCGCGTGAATCGGTGCGCCAGCTCGTTCGTACGCCGGGCGCGCGCTGGGCCGCGCCGCGTCGTACGCCGGCCGCGCGCCGCGACACGCGCGCGGTGAAGTCGGGCGTCGGAGGACCGGGCCCTCGATCAACAAGAACTGGAACCTCGACCTGCAATCCTTGGCACCTCGGCTGACAAAGAGCGGCACCTCGGCGGGGGCCTACTGCGGCGGGGGCAGCTCGGCCGACGCCGGCGGCTCCCGGCGCAGACCGAGCGAGCCGACGGCGGACAGGATCAGGGCAGTCCCCACGATCCCGGCCACCCCGATCGACTCCCCCAGCAGCAGCGTCGCGATGAGTACGGCGGTGACCGGCTCGAGCAGCGTCGCGACGACGGCCGCCGCGCCCGGGGTCGTGCGCAGGCCGGCGAACAGCAGCGCGTAGGCGAGCGCCATCGTGACGACCCCGAGGTAGACCACCATCCACCACAACGACGGCGACCCGGAACCCAGCGGCTCACCGCGGACCCAGGGCAGGACCAGACCGCCGGGCAGCAGGGCGAGCGCGGCCACCCCGATCGTGGCCGTGGTCATGGTGAGCGTGTCGAGCCGCTGCGAGAGCGGGCCGCTGACCTCGGCCGACAGCGCGTAGGCGACGCCGGCGCCGAGCGCGCCGACGACACCCCAGGCAGGGCTGCTGCCGGTCGCGCCGTTGCTGGGCCCGGCCACCAGCAGCAGGCCCGTGATCGCGACGACCACGGTCAGCACCTGCGCCACGCCCGGCACCCGGCGCTGCCGTACGGCGCCCAGGACCAGCAGCAGCACGGGTGCGAAGCCCAGGGTCACCACGACCGTGACGCTGACCCCGGCCGCGGGGACGGAGACGAAGAAGAGCAGCTGGAACGTCGCCGTGAGCAGCCCGACCGCCACCACCCGGCGCCACTGCGGGCGCGCCTGGGCCCAGAAACCCCGCCAACGGCCCGTGATGAGCACCGCCAGGCCCAGCACGGCGACGGCGACCAGCGCCCGGTAGGCACCGACCGTCAGGATGCCGAGGCTGTCGTCGTCAGCGGCCACGGCGACGCCGGGCCCGATCGTGCCCCACAGGACCCCGGCCGAGCACACCAGCACCAGACCGCGGACTGCTCCACCCTGGGTCGAGCCACCGTCGCCGGCCACCTAGGCGAGGGGTGGACGCAGGACGAGGTCGGCGACCGCGCGCAGGTCGTCGGTGAGGTCCTGCTCGTGCACCTCGCAGCGGGCACCGTCGAGGTCGAAGGCGTAGGTGAAGTGGTCGGGGCGGGCCTGGCCCGTCGCGGCGGTGCTCACCCGGTCGAGGTCGACGCGCGCGACGAGCGTGCGCAGGCTCGTCGCGACCTCCTCGTCGCCGTCGAGGGCCACCTCCCCCTCGACCGCGCGGCCCGCGAAACCGCCGGTGCGGCGCACCCGCACCGTGCGCTGCCCCCCGGGCGCGGATCCAGGCGCGAGCGGCTCTCCCACCGATCCCTCCACCGGCTCCACCCCGACCGTCGCCCACGCCTCGCGCACCACGTCGGCGTGCACCCCGCCCGCCGCGATCGTGGCCGCGGCGAACCCGGCGAAGTCGGTGCGCCCGGAGACCAGGTCACCGGTGAGCGCGGCGTACCAGACCCGGCCCGCGCCCTCCCACGACGTCCCACCGATCCCGGTCGCGGCGAGGTGGAAGGCCCGGTTGGGGATCCCGGAGTTCAGGTGCACGCCGCCGTTGTCGTCGGTGGTCTCGACGTAGTCGGACATCTGGGCCGGCTGCGGGTCCTGGCCCAGCCGCGGGTCGTCGTACGCCGTGCCTGGCGCCGCCATGTCGCGCAGCGCCCCGCGCCTGTACGCCGGGCAGGAACAGCTCGGAGCCGATCAGCCAGTCGGCCTCGGCCGCGGTCTGGCCGAGCAGCCGCTGCTCCGCGCACACCGCGAAGACGTCGGAGAGCGACTCGTTGAGCGCTCCGGACTGAGTCTCGTAGACCAGGCCCGCGGTCCGCTCGATCACCGCGTGGCTCAGCTCGTGGGCCAGCACGTCGGGGCTGCGGGTGAACCGCCCGAACACCTCGCCGTCGCCGTCGCCGAACACGAGCTGGGTGCCGTCCCAGAAGGCGTTGGCGTAGTCGCGGCCGTAGTGCACCGTGAGCACGACCGGTGCGCCCCGCCCCGTCGAAGGAGTCACGACCGTAGACCTCGGCGAAGAGCGCCAGCGCCCCGGTGATCCCCGCCGCGGCCTCGTCGACGGCCGGGTCGCCCGCCGCGGGGTCGCCGTCGGCCCGCACCAGCTCACCGGGCAGGTCGGTCGTGCCGGCGGCGGTGTGCACCGACCACGCCGCTTCCTCGCCCACCCCCGCGGGCCGGGCCGCCACGGCACCCACGGCGACCGACGGCGGCCGCGGTGCGCCGGTCGCGCAGCCCGGTGTCGAGCAGCAGCGTCCGCTGCCAGCCCAGCCGGTCGAGCAGGTAGGGCGGGACGAAGCTGCAGCGGCTCCGAGATGGACTCATGGCGCCATCGTGGACCACGGTGCCGACACCGGCCAGGCCTCGTTACTCGCTGGCCGACGGACTGGCCGAGGGACTGGTCGACTCGCTGGCCGACTCGCTGGCCGACTCGCTGGCCGCGACGTCGACCCGGGAGCACTCCTCGGCCAGCGGACGGGTCGCTGCGTCGATGTCCTCGAGCTGGTTGAGCAGGTCGACCAGCTTCTGCGGCTCGAAGTCGCGCACCGCGCCGGCCGCGTCGTCGAGCAGCCGGGTTGCCTCGGTGATGTTGCGGGCGGCGTCCTCGCACGCACCCGGGAGCGTGACGACGGTGTCGGGGCTGGTCACCTCGCTCGACTCCGACGGCGCCGGGGCCGGGGGCGCCGCCGTGGCCGCGTCGCCCTGCGGCCCGGTGGCGCGCACCACGACGGTGGCCAGCGCGAGCCCGACCAGGAAGGTGGCCGCAGGCAGCAGCCGCAGGCCCCAGCGCTGCCACCAGGACTCGTGGGCCTCGATGACGGTCATGGTGTCCATTCTGCGCATCGTCGTGACGTCGTCGGCACCGGACCCATGGGTGCAGGCCAGTGTCGGCGCACTCTGATAGGAACGGTGCCGTGCAGACGACCTTACGCGTAGCCGCGGACCACAAGAGCGTCAAGCTGCTCGATGCCGTCGTGCTGTTCTGGGTCACCGTGTGGGTCGTGCTCGGCGATCTGGACCGGCGTGACCCTGTGGAGCGCCGCCGACGTCGGTGACACCATCTCGAGCTCGGGCCGCTCCCTGGCCTCGGTCGGCGACGGGCTGGAGAGCCTTGCCGGGGTGCCCGTGGTCGGCGACACGCCCGCCTCCATCGGCGCCGACCTGCAGGGCAGCGCCGCCGACATCACCACGCGCGGCGCCGAGGTCAAGGGCCAGCTGCGCCTGCTCGGCATCCTCCTGGGCATCGCCGTCGTCGGGATCCCGGTGAGCCCGGTCCTGGGGCTCTACGTCCCGCTGCGGCTGCGACGCGCCCGCGAGGTCCGCAGCATCCGGCGCCAGCTGCAGGAGCACGGCGACGACCCCGGCTTCGAGCGCTACCTCGCCGACCGGGCGCGCTCCTCCCTGCCCTACGACGCGGTGGCCACGCTCGACCCGTCGCCGGCGCACAGCGACGTCGACCGTCAGCTCGCCGACGCCGAGCTCGTCCGACTCGGCATCCGCCGGCCGTGAGGTCTCCCGCACCGGGTCCGTCGTGAGCGCGCCACCGCCCGAGGCGGGCGGGGTCAGCGGGCTGCTCGCCCGCGCGCTCGTGGCGGGACGGTGGCTGATCGTCCTCGGCTGGGTGGCGATCGTCCTCGCCTGCACCTCGTTCCTGCCCGCGCACCCTCCCGCCGGGGGCGGCCTCGACGGCCTGCTGTCCGGTGACACCCCGGCGGTGACGACCGAGAAGCGCTCGGTGGAGCTCTTCGGCTTCCCCCTCATCGCGCGCACGGTCGTCGTGCAGCGCGACCGCGACGGCATCTCCCCCTACCTGCAGGCCCGCACGGTCGTCCGCGCGGTCGCCGTCGCCCGCGGTCAGGCCGGCGACGTCCGGCCCGATCCTCGGCGCGCTGCCGCTGACCAACACCCTCGGGCTGTTCCCCGGCAGCCGGGAGGCCGACACCACCTCGCTGACCTACCTGCTCTTCGGGCCCGACGCCTCGCTCGGGGCGCGCACGCGGGCAGCCGAGCGGTACGCCGACAGGTTCTTCGGCGAGCGCGACCAGGTGATCGGGGTGACCGGCTCGGCGCCGGCCCGCTCGCTGCAGGGCAGCATCATCCGCGACTCCCTGCCTGCCGTCGAGCTGATCACCCTGATCGCGATCGTGCTCATCGTGGGCGCGGCGTTCCGCTCGGTGCTCGCCCCCGTGATCGCGCTGCTGACGGCGGGTGTGGCCTACGTCGTGACGCTGCGGCTCTCGGCGTACCTCTCGGCGCGCCTCGACCTCGCCAGCCCCGACGAGCTCGAACCCGTGGTGGTCGCGCTGCTGCTCGGCGTGGTCACCGACTACGTGATCTTCTTCTGCTCCTCCCTGCGCGACCAGACCCCGCGGCTGCTGGCCGGCGAGGGTCGCGACCGCTCGGAGGTACGCCGGGCCTCGATCGCCGCCACCACCCTCGCCATCGCCCGCTCCGGACCGATCGTCGCCGTCGCGGGCCTCGCGGTGACCCTGGGCACCGCGACCCTGCTGGCCGCCGAGTCCCCGTTCTTCCGCGCCCTGGGCCCCGCCCTCGCGTTCACCGTCACCGTCGGGCTGATCGTCGCGATCACGCTCGTCCCGGCCCTGATGGCCATCCTGGGCGACCACGTCTTCTGGCCGTCGCGACGCCGCCACCGCGCCGGCGCCGACGACCCCGAGCCGGCCGGCACCTCCGGTCCGGGGCTGGTCGGCGCGCTGGCGCCGGGCCACGCACGTCGCGACCCCGACCTGGCCGCGCGGCGTCATCGAGAAGGTCACCTCCAGCCGTCGGGCCGCCCTGCTCGTGCTGGTGCCGTGCCTCGCGGGCCTGGCGCTGTCGGCGTCGTTGGTGCTCCGCCTGGACCTCGGGGTGTCCTTCCTCGGCGCGCTGCCGCCGGACAGCGCCATCCGGGAGACCGCGGCGAGCGCGCAGCAGGGCTTCTCCGAGGGCATCCTGTCCCCGACCGAGCTCGTCGTCGAGGGCGACGACGTCGCCGAGGACCGCCCGGCCCTGCGCCCGGCTCGGCACCGGGCTGGCCTCGCTGCCCGGGGTCGCCGGCGTGCTCGGACCCGGATCGCAACCGGCCGCGGTCGACAGGCGGCTGCTCCTCGCGCCCAGCGGCGACGCCGCCCGGTTCCTGCTGATCATGGACTCCGACCCCCTCGGCGCCCAGGCGGTCGCGACCACCAACCTGATCCAGCGCACCCTGCCGGGGCTGATGCGCCAGGCCGGCCTGACCCAGAACTCGGTGGCCCTGGCCGGTGACAGCGCGACCGCGGCGTACCTCGTCGCGCAGACCGAGAACGACCTGCTGCGCATCGCCGTCGCCGCCCTGGTGGCCAACCTGCTGATGCTGGTGCTCTTCCTGCGCGCCGTGGTGGCCTCGATCGCGCTCCTGGCCACCACCGTGCTCTCGCTCGGCGCGACCCTGGGCATCACCGGGCTGGTCTTCGACGGGATCGACCCGGGGCTGGGCCTCACCTTCTACGTCCCGTTCGCGGCGGCGGTGCTGCTGCTCGCCTTCGGCTCCGACTACAACATCTTCACCGTCGGCCACGTGTGGGAGGACGCGCGCGGCAACACGATGCGTCAGGCGATCCGGATGGCGCTGCCGTCGTCGGTCAGCGCGGTCTTCACCGCCGGGCTGGCGCTCGGCGCCAGCTTCGGGCTGCTGGCCCTGGTGCCGCTCGGGCCGTTCCGCCAGCTCGCCTTCGCGCTCTCGCTCGGGATCGCGATCGAGATCCTCGTCGTGCGGCTGCTGGTGCTGCCGGCGATGCTCTCGTTGCTCGGGCCGGCCGCGGCCTGGCCCAGCGAGCGCTTCACCGCGCGCCGCGGCAAGGTCTACGGCCCGCCGGCCCGCAGCGGCGAGCAGCCGACGCGGGTGCGCGCCGTACGCCGCCGCGGCGGGTGATCACCGACGTACGCCGGGCCCCGCCTCAGTCATCGGTGCCCGTCGCGGCTCGGTCGCGGGCTCAGTCGTCGGCGTCGGTGTCGTTCTCGGGCGGGAAGCCGCCCGTGGCGACGGGGCCCCAGTCCTCGAGCGTGATCCGCACCAACGACTTGCCCTGCTTGCGCATGGCGGCGCGGTACTCCTCCCAGTCGTCGTGCTCGCCCGCGATGCAGCGGAAGTACTCGACGAGGCCGTCCTCGGCCTCCTGGCTCGGCATGTCGAGCACCTCGGCGCTGCCGTGGACCTGCACGTAGGGGCCGTTCCAGTCCTCGGAGTGCACGACCACGCTGGTCTGCGGGTCTCGGCGCAGGTTGGCGGCCTTGGCGCGCTGCGGGTAGGTGGCGATGACGATGCGGCCCTCCTCGTCGACGCCGCCGCTGACCGGGCTGGCCTGGGGCCGCCCGTCCTTGCGACGCGTGATCAGCGTCATCTGGTGGCGGGGGCGGACGAAGGCGAGCAGGTCCTCCCGGGTGACGGTGTCGGCGGTGGCGTAGGTGACCATGGGGTCAGCCTAGGCAGCCCGCACCGCGCTGCCCACCTCCGACGATCTGAGTCCCATGAGCACCGGCAGCGCATCCCAGCCCGTCCCCGAGCCGACTCCCCAGCCGGCTCCCCCGCCGACTCCTGCGCACCGCGCGGACGGCACGTCCTCCACCGACGTCGCGGCCGGGGTCGACGACGGCGCGCTGACCTCGCTCAGGCGCTGGAACCTCGCGCTCACCGTGCTCCACGGCCTCCAGGCCGTCGCGGTCCTCGTGCTGGCGACCGACTTCGCGATCACCGTGACGTCGTCGTTCCCGCAGGGCCCCCCGGGCACCCCTCCCCCGGCCCCGGAGGCGCTCTTCGACGTCCGCGTCGGCTGGGCGATCGCGGCGTTCCTGCTGCTCGCCGCCCTCGACCACGGCCTGACCGGGACGGTGCTGCGCGGGCGCTACGAGGCGGGCCTGCGTGACGGGATCAACCGGTTCCGCTGGATCGAGTACTCCGTGAGCGCCACGATCATGATCGTCCTGATCGGCTTCTACAACGGCATCACCGACCTCGGCGCGGTCGTCGCGGTGATCGGCGCCAACGTCGCCATGATCCTGTTCGGCTGGCTCCAGGAGCAGCTGAACCCGCCGGGCCGGCCGTCGACCACGATGCTGCCGTTCTGGTTCGGCACGATCGCCGGCGCCGCCCCGTGGGTCGTGATCGCGATCAACCTCATCGGCGCCCAGACCGTCCCCGGCTTCGTGTTCGGCATCTTCGCCTCGCTGCTCGTCTTCTTCTCGAGCTTCGCGGTCAACCAGTGGCTGCAGTACCGCGGCCTCGGCCCCTGGCGCAGCTATGCGTTCGGCGAGAAGGCGTACCTCGTGCTCAGCCTCGTCGCCAAGTCCGCCCTGGCCTGGCAGATCTTCGGCGGCTCGCTCGCCGGCTGAGCGGCCGCCCGGGCGCCGTCGGTCCCGTCCGTCCCACCCGCCCCAGGAACACCCGGCCAGCCGGTGATTCCCAAGCCTGTCGGCTGTTGCAAAGGGCGACAGGTTCGAGAACACCCGGCCAGCCGGTGATTCCCAGGGCCGCTGACCCGCGCCCGCCGTACGCCGCCCGCGCGCGCCGCCGGCACGGGCCCGGCCGCGGGCCCAGCCGGCCGCAGCCCCGGCCGCACCACCCCCGCCCGGACGTCGAATCGGCGCCAGCGCCGCCCGGCCGTAGACTCGGGGAGGCCTTCGGGCCACCCCGGCACGATCCGCACGCCTCCTCGACCCCCGAGGACCCTCGAGACCGCCGCGTCCCACCGGCGCCGCTCGAGCACTGTCACCCACCGGAAGCGACGTCACCACCCCATGTCTGGAAACACCACCCGATTCGACCTGCGCAACGTCGCCATCGTCGCGCACGTCGACCACGGCAAGACCACGCTGGTCGACGCCATGCTCCGCCAGGCCGGCGCCTTCACCGCGCACCAGGCCGAGAGCGTCGCCGAGCGCGTCATGGACTCCGGTGACCTCGAGCGCGAGAAGGGGATCACGATCCTCGCCAAGAACACCGCGGTGCACTACGCCGGTCCCGCGGCCGAGGGCAAGCCGATGACGATCAACATCATCGACACCCCGGGCCACGCCGACTTCGGGGGCGAGGTCGAGCGCGGCCTGTCGATGGTCGACGGCATCGTGCTGCTCGTCGACGCCTCGGAGGGCCCGCTGCCGCAGACCCGGTTCGTGCTGCGCAAGGCGCTCAACGCCGACATGCCGGTCATCCTCGTGGTCAACAAGACCGACCGCGGCGACGCGCGGATCGCGGAGGTCGTCGACGAGACCTACGAGCTCTTCCTGGACCTGCTCGACGAGTCGCACTCCCAGGACGCGCTCGACTTCCCCGTCGTCTACGCCTCCGGGCGCGCCGGGATCGCCTCCCTGACCGCGCCGGAGAACGCGACGATGCCCGAGGGCGACAACCTCGAGCCGCTGTTCAAGACGATCCTCGACACCATCCCCGCGCCGACCTACGACGAGGGCGCGCCGCTCCAGGCCCACGTCACCAACCTCGACGCCTCCCCGTTCCTGGGCCGCCTCGCGCTGGTCCGCGTCCACCAGGGCACGCTGAGGAAGGGCCAGACCGTCGCCTGGATGCGCCGCGACGGCGAGGTCAAGAACGTCCGCATCACCGAGCTGCTCGTCACCGAGGGCCTCGAGCGCAAGCCCGGCGAGTCCGCCGGGCCCGGTGACATCGTCGCCATCGCGGGCATCCCCGAGATCACCATCGGCGAGACCCTCGCCGACGCCGAGAACCCCGTCGCCCTGCCGCTGATCCACGTCGACGAGCCGGCCATCTCGATGACCATCGGCACCAACACCTCCCCGCTCGTGGGTCGCACCAAGGGCGGCAAGGTCACGGCTCGGCTGGTCAAGGACCGCCTCGACGCCGAGCTGGTCGGCAACGTCTCGCTGCGCGTGCTGCCCACCGAGCGTCCCGACACCTGGGAGGTCCAGGGCCGCGGCGAGCTCGCGCTGGCCATCCTGGTCGAGCAGATGCGGCGCGAGGGCTTCGAGCTGACCGTCGGCAAGCCGCAGGTGGTCACCCGGGAGGTCAACGGCAAGCTCCACGAGCCCTACGAGCGTCTGACCATCGACGCCCCCGAGGAGTACCTCGGGACGATCACCGAGCTGCTCGCCTCCCGCAAGGGCCGCATGGAGCAGATGACCAACCACGGCACCGGCTGGGTGCGCATGGAGTTCATGGTGCCCGCACGCGGCCTGATCGGGTTCCGCACCGAGTTCCTCACCGACACCCGCGGCACCGGCATCGCCCACGGCATCTCCGAGGGCTACGAGCCGTGGGCCGGCGAGATCCGCTCGCGCACCAACGGCTCGCTGGTCGCCGACCGCAAGGGCGCGGCCACGGCGTACGCCATGACCAACCTCCAGGAGCGCGGCGTGATGTTCGTCGAGCCCGCCACCGAGGTCTACGAGGGCATGATCATCGGCGAGAACTCCCGCGCCGACGACATGGACGTCAACATCACCAAGGAGAAGCAGCAGACCAACATCCGCTCCGCCACCTCCGACAACTTCGAGAAGCTGATCCCGCCGCGCCGGCTCTCGCTCGAGCAGTGCCTGGAGTTCTGCCGCGACGACGAGTGCGTCGAGGTCACCCCCGCCCAGGTGCGCATCCGCAAGGTCGCCCTCGACGCCCACGACCGCGCGAAGACCGCCGCCCGCGCGCGCAAGGGCTCCTGACGCTCCCGCAGCAGCACGAGCGGAGAGCACTCACCGTCCGATGCTGTCCCCCATTCGGGGCACCCGTCTGGACCTGTTCAAGTCCGAGCCTGCTCCGGGCGATACCTAGTCGGATCCGCTGCCACCCGGTGCGGACGTAGGTAAGGGACAGGACCTGGCCGTGGTCTCACCGACAGCGCGACCCGACCGGACGCTGCGCGCGCAGCGCGCGGTCCTCGCGCTCGCCGTGACGGGGCTCGTGGTCTTCGCCGCCAGCACGGTCCTGCGGCCCCCGGGCAGCTACCTGGCGTGGTCCGACGTCGGCGTCTACCTGGTCGTGCAGCTCGCCTGCGCGCTGACGTGTGCGCTGCGGGGGTTCGGGGTCCGGCGTCCCGGCCGCGACGGCACCGGCCGACGTGCGCTGCAGTGGCCCTGGCTCTTCATCGCAGCCGGGCTGCTGATGACCAGCTGCGGCGACCTCGCCTACGCCGTGCTGATCAGCGGCGACGCCGAGCCGCCGTACCCCTCGGTCGCCGACTGGTGCTACCTCGCGTTCTTCCCCGCGATGTACGTCGGCCTGCTGCTGCTGGTGCGCAGCGTCGCGCCGCGCTTCCTGGTGAGCACCTGGTTCGACGGTGCGGTGGCCGGGCTCGGCTCGGCCGCGGTCGCCTGGGTCCTGGGCTTCGACCAGCTGATCTCGCTCAGCGGAGGTCGTCCGGCCGAGGTCATCGTGAACCTGAGCTATCCCGCCGGCGACCTGCTGATGCTCGTCGTCTCGGCGGCCGCCCTGACGGCGGTGGGCTGGCGCGGAGGGCGCGAGCTGCGGCTCGTGGCCGTCGCCCTGGCCGTCGTCGGCGTCGCCGACACCGTCTTCGCGCTGCGGATGGCGGCCGGCACCTACGTCGAGGGCTCCCCGCTCGACGCCCTGTGGCCGCTCTCGAGCGTGCTCATCGCTCTCGCCGCGTGCCGGCGCACCACCACCGCCGTACCCACCGTGCCCGCCACCGGTGCGACCACCGGCGCGGTCCCCGGCTCGGAGGCCCTGCACGCCGAGCACCGTCCCGGGCCACCCGGTCCGTCGTGGTGGAGCGCCATCGCGCTCCCCGGCGTCTTCACCGTGACCGGCGTCGCCGTGCTGACCTACACCGACACCGAGGTCGGGCGCTACCTGGCCGCGGCGGCGGTCCTCGCCGCCGGCATCCGCGCCGCGCTGACCTTCCGCGAGGTCAGCGCGCTCGGCGAGGCACGTCGCCAGGCCCGCACCGACGAGCTGACCGGCCTGCTGAACCGACGTGGCTTCTTCGTCGACCTGCACGCCAGCCTGGCCCGCGGCGAGGACGTCGCGGTGCTCGTGCTCGACCTGAACCGCTTCAAGGAGGTCAACGACGCCCTGGGTCACCAGGCGGGCGACCAGCTGTTGCGCGAGGTCAGCGCCCGGGTCTCGGGCTGCCTCGGCGAGGACCAGCTGCTGGCGCGCCTGGGCGGTGACGAGTTCGTCGTGCTCAGCGCGCACCGACGTACCTCCGCAACGACCCGGCCCGCTCCGCTGCAGGTCGCGGTCGGGCTCGCCCGTTCCATCACCGAGGCGATGCTCGCGCCGTTCGACCTCGAGGAGATCTCGGTGCACGTCGGCGCCAGCATCGGCGTGGTCGCCCGGTCCGCGACCGGGCCTGACGCCGACCCCGTCGGGACGGCGGCCACGCTGATCCAGCAGGCCGACATCGCGATGTACGAGGCGAAGACGCACGGCAGCGGGTTCCAGACCTACGACGCCTCCTCCGACGCCGGCGCGGGCGCACGCCTGCGGACCGTCGAGGAGCTCCGGACCGCGCTGGAGGGCGACGAGCTGGTCCTGCACTACCAACCGAAGGTCGACCTCCCCGAGGGGAGGGTCTCCGGGGTGGAGGCGCTGGTGCGCTGGCAGCACCCCCAGCGCGGTCTCCTCCCGCCGTCGGAGTTCCTGCCGCTGGCCGAGGAGGCCCGGCTGATGCAGCCGCTGACCAGCTGGGTCCTGCGCTCGGCGCTGCACCAGGTCGCCCGCTGGCGCGACGACGGACTCCAGCTGAGCGTCGCCGTCAACGTCTCCGCCTCGAACCTGCTGGACCTCGGCCTGGTCGACCAGGTCGTCGGACACCTGCGCGAGCTCGACCTGCCTCCCGGGTGCCTGCAGATCGAGATCACCGAGGACACCGTGATGGCCGACCCGGAGCGGGCCACCCACGTGGTGCGTGAGCTGCACGCGCTCGGCGTGTCGGTCTCCATCGACGACTACGGGACCGGCTACTCCTCCCTGGCCTACCTGCGGGACCTGACGGTCACCGAGCTCAAGCTCGACCAGACGTTCGTCCAGCAGCTCTCGAACGCCCGTGCCGGCGCCATCGTGCAGTCGACCGTCGACCTGGCCCACGCCATGGGGCTGCGGATGGTCGCCGAGGGCGTCGAGGACGCCGACACCGCACGGCGCCTCGAGCGCCCTGGGGTGCGACGTCGCGCAGGGCTTCCACTACGCCCACCCGATGGCGGCCGACGGGCTGACGACCTGGCTGCGGGACCGGCCGACGGCGACCCTCCCCGAGCCCGGAGCCGAACGCCGGAGCCGAGCCCGGACCCGAGCCGGCGCCGGACGTGGTCGGCGTACCGGAGGTCGTGGCGGTCCTGGCCCGCTGAGCGCCGTCCCCGCGACCTGAGCCGAGCAGTCGGCCGGGCTCCGCCGGCCCCGCGAGCCCACCCCGTCCGCACCTCTGGTCCCGACGGGCCCTTTCCTGCGATGCTCTCGCCATGGCGACCACCCAGGAGCACGGCCAGTCCGAGCAGTCCTTCGTACGCGTGCTCGGCCAGGGCGACGTCCTGGCGATCGCCTTCGGCGCGATGATCGGCTTCGGCTGGATCGTGCTGACCGGCGGCTTCATCCAGGAGGCCGGCACCCTCGGTGCGGTCGTGGCCTTCGTCCTCGGCGGGATCGTCGTCGGCTTCGTCGGCCTGACCTACGCCGAGCTGGTCGCGGCCATGCCCCAGGCCGGGGGCGAGCACCAGTACGTGCTGCGTGCGATCGGCTCGCGCGCGGGCTTCGTGTGCTCCTGGTTCCTCGTCCTCGGCTACGTCTCGGTCGTCGCCTTCGAGGCGGTCGCCCTGCCGCAGACGATGCTGTTCCTCTTCCCCGACATGCTCGCGGTCAAGCTGTGGACGGTCGCCGGCTACGAGGTCTACCTGTCCTGGGTGGCCGTCGGCGTGGTCTCGGCGGTCGTGATGACCTACCTCAACGTGCGCGGCGTACGCCCGGCCGCGGTGTTCCAGTCCATCGCCGTGCTCTTCCTGCTCGCCGTCGGCGCGTCGCTGCTGGTCGGCTCCTTCATCGGTGGCTCGACGAGCACGATGGAGCCGCTCTTCACCGGCGGCGTCGCCGGCATCATCGGGGTCCTCGTCGCGACGCCGTTCCTCTTCGTCGGCTTCGACGTGATCCCGCAGTCGGCGGAGGAGATCAACCTGCCCTACCGCAAGATCGGGGTGCTGCTGCTCGTCTCGGTCGCGATGGCGGTGATCTGGTACGTCATGATCATGCTCACCGTCGGTTCCGGCCTGCCGGCCCCCGAGCTCGCCGCCTCCGAGCTCGCCGCCGCCGACGGGATGGCGGCGCTGTGGGACAGCCGCACGATGGGCAACGTGCTGGTCATCGGCGGCGTCGCGGGCATCCTGACCTCGTGGAACGGCTTCCTGATCGGGGCCAGCCGGCTGCTGTACGCGATGGCCCTGTCCGGGATGCTGCCGCGCTGGTTCGGCACGCTGCACCCGCGCCACCGCACCCCGGCCAACGCGCTGCTCTTCATCGGCGGGCTCTCGGTGCTGGCCCCGCTGTTCGGGCGCCAGATGCTGGTCTGGCTCGTCGACGCCGGCGGGGTCAGCCTGATCATCTCCTACGTCATGGTCGCGATCAGCTTCGTCGCGCTGCGCCGCCGCGAGCCCGCCATGGAGCGCCCGTTCCGTACGCCGGGCGGGGTCGGCACCGGGGTGGTCGCGGCCGTGCTGGCCACCGGCGTGGGTCTGCTCTACCTGCCGGGCGCCCCCGCGGCCCTGATCTGGCCCTACGAGTGGCTCATCTTCGGCGGCTGGGGGCTCGCCGGGCTGGTGCTGATCAGCCGCATCCCCCGGGTCGGCGCCGGCCCGGGAGCGCACGACGAGATGCTCGCGGTGGCCGCGCGCCGCGGCGTACCGCAGTCCGAGTCCGGGCCGAAGTAGGGGTCCCCGGGGCCGCGCCAGGGCCCCGCTAGGGTCTGGGACCGCCTCGGGGGCGCACCCGCGCGACCGCGCTGCCCAGCACGGCCTCGAAGCGCAGCAGCTCGTTGCCGGTGGCGGCGCAGACCTCCACGAGCCAGCCGCCCTCGGCGTCGCAGAGGCCTGCCGCGATCACCGAGGAGAAGCCGGTCTGCATCAGGTGCTGACGCTCGGCCGGGTCGCCCGTCGTCGCGTCGGCGGCGAACGTGCCGCACTCGCGGACCGCGCGCTCGCTGGCGGGGTAGTCACGCAGGTCGTAGAGCCGGTAGTCCTCCGCGATCATCGGCCACGACGGCTGCTCCTCGCGGTGCACGACCTCGATGCGCACGCACTGCATCGTGCGGTGCTGCAGGTCGACGCGACTGACCCACCAGGCCGTGGCACCGCTGAGACGGGCCACGGCCTGCGCGGCCAGCGCGAGGCCCTCGATCACCGGTCGCCCGGCGGTCGCGACGCCAAGCTGCGCGAGGACGTCCGCGCGCGCCTCAGCCTCGCCCGGCGCGTCAGCGGGGGCCACCGGTCGTCGCGGACCGCGGCGCGCGTCTCGCGAGGCCGCCTTGTGGCGGTACTGCTCGGCGTCGGCGATGCGCAGCAGGCTCCGCAGCAGCGTCTGGGCCGAGTCCTCCTGGCGCAGCAGCGCCCCGGCGCGAGCCAGGCCGCACGACACCCCGAAGCCGAAGGGCAGCCGCGCCGTCGCGCTGATCAGCTCCTCGACCACCGCGCCCAACCTGGCGGCGTCCGGCTCGAGCCCGGCCAGCATGAACTCGTCCCCGCCGACGCGCGCAGCGAACCCGGGCTGCAACCCCGACGCCGCCTCGGACACGCATCGCGCCACGTCACGGATCAGCCGGTCGCCGACGAGGTGGCCGTGCAGGTCGTTGACCTGCTTGAGCCCGTTGACGTCGCAGAGCACCACGAACAGGTCAGGCGCGACCGCGGCGTCGCCGGCCCACTGCTCGAGCCGCTCGTCGGCGGAGCGGCGGTTCGGCAGGGCGGTGAGCGAGTCGGTGTAGGCCAGCTGACGCAGGGTCTCGTCGCCGAGCACCCGGGCGATGCCGGCGGCCAGGAGCCCCGCGCCGATCTGAGCGACCTGCTCCTCCGCCTGGCTGAACGGCCCGGCTCGTCGGCGCAGCAGCAGGGCGCCCCACACGCCGGTGGCGTGCAGGATGGGCACCCGCAGGCCGTGCAGCTCGCGCTCGTCGTCGCCTGCCCGCAGGGCCGCGGAGCGATAGGGCCGCGGGCCGTGCCGTTCCGACATCGTGCCGACCCAGGGATCGACGCTGTTCGGGTTCTGCACGAGCTCGGGATGGTCGCGCAACGAGTACGTCTCGGCGACCGGTCTCCCTTCCTCCCACGGCTCCAGGCGGCCTGCGTTGCGCAGGACCCGGACCACGCCCTGCGCCATCTCGACGCGACCGACGTGGACGCTGTCGACCTCGACCGCGGCGCACATGGCCTCGGCGACGGAGTCGATGAGGTCCTCGAGGCCCGAGAGCCGGGGAAGGGCGGTGGCGAGCGCGGCGAGCGCGGCCACGGCGGGCGGGGCGACGGCGGGCGGGGCGACGGCGGGCGGGTCGAGCGTCGGTGGCTTCGGTGCCGCTGATTGCTTCATCTCAGTGCTCCGCCGCCGTCCAGGATCGCCCCGGCGCGAACGGTCCGCGGCCGGAGACAAGAATCCTAGGCACAGGCTGCCCTGCGCGTGGGCGAATCACCACGATGCGCCCGGGGTCTGTTGGACGGCCCGAGCACGACGGCCGCGCCGGCCGACGAGAACCAGCACCTCGACTGACAATCGTTGGAACCTCGGCCGACAGTCCTCGGCACCTCGGCCGACAATCATTGGCACCTCGGCTGACAATGGCTGGCACCTCGGCGGTCAGTCGGGCTGCGCGGTGAGCCCGTACGCCTCGATCGCGGCGACCGCGGCGGCCTCGTCGTTGTCGGAGGTGTCGCCGGAGATGCCGACGGCACCCATCAGCTCGCCGTTGTCGTCGCGTACGAGGACGCCCCCGGGGACCGGGACCAGGGAGCCGCCGACGGCGGCACCGGCGGCGAGGACGAAGTAGGCCTGCTGCTCGGCGCGGCTCATGATCGAGCGCGAGCCCATGCCGAGCGCGAGCGCGCCGTGGGCCTTGCCGCGGGCGACGTCGAAGCGACCGATCGACGCGCCGTCCTCGCGCTCGGCGGCGACCAGGTGCCCGCCGGGGTCGAGCACGACCACGGTCAGCGGCTTGAGGTCGTGCTCGGTGCCGTAGGCACGGGCCGCGGCGACCAGCATGCGGGCGGTCTCGAGGTCGAGGTGGCGGTGGCTCATGCGGGGGCTCCTGGGGTGGTGGACGGGGCCGGTCCGGAGGCCAGCTCGGCCTTCCGGGCGGCACGACGGCGGTGCAGGATCGGTTCGGTGTAGCCGCTGGGCTGGCCGACGCCCTCCAGGCAGAGCTCCCGCGCGGCCAGGAACGCCTGGCCGTCGAGGTCGGGCGCCATCGGCACGTAGGAGTCGTCGCCGGCGTTCTGCTCGTCGACGACGCCGGCCATCCGGCGCAGCGTCTCCTCGACCTGCTCGGTGCTGACCACGCCGTGGTGCAGCCAGTTCGCGACGTGCTGGGAGGAGATCCGGCACGTGGCGCGGTCCTCCATCAGCGCGGTGCCGGTGATGTCGGGGACCTTCGAGCAGCCGATCCCGGCGTCGACCCAGCGCACGACGTAGCCCAGGACGCCCTGGATGTTGTTGTCGAGCTCGGCCTGCTTGTCCTCCTCCGACCAGTCGTCGACCCCGACGGGGATCCTCAGCAGCTCCGAGAGCGACGCACGCGGGCCGCCGTCGGCGAGCTCGGCCTGCCGCCGGCGTACGTCGACCTGGTGGTAGTGCAGCGCGTGCAGCGTGGCCGCGGTCGGCGAGGGCACCCAGGCGGTGTTCGCGCCGGCCTCGGGGTGGCCGATCTTCTGCTCGAGCATCGCGGCGAGCTCGTCGGGCGCGGGCCACATGCCCTTGCCGATCTGGGCCCGGCCGCGGAAGCCGGCCGCGAGACCGGTGTCGACGTTGGCGTCCTCGTAGGCGCCGATCCACGACTCGCCCTTCATGGCGCCCTTGCGGACCATCGGCCCGGCGTTCATGTC
Organism: uncultured Actinomycetota bacterium; assembly: GCA_963714475.1. Taxonomy (GTDB): domain Bacteria; phylum Actinomycetota; class Actinomycetes; order Propionibacteriales; family Nocardioidaceae; genus Nocardioides. The sequence continues at coordinate 950,776 of CAVQOP010000001.1, forward strand.
GGTGTGGATCTCGTCGCCGGTGCGGTCGAGGAAGCCGGTGTTGATGAAGGCGACCCGCTCGCGGGCGACCTGCAGGCAGGCGGCGAGGTTGGCCGACGTACGCCGCTCCTCGTCCATGATGCCGACCTTCACCGAGTGCCGGGGCAGGCCGAGGGTGTCCTCGACGCGGTCGAAGAGGTCGCAGGTCAGCTGGACCTCGTCGGGGCCGTGCATCTTCGGCTTCACCGCGTACATCGAGCCGGCCCGCGAGTTGGACCGGCGCGGCTCGCCGTCGGCGCCCCGCTCGCCGCCACGCAGGTCGTGGCAGCTGCCGAGGCCGGTGACGAAGGCGTCGAGGATGCCCTCGGGCACGGGGTCGCCCTCGGGGTCGAGCACGGCGTCGGAGGTCATCAGGTGGCCGACCTGGCGGATGAAGAGCAGCGAGCGACCGACCAGCGTCACCTCGCTGCCGTCGGGCGCGAGGCAGGTGCGGTCGCGGTTCATCGCCCGGGTGAAGGTCGACTCCCCCTTGGTGACCTCCTCGGCCAGCGTGCCCTGCATCAGCCGCAGCCAGTTGCGGTAGCCGAGCGTCTTGTCCTCGGCGTCGACCGCGGCCACGGAGTCCTCGAGGTCCATGATCGTGGTGATCGCGGCCTCGAGGACGACGTCCTCGACCCCGGCGGCGTCGGCGCCACCGATCTGCGAGTCGGCGTCGATGAGGATCTCCACGTGCAGTCCGTGGTGGACCAGCACCAGCGCCTGCGGCGACGCGGCGTCGCCGCGGTGACCGACGTAGGCCGACGGGTCGGCCAGGCGCAACGTCTGCTCCCCCACGGTGACCGCGAGCCCGTCACCGTCGGCGGCGTACGCCGTGGCGTCGACGTGGGAGCCCCCCTCGAGCGGGAAGCTCTCGTCGAGCACGGCCCGCGCCCGCGCGACCACGGCCTCGCCGCGCTTGGGGTTGTAGGAGGTGCCGGGCTCCTTGCCGTCGCTGTCGTCGATGATGTCGGAGCCGTAGAGCGCGTCGTAGAGCGAGCCCCAGCGGGCGTTGACGGCGTTGGTCGCGAACCGGGCGTTGAGCAGCGGCACGACCAGCTGCGGGCCGGCGACCTCGGCGACCTCGTGGTCGACCCCCTCGGTGGTCACCTCCACCGAGGACGGCGCCTCGACGAGGTAGCCGATCTCGCGCAGCATCGCCTCGTAGTCCTCGTACGACCCGGCCGACTCGTCGCGCCCCGGCACGCCGGGGTGCTCGCGGTGCCAGTCGTCCAGCGTGCTCTGCAGCTCCTCACGCCGCGCGAGCAGCGCGCGCTGGCGGGGGGCGAGCTCGGTGATCGCCGCCTCGAGGCCGGCCCAGAAGTCGGCGTCGTCGACCCCGGAGCCCGAGATCGCCTCGCGGGAGACGAACTGGTGCAGCACCGGGTGGACACGCAGTCCCCCGACCTCGACGTACTCGCTCATCCTGGGTCCTCCTGTGGCGCGATCTTCCGCGATGTGGAATCTTGCTCTCAGACCCAGCGAACGTAGCCAGGAGGTGTCGGCAGTGTCAACCGCTCCGCGGACCACCCCGTCGACCCCGACCCCGACCACGACCCCGACCCCGGGCACGTCGCACGAGGCCAGGACGGGCGTGCAGTCGCTGCACCGCGCGCTCGACCTGCTCGAGGTCGTCGAGGCCTCCGGCGGGCACCTGTCGCTGGCCGAGCTCGCCGCCGCCGTCGACCTCGCCCCCGCGACCGTGCACCGGCTGCTGCGCACCCTGCTCGAGCGCGGCTACGTCCGGCAGCGCCCGGACCGCCGCTACGCCCTCGGCTTCCGCCTGGTGCCGCTGGGCACGGCGGCCACCTCCCTGGTCGCCGAGACCGCCGGCGGGGTGCTCGCCGACCTGGTCGACGAGCTCGGCGAGACCGCGAACCTCGCCGTCCTCTCGGGCCACCAGGCCGAGTACGTCGCCCAGGTGCCCTCGGCGTACTCGATGCGGATGTTCACCCGCGTCGGGCACCGCGTCGCGCTGCACTGCACCGGGGTCGGCAAGGCCATGCTGGCCCACGCCGCACCCGCGCTGGTCGAGCAGGTCCTCGCCGCGCCGCTGCCCACGCCGACGCCGTACACCCTGGGCACGCCCGACGACGCTGCGCGCGGCGCTGGCCGACGTACGCCGCCTCGGGTTCGCCGTCGACGAGCAGGAGCAGGAGCTCGGGGTGCGCTGCGTGGCCGCCCCCGTGCCCGGTGCCGGGGTGGCCATGGCGATCTCGGTCTCAGGGCCCCTGACCCGCGTCACCGACGAGGTGGTCGAGCGCGCCGTACCGGCACTGCAGCAGGCCGCGCGGCGACTGGTCGGGGACGCCCCGGGACGGTCGGCTCACCCTTGACATCGCCACGCGCGGCGCGGACAGTGACAGTCTTCACGTCTGCCCAACTCTGATTCCGTCTCGTGGAACACCGGCCGACCCGGTCCGCGCGGCACCACACCCCGGGAGCTGTCCAACCGTGACCACCACGACCGAGAACCCCGCGTCCACGACCGGTGCCGCCGGACCCGACCTGTCCGCCCTCGTCGCGGCGCTGCCCGACGGCGCGGTGATCACCGACCCGGACGCGATGGCCAACTACCGCTACGACCGCTCGCAGTCGCCCGGCGTCGGCGTCCCGCTCGTCGTCGTCCGCGTGAGCAGCACCGAGGAGGTGCAGGCCGCGGTCCGCTTCGCCGCCGAGCACGCCATCTCGATCATCGTGCGCGGCGCCGGCAGCGGTCTGTCCGGCGGGTCCGCGGCCGTCGACGGCTGCATGATCATCTCGACCGAGCGGATGCGCGAGATCACCGTCGACCCCGTCACCCGCACCTGCGTGACGCAGCCGGGCCTGATGAACGCCGAGGTCAAGGCGGCCTGCGCCGAGCACGGCCTGTGGTACCCCCCGGACCCGTCCTCCTACGAGTACTGCTCGATCGGCGGCAACATCGCGACCAACGCCGGCGGCCTGTGCTGCGTGAAGTACGGCGTCACGCGCGACTACGTCCTCGGCCTGACCGTGGTGCTCGCCGACGGCAAGGCGATCAAGGTCGGCGGCCCCCGGATGAAGGACTCCGCCGGCCTGTCGCTGACCCAGCTCTTCGTGGGCAGCGAGGGCTCGTTGGGCATCGTGACCGAGATCGTGCTGCGCGTCGTGCCGCAGCAGCGCCCCCCCGCCACGCTCGTGGCGACCTTCTCCTCCCTCGACGACGCGGTCGACACGGTGCTGGCCATCACCCGGACCATGCGGCCCTCGATGCTGGAGTTCATGGACAAGACCACGATCAACGCCGTCGAGGACATGACCAAGATGGGCCTGGACCGCGAGGCCGAGGGCATGCTGATCATCCAGTCCGACGAGCCCGTCCAGTACGCCGCGGAGGAGATCGAGCGGATCACCGCGATCTGCGAGGAGCACCACGCCACGGAGGCGTTCTTCACCGACGACGCCGAGGAGAGCGAGCAGTTCGTCGTCGCGCGCCGCCTCGCGATCCCCGCGGTCGAGGAGAAGGGCTCGCTGCTGCTCGAGGACGTCGGCGTCCCGCTCTTCGAGCTCGGCGCGCTCGTCGACGGCATCGCCGAGATCGCTGCGGAGCGTGACGTCACCATCGCGGTGCTCGCCCACGCCGGCGACGGCAACACCCACCCCCTGATCGTCTTCGACCCCGCCGACACCGACCAGGCCGAGCGCGCCCAGCAGGCCTACGGCGAGGTGATGGACCTCGCCATCCGCCTCGGCGGCACCATCACCGGCGAGCACGGCGTCGGCCGCCTCAAGCGGCCCTGGCTGGCCAGCTACCTCGGCGAGGACGTCATGGCGCTGAACCAGCGGATCAAGCACGCGCTCGACCCCGCCGGCATCCTCAACCCCGAGTGCGCCATCTGACCTGCGCACCCCGCCCCGACGTACGCCGCGACGACGCCGCCCCAGCAGCTGTAACCCGGAGTTACATCATCTGGTCGCGCGTCGTGCCGCCGCACCTGGCGAAGTAACTCCGGGTTACAGCTGGCGGTGGGCGGCGGGACCCGCGACCCCAGCAGCGGCCGGACCGGGCGACGGGCGCCGCAGCTCGGGCCAGAGCGCGACCAGCCCCAGCACGGGCAGGAGGGCCAGCACGAGCAGGCTGGTCGGGATGCCGATCACGCCCCCGAGACCCCCGACGACGGCGGAGCCGATCGAGCCGCCGACGAGGAAGAGCAGCGTCGCCACCCCGAGGGCGACGCCCACGCACCCGCGGCTCGACGGCGTCGCCGACCGAGGCCGACAGGGCGGGCTGACCGAGCCCGAAGGCGAGGGTCACCATCACCACCGCGACGCCGACCTCGGCGGCGGCCAGGGTCGCCGTCCCGAGCGCGGCCAGCAGCAGCGCCGCGGTGGAGACCACCCCGGCGACGACCAGGGCGCGGATCGGTCCGATCCGCACCAGCAGCGGGCCGACGACGCGAGGAGCCAGGAGGGCGACCACCGAGCTCGGCACCAGCAGCAGCCCGACCTGCCACGGCGCCCAGCCCTCGCCGACCAGCACCGCGGGCACGCCGACGAGCAGCGCGAACCACGCGGCCGGCACGGCCGCCGCGGCCACCGCACTGCGTACGACGGTCGGGTTGCCGATCACCGCCAGCGGCAGGAACCCGTCGGGTCGGCGCCGCACGCGCATCGCGACGAGCGGCGCACCGACCACCATCAGGAGCAGACCGGTCACGGCCACGACCAGTCCGGTCGAGGGTGACTGCACCAGCAGCACGAGCCCGCCCGCGGTGCCGGCCACGAGCAGCGCACCGAGGATGTCGAGGCGGGCGCCGCTGCCCTCGCCGGTCAGGGCACGCCAGATGAAGGGCAGCACGAGGACCCCGAGCACCGGCAGCGCCATGACCGCGCGCCAGCCGAAGGCCTGCTCGACGAGACCGCCGGCCAACGGGCCCAGGCAGCTGACCGCGGCCGCGACACCGGCGAGGCGGCCGAGGGCGAGCCCTCGCACGGCACCGTCGTAGCGCGCGGTCAGGCCGGCCACGCCGAGCGTCGGGACGGCGGCCGCCCCCGCGCCCTGGAAGAGCCGGGCGACGAGCAGCACCTCGTACGTCGGTGCGAACGCCGCCACGATCGCACCCCCGGCCATCAGCCCGATGCCGACGAGCATCGGCAGGCGGACGCCGACCAGGTCGGAGACCCGGCCGTAGACGGCGGTGGTCACGGCCAGCATCAGGGCGTAGAGGCTGATCGTCCACGTCGCGACCCCCACGCTCACGCCGAGGTCGTCGGCGATCAGCGGGAGCGCGATCGCCGCCGACGACGAGCCCATCCCCGCCAGCCCGAAGAGCAGCCCGAGCAACAAGGACACGCGGCGGGAGTCGTCGTGCGTCACCATCAGCCAACCCCGCGGTCCCCCAGATGATTCCCGTCCGCCACCGAGGGCTCAAGCAGGCGGCGGATCGTGCCGACACCATCGACGGGAGTTACCAACTGCGTCTTTTCTGGTCCTAAAGTCCCTGAAATGTCTAGTTCGGTTACATTCCGCCCACAGGACGGCCACCATAGAGGGGTGAGTCTCTTACTGGTGGGTCACCGGACCACGGGCGAGCCGGGCCCTTCGCGACTCCGGCGCCTCTGGCGGTCCGGGGTCGCGGCCCACGACCCAGGCCCGGCGGCGCCCGAGGCCGGCCTCGTCCCCGGCCCGGTGCCGGGCCGCGAGCTCGGGTCCGACAACGAGCCGCCGACCGGGCCCGAACCGGCCCGGGGACGGCGCGCCCCGATGCTCGTGGCCGCCTTCATCACCGTCGTCGCCCTGGCCCTGCTCAGCTCCGCCGCCCTGCCGATCGGCTACAACGCCTCCTTCCTGCCCGCGTTCCTCGTCCTGGTCCTCGCCGGTGACCTGCTCACCGTCGTGCTGCTCGTCGAGCACTACCGCGCCGGCGGCGGACCCCGGTTGCTGGTCCTGTCGTGGGCCTACGCCTGGTCGGGCTGGACCGTGATCCCCTACGGCCTCACCTTCCCCGGCGTCGTCTCGGCCGAGGGACTCACGCCCTTCGCCCCCGGTGCCGCGTCCTGGTTCTGGCTCAGCTGGCACGTCGTCTCCTCGTTGCTCGTCGCCGGTGCCCTGATGCCGTGGACCACGTCGTGGCACGCCCGACTCGGCGCCACCACCGGACGACTGCGACGCACGGTCCTCTCGCACCTCGCGATCGCGCTGGGCGTGCTCGCCAGCGCGGCGCTGGTGACGCTGGGCCACGAGCTGTTCCCGGTCCTCGTCTCCGCGAACGACTACACCCTGATGACCCGCCGGATCGGCCCCGCCGTCGGCGTCCTCATCGTGGCCTGCCTGATCGCCGCCGCGCTGGGCCTGGCCCGCCGGGTGGGCCACGGCTTGGAGCGGTGGGCCTTCGTGGCCCTCGTCGCCGTCGCGTGCGACACCGGGGTCAGCCTGCTCTCGCGCGACCGCTTCACCCTCGGCTGGTACGGCGCCCGCGGCCTCGCCCTGGCCGCCGCCGTGATCGTGCTCGTGGCCCTGCTGAACGAGGTCACCGTCCTCTTCCGGCGCAGCGCGGCCACCTCGGCCCTGCTGGCCGCCCACAACGCCGAGCTGGTCGAGAGCCAGGCCCTGCACGACCACGTCGTCGCCGTCGTCTCCCACGACCTGCGCGCGCCGCTGGCCGGTGTGTCCGGCTACCTCGAGCTGCTCGACGACATGGACATCGAGTCCGAGCAGGCCCGACACATGATCGAGCGCAGCCGCCGCCTGGCCCGCAAGCTGACGCTGCAGGTCGAGGACCTCCTGACCGCCTCGACCGCCGAGCACCACGGTCTGGCCGTCCGCCCCCGGCTCCTCGACCTGCCCGAGCAGCTCGAGGAGGCCGCCGACGGCTTCCCCGACCGCGACGTGGTCGTCTCGTGCCCCGCGGGGCTCGAGATCACCGCCGACCCCATCCGCCTGCAGCAGGTGCTCGACAACCTGATCTCCAACGCCCTCAAGTACGGCGCCGAGCCGGTGACGCTGCGCGGGTGCGCCGAGGCGCCGTCGGCGGACCACCCGCGCGGGCGGGTCCTGGTCGAGGTCGCCGACGAGGGCGCCGGCGTACCGGTCGAGTTCGTCAGCCACCTCTTCGAGCGCTACAGCCGCCGCGAGCAGGAGACCGCGGCCGGCTCCGGTCTGGGACTCTCCGTCGTCCACGACCTCGCCCTGGCCCACGGCGGCGACGTCGCCTACGACCCGTCGCGCAGGGCGTTCCAGGTGTGGTTCCCCACCCACGACGGCTGAGCACGGACCTGGCCCGTCGCCTGGCGGTACAGTCCGCCGCATGCTGGGACGCAGGAACCGCTCGAGCCCCGAGACCTCTCCGCTGCTCATCGTGCTCACCGCGGTGCTCGCGGTCGCCGTCATCAGCTTCTGCGGCTACCTCGTCGCGACCTTCCCGCCCGAGGCCGATCTCACCGCCTCCGACACCGCCTCGGCGGGCCCGGACGGGGGCAGCGCCCCACCGAGCGCACCGGGCGGGTCGGACTCGCCCCCACCCCCGGAGACGCCCACCCCCACGGCCACCGAGTCGGACAGCGAGTCGGACGGCGAGTCGGACAGCGGCGAGCCCGCGCCGGTCCCGGACCGGAGGATCACCCAGGTCGCCGTCATCGGTGACGGCTACACCTCGGGCAACGAGTTCGGCGGACGAGGCGCCAAGGCCTGGCCGCGGCTGATCGAGCAGCGCACCGACGCGGTCGCGCTGACCGAGGCGGAGCTCGCCACCGGCTACGTCGTCGCGCCGGGGAGGAGCACCAGCTTCGAGGAGCGCGCCGCGGCGCTCCCCGACCAGTGGGACGGCGGACAGCAGGGTGACGCCGTCATCGTCTTCGGCAGCCGCTCCGACGCCACCGCCTCCCCCGAGGACGTACGCGCCGCCGCGCTGCGCACCCTCACCGGCCTGCGGGAGGCGTACCCTGCGGTCGAGGTCATCGCGATCGGCCCGGTGTGGCCCGTGCAGTTCCCGTTCCCGGCCGGGCCGCCCGTGGCCGAGGCCGTACGCTCGGCGGCGCAGGAGGCCGGCGTGACCTACGTCGACCCGCAGGCCGAGCCGTGGTTCTCCGCCGACGATCCCACCGCCATCGCGCCCAACGAGATCTCCCCGACGAACTTCGGCCACGGCCTCATCGCCAGCAAGGTCCGCGCCGTCCTCGTCGACGCCGGCATCGTCGCCGCCTGACCTCTGGCGCGCCCCGACCCGAGGATTCAGGGCCCCAGGACGCACCACAGCCCGACCCGTCAGCGACGGGTCGGGCTGTGTGAAGTGAAGAGGTCAGCGGCGCCCGGAGCTGAACGAGGACGCGCTGTGCGAGCCGGACGAGGCCGCGCCGCCACCCGAGCGACCCTGGCCGCGCGAGCGGCCACCGCCGCCGGACCCACCGGCGCTGCCGGAGCCACCCTGGCCACCGCCACCGGAGCGACGTCCGCCGCCGGAGCGACCGCCACCGCCGCCGGAGCGTCCGCCACCGCGAGCGGCCGCCGCCCGAGCGTCCGCCGCCACCACCGGAACGGCCCGGAGTCTCGGGGGCACCGACGGGCACGATCGGGCCGTCGGCGTACTCGCGCTCACCGGGGGCGATGCCCTGCAGGACGGTGGCCGACGAGCTGACCTGCGCGACCTTGGTGATGGTCGGCTTGATGCCGGCCTTGCGGGTCAGCAGGCGCACGTCGCCGACCTGGCTGTCGAGCATCACGGTCACGACCGTGCCCGCGGCACCGGCGCGCGCCGTACGGCCCGAGCGGTGCAGGTAGGCCTTGTGCTCGACGGGCGGGTCGGCGTGCACCACGAGGGCGACGTCGTCGACGTGGATCCCGCGGGCGGCGATGTCGGTGGCGACCATGGTCGAGGCGCGTGCCGGAGCTGAAGGCCTCGAGGTTGCGGGTGCGCGCACCCTGCGAGAGGTTGCCGTGCAGCTCCACGCTGGCCACGCCGGCCTGGTTGAGCTTCTTGGTCAGCTGCTTGGCGCCGTGCTTGGTGCGGGTGAAGACGACCGTGCGGCCCGGCGCGGCGGCCAGGTCGGTGATCAGCGCGAGGCGCTCGTTCGTGCCGACGTGGAGCACGTGGTGGTCGATCTCGGACACGGGGCTCTGCGCGGAGTCCACGGAGTGCGTGACCGGGCTGTGCAGGTAGCGCTTGACGATCACGTCGACACCACCGTCGAGCGTGGCGGAGAACAGCATCCGCTGGCCGCGCTCGGGGGTCCTGTCGAGCAGGCGCTTGACCTCGGGCAGGAAGCCCAGGTCGGCCATGTGGTCGGCCTCGTCGAGGATGGTGACCTCGACGGCGCCGAGGTCGCAGTGACCCGAGCGCACGTGGTCGGCCAGGCGGCCGGGGCAGGCCACGACGACGTCGACGCCGTTGCGCAGCGCCTGGATCTGCGGGTTGGCGCCGACCCCGCCGAAGACGGTGCAGGTGCGCAGGCCGACGGCCTTGGCCAGCGGGGCCAGGGCGGCGTCGATCTGGCTGGCCAGCTCGCGGGTCGGGGCCAGGATCAGCGCGCGGGGCTTCTTGGACTGGCGCTGCGAGGTCGACTGCGTGAGCCGCGAGACCAGCGGCAGCAGGAAGGCGTAGGTCTTGCCCGAGCCCGTGCGGCCACGGCCGAGCACGTCGCGCCCGGCGAGGCTGTCGGGCAGCGTCGCGGACTGGATCGGGAACGGCTCGGTGATGCCGGCGCTGGTCAGCGCGGCGAGCACGGGGGCGGGCATGCCGAAGTCGGCAAAGGTGGGAGAGGTCATCAAGAGGTACGGCGTCCGCGCGCGGACGTCTGCTCGCTTCCGGTAGATCGGGGGGATGTCCTGCCCGGCGCGGAGTCTGCTCCGCGGCGCTCGGTGGACGAGAGACGACGGTGGTGCGGTGGCCCGAGGCAGAACGGATGGGGCCACCATCGCTCCTCCATCGTAGGGGGACGCAGATCAGCGGCCTAATCGGCTGCCCCTCGGTCACCGGCACTCCTACCGCTTGTGTAGACCACTCCACGGTTGGCGAACGTCAGGCAGCCTCGAGGCGAATTCCTGGGTAAAACTTCGCTCTTGCTCTACACAACTGCCACAGGAAGGCCAATAATCAACCCATGTCCTCCACAGCCGTAGCCGTCGCCTCCTCGCCCACGTCGTCGTTCTCCGCCCGGACCAGCCTGGCAACCCTCCCCGGCCTCCGCCCGGCCGAGCACGTGACCGTTCCGGACGGCAGCCTGGGCCGCGGCATCGCGTTCGGCCTCCTGCTCGCGGTCCCGGCGTGGTCCGCCATCATCGGCGCCGTGATGCTGGCCCTGCCCTGACCGATCGGTCCGAGTCGGGGCCAACCCGACCTGCGGGCCGGCGATAGCATCGCAGCTCCCCCTGACGTTGGAGCCGACATGTCGCCCACCCGTTCTCGCCTGACCCTGGTGGCCGCTTCCACGGTCGCCCTGATGACCCTCTCCGGTTGGACGGCACCCTCGGGTGCCCGGTCCGCGCCCGACACCGCGACCGTGCGAGCCAGCAGTGCTGACACGATCACCGCCACCTCCGCTGCCACGAACGCTGCCGACGAACGCCGCCGGGACCGCCGCCGCGACGGACAGGACGACGGCGGACGCGGATCGTCCCCGCCACGTGCGTGGCCCGTGGGTCGTCGCGGTCGGTGACATCGCCTGCGCCCCCGGGGCCACGACGACCGAGACCACCTGCCGCCAGGCCGACACGGCCCAGCTCGCCCGGTCCTACGACCCGGCGCGCTACCTGCTGCTCGGCGACAACCAGTACCAGCAGGGCACGCTCTCGGACTACCAGCTCTCCTTCGACAAGTCCTGGGGAGGGTCGATGAAGAAGAGGCTGCGACCGGTGCCCGGCAACCACGAGTACCTCACCGCGGGCGCCACCGGCTACTTCGACTACTTCCGCCCGTTCCAGACCGGCGCGAGAGATGAGGGCTACTACGCCTTCGACATCAAGCAGTGGCGCGTCTACGCGCTCAACACGAACTGCTCGGACATCGACTGCCGCGCCGAGCAGCGCTGGCTGCGCCGCGACCTGGCCGCCAACCCGCGGCGCTGCTCGCTGCTGATGATGCACCACCCGCGCTACTCCTCCGGCGACCACGGGGACGACACCGTGGGCAGCGGCTTCTGGAAGATCGGGATCGCCCACCACGTCGACCTGGTGCTCGCCGGTCATGACCATGACTACGAGCGGTTCGCCTCGATGGACCAGGACGAGCTCCAGACCCGTGACGGCATGGTCTCGTTCGTCTCCGGCGCCGGCGGCAAGAGCCTGCACGGCACCACCGGTACGCGGCCCGGCTCGCAGGTCTTCCGCGACGAGCTCCCCGGCGTACTGGCCCTCAAGCTCGGCGCCACGGAGTACGGCTGGCGTTTCGAGACCGTCGACGGCAAGGCCCGCGACCTCGGCGTCGGCACCTGCCGACGCTGAACGGGCGGCTCAGGTGATGCGCTGACCGGCGGTCGGCCTCAGGACCCCTCGGGCTGGGCCCCGGCCTGGTCCACGGCTTCCTCGATGTGGCCGACCACCCACTGCGGCTCACCCTCGAGCGAGGGCAGCACGGCGGCGTTGACCCAGACCGGGACCACCGTGCCGTCGGCTCGCAGGTAGCGCTTGTGGACCCGGTGCGAGCCGAGTCGACCGGAGCGCACCTCGGCCAGGTTCCCCTCGTCGGCACCGAGGTCGTCGGGGTGGGTGAGGTCGCTGATGTGCAGGTCCAGGAGGTCCTCGACCTCGTAGCCGAGCAGGTCGGCCAGGCGGGGGTTGACCCGCAGGAGCCGGCCGTCCAGGTCGCTCAGGGCGATCCCGATCGGAGCGCCGTCGAAGGCACTGCGGAGCAGGGCCTGGCTCTTGGCCAGGCGGCGCTCGTGACGCACCGTCTCGGTGACGTCGACCAGCACGGCGAGGAGTCGGTGGGTCCCGCCGACGCCGCCGAGGCGCTCCACCGTGCCGCGCAGCCAGCGCTGCGACCCGTCGCGGTGGGTCACCGCGGACGTGCGGCTGCCCGCCTCGAGCGAGCCGAGCAAGGTCCCGGCGTCGCTGCCGAGCAGCTCCGCGGGAGGTCGTCCGAGCAGGGACAGGCAGGAGGCCGACACGTAGGTGATGACGCCGTCCTCGCCGGCCACGACCACCAGGTCGTCGGTGCCGCGCGGCGCCGGCACCGCATGGGAGGGCCGGGCGACGGCGTCGACCACCAGCGCCGGGGGCACCGTCGGCGCGCTCGCGGCGGGGCGGCCGAACAGGTAGCCCTGGGCGCTGTCGCAGCCCATGGAGGCGAGCGCGCCGGCCTGCTCGGCGGTCTCCACTCCCTCGGCGCAGACCCGCAGGCCGAGGTGGTGGGCGGCCTCGGTGAGCAGGCGCACCATCACCGCGTCCGCCGCGTCCGTGGGGACCCGCTGAGCCAGGGTCGCGTCGATCTTGACGGTGTCCAGCGGAAGTCGGCGCAGCAGCGTCAGCGAGGAGTGACCGGTGCCGAAGTCGTCGAGGGCCAGGCGTACGCCGAGCGCCCGCAGGTCCGCGAGGCGCGCCACGGCAGCGTCGAGGTCGGTGATCGCGGCGGTCTCGGTGATCTCCAGGCACAGCCGCTCCGGGGGCAGACCGGTGAGCTCGAGCGCCTCGCGGACGTGGTCGACGAAGCGGGGCTCCCGCAGCTGGACCGGGGAGACGTTGACCGCCACCACGCCGGCCAGGGGCTCGGACGCCTCGCCGACACCCATCGCCGCCGCGCAGGCCGTCGCCAACGCCCACCGACCGAGGTCGATGACGAGCCCCGTGGACTCGGCCAGCGCGATGAACACGTCGGGGGCGACGGTGCCGAGCTCGTCGTCGGTCCAGCGCGCCAGCGCCTCGACACCGAGCGTCGCCCCGGTCAGCAGGTCGACCACCGGCTGGTAGTGCAGGCGGAGGTCACCGCCGTTGATCGCCTCCCGCAGACGCCGTTCCATCCGGCGACGGTCGGAGAGGCCGGAGGCGTTCTCGATCTCGTCCGCGAGCTCGACGCTGAAGTGCTCGACGCGACCGCGGCCGAGCTGCTTGGCGCGACCCATCGCCAGGCCTGCCCGCTTGAGCAGCACGTCGAGGCGCTCCGAGCCCACCGGCTCGTGGTCCTCGGTGCGCGGGGCGAGCGCGACGCCGATGCTGGCGCCGATCCGCACCTCGTGCTCGTGCAGCGTCGCATCGTGCTCGGCGCGCCGGTGCACCACGAACGCCTCGGACGCCTCCTCGAGCAGGCGCCGGCCCAGCGCGTCCAGCTCCTGCGTGGTGCGCACCGGGGTCAGCACCGCGAACTCGTCGCCTCCCAGGCGGGCGACGACGTCGCCCTCGCGACACCCCTGGCTCAGGCGCCGCGCGAACTCGACCAGCACCTGGTCGCCGACGTCGTGACCGAGCTCGTCGTTGACCTCCTTGAACCGGTCGAGGTCGACGAAGAGCAGGACGAGCTCGCGCTCCTGGGAGCGACGCAGCTGCTCGATCAGGAACAACCTGTTCGGCAGCCCGGTCAGGGAGTCGTGCAACGAGTGGTGGGCGAAGTGACCGGCCAGGCGCTGGAAGAGCCCGGCGGTGGGTGCGACCGAGAAGCCGTCGACGCCCGGGACGATGATGCCGTCGAGAGCCAGCGCTGACGCCGGGCGCTCGAGCGCCGCCACCGCCGCGGCGGCGACCGGCGTCGTCGCAGGGAGCACCAGGGAGTCAGGGTGCTCCAGGGCGCCGAGCGCGGTGCAGGGGTCGAGCAGGTCGTCGTGGCCGACCCGTGGCGTCATCTGGGCCTCGAACCGGGCCCGCTCGACCAGCACCGGGGCCGCCCCGCCCGTCATGACGACCCATCGCAGGCGCGGATCGGCGCGGAAGAAGGCCTGCAGCTCGACGACCGCGGCGTCGTGGGGGAACGTCATCGCCGGTCGGGCGAGGTCGCCGAGGACGGCGTCGCCGACGTACGTGCCGCCGAGGCGCACCGGCTCCGGAGGGCTGTGCAGACTCGGACGCATGACACCACTATCGGGGACCGGGCGGCTGTGCGGGGGCGAATCGACGAACTTACCCAGGATCGGGGTGAGGTCGGTTCAGCGGTAGTAGCCGACCTCGTCGTCGCGGTGGCCCGGGCGCACGGCCCGCGCCGAGCGCTGCGCCAGCATCACCGCGGCGATCGCTCCGCCGACGGCGCCGAAGAGGTGGGCCTGCCAGGAGATGCCGGGCTGACCCGGCAGGACCCCGACCAGGGCGCCGCCGTAGAGCAGGAACAGCGAGATCCCCACGATGATGTCCCACGCGCTGTGGGTGAAGATGCCCCGCATCAGCAGGTAGACCAGCCACCCGAAGATCAGCCCCGACGCCCCGATGGTCACCGACATCGACGGCGAGAACAACCAGACGCCGACCCCGCTGACCAGCCAGATCACGGCGGTCGCGGCCAGCCCGCGCCCGATCCCGGAGGCCAGCACCAGGTAGCCGAGGATCAGCACGGGCACCGTGTTGGCGATCAGGTGGGCGAACCCCAGGTGCAGGAACGGCGCCAGCGCGATGCCCAGCAGACCGTCCTCGACGCGGGGGCGGATGCCCTCGCTGTCCAGGGGGTGTCCGGGCAGCACCGAGTCGATCCCCTCGAGCACCCACAGCAGCAGGGCGAAGACGCCGACCCACGCCGCTGCACGCACCCAGTCCGGGGACCGGTCGCGTCGCGTGGTGGCGTACGACGGGGAGCGACTCACAGGCCCCAGATTATCGGGTCGGACCACACCCGGGCAGCCCGAGTGCTTTCCCTGCCGATCTCCACAAATCGGCGCCGGGCGCCGTATCCTTCTGCTCGGAGGATCCACGATGCGTGCACGTCGTACCGGCACCGTCCGCGCCACCGCCGTGTCGTTCGGCGCCCTGGTGCTGATGGCGCCTGCCCTCGCCTCCTCCCCCTCCTCGGCGGCCGAAGAACGGGAGGCCACGACCAGCTCGGTCGCACCGAGCACCCAGGCTGTCGACGACGAGCTCCTCGACGGTCCGGCGCGTGGTCGTACGGCGATCACGGAGCTCGGCGACCAGATCGGGCTCGCCGCCGCCCGCAACGACCTCGGTGCCCGCAGCCTCGAGTCCCTGCTGCTCGAGGACCGCACCCTGTGGCTCGACAGCGACGCCCGCCTCTACGCCATCGACCCCGCGCCCGAGCCACCACCCGGGCGCGGCACCACCGACTCGTCCCGCGGGTCGCCGGATGCGGCGACGCCGGCGCCGCTCGCGGACACCTTCGCCCTGCACAGCAACCCGGACGCGACGCGCAAGGTCTTCGTCGACGTCGACGGAGGCACCGTCTCGGGCACCTGGTGGAACAGCGAGAGCGGCGTCGCCACCACCCACCCGGCCTGGGACCCCGCCGGCAACGGCCCGTCCTTCACCGACGACGAGCTGGCCCAGGTGCAGAAGATCTGGGCGATCATCGCCGAGGACTACGCCCCCTGGCAGGTCGACGTCACCACCGCCGACCCCGGGGTCGCCGGACTGACCCGCAGCGACGCCGCGGACCCGACCTACGGCACCCGCGCGCTCGTGACACCGTCGGTCGACGCGTGGAGCAGGATCTGCCAGTCCCAGTGCGGTGGCGTCGCCTACGTCGGGACCTACGGCGACACCGGAAGTCCCACGCCCACCCAGCCCGCCTGGGTCTTCCCGCAGGCCCTCGGCGACGACGCCAAGGCGATCGCCGAGGCCGTCACCCACGAGGTCGGCCACAACCTCGCCCTGACCCACGACGGCAACGCCACCCAGGACTACGACCCCGGCCACGGCGCCTGGGCCCCGATCATGGGGACGGGTTTCGACAGGCCGATCACCCAGTGGAGCCAGGGCTCCTACGTCGGCGCGAACAACCAGCAGGACGACCTCGCCGTCATCACCGGCTTCCTCGCCAGGCGCCCGGACGAGGCCGGAGCGACCGCGGCGACTGCCGCCGCGCTGCCCGCCGCCGGGGTGGCGTCCTCCATCACCGACCGCAGCGACGTCGACGCCTTCACCCTCGGCGCCTGCGGCGCTGGCGCCACCGCCACCATCGCGCCCGCCGCGACCAGCCCGAACCTCGACGTCCGGGCCGGCGTCCTCGACGACGCCGACGCCGTCGTCGCCTCCGCCGATCCCGCCTCGGCCTACGTCGACCGGGAGTCGGCCAGCGGCCTGGGCGCCACCGTGCCGGTGCCCGCGGGCTCGACCTCGACCCTGCTGGTCGACGGCACCGGCAACGGCGGCTGGTCCACCGGCTACGACGACTACGCCAGCCTCGGCGCCTACACCGTCGCGGTGAGCGGCTGCACGGCCGACGCCACCGTGCCCTCGGCCCCCACCGACGTCGTCGCCACCGCCGGCGCGGCCGACCCGACGATCACCCTCACCTGGGCGCCCCCGACCTCGGTCGGGAGCGGTGCGGTCACGGGCTACCGGGTCAGCCGCCTCGACACCGGCGAGAGCACCCTGCTGGGTGCTCAGGCCCGCTCCTTCGTGCTCGGCGGCCTCGCTCCGGGCACCCGCTACGACCTGTCCGTCGCCGCGCTCAACGCTGCGGGCTCAGGCCCGGTGGCGACCGCGGGCGCCACGACGTACGCCCCGAGGACCCCGCCCGGCGCACCCCGGGAGCCCACCGCCGTCTGGAACGCCGACCCCGACCGGGTCCTCCTGCGGTGGGCCGCGCCCGCCGACGACGGTGGCGACGCGGTGACCACCTACGCCATCGGGGTGGACGGGGTGAACCGGGGCTCGGTGAGCGCCGCCGACGTCGCGGTGACCATCGACGGGCCGTTCTCCATCGGCGCCCACACCGTCACGGTCCGCGCGGCCAACGCCGTCGGCTCCGGGCCGCCCGCGAGCGTCACGTTCGACGTCGCAGCCCCGCCCGCCAACGACGACGTCGACGCGGCCCGCGTGCTGACCGGCGCGGCGGGCACCACGACCGCCACCACCTACGGCGCCACCGGTGCGGTCGACGACCCCGTCCCGCCCGGCACCGATCTGGGCGCGGGCCGGCACTCGGTCTGGTTCGCCTGGACGGCACCGTCACGTCGAGCCGGTGCGCTTCACCACCGCCGCCACGTCGGGCGACGCCGCCGCGGCCCGGCGCGACACCACGCTGGCGGTGTTCACCGGCTCCCGTGGGGACCTGACCCCGGTCGCGTCGAACGACGACATCAGCGGCACGAACCTGTTCTCGCGCGTCGACCTCACCCCCGTCGCCGGGGTCCGCTACGTCCTCGCCGTCGACAGCTTCTCCCGCCCCGCGAACGCCGGCCCCTTCACGCTGACCTGGTCCCCCGCCGATCGCGCCCCAGCCCCTCCGGTCGGGGTCACGGCCGTCCGCGGCGACGGCTCGGCGCTCGTGACCTGGACGGCCGCCGACCCCGGCACGCAACCGGTGACCCGGTGGCTCGTCACGGCCGACCCAGGCGGCCGTCAGGTCGCGGTCGCCGGCTCCGCGACGAGGGCCACGGTCGACCGGCTGGTCAACGGCACGTCGTACCGCTTCAGCGTCCAGGCCATCAGCCCCGCCGGCACCTCCCCCGCTTCGACCCCGTCGGCGGCCGTCACGCCCGCCGGGGCCCCGCTGGCCATGGCCCGTCCCCGGGCCCGGGTGCGCGGCCGCACGATGACGGTGACCTGGTCCCCCGCCTCGTCGAACGGCGACCCGGTGACCGGCTACCGCATCCTGGTCTCCGGCGCGCGCAGCCGCACCGCACCCGCCTCGGCGACCCGACTGGTCGTACGCCGGTTGCGTCCGGGCCGCTACGCGGTCCGTGTCCAGGCGACGAACGACGTCGGCACGTCGCCGGCCAGTGCTCCGCTGCGCATCGTGGTCCGCCGGTGATCCCGCGCTGCCCTGGCCTTCCCGGGGTCGACGCGGCACCTCCTGACGTCGCCGTCGGCGCTACTCGACCGTGACCGACTTCGCGAGGTTGCGGGGCTTGTCGGCGTCGAGCCCGAGGGCCTCGGCCGCGTAGTAGCTCATCAGCTGCAGCGGGATGGTCATCACGATCGGGTCCAGCTCGCGCGCGAGGGGCGGGACGTCGATGCGGCGGACGATCTCGGACAGCTCGCCGAGATCGACCGACTCGTGGGTGACGACGATCAGCGGCCCTCCGCGGGCGGCGATCTCGTGCAGGGCCGCGACGTTGCGCCCGGTGAGCTCGTCCTGGGGCACCAGGGCGACGGTCGGCACGGCCGGCGAGATGAGCGCCAGCGGACCGTGCTTCAGCTCGGAGGTCTGGTAGGCCTCGGCGTGACGGTAGGTGATCTCCTTGAACTTCTGCGCACCCTCGCGGGCGACCCCGTAGCCACGGACCCGACCGACGAAGAACAGGCTCTCCGCACTCGCCAGCTCCGCGCCCAGCTCGGCGATGCGTTTCTCCTCGTCCAGCACCGACTGGATCACTCCGGGGAGGGCCTCCAGCGCGTCGATCATCCGCAGGCCTTCGGCGGCCGACAGGTCGCGGACCCGCCCGAGCTGCAGCGCGAGCATCGCGAAGGCGACGTACATCGCCGTCAGGGCCTTGGTGCTCGCGACGGCGACCTCGGGGCCGGCGTGCAGGTAGATGCCCCCGTCGCACTCGCGCGCGATCGCACTGCCCACCACGTTGACCACACCGAGGCAGCGGCCGCCCTTGCGGCGGATCTCCTGCACGGCGAGCAGCGTGTCGACCGTCTCCCCCGACTGGCTGACCGCGACGTAGAGGGTGTCGGGCTCGATCACCGGGTTCCGATAGCGGAACTCGCTGGCCGCCTCGGCGTCGGCGGGCACCCGGGCTAGCTCCTCGATCATCGAGGCCCCCATCTGCCCGGCGTAGTACGCCGACCCGCAGCCGAGGATCTTGACCCGGGAGAACGAGCGCAGCTCGCGGCTGGTCATCTCGAGCCCACCGAGGTGCGTCGATGCGACGCGCCTGTTCAGTCGCCCTCGCAGCGCCCGCTCCACGGTCGCAGGCTGCTCGTGCATCTCCTTGAGCATGAACGAGGCGTGCTCACCCGCCTCGTAGGACAGCGGGTCGATGTCGACGACGATCGGGCTACCCGCCCGGGCCGCTTCCCCCTGGCGGTGGGTCATGAAGCCCGAGGAGGTCAGGACGGCCCGCTCCCCGTCCTCGAGGTAGGCCACGGTCGTGGTGTGCTGGACCATCGCGGCGAGGTCGGAGGTGACGTGGACGCCGCCCTCGGCGACGCCGACGATCAGCGGGCTGCCCTGGCGGGCGACCGCGAGCTGGTCGGGGAAGTCGGCGTGCAGCACGGCGATCCCGTAGGTCCCGCTGAGCTGGCTCAGGCACTCGTCGAGCTGTCCGGCGAGCGTGCTGGCCGTCGACCGCGCGAGCAGGTGTGCGATCACCTCCGAGTCGGTGTCGGAGGCCAGCTCCACCCCGTCGGCACTCAAGGCCCGACGCAGCTCGGCAGCGTTGTCGATGATCCCGTTGTGGACCACCGCGACACGGCCGTCGGCGGAGAGGTGCGGGTGGGCGTTGCCGTCCGTGGCGGCGCCGTGCGTCGCCCAGCGGGTGTGCCCGATCCCGATCGGACCGTCCAGGGGCTCGTCGCTCTCGGTCGCGGCGCGCGCGAGCTCGCTGACGCGACCTGATCGCTTCACGCAGCGCAGCCGCCCGTCCTGCAGGGTCGCGACCCCCGCGGAGTCGTAGCCACGGTGCTCGAGGCGTCGCAGACCTTCGAGCAGCAGCCCGGTCGAGCTGCCCGATCCGACGTAACCGACGATCCCGCACACGGCTCAGGAACCGCTCTTGACCGAGTACGTCACGGCGGTCTCTCCTCGTTGGTCTCCGACGATGACGATGACCTGGCCGGCCCCCATCGTCAGCAGCTGCGCGTCGGTGGCCGCGTCACCCGAGCCGCTCTTGAGCTCCCAGCCCGCGCCCGCCAGCAGCTCGAGCGCCTGCTCCTTGGCCTCAGCGGCGGGCGTGCCGGGCAGGCCGACCAGCACGGTGAAGGCCCCGGAGTCCTTGGTCGGCTCGGTCGCCGAGAGCACCTGGCCCTCGACCACCGGCACGTCGTCGCGCGGGAAGTCGACGGGCAAGCCGTCCTCGCCGCGCTGCACCGGGGCATTGGTCGCATCCGCACTGCCGGAGGCGGCGCTGCTGCTCGGAGCGGGGCTGGGCTCATCACTCCCGCCGGAGCACCCGGCGACGACAGTCGAGGCGAGGATCGCCGCGAGCGGGGGGAGGACGAGACGGGGGCGCAGGTGCACGAAGTACCTTTCGGTCGGAACGTGGGTGTCGACGACGATGGCACACCACCCGACGGACGGGACGCCGACGTCGAGCTCAGGTGCTGTAGACCTCGACCGGGATGGGGTCGAAGCGCGGCTCGGAGGCGCACAGGGCGATCATCGCGGCGCAGACGGTGTTCACACCGCCGCGCACCGGGAGTGCGTCGACCTCCTGCTCGCTCACCGCCGGGACGGGAACGTGGGAGACCAGCGGGTGGATCGGGCGCACGAACTGGGGCTCGTGGTCACCGAACAGCTCCTCGTGCATCTTCTCCCCGCCCCGCAGGCCGGTGAACTGGATCTCGACCGGCTCCCCGGACTGCTCGATCAGCTGATGGGCGACGTCGAGGATCTTGATCGGCTCGCCCATGTCGAGCACGAGGGCCTCCCCCGGCGCGCCGATCGCTGCTGCCTGCACGACGAGCTGGCAGGCCTCCTCGATCGTCATGAAGAAGCGCGTCACCTCGGGGTCGGTGACCGTCACGGGCCCACCGTCGGCGATCTGCTTGGCGAACGAGGTCAGCACCGAGCCACGGCTCCCGAGCACGTTGCCGAACCGGACCGAGACGAACGCGCCCCGCGCGTCCTGGGCACGGTGGGCGGTCAACCGCTCGGCGATGCGCTTGGAGTAGCCGAGGACGCTACAGGGGTTCGCCGCCTTGTCGGTGGAGATGTTCACGAAGTGGTCGACGTCGACGAGGTCGGCTGCGTCGAGGACGTTGCGGGTCCCGATCACGTTGGTCTTGATCGCCTCGGCGGGGTACTGCTCGAGCATCGGGAGGTGCTTGAGCGCGGCAGCGTGGAAGACCACCTCGGGTCGGCGCGCGCTGAAGATCGCGTTGACGGCTTCCTTGTCCCGGATGTCACACAGGACGACCTCGTCGGAGTCGAGCAGGGCGCGGCCGTGGATGGAGAGCTGGAGCGCGTGCAGGGCGGACTCGTCGCGATCGAGCATGATCAGCTGGGCCGGCTCGAAGCGGTGGATCTGTCGGCACAGCTCCGAACCGATCGACCCACCGGCGCCGGTGACCAGCACCCGTCGGCCGGTGAGGTAGTCCGCGATCGAGCCGACGTCGGTGTCGAGCTGGTTGCGACCCAGCACGTCGGCGAGGTTGATGTCGCGCAGGTCGCGGATCCCCACCGTGTCCGTGAGCATCTCGGTGCTGGCCGGGAGCACCTTCACCGCGGCGCCGGCGGCGATCGTCGCGATCCGGAGCCGGTTGATGACTTCGGCCGAGGCGCTCGGCAGCGCGAGGATGACCGTGCCCACCCCGGTCGACTCCACCAGCTCGGCGAGCTGGGCCGTCGTGCCCAGCACCGGGACGCCCCGCAACCGCAGCCGGCGCTTCATCGGGTCGTCGTCGACGAGACCGACCGCCCGCCAGGCGCGCCGCGGGTCCCGGATCATCGAGGTGAGCAGGTCCGTGCCCGCCTGGCCCGCGCCGACGACGAGCACCCGCACGGAGCCCTCGGAGTCGACCGTCCTGGTCTCCCGTTCCCTGAGACTGCGCCAGGCTGCACGCGCCCAGGCCGTGATCACCAGGGTGCTGACCGTCGCGGCGGCGGGGATGCTGCGCGGCACCCAGAGGAAGATCAGGTTCAACACGAAGAACGTCGCTCCGGTGCCGAAGACGGCCACGCCGAGCAGCATCATCTGGTCGAGGCTGCCGGTGCGCGGCGCGGCCCTGGTGCAGCCGCAGGAGCGAGGCGAAGAAGACGTAGGCCAGCCCGGTCGACAAGGCCAGCGACGGCCACGTCGAGCCACGGCACACGATCGGTGCTCGTGTCGTAGCGCAGCCAAGCGGAGACCACGAAGGTGAGGACCCACACGCCCAGGTCGAAGGTGACACTCAGCCCCGTGCGGTACTTCCTGACCTTCTCGATGCTGTTCTTCACTCGCTTCACTTCCCCACGCCGGCACCACACGATACGTCGCCACTATCCTGCAAGCGGCGCCCCGCGTCTACCTGGCTTCACCCGGAGAGATCGGCATCCCGCAGGACAGCGCCGCGGGCGATCACGCGCTGTGCTGGCTGCGCGAGGCCCGCTTGGCCGAGCGCCGGACGCGACGCTGCTCTCGCTTCGAGGTCTCGCCCCCGGGCGCGTAGCCGTAGCCGTAGCCGTAGCCGTAGCCGCCGTAGGCCCGCCCCGCCTTCTTGGCGGGTGCCATGTTGATCACGACGCCGACGGTCTTGGCGTCGACGGCCTCGACGCGCTCCACGGCGTGCGCCAGCTGGTCACGAGTGGTCTTGCCGTGGCGGGTCACGAGCAGCAGCCCGTCGCACTGCGCGGCGAGGAGTGCCGAGTCGGTGACAGGGAGCAGGGGCGGAGCGTCGACGAGGACGACGTCGAATCTCTCGCGGAGGTCCGAGACGAGCTCGGCCATGGCCTTGGACTGCAGCAGCTCGGAGGGGTTGGGCGGGACCGGTCCGCTGGCGAGCACGTAGATCCCGGACTCCTCGAGGTGCTGAAGGGCGTCGTCGAGCTTGACCTGACCGATGAGCACGCTGGTCGTGCCGACGGCACCGTCGATGCCGAGGCGCGTCGCCAGCATGGGACGGCGCAGGTCGCAGTCGACCACGGCGACCCGCGCGCCGGCGAGAGCCAGCGTGATGGCGAGGTTGGACAGCGGTGGTCGACTTGCCCTCACCGGGCAACGCACTGGAGACGACGAACATCCGCTGGTCGTGGTCGACCTCGACGAACTGCATGTTGGTGCGCAGCACGCGGAAGGCCTCGCTCCACGGGGTCGGCTCCTTCAGCGCCACCTGCGGGTCCTGCCGGACGGCGTGAGCGTCGGAGATGATGTGGCCCAGGATGGGGGTGTCGGTCACCGTCTGGACGTCTTCACCGGTCGAGATGGTCGTGTCGAGCAGCTCCCGCGCCACCGCCAGCCCGACCCCCAGCAGCATCCCCAGCACGGCCCCGAGAGCGAGGTTGCGCACGGGGTTGCGGGCTGACCGGGGCGAGGTTGAGCTGGGCGTCGTTGGTGATCGAGGCCTTGACGAAGGGACGAGTCTGCCCCTCGAGCGTCTCCAGGCTCTCGATGCGCGTGCTGAGCGCCTCTGCGTACGCTTGGGCGACGTCACGCGACACCGCGGCGTTGTCGGTCGTCGCCGTGATGATCAGGTTCACCGTGTCCGGCGACGACCCGGGCCGTCACCGACGTCGCCAGCGCCTCGGAGGTGTAGGCGCCGCCGAGGTTGGCCGACACCGTGGCCGCCAGGGACTCGTCACCGACGAGGTCGGCGTAGGAGGTGATGCGCTGCGAGGCGAAGGTGCCGCCCTGGATGGCGGTGCTCGCGTCGCTCTGCTGCGTCGACACGAAGAGCTTGGCACTCGAGGAGTACTGCGGTGTCGAGAGCGCAGTCACGGCAGCGGCTGCACCGAGCACGATGAGGAAGGTCAGCACCACCACGACCCACCGTCGTCGGACGGTCGCCCAGTAGTCCTTGAGCTCCACGGTCGATCCCCATCCGGTTGGCGCAGGTCAGTGCAACCATGCTAGCCGCAGACCCCGACTCAGCGCCGCTTGAGCCCGCTGAGGGCCGGTCGCACGTCGGCGAGGTAGACGAAGGCCGCGACCGTGAACACGATGTTGAGGATGCCCAGACCACCGCCGAGGAGCTGCAGCACCGCTCCGACGCCGAGCAGGATCGACCAGGTCGGCTTGTTGAGCTTGCCCGCGGCCTCGTAGGCCTCGGGCTTGTAGAGCAGCGAGTTGACGAAGGCGAACAGCTTGACGGCAAGCAGGCCGATGCCCACGACTTGGCCGACGTACTGCTCGAGCAACAGGATCTCCATGGTGCCCCCAGCCTACTGATCGACACTGCACTGAGCACGGGCGCGGACGCACAGGGCCCGCGACGCTGCGCGTCGCGGGCCCCTGCTTCGTGCCGTCGGCTCAGTGCAGCCGACGGTGGGTCAGTCGCCGACCTTCTCGGCGGCCTCGGCGGTGGCCGTGGTCGCGTTCTCGGCGGTCTTCTTGGCCGCGGTGGCG
Organism: uncultured Actinomycetota bacterium; assembly: GCA_963714475.1. Lineage (GTDB taxonomy): Bacteria > Actinomycetota > Actinomycetes > Propionibacteriales > Nocardioidaceae > Nocardioides. Next base: position 974,983 of record CAVQOP010000001.1, read on the forward strand.
GTCGACTTGGCGCTGCTGCGCGCCGGGGCGGAGGACTTCTTGGCCGTGGCGGTGGTCGACTTGGCGCCCGACGTCGCGGTCTTGGCCGTGGACTTGGCCGACGTGGCGGCGGCGTCGGCGGCCTTCGTCACGGTGTCGGCGGTCTTCTCAGCGCTCTTGCGGGTCGACGTGCCGGCCTGCTTGGCCGACGTCGACGTGGCCTTCGCGGACTTGGTCGCCTGGGTCTTGGTCGACTTGGCCTTGGCGGTGGCGGTCTTGGCCGTGGTCACCGTGGCCTGGGTGGAGTCCTGCTTGCGGATCCGGACGACGAGGTCCTCGCCGCGCTTGGCCAGGCCGACGTAGGTGTCGGTGACGGTCGAGACGTTGTCGTCGATCGTGCTGACGGCCTGCTTGCGCAGCGCCTTGGGGCTGAGCTCGACGTTCTTGACGCTCTTCTGGACGTCGGTGACGCGGGTCTGCACGCGGCTCTGCGCGGTGGTGATGACCTCGCGAACGTCGCTGACAGCGCCGCGGACGACCTCGACGGCCAGGTCGGTGGCCCCGACGTAGGCGTAGAGCGGCCGGGTGACCTCGGCGGGGATCTCGATCTTCTTCAGGTCGAACTTGGCGGTAGCCATGTCCATCTCCTTCATCTTCGGGTTCCAGCGGTCTGCTGGGAGCTTGGTGGTCTGGCTGGTCTAGGTGACCGGAGTGGTCTGGTGGTTCAGCGCAAGGAACGAGGCATGCACGTCGAGCAGCGACTGCTTCTGCCGTTCGGTGAGCCGGGTGTCGTGCAGGACCGCCATCTCGACGGTGATCCCCGTCCGAGCCTCGTCCGGGCTGACGATGCCGGCCCGGGCGTAGAGCTGGTCGGAGGAGATGCGCAGCGCCTTGGAGAGCTGCTGGAGCACCTGGGCCGAGGGCCGACGCAGGCCGCGCTCGATCTGGCTGAGGTAGGGGTTGGAGACCCCGGTCAGCTCGGCGAGCTGGCGCAGCGACAGACGGTGCTCGGTGCGCTGCTCCTTGAGGAAGTCCCCGAGCCCGGCGACGGTGTCCGCGACGGTGTCGGTGACCTTTCCCTTGGGCATGTCCTCCATAGTGCTAGCACCTGCTAGCGGATTGCAAGCTCAGCAAGCGTGACCTGCTGCACACCCGCTACGCGCGCCTGGACGGGGTGGGAGGATCACCGACGTGCGCAAGGCCTTCATCACCGGGATCACCGGCCAGGACGGGTCCTACCTCGCCGAGCTGCTGCTGGCGAAGGGCTACGAGGTCCACGGCCTGATCCGTCGTGCCTCGACGCTTCAACACCGCGAGGATCGACCACCTCTACCAGGACGGCCACGACCCCGACGCCCGGATGTTCCTGCACCACGGCGACCTCACCGACGGGGTGCGGTTGCTGACCCTGCTCGGCGAGATCGCGCCGGACGAGGTCTACAACCTCGGTGCGCAGTCGCACGTGCGGGTCAGCTTCGACCAGCCCCGGTTCACCGCCGACTCGGTCGCGCTCGGCGCGCTCAACCTGCTCGAGGCCATCCGGTTCGGCAGCGCGCCACTGCCGCTACTACCAGGCCGGCTCGTCGGAGGTCTTCGCGCCCGGCCCCGGGCCGTCGGACGAGGGCGCCCCGTTCGCGCCGCGCTCGCCGTACGGCTCGGCGAAGGCCTACGCGCACTGGATGACCCGCAACTACCGCGAGGGCTACGGCCTGTTCGCGGTCAACGGCATCTCCTTCAACCACGAGTCGCCGCGACGCGGCGAGACCTTCGTGACCCGCAAGATCACCCGAGCCGTCGCCCGGATCCAGGCCGGCGTGCAGGACTTCTGCTACCTCGGCAACCTCGACGCGGAGCGCGACTGGGGCTACGCCCCGGAGTACGTCGAGGCGATGTGGCGCTCGCTGCAGCAGGACGAACCCCAGGACTTCGTGCTCGCGACCGGTCGCACCCACAGCGTCCGCGACTTCGTGGCCACCGCCTTCGACCGCGTCGGTCTCGACTGGGAGCGCCACGTCCGCTACGACGAGCGCTACCTGCGCCCCACCGAGCGGCGACCCGGGCGCGGGCGACGCGACCCGGGCCCGCGACGTGCTCGGCTGGTCAGCCCAGGTGCAGATGCCCGAGCTCGCCCACGTGATGGTCGACGCTGATGTCGCCATGCTCGAGCACGGGGAGGATCAGTGGATCGACCGGGTCGCCTCGACGGAGCTGTCAGAGCGCCCTGACACCGCGGTCTAGAGGACCGCGCGCACCTCGCCGACCGGTCTCCCCGCGCCGAGCAGGGTGTGCACGCCGGTCCCGCGAACGGCCTCACCGTCGACGCCGGCCTCGGACAGGACTCCGGCCCGGGCCAGCGCTGCGGCCATCAGCGACCGGGCGGGCGCGGGCGGCGCCGTCGTCGGTCTTGAGGGCGAACGCCCGACCGTCGGGCAGGGCGACCGCGTAGCACGACTCGGCGCCGGCCTTGCCGATCGCGCCGGGCATGGCGCGCAGGAGGGCCAGCTCGTCGCGCCGGGTGCCCGAGACCAGCTCAGGGTGCGCGCGGATCGCGTCGGCGATGCGGCGCTCCGGCCCGTCCGTGGCCACGGCCAGTCGGCGGAAGGCCCGCGCCAGCCCGGTCAGCGACGTCGAGAGGAGCGGGGCGCCGCAGCCGTCGACCGCGGTGACCTCGACCGGCTCGCCGGTCGCCTCGGCGAAGGTCTCCGCGATCGCCTGCTGCAGCGGGTGGTCGGGGGCGAGGTAGGTCGCGGTGTCCCAGCCGTTGACCACGCAGGTCGCGAGCATGCCCGCGTGCTTGCCCGAGCAGTTCATCGCCAGCGGGGTGCGAGCGCCACCGTCGCGGATCAGCTGCTCGCGGACCTCGTCGTCGAGGGGGTAGTCGGGCGGCGTCTGCAGTGCGTCGACCTCGAGGCCGGCCGCCGCGAGGATCTCGCGCACGCCGTCGACGTGCATCGCCTCGCCGGAGTGCGAGGCGCAGACCAGGGCGAGCAACCGCTCCGGCAGGTCGAGGCCGCTGCGCACCATGCGCGAGCGCCTGGAGGGGCTTGTTGCACGAACGGGGCAGGATCGCGGACGTCACGTCCCCGACCCCCCATGCCACCTCGCCGTCCGCGTCGAGGGCGACGACGGATCCGTAGTGGTGACCCTCGACGAACCCGGAGCGGACGATCTCGGCGACGACCTCGGCAGGCATGGCGCAGAACCTACGCGGGCGGACCCGCCTGAGGAGCATCGGCCGGACGCGGCAGACTGCTGATGCCTGCACGGAGGCTCGTCGAGTCGCCGATGTAAGTCCAGTGAATTTGTGTAGTTAGGATGCCGCCGTGCCCGCACTCCCCCAGGTCTGCCCGAGCCCGCGCGAGCTCGACGACCTCGAGCTGCTCCTGTCCGGAGCGCTCGCCCCGATCCGCGGGTTCGACGAGCCCGGCTCGCCGGTGACGCTCACGCTGACTGCGGATCTTGCGGAGGTCGAGGAGCTGGAGCTGGTCGACCCCGAGGGACTCCCCCTTGCCCGCGCGCAGCGCCGGACCGACGGCAGCCTCGAGCTCAGCGCGTTGTCGTCGCCCGAGTACGGCCCGTTCCGTCGCCTGTACCTCACCCCGGAGCAGGTCCGGGCCGAGCACGCCGGTCGTACGGTCGCCGTCGTGTCGGAGGCGCTCACCGAACCCCAGGTCGATCAGCTGCGCCTCGCCGGACCCTCGCTCGTGGTCGTGCTGTGCGGGCACGGCTTCTCCTCGCTCAGCCCCGTCGCCCTGCTGCGCGCGACGCTGCTCTCCACCCAGCACCTCGACACCGTCGTCGTGGCCGTGCCCCTGGCGGGCCACGGGGACCGCGGCACCGACCGCGCACTGCAGGAGTCCGTGGTCAGTGCCTACGTCGGTGACGACGAGGTGGTCGAGCTGGCCCCCGGCGGGGCCGTGGCCCGCGAGGTCGCCGCCATCATCGCCCAGGACCGGCCCGACCCGGCAGCGCGGGGCCTGGTCCTGTTCTTCACCGGCCTGTCGGGCAGCGGCAAGTCGACCCTCGCGCGCGCCCTCATGGACCGTCTCCTCGAGGCCGGAGAACGCAGCGTGACCAGCCTCGACGGTGACGTCGTGCGGCGCCACCTCTCGGCCGGTCTGAGCTTCTCCAAAGCGGACCGGGAGACCAACATCCGCCGCATCGGCTGGGTGGCGGCCGAGATCTCTCGTCACGGTGGCGTCGCCGTGTGCAGCCCCATCGCCCCGTTCGACGAGACCCGCCAGCAGGTCCGCACCATGGTCGACGAGGCCGGAGGAGCCTTCTTCCTGGTCCACGTCGCCACCCCGCTCGAGGAGTGCGAGCGCCGTGACCGTAAGGGCCTCTACGCCAAGGCCCGCGCCGGAGAGATCCCGGAGTTCACCGGCATCTCCTCGCCCTACGAGGAGCCCGAGGACGCCGACGTCCGCGTCGACACCACCGGCCGCACCATCGACGCCGCCCTCGCCGACGTCGTCGACGCCCTCGTCGCCGCCGCCTACCTTCCCGCGTCGATGACCGTCGAGCCCACGCCGTCCACGCTGGTCGAGGAGGTCGCGAAGCAACCAGCTCGCGACCAACCCCTCAGCGTCCTGTTCGTCTGCACCGCCAACATCTGCCGGTCCCCGTTCATGGAGATCGTCGCCCGCAGCATCGCCGGCGACGCCGCAGTCACCTTCGCCAGCGCGGGCACCCAGGGGTTCGACGGCCGCGAGATGGACCCGGAGATGGCCGCCGAGCTCGTCGCTCGCGACGTCCAGGCGGCCGACTTCGCCAGTCGACCGGTGACGGCTGAGATCATCGCCTCGGCCGACCTCGTGCTGACCGCGGAGTCGACCCACCGGACCCAGCTGCTCGAGGCGCACCCCGGAGCGTTCCGCAAGATCTTCACTCTCGGCCAGTTCGTCCAGAGCAGCCGCAAGGTGCCCGCGGACCTCCGCGGACGTCAGCTCGTCGAGGCGCTCGGCACCCGCCGCGGTCATGCCGACCCCGACCTCGACGTGCACGACCCCTATCGTCGCGGCCCCGAGGCCGTCAGGGCCGCTGCCCACCAGCTCGACGAGCTGCTGCGCGCCGCCGTCGCCCGACTCGTCTAGAGAAGCAGGAAACCCCATGGAGACCTTGATCGCCGCCGGCTTCTTCTCGATCCTCGCGGCCGGCTTCATCGTCGGCATCGTGGTCGGTCTGACCGGGATGGGTGGTGGCGCCCTGATGACACCGGCGCTGATCTTCCTCGGCGTGGGCGACACCGCGAGCGTGGTGACCGCCGACCTCACCGCCGCGGCCGTGTACAAGTCCGGCGGCGCGATCGTCCACTCGCGTGAAGGTTCACCCAATCTCCAGCTCGCCAAGTACCTGGTGATCGGATCCGTGCCGATGGCCCTGCTCGGTCCTTATCTGGTGGCCGCCTTCACCGACGCCGAGAGCATCGAGACCACGCTCCAGCTGTGCATCGGCTTCGCCCTGCTCTTCGCCGCCTCGACCTACGCGATCCGTCTCTACGTCAACCTGCGTCGCGTCCGCGGCACCGGCGTCGAGGGCGACCCGAACCCGACCATCCGTGCCGTGCCCACGATCCTCGTCGGCGCCCTCGGCGGAGTGCTGGTCGGCATCACCAGCGTGGGCTCCGGATCCGTGATCATGGTCGCCCTGCTGATGCTCTACCCGGGGCTGTCGGCCGTGAAGCTCGTCGGCACCGACCTGGTGCAGGCGGTCCCGCTCGTGCTGGCGGCGGCGATCTCCAACATCGCCCTCCACGGCCTCGACTGGGGTCTGACGATCCCGCTGATCCTGGGATCGGTGCCCGGCACGATCCTCGGCAGCAAGCTCGCCCCTCGGGTGCCGCAGTCCTTCATCCGCCGCGGCATCGTGGTGGTGCTCACGATGTCGGGCGTCGCCCTGCTCGACAAGGCCGGATGGCCTCCGCTCGGCCGCGAGGAGACGTACCCGGTCCTCGTCGCCGTTGTCGGACTCCTCATGATCATCCTGGTGCCCCTCGTCTGGGGGCTCCTGCGTCGCGGTCAAGGTCTACCCTTCATGGGCGCTCCGACCGTGGCCCAGCTCGAGGATCCAGGCCGGGCGAGTCTTTCCCGGTCCGGACCGCACGCCCAGCGACTAGCCCGGGCGTGCAGACCGAGGAGCCGCCGGTGTATCCCCTGTCCAACCCGGTACGGGACTACGCGTGGGGCTCTCGGCGACACCTCGCGCAGTTCCTCGGTCGTGAGCCCACCGGCGCGCCGGAGGCCGAGCTGTGGATCGGCGCCCACCGAGGGAGACCCCTCGACGCTGCCCGACGGGCGCGGGCTCGACCAGGGGATCGTGGACGATCCGGTGGGGATGCTGGGCGCGCGCGTGCACGACGACCACGGCGCACGGCTGCCCTTCCTGATGAAGGTGCTCGCCGTCGGGGAGCCGCTCTCACTCCAGGTCCATCCGGACTCCGAGCGAGCACGGATCGGCTTCGCTCGCGAGAACCGCGCCGGGACACCACTGGAGGCTGCGGAACGCTCCTACAAGGACCCCTGGCACAAGCCTGAGCTGATCTACGCCGTGAGCCGCTTCGAGGGCATGGCCGGCTTCCGTGACGTGCAGCGCACCCGCGGCATCCTGTCGTTGCTCGATCGTCCCTGGAGCGACGACGTCTGCGCGCGGATCGGCAGCGGCCGACCCGAGCAGGCCCTGCGCACGATGGTCACTGACCTGTTGGCCCTGGCGCCCGGCGAGGTCCGCGCGCTGCTCGCCGACCTTGTCGTCGCCGTGCGCGACGCCGCACGCATCGGGCACCAGCCGGGAGCGCATCAGCGCGACGCGACGCGGGCGTCGCACTGGACGCAGAGGCCCTCGTGCTCCGCGAGGCTGTGCGGGTCTTCGACCAGTTTCCGGCCCTGGTCGAGCGCTATCCCGACGACCCGGGTGTCTTGGTGACGCTCCTGCTCAACCACGTGGTCCTGGCGCCAGGCGAAGCGATGTTCGTGGGAGCCGGGGTTCTCCACGCCTACGTCTCCGGTTTCGGCGTGGAGATCATGGCCGCCTCCGACAACGTGGTGCGCGCCGGCCTGACACCCAAGCACCGCGACGTCCCCGAGGTGCTGGCGATCACCGACTTCACGCCGATCCCGGCCCCACGTTGGGACCCGGTTCAGCGAGGCGGAGAGGGCGTCACACGATTCGAGCCGCCTGTCTCCGACTTCGATCTCACCATCGGCCGCGCCGACATGGTGGATCTGGTCTCCCACGGGCCGAGCGTGGTGCTCGGACTGTCCGGCGAGAGCAGGGTGTCCTGCGGTGCGAGCACCTTCGTCGTTCCGCGCGGTTCGGCGCTCTTCGTTCCGCCTTCGCGGCCCGATCGAGGCCCGTCTGGCGGGCCGCGGCACGGTCGCCGTCGGTGCTGTTCCTTAGACGAAGCCAGACTGGCCCAGACGCGCAACACCCCGCCACGCGATGCGTGGCGGGGTGTTGACGAAGCACCAACCGTGGCGCTCCATGCTGATCAGCGGCGGCGCTTGCCGCCCTTGACCTTGACGTTCGCGGTGTCCGAGCTGCCCTGGAAGCTGGTGCCGTCGCCCGGGGCGTAGTTGACGACCACGGTGTACTTGCCCTTGGGGACGGGCTTGAAGCCGTAGACACTGTTGCGGCCGCCGCCGGGGTACGGGCGGAAGAAGCGGAACGAGCGACCGGTCTTGTCGTTCACGAAGACGAACTTCAGGACGCCCTGCGGCTTGCCGTTGCCGAACGAGTTGACAGAGACGAAGATGCGGGCCTTGTTGCGGGCCTTGGACTTCAGGCCGATGGCCTGAGTCTCGGTGTAGGTGCAGCCCTGGTAGGGGCACGGCGCCGCGGTGGCTGACGGCGCCGACGGTGGCCACGAGTCCCAACGACATCAGGAAGGCCGTCACGATGGCGGCGATCAACTTCTTCATGGTGGGAGCTCCCATTTGCTTAAGGACTACAGGTTGACGAGGGATAGCAAACCACAGATCCGACGCGGCTGCCACGTCAAGATCCGGTTCCGGCCGAGAAAGATCGTCGAGAAAGATCTGAGGCCCCCGCAAGCACCGACAAGGACTCCGTTTCGCCGTCCAGCGGCCCGCATCGCTACGCTGTCGCGAGCCATCCACCGAGAGGTTGTTCCTGCATGCCCGAGACACACGCGGACTACCAGCTGAGTCAGCTCGACCAGCTGGAGGCCGAGTCGATCCACATCTTCCGCGAGGTCGCGTCCGAGTTCGAGACGGCCGGTGCTGATGTTCTCCGGCGGCAAGGACTCCATCGTGATGCTCCGCCTGGCCGAGAAGGCCTTCTACCCCGCGAAGATCCCGTTCCCGGTCCTCCAGGTCGACACCGGCCTCGACTTCCCCGAGGTCCTGGAGACCCGCGACCGCTGGGTGAACCGCCTGGGCGTGAAGCTCGTGGTCGCCAGCATCGACGACGCGATCGCCAACGGCGTGGTCGTCGACGACGGCAAGACCAGCCGCAACCGGATGCAGACCGCGACGCTGCTCGGCGCGATCGAGGACAACGGCTTCACCGCCGCCTTCGGTGGCGGCCGGCGCGACGAGGAGAAGGCTCGGGCCAAGGAGCGCGTCTACTCCCACCGCGACGAGTTCGGTCAGTGGGACCCCAAGATGCAGCGTCCCGAGCTCTGGAGCCTCTACAACGGTCGCCTGCACGAGGGCGAGCACATGCGGATCTTCCCGATCTCGAACTGGACCGAGCTCGACATCTGGGACTACATCGGCCGTGAGGGCATCGAGATCCCCGACATCTACTTCTCCCACCAGCGCAACGTGTTCGTGCGCGACGGGATGCTGATGAGCGAGACCCCGCTCAACCCGACCCGCGAGGGCGAGACCGTCGAGGAGCGCACCGTGCGCTTCCGCACCTGCGGCGACATCACCCTGACCGGGTGCGTCGAGAGCACCGCCTCGACGATCGCCGAGATCATCGACGAGGTCGCGATCGCGAAGGTCACCGAGCGCGGCGCCACCCGCGGCGACGACCGGTTCTCCGAGGCCGCCATGGAAGACCGCAAGAAGGAAGGCTACTTCTGATGAGCACCCCCGCTACCGGGACCGACGCCGCCGAGAGCACCGTGACCAACATGGACATGCTCCGCTTCGCCACGGCCGGCTCGGTCGACGACGGCAAGTCCACCCTGATCGGTCGCCTGCTGCTCGACTCCAAGTCGATCTTCGAGGACCAGCTGGAGGCCGTCGAGGCCACCAGCGTCAACAAGGGCTACGACTACACCGACCTCGCGCTGCTGACCGACGGTCTGCGCTCCGAGCGCGAGCAGGGCATCACCATCGACGTGGCCTACCGCTACTTCGCGACGCCCAACCGCAAGTTCATCATCGCCGACACGCCCGGGCCACGTGCAGTACACCCGCAACATGGTCACCGGCGCCTCGACGGCGGACCTCGGCCTCGTGCTCGTCGACGCCCGCCAGGGCCTGACCGAGCAGTCGCGGCGCCACGCGGTGATCCTGTCGCTGCTGCGGGTCCCCCACCTGGTGCTCGCGGTCAACAAGATGGACCTCGTCGACTACTCCGAGGAGGTCTACGAGAAGATCCACCACGAGTTCCGCCAGTTCGCCACCAAGCTCAACGTGCCCGACCTCGAGGTCATCCCGATCTCGGCCCTGGCCGGCGACAACGTCGTGAACCGCTCGGAGAACATGGACTGGTACTCCGGGCCCACGCTCATGCACCACCTCGAGCACGTCCACGTCGCCTCCGACCGCGACCTGGTCGACGTCCGCTTCCCCGTGCAGTACGTCGTGCGCCCCAAGTCCGACGAGCACCACGACTACCGCGGCTACGGCGGCATGGTCGCCGGCGGCGTCCTCAAGCCCGGCGACGAGGTCGTCGTCCTGCCCAGCGGGATGACCTCGACCATCGAGGGCATCGACCTCTTCGACACCGAGATCTCCGAGGCCTACCCGCCGATGTCGGTCACGGTCCGCCTCGCCGACGACGTCGACGTGAGCCGCGGCGACATGATCGCCCGGGTCAAGAACGCGCCGACCCCCAGCCAGGACATCGACGCGATGGTCTGCTGGATGACCAACGCACCGCTCAAGCCGCGCCAGAAGCTGGCCATCAAGCACACCACCCGTTCCGCACGGGCCCTGGTCAAGGACATCCAGTACCGCCTGGACGTCAACACCCTGCACCGCGACCAGGAGACCAAGGAGCTCGGCGTCAACGAGATCGGCCGCGTCCAGCTGCGCACCACGGTCCCGCTGCTGTGCGACTCCTACTCGCAGAACCGCACCACGGGGTCGTTCATCCTCATCGACGAGGCCACCGGCGTCACGGTGGGTGCGGGGATGATCAACTCCGGCGCCTGACGGACGTCGTAGACCATGCTCGCGGCTCCACGAGAACATCGGAGTAGGTAGATGATAACCCCTCGACGGCCCGCGCTTATCTGGTTTCTTCACTTCCGCAAGGCGCGCGGGTCCTCTGTAGCCAGCCTGGCTCACCGCAACGGGGAGACCTCTCGACCCCTTGAACGCGGGCGGGAAGTCACTGATGACGACGGGTCCATTATCCGTCTTTGGGAGCTTTCCCCCGAGGGGCTGTATGCCTTCTATTGACAATTGCGTTTCGCGCGGTATTACGTTCGTTGCAACTGAATGGGGGGTGCCGCATCTCGAAACGCTCGCGGCACACCCTGACGTCATGACCTGCACCGTCATCCGGGAGCCCGTGGACCGAATGATCTCGAACTTTTCCTACGATGTCGCGAACGGGGAGACACGTGCGAAGACCGTGTTGCGTTACGCTGGCGACCGCAGCCACCGCTACGCACAGCACAATTACTGCACACGCGCGCTCCTACGGGACCACTGGCAGATCGACATGACCGAGGAGCGGGCGCTCGCGCTAGGGATCGCTGCGGTCCGGACAATCGACCACGTCGCGGTGCTGGAGCATGGGAGTCCTATGGCGACGTCGGCCTCAGCGTTGGGTTGGCCACAACATGACGCGCACGTGAATGCGAGTACGTTGAGTGGCTGGGCCCGAATTCGGTGGGTTTTGGTTTTGTGCAAACAGGGTCGCCTGGACGTGGCCCGTCGAGTGCTGAGACCGCCTGTGATTGCCCCCGAGGAGCGACGAGCACTGCGCACCCTCAACGCCCTCGACCTGGCGGTTTACGACTTTGCAAGGCGCTCTGCCTGCACGTCCGAACTGGACGATGATTGAGGACCGCGCTAGCAAGCCTTCGTGCGCGACGCACCGTTGCCCGCAAGGTGGTCGCGACAGCAGGAATCACCTACCTCGGCATCATGCTGAGCCTAGTCTCAGCGCCCCTCATTGCTCGCACACTCGGTGCGGACGGACGGGGTGCGCTCGCGGCGGCATTCATTGCCACACAGTCGCTCAACGTCGTCAGCTTTCTGGGACTGCCCCGGGGCCTTGCCTTGGACCACGTCCGCGGCAGGCCGGTGTCGCGGGTGGGGATCGTTGTCTTAGCACTCGCCGGCAGCATCGGCGGCGCGACGATCTTCCTGTCTGCTCCCCTCGTCGCTTCAGGTCAGGAGCGAGTAGTCATCGGGGCACGGATCGCTGCATGCTTCTTCCCGCTCCTTGGTTTCGCTCAGCTGGGAGCGCAGAGATTGATGGCTTCGGGCAGAACCGGGTTCTACAACCTATACCGGGGTGGCCCCGTCATCGTGCCGTCACTGGTCGCGATCGTTGCCTACCCATTGGGCCAGCTCACGTTTACTGTTGCCTACCTAGCCACGCTGTTGAGCATGGCCGGGGCGTACGTCGTAGGAGCCGTGTTCGCGATACCCGTCATTCGCGAGTCAGTGAAACAGACGCCTGCGCCCTGGCAGTTCTCCCTGGGGTTTTGGTCTACTACTGCGCTCGACAGTGTCAGCCTCCGTGTGGACCAGCTCGCCGCGGCGACCCTCTTGACCTCACGAGACCTCGGCGTCTACGCCGTGGCGGTCACCTGCGCGAACGCGTCGGGAGGTCTCACCCAGGCGATGAATCAGGTTGCGTACTCGAGGCTCTTGGCCCGGGAGGCTAGGGGCTCGGAACCGCCCCCGTTCAATCCACGTTACAACGCGATCCGACTCGTCGTCGCGCTGGTAAGCGCGCTCATCGTGGGTGGGGCCATCAGCGTCATCGTGCGATCGGCGTTCGGGCCCAGCTTCAGCCGTCTCGGGTTGGTGACAAGCATCCTGTGCGTGGCACAGGTTTTCAAGGATCAATGGGCTGGCGTATTTTCCTCCGCCGTGAGCGCTCAGACTCGGCCCTTGGCTCTGGCGTCTGGGTTCGCCCTCTGTTGCTACGCCGGGTACATTCTGTTGGTTCATCTGACGGGCATGCTCTCCCTTGGTCTCATCGCGTGCGGCGCTGTCGGGTTCACGCTGCTGAGACTCACGATCGGCGTCGTCGTGCAGCGACTGGCAAACGCCCGCGGGTAGCCACCGTCTCGACGAGCGCGTTGACGTATTGTGCCTTGAAACCGTCTCCGCCCAAGTAAGGACCAGCCATTAAGTATAAAATTGACCGACGGTCGGCGCAGCGAGCCCTAAGATTGCCAACTGCGAGCCTGAGGCCGCTTCCGTCCTTTCTCATCATTGGAGCGATGAGATCGGGAACCACATCGCTCCACCGCTATTTAACTGACGCTGTCGATGTCCGCGAGGGGGTGTCGAAAGAGGTCCACTTCTTCGATCACTACTTCGACAGGGGCGTCCGCTGGTATCGAAGCAACTTTCCTTTGGTCACTACTGGCACGATTGTTGGAGAGTCGAGTCCGTATTACCTCTTGCATCCCCTCGTGCCAGAGCGAGTCCGCTTGATGACGCCAGAGGTTCGTTTGATCGCCGTGCTTCGCAACCCAGTGGATCGTGCGCTCTCTCACTTCGAGCACTCGAGGCATCATGGGTACGAGCAAGAGAGTAGCTTCGGGCGTGCCCTAGATCTGGAAGCGGCGAGGACGGATGGCCCGTGGGAACAACTTTGCGCTACAGGTCGCCGCCAGGCGGCCGTAGAGCACTTCAGCTACGTTCGTCGGGGGCTCTACACGGACCAGTTGCAGCGTTGGCTGCGTTACTTTCCAGAAGACTCAATCCTGCTGTTGACGACCGATGAACTGGTGCAAGATACGGCTGCCACCATTGCCCGCTGCCGACAGCACCTAGGCTTGAGCCCTAACGGGGCCGCCCGTGAGTCTGATCGCGCACAACGCGAGAAATTATCTTCCTATGGACGAACGCATCCGATCTAGCTTGGCGGCGACCTTTGAGGATGATATTCGGGCTCTTGAGACCGTACTGGGGCGCCCAACTGGGTGGCAGTGACTTGAACCGAGTGGCTGCGCCAATCATCTCCACGCGTCCACGAGTGCGAGGTCCAAGCCGTTGGCGCGCTCAACCCGGTCAATCTCGTGCACGTCATGCTTCGATTCGGCTCCGTAACGCGCGCGAAGCGAGATCTAGACGACCACGCCCTGCCATTCGTAGGGAGCGCTTCATCCGTTCGGCCTGCCCGATGGACGAATTTTGGTGGGGCCCATCGACTTGCCAGCCAAGTGCCTCTCGAATGCCCTCAAACGGATACGCGCCTTCTAGCAGGGCGACATGGTCAACGCGAGCAAGTCTCGACCCCGCGGTCTCGAGCAGCGCGTGCGGATCACCGTCCTCGACCCACGCGGACCCCAGTACCTGACGACAGTAGTAGTTATCCAAGGTGTAAAGCGCAGTGTGATGGTTTCGATACTCGCGCAAGCTGCGGGCTTGCGTAAAGCCGTGAGCGTAGTCGAAAGCGAAGTTGGAAAGGAGCCTCGCCACCGGGTCTCGCAAGACTGTGACCGTGACCAGTTGGGGTATCCCGGAAAGGACAGCGAGGTCGGGCACTCCCCATTCAGAGGCAACAAACGAGACCCCAGCGTCCCGGGCCTCCTGCACGAACGTTTCGAGACCTTCAGGACCCAGCTCCCACAACCGGATGGTCTTGCCGTCGGGCGACATCGGGTTGCCGTTCGCCGAGCGCGGGTAGAAGGTTTCCCCGTTGCGGCGAGCAAGTTCGACCAGGGAAGATCCGCCCGCCTTGTGAAAGTGCAGAAACCAGACCAAACGGGACGTCACGTTGACGCCTTTGATACTGGATAATGCAACAGCCGTCGAACGGGCCAGCTGACAATCAACGTCATGTAAAGTGATGCGCGAGGCAAGGCCTTGCGCCATCGTTCATCCAACTCGATCCCCCGCGTTTGGTAACGCATCGGGTTCCCCGCAATCGTGTGCACACTACCGGCCCGAAAGTCAGACACGGCCGAATCTTCGTAGTCGATCCCGATCACTTCGCAAACTGCTGCGAAGGCGCTCTTCGGATCGGTCGCGAGATCTTCGTAACGTACTCGGATAGAGCGCGACCCTCGAATCGCTCGCATTGCCGCGACGAGCAACGTGTTTTGCACCGACCAAGCCACTGCGCTTCTCACGCTGCGACGCAGGAGGACGGTGGTCGGTGTTTTTGACTCGATCATCTTCCGCGTGGTGGAATATACATACGCAGGGGAGTCTTTTACGACATGAACTACCACGAGATCAACTTTCCCGGATAGTGATAGCCACATCAGCCTGTACGGATCTTTTGAGGAGTCGACCAGCCACTCGGCGCGCCCCCCGACCACCTCATCGAAACACGATCCGATGGCCTCGTACAGGGCCGCGTTGTTTGACCCGTAGACGGTTAGTTTCTTCCGGTCGCGCAGCAACCATCCCAGCTGTGGTACGAAGTACGGCAACTGAGACACTCGCAGGCTCCGACCCCCGTTGTAGTGCTCGCGGAAGTGATCCACACGTGGATCGCAGTGAGCCTGCGGGTCCGCGCGTCGTATGACGGCGGTCCACAACGGACAGTCATCAACCATCTCACCGCAAGCGCACGGTCGGTGTTCCGCTGCTGCTCGTGAGGCAGCAAGTGAAGCTCGCCGGCCGTGGCGACAGCAGAGTGAGCGCCTAGCATCGACTCCAACAATGTTGAGCCGCTGCGGCCGATGCTGGCCACGTAGACGACCTTCGGTAGTGGATCCGCGATTAGTCGTGCGGAGTGCTCTTGCCTCGCCATCACAGCCCCATTTTGTGTGCAGACCGAAGAGTAGGCCGGGCTGGGTGCCAGCTGTCTCCCCGCGCCTATTCGCCCAGCGCGGGCGAGTGTGAGCCCAAATATCGTCGCAGCGAAAAGTCCGGTCGTCGTTGCGAACAGGTTCCCGACATCGTAAAGCAAAGGCAGTAGACGGCGACAGCGTGGAGCGCCAGGTTATCGCTCGCTACCACTTCTCTCGTGTGGGCACGCAGCGTCGCGCGCAGGACCGCCGCCACGATGACGATGACGCATAGGAGAGCGATGGGACCGAATGTCGTTAGGACGTCGATGAAGGTGTTATCCAGCGCTTGCCTCGATCCACCGCTTGTCGCGGGCCCCTGCCCGAGTGGGCGAACGAGGCCCGGCCCGATGCGGTCGAGCAGGCCTAATCGTGCTTGGAGGGAACGATCTTGGGCCGCGTTGAAGTCCGTGTAACGGCTTGCGGCGAGAACAGAAGAGCCGCTTCTAGCAAGAAGTCCGATGCCGACCTGAACCACAACAGCGAGGAGGGCTATCCCCGCCGCAGCACCGGCAATGCGGCCGGTGCTCGGACGACGTACGGCGAGAAAGATGAGAGCGACAAGCAGTGCCAGCACGGCGGCTCGCACACCGGTCAAGAACACCGTGACGACCATACCGGCGACAAGGACGCTTGCCACGAACTGCCGAACTGGCGTCCAGTGAGCCGAAGTGATCCGGGTCATACTGCAGATCGGGCAAGGAACCCAGCAGCACCGCGAACGGACCGGGCGCCTCGGACGCACCGAAGACACGTACTGCTAATGGCTCGGGTGAACCGACGGTAGTCAGCGCGCTCGCGATCATCCAACGCCGGTCCCACTCGAAAGCACGAAGAACTGCAAGAGGCCGTAGACCGCGAGCACGGTACCCAGCGGGAGCGCGATGCTGCTGAGTCGCTATCCACACGTCGGGCAGGCGTCCATGGCGAAGGAGCAGAATGACTAACCACGCGCCAGCCTGGCTTGCGGCCACGTACAGTGCGGCCGCCGAGACGTCATTCACCAGGACCGAGGCGAAGGTGATTACCACAAGGGAGAACAGTGCAGCATCGACTGCGTCTGGAGCAGAACGAGCACGGGTCCTAGGCGCCAAGGCTCGCCGCCGTGAAACTTTCGCGGGTTGGTTTAGTGCGGCAAGGGCAACGAGGGCTAGCGGAAGCAGCAGGAGGGGGTCGTAGTCCACACGCCCTGGCGCCAGGACACGTCGGATCAGCCCCAACACAGAAATCGAGAGCACGGCCAACACCATCAGGTCGCGGGACCGAGAACGCCAGCAGCACTAGGAGCACGATTACGAGCACCAGGAACTGCTCTGGGACAACGGTGATCGCTGCTCCGAGAGCGAACGACGAGACCACGACCAACAGGTGGAAAGCGGGAAAGACACCCCGAGCCGGCACCCGGAGCGCACGAAGGGACGGCATCTATCGCTCCCCAAGCTCTCGGCAATTTTGACGAGCCGGTCACTGGATCCCAGCGCGGCAACTCTTTCGACCAGATCACGAGAGCCTGCAGCCTCGACATCCGAGACGAACGGACCGCGATGCACGCGGTCCAGAAGAGCAACCGTCATCGCCTCGACCGAGCTGTGAAGTGCGAGCGGGACAGGGCCAGAAGCCTGACTCGCGATAAACGCACTCCCCGGATTGAGAGAAGCCACGACGGACAGCCCTGAGTCGAGGGCCTCGACGACCGGGATACCGAAGCCCTCGTAGGCGGAGGGGCTCAGGAAGACCACGCTGACCCGAGAGCGGCCCGGAACTCGTCGTCCGACGGACTCGACACGTGCTCGACCCATTCGGCCCAATGACCGCGGTCCCCCGCCGGCCCAACGACGATGAGCCGGGCCCGGGCGTCTTCACGGCGCACCCCCTCCCAGGCGGCTTGCGCCTGCCAGCCCCGCTTACGCCCGGCGAAGTCACCGACAAACATCCCCGTCGGGACGTCGGAGGGTCGACGTGGTGCGGGGTCTGAGCGCAGGTAAGGCGGCATCAAGATCTCGCAAGCAAACTGCTTCTCCGATTCCGGCGCGATCCCTATTCGGACATCAGCGCCGTGCTGGGACAGCTTCTCGGTCGCGGCGAGCAGGTAATGGTTGACCTTCCGAAGTCCGCGCGAACTGCGAGCCTCATGAAGCGCTGAGCCGTAGAACGACCTGACCTTGGGCACCCGGTGGTTCAGGAGCCAGTCATCGCCGTGGGAGTGGACCACCTGAGGCTTCGTTGCACGTACCGCTGCGCGCGCTCGTAACGGTGAAATGTAGTACCGGTAAAATCTCGACGTCGCGGCCGCCACCGTCTCGACTCGTACCCCCTCCATCGGCTCGGCACCCTCGAATGCAACGACCGAAAGCTCTACCTGGTGACGCACCTCTCGTGCCAACCTCTGGCAGTATCGGCCGACCCCACCGACGTGCTCTCCCCGGCGCGGCCACTCCAGGCACAGCCACGTGATCCGCTGCTTCTCAGCTGACATGATCTGCCTGCCTCTCGATCGCGTCGACGACCCCCGGGCGGGCCTCTCCCCTACCCACCTCGGATAGCCAGCCGAAGATCGCGGCTGAAAGTAAGCCTGCGTCGTAGACCGACGCAGCAGATCGTGCTGCATGGGCCATGTCGGCACGGGCCTGCTGGGGCATCTCCCGCACACGACCTAGTATCGTCAACATCGCTTCCTCGTCGCCGGCCTCGACCAGCATCCCAGTTAGACCGTCGACGATGGTCTCTGCCGGGCCCCCGGGTTGGGTCGCGATGACGACACATCCAGCGTGCATTCCCTCAATCACAACGGCGCCGAAGGGCTCCGGCAGCCGTGAGCAGTGGACCATCACGTCGGCCCCCTCTAGCAAGACATTGGGATCGTCCAAGTGACCGTGCAGCAGGACCTGGTGCTCCAGACCGAGATCGAGCACGAGGTCCTGCAGGTGACGTTCGAATTCCTGCTCTCCGAATAGCGCGCCACCGACTATGTCGAGCCCGACAGAGGTCCCTGCGAATGCCGTCGCAAACGCTCGGATGAGAAGGTCCTGGCCCTTCCAAGGCGCCAGTCGCCCGAGCACGACGATGCGGCGCACCTCGGTTGACTGCACCGGAGGCTCGTTCTCGCCGAGGTCGAGACCCGGAGGGGCCACCAGCACAGGCCGTCGTCCCTCCCGAACGGTCGCAAGCGTACTGTGACTATTGACGATAAGGCCGTCGACGAGACTCGGAAGGACGATCGAGTACCACCGGGCAGCGTTCCCGAGATACTGGGGCGTGAGTTGGTCATGCACACTCCATACGAACCGGCAATCAAGTCGCCAGGTCGCGAGACGCCCATAGATCACCGCGCGCAGACTGCGGCCGACCACAACGTCCGCGGTGAGCGACCTGAGTTCCGCGCGGACGGCCTTTGCGTAGTTCAACAGGGCTAGCACTGTGCGGAGCTTTCCCAACGCACCGGAGCCACGTCGGCTGCGACCGCCCGATACCGACCGGACGCGAGTATCCACACCGGCGTCACGAAACCGCGACACGAGCGGACCTTCCTCACCAAAGATGACGACCACCTCGATCCCGTCCGGGCGTCGCCGCACAGTTCGCAACAGCGAGAGCTCCGCCCCCGACGGTGCCGCGGAGTGACACAGGAAAACGACGCGCGTCACGTTAGCGACTCATAGAGGTCGACGTGTCGTCGCGCTACTTCGGTCCACGTAAAGGCCTCGCTATGGGCACGGCACTCTAGGGGGGTTGGCACCTTACCGGCTATGGCTTCGGACAGGCGCGATGCAAGCGCGTCGCGATCCCCACTAGCGACGATCAAGGTCGGGTCCAAACCGCCAACGGCGTCAGGCAAGCCCCCGGTGTCGGTGACGACCGCAGCTCGGCCCGAGGCCAGGGACTCTAAGGCAATCAGTCCGAATCCTTCGAGTGTACGAGAAGGGACTACCGTCAGTGCCGCTGCCTGGTACAGGCCGGCAAGCTGGTCATCATCAACCCGCCCTTCGAACTCGACCGACGCGTTGAGGCCTAAGTCTGTGGACTGCTGACGCAACGAAGCGCCCTCCGAGCCCTCGCCCACGATGGCGAGCCGAGCTTCAGGATGGCGCTGCAAAACATCGCTCCACGAATCGAGCAAAACGTCGATGCCCATCCGGCGCTCGAGGCGGCGGACGCAGAGCACCAGCGGGCGAGGGCTGGAAGGGACCGGTGTCGCGACGAAGCGGTCAAGATCCACGCCGGGCGGGATGACCGAGATCTTCTCGCTCGGAAACCTCAGTGAGGTGTGCAAAATTCGGCCGAACTCCTTGCAGAGCACGATCGCGTGATCGGCCGGACGATAACGCGCTGCCTCGATCATCCATTTTAGTGCCACGGAAGGCAGCGAGTGACCGGCAGCCCGGCTTTCACCGTGCCAGGGCCCTTGGAAGTGGACGACAAGGGGATTGGCGGAGCGCCAAGCCAACGGCCCCGGCCCGTAGGGTGCAAAATGCCGATCGAGAAGCACGTCCGGCGCGACTTTCGTGCGGGCCGACGCACGGTGGCGCTCGAGAAGATTGCCACTCGGGTCGCCCCAGCTCAGGCCCCCTAGAGGCGCGGCGCCGAAAGCGGACCCCTCAACGTCGACCGCTTCCTCCTTGGATAGGGCGAGGAACAGCGATTCGAAATAGCGGTTCAATCCGCCTGGCCGGGTGGTGAACCACTCCGACCCACTCATGTGCAACTTCAACGGGCGTCTCCGACCAACGAGAGAGATGAGCGACCATCGTAGCGAACAGCCCGCCCCGATCTCACGCGCAGCAGGCCCGGTCCCGGGCTACAGTGCAGCCGTGCATGTGACCGTTGCCGTCTGCAGTGTCGGTAGACCTCGCGAGCTTCAGAACAGTCTTGCTGCCATTGATCGGCAGACCCGACGGCCCGACTCGACGTTAGTTGTTGCCCGGCACGACGACGACGCCACCATCATGGCCGCGCGGCAGGCTGGGGTCCAGGTCACGGTGGTCCAATCGGAGGGATTAGCGCTCGCCGTTCAGACTGCGATTTGCGCCGCGGCGCCGGGTGTGATCGCTTTCGTGGACGACGATGCCGTCGCGACCGACGACTGGTTGCAACGTTTGATCTCGCACTTCGACGACCCAGCCGTGGGCGCGGTCGGCGGGAGGGGCAACGTCGACGGCGACAGTCAGGCAGGAGGCGAAGCTCTAGCCGTGGGCCTCATGACCCGCACAGGCAGAGTCACCGGCAACCATCATCTAGGCCACGGCCCACCCCGCCCGAGTGACACCGTCAAAGGTGCGAACATGGCCGTCCGGCGCGATGTCGCCCTGCGGATCCCACTCGCGCTGCTGGTACGGGGTACGGGCGCCCAGTACCGCAACGAACTGGTCCTCACAAGTGCGATTAGACGCCAAGGACTCCGGGTGGTATACGACCCGGCAGCACAGGTTGACCACTTCCCTGCCGCCAGGTCCGACGGCGACGGCCGCCAGCTACACGCCGGACCGGATCGCACTAAATGTGTTCAACGAGCTGGTCGCCTTCCGGGTTTCGGAGTCCACACCGACCCAATTGCTCCACCTCTTGCGCGTTGTGTTGCTGGGGACCCGCAGCCAGCCGGGCTTGGCGCTCGCCGTTATCGGCGGCACGAGAAGGCGCGCAGGGGTCTGGCACCAAGCTGGGGGAGCCCTACGCGGGACCGTCGAATTCTTGCGCAGCCGTGAAGAGACCGACCGGTTGATTGCGCTCATCGAACGCCCGGGGCCCCTGAAGCCTTCAACTCGACGGGGACCGTTCGTTAATGTAGTCGCGCACCGTGCGACTAACCAGATATCGTTGGCTTCCAGCCGGTTTCGAGAGCGATCCGAGGTCATTGCCTACTACTCGTCTCGCGTCGTTTGGACGCAGCCGACTCTCGTCCAGCACCACATCCATATCTTGGGCAAATCCTGCGAGTTGAACTTCTGCGAGCAGATCGGCGCCAGGCCGAGCCCGTCCCGAGCAAACGTTGTAAATGGCGAATTTCAATTGCGTTGCCTCGAGGAGCAAGCGATAGGCACGCACGACATCCCGCACGTCGGTGTAGTCGCGTTCCGTCGGTCAGGTCCCCGACCGCAAGCGGCCCTCCCCGGGCTTCAGCCTCGCTGATCTGGGCGAATAGGTCGGGGAGGATGAACCCTCTGCTCTGCCCCGGGCCGAAGTGATTGAATGGCCGCGCGACCACCCACTCGAGACCCCGTGTTCTGTAGTAGGAAGCCAAGTTCTCTACTAACAATTTGCTGACCGCATAAGGCGAATCGGTCGAGGTACTCCCGTCCTCGGCGATCGGGAGAGGTTGATCCGAGCGGTATACGGCCCCGAGCTTCACTACCAGCACACGGGGCGCTCGGAGAGACACATTGCAATCCCGGATCCAGTCGGCTAATCGTGTAACGAGGCGCCCGTTCGTCTCGACGTAGCGTAGTGGATCGGCGAAGGATGGCCCCACCGAAGCAAGTCCAGCCAGATGGACGACAGCATCGACGGGCGGCAGAGTTGGCCACGCATCGGTGAGATCGGTCGAGACGTAGTCGCTAACTCCGACCCCCTCTGGCGGTTCGCCGTCGCGTCCAGCGCCCACCACGACCCAACCGGCTCGGCTGAACTCGCGCGCCGCGTGACGGCCCACGAAGCCACCGATGCCGGTGACGAGCACACGGCGCATCTGCACGTTTACTTCTCCGCGGTTCCGGGGGCGATTTCCCCCGACCTCAGCATGATGTCGTGGCGCACCATGCGCTCGACGAGGTCCGGAGAATCCGACCTCCCGCTTCCACCCGAGCACCCGTTCAGCCTTGCTCGGATCTCCTAGGAGGATGTCAACTTCAGCCGGGCGCATGAATCTCGGGTCCTGCTTGACATATGGCCGCCAGTCGTCGATCCCTACCTGGGCGAATGCGGGCGAGAGAAACTCCTCAATCGAATGCGTCTCGCCGGTGGCGAGAACGAAGTCGTCGGCTTCGTCGTGTTGCAACATCTGCCACATCCCACGGACATAATCACCTGCATACCCCCAGTCGCGTTTTGGCCGCAAATCCCCCAACATTAGGTGGTCCTGCAGACCAAGATGGATTCCGGCAACCGCATTCGTAATCTTGCGAGTGACGAATTCCAGGCCTCGTCGCTCTCCCTCATGATTGAAGAGAATGCCTGAAGACACGAACATCCCGTAGCTCTCACGATAGTTCTTGGCAATCCAGTGTGCGTATAATTTCGCGACGCCGTAGGGGCTCCGCGGGTGAAACATCGAATTCTCGTTGTAACCGTCCCCGGGCCGGTTGTAGTCCAAGCCCCCGAACATCTCCGACGTCGAGGCCTGGTAGATCCGCGTGCCGGCCTCGCGGCCCGTGACTCGCACTGCCTCCAGCAAGTTGAGCACGCCCTTCGCTGTGATGTCCGAGGTCAGCGCGGATTGCGAAACGAGTAACCAACGTGACTGATCGCCCCGAAGTTGTAGATCTCGTTTGGCTCGGAGGTCACAATGGCGTTGATCAGCGACGTCTGATCCGTCAGGTCCGCCTCAATGATCGAGACGTATGGAAACTCCTGCTCAAGTGCCTCCTTGCGTGCGTTGCGCTGCCCACGGATCAGGCCGAAGACGTCGTAACCCTTCTCGTGTAGCAATTCAGTGAGATGGCCCCCGTCCTGTCCGGTGATGCCGGTGATCAGGGCGCGTGGGCGGTCGTTCATGGCTGTTCCTCTTTCGCGTGGTCGTCCGAAATTGAGGTCTGATTAGCAATCTCCGCAATGATCTCCGAAACGAATGCCGCCTCTCCAAAGTCCTGAGCGCGGCGGCGCAATCTCTCCGGATCCCATGATCTCGCGCGAAGCCGGTCGATGCCGTCCGCTATCCCTTCGGGATCCGCCTGGTCGAAGAAAACTCCGGTCTCGTGCTCGACTACGGTGTCCAGGAAACCACCCCACCTCAACGCGGCGCTTGGCTTGCCATATGCGGCAGCCTCGATGGGAGTGAGTCCGAAGTCTTCATGGCTCGCAGCAATGAGGCCAACCGAACCCCGATATACCGCGGCCATGTCCTCGTCGTTCAGCCGCTCCAGAAAGGCGACGTTAGGCGTCGCGATGCGCATGAGATCGGCTTTCTCAGGCCCCGTGCCGACAACCACGAGACGTTCATGTGGGCGAAGCGCAAAAGCCGCGACGACCTGCCGAACGTTCTTATAAGGGAGTAACCGCGACACAACAAGAAGATATCCGGCGGCCGGCGCCTGACCGACGGCTAAGAACTGGTTGGGATCGACGCTATGCGGCGCGGGGACCACGCGCGCGATCCGACCGTAGGTGCGCTCGATGCGCGTTTGCGTAACGCTTGAGATTGCTAGGTAGGAGTCAGCGGAGCGGGCAGCCCGCTGATCCCACCAACGCAAGAGCGGCGAAAGCACCTTCAGCCCTGTCGCGGTCCAATTGGACGGGGCCTCACCAAGGTAGAGTGCAGGCTCGTAAAGCCATCTAGCCGGCGTGTAACAGTACACGATCTTGGTGCCACGCGTACGGAAACCGTGGGCCCAGCCGCTGCTGCTAGCAATGACTACGTCGGCATCGACACGGACCGAAGAACTTGCGAGTGCCAGAAATGGAAGGGCCGCACGATGCCGCCGTCGGAGGAAGGAAACACGGTTCAACCAAGACACACGAACGTCTAGGTGATTGAATTCAGGGTACGTTTCATCCGGGTCAAACAGGGTGGTGTAGATAGGCGCGTCTGGGAAGGCTCGGGCCAGGGCCAGAACGACGCGCTCCGCCCCGCCTCGTTGAGTCAGGTAGTCGTGCGTGATGGCCACACGCACCTTGCCCACCTGCGATTCCCCCTCGACCACGTCGGACATAGTGCCAGAGATGTGGAGCGGGCTGATGCTCCGGCGAGGTACGCCACGAAGTGCGGACTATCCGAGGGTCTCGCTCTTGAAGGGCTGCGAGTTCTCGGCCGTTCCTTTACGGGGTGCGGCTCTCGGTTGAGGGCAGCAGTAGTGGGCTCGCTCGTGCTCGACGGGCGGCGCGTTTGCCAGCGTCGAGTGCCGGACCTGACTTGGCTCATGGTGGTGTGACCTCGGATCGCGCAGTGCGGTGACCTGCAGCGATGGTGTTGGGTTAGTGCGGTTTCACGCACTAATGAGGTCGTTCTAGAGTCCTGGCGTGGCGTTCATCAGGCGGGTTCGGACCGCGTCTGGCGCGACAGCGGTCCAGATCGCGGAGTACGCAGTTGGGCGGCAGCGGATCGTGAAGCATCTCGGCTCGGCACATACCGAGGCCGAGCTCGGGGTTCTTCTCGAGCAGGCCCGCGACCTGATCGGCGACCCGGACCAGCAGGCGCTCGATCTCGGTGTCGAGCCAGCGCCGCGGGTGGCGGGCATGGTGGATGCGCCCGACGCGCAGGGCGCGCTGCGCTTGCCCTCAGCTGGGACGGGGGCGGTGCCGACTCGTCGCGACGAGCCGGGCAGGGTGCTTGCCACCGAATCCCGGCTGGTCTACGAGGCTCTCGCCGCGGTGTACACCTCGGTGGGCTTCGACGACGTGGCGGACCCAGTCTTCCGCGACCTGGTCATCGCCCGCATCGTGGAGGCGACCTCGCTGCTGGACTCCGGGCGCGTCCTGGCCGATCTCGGGCGCCGTCCGGCGAGCTACGCGACGATGAAACGCACCCTGGGCCGGGCCAAGCCCGGCCGCTACCGCGACACCGTCGCGACCGTCTGCTTCAACCACGCCGTGAGCAACGGCGATGTCTCGTTGTGTCTCTACGACGTGACCACGCTCTACTTCGAGGCCGAGAAGGAAGACGACCTGCGCAAGGTCGGATTCTCCAAGGAACGCCGCGTCGACCCCCAGATCGTGGTCGGGCTCCTCGTCGACCGCCACGGGTTCCCCCTGGAGATCGGCTGCTTCGAAGGCAACAAGGCAGAGTGCGACACGAGGTCGCATGTGGTGAGTGGATCACGATGAAGGAGGCACCGATGGTGACGTGATCCCCGGTCCGTGCTCAGTGGCCGGTCTCCTCCCTGGCGTGCGTCGCGGGTGACTGCGGGGTGCGAAGCCCAGGGTTCAAACCGAAGGGTCCTCGTTCCTCCCGAGGACTACGGGTGAGGAGAAGGACGGGCGGGCGAACACGGATGAACCCTCGGTTGATGCCTCGTCATGTTGAAGGTCCGGGTGGAAGGGATGCGGTACCGGGCCGAGATTAGGGACGTGCCGTGGAATGTGGCGGATGCCGGCTGCTGATTGGCGAGCGGTCGGGTGAGCACCATCGTCCCCGGGGTATAGAGGGCGCCCACTCCGTTCGTGTCTTACGCATGTGGAACGTGGAAACCCCGTCTGGGTCCAGCCCGTTGGGCTGGTAGGTCGACCGTAAGGGAGACGCAATCCCCAGCCGGGAACAGGATGACCCGAGAAGCGAACGCCGATACGTCGAAAGGCGACGGGAAGGACTCCACCGACAGCGGCCACCTCCTGGTCGTGGTGGGCGTCGAACCGGTCGGATACGAGCGGTGTGCTCGGCCCGAGAGGGAGCCGACGCGGGTCAGGTGAGTTCGTGAAGGGAGACGATGATCGTGACGTCAGCATCTGCGGGGACGTTGGACGCCGCCACTTCGGGGTCGGTGAACGGAGCGCAGGACCTTGTTGAGGACTGGGACCAGATCGATTGGGACCGGGCCGAGGCACAGGTACGACGGCTGCGGCAGCGCATCTTCACGGCGTCAAGGGCGGGCGATCACCGCAAGGTGCGAAGCCTGCAGCGGTTGATGCTGCGATCTGGGGCGAACGCGCTCCTCGCGTACGCGCCGGGTCACGCAGATCAACCGAGGACGACGAACCGCAGGAGTCGATGGCGTGACTGCGCTGCACGGACACGATCGGGCCGAGCTGGCCCGGTGGGTCCAGCAGGGCGGGCATGAGCCACCGGCTCTTCCGGTTCGGCGGATCTACATCCCGAAGGCGAACGGCAAAAGACGTCCGCTCGGCATCCCTGTGATCGCTGACCGTGCGTCGCAAGCCGTGGTGCTCAACGCACTGGAACCTGAATGGGAGGCCCGGTTCGAGCCACGGAGCTACGGCTTCCGGCCCGGCCGGGGCTGTCATGATGCGATCGAGGCCATCTTCACCGTCTGCAAGGGCAAGGACCCGACGCGGACATGGGTACTCGACGCGGACCTCACAGCGGCGTTCGACCGGATCGATCATGATCGGCTACTCGACCATCTACACGGGTTCCCTGCCAGGGATCTCGTGGCCCGGTGGCTGAGAGCAGGAGTGATCGAGAACCGGCAGTACGCCCCGACCAGCGAGGGAACGCCGCAGGGCGGGGTCGTCAGCCCATTGCTGATGAACATCGCGTTGCACGGGATGGAGGCCGCTGCTGGTGTTCGGTACAAACCCTGGCGGTCAACGCCAGCATGGTCAGCACCGGCAGCACCGGTGTTGGTCAGGTACGCAGACGATCTGGTGGCGCTATGCCACACCCGGCAACAAGCCGAGCAGGTCAAGGCACGACTCACCGCGTGGCTGGCACCGCGAGGGTTGACGTTCAACGAGGACAAGACACAGATCGTGCACCTGTCCGAGGGATTCGACTTCCTCGGGTTCAACGTCCGCCACCACCGCAACCACGGGAAACTGCTGATCACGCCATCCAAGAGCCGCGGTCAAGCGGTTCCGTGCCCGGCTGCGTTCCGAGGTGCGCAGCCTGTCACGGCGCGACCAGCGGCGGCAGTGATCAGCTAGGCTCAACCCGATCCTGCGGGGCTGGGGCGCGTACTACCGGACGGCTGTGTCGCAAGAGGGTCTTCGCGGACATCGACTCCACCTTGTGGTGGACGATGTTCAAGTGGGGCAGACGCCAACACAACACGAAGACCGGCCATGGATCGTGGACCGATACTTCGGACGGTTCAACCCGAAGCGGCAAGACCGATGGATCTTCGGCGACCGGGAGACCGGCGCCTACCTGCGGAAATTGACGTGGACGCCGATCCGTCGCCACCAGATGGTCAAAGCCTACGCGTCACCGGACGACCCGGCCCTGGCCGACTACTGGCAACGGCGACGACGACGGCTCCGGCCACCGGACACGCCAGCACCACGACCTCGTCACCCGCGACGCCCGCAGGGACTTGCTTGAGCCGGATGCGATGAAAGTCGCACGTCCGGTTCTGAGGGGGCCCCGGCCCGGCAACGGGCCGGGGCTACCCGACGACCGCCACGATGATGCCGATCATCAGTGAATTCCAGGCCCGCCACGACCTGGCCGACATGGTCGTCGTCGCCGATGCCGGGATGCTCTCCGCGGCAACCTCGATGCGTTCGAGGACGCCGGGCTGCGCTTCATCGTCGGCTCACGGGCCACGAAGGCGCCGATCGATCTGGAGTCACACTTCCGCTGGCACGGCGACGCCTTCGAGGGCGGTCAGATCATCGACACCATCACCCCCAAGAACCGGCGCCTGATCGAGAACGACCCCAACCTCAAGACCGAACCGGTCTGGGACCCCGCCCAGCACCCGGCTCGTGGCGCGCGGTGTGGGCCTACTCCACCAAGCGCGCGGTGCGCGACAACCGAACGCTCACGCTGCAGGAGAACCGGGCCCGGGAGGTCGTCGAGGGTGAGAAGTCCGCGAGGACGCCCCGGTTCGTGAAGACCAGCAACGGCTCGAAGAGCCTCGACGAGGCGTCCCTGGCCCGCGCCCGTCGGCTGGTCGGGCTCAAGGGCTACGTCACCAACATCCCCGCCGGCGTGATGGGCGCCGAGGAGGTCATCGCCAGCTACCACGACCTCTGGCACGTTGAGCAGTCCTTCCGGATGTCCAAGACCGACCTGCGAGCACGGCCGATGTTCGCCCGCACCCGCGACGCCATCGAGGCCCACCTGACCATCGTGTTCACCGCCTTGGCCGTGAGCCGCGAGGTCCAGAACAGAACCGGCCTCTCGATCCGCAACGTGATCCGCCAACTACGACCGCTGCGCTCAGCAACCGTCGCGATCAACGGCGCCCAGCAGACCTTCCCACCCGCCGTGCCCGCCGACCAGCAAGCGATCCTCGACGCGATCACCAACCCGAAAGTCACGCACTAAGCAATTGAGCCAACTCAGGCT
>CAVQOP010000002.1:0-5739 GCA_963714475.1 uncultured Actinomycetota bacterium
ACACCTAGCAGCACCGGGGGCGATGCCCCACTGTGAGCCCTCCTACTCACGCGGACACGGCGCGCAGCGCCCTACGGTCGCGCCATGAGCAAACGCGACGTGGTCGCCGCGGTCGTCTGGGTCGCGGGCCTGCTCGTACTGGGGCTCGGCTGCGTCGTCACCTACGCCGTGCTGCGGGAGTACGGCGACGTCTGCGGTGAGACGGCTCCACTGAGGCAGGTCTGGCTGGACGGGGCAGGCCTCGGTCCGCTCGTGGTGCTGGTGGCCATCGTGCTCACTGTCGCGGTGGCCACGATCGCCCGACGCCGCGGGCTGCGCCTGGCCGCCGTCGGTCTGGTCGCCCTTGCCCTGGTCGGTGCCTCGTGGAGCGGAGTGGCTGGCGTGGCCGACAAGGGGGCGGCGTACGAGAAGGACGCCGCGACCTACGGCGGCTGCGGCGGCTCCACCTGACAGTCGGCGGGCTCGACCCGCCGCCGTGAGGCGAGCCAGCGCTGTTCGTCGTCGTGACCCCGCTAGCGTCGGCGGGTGACCAGCCCCCGTCGATCCGGAGCCCGACGACGCGGAGGATCGTCGAGCCGGGGCAGCAAGCCCCAGGCACGGCGGCCCGTGCCGACCGCCGGGCCGGACGAGCGGGTCTGGGTCCTCGACGTTCCGTACGGGACCCAGGTCGACGGCGCCACCTGGCATCCGGTCGTGAAGACCCACCTCTACGTCGGGCACGCCCTGCCCGCGCACCTGGAGCCCTACGCCCCGGGTGCGCACACGCTCGGACGGTTCATCGAGAACGGGCTGAACCCTGATCGTCCGACGCCTGACCCCGAGCCCACCGAGGAGCTCGAGCCGCGACGGACCCAGTTCGAGGCGGCCGACGCGATCGCGGCCCGAGCCGCGGCCGGGGGACGGCAGTTCCTGCTGGCCGACGAGCCCGGCGTCGGCAAGACGATCTCTGCCGTCCTCGCAGCGTCAGTGGTGGGTGATCTCCGCGCAGCGCGACGGGTGCTCGTCGTCGCCGACCGACCCGCCGCGATCACGATCGGCCACTGGTGTCGCACCATCACGGCGTTGGGCGACGGTGGTCTGGAGTGGGTCGTGATCACCTGGGACCGGCTGGAGAAGGTCGCGGCGCACCCGTGGGACGTGATCATCGCCGACGAGGCCCACGCGCTGCGACGGACGACGACGAAGCGGTGGAAGCTCTGGGCGCGGATCTCGGGCTACTTCACGTCCCACGACCAGGCACCGTTCGTCATCGCCGTGACGGCCACGCCCGGGCACACGCCGCTGGAGCTGCCCTACCTCGCTCCGGCCTACGCCCAGGTCCTCGGCGAGTCGATGAAGCAGTGGACCTCGCCTGCCCAGCCCGGCGCCTCGTTCGCCGCCGCGCTCGGACGCCACGGGGTGTCGGTCGAGCAGGGACGCCACGGCGCGACGTGGACCACCGACCCAGCCCGGCGCGCCGCGGATCTCAAGCTCGTGCGCGGCTGGCTCGACGAGGAGCGGCCCCCGGCCATGCTGCACCGCGCCGCGTCGTGGGGGCCGGTGCCGATCTCTGGCATGCCGGTGGCGCTGACCCCGGCGGAGCGCACGGCGTACGAGGCCGAGTGGGGAGAGTTCTGCCGTGAGATGGACATCGCACGACGCGGCCGCAACGTCGCGAAAGGTCGGGCTGCACTGCTGCGATTCCGGCAGAAGGCCGGCCTGATCCGCGTCGACTCGACGGTCGACTGGATCTCCCAGCAGGTCCGGGCGGAGCGGCAGGTGGCGTGCTCGGTCGAGTTCGTCACGACCGCCGCCGACCCCATCGCCGAGCGGCTGCGCGACTGCGGCATCGAGGTCGCCACGATCTACGGCCGCGGGCGGTTCGACCCCGAGGCAGAGCGGCTCCGGTTCCAGACCGGGCAGGCGAGGGTCTGCGTGTTCACCACGGTCGCCTCGATCAGCCTGCAGGCGGGCGAGACCCTGGCCGGCGGGCTGCAGGCGAGCACCGAACCCCGGGTCGGCGTCTTCCACCAGGCCCGCTTCTCGGGCATCGCCGCCCGACAAGTGACCGGCCGCACCCACCGCGACCACCAGGTCTCGCCGTGGCACATCGCGTACGCCGAGGGCACCGTCGAGGAACAGGTCGGCAAGGTGATGGTCGAGCGCATCGCCGCCGCCTCCGACACGGTGGGCGGCGACACCGCGGGCCTCACCGACGTTGCCGAGCTCCTTGGCGCCGACTGGCTGCCGCCCGCGGCACTGACCGCGGACAGCGCCTGAATGGTCCTGCCCCAGACCGCGACCAGGAAGCTCAGGCGGCGCGGGTGAGGCGTTGGAGGAGGCGCCACTCGACGTCGAGGCGTGTCCGGGGTGCTGGGGTGGGTGGGGTGGGGGCTCGGGAGCGGTGTCGGTGGCCGGTGGGGGTGGTGGTCTGGACGGTGTGGCGGTCCAGGAGGTCGTCGATCAGCTGTTGGGTCCAGCCGGGGGCTTGTTTCGCGTGGTTGCAGGCCTCGCAGAGGCCTTGGGTGTTGTCCGCGGTCGTCTGCGCCGCCGTCGGCGGCGGGGACGATGTGGTCGCTGTGGCGGGCGGGGGCGTCGCACCAGGGGGTGCGGCACAGTCCCTGGTCGCGCAGGTTGAGGTACGCCGCGAGCCCGTCGGTGGCGAGACGTTGCTTGGTGGACATCGCCACGAGGTTGCCGGTGGGGTCGGCGTACAACCGGCGGACCCAGGCCTGGACGTCGTCGGTGGCGCGGGCGATGGCCTCGCGGGCGATCTGGGCGGGCACGGGCCCCCACCCCGGGATGGTGGCCGGTTCGTGGCCGGCGCCGAGCAGGCTGGTGTCGGAGATGACGACGTCCACGGTGACCGGCACCGACGCTGCGACGGCTCTGGCCGGTGAGGCGTTGGACCAGGAGGTCGGCCATCAGCTGGCCCCTCGACCTCGGGTCGCCTCCGGAACGGAGCCGGTCGGCCTCCTTGCTGAGGGCGACGTGGGCGGCGATGGCCTGGACCATCGGCAGCAGCCCGGTGAGGTAGGCCATCGTGTCCGGTGCGGGTCGTAGGGAGACGTGGCGTTCGGTCTCGGCGCGGCGGTTTCGGCGGACGACCGCGGCGGGGTCGATGGTCGCGACCCGGCGGCGGACCAACCCGACCAGGGACCCGGTGCCGAGACCCTCGACGGGCCGGGTGCCGTCGGTGCCGGGGCCGCAGAGGTCCTCATCGAGGCGGGCGCGGTGCTCACGGTCCAGGCAGCCGCTCTCCCGGGCGATGAGCATCGCCCGGAACTCGTTCAGCACGCCCTCTCGCAACGCAGCGGCGGTCTGGGGGAGGTCGGTGGCGAGGTCCTTGGCGAACCCCAGCAGCACCTGACCCCGGTGCGGTGACTCCTGACGGGCCAGCGCGACCTGCGCGGCCACCCCACGACCCCGACGGACGGCCGGCACCCCCTCGGCGGCGTGCTGGGCGCGCACCGAGACATCCAGCCCGACGGTCAGGTCGGCCTGCGCTGCACACAGGGCCGACTTCAGCTGCTCCATCACCGCGATCGTCTCGACCCGCTCGGCGTCCGCGGCCCGATCCTGGCCACCCAGGTCCGCCCGTCCCTCGACGAGCGCGGCGGTCAGGCCACGCAGGTCGTCCAGGAGGAGGGTCATACCACTATCATATCGAACACATGCGCGAAAAGCAACCAATTCTCACAGTGAAACATCGAGACGGTGGCGTCGGGCTGCTCATGCGTACGCCGTCCTCCAACCAGTCAAGCCTTACCCTCCGACAGCCGATCGACCTCCCCCGGGGCCGCTTTCGAGAGGCAGTCCTGCTGGACCTCGCCCGGTGGCGGGACTGGTGCGTACCGGCGCGAGACCGTAACCACCCGGCGCCCGCGCCGGCACCTCCCGCACGTCACCGCATCGCGCGCCCGTGATTGTGCTCCGCCCGGCGAAGCAGCACGGCCCGCGCCCCCTCATTCCGGGTGAGCGTCGCCGCCACGGTGAACGCCTCGCTCGCCTGCGTATGGAGGCCGGCCAGCTCGAGCAGGTCACCCCGGACGCTCGCCACGAGCGGCGAGTCGCCGAGGTCTCGTGCGTCGAGGGCCCCCAGCACCGCGAGCCCGACGTCCGGACCGAACGCCCGTCCGTGCGCGACGGCCCGGTTCACCTCGACGACCGGCCCCGGGGCAGCCCGGGCGAGGAGGTCGTACAAGCCCGCGATGCGAGGCCATCTCGTGTCGGTGGACCGCGTCGCTCGGGCGTGCTCGGCGGCGATCAGGGCCTGGATGACGTACGTCCCCACCGGCCTGCCGCGCGACGCGAGCCGCTCGGCCTGTTCCAACGACGCCAGCCCGCGGCTGAGAAGCGCGTGATCCCAGCAGGTCCGGTCCTGGGCCTCCAGCAGCACGGGTCGGCCGTGCTCGTCGAGCCGCGCGGGCATCCGCGACGCCTGCAGCTCCAACAGCGCCTGCAGGCCCACCACCTCGGGGTCGCCGGGAGCCTGCGAGACCAGCATGCGCGCGAGCCTGATCGCCTCGTGCGCCAGCTCGGGACGCATCCAGTCGTCGCCGGCGGCCGCGGCATACCCCTCGTTGAAGATCAGGTAGATCACGGCCATCACGTCGTCGAGGCGACGGGTCCGATCGGGTCCAGAGGGGAGATCGAGCTGCGCCTGCGCCGTCGACAGCGTCTTCTTGGCGCGTGAGAGACGTTGACCCATCGCGGACTCGCTCGCGAGGAACCCCCGGGCGATCTCCGCGGTGGTGAGCCCCCCGACCAGGCGCAGCGTCAGTGCGGTCCGGGACTCGGCGCTGAGTGCGGGGTGGCAGCACAGGAAGATCAGGCGTAGGACGTCGTCCTCGATGTGGTCGACCTGGTCGTCGAGGTCAGGCATCGCCTCCTCCTCTCCCCCGTGGTCGACCTCGAGGGTCGCGACCTTCGCGCGCAGGGTGGCCGCGCGCCGGACGTGGTCGATGCCGCGACGCTTCGCGACCGTCATCAGCCACGCCGCCGGCTTCTCGGGCACGCCGGTGGCGGGCCACTGCTCGAGCGCGGCGACGAGCGCGTCCTGCGCCAGGTCCTCTGCGAGCGCCACGTCGTGCGTCATCCGGGTGAGAGCACCGACGAGGCGGGCTGACTCGACCCGCCACGCGGCAACGACGGCCGCGGTCGGGTCGCCCGTCGGGGTCTTGGCCGGCACCCGGCGAGCGTATCCAGCCGCGCTCAGGCGCCGGAGGCGTCCGGGCCGGTCGAGATCTGACGCAGTGTCGAGACCACGGTGACCTCCGGCCAGTGCCTTGCGTGCAGTTCGGCGAACTCGCGCTGGTCGGCGACGGCCTCTTCGAGCGTGTCGTACTGCAGGATCGACCACCCGCCGACGACCTCCTTGGCCTCGGCGTACGGTCCGTCCACCCGGCTGACCTCGCCCCGACGGACCACGAAGTTCACGGCGTCCTCCGTCCCGAACAGACCGCCCCCGTCGATGAACACCCCGGAGGCGGCCCGCTCGCTGATGTAGGTGTCCATGGCGTCGAACAGCGACTGCGGCGGCGCGCCGATGTTCTCTTCCATCTTCACGAGTCCCATGAAACGCGGCATCGTCATCACTCCTGCTGGTGGTCGGTGAGCTGCTTGTCTCCCCTACGTCGAACGGCTCGAGGCTCTTTCGACATCGGAGGCGACATCATGGCGCGGTCCGTCCCAGGGTTCCGCGATGCGCCGACTCCTGGACGGACCCGAGCCGGGCGTGCGGCCGTCCTGAACCGGTCC
>CAVQOP010000003.1:0-13065 GCA_963714475.1 uncultured Actinomycetota bacterium
TACTCGGGTGAGGTCCCAGCGACGATCACGACCAGCGCCGGCGAGATCGCGGTGACCCTCGACGCCGGGGCGACCCCCTGCACGGTCAACTCGTTCACCTCGCTCGCCGAGCAGGGCTACTTCGACGACACCCAGTGCCACCGGCTCACCTCGGGCGGGCTGTCGGTGCTCCAGTGCGGCGACCCGACCGCCACCGGTAGCGGCGGCCCGGGCTACGCCTTCGGTGACGAGCTCACCGGCGAGGAGACCTACCCCGCCGGCACGCTGGCCATGGCCAACGCCGGCCCCGACACCAACGGGTCGCAGTTCTTCATGGTGTACGCCGACTCGCAGCTCTCCGCCGACTACACGGTCTTCGGCAGCATCGACG
This sequence comes from uncultured Actinomycetota bacterium, assembly GCA_963714475.1. Taxonomy (GTDB): domain Bacteria; phylum Actinomycetota; class Actinomycetes; order Propionibacteriales; family Nocardioidaceae; genus Nocardioides. Next base: position 371 of record CAVQOP010000003.1, read on the forward strand.
AGGCCGGCGTCGGCGTCCTGGAGGAGGTGGCGGCCGAGGGCTCCGACAACGCCAACGGCCCCGGCGACGGCAGCCCGCTGACCGAGGTCACGATCTCCGAGGTCTCCGTAGGCTGACCCCGGCGCGCTGCGTGACTATCCTGCAGAGGTGAGCGCCGCGGCGACGCCGTGGCACCACCCGACGAGAGCAGGTCGCCATGGACAAGCTGGTCTTCCCCTTCGCCGAGGGCGACAAGGACCAGAAGGACCTGCTCGGTGGCAAGGGTGCCAACCTCGCCGAGATGACCCGGCTGGGCCTGCCCGTGCCACCGGGCTTCACGATCACCACCGCGGCCTGCCGCTACTACCTCGAGCAGGGCCACCAGCCCGACCAGCTGCGGGTGCAGGTCACGATGGCGCTGCGCCACCTCGAGGACGAGGTGGGCCGGCGCCTGGGCGACAGCACCGACCCGCTGCTGGTCAGCGTCCGCTCGGGGGCGAAGTACTCCATGCCCGGGATGATGGAGACGGTGCTGAACGTCGGGCTCAACGACCACTCCGTCGTGGGCCTGGTCGAGGCCTCCGGTGACGCCCGCTTCGCGTGGGACTCCTACCGGCGGCTGATCCAGATGTTCGGCAAGACCGTGCTCGGGGTCGACGGTGAGGCGTTCGCCTCCGCGCTCGACGCCGCCAAGGAGCGCAAGGGCGTCGTCACCGACGTCGAGCTCGACGAGGAGGACCTGCGGCTGCTCGTCGAGGAGTTCAAGACCATCGTGCGCGACCACACCGGCCGCGACTTCCCCCAGGACCCACGCCACCAGCTGGACCTGGCCACCCGCTCGGTCTTCGACTCCTGGAACACCGACCGCGCCCGGCTCTACCGACGCCGCGAGCGGATCCCGCACGACCTCGGCACGGCGGTCAACGTGTGCACGATGGTCTTCGGCAACCTCGGCTCCACCTCCGGCACCGGCGTCTGCTTCACCCGTGACCCGGCCACCGGGCAGCCCGGCGTCTACGGCGACTACCTGGTCAACGCCCAGGGGGAGGACGTCGTCTCCGGCATCCGCAACACCCTCTCGCTCGACGACTTCGCGGACGTCGACCCCGACTCCTACACCCAGCTGCGCAAGATCATGCGGCGCCTGGAGACCCACTACCGCGACCTGTGCGACATCGAGTTCACCGTCGAGCGCGGCAAGCTCTGGATGCTGCAGACGCGCGTGGGCAAGCGGACCGCGGCCGCGGCGTTCCGGATCGCCAGCCAGCTCGTCGACGAGCAGCTGATCACCCTCGACGAGGCCCTGGAGCGGGTGACCGGCTCGCAGCTGGCGCAGCTGATGTTCCCGCAGTTCGACGCCGGCGCCGAGCGCCGGCTGGTCACCCGGGGCATGGCCGCCTCACCGGGCGCCGCGGTCGGCCGGGTGGTCTTCGACTCCGCCACCGCCGTGGCCTGGCAGGCTCGCGGCGAGCGCGTCGTGCTGGTGCGCAAGGAGACCAACCCCGAGGACCTCGAGGGGATGATCGCGGCCGCCGGGATCCTGACCAGCCGCGGTGGCAAGACCTCGCACGCCGCCGTGGTCGCGCGCGGCATGGGCAAGACCGCGGTCTGTGGCGCGGAGTCGCTGGAGGTCGATGCAGCAGGCGGCGTGGCGCGCGCCGGCGAGCACACGATCGCCGAGGGCGACGTGCTCTCGATCGACGGCACCACCGGCGAGGTCTTCCTCGGTGAGCTGCCCGTGGTCCCCTCCCCCGTCGTCCGCTACCTCGACGACGGGATCGACGCCGCCCTGGCCGCGGTCGACGAGGGCACGGCCGACGTGGTGCGGGCCGTGGACCGGCTGCTGACCCACGCCGACGGCGTACGTCGGCTGCGGGTGCGCGCCAACGCCGACAACGCCGACGACGCCGACCGGGCCCGCCGGCTGGGCGCCGAGGGGATCGGCCTGTGCCGCACCGAGCACATGTTCCTCGGCGACCGGCGCGCGCTGATCGAGCGGGTGATCCTGGCCGACTCCGCTGCCGAGCGCGACCTGGCGCTGGAGGCGCTCGTGCCGGTGCAGACCGAGGACTTCGTCGAGCTGCTGACCGCCATGGACGGCCTGCCCGCGACGATCCGCCTGCTCGACCCACCGCTGCACGAGTTCCTGCCCGACCGGGCCGAGCTGATGGTGCGGGTCGCCGTGGCCGAGGAACGCGGAGAGGTCGACGAGGGCGACGTACGCCTGCTCGCTGCGGTCGAGCGGCTGCACGAGTCGAACCCGATGCTGGGGCTGCGCGGCGTACGCCTCGGGCTCACCGTGCCGGGTCTCTTCGCCCTGCAGGTGCGCGCGATCGCCCGAGCCGCCGCCCAGCGCGTGAAGGACGGCGGGCGGCCGATGCCGGAGATCATGGTGCCGCTGGTCGGTTCGGTGATGGAGCTGCACCTGGTGCGCGACGAGGTCGACGCGATCCTCGCCGAGGTCCGCGAGGCCGAAGGCGTCGACCTGCACATCCCCGTCGGCACGATGATCGAGCTGCCGCGCGCGGCACTCACGTCGTTCCGGATCGCGGAGGCCGCCGACTTCTTCTCCTTCGGCACCAACGACCTGACCCAGACCACCTGGGGCTTCTCCCGCGACGACGTCGAGGCCGCGTTCTTCGCCGCCTACCTCGAGAAGGGTGTCTTCACCGTCTCCCCCTTCGAGACCCTCGACGCCGACGGGGTCGGCCGCCTGGTCGAGATCGCCACCCGCGAGGGTCGCCGCACCGACCCCGCGCTCAAGGTCGGCGTCTGCGGCGAGCACGGCGGCGACCCCGAGTCGATCCACTTCTTCCACAACACCGGCCTCGACTACGTCTCCTGCTCACCCTTCCGGGTGCCGATCGCCCGGCTGGAGGCCGGGCGGGCGGTCCTGGGGCAGCAGGAGGATCCGCGGACGGCGCAGGACGACGAGATCGAGAAGAGCTGAGGCGAGCCGGCGGAGGGCATCCTCGGGCGTGGATGGCCCGGCTATCGTCACCAGCGTGCCCGGTCGCCAGCGCATCCTCGTGGTCAGCACCGCGGCCGACGAGGCCGACCTGCGGGGCATCCGGGGCCACCTGGGTCGCGACCCGGTGGTGCTCACCGCGCCGACGGCCGACGCCAAGCGGGTGGTGTGCACCCTCGATGCCGAGCCACAGGTCGAGGTGTTGCTGGCGCCGGTCAGGTTCCCGCCCGTCGACCGCGGTGACCAGCTGGACTCCCTGGTCCGGCGGCACGCCCTGCGGGACCGGTTCCGCGATGTCGTGGTCGTGACCGACCTGGCGACCTCGACGCTGCTGCTGCGCGCCCTCGCACCCGACCAGCTGTCCACCCGGGGTGCGGTGACCGTGGTGGGCCTCCCCCGCGCTGACCGCCCGACGGCCGTGAGGCGTGCGGTCGTCTCCGGCGTCGTGCTGGGCATCGCCGCCGGGATCGCCGAGCCGCTCGCGCCGATCGTGGCGCTGCCGGGTGCCGTGGCGCTGGTCGGGCTCGTCCTGATGCTCGTCCTGCCGTGGCGACACCTCGGCCGGGAGCTGTTGCTCGCGGCGACGATCTCGATGGCGGTCGTGCTGATGGCCGTGGCCGGATCGGCCCGGTTCCCCGGCGGCTGGTGACGAGGTGGCTCGACCCTGCCTGAAAGTGCTGACCACGGCTCGGCCCGGGACGTGGCCGCACCGTGCGGGGTGGAAGTCGAGCGAGATCGAGAGGAGCTGACGGCTCAGCTCAACGCCGGCCCAGCGCCTGGTCCAGGTCCTGGTGGAGGTCGGCGACGTCCTCGAGGCCGATCGAGAGCCGGACGATGTCGGCGGACGGACGAGCGTCCGGCGCCACCGGGCGGTGGGTCAGGGCGGCCGGGTGCTGGATCAGGGAGTCCACGCCCCCGAGCGACACGGCGTGCGTGAACAGCCGCACCCCGCTGGTGACCCGGGCGGCGTGGTCGTAGCCGCCGACGAGCCGGAGCGCGAGCATCGCCCCGGGGCCACGCATCTGGCGGCCGACGAGACCGAGGGGGTCGCAATCCGGGATCTGCGGGTAGAACACCTGGGCCACGGCGGGGTGGGTGGACAGCCAGGCGGCGGTCTTCTGCGCCGACTCCTGCTGTGCCCGGACCCGCAGCGGCAGCGTGCTCAGGCCGCGGTGCAGCAGGTAGGCGCCCAGCGGATGCATCAGGGCGCCCGTGACCGCGCGGACCCGGCGCAGGGCTGCGGCCCACTCGGCGTTGCCGGCCACCACGCCACCGACCGTGTCGCCGTGTCCGCCGAGATACTTCGTCGCACTGTGCAGCACGAGGGCGGCTCCGTCGAGAGCGGGGTTCTGCAGCACCGGCGTGGCGAAGGTGTTGTCGACGAGCACCGGCCGTCCGGCCGCGGCGGCGACGACCGCGCGGATGTCGGTCAGCTCCAGCGTCGGGTTGGCCGGAGTCTCCAGCACCACCAGACAGGTCTCGTCACGCACCGAGTCGGCCACCTCGTCGGGCGCACAGTAGGTCACGTCGACGCCGAGCAACCCCGAGGCGAGCAGGTGGTCGGTGCCGCCGTACAGCGGGCGCACGGCGACCACGTGCGTGCCGCCGGACTCGGCCTTCGCCGCGAGGACGGACGCGGTCATCGCGGCCATGCCCGAGGAGAAGGCGACGCTCTCCGCGGTCCGCTCGAGCCTGGCCAGCGCCGTCTCGAACCGGGCGACGGTCGGGTTCCAGAGCCGGGCGTAGACGTGGCCGCCCTCCGCGGTGGGGTGGCCGCCGGTCGCCATCGCCTCGTACGACGCCCCGCCGTGGTCGAGGTCGGGCAGCGGGCTCGTGGAGGACAGGTCGAGCGGGAGCGCGTGCACGCCCAGCTCGGCGAGGTCGTCGCGACCGGCGTGCACGGCGAGCGAGTCGAGGGCAAGGGTGTCAGGAACCATGCGACCAGGATCCTACTTTCTGCGACGATAGCGGGGTCATGTCGCAGAACCTGACGCGATAGGCCACACTCTTCGGTATTTTATGGAGATGGATCCCGTGAAGAAGACCGTCACACCGAAGAACACGTCGAGAGCCTCTGCGCGCACCCTGGACGACACCGACCGGCGGATCATCTCCGAGCTGGTGGTGAACGGCCGGCTCACCAACGCGGCGCTCGCCTCGCGCACCGGGATCGCGGAGTCGACCTGCATCCACCGGGTCCGTGCCCTGCGCGACTCCGGGGTCATCAAGGGCTTTCACGCGGACATCGACCTCGGTGCCCTCGGGCTTCCGATGCAGGCGGTGGTCAAGGTGCGGCTCGGCACCCACAACCGCGACGAGGTCAACCGCTTCCACGCCACCCTCTCGGCGATCCCGGGGGTCCTGACGATCTTCCACGTGGCCGGAGAGGACGACTACCTGCTGCACGTCGCGGTCGAGTCCTCCCACGCCCTGCGTGACCTGATCCTCGAGCACGTGACCGTGCACCCGGTCGTGCGGCACACCGAGACCCAGCTCGTGTTCGGCTTGATCCCCGCGGCCGGGGTGTCTCCGTAGGTCCGCGCACGGCCGACCCGACGTGCCGGTCGTCCACGATCGTGACGAGACGATGACTTCGGTCCCCGCCGCCGGTCGACACGAGGGACCGGGCTGCAGACCGAAGGAGCACACCATGGGGCAAGGCGTCGCTCGCAGGATGTTCGACCTCGTCGAGCCGATCGGGCTCATCCCCTACTCGACCGAGGAGCCCACCACGGCGATGTTCGCCCTGGGGTTCACCGAGTACTGGGACATCTACTTCGCCGGCCGGGCTGCCCCGCTCGGCAGCTCGGTGCCCCCCAGCGTCGTCCACGCCCTCTTCTACAACTTCGCCCCGGGTGAGGTGGCTCGCCACATTCCGAAGGTGTGGAGCACGACCACGCCGGAGGCGGCCATCGCCGCGCGCGAGGAGGGCTGCGTCACGGCATTGCGACGCCTTCTGGGCGACCTCGTCGACACGGCTGACCTCCGGCGAGCCGTCGAGCTGCTCACCGCGGCAGCGATCAGCGCACCGTTCGACGGCCGGCCCATGTACGCCGCGCTGCATGCGCTGCCGCTCCCGCAGGAGCCGGTCTCACGCCTGTTCCGGGTCGCCTCGATGCTGCGCGAGCACCGCGGCGACGGGCACATCGCTGCCCTCATGGCCGAGGGCATCAGTGGACTCGAGGCCCACGTCCTGCTCGCTCTCGACATCGGCGTCCCAGCGTCGCAGTTCGGCCGGATCCACCATCTCCCCTCCCCCGTGCTGACCGCCCTGATCGACACGATGCGGGAGCGGGGACTGGTCGAGGACGAGGCGACGTTCACCCCAGCGGGCCGCGCGACCAAGGATCGTGTCGAGGCACTGACCGATGAGCTGGCCGTCGTTCCCTACACGGTCCTGAGCGCCGCCGAGCTCGCGGAGCTGATGGCGCTGCTTCGGCCGCTCGCGCAGAGGCTCTCCGCTGCTCGGGACACGGGATGAGCCCGCGCCCACCACGGTTCGGCTGAGTCAGGCGGGGACGTACTCTCCCAGGGCCGCAGGGTGGTAGTAGAGCTCGACATCGATCGCGCGGCGTCGCGCGGGTCTGGGTGGTGCGGGGGCGCGGGAGCGATGTCGGTGGCCGGTGGGGGTGGTGGTCTCCACGGTGTGCCGGTCGGCGGTCAGGGTGGCTTGGCTCCAGCCGGTGGCCTGCTTGGCGTGGTTGCAGGCCTCGCAGAGGCCCTGGGTGTTGGTGTCGTCGGTGGCGCCGTGGTCCAGGACCGTGACGATGTGGTCACGGTGGCGGACCGGGGCGTCGCACCACGGGGTGCGACACAGGCCCTGGTCGCGCAGGTGGAGGAAGTCGGCGAGGCCGTCGCAGACCAGCCGCCGCTTGCTGCTCAGGGCGACCAGGCGACCGGTGGGGTCGGCGTAGAGGGTGCGGACCCACGACTGAACGCTGTCGGAGGCGTCGAGGGCGGCGGCGGTCAGCTCGCGGGCGATCTGCGCGGGGACGGGCCCGTGGCCGGGGAGGATCGCGGGGTCGTGGCCGGCGCCGAGCAACGCCTCGTCCGAGATCACCACGTCGAGGCAGACCGGGACCTGCTCGGCACGCGCCTGGCCGGTGAGGCGCTCGACCACCAGGTCGGCCATCACCTGACCCTGACCACGCTCCCCCGCCTCGCCGGTGGCGCGGAGGGTGTCGGCGTCGCGCTTGATCGCGGCGTAGGCGGCGACGCCCTGACCGACGGGGAGCAACGCGGTGAGGTAGGTCATCGTGTCGGGCGCCGGGCGCAGGCTCACGTGCCGCTCGCCCTCGGCCCGGCGAGCGCGGCGGACGACGGCGGCGGGGTCCGCGGCGTAGACCCGGCGGCGGAGCTCACCGACCAGGGCCTTGGTGCCGAGGCCGGCCAGCAGCTCGGGGTCACCGCAGACCTCCTCATCGATCACCGCCCGGTCCTCCCGGGACAGGCAGCCGGTCTCCCGGGCCACCAGCAGCGCGGCGTACTCATCCAGGCGGCCCTCGCGCAGCGCCTCACGGGTGCAGGGCAGGTCGGTGGCCAGATCGCGGGCGAGCCCGAGCAGCACCTGACCCCGGTGGGGTGACACCTGGCGGGCCAGCGCGACCTGGGCGGCGACCCCGCGACCACGCAGCCGCGGGGAGAGCCCCTCAGCCGCTTCACGGGACCGCACCGAGCGGTCGAGGTCGACGGCGAGGTCGGCCTGACGGGCGCAGGCTGCGGCCTTGAGCCGCTCCAGCTCGGCGATCTGCTCCACCCGGTCGGCGTCGGCCTCGACCGTGTCACCGACCGGGCGCGGGCCGGAGAGCACGAGGTCGCGCGCGCGGCGTACGCGGCGGGTGGTGAGGGACTCCGAGACCATGTCTCGAGTCTATCGAACAGGTGTTCGAATCGCAAGCTCCTCAACGCATGATGTGGATGTCGGGTGGGTCTCGGCAGGCTCGACCAGCAAACGTGCCAGGCAGGCTCGACCAGCTAACGTGCCAGGCAGGCTCGACCAGCAAACGTGCCAGGCAGGCTCGACCAGCAAACGTGCCAGGCAAGCTCGACCAGCGAGTGGCCTCGGGCTGCAAGGGCTGTCCGTGTCACGCGGTGACGCTCGTCGTGGGGTCACCGACGAGCCGGAAGGTCGCCCAGGCCCGGCGCGCAGCAGGGCGGCCGACGACCGCACGCTCGATCTCGACCATCAGCTGCGCCACGGTCTCCGCGCTGCGCTGGGCCAGCAGGTCGACCACGAGGTCGGCCAGCTCCTCGGCGTCGGCCGTGAAGACTGAGGTCGCCGGAGCGAGGTAGCTGCGGACCAGGCCTCGCTCGACGAGCTGGGAGCCGAAGGGCCACCGGCCACGGGGCCGCGCGAGGGTCTGGCAGGCGAAGGCCATCACGAAGCCGGCCGCACGACCCGTCCCCTCGTCCTCGCCTTCGAGGTGACCGATGCGCAATCCCTGGTAGCCCGCCCACCCGCGGGGGCTTCCGTGGCCGGCGTAGAGGACGACGCCCGGTCCGGCCCGGAGCGCGTCGACCAGGTCGGTCCGGCGCGCGCGGTCGGCGCGCAGGTCGACAGCGGGGTGGCCGGCGGCGAGTCGTGGTGCCCAGTGCTCGGTGGCGTCGAGGAAGACGTTCTTCGCCATCGCGGCGACGACCCACGCAGCACCTGGATCGGGGTCGAGCGACCCCGACGCCAGGTCGTCCACGTGGTCCGCCTGGACGATCCCGACCGGCCGTCCTGCGACGACCGGTCCGCGGACGAGGCCTCGGGTCGCCGCGCGACCGCGGGGCGACGAGCAGCACCGACTCGGCCCGCACCTCCTCGAGCGAGGTCGCCACCACTCCCCCGAGCCGCTCGGCGATCGCTGCAGCGGCGGTCAGCCGGGCCCGCGTCGGCCCGACGACCACGACGGCGAGCGAGCCGGTGGGAGCTACCCCACCGGGGTCCAGCACGGACCCCGGCGAGGACGCCTCACGCAGCACGGACCAGGTCGACGTAGGGCTGCCACTGCGTCGCGTCGAGCGAGGGCGACTCGACGAAGCTGCGACGGTAGAAGTGCTCCATGATCTGGCCCTGCTGCTCCCGGTTGAAGACCTCGAAGTCCCCGGCGGCGGCCGCCAGGTCGTCCTCACCGCCGTCGCCGGTGGTGGCGTCGTCGTAGCCGTAGTTGTAGGCGTCCGGGTCGGTCACCTGCGCGTGGATCGCCTCGCTCAGGTACATCGGACCGGTCTCGAAGTTCTGCCACACGTGGGTCAGCTCGTGGATCAGCGTCTCCATCGTGATCCCCTCGTCGGCCCGCATGTTGATCAACGTGCCCGTCACGAAGGCCCGAGCCGAGGCGGCGTCCCCACCGAGCCGCTGGAAGGCGGCCTGGACCTCGAAGATGATCGTGTTGTCGAGGCTCTCCTGGCTGATCGAGACCAGATCCAGGTCGATCGAGGTGCCGAAGACCCGCGCGGCCTCGGTGCGTTCCGCCGCGGTGAGCGGACGGTACGTCGCCAGGGAGTTGAGCAGCTCGGCGACGATGAGCCCGAAGAGCCCACCACCGACCTCCCAGGCCGCGTCGAGCATCTCGTCCAGCGCCTCGCCGAGCCGTTCCGCGGCGCGCGCCACCTCGGCCGCGACGTCGTCGCCCGCCTGGTCGGCTGCGGCCATGATGTCGGCCCAGGTCTGCTCGGCCTCGCGCAGTCCCTCCAGCAACCTGTCCACGGCACTGCCCGGGTCGAGCGCGGCCTCGGCGAGCAACGTGGCGATCGTGACGCCCGCCTCGAGCAGCTCGAGCACGACCTCGGCCACGAGCTGGACGCCGCGCGCGAGCACCCGGGCCAGCAGGTCGCCGACCGCGTAGCCGGCTGCGAGCAGCCCGCCGACGAAGCGACGTACCCCGGGCAGGAAGTCGTTCTCGAGGTAGTTGAGGACGTAGCTCACGGAGTTGTGGAGGCGCACGGTCGCCCGGCCGATCCGCTCCCACACCGTGCTCGCCACGCTGGCGGCCAGGCCGGAGGCCCACTCGTAGAGGTCCACGAGGTCCTCCCCCACCGACTCCCAGGCGTCGACGACCGCCTCGAAGGCCTGCTCGGACTGGTCGACCACCCAGTCGAGCACGCGCGTGAGCTGCTCGCCGGCGAACCGCACCGCGAGCACCACCTCACGGAAGACCGCCGAGACACCGGCCTCGAGCTGCTCGAGCGCCCACTCCATCACCCCGCGGAGCCCGACGGCCTCCAGCACCCCGAAGACCGTGCGCCGCAGCACGAAGTAGGTCCCCTCGGCCGCCGCGACGAGCAGCTCGCCCAGCGCCGCGCCCGCCTTCAGCGCCGCTTCGGTCAACCGCTTCGCCAGCGCGTACGTCGTCGCGAGGGTCGCGCCGACGAACTCCAGGATCGTCGTGCCCAGCGCGAACGCCGCCTCGATCACCCTGGCGAGCAGGTCGGCGGCCACGTCGACGACATCGAGGACCAGCTGGACGAAGGTCCGTCCGATCGCGAAGAAGCCGTCGACGACAGTCTGCATCACGCGCAGCGACCGCTGGGCGACAGCGGTGACCAGGTCGACGATCGTGTTGCCGATGTCGAGGAGGGCGGCCACGACCTGGCGACCGAAGTCGATCGCGGCGTCGGCGGCCCACTCGGCCAGCTCCACGATCGTGGCGCCGATCCGCGCGAGCGACGCCGCGATCGCCCGCACCGCGCCGGCGATCGTCGCCGTGGCCTCGTCGAGCAGGTCGGTGACGGTGTTGCCGATGTCGCGCAGCGCCTGGGTGAGCGCGTCGAGGAGGCTGGCCCGGCCGGTGATGACGTCGGCGATGAGCCCGCCGATCGTGCGGCCGATGGCGAGCAGGGCGCGCACCGTCGAGGCCAGGATCGAGGCGGCGGCGGTCAGGGCGTCACCGAGGATCTGCACCACCGACCGTCCGATGTCCAGCAGCGCCTGGAGCACCTGGCCCAGGGCGTTCACGGCGAGCTCGGCCGCCGCTCGGATGATGTCGACGAACGACTCGCCGATCTCGCGCAGCGCGTTGATCGCATCGACGAGGAGGCCGGCGGCCTCCGTCAGGACCGTGCCGATGACCTCCGCCACGGTGCGCCCGATGTCGACGAGGGCCTTGACCGTCTTCTTGAGGATGTCGACGCCCGCGGTCGCGGCCTCGGCGATCAGGCCGGCGACCGTCTCCCCGGCCTGGATGAGCGCCTCGACGAGGTTCTCCATCTGCTCGCGGGTGAAGCTGACGATCTCGGAGATGACGTCGGCGATCGTCTCGCCCGCCGCGACGAGAGCGTCGACGACGGACTCGACGGCCTCGCTCAGCGCGTCGACCACGTCCTCGGCGGTGTCGGTGATCCAGTCCACGACCGGGCCGCTGGTGCCGGGCTGCGGCGTACCGTGCCGCCGCAGCACCCCGCCCACGGTCGCGAGCCAGGTCGCGACGTCGATCTTGCGACCGCCGGCGGCGAGGAAGTCGGCCATGAACGGACGCGCCTCGGTGCGCGGCAGGCGCGAGAGCCGGTCCACCAGCAGTACGTCGCCTCCCGCCGTGCGCACCGCGTCGATGACGGCCCGCCGCTGGCCGGTCCCCTCCCGGGCCGACCACTCGACGAGCGCCGTGACGTCCTGGGCCTGCTGGTCGACGTCGGTCGCCGTCTCGAGCATCCCGCGGACCAGGCGGTTGGCCCGCGTGGGCGAGAGAGCGAGGGCCTCCCCCACGGCCGGACCGAAGTCGGCCCGCTCCAGGTCGAGGGCGCGGAAGTCGTTCCCGGCGCTGAGGATCGAGCCGTAGTTGATGGTGCTGATGTCGAGGACGTCCGGCATGTTCTCTCTCCATGTCTGCTGGCTGGGCCCGGCGCGGGACGCGCCCGGTCATCCAGACGGAGACGTGGGAGGCGGTGCTGATACGTCGTGACGGGTGATACTGGCGGCGTGGAGCTCGTGTTCACCAACCGGACGATCGAGTGGCGCGGGCCGGCGCCGTACTACTTCCTGCCCGTGCCGGAGGACCAGGCCGCCGAGATCCGCGAGGTCGCGGCGCTGGCGACGTACGGCTGGGGCGTGATCCCCGTCGTTGCGCGGATCGGGGAGACCGACTTCGAGACCTCGCTGTTCCCGAAGGACGGCGGCTACCTGCTGCCGCTCAAGAACGCCGTGCGCACGCCGCACGGCATCGGCACGGGTGACGAGGTGACTGTCGGGCTGACCGTCCGTCTGGAGCCCTGACGACGCGGGCCGCGCCGGTGGACCGACGTCGGTGGACCGATGTCGGTGGCTCTGCCTAGGGTCGGAGGCATGACTGCTCCGACGCCGTACCTCCACTTCCCAGGCACCGCCCGCGACGCGCTCACCTTCTACGGCGAGGTCTTCGGGTGTGACGTGCAGCTGCACACGTTCGAGGAGTTCGGCCGGGCCGACGGGCCCCAGGACGCCGTGGCCCACGGCTACCTCGCCGAGGGACCGGTGTCGCTCTTCGCGGCCGACACGACCGGTGACGGACCGGCCTTCAGCGGCGAGGGCATGATGCTGTCGCTGCTCGGCACGGCCGACCCCTCGACCCTGCGGGCGTGGTTCGCCGGTCTCGCCGAGGGCGGCCGCGTCGTCGACGACCTGCAGGTGCGGCCGTGGGGCGCCTCCGACGGCCAGGTCGTCGACCGCCACGGGCTGCACTGGCTGATCGGGTTCGAGGGCGAGGACCCCGAGGCCTGACCGGGCTCCTCAGGCCGACAGCCCCTCCGCGATCTCGGCCAGGCCCGGTCGAGGCCGACCCGCGGCTGC
>CAVQOP010000004.1:0-1240571 GCA_963714475.1 uncultured Actinomycetota bacterium
ATGTTTATGTGTACCTGGTTCGGTTGGTCTTGCTAAGTAAATCTCGTCGGGCAGACATCGATACATGCACTATGGACAGTCTTTGCTTGAAATGTGGCTTGAGTTTGGGGCGACAAACGCCAATGCGACGACGGCAATGAACCCGCAATTGAAGGCCGCAAATCAACAGGCTGTTGGCGGGTAGAGTATACGGCGCTGCGCAATCGTCAGAATCCAATCATGACGCACGAGGAAGGTGCGATCCAGATGGCTCAGAAGGGCACCCTTTCGGCGAAAGACCTTGCGAAGGTTATGCCGCAGGTTGATGATCCTGATGAAGGGCGTTTTCGACCACCGTATGAACTTCCGACAGTTCATCATGGAGCAAGGCACCCAGCCGACCACCACCGGGTTCGTGGGGGAAAGGCTGGCCAGTCAATGGCTAAGCCGCAGGGCGGGGCTTCCGCTCCGACCATAGCAGCACCGACCGGCACTGACATTCGTGCTCCGAAAGCTATTCCTGCCAGTGCATTCAACACCACCGACAGAGCCGTGCAATGTGCAAGGTTCCGCCCGGCCCGCTGAATGTTCGTCGGCATCAAGTTCCATCCCCGCCGCCATCGCCGTTGTGGCCGACCGGCCCCTGGCTCGCCGCAGCCGGTACGACGTTTCCAAACCCACCAGCAGGCGTCAACGCCGTGAAGGTTCCGAAGCCGGTTTCTTTCTGATCTAACTATTAAGCCCGAGTGGCTTACGCCCTGCTCAATAAAGAGAACGAACGGCAACTGGTCCGCCCAAGGTCGGGCTGTGGTTCACCAACGACATCGCCGAGGCCCGGCAGATGCTTGCCGCATGTCAGGAATATCTTCAGTCATCCCGACTTGGAAGAAATGTCAAGTCAGTTCGTGATCGTAGACGCTGAAACGGGGGAGGAAGTTCATGATTGAACGTGAACGTATAAGCATGGTCGATGAACCGCAGAGGGTCTGGGACCATTTGTATAGTAAGAACGCGATCTCCGACTCAGGCAAAGGATTCAACCTTCTCATCACGTGCGACCCGCTTCCGGCGAGGCGTCTGGATGTCTTTCGCCTTCTGGTACACGATGCGGAAGCACATGCCGGATGCCAAGTGTGCGGTGTGTTGTCGTATGGGCGAGAGACGGTTGCGATGCTCCCGTTAGACGAGATCGTCCCGGACCCGTCGTCGACGACTGCGGGTGAAGATTGACGTGCAGGGCTTCGAGCGAGACGTGCTGGACGGCGGCAAGAAGGTACTCGATGTGGCTTCCTTAGTGGAAATAGAACTTTCCCCAGCCGCCGTTGCAGACGGACAGATGTTGATGATCGAAGCGATTAAGCGCTTAGATTTACAGGGTTTGTGCTTGCCGCGACCCAAGATCCTGTTCAGAGTGCCTCAGACCGGGCGATGCTTGCAATTCAACGGAATCTTCGCGCGCCCCTTAGTGCCGCGAACTTGAGGTTGTTCCTGACTCGTGGCCTTCGGGCGCATGGCGCCCCGTGCTGACGCACACCCACGGCACGTCAACTCACCTCATCCTAAACGGACTCAAGACCCTCGCCCGCATAGACCAGCACGACCCGTCCAGACAGTCCCCCGCTGACCCGACGACCGGCCCATCTATCGCAACCCGAGGACCACTGCCGGCCGGAACCGCAGCGCCGCCCGAGCGCACATCGGCTTTTATGTCGTACCCCGGTGCGACAAGCGAGGGCCGAAAACGGCACCATCCGAAGAACGGGCACTATAACTAACGTCCTACAAGATGATTCGGGCTAGTCCTCACGGACAGACTGGGGGCTAGCGACACGCAAGTCGTCAACTACACCAAGAACTAGTGTCTGATCCGTTCGAAGACGGTTGAGCCCGGCGCTGATGCTCTACCTACAGGTTAGTCTCGCAACCTCTCTCCAGAGCACTATCACCATCTCAGGAAGTTATCCACGCAAGCCGTCTGTTAGCAATAGTCGGACAACGAACATGCTCGGATCGAGCGTTTGTTCGAGCAGCTGGCTACACGCGGTTGCTGACTCTGATGATAGGCTCGCGGTCATGTCCCACGCACTAAGACGGCAGGTGTTGCAAGGTCCTAACTTGATCGAACGCCAGAGAGGTCGGGCTTGGCTCGATCGCAGGTTGTTCATTGAGGAAGTCAAATCCAATATCATATTCGAAAAGACTGGGGAGCGCACCTCGATCCCTGGTAGCGAACAATACGTTGTTAGCGCCTCGCATGGCGCACCTCATCGTAGGACCCCCCAGGCTCGATCGTGGTGATCCCGAACCTGCTAATCCTGGGTTTTCCTAAGTGTGGGACTACTTCGGTCGCAGACACATTGGATCAGCACCCCGACGCTGTCGCCGCCTTCCCGAACCGCGCCACCCACCACTTCACCCATTTCTATACGATGAACACGCAGTTGATCCGGGTGTCGACGCTCGCAACGCATTACAAAAAGGCGGCAGCATCGAACAAATGAGCACTGACCACGCTCCTATTTGGGTCTACGGCGGCGCCCGCATGGCGAAACGAGTTTCGAGCGTCTCGGGTCTCCGCGCGTCTTGATCATGTTGCGCGAACCTGCCAGGAGAAGTTACTCGTACTTTTTGTGGAAGAAGCAGAATGCTCAACTTCCATTGGACATGCAGTTTTCCGAGTACCTCGTCCGGTGCGACATGGCGGGACCTGACGCCCCAACAATTGAGAAGCTCAACGCCTTCTCTGGATTGGCGGGAAGCGAGTATGAACGATACCTCGGCCCTTGGCTTCGCCAAAACCTATGTTGGTCCGATCGGCTTTCTTGAAGACCTCGCCAGCGACCCAAATGTGTTTTATGAGGCACTGAGTTTCCTGGCTTTCAATTGAGCCTGGTCCGCTCCCATTACTAAGCAGGGTCACCGCGAATCCGACCTATCGCATTCGTAGTCAAAATCTGGGTCGACGCGAGCTTTGGTAAGGCGAAGCTCAAGCCGGGGTCATCGCGCTGCTTCCCTGCAACCTATGCGGCTGTTCGCGACCTCGGCAAACAAATCAACAAGGCGCCCGAGTCGCAAGTCACCGACCGACCGACGTAATAAACGAACTAGCTCCAACCTTGCGGGCCAACGCGACGCGTTAGTGCCCGCCATCGAGCCGTATCTTCTGTTGCCACGCGCGTTAGCGTGCCAGTTGGCTCGAAGGCGCGGGTTGAGACGTCAAGGCTCGTTGACCTTGAGGTGTTTCTGAGTTAGCGATATAGATCTGGCGGGGATTAGCCCTGATCCAACGACGGCGGTTGTGGGCGTGGCGTAGAACGAGATACCATCCCAGCTCTGAGACACATGCCGACCACAAATCGTGAGCCAACTCCGGTCTTTGGCGACTGCTTGATCCGCATGATGGATCAGCGGTCGACCTGCAGGTGCGACGCGACCTCCGCGACTGTGGCCTCCTGGCGCAGCAGCTGCAACCAGATCTCGTACTTCTGCGACGGCGACAGGAACCGTTTCGCACGACGCTTCCCGCGCGTCGACTTCGACTCGTTCTCCGACATGTCTTGATCCTCCTGCGTGCTGGGAGGGACTCACCAGATGCTGTCTGATTGAAGCACCGATCTCTATCGCTAACTCAGATCCGACGCAAGTCTCCCCTGCTGGGCAGGCACTTCTGTAGTTCTACGCGCCGATGACGCCGCCGATCCGTGAATCATCCGGGCCAGTGCTTCACATTTTGATCTGGAATTGTTTTGATACGTATTCGTAGTCTTCCGCGTAATAATTTTCGAGTTCTTTCCTTACGCTCATTCCGAGCCCCATGTCTAATTGCCTCGACGGCACCTGCGCATGACTCTTACGCGCCAACTCTCGGGCCACAAATGCTATACCTAAACGGACCGGGTTTCGCGTTGGCCGTCTGCGTTTGAACGTAACCGAGTCGTTGCTATTGAGCGCCACGTGCATCCGCCTACGCCAACGCATCTCACGCATCGAGGTAGCACCGACATTAACGGCTTGGGGAAGTCTACCGTCCCGTACAGGTTCGATACCCAAGTGGCTTGCGACCTTTCGGATTGAAACATCTGGAGCGTCACGTAGATCTTGGCTTCCTAAGACCAGAAGTCGATCCCCAAAGATCTGTTGCCACGCTGGAAGTAGTGACGCATATCGACCCCAGGCAAGGATCTTACTAGTCCCAGGACTCCCAAGATTGTGCCCACGCAGAAGTAGAGACAAAGCCTCTGAAACAGGGGGCAAATCAATTCGTCCGTACTGGGCCATATGTAGATAAGCCGAGGCGGCTCGGGCCGCAGGATCCCGCAGTACAACTATGACTCGGGAGTGAGGTAATCGCTGATTGATCCGAGCTGGCACCTCAGGGATACCTAAGTAACTCGCCCGCTTGATGCCAGCGGCTTGACCCTCAGTTCGCGTGCCACGGATCTCATCGATTAATAAGGATACTGAGCCGTTCTCCCAATGAGGAGATTCGAAGGCCGGGTCTTCTCGCCGTCTGATCCATACTGCCGGCATCAATTCCAACATGGCGGCAAGTTGTGTCGTACCACCTTTCTGCGCACCAGCGATGATGAAGTCCAAGCCCTCAGTCATGAATGTCATCGAACTTGCCAGTAGGTCTCATATTTCCAATCCCGGGTTCAGGGTCGCCTAATTTCCTACCCCATCGCGACGCGTGTCGACGAAGAAACCATATAGCGGCCGCGCCGTTGAGAGCTGCCGCTCCCGACAGGCCCCAAGCGGCCCCTTCCGCGTCGCCTAGCGCAATTCCAGTCATGGGCAGCAATAACGAAATGATAGTTGTGACCAGCCGCAAGCGTAACGCCTCGTCTAGCAGGTGCCTAGCCCGCAGGACCAAGGGGCCGCAGATAAATGGCCCGCGGATCAACGCCTGCACTGATAGGGGTAGAAGAACTAGCGGAACCAGCGCCCAACTATCCCCGAGAAGAACTTCTCCCCACGAGTCAGGAAGGATCCAAATGACGAGCCCTAGGCAGGCGCCGACCACAGCCATCAACGATGACCAGACACCCAGGAGCCGCCATTGCGATGCACCGCGGCGAAGGTCTCGAACGGCCTCGACGGTGATGATCGGAGTCAAACCAGAACTTACCATGTTAAGAGGGCCGAAGAGCGTTTGACCCGCTCTTAGCGCCGCAGTGGCGGTTAGGCCGCCCACTGCTGCGAGGACCACAGGAACTGCGTTTGTTGAAACTCCGTTGAGAACAGCGTCGGGAGTCAGTCTCGACATCGCCCACCGGTTAGTCGTGATGTAAGTTTTGGCGCAACTCAAACTCAACGTCAGAGTTCCTGTTCCTGCAGCACAAAGGCAGGAGAGGAGGGCCCCTGTTGCCCAGACGAGAGTGACCGCCCAAACAGTCACCGCATCACCCAGAATGAGAGCGACAAAGCCCACACCCTGTACGACCAACCAGGTCACATCCATCAATGCCGTCTTCGACGGTTGCTTTCGGGATATGAAGACGTAGCGGAGCGTGTCTTGGAGTAGGAAAGCCGGAAGAGCCGCTCCAAACGAGATTAGGGATAACGATAGGACTCCACCACTCACAACGCCTGCTGCGACGAGCCCGAATCCAATAACGACGCCAAACCAGGCGCTGGCCGCGACTGCCCCCCGCTCGGAAGCCAGGTTTCGGCGGTGCGAATTGAGCATCATTGGCGTTGCCCCAACGGACCTAGCTACAGGCAGGGCGGTCAGCAAGCAGGCGTACCCTACCGACCACGCACCGAACGCGGCAGCGGATGAGTTAGACGCGACCATAACCGCGGCCGCGAGATTCCCCAAGGTGTTCGCAGCTTGGCTCACGAGCCCCCACGCTCCCCTGCGCGCTGCACTCCCCTCATCCGCGTGCGCTGCGGCTTGGCGCTCTAAGTCACTCAACTGCTATCGACCACGACTCAGGAAAGAGATTCATGGCTTGGTTGGACCGCTTACTACTGCGATGGACAAAGTATGTCCGATGACGTTGAGGCCACGAGGTCATCTCGTGATCGCGACGGATGCACAGTAAGCGAAGGTCAGCCTGGTGCTGAACAGTGTGAGATCCGCGCTCTGCAGAGGAGCAGCTCACATGTCCGGACTCATACACGGCGCTCGCGGCGTCGCCATTGAAGTGCTCGAAGCGGCCTCGCGGCCACGCGAAGTGTCGGCAATCCCCAAGCACGTCCCGGATACGTTCAGCGCCAAAATTGATCTCGTCGACCACTTCTTGCGAGCTCAGTCCAGCAAGCATCTTGTGATTCATAGTGTGATTGGCTATCTCATGGCCGTTGGACTTCAATTGCTCAAGATCCCTCCAGGACATCGGAGGTTCGCATGTTCCCCTGGCGAAGCCGAAAGCCCTCATCGCCTCTGCGGTACCTAACTTGGTATCGATAAAGCCTGGCGGAATGAAGAAACATCCTACAGTTCCAAAATCCTCAAGTACGCGAGCTGCACCAACGTTGCTCTTGAACCCGTCGTCAAAGCTGAAAGAAACGTAAGGCTTATCGATTGGACCGTTCAAAAGTCGCTTCACTGCCTCGGCATGGGACACGAAATGGTGATTCCGCGAGAGGTATGACAGAAACGCCCGCAACTCACTCTCTTCCCCCGGCGGTATGTCGTGCAGGTACACAAAGTGAATGCGAGGCCTCAGCAACGTACGCTGCGTCGTGCCCTCAATTGAGGCCGCTGCAGACAACATATCAAGCGCCAGTCTTCTTGCGCCAAGTCGAAGTTTCCTTTTGGCGGGCATTACAAGTTGCGAAACCATTCTCGATCCTTTGCGTATCCGAGGTCCATAAGCGCCTGCCCAGCGACGGAGTCAAAAACTTCGCCTGCCTCCCGAGAGTAATAGTTTTTCCAGTCGCCAGCGATTCCTTTGCGGAGGAAATTAGATCGGTCTTCGCTGCCGCTTTTTCTCGCTGTTGCAATTTCAAAAGCCCAGCGATCAACCGATAAGGATGCGACCCTCTCGTTACTCTCGCCTGTTAATTCTTGATTCAGGTAGAGAACGGTTCGCACTGGGCGCTCCAGGAGATCTTCGTAGGAAACCTGGGCAACTCCAGGTCGGCCCCACCAGTCCGCGACGTGTTGGTGCCACGCCAGGCCATCGGACCTCGTGGGGCCGCGACTTGCGACTCGAGAAATCGTGGGAGATTGCCGCGCACATCGCCGGGGTCGAAAGTGGGACCATAAATCCTCGAGAACATCTCTCGCAGCGCGCGCGCGCGGACCGGTTTGCCGGGCAGATCCAGTGCTCTGACGTAGTCGAAATACAACGAGAGCATCACGTCACGCCCGTCGCGTCTAATGTACGCGGTTTGGGGAAATGCCGGATCGAAACGCCAGTGCGCGTGAACGACTGAGGCCATCGCTATAGGCAGTCTGTACTCACGAGGGTAGGGTATCCCGAGTGATGTTCCAAGCAACTGGCACAGCCATACGGTTCCAGACTTTGGGAATCCGCAACCAATGTACATGCCCAGTTTAGTTCCGCGGCGACGTAGAATCTCCTTCGTCGAACGAGCCGCAATCCTGCGGGCACCCTCTCCAAGCGCCTTCGAATGCATCCGCACCTCTCCGAACTACTAAAGGGTCAATACCGGTGGCGATTGCCCACACTGCTTACGAAACCCGGCTGCAAACTTGCTGGGGTTATCATCACCTCAGAGGCAGCACTGTTGCTCCGCCTGACGTTGTTGAGGTCTCCCGTCGTGGTGGGCCGCCCGGAACGCATGGCCACGAGGTGCCCAACCAATGACCGCCCGTGCACTCTGACGGCCTTATTCATAGCCCAACACCTCTCTGCGACGAGAAGCCCAAGCCAATGCAGACTCTATGCCGTCGGTCAGTCGAAGCTCCGCATGCCAGCCGAGCAACTTGCGTGCGAGGTCGACGTTGGCAAATGCGCCAACTGGGTCTCCTGACCGCGGTGGTGCCTCGCGCAGGGGTACTGGCCGACCAAAGACCTTCTCGAAAGAGGACACCAGTTCGCGCACCGTGGTTCCACGGCCGGTTCCAAGGTTGATGACGACGCTCGGCGCCGCGACCCGGGCGAGTACTTCGTCGAAGCGCTCCACCGCGCGGACATGCGCGCGAGCGATGTCCCACACATGAACGTAGTCGCGCAGCCCGGTGCCGTCGCGGGTGGGTAGGTCAGTACCAGTTAGCGTGAAGGCATCTTGTTCACCTCGTGCTGCGAGCACGAGTTGGCCGAGCACGTGGGAAGGCTCTCTGACATAGACGCCAGACTCGAGATCAGGATCGGAGCCGATGGGATTGAAGTACCGCAGGATCATCGCCCGCAAACTTGTGGCGTGGGCCATGTCTTCCAGCACGTGCTCGATCATCGACTTAGATCGCGCATAGGGAGAAGCGGGAGCGGTCGCCGAGCTTTCGTAGACCTCGAAGTCGTCCGAGGCCGCGTATACTGCCGCCGAACTAGAGAAGAGCACGCGCGGCTTGCCGAGTGCCACGAGCTGATCGAAGAGTTCTAGCGAGTTCGAGACGTTGTTGCGGTAGTAGCCGTAAGGCTCGGACACCGATTCGGGCACGACGATGAGCGCGGCCATGTGAATTGTTGCCTCGAGGTCGGGGTGGTCGCCGACGATCCGCGATAGGAGGGCTCGGTCAGCGACATCACCCTCGTAGAAGATCCGATCACGGACGAACGCGCTGGGGCCGGTCAACAAGGAGTCAAGCACGACGGGGACATGGCCTGCAGCCTCGAGCGCTTTGCACGTGACCGCTCCGATGTAACCGGCTCCACCGGTGACAAGTACCTTCATGCGCGCAGACGCTACTCGGCTGGCTTCGCGCGTGGCCACTGGCTCACGATGGGCAGTCATCGGGTCGTCTCCGTGCCGAGAGAGGGAACGTTGAGTTGTTCGTTCAAGACAGTTCGGCAAGCACCTCTTCGCACCATCCCGCGACGTGTCGACTCCAGTCCTGACGCGCAGCGTCTCGCCGGCTTCTGTCACCCAGCGGGGTCTGCACGCCAGCGAAAACGCCATCGTCGGCTCGGACCATCGCATCGTGCATAGAGGCCACTGAGGTGGGATCGAACCAGCCCAACGCGCTCTCATCGGCCCAGGGCTGCACGATCTCTCGATGGGCGCGAATCGAGCTCAGTAGTGTCTGTTTGCTCACGGTCAAGGACTCGAGTGCGGACAACGGCGATGCCTCGACCCGCGACGGTAAAATAGTCGCATGGGCGTCGCGCATCATCTGAAGGACAGTAGACCGCGCCAGCGATCCCGGTGACACAGTTACGCCGTCCGTCTCCGCGGCGCTGACCATGACGTCCGAAAGAGCGCGCCCCGGCCGCGCCGGGCCGAACACGTGCAGCGATCGATGTCCTCCGCCTCGCCTATACCGGCCGAATGCCGCGATCAGTAGCGGAAGATTACGGTAGGTATGCACCGATCCGATCGTCACGAAGTCTCCGCCGACGGCGGGCCCATCCCCGACTTCGGACTCAATTATTGCGACCTCGAAACCGAGATCCAGGACATTGTGAATTACAGGGGACACGCGGGACCACGAACTCTTTGCAGGGATCGCGCCTGAGATCCGAAGAACAGCAGCCGCACGTCGAGCGTAGAATTCCGAACCCGACCACAGCGTCCACACTCGGGCACGCTCGCGGGCCCCGCGGGCCGCACGATTCCAAGCCCAAGCGTTCTGAGGAGCCAGCAGGAAAGGCTGACACACGCGCCGATCGACAGGAATGTTCCTAGGGCACAGAGGGGTCCCCTCTCCTTCGACCGCGAGCACGTCAAAGTTTTCGGCGGCGAGCTGCCAGTTTCGGAGAAACGATGAGCCACCGCCCGACATCGCGCCCCCGTCACGAAGGACGACTCGACTGCTCAAGGCCGGATCCCCGCCCACGCGTGGTGGCGGCTCGCGGTGGAGACGATGAAGCGGACGACCCGGTTGCTGGTGTCGGTCGATCTCGTAGCCGGCCGGCACCGACGAGGTCACCGGCGCCGTCGGCCATCGCGACGCTCACGGCGTCTCGACGTCGTCGGCGTCGAGGCCGGTCATCATGATCGCGCCGGAGTCGAGCGCCTCGGGCCGCTCGATCGAGTCGCGCAGCGTGACCGCAGGGAAGCCGAGGATCGAGGACTCCTCCGAGATCGTGCCGGAGTCGGAGAGCACGCAGGCCGCCTGCAGCTGGAGCTGGTTGTAGTCGTGGAAGCCGAACGGCTCCATCCACCGCACGTCGTCGGCGAGCGTCGACGCGCCTCGTCGAGCGCCGTCGAGGCGCTTGCGGGTGCGGGGGTGGGTCGAGACGACGACCGGCAGGTCCCAGCGCTCGTCGCACCCGCGGCCAGGCAGTCGAGCAGCATCCGCAGCCGCGCGGGGCTGTCGACGTTCTCCTCGCGGTGCGCGCTGACCAGGAAGTAGCCCTGCGGCGTCAGGCCGAGCCGCTCGAGGACGTCGGAGGCGTCGATCTGGTCGCGGAAGCTGCTCGAGCACCTCGCGCATCGGCGAGCCGGTGACGATGCACGCGGCGCGGGTGCAGGCCCTCGGCGAGCAGGTTGCGGCGGGCGTGCTCGGTGTAGGCGAGGTTGAAGTCGGCGACGTGGTCGACGAGGCGCCGGTTGGTCTCCTCCGGCACGTTCTCGTCGAAGCAGCGGTTGCCGGCCTCCATGTGGTAGGTCGGGATCCGCATCCGCTTGGCCATCACGGCCGCGATGCAGGAGTTGGTGTCGCCGAGCACCAGCACCGCGTCGGGCCGCTCCGCCAGCAGCACCCGCTCGGTCTCGATGAGCACGCCGCCGAGCACCGCGCCCGAGCGAGCTGGTGTCGACGCCGAGGTAGTGGTCGGGCGCGCGCAGGCCGAGGTCGTCGAAGAAGACCTGGTTGAGGTTGTGGTCGTAGTTCTGCCCGGTGTGGACGAGCACGTGCTCGACGCCGTCGGTCGTCGAGACGCTCGATCACGCAGGCGAGCCGGATGATCTCCGGTCGCGTGCCGACGATCGTCATCACCTTCACGCTGGCACCTCGCGGTCGCGCTCACTCGCAGCGGGTACTGGTCGGGGTCGGTCGGGTCGAGCAGCTGGTCGGCCCAGAACACCGTGACCAGCGTCGTCCTCCCCGACGTTGCGTGATGTTGTGCACCCACAGGGTGGGCATGTCGACGAAGCCGGGCCGGTCGCCGCTGACCCGGAAGCGTCACCACATCGTCGTCGAAGAGCCGGCGCAAGGCGATCTCGGCCTCGCCGCGCACCACGAAGAAGCGCTCGATCTTGCGCAGGTGGTAGTGGTCGCCGCGCAGTCGCCCCGGGCACGGTCGTCGAGACGAACGCCTGCCCGGTGCCGCCGTGCGAGCGCACCGTCTCGAACAGCACGCCACGCTGGTCGGCGTGGACCTGCGGGTGGATCGGGTAGCCGTGCGGGAAGAGGTAGGACCGGTAGGTGTTGAACAGGTCCACGTGCGAACGGGTCGCCGAGGTCGGGCACCTCACCGCGCTCGGCGTAGAGCGCGTGGAAGCCCTGGAGCAGTCGCCAGCACCTCGGAGACGAGGTGCGCCTCGCCGGCCGGGCGGACCTCGTGGTCCTCGCGCCGCTCGGCCGCGACGATCAGCGCCTCGGCCGCGTCCTGCGCGTGCAGCAGCGGGACCTCGCGGTCGCCGGTGACCGTCGGCTCGCGACCGGCGGCGACCTCGTGGGCGAAGGTCGCGACGAAGGAGTTGTAGGCCGGGCGGCCGTGCTCGCCGAAGAGGTTGGGCAGGACGCACGTCGGCCAGGGTCGCCGCGGCGAGCCGCGGCCAGGATCTCCGCCGCCGCGCGCTTGCCGCGCCCGTAGGCGTTGTCGCGGTCGGCCTGCATCGAGTTGGCGTAGACGACGTGCACCGGGCGGCTCGCCCGCAGCGCCGCGGCCAGCCGCTCGGCGAGGTCGACGTTGCCCTGCTCGACCTCGTCGTCGGTCTCGGCGCGGTTGACGCCGGCGACGTGGATGACGGTGTCGACGTCGCGCGAGCGCGTCGGCGAGCCGCGCCGGGTCGGCGAAGTCGTCACGCCCGAGCCGGACGGCCTCGACGCCGCGGGTGGCGCGCAGCCGGCAGGCCAGGTGCCAGCCGAGGAACCCGTGCCCGCCGGTGATCGCCGATCCTTCATGCCGGGGCTCCCCAGCAGCTCGCGCAGCGCCGTCGCAGACGCGGTCGATGGCGCTCGTCGTCGTGCACCGACCCGCTGGGCAGGGTCACCCCGCGGCGGAAGAGGTCGCTCGCTGACGCCGGTGACGTAGGCGCGGGGCGTCGGCGAAGACCGGCTGCAGGTGCATCGGCTTCCACAGCGGACGCGCCTCGATGTCACGCGGCCTCGAGCCCGGCCATCAGGCTCGCCGCGCGTCAACCGGCGCGTGATCGGGGTCGACGAGCAGCGCGGTGAGCCAGCAGTTGTCGACCGCGTCGCCGTCGCCCTGGAAGATCTCGACGCCCGGCGACGTCGGCGACGACCTCGCGCGTAGCGCGCCCGGATCTCGCGCCGACGCGCGATCATCGTCGTCGAGCCGCTCCAGCTGGGCGCGGCCGAGCGCGGCCAGGATGTTGCGACATCCGGTAGTTGTAGCCGATGTGGCGGTGCTCGTAGTGCGCCACCGGCTCGCGGGCCTGGGTGCGACAGGAACCGGGCGTGGTCGGCCAGCGCCTGGTCGTCGGTGACGCAGCATCCCGCCGCCGCAGGTGGTCATGATCTTGTTGCCGTTGAAGCACAGCGCCGCCGCGCGGCCGAAGCAGCCGGCCGGGCGGCCCCGCGTACGTCGCACCGAGCGCCTCGGCGGCGTCCTCGAGCAGCGGCACCTCGTGCCGCTCGCAGACGGCCGCGATCGGCGTCGTAGTCGGCGCACCGGCCGAGCAGGTCGACCGATCATCACCGCGCTGACCCGGCGGCCCGGCGCGCGCTGCTCGGTGATCGCCTCGGTCGAGCAGCTCGGGGTCGAGGTTGCCGTCGGCGCGCGCGTCGACGAAGCACGGCTCGGCGCCGGTGTAGGCGACGGCGTTGGCCGATGGCGACGAAGGTCATCGTCGGAGACCATGACGACGTCGCCGGGCTGCACGCCCACGCCGAGCATCGCCAGGTGCAGCGCGGCGGTGCCGGAGGACATGGCGACCGCGTGGGCGGCGCCGGCGCGCTCGGCGATCTCGTCCTCGAAGGCGGTCACCTCCGGGCCCGGTCGGGCGCGACCCAGCCCGACCGGAGCGCGCGCAGGACGTACTCCTCCTCGAGCGCGCCCACGTCGGGCGGCGACATCAGCAGTCGGTCGGTCATGCGGGCTCCCTCCTCGCGGTGCGAACGACGATCCGCACGGTGTCGACCAGGCAGCGCACGTCGGCGCCCAGCGTCCAGTTCTCGACGTACTCGCGGTTGATGCGCGACCTTGGCCGGCCACAGCACGTCGCGGTTGTAGGTCTCGGGGTCCTCGGCCGCGTGCGAGGAGCTCCTCCTCGTGACGGTAGGCCACCGCCGCGGGGCCGGTGATGCCCGGGCCGCACGCTGAGCACGACCCGGTCGGCGCCCGACGAGCTGGTCGGCGAAGCCGGGCACGTCGGGTCGCGGACCGACCAGGCTCATCTCGCCGCGCAGCACGTTGACCAGCTGCGGAAGCTCGTCGATCTTGAGGCGGCGCATCCAGCGCACCAGCCGCGGTGATCCGGGCGTCGCCGGCGGCGGTGACCGTCGACCCTCCGCGCGAGCGCATGGTGCGGATCTTCAGCACCTCGAACGGCTCGCCGTCGCAGGCCGACGCGCTGCCTGGCGGAAGATGCCGCTCTGGCCGCGTGTCGAGCGTGGCCACCACCCACGCCACGACGACGATCGGCGGACAGCACGACCAGCGCCGACGGCCGCGACGACGACGTCGAAGGCTCGCTTGACGCAGGCGCTGGCGGCTCGAGGGCAGGGGCCGTGCACGCTCATGCGTCGTACCCGAGACGCTCGAGGGTGGGCCCGGCGATCGCCGCGAACGCGCTGCGCGCTGCTCGGCCGAGAGCGCCGCCCGTCCCTTGCCGACGCTCGAGGCGCAGACGCCGGCCACGGCGGCCGCGTCGAAGGCGTCGTCGGCGTCGAGCGAAGTCGAGCAGGTCGCGCAGGCCCGCGTCGGGTCGGCGACGAACTCCTCGTAGCGCGACGCGGTGGACCTGCTCGGTCGGGATGCCGGCCAGGCCACGCTCGGCGAGGTCGACGCAGCGCACCCACTGGGTCAGCGCAGATCTCGTCGAGGGGCAGCGCTCCGGGTCAGCTCGCGCCAGTCGTGCGGCTTGGGACCCCACCACCCGTGCCCGGTCCGCCGGCCTCGCGGTCGCGGCGCTTGCGCCAGCGGTTCGCCGACGAACCGCCGCCCGTAGTAGGGCGAGGTCGCCGGGCGGGGCGTAGCGCAGCTTCGCCGCGGTGTACGCCGCGTCGAACGGTGCGTGCCAGCGCTCCATCGCGCTGAGGCGGCGGCGTCGTAGCCGTCGCGGATGATGAGGACGAAGTGGGCCTCGGGACGGACGGCGTGGACGAACTCGACCCGCAGCGAGTTGGCGCAGGTCTTCTCGACGACCCGGTCGCCGCCGGACGCCGCCGGACCCGGTCGAACTGCGCGCCGATGTAGCGCCGGACCTGCCGGCGTCGCGTGGTCGGGCGTCGAGCTCGTCGTCGGGGTGGTCGCGGTTGCCGTGGCGCCAGGTCAGGTTGATCTCGTCGCAGGCCCAGGTGGTGAAGCCCGGGAGCCCGGTCAGCACGTCGCGCAGCATGTTGGTGCCCGAGCGGGGCGCGCCGATGATGACGACGTCACGGCCGGCCATCATGCGCGACCCGCGGGTCGTCGAGGAGGCCGGCCCACCGGTCAGCAGGACGTCTCGGAGGAGAACTCGCGACCGAACAGGTCGGCGGCCGCCTCCCGCCGGCGCGGCGACGAGGTCGCGCTCCCCGACCAGTCGCGGCCAGCGTGGCGTGCACGCCCTCGGCGTGCCGCGGCAGCACGTGGCCGACGCCCTCGCGCGCCACCATCCGGGCCAGCTCGCTGTCGGGCTCGACCATCACCAGCAGCGGCAGGCCCTCGGCGAGGTAGGTGGCGGTCTTGCGACGGGTAGGCGTAGGCGATGACGCCGGGGGTCAGGCTGACGAGACCGAGGTCGGCGGTGCGCAGCAGGGCGCGCGCCTGGCTGACGCTGCCGTGCGGCAGGAGCGTCACCCGAGTCGCGACGCTCGGCCGGGGCGGCGGCGACCTGCCGCTCGAGCTCCGCCTTGGCCGCGCCCTCCCCCATCAGGACCAGCTCGACCTGTCGAGTCGCGCGTCGTCGGCCAGGACCGCACCGACCACGGTCTCCAGTCCCTGGAAGCGTCCGAGGTTGCCGGTGAAGACGATCCGCAGCCGCCCGTCATCGCTCGAGGGCAGCGGGCTCGTCGACCTTCTCGACCGGCACCTCGTGGTCGGCGACCTCGAAGTTGGTCAGCACCACGATCCGGTCGGCCAGCGACGCGTCCCGGGCCGAGCACCGCGCGACGCATGTCCTCGGACAGCACCACGATGACCGACGCCCGACGGCAGGTGGCGAGCTCGATCCGGGCCAGGACGCGGCGGACGACGGGGTGGGCGAACTCGCCCGAGAGCACGCCGATCTCGGGGTGCAGGTCCATGCAGTGGTAGACGAACCGCGCTCCCACGCAGCCGGGCAGCGAGGCTGACGGCCGCGCCCAGCAGCACGGGCGGGACGGTCGAGCACATCACCACGTCGTAACGCGGGCCCGCTCAGCACACGCCAGGCGACCGTCAGCCGGGAACCGGACGATCGTTGAGCATCCGGCGCGCCGTGCCCGATGCGGTCCGGCGGGAAGTCCAGGCGACGCACCGAGGACGCCGTCGACCTGCTCGACGGCGAGGTCGCGCGAGCAGACCGAGCTCGGGCTTGTACGACGGCTGGGTGGTGAGCACGTCGGTGCGATGACCCTCGGCCGACCACCGCGCCAGGATCGCGCGCAGCAGCGACGCGTACGGCGGGGTGTCGGGCCAGTAGTAGCGGTGGATCGCGAGGACGCGCACGTCAGCCCGGGTCCGTCGCGGCCACCAGCCGCTGCCACTGGCGGCATCGAGCCGATCAGGTCGACGACGGCGTCGACGTCGAGCCGCTCGGTGTTGTGGGAGTGGTAGTCGTCGGCGTGGCTCTCCTCGACGCTCGCCCTCGTCGAAGTACTCGCTGTAGTTGAGGTCGCGGGCGTCGACGGCGACGCGGAAGTAGTCGCCCTGGTCCTCGGCGCGGGCGAGCTCCTCGCGGGTGGCCAGCGTCTCGTAGAGCTTCTCGCCGTGCCGGGTGCCGATGACCTCGACCTGCGGCTCGACGCCCAGCAGCCGGGCGACGGCCGTGGCCGAGCACCTCGACCGTGCAGGCCGGGGCCTTGCGGATGAAGAGGTCGCCGGCGCGCGCGTGCGTCGAACGCGTGCTCGACGAGCAGCACCGCCTCGTCGAGCGACATCAGGAACCGGGTCATGTCGGGGTCGGTGACCGTCATCGGCCGCCCGGCACGGGCCTGCTCGACGAAGAGCGGGATCACCGAGCCGCGCGACATCATCACGTTGCCGTAGCGCACGGTGCGACACGTCGTGGCCGCCGTGGGGTTGTTGCGGGCGAAGGCCTGCGCGACCTTCTCCATCAGCGCCTTGGACATGCCCATGGCGTTGACCGGGTAGGCCGCCTTGTCGGTGCCCAGGCAGACCAGCGATCGGACCTCGTTGGCGTTGCAGGCCTCGATGACGTTGGCGCTGCCGAGGACGTTGGTGCGCACCGCCTCGAGCGGGAAGAACTCGCACGAGGGCACCTGCTTGAGCGCCGCGGCGTGGAAGACGAAGTCGACGCCGCGGGTGGCGCGGTGCACGCTGTCGTAGTCGCGGACGTCGCCGATGTAGAAGCGCAGACGCGGGTCGGCGAACCGGCGGCGCATGTCGTCCTGCTTGAGCTCGTCGCGGCTGAGGATGCGGATCTCGCCGACGTCGGCGTCGAGGAGGCGGCGCACCATCGTGGAGCCGAAGGAACCGGTGCCTCCGGTCACCAGGACCGTGGCTCCCTGGGTGGCTTGCACCGTCATCGTGCTCTCATCCCCCACGAGGTCGAATCGGACGCGCCGACCGTACACGGGAACGGTCCCGCGCTGCCATGAGGCCGCGCAGCAGCATCGCGCCCAGCACGGCGCCGATCGTGTTGGCGGCCACGTCCACCAGGGACGGCGTGCGGCCGGCGAGCAGCAGTCGCTGGGTGAGCTCGATCAGCCCGGAGCCCGCCGCTCCGAGGACGAGCCACACCGGCACCGACCTCGGGCCACCGATCAAGCCGACCAGGACCGGGATGGGCATGAAGAGCACGATGTTGGAGCCGAACTCTGCCGCATCGACGAACCGGGGCGGCGCGTCGAGCCGCTCGAGCACCTGTCGCACGACACCGACCGAGCTGCTGGCCGCATCTGCCGACGGGTTGAGCACGGCGTAGGCGACGAGCAGCAGGTAGAGGCAGAGCGCGGCTCCAGCGGCGTACTGGCGGCGGCTCACCGACCACACGCGGAGGCAAAGGTGGAGCTCTGGTCACCGGCGACGACGCTGGGGGTCACACCGACGACGCCGTCGGCGTCCTGGCCGTCGCCGGTCGTCATCGACCAGGTGAGGCGAACGGCGTTCTGCGAGCTCGGCACGACGTTCAGCGAGACCACCTGGCGACCAGACCCGTCGGTGTAGACGGGCAGGTTCGCCGCCACCGCCTTGCCGTCGATGCGGAAGTCGGTCATCTGGCCTCCGGCCGGGCCGTAGACCTGGACCGCGATCTGCTGAGCTCCTCGCTCGGGGGCCGTCGGGTTCGCCCCGGTCACCGAGTCCGGCAGCGCCGCGGCCTGGGCAGGCGAGATCGACTGACGCAGCGTCATCGATCCCACAAGCTCCTGGCGACCGCCGTCGCAGGAGACGGCCTGCACCTCGGCGTTGTAGCGCAGGTAGTAGGACATCTTCGATGCTGTGTTGTCGTTGATCCCGACGTCGACGTGCGGCACGTGACCGTCGGTCGTGCTGAGTGCGCCGAGCACCGCGGCGCCCTCGAGCTCCGTGGCATCGCGCTGGTCGAACGGTGCCACCAGGAACCGTC
This sequence comes from uncultured Actinomycetota bacterium, assembly GCA_963714475.1. GTDB lineage: Bacteria > Actinomycetota > Actinomycetes > Propionibacteriales > Nocardioidaceae > Nocardioides. Next base: position 18,112 of record CAVQOP010000004.1, read on the forward strand.
CTTCGGTCGCAGATCGGCGCAGACCCTGGACGAAGGCAAGCGGCGAGCTCAGCCTGCTGGTCGAGGCCTCGAAGACTTCCGCCGCGGCGTCCTGGAAGAACGCGTCCTGCTCGACCGGCTCGAGATCGATGTAGGTCTGGTTGAGCAGGGTCGCCACGAGGTTGGCGGCGGTGAGGGTCCGTCCGTCCACCGTCACCGGGCCCGTGCCCTCGAGGAGGTAGGACAGGGCCACCGGGTCGAGGGCGATCACCCCGTCGAGCGGGGTCTCGGGGAACTTGCGCTGCCAGTGCGCGTCGAAGAGCGCCGCGGCCCTCGGGAAGTCCGGTGTGAAGCCCGGGTCCTGGAAGTAGGTGCCGATGACGTCACCGAACAGGGCCTGCTCGGTGGGCGTCAGCGGGAGCGACCGGGGTCTCCGTCCGGGGGAAGTCGGTGGCCGTCCCCTGACGATCGAGGGAGAGTCGTCCGTCCTCGGCGTGCAGGAGAGCCCACGAGCCGGGCAGGCCGCCGGTGGCGCGGATCTCGGCGTTGTTCTGGAAGATCAGGAAGTAGTCGCGCGGACCGTCGCCCCCGGCCATCGAGGGCAGCACCCGGACCGCCTCGGAGGCGGCGCGCAGCCCCCCGGCGACGTTGGCGAGGTCGTCACGGAGCAGGTCGTAGCGCATCCGGAGCAGACCCACGAAGCCGCTGGAGTCGACCTCGCTCGTCATCGCCTCGGCGCGGGTGAACGCGGCCTGCGCCTGGTCGAGGGGATCCTGGAGCGAGCGGACGACCGTCGAGGTTGATCCGGCCGTCGCCCACGACCTTGTCGACGTCGTCGACCACCGGGAGGACGGGATCGAGGCCGTCGGTGGCCACGACGTCGAGCGCCCCGGTCAGCGCCCGGATGCCTTGGACGTCGTCACCGACCGCCGGCACGTGGCTCAGCAGCGCCCACCACCAACCGGAGGTGCGGTCCTGCGCCGAGGTGGCCGACGCCTGCAGGTCACGCACGGCCTGGTCGCGGCTGGCGTCGTCGCCCGTGTCGATGGAGCGCTGGACCGCTCGCACGCTCGCCTCCGCCGTCCGCAGGTCACCCGCGACCTTCCAGGCCGACCACGCGGTGTACGCCGCCGCCGCGACGAACAGCAGGACGAGCACGCCCAGGACGCGGAACACGCGAGCGCGAGTCGACACCAATGCTCCTCACTCTGCGCGGGCGCTGGCTTGCCCGTGGACGGGGTGACCGTAGCAAGACAGGGGCGCGCCTTCGGCGCTGCTGAACGGCGTGTGGCCGGTCGCGCCCGTGCGCCGCTCCCTCGTTCAGCAGCGTCCGTCACCGGGAGTGCGGGCTGGATGAGCCGCTGGCGTCTCGCCTCAGCCTCACAACACGAGCCCGCGAATCGACCGTTGCTTGAGCACGGTCCTAGGCTCTGCGTGATCGTTACCTGGGGAGACATCATCGTGAGCAAGCAGAGCAGCAGGCATGTCCGAGCACGAGTGGCAGGCCGACTGGCCCTGCCGTTGTTGCTGGCCGGTGGACTCTCCGGTGGCCCGGCGTACGCCGCCGAGCGGGACCCGCTGCCCACGAGCGTCCCCTCCAGCTGCGAGACCCTCGAGGGCGTCGCGCACCGGGGTCTGCACCTCGACGCCGGCATCGACGAGAACACGGTGGCCGCCTTCGAGGCCGCTGCTGCCCTCGGGAACTCCGTCGAGCTCGACGTGTGGCCCGACAGCGAGAACACGCTCTGGGTCTTCCACGACCAGAACATCGCGCGGGCCACGGGCCTGCCGGACCGGCTGATCGACTCGATGACGAGCGCGGAGGTGGCCGAGCTGACCTACGCCAAGGCCGGCACACCGCTGCTGCTGCTCAGTGAGGCGCTGGCCTGGCTCCAGGCGCACCCCGAGGTGCCCGCCTACATCGAGCCCAAGGTGCGGCTGCACCGCGCGGCGGGCGCCGAGCAGACCACCAACATCCCGGCCGCGATCGCTCAGGGGATCCTGGATGTCGGGAGGGAGCCGAACACCTGGATCACCGCGTTCAACGACGACCTGCGCGAGGACCGGTCGCTGCACCCGGCCTACCCCACCGTCCGACTCTTCGACAAGACCCGCACCGACGACCCCAGCAACCCCGTGCCGGACCCGGCGGCGATCGCAGCAGCAGGCTTCGACACCGTGGGGCTGCGTGCCCGGGACATGACCCCGGAGTTCGTCCTGCGCTTCCATGAGGTCGGTCTGCGGGTGCAGGGGTCCAACTCGCAACGCCTGGGCGCCTGGCGCGCCACCATCCTCGCCGGTGCCGACGGCCAGCTCACCGACGACCCGAGCGGCGTCAAGCGTTACTGCCGCAACCGGTTCACCGCGCCCACCATCAAGCGTTTCTGGCCCCGCCGCGCAGCGGCCCCGGCCAGCGTGGTCGTGCGGGGCACCGGTCTGGCGAGCACCACCGAGGTCCGGATGCGGGGCCGGTCGGTGCCGTTCACCGTCAGGTCCAACCAGGTCCTGCGCATCGTCGTCGGAGCGAGGGTGCCGCGACGGAGCCGGATCGTGGTCACGAACAGGTGGGGGTCGACGGTGAGCGAGGGCGTCTTCCGCCGGCAACCGCGCCGCTAGCGAACGGCTCCGGGCCCGGCGCCACAGGCCAGCGTCACCGGGCCTGTGGACGACCGGCGCGCGCGGGCACGGGTTGCTCCTAGTGTCTCGGTCCTGCCGATCGACACGGGGGACCCACCATGCGCTCACGACCGTTCACCGCCTGGACGACCATCGGCGCGACTGCCGTGGTCTCGCTGCTGGTGCAGGTGCCCGCTGCGCACGCCGAGCGGCCGCAGGCCTCGCTGCGCACGGCTGGACGTCGTCGCCCACCGCGGCACGCACCCCGCAGGCGTGGACGAGAACACCCTGGCGGCCTTCGACCGCGCGGCCGGTGCCGGCCACGCCGTCGAGACCGACGTGTGGCCCGACGCCGAGGGGCGGCTGTGGCTGATGCACGACCGTGACCTGACCCGCACCACGGGCCGTCACGCCGACATCGACTCGCTGAGCAGCGCCGAGGTCGCCCGCCTGCGCTACGTGGGCGCCGGCTCGGCCGTGCTCGGCCTGCGCGCCTTCGTCCGCTGGCTGGGCGAGCACCACGGTGTCCGCGCCTACATCGAGCCGAAGAAGCGACTGCTGCGCGTCGCCGGGCGGCGCGCCGTCAACGTCCCCCGCCGGATCGCCGCCGTGCTCAGCCATGCCGGGGTCGCCGACCGCAGCTGGATCACGCGCTTCAACGAACCCGGCCAGGCGCCCGGCCTGCGGCGGCGATACCCGCAGGTGCACCTGCTGCACAAGGCCGAGGGGACCGACCCGACGCCGCGCCTGCTCCAGGCCATGGGGTACGACACCGTGGCGATCCGCGCCAAGGACCTCGCCCACGACCTCGTCGAGGCCTTCCATGCGGTCGGCGTGAGCGTGCACGCTCGCAACAGCGACCGGATCCGCGACTGGAGGCGCACGATCCGGTCCGGTGCCGACGGGCTGCTCACCGACCGACCCCGCGCCTTCGACGCCGCGTGCGCCGACCTCACCACCGCGGAAGGCACGAGCTCGGCTAGTCCACCGCTTCGGCCCACCGCGGGCCGCTCCTAGAGTGGAGGCCCTCGATCGTCATGGGGACGCATGAGGACCGGGATCCCTTCCGGGCGACGGACGTGCACGCCCGGATGGACCAGGCCGTTCGACGCCCGACCCCGCCGGCTTGGCCGCCGACGGCTACGACAGGGTCGGCCTGGCCGCGGGTCTGATCACCCCCGGCACCGTCGATGCCCACCACGACGCGGGGACCGTCGTGCAGGCGCAGGACGTCGACCGGCCACCGGCGTGGCGCCGCACTCGCGGACGGACCCTGGAGTCGGCGACCCCTGAAGGGATGTGGGCGCGCGCCCGTTCATCACCTACGGTCTGCGGGTTCGTCCACTCGTCCCGGGAGAGCTCCTTGAAGATGACCGTCCTCAGGCGCTGCGCCGCCTGCCTCCTGGCCCCCCTGCTGGTCCTGGCCTCCCCCGCCGGCGCAGGCCCGGCCGCCGCCGACGCCACCTCCTGCGCCGGGCTCGAGGTGCTCGCCCACCGTGGCGTGCACACCGAGGACATCGACGAGAACTCGCTGGCCGGCTTCGACGCGACCGCGTCGGGTGGCTGGAGCGTCGAGACCGACATCCGGGCCGATGCCGAGGGTCGGCTGTGGGTCTTCCACGACCGCGACCCGTCGCGCGCGACCGGGACCACGGGCCTGCTCGACGAGATGACCAGTGCCGAGGTCGGCGCGCTGCGCTACACCCAGGCCGGTTCCGAGGTCGTCGCCTTCGGCGAGCTGCTGGACTGGATGGTCGACCACCCCGGGGTGCCGACCTACATCGAGCCCAAGGTCAAGCTCGCCACCCGTCCGGGTGGAGCGTCCTACAACGTCCCCCGCCGGATCGTGCGCCGCCTGTCCGACCTCGCTCTGACCGACCGGTCGTGGATCACCAGCTTTCGCCAAGCCCTCCCGGCGGCGCCGGGCGTGGGCCTGGTCAGCAAGCCGCACAGCGCGCCCCCCGAGCCCCAGCAGCTCGCGGACTCGGGCTTCGACACCGTCACCCTCAGGCCGGTCGACATGACCTCGGCGAACGTCGAGGCCTATCACCAGGTCGGCATCGACGTGCAGGCCGACAAGTCCGACAGCCCGACGATCTGGCGGCGGGCCGTCCGCGCGGGCGCGGACGCCGTGCTCACCGACGAGCCGGGGGCCGTGCGGCCGGACTGCCAGGCGACGTTCGGCAGCTGAGGACGCCCCTCGGGCTCGGCGATGCGCGGTGGAGCCGTGCCGTACGCTCGACCCGCTCGTCCGCGACCGAAGGAGACCGGTGGATCAGGACTACACGCGCGTGGGTGACCACGTCGCGGTGCTGCGGCGCTACTGGTGGCTCGTCGCCCTGTGCTGCCTGCTGGGCGCCGGCGCCGGCGTGGTGATCGCACCGTTGGGGGCCTCGACCTACACCGCCACCGCGATCGTGCTCGCCCCCGAGGGCGTCGACCCCGCCGACGAGGTCGACGTCGGCACCCAGTCGGCACTGGTCACCTCGGACCGCGTCGTGCAGTCGGTCATCGCGGACCTCGGCCTGTCCTTGACACCGCGCGACCTCGAGGACGCCCTCGTGGTGGAGGTCGTTCCCGACACCACCACCTTGTCGATCGCCGTCACCCTCGCCGATCGTGATCTGGTCGCCAACGTCGCCAACGCGGTCGCGGAGACCTACCTCGCGACCCAGGAGGAGCTGCTGCTTCGTCAGCAGACAGCCACCCGTGACGAGCTCGAGCAGCAGCTCGCCGGGATCAACGAGGAGCTCCTGGCTGCGCGCGACGACGCCGAGGGTCAGACCGGGGCCGAGCTGATCGGCGCCCAGCAGAAGATCGGCCGGATCCAGCAGCGCCAGCGCGCCGTCAACAGCGAGCTCAGTGACGTCGAGGCACAGGCCGAGGCCGCGGGGCAGACCCCGCAGAGCCAGATCCCCCTGCAACGGGCCGTGGCCCCGAAGTCGCAGGCCGTGGCGCCCGCCCGCGCCGTCCTGCTCGGGCTCCCCGTCGGGTTCATCGTCGGGATCGCGCTCGCCTACTGGCGCTTCCGCCGCGACGACGCCGTCCGCGGCGACGCTCAGCTCGCGGCGCTGATCGGCGCCACTCCCGTGCTCGGCCGCATCCCCACCGACCCCCGGGCCAAGAAGCGGCTCCTGCTGGAGCGCGCCGACGCTGATCCGATGGTCGCCGAGGGCTACCGGTCACTGGCGGGCAACGTGAGGCTCTGGATCGATCGCAGCGTCGCGACCGGCGCGTCCGTGGCCGCCACGACGGGGGCGCGAGGCCCGCGCCGCGCCACGGTCGTGGCGATCACCTCACCGGACCCGGGAACCGGGAAGACCACGGTCGCCTGCAACCTGGCCCTCAGTGCGGCATCCACCGGCCTGACGGTGATCGTCGTGGACGCCGACCTGCACCGTCCACGCATCGGTGCCCTGTTCGACGTCGCGGCGGACGCACCCGGCCTGGCCGACGTGCTCCGGCACGAGGCGGACGCCGCGAGCCACGGTCGTCGAGGTCAGCGACTCCCTCCGCGTGCTGCCCGCGGGCAGCACGGTCGACGACCCGTTCTCGATGCTCGTCTCGTCGCGGACCGACGAGGTCTGGGACGCCCTGCGCGACGAGGCCGACCTCGTCATCGTGGACACCGCCCCCCTGCTCTACGCCTCGGAGAGCGTGAGCACCGCGGCGCGCTGCGACCAGGTCCTGCTCGTCGTAGAGCCCGGTCGCACGAAGGCCGCCGACATCGCGGCGTCGCTCGAGCGGCTACAGATCGCCGGGACCGGCGTGGCGGGCGCGGTGCTCAACCGGGTGCCGGCCCGGGACCTCGCCGGGGGCTACTACGGCGCCGACGGTGCCTCACGGCGCAGCTAGCGCGGCCTCGTGGTCTAGACGGAGGAACGCCGCTCCACGCCTGGGGACGGCGAAAAATTTGCCTTGATGATCCACGTTTTGCGATGGGCTCGCGGCACGGTCATGATCGACTAACCAAGATTAGGCTGGCACCGTGGAGGTCCGCAGCCAGGGAGGCTACCTGCATCATGACGGTCACGAGCGACGCCACTGGACGTCTCCTGCACTCCAGACCACGCACGGCGGCGCACTTCGTCCCCGTCCTCGTGGCCCTCGTCGACGTCGTGCTCCTCGTTGCAGTCACCGCCCTGGCCGTCCTCTCCCGGGAGAGGTTGTCGTTGATCGAGGGGTCGGTCCAGGTCAACCTCGGCTCGGTGGTCGCGCCGATGATCGTCCTCGGGTGGGCCGCGTGCCTGACGGCCTTCGGCTGCTACCAGATCGGGGTGCTCGGTCAGGGCACCGAGGAGTACCGCCGTGTCCTCAACGCCTCCCTGGTCGCCGCCAGCGTGGTCGGGGTGGGGTGCTACCTGGCCCAGGAGGAGCTCTCGCGGGGGTTCTTCATCCTGCTCTTCGGGATCGGGACCCCGACCCTGGTGCTCGGTAGGGTCGCAGCACGACGAGCGCTGTACGCCGCACGACGTCGCGGTGCCCTGCGCCAGCGTGTGCTCGTCATCGGATCGGTGTCGCGCATCGACGAGGTCGCCAACGTGCTCCGACGGGAGCGCTGGCTCGGCTACGACATCTCGGGCGCCCTGACGCCCCGCGGTGACCTAGCGCCTGAGACCCCGGGGGGCGTGCCCGTCCTCGGTGACGCCGAGGACGCGTCGTCCCTGGTCTCGGGGGCAGACGTCGACGTCGTGTTCTTCGCCGGTGGCGCAGAGGAGCGGGCAGCCGACGTCCGCAAGGTCGTGTGGGACCTCGAGCACGACGACGTCCAGGTCGTCATCGCCCCGAGCGTCTCCGACATCTCCGCCGAACGGGTCAACGTGCGCCCGGTCGGCGGGCTGCCGCTGATGCACATCGAGGCGCCGCGATGGATCGCGGCATCACGCTGGGGCAAGCGCGTCTTCGACATCCTCGGTTCGGTGGCCGTCATCGTCGCGCTGGCCCCCGTGCTGGTCTTCGTCGCGGCGTGGGTGCGCCTCCACGACGGCGGCCCGGTGCTGTTCCGACAGACCCGCACGGGCCGGCGGGGCCGGGAGTTCGGGTGCTACAAGTTCCGCACGATGGTCATCGACGCCGAGGACCGGCTCCCCGAGCTCCAGTCCGACGCGGGGTACGCCGGCGTCGGCCTGTTCAAGGTCCGCGACGATCCGCGCGTGACGCGACCCGGCACCTTCTTGCGCCCGTTCTCCCTCGACGAGCTCCCGCAGCTGTTCAACGTCCTGCGGGGGGACATGAGCCTGGTGGGGCCCCGGCCCCCCCTGCCCTCCGAGGTCGCGCGCTACGAGGAGGAGACCTTCCGGCGTCTGCACGTGCGTCCCGGGATGACCGGGCTGTGGCAGGTCTCGGGACGCTCCGACCTGTCGTGGGAGGAAGCGGTGCGACTGGACCTGTACTACGTCGACAACTGGTCGATGATCCAGGACCTCACGATCCTGGTGCGCACGGTGCGGGCCGTCCTCGGCAGGCGCGGGGCCTACTAGACCGACCGGGTCCACCAGTCACCAGGGCAGCGGGCGTCCGAGCAGCTGCTGCAGGTCCGCGTTGTGCGGTGCGAAGTGCTCGCGCAGGCGGTCACGGGTGTCGGCCTGGATCGGCGGGTAGTCGGAGCGCACGTTGTAGGCCTTGAGCCCGTCGACCAGGCCGTGGTCGTCCAGCCCCAGGTGGGACTGCACGTCGGCCCACACCCGCTCGCGGTCGTCTCGCAGCTCCTCGAAGGTCAGCACCAACAGCTGCTCGCGGGGGAACAGCTCGAAGTAGCGGCGCAGCTGGGGGGCGTAGACGCCGCGGTGCAGGTAGGAGTGGTGATCGTGGTCGTAGCTGTAGGAGCGCGGGTCCGCCAGGGCGGTCTCCGCCGCCGCCAGCCGCGCCGGTTCAGCGGCCACGGCCTCCTCGAAGGTGCGCAGCGTCTCGTGTCCCGTCGCCCGGCGGTCCCAGTAGTTCGAGTAGGCCCGGGACACCGGCTCACGCACGATCGCGATCATCGCGATGTCCGGCGTGGTGTGGAGGATCCGCTGAGCCGCGTAGGGATGGAACAGGTAGTAGGGCGACCCGTCGCCGACTCGCGGCGCCGACCCGGTGCGACCGGCGCGTCGTGACCGGGCCGCGGCGGTGGGGAAGTGGGACAGGTACCAGTCGCGACCACGCCAGAAGTTGATGTCGAAGTAGTGCGGGCTCTTGGCGCTCTGGGCGGAGGGGATCATCCCCATCACCTGCGGGTGCTTCAGCAACCAGTTGACGATCGAGGTGGTGCCGCCCTTCTTGGCCCCGATCACCAGGTAGTCCGGCAACGGCCGCCTGGCGGCGGTGGCGCTCCCGTAGGCGCGGACCAGGGACCGCGCCTGACCCACCACCGGGTCGGGCACCAGAGCCCGGACCCTGGTCAGGGTCGGCGAACGGCGCACGCCGCCGATGCCTTGCCCCAGCTGCCTCATCTGGTCCTCTCACCGAGCGGGCGCCGCCGACCCGGCTGGTCGTGAGCCCGTTTCGTCATGGTGGCACATCCGAAGGCCGCGACGGGGGCAGATGACCCGAGCGGTGCAGTCACGAAGACGTCACGACCCCGGGGCGCCGGCCAGCCGCTCCAGCAGACCGCGGGACCACCCGGCCCGCACCGTCGCACCGGCCTCGCGCTGCCGGTCCCGGACGAAGCGCAGGTTGACCTCCAGGAGATAGGCGCGGAGCACCGCTCGCCGTTGGTCGGCCGACAACCCCCACTCCTCGGCCAGCGCGAGGTCGGCGCGGACCACCCAGGTGTCCTCGGCGCGGGCGTCGGTCCCGCGGCCGCGCTGCTCCTGGGCCAGGAAGTGCACGTGGTCGAACCCGGCCAGGGCCGCGGTCGAGTAGTGCTCCCAGTCCCACAGCAGCACGTCGTCACCGACGACCACCTGGTTCCACGAGACCCAGTCCCCGTGCGAGGCGCCGGTGCGGACGACGGTGCCGCCGAGGTCGGCGAGCAGACGCCCCAGCGCTTCGCCGAGCCAGGCGCGGTCGTCGTCACCGACCAGGGCGGCGATCCCGGCGGTGAGCCGGGAGATGAAGGCGGTGGCGTGCAACGGCTCGTCCCCCGCGCCTGCCGAGGCGGCCAGGGCCTGCATCTGCGCCAACGCGGGAACGTGGCTGGGACGGGCGTTCGGCGCGGTCAGGGCGGAGATCACCAGGACGTCGCTGCCCTGCCAGCGCGCGTAGCCCAGCACGCCCGGCGCGACCAGCCCGGCGACGCCTGCGGCCGGCGCCCTCGCCAGGACGGCGAACTCGGTCTCCATCGCCTCTTGCGCCAGCGCACTCCGAGCGACCTTGGCGATCGCGACCGCGACGTCGTGGGAGTCGAAGACCCACAGCACCAGGGTGCGGTGGGGGCGGGGCCGACCGAGCCGGACCACCAGGTACGAGACGTCCCCGAGCACCGAGGTCAGCACGTCGTCGATCCCGGCGCCGGCGGGACCGTCGACGACGTTCAGGCGCCCGCGCGACAGTCGGTGCAGGAGCGACCAGCGCTGCAGCGTCGCCGCCGCCCGCATGCCCAAGCCGCTCAGTCCGCCCTGCGACGGGCGCAACGCCGCCGCCGCGCCGGCGCGGGCCGGCACCAGGAAGCGTGGACGACGCAGGGACGGGACGACTGCGTAGCCCGTACCGGGCGCACCGCTGGCAGGTGAGCCCACCGACGTCGATCCCGGGGTGGGCCACAAGACCTCAGCGGCCGCGGTCACCCTGCGTCGGCCCTGGTCGTGACCTCTGGACCGGGCCGGCCACCAACCCGTGTCACCCACCCACCGACCGTATCCCAGCCGGGGTACGACGGGGTGTCCCGCTCTCTTGGAGATCGCCCACCGCCAGGCTACCGTCGAGCAATGATGGATCAGACTTCTGAGGCCCCCCGCGAGGATCGTGACCCCGGCAGCAGCACGCCGTCCGCCTCGCGCCGCGGCCTGCTGGTCGGCGTGGCCTCCGGCGTCGGAGTCCTGGGCACCGCCTCCGGAGCGCAGGCGGCGCTGCCCCTGGTCCGCCCGCGACAGTCCCAGGTGGTGCTGAACTCCCTCAGCGTCAACGCCAAGCCCAACTTCCTCGACACCGGGTACCGCCTCTACCGGGAGTGGCTGCGCGCGCTCGCCGACATGGGCGTCACGTCGTTCCGCGGGAACTACGCCCCGGGTCTCCCCCAGACGCTGGACGTGGTGAGGGAGGCCCGCCGTCTGGGCCTGCGGTGGCACATGGTCGTCGGGGCCGAGAAGGACACCCCGGCGCGCGAGATCAAGGCCACGCTGCGCCACATCGCCGTTCACGCAGCCGACATCTGCCTGTCCGTCAAGGGACTCGAACGAGCCCAACTACGAACGCGGTCGAGGACCCGTGACCGGCGACTGGGAGAGCGACACGCTGCGCGTGCAGCGCGTCATCTGGAACACCGTCCAGGCCGATCGCCGACTGCGCGGGGTCACGGTGGTCGGGCCGACGCTGCAGGACAACACCGCGACCGAGTCGGACTACCGGAACCTGGCGCGGCGCGGGCTGCTGGAGACGATGGACGTCGGCGCCATCCACCGCTACCCGGGCGGGCACTTCCCGGACTACCTGATCGACGAGCGGCTCAAGATGCTGCACCGGGCCTGGCCGCGCAAGCCGATCTGGATCGCCGAGACCGGTTACAACAACGCCCTCGCCCGCACGTCCGGTCACCGGGCGGTCCCCGAGTGGGTGGCCGCGGCCTACGGGCCCGCCGTGCTCCTCGAAGCAGTCGACCGACGGTGCCGCACCGCCTTCTTCGAGCTCCTCGACGACCCGGACCCCGGTGCGAAGGACAACCCCGAGGCCAACTTCGGGCTGCTCGCCGTGCGCACGGGAAGCGGGCCCCCGTGGCGGTCCAAGCCGATCGTGGCCACGTTGCGCGACTTCCTCACCCCGCTCCGCGACCCCGGGCCGCAGTTCACCCCGCCCCGCATCCGTTTCCGGGCCACCGGGCCCGCAGATCTGCGCACCACGTTGACCGCCAAGCGCAACGGGACCGTGACCGCGCACCTGAGACGCGCCACGGACTGCTGGGACCCCGTCGAGGAGCGACGCATCGAGGTCGCTGCCTCCCGCGTCAAGGTCGAGACCCGCTCGGGCACTCGCTACGTCAACGTCGACCACGAAGTGACCTCCATCCGCCTGTAGGCCGCGCCCGGTCCCGCCCTACCCCACCGGGACCACCGCGACGCCCGGACTAGACCGGTTGTAGCGGCGACCCGTCGCGCACGGCCGCCCCCGACGACCGCCCTGAGCAGGGCGAACCGCCTCGGGGCGCTCCGACGTGCCCTCGTGAGGTCGGCTCCGAGACGGTGCTGGACCGCCGGTTCGGAACTTCTTCGCGCGCGCGCTCACGTCGGCGATCCCCGCCACCGATAAGAACAGTCAGACGCCCCTCGTGGCGGCTGATCCCCCCTCCCCCCTCCCCACTTCCCCCCCGAAACACAGAAGGTCACCCCCCCATGACCAATGTCCTGACCCCTGTCCCTCACCGTGTCCCCGCCGCCGACCAGGCCCCGTCCCTCTCGCGTCGCGGGGCGGTGCTCGCCGTGGTCGGCGGGCTCGGCCTCAGCTCCGTCGCCGCGTCCGCCACGGCGGGCACCGGCCACCGCGCCCGACTCCGCCGGCGGCCCCTGCCCACCCCGGCACGCACCGCCACCACGGCCAGCACCCTGCGCAACCCGATGGCCGCCATGGTCGCGGTTCGCGTCTTCCCCTCCTACCGCACCTCGGTCTACCAGCACCACGACATCGTCCTCGCCCGGCTCGCCGACCTCGGTGTGAAGCGGATCAGCCACAAGCTGACCCCGGAGATCGCGTCGAACGCCGCCGTCATCTCCTTCACCCGTCGTGCCTACCTCGAGCACGGCATCAAGTCCTGGCTGACCGTCGGCGAGCCGCACAAGGTGCTCAGCGCCGACGACTGGAACAAGATCGTGGGCGTGCTCACCGGCCCGCTGGCCGGGATGGTGGAACGCGTCTACGGCTGGAACGAGCCCAACCACGTCCGCAACGGCGGCCCGCTCCCCCGGGACTGGCACCTGCAGACCGCCGCTCACCAGCAGTCCCTGTGGGATCGCGTCTCGCCGTTGGGCATCAAGGTCGGCACTCCCCCGCTGTGGTCGGGTGACTTCGCGAAGCACGACGCCGACCTGGCCACGCTGGCCCCCCTGCTGCGCGGCACGTTCGACCACATCGGCTGGCACCTCTACCCCCGCGGCGGGGTGGGTGCCGAGCTCATCGACCGCTTCGACGCGACCTACCGCCGCGCCCTGGGCACGTTCCCCGTCGTGTGCACCGAGGCCGGCCACTTCACGGCACCCCGCTACGTCGGACGAGCCGTCAACATCACCGAGGCCGAGCAGTCGGTCTACATGCCCCAGCTGATCGACGAGTACGTGAAGCGGGGCTACGGCATCTCCTACTTCGAGCTCCTCGACGACCCGGACCCCTCCGGGGCCAACCGGGAGGCCCACCTCGGGCTGTGCCGCACCCCGAGCCTCGACCCGGCCACGTGGCAGCCCAAGCCGGCGTACGCCGCTCTGCGGGCGCACCTCGCGACGCCCGCACCGCGCAACCCGGCCCGCCGTCAGGAGCGTCGACTCGCGCACCACTTCGCGAGGATCGAGGCCTACCGGCCTCAGTGACCGCGTCGTCGACGAGCTACCAGTCGACGTCGCGGACGCCCGGCGCCGGGCTCTCCTGGGCCCATACCTCGGCCCAGGAGAGCCCCCGCTGCGCGTCCTGGCGCGCCAGGTGTCGGGCCACCTCGTCCCGGGCGGCGGCGTAGAGGTGCCGCAGGCGATCGCGCTGGTCGTCGTCGCAGGACTCCAGCGCGGTCTGCAGGGACTCGGTCAGCGCGGGCCTGGTGCTCAAGTCGCGGACCCTGCGCAGCCGATCGGCACCCAGCACCCGACGCAGGGACGGGTAGAGCCCCCACCGACGGACGAGGCGGCGACCCACGAGGATGCCGCGACCCCTCATCTCCACGACCTGGTTGCGATGCTGGGCGGCTGCTGCCGCGGCATCGAGCAACGGCCCAGGTGAGAGGCCCGTAGCCGAGGACAGCACCTCGACCAGCTCCTCGCGGCGCCCGGTGACCACCGGGAACGGGACCACGAGCAGACGCTCGGGTCCGTAGAGCTCCGCCAGACGAGGGAGCCACCGGTCGTACTCGCTCGCGCCGGCGTAGACCTCGTTGCCGCGCAGGGCCTCGCCCAGGGTGCGGGCTGGCTCGTTGCGGAAGTAGTCGCGGTGCAGCTGCATGTGCGAGAGCAGGCGGGCCACCGGATGGCGCACGGCGTAGATCACGAAGGCGTCCGGGGCGTCCTGGGCGAGCGTGGTGAGGGCGTCCGGGAAGCGGGCGAAGGTGTAGGACATGCTTCCGTCGAGGCGCAGCAGCCCGGGTTCGCGCGCCGCGAACAGCCCGTCGTACCACTCGGGCCCGCGATGGTGCTCACGGCTGAAGTAGTTCGGCTCCTTGACCGCGCAGGCGTCGACCTGCGGGTGCTGACCCAGCATCGCGGCGAGGTAGGAGGTGCCGGAGCGGGCCGAGCCCGCGATGACCAGGTCCGGGCCCACGCCCAGCGCCTCGGACATGTCGTCCCACCCCCCGCCACCACGACCGCGCCCGGCCGGCGGGCACTGGCAGCGAGCCTAGGCGCTGCGCGAGCACGGCCGGCACCGGGTGGAGCCAGGTCGTCACGGCTCAGGTCCGAGTCGGGCTCGTGACCACACCGGAGGCGTACATACTGGGCACAGACCGACGACCAGCACCCGGTCGCGTCGTGCCGAGGACCTCAGGAGGTGGCTGCCGCGTGAAGTGGATGCTGTGGGTGCTGCTGATGACCCTCCCGCTCCAGTGGTTCGTCGTCGTCGGCGGACTGCGTCTGCACATCGTGGTCATGATCGTCTTCCTCGGCGCCTCCCTGATGCTCGCACCGCTGCGCGCTGCTGCGGCGGTGCTCGGCCTCACCTGGGCGTTCGTCGCGGCCAACACCGCGCTGAGCGTCATCTGGGCCTCGACGAACCTCTTCCACGGCCTCGGTCCCCGACCACCCGTCCAGCAGCTGCTCTACCTCGGGGTCTTCGTCGCGGTCGCCACGGTGGTGCACCAGGGGCTGCTGGACCCGCGGACGGCCTGGGTCGACACCCTGCGTTGGGCCGCGCTGGTCGTCTCGCTGTGCCTCGTGGCCGCCCTTGCGGTCTCGATCGCGGTCAACGACGTCGACGCCGCCACGGTGTTCAGCGCCAGCGTGGCGTCGGCGGACCCCGCGATCCTGCAGAGGGAGCTGTTCCGCGCCGCCTTCGCCGGGTTCGGCTTCAACGAGGCCGCCGCCAACGGGAACTTCCGGCACGAGGTGTTCGGATCGCTCCTCGTCGCGATGACCGTCTCCGCGGCGTGCGTGGGGTTGCGCCCCCTCACCTCGGTGGCCGCCCGGTCGCTCTACGTCGTCTCGATGACGCTGGCTGCGGTCCTGATCGTGATCTCCCTGTCGCGCTCCGTCGCGATCGCACTGGTGATCTGGCCCGTCCTGCTGGTGACGCGGGCGGTCATGGTGGGGCGCCTCAGCCGTGGCCTGGTCGCGGGCACCGTCCTCGCCGCCGTCGGCGGCGTGGTCCTGGCCAGGACGGGTCTGCTCTCGGTGCTGTGGGTGCGCTTCACCGAGGACACCGGCTCCTACGAGGCGCGCGACGACCTGCTCAGCCTGGCCTTCTCGAACCTCCGGGCGAACCCCGTCACCGGGGGGGTGGACACGGCGAGCGCGAGCTCGCACAACTTCGTGATCGACAGCTGGTTGCGGGGGGGATTCTTCGCGGGCCTAGCCGCTGCGGTGGTGACCGTGCTGCTCGTGGGGTTGTTCGTCTGCCTGGTGGCCAGGCTGGGTCGCGAACCAGCCTGGGTGCTCGCCGTCACGGTCATGTTCGCCCTGCCGCTGGTGCGGCTCTTCACCGCCGGGGGCGGTGAGATCCCTCCCGTGTCCTGGGTCGGGCTGGGCATCGCGGCCGGGTTCCTGGCCCACCGTCGGAGCCTGCGGGCTCAGGCGCGCGCCAGACGTTCCTTGAGCGCGGCGAATGCGGGCTTGTCGACCCAGGTCGACGGATCCGTCGTGGGGCACTCGACGAGCCCCAGACCGGCCTCCCGGCTGGAGGCGGACAGGTCAGGGTCGTCGAGCAGCTCGAAGTAGGACAGGCCGAGGCCGCGTGCGTAGTAGGCGTCGACGAGCTGGGGCACCAGGTCGGCCTTCTCGGTCGCGGTGAGATTGGCCGCTCCGCCCTCGTAGTTTGCCGCGTCGAGGAAGCCCGCTTCGGTGCAGACGGCGGGGAAGTCACCCAGCTGCTGCTGGTAGACGGCCTCGAAGCGGTCGATCAGCTCGGTGCCCACACCACCTCGCGGGTACAGGTGCCAGCCGATGTGATCGAAGCTGCCCGCGATCAGCGGGGCCAGCCTCGCCAGGTCGGCGTCGTGGACGTCGAGGGAGCCGGACCACAGCTGAGGGGTCCCGATCTTGATGCCCAGCGGCTTGACACGGTTCCACAGCTGCGCCTGGTGGGCCGCGGTGAGCTCGGGCCACTGCGGGCTCACCGGCTCACCTCCACGATCGTGGTTGGGCTCGTTCCAGCCGAAGCAGCGCTCGACCATGCCCGCCAGCGGGCCGCGCAGCAGGTCGACCACCTGTTCCCACTCGGTCGCACCGAGCGGTGACCGGGGCCGACCCACCGTCAACCACGAGACGATCCCGAGCTCGCGGAAGGCCCGCTGGGTGAAGTCGATGGTCGCGGCGCTCAGGCCGGGGGTGATCTTGTGCGAGATCCGCTTGACCCCGAGGTCCTCGAGGCGGGCGAGCACGGCGTCGTGGCGGCCGTAGACCGACGTTCGGTAGGTCGGGAACACGCGTACGGCGAGCAGGGTCTCGAGCGGTCCCCGCATCGGCGGCAGCAACGCGGACGGATCCTGTCGTGCACCCCCGAGGACCGAGCAGGCAGTGAACGCTGCACCGGATCCCACGGTGCCGAGGGCGCCCAGGGCGCCCAGGGCGAGGCCTCGTCGGGTCACAGCGGGAGACGGCACGATGGGGTCGATGATAGTCCCGGCCCGGGTGCGCACCGCGCGCTCAGGGGTGCCGACGCCGGACTAGTCCGTGCCCCGGCGGCTGTTAGCCTGAGCATTCTCGGGATCCAGATCTCAATGCATGGGGGAACGATGACCTTGGTCTCGAAGAGGCTGTCGGCGATGGCCGTGACCGCGGCGCTGGCCACCAGCCTGCTCGCCGGTGCGGCCCACGGCTCGGACTACCACCACCCCGCGGTGGTGACGGACGAGGCTGAGCGTTGGGTGCCGACCATCACCGAGACCGCCGGCGAGCGGCTCAAGCCGGTGGCGTTCACCGTCGCCGAGGCGGGTGACCAGATGATCGTGGGAGGTCGCTTCGGCACCGTCGAGGAGGGCTCGCGCGGGGCAGAGCTCACGCGGCACAACGTGTTCGCCTTCGATGCCGCCACCGGTGCGATCAGCGACGGCTTCGCCCCCGACGTCGACGACCTCGTGTGGTCGGCGGTCTCGGACGGCACGTCGGTCTGGATCGGCGGCGCGTTCCGCACCGTCGACGGTCAGTCCCGCCCGACGCTGGCGAAGCTCGATCTCGCCACGGGTGCGCTGGACCCCTCCTTCCAGCCCCCGTTGAAGGGCGGCCGGGTCACCGACCTCGAGCTGAACGACGGCCAGCTCGTCGCAGCGGGGACGTTCCGGACGCAAGCTGATGTCGCTCGACCCGAGCACCGGCAAGCCGACCGGCTACATCCGCAACGTGGTGCAGGGCCGGCTGCCCAACAGCGACTCCGCACAGGTCTTCAAGTTCGACATCAGCGGTGACGGCCAGCACCTGGCCGCCGTGGGCAACTTCACCGGTGTCGACGACCAGAGCCGTCCCCGGATGTTCCTGCTCGACCTCCACGACTCCGGATCGACGCTGTCGGCGTGGAACTACGAGCCGAACGCGATCAGCTGCACCTCCGGCCGCACGGTGGCGCAGGCCTACCTCCAGGACGTCGACTTCGCACCGGACAGCAGCTGGTTCGCGGTCGCGGCGTTCGGCTACATGTACCAGAACGGCCAGCGCGGTCTGCAGCTGTGCGACTCGGTCTCCCGCTTCGAGACCTCGAACCTGGACCCGCAGCGCCCGACCTGGATCAACTACACCGGCGGCGACTCACTGAAGTCGGTGGCCATCACCGATGCGGCGGTCTACGTGCAGGGCCACAGCCGGTGGTTGGACAACCCGTACGGGAAGGACTCCCGCGCTCAGGGTGCCGTCGACCGGCTCGGCGGGGGCGCGGTCGACCCGCAGACCGGCGCGGCCCTGCCGTGGAACCCGGTGATGCCCCAGCAGTCGGGCGGCTACCAGATCTTGCCCACCTCGAAAGGCGTCTGGTTCGTCACGGACGGGATCCGCTTCGGTGGTCGCTACCACCGGGGGATCCGCTTCACCCCCCTGCCCTGAGCCCGCCGCAGGCGCGGGGGTCGAGACCGCCGTCTCGCTGGATGGCGTGACGGCCTCACACCAGCGCGGGACTCCGCCGCGCGCTGCGAGATCGGTGTCGCTCGACCGGCAGGCCCGGAGAGTCCCCGAGACGGGTGCCGGCGAAGGCTCGAGACCGCCGGCTCGACCGGGGCAGTGCCCGGGCGGCTCGTCGCGGCGAGCCGCGACGCGGGCTCAGGCTCAGGGGATCGGCAGCGCGGCGTACTGGAGTCCGCGCCGCGACTGGCCGTCGAGGGTGGTCGCGTCGTTGCCGATCCACAGGCCCCGAGCGTCAGCGAGGAAGGCCTTCCCGCCGATGCGGGTCTGCCCCAGGCTTGGTCGCCACGGGAGCGCGAGCCCCGTCTGCGGGTCGATGGCGCCGAGCGCACGGCGACTGACGGCCGGCTGTCCCGACGCCTTGTCGCCGACCCCGATGCTGGCGTACCCGTCGGGGTTGTCCAGCCACTGGAAGTGGCCGGCACGTAGACGGCCGCGCCGGTGTCGCTGACCGACCAGACGCTGTCGCCGCCGGTGTAGTTGATCCACTGGGGCTTGCTGGGGTCGGCGAGGGAGAACCGTCCGACTCCGTCGCACACGGTCGTGTCGGGTGGGTTCGCGTCGCCGAGGGCGTGGTGCCAGACGTCAGCCTTCGTCTCCGGGATCTGGCCGGTCGCCGTGACGGTGACGCAGCGCCGTCGGGTGAGAAGTCGACACCCTGCAGGTAGGCGATCCTGCGCGGGATGCTCCGAGGCGCAGGGCTTGGCGAACCCGGGGTAGTACCACGGGGAGAGCGACGTCGTCTCAGCCGACAGGTCGAGCATGAAGAACTTGCTGCGGGGCTGACCGTCGACCCGCAGGAAGTTGCCGGTCACGGCGAGGTGCGTGGAGCTGGGGTCGACCGCCGCGCTGTACCCCGAGACCTTCCCCCAGGACCCGGGGAGCTGCTCGGTCACCGACGAGGTGATCCAGCCGTCGCTCAGTCCGGTGGCCGGGTCCAGCGACATCACCTTCTCTCCCGCGCTGCCGACGACGACCAGGTGCGCGACGCCACCGACGTCGACGAGCTCCAGGTCGTTGACCTGTCCTCCGCGGAACCGGGGCCAGAAGCCGGTGTCGACTGCTCCGGTGGTGGCGTCGAGCTTGACCAGGGCTGCGCGGGCGACCCCGTCGACCTTGGTGAACCTCCCGCCGACGTAGACCGACGCGGTCTCGGGGTCCGCGGCGAGGGCCCACACCTGGCCGCCGGTGATCGCCGGGGCGAACTGGTCGGAGAGCTCGCCGGTCTCGCGGTCGAACGCCATCAGGTTGGCCCGCTGCGCCCCGGTGCCTCCCTGCTCGACGCGCGCGAACGACCCTCCCGCGTAGGTCACGTCGCCGATGGCGGCGAGCGCGTCCACGTGGGGTCGTGACACGCTGCTGTCAGAGACCAGACGGGGCAGCACGCCGCTCGACGTCGTCGCGACCACCGTGGGTTGCGGCTCAGCGCTGCTCGCCGGGCCGGCGACGAGCAGCACGGTCGACGCCACGACGGTGGCGGCGATCGAGCGACGTGCGTGCGGCGTGGATCTGACGTTGCCCATGACTTCTCCCCTGCGTCGGACCGGCGGAGCACTGGTCCTCGGGCGAGGATACCCCGGCTCTCGGCTCCCATCCACGCGTCGACCGGAGCACGGCGAGGGGGCGACGCCGGGTGCGGCCGTCACCCGAGCTTGCAAGCCCACTCGTAGGCGCCGGCCAGGCGCTCGGCCACCGACACCGGGTCGAAGAGCTCCTCGGCCCGGGCGCATCCGGCGTTCGCCATCGCGGCGGACCTGGCGGGGTTCTCGATCACGTCGAGCGCCGCGTCGAGCAGGTCGTCCATCGCGCCCAGCGCCACCACCGTGCCGGCGGCGGGTCCCGTCCCCTCGAGCAGGACCTCGCGGGCCCCGTTGACGGCGGTGGCCACGACCGGCCGGCCGCACGCCATCGACTCGGCGATCACCAGGGCGACGGTCTCGTAGCGCGAGGACAGCACGAGCGCGTCGGCGGCCCACATCCACGGGCGCACGTCGGCCTGCTCGCCCACGGCACGGATGGTCCTGCCCCATTCCTGGGGAGCGGCTGCCGCGAGGGGCACGACGTCCCCGGGGCCGAGCAGGACGAGCTCGGTGTCGGGGAGCGGCCTGCGCTCCCAGGCACGCACCAGCTCGTCCTGGCCCTTCTGGCGGACCAACCGCCCGATGCACACGAGCACCCGCGGCCGGGTGACGCCGCACTGGTCGCGGTGCCGGGCGCGCTCGTCGTCGGTGACCGGATAGAAGTGGGACGGGTCGATCGCGACGCCGATGTTGACCGCCTCCGCGAAGATCCCGGCGCGGCGGCCCTCGTCGATCTCGTCCTGGCAGTTCGTGACCAGGACCTGGGTGCGGCGTCCGGCCAGGCGCTCCCAGGCCCGCACCGAGGCGCCGAAGAGACGCTCCTCGCGCAGGTCGAAGGACCACGCGTGCGGCTGGTAGACCACCGGGACCCCGCAGACCGTGCCGGGCAGGCGCCCGAGCACCCCCGCGACGAAGGAGTGGAGGTGCACCACGTCCGGGCGGAACTGCTGGACCGTCGCGCGCAGCTGGCGCAGGGCGCGCAGGTAGGTCCTCGGATCGCCTCGCGCCAGGTCCCACCGCTCGATCGGGACACCCGACGGCGCTCGGGAACCTGGGCGGCGCGAGCACCATCGCGACGTCTCCCCGGGCCTGTTGCGCCGCCGTGAACTCGTGGACGAGATTCACCACCCCGCCCCAGGAGACCTCGGAGACATGCAGGATGCGCACGTCGTGTCCTCCCTTGCCTCAGGTGTGCCCGGTCTGAGCCTGCGGCTCCCGATACGCGGGTTGGTATTCGAGTTTAGTCGTTGATGAGCCTCTACCGTGCATTGGTCTGGCCCACCCCTCAGTGTCGAGCTCGCACCCCGGCACCGGTAGGTTGCTCCGGTCCGAGCACGCCCGAGCCCGCCGGGCACCGTCGAGGGAGAGCCATGCCGGACACTGGTGCACCCGCGCTGGGCCCGACGTTCCTCGTCGCGGGCGCCGGCCGCAGCGGCACGACGGGCCTCGTCGAGGGGCTGCGCACCCACCCCGCGGTCTTCGTGACGAACCCGAAGGAGCCGCAGTTCTTCGCCCTGCACGGCACCCGCGCCGCCTTCGAGGCACCGGGTGACGAGGCGACGATCAACCGGGTCGCCGTCACCGACGAGGACGCCTACCTGGACCTGTTCGCGGGCACCACGCGCCCGTGCCGGGGCGACGGCTCCGTGTCGACCCTGTACCACCACGACCGGGCCATCCCGAAGATCCTCGAGATGAACCCCGAGATGCGGATCGCGATCATCCTGCGGGAGCCGGTCGACCGGGCCTACTCCGCCTACCAGTACATGCGGGCCCGCGGGTTCGAGCCCGAGGAGGAGTTCCGGACCGCCTTCGAGCGTGAGGCGGAGCGGCGGGCCGCGAACTGGCACCACCTGTGGCACTACGAGTCCATGAGCAGGTACGCCGACGCCGTCGGCGCCTTCCTCGACGCGTTCCCCGCCGAGCAGGTCGGGGTCTGGTTCTACGACGACCTCCAGGCCGACTACGAGGCCACGGTGGCGCGGGTGCTGCGCTTCGTGGGCGCCCCCCCGGTGGAGGGCGAGGCGGCGGGGGTGCCGCGCGTCAACATCTCCGGCACCCCGCGCTCGGCGACGGCCCACCGGATCATCTGGGCCGCGACGCGCAACGAGCGCGTCCGCGCCACCCTGAAGCGGATGACCTCCTACCGGATGCGTGAGCTGGTACGCCGGGCCACGCTGCGCGCGGACTCCGTCGACGCCCCGACGCGCGCCCAGCTCGCACCGCTGTACGCCGACGACCTGCGTCGCCTGGCCGCGCTGCTCGAGGACCGGGTCGAGGCCCTACCGCCCTGGCTGGCCGCCGCCCGCTGACCGGCCCGCTGACCGACCCGCTGCCGTCTCGGCGACGACCTCGGCGTAGATCCGCTCCAGGGTCGCGACCGTCGCCTGCGGCGTGTGCCGGGCCAGGTAGGAGGCCCGGGCAGCCGTCCCGCGGGCGCTCCACACCGCCGGGTCGACGAGCAGGTCCCGCAGCACCGCGGCGAGCGACGCCGGGTCGCCGGTCGCGAAGGCGACGCCGGCCTCGTCCGCGAGCACGTCCTCGGCGAGGTTCTCCAGGTCCGAGACGATGAGGGGGGTGCCGACCGACAGGGCTCGCAGGCACACCAGCGGCTGCCCCTCGTACCACTCGGAGGGCACGACGACGCTGTGCGCCTCACCGAGGAACTGCGCCATGTCCGCCTCGGGCAGCCACCCGACGTACTCGATCGAGGGGTCCTCGGCACAGCGTTGCTCCACGAGCGGGCGCAGCTCGCCGTCGCCCGCGATCCGCAGCCGTAGACCCGGGGCGCGCCTCCCGCCACGCGTCGAGGAGCGTGCGGATGCCCTTGACGTCGATCAGGCGACCCGCGAAGGCGACGTAGGGGTCAGCGGTCCGGGCCGGCACCGCACCGCCGGGGTCGGCGACGCTGTTGGCCTTGACGGTGACGTGCGCCGCCGGGATGCCGTCGCGCACCAGCAGCCGCTGGGAGAACGGGGTCAGGGCGATGAACCGGGTCACCGAGTGCGAGAAGGTGCCGATCGAGCGGTGCAGCAGCAGGCTCGCGGTCAGGGCGCCGCTGGCTCCCAGGCTGCCGTGGTAGCAGCGGTGTCGCAGGCCCGCGAGCTTGAGGGTGCTCCCGACGCAGTCCTCGCAGACCGAGCCCGCCCGGTGGCAGGTGCCGGCGATGCAGGAGTAGCGGTAGCTGTGCAGCGTGGTCACCGCCGGTACGCCGTGCCGTGCGGCGACCCGGAACACCGCCGGTGAGAGCAGCGGGAACGGGGTGTGGACGTGGACCACGTCGGGCCGGAACTCCTTCAGCACCGAGGCCATCTCGCGGGCGGTCTCGAGGTTCCACACCGCCTTGAGACCGGCGCGGGCGGCCGAGAGCCCGAGGTCCTCGGCCGCAGCCAGGGTCAGCTGACGCACCTCGTGCCCGGCGTCCTGGAGCAGGGCCATCTCGTCGGCCAGCACCTCCATCGCGCCGCCCAGCGAGGCGTGGTGGTTGTGCATCAGCAGGACACGCACCGTGCTCCCCCTCGGGTTCTCAGATGGTCGGCCTGCGCGATCGTAGTCACCTGGTGCGGGCGCTGCTCAGCGGCGGTAGCGGGTGGGGTGGTCCAGGAACGTGGCGACCAGCTGGCCCCACACGTAGCCGAGCGCGCGGTGCGAGGGGCCGATCGGCTCGTCGGGTGTCGCTCGGGCCAGGAAGCACGCGGTGTCCAGCATGCCCGCCGGCGGTTCGCTGACCAGGATCTGCCGGGACAGCTCGGCGACGACCGCCCGCATCGTGGTCGGGACCTGACCGCCCAGCCACTGCTGCGGCGTGCGATAGGTGATGTCGGCGTCGTTCGGGGAGTAGCCGTTGCCCAGCGCCCAGTGCACCCGGGTCGAGGCCATCGCCCGGGCCGGCGTGGCCCAGGCCTCGCCGTGCAGCGGTGCGCCGTCGGGGCTGGTCCAGTCGTAGGGCTGCATCCCGATGAGGTTCGCCTGCTGCCGCATCACGACGGCCGCCGACCTGGCGCTGACGGGCTGACCGATCCGGGCGCCGAGCACCCGGTAGGTGGCGACGACGTCCTGACCGGGGTCGCGCAGCTTGTCGCCGACCGACGCCACCAGCTCGGGGCTCGCGACGAGGGCACGCAGCACGGGCAGGACCTGCGTGTCGTGGTCGAGGTAGACCTGGGCCAGTCGCTCGACGAGCGCCTCGGAGGGCTGGTCGGCCACGAACCAGGTGACGAGCTTGCGCGCGACCCGGCGGGCCGTCAGCGGGTGACGAGCCAGGTAGGACAGGAGACCAGCCGCGACCTGCTGCCCGTCCGCGGCCGGGTTGGGGTGGGTGAAGTCGACCACCTGGACCGGTCCGGTCCAGTGATCGGCCGGGACGTAGGACTTCTCGAAGGTGCGGCCCATGTCGATGCGGTAGCCGGTGAGGATGCGGGCGGCGTTCTTGACGTCGTCCTCGCTGTAGGCCCCGACGCCGAGGGTGTGCAGCTCGAGCAGCTCGCGGCCGAGGTTCTCGTTGGGGTGCGCCTTGGTGGAGATGCCGGCGTTGAGGTAGAGCAGCATCGCCGGGTGCAGGGCCGCCTCGGCCAGCAGGTCCTCGAAGCGGCCGAGGGCGTGACGGCGTACGACGTCGCCGTAGTCGACGCGCCACTGGAAGTAGTTGTCGCCCTGGGCGCGCACGTGCAGGTGGTTGGTCCAGAACTCGACCATCGACTCGAGGACCTGGGCCGGCGACTCGATGCGGCGAACCAGCTCACGGCTGGCCAGGACGTTCATCACCTCGTAGCCGGGCATCGCGCCGCTGAGCTGGGCGGCCCACAGCTGTTGCGGGCTCCGGTGCAGCTCGGGGAACCAGTCGGCGATGCCGTACGCCGGGTCGCCCTGCGCGGCGAGCTCGACCTGGCGCTCGAACCAGGCTGCGCCCCCGCCCGCGGCGACGACCTCCTGCGCGAGCGACGGGGTCAGGCCGTAGGAGAAGCGACTGGCCACGACCCGGTCCTGGGGGGTCAGTCCGAGCGAGTCCGCGCGGTCGGGGTCCGGGGTGGGGTCGGGGTCGGGTCGGGGTCGGGTCGGGGGTGGGGTCGGGGTCGGGTCCGGGGTGGGGTCGGGCGTGGGGTCGGGCGTGGGGTCCGGCGTGGGGTCCGGGGGTCGGGCGTGGGGTCCGGCTTGGGGTCGCCCTTCCCGCCGCCGCCGTGGCCGTGACCGCCGTTGCCGTGCGGGTGGTGGTGCTTCCGGCGGCGACGACGACGGCGTGGGTGGAGGCGCGACGGGTGGGCCTCGGCCACGGCCGGCGCGGCGAGGTCGGTCGACGGAGCCGCCGATCCCGGCGACGGCGGCAGCGCCGAGGAGACCGAAGGAGGCGCGCCGTGTCACGGCGGGTCGCTCGGCCGGTGGGGGGACGGTCGACGGTGGGGGGCTGGGACATCGGTGGCTCCGGGGGACTCATGGGGGTGAGGGAGGTCGTGCCGGGTGATGGTGCGGGTCGAGCGCCGGGCGGGGGGTCCCGGTCGTGCTGGTGGTGGCGCGGGGCTCACTGGCCCCGCATGAACCCGACGCGTTCGCGGGTGAACTGCGGGAACACCGTGCTGGTCGACGCGCCGGGGAAGCGCGCCGCGACGATCTCGGCGAGCACGCTGCGGTAGTCGGTGGTGACCCGCAGGTCGGCGTCGAGGGCGTTCTCCAACCCGGGCCAGCGTCCGTAGTAGCGACCGCCGCTGACGCCGGCTCCGGCGACGAGCATGGCGTTGCCCCACCCGTGGTCGAGACCCACGAGGAGTTCTCCACCACGCGGCGGCCGAACTCGCTGATGGTCACCAGCGTGACCCGGGAGCGCACGTCGCCGAGGTCGTCGAAGAAGGCCGCCAGCGACTTCGCCAGGTCGTCGATGCACCCCAGGAACCGACCGGCGGCAGGCGTGCCGACGTTGTTGTGGTGGTCCCAGGAGCCGGAGTCGATCGTGACGAGCCGGGTGTCGACTCCCGCCACGCAGGGTCTGGGCGAGGTCGGCCAGGGCCCGGCCGAGGTCGGAGCTGGGATAGCGGGCCGCGTTGTCGGCCGCCCGCGCGGCGGGGGCGAGGTCGTCGATCGCCGTGAGCGCCCCGCGCAGCGCCCGGCCCATCCGGGAGTCGTCGGAGGCCCACATCTGCTCCAGGCTGACCCGGCGGGAGTGGCGCAGGTCGTTGGGGTTGTCGCCGGCGAGCGTCGCGGTGTCGAGGCTGCCGAACGAGATGGCCGGGTTGTCGCCGTACATCGAGGTCGGCGAGGTCCCGGAGCCGATGCACAGACCCTCGACCGGGTTGTTCGACGCGCTCTCCCCCAGCAGCCGGTTGAGCCACCCCGTGCGCTGGGTGGAGCCGGGGTCGGCGTCCTCGAGCTCCTCCATCGCCGCGAAGTGCGACCGGTTGGCCACCGGCAGGCCCGTCGCGTGGATCGCGCCCAGCTCGCCTGCGGTCCACATCGGCAGCAGCGGCTGCATCGCCGGGTGCAGCCCGAAGAACGCGTCGCGACCGAGGAGCTGGTCGGCGGGGACGGCGATGCGCGGCCGCGCCTGGTAGTACACCGGGTCCCCGTGCGGGACCACCATCGAGAGCCCGTCGGCGGCGCCGCGCAGCGAGACGACCACGAGGATGGAGTCGTCCCCGGGGGCAGCGTCGCCCGCGAAGGCGGAGCCTCCCGCCATGGTGGTCACGGCTGAGCCGGTCACGGTGGTCACGCCGCCGACGGCCAGGCCGCGCAGCACGCTGCGTCGGGATGCGCTGAATCCCGCGCATCCCGCGTCGTGACAGCTCGCGTCGAGCGGGACGGGGGCGGCGGGGGGTGGGGAGGAAGGGGCGGTGCGCGTGGACATGGCGGGGGGTCCTCTGTGCCGGGGGGCGCCGCAGGTGTGAGCCACGGCTGCAAGGGCACCTGTGTCTTCGGATCGCCGGGGCCCGATCTCAAGGGCGAGCCCGCCCCGAGCGTGCCCAAGCCCCGAACCGGTCTGGACCACCGCCGACGTTCCACCCTTCTGCGAGCCGAGGTTCCACTTTCTGCGAGCCGAGGTTCCACTCTCAGTCGGGCTCGGCCGTGGTGACCTCAGGGGACGGTGATGACCAGCTTGCCGCGCACGTGGCCCTCCATGCTGCGCGCCCACGCCGCCGCGGTCTCGGCCAGCGGGAACGTCGCGGCGACCTCGACGCGCAGGTCCCCGGCGTCGAAGAGACGCGCGAGCTCGGCGAGGTCGTCGACGCTGGGCCGGACGAAGACGTAGCGGCCCCCGTGCTCGGCCACGGCGGGGTCGGCGACCGACGCGATCCGCCCGGTCGAGCCCTCGGCCAGCAGAGCGACGCTGGCGGTGAGGACGTCGCCGCCCTGGGTGTCGAGGACGGCGCTGACCCCGGTGGGCACGAGCGCGCGCACGGCCTCGGCCAGCCCGTCGCCGTACGCCACCGGCTCGGCGCCGAGGGAGCGGACGAAGTCGTGGTTGTCCTCCGAGGCGGTGCCGATCACGCGTGCACCACGCGCGACCGCGAGCTGGCAGGCCAGCGACCCGACCCCGCCGGCGGCGGCGTGCACGAGCACCGTGTCCTCCGCGCGCACCCCGATCGCCTCGAGGCACTGGTGCGCGGTGAGCCCGGCCAGCGGCAGGGCGGCGGACTCCTCGAAGGAGGCGCGTGCGGGTTTGTGCGTGACGCAGCGCTGCGGGGCGGCGACCTTCTCGGCGTACGTCCCGGCGTGCACGGAGTCGCGCCGGACGTAGCCGAAGACCTCGTCGCCCACGGCGAGGCCCGTGACGGCCGGACCGACCTGCGTCACCACGCCGGCGACGTCCCAGCCCGGGACGACGGGGAAGAACGTGTCGAGCATGGCGTCGAGCCCCCCGGTCGCGATCTTCCAGTCGACGGGGTTGACCGAGCTGGCCCGCACGTCGATCCCGACGAAGTCGGGGCCGACCTTGGGGTCGTCGACGTCGCTGAGCGTCAGGGTGGTCGAGGGGTCCTCGGCGTACGCCGGGTAGGTGATCGCCTTCATGGGTCGAACCTACGACCACCCGCGCGCCTGCAGGGTGGGCCGGTCGTGGGTGGGCCGGTCGTGGGTGGCGCGCAGGCGCGCGCCCTCAGGCCGCCAGCGCCGGCAACCGCAGCAGCGCGCGCGCCTCGTCCGGGTCGTACGCCGTGCGGCCGGCCTCGCCGGCGAGGCGGACGGCGCGCTCGACGAGCTGGGCGTTGGACTCGACCGGGACCCCCGGGCGCAGGGTCAGGGTGTCCTCCAGGCCGACCCGCAGGTGGCCGCCCATGGCCAGGGCGGTCATCGCGACCGGGACCGCCGTACGCCCGACGCCGGTGGCCGACCACGAGCTGACCTCGGCGGGCAGCGCGGCGTGCGCGGCGACCAGGGCCTGGGCGGTGCCGGGCATGCCGCCGGGCACGCCCATCACGAAGTCGCAGTGCACCGCTCCCCCGGCCGGCAGACCGTGGCGGTCGAGCAGCCGGCGCAGCGTCGTGACCTGGCCGAGGTCGAAGATCTCGAACTCCGGCACGACGCCGCGCTCCTGCGTGGCCTGGTAGAGCTCGGTGATGAACCCCCACGGGTTGGAGAAGACGTCGTCGCCGAAGTTCACCGTGCCGAGGGTCAGGCTGCACGAGTCGGGACCGGCCTCGAGCACCCGGAGCCGCTGGTCGAGGGGGTCGTGCACCGACCCGCCGGTGGAGAGCTGCACCACCAGCCGGGTCTGCTCGCGCAGCGCCGGACCGTCTCGCTGAGCCGCGCGATCTCCAGCGTCGGGGCGTGCTCGTCGTCGCGGACGTGCACGTGGACCATCGAGGCGCCGGCGGCCTCGGACTCCTGGGCGGCACGCACGAGCTCGTCGAGCGTCGTGGGCAGGTGCGGGCAGTCGGCCTTGGCCGTCTCCGCTCCCGTCGGGGCCACGGTGATCAGGATGCCGTCGGGTCGCGGGGCGGTGCTCAGGGCGGCGTGGCTCACCGGACGCACTCTGGCACAGCGGTCCGACACCCGTCCGTGACAGGCTCGGCCGGTGCGAGCGGTGGTGCAGCGGGTCACGTCGGCGTCGGTGACGGTCGGGGGCGAGGTCGTCGGGGCGATCGACGAGCCCGGCCTGCTGGTCTACGTCGGCATCACCCACGGCGACGGCCCGGAGGAGATCGCCTGGATGGCCCGCAAGGTCTGGGGCGTGCGGGTGCTGCGCGAGGAGCAGTCCGCCTCCGACGTGGCCGCGCCGGTCCTGGTCGTCAGCCAGTTCACGCTGTACGGCGACGCGCGCAAGGGCCGCCGACCGACCTGGCAGGCGGCCGCGCCGGGCGAGGTCAGCGAGCCGGCGTACGAACGGTTCTGCGACGAGCTGGCCTCCCTCGGGGCCCGGGTGGAGCGAGGCGTCTTCGGCGCCGACATGCAGGTCGCGAGCGTCAACGACGGCCCGGTCACGCTGCTGCTCGAGCGCTGAGCCCGCCGGGACACCCTCGTCCACCGGTTGATCGATCGATCGAACAAACCGGAGATCGTTGTTGATCGATCGATCGACCAACCCGCGGAGAGTTGATCGGCGGCGGCGTCCTTGCCACGATCGCGTGGTGCCGATGCCGCTCCGCCAGCTCTCCCGCCCCCGGCAGGCCGCCCTGCCCGCGGGCGCCGAGCCGGGCTGACGATGGGTGGATCGCACGCGCACCGCTCGGGCGAGGTCGATGCGGAGGTCGAGGTCGACCCGCTCCCGCGGGCGCTGCTGCTCGGCTCGTTGGTCCTCGCGCTGCTGCTGACCGTCGCCGGACTGGTCTGGTTGTGGCCCGACGGGGACCGCGTCGACGACCTCTCCGGTGAGCTCCAGTTCGCCGTCCCCGGCGTCACGTTGGTCTCCGCGAGCGTCGAGGAGCTCCAGGAGCCGTGTGAGCCCGGAGCGCCCGCCGACGACTGCGGCCAGGTGGGCGTGCGGGTCCTGGGCGAGGACGCCGACGACGGCGAGGTGCTGGTCGGCGTACCCCCCGAGGTGCTCGCCTCCGACCTCGAGGTCGGCGACGAGGTCCGCCTGATCCGGACGCCGGCCGCCACGGGCAGCGCGGCCACCTACACCTACTTCGGCACCGACCGGACGACGCCGGTCGCGCTGCTGGCGCTCGCCTTCGTCGTGGTGGTGCTCGCCGTGGCGCGCTGGCGGGGGTTGATGGCGCTGCTCGGCCTCGCCTTCGCCGCCGCCGTGGGGGGACTCTTCGTGCTGCCCGCCCTGCTCTCCGGCGAGTCGGGCGTGCTGGTCGGGGTGGTGGGCTCCAGCGCGATCATGTTCGTGGTGCTCTACACGACCCACGGCTGGTCGCTGCGCACCAGCGCGGCCCTGGCCGGCACGCTGGGTGGGGTGGTGCTGATCGCCGCGCTCGGGTCGTTCGCGGTGGGGGCGACCCGGCTGACCGGCGTCGCCGACGAGGGAGGCCAGCTGCTCGCCTCGACCGATGCCGCCCTGTCCTTCACCGGCCTGCTGTCCGGTGCGATCGTGATCGCCGGCCTCGGGGTGCTCAACGACGTCACGATCACGCAGTCCTCGGCGGTCTGGGAGATCCGGGCCGCGGCACCGCAGATGAGCCGCCGGGCGGTGTTCGTCAGCGGGATGCGGATCGGGCGCGACCACATCGCCTCGACGATCTACACCATCGTCTTCGCCTACGCCGGCGCGTCGCTGGTCGTGCTGCTCGTCGCTGCGGCTCTACGACCTGCCCTTCCTGGACCTCCTGGCCACCGAGGAGATCGGCCAGGAGGTCGTCCGCACCCTCGCGACCAGCATCGGGCTGGTGCTCGCCGTCCCGCTCACGACGTTGATCGCGGTCGCGACCCTGCCCCCGGGTCGGCCTACTGGTCGGCCTACCCGATACCCGTGACTGAGGACCCGTCGCGGGTCATAATGCTGGCGGCCTGACGACCACGACAGCGGGAGCGACGCGCAAGCCATGGGTGAGATCAGCGGCAACATCGAGGACGTCCCCTTCGACTTCGCAGGTGCGGACCGCCTGATCAGCACGTGCCAGTCAGCCTCCTCGGAGGTGACCTGGCACGCCTCGCGCTGGAACAGCGGGGTCGAGACGGCCTCGACGGACTTCCGCGGGTACTTCTCGCGCCTGTTCACGTCCAACGCACGCACCGCCGACTCGGACGCGCGCGAGCTGGCGACGGCCCTGACCCGGATGGCCGAGGAGACGACGTACCTGCGCGACCTCGCCCGCGCCGAGCAGGAGCGCCGCGAGAAGGCCCGGGCATGGCAGGCCGAGCACGACTCGTTCAGCGGCGACCTCAAGGGCCTGGCCAGCGACGCGACGTTCGGCCTCGCGTTCGGCGACCACGACCAGCCACCACCGGGCCCCCAGGACCCGCCGCCGCCGCGGCGCGTCGACCCCCCGACCCCGACCCCGCGCGCGGACCCTCCCCCGACCGCCGGCAGCGACGGCGGCACCTCCTCGGCGCGACCCGCCGACCTGCGCACCTTCGCGGCCAACGCGGACGGCGCCACCGACACCCTGCAGGCCCGTCAGGGCACGGTGTCCACCGACTACGACTCCTTCCGGGCCGGCACCACGTGGGGCGTCCTGGAGGCCGACGGCGTGGTGAGCGGCTTCGACGCCTTCTGCCAGGCCAACCGCGGCGACGCCCGCTGGGCGCGCGTCGTCGCCGACGCCTTCGCGCGGGCCGGCAGCGACGGCGCCGTCGTCCGCCTCGCCGACTCCGCCCTCGCAGCGAGCCTGCAGGCCGCCGGGGTCGGCGCCACCCGCGACGATCTCACCATCGAGATGCCCCAGGGCGTCGGCCACCCGCCCACCAGCGGCTACGCCGACGACCCGGTCAACACCGCAACCGGGAACTTCGTCGAGACCGAGATCGACCTCGCCCTCACCGGCGGCTGCGCCGACCTCCGCTTCAGCCGGACCTACAACTCCGTCGACGACCGCACCGGTGACGGCGGCCGCGCCCTCGGGACCGGCTGGTCGGCGTGGACCGAGGCCGGGGTCGCTCTCGACGAGGAACGGGCCCGCGTACGGCTGCCGGAGGGTCGCGAGATCCACTTCGGGCGCCTCGGCGCGGGCTGGGGCCGCGCGACCGACGGCAACCTGTGGCTGGAGCGCGACGGCGACCGCCTCGTGATGCGCGACAACACCGGGTGCCGCTGGACCTTCGACCCCGCAGGTCACCTACTCGCCACCACCCGCGGGCACGGGACCGGCGTCCGCGCGACGTGGCACGAGGGCCGGCTCACCCGCCTCGAGCACGAACGGGGCCGGGGCCTCGACCTCGTCTGGTCCGACCCCCAGTCGGTCGACGGTCCCGCCCAGCTGGTCGGACTTCGCGCCGACGACGGCCGCCGCGTCGACTACACCTACGACGGGGCCGGCCGGCTGGTCGCAGCCACCCTGCCCGGCGGCGGCGTGCGCCGCTACAGCTGGGACGAGGACGACCGGATCGACTCCGTGACCGACCCGGACGGGGTCGTCGAGGTCGAGAACTCCTACGACGAGCAGGGCCGGGTCGTCGCACAGCGCTCCCCGCACGGCCGGGTCTCGCGCTACGCCTACCTGCCGGGCCGCGTCACCGTCGTCTCCGACGACGACGGCACCCGCTCCGACACCTGGATCAGCGACCGGCGCGGCCGCCTCGTCGGTGCGATCGACGCGCACGGTGAGCGTCAGTCCACCGCCTACGACGCCCACGGCAACCCGGTGCTGCTGACCGAGCGCGACGGGTCGGTCACGGTCACCGAGTACGACGAGCGGGGCCGGCGGGTGCACCAGGTGACCCCCGAGGGCGCCTCCCTGCGCTGGGAGCACGACGACCTCGACCGCGTCGTCGCCGTCGCGGTGCACGTCGAGGACGAGGAGGTCGGCCGCAGCTCGCTGACCTACGCGGGTACGAGCCGCCAGCCCGAGACGCTCACCGACGGCGAGGGCGGGGTGACGCGCTTCGGCTGGGAGGACGGCCTGCTGCGCGAGGTCGCCGACCCCACCGGCGTACGCCTGCGCCTGACCCACGACGAGCACGGCGACCTCGTGGCCACGACCGACGCGGAGGACCGCACCGCCCGCCTCGAGCGCGACCACGTCGGCCGGGTCGTCGCCGCCGTGTCGCCCGCGGGTCACCGCACGACCTACGACTACGACGAGCCCGGGAGGCTCGTGCGCCGCACCGAGCCCGACGGCGCGATGTTCGCCTACGAGCACACCGCGGCCGGCCGGCTCACCGCGATGGTCGACCCCGCCGGCGGCCGCACCAGCAT
The DNA here is from genome assembly GCA_963714475.1 of uncultured Actinomycetota bacterium. Taxonomy (GTDB): domain Bacteria; phylum Actinomycetota; class Actinomycetes; order Propionibacteriales; family Nocardioidaceae; genus Nocardioides. The sequence goes on from CAVQOP010000004.1 coordinate 51,087, forward strand.
CGAGCACGGTCCCGACGGTGGCGTCGCCACGCTGACCGACCCCCTGGGCCGCAGCACCACCCGCCGCTGCGACGACCTCGGCCTGCTCGCCTCGGTCGAGCTGCCCGACGGCACCACGTGGCGCTACACCCACGACGCCCTGAGCCGCCTCGTGGAGACCCTCGACCCGGCCGGGGGCCGCTGGCAGCGCCGGCACGACGCGACCGGGGCGGTCGTGGCCAGCACCGAGCCCGACGGCGTCGTCCGCCACGCGAGCACCGACCGCGCCGGGGGCACCGCCCGGGTCTCCGACGCCCTGCTCAGCCAGGAGGTCCGCGTCGACGCCCTCGGTCGCGTCGTCGCCGAGGTCGCCGCCGACGGAGCCACGCTCCTGCGCCGCTACGACCGGTGCGGCCGTGTCGTCGAGTCCGTCGACGAGGCCGGCGGGTCGACCACCGTCGTCCGCGACGCCGCCGGGCGCGCGGTCGAGGTCCGCTCCCCGTCCGGGGCGACCACGCACCTGGCCTACGACGCCTGCGGCCGGCTGGCCCGGCGTAGCGACCCCGACGGCGCGCAGACCACCTTCCACCGCAGCGAGGACGGGCGCCTCGAGCGCGTCGTCTCGCCGACGGGCGAGGAGACCACATGGCGCCACGACGCGGTGGGCCGGGTGCTCGAGCACCACCAGCCCGGCGTCGGCACCACCGTGCTGGAGCGCGACGCGATGGGGCGGGTCACGACCGTCGACGAGCCCCGGCACGGGCGCCGCACGCTGACCTGGGACGCCGCCGGGCAGCTGGTCGCAGCGACCGACGCCAACGGGGCCACCACCCGCTACGAGCACGACGCGCAGGGCCGCACCACGGCCGTCGTCGACGCCCTCGGCGCCCGCACCGAGCGCACGTACGACGTGCTCGGCAACCTCGTCGAGGAGACCGACCCCCGGGGGCGGGGCCGCCGGTGGCGCTACGACGCCGCGGGTCGGCTGGTGGGACACACCGACGCGACAGGCACCGAGCTGGCCTGGGCCTACGACGAGTCCGGCCGGCTGGTCGCCACCACCGTCGACGGGTCGCCCTGGACCCGGGTCGAGCGGGACGTCGCGGGCCGCCGGCTGGTGGTCCACGAGAGCGCGCGCGAGGGCCGGTCCGGGCGTCGTCACGAGCTCGCGTGGGACGCCCGCGGGCTGCTGGTCTCGCGCAGCCGCGACGAGCGCACCGTGGCGTGGGAGCACGACGCCGAGGGTCGCGTCGCCGCGCGGGTCGCGCCCGACGGCGAGCGGACGGCGTACGCCCACGACGCGGGCGGGCGCCTCACCTCGATGACCCACCCCCTGCTGGGCCGCGTCGACGTCGAGCACGACGCGGACGGTCGGGTCGTCGCGGCGATCACCGGGGCCGCCCGGCACCGGTGGACGTGGTCCCAGGGATGGCTGAGCGCCGTCGAGTCCGGCGGCCGCGACCTGCCCGAGGGGGGGCACCGCACCCGGGTCGAGCGGGACCCCTCCGGGCGGGTGCTGCAGCTCGAGCGCGACGGCGAGATGACGACCTACGACTACGACCAGGCCCACCAGCTCGTCGGGGCCCGGACCGCGACGGCGCGCACCCGCTGGCGCTACGACGCCGCCGGGCGGCTCGTCACCGAGACCGTGGAGCGCGCCGACGGCTCCCGCGCCGTCGTCGAGCGGGCCTTCGACGCCGCTGGCCAGCCCGTCCACACGGTGCGCGACGGCGCGCAGACCACCCACGTGCACGACGCCGCCGGGCGCAGGGTGCGCGACGAGGGGCCCGACGGCTCGCGACGCGACTACACCTGGGGCGCCACGGGCTGGCTGAGCGCCGTCGCCGACGTCGACCCCGTCGGTGGCAGCGAGCACCACCGGCTCGACGTCGACGCGCTCGGCGAGCTGGCCGCCGTCGACGACCTCGAGGTCGTCTGGGACACCGCCGACCCGTTGCGCGCCCTGCTCGGCCTGGGCGGCACCGCCGTCGTCCCGGGCGGTCCCGTCACCGGCGTCGGCGGCTCCTGGACCGACCCGACCTGGCGCGCCGGCGGCCACACCGAGGACCCCTGGAGCCTGCTCGGCGGCGCGGAACCGGTCGCAGGGTCGGGCCCGGCATCGGTCGCACCAACCGGTGAGCTCGTCGTGGCGGGCCTGGAGTGGCTGCACGCCCGGGCCTACGACCCGTCGACGCGCGGGTTCCTCTCCCGCGACCCGGTCGACCCGGCCGTGGGCGCACCCTGGGCGGGCAACCCGTACGCCTTCGCCGGCAACGACCCGCTCCACGCCCTCGACCCGCTCGGCCTGGCCCCGATGACCGACGCCGACCTGCAGGCCTACCGCGACGCGCACAGCACCCCGCTCAACGGGGTCGCCGGCGCGGTCGGCGGCTGGATGGAGGACAACTGGGAGTACGTCGCCGCCGGCGCGATGGTCGTCGGCGGGGTCGCCCTGATGGCCACCCCGCTCGGCCCGACCGTCGGCATCGGGCTGATCTCGGCGGGCATCGACACGGGCCTGCAGAAGTACACCACCGGCGAGGTCAGCTGGGGCCAGGTCGCGATGTCCGCCGCGCTCGGCGCCGCGGGCGGCGGGGCGGCCTCGTGGGCGGCCAAGGCCGCGACCAACGGCACGCGCGCCCTGGCCACCTCGGTCGGCTTCAACGCCGCCATCGGCGGGGTGAGCTCGGAGGCGACGTACCTGGTGAAGAACCGCGACGACCTCACGCTGCAGGGCGCGCTCGGCGGCGGGCCTGGGCGGCGTGGTCGCCGGCGGTGTCGGTGGTGCGGCGGGACCCGCGGGCGGCACGCTGGCCCACCAGGCCGGTCACACCGCGACCAGCAGGGTCTCCCAGCTGGCCACCGGCGCCATCAACTTCGGCGGCGGCTTCGCCGGCTCCGCGGTCAACGACCTGGTCCAGGGCCACGACGTGGACGTGATGGGTGGGCTGACCAGCGGCGGGTTCGCGACCGGCGGTGGTGTGCTCGGCGAGCAGGGCCTCGAGCCGGCTGGGGCTCTCGAGCCAGGGCACGAGCACGCTGTCGCAGCAGTCCTACTTCGGTGTCCGCAGCGGCTCCGGGCTGACCAACCTCAGCGGGGCGAACACCCAGGCGATGTGGGGCTCGGCAGGGGTCGGCACGGCGGTCGGTGGCGGCGGAGACTCGCTGCGCGACCAGCTCGGGCTGCCGTGGGACTAGCCCGTCGGGGCCGCCTAGGGTGGGCGACATGGCCGCAGGAGTGACCCGGGGCCGGGTCCGCAAGCCCGAGCCCGTCTTCGACACCGTGGTGATCGGCGGGGCGGCCGCGCTGGGGTGGGTGCTGCCGGTGGTGCGGGGCGCCTCGGTGGCGCTGGTCGCCGCACTGGCTCTGGGGGCCTTCGCCGTGGCGGCGCTGGTCGTCGTGGCGCCCCGGGCGACGCGACTCCCGCTGGCGTTCGTCGGGCTCCTCGGCGGACTCGCCGCAGGCGGCCTGGTGGGTGGCGACGGTGGAATGGTGGCCTGGTTCTTCTCGGCCGTCGTCGCGGGCTGGTCGGCGATCGTCGCGCTGTGGTTCGTCCAGCAGCGCGCGGCGGGTCCGACGGGGCCGACGGGTCTACTGCTCGTGGGGGCGGGCGGGTGCTCGCCCCGGCCGACGTCGTCGCCGCCTCCTCGGCGGCGACGGTGATGGTCCACGACGAGGCCGAGGTCGACGTCGTCACGGAGGGACCGGACCCGTCGGCCACGGCCGCCGCGGTCCGCGCGCTCGACGGACGACGGCGTACGTCGGTCAGCCTGTTGCGGTCCGGTGGCGCGCGCCTCGACGTCGCGGTCACCGATGAGGGGGACCACGTGGTCGTCCACGTCGACGCCGGCGGGCGCGTGGGCCAGCTCGTCTCGGGCAAGGCGGGTGGCGACGGGGCCGCGACCGTCACGCTGACGGCGGCGCGCACGGCCGGGACGTACCCGCGCGCCGCGACCACGACGCCCGACGCCGCGGTCGCCGCGGCGCAGGCGTTCGCCGTCGACGGCCGTCGGGACGACTCGCCGGCCTGGCGCGACGGGTCGGCGGCCGAGGTGGTCGAGCTCCCGCGACTGCCTGGGGCGCCCGACCGCCGCTAGCCCGACGCCGGCCGTACGTCGCCGGCACCGTCCCCGGTTGTCCACAGGTGAGCGGTCGGGGCCAGCGCGCAGACCGCCGTTCGTCGCATGCTGGGAGCACGCCCGCGGGAGCCGTACCGGTGGGCCCGACTCGGAGGACCGCGATGGGTGTGGAGGTCGACCAGGTGCGCCTCGGCGGTGCCGCAGCCGTGCTCGCCGGTGCCGGTCTGGCGTTCGGTGCTGCCGGTGAGCACGCCCCGGTCGGGGTCGACGCCGGGCGGGCGACGGGCCCGCTCGAGACGGTGCTCGCCGGGCTGAGCGAGGCGGGCGCACGGCTCACCGCCTCGACGGTGCAGCTCGCCGAGGCCGGCCGGCGCTGCGCGGAGGCCTACGCCGCGGCCGACGAGGCCGTCGCCCGGGCCCTGCTGGCGGGCGGGAGCGGGTCGCGTTGACGCGCGACACCCGCCTCGACGGTGACCCGGCGTCGATCGAGGCCAGCGCGACCTGGATCCGGTCGACGGTCGCCGCGAGCACGAGCGCGCTGGCCGACGTCACCGCGCAGGTCCGCGGCGAGAGCGGTGCGGCGTGGGACTCGGCCGCCGGGGCGGCGTACGTCGCCGAGCTGGGCGTCCTGGCCCGCGCCGCCGACGACACGTCCGAGGTGGCCGAGCGCGTCGCCGGCGAGGTCGAGGTCCTCGCCGGCCGGCTGCGCGCCGCCCAGGAGCTGATGGAGCTGGCCCGCAGCGCGGCCCGTGCCGGTGGCCTGCGGGTCAGGGGCACGCTGATCGACCCCCCGGAGGCGGGTGTCGCCGGTCAGCCGTTCCTCCCGGTCGAGGACGCCGCCGAGCGGGCCTGGCAGCGCGCGATGATGCTCGCGGACGAGGCCGAGGCGGACTGGGACGCCGCGGTGGAGGCCGTCAGGCCCGCGGCCGCCAAGGTCGAGGCGCTGCACACCCTGCTGCTGACCGTCTTCGTCGGGCTGAGCGAGCTGCCCGCCCACGTCGGTGTGCGGGCGTGGGAGCGGTCAGGCCTGCGCGCCTGGGAGCACTCGAAGACCCACTGGGGTCGCCTGCTGGGTGGGCTCATCGACGACGGCGGTCACCTGCGGGTGGGCCCTGCGGACCTCGACCTCGCGGTCGACAGGCTGCGGGCCGCCGAGCGCGGGGTCGAGGCGGCGAAGGGTCGCTCGCGACTGGGGGCCTCGGCGGCCACGCCCACGGTGCGGGCCGGGTTCGGTGCGCTGAACACCCTCGTCGTGGCCTACAGCACCTACGACGACCTCCGGAACGGCGAGTCTGTCGGGCAGGCCGTCGCCTCGAACGGCGGCGGGCTGCTCGGCTCGATCGCGGCCGGTGCGGGCGCGGGTGCCCTCGGCACGAGCTGGCTGGGACCACCCGGCACGGTCGTCGGCGGGGTCCTGGGTGGGCTCGCCGGCGGGATCGGCACGTCGTGGGTGATCGACCGGACCTACGACTCCCAGGAACGGCGCAAGGAACGCCTGGTCACGCAGAGCGACGTCGACGACCTCCTCGCGCCGGAGCCGTTCGAGGGCACGATCAACACGCCCGCGATGGCTGATGCCCGATGAGTCGGGCGAGGGCACGGTCATGAGGGAGGACCTGGAGCTCACCGACTCGGTGGAGGAGTACGTCGCGAGGGTGCGGCACAGGACCGGATGGATGCAGGTGTTCTCCGTCGCGATGCTGGCCGCGCTGCTCGCGGTGGCCACGACGTGGGGCGGCGTCTTGTGGATGCTCCTGCCCACCCCCGTGGTCTTCACGCTGCTCGCCTTCCTCGACGGCCGCACGCACCGCCCACGTGACCCCGCGCCGCAACGACATCGGGTCCGCTCCGAGGTCGTCAACGGCCAGCCGGTCACCCGCGTCGACTACGACCGACCCATGATGCTGGGGCGCAAGCTGGCCTGGGCCGCGATGCTGCTCGCGTCGTACACCCTGCTGCCACTGGCCGCGATCATGAACGCCGTGCAGGTCGCGGTCGTGGTCCTGCTCTCGCTCGCCTCCACGGTGATGCTGCCGCTCGTGCTCCGGCGTCACCGCACCCACGGCTACCTGCTCGTCGGTGCCTGGGGGATCTACGTCGAGGGGCCGACGTCGACGTGCTCGATGGCCTGGGCCGACGTCCGCTCGATCAGGCTCGCCACGCGGCGCGACCATCCGCCGATGCTCGAGATCAGCAGCTGCGGGGCCGCCGGATCGTGGACCGGGACGACGGTCACCCGGCTGACCTCGATCCCCGTGACCTCGGGGACGATCATGATCGAGACGGGCCTGCTGAACCCGTTCATCACGCCGGTGCTGCAGGCGCTGCGATCCTCGATCGCCAGCCCGGCCGCCCAGGCGAGGTTCGCGACCGACGAGGGCGTCCGCCTCCTGCGCGGTGAGGCGATGATGGGCGAGCGCCAGCTGTGACCGAGGTCCTCGCCTCGAGCCTCAGATCGAGACGGTGACCTCGGCGACCGAGCCGCGCTGGGCACGCACCGCGCGGTCGACCGGGTCGGCCTTCGGCGCGAGGGTACGCAGCGTCCAGTCACCGTCGCCGGCGAAGAAACGGAAGTGACCGCTGGCCGAGGTGGGCACCTCGGCGGTGAACTCACCGGTGCGGTCGAGCAGTCGGACGTAGGCCCCGGAGACCGGCTCGCCGGCGCGCAGGACCTGGCCCTGCACGACGGCCTCCTTGGCCACGTTGACGCCGTCGAGGGACAGACCGCCCTGGGTCGCGCCGCACATCAGGCGTCACCCTTGTCGTCGCCGAGCGCGACCGGGACGCCGACGAGGGAGCCGTACTCGGTCCAGGACCCGTCGTAGTTCTTGACGTTGTCCTGGCCGAGGAGCTCCTTGAACACGAACCAGGTGTGGCTCGAGCGCTCGCCGATGCGGCAGTAGGCGATGGTGTCCTTGCTCCAGTCGACGCCCGCGTCGGAGTAGATCGTCCGCAGGTCGTCGTCGGACTTGAACGTGCCGTCGTCGTTGGCCGCCTTGCTCCACGGGACGCTGGCCGCGGTCGGGATGTGCCCGGCGCGCTGGGCCTGCTCCTGCGGCAGGTGGGCCGGGGCCAGGAGCCGGCCGGCGTACTCGTCGGGGCTGCGCACGTCGATGAGGTTCTGCGTGCCGATGGCCGCCACGACCTCGTCGCGGAAGGCGCGGATCGAGGAGTCCTGCGCCGAGGCCTCGTACGTCGTGGCCTCGCGGGTGGGCACCTCGTCGGTGAGCTCGCGGGAGTCGAGCTCCCACTTCTTGCGGCCGCCGTCCATCAGCCGGACGTCGCCGTGGCCGTAGAGCTTGAAGTACCAGTAGGCGTAGGCGGCGAACCAGTTGTTGTTGCCGCCGTAGAGCACGACGGTGTCGTCGTTGCTGACGCCGCGCTCGGAGAGCAGGGCGGAGAAGCCCTGCTGGTCGACGAAGTCACGACGCACCTGGTCCTGCAGGTCCGTGGTCCAGTCGAGCTTGATGGCGCCCTGGATGTGGCCCTTGTCGTAGGAGGAGGTGTCCTCGTCGACCTCGACGAGCACCACCTTGGGGTCGTCGAGGTGTTCCTCGACCCACTGGGTCGAGACGAGGGTGTTCTCGCGGGGCATGGTGCTCCTAGGGTTGCGGGACGGGCGGAGAGAGGACGGGGACGGAGGGCGGGCCAGCCGGTGGTCGGGCTGAACCGCTTGAGGGTCAGGTAGAGCTCGCAGCCCAGGCACAGGCCGAAGACCGCGTTCAGCAGGGCGGCGGCGAGGGCGAACCCGACGGCGACGAGGCCGACGACGGTCGCGCCGCTGAGCAGCGCGAGCAGCCCGATGGCGGTGAAGACGAGGCCGACGGCCTGCGCGAAGCGGGGCGGGCCGGGGTCCTCGGTCTCGGCGGGGGGCGCGAGGCGCGGGCGGACGAAGCGCTTGAACGCCCAGGCGTGGGGCGTGCGCTGGACACCGAGGCCGACCCCGAGCGCGAAGAGCGCCGTCTGCACCGCCAGCAGGACGGTGGCGATGGCGTGCGGGGCCGTGACGAGGACGGCGGCGAGCACGACGCTGGTGACGGCGGCGGCGAACTGGGGACCGCGGGGATCGATGCGGGACGACATGGGTGCTCCTGGCGTGGCTGACCGGACGAGAAGGGCAGACGTCGGCCGAGGCGCCCCCGACGAAGGGGCGGAGATCTCCTCGGCACTCAGGGGCGGTGACAGAGTGCCGAGCTGACCCGGCAGTGGTCCACGGCGCGGCGCTTGGTCAGCCAGGTCGTGGACATGACACCAATGTAGGCCGCGGGGTCGAGTCGGACCCAACTCGGATCTCACATGATGGACGGCGGTCTCATTATTTGAGATGAGTGGGAGGTCGGGAGGTCGGGTAGTCCGAGGGCTGTGCTGCCTCAGCCGACCAGGATCGGGCGAGCGGTCACGACCTCGAGCGCCTCGGCCGGCCCCGCGACGGTCACCGAGCCCGGCACCGCGGCCCACGGCCCCCCGCCGACCCGGTAGTCCGCGACGTAGACCGTGTCGACGCTCGGCGCGACCTCGCCCTTGGTCACGTAGCGGTGGGTGACGTCGAGGGAGGGGTACGGCGCCCCCGCACTCGCCGTGCTCAGCTCCGACCCGTCGCCGAACTGCCACACGTAGGCCGCGGCCGAGATCCGCAGGTCCACCTGCTGGCCCAGGAGGTTCACCGAGCGCAGGAAGTCGGCGCGCTCGGTGTAGAAGTTCGTCTCGAAGTTGACCAGGGTGCGTCCGTTCGGCGGCTGCACCACCAGCTCGGAGGCCGGCAGCTCCACCTGCCGCATCGCCTGGCTCACCATCCCCACCGTGACGACCGGCGCCGGCGGAGCGACCGGCGCGGCCGGTGCTCCCGGCACCGGGACGGCGGCCGGGGCCGGGTCGGCCGCCGGCGGGTCGCAGAACCCGTCCGGCGCCACCCCCACCGAGATCGGTATCGCGTTGCACTCCCACGGCGGCGCCATCGGAGGGGGTGTGTAGGCCACCGGGCTTCCGGTGGGGGGTGGGGTGGCTGGCGCGGCCGGGGCGGCTGGGGCGGCCGGAGCCGCGGGGGCTGCGGCGCGTTGAATCTCCGGTAGAGCACACCTCAGTCGCCTCGCTGAATCGGACCGTTCGTCACCCATCGTCACGATGATCTCGGATGTGGCAGACGCAATCGCCTCGGGGCCGCCGGCAACAGCGTGGAGGAGCGAAGTAAAGGCAGCCACCAAAGCACCGCAGATGATGTGCAATTCGCCATTCGCCGCCCTCCTGCCTCAACTCGAATAGCAAGATCGTCGACCTGCCCGTTCGTAAACGAACCGGCTCGCGCCAGCCGACAGGGTTGTCGTCCCGGCCGTGCGAACCAGCCGCGCAATCGACGACCGGGGCACCAGGTCGGATCTCGGTCGTCTGATACGGATTGCTAACCGTCCACCGTCGAATCGATAGTACCCCCCGACTGCAAAGACGTCCTCGATGCCATCGACAGATAACTTCTCGCAGCTGCGGCAGATCGCTCTGAGCAGAGTTCGAGCGCGTCGCGACGTCGCCGGAGGTGAGCGCCGCGTTTCGCTCAGCTAACCCAGCGCCCTCAACGACGTGCCATCGGCTCGCATCGGCGCGCGGTGACGCGCCGACGCGCGAGGCCGACTCACTCGGCTCGAACTTCGGCTCGGGGTCTCCCCCGCACCCCGCGAGCGCAGGCACCATCGCGAGCGTGACGGCGTACATGGCGAGTCGTCGCACCGGTGGACCTCCCGAGCCCTGCGTCACCTCGACGCACCGGCAGGCTAACCCGATCCGGCGACGATGGGGAGCCCCAGAACCGCGCCTGTGGACAACCCCAGCCCAGGCTGCTCAGGCCGAGGTGGCGGCGAGAGCCTGGAGGACCTGTTCCTTCTTCGGGGCGCCGACCGCGCGGGTGGTCTCGGCGCCGTCGGCGTCGAGGACGAGGGTGGTCGGGGTACGCAGGATGCCGAGCTCGCGGACCAGCTCGAGGTGGTGCTCGGCGTCGATCTCGACGTGGACGACGCCGGGGACGACCTCGGCGACGTCGGTCAGGATCCGACGGGTCGCGCGGCAGGGCGCGCAGAACGCGGAGGAGAACTGGACGAGGGTCGCCTTCTGGCCGAGCGGGACCTCGGCCGCCGGCGCGACGGAGTCCCACGCGGTGGGCGAGGGGGCTGGCGAGGGGGTGGGTGTCGCGACATCGCCCTCGGCCCCCGCGGACAGGTCGCGGGTGCCGCGGAAACGCCCGTCGGTGGAGGCGCGGTACAGGCCGAACGCGGCGGCGAGCGCCACCGCGACCAGCAGGACGACCAGCCCCGGGCTCATCGGAAACCTCGGGGACGCACGTGCAGGCCGACCTCGGGGTCGACGATCATCTCCTGCGCGGCGGGCAGTCCGTCGGCGAGCAGCGGTGACTCCAGGGCGACGTTGCGCTTGACCATGGCCAGCGCGATCGGCCCGAGCTCGTGGTGGCGCGCGGAGGTGCCGACGAACCCGACCGGCTTCGCGCGTTCGTCGCCGTCGACGACGAGGGGGGCGCCGGGGGTGGGCAGGCGGTTCTCGGAGCCGTCGAGGTGGAGCAGGGTCAGCCGGCGCGGCGGTCGTCCCAGCGTGTGGACCCGCGCGACGGTCTCCTGGCCGCGGTAGCAACCCTTGTCGAGGTGCACCGCCGGTCCGATGAAACCGGCCTCGTTGGGGATGGTCCGCTCGTCGGTGTCGATCCCGACCCGCGCCTCGCCGCGCGCGATCCGCAACGCCTCGAAGGCCCACAGCCCGGCGGCGGGGCCGGCCGCCTCGGCGTACGCGGCCAGCTGGTCTCGGGGGACGAGCTCGTAGCCGGAGTACGCCGCGTCGCCGACCTTGGCGGGGCGCCAGCACACGGCCAGCTCGTCGGTGACGTCGCGGACCTCGACGCGCGACATGAAGCGCATCCGGTCCAGCCACCCGACGAGCGCGGCGGCCGCGCCGGGCTCGAGGTGCGCGGTGAACGCCGTGCCGTCGTCACTGCCGTAGAACGCGTGCTCGAGGTGCCCTTGCGGGCTCAGGACCAGTACGCCGGTCGTCACCCCCGGCGGCAGCGCCTCGAGGTGCTGGGTGGTCAGCGCGTGCAGCCAGGTGAGCCGGTCGGGGCCCTCGATGCGCACCACGTCGCGGTGCGAGAGGTCGACGAAGCCCTCGCCGGCCTCGAGGTGCCGCTGCTCTGCGTTGAACGAGCCGTAGTGGGCCGCCACGCTCGCGTCGACGTCGTTGCCGGCCACGGCGCCGGGCAGCGCCAGCAGTGGGCTCGGGGACTTGGTGTGGCTCATGCCCTGCTCAACGCGGCGGACCCGCGGCTGATTCCACGACCTCGCGAGTCACGGGCCGAGCGCCGGGGCGCGATGAGGCCTTGCGGTTTCCCACGGGATGAGGGGAGCTGGTCGCTCCCCTCGGTGAATCCACGCCGGGGAGTGACGACATGGGTGCATCCCGTGGGAAACCGCACCGGCCGTCGGGTCGGGGCGGGCGTACCGCGCACACCCGGACGCGCAGGCGGGCCCATCGATCAGGTCGTCTCCGCGGTGGCCTCGTCGACGGGCTGGTCGGCGCACGAGACGCACTCGCCGAACACGGCGAGGTGCCCCACGTCGGCGACGAAGTCCCGCTCGGCGCGCAGCCGCTCGACCAGCGGCGCGACCACGGCCGCCTCGATCGCGGTCACCCGCTGGCAGCGGCGGCACACCAGGTGGACGTGCTCGTGACCGCTGACGGAGTGGTACGTCGGGGCGCGGTCGGAGAGGTGGGCGTGCCGGACCAGGCCGAGCTCCTCGAGGACCTCGAGCGCGCGGTAGACGGTGGAGACGTTGACGGCGGAGGCGTGGCGGCGTACCTCCACGTGCACCTCGTCGGGCGTGGCGTGGCCCAGGGTGTTGACCGCGTCGAGGACCAGCTCGCGCTGGGGCGTGAGCCGGTAGCCGCGCCCCCGCAGCTCGCTGCGCCAGTCCTCGCTCATGTCCGGCTCAGGCCCGCTGCAGGCGCGCCCACAGGTGGGGCTGGAGGCCCTGACCCATGGCGGCCATGTCGTAGGCGTAGAGCAGGTCGCCCTCGACGTTGCCGTAGAGGCGCTTGCCGGCGACGTACTCCTTGGCGGTCTCGGTGCGCGCGACGGCGTCGGTGGTGAGCTCGAGCTTGCCGTTCTCGGCCGTGCCGTACCAGACCTCGACGAACCCGGTGTGGTGGGCGAGGACCAGCTCGACGCGACCCTCGGGCTTGCAGCGCACGAACCCGGTCTCCAGCGCGGCGTCGCGGACCTTCTCGCCGGCCTCGTCGACGATCCAGCTGCGCGCCAGGTAGTGGAAGAAGGGGCGCCCGTCGTGGGCGAAGATCAGCTCCTGGCCGAACGAGAAACCCTCGATCGTCGGGTAGTCGCCGTGTCCGTTGCCGGCCCAGGTGCCGAGCATCCAGGCCAGGGGGCCGCAGTCGGGGTGCAGGTTGTCGGGGATCTCGAAAGGCACGGACCCGAGTCTAGGGTCGTCCCATGTCGACCACCCCGCCCGTGTCCGGCCGTCGCACGCTCAACGTCAAGGTCACCTGCGGCGCCGACGACGCCGAGCGCAGCAACCAGGGACTCACCGTCGCGGCGACCGCGGTCGCCGCCGGGGCCACGGTCTCGCTGTGGCTGACCGGCGAGGCGACCTGGCTCGCGGTGGCGGGCCGGGACCCGGCGTACTCCCTCGAGGGGGCCGCACCGGTCGCCGACCTGCTGGCCGCGGTGCTCGCCCTCGGCACGGTGACGGTGTGCACGCAGTGCGCCGGGCGACGCGGCATCGAGCAGGACCAGCTCGTCGAGGGCGCCCGGATCGCCGGCGCCGCGGTGTGGGTCGAGGAGATCCTGGGTGAGGGCGTCCAGGCGCTCGTCTACTGACGCCTGGCCTCCGAGCCCCCGAGCGCCCCGCAGCGATCGGGCGGGCGAGCCGGTCGGCGACGACCCGCCACACGTCGGGGTCCAGGCCCATCCCCAGGTGGGTGGAGCCGACCTCGACGTGCTCGACGTCGCCGGAGGTCCGGTCCAGGCACGACTCCCAGGCCACGATCCCGTCGCGGCGGCTGAAGAGGGCGGTGACCGGCACCCGGAGCGGGTCGTCGCGCTCGATGCGGGCGCTGAGCTCCTCGACGCGGGCCGAGGTCTCGGCGCCGTAGACGCGGGCCCCGACGGTGTACGTCGGTCCGCCGACGACCGGGGTCCCGTAGGTGATCACCCGGGTGACCAGGTCCGGCCGGCGCCGGGCGACCTCGCGCGAGATCACCCCGCCGAGGCTCCAGCCGACCAGCGCGACCGGACCGTGCTCGGCGGCGACCCGCTCGACCTGGACGAGCAGGCGGGTGGCGTCGGCCATCGGATCGCCCCGGTTGGTCCCGAAGCCCCAGCCGCGGGCGTCCCAGCCGAGCCGACGCAGGAACAGCCGCAGCGCCAGGCCGGAGACGTCCGAGGCCAGCCAGCCCGGTACGTCGACGACGACCCGGCCCGGCTCGGGCGCGCGGGGCGCTCTGCGCAGGGCCGGCGCGGCCAGCAGCAGCCGCGGGACCTGGACGGCGGCCCGCGCCTCGGCCAGGCCGGCCAGCGCCGAGGGAGGACCGGCCGGTGCGGGGACGTCGGCCAGGGCGGTGAAGGGGCGTGCGCTCACGGCGCGATCCTGCCCGAGCGTGCGGGGTGGGGGTGACCGCGCCCGTCGTACGGGGGTGCTGGGCAGGCGACGTGGCCGCTTGCCGGGCTGGATTTCACCCGGCAAGCGGCGACATCCCCGGTCAGCCGGGGAAGTCGCGGGCCCCGGACAGCCGGCCCCGGACCGCCGGCCCCGGACCGCCGGCCCCGCCCGGAGCGACTCAGGCGGCGCCGAGCTCCTCGGAGAGCGCGTCGAGGGTGCGCTGCCAGGCCAGGGCGGCGGCCTCGGCGTCGTAGGTGCCCAGCGGGTTCTCGTCGTTGAAGAACGCGTGACCGGCCTCGTAGGTGTGGATGGTCGCGCGGCCACCGGCGGGGGCCTGGTCCTTGATCGTGGCCTCGAGCGCCGCGAGGTCGTCGGTCGGGATCATCTGGTCGCTGGTGCCGAAGTGGCCGACGAGGCGGGCGGTGAGGCCTGAGTAGTCCGGCTCGCCCTGCACGATCCCGTAGAACGGCACCGCCACGGCGATCTTGTCGCCGAGCTGCGCGGCCATCGTGATCACGAAGCCACCGCCCATGCAGAAGCCGACCGAGCCGACCTTGTCGCCGGTGACGGCGTCGTGGCCCAGCAGGAAGTCGACCGCGCCGGCGAGGTCCCGGGCGGCCTGCTCGACGGGCAGCTTCTGCATCAGCTCGCCGGCCTCGTCGGAGTCGTGGGTGGTGGCGCCGCCGTAGAGGTCGGGGGCCAGCGCGACGTACCCGGCCGCGGCGAGGCGGTCCGTGACGTCCTTGATGTGGGAGGTCAGGCCCCACCACTCCTGGATGACGATGACGCCCGGTCCGCTCCCGGACTCCGGCGTCGCGAGGTAGCCGTGCGCGGTGGCGCCGTTGCTCGCGAAGGTGACGTTCTGGACTGGGTTCTCGGCATCAGACATGGTCCGAGACTGCCACCCGCCGCCTCATCCCCCGCTCGGCAACCCCTCCTCATCCCCCCGCGAAGGGAGGCAGGAACTCCACCGAGTCACCGGGGCGTACGACGACCTGCGCCGGGTCGCGGGTGCCGACGGGGTCCTCCCCGACCAGGACCGAGCAGACCCCCAGGACCCGCGCGAGGCGGTCCGCGGACGGCGTACCGGCGCGCAGGTCGATCGCGCGGGTCACGACCGCGGCCAGGCTCAGCTCGCCGCCGACCACGAGCTCGTCGGAGGCCGTCCCGGCTGCGGCGCGCGCCGAGGCCCAGTAGCGGACCGTGATGATGCTGGTCTCACTACCCACCGGTAGCGGGGTGGTTTCGGTCATGTTTCGCTATTGTGCCCTGGTCACGTCCTTCGCCGGAGCCCGCCGTCGTGTTTCGGTCTCGTCCTCCCGGGGAGACCTCATGAGCACCTTGCTGTTGCTGACCAACGCACTGCAGCCCTCCGTCGAGGTGATGCCCGCGCTGTCGCTGCTGGGCCACCAGGTGCGGATCCTGCCCGCCGAGGGCAGCGCGCTGCTCGAGGCCCCCGACGCGGACCTCCTGCTCGTCGACGGTCGCCAGGACCTCGTCTCCGCGCGCGACCTGTGCCGCCTGATCCGTACGACCGGCTCGGACGCGCCGGTCCTGCTCGTGGCCACCGAGGGCGGGCTCTCGGTGGTCGCCCACGACTGGGGCATGGACGACGTGGTGCTGTGCACCGCCGGCCCCGCCGAGCTCGAGGCGCGGATCAAGCTGGCCATCGGCCGGCTGCGCGCCGTGCACGACGCCACCGACCCCGAGGCGCACGTCATCCGCTCCGGCGAGGTCGTCGTCGACGACGCGACGTACACCGCCCGGGTCGGCCAGCGCTCGCTCGACCTGACCTTCAAGGAGTTCGAGCTGCTGAAGTTCCTCGCCCAGCACCCGGGCCGGGTCTTCAGCCGCCAGCTGCTGCTCCAGGAGGTGTGGGGCTACGACTACTTCGGCGGCACCCGCACCGTCGACGTGCACGTACGTCGCCTGCGCGCCAAGCTCGGACCCGAGCACGAGACCCTGATCGGCACGGTGCGCAACGTCGGTTACCGCTTCGTGCTGCCTGCCAAGCGCGGCCAGGACGACCCGCCCGGGTCCACTGCTGGACCCACTGCCGGGTCCGCCGCGGCGCCGGCGGGGCAGTCCGTCGACCGTGCCCGCTGAGGCTGACCCCCGGCTCGACCTCGTCGAGGCCGTACGCCGGGCCGCGGAGCGCGCCGACGGCCACGACCCGCTCGACGAGGCCGTCACCCTCCGTCTGAAGCACCACGGGCTCGACGGGGCGCGGCTCTGGGTCGAGGGCGACCCGGCCGAGCCCACCACGACCGGGTTCGCGCTGCGGCGCGGCACGGAGCTCGACGTGGTCGTGCACCCCGAGACGCGCGGCATCGGGGTCGGCGCACGACTGGTCGAGCAGGGCCTGGCGGAGCCGGGTGAGCTCTCGGCGTGGTCGCACGGCAACCACCCCGCCGCGCAGCGGCTCGCCGCGGCGTACGGCCTCGAGCGCGTGCGTGACCTGTGGGTGATGCGCCGACCGGTCGGCGCCGAGGCCGAGGCTCTGCCGGCGCTGGTCGTGCCCGACGGGGTCGCCCTGCGCGGCTTCGACCCGACCCGCGAGCAGGACGCCGCCGACGTGCTGCGCGTCAACGCCGCCGCGTTCGCCCACCACCCCGAGCAGGGCGGCATGGACGCCGACGACCTCGCCGCACGGATGGGCGAGGACTGGTTCGACCCGGCCGGGCTGATCCTGGCCCACGACCGGTCGGGCGGCGGTGGGGACGGCGGCGGCGGGGACGGCGGGGACGGTGGCAGCGGGGACGGCTCGGGCGGCCAGGACGGTGAGCTGCTCGGCTTCCACTGGACCAAGCGCCACTCCCCCGACCTGGGCGAGGTCTACGTCGTCGGCATCGCACCCGCCGCCCAGGGGCGCGGGCTCGGCAAGGTGCTGACGCTGGCCGGGCTGCACCACCTCGCGGGTGCGGGCGGGGGTGGTGTCGGAGCGGGCGGGGGCGGCGTCGGCGAGATCCTGCTCTACGTCGAGTCCGACAACGACCCGGCCGTCGCCGTGTACGCCGGCCTCGGGTTCGCCCACGCCGACGTCGACACGCACGTGATGTACCGGCGGAGCGCGTGAGCGCCTGACCCGCCGCAGCGGCACGCCACCGCGGTGGGGCCCGCGCACCGATCCGGCCCGCGCACGGCGCCGGTCCTGCCGGCGACCTGGGTCGTGCTGCCCCGGGGCTCGCTGGTCACGCCGCTGCCGGGCCACCGCGCGCCGAGCGCGGACTGACCCCCGGCGCCGCTCGCTAGCATCGCGCGCATGGTCGACGAGCCCGCTCCCGACGAGATCGCCCGCCTCACCGCCGAACGCGACGAGTGGCGTCGACGCTGCACCGAGGCCGAGCAGGTCGCCGAGGACCTCGCCGGTGAGCTCGCCTCGGCGCGCGGGATGGCCCAGGACGCCGCGCGCGACGCCGCGCAGGCCACCGCGCTGGCCACCGCCCGCCGCGACGGGACGGCGTACGACTCCGTGCTGGACCAGGACCTCGTCGCCGAGCCGAGACTGGCGCCCGACGGCAGCGACCCGGGGATCCTGCCCCTGCTGCTGGCCAGCTTCTCGCTGGTCGGTCTGCTCGTGGTCGCGCTCGCGGCGTACAACGGTCGGCTGCTCTCGGTCTTCGCGGTGTTCACGCTGATCGTCAGCGTCGTGCTCGGCTCGTTCGCCTGGCGGACCCGCGACCGCCGCGGCCCCCGGGTGCGCGTCGAGGACGGCGTGGTCGTGCTGCGCTCGCGCGACGGGGAGCACCGCTTCGACCTGACCCGGGAGCAGACCCGCGTCGAGGTGCACGGCGAACCGGGCGAGCGCGGGTGGGAGGTCGTCTTCGCCCGCCGCGGTCTCGACGACCTCGTCGTGACCGGCTCGATGACCGACCCGGTGTGGTTCACCGAGCAGCTGCGCCGCTACCGCCGCTGACCGCGACGACGGACGGCGTACGACCGGCCGGGGTCGCTGCTTGTCGGCTGTTTCCCGAGCCTGTCGCCCGTTGCAAAGGCCGACAGGCTCGGCAATCACCGGCTGGCCGGGTATTCGTGGTGCGGATGGTGCGGGTGGTGCAGGTGGTGCGACCGGGACGATCTCGCCACCGCTTGACGGGCGAAGCTGCCGCTTGTCGGGCGCGATTCTGCCTGGCAGGCGGCGAGTTCCCCGGCGGACCGGGGATGTCGACCCGCGTCCGGCCCGCGCCGGCGGCGCACCCGCACCCTCCCCACCCCCTCCACCCCCACCGGGGCGGATGACCCGATCGGCGGCTGGTCCCCGCTGTTCACCCGGGGGTGGGATGATCCGCGCATGGCGCTGGACAACGTGACGCACCAGACCGGCACCCCTGAGGACCAGGAAGGGAAGATCGGCGAGGTCGAGGAGTACGACGGCGGGGACCCGACCGAGCTGCGCGACGTCGAGGTGCGCGACGAGGGCTACACGCCCGACGAGGCGCTGCTCGATCGCATCCAGTCCGACGAGACCCGCTTCCTCGACCGTGAGCTGTCGTGGCTGCGGTTCAACCAGCGGGTCCTCGAGCTGGCCGAGAACACCGACCTGCCGCTGCTGGAGCGCACCCGGTTCCTGGCCATCTTCACCAGCAACCTCGACGAGTTCTTCATGGTCCGGGTGGCGGGCCTCAAGCGCCGCATCGCCGCCGGGCTGGCCGTCAAGGCCGCGTCCGGGATGCAGCCGCGGGAGGTGCTGGAGTCGATCTGGACCGTGGCCCGCGAGCTCAGCGAGCGTCACGCCCGCTGCTTCTCCGAGCAGGTCGTGCCGGCGCTCGCCGAGCACGACGTCGAGCTGGTCCGCTGGGACGACCTGGGCCGCGAGGAGCAGAAGGAGTGCAAGCGGCTCTTCCGCGACCGGATCTTCCCGGTCCTCACGCCGCTCGCCGTCGACCCGGCGCACCCGTTCCCCTACATCTCCGGGCTGTCGCTGAACATCGCGGTGGTCCTGCGCAACCCCAAGGCCGACAAGCAGCACTTCGCCCGGGTCAAGGTGCCGCCGATCTTCGACCGGTTCATCCCGCTCGGCAACGCCCGGTTCGTGCCGCTCGAGGACGTCATCGGCGCGCACCTCAAGCGGCTCTTCCCCGGCATGGAGGTCCTCGAGACCCACACCTTCCGGGTCACCCGCAACGAGGACCTCGAGGTCGAGGAGGACGACGCCGAGAACCTGCTCGCCGCCCTCGAGAAGGAGCTGCTGCGCCGTCGGTTCGGACCCCCGGTGCGGCTCGAGGTCGAGGCCTCGATCAGCCCGGCCGTGCTCGAGCTGCTGATGGAGGAGCTCGAGGTCACCGAGCACGAGGTCTTCGGCCTGCCCGGCCCGCTCGACCTGCGCGGCCTGCACGGCATCGCCGACCTCGCCCGCGAGGAGCTGAAGTACCCGGCGTACCTCCCCACCACGCACTCGCTCCTCGCCGAGGTCGAGTCGGCGGCGCCCGTCGACGTCTTCAAGGCCGCACGTCGCCACGACGTCCTGCTGCACCACCCCTACGACTCGTTCGCCACCAGCGTGCAGCGCTTCATCGAGCAGGCCGCGGCCGACCCGCACGTGCTGGCCATCAAGCAGACGCTCTACCGCACCTCGGGCGACTCCCCGCTCATCGACGCCCTCATCGACGCCGCCGAGGTCGGCAAGCAGGTGCTGGTCATCGTCGAGATCAAGGCGCGCTTCGACGAGCAGGCCAACATCCGCTGGGCCCGCAAGCTCGAGCAGGCCGGCTGCCACGTCGTCTACGGCCTGGTCGGGCTCAAGACGCACTGCAAGCTCGCGATGGTGGTGCGCGACGAGCCCGACGGCATCCGCCGCTACACCCACATCGGCACCGGCAACTACAACCCCAAGACCTCGCGGATGTACGAGGACCTCGGCCTGATCACGACCGACGAGACGATCAGCGAGGACGTCGCGCACCTGTTCAACAACCTCTCCGGCTGGTCGCGCAACGCCAAGTACGACGAGCTGCTGGTCGCGCCCGACTCGGTGCGCAGCGGCCTGGTCGCCGCGATCTACCGCGAGATCGAGCACCACCGGGCCGGACGGCCCGCGCACATCCGGATGAAGGCCAACTCGGTCGTCGACGAGGCCGTCATCGACGCGCTCTACCTGGCCTCCGCCGAGGGCGTCGAGGTCGAGCTGCTGGTGCGCGGCATCTGTGCGCTGCGCCCCGGTCTGGCCGAGCTGTCGGAGAACATCCGGGTCCGCTCGGTGCTCGGGCGCTTCCTCGAGCACAGCCGGATCTTCTGGTTCGCGGGCGGCGGCGACCCGGACGCCTGGATCGGCTCGGCCGACATGATGCACCGCAACCTCGACCGCCGCGTCGAGGTCCTCGTACGCCTGCCCGGGCCGGAGTCGAACGCCGCCATCGTGAGCCTGCTCGACCTCGCCTTCGACGAGAACACCTTCGCCTGGGACCTCGCGCCGGACGGCACGTGGACGCCGAACGGCGGCTCGGTGCACCTGCACGAGCGGCTGATCGAGAGCCAGCGCCGACGTCGCGCCTGAGCGCCGTACGACGCCCGCGCGGCGTGGTCGGACGCACTGGGTTCGCCGTGCCGGGGCCCCGACCCCTACGCTGTTCGACGTTTGCCATCCCGTCATCAGGAGCTCACCGTGGGTCTGCGTCTTCGTCCGGTCAACACGGAGTTCTACGACCTCTTCGTCGAGGCCGCCGACCACCTGGTGGTGGGGGCCGCGCTGGTCGCCGAGATGCTCGCGGAGTCCGCCGACACGGCGGGGGTCGCGGAGCGGATGCGCACCGCCGAGCACGCCGCGGACGAGACGACCCACGCGATCGTGCGCAAGGTCAACAGCACCTTCGTGACGCCCTTCGACCGCGAGGACATCTACGCCCTGGCCTCCGGCCTCGACGACGTGATGGACGAGATGGAGGAGGCCGTCGACATGGTCCTGCTCTACCAGCCGAAGGTGATGCCCGCCGAGATGCTCAGCCAGGTCGAGGTGCTCCAGCAGTGCGCCGAGCTGACCACCGCGGCGATGCCCCGGCTGCGCTCGATGCAGTCCCTCGAGGACTACTGGATCGAGATCAACCGGCTGGAGAACACCGGCGACAAGAACCACCGGCGGATCATGGCGCTGCTGTTCTCCGGCGAGTACAAGGCCGTCGAGCTGCTGAAGCTCAAGGACATCGCCGAGGCGCTGGAGTCGGCGGTCGACGCCTTCGAGACGGTCGCCAACACCGTGGAGCAGATCGCCGTCAAGGAGGGCTGAGGTGGTCCTCGGGATCGTCATCGCCGTCGTCGTCGTCGCCCTCGTCTTCGACTACACCAACGGCTTCCACGACGCGGCCAACGCGATCGCCACCTCGGTCTCGACCCGCGCGCTGACCCCGCGGGTCGCCCTGGCGATGGCGGCGGTGATGAACTTCATCGGCGCGTTCCTGGGCCAGAAGGTCGCGCAGACCGTGGCGGAGGTGATCACCTTCCCCGCCGACATGCTCTCCGGCGACCCCGTGCAGGCACTGGTGATCGTGATGGCCGGCCTGCTCGGCGCGATCACCTGGAACATGATCACCTGGTACTACGGCCTCCCGTCGTCGTCCTCGCACGCGTTGATCGGCGGTCTCGGCGGTGCCGCGATCGCCGGCGGGGTGGGCGTGAACTGGGACACGGTGGTCAACAAGGTGCTGATCCCGATGGTGCTCTCGCCGTTCTTCGCCTTCGGCGTCGGCTTCCTGGTGATGCTCGCGATCATGTGGGCCTTCCGGCGGGCCAACCCGCACCGGGCCCAGCGTGGCTTCCGGGTCGCCCAGACCGTCTCCGCCGCCGCGATGGCCCTGGGCCACGGGCTCCAGGACGCGCAGAAGACGATGGGCGTGATCTTCCTGGCCCTGCTCGCCGGCGGGTACGTCAGCGCCGACGACGACCTCCCCGTCTGGGTGATCTTCTCCGCCGCGGCCGCCATCTCCCTGGGCACCTACTCCGGCGGGTGGCGGATCATGCGCACCCTGGGGCGCCGGATCATCGCCCTGGACCCGGCCCGTGGCTTCGCCGCCGAGTCGGTCGCGGCGTCGGTGCTCTACACCACGGCGTACGTGTTCGAGGCGCCCATCTCGACCACCCACACCATCACCTCCGCGGTGATGGGCGTCGGCGCCACCAAGCGGTTCTCGGCCGTGCGGTGGGGCGTGGCCCGCTCCATCCTCACCGCCTGGGTGCTGACCTTCCCGATGGCCGCCACCGCCGCCGCCCTGTGCTACTACCTGGCCCACTTCGTCGTCGAGGTGCTGTAGGTCGTCTCGGCCCGGCACCGCGGTACGTCTGTGGGGCCGGGGACGGCGTGTCGCCGCACAGACGTACCGTCCTGCGTCACCCCGCCCCGTCACCCCGCCCGTCACCCCGTCCGGTAGCGCAGCAGCCGCTCCCGGAGAGCCGGGGAGAGCGCGCGCCGCCGGGCCACGGTGTGGGTGGCGATCCACCAGGGCGGCGGGTCGACGGACCAACCGCAGGGCTCGCCGCGATCCCGCGCCGTGCGCGCCCGGTCGTACGCCCGGCGCAGGCGGGTGAGGAAGCCGTCGGGCCCGCGGTCCCCGGCCAGGGTGGTGACGTACTCCAGCCCGTGGTCGCGGAACACCTCCTCGCGGCGTACGTCCTGCAGCCGCCGACCGAGGTGGACGCGGCCGTCGTACTCCGCGACCACCCCGGTCACCGGGTCGAGCAGGTCCGGGGTGCCGAGGTGGCGGCCGGTGAGGTCGAAGACCGGGGCGTTGCACCGCGGCCGCGGGAGCCCGGCTCCCACCCACACGAGCCGGGCGCGGCTCTCCTGGGGTGACCAGCTGTTCTCGTCGGCCAGCGCGAGGGCGGCGCGCAGCAGCGGCGCGCCGACGCAGCGACCCTGCCGGGCGAGGTGGTCGCGGACCTCGGCGAGCGAGACGGTGTCGGTCCAGCACGCCATGTCGAGGCAGGCCACGGCGTCGGCGAGGCGGGTGGTGCGCCGGCGTACCTCGAAGGAGACGGCGCCGTGGGGTCGCACCAGGACCACGCCGTCGTGGAGACGTCAGGTCACCGGGGGCCGGCCGCTCCCGACGGACCTCGACGCCGCTCTGGGCCCGGACCCGCCCGACCGGCGCGACCACCGGCACGGGGTCGTGGTCCCCGGCGACGGTCCTGCCGTCGAACCACCGGCTCCCCGACCACCAGCGCAGCGCCGCCCAGCCGGTGACCCCGCCACCGACCGGCACCACGACCGAGGCCTCGAGGACACGCTGCTCGGGGCGTGAGCCGTCGACCTCGGCGGGCACGTAGAAGCCCCACGACGAGCGGCGCCACGCCGGGCCCCGCGTCTGCTCGGGGGTGGGCCCGGTGAGTCCCGCCGGGTCGCGGCGTACCGGCCGGACCAGCCCGCGCCGGCCGACGTCCTCCATGCGGCCACCCTGCCCCGGAGGCGCCGGGGACGACGGGGGTCGTCCCCGACCCGGGGACGGCCGCGCAGGACGGTACGTCTGTGGGCGGATCCGGGCCCGTACGCCCCACAGACGTGCCGTCCGCGCCGCTCAGCCGAAGCGGCCCGAGATGTAGGCCTCGGTGGCGGCCTCGTCGGGGTTGGAGAACATCTTGGTGGTGGCGTTGAACTCCACGAGGTGACCCGGCTCGCCGGTGGCCTTGAGGTTGAAGAAGCCGGTCTCGTCGGACACCCGGGCGGCCTGCTGCATGTTGTGGGTGACGATGACGATCGTGTAGTCGCTCTTCAGCTCGTGGATCAGGTCCTCGATGGCCGAGGTCGAGATCGGGTCGAGCGCCGAGCACGGCTCGTCCATCAGCAGCACCTGCGGCTCGACGGCGATCGCGCGGGCGATGCAGAGGCGCTGCTGCTGGCCGCCGGACAGACCCATGCCGGGCTTGGCGAGACGGTCCTTGACCTCGTTCCAGAGGTTGGCGCCCTTCAGCGACTTCTCCACGATGGAGTCGGCCTCGGCCTTCTTCATCTTCTTGGCGTTCAGCTTGTTGCCGGCCAGCACGTTGTCGTAGATCGACATCGTCGGGAACGGGTTGGGTCGCTGGAAGACCATCCCGATCTGGCGGCGCACGGCCACCGGGTCGACGCTGGGGTCGTAGAGCGACTGGCCGTCCACGACGACCTTGCCCTCGACGCGGGCGCCGGGGATGACCTCGTGCATGCGGTTCAGGGTGCGCAGGACGGTCGACTTGCCGCAGCCCGAGGGGCCGATGAAGGCGGTCACCTGGTTGGCCTTGACGGTCATGTTGACGCCCTGCACGGCGAGGAAGTCGCCGTAGTAGATGTTGACGTCGGAGATGTCGATGCTCTTGGCCATGGTCCTCAGGGTCCTCGGTGGCAGGTCGGGCCGGGTCAGCGGCCGGTCTTGGGGGCGAAGTAGCCGCCGACCACGCGGGCCAGCAGGTTCAACGCCATGACGATGATGATCAGCACGAGCGCCGCGCCCCAGGCGCGCTCGAGCTGGAAGGGGATGTACTCCTGCAGCCCACCGCGGGTGGCCTCCGAGAAGATCAGCACGGGCAGGGTGGCCATCGCGCCGTCGAAGGGGTTGAAGTTCGTGGCCCGGAAGGTGCCCACGATCAGCAGCAGCGGCGCGGTCTCGCCCGCGACCCGGGCCACGGCCAGGGTGGCGCCGGTGACGATGCCGCCCAGGGCGGTCGGCAGCACGACCTTCACGATGGTGCGCCACTTCGGCACCCCGAGGGCGTACGCCCCCTCGCGCAGCTCGTCGGGCACCAGCTTGAGCATCTCCTCGGTGGAGCGCACCACGATCGGGATCATCAGCACGCACAGCGCGACCGAGCCACCGAAGGCCATCCGCACCCCGGGGCCGAAGATCAGCGTGAACAGCGCGAGGGCGAAGAGGCCCGCCACGATCGAGGGGATCCCGGTCATCACGTCGACCAGGAAGGTCAGCACCTGGGAGAGGCGGTTCTTCTTGCCGTACTCCACGAGGTAGATCGCGGCCATGATCCCGATCGGCACCGAGATCGCGGTGGCGATCAGCGTGACGATGAGGGTGCCCATGATCGCGTGGTAGACCCCGCCGCCGGCACCGAGGACACCGGACTGCGACGCCGTGAAGAAGCTCGCGCTCAGCGCGGGAGCGCCGCGGCTGACGACCTCCCACAGCACCGCGATCAGCGGGAGCATCGCGATGGCCAGGGTCGACCACACGAGCGTGCCGACGAGGCGGTCGGTGCCCTTGCGGGAGCCCTCGACGGCGGTGGACCAGGCCGGGAGCCCGATCAGCAGGAGGACCCAGCCGACGGCGACGGTGCCGACGACGCCCCAGCCGAGCAGCAGCCCGACGAGGGCGGCCGCGCCGAAGGCGACGACGGCGGCGAGCAGGGGCGCCCAGCCCGGCAGCTGCGGCTTGGTCAGCGGGACGACGACGGTGTCGTCGGGCCCGGTCGGGCGGGTCTGGGTGGTCTGAGCCATGGTCCTACCCCTTGGCCTGACCGCGGGCGGCGAGCCAGCGACCGAGGAAGTTGACGGCGAAGGTGACGACGAAGAGGACCAGGCCGCCCGCGATGAGGACGTTGGTCTTGATGCCCGAGGCGTTCGCGTAGTTCAGCGCGATGCTGGCCGCGATCGTCGACGGGTTCTGCGAGGAGATCAGGTTGATCGTGATCGCACCGCTGGCCGAGAGCACCAGCGCGACGGCCATGGTCTCGCCGAGCGCGCGGCCCAGGCCGAGCAGGACCGCGGAGGTGACGCCGGAGCGGGAGTAGGGGAAGACCGCCATCGTGATCATCTCCCAGCGCGTGGCCCCCAGGGCGAGCGCGGCCTCCTTGTGCATCGTCGGGGTCTGGGCGAAGACCTCGCGGCACAGGGCGGTGATGATCGGCAGCGCCATCACGGCGAGCACGATCCCGGCGGTCAGGATCGTACGACCGGTGGTCACCGGGCCGGCGAAGAGCGGGATCCAGCCGAGGTTGTCGGCCAGCCACCCGTAGATCGGGAACACCCAGCCCTGCAGCGTCTCGCGGCCCCACAGTCCGTAGACGACGCTGGGCACGGCGGCCAGCAGGTCGATCAGGTAGCCCAGCAGCCGGGCGATCCGCCGGGGCGCGTAGACGCTGATCACCAGGGCGACGCCGATGGCGAGCGGCGTGGCGATCACCAGGGCGATGATCGCGGCCAGCACGGTGCCGAAGAGCAGCGGCCAGATGTAGAGCACGATGTTGTCGGCGCCGTAGGCGTTCTCCCCCGAGGCCCCGATCGCCGGGATGCTCTGCAGGACCAGGAACAGCGCGACGCCCGCGAGCGCCAGCATGATCAGGAGGCCGGAGCCCTTCGCGAGCCCGGCGAAGATCGTGTCGCCGCGGCGCGAGGCGCCGCGCGGAGCCTCGGGCTCGCGTGGTGCCTTGCGCTCGGTCTCGGTGGTGGACACCTGGCCCCCTGGTCGGTGTTGCGGTCACGTGGCGAGTGGTGCTGAGTCTGTCACCGCCCGCGGGCGGTGACGCACCGCGAGGGTCCCGGCCGCCGGGCGGCGGGAGCGGGACCCTGGCGGGGTCGGGCTGGTGTCAGCTGCGGGCGGAGATCTGCTCCACGATGGCGAGCGCGTCCTCCTGCAGACCGCTCTCGAGCGGGGCCGCGCCGGCCTCGTTCGCGCCCTGCTCCTGACCGTCGGGGCCCACGACGTACTCGAGGTAGGCCTTGACGAAGTCGGCCTCGGCCTGGTCCGCGTAGGTCGGGCAGGCGATCATGTAGGAGGTGAGCACGATCGGGTACGTCCCCGCCTCCTCGGTGAGGTAGTCGAGGTCGTAGATCAGCTGGGTGTCGCTGGCGGTCTCGGCCGGAGGGGAGACCGCGAGGATCTGGGCGGCCGCCTCCGGGGTCGGGGCGACGAACTCCTCGCCGACCTGGATGCTGGCGGTACCGAGGTCGCCGGCCTGGCTGGCGTCGGCGTAGCCGATCGAGTTCTGGCCGTCGGTGACCGCGGAGACCACGCCGGAGGTGCCCTGGGCACCCTCGCCGCCGAACGCCTGCGGCCAGACCTCGGTCTCGCCCTCGGTCCAGGTGTCCTCGGCCGCCACCGAGAGGTAGTTGGTGAAGTTGCCGGTGGTGCCGGACTCGTCGGAGCGGTGCACCGCGTTGATCGGCGCGCTCGGCAGGTCGGCGTCGGGGTTCTCCTCGGCGATGGCCGCGTCGTCCCACTCGGCGATGTCGCCGGCGAAGATCGCGCCGAGCGTCGAGGGGGTCAGGTTCAGCTCGTCGACGCCGTCGACGTTGAAGATGACCGCGATCGGGCTGACGTAGTTCGGGATCTCGATGGGGGCGTCGCCGCCGCACGTCTCGGTGGCGGCGGCGAGCTCGCCCTCCTCGTCGGTGAGGTAGGAGTCGGAGCCCGCGGTGAGGTAGGCGCCGGAGATGAAGCTCTCGCGGCCACCGCCCGAGCCGACGGGCTCGTAGGTCACGGTGACCTCGGGGGCGACGTCGGTGAACCCGGTCGTCCAGGCCAGCTGGGCGGCCTCCTGGGACGAGGCGCCACCGATCGTGTACTGGCCGGACAGGTCGGTCGCGGCCTCGGTCGTCGGTGCCACCGGTCGCGGTGTCGGACTCGTTGGACGCGCTGCAGGCCGAGAGGGCGAGCGCGAGGGCGGCGACGCCGGGCAGGAAGCCGCGGCGCAGGGAAGTGATCGTCACTTCGGTGTCTCCTGAAGTCGAGGTGGTGCTGTGTCGTGTCTCGGACGAGCAGGACGTTAGGGATCGCAGGTGACCCGCTCGGTGGTCGACGGTGAACGAGGGGTGAACGACCCCGGTCGATTGGACGGCGCGCGGGCACCGCTGCGACGGCGATCACATGAACGTGTCTCGGCGGCGCTTGACACGGCCCGCTCAGCGCCCGCGCGGGACCTCGTGGACCTCGGTCGCGACGACCTCGCCACCGCGGTGGTGGGCGACCAGCATCGAGCCCGGAGCGAGCTTCGGGTCCTCGACACCGAGGGCCTCGAAGACCCGCGGGAGCACCGGCCGGTGCGAGCACACCACGGTGCCCTCTCCGTCCTCGGCGGCCGCGCGGGCCTGCTGGAGGATCCGCGCGATGCGCTTGGGGCTCGCGTCCTGCTCACTGAGGTCGGTGGTCGGGCTCAGCGCCCACCCCGTGACGTCGGTGTACGGCGTGACGGTCTCGACGCAGCGCGTGGAGGAGGAGGTGACCACGCGCTGCACGGCGTACGCCGAGAGCAGGGGGACCAGGCGCTGCGACTGCAGGTAGCCGGTGGACAGCAGCGGGCGCAGCCGGTCGTCGCCCTTCCAGCCCTTGCGCGAGCGGGCCTGTCCGTGGCGCAGCACGATGATCGGCCGGCTGGTGCGGCGCGCGACGCGGGCCTGCTCGAGGGTCTCGCGGTCGTGGGGGTAGGTCAGCAGGGAGAAGGCCTTGCCGGTGTCGACCCAGCGGACCGCGTCGACCTCGGCGTTGGGGGTGTACGCCGTCACGTCGTCGTCGCCGACCACGCGCGCGGACCAGTAGGACACGGCCTTGGTCCGCCGGCCCGCGATCGGGTACTGCTGCTCGGGCAGCGCCGGGCCCAGGCGCACGTGCAGCCCGGTCTCCTCCCACGCCTCGCGCACGGCGCAGGCGGGCAGCAGCTCTCCGGCGTCGAGCTTGCCCTTGGGGAAGGACCAGTCGTCGTAGCGGGGCCGGTGGACCAGCAGCACCTGCTTGCCGGGCCGGAACGCGACCACGCCCGCGGCGAGGACGGCACGAGGTGGCGTGAGGGCCATGCGGCTAGTCTCACACCTTCGGGCCGGACGCGGTCCGAGGGGCTCGTCAGGGAGGACGCGGGTGTCGGACTCGACCGCCTCCGCGGACTCGGCCGGCCGGCGGGGCCGATCTCGTCGCGCTTTGGTCGTCGGGGCCGCGGTCGCCGCGCTGGCGCTCGTGCTGGTGGCCGGTGTGGTCGTGGTCCGCGTCGTGCGGGACGGCGACACCGCGCTGTCGCGGGCGGTGGCGATGGCGCCGGACGACGCCGTGCGGTTCTCGTGGACCGACTGGGCCGGGGTCCGGGCCGAGGTCGGCGACGCCCCGTCGGAGCCGACCTCGAGCGAGGTGAGCGAGCTGCTGCGGCGCGCCTTCGACGCGGGCCTGAGCTCGACCTCGGCGCTGGTGGAGTCGGCGGTCACCGCCCAGACCCAGCTCGGCTTCTCGCCGGCCAACGCCACGTGGGAGCTGTTCAGCCAGGGCGAGCAGGGGGCGCTGGTGACGCTGCAGATGTCCGAGGACACCGACCTCGCGACCATCGCGGCCGCCCTCGAGCGTGGCGGGTTCACCCCGCCCGCCGACGCCGGCGGGGTCTGGGACGGCGGGCCGGACGTGCTGGCCACCCTCGGCACGTTGACCCCCGAGCTGTCCTACGTCGCGCTCGACGAGGACGCACACCTGATCCGGGCCAGCGACCAGCCCGACTACCTCGCCGACGTCCTCGCCGCCGAGGCCGCCGAGCCCGACCGGGGCGTCGCCGACGTCGTCGGCGCGCTGGGCTCGCCCCTCAGCGCCGCCGTCTACGCCGGTGCCGGTGGTCTGCGAGTCGCTGGCCATGGCCTCGGCCGACCGCTCCGACCAGGCGCAGGCCCGGACCCTGGTCTCCCAGGCGGGGGAGGTCAGCCCGCTCACCGGCTTCGCGATGGGCCAGCAGCCCGGCGGGGCGGTCACGATCGCGATGGCCCTCGAGACCGACGACCAGGCCCGCCGCGACGCCGACTCGCGCGCGGCCCTCGCCTCCGGGCCGGCGCCCGGGCAGGGCGGCACCTTCCCCGACCGGTTCCGCCTGGACCGGGCGAGCGCGACCGGGCGGGTCGTGACCCTCGAGGTCACCCCGGCCCCCCGCGCCGCGGTCGTCTCCGACCTGACCAGCGGGCCGGTCCTGTTCGCGACCTGCTGAGGTCGCCGGGCCGGTCCGTCCGGCCCTGGCCGGCTCAGCGAGAAGCGGCGCAGGCGGAGGCTGTTGGTGACGACGAAGACCGACGACAGGGCCATGGCGAGGCCCGCGACCATCGGGTCCAGCAGGCCGGCCGCGGCGAGGGGCAGGGCGGCGACGTTGTAGGCGAAGGCCCAGAACAGGTTGCCCTTGATCGTGGCCAGGGTGCGCCGCGAGAGTCGTACGGCGTCCGCCGCGACCCGCAGGTCGCCCCGCACCAGGGTCAGGTCGCCGGCCTCGATCGCGGCGTCGGCGCCGGTGCCCATCGCGATCCCGAGGTCGGACTGCGCGAGTGCGGCGGCGTCGTTGACCCCGTCGCCGACCATGGCCACGACCCGGCCCTGTGCCTGCAGGCGGCGGACGACCTCGACCTTCTCGGCCGGCAGCACCCCGGAGATCACGTCGTCGGGGTCGGTGATCGCGACCTCCGCGGCCACGGCGCGGGCGGCCCGCTCGTTGTCGCCGGTGAGCAGCAGCGGACGCAGCCCGAGCTCGCGCAGGCGGCGTACGGCGTCCGCGGCGCCGTCCTTGACGGTGTCGGAGACGACGACGACGCCCCGGGCCGCGCCGTCCCAGGCGACCGCGACCGCGGTCCGTCCGGCCGCCTCGGCCTCGTCGACCAGGGCGACGAGGTCGTCCGGGAGCACGACGCCGCGCTCGGCGAGCAGGGTGGGGCGACCGACGAGGGCGTCGTGGCCCTCGACGGTGCCGGCGACGCCGAGGCCCTCGAGGTTGGTGAAGTCGCTCGGCGCGGTCGGGTCCGGCCAGGCGGTGGCGACGGCGCGCGCGATCGGGTGCTCGGAGGCCGACTCCAGACCCGCCGCGACCCGGCGTACGTCGTCGGCGGACTCCCCCGCCGTCGCGTGCACCGCGACCAGCGCCATCGCGCCGGTGGTCACGGTGCCGGTCTTGTCCAGCACGACGGTGTCGACGCGGCGCGTCGACTCGAGCACCTCGGGGCCGCGGATGAGGATGCCGAGCTGGGCGCCGCGGCCGGTGCCCACCAGGAGCGCGGTCGGCGTGGCCAGGCCCAGCGCGCACGGGCAGGCGATGATCAGCACGGCCACCGCGGCGGTGAAGGCCGCGGTCGGTCCCCCGCCGAGCAGCAGCCAGCCGGCCAGGGTGAGCAGGGAGGCGACGATGACGGCCGGCACGAAGTACGCCGAGACGCGGTCGGCGAGGCGTTGGGCCTGGGCCTTGCCGCTCTGCGCCTCCTCGACCAACCGCGCCATCCGCGCCAGCTGGGTGTCGGCGCCGACCCGGGTGGCGTGCACGACCAGGCGGCCGCTGGTGTTGAGCGTGCCGCCGGTGACGGCGTCGCCGGGGCCGACCTCGACCGGCACCGGCTCGCCGGTGACCAGCGAGGCGTCGAGGGCCGAGCGCCCGGACTCGACCTCCCCGTCCGCGGCGACCTTCTCCCCCGGCCGGACCACGAAGCGGTCGCCGACCCCGAGCTCGGCCACCCCGACGCGGTCCTCGCGCTCGCGACCGTCGGCGTCGGCGCGCAGGACGGCGACGTCCTTGGCCCCGAGGTCGAGCAGGGCCCGGAGCGCGGCACCGGCGCGACGCTTGGAGCGCTTCTCGAGGTAGCGCCCGGCCAGCAGGAAGGCGGTGACGGCGGCGGCGGTCTCGAGGTAGACGGTGTCGAGCCCGCCCGAGCGTCGCACGGTCAGGTCGAACCCGTGGCGCATCCCGAGCCGGCCGGCGTCACCGATCGTCAGCGCGACCAGCGACCACAGGTAGGCCGCGCCCACCCCGACCGAGACCAGCGTGTCCATGGTGGTCGCGCGGTGGCGCAGGTTGAGCGCGGCGGCGCGGTGGAAGGGCCACGCGGCCCAGGTGACGACGGGGGTCGTGAGGACCAGCGAGACCCACTGCCACCCGGTGAACTGCCAGGGCGGGACCATCGCGAGCGCGACCACCGGCAGCGCGAGCACCGAGGCGACGACCAGGCGCAGCCGCAGCGTGGCGAGCGCGGCCTCGGCGACCTCCTCGGGGTCCACGACGTCCTTCGCGTCGGGGTCGTCCGCGCGCGGCGGCGCCGTCGCGGCGTACCCGGCGGCCTCGACCGTGGCGAGCAGGTCGTCGGTCGTGACGGTGGCCGGGTGGGCCACCGTGGCCTTCTCCGTGGCGTAGTTGACGCTCGCCCGCACGCCCGGGAGCTTGTTGAGCTTGCGCTCGATGCGGTTGGCGCAGGACGCGCAGGTCATGCCGCTGACCGCGAGCTCGATCTCGCTCAGCTCGACGTCGGCGGTGGTAGTGGTGGTGGTGCGGTGGTGCGGGCCTGGACCCTGGTGCCGGTCATGACAGCGCCCTCAGGCCAGCGCGTAGCCGGCCGCGGTCACGGCCGCCTCCACGCGCTCCCGCTCGAGGGGGGTCTCACTGGTCACCAGCACGCGCCCGCCGTCGAGGGCGACCTCGACGCCCTGCACCCCGTCGAGCTCCTCGAGCTCCTCGGTGACCGACGCGACGCAGTGCTCGCAGGTCATCCCCGTGACGGTCCAGGTGCTCTTCTCGGCCATGGCGCTGCTCCTTGCGGGGTGGTGGGGCGTGCGGGTCGATCAGGACTTCACCAGGCGCGTGATCACGGCCAGGGCCTCGTCGACCTTGACCCGGGCCTCGTCGTCGCCGACGCGGGCCGCGTCGACCACGCAGTGGTTGAGGTGCTCGGAGAGCAGGCCCAGTGAGAACGACTGGAGGGCACTGGTGATCGCGGCGACCTGGGTCAGCACGTCGATGCAGTACTTCTCCTCCTCGACCATGCGCTGCAGCCCCCGGGCCTGACCCTCGATGCGGCGCAGCCGCTTGAGGTAGGCGTCCTTGTCGTGCAGGTAGCCGTGGGTGACGGCGTCCGGGCTCTCGTCCATGTCACCGACAGTACCCCGGTGGGGTATCCAGGCCAAGGGCGCGATCAGGCGAAGGGGTTCTCCACGTCACGCTGGACGCCGAGGATCTGGTCGATCTCGTCCGCGCTGAGGTGCTCGTCGGCCTCGCTGGCCGCGATGATCAGGTTGGTCGTCAGCTCGACCTCACCGAGGAGGTCGACGTCCTCGAGGGTCACGTCGAACTGGTCGTACAACCGCGTCTCACCCCCCGGGCTGATCGTCTGGCACATCGTCTGGCACCTTGGCTGGCACCTCGTCTGGCACTGCCATCGCCACACCATTGTCCACCATCAATCTACTGCGGGCGGCTGATCAGGAAAGACACTCGTCCACCACAGTCCGGTGGCAGCGCCTTCGAGCACGTCGAGGGGCCCACGAACGCGAACGAGGTCCTACCCGGATCGGGTAGGACCTCGTCGAAGACGCGATCGGTGCGTCAGACCGGACGAACGTTCTCCGCCTGGGGACCCTTGGGGCCCTGGGTGACGTCGAACTCGACCTTCTGGTTCTCGTCGAGGGACTTGTAGCCCTGGACCTGGATCGCCGAGTAGTGCACGAAGACGTCGTCGCCGCCGTCCTCCTGCGCGATGAAGCCGAAACCCTTCTCGGCGTTGAACCACTTCACGGTGCCTTGAGCCATTGCGCTCAATCCTCTTTCGTCGGTGCGAGAGCCGCCACCTCGGCGACCCACCCCAGATGCGGTGACACGTCGCTCCGACCCGTGGGGAGACCACAAAGCAGAAACGCCGCTGGATCACAAACTCCATTGGCGTCAGACCAGCTGGAACTTTGCACCTGTTGCGCGGCCAACATTACCAACTTCGACGCACAAAACCACGCCCGGGTGAGCCTGTCTGTGGACGATCCTCTCCGTCGCGCGCGGCCCCGCGCCGTGGCTGAGTAGCCGAACTCATGACGCGTCGGCCCCGTCCCCGTCACGCTGGTGCTGCGCGGGGCACGACGTCCTGCGCGCCAGCCGACGACGAGGAGCCCGAGCGTGCGCCGCTACGCCGACCCGACCCGCTGCCCCGACTGCGGCGCCGTCCTGCGCGCCGGCGACCCGACCTGTCCGCGGTGCCGCATCCGGCTCGGTACGCCGGCCGGGGCCGCGCTGTTCGCGGCGCTCTCGGCCGCCGACCGCGAGCTGGAGTGGCTGCGGGCCAACCGGACGCCGGACGCCGAGGCGCCGGCGCTGGTCGGAGCCGGGGCTGGGCGGGCCCAGGCAGCGACACCCGAGGTGGGCACGCCGGCTGCGGTGCCGGCGGGGGTCCCTGCGGTGCGCGCGGGCGGCCCGTCGTACGAGCAGGCGTCCGACCGTTCCGACGCGCTGTCGGAGCCGTATCCCGTGTCGCGTCCCGTCCCCGCACCGCGCGGTGAGGACCCTCGCCGTGGTCTGCGCGGCGCCAGCGTGCCGCGGGTCCTGCTGACCCTGAGCGTGCTGTCGCTGCTGATCGGGGCGGCGGTGTTCATGGCGGTGACCTGGAGCCGGATCGGGATCGGCGCGCAGACCGCGATCCTGCTCGCCGCCACCCTGGCGTCCGCGGCGGGCAGCCACCTGCTGCGACGCCGTGGTCTCGGCGCCGGGAGCGAGGCGCTGGTCGTGATCACCGCCGGGCTGGCGGGTCTCGACGCGCTCGGGGCGGTCTCGGCCGGGTGGTTCGGCGCGGGTCGCTCGGGTCTCTTCGGCCTCAGCGTCGCGGGCGTCGCGGTGGCCGTCGTGGGCCTCGCGCTCGGGACCGCCCAGCGACGGATCGCCGCGGACCCTGTCCTGCAGGACGAGGTCGCGGCCCCGCAGGACGAGGCGCCCGGCGTGACGTGGACGCCCTCGGTGGCCACCCAGCTGGCGGCCGGTCTCGGCCTGCTGGCGGCCACCTGGTCGACGGTCGCGATCCACGACGCGGACCGGTTCGCGCTGTTCCTCGCCGTCGCCGTCCTGGTCGGCGCCGCGACCGCGGCGGCGTACGTGCCGGCGAGGTGGGTCCGGGTCATCACCGCGACGACCGCCTCGACGACGTGGGTCGCGCTGGTCGGCGCCGGTCTCGACGACGCCCTCGCGGCGGGGATCGGCGACGGCGGGCTGACCGCCCCGACCTGGTTCGGCGGGGACGCCCTCGCGCTGGCGGGGGCCGTCGCGCTCGCCGTGGTCACCGCCCAGCTCCCGCGGGCCGCGGAGGGGCTGCGGCGTACGGCGGCCGCGCTCGCCGTGGTGCTCGCGGCCCTGGTCCTGGTGCTGCCCGCCCTGGACAACTCGCTGCTGGCCTTCGAGGCCGGCGTGCTCGGCGCGCTCGTGGTCCTCGCCGTGGCGCGGGTCGTGCTCGCGCGGGCGACGCCCGAGGGTTCCGTGGCGCCGGTGCGACGCCGCTGGCACCCGGCGCTCCTCGTCGGCGCCGGGGTCGGCGCCGTCGTCGGCGTCGCGCCCACGCTCCTGCTCGGGCTGCTCACCGCCGGCGCGTACGCGTCGTGGACCTCGACCTGGTCCGTGGGCCCCCTCGCCGCGCTCCCCGCTCCGGTCGGGATCGACGCGACGTTGCTGGAGTCCACGACGCTGCTCGTCCTCGCGCCCGTCGTCCTGGCCGCGGTCCTGGCGAGCCTCACCGTGCGCCCCGTGCGGCTCGCGGTGCGGCCCTTCGTGGTGCGCGCCGCCGCGCTGGGCGCACTCGCCGTCGCTCCGCTGACGGCGTACGCCGCCCTGCTCGGGGCCCCGGTCGTCGGGCTGGCCGGCGCCTGGGTGCTGCTCGCCGCCGGGGTTGGCCTCCTGGCCGCGGCTCGCCGGGTGCCGGCCCTGCTCGGCGCCGGGCTCGCGCACGGCGCGACCGGCCTCGCGCTGCTGCTGTCCCTGCCGTCGGCGCAGGTCGGGGCGGGGGTGCTGACCGCGTGGGTGGTGCTCGTCGTCGCCGGCGCGTCCGGTGGCTTCGCCGGCCGCTCGAGCGGCGCGGCCCTCCTGCGCGCGGGAGTCGTCGCGGTGCTGCCCCTCGGCGCCGCGACCGCTCTGGCGCTGCACGCCGCCGTCGACCCGGGCGTCGTGGCCACCCTGGGCGCGGCCCTGCTCGTCCTGGTCGCCTGCCTGCTCGGAGCGACCGCCCACCGCCCCCGCGGTGCCGGGGCGCTGCTCGGCCGGGCCTACTCCGCCGCGGTCGCCGTCACCGCGCTCGCGGGTGTCGCGGCCGCGGTGTCGGTCGGGCTCCTCCTCGCCGACCACGCCGCCCTCGCGTACGCCGTCGGCGGTGGCGCGGTCCTGTGCCTGGCGACCCTGACCACCCTCGTGCCGACCACCGGTGGCGGTGAGCGCGAACCGCGCGGGTGGCCGCTCGGCGAGACGCTGCGCTGGCTGCTGGTGGCGGGCGCCGGGGCGGTGACCATCGCGGTCGTGGCCGCGGTCGTCGACGGTGCCCTGTGGCGGGTGCCGTTCTCCGAGGGCTGGTGGACCCGCCTGCCCGTGGTGCCCGGCGAGTGGATCGCCACGATCCCGGTCACCCTCGGCTTCGTCGCGCTGCTCCACGCCGCCGAGCCCGCGGTGCGGGGCGGCCTGCGAGCGGTCGCGGAGCGTCGCCCGGTCGCGCTCGCGGTCGTCGTCGCCGCCGGACTGCTGGCAGCGACCGCAGCCGGCCTGCCCCGGGTGGTGCTGGTGGCGCTGCTGCTCCTCGGCGGTGCTGCCGCGACCCGGCGTACGGCGTGGCTCGGGAGCGGGCTGCTGGTGCTCGCTCTGGGCACGGCGCTGGCCTCGCAGACCCTCTTCGCGGTCGCGACCGCGGTCGCCGCAGCCGCCTGGGCGCTCGCGGACGTCGCCGGCCGGCGCGGCTCGTCCGCGTCCGGGTCCGCGCGGGAGGCGGACCGGTCGGGGGCCGGCGCGGCGGCGGTCGTGACCGGTTCGCTGTCGCTGGTGGTCTCCTCCGACCTGGTCGGCGTCGGCCTGGAGTGGTCGGCGCTGCCGGTGCTGGTGCTCGTGGCCGTGCTGGTCGCCCTCGGGGCGCGGGCGGGTCGCGTGGACCCCGCGCTCGAGGTCGCGGCGGTCGCGAGCGGGCTCGTCGCGGTGCTGTTCTCCCTGGCCGCAGCCGTGGAGGCGGCTGACCCCGCCGCGCTGAACCTGGTGGCCGCGGTGCTCCTCGCCGTCGGTGGTGCCGTGGTCTCGGCCCACGCCGTCAGCCAGCCCACGCGCCGGCGCGCCGGGTGGATCGGGTCGGTGCTCGTCGCGGGCTCGACCTGGCTTCGCCTGGTCGACGCCGGCGTCGACGTGCCCGAGGCCTACACGCTGCCGTCCGCCCTCGGCCTGCTCGCCCTCGGCCTGTGGCGCGTGCGCCACGACGCCGACGTCTCGACGCGGCGCGCCCTCGGTCCGGGCCTGTACCTCGCCGTGACGCCGTCGCTGCTGGTGGCCTGGACCGACCCCACGTCCTGGCGCGCCGCGCTGCTGCTCGCGGCCTGTCTCGCGCTGGTGCTCGCCGGCACCCGGCTGCGCTGGTCCGAGCCCCTGGTCGTCGGCGCGCTCGTCGGCGCGGTGCTGCTGCTGCGCGAAGCCGCGCCGCTGCTCTCGGGTGGTCCGCAGTGGATCCCCTTCGTGCTCGCCGGCCTGCTGCTCGGCCTGGTCGCGCTGACCTGGGAGGCGCGGACGGCCGACGTACGCCGGGCCGCGTCCTACCTCGGCCGCCTGCGCTGAGTCCCGGCACCCCGCACTAGGCTGGCCCGGGTCGATCGTCGCGGGCCCCCCGCGCCCGACCCCGGGCCTCTAGCTCAATGGCAGAGCTGAGGACTTTTAATCCTTAGGTTGTGGGTTCGAGTCCCACGGGGCCCACCCACCACCGCCGAAGTGCCAACCTTTGTCGGCCGAGGTGCCGAAGCCATTTGTCGGCCGAAGTGCCCGTGATTGTCAGGCGAGGTGCCACTCCCAGCACCTCGTACGGGCTGCCTGCGCGCCGGAGCATCGGGCAGGATGCCGTCATGAGCCAGACGAGCACCGAGCCAGCCGACCCCGAGCTGGTGCATCTCGATGTCGAGGACGGCGTCGCCACGATCACCCTCGACTCGCCCCCCAACCGCAACGCGCTCTCGCGGCGCCTCGTCGAGGGGCTTCTCGGGCACCTCGACACGGCGGAGGAGGACGACGCCGTACGGGTCGTGGTCCTGGCCGCGACCGGCACCGTGTTCTGCTCGGGGGCCGACCTCTCGGAGGCCTCGACGACCGGCATGGAGCAGGGCGCGCGCACGATCGTGGAGATCCAGCGTCGGATCATCGCCCACGCCAAACCGGTGGTGGCCCGCGTCCAGGGACCTGTCCGCGCGGGCGGGATCGGCATCGTGGCGGCGGCCGACGTGGCGATCTGCGCGGAGTCGGCGACCTTCGCGCTGAGCGAGGTCAAGCTCGGGCTCGCGCCGCTGGCGATCTCGTTGAGCGTGCTTCCGCGGATGACGAGCCGGGCCGCCGCGTGGGCGTGCCTGAGCGGGGAGAGCTTCGACGCCGCGCAGGCCGCCGACTGGGGCCTCGTGACGTACGCCGTACCGGCCGACGGCCTCGACGCTGCCGTCGATCAGACCTGTGCGGCCCTGGCCACCGGCTCGCCCCAAGGGCTGCGCGAGACCAAGAAGCTCCTGGCCCGGGACCTGCTCGACCGCATCGAGGAGCGCGGCGATGATCTCGCCCGGTTGAGCTCCCAGCTGTTCGGCTCCGAGGAGGCCAAGGAGGCGATGACGGCCTTCCTGAACCGTCGGCGCTGACCGGGACCGTCACCTCGACCGACAATCAAGGGCACCTCGGCGCGCAAAGGCTGGCACTTCGGCCAGCAAAGGCTGGCACTTCGGCGCGCAAAGGCTGGCACCTCGGCGGTCAGCGGTCGGCGTTGGCCATCCCGCGCTCGCCGGCGTCGGTGAGGCGGGCCTCCTCGGCGGCCTGGGCCTCGAGCTCGGCGCGGCGGCTGGTGGCCAGGAGGGCGTTCGCGGCCTCGTAGGCACCGGGTTCGGAGACGAGGTCGGTGGCGCCGCGCTGCAGCTGGGAGAGCGCGTTGCGCCCGAAGATCTGCTGCTCGGTCGAGACGCGCTCGGAGCGGCCGCGGCCCAGGAACGAGATCCCCCAGTGCATGATCGCGGTGAGCCGGTTCTTGAAGCCGGTGAGGTAGACGATGTGCACGGCCAGCCACATCAGCCAGGCGATGAACCCGCTGAGCCGGATCTTGCCGACCAGCGCCACCGCGCGGAACCGGCTGATCGTGGCCATCGAGCCCTTGTCGAAGTAGTGGAACGGCTTCTGCGCGGGCTTGTTCCTGACCCGACCGTCGATCTCCTTCGCGGCGTACTTGGCGCCCTGGATCGCCACCTGCGCCACCCCGGGCAGGTTGTCGAGGGCGATCATGTCGCCGACGACGAAGACCTCGGGGTGGCCGGGCAGCGTGAGGTCGGGGTTGACGCCGATGCGACCGGCACGGTCCAGCGGCGCGCCGCTCTGCTCGGCGAGGGTCTTCCCGAGCGGGCTGGCCTGCACCCCGGCCGCCCAGATCTTCGCCGACGACTCGATCCGCTCGGTGCTGCCGTCCTTGAAGGCCATCAGCAGCCCGCGCTCGTCGACGTCGGTGACCATCGCCCCGAGGCG
The DNA here is from genome assembly GCA_963714475.1 of uncultured Actinomycetota bacterium. Taxonomy (GTDB): domain Bacteria; phylum Actinomycetota; class Actinomycetes; order Propionibacteriales; family Nocardioidaceae; genus Nocardioides. The sequence continues at coordinate 90,158 of CAVQOP010000004.1, forward strand.
CACCTCCACGCCGAGCTTCTCGAGCTCGGACTTGGTCTTCTCACCCAGCTTCGCGCCGAAGGGCGGCAGCACCTGGGGTGCCGCGTCGATGAGCACGACGCGGGCCTCACGGGTGTTGATCGAGTGGAAGTCGCGGCGCAGCGTCCGGTGGGCGAGCTCGGCGATCTGCCCGGCCATCTCGACGCCGGTCGGACCGGCGCCCACGACGACGAAGGTCAAGAAGTGCTCGACGCCCTCGCCCTTGGCCGCGGCCACCTCGGCCATCTCGAAGGCACCGAAGATCCGCCCGCGCAGCTCGAGCGCGTCGTCGATGCTCTTCATGCCCGGTGCGTGCTCGGCGAACTGGTCGTTGCCGAAGTACGACTGGCCGGCCCCGGCCGCCACGAGCAGCGAGTCGTAGGGCGTGACGGTCTCGCGACCCAGGATGTGGTGGGTGACGGTGCGGGCCTCGAGGTCGACGGCGTTCACCTCGCCGAGCAGCACGCGCGCGTTGTCCTGGCCGGAGAGGATCTCGCGGGTCGGCGGCGCGATCTCGCCCTCGGAGAGGATGCCCGTCGCCACCTGGTAGAGCAGCGGCTGGAACAGGTGGTGGCTGGTCTTCGCGATCATCGTGACGTCGACGTCGCTGCGCTTGAGCGCCTTGGTGCCGAAGAGGCCACCGAAGCCGGAGCCGATCACCACCACGCGGTGACGGCCGCCTTCGTTGGAGGCGGACACCCGGTCCTCACGGCGCAGGACGTCGGCATGGCTGGTGCTGCTCACGGTCATGGCTCCATCCTCCTCCTTCAGCCTCCGCGCTGCCACACCGCGACCTCATGGACTCGCTCACACGGCGTACGCCGGGTCCCGGCCGTCCCCGGGACCTCGGTCGCGACCGGTCTCGTCGACTGGGCCGTTTGGCAGGTATTTACTCGGCACCGGGACAGGACCATCCTTCGGGAGTGATGATGACTCGTACCCCCGCTTGCTCCCCTCTCCCCCCGAGGTAGCACCGTGTCCCCCACCGAGTCCCCCCGCGAGTCCTCACGCGAGTCCCCCAGCGAGTCCTCCGGCGACCCCGCCCTCAGCCTGGGCTCCGCCCCCCAGGGCGTCCACGAGGCGCGCCAGTGGGTGGTCCAGCGTCTCGCGGTCCTGGAGCGGCCCGACCTGAGCGAGTGCGCCGAGCTCGCCGTCTCCGAGCTCGTCACCAACGCCTTGCTGCACGCCACCCCGCCGGTCGAGATCACCATCGGCGGCACCCCCGAGCACCCGCGGGTGCAGGTGCGCGACGCCTCCACCGTGCCGCCGCCGGTGACCGTGGTCGAGTCCTGCCTCGACGACGAGCTGCTGACCTACGGGCGAGGGTTGTGCCTGGTCGCGCGGGGCGCGGTCGCCTGGGGCGCCGACCTCGACGAGAGCGGCAAGATCGTCTGGTTCGAGCCCGCGACCGACTTCTCCGAGGAGGCCGGGCCGGAGGGCGTCGTGACCGGGGAGTCCGAACGGGTCCCGATGGTCGACGCCGACGACAGGTGCGCCTTCCGGCTGCTCGGGGTGCCGTGGCGCTCCTACCTGGCCTTCCAGCGTCACTACCGCGAGCTGCGTCGCGAGGTCCGGCTGCTCGCCCTGGCCCACGAGGCGTCCTACCCGATGGCCCGTGACCTCGCGCAGCTCTTCGGCGCCCTGGACCAGCCCCTGTCCGAGGGCCTCGACGTTCCCTCCATCCCGACCCCGCCGCTCGATGAAGGCTCCGGAGGCGTCGACGCCACCCCGGGCACGGCCGACCTGCAGGTGACGATGTCGCTGCGCGCCGCCGCGCAGCTCGGCCGCTTCGGCGAGCTGCTCACGCTCGCGGACGCCTTCAGCCGCGAGGCCCAGCTGCTGTCCCTGGCCCGCACCGCCGAGCTGGCGCGCTTCGAGCGGTGGTTCCTCGGCGAGTTCGTCCGGCAGGCCGCCGGCGAGGCGCCGCTGCGCTGGTCACCGGACCCCACGACCGAGCCTCGGGACTCCCCGCCCCCTAGCATCGCCGGGTGACCCTCCCGGCCCCGCGGCTGCTGCTGGCCGTGGCGCTCGGCGGCGCGGCCGGGGCCGTCGCCCGCTTCCTGCTCGGCCTCGCGGTGCCCGACGGCTCCGGTCTCGCGTGGACGACGTTCTCGATCAACGTCGCGGGCGCCCTGGCGCTGGCCGCGCTCCCGGCGGTCGGGGTCGTACGCCGTTCCGCCACGCTCGGCGCCGGGCTCGGCGCCGGCGCGCTGGGTGGCTTCACCACCCTCTCGGCGACCTCCGAGCAGGCCCGCGGGCTGCTCGCCGAGGGTCGGGCCGCCCTGGCGGCGGCGTACCTGCTCGCGACGCTGGGCGCTGCGCTCGTCGCCGTCGCGATCGGCGCGCGCTGGGCCGGGGCGGCGCGGCAGCGCGCCGCGGGCGAGGAGGGCGACCTGTGAGCACGACCCTGCTCGACGTGGTCCTCGTCGGCCTCGGAGGCTCCGCGGGCGCGACCCTGCGCTACCTCGCGGGGCACGTGCTCGACCGGGAGGTGCCGTGGGGCACGGGCGTGGTCAACGTCGTCGGCTCGCTGCTGCTCGGCGTGTTCTCGGCGCTCGCGCTCGGCGGGTCGGCGAGCGCTCTGCTGGGTGCCGGACTGTGCGGCGCACTCACGACGTACAGCTCGTTCGCGGTGCAGACCCACCACCTCGGGGCCCGCCGCGGGACGGCGTACGCCGCGGCCACGATCGGGCTCAGCCTGGCCGCCTGCGCGCTCGGGTTCGCGGGGCGGTGGCGGTGGCGGTCTGAGCGCGCTCACCCCCAGCCGAGCTCGTGCAGGCGGTCCTCCTCGACGCCGAAGTGGTGGGCCACCTCGTGCAGGACGGTGACCCGTACTTCCTCGACGAGCTCCTCGGGCGTGGAGCAGTAGGCCAGCAGGGGGCGCCGGAAGATGAAGACCCGGTCCGGCAGGCCGCCCGGGGCGTCGAAGGTGCCGCCCGCGATCCCGGCCCCCTCGTAGAGCCCGAGCAGGTCGTCAGGATGGTCCGCCGGAGGCACGTCCTCGACGAGCACCGCGAGGTTGCTCACGCGCGAGGCGAGCTCCTCGGGGATCTCGTCGAGCGCACGGTCCACGAGGCGGTCGAACTCCTCGGGCGAGACGTCGAGCGGCACGCAGTCATCCTGCCCGAACATGCAAAAGCCCCGGACCGACCGGGTCCGGGGCTGTGCTGGTCGTGCTGGTCGTACGTGTCGCGGTGGCGACCCCGACGGGACTCGAACCCGCGGCCTCCGCCGTGACAGGGCGGCGCGCTAACCAACTGCGCTACGGGGCCAGGTGTGCTGCGTGCTCCGACGGGCGCCCTGGAAGGGCCCCGCAGGCGAAGCGATCGGAACTCTAGCCCATGGTCCCGACTGCTCCCAATCCGGTCCCGATCCGGTCCCGGTCAGACCGTGCGCGGCACCCCCAACGGGATTCGAACCCGTGCTACCGCCGTGAAAGGGCGGGGTCCTGGGCCGCTAGACGATGGGGGCCAGGTGGAGCACATCCTAAGCACCTCGGGTAGGGTGCTGCTCGCTCGGGCAGGTAGCTCAGTCGGTACGAGCGTCCGCCTGAAAAGTGGAAGGTCGGCGGTTCGACCCCGCCCCTGCCCACGAGCGCGTCAGGTCCACGACCTGCGCGAAGGCCCCCGCCGGATCCGGCGGGGGCCTTCGTCGTACAGCGACGGGCAGAAGTTCGGGCGCCGGCGGAGCGCAACTCGCTGACCTGCGACGATGCAGGTCAGCCGGGCCACGCCGCGGACTTCTGCCCGCCGGTGTACGTCCTCGGACTAGTTGTTGCCGCCGAGGTTGTCGGTGAGCTCCTGCTCGCACTGCTGCTGCGCGGCGGCGTCGCTGCCGGCGTCGTTGAGGCACTCCTGGAGACCGGTGACCGTGTCGCTGTTCAGGAACAGGGCGGTGACGACGATGATGCCGACCGAGATCAGGAGCCCGAGCACGCCGAGCACGAGACCGGTGATGGCCAGGCCGCGTCCGCCGGCCGTGCCCTTCTTGGCCTTCGACGAGCCGATCGCGCCGAGGATGATGGCGATCAGGCCGAGGACGATCCCGCCGATGACGGTGATGCTGAGCAGGATCGCGAAGATACCGACGACGAGGGCGCCGATGGCCAGGCCCTTGCCGCCCTGGTTCTGCTGGGGCTGGCCGTACTGGTTCGGCTGGTTGCCCTGGCCGTACGGGTTCGGCTGGCTGCCCTGGGCGTAGGGGTCGGACTGGCCGTAGGCGTTCGGCTGGCCGTAGGCATCGGGCTGGCCGGGCTGGCCGTAGGGATCGGGCTGGCCGGGCTGGTTGGGCTGGTCGGACCCGCCATAGGGGTTCGAGGGCGGCGGGTTGCCGTCGTTGCTCATGGGATGACTCCTTGGTCGTCGTGTGGCGCGGCCCCTACTCTCGCCTGCGCGCCGTGCACGGTCCACCCTGGGGGCGGCGTGTCGCGGCTCAGAGGACCGCGCCGCGCCCGGAGCGGGCCGCGTCGGCGGCCGCGCGCGCACGGCGTACGGCGGAGCGCGGGGTCGGTCTCAGGGTGCGCGCGAGCGGGGTCCGCATGGTGGTGAGGGAGTCGATGACGTAGTTCTGGCGGACCCGCCACGGGGCACGGTCACCCTGGCGCGGGAAGGCGTCGATCGAGCGCTGCACGTAGCCCGAGGCGAGGTCGAGCAGCGGCCGCTCGGTGAGCGGGCGGTCCGGCTGCGGCACGACGGCGGCGTAGTCGTGGTCGCGCATCCAGCCGAGGACCTTGGTGACCAGCCGGTGCGAGAGATCGGCGCGCAACGTCCACGAGGCGTTGGTGTAGCCGATGCAGATCGCGAAGTTCGGCACCCCGGTCATCATCGAGCCCTGCCAGACCATCTGCTCCGACAGCGCGACCTCCTCGCCGTCGACGTGCAGGGCGATGCCGCCGAAGGCGAGCAGCTGCAGGCCGGTCGCCGTCACGACGACGTCGGCCTCCAGGACCCGTCCCGACGCCAGCCGGATCCCCTCGGGCACGAACGTCTCGATGGTGTCGGTGACGACCTCGGCGGCCCCCGAGCGGATCGAGGCGAACAGGTCGCCCCCGGGCACCGCGCACAGCCGCTGGTCCCACGGGTCGTACGTCGGGGTGAAGTGCTCGGCGACCAGCTCCTCGTCGCCGCCGAGGTGCCGGGTGGTCATGGTCAGCAGCAGCGCCCGGGCCTGGCGGGGGAAGCGCTGGCAGAACTGGTAGAAGGCCGTGGTGAGAGCGATGTTCTTGCTGCGTGCGAGCCGGTGGGCCAGCGCTGCCGGCAGGTGCTCGCGCAACCAGTCGGCCTGGGCGTCGCGGCTGGGCACGGCGCTGATCCAGCTGGGGCTGCGCTGGAGCATGGTGACGTGCTCGGCGGCGCCCTCGCCCGAGGCCATCGACGGCACCAGGGTCACGGCGGTCGCGCCGCTGCCGATCACGACGACCCGCTTGCCCTCGTGGTCGAGGTCCTCGGGCCAGAACTGCGGGTGCACCACGGTGCCGGTGTAGTCCTCGATGCCGGCCATCGGCGGGGCGTAGGTCTGCTCGTAGTCGTAGTAGCCCGCGCACGAGTAGAGGAAGTCGCACGTCATCGCCTGCTCCTCGCCGTCACGGAGGACGGTGAGGTGCCAGCGGGCCTCGGCGGTCGAGAAGTCGGCGGCGACGACCTTCGCGCCGTACCGGACCTGGTCCTCGACGCCGTGCTCGGCGGCGGTCTCCTCGATGTAGCGCAGGATGCTGGGCCCGTCGGCGATGGCCTCGGGCTCGCGCCACGGCGCGAACTCGTAGCCCAGCGTGAACATGTCGGAGTCCGAGCGGACGCCGGGATAGCGGAAGAGGTCCCACGTGCCGCCCATCGCCTCGCGGGCCTCGAGGACGACGTAGTCGAGGTCGGGGGCCTGCGTCTGCAGGCGGTAGCCGGCGCCCACACCGGACAGGCCGGCACCCACCACGACGACGTCGACGTGCTCGGGGAGGGGCACGCGCTCGTGCCGGGTGCGGGGGGTCGCGGTCGGGGTGCTCACGGACCGATCATGCGGCGTGGTCCGCCGTCGCGCAGCACCCGGGTGGGGAAGGTTCTGCGACCCCGGTCGGTTGGGACCACCACCCGTACGCGACGAGAGGTCCCGATGAGCAGCCGCACCACCCCCGCCGTCACCAGCAGCGCACCCGGAGGCATCGACGAGGCCTCGGCCTTCGTCGACACCGAGATCGAGGTGCCCTCCCCCGAGGGTCACGACCTGCTCGTCGAGGTCCGGGCCGTCTCGGTCAACCCGGTCGACACCAAGGTCCGCAACGGCCTCGGGTCGCACGACGCACCGCGGGTGCTCGGGTTCGACGCGGCCGGGGTCGTCGTCGAGGTCGGCGGCGCCGTCGAGCAGTTCGCGGTCGGCGACGAGGTCTACTACGCGGGCTCGATCGCGCGACCGGGCTCGAACGCCGCGCTGCAGCTGGTCGACGAGCGGATCACCGGGCACAAGCCGACGACCCTCGACTTCGCCGAGGCGGCCGCCGTGCCGCTGACGGCGATCACCGCGTGGGAGGTCCTCTTCGAGAAGCTCCGCGCCGAGGAGGGCTCGACCGGCACGCTGCTGGTCATGGGGGCGGCCGGCGGGGTCGGCTCGATGCTGGTGCAGCTGGCCCGCCGACTGACCTCGATGACCGTCGTCGCGGCCGCCTCGCGCCCCGAGTCGCGGGCCTACGCCGAGGAGCTGGGCGCCCACCACGTGGTCGACCGCACGGACCTCGTCGCCGAGGTACGCCGGGTCGCGCCGGACGGCGTCGACGCCGTGTTCTCGCCGTACTCCGCCGGGATGGTCGAGACCTACGCCGAGCTGATGGCCGTGCGCGGCCAGGTCGTGGCCATCGACGAGCCCGAGGGTCTCGACACGCTGCCGCTGAAGGACAAGTCGCAGAGCTGGCACTGGGAGCTGATGTTCACCGTGCCCCTGGCGCTGCCCGAGAGCCGCGCCCACAGCCAGCTGCTCGACCGGGTCGCGGCGCTGCTCGACGACGGCACCCTGCGCACCACGCTGCGCGAGCGGATGGGCCCGCGGGACGCGGCCACGCTGCGCGAGGCGCACCGTCGCCTCGAGAGCGGCCAGACGATCGGCAAGGTCGTCGTCGCCGACTGAGTCCTCCCGCCCCCCGCCCCGCCCCACCCCGGACCCGGCGCCCCGGCGCCGCGGCGCAGGCGGGGGTTGTGCCGCCCACCGGCGCACGGCACCGTGAGTGAGGCAGCACGGTCCAGCACCACCGATCAGAGAGCAGGACAGATGAGCGACTACCAGGTGACCAACCCTTCGACCGGCGAGGTCGAGCAGGAGTTCGACACCGCGACCGACGCCGAGATCGCCGACGTGCTGGAGCGCTCGCACGCGGCGTACCAGTCCTGGCGACGCACCGACCTCTCCGAGCGCGCCGCCCTCCTGCGGCGCGTGGCCGACCTGTACGAGGAGCGCAGTGACGACCTCGCCCACATCATCGCGCGCGAGATGGGCAAGCGGGTCGTGGAGGCCAAGGGCGAGCTCAAGCTCGTCGTGTCGATCTTCCGCTACTACGCCGACCAGGGACCCCGGCTGCTGGCCGACGCCCCGCTCGACCCGGCGATGGGCGGCGAGGCGATCGTGCGCAAGGACTCCGTGGGTCCGCTGCTGGGGATCATGCCGTGGAACTTCCCCTACTACCAGGTCGCCCGGTTCGCCGCGCCGAACCTGATGGTGGGCAACACGATCATCCTCAAGCACGCGCCGCAGTGCCCGGAGTCGGCGCTGGCGATCGCCGACATCTTCGCCGAGGCGGGCCTCGCCGAGGGCGTCTACCTCAACGTCTTCGCCACCAACGACCAGGCCGCCGACATGATCGCCGACTCCCGCGTGCAGGGCGTCTCGGTCACCGGCAGCGAGCGAGCCGGCTCGGCCGTCGCCGCGATCGCCGGCCAGCACCTGAAGAAGGTGGTCCTGGAGCTCGGCGGGTCCGACCCGTTCATCCTGCTCGACGCCGAGGACCTCGGCAAGGCCGTCAAGGCGGCCGTGGTGGGCCGGATGGGCAACGCGGGCCAGGCCTGCAACGGCTCGAAGCGGATGATCGTCGTCGAGGACCTCTACGACGACTTCGTCGAGCACTTCACCGCCGCGATGGGCGGGCTCACGCCCGGTGACCCCACCGACGAGGCCTCGGACTTCGGCCCGCTCTCCTCGGAGGGCGCGCTGACGACGCTGCTCGAGCAGGTCGAGGACGCCGCGACGAAGGGCGCCACCGTGCGCACCGGCGGCAAGCGCGTCGACCGGCCGGGCTCGTTCATGGAGGCGACCGTGCTGACCGACGTCACCCCCGACATGCGCGCCTACACCGAGGAGCTCTTCGGACCGGCCGCGGTCGTCTACAAGGTCAAGGACGCCGCCGAGGCCGTCGAGCTCGCCAACGCCTCGCCGTTCGGGCTCGGTGGCGTCGTGTGGAGCGCGGACACCGAGAAGGCCGAGCGAGGTCGCCGACGCGCTGGACACCGGCATGGTGTGGATCAACTCCTCGCAGGGCTCCGCCGCCGACCTGCCCTTCGGCGGCACCAAGCGCTCCGGCGTGGGCCGCGAGCTCGGCCCGTACGGCATCGAGGAGTTCATCAACAAGAAGCTGGTGTACTCGCCGAAGAAGCGCTGAGGGCTCCGAGCCCCGCAAGGGCAGCGACCCCGAGCGCCGTGCTCGTGGGACACGACCGGGTCAGGCGGTGTGGGAGGCGACCATCCCGCGGTGCATGACCCGGTCGCCCACGACGCCGGCGTGGTCGGCGCGATGCAGCACGCAGGCGTTGTCCCAGACCACGACGTCGCCGGGGGCCCAGGCGTGGGCCAGGGTGTTGTGCGGCCGGGTCGAGTGCGCGAGCAGTGCCGCGACGAGGTCGGCCGACTCCGCTCGTCCAGACCGCTCACGGCCGCGCAGCGCTTCGGGCTGGTCAGGTAGAGCACCGGCCGGCCCGTCACCGGGTGCGGGCGCAGCACGGGGTGCTCGGCCTGCGTCTCGTCGTCGGGACCGAGGCCGTCGACGCCGGTCACGACGTGGCGGATGCTGCGACCCCGTACCCGGTCGCGCAGGTCCGCGGGCAGCGTCGCCGCGGCGGCGACCTGGTCGGTGAACTGGGTCGCACCGCCCTGCTCGGGGATCGCCACGGCGCGCAGCGCGGTGTACGCCGGCGGCTCGGCGACGTAGGAGGTGTCGACGTGGAAGTTGCTCACCGGTGCCACCTCGCGGCCGACGTTGCTGATCAGGTTCAGGTCCGGGTAGCCCTCGAGGGCCGTCTCGCCGGTGGTGAAGGTGAGCTCGCCGAGGCTGCGCAGGAAGGCCAGGAAGTCCTCGTCGTCGATCTCCTGACCGGGCAGCACCGCCACCCCGTGCTCGGCCAGCATCGGGCGCAGCTGCCCGGCCAGGTCCGCGAGCGTCTCCGGGGTCGCACCGGCGAGGTCGACCCCGGTGACGCGCACCCCGAGGGGCGTGAGGATCTCGGTCTGCAGGGTCAGGCTCATGGTCGTCCTCCGGTGGGGTGGCGGGTGGCGGCGCGCAGGCCGAGGTCGAAGAGCTCGGGCAGGTCGATGCCGGCGGCGCGGGCCATCACGGCCACGACGCTGCCGCGCGCGTAGGAGCAGTAGAGGCCGGCCTCGAGGAAGTACGGCACACCGTCGGGGTCGACCCGGAAGTCGAACAGCCCGTAGTGGCGGCACCCGAGCGCGCGGTAGGCGGTCAGCGCCGCGTCGTGGACGGCGGCGGTCGTCGGGTCGGCGTCCTCCCCCGGACCGGGCGGGGCCACGAGCCAGGCATGGGCGGCGTCCTTGGCGACCAGACGCAGGTCCCCGTCAGCGCTGCGGGCGAGCTTGTCGGCGCGGTCGCGCACCGGCTTGGTCGCCGCGTCGACGGCGTACTCCTCCAGGGGCAGGCAGACCAGCTCGCCGCGCACGTCGAGGACGCCGCAGCGGACCTCGCGGCCGAGCTCGACGTAGGACTGCACGAGCGCGCGGCCGGCACTGTCCTCGGCGGCGGCGGCCGCGACCGCGGCGTCCCAGCCGGACCCCTCCCCCACCCGGAGCAGGGTCAGGCCCAGCGAGTTGTCGCCGTCGACGGGCTTGACCACGACGGGCAGCTCGAGCGGGCACGGCTCGCCCGGCGTGACGACCGCGGAGTCGGGCACGCGGACGCCGCTCCCCGCGACCACGGCGCTGGCCCGGGCCTTGTCCGCCCCGAGGGCCATCACGTCGGGGCGGTTGCCGACGTAGGGGATGGCGAGCAGGTCGAGCAGTGCGCGGTAGTGGGTCATGCCCGGCAGGCAGAACATCTGCGGGACGGCGACGTCGACGTCGAGCGCGACGACGTGGTCGAGGGCGTCGGGCAGCGCCAGCGCCGGGGCCGCCTCGATCGCACCCGCGCTGAGGTCGTCGGGGAAGCGCCAGGTGCCGTCGGGGCTGACCCAGGCCACGTGGGAGCGGTAGCGCTCGGCGTCGGCCGTCGCGGCGAGGCAGTCGGCGGCGTAGAGGCGGGAGACGTCGGCGTAGAAGTCGCTGACCGCGGAGCCGGCGAGGTGCAGCACGGTGCGCACCTCAGTCCCCCGCCGGCTCGACGAGCTTGCCGATGTTGAGGTCGACCTTGAGCCAGGGCCGCAGACCGGCCAGGTTGGCCAGCAGCAGCGAGGGCACGTGCACGTGGTGCAGCATCCAGAACGGCACCGGGTCGGCGACCGTGAAGACCGCGTCGGTGCCGCGCAGCAGCACCCGCAGGTGCTCGCGGCGGCGTACGGGGTCACCCGCGTGACGCAGCAGCTGCCACAGCTCGTGGTAGGTCCAGCGCGTCGGGCGGCCGCCCTGGGGCGGCTCGAGCGCGGCCGTGCCCGCCGGCTGCGGGTCGAGGTAGGCGCCGGGCAGGTCGGGGTGGCCGTCGAGGAGCGTGATCGCGGAGTGCGTGCGCGGGTTGCACTCGATGGCGTGCACGGTGCCCTCGTCGTCCTCGATGAAGTCGAACGACAGCTGGCCGGTGAGCCCGCCCTCGGCCACGAAACGCTCGACCCACGCCCGGATCCCCGGGTGGTCGACCTGCTCGTAGGTCAGCTGCCAGGCCGAGGAGCGGCAGCAGATGAACACCTGGAGCCGGCCCTCGCGCACGGTGCCGTGCGTGCAGTACTCGGTGCCCTCGATGAACTCGGTGAGGATGAACGGCTGCTCCGCCGAGATCGGCAGGCTGCGCACGTAGCGCTCGGTCTCCGCCGCGGTCGGGCGCGGCAGCCGGGTCAGGTCCAGGCGCTGCACGGGGTCGTAGGGGATCGACTTGAGGATGTAGGGCCGGGTCGCGGCCGAGAAGTCGAAGTCGAGGACCTGCTGGGGGTCGGTGATGCGGTGGGTGTCGGGCACGGCCAGCCCCAGGGCCGACGCGGCCTCGGCGAAGCGGTGCTTGTCGTCGACCCGCTCGAGGTCCTCGGGGTCGAGGTGGACGACCTCGCAGCGCTCCCCCAGCCGCGCTCGCAGCAGCACCTTGACCTCGGCGTCGTGGGCGCTGGCCACGGGGCTGGCCACCGGCACCCACACGTCGACGCCCTCGGCCTCGACGAGGTCGACGATGGCCTCGCCGTAGGCGGGGTCGGCCGCGTCGGGGACCACGTGGAAGGCGTCGACGGCCCGCGAGAAGCGGTGCGCGGTGAGGCGGTAGCGGGCGGACTCGACCAGCACGACCCGGTGGCCGGCGGCGTGGAAGGCGCGGGCGAGGACGAGCGCCTTGGTCATCTTCCCGCCGGAGAGCAGGACGGTACGCCGTCCCGTCGCGGCGGGCGCCGGGGCGGCGGCGCCGGCGGGGCCGCCGCGGCGCAGGGCCCGGGCCACGAGGGCGGCCCCGGTCAGTGCGGTGTCGACCGGCAGCGTCAGCTGGAGCAGCCCGAGCGCGCCGACCGTCCGGACGAGGGTGGCGGCGGATCGTCGTCCCGGTCCGGGCACGGGGCTCAGGCCCGCCGGACCAGGGTGAGCCCGTCGCGCAGCGGCAGCAGCACCTGCTCGACGCGGGGGTCCTCGACGAGGCGCTGGTTGACCTCGGCGATGGCGCGGGCGTTCGCCGACATCGAGGCGGCCTCCGTCGTCCACGGCTCACCCTGGAGCAGCGTGTTGTCCAGGCACAGCAGTCCGCCGTCGGCGAGCAGGCCGGCGGCGGCGTCCTCGCCGAGGACGGCGTCGACGTAGCCGGCGTAGCCGGGCTTGTCGGCGTCGACGAAGACGAGGTCGAAGCGCTCGCCGGCGTCCGCGAGCGCGCTCAGCGTCTGGTCGCCGGGGCCGACACGGACCTCGATGCGGCCGCCGGCGGGCGAGGCGTCGAAGCGCTCCTGGGCGAAGGCGGCGACCCCACCGTCGAGCTCACAGGCCACCACGCGTCCGTCGGCCGGGAGCGCCTCGGCCAGCGCGAGCGCCGAGTAGCCGGTGAACATGCCGACCTCGAGCACCTGACGCGCCCCCGTGAGGTGGGCCAGGAAGCGGAGCACGACGCCCTCGACATGGCCCGAGAGCATCTCCTGCTCCAGCGCCGGCCCGTCGGGCGCACGGCGTACGAGCCAGTCCTCGGCCGCGGTGGCCTCGTGCAGCGCCCTCAGCGCCGGCGACTCGGGGGTGGTGCAGGCCGCGACGTACGGGTCGAGGCCGGCGACCAGCGCCCGGGCCCGGGCGAGGTCCTCCAGCACGGCCGGCTCGAGGGTGCTCCGGGGCCTGCGCGAGGCGGACCTCCACCGAGCTGAGCAGCTCGGCGGCGATGCCGAGCGGGGTGACGGGGCGCGGCCCGGACGAGACCGGGGCAGGTGCGCTCACGAGGCCGCGGCGACCGCGTCCGGGGTCTCGGGCACCTCCGGCGCGGTCTGCGGGGTGGGCAGGCGCCGGGCCACGGGGAGCTCGGGGTCGGTGTACTGATCGACGCCCTGGCCGCCACGGGGGTAGGTCGCTGCGACCCGCTTGTGCTCGGCGAGGATCTCGGTGAGCTCCTCGACGCTGAGGTCGTTGATGAAGTGGCAGGTCCCGATCGGGCGCGGCACCGCGGCACGCAGCAGGCCGTCACGGGTCTGCAGGATCGAGGCCGTCGCCTTCTCGAGCAGCTCGGGGGTGAAGTAGTCGCTGTCGATGGCCAGGCCCATCGAGCTGAACAGCCGCAGCACCCGGTCCCGCTCGGCGGTGGGGAGGTAGCCGCGCTGCTCGGCGATCGTGGCCGAGAACGCCATGTCGACGCTGATCGCGTGGCCGTGGAAGAGCGGCGGGTCGGGTGCCAGCTCGAGCGTCGGGCTCCAGGTGTGGCCGTAGGCGATGACCCGGTCGAGGTCGAGCTCGTGGAGGTTCGGCACCTCGAGCTCGAGCATGGTGCGGATCGCGTCGTAGGTGATCGACTCCGAGACCTCCCGCAGGTGCTCGGCGCCGTCGGCGTACCCGAAGGCGGTGGTGAGCAGCTCCTCGCCGTACTTCTCGAGGCGCTCGAAGACGCCCGCGTGGGAGACGGTCGCGATCTTGATGATCTCGGCGATGCCGTTGCGGACCTGGTCGACGGGCAGCGTGCGCAGCATCGAGAAGTCGAGGAGCACCTGGGAGGAGGCGTGGTAGGCACCGAGGCGGTTCTTGTGCTTGCCGTGGTTGGCGCCGACCTTGATCGACACGCTGGCGTCGATCAGGCCGATCAGCGTCGTGGGGATCCGGACGTAGCCGGTGCTGCGCTTGTAGGAGGCGCAGGCGAAGCCGGCCACGTCGGTGGTCAGTCCGCCGCCGACGACGAGGACCTGCTCCTTGCGGAGCAGGCCGTGCTCACCGAAGGAGTCCACGATGCGCTCGAGGGTGCGCAACGACTTCGCGGTCTCCGCGATGCGCACCTCGACGACGGTGAGGTCGATGCCGTGGTGGGCGAAGTAGGCCTCGATCCGATCGCCGTGCAGCGCGTTGACGGACTCGTCGATCACCATCAGGCAGCGACCGAAGGAGGAGAAGCAGTCGGCCAGCTCGGTGCGCTCGGGGTCGAAGACGCCCGGCACGATCAGCAACGAGTAGTCGATCTTCTCGTAGGCCTCGACGTGGAAGGCGTCCTCGGTGGCGGTGAGGCGGGCCTGGGGGGGCTCGGCGGTCCGGGGGGCGTTCATGTCCGACGTCCCGTCTGCTCAGGCCTGCGCGCCGAGCAGGTCGCCGAGGGCGATCACCTCGACCTTGGCGTCGGCGTCGGCGAAGTCGTGCCCTGCGGTGTTGACGTTCGGGAACGCCACGCAACGGACGCCGGCAGCGCGGGCGGCGCTCACCCCGCCGACGTTGTCCTCGACGGCCACGCACGCCTCGGCGTCCTCGCCGAGCTGGGCCAGGGCGAAGGAGTACGCCGCACCGTCGGGCTTGGGTGCGTCGACCATGGTGGCGTCGACGAGCAGGTCGAGGTCGAGCAGCGGGACGTGGCTCGACATCGCCGCGGTCAGCGCGGCGACGTTCTCGGGCGAGGTGGTGGTGACGAGGGCGACCTTCACGCCCTCGCGGCGGGCCTCCTCGATGGCTGCGGCGACGCCCGGGCGCGGCAGCAGCTCGGCCCCGGCGAGCTTGGCGCGGAAGATCTCCGACTTCGTGCGGTGCACCGCGTTGACCTCGACGCTCTCGCCGCGCTGGGCCGCGTAGTCCTCGACGCGGCCGCGGCCGCCGTTGGAGGTGAGCAGCGAGCGGTACTCCTCCTGGGACCACTCCCAGTCGAGACCGTGCTGGGTGAAGGCCTCGTTGAAGGCCTCTCGCTGGAGCTCGGAGGTGTCGGCGATGGTGCTGATGGAGCCGAAGAGGATGGCGGGCATGAGGACCTGGTCCGATCGTCGAGAAGCGGGGATGACCGGCAGTCCCGAGGGGGTCTACCGGTGTGCCTGACGCTGCCAGCACGGACAAGGGCGGGGTTCACCCCTTGGGCCACCCACGAGCGACTCGGGCGGCGAGGGCGCTCGACGGCGGTCCCTCCCGGGCCCGGGGGAGGTGGACGGAGGTCAGTGCGCGGAGAGGCGCTCGTTGACCCGCCGGGTCAGCCAGCCCGGGGAGAAGCGGGAGCCCAGGCTCAGCGCCTTGGCCGGCAGCCCGACCGGGAAGTGCACCTGGTGCAGGAGGTGCTGCGCGCGCGAGGGGTGGGCGGCCTTCCAGATCGCCTCGGCGATGCCCTCCGCGGTGAGGCGGATGCCGAGGTTGCTGGTCGTGCCGGTGCTGATCCCCGCGGTCATCGCGGTCTGCACGAAGAGCGGCCACATCGCGACGACGCGGATGTCGTGGGGGGCCCACTCGAGGTCGAGGGCCTCGGTGAGGCCGCGGACGTAGAACTTCGTGGCGCTGTAGTTGGCCAGCTCGGCCTGGCCGTAGATGGCGGAGGCCGAGGCGAGGTTGACGACGGTCGCACCGCCGTGGGCCGCGGCGGTGGTCCGCAGGTGCTCGAAGCCCTGGTAGCAGCCGTTGGTCACGCCCTTGGCGTTGATGTCGATCTCCCGGTGGTGGCCCGCGAGGTCCAGGGACCCGAAGTCACCGGCCCGCAGGATGCCGGCGTTGTTGACGAGCACGTCGAGGCGACCGGTGCTCGCGACCAGCTCGCCGAGCCGTACGCCGAACTCGTCGGCGTCGGTGACGTCGAGGTGGCCGGTGTGGATCGTGGCGCCCAGCGCCTCGACCTCGCCGGTCAGCGACGAGAGGCCCTCCGCGTCGATGTCGTAGGCGCCGATCGTGTAGCCGTGGCGGGCGAAGACGAGGGCGGTGGCGCGGCCGATCCCGGCTGCGGCACCCGTGATGGCGACGGTGGGAGTGCTCATGGGTCGTTCCTACCAGTCAGTAGCCTCCCGTGGGCCGCGATGTGGCGCACCTGACGTCGTCGGGTCCGGTGGCGGGAGCGGGCTCGCTCCTCAGCCCGTCGGGTGAGCGGGGTCGGCGAGACTCTGGTGGTGCCCGAGCTGCCCGAGGTCGAGTCCGCGCGCCAGGTCATCGAGCGCTCCGCGCTCGACCGCGTGATCGTCGACGTCGACGACGCCGACACCTACGAGTGCCGCCCGCACTCCCCCGGCGAGATCCGGTCCGCGCTCGTCGGGCGACGGCTGACCGCGGCGCACCGTCGCGGCAAGCTGATGTGGTGCGCCACCTCGGGCGTCGACGGCGACGACGGGCCCGGCCCGGTGCTCGGCCTCCACCTCGGCATGGCCGGGCGGATCCTGGTCAGCGGCCCCCGTCCTTCCGGCCGGGGCGGTGTGGGTAGCGAGGGCGGTGTAGGGCGACGCGGGCGATGAGGGCGACGCGGGCGGTGAGGACGGCGTGGACGAGGGCGGTGACTACCAGGGCAGCGACGGGGGTCAGGGCAACGGCTCCCGCACCGCCCGCAAGCCCGAGTGGTACCGGTTCACGATCGACTTCGAGGACGGCGGCCGGCTGCGCCTCTTCGACAAGCGCCGCTTGGGGCGGGTCCGCCTCGACCCCGACCTCGACGTCCTCGGACCCGACGCGGGCGAGATCGACCGCGACGACTTCCGGGCGCGGATCGGCAAGGGCGACACGGCCCTCAAGGCGCGCCTGCTCGACCAGTCGGTGATCGCCGGCATCGGCAACCTGCTCGCCGACGAGGTGCTCTGGCAGGCCTGCGTCAGCCCGCAGCGCTCGACCAGGGACCTCGACGAGGACGACCTCGACGAGCTGCGACGACGGCTGCGCTCCTCGCTGCGCCGCGCGATCGACCGGGGCGGCGTCCACACCGGCGAGATCATCGAGCATCGCCGCGCCGGCGGCCACTGCCCGCGGTGCGGTGCCGAGATGCGCCGCGCCGCGGTGGGCGGACGGACGACGTGGTGGTGCCCGGACGAGCAGGTCTGAGCGGGCGCCGGCTGCGGTCTGCGGCTCAGTCGGCCAGCGCGCCCATGGGGTCCCAGGCCGGCAGCACGACCGGTTCCTGGTCGAGCGCGTCCTGCAGCTCGGCGGGCAGAGCGTCGCGGCGTACGGCGATCTCGAAGACGTAGTCGCCGAACCACGAGTCGTTCATCGTCCAGAAGCCCTTGTCGGCCTTGTCGGTGCCCCAGGAGTTCTCGACCCGCCAGCGCCGCGGCGTCCGTGCGCCGTCGGCTCCGTCGACGACGTCGACCCCGGTCAGCAGCATCGCGTGGGTCATCGCCGTGGCGTGGTGGTGCAGCCGGTCGGCCTTCGTCATCGTCGACTCGGTGCCGTACAGCGCGTCGTAGTCGAAGAGGGAGGCGTCCCAGTAGCCGTGCTCCATGTCGCGCATCGGGTCGACGTCGCAGCCGAACCACACCGGCTCGCCGGCCTGGCCGTCGCGGCCGACGATCGACTCCATCGCGAGGCGCTTGATGAGGTCCATCTCGACGTTGAGGTAGACCACGTCGGGTCCGTCGACGACGTTGCCGAGGTGCTCGACGGTGAAGGTGCGGCCGTACGGGCTGCTCTCGCGCGGGTCGTGCACGAGGCAGACGTAGTCGTCGACCGGCACGGTGACGTAACGCTCGGCGAACTCCTGCGGCGTGAGCTCACCGTCGCGGTGGAAGGTCTTGTCCGTGTCGCGCCACTGCCAGGCGAACGACGTCGGCGGGGTGCCCAGGTGCAGGCACAGCATCTGGTGGACCACGCGCAGCGTCTCGCTCTTCACCTCGCCCAGCGCGGCGGCGTCGTCACCGGCCGCGGCGCGGCCGCGGAGGTCACGCGCGGCCTGGCGCAGCACCGTCGACAGGTCCCGGTTGAGCTGACGCGTCGACGACGACGAGACCGTCTCGGGCATGGCCGACTGCGGGACGAGACCGTGCTTGGCGATCAGCGCGAGGAACATGTTCCACTGCCCGCCGTCCTCGGCCGGCTGGGAGAGCAGGTGCGCGACCGTGCGGTCGTCGACGTCGCGGTCGGCCGTGGCCAGGACCGACTCGAGCCAGTGGTTGGCCTTCTCCAGCTTGTCCCAGAACAACGGGTAGTTCTGCGAGAACTCGAACTCCTTGAGCCCGAGCCGCTCGGCGGTCCCGACGCGCAGCAGGTTGAGCCCGGCGAACATCCAGCAGCGCCCGGACTGCTTCTGGTTGGTCGCCGCCCAGTCGTCGAGCTGGTGGCTCATCGAGCGGTCGATCGAGCGCGCGAGCTGGTGGTCGAGCGCGACCTGGTCGACCTGGTTGCGGGTCACGGCGTTCTGCAGGAGGCGGTTGCGCGGCTCCGCGTCGAACTCCTTGGTGAGGCGCTCGACGAGGTCCGGGGTGAGGGATCGGTCCATGCGATCCACCGTACGTCGTCCGCGGGCCGGGCCGGAGGTGTGCGGCGAGGTCGGCGCGACCATCGACCCCGTGACATGACGTCGACCAGGGCGGCACCATCGGCGTCCTCATCCCCTGCGCCGCACGGACGACCTCGGCTGAGTCAGACGTGGCCCGCGAGCTGCGCCATCCGCGCCGAGAGTGCCGCGAGGTAGGCGTCGCGCTGCCTGGTCGCGTCCTTGTCGGGGTCGTCGAGGTGGCTCGCGGCCGGCAGCACGTCGACGGAGAGCTTGGCTGCGCCGGCCAGGGCGCGCAGCTCGTCGAGCCGGTCGCCGAACGGGGTGCCGCTGCCGGGCGAGTAGGAGCGCACCACCTCGTCGACGTCGTCGGCGTACAGGTCGGTCTTGGTGACGACGACCACGAGCCAGGTCGGGCGCTCTCGACGTACGGCCATGCTCGCGATGCGGTGGGCGGTCACCGTCCAGTCCTCGAGCTCGGCGGCGAGCTGCTGCTCGCGGGTGACCTCGGCGGCGCCGGTCGTGCCCGCCGTACGCCGGCCGGTGGCGTGGCCGTGGGCGACGACGTGGAGCACCCCGTCGACGGGGTCGTCGTGGAAGACCTCGTCGAGCGCTCCCAGCCGCGTCGCGGCGTTGTCGCCCGGCACGACCCGGAAGCGGAAGCCGCGCAGCCGCCCGCCGCGGCGTACCCGCCGCTCGAGCACCGCGGAGCCGGACTCCGCGGTGCCGTCGGGCTGGGCGCGGCCGCACAGGTGGTCGACGAGCTCGGTCTTGCCGACGCCGGTCATGCCGGTCACGGCCACCGTGGGGTAGCGGTGGGCGAACACGCCGGTGACCCGCTCGCGTCCGCGGGTCAGCGCACCCGGGGACGGGCGGGAGATGCGGGGTCGGGCGACCACGGGGCCTCCTGCGTCGGGGTGGGGAGGCCGAACCTAGCCCAGCCGGCGTACTCCCCGGCATGACCAGACCTGGCACTTCGCGCGACAAACCCTGGCACTTCGGCTGACAGACCCTGGCACCTCGGCTGACAAACCCTGGCACCTCGGCGGCAGGCGGGGGCGGGGAACCCGAAGCGGGTGTGGACGCCGGGGCTCCAGGCGGCCTGGTCGGGGGGGCGGGAGGCGAGGTCGGCGAACCCCACGGAGCCGAGGATGCCGCCGGGGCCGTCGTCGAGGTCGATCCCGACGTCGTGGAGCACCCACGGCTCGTGGGTGTTGGGCACCTGCAGGGTGCGGCCCCAGCGTCCGGTGTGCAGGCGCCAGCGGGCCGAGACGAAGTCGTCGAGCGGGGTGGGCTCGCGGCGGGGGCCGACGGTGACCGCGAGGTCGCTGACGGCGCGCACGCCGGGCCAGCGCAGCGTGGCCGAGTAGCGGTGCACCGCTCCGAGCCCGTCGCGCGCACCCCCCTCGCCCGGGGTCACGGAGTAGCCCATCCGCGCCCACCGGTAGGGCACGAGCGTGGTCCGCGCCGCGAGGACGACCAGGAGCCGGTCGGAGTCCAGGCTGACGAAGACCACGCCGCGCCGACCCTGCTCGTCGACGGAGTACAGCCGCACGTTGGTCTCCAGGAACGTCCCCGCCCACGGCACGCTGGTGCGCGACCCGAACCCGGCGCCGACCATCCGGAACGGCACCAGCCCGACGTACGTCGCCCCCTCGTGCACGTCGGGGCGGACGCCGGCGGGCATCAGGTGCGCCACCCGCTCGGGATCGACCGCCCAGTGCAGGTAGGCCAGGTCGCGCCAGTCCTGGTTCATCAGGACCGGCCCGCTCAGCTGCGGCGCATGGCGTGAGACGGGCTCGACGGGCTGCACCCCCCGAGTGTGCCTCCCTGCCCGCCACCGCGGTCGCACAGGTGCCCCGTCCGGCGCCGTCGTCCCCCGGCCCGACGTACCTGCTCCGACCGCGCCACCGGTGCGACCAGCATCGTCTGATGGACGAGCTCTCGCGGCTGCTGCGTGACCAGGACGGTGTCGTCGCGCGCCGTCAGGTGCTGGCGGCGGGGGTGAGCCCGACCGAGGTCGCGCGAGCGTTGCGTCGCGGGCGGCTGGTGACGCTCGTGCCGGGTGTCTACATCGAGCACAACGGGCCGCCGACGCCTCAGCAGCGGCGCCAGGCCGCGGTGCTGCACGCCTGGCCCGCGGCCCTGTGCCTCGGCAGCGCACTGCGAGCGGCCGAGGGTCCCGCTGCACGCGACCGGCCGGAGTCGATCATCCACGTCGCTGTCGACCGCGACCGTCACCTCGCGGAGGTCCCTGGCATCGCGGTGCACCGGATGTCCGGCTTCGCCGAACGGGTCCAGTGGAACGCCTCCCCTCCCCGCACCCGGTACGACGACTCGGTCCTCGACGTGGCGGCGGCAGCACCGGACGACCTCGTGGCCGTCGCGTGCCTCGCCGACGCGGTGGGTTCGCGCCGGACCACGGCGGAGCGGCTGCTCGTCACCCTGCGGTCGCGCTCGCGGATCGGCCGCCGGTCGTGGCTCGAGGCGGTGCTCACCGATGTCGCGCACGGGACCTGCTCGGTGCTCGAGCGCGGCTACCAGACGGAGGTCGTGCGGCCGCACGGGCTGCCGCCGGGCACCCTGCAGCAGCTGCGCCGCACGCACGCGGGCTCGGTGGTCCGCGACGTCGCGCTGCCCGCGCACCAGGTGCTGGTCGAGCTGGACGGGTGGATGTTCCACTCCGACCCCGCCGCGCGCTCCCGCGACCTGGACCGCGACCTCGACGCCGCGGCCGAGGACGCGGCTCTCACCGTGCGCCTGGGCTACGAGCAGGTCTTCGGGCACGGCTGCTGGACGGCCGGACGCCTGGCCCGGATCCTGCGCCGACGCGGCTGGGCCGACACGCCGCACCCGTGCCCGGACTGCGGTTGACTGCGTCAACCCAGCTCACGCGGACAACCGCACAGACGCCGTCGCCCTGAGTACGGCTACTCACCCGGCTGAGCACCGGGGCGGGCGCGGGCAGCGGTGCGGGCTGGCTCACTGGTGCCCATGCCGCGACTCGCCGATCCGACCCTGTGCCCCGACTGCCGCGCCTCGCTGCCGCCCTCTCCACCGTCGTGCCCGCGCTGCGGGCTGCCGCTGCGCGGCCCGCTGGCCCTGACGCTGCATGCGACGCTGAGCCGGGCCGACCGGCTGCTCGAGCAGCTGCGCGCCACCAGCCGACCGCACGAGCGCACCTCTCACCCGCGGGTCAGGGCGCGCGCCCTACGCTGAGGGCTCGTCCGACGCCATCACGAGCAAGGGAGAACCGCTGTGCAGGTCCCCACCTGGGTCTGGGCCCTCACGATCGCCGGCATCGTGGCGATGTTCTTCTACGACTTCTTCTTCCACACCCGCAAGGCGCACGTGCCCACGCTGCGTGAGGCGTCGATCTGGTCGGCGGTCTACGTCGGCATCGCCGTGGTCTTCGGCCTCGCGGTCCTCGTCTTCGGCGGGGGCACGATGGGCGGGGAGTACTTCGCGGGCTACATCACCGAGAAGGCGCTCAGCGTCGACAACCTCTTCGTCTTCCTCATCATCATGGGCAGCTTCCGGGTGCCCCGTGAGGACCAGCAGAAGGTGCTGCTCTTCGGCATCGCCTTCGCGCTGGTCGCGCGCACCGTCTTCATCTTCATCGGCGCCGGGCTGATCAACACCTTCGCGTGGGTCTTCTACCTCTTCGGCCTGATCCTGATCCTCACCGCCGGCAACCTGCTCAAGGGCGAGGTGACCGAGGGCGACCCCCACGAGAACGAGAGCGTCATGGTCAGGCTGGCCAAGAAGCTGGTCCGGACCTCCGAGGAGTACGACGGCGACAAGCTCTTCACCGAGGTCGACGGCCAGCGGGTGCTGACCCCGATGCTGCTGGTCATGGTCGCCCTCGGCCTCACCGACATCCTCTTCGCCCTCGACTCGATCCCGGCGATCTTCGGGCTGACCCAGTCGACGTTCATCGTCTTCACCGCCACCGCGTTCTCGCTGCTCGGGCTGCGCCAGCTGTTCTTCCTCATCGAGGGGCTGCTGGAGCGGCTCATCTACCTCTCCTACGGACTGGCCGCGATCCTGGCCTTCATCGGCGTCAAGCTCGTGCTCCACGCGCTGCACGAGAACAACCTGCCCTTCATCAACGGCGGCGAGGAGGTGGAGGTCACCGAGATCGGCACCGGGCTCTCGCTCGGGGTCATCGTGGGCATCCTCACCGTCACGGTCGCAGCGTCGCTGCTGAGCAAGAAGGGCCGGGCGAAGACCGCGATCGGCAACGCCCGCCGCCACGCCCGCGACTACCTCGACCTCGACTACACCGCCGACGACGCCGAGCGCGAGCGGATCTACGGTCGTCTCGTCGACGAGGGCGAGCAGGTCGCCAGCCTCGGGCCGGAGTACCGACGGATGATGCGCGACCAGGAGGAGCTGATGGCCCAGATCGACCGGGCCCGGCAGCGGCACGAGGAGACCGTCGGCGGCGTGGTGACCGACCCTCGGCCATGACCGCGCGGGACGGGCTGCCCGCCTTCGAGGTCGTCGCGCGTCGACGGGCCCTCCAGCTGGCCCGGCCGCTGCCCGACGGGGGTCTCCCCCATGCGCCGTACGTCGCCGTCGAGGTCGACCTCGAGGGGCCCGACGCTCCCGCGCGACTCGGCCTGGCCTCGGGCGACGTCGAGCTGCGCGCGCACCGGGAGGACGGCCGGGTGTGGCTGGAGCTGACCCGCGGGACCCGCACCACCCGCCACGAGAGCCGGCGCCACGCCCGCGCACCGCGTGCGGACGGCCTGGCGCTGAGCCTGACCGGTGACCTGGCCACGGCCTGGAGCCGCGACGGCGGGCGGTGGCTGGCCCGCGCCGTGCTGCGCCTCGACGACGAGCACACCCCGGGCCTCGAGGCCCCCGACGTGCACGCCGACGACTTCCTCGCGGACCTGCGGGTCACGGGCGCCCACGACCGCGCGGGCGTCTTCGGCCAGCTCGGGCTCCGGGACCCGCGGCTGGTCACCCACGCCGACGGCACCGCGTGGATGGAGGACGGTCTGCTGCTGCTCAGCGCGACGAGCGCCGGCCCGGGGGGCTTCGGCACCGGCCACACCTCGGTGTGGTCGCTGGACCCCACCGACCTGGCTCTCGAGCACCGTGCGGACCTGTTCTTCCGTCGACCGAGCGACCCACCGGGCGGTCGGTCCGGCGTCCTCGGCGACCACGCCACCCACGTGGTGCGCGACGGCGACCACTGGCTGGTCGCGACCAGCACCTGGGGCGACTTCGACGAGCGGACCAACCCGCAGGTCTCGATGACCTGGGCGCACGTCCCGAGCGAGGTGGACCTCCTGCGCGGCGTCCACGTGCTGGACACGACGGCGCTGCGCGCCCCCACCAGTGGCCCCGGCCTGGAGCTGACCTCGGTCGGCACCTGGGACCCCCACCTGGTGCGCACCGAGGACGGCTGGCTGGTCGCCTACGTCAGCGCCACCCGGTTCTTCTCCTTCCACCCCGTGCTCGCCGAGGGACCGGACCTCGACTCGCTCAGGCTCCGGGCCGCGGCGACCCGGCGTACGTCGTGCGAGGGACCGACGCTCCTGCGCACCCCTGACGGATGGAGGGTGCTGGCCAGTCACGGCCGCGACGGACGGCGCGACCGCGACGGGACGGCCGCGACCTACCCGGTGCTCGATCTCGACCTCCACGAGGTCGGCACCCTCGACGCACACTTCCCCACGAACCTGCCCTGGCCGACCCTGGCCCGCACGGGCGCGGGCCCGGAGGACTGGTTGCTGATCGGCTTCGACGGCACCGCGGCCGGCGGTCCGCTGCTCGGGTACGGCACCCACGGCGACCTCGTGCTCCAACGTCCTCAGGCCGCACGCTGAGCGTGATCCTGCTCAACCACACCCCAACATGGGCGCGATGGGTCAAGATGGCCCCGGAGGTGCTCGATGACCGGGGAGTACGACGCGCTCAGTGACGGTGCGCTCGACACGTTGCTGAGCGGGCTCGTCGAGTCCAGCAGCGACGCCATCGCCATCCTCGACGGCGAGGGCCGCACCGTCTACGCCAACGCCGCCGCAGCCGTGCTCCTGCACGTGCCGGTCGAGGCGATGGCGACCATCGACCTCTCCGCCGCTCTGGACGAGCCTGCGAACGGCACCTGGTCCAAGCACCTCGAGCACGTGCGGGAGGGCCGCCGGGGCCGCGCCAACTTCGACCTGCTGCTGACCCGCCCCGACGGGACGCAGGTCTGGACCCTGGCCTCCTGGGGACCCCTGACCCTGCCCGACGGCCGACCCGCCGGCTGGCACCGGCTCACCGAGAACCCGTCCCGCGGCCGGCTGAGCCAGGAGCGTGGGGAGCGGCGTCGCCAGCTGGCCGACGTCCACGAGATCGCCCGGGTCGCCAGCTGGGAGTGGGTGCCGGGCACCGAGTCGATGACCTGGTCCGACGAGCTGTTCCGCATCGCCGGGTTCGAGCCCGGCGAGTTCGAGCCCACGTTCACCTCCTCCCTGGCGTTGCTGCACGCGGCGGACCGTCAGGCGGTGCGCGACGACCTCTGCGCCGACGTGCAGCTCGGTGACTCCTTCCACTGGGAGGCCCGCGGCTATCGCAAGGACGGCGAGCTGCGCTGGCTGCGGGGGCTCGGGGTCGTCGACGAGGACCGGTCCGGCACGGGCCTACGGGTGCGGGGGATGGTCCACGACGTCACCGACCTGGTCCAGACCGCCGCCGACGCGGAGGAGACCCGTGACCGGCTGCTGATGCTGCAGGAGATCTCCGAGGCCGCCAACCGCGCCCACCGGCTCGACGAGGCCCTCCACGCCGCATGCCAGGCGCTGGAACGCCACACCACCTGGGAGCCGGTCGCGGTGTTCGTCCGCGACCAGGTCACCGAGGGTGACGCCCCCACCCTGAGGACGCTCGACCTGCCCGCCCCGGGGTCCGGCACCAGGCCCGACCCGCACCCGGAGCTCGCCGAGCTGGCCTGGCGCTCTGCCCAGGTGGAGGTGCGACCGGCGCCCGGCTCGGCCTCCCACAGCGTGGTGATGGTGCCGATCGTCCTCGACGGAGCGACGTGCCGGGTGATCCAGCTGCACAGCGACGAGACCCCGCCGCACGCCGGCTCGCACCGACTGGTCCTCCAGATCGCCGGTCAGCTGGCCAACGTCGCCGCGCGTGAGCGCGACGCAGCCCGGCTCGCCGAGGCACGCGACCAGGCCGAGCAGGGCTCGCGGCTGAAGTCGGAGTTCCTGGCGACGATGAGCCACGAGATCCGCACCCCGATGAACGGGGTGATCGGCCTGACCGAGCTGCTCCTGCGCAGTCCCCTCGACCAGCGCCAACGGACCCTGGCCGAGGCGCTGCGCGGGACCGGCCACACCCTGCTCGCGATCATCAACGACATCCTCGACCTGTCCAAGATCGAGTCGGGTCACCTCGAGATCGACGCCGAGCCCTTCGAGCTGACCACGGTCGTCGAGCAGGCGGTCGGCGTCCTGGCCGGGACGGCTCGCGAGAAGGGGCTCGAGCTCGTCGCGCTCTGCGAGCCGGACCTGCCCAGCGCCTGCGTCGGCGACCCCCTGCGGCTGGGCCAGGTGCTGACCAACCTCATCTCCAACGCCGTGAAGTTCACCGACACCGGCCAGGTCGTGGTCCACGCCCGGAGCGACCCGGCGGACCCCTGCCTGCTGCGCGTGGAGGTCGCCGACACCGGCATGGGTCTGGAGCCGGACGCGGTCGACTCCCTCTTCGAGGCCTTCACCCAGGCCGATCCGTCCTCGACCCGGCGCCACGGCGGCACGGGTCTGGGCCTCGCGATCTCGCGGCGGCTGGTGACCGCGCTCGGGGGCGAGATCGGGGCCACCAGCGCGCCGGGCCAGGGGAGCACCTTCTGGTTCACGGTGCCGCTGTTGTGCGCCGAGCCCTGCTCCGCGTCCGGAGCCGTCCCCGGTGCCGTCCCCGGTGCCGTCCCCGGTGCCGCGGCGCCCGCCGCCGAGCCGCCGGTCGACGGCGAGGTGCTGCGGGGCACCCGGGTGCTGGTCGCGGACGACAACGAGGCTGCGCTGCGGGCCCTGGAGATCCAGCTCGGCGCCTGGGGCGCGACCGTGCGCACCGTGACCGACACCGAGTCGATCGCGCTCGCTCTCGCTGACGCCCAGGCCGCGGGCACCCCGTACGACCTCGTGCTGGTCGACCGGTCGCTGCCGGGCGCGGACCCGGACGCCCTCGCGCGCGGCGCGGACCCGCTGTGTCCCCCCCTGGTGCTGCTCAACGACGCCGCACCCGAGCAGGCCGTCGAACCGGTCAGCGACGGCTGGGCCGCGGTGGTCGACAAGCCGGTGCGCCGCGACGACCTGCGCGGTGCCGTGCTGAGCGCGCTGGGTCGCGCGCACCTGGTCCCGGCCTGGCGCGGCGAGGCCGTCGGCGACGCGGTGCGGGTGCTGCTCGTGGAGGACAACGCGGTCAACCAGCTCGTCGCGATCGGCCTGCTGGAGAGCCTGGGGTGCCAGGTCGACGTCGCCGTCGACGGCGAGCAGGCCCTCGAGCGGCTGCCCTCGGGTCACGACTACCAGCTGGTCCTGATGGACTGCCGGATGCCCGGCCTGGACGGGCAGGAGGCCACCCGGCGCCTTCGGCACCGCGAAGCCTCCGACGTCGACCGGGCCACGCACGTGCCGGTCGTGGCGATGACCGCCTCGGTCTTCGACGGGGAGCGGGAGCGGTGCCTCGAGGCCGGCATGGACGACTACCTGACCAAGCCCGTCGACCGGGACGCACTGTCCCGGGCGGTGTCGCGCTGGGCCGCGACGTCACCCTCGACCCGGGAGCGACCCAACGTGGACCACGGCGCGGATCACGGCGGTCATCGCGGCCGGCACCTCGACGGTGGCCCTGCTGCCTCAGGTCCGGACCTGTCGGCCCCGGAGGTGCCGATCACCTCCGACCCGGAGCTGCTCTACCCCGACGAGGACGCCACCCCGGTGCTCGACTTCGAGCGGGTCGAGATGCTGCGCGAGCTCGTCAAGGACGGCATCAGCTTCTTCGACCGCACGCGCGAGTCCTACCTCGAGCGCATCGACCACACCCTCGAGCAGCTGCGGCGCGCGCTGGCCTCGGCCGACCACGCGGCCGCCTCGGGGGTCGCCCACCAGCTCCTGGGCAGCTCGGCCAACCTCGGGCTGGCGCGGGTCGCACGCGACGCCGCCGCCCTCGAGGAGGCTGCGCGCCTGGCCGACGAGGCCGCCAGCGCGCAGGTCAGCCACGACCTCGCTCCCCTGCTCGCGGACGTGACGACCAGCGTCGCGCAGGCGCGTCGGGCCCTGGACTCCGTGGGTCGCACGGCCGCCTCGCGCGGCCCGATCGCCTAGGACCCCGGCTCGTCGGAAGGCGGGGACCGGCCCCGTCGCCGGCCGGTCACGCCGACCGCGGTGGGGGCGGTGAGGGCGGCGGGGGTCTGAGAGACTCCTCAGGCGTGCCCGCACACCGCCGTGGGCCGCCACGTCCCGGCCCCCACCCGCAGGCCACAGACCCACCGGAGGACACCCATGACCGGCCAGCCCGTCCCGACCGACGCTCCCGACGACGTCTTCGCGCTCGGCGCCGAGCACGAGCAGGTGGTGTTCTCCTCCGACCCGGCGAGCGGCCTGCGCAGCATCGTCGCGATCCACTCCACCGCCCTGGGCCCCGCGCTCGGCGGCACCCGGTTCTACCCCTACGCCAGCACCGCGGAGGCGCTGCGCGACGTCCTCGCGCTCTCCCGCGCCATGTCCTACAAGGCCGCCCTGGCCGGCCTCGACCTCGGCGGCGGCAAGGCCGTGATCATCGGCGACCCCCGCACCGACAAGACCGAGCCGCTGCTGCGCGCCTACGGCCGCTTCGTCCAGACGCTCGGCGGTCGCTACCACCCGGCCTGCGACGTCGGCACCTACAGCGAGGACATGGACCTCGTGGCGCGCGAGTGCCGCCACGTCACCGGCCGCACCACCGCACAGGGCGGGGCCGGGGACAGCTCGGTGCTGACCGCGTACGGCGTCTTCCTCGGCATGCGCGCCGCCGCCGAGCACCTCTGGGGCGGCCCCAGCCTCGAGGGCCGCAGGGTCGGCATCGCGGGTGTCGGCAAGGTCGGTCGGCACCTGGTCTCGCTGCTCGAGGACGACGGGGCACACGTCGTCGTCAGCGACGTGGACGCCGCGACGCTGGACCGGGTCCGCGACGAGCACCCCGGGGTGCGGGTGGCCGCCTCGACCGCCGCCCTGGTCGGCGAGCCGCTCGACGTCTACGCGCCGTGCGCGATGGGCGGCGCCCTCGACGACGAGGTGGTGGCGGCACTGTCGGCCCGGATCGTGTGCGGCGCAGCGAACAACCAGCTCGCGCACCCGGGCATCGAGAAGCAGCTGAGCGACCGCGGGATCCTCTACGCACCCGACTACTGCGTCAACGCCGGAGGCCTGATCCAGGTCGCCGACGAGCTCGAGGGGTTCAGCTTCGAGCGAGCGCGTCAGCGTGCGGGAGGCATCGAGGCGACGACGCGCGCGGTGCTGGAGCGCGCGGCCTCCGACGGCGTGCCCCCGGCCGCCGCCGCCGACCGGCTGGCCGAGCGACGCATGCACGAGGTCGGCCGGCTACGCGGCATCTGGACGGCCTGAGCCGGGCAGCGCTCAGTCGCGCGAGCGGCTGGAGTAGTCCGACCAGTCGTCGGGCTCCTCCGCGACCTCGTCCTCGTCCTCGCCGCCGTGCAGCTCCTTGGCGAGCGCTCCGAGGTCGGTCTCGTGAGTGCGGTACTTCAGGTCGCGCGCGACCTTCGTCTGCTTGGCTTTCGCTCGGCCGCGCCCCATAGGGTCAGCTCCCTCGCCACTTGGCCGGGCCCGACCTGAAGAGGTCGGGATTCCGGGCGGTCTCCAACGGGTGTCCTGTCGTGGTCGCTACGCTACCTAATGACCCCGCGACTCTGCACGTCCGGGCACCGAACCGCGGGCGCGTCGGCCCAGCCCGGCTCGATCGCGGCGGCGGGGGCGGCCCCGCTCGCCCCGCTAGCGGGATCCGGCCGGAGATCTCACCAACCAGGGTGGCGTCCCACCAGGCGGACCCTGCCGCGGTCGGCGTCGGTGCCGGCGGGCAGCACCTCGCCGGCGACCCACGACCGCACGCCCTGCTCCTCGAGCAGGCGCAGCGCGTCGTCGACGCCCTCGGCCGCGACGAGGGCGACCATGCCCACCCCGCAGTTCAGGGTCGCCTCGAGGTCGGGATCGGCGACCCGGCCCGCGGTGCGTACGAGCTCGAAGATCGGCGCCGGTCGCCAGGTGCCCCGTTCGAGGGTCACGCTCAGCTCCTCGGGCAGGACCCGCTCGAGGTTGGAGGCGAGCCCGCCCCCGGTCACGTGCGCCATCGCGTGCACCGCGTTGGTCGCCGCCAGGGCCAGGCAGGCGCGGGCGTAGATCCGGGTGGGCTCGAGGAGCTCCTCGCCCAGCGTCCGTCCGAGCTCGGCGACCTCACGGTCCAGCGACCAGCCCAGGCCCTGCTCGCCGAGCAGCACGTGACGCACCAGGGAGTAGCCGTTGGAGTGCAGGCCGCTGGAGGCCATCGCGACCACGGCGTCGCCCGGGCGCACCCGGGCGGGGCCGAGCAGCCGGTCACCTTCGACGACCCCGGTGGCCGCGCCCGCGACGTCGTACTCGTCGGGGCCGAGCAGACCGGGGTGCTCGGCGGTCTCACCGCCGGCGAGCGCGCAGCCTGCCTCGACGCACGCGTCCGCGATGCCCTTGACGATCGCGGCGATCCGCTCGGGCACCACCCGTCCGGTCGCGATGTAGTCGGTGAGGAACAGCGGCTCGGCGCCGCACACCACGAGGTCGTCGACGACCATCGCGACGAGGTCGAAGCCGATCGTGTCGTGGATGTCGAGGGCCTGGGCGACGGCCACCTTGGTGCCGACGCCGTCGGTGGAGGTCGCCAGGAGCGGACGCTCGTAGCGGGTCAGGGCGGTGGCGTCGAAGAGCCCCGCGAACCCCCCGATGCCGCCGATCAGCTCCGGGCGCCGGGCCCGCTCGATCGAGGCCCGCATCAGGTCGACCGCCGCCTCACCGGCCTCGATGCTCACGCCCGCGGCGGCGTACGCCGGGAGCGGCTGGTCGGTCTGGCTCATGCGGGCTCCCGATGACGAGGGCGGTGGCTGGACGAGGGCGGTGGCTGGCGATGACGGTGGCGGCGACGACGGCGGCTGGCCGGTCAGGGGTTGTTCAGCACCGGGAGCGCCTTGCCGTAGACCGGCGCGGTGAGCGAGGTCTCCAGCAGGTGCTTGCCGAGCAGGGCCTCGTCGGGCAGCTCGATGGGGTAGGTGCCGGTGAAGCAGGCCTGGCACAGCGCGGAGCCGGGCTGCCCGGTCGACTCGACCATCGCCTCGAGCGAGATGTAGCCGAGGCTGTCGGCGCCCACGCTCGCGGCGATCTCGTCGCCGTCGAGCCCGTTGGCGATCAGCTCGGCACGGGTGGCGAAGTCGATGCCGTAGAAGCACGGCCACTTCACCGGCGGGCTCGAGATGCGCACGTGGATCTCCTTGGCGCCGGCCTCACGCAGCATCCGGACCTGGGCGCGCTGGGTGTTGCCGCGCACGATCGAGTCGTCGACGACCACGACCCGCTTGCCGCGGATCATGTGGTCCAACGCGTTGAGCTTCAGCCGGATGCCGAGCTGACGCAGCGTCTGGCTGGGCTGGATGAAGGTGCGCCCGACGTAGGCGTTCTTCACGAAGCCCTGGCCGAAGGGGATGCCGCTCTCCTCGGCGTAGCCCGAGGCAGCGGGCGTCCCGGACTCGGGCACCGGCATGACCAGGTCCGCCTCGACCGGGAACTCGCGGGCCAGGCGCCGACCCATCTCGACGCGGGCCTCGTGCACGCTGCGGCCGGCGATGCGGGCGTCGGGTCGGGCGAGGTAGACGTACTCGAAGACGCAGCCCTTGGGCTCGGGCTCGGCGAAGGTGTGGGAGCGCAGGCCCTCGCTGTCGATGACGAGCAGCTCGCCCGGCTCGACCTCGCGCACGACGCTCGCCCCGACCGTGGCCAGGGCCGAGTCCTCGCTGGCCACGACCCAGCCGCGGTCGAGGCGGCCGAGCACCAGCGGGCGGATCCCCTGGGGGTCGCGCGCGGCGTAGAGCGAGTCCTCGTTCATCCAGACCATCGAGAAGGCGCCCTTGAGCATCGGGAGCACCTCGAGCGCGCGCTGCTCGAGGCTCTGGTCGGGGTGGTGGGCCAGCAGGGCGGTCACCACGCCGGTGTCGTTGGTCTCCGGCTCCTGCGGCTTCACGGCGATGTCGAGCTCGCCGGCGGCCGTCAGGTCGGCGGCGAGCTGGGTCAGCTCGTGGGTGTTGATCAGGTTGCCGTTGTGGCCCAGCGCGATCGACCCGGCCACCGTCGGCCGGAACGTCGGCTGGGCGTTGTGCCAGGTGCTCGCGCCGGTCGTGGAGTAGCGGCAGTGCCCGATCGCCAGGTGGCCCTGGAGCGCGTCGAGCGTGGCCTCGTCGAAGGCCTGGGAGACCAGGCCCATGTCCTTGTAGACCAGGATCTGGCGGCCGTTGCTGACCGCGATCCCGGCCGACTCCTGGCCACGGTGCTGCAGGGCGTAGAGGCCGAAGTAGGTCAGCTTCGCGACGTCCTCGCCGGGGGCCCAGACCCCGAAGACACCGCAGGCGTCCTGGGGTCCCCGGTCCTGGGGGTCGAGGTCGGTGGTGAGCAGGCCGTCGCCGGGGCGCCGTCCGGGACCGCTGAGGAAGGGCACGGGCCTCAGTCTAGGCCCGATCCTCAGTCGTTGGGTCCCATGGCTGCGGCGCCCTCGACGATGGCCTCCCGGATGCGGGTGTAGGTCCCGCACCGGCAGATGTTGCGGATGGTGTCGAGGTCGGAGTCCGCGACCGTGCGGATGTCACCACCGGCAGCGCGGACCTTGCGGACCAGGGCCACCGCGGCCATGATCTGGCCGGGCTGGCAGTAGCCGCACTGGGCGACGTCGCGAGCGATCCAGGCCTCCTGCATCGGGTGCAGGTCGCCACCCGAGGATCGTGCCTGGGCGGGCAGGCCCTCGATGGTGGTCACCCGGTCGCGGCTCGTGAGGTCCCCCACCCGCACCGAGCACGGGTTGAAGGCCTTGCCGTTGATGTGCGAGGTGCACGCCTTGCACACGTTGATCCCGCAGCCGTACTTGGGCCCGGTGATCTTGAGCAGGTCGCGCAGCACCCAGAGCACCCGCAGGTTGTCGGGGGCGTCGACGGTCACGGACTTGCCGTTGACGATGAAGGTCTGTTGCGGCATGTCGCGCTCCTCAGTAGGTGTACTGCAGGCCGTCGACGGGCGACGCCGGGACGGGGGGGACGAAGCTCTTGGGGACGAACTTCGACAGCGAGGTGTCGTGGTTGATCGGGAAGCGCAGCTTCTGGCGGGTGGGATCGATGCCCATCGCGCGGACGTAGGCGCAGGCCGTCGCCGCCGCGGACGCGGCGACCCCGGCCTCCCCGGCGCCGCCGGGGCGGGTCTTGTCGGACTCCACGACGTGCACCTCGAAGGACTTCGGGACGTTCCACTGACGCGTGTAGAAGTAGTTGTCCCAGCTGGCCTCGAGGAAGTGGCCCTGCTTGAGGTGCACGCTGCTGGTCAGGGTGAGCGCGATGCCGTCGGAGAACCCGCCCATCATCTGCGCCTCGAGACCCCGCGGGTTGATGACCAGGCCGGCGTCGACGGCGAAGACCCCCTTGATGACGCGCGGGCCGGTCACCGCCTCCCGGATGTTGCGGTTGACCGTCCGGGGGCGCGTGTCGAGCTCGACGAGGCAGGCGGTCGCGCCCTTGTACTCCTTGTGGACCGCGATGCCCTGGGTGACGCCGGCGGGCAGCCTGCGGCCCCAGCTGCCCTCCTCGGCCACCTTCTCGAGGACCGTGCGCGTCTCGGCGTTGCGCAGGTACTTCAGGCGGTACTCGAGCGGATCGGTGCCGGCGTCCTGGGCCAGTGCGTCGACCATCGAGCTCCGCGGCCACGCGGGTGTCCGGGGAGTAGATGTTGCGCATGCTGCCGGTGTTGAACCGCTCGTCGACCTCGTTCAGCAGCTGGGTCACGGCCCCGAAGTCGTAGCCGAGCTCCTGGGTGAGGGTGAAGATCGACTGGGACAGGGTCAGCTCGCCGAGGTTCAGCGGCAGGTCGTCGGAGGCGATCGAGGTCAGGATCTCCCCGAGACCGTGGCTGAAGTCGGTGATGACGCTGGTGTTGCGCTGCTCGAAGGCGGCGACCGTGCGGCCCTGGCGCCCCTCGAGGGGAGCTCCGGGGACCCGCACCGCGCGGATGCGCGAGGTCACCATCGGGTGGAGTCGGCCCTGGCGGGGCTCGTCGGCACGGTGCCACATCAGCCGCACCGGCTTGCCCATCGCCTTCGAGGCCTCGGCGGCCTCGAGGGCGTGGTCGCTGAACAGCTTGTGACCGAAGGACCCGCCCCCGGTGATGACGTTGACGGTGACCTGCTCCTGGCTCATGCCGAGCAGGTTCGCGATGTCCTGCTGGGCCAGGATCGGGACCTTCAGCCCGGCCCAGACGGTGGCCTTGTCGGCGCGCACGTCTGCGATCGCGGCGTACGGCTCGAGGGCGGCGGAGCTGCGGAACATGAACTCGCAGTCGACCTCGAAGGTCTTCGTGCCCAGGGCCGGGAGGTCGGGCAGCTGCGAGAGCGGCGTGAAGGGCAGCTCGGCGCGGCGCAGGCCCGCCAGGATCGTCTCGTCGGACTCGCCGTCGACCGGGCCGGGGTTCCAGTCGACCTCCATCCGGCGGATCGCGTCGATGCACTGCCCGAACGTCTTCGCCCGCACGGCGATCCCGGTCGAGATCTGGGCGACGTGCGTGACCCCGGGCAGGGCGAGGACGGACGCCCTGTTGCGCAGGCGTCGCGGCGTGCCGTTCAGGGTGGGGGCCCGGCAGACCATGGTGGGGAGCGCGCCCTTGATCTGGAGGTCCATCGAGAACTGCTTGCGTCCGGTCACGGCCAGCAGGGCGTCGTCACGGTTGCGCGGGGTGCCGACGACGGTGAAGTCGTCCTCGGACTTCAGGGTCACGTCGACCTCGCGGTCGCTCAGCTCCGCGGCGGCCTCGGCGAGGTCGCCGTAGGTGACGCTCTCGCCGGTCGCGGTGTTGGTGATCACGCCGCCGATGACGGTGAGGCGGTCGGCGTTCTGGTCGAAGTACGCCGCGGCCGCGTCGAGCAGCGCGAGGCGGGCGATGGCCGCGGCCACGCGGATCGGGGTGTAGGTCGAGAAGGTCGTGTTGGACCCGCCGGTGAGCTGGTTGAACACCAGCTCGGGACGCGCGGGGGCCAGGGTGACGAGGACGTCCTCGACGGCGATGTCGAGCTCCTCGGCGATGATCATCGCCGTCGAGGTGGTCACACCCTGGCCGACCTCCATGCGCGGAAGGGCGAACGAGGCCGTGCCGTCGGTGTTGATGACGATCGAGATCAGCTGCGAGGTCGGCACCGCCGCGTCGGTCTGGGCGTCCTCGAGGTCGTAGATCTCCGGCACCTGGGGAGCCGAG
Organism: uncultured Actinomycetota bacterium; assembly: GCA_963714475.1. Classification (GTDB taxonomy): domain Bacteria; phylum Actinomycetota; class Actinomycetes; order Propionibacteriales; family Nocardioidaceae; genus Nocardioides. The sequence goes on from CAVQOP010000004.1 coordinate 124,889, forward strand.
GGGATCGGGCCGGCGGCCTGGGCCGGCCGGGCCAGGCCCAGGTCAGCGGCCGTGACGAGCGTGGTGCCTGCGAGCACCCACCCCACGAAGTGACGCCGCTGGAGCGGCAGGGCGGGGGGGCCTGGCAGAGCAGGCGAGTCGGGCGGGGTCATCGGACCTCCCAGGTCGAGTCTCCCCATTGAACGTGTCGCGCGTGACGGAGTCACGAGTAAAGACCAGTCGTTTTACATGCTGGACACATTCGTCGAGCCCAGGGTCGTCAGCAGCAGCGTCTCGGCCAGCACGACGCGTTCGAACTCGGCGAGGTGCAGCCCCTCGTTGGCGCCGTGGGCCCGGGTGTCGGGGTCCTCGACGCCGGTGACCAGCACGCTCGCGGCCGGGAAGGCCTCGAGGAACTCCGCGATGAACGGGATCGATCCCCCGACCCCCATGTCGACCGGCTCGGTGCCGTCCCAGGCCGCCGCGAAGGCGGCGCGTGCGGCGTCGTAGGCCGGACCGGTGGCGTCGATCAGCGTCGCCTCGCCCCCGTCGGTCATCCGCACCTCGAGGTCGGCGCCCCACGGGACGTGACGCTCGAGGTGGTCGGTGAGGGCCGCGAGGGCGGACTGCGTGGTGTCGCCCGGCGCGATCCGCAGGCTCAGCAGCGCCCGTGCACTCGGCACCAGGGTGTTGCTCGCGCCCTCGACCCTCGGCGCGTCGAGGCCGATCACCGACAGGGACGGCTTGGTCCAGAGCCGCTCGACGGCGGTGCCCTCGCCGATCCAGTGCACGCCGGGGGTCGCCCCGGACTCCGCCCGCAGCCGCGCCTCGGGGTAGTCGATGTCGGCGGCCGGGCCGGCGTGCAGGCCCGCCACGGCCACGTTGCCCACGTCGTCGTGCAGCGAGGCCAGCAGCCGGCTCAACGCCATCAGCGCGTCGGGCACCAGGCCACCCCACATGCCGGAGTGCACGGCGTGGGTCAGGGTGCGCACGGTCACGGCGACCCGGACCAGGCCCCGCAGCGACGTGGTGAGGGCGGGGACGCCGACGTCGAAGTTGCTCGAGTCGGCGATCACGATGACGTCGGCGGCCAGCCGGTCGCGGTGGGCCGCGAGCAGGGCCGCCAGGGTGCTGGAGCCGACCTCCTCCTCGCCCTCGACGAAGACGGTCAGGTTGACCGGCAGGTCGGCGCCGAGCACGCGGGCCGCGCCGAGGTGGGCCACGACGCCCGCCTTGTCGTCGGCCGCTCCGCGCGCGAACAGTCGGCGCCCCGACGGCGAGTCACGCTCGGTCGGCTCGAAGGGCGGGCTGTCCCAGTCGGCGTGGTCGTTCTCGGGCTGCACGTCGTGGTGGGCGTAGAGGAGCACCGTCGGCGCGCCCTCCGGCCCGGCCTTGTGGGCGATCACGGCAGGCGCACCGCCCTCGGAGCGGACCACCTCGACGGCGAAGTCCTCGGCGCTGAACAGGGCGGCGACCGCCTCGGCGGAGCGCTCCACCTCGACGGCGCGGGCCGGGTCGGCGCTGACCGACTCGATACGCACGAGGTCCTCGAGGTCGCGACGCAGCGCAGGCAGCGCCGCCTCCACCCGCTCCCGCAGCGCGGCCACGTCGGCGGTCTGGTCCGGGGCGTTCGTCGCACTCATGCCCGCACGGTACCGAGGGCTAGCGGCCGTGCAGGGGCAGGTGCGCCGAGAGGTCGGTGCGCTCTCCCGAGGCGCGCAGGCGGCCCTCGGCCGTCGCGGTGCCCCAGTCGGTCGCCCCGGTGGCCAGGGCGATCCAGGTGCGGGCGTCGAGCTCGACGACGGCGGGCGGCGTACCGCGGGTGTGGCGCACGCCCGCGACGACCTGGACCGCGGCGTACGGCGGGACGCGCAGCTCGACCGAGCGACCCGGCACGCGCGCCTCGAGCACCGCGAGGAAGTGCTTGACCAGGAGCTTCAGGTCGGCCCGCTCGTCCGCGCCGGTCTCGAGGCGGGCCAGCGCGTCGGCGACCTCGACGTCGTCGGCGGGGCGCAGGCGGGCGGGCACGGGTCGATCCTGCCAGCCGCCCGGCTGGTTGACTGGCGCGGTGCCGGAGGGAGACAGCGTCTTCAAGCTGGCGCGACGACTCGACCGCACGCTCCTCGGCGCCACGATCGCGCGCTCGGACCTGCGGGTGCCCCGCCTGGCGACCAAGGACCTCGCCGGGCGCGACCTGCTCGCCCACGTGACCTGGGGCAAGCACCTGCTGACGCGGTTCTCGGGCGGTGTCACCCTGCACAGCCACCTGCTGATGGACGGCGAGTGGTCCGTGACCGGCCCGGGCAAGCGTCTGCCGAACCGCCTGATGGGCCAGGTCCGGCTGATCCTGGAGACCGTCGGCGGCACCACGGCGTGGGGTCTGCGCCTGCACCAGCTCGAGCTGGTCGCCACCGGTGACGAGGACCGGCTCGTGGGCCACCTCGGCCCGGACCCGCTGCGCGAGGACTGGGACCTCGCCGAGGCCGTACGCCGTGTCGGAGCGGACCCGGACCTGCCGCTCGTCTCGGCGCTGCTCGACCAGACCCGGATCGCCGGCCTCGGCAACCTGTGGGCCAACGAGCTCGCGTTCCTGACCGGGGTGAGCCCCTGGACGCCGATCGGTGACGTCGACGTCGACCGGCTCGTCGGTCGGGCCGCGAGCGCGCTCGTGCACTCCGCGACCGTGCCGGGCGCCTACCAGGTCACGACCGGACGCAGCGCGCCCGGACAGGACCACTGGGTCACCGGTCGCCTGCGGCACGGCTGCCTGCGCTGCGGCGGGCCGGTGAGCGTGGCCGAGGAGGTCGCCAACGACCCCGCCAACCGGCGTACGTGGTGGTGCGCGCACTGCCAGCCCGGGCCCGGCCCCGAGGCGCGCGTGGCTGCCCGTACCCGCTGAGCACTCCGCCTGCACCTCATCGCCCACGCCGACCCTTGACCGTCCGGTCGGCCTCCGCTCCAATGGGATCTCAGTGCAGCACCCGCGTGGACCGGGCCACGTCTGAAGTCAGGTGGGCTCCCGATGAGCGCGACGACGAGCACGACCGACAGCAGTCCGCCCGGGATCGAGGACGTGGCGGTCGAGGAGCTGCGCTTCGCCGGTGTCCTCAACGGCGGGGTCAGCCTCGCGGTGTGGATGGGCGGGGTCGCCCACGAGCTGAACCGGCTCACCTGGTCGCCCCTGGACGACCCCGTCGACGAGCCCGTCGCCGGCTCGGTCTCCCCCTCGATCCCCGGCTCGGTCGCCGCGGCGGGCACCGACTACCGACACGTCCTCCGGGCCTCGCGCACGCGCGCGATCGTCGACGTCCTCGCCGGCACCTCGGCCGGCGGCATCAACGGCGGGGCGCTCGCGCTGGCCCAGGTCAACGCCGACGCCGACCTCTCGGTGCTGCGCGACCTGTGGTCCGAGCAGGGCCGGATGATGGCGCTGCTGCGCACCCCGTTCCAGGGGGAGCCCACCTCGCTGCTGCGCGGCGACGACTACTTCCTCCCCGAGCTGCACGCGGCGATGACCCGACTCGCGCGAGCGGGGACGACGTCGGACCAGGACCGCTGCCGACCCACCGGACGCCGGGTGGACCTGATCGTGCCGACCACGCTGCTCGACGGCTGGACCCGGGAGACTCCGGACGCCTACGGCCACCTGATGCGCCAGCAGGAGCACGCCGGCAGCCTCGTCTTCCACCTCGACGACACCTCCAACCTGGCCCGGAGCGCCCCCGAGATCGCGCTGGCGTCGCGGGCCTCCGCGGGGTTCCCGTTCGCCTTCGAACCCACCCTGCTGCCGGTCGGGGGCGACTCCGTGGGCGCGGCGTCCGCGCCGCTTCGACCCGACCTGACCGAGGCCGCGTCCTGGGCGGGGGGCGCGAGCGAGCCACGCACCCGCTGGGCGATCGACGGGGGCGTGCTGGCGAACACGCCGACCCGGCAGGCGCTGGACCTGATCGAGCAGCGTGGGGTCAACGGGCCCGTCCGTCGCCTGATGCTGCTGGTCTTCCCGCACGCCTCGCAGTCGACGACCGAGGTGAGCGTGGACCCGGCCTCCCCGCCGACCGTCGTCGACACGGCGAACGGGCTCTTCGCCGCCCTGCGCTCGCAGGGCAGCCTGACCTTCGCCCAGGAGATCGACGACCACAACCGGCGGGTGGGGGCCTGGCGCGGCGGTCGTGAGGACGTCCTGATCAGCTGCGGTGGGCCCGACGGTCTCTACGACCTCGTCCGAGCCGGCTGGCCGGCCTACCGACGCCTGCGCCGACGGGTGGCGGCCGAGTCGCTGGCCCACCAGGTCACCCGGGCCGACTGGTCGTTCGAGCGGGTGCGGCAGGAGGCGCTGCGAGCCCAGGAGAGCGCCGAACGGCTCGGTTACGTGCCGACGCTGCCTCCACCGCACCTGTCGGCCCTGCACCCGGGCGCTGTCGGCGAGGGGACACCCACGAGCGAGCGGGTGGAGGCCCCACCCACGAGCTGGGTCTGGGGGCCCACCGTCGCCCTGGGGGTCGTCGACCTGGTCGCCGACGTGCTGCGCCGGGCGCTGAGCGTGAGCCGGGCGGGCGCCGGAGAGTCGCTCGGAGCGCGTGGCGCCGACCGGGGCGAGCGGGCCCGTCTCACGCGCGGCCGCGAGGAGCTCGCCGCGATCAGGGCCGAGACCCTGCGCGTCCTGAGCGAGATCGACGCTCCCTGGCGGGAGCCGACGGCCTGCGCACTGGCCCCGACCGCGACGTACTGGCGGGCCCGGCTGGTCGCGCTGCGCCTGGCCCTCGGCTCCTCGGGCCCGCCGTCGGCGCCGACCGGCTCCGCGAGCCCGTCCGGGTCCGCCGGGGCCACCGCCCGGCCCGTCCAGCCCGGCGAGCCCGACCAGCCCGACCGGCCGGACCAGCCCGACGAGCGCACCTGGGTCGAGCGGGACGAGGCCGAGCTGCGCGCCGCCCTCGACCGGGCGTGCTCCGAGTCCGAGCTCGCCCCGCTGGCGCACGACGACCCGTGGCTGCGCAGGCTCCACGAACGACGAGGGGCGGCCGGCCGGAGCCTGGGCGACCTCGTCTGGCGCGCGGCCCGCGTCCTGCTCGAGCGCACCGAGGACCCGACCGGCGAGCGTCTGCTCGACCTCGTCCTGCAGATCGCGGGCGAGGGTCGCGGCCGGTTCGTGGGCCTCACGGCGTGGGCGCCGTACCTCGATCTCGACCACCCTGTCGAGCACGAGCCCGCCGCCGAGCACCCGGCCGAGGACTCGGCCGAGGACCCGGCCGAGGACCCGGCCGAGGACCCCGCCGAGCACCCCGCCGCGCACGAGACCGAACGCCTGCTGCTGCGGCTGCTGGCGATCGACGCGGGCACCTGGCTCGTCGCCTCGGCTGACAGCGCCGGCAACAACCTGCCCATCGATCTCGTCCAGCTCGACCTGTCCGTGCCCCACGCCTGGGCCCGTCACTCCCGCACCCCCGACGACAAGGTCGCCGGTCTGTCCGTGGGCCGCTTCGGCGGCTTCCTCAAGCGGTCGTGGCGGATCAACGACTGGACGTGGGGACGTCTGGACGCGGCCACGATGCTGTGCAGCGCGGCGCTCGACCCGGACCGGCTGCTGCGCATCCACCGGATCGTCCGGGACAGCTCCGGGGACGCCCACACCTGCGACGCCGCGTGTGCGACCCGCGCCGCGCTGGCGACCGTCGACGTCCTCGACGCCGCCTACGGGACGGCCCCCGGACCCGATGTCGAGCTCCTGCGCACCCGGATGCGGGCCGCCGCCGTCCACGAGCTGGAGGGGCTCTACGCGAACGGCACCGTCGGTGCCCGCCGCCTCGACGCCGTGGCCGCGTACGCCGCCCTGCCCGTGCAGTGGCGGATCGTGCTCGAGGAGCTGCCGCACCTGCGGGAGGCGATCGAGGCCGACCGGATCGAGGGGCAGAACGCCCGCTCCCGCGGCGAGCTCTTCCTCCTCCAGCAGCGGGCCCTGCTCGACCACGTCCAGGACCGGCGGACGACCGTGCCGTGGCAGTCCCTCGGCATGGAGGCCCTGGAGGCCTTCGACCGCGCGGGCATCGGTCGCGAGGACGTCACCACCGAGGCCGGCAGCGACGCCCTGATCCAGACGGTCGCGACCGCGGCCGGGGTCGGCATCACCCTGCTGGACTCGCCCGGCTTCGGTGTCGCCGCGATCCGGCCGATCACCCGGGCCCTGCGCGGCGCGGCGCTGCTGCCGTTCTGGATGGTGCGCGGACTGACCTCCGGCGGTGCGCTGGCGCGCTCGCTGGCCGTCGTCGGTCTCGCCGTCGGCGGCGTCCTGCTCGTGCTCGGCCTGCTCGGCGCCCTCGGTTCGTGGTCGGCGTCGGGGGCCGCGATCGGGATCGCCACCCTGCTCGCCGCGTTCGGGTACGGCGCCCTGCGCACGGGCAGCCTCCTGCACGGCCTGGTCCTGCTCTGGCCCCTGCCTCCGCTGCTGACGCTGGCCGGATCGGGCGGCGCCGGCGGCGAGGCGACCAGTGCCGCGGTCACCGTCGCGGTCGTGCTGGCCATCGTGGCCGGCCTGGCCTTCCTCGGGAGCCTGCCCCACCCGCTGCGCTCGCCGGCCGCCGTCGTGTCGGGGTGGCGCCAGCGCCACGCGGTGCAGCGACGCCGGCGCAAGGAGTCACGGCCGGGGCTGCGCGGGCGGGGCTCGACCGGGCTGATTCCGACCGGGCTGGTCCCGACCGGGCTGGTCCCGACGATCGTCGTCCTCGCCGTCGCGGCGGGGCTCGTGGCGCTCGCGGTCGTCGGGCTGTCCTGGCTCCAGCACCTCGTCACGACCGCGTCCGGCTGGGTGGCGCTGGGGCTGGCCGTCCTCACCGCCGCCGCCGCGCCCATCGCGTGGTGGCGCGGGACCGAGCACGGGCGCCGGCTGCGGCTGTGGGTGGAGACGCCGGTGCCGCGGGGCGACGTCCTGCTCGGCCCGCTGCGTCCCGTGTGCTCCCAGGTCGCGCACCCGGCCGGGGTCGCCGCGGCCTGGTCGTCGGTGTACGGCGTCGCGGCCCTCCTGCTCGCGCTCGTGATGATCGGACTGCGGGCGGTGCTCCACCTCGACGGGCTGCCGGAAGGTGAGCGCGGGTCCGCCGACCTGGTCGTCACGGTCGCCGTCGGCTGGAGCACGGTGCTGGGCCTGCTCCTGGCCCTCGGCGGCGCGGACCTGATCGGGCGCCGGACGTGGAGGACGATCGAGCAACGGGTGCTCGACCAGCTCGCCGACGTGCGTGACGAGCAGCGGCTCGTGGACGGCCTGCGGGCCCACCGCCTGCTCTACGACCACCTCGTGGTCCCCCGCGCACAGCCCGTCCTGCGCTCCGAGCCGACCGACCCCGGGTCCTCCGGCACAGGGCCCACCGGCACGGGGCCCACCGGCACGGGGCCCGCCGGCACGGGGCCCACCGGCACGGGGCCCGCCGGTACGGGGGCGCTCCCGATGTCGGCCTACTACCGGACCCGGTTCGAGTGGCTCGAGCTGACCCCGGCGGGGCGCCGGCTGCTGACGCGGCTGCGCGCGGCCACGCCGGCAGGCGCCGGCCAGGCCGGGTCGTCGAGGTCGATGGCCTAGCGTCGCGTGATGGTCCGCGCCGTCGCCACGACCCGGGAGGGCCGCCGCATCCACGTCGACCCCGACGACCCTCAGGCGCTCGAGCTGCTGCGGGCCGGGGGGTCCGTGGACCCGGCAGCGCTCGCGCTGTGGCGGCGGGTGCTGCTCGCGGAGACCTGGGACCTGGTGGTCGACGTCGGAGCCGGGTGGGGCGAGATGCTGGTGCGCCCCGACCTCCCCCGGTCCGCTGACGTGGTCGCGCTGGAGCCTGACCTGGCCCGGCACCCGCACCTGCGCCGGACCCTCGACGCCAACGGCCTCGGCCGGACCCGGGTGCGCGCCGCCGCGCTCGGCCGGGCAGCGCCCGACGGTCGGCCCGGGGAGGCGGTGGTCAGCCTCGACGAGGTGGTCGGGCCGCGGGAGCGCTCGTTCTGCGTGCGGGTCGGGCCCGGCGGCCTGGCCCGCGACGTGGTGCGTGGAGCCGGAGCGGTGCTGCGCTACCCGGTGCCGTGGGTGCTGGTCCTGCCCCTCGACGAGCCGGGTGAGCACGACGACTGGTGGGACGAGCTCGCGGAGCAGCGCGACCTCCTGGTGAGCGCACCCGACGGGCACGGGCTGCTCCACGCCGGGCGCCGCGCCGACGGTCCGCTGGCGACCCTGCTCGGCAGCGGCCGGGTCCGACCCGGGTGGTGCCTGCTGGTCGCGCCCTCGATCGCCGACGCCCTCAGCGACGGGCTGGTCTGAGCCGCCCGCGGCTCGCGCCGGCCGGCACCGCTCAGCGGGGCGCAACGATCGTGTCGAGCACCCCGAGCGTCCTGGCCCAGGCCTGCGACCCGGTGTCGATCAGCGTGAAGTGGTCGCCGTCGACCGCGACCAGCTCTGCGCTCGCGCCGGCGGCCCGGGCGGCTGCGACGTACTCCTCGGACTGGCTGGGCGGGACGATGGTGTCGGACGTGCCGTGCACGCACCAGACCGGCTGGTCGAGCGGGAGCTGCTGCTGCGGGTCGACGGGGGCGTCCTCGGGCCCCGGCTCGCGGCCGAGGAAGGCCTGCACCGCCCCGCCGCCGAGGTCGTCGGCCGCCCCGGACACCAGGTCGAGCACGCCGGCCTGCGAGATCACGTGGGTCACCTCGACGCCGCCCCTCCACCGGGGGAACCGGCCTCGGGAGGCGGCCCAGGCCGCCAGGTGGCCGCCGGCGGAGTGCCCGAGCGTCACGACCGTCGAGGTGTCGAGGTCGCGCTCGGCGAGCAGGTCGATGGCCGCGGCGACGTCGTCGAGGGTCTGCGGGACCCCTCCCCCACCACCGGGTCCGCCGGTGGCGCCGACACGGCGGTACTCGATGTTCCACGCGGCCCACCCCTGCTCGGCCAGGCTCGCGGCGAGCGGACGACCGAGGTCGAGGGAGTACTCCGGGCGCCAGAAGCCGCCGTGGATGACGACCACCACACCGCGCGGGTCGCCGTCGGGCAGGGTCAGCTCGGCGAACTGGCTGGGGTCGTCGCCGTAGTCGAAGCGACCCTGCTCCGCGCCGCCGGGTCCGGTGCTGGGGGGTGGGGGCACGGGGTCCTCTCCGCAGGAGGCCAGGGCGACACCGCTGACGCCGAGCACGCCGGTGAGCAGGCCGAGGCCGGGCAGGCTCAGAAAGCGACGACGGTGCACACCGACATCGAACCAGGCCGGTGGAGACGGGGCCGGTGGAGGAGGCCAGTGGCGGACAGGACCGGCCGAGGCTCAGTCCCAGCCGCCGCGACGTCCGCGCTTGGTCTCGCCCCGCTGCTTCTTCGCCTCCAGCCGCCGGCGCTGCGAGCCACGCGTCGGTCGCGTCGCGCGGCGCGGCGGCGGTGGGGGCGCGGCCGCCTCCCGCACCAGCCCGGCCAGCCGCTCGCGGGCCGCGCGGCGGTTGGCCAGCTGCGTGCGGTGCTCCGAGGCCGTCACCGTGAGCGAGCCCTCGACGAGGCGCCCGGCCAGCCGGTCGAGCAGCCGGCTGCGCTGGGTGGGCGTGAGCACGCCCGATCCGGCGACGTCCCAGGTCAGCTCGACGCGGGTGTCGGCGGTGTTGACGCCCTGGCCGCCCGGGCCGGAGGAGCGGGAGAAGCGCTCGCCGAGCTCCGCGGCCGGGATCACCAGGCTGCGGCTGACGGCGAGGTCGTCGGGCACGCGTCCATGATGACGCCCTCCGACGACGGCCGGGGCCGGCCGGTCAGGCGGGTGCGTTCAGGCCGGTGCCATCAGGCCGGTGCCATCAGGCCGGTGCGAGGCGCAGCACGTGGACCCCGGTCGGCAGGACCTCGCTGCCGACCAGGCGCAGCCCGACCTGCTGGTCGGGGTGCTCGAAGAGCCGTTGCCCCGAGCCGACCAGGACGGGGTCGACGAAGAGCACCAGCTCGTCGAGGAGCCCACGTCGGAGCAGCCAGCCGACCGTGGTCGCGCAGCCGGACATGCCGACGTCACCGTCGGTGTCGTCCTTGATCCGCTGGACCGCCGCCGCGACCTCGTCCTCGTCACCCGAGACGAGCTCGGTGTTCTCCCAGGTCGCCTCGGTGAGCGTGTTCGACAGGACGTGCTTGGGCAGCGCGCTGATCCACGGCCCGAAGTCGTCGTCGGTGTTGCCCGGCCAGTACTGCGACCACTGGTCGTAGAGCTCGCGGCCGAGCAGGTAGGCCGCCGTCGTCGCCTGGTACTCGGTCATCACGCGGCCCATCTCCTCGTCGAAGTAGGGGAAGTGGAAGCGCTGCGGCGACTCCACGACCCCGTCCAGGCTCATGAAGAAGGTGGACACGATACGTCCCATGCGGGGCTCCTCGGGTGGGTGGCGGAGGCGTCGTCGGCGACGCCCGGCGGTGTCGACCGGGGACGGCACCGGTATATGGCGCGGTACTCATCGGCGCGGGACTCATCGGCGCCGCGCTCGCAGGACCGCGTCGGTGACCGTCATCGTCCCGCCGTCGTCCGGCAGTGCCTGCACCCGAGGACGCGCCTCGCAGACCTCGACCTCCCAGGCACCCTCGGAGGAGTCGAGGGCGGGCAGCAGGTCCTCGGCGGTGAACATCCAGTCCCGCACACCGCGACGCAGGCCGGTCTGCATGTCGCGAGGATGGTGGCCGACCACGAGCAGGGTGCCGCCGGGGGCGACCGCGTCACCGAGGCGGCGTACGACGTCGAGCATCCCACCGTCGGGCTGGTGGAAGTAGTGCGCGGTGACGAGGTCCCAGCGCTCGTCACCCGGCTCCCAGGTGCGCAGGTCGGCGTCGCGCCAGGCGGTCAGCCCGGCCACCCCGGCCTCGGCGGCGTGCGTGGCGGCACGCTCACGGGCCACGGCGCTGAACTCCAGCCCGGTGGCGTGCCAGCCCTGCGTCGCGAGCCAGATCACGTCCGCGCCCTCACCGCTGCCGATGTCGAGGGCCCGAGCGGGCGTGAGACCGGCGGCCTCGGTGGCGAGCTGCGCGTTGACGTTGCCACTCCAGACGGCGTCGCGCTCGGCGTAGCGCTCCTCCCAGGGAGCGCGCTCGAAGAACGCCGTCCGGAGCTCGTCGACGGCGGCCCGCGCGGCCGCGGCCTCCTCCTGGACGAGGGTCGAGTGCAGCAGGGCCCCGGCCCGGACCCCTGCGGCGGCGGAGGCGCCGACCTGGCCGGTGAGGTCGGTGATGTTGCCGGCGACCACGACACCCGGGACGGCGGTCGTCCCGGTGGGGTCGGCGGGCACGGCACTGCCCATGCGGTGCTCGCCCAGCAACACGTCCTCGGGGACGAGGCCGAGCCCGGCCAGGAAGTCCGCCCGCGCGTGGAACTCGGGCGCGACGACGACGGCGTCGCGCTCGAGCAGGGCGCCGGAGGCCAGCCGTACGCCGGTCAGCCGACCGTCCTCGGACTCGACCGCGACGGGGGCGTCGGCCACGATGCGCACCCCCAGCGCCACCAGCTGGGCGCGGTCGTCGTCGGTGATCTCGACCTCGTCGGAGAGGACCAGCACCAGGTCGTCGGTGAGGGCCTGGAAGAGGTAGGCCTGGTGAGCCGCGGCCGGACCGGTCGCGAGCACGGCGATGGCCTGGTCGCGTACCTCCCAGCCGTGGCAGAACGGGCAGTGCAGCACCTGGGTGCCCCAGTGCTCGGCCAGCCCGGGAAGGTCCGGCAGCCGGTCGACCAGGCCCGTCGCCACCAGCACGCGACGGCCCGTCACCCGCTCGCCGTCCTCGGTCGTGACGGCGAACCTGAGCGCCTCACCCTCCTCGCCCTCCTCGGCCACCCGGTGCACGTCGGTGACCCGCGCGGTGCGGACCTCCACGCCGTACGCCGCCGCCTCGGCGCGTCCGCGCTCGAGCAGCTCGCCGGGGGCGATGCCCTCGTGGCCGAGCAGGTTGTGCACCCCCGCGGCCGGGGCGTTGCGGGGCTCGCCCGCGTCGAGCACCAGCACGGAGCGCCGGGAGCGACCCAGCGCGATCGCGCCGCTGAGCCCGGCCGCGCCGCCGCCGATCACGACGACGTCGTACGCCGCCCCGTCGGGCTCGGTGCTCGGGTGCGGGTGGGAGTGGTCGTGGCTGGCGTGGCGGGGTCGTGGGGGGCGTGGTGGGGGCTCGTCATGGGTCGAGCCTGCAGGACCCGGATCGCAATTGACAAACATCGTTGCCGTTCTGGCAAACTGGGACGCATGACAGGTGCAGCGGACTTCGATCAGGTGCTCGACGCGGTGGGCACGCGACTGCGTCAGCTGAGGCTCGAGCGGGGCGCGACGCTGAGCGACCTGGCCGAGGAGACCGGGATCTCGGTCAGCACGCTGTCCCGCCTCGAGTCGGGCGGGCGCAAGCCCACCCTCGAGCTGCTGCTGCCCCTGGCGCGGGCGCACCGCGTCGCGCTGGACGAGCTGGTCGACGCACCCGAGACCGGCGACCCCCGGGTGCGGACGCGCCCCGTCGTCCGCCACGGCCGGACGTTCGTGCCGCTGACCCGCCGCCCCGGCGGGCTGCAGGCCTACAAGATCGTCTTCCCGGCCGAGCCCGAGGCCCGACCCGAGGCCAGGACGCACGAGGGCTACGAGTGGGTCTACGTGCTCTCCGGCCGACTGCGGCTGGTGCTCGGCTCCCGCGACCTCGTCCTCGGCGCGGGCGAGGTCGTCGAGTTCGACACCCGCACCCCGCACTGGGTCAGCAACCCGGGCCCGCAGCCCACGGAGGCGCTGGGGATCTTCGGGCCCCAGGGCGAGCGGATGCACGTACGGGGCTGAGGCGCCCACGACACCGCGGGCGTGTAGACAAGGCCCATGGATGCTCACGACGCCGGTCGGACCGCCCGCTCCCTCGAGACGCTGCACGCGCTGTGCTACTTCTCCACCGAGGTCGACACCGCACTGGTCGACGTGGGCCTGAAGAAGGGCCGGATGCCCTACTTCGCCGGCCGCGCCTCACCGATGGGCCGGGTCGGCGGGGGGCCCGTCACCGCCACGTTCTTCGTCTTCAACCCCTCCCTGGTGGGCCACTTCCTGCCGGAGGCCTGGGACTTCGCCGCGCCCGAGGACGTGCACGCGGCCCGCTACCGCGGGGTCGACCTGGCCTACCGCAACCTGCTCGGCGAGGACACGCTCGCCTCGGCGGAGGTCGCCGAGGCGGCCGAGCTGGCCCGGAGCGCCGCCCTGACCTGCCGGCCTGAGGGCCGGGCGCTCTACGCGGCCCACGCCGACCTCGACTGGCCCGAGCCGCCCCACCTGGTGCTCTTCCACGCCCTGACGCTGCTGCGCGAGCACCGCGGCGACGGGCACGTGGTCGCCCTCCTGCACGCCGGACTGAGCGGTCTCGAGGCCCTCGTCACCCACACGGCCACCGGCAAGGGGTTCACCGTGCCCGCGGCGCAGGCCACCCGCGGCTGGAGCGCCGAGCAGTGGGACGGCGCGATCGCCGGTCTCGCCGAGCGCGGGCTGATGACGACCGAAGGCGCCCTGACCGAGGACGGCGAGCAGCTGCGCGCCGAGGTGGAGGCCCACACCGACCGCCTCGGCGCCGCTCCCTGGCAGGAGCTCGGCGACGACGGGGCGACCCGGTTGCGCGAGCTGGCCCGACCGCTGGCCAAGCAGGCCGTGGCCGCCGGGGCGTTCCCGGACAACGTCTTCGCCTGAGGTCTCACGTACAGCGGCGGGCAGAAGTCCCGCCGGGCCGGCAGCTCAGGCGGCGCGGCAACGCAGGCAGAGCACTTCTGCCCGCTGGTGTACGGCTGCCTCGAGCACGGACCTGACCTCGGCGGGCTCGAGCATCACGTCCTCCCAGGTGAAGCGCAGGACTAGCCAGCCCCGGACCACGAAGGCGTTGTAGCGCCGCGCGTCGCGGGCCAACGCCCGTCGCGACCCGTGCCAGGTGAAGGAGTCGGCCTCCGCCACGATCCGGAGCCTCTCGTCGACCAGGTCCGGACGACCGAGGAAGGTCGGGTCATGGATGGCGACCTGCGCCTTGACCGCGAGCCCGCCGACCTCGCCGGCGATCGAGCGCAGCACGGACTCGAAGGGATTGGCAGCCGCCCCGTCGGCCAGCGCCGCCACCGAACGGACTCGTGCTGCGCCTGCGCCACGGGCGTCCCGCGCGATCGCGGCGAGGCGGAGCGGCGAGAAGCCGCATCGCAAGGCGGAGTCCGCTACGGCGAGGCCCTCGGAGGGCGGAAGCCCGCGCAGGCAGTCCAGCAGGGTCCGCTCGGCCGACGTCGTCATGCCGTCCACGTCGTCGGCGCCGAGATCGGCGTAGTGGACGAGGGCGGACGACGTGCTGAGGGTGCGGCTACGTCTGACCGTCACCTCCGGCTTCCTCGGCATCTCCGCGACGGCCCAGCCGTGGTGCAGCGCGGCCGAGCGCCACGACAGCACTCCCCCGAGCGCGTGCGCCACGCCGAGCGCGGCATCGACGTCCGCGAGCGTGTAGCGCCCGCGCGCCGCGGCGACCACGGCCCCGCGGGCCAGTGCCCGGTCGACCGAGGCGCGGGAGGTCCCACGCACGAGCTGACGTCGGCCGGCGACGCCACCGAGGCGGGTCAGGAGGTCGACGACGGCGGCGGTGCCCATCGCAGCAGCCTGCCGCGGACGAGACGACGGCGTCGGCCGCCGTCCACAGGCTGCGGGCGGCGGGCAACGGGCGGCGGGCGGGGCTCAGCCCAGGGCGGCGGGCAGCGTCGCGCTCCAGGCGGCGCGCAGCTCGGTGAGGGCGACGTCGAGGGCGCCGTCGACGACGAGGGCGTCGCCGCCGGTGGTCCCCAGCCGCGTCAGCGGTACGCCGTGCGTGGCGGCGAGGGCGGCGAGCTGGTCGAGACCCGCACCCGTCGCGGTGACCACGCACCGCGCGGTCGACTCGCTGAACAGCGCGGTGAACGCGTCGCCGCCCGCGACCTCGTCGAGCGAGACCCGGCAGCCGGTGCCGTCGAGGGAGGACTCGACGAGCGTCTGGGCCAGGCCCCCGTCGGAGACGTCGTGGGCGCTGGTGACCAGGCCGGAGCGGGAGGCCTCGACCAGCAGCTCGGCGAGGGCGAGCTCCGCCGCGAGGTCGACGCGCGGCGGCAGCCCGCCGAGGTGGTCGTGCACCACGTGAGCCCACTCGGAGCCGGACAGCTCGTCGCGGGTCTCCCCCAGCAGCACCACCGTCTCGTCCGCCGCGGCGAAGCGGGACGGCGTACGTCGGGTGACGTCGTCGATGACCCCGAGGACGGCGACGACGGGGGTCGGCAGGATGGGGGTCTCGGCGGTCTGGTTGTAGAGGCTCACGTTGCCGCCGGTGACCGGGACGCCGAGCGCGAGGCAGGCATCCTTGAGGCCGCGGCAGGCCTCGGCGATCTGCCACATCACGTCCGGGTCCTCCGGCGAGCCGAAGTTCAGGCAGTCGCTGACCGCGAGCGGCTGGGCGCCGCCGGTGGCGACGTTGCGGTGCGCCTCGGCCAGCGCCAGCTGGGCGCCGGCGTACGGGTCGAGCCTCGTGTAGCGGCCGTTGCCGTCGGTGGCCAGCGACACCCCGAGACCGGTCTGCTCGTCGATGCGCAGCATGCCCGAGTCCTCGGGCTGGGCCAGCACGGTGCTGCCCCGCACGTAGCGGTCGTACTGGTCGGTGATCCAGGACTTGTCGCACAGGTTGGGCGAGGCGATGAGGCGCAGCAGGGTCTCGCGCAGCTCCGCGGGCGTGGCGGGGCGGGCGAGGTCCTCGGCGCGGTCGGCCTGGAGGGCGTCCTGCCAGGAGGGGCGGGCGTAGGGACGGTCGTAGACCGGGCCGTCGTGGGCCACGGTGCGCGGGTCGACGTCGACGACGGTCTCGCCGTGCCAGTCGACGACGAGGCGACCGTCACCGGTCACCTCGCCGATCACGGTGGCCTCGACCTCCCAACGGGCACAGATCTCGAGGAAGCGGCCGGCGTCGGCGGGAGCGACGACGGCCATCATCCGCTCCTGGCTCTCGCTCATCAAGATCTCCTCCGGCGAGAGCGAGGAGTCGCGCAGCAGCACCTTGTCGAGCTCGACGTGCATGCCGCCGTCGCCGGCCGCGGCGAGCTCGGAGGTGGCGCACGAGATGCCGGCGGCGCCGAAGTCCTGGATGCCGGCGACGATCCCGGCGGCGAAGAGCTCGAGGGTGCACTCGATGAGCAGCTTCTCCATGAAGGGGTCGCCGACCTGCACGCTGGGGCGCTTGGCGGGGCCGTCCTCGTCGAAGGTCACCGAGGCCAGGATCGAGGCGCCGCCGATGCCGTCGCCGCCGGTGCGGGCGCCGTAGAGGATCACCAGGTTGCCCTCGCCGGAGGCCTGCGCGAGGTGGAGGTCCTCGTGGCGCAGGACGCCGACGCACAGGGCGTTGACGAGCGGGTTGCCGAGGTAGGAGGGGTCGAAGACCGCCTCGCCCCCGATGTTGGGCAGGCCCAGGCAGTTCCCGTAGCCACCCACGCCCGCCACGATCCCCGGCAGCACCCGGTGCGTGTCGGCGGCCTCGAGCGGACCGAAGCGCAGCGGGTCCATCACGGCGACGGGCCGGGCACCCATGGCCAGGATGTCGCGCACGATGCCGCCGACACCGGTGGCGGCACCCTGGTAGGGCTCGACGTACGACGGGTGGTTGTGCGACTCGATCTTGAACGTGACGGCGTAGCCCTGACCGATGTCGAGCACGCCGGCGTTCTCGCCGATGCCGGCCAGCATCTTGCCGCGGCGGGTCTCCTGGGGGATCTCGGAGAACTGGCGCAGGTGGACCTTGGAGGACTTGTAGGAGCAGTGCTCGCTCCACATCACCGAGTACATCGCCAGCTCGCTGCTGCTCGGGCGGCGACCGAGGATCTCGCGGATCCGGGCGTACTCGTCGGCGGCGAGACCGAGCTCGGCGTACGGCTGCTCACGGTCCGGGTCGCTCGCGGCGACCGCCACGGTGTCCAGGGCGGGCGCGGTCTCGGCGGGCGACGTCACGCGCGGCAATCTACCGGCGCGCGGCGACGGACGAGTCGGGGGCGCAGGCGATCCGACCCCGAGTGGCGGCGCGGTGCCTCGACACGATGAGGCAGGAGTGGGTTGGTCCTGCGCCGGTCTACGTGCGTCGGTGGAAGGTGACCTGGTTGTCGGAGCCGATGCGCATCTCGTAGCGGGGGTCGTGGGCGCGGGCGTGGTGTCGGGGGCACAGCAGGCGTCCGTGCTCGACGTCGGTGCAGCCGCCCTCGGACCAGGGGTGGTCGTGGTGGGCGTGACACATCGAGGGCGGCCAGTCACAGCCTCGGGCGGTGCAGCCGCCGTCACGCAGCTCGAAGTAGACCCGTTGGCCCCGGGTGTAGAACCGCTGCCCCCGTCCGACGTCGAGGACCTCACTGGGCCCGTCGAAGACCGCCGGGACCAACCCGGACTCGCACGCCAGACGCCGGGCCTCACCCGCGGAGACGATCGTCCCGTCATCGAGGGTGGCGTACCCGGTGCCGGCCAGCAGGTCGGCCAGCTGGATCTTGACGACCACGGTCGCGTTGATCCGCCCCGCCTTCGGCAGGCGTCTCGGGGTCGAGGGTCTCGATCAGCTCCGCGAACGCCTCCCCCAGCTTCTGGGGGGTCGGCCGGGTCGCATCCACCGGTGTCGCACCCGTGGCCTGGCGGTGCTTGGGTGCCGCCAACGCCTGCAGGGCCTTCTCCAGCATCGCCCCGTGCAGCTCGGGCAGGGTGAACCGGCCCTGCACGGCCCCGTGGCCGTCGCGGCTCATGGAGAACCGCCGTCTGGTCGCGGCGTCCTGCTCGGCCTTCTCCAGGCGCTTGCGGTCGCGTTCCTCACCGATCTCGGGGGCGATGACGGTCAGCACGTGCGCACCCAGCACCGCGAGGGCGGCGGCGTCATGGACCTGCGCGTACTCGACCAGGACCTCCTCGGCCCTGCCCAGCAGCTCTGCCCCGAGGTCGGTGGGGAGGTCCTCGAGGGCCCGCACGATGACCTGGGCCTGCTCGGGAGCACCCGCCCGGCCCGCAGGCCCGCCTGCACCCGGTGCCACCGGGTCTGCAGGGCCAGGGCGAGCTTGACCTTCCCGGTCGCGGCCCGTCGGGTCTGCCGGGTCTCCACCGCCCACCACACCCCCGTCGAGGTCGCACCCGAGGCGTCCTCGACGCGGACGTCGTGGCCGTGCACGGCCAACGCCAGCTCCAACGCCGCGACCCGCGCCGCCAACGCGGTGACCTGACGCAGCGCCTCACGCGCGTCGTCCTCACCCAGGCCCAGCAACGACGCCTCGAGGAGGTCACCGACCCCCTGCGTCGAGCGCACGCAGACCCACGGGCACGTGATGCCCCGGCAGTGTCTGCGTGGTGTCGTCCATGACGAGAAGTCAACCACCCGCCGCCGACATCGACTGCAGGTCACAGCCACTTATCCACAGGATGGACGACCGGCTTCAGGTCACGATTCGATAACCCTGTCTATTCGGCTGCAGCACTGTTCAAGGCCGATCGCCGAGCCACCTCCCTCGGCCGCGCTCCAGCGCGTCGACCGTCAGCCGTTGAACATGCTGGCGTTGGCTCGCTCGGTGGCCTGGTAGGCGTCGTTGGAGGCGGCGACCGCGCGGCCGAGGTCGGCGAGCAGGCCCTGCATGTCGGTCATCGCCGTCTCCCACTGGCGACGGCAGACCTGGTAGGCCTCGGAGGCCTGGCCGCTCCAGTCGGCGCGCAGCACCTCGAGGCGGGCCTCGAGCTGGTCGAGGCGACCGTCGATGCGGGCGGCGGCCTGCTGGAGGTCGCCGGCGGCGGTGTCGAGGTGGCCGAAGCCGACCTTCAGGATCCCGTGGGACATGGGTGTCTTCTCTCCGGTGAGGTGGTGGGACGGGGCAGGATCGCGCTCACCGGCCCTAGCCGCCGAGGCGGCTGGCGAGCTGGCGGAGTGCCTGTGACGAGGCGTCGTCTGCGGCGTCGTAGCCGCGCTCGGCGGTGGTCAGGGCCTGCTCGAAGGACTCGAGGGCGCGCAGCACGGTGCGGGCCTGCTCCTCCCACCGAGTCCAGACGACCTGGAAGGCGCTCGCCCCTGCGCCCTGCCAGGCCGAGGCCAGCGAGGCGAGGTTGCCCCCGAGGGTCTGCAGCTGGCCCTCGAGGTCGGCACGCGCCTCCCCCACGTGCTGGGCCGCCGTGGCCAGGGCCGCGTCGGCCTTGTCGAATCCTCCGGCGCTCATGGCCGCTCCTCCCGCTCGGTGGCTGCTGTCGGGCCCCAGTCCACCGCGTTCGGCGCGATCGTGCGTCGCGCTCTCCACAGGGCTGCTGACCTGGGAAAACTACAGATATGTAGTTCACCGGGAAGGCTGTGACGGTTGTGACGGATGTGGTTAAGGTTCCCTCGATCCACCCCCCGCGCGCCCCCTTCACCACCCCCCACAGCCTCGGAGACGCCTGCATGTCGCTACCACCCCGTACGTCGCCCCGCGCCCTGCTCGCCACCGCCGTGACCGGCCTGCTGCTCTGCCTCGGCCTGGCGCCGGCCACGCCTGCCGCCGCCGCGGACCCGGGGCCGGCTCCGGGCAGCTTCACCGGCCTCGGCTTCGACCAGTGCCTGGCGCCCGAGCAGTGGAAGATGGACCGCTGGCTGGAGACCTCGCCGTTCCTGGCCGTCGGCATCTACGTCTCCGGCGACTCGCGCGGGTGCCGGAGCCAGCCGAACCTGACGAGGAAGTGGGTGCGCATCCAGCAGCGCAAGGGCTGGCGGCTGCTGCCGATCACGCTCGGCCCGCAGGCCTCGTGCCAGCCGAGCTTCCCCCGCTACGGCGACGACGAGACGATCGACCCGCGTCCTGGACGACGCGGCGGCTACCGGGCCGCGCGCCGGATGGGCCGGGCCGAGGCACGCTCGAGCGTCGCCGACGCCTCGGCCCTGGGGCTCGCCGAGGGCAGCACGCTCTGGTACGACCTCGAGGCCTACACCTCCTCCAACACCGACTGCCGCGAGTCGGCGCTGTCCTTCCTGTCCGGCTGGACCGCACAGCTGCACGACCTCGGCTGGGTCTCGGGGGTGTACTCCAGCGCGGGGTCGGGCATCAAGGACCTCGACGACGCCCGGGTCTCACGGCCCTCGGCCTTCGTGCAGCCCGACCGGATCTGGGTGGCTCGCTGGGACGGGGTGGCGAACACCTCCACGAGCTACATCCGCGAGGACGGCTGGCGTCCGGGCGGACGGGTCAAGCAGTTCCAGGGCGGGCACGACGAGACCTGGGGCGGGGTGACGATCAACATCGACCGCAACTACCTCGACCTCGGGAAGGGATCCTTCGCACCCGTCGAGGACCGCTGCGACGCCACCAAGCTCAACTTCCGCTCGTGGGCGCCGCTGCGCGCCCCGAGCGACGACCAGACCCCGGCCGCGGGCCGCCTGGCCGCAGCCCAGTGCCTGCTGAGCGAGCGCGGCGCCTACGACGGCACGGTCGCGGGCCGCTGGAACCGCACGACCGGTGAGGCCGTCCGGGAGTGGCGGGCCCAGCGTGGGTTCGCCGACTCCGAGGTCATCGGGGTCAAGATCTGGACCTCGCTGCACGCCGCCGGCCCCCGGCCGGTGCTCAAGGTCGGCTCCGCCGGCTCCGACGTACGCCGGGTCCAGCGGGCCCTGGCCGCGACGACCGGCGACGCGCGGCGCCCCCGCGGCGTCTACACCGGTCGCCTGGCCGACGACGTACGCGCCTGGCAGCGCGCGAACGGGCTGAGCGCGACCGGGATCGTGACCCGCGACGACTGGGTCCTGCTCCAGCGCGGCGGCCGCTGACGGGTCGGACCGACCTCAGGCGAAGGTGGCCGCGGCGAGCGAGGTGAAGAAGCCCAGCCCGTCGGTGCCCGACCCGGTCAGCGCCTCGACGGAGTGCTCGGGGTGCGGCATCAGGCCGACCACGTTGCCGCGCTCGTTGGTGATCCCGGCGATGTCGCGCAACGAGCCGTTGGGGTTGCCCCCCAGGTACGTCGCGACGACGCGTCCGTCGCCCTCGAGCCGGTCCAGGGTCTCCTCGTCGGCGACGAAGCCGCCCTCGCCGTTCTTGAGCACGATGGTGACCTCCGCGCCCGGCTCGTAGGCCGAGGTCCACGCGGTGGCGGTGTTCTCGATGCGCAGGCGCTGGTCGCGGCACACGAAGCGGCGGTGGTCGTTGCGGATGAGCGCGCCCGGCAGCAGGTGCGACTCGCAGAGCACCTGGAAGCCGTTGCAGATCCCCAGGACGGGCATCCCGCGCCCGGCGGCCTCGACGACCTCACCCATCACCGGCGCGAAGCGGCTGATCGCTCCGCAGCGCAGGTAGTCGCCGTAGGAGAAGCCGCCCGGCAGCACCACGGCGTCGACCCCGGCGAGGTCGGCGTCACCGTGCCAGAGCGGGACGGCCTCGTGCCCGCCGAGACCGACGGCGCGGCGGGCGTCGCCGTCGTCGAGGGAGCCGGGGAACGTGACGACCCCCACCCTCATGAGGTGGCCCCGGTGATGACCGGCTGGTCCTCGACCGCGTCGTCGACGTGGACGGTGAAGGACTCGATGACCGGGTTGGACAGCAGCGTCTCGGCCATCCGGCGTACGTCCTCGAGGACCGCGTCGGTCACCTCGCCGTCGATGGTCAGCTCGAAGCGCTTGCCCTGACGCACGTCGCTGACCCCGGTGAACCCCAGGCGCGGCAGCGCACCGGCCACGGCCTTGCCCTGCGGGTCGAGGATCTCGGGCTTGGGCATGACGTCGACGACGACTCGGGGCACGGATTTTCCTTCGATCGGCACGGGCTCGGGCGGGTCCGGATGCCTCATCGTAGTGACCACCGGTGCTCAGGTGGCTCACAGGCTGACGGGGCACAATGAGGGACATGAGCATCTCCACCCCGAACCGTTCCAAGGCCGGCAGCGCGATGCGCCTGGAGTTCCCCCAGTCGCTGGCCGTCTACGACGACTACGCCGCCGCCCAGCGCGCCGTCGACCACCTCTCCGACTCGGAGTTCCCCGTCGAGCAGTGCATGATCGTGGGCACCGACCTCAAGCGCATCGAACGCATCACCGGGCGCCTGACGACCGGCAAGGTCGCCCTCGGCGGCCTGCTCTCCGGGGTCTGGCTCGGGCTGTTCGTCGGGCTGCTGTTCTCGATGTTCTCCGGCGAGGGCATCGCGACGATCATCTCGACCGTCGTCTTCGGTGGCCTCTTCGGCCTGATCTGGGCCATGGCCGGCTACGCGATGACCCGGGGCCGACGAGACTTCTCCTCGGTCACCGAGATCGTCGCGACCCGCTACGAGGTGCTCTGCGAGCACAAGTCGGTCGCCAAGGCCCGCGAGCTGCTCGCCACCCTGCCCGGCGCCACGCCCAACCCGTTCGCCTGAGCCGGGGCGGGCGCTCAGGACAGACGCTTGGCGGCGGCCCTGAGGTCGCCGCGAGCGGCCAGCGGGGCGGTGGCCACGACGACCGGCAGCACGGCGCGCCACGCCCCCCGCGCGGTGAACGTCGTGTCGACGGAGACCTCGCAGCCCGACCCCGACGGTGAGAAGCTCAGCGTGAGCTCGGCCCGGATCCCGCGCCAGGTGCCTGTCTCGGTCCACCGGGTCGCCCGCTCGAAGGCGGTCGTGCGCATCCGGGGGCGCAGCCCGGGCACCGTCACGTCGGTCCAGCTCTGACCCAGCCCGATCTCCCCCTCGACGTCCTCGACCGCGCGCAGGCTCGACTGCCAGGCGGGACGGTTGGCCGGGTCGACGAGGTAGTCGAACGCGGCCTCGGGGCCGACCGGGAAGTGCACGCTGACCATCGGGACTCCTTGTGGCGGCTTGTTGCTGGTGTCGGGTGACGGGTGGGGCTAGAAGGCTTCGCCGGTGAGGCGTTCGAAGGCCTCGACGTAGCGCTGCCGGGTCCGCTCGACGACCTCCGGCGGCAGCGGCGGAGGGGGCCCGCCGGCGGCTCGGTCCCACCCGGAGGCCGGGGAGAGGGCCCAGTCGCGCACCACCTGCTTGTCGTACGACGCCTGCGCGCGACCCGGCACCCAGTCGTCGGCCGGCCAGAACCGGCTGGAGTCGGGGGTGAGCACCTCGTCGCCCAGCACCATCGCCCCGTCGCCCCGTCGTCCGAACTCGAGCTTGGTGTCGGCCAGCAGGATGCCCTGCTCGCGGGCCACCGACTCGGCCCGGTCGTAGACGGCCAGGGTCAGCGCGCGCAGCTGCGCGGCGTCGTCGGCACCGATGGTCGCGACGACGGCGTCGTAGGAGACGTTCTCGTCGTGCTCGCCGAGGTCGGCCTTGGTCGCGGGCGTGAAGATCGGCTCGGGCAGACGGCTGGCGTCGACGAGGCCGTCGGGCAGGGGTACGCCGCAGACCTCGCCGGAGGCGCGGTAGTCCAGCAGCCCCGATCCGGTCAGGTAGCCGCGCGCGACGCACTCGACCGGGAACATCGCGAGCCGTTCGCAGACCACCGCCCGGCCGCGCACGGCGGCGGGCACGTCGGTCGAGAGCACGTGGTGGGGCACGAGGTCGGCGAGCTGGTCGAACCACCACAGCGACATCCGGGTGAGGATCTCGCCCTTGTCGGGGATGGTCGAGTCGAGCACGAAGTCGAAGATGGAGATCCGGTCGCTGGCCACCATCAGCAGATCGCCCGAGGGCAGCTCGTAGAGGTCTCGGACCTTCCCGGAGTGCAGATGGGTGGCGCCCTCCATCACCGCGGGGGCAGAGTCCGCAGCAGAGTCCGACGTGGGGCCCGGGGAGGGGGCTGATGCCATGGGGCGAGGTTAGCCGCAGGCACGGCCGGTGGCAGGGTGGCGCCATGGCCGAGCCCGCCGAAGTCGTCTACGCCCGCATCCTCGCCGCCGTCGGAGGGGACGGTCGGCTGCCGATGTCGCCCAGCGCGACCTGGGACATCTTCCCCTGGGAGGCCGTCGACGGCTCGGTCGTCCCGCAGGTGCTGCCCCCGCCCGCCGACGAGCCCACCCGGGGCGGCGAGGACCCGGCCAAGCCGTGCGGGACCTGCGCCGGCCTCGACCCGGAGCGGGTCGTGTGGGAGGACGAGCGCTGGGTGCTGACCCACGAGGGCGCGCCCTCCGGGCTCCCCCTGGTCCTCGTGCTGCACCCCCGCGAGCACCTCGACCTCGGTGACCTCGACGACGACCAGGCCTCCGAGCTCGGCCGGATCACCAACCGCCTGGTGCGGGTCATGGAGCACCTCGAGAACGTCGGGCGCGTCCACGTCAACCGCTGGGGCGACGGTGGCTCGCACCTGCACGTCGCCTTCTTCGCGCGGACCGCTCGGCTGACCCACGTCCTGGGCTCCCCCGCCATGGAGTGGGACGACATCATCCCGCCCGGGGACGAGCAGGTCTGGCGCGCCGACCTCGCCACCGTGGCCGCCAAGCTGGCCAACTGGGGCGGCACCGCCCGCGCCTGACCGCCGAGGTGCCAGCCATTGCGAGCCGAGGTGCCGATCTTTGCGGGCCGAGGTGTCGATCTTTGCTGGCCTCAGCCGCGGACCTCGAACGACGAGGCCCCGTGCGGCTCGGCCTCGCGCTGGTCCACGCCCTCGACGCTCGCCGACGGCGGCCCGGCCTGGCACCACGCCACCATGGCCTCGACCGCGTCGGGACCGCCCTCGAGGTGGGCCGACACCGTTCCGTCCGCCTCGTTGCGCACCCACCCGACGAGACCGAGCTCGCGGGCCCGCTCCTGCGCGTGGTGACGGAAGGCCACGCCCTGCACCACGCCCCGCACGGTGACCCGCACCGCCGCCGTCCCGCTCACGGGTGGCAGTGCCCGGCCGCGCTGGGGGCCACGTCGATCGACGGGTTCTGGTCGAAGAAGCCGAACGGCTTGAGCCAGAACGCGATCGTGTCGGCCGGCATGATCGGCCAGTCCTCGACCCGGGGCACGTGGTGGATGCCGAAGACGTACCACAGCACGACGTCGGTCGACTCCAGCGACTCGTCGTCGGCGATCCACCGGGTCATGCCCTCGTCGCCCTCGGACTGCGTCGGGTAGGCACCGGCCGGCCACCGCTCGTCCTCGTGGTGCCGGGTCACCCACAGCGTGTGGCCGATGACCGGGGCCCGCAGGTACTGGGGGGCGGCGGGGTCCATCAGGACGGGGATCGACGCGCTCGGCACCAGCTTGTACGCCGGGTGCGTGCCGTGGCGGTTGGTCTTCGTCGGGTTGACGACCTTCCAGCCGCGCTGGCTGGCCCAGTCGAAGTCTCGCGCGGACTCGGCCTCCGAGCGCACCGGGGTCGAGCGCGTGACCAGGTCGAGGCCGTAGGGGTTCGACTCCGAGATCGGGGGGGCGACCGTCTCGGTCTCCACCACGGTGTTCTCCGAGCCGTCGACGTCGAGGTCGAGACGGGCCACGATGAAGTGCTGGTGGATCGGGGCGTACGTCCGCTCGTCGACGAGCACGCCGGTCGCCGGCGTCGGCTCACCCGGGGCCAGCGGCGTGGTGACCATGATCCCGGTGGCGCGGACCTCGCACTCGATGTTGCCGTCGGTGTAGAAGCGCCAGTAGACCAGGTACTCGTAGTTGGCCACGGTGACGTGGCAGGAGACGACCATGCGCCGCATCCGGCGTACCTCCGCGCCGACGTCGGGGTCGACGTGCTTCCACAGCACGGCGTTGTCCTCCTCGTGCAGGCAGATCGCGTTGCTGAGCGTGTACGGCTCGCCGGTGGTGTCGTGCAGGGTCGCGTCGAGGTAGCGGATCTCGCCGAGGCAGTCGCAGCCCAGCTCGAGGGAGGTCGTCATGAAGCCCAGGCCCCACTCGCCGATGTCGTAGGCCGTACGCCGGTAGTGGTCGAAGGAGGAGTCGCGGTAGGGCACGACCATCTCGGCGAAGGAGAGCCGGTAGGCCACCTCGCGCTCGGTGCCGTGGTCGTCGTAGGCGACCTGGTGGATGACCGGGCCCTCGCGGTAGTTGAAGCCGATCCTCATCGACCAGCCCTGCCAGCGCAGCTCGCCGTCGTCGGTGATCGTGAACGACGGCCCCTCGGGCTGGACGATGTCGAGCGGCTTCAGGTCGGTGCGCACCTCGCCCTCCCAGGCTCCGGGGGCGTACTCCGCGTCGACCGCGGGCAGGCCGTGGTCGTGGTGGTCCTCGATCTCGAGCAGCTCGAGGGTGTTGACGTCCACGATGAACTTCAGCCCCGAGACCGGGTGCGCGTACGGGTTACCCCGGGGGGTCGCGCGCAGCCAGAGGTCGCACCAGCCGAGGCGTCGGTCGCGCCACCGCTCGGGCATGAGCGCCCGGCCGTAGGTCCACACGTCGACCAGCAGCAGGGACAGGTCGGTGATCCCGCGCGCGGCGAGCGCCGCGATGACGTCCGGGTGCTGCTTCATGGCGACGTCGACGTCGTGGTACTCGTCGACGGTGAAGTTCGGGGTCACGCCGGGCACGTGGGTCCAGGACTCGACCGCGTCGGCGTTCAGGTCGACCACCGCCTCGAAGACCTGGTGGTCCGCGCGGTCCCACAGCACCGCCAGCGCGGCCCGATCGACGTCGTCGCCGCTCCGCCAGGCCTTGACCGCGGCCTTGGGCGGCTCGCGCAGCTCGATCGAGGCGATCCGCCAGGAGTCGGTGACGCCACGGTCGCGGCGCAGGACCGCGGCGCACCGACGGAACTCGTCGGCCTCGAGCGGCTGGAGCGGGTGGACTGCCATGGGTTCTCCTCGCGTGACGGGCCGGTCTCCCCTGATCCAACCACCGCCCCCAGCACCGCGTACGCCGTGCCGGCGCTGCTGGTCCGGACCCTCGACGCGACGGCCGCCGTCACCTAGGTTGAGCCGACCCGGGGGCGACGGACCGCCCGGGAGAGAGAGGTCCTCGTGACCGAGCAGCGCTCCTTCGCCAACATCATCGACGGGCGTGAGCAGGCCGCCGCCTCCGGCGCCGTCATGGACGTCGTCGACCCCGCGACCGGAGAGGTCTACGCCGACGCGCCGAACTCCGAGGCGCACGACGTCGACCTGGCCTACCAGGCCGCGGCGCGAGCGTTCGAGTCCTGGCGCTGGACCACCCCGGCGGAGCGGCAGCGCGCCCTGCTGCGGCTCGCCGACGTGGTCGAGGACAACGCCGAGGAGCTCGTCGAGGTCGAGAGCCAGGACACCGGCAAGCCGGTGTCGCTGACCATGGCCGAGGAGATCCCGATGATGCTCGAGCAGATCCGCTTCTTCGCGGGCGCGGCGCGGGTGCTCGAGGGCCGCGCGTCGGCGGAGTACCTGCGCGGGCACACCTCCTCGATCCGGCGCGAGCCGATCGGGCCGGTCGGTCAGGTCGCGCCGTGGAACTACCCGATGATGATGGCGGTCTGGAAGTTCGCTCCCGCCCTGGCCGCGGGCAACACCGTGGTCCTCAAGCCCTCCGACACGACCCCGGCCTCCTCGCACTGGATGGTGCGCCGGATGCAGGAGATCTTCCCGCCCGGCGTGGTGAACCTCGTGTGCGGCGACCGCGAGACCGGGGCCGCCCTGACCGCCCACCCGGTCCCCCAGCTGGTCTCGATCACCGGCTCGATCCGGGCCGGCATGGCCGTGGCGCGCGCTGCCGCCGAGGACCTCAAACGGGCCCACCTCGAGCTGGGCGGCAAGGCCCCGGTCATGGTCTTCGACGACGTCGACGTCGCGGCGGCCGTCGAGGGGATCAGCACGGCCGGGCTGTTCAACGCAGGCCAGGACTGCACCGCAGCGACCCGGCTGCTGGTCCAGGCGGGGGTCTACGAGGAGTTCGTGACCGCGCTCGCGGAGGCGGCCGGGAGCAACCGCACCGGCTACGACCGCCAGGACGAGGACCTCGCCTACGGGCCGATCAACAATCCCGACCAGCTCGCCCACGTCGCCGGGCTCGTCGATCGGGCCCCGGACCACGCCCGGGTGCTCACCGGCGGCCGGCAGGTCGGGGAGCGGGGCTACTTCTACGCCCCCACCGTCGTCGCCGACCTGCGCGGCGACGACGAGCTGGCCCGTACCGAGATCTTCGGACCCGTCATGACGGTCGAGAAGTTCGCGACCGAGGACGAGGGCCTGCGCGCCGCCAACGCCGGCGAGTTCGGGCTCGCCTCCTCGGTGTGGACCCGCGACCTCGGCACCGCCTCCCGGATGGCCGCGCGCCTCGACTACGGCTGCGTGTGGGTCAACACCCACATCCCGCTGGTCGGCGAGATGCCGCACGGAGGGTTCAAGCACTCCGGCTACGGCAAGGACCTCTCGATGTACGGCTTCGAGGACTACACGCGGGTCAAGCACGTGATGATCCACCACGGGTTCGAGGGCTGATGAGCTCGACCCCCGACCCACGCCGCCACGTCCAGCAGCAGCTCGTGGACCCTTCGGACAAGGGTTTGCAGGCCGGTGCGGTCGGGCTGTTCGGCGGCACCGTCATCGGGATCTCGTGCGTCGCCCCGGCGTACGCCCTGACCGCGACGCTGGGCATCCTGGTCGCCGAGGCCGACGCGAGGATGCCGGCGATCATCATCGCGGGGTTCCTGCCGATGTTCTTCGCCGCCTACGCCTACCGCGAGTTCAACAAGGTCGCCCCCGACTGCGGCACGAGCTTCACCTGGACCACGAAGGCGTTCGGGCCCTACATCGGCTGGCTCGGTGGGTGGGCGGCCATCCTGGCCACCGTCATCGTGCTGTCCAACCTGGCCGGGGTCGGCGTCCAGTTCTTCTACCAGTTCCTCGGCGAGCTCCTCGGCAACGAGACCCTCGGTGACCTGTGGCGCAACGCACCGGTCAACGTGCTCACCTGCCTGGCCTTCCTGGGCCTCGCGACCTGGATCTCCTACCGCGGGATCACGACCTCCGAGCGCATCCAGATCGTGCTGGTGCTCTTCCAGCTCGTCGTGCTCGTCGTCTTCGCCGTCGTGGCCATCGCCCGCTCCGGCGGCTCGGCCACCGGGCTCTCCTTCGACCTCGCCTGGTTCAGCCCGTTCGGCCTGTCCACCTCGGCCTTCATCGCCGGGCTCTCGGGGTCGATCTTCGCCTTCTGGGGCTGGGACAGCGCGCTGACCGTCAACGAGGAGTCCGCGCACTCCGACCAGACCCCCGGCCGCGCCGCGCTGCTCGCGGTGGTCTCGATCCTGCTCACCTACCTGCTGGTGGCGATCGCGGTGCAGATGTACGCCGGCGTCGGCACCGAGGGTCTGGGGCTGGCCAACGAGGCGATCGCCGACAACGTCTTCGGCGCGCTCGCGGGCCCGATCCTCGGCAGTCCCTGGGACCTGCTGCTGTTCCTGGCCGTGCTCGCCTCGAGCGCCGCGAGCCTGATCACGACGTTCCTGCCCGCCTCCCGCACCATGCTGGGGATGGCCGCCTACCGGGCGCTGCCGAGCCGGTTCGCGCGCGTCCACCCGATCCACCGGACGCCGTCGTACGCCACCCTGGCCGCCGGCGTCGGTGCGGGCGCCTTCTACGCGGTGCTGACCTTCGTCAGCGAGTCGGTGCTGACCGACACGATCTACTCGCTGGGTCTGATGATCTGCTTCTACTACGGGCTGACCGCGTTCGGGTGCGTGTGGTTCTTCCGCCACGAGCTCCTCGACTCCGCGAGCTCGGTGGTCTTCAAGCTGGCGTTCCCGCTGCTGGGCGGTCTGGGTCTGTTCGCGGTGTTCCTGGTGACGCTGCGCGACAGCGCGTCGCCCGACTACGGCAGCGGCGCGGAGATCGGCGGGGTCGGTCTCGTGCTGATCCTCGGCGTGGGCCTGATCGCGCTGGGGGTGGTGCTGATGCTCATCCAGCGCGCGCGTGACGGCGCGTTCTTCCGCGGCGAGACGCTCACGGCGCGCACCGAGGCGCTGGTGGTCCCGGAGCCGTAACGGTCCTGACCACGGACGCGGCGCCGACGGACGCGACGGCGACGGACGCGACGCCGCGGCGCGACGCGCCCGCCCTTCCGGGGGGTCGGGGGCAGGCGGAGCATGGGACCGTGACCGACCCCTCCCGCACCCCCCGTGCCGCACCCGCGGGGGACGGGCAGGACGCGCCGGACCCGCGGCGCTGGCGGATCCTGACGGTCACGCTCGTGGTCGGGTTCATGTCGCTGCTCGACGTCTCGATCGTCACCGTCGCGATCCCCTCGATGAAGGCCGGGCTCGACACCTCGGCCGGGACGATCCAGTGGGTCGTCTCCGGGTACGCGCTGGCCTTCGGGCTCACCCTGGTCGCGGGCGGACGCCTCGGCGACGCCTACGGACGCGGCCGGATGATGCTGATCGGGCTGAGCCTGTTCGTGCTGGCCAGCGCCGCCGTAGGACTCGCGCCGAGCGCCACGCTCGTCGTCGTCGCCCGTCTCGCCCAAGGTGCCGCCGCGGGCCTGCTGACCCCGCAGAACACCGGGCTGATCCAGCAGCTGTTCTCGGGCGAGGAGCGCGGCCGGGCCTTCGGGCTGTTCGGCTTCACGGTGTCGATCGCCTCCGCGGCGGGGCCGGTCATCGGCGGGCTGATCATCGCCGCGACGAGCGAGTCCGACGGCTGGCGGTGGCTGTTCCTGGTCAACGTGCCGATCGGGCTGGTCGCGCTCGTCGCCATCTGGCGGATCGTGCCGCCGGCGGTGCGCGACACCGACGACGACCCCCGCGTCGACCTGCCCGGAGCGATCCTGCTCGGCCTGACCGTGCTGTGCCTGCTCTACCCGGTCGTGAGCCTGGAGAGCGGGGCGCGCTGGCCGCTGGTCCTGCTGGTCGGGGTGCCCGGCTTCGCCTGGGCCTTCGCCCGCTGGGAGCGCCACACCTCGACCCGCGGCCACCCGCCGCTGCTCGACGTACGACTGCTCGCTCAGCTGCCGGGCTACCTCAACGGGCTCGGGGTGGGCGCGCTGTACTTCACCGGGTTCACCGGCGTCCTGCTGGTGCTCTCGGTGTGGCTGCAGGAGGGACTCGGCTACAGCGCCCTGCAGACCGGGCTGCTGCTGGTGCCGTTCGCGGCAGGGTCGGCGATCTCCTCGCCCGTCGCGGGGCGGTTCGTCAGCCGCTTCGGCCGCCCGCTGACCGTGGGTGCCCTGGTCGCGACCATGGTCGGGATCGCGCTCGTCGCGCTCCTCGCACCCGGGCGCGATCCCCTGTGGCTCTGGCTCGCGCCGACCCTGCTGCTGGCCGGTCTCGGTGGCGGCGCGGTGGTCTCGCCGAACATCACCCTGACCCTGGCGGAGGTGCCGCCGCGCATGGGCGGCGCCGCCGGCGGAGCGCTGCAGACCGGCCAGCGGATCGGCTCCTCGATCGGCACGGCGGTGCTGATCACGGTCTACCAGCTGACCGCGTCGGCGTACTCGCCCGACACGGCGTTCCGCCTCTCGCTGCTGACCGGGGTGGTGCTGCTCGGCGCCGCCCTCGCGATGGCGGTGCGGGCCATGCGGCAGGCGCGCGAGCCGGGGTCGGGCGAGGACGGCGAGGAGCCAACAGCGATCGGAACCTCGGCCCGCAAAGGCTGACACCTCGGCTGACAAAGGCTGGCACCTCGGCGGTCAGGTGACGCGGCCCAGGACCCGGCGGAGGATCGGGGCGGGGACCAGGCGCAGGACCCGGTCGCTGAGCTGGGCGAGCCGCCCGACCGAGGGCAGGGTCTGGCCGAGCGGGGCCGGGTCGAGGGTGTCCAAGGTGATCATCCCGATCGCGGCGGCCGCGATCGCGGCCGTGGTGGCGTCGATGTCGACGTCGCGCACGACGCCGCGCTCGGCGAGCAGCCGGCGTACGGCGTCCGCGACGGCCTCGTGCCACAGGCGCAGCGAGTGCCCGAGCAGGCGGGCCTGCTCGGGGTCGGTGTGCGCGGCGGCGATCACCTGGGCCAGCAGCGCGGCGCTGCCGTCCTCGCGCGCGGCCTGCGACATCGCGACGCCGATCGCGTGCAGGTCGGCGATCGACGTCGCCGCGCCGAGGGCGGCGGCGTAGGTGTCGATCATGGCCCGGGTGCCCTCGTCGAAGGCCTCGCGCAGCAGCCCCTCGACCCCGTCGAAGTGGTAGAACACCAGGGCCTGGTTGACCCCCGCCTCGGTCGCGATCGCACGGGCGGTGGCCGCACGGAGTCCCTCCCGGCCCACGAGCCGGACGGTCGCGGCGCGCAGCGCCGCCCGGGTGGTCTCGGCGCTCATCGCACCGCCTCGCTGCCCATCTCGCTGCCCATCTCGCTGCCGGCCTCGCTGCCGGCCTCGCGGGGCCCGAGGCCGCAGGCGTCCGCGACGACACCGAGCAGCTGGACCACGACGGGCAACCGTACCGCCCAGCCGCACCAGGCCCAGGGCAGGCAGGTCTGCTCCGCCGCCCGTGCCAGGGCTGCGACGCCGCGGTCGAGGACCGGGTCGCTCTCGAGCGGGAGCAGCCATCGGGCCCGGGTCAGCCGGACCCCGGCCTTCGAGGCCGGGTGGACGCGCAGGCCGACCGGGCCGAGCCGACCGACCGCGTCCGCGGTGGCGCGGCAGACGCCGCAGGTCTCGTCGAGCCACAGGTCCGCCGGGCTGGGGACGTGGGGGCGCCAGCGCGGCACCCAGCTGCGCACGGCCCGGCGGTACGCCGCGTGGTCGGGCCAGCGGCGCGCCATCGTCGCCTGCTCGTGGCGCTCGGCGAGCACGGTCGAGAACACCGCCGCCCCCGCCGCGGCCAGGAGCAGGCCCCACGAACGCGTCCCGGCCGCGAGGACGACCAGCAGCGCGCAGGCGCCGAGCTGCATCGGGTTGGCGACGTAGGCGTAGGGACCCGTGGTCACCAGCCGGTCCGGCGGGTCCCAGGGGAACGGCGTGCCGTGGCCGACGCGGGCCAGCTCCACGACGGCGGCGAGCGCCGGCACGCCGGCCACGACCGCGGTCATCAGCAGCAGGGAGCGTACGACGGCGCCGTGGTCGAGGAGCGCCGCCCACTGCCCGCCGGTGCGGGCCAGCACCAGCGTGGGCAGCAGCCAGACCACCAGCGCGGTGAAGAGCACGACCTGCAGGCCGGTGCGCACCCCGAGCCAGCGACGCTCACGGGTGGCCCTGGCCAGCAGGAGCGCCGGCGCCGCGACCACCAGGAGCAGCACGACCTCGCCGCGCCACCACCCCGGCTCGAGCACGACCAGCGGCGCGAGACGCGGCATCAGCAGGGCGTCGATCCAGGCCAGGCCACCCAGCCACAGCCAGGTGCGGCCGCCGACCAGCGCCGGCAGCGCCCCCCAGGCCAGCGCCCAGCCGAGCGAGGTCTCGACCGGCAGCCCGAGCACGGTGGTCGGGGTCACCGAGAAGGCCCACCAGCCACCGGTCGCCGGCAGTGCGTGCACGGCGAGCACCCCGCACCAGGCGTACGCCGTGGCGAGGAAGACCGCCGCGCCGGTCCGCGCGTCCAGGCGACGGGGCCCGGCCGGGTCCCGGCGGTCGAGCAGCACCAGGACGAGCCCGGCGGCGAGGACCGCGAGCAGCGGCACCGCCAGGGTCAGGTTGCGCAGCAGGTCCATGGTGCGACCTCAGGTCAGCGAGCGCAGCAGCACGCGCGCGCCGGCGTCCATGAACACCGCACTGACCGGTCCGAACCACAACCCGGGGTCGAGGCGGCGCTCGTAGTCGATCCCGACCTCCGCGCGGCAGCCGGCGGCGGTCTGCTCCCAGCGCAGCTCTCCTCCGCGCAGCCCGACCCAGCGTTGGGTGTGCGAGGTGTCGGAGACGACCTCGAAGTCCACCGCGCCCGACGTGCTGCGCGTGACCCGGGTCGTCACTTCGCCGCCCGCGGTGGCCAGCGACCAGGTGTCGCCGAGGGCCAGGCCGGAGCCCGCCGCGCTGCTGGGCGTGGGGTAGCCCGCGGTGTCGAGCAGCCGCCCGCGCTGGTCGGCCTCGAAACGGGGACCGCGGGCCAGGGCCTGCTCGAAGTCGTCGCAGGTCGACGCCACCACCTGGGTCGCACCGGCGTGCTGCCGCGGGTCGACGCGCAGTCCGGGCGTGACGCCCTCGAGCGCGACGAGCACGAGCAGGACGGGCACGACTGCGTACTGACGCGGGTCGGGCTCGACCAGGCGGGCCACGCCGTACGCCGCGAACGCCGCGCCGTAGACGATCGGCGAGGCGAGCAGGACGCAGATCGCGCCCTCGTGCAGCAGCGCGGCCGAGAGCAGCAGGACGATCGTGACGACCTGGAAGACCGCACCCGCCCCACGCAGTCGGGTCATCCCGACGAGCAGCGCCAGCAAGGTCGGCACCCCGACGAAGACCAGGGCCGAGTCGGCGCGTCCGGCGATCGCGGAGAGGTACACACCGATCAGGCCGGTCATGACGACGAGCGCGGTGAGGAGCACGGTACGGCGCCTGTCGCCGCCCGGTGCGGTCGGCGGGTCGGCGGGTCCGGGGTCGACGGGTTCGTGATTCATGTTTTGAGCATACGCTCAACTTGAGCATATGCTCAAGTGAGTGGGTCGAGCGTCCTTAGCGCGCAGGAACGGCTCGGCGTCGGTCGAAGCAGTGAAGACGGATCGGAACCTCGGCCCGCAACAGCTGGCACCTCGGCTGACAAAGGCTGGCACCTCGGCGGTCAGGTGACGCGGCGGCTCACAGGATGGCGCCCGGGACGTACGCCGCGGCGTGCGGGTGGCGCGCGAGGACCGCCTCGACCTGGGCGCACACGGCACGGACCTGGGCCGCCGCGGCACCGGTGAACTCGACCGGGTCGGCGACCAGGCCGGCCAGCTGCTCGGCGGTGAGCCCGAGCCGGTCGTCGGCGGCGAGGCGGGCGAAGACGTCGTTGTCGGCCTGCCCTCGGCGCATGTCGAGCGCGGTCCCGACGGCCGCCTCCTTGATCGCCTCGTGCGCGGCCTCGCGCCCGACGCCGTTGCGCACCGCACCCATGAGCACCTTGGTCGTGGCCAGGAACGGCAGGTAGCGGTCGAGCTCGCGCTGGATGACGGCCGGGAACGCGCCGAACTCGTCGAGCACGGTCAGGAACGTCTGGAACAGACCGTCGACGGCGAAGAACGCGTCCGGCAGCGCGACCCGGCGTACGACCGAGCAGGAGACGTCGCCCTCGTTCCACTGGTCGCCGGCGAGCTCGCCGACCATCGAGAGGTAGCCGCGGGTCACGACGGCGAGCCCGTTGACCCGTTCGCAGGAGCGGGTGTTCATCTTGTGCGGCATGGCCGAGGAGCCGACCTGACCCTCGACGAAGCCCTCGGTGACGAGCTCGTTGCCGGCCATCAGACGGATCGTGGTCGCCAGGTTGGACGGTGCGGCGGTGAGCTGGACGAGCGCTGCGAGCAGGTCGAAGTCGAGCGAGCGCGGGTAGACCTGACCGACGCTGGTCAGCACCCGGGCGAACCCGAGATGGGTGGCCACCCGCTGCTCCAGCTCCGCGAGCCGGGTCTCGTCGCCGTCGAGGAGGTCGAGCATGTCCTGGGCCGTGCCCATCGGACCCTTGATGCCGCGCAGGGGGTAGCGCGACAGCAGGTCCTCGACCCGCTCCACGGCGATCATCAGCTCGTCGGCGATCGTCGCGAACCGCTTGCCGAGCGTGGTCGCCTGGGCGGCCACGTTGTGCGAGCGGCCCGCCATCACGGTGACCTCGTGCTCCGCGGCGAGCCGGGCCAGCCGGGCCAGGGTGGCGACGGCGCGGTCGCGCAGCAGGGTCAGCGACGAGCGGACCTGGAGCTGCTCGACGTTCTCGGTCAGGTCGCGGCTCGTCATGCCCTTGTGGATCTGCTCGTGCCCGGCGAGGGCGCAGAACTCCTCGATGCGCGCCTTCACGTCGTGGCGGGTGACCCGCTCACGGGCGGCGATGGAGGCGAGGTCGACCTGGTCGACGACCGCCTCGTAGGCCTCGATCGCCCCGTCCGGGACGGCGACGCCGAGGTCGCGCTGGGCGCGCAGCACCGCGATCCACAGGTGCCGCTCGAGCACGATCTTGTGCTCGGGCGACCAGATCGCGGCCAGGTCGGCCCCGGCGTAGCGGGTGGCCAGGACGTTGGGGACGCTCACGGGTCCGATTGTCCCGCACGTGCGGCGGACCGGCGTACGCCGGGCTCAGTCGCGCTCGGCGCGGGCGCGGCGGTCGGCGCGGGCGGCGGCCAGGGCGATGTCGGTGCGGTGCTGGCTGCCGTCGAAGGACACGTGCGCGACGCCCTC
Source organism: uncultured Actinomycetota bacterium (assembly GCA_963714475.1). Taxonomy (GTDB): domain Bacteria; phylum Actinomycetota; class Actinomycetes; order Propionibacteriales; family Nocardioidaceae; genus Nocardioides. The sequence continues at coordinate 160,876 of CAVQOP010000004.1, forward strand.
GTAGGCCTTGGCCCGGGCATCGGGCAGGTCGGTCCCGACGGCGGCGACCGCGAGCACCCGGCCGCCGGCGGTGACCAGCCGGCCCTGGTCGTCGCGGGCGGTCCCGGCGTGCACGACGTGCACGACGGGGTCCCGGTCGAGGGTCTCGGTGCCCACGATGACGTCGCCGCGCGAGGAGCCGGCGGGGTAGCCGCGCGAGGCCATCACGACGGCGACCGCGGCGCCGTCCCTCCACCGGGGCGGGTCCACCTCCGCCAGGGTGCCGGTGGCGGCGCCGAGCAGCAGCGGGGAGAGCGGGGAGTCGAGGAGCACGAGCAGGGCCTGCGTCTCCGGGTCGCCGAAGCGGGCGTTGAACTCCACGACCCGCACGCCGCGCGCGGTGAGCGCGAGGCCGGCGTACAGCAGGCCGGAGAACGGCGTGCCGCGCCGGGCCAGCTCGTCGACGGTCGGCTGGAGGACGTCTCGCAGGACGTCGGTGACCAGACCGTCGGGCGCCCACGGAAGGGGGGTGTAGGCGCCCATGCCGCCGGTGTTCGCGCCGGCGTCGTCGTCGCCGATGCGCTTGAAGTCCTGGGCGGGCTGGAGCGGGTAGACGGTCGTGCCGTCGGTGATCGCGAACAGGGAGACCTCGGGGCCGTCGAGGAACTCCTCGATGACGACCCGCTCGCAGGCGTTCGCGTGGGCCAGGGCCTCGGCCCGGTCGTCGGTCACCACGACGCCCTTGCCGGCGGCCAGCCCGTCGTCCTTGACGACGTACGGCGCCCCGAGGTCGCTCAGCGCGGCCTCGGCCTGCTCGGGGGTCGTGCAGACCAGGGCGCGCGCGGTCGGTACGCCGGCCGCGGCCATCACCTCCTTGGCGAAGGCCTTCGACCCCTCCAGCCGAGCGGCCTCACCACTGGGCCCGAAGACGGCGATGCCACGCGCCCGCACCGCGTCGGCCACCCCGGCCACCAGCGGCGCCTCCGGCCCGATCACCACCAGGTCGGCACCGATCCGCTCGGCCAGGTCGGCCACCGCGGCGCCGTCGAGGGCGTCCACCTCGTGCAGCGGCCCGACCTCGGCCATCCCCGGGTTGCCCGGGGCCGCGTGGACCTCACCGACGCCCGGGTCCCGGGCCAGCGCGAGGGCCAGCGCGTGCTCGCGCCCGCCGGGGCCGACGACGAGCACGGTGAGCGGGGGTGAGCGGGGGAGCGGGGCCGAGTCAGGCTCGGTCGTCGGCGAGGGCTCGGTCGTCGGCGAGGGCTCGGTCACGGTCGGTCAGCCTAGTGCCGCTGCACCCGCGCCGAAGTTCCACCTTTTGCGAGCCGAGGTTCCACCATTTGCGACCCGAGGTTCCAATCTTTGCGAGCCGAGGTTCCACTCTTTGCTGCCCGAGGTTCCAGTCTTTGCGGCCCGAGGTTCCGGTACGTGTCAGCCGACGGCGCCGAGCTCGTGGTCGTCCGCGGTGCTGTGCCCGCGGTCGACAGCCGTCGTACGCCGACGGCCCAGTGTCGAGGCGCGGTCCCGCGCGGCGGGTGGGAGCGCTGTCCGGACGGCGCCGACGAGCGCCTCGGGCTGCGCAACGTCCGCGAGCCGGTCCCCACCGGGGAGGGAGACGGGCTCCCGGTGCGCGCCGACAGCCACACGTCGTACGTCGCGGCCGCCGACCCTGGTCGCGCGCCACGACATCGCCTCCGTGCGTGACGATGATCCCGCCGAGCTGCTGACCCAGGTGCTCGCGGGCCAGGTCGTGTACGGCGAGCTGCTCGCGGCCCAACGACACGTCGCCGAGGCGCACCACGCCGTACGCCGGTGGGGTGGACCGGTCAATCTCTGACACCTCGACCGACAATCAGCGGCACCTCGGCTCGCAAAGGGTGGAACGTCGGCGGTCAGATGATGTCGTGGCGCACGATCGTGGCGGCGCGGGACGGACCGACGCCGACGACGGAGATCCGGGCCCCGGACATCTTCTCGACGGCGAGCACGTAGTCCTGCGCGTTCTGCGGGAGCTCGGCGAAGGTGCGGGCCTGGGAGATGTCCTCCCACCAGCCGGGGAAGTACTCATAGATCGGGGTGGCGTGGTGGAAGTCGGTCTGGTTGACCGGCATCTCGTCGTGGCGGCGCCCGTCGACGTCGTAGGCGACGCACACCGGCACCTGCTCGAGCCCGGTCAGCACGTCGAGCTTGGTCAGCACGAAGTCGCTGACCCCGTTGACCCGCGCGGCGTAGCGCGCGATCACGGCGTCGAACCAGCCGCACCGCCGAGGGCGACCGGTGGTGACGCCGAACTCCGCGCCGACCTTGCTCAGGTGCGCGCCGAAGTCGTCGAACAGCTCGGTCGGGAACGGACCCTCCCCCACCCGCGTCGTGTAGGCCTTGACGATCCCGACCACCCGGTCGAGCCGGCGCGGCGGGATGCCCGAGCCGGTGCACGCGCCCGCGGCGGTCGCGGAGCTCGAGGTGACGAACGGGTACGTCCCGTGGTCGACGTCGAGCAGCGTGGCCTGTCCGCCCTCGAGCAGCACGATCTCGTCGCGGTCGAGCGCCTCGTTGAGCAGCAGCCCGGTGTCGCAGACCATCGGGGCGAGCCGCTCGGCGTGGGTGAGCAGCTCCTCGACGACCTCGTCGACGTCCGGCGCGCGGCGGTTGTAGATCTTGGTCAGGACCTGCCCCTTGAGGTCGAGGGCGCCCTCGACCTTCTGGGTCAGGATCTTCTCGTCGAAGAGGTCCTGCACGCGGATGCCGATGCGGTTCATCTTGTCGGCGTACGTCGGCCCGATCCCGCGCCCGGTCGTCCCCAGCCGGCGCGAGCCGAGGAAGCGCTCGGTGACCTTGTCGACGCTGCGGTTGTAGCTGGCGATCACGTGGGCGCTCGCCGAGACCTTGAGCTTGGAGACGTCGACGCCGCGCGCGAGGAGCGCGTCGAGCTCGGAGAACAGCACGTCGATGTCGATCACCACGCCGTTGCCGATGACGGGGGTGCAGTTGGCCGAGAGGATGCCGCTGGGCAGCAGGTGCAGGGCGTACTTCTCCTCGCCGATCACCACCGTGTGGCCGGCGTTGTTGCCGCCGTTGAACTTCACGACGTAGTCGACACGGCTGCCGAGCAGGTCGGTGGCCTTGCCCTTCCCCTCGTCGCCCCACTGGGCTCCGATGATGGCGATCGCGGGCATCTGCTGCTCCTCGGTGGGTCCTGGACCGGTGCGGCGCTCATGGCGAGAGCCCCGGGCCGTGGCACCGGAGCTCGCGCGGCCACGCTACCAAGACCCGGCCCAGCGGCGCCTTCCGCGCGGCCTCCCCCCAGGGGAGGGAGTGGCCGGACAGCACCACGCTGAGTGCACAATGGCCGGATGTCCGAGCCCCTGCTGGTGATCGCCAACGCCGACGCCGGCACCTCCGACGAGGCACGGCTCGCGGCCGCGCTGGCGGTGCTGCGCGAGGAGACGTCGGTCGAGGTGGCCCACACCGCCAACCCCGGCGAGCTGGACGGGGTCCTGCACCGTGCGGGCACGCGGCGGATCGTGGTCGCGGGCGGCGACGGGAGCCTGCACGCCGTCCTCTCGGTGCTGCACAAGCGCCACGAGCTCGGCGATCAGCCCCTCGGCCTGCTCCCGCTGGGCACCGGCAACGACTTCGCCCGCAACAACGGGCTCCCCCTCGACGTGCAGGCCGCGGCGCGCGTGCTGCTGGACGGCTCGCCGCGCCCGATGGACCTCATCGTCGACGAGGTCGGCACGATCGTGGTCAACAACGTCCACATCGGCGCGAGCGCCGCGGCGAGCCGCCGCTCGTCGCGGTGGAAGAAGCGCCTGGGCGCCATCGGCTACAAGAAGGTCAACCTCGGCAAGCTCGGCTACCCGATCGGTGCCGCGATCACCGCGTTCGACCCCCCGGTGATCCGGATCAAGGTCGAGGTCGACGGTCGGCTGGTCAACGACGTCGACCGGCCCGTCCTGATGCTGGCGCTCGGCAACGGCGGCTCCGTGGGCGGCGGCACCGAGCTGCTGCCCGACGCCGAGGCCGGCGACCGCCAGATCGACATCATGATCTCGCGGGCCGCCGGTCCGCTCGCCCGTCTGGGCTACGCCGTCCGCCTCGCGGTCGGCACGCATCAGGAGCGCGACGACGTCGACCACCTCACCGGCTCGACGGTCAGCGTGGTCGGGGAGCCGTTCTGGGTCTCCGCCGACGGCGAGATCGACGGCCCCGAGCGGCGGCGGTCGTGGCGCATCGAGAAGGGCGCCTACGAGATGGTGCTGCCCTGACCGCGTGACCCGGCACCGGCGTCCGCTCGATAGCGTGCGGCCCATGAGCGAGGGCACGCAGGACGCGCAGGAGCCGCAGGGCTCAGCCGACGACGACTGGCCGGCGCAGGTCGCCGTACGTCGCGAGAAGCGCCAGCGCCTGCTCGACGAGGGCCGTGAGGCCTACCCCGTCACCGTCGCCCGCACCCACGGCCTCTCCGAGGTGCGCGAGGCCTGGGGCCACCTCGAGGCGGGCGAGGAGACGACCGACGTCGTCGGGGTCGCCGGTCGGGTGATGTTCGTGCGCAACACCGGGAAGCTCTGCTTCGCCTCGCTCCAGGAGGGCTCCGGCGAGCGCCTGCAGGTGATGCTCAGCCTCGCCGAGGTCGGCGAGGAGTCGCTCGAGGACTGGAAGCGCACCGTCGACCTCGGCGACCACGTCTTCGTCGAGGGCCGCGTGATCTCCTCGCGGCGAGGCGAGCTGTCGGTGATGGCCAGCCGGTGGGAGATGGCCTCGAAGGCGCTGCGGCCGCTCCCGGTGCTGCACAAGGACCTCTCCGAGGAGGCCCGGGTCCGCCAGCGCTACGCCGACCTGATCGTGCGCGAGGAGGCCCGCACCATGGTGCGGACCAGGTCGGCGATCCTGCGCGCCGTGCGGACGACGCTCGAGGACCGCGGCTTCCTCGAGATCGAGACACCGGTGCTCCAGCTCATCCACGGCGGCGCGGCCGCCCGGCCGTTCACGACCCACATGAACGCCTTCGACCAGGACATGACCCTGCGGATCGCGCTCGAGCTGAACCTGAAGAAGGCCGTCGTCGGCGGCATCGAGAAGGTCTTCGAGATGGGCCGGATCTTCCGCAACGAGGGCAGCGACTCCACGCACAGCCCGGAGTTCACGATGCTCGAGGTCTACGAGGCCTACGGCGACCAGCACACGATGGCGGAGCTGATGAAGGCGATGTTCCTCGCCGCGGCCGACGCCGTCGGCAGCCGCCAGGTCGAGACCGAGCGCGGCGTGGTCGACCTCGACGGCGAGTGGCGCTGGCTGCCGGTCTACGACGGCGTGAGCGGCGCGGTCGGCGCGGAGGTCACGCCGGCGACCGACGCCGCGACCCTGCGCGGCTACCTCGAGGCCCACGACCTGCCCTTCGACCCCGCGTGGGGCGCGGAGAAGCTGGTGCTCGAGCTGCTCTCCGAGCTCGTCGAGCCGACGTTGGTCCAGCCGACCTTCCTGTGCGACTACCCGCCCTCGGCCCAGCCCCTGGCCCGGCGCCACCGCAGCAAGCCGGACCTGATCGAGGCCTGGGACCTCATCGTCGGCGGCGTCGAGCGCGGCACGGCGTTCTCCGAGCTCGTCGACCCCGTCGTCCAGCGCGAGGTGCTCACCGAGCAGTCGCTGCTCGCCGCCGCCGGCGACCCCGACGCGATGCAGCTCGACGAGGACTTCCTGCGCGCACTCGAGTACGGCGCCCCGCCCATGGGCGGCCTGGGCCTCGGCATGGACCGGATGATCATGTTCTTCACCAACGCCGGCGTGCGCGAGACGATCCTGTTCCCGCACCTGCGCCCCGAGGGCCGCTGACGGTCCCGGGACTCAGGCCGGCGACCCAGGGTGACTCAGGCGGGGGGCGGGGTCTCGCCCTGGCCGGCCTCGCCGAGCAGGACGTCGTAGGCCTCGGGGCTGGCGTCGCGCAGGAAGTCGGCGCAGCGCTCCCACTCGGGCAGCTCGCCGATCTGGCGGGCGGCGAGGGCCAGCAGGGCCAGGCAGGTCAGGAACCCGCGGTTGGGTCCGTGCGACCACGGCACCGGGCCGTGACCCTTCCAGCCGTTGCGCCGCAGCATGTCCAGCGAGCGGTGGTAGCCCACGCGGGCGTAGGCGTAGACGGTGACCGCGTCGACGTCGGCCTGCACCGACTCACCGGCCAGGGTCGCCCAGGCGACCGGCGACTCCGGGTGCGAGCGGACGACCTCGATCGGGGCGGTGCCGGCGGCGAGGACGGCCGCGGCCGGGTCCTCGGGCAGGTGCGTGGGCGGGGGTCCGGCCATCAGGTCCTGGAAGCTCATGGGGGCATCATCCCCCGCCGACCTCGCACCGCACGCACCAGGACCGCCAGGCGGGTCGGCACGACGCCGGTGCCCGGCCAGCGCCACCGCCCGGACCACCGGTCGCGACGGTGCCGGTCTCAGCCGATGGACCGACCCGAGGAGCGCAGGTTCTCGCAGGCCTCCAGCACGCGCGCCGACATCCCGGCCTCGCCCGCCTTGCCCCAGGCACGCGGGTCGTAGACCTTCTTGTTGCCGACCTCGCCGTCGATCTTGAGCACCCCCTCGTAGTTGCCCAGCATGTGGCCCGCGACCGGGCGGGTGAAGGCGTACTGGGTGTCGGTGTCGACGTTCATCTTCACCACGCCGTAGTCGAGGGCCTCGGCGATCTCCTCGGCCGAGGAGCCCGAACCGCCGTGGAAGACGAGGTGGAAGGGCTTCGAGCCCTCCTCCAGGGAGAACTCCTTGACGACGGCCTCCTGGGCGTCCTTGAGCACGGAGGGACGGAGCTTGACGTTGCCCGGCTTGTAGACGCCGTGCACGTTGCCGAAGGTCAGCGCGGTCATGTAGTAGCCCTGGTCGCCGTGGCCGAGCGCCCTGGCGGTGGCGATGGCGTCCTCGGGGGTCGAGTAGAGCTTGTCGTTGATCTCGGCCTCGACACCGTCCTCCTCGCCACCGACCACGCCCACCTCGATCTCGAGGATGATCTTGGCCTCGATGCACTTCGCGAGCAGGTCCTCGGCGATCTGGAGGTTCTCCTCCAGCGGCACGGCCGAGCCGTCCCACATGTGGCTCTGGAACAGCGGCGCCTGACCGCCCTTGACCCGCTCGCGGGACATGTCGAGCAGCGGGCGCACGAAGCCGTCGAGCTTGTCCTGGGGGCAGTGGTCGGTGTGCAGCGCGATGTTCACCGAGTACTTCGCCGCGACCTCGGCCGCGAACGCGGCGAAGGCCGCCGACCCGACGACCATGTCCTTGATCCCCTGACCGGAGAAGTACTCCGCGCCACCGGTCGAGACCTGGATGATCCCGTCCGAGCCGGCGTCGGCGAAGCCCTTGAGGGCCGCGTTGAGGGTCTGCGAGGAGGAGACGTTGATCGCGGGGAACGCGTAGGCCCCCGCCTTCGCGGCGTCCAGCATCTCGGCGTACTTCTCGGGGGTGGCGATGGGCATCGTTGGCTCTCCTCAGGCGTGGTCCGACTAGCGCGATCCACCCTAGTGCGTCGCGCGGACACCGCGCCTAGGGTGAAGCGATGACCCATCCCGTGCGCGTGGTCCGCGAGGCCGACCTCGTCGAGGCCGACCCGACGAGCGGCATGACCCGACGCCAGGCCTTCGCGGTGCCCGGCCTGTGGGCCGGCCAGGTCGTCACCGAGCCCGGCGCCGTCTCCGCCTGGCACCACCACGACACCAACGTCTCCAGCCTGTACGTCGTGCGCGGCACGCTGCGCCTGGAGTGCGAGGGCGTGGAGGGTCACGTCGACGCCCACCCCGGCGACTACGTCGAGGTGCCCGCCCACACCGTGCACCGCGAGTCCAACCCGGGTGACGAGCCGTCCCTGGCCGTGATCGCCCGGGCCGGTGACGGGGTGCCGACGATCAACGTCGAGGACGCACCCCCGCCGCACGCGTGACAACCGATCGGCCGCTCGACGCGTAGACCAGGCATGAACCTCTCCCACGAGCTCGACCGGTCCTTCGGATCGGGGCCACCCGCACCCCCGGCGGGCGACCTCGTCGTCGCCGGCCGCCGCGCCCTACGACGGCGCAGGGGGCTGCAGGCCGCCGGTGGCGGGCTGGCGGCACTGGTCGCGGTCGCGGCACTCGGGCTCGACGGCTCCGACCCGACCCGGGCCATCGACCAGTCGCCCGCCGTCTCGGGACCCACCCCGTCGCCGGAGCCCGACGCCGGCACGACACGGGAGCCGTCGCCCCCCGTTCGCTACGACCGCACCGGCGAGGTCCAGGTCGCACCCGGGGTCGCCGTGCTCCAGCGCATCGCCAACCCGCTGGACCGGTCCGGACCCGCCGCCTCGGTCGCCTTCTGGGTGCGCTGGGACGGCGCGGAGTCCTACTGGCTGCTCGACCGCGGCCGCGACGGCTGGATGGGGTCCAGCGACCCGACCGACAAGGCGGCGGGCTCGCTGGAGGAGTGGGTGCAGTACCAGAAGGAGGCGAGGGGCATCGTCGAGGTGGTGCCAGCGGTGACGCTCGAGGCCGACGGGACGCTCAGCCCGGCGCCGGGGGTCCGCATCCTCGAGCAGCGCTCCGGCGTCGACGTCTCCGAGTCCTTCGCCCCGCCGGGTGCGCCGACCGCGGCCGCGATGGTGCTCGACGACGGGGTGCGCGCGTTCGTCCTCGTGCGGCGACTACCCGGGTCACCGCCCGAGTACCTCCCCACATCGGCCAGGGTCGGCGGTCCCGACCTGGACTCCTTCCTCGACCACGCCCGCCAGCAGTACGCCGCCGGCGAGGGCCTGCGGTGAGCGCGCCCGGCGCCACGTCGCGTGACGTGGCCTTCCACGACTTCGTCGCAGCCCGGCGCCCCCACCTGCGCCGGATCGCCTACGCCTGCTGCGGCGACTGGCACACCGCGGACGACCTGGTGCAGACCGCGCTGGTCAAGGCCTACGTCGCCTGGCCCCGCATCGAGCGTCATGGCCGGGAGGAGGCCTACGTCCGCCAGATCATCGTGCGCGCCAACATCGACCGGCACCGCCGCGCGAGCTCCCGTGAGGTGGTCGGGGTCGACGGCCGCGACCGCGCCACGCCCGAGGGCCTGGCGCCCGAGGAGCGCTCGGCCCTGTTCGAGGCGCTGCAGCAGCTGCCGGAGATGCAGCGCAAGGTCGTGGTGCTCCGGCACTGGCTGGACCTGTCCGTCGCCGAGACCGCCGCCGAGCTCGGCATCGGCGAGGGCACGGTCAAGAGCCACGCCTCCCGCGGCCGCGAGCGGCTCCAGGCCGTGCTGGCGCCGCAGGACGGCTGAGGGCGAGGGGGTGACGGACCGCTCGTAGGCTCGCCGGGTGAGAGCCTTCCCGACCCTGCACCGCAGCACCCGCTCGAGCGCCCTCGACCGCCCGGCCGACGAGGTGTGGGCGGCGGCCGCCGCCGGACGCCCGGACGCGAACGGCGAGGCCTGGTTCGTCGACAACGCCGCGTTCGCCTTCCGCGGAGGCCTCGACCGGCTGACGCTCGGTCGCGGACGACGTTGGCCGCTGCCCGGCCGCGACCTCCTCGAGGTCGACGACCACGCCGGCTTCTGGGAGGTGACCGAGGCCGACCACGACCGGCGCCGCCTCGCGATGACCGCGCGGGTCCGCGCCCCGGGCACGGTGCTGATGGAGGTCTCGGCAGCGGAGACCGGGGAGTCCTCGTGCGTGCTCGACCTGTCGATCTCCTTCGCGCCGCGCGGCGCCCTCGGCACGGCGTACGTCGTCACGGACCTGCCGGCGCGCGAGGTCGTCATCGAGCTGACCCACCGCCGGCTGCTCGAGCAGGTCTCGGCGGGGGTGCCTCAGCCCGGCTGACGGGGGCCACCGACGACGGCAGGACGTACAGTGTGTGATCTCGCACCACCTGTGCACCGCGTCGCCGCAGGTCAGCGGCCTGTCCCGATCGACGACCGGTGGCCAGGACCACGCACTGTACGTTCTTCCGTCGTCGTCCCCCCGCGCCTGTGTCGCGACCTCAGCCGCGCCACGTCTCGTCCGCACCGAGATCGGCGTGGGCGCGCACCCACGAGTGCATGGCGATGGCGGCCGCGGCCGAGGCGTTGATCGAGCGGGTCGAGCCGAACTGTGCGATCGAGAACGTGCCGTCGACCGCGTCCCGCGCCGACCCCGACAGGCCGGGCCCCTCCTGGCCGAAGAGGAAGCACACCCTGCGTGGCAGCGTCATCGTCTCGAGGTGCGCCGAGCCGGGCAGGTTGTCGATGCCCAGCAGGGCGACGTCGCGCTCGCGCAGGTACGCCGCGAGGTCGCCGGGGGTCTCGTGGTGGCGCAGGTGCTGGTAGCGGTCGGTGACCATCGCGCCGCGCCGGTTCCAACGGCGGTTGCCCACGATGTGCACCTCGGCGGCGAGGAACGCGTTCGCGGTCCGCACGACGGTGCCGATGTTGAAGTCGTGGCGCCAGTTCTCGATGGCCACGTGGAACCCGTGGCGCCGCGTGTCGAGGTCGGCCACGATCGCGGCCATCGACCAGTAGCGGTAGCGGTCGACCACGTTGCGCCGGTCACCCTCGCGCAGCAGGTCGGGGTCGAGCCGCTCGTCGGCGGGCCACGCCGCCTCACCGCCCGGCCACGGGCCCACCCCGACCTCGTCGGGGCCGTAGGGCATCGGGTCGTACGGCGCCCGCCGCCCCGCCTCGTCGTCGTCCGAAGCGCCCTCGACCCTCACGGGCGCCAGCATGGCAGCGCCGCGCTGAGGCCGGCGCACGGACCGGCGGGCTCTCGACCCGGTCTACGGCGTCTGCCGCCGCAGCGTCGCCGCGCCGAGCCCGAGGCTGGCCACCACGAAGCCGACCATCACGGCGAGGTCGGCGAGCACGTCACCGGTCGCGGCGGAGCGGGTCAGCGTGCTCATCGCCTCGACGGCGTAGGACAGCGGCAGGACGTCCGAGACCGCCCCGAGCAGGCCCGGCATCGAGTCCCGGGGCAGCAGCAGGCCGCACAGCAGCAGCTGCGGGATGACGAGGAGCGGCATGAACTGCACCGCCTGGAACTCCGTCTGCGCGAAGGCGGAGACGAGCAGCCCGAGAGCGGTGCCGAGCACGGCGTTGACGACCGCCACGACCACGAGCAGCAGGACGGGACCGACGAGCTCGAGGCCCAGGAGCCCGACCGAGACGCCGACGGCCAGACCCGCCTGCACGGTGGCGACCAGGCCGAAGGCCAGCGCGTAGCCGAGCAGGAAGTCGAGCTTGCCCAGCGGCATCGTCAGCAGTCGCTCGAGGGTGCCCGAGGACCGCTCGCGCAGCGTGGTCACGCTGGTCACGAGGAACATCACCACGAACGGGAAGACCGCCAGCAGCCCGGGTCCGATCCGGTCGAAGACCGGCCCGGCGTCGAGGTAGAGCCACCACAGCAGCACCTCGAGCAGGGTCGGGAGCAGCAGGAGCATCACCACGGTGCGGTGGTCGCGGCGCAGCTGGCGCAGGACGCGGCCCGCGACGGCGAGCGTGACCCGGGGGCTCACGCCGGCTCCGACCGGTCGACGATGGCCAGGAACGCGGTCTCGACGTCGGCGGCCGTCCCCGCGGATCTCCTCCGGAGTGCCGTCGGCGATCACGGCGCCCTCACGCATGAGCAGCAGCCGGTGGCACCGCTCGGCCTCGTCCATGACGTGGCTCGAGACGAGCACCGCGACCCCGTCCGCGGCGAGGCGTCCGAACATCGCCCAGAGGTCGCGGCGCAGCACCGGGTCGAGGCCGACCGTCGGCTCGTCGAGCACGAGCAGCTCCGGCGACCCCAGCAGGGCAGCACCCAGGCTGACCCGGGACCGCTCGCCGCCGGACAGCGCCCGGACGACGCTGCGGCGGTGCGAGCCGAGGTCGACGTCCTCGAGCACCCGGTCGACCTCGTCCGACGGCGACGCCGAGGACCCGCGCGAAGAAGCGCAGGTTCTCCACGACCGTCAGGTCGTCGTAGACGTGCTCGCGGCCTGCGTCACGTAGCCGACCCGCCGCCGCAGCGGAGCGCTGCCGGCGGGCTCCCCAGCACCCGGACGGTGCCGCCGGCGACGCGCTGCACGCCCACGAGGCAGCGCAGCAGGGTCGACTTGCCGCACCCCGAGGGCCCGAGCAGCCCGGTGACCCCGCTCCCGACGTCGAGGTCGAGCCCGTCGAGGACCGTCCGGCCCCCGCGCCGCACCCGGAGCCCTCGCACCTCGACGACGACGTCAGGCGACGGCCCGGTCGCTCCTGCTGACATGCCCCCAGGCTCGGGCGTCCCGGCCCGCGCCGCAAGGGCCGCACGGCCCTCCTCAGACCGGCCCGCCGACCGGCCCGTCGACCGGCGCATCGACCGGCCCGTCGACCGGCGCATCGACCGGCGCGAGGTGCTCGCGGGCGAAGGCCAGCGACTCGGCGAGGTCGACCTCGCGCTCGGCGCGGTCGCGGCAGCGGCGGGTGTTGATCTCGACCACCACCTCCCCGTCGAAGCCCGACGCGGCGACGTGGCGCAGGAAGGCCGCGGCGCCCATGGCCCCACGGCCGGGCACGAGGTGCTCGTCCTTGGCCGAGCCGGAGCCGTCGGTCAGGTGCACGTGGCGGAGCCGGGAGCCGAGACGCTCGGCCATCGCGACCGGGTCCGACCCTGCGATCGCGGCGTGCGAGAGGTCGATGGTGGTGTTCGCGTAGGGCTCGGCGGAGGGGTCCCAGCCGGGCAGGTACATCTCGACCCCGCGCCGCGAGGAGGCCCGCCACGGGTACATGTTCTCCACCGCGAAGGCGACCTGGGTCGACTCCTCGAGCGCCGCGATCCCGTCGACGAAGTCCCGGGCGTACTCGCGCTGCCAGCGGAACGGCGGGTGCACCACCACGGTGCCGGCCCCGAGCGCCTGCGCCATCTCGGCCGAGCGCTGGAGCTTGCCCCACGGCTCGAGGCCCCAGACCTGCTGGGTGAACAGCAGGCACGGCGCATGGATCGCGCTGACCGGGACGCCGTGGTGGTCGCGCAGCTGCCGCACCGCACTGACCTGCTGGCTCAGCGCGTCCATGCCGACCATCACCTCGACGGCGTCGTAGCCGAGCAGCGCGGCCCACTCGAAGGCGTGCGCGGTCGACTCGGGGTAGACCGAGGAGCTGGACAGGCCGACCCGGACCGGTGTCGTGGGGGTCATCGCAGGCGGGCCCTCAGACCCCGAGCCGGTCGATGCGCTCCAGGATGACGCCCTCGCGCAGGGCCCACGGACAGATCTCGAGCTCGGCGAGGTCGAAGATGTCCATGCAGGCCTCGGCGACCAGGGCCCCGGGCACGATCTGGTGCGACCGGCTGGCCGAGACCCCCGGCAGGTCGGCGAGCTCCTCGGTGTCCAGGGACACCAGCTCCGGGATCTTCTCGCGCAGGTCCGCCAGCGAGAGGCTGCGTGGCACCAGCGGCCCGTCGGCCGAGGGGGCGGCACCGCAGATCCGGGCCAGCGAGCGGAACGTCTTGGAGGTCGCGGCCGCTCGGTGCGGTGCCCCCGAGCGCAGCAGGTTGCCGGCGTCACGGGCGATCTCGGCGCGGATCTGCTTGCGCAGGCTGCGCAGATGCTCTCCCTCGAGCCGCTGACCGAAGTGGGCGCGGGCCAGCCGCGCCGCGCCCAGCGGCAACGACCAGGCCACGTCGGGACGCTCGGAGGTGCCGCCGGCGATCTCGAGCGAGCCGCCACCGATGTCGAAGACGGCCAGGCGCCCCGCCGACCAGCCGAACCAGCGGCGTACGGCCAGGAAGGTCAGTCGGGCCTCGTCCTCGCCCGAGAGCACCGGGATCTCGACGCCGGTCCGCTCGGCGACGTGGGCGAGGACCTGCTCGGAGTTGCGTGCGTCGCGCACGGCCGAGGTGGCGAACGGCAGCATCTCCTCGCAGCCCTTGTCCTCGGCCACCGAGACGGCGTGCGCGGTGAAGAGGGTCAGCTCCTCGATGCCCTTGGCGTTGACCGCGCCCTGCTCGTCGAGGTGCTCGGCCAGGCGCAGGCGCTGCTTGTGGCTCGAGGCGGGCAGCGGAGCGGAGCCGCCGTGGGCGTCGACGACGAGCAGGTGACCGGTGTTGGAGCCGATGTCGAGCACGCCGAGCCGCATGGCCCCAACCTACTCGTGGCGCGGGGTGGTCCCGGGCGGCCGTCCGCCGGGCGAGCCGTACCCTGACCCGCGTGCCCGAGGTCGACCTGGAGTTCCCCCGTGCGTTCGTGGAGTTCGCCAACCCCGCCGACGACACCGAGGTGATGCGCTGCGACCTGACCTGGCTCACCTCGCGCTACCGCTGCATCTTCGGCTCGGGGTGCGCGGGCATCTACGCCGACGCCCCCGACGTCGGCTGCTGCTCCCTGGGCGCGCACCTCGCCGACGACGAGGACGAGCAGCGGGTGGCGACGTACGTCGCCCAGCTCGACGCCACCCACTGGCAGGGCCACCCCGGTCGCGAGGTCGTCGCGGACGACTGGGTCGAGCTCGAGGACGGTGAGCGCAAGACCCGGGTGGTCGAGGTCGAGGGCCAGCGCGGCTGCGTCTTCGCCAACCGCCCCGACTTCGCCGGTGGGGCCGGCTGCGCGTTGCACGCGCTGGCCCTGGACCAGGGCCGGGAGCCGCTGGAGACCAAGCCGGACGTGTGCTGGCAGCTGCCGATCCGCCGGACCTTCCGCGAGGTCGAGCGCGCCGACGGCACGGAGGTCACCGAGGTCACGATCAGCGAGTACGACCGGCGCGGGTGGGGACCGGGCGGGCACGACCTCGACTGGTACTGCTCGGGCAGCACCGAGGCCCACGACGCCCCGCAGGCGCTCTTCCGCACCTACGAGCCCGAGCTCGTCGCGCTGATGGGGCGTGCCGCCTACGACGAGCTGGTCGGGCACTGCGAGGAGCACCTCGCCCTGCGCGGACGACGGACGCGACACCCGGCCGACCCCTCCTGAGGTCGGACACGTCGGGAGCATCGACGCTCCTGCGGTCGAGGCCTCTCGACGTCGAGAGAGACACCCCCGGTGTCCGGTCGCGCAGGGGTGTTGCGCACAATCGATTCATGCGCCTCGACCATCTCTCGTTTGCGGCCGGACCCGACGGACTGGCGGCCACCGCCGAACGTCTCGGCGCCCTGCTCGGTGCCGAGTTCGTCGACGGGGGGGTCCACCCCAGATTCGGTACCCGCAACCAGGTGCTCGCGCTCGCCGACCGCACCTACCTGGAGATCGTTGAGGTGCTCGACCACCCGGCCTCGGACAAGGCTCCGTTCGGCCAGGCGGTCCGCGCCCGCTCCGTCGCCGGGGGTGGCTGGCTCGGCTGGGTCGTCGCCGTCGACGACATCGCCGACGTCGAGGCCCGGCTCGGACGCGACGCGGTGCGGGGCAACCGGCACCGCCCCGACGGTGTCGAGCTGCGCTGGCGCCAGGTCGGCGTCCACGGTCTGCTCAGCGACCCCCAGCTGCCGTTCTTCGTCTCGTGGGAGACCCCGGAGCTGCACCCCAGCGCCGACTACGACGGCGTCCTGTCGCTGGGCTGCCTGGAGATCGCGGGAGACCCGCAGCGGGTGAGCGGGTGGCTCGGCGAGCCCGTGGAGTCCTCGCTCCAGGACGTCAAGGTCGAGTGGGTCGCGCCGAACGGCACGCCGGGCATCCTGGCCGCCACGTTCCACACCGGCAGCGGCCTCGTCCGCATCTAGCCGGCCACACCGACCCGCGACCCCGACCCCCGTCCGTGCTGCCCGGCGCGGTGCCGAGCCCCAACATCTGGCGCCACACCGCGACCTACGAGGTCGAGAACCGGGCCGTCGACCCGGACGACCGGCTGTGGACAGCCCTGCGTGAGGCCGTCGGACCGGGCGCGTGGGACGGACGTACGGTGCTCGACGTCGGCTGCGGCAGCGGCTTCCACCTGCCGCGGTTCGCGCAGAGCGCCGCCTCGGTGATCGGGGTGGAGCCGCACCCCGCACTGGTCTCGCTGGCCCGCCGCCGCACCCGCGGCCTCGCGGGCGTCGACGTGCGCGAGGGGGTGGCGCAGGACCTCCCGCTGCCCGATGGCAGCGTCGACGTCGTCCACGCCCGGTGGGCCTACTTCTTCGGCCCCGGCTGCGAGCCGGGGCTGGCCGAGCTCGACCGGGTCGCACGCCGCGGCGCGACGATGCTGGTCGTCGACAACGACGGCTCGCGCTCGACCTTCGGCGACTGGTTCCGCCGGGGCTACCCGCACCTGCCCGCCCCGGAGGAGATCGAGCGGTTCTGGTCCTCCCGGGGCTGGGCGCGGACCTCGGTCGACATGGGTTGGCGCTTCCAGGACCGGGCAGACCTCGAGGACGTCGTGCGCATCGAGTACGCCGCCGAGCACGCCGAGGTCTTCCTGGCCGAGCACCCGGGCCTCGAGGTCGACTACGCCGTCAACCTCTGGGTCAAGCACGTCTGAGCCGTGGGACCCGGTGACACGAGCGTCCGCCACGAGAAAAGCTGCGGAGCGATGACACACTCGACGACGTCGTGGACAGGAAGGGTGCATGGACACCTCCACCGAGCGGTCGGTCGCCGGTCGCGAGCAGCGGTTCCGGGCCCTGCACGACGCGGCGTACGTCGACCTGCTCCGCTTCGTGCAGCGACGCACGCACCCCGCTCACGCCGAGGACGTCGTCGCCGACGTGCTGCTGGTCGCCTGGCGGCGCCTCGACGACGTACCGACGGCGACCGGTGACGCGCGTGCGTGGCTGTTCGGGGTGGCCCGCCACACCATGGCCAACGGCCGGAGGGGCGAGCGGCGTCACGCCGCCCTCGCGGTCCGGGTCGCTGATGCGCTGAGCGTGCGCGAGCCCCACCAGGGCGACGACGCCGGGCTCGTGGCCCACCGGGTCGACCTCGCCGCCGTCTGGCCGAGGCTCTCCCCGACCGACCAGGAGTCCCTCGCCCTCGCGGTCTGGGACGACCTCACCGCAGCCCAGGCCGCCGCCGTGCTCGACATCTCGGCGACCGCGTACCGGCTGCGTCTCTCCCGCGCCCGGCGCACCCTGCGGCGCCTGCTCGAGGCGACCGGACCGGCACCCGCACCACCCCGGCGGCCCGCCTCCGCGGACCCGACCCGTGAGAGGAACCCCTCATGAACGCCCGCGACCAGCACGAGACGACCCGACGCGCTCTCGCCGGCCTGGACCCGGTCGGCGGCCTCCCGACGACCCTCGCCGGGCTGGACCCGGCGGAGCGTCGTCGCGCCGACGACACC
Source organism: uncultured Actinomycetota bacterium (assembly GCA_963714475.1). Lineage (GTDB taxonomy): Bacteria > Actinomycetota > Actinomycetes > Propionibacteriales > Nocardioidaceae > Nocardioides. The sequence continues at coordinate 178,035 of CAVQOP010000004.1, forward strand.
GTCGCGCGGATCCTCGCCACCGACTCCCGGGACCCGCTCGACCCCGGCCCCCGCCCCGCCCCGGTCCGGCGTACGGCCTGGCGCACGGCCTGGCGCACGGCCTGGAACAGGCGCCGCGTCCTGCTGCTCCCCGCCGGCCTGGTGGCGGCGGCCGCCGCCGCGGTCGTGGTCCTGCCCGGCGTCGGCGGAGGCCAGGCCTACGCCGGCTGGGTGCCGACGCCCAGCCCGCTGTCGGCGGAGAGGACCACGCAGGCTGCGGTCTTCTGCCTCGCCGCCAACGACCTCCCGGCCTCCGGCGACACCCGGACGCTGCTGGCCGAGCGTCGGGGCGACTGGGCCTACGTGCTGGTGAGCCGGGGCGACGACCAGCTCTCGTGCGTCGTCCCCACCTCCGGCCTGGGTGAGGACCCCGCGGCGCTCGAGGGTGGTTACTTCTCCAGCCGCGACACCGAGGTCCTCGCCCCCCGGGTCGCCGCCGACGGCCTCGAGCAGTCGACCGCGGTCCTCGGCGAGACCGACGCCGGCCTGCTGGCCTCCACCGAGGGCGCCGTCGGACGTGACGTCGTCGCGGTGGGCGTCCTGCTGGACCGGGGCGACGAGGTCGAGGCGAGCCTCGCCGACGGGCGGTACGCCGCCTGGTGGCCCGAGGGCGACGCCGACGACGCCGACGACGTGCAGGCCGCCGGTGAGAACGGGTTCCGCTTCCGCCTCACCCTGCGCGACGGCTCCACCCGCGTCGTGCGGGGCTGAGCACCGGGGCTCGGCCGGACCCTCGCCGGGCCGACGCCCCGCTCAGCGGGCGCCGGCGCTGCTGCCGCGCTCGACCAGCGTCGGGGTGAGCAGGACGCCGGGCTCCGTGCGCGGCTGGTGGGTCAGCGCATCGTGCAGCGCGGCGACGACCTCGACGGCGACGTCCTCGAGCGGCTGCCGCACGGAGGTGAGCCCACCCTGGACGAGGTGCGCCGACTGCGAGTCGTCGAAGCCGACGACCGCGACGTCGCGGCCCGGGGTCAGGCCCCGCTCGGCGAGGGTGTGCAGCACACCGATCGCGAGCGTGTCGCTCGCGCAGACGAAGGCCGTGGGCTTCGCCTCGTCGAGGAGCACCGCGCTGGCCTCGCGACCGCTGGAGAGGGTGTCCTCGACCCGCGAGGCCATCGCGGTCGTCGACAGCCCGTGCGCCTTCACCGCGCGGCTCCAGCCGGCCCGACGGTCCTCGCCGATCCGGGAGTCCTTGCGCCAGCCGATCCACGCGACGCGCTCGTGGCCCTGGTCGATCAGGTGGCGCGTGGCCAGCTCGGTGCCCGCCGCACCGTCCACGTCGACCCAGGGGTGGGTCGCGCCGGGGTCCTCCCACGGACGTCCGAAGGCCACGAAGGGAGCGCCGCGGTCGTCGAGCCAGCCGGCCTGGGGGTTGCCGAGATAGGTGTCGGTGACCACGAACGCGTCGACCGCGGTCGACCCGAGGAGGTCGTCGTAGCCCCCGAGCGGATCGGCGCTGTCCTCGCCCGTGAAGAGCAGCACGTGGTAGCCGGCGCCGCGGGAGGCCTCCACCAGCGAGTGCACGAACCGGTCCATCGTCGCCTCGGCGCTGCCCTCGAGCACCGGGTGGATCCGCAGCCCGATCAGCCGCGAGGACCGCGTCCGCAGGTTGCGCGCCGCGCGGTTGGGGAGGTAGCCGAGCTCGGCGATCGCCGCCTGCACGCGCTCGAGGGTGTCGGGGCGCAGCAGCTCGGGGCTGTTGACGGCGTTGGAGACCGTCTGGCGCGAGACGCCGGCGCGGTCCGCGACGTCGGCGAGGGTCGGCGGGGACCCGGCCGGACCCGGCGAGGACGTCGTACGCACGGCTCGGTCGGGACCTCGCACCGAGCGGGTCTCAGGCCCACGCTCCGGCAGCCGGCCCATAGCGGCCTCCTTTGTGGATCGATCCAACCGAGCATACCCCGGGTGGTTCCCGCACCCTCCACGACGTAGGTCGCACCCCGGCGGGGCGGGCGGGGGCGACTGTCGGCGGCCTCGCATAGGTTCCTGCCATGGCCAAGTCGAGTCGCGTCCGTCCCCTCTACCGCTGCAGCGAGTGCGGGTGGGAGACGGGCAAGTGGGCGGGGCGCTGCGGCGAGTGCCAGGCGTGGGGCTCGGTCGCCGAGGCCGCCACCACCACCGCGCGCACCGCGGCCAGCCCGGTCACGACCCCGGCGGTGCCGATCGGCCAGGTCTCGGTCGAGGAGTCGACGAGCCGCTCCAGCGGTGTCGCCGAGCTCGACCGGGTGCTCGGCGGCGGCCTCGTGCCCGGCGCCGCGATCCTGCTCGCGGGCGAGCCCGGCGTCGGCAAGTCGACCCTGCTGCTCGAGGTGGCCGCTCGCACCGCCGGCTCCAGCGACCCGCGTCGGGTGCTCTACGTCACCGGGGAGGAGTCGGCCTCCCAGGTGCGGATGCGCGCCGATCGCACCGACGCGGTGCACGACGAGCTCTACCTCGCCGCCGAGACCGACCTCGGGGCCGTGCTGAGCCACGTCGAGCAGGTCCGGCCCGCCCTGCTGGTCGTCGACTCCGTGCAGACGATCGGGGCCGCGGGCACCGAGGGCGTCCCCGGCGGGGTCACCCAGGTCAAGGAGGTCGCCGCGGCCCTGGTCCGGGTCGCCAAGACCCACAACATCACCACGGTGCTCGTGGGCCACGTGACCAAGGACGGCTCCATCGCCGGGCCGCGCGTGCTCGAGCACCTCGTCGACGTGGTCCTGCACTTCGAGGGTGACCGCGACAGCCGGTTCCGCATGGTCCGCGCGATGAAGAACCGGTTCGGCCCCGTCGACGAGGTGGGCTGCTTCGACCTGTCCGCCGCGGGCATCCGCGCGGTCGCCGACCCGACCGGCCTGTTCGTCGAGGAGCACCACGGCCGGGTGTCGGGCACCTGCGTGGCCGTGACCATGGAGGGCCGGCGACCGCTGCTGGCCGAGGTGCAGGCGCTGGTGACCCCGAGTGCGCTGGAGCGGCCACGGCGCACGACGTCCGGGCTGGACTCCGCGCGGATGGCGATGGTCCTCGCGGTGCTCCAGCAGCACGCCGGGACCCGGCTGCACCACCACGACGTGTTCGCCTCGACCGTCGGGGGCGCCCGCGTCACCGAGCCGGCCAGCGACCTCGCCGTGGCCGCTGCGCTGGTCTCCGCCACGACCCTCACCCCACCCCCGGTCGGCGTCGTCGCGATGGGCGAGATCGGCCTCGCCGGCGAGCTGCGCCGGGTGCGCGACCTGCCCCAGCGCGTCGCCGAGGCGGCCCGGCTCGGCTTCGCGATGGCCGTGGTGCCGATGGAGCCGGGCTCGCGTCGCAGCCCACGACGCGACCCCGAGCGCCTGGTCGACGGCATGCGGGTCGTCGAGGCCCCCGACGTCGCCTCCGCGCTGCGGCTGATGGGCCTGCTCGGCACCCCCCGGCTGACGCTCACCGCCGCGGAGGAACGCTCCTGACGAGGCTGCCCGTGCGGCGTCGCCTCGCAGACCCGGGCGGCCCGATGTCCTAGACTCCTCGGCGTCCAGCCGCGGGCACCGACGCCCGCGCCGGGACCACCGAGGGAGTGCTTGACGTGGTGACCGAACGCAGCGACGCCGCGGTGCGGCTGCGCGAGACCCTCGCCTCGATCGCGCCGGGCATGCCGCTGCGAGACGGGCTGGAGCGAATCCTCCGCGGACGCACGGGGGCGCTGATCGTGCTCGGCTGCGACGACGTCGTCCGCGCGATCGCGACCGGCGGCTTCGAGCTCGACGTGCCCTTCACCTCGACCGGGCTGCGCGAGCTGGCCAAGATGGACGGCGCGATCATCGTCGACGAGTCGATCAGCCAGATCGTGCGGGCAGCGGTCCACCTGATGCCCGACCACACGATCACCTCCTCGGAGACCGGCACCCGCCACCGCACCGCGGACCGGGTGGCTCGTCAGACCGGGTTCCCGGTGGTCTCGGTCTCGCAGTCGATGCAGATCATCGCCGTCTACGTCGACGAGAACCGCCACGTGCTCGAGGACTCGGGGCAGATCCTCTCCCGGGCCAACCAGGCGCTGGCCACCCTCGAGCGCTACAAGATGCGCCTCGACGAGGTGTCCAGCACGCTGTCCGCGCTCGAGATCGAGGACCTCGTCACGGTCCGCGACGTCGCCGTCGTCGCCCAGCGCCTGGAGATGGTGACCCGCATCGCGCGGGAGATCGAGGACTACGTCCTCCAGCTCGGCACCGACGGACGGCTGCTGGCCCTCCAGCTCGAGGAGCTCATCACCGGCGTCGAGTCCGAACGGCGTCTGCTGGTGCGCGACTACCTCGGCGCCTCACGTGGCGAGCGGACCACCGAGGAGGTGCTCGAGGACCTCGGCGCCCTGTCCGCCACCGAGCTGGTCGATCCGTCCTCCGCGGCCTCCGTGCTCGGCCTGCGCAGCGGCGAGCACCTCGACGGCGCGGTCACCCCGCGCGGCTACCGGCTGCTGGCACGGGTCCCGCGCCTCTCCCCCGCGGTCGTCGACCGTCTCGTGGGCCACTTCGGGTCGCTGCAGAAGCTGCTCTCGGCCGGCGTCAACGACCTCCAGGTCGTCGACGGCGTGGGCGAGCTCCGGGCCCGCGGGGTCCGCGAGGGACTGTCCCGCCTGGCCGAGTCGACCATCCTCGAGCGCTACGTCTGACCCGCGACCGGCCGGGACGACGAGGTCGGACCGGTTCGGCGGGGACGGCCCGTGACGTCCTCAGCCGTCCTCAGCCGTCGCGTCGCTGCGTGCGAGCCTCCCGCCGCTGCTGGCGCTGCTCGGCGTCGGCCTCGGACTCAGGGTCGGCCTCGGACTCGGGGTCGGCCTCGGCCTCGGACTCGGCTTGGGCCTCCGCGTCGTCCGCAGCGAGGTCGGCGGGGTCGAGCAGGGTGAAGTCGGCCGACCCCGGCTCGCCGCCGAGCGAGGCCGCCGCGACGGTGTAGGAGCCCGGCTCGGCCCAGGTCATGACGGCCGCGGGGCAGCCGGCCTCCGAGCGTCGGGCGTCCCACTGCGTGGAGAAGACGGTCGTGGTCTCCTGCCGTACGACGACCTTGTGCCGGCCGAGCTGTCGGGGGCACTCACGGGTCGACCACACCTCCTCGTCCTCGGCCGAGGCCACCTTCAGACCGAGGTGGGAGGGGGTGAGCGACCAGGTGCACGCCGCCGTGGTCAGCGTGCGCAGGTTGAGCGTGATCGTCACCGGACGGCCGGCCACCGCCTCGCCCACCACGGGGGCGACGACGACGTCCTCGTCGACGCAGCGACCCTCGGGCTCGGGCAGGGCCGCCTCGGCCTTGCGGGCGGCGCGGCGCTCGGCGCGGGCCTCGGCGCGGGCCTCGGCGCGGGCCTCGGCCAGCGCCGCCTGCTCCGGGCTCGGCGCGGCCCGGCTCCCCTCGACCCGCGCCGGCCCGACCGTGCTCGAGGCGTCGGCCGCGCTGGGCCGCGCGGTGCTGGTCGTCCCCGGGTCCGAGTCGCCGAGCCCTCGCCCGAGCACCAGGGCCGTGGTCAGCACCAGCACGAGCGCCACGACCCGACGCCGCCAGTAGACACGCGGCGGCAGCGGTCCGCGCACCAGGTTGCTCACCACGTCCACGCTAGTCAGGGCCGGGACCGCGATCGTGGTGCCACACCGGACACCCGAGATCGGGCGCCCGCCACGGGGCACGCGATGATGAGCGAGATGAGTGACCTGCACGAGCCGCTGCTGCAGTGGTACGACGAGCACGCCCGCGAGCTGCCCTGGCGCGAGCCGTCGGCCTCACCGTGGTCGGTGCTGGTCTCCGAGCTGATGCTCCAGCAGACCCCGGTGGCACGGGTGCTGCCCGTCCACGAGGCGTGGCTGGCCCGGTGGCCGACCCCCGCCGACCTCGCCGCCGAGCCGACCGGCGAGGCGGTGCGGGCCTGGGGGCGTCTGGGCTACCCCCGGCGCGCGCTGCGCCTGCATGCGGCGGCCGTCGTCATCACCGCCGAGCACGACGGGGTCGTGCCCGACGATCTCGCCGCGCTGCGGGCACTGCCCGGCGTCGGGGAGTACACCGCCGCCGCGGTCGCGACGTTCGCCTTCGGCCAGCGCCACGCGGTGCTGGACACCAACGTGCGCCGCGTGCTGACCCGGGTGGTCGGCGGCGAGGAGCTGCCCGGGGTCTCGCTGACCCGCGCCGAGCGCGAGCGGGCGGTGGCCCTGCTGCCCGACGACGAGCCGACGGCGGCCACCTGGTCGATCGCCGTGATGGAGCTCGGCGCCCTGGTGTGCACGGCGCTCCGCCCCCGTTGCGAGGCCTGTCCGCTCGCCGCGCGGTGCGCCTGGGTCCGCGCCGGCAGCCCGGCCTACGACGGCCCGCCGCGCAAGGCGCAGACCTGGGCCGGCACCGACCGGCAGTGTCGCGGTCGGCTGCTCGCGGTGCTGCGCGAGGCCGACGGGCCCGTGTCCCGCTCCCGGCTCGACGCGGTCTGGGCCGACGAGGGCCAACGGGTGCGCTGCCTGGCGGGGCTGGTCGAGGACGGTCTGGCCGCACCCGCCGACGAGGGGTCCTACGCCCTGCCCTGAGGAGCACGGGGTCCGTCCCCAACGCAGCAGGAGCCCCGGACCAGGTGGTCCGGGGCTCCAGGCTTGCGGCGGGTCCGCTCAGGCGGGCGGAGCGATCGCGCCGGCCGCGCCGGTCTCGCCGTCGTCACCGCTCGAGCGCGGCACGTCGGTCGGGCCCGGCTCGTCGCCGCCCCCGATCTCGGCGGTCTCGAACGGCGGCAGGTCGGGCAGCTCGCCGACCTTCTCGCCCTTGAACGTGAACGTGGCCGTGGGGCCCTCGCCCTCGGTGCCGACCAGGATCAGCTGGCCCGGACCGACCTCGCCGAAGAGCATCTTCTCGGCGAGCACGTCCTCGATCTCGCGCTGGATGGTGCGACGCAGCGGCCTCGCGCCGAGGACCGGGTCGAAGCCCCGCGCGGCCAGCAGGTTCTTGGCCGGCTGGGTCAGCTCGAGCTGCATGTCGCGGTCGCGCAGCCGCAGCTCGACGGCCGCGATCATGTTGTCGACCATCATGACGATCTGCTCCTGGCTCAGCGGCGGGAACACGATCGTCTCGTCGACGCGGTTGAGGAACTCGGGGCGGAAGTGCTGCTTGAGCTCCTCGTTGACCTTGTTCTTCATCCGCTCGTAGGAGCCGGCCGCGTCGCCGGACTGTGCGAAGCCGAGGTTCTGACCCTTCGCGATGTCCCTGGTGCCGAGGTTGGTGGTCATGATGATGACGGTGTTCTTGAAGTCGACCACCCGGCCCTGCGAGTCGGTCAGCCGACCCTCCTCCAGGATCTGGAGCAACGAGTTGAAGATGTCGGGGTGGGCCTTCTCGACCTCGTCGAAGAGGACCACCGAGAACGGCTTGCGCCGCACCTTCTCGGTCAGCTGGCCGCCCTCCTCGTAGCCCACGTAGCCCGGGGCGAGCCGAAGAGGCGCGAGATCGTGTGCTTCTCGCCGTACTCGCTCATGTCGAGCTGGATGAGGGAGTCCTCGTCGCCGAAGAGGAACTCCGCGAGCGTCTTGGACAGCCACGTCTTGCCGACACCCGAGGGCCCCGCGAAGATGAACGACCCACCGGGCCGCTTGGGGTCCTTGAGGCCCGCCCGGGTACGTCGGATGGCTCGCGAGAGGGCTCGCACGGCCTCGTCCTGGCCGATGACGCGCTTGTGCAGCTCGTCCTCCATCTTGAGCAGCCGCGTCGACTCCTCCTCGGAGAGCTTGACGATCGGGATGCCCGTGGCGACGGCGAGGACCTCGGCGATGAGCTCCTCGTCGACCTCGGCGACCTCGTCCATGTCGCCGGCACGCCACTGCTTCTCGCGGTCGGACTTGGCGAGGATCAGCTGCTTCTCCTCGTCACGCAGACGGGCGGCGGCCTCGAAGTCCTGGCCGTCGATGGCGGCCTCCTTGCGCGCGCGCACCTCACCGATCTTGTCGTCGTACTCGCGCAGGTCCTCGGGGGCCGTCATCCGGCGGATCCGCAGCCGCGAGCCGGCCTCGTCGATCAGGTCGATGGCCTTGTCGGGCAGGAACCGGTCGGAGATGTAACGGTCGGCCAGGGTGGCGGCCGAGACGAGGGCCTCGTCGGTGATCGTCACCCGGTGGTGGGCCTCGTAGCGGTCGCGCAGGCCCTTGAGCATCTCGATGGTGTGCGCGATCGAGGGCTCGGCGACCTGGATGGGCTGGAAGCGGCGCTCGAGCGCGGCATCCTTCTCGAGGTACTTGCGGTACTCGTCGAGGGTCGTGGCGCCGATGGTCTGGAGCTCACCGCGGGCCAGCATCGGCTTGAGGATGCTGGCGGCGTCGATGGCGCCCTCGGCCGCCCCGGCGCCGACGAGGGTGTGGATCTCGTCGATGAACAGCACGATGTCACCGCGGGTGCGGATCTCCTTGAGGACCTTCTTCAAGCGCTCCTCGAAGTCACCGCGGTAGCGGCTGCCGGCGACGAGCGCGCCGAGGTCGAGGGTGTAGATCTGCTTGTCCTTGAGCGTCTCGGGCACGTTGCCGCGCACGATGTCCTGCGCGAGGCCCTCGACGATCGTGGTCTTGCCGACGCCGGGCTCCCCGATCAGGACCGGGTTGTTCTTCGTGCGGCGCGAGAGGATCTGCATGACCCGCTCGATCTCCTTCTCGCGACCGATGACCGGGTCGAGCTTGCCGTCGCGGCCGTCCTGGGTCAGGTTGCGGCCGAACTGGTCGAGCACGAGGGAGGAGGACGGCGTCTCGCCGCCGCCCCCGGCGGTCGCCGCGGAGGCGGAGGACTCCTTGCCCTGGAAGCCCGAGAGCAGCTGGATGACCTGCTGCCGCACGCGGTTGAGGTCGGCGCCGAGCTTCTGCAGGACCTGCGCGGCGACGCCCTCGCCCTCGCGGATCAGCCCGAGCAGGATGTGCTCGGTGCCGATGTAGGAGTGACCGAGCTGCAGCGCCTCGCGCAGGGACAGCTCGAGGACCTTCTTGGCCCGCGGGGTGAAGGGGATGTGACCGCTGGGGGCCTGCTGGCCCTGGCCGATGATCTCCTCGACCTGGGCGCGCACGGCCTCGAGCGAGATGTCGAGGCTCTCGAGGGCCTTCGCGGCGACGCCCTCGCCCTCGTGGATGAGGCCGAGCAGGATGTGCTCGGTCCCGATGTAGTTGTGGGAGAGCATGCGGGCCTCTTCCTGGGCCAGCACCACCACCCGGCGGGCTCGGTCTGTGAACCTCTCGAACATCGCTCTCTCGTCTCCTCCGGGGCTTGCGGGGCTTGCGGAGCCACCAGCGCCTGGGCTGACGGGTGGCTGTTGCTCTGACTAACCCCGCCGACAGCCTAGACGTTCCCTCAGCAGGGCCAAGGGTGATCCGCTCACAGCGAACAAGCCCGGTCCCGGGCCGCCCGGCCCGCCCGGGAACCGCAGCACCCCCGCACGAAGGACTCGGGCGGGGGTGCTGGTCCCCCGGGCGGGGGAGGAGGTGCGAGGTGTCAGTGAGCGGCGTCGTAGGCCTCGCGCACGTCGGCCGGGATGCGCCCGCGGTCGGGCACCTCGTGACCCGCCGAGCGGGCCCACTCCCGCACGTCGCGCGCGCTCGGGCCACCACTGGTGCTGGCGGCGCTCGTCGCCTTGCGCGGGGTCCGGCGGGAGCCGGTGACCTTGCGGGCGTGCCCGATGTAGCTGGCCAGCGTCTCGCGCAGGCTCGCCGCGTTGTCGTCGCTGAGGTCGATCTCGTAGCTCGTGCCGTCGAGACCGAAGGCGACGGTCTCGCTCGCGTCTCCACCGTCGAGGTCGTCCTCGAGAACGATGTGGACCTTCTGTGCCATGGGGTTCCTCTTCGTTGAGAATATGTGATGGATAAGAGTCGTCGGGTCGCCCCACTTCATCGCAGCACGAAAACGAGTGCGATCTCCTCCGACTACCCAAAAAGGTAGCACAGGACTTTCGATCGCCAGTCGTTCAGAAACATCCCTGGGTAAAACCTGCAGATCCGCCTGCTTTATCCCGGTCGCCGAATTAGGCGATATCGCTCAGCGGTGCCGGGCGAAGACCAGGGACAGGCCCTCGAGGGTCAGGCTCTCCACGTGGTCGGTGAAGCAGGTGCACTCGTCGAGGACGACGTCGGCCAGATAACCGGTCGCCACGACGTGCAGGGCAGGCTCCCCCCGTACCGCCCCTGCCGCACCTGCCGCACCTGTCCCGCGCCCGAGCTCGGTGACCATCCGCGCGACCAGACCCTCCACCTGGGCGGCCACCCCGAACACGATGCCCGACTGCAACGCCTCGACGGTGTTGCGGGCGATCACGGTGCGCGGACGCACCAGCTCGACCTCGCGCAGCTGGGCACCACGACGACCGAGGGCGGCCAGCGATATCTCGAGACCGGGTGAGATCGCGCCGCCGACATAGGCACCGGCGGCATTGACGACATCGAAAGTCGTGGCGGTGGCGCCGAAGTCGACGACGATCGTCGGGCCGCCGAATCGGTGTGCCGCCGCAATCGCGTTGACGATGCGGTCGGTGCCCACCTCGCGCGGATTGTCGGTGAGCACCGCTATTCCGGTGCGGACCCCGGCCTCGACGACCAGCGTGCGCAGGTGCGAGAAATGGCGGGAGAGCATCTCGCGCCACTCGTGCAGCACCGACGGCACGGTCGCGCACACGACGATCCCCTCCGGCGTGCCGCGCGGCTCGTCCGCGCCCGCGAGCAGGCCGCGCACCAGCACCGCCCACTCATCGGCGGTGCGCCGCTCGTCGGTCGAGACCCGCCAGTGCGCGACGACCTCGCCGGGACCGTCCTGGTCGGCCGCCGTGTCCAGCAGGCCGAGGACCGTGTGGGCGTTGCCGATGTCGACCGCGAGCAGGCTCACCGCACCGAGCCGCCGGTCGGCTGCAGGTCCAGGCCGAGGTCGAGGACGGTGACGGAGTGGGTGAGGGCCCCGACCGAGATGAAGTCGACCCCGACCTCGGCGACCTCTCGGGCCCGGTCCAGGCTCATCCGACCGGTGGCCTCCAGCGTGGCCCGACCGTCGGTCAGGCGCACCGCCTCGGCCATGGTCGCGGTGTCCATGTTGTCGAGCATGACGGTCTCGCAGCCCGCTGCGAGCAGGTCGGAGAGCTGCTGGAGGTCGGTGACCTCGACGTGCACCCGCAGGTGCGGGTACGCCGCCCGTACGGCCTCGTAGGCCGGGACGACACCGCCGGCGGCGATCACGTGGTTGTCCTTGACCATCGCCTCGTCGGCCAGCGAGAAGCGGTGGTTGGTGCCGCCGCCGCAGCGCACGGCGTACTTCTCGAGCGCGCGCAGGCCCGGCAGGGTCTTGCGGGTGTCGAGGACGCGGCAGCCGGTGCCCTCGAGCGCCTCGACCCAGCGGGCCGTGGCGGTGGCGACCCCGGAGAGGTGGCAGGCCAGGTTGAGCGCGGTGCGCTCGGCGCTCAGCAGCCCCCGCGTCGGCCCCTCGACGTGCAGCACGGTCTCCCCCGGACCGACCCGGGCCCCGTCCCGGATCGACGACAGCTGGCCGAGGTCGTCGCCGAGCACGGAGAAGAACACCAGCGAGGCGACGCCGAGCCCGGCGACCACCCCGGCCTCGCGCGCGGACATCACCGCGCGTCCCCGCGCGTCGGCGGGCACGGTCGCCGCGCTCGTCACGTCGTCGGCCACCGGGCCGCCCGCGAGGTCCTCCTCGATGGCGGCGGCGACGAGCGCGTGCACCGCGACCGGGTCGAGGCCGGCCTCGCGCAACCCGTCGACGAGCGGCGCCGGCAGGGCGTCGTACGGCGTCCGCGCGATCACGGGGCCACCGGCACGCCGAGCGCTGCCACGTCCGGCCCGTCCGGCACGAGGACGGCGGCCGTGTCGGTCGCCGGCGCGGCGCTGAAGGCGACCTCGAGCCCCTCGACCCCGAGCCGCACGTCGAAGTGCCCGGCGAACCCGGCGTCGTCCCGCTCGGGGTGGTCCTCGCGCCAGTGCGAGCCCCGGGTCTCCTCGCGGAACAGCGCCGTCTCGGCGAGGGCCGTGCTGATCGTCAGCAGGTTCGTCACCTCCCACGCCTCGAGGTCGACCCGGTCGCCGCCGGTGGCGCCGAGCGCGGCCAGCCGCTCGCCGGCCGAGACGAGCCCCGCGGCGGTGCGCAGCACCCCGACCTGCTCGGTCATGGTCTCCTGCAGCGCCTGGCGTACGCCGCCGTCGACCAGGCCGACCGCGCGGGTGTCCGGCGCCGGCTCGGTCCAGCCGGCCAGCTCGCCGGGCAGCACGGCGGCGATGCGGCGCGAGAAGACCAGGCCCTCGAGCAGCGAGTTCGAGGCGAGCCGGTTCGCGCCGTGCACCCCGGAGCAGGCGACCTCGCCCGTGGCGTAGAGGCCGGGCACGTCGCTGCGGCCGTGCAGGTCGGTGCGCACCCCGCCGGAGGCGTAGTGACAGGCCGGGGACACCGGCAGCAGCTCGGTGACCGGGTCGACCCCGTGCGAGCGGGCCGTGGCCAGGATGGTCGGGAAGCGTCGCTCCCACAGCTCCCGGCCGAGGTGGCGCGCGTCGAGCCACATGTGCGGGCGACCGGTCTCGTGCATGCGGCGGGTGATCGCCTTGGCCACCACGTCGCGCGGGGCGAGGTCGGCGAGCGGGTGCACGCCCTGCATGAGGCGGGTGCCCTCGTCGTCGACGAGGAACGCGCCCTCGCCGCGCACCGCCTCGGAGATGAGCGGCTGCTGGCCACGCGAGTCCGGGCCGAGGTACATCACGGTGGGGTGGAACTGCACGAACTCGAGATCGCGCAGCGTGGCACCGGCGCGCAGCGCCAGCGCCATGCCGTCGCCGGTCGAGACCGCCGGGTTCGTGGTCTGCGAGAACACCTGGCCCAGCCCGCCGCTGGCCAGCACCACCGCCCGGCAGCGCACCGCGCCGACGCCGTCGCGCCGGCCCTCCCCCATCACGTGCAGGGTCAGCCCGGCGACGCCGCCCCCGGGGCCGAGCAGCAGGTCGAGGGCCAGGGCGTGCTCGACGACCTCGATCTCGGGCGCCGCCGCGACCGCGGCGATCAGCGCGCGCTGGATCTCGGCTCCCGTCGCGTCACCGCCGGCGTGCGCGATGCGGTCGCGGTGGTGACCGCCCTCGCGGGTCAGCGAGAGCACACCGTCGCCGTCGTGGTCGAAGTTCGTGCCGAGACCGATCAGCTCGTGCACCGCCTCGGGACCCTCGGTCACCAGGGCTCGTACGGCGTCCAGGTCACAGGCCCCGGCGCCCGCGACCAGGGTGTCGGTCTCGTGCTCGGCGGGGGTGTCGCCCGGGCCCAGTGCCGCGGCGATCCCGCCCTGGGCCCACTGCGTCGACCCGGCGGCCAGGACGTCCTTGGTCACGACCAGGACCCGTCCGGAGCCGGCCAGGGCCTCGCGCAGCCGCAGCGCGGTGGTCAGTCCCGCGATCCCGGTCCCGACCACCACCACGTCGGCCTCCACGGCCCAGCCCGGCTCGCTGGCGGCCAGTCGAGCCGCCACGGCACGGGGACCGGCCGGCCCTCGGGAGCCGGCGGTCGAGAGGGTGGGGCCGGGCTGCGCCGGCGTCGCGTCCATCGTCGCAGGCTAGCGGGGCGTCACGGTGCGCCCGCCGGGCACCGCCGGGGCGACCCCGACGGTCGTGGCGAGGTTGTCGATCAGACGGGTCGCCCCGACCCGTGCGGCGATCAGCACCCGGGCCGGCGTCCCCGGTGCGACGTCGGCGCCGAGCGGCTCGAGGTCGGGGCCGGTGAGCTCGAGGTAGTCCAGGTCGACGCCGGGCGAGGCGCGCAGCTCGGCGCGGCCGGCCCTCAGGCCGGCGTCCACGCCCTCGGCGGCACAGGCCGCGGCGACCGCCACGACGGTGCGCTGCAGGGCCAGGGCGGCCTCGCGCTGCTCGGGGTCGAGGTAGGCGTTGCGGCTCGACAGCGCGAGCCCGTCGGGGTCACGCACCGTGGGCACGCCGACGACGTCGACGCCGAGGCACAGGTCGGCGACCATGCGACGCACGAGGACCAGCTGCTGGTAGTCCTTCTCGCCGAAGCACGCCACGTCGGGGCGCACCAGGCCGAAGAGCTTGGCCACGACGGTCAGCACACCCGCGAAGTGGGTGGGTCGGGTGCGGCCCTCGAGGACGGTCGCGAGCGGGCCGGGCGCGACGGAGACCATCCCCGCGACCTGGTCGGGCCCGGCGCCGGAGGGGTAGACCTCCTCGACCGGGGGCGCGAGGACGAGGTCGGCACCCTCGCGCGCACACACCGCGAGGTCGGCCTCGAGGGTGCGGGGGTAGCGGTCGAGGTCCTCACCGGGAGCGAACTGGAGCGGGTTGACGAAGACGGTGACCACGACGGGGCCCGCGCCCGCCCGGCGTCGGGCCTCGGCGACGAGACTGGCGTGGCCCTCGTGCAGCGCACCCATGGTGGGCACGAGCGCCACCGTCCGACCGGCCCTGCGGTGGGGGGCGAGGTGCGCCTCGAGCTCGGCCCGGGTCGAGACGAGCAGGGTCGACCCGGTGCCGGTCGTGGCGTCGACCTCGGGCGTCACGACGTCGGCTCCGAGGCCTCCGAACGGCCCCACTGCGACGTGCGTGCGGACCCGTCGAGCACGCGGGCGATCGCCCGAGCCCGGATCGGCAGCAGCCGACCGTCGGTCGCCGCGCGGGCCAGGGTGGCGCGGGCGAGCGCGACGTAGGACCCCAGCGCCTGCGGTGCGCTGGCGGCGACGTCGCCCAGGTGGCCGCGCACGGTCTCGAGGTCACCACGGACGATCGGACCGGTGAGGGCGGCGTCACCGTGCTCGAGCGCGTTGTCGAGCGCCGCGGTGAGCAGCGGGCGCAGGGTGCCCGCCGGGTCGTCGCAGCCCGCCGCCGCGAGCATCTCGGTCGCCTCGGAGACCAGCGTGACCAGGTGGTTGGCGCCATGGGCCAGACCGGCGTGGTAGAGCGTGCGCATCTCCTCCGCCACCCAGGTGGGCCGGCCGCCGAGGTCGGCCACCAGGCGTGCGGCGAGGTCCTGCTCGCCGGGGCGGGCCGTCAGGCCGAACACGCAGCCGGAGAGCCGCTCGAGGTCGACGGCGGTGCCGGTGAAGGTCATCGCCGGGTGCATCGCCACGACGCGCGCGCCGACGGCGCGGGCGGGGTCGAGCACGGCGAGTCCGTGGCGGCCGGAGGTGTGCACGACGACCTGGCCCTCGCGCAGGGCCCCGCTGTCGGCCAGCACCCGCACCACGTTGGGCAGCATGTCGTCGGGGACGGTGAGCAGCAGCAGGTCGCAGGCCCGCGCGACCTCGCTCGGACGACGTACCCCGGCGTCGCCGGGCGTGACCCCCAGGTGCGGCAGCAGCGCGGCGATCCGGTCGCGCGAGGCGTCGGACTCACCCGCTGCGGCGACCACGTCGTGGCCGGTGGCGTGCAGTCGGGCGGCGAGGACAGCGCCGACGCGTCCAGCGCCGACGACTCCCACCCGCAGCCCCCCGGTGGGGAGGTGCTCCATGGTCGAACCCTTTCGTTCCCGTCCCGCCGACCACCCCAGGTGCGGGGCCGGTGTGGGTACAAGACGTACGTGCTCGGTTGCGGTGCCGAGCCTAGCCGTCCCCCGCACGGCCCGACAGTGGCCCGGTGCGTGACCGAGGCCACCCCCCCGGCTATCCCCGCGCGGTTATCCCAGCGCGGCGGCCTCGGCGAGCGTGCGCTCGCGGCGGCGCTCGCGGCGCACGGGGTCCTCGCGCGGGTCCTCGACGAGCAGGGGGCGCGGCCGGGCGGGCAGCCAGGTGCGGGTCACGTGCTCCACGACCGGTACGCCGTCCGGCGCGCGCACCTCGTGGACCCCCGCCGGCAGCCCGGGCGCCGACCCGTCGGGGCCGGTCCCGCCCGCGACGACGTCGCGCAGGGCGTGGAAGACCTCCCACTCGCGCCGCTTGCGCGCCGTCCGGGCGCTGGTCGCGAAGCCCTCGGGGTCGCTCCAGTGCGCGAACTCGTCGCGGGCGAGGTCCTTGACCTCCACGCACAGCCCGGGCGGCAGCGCGACCCGGCGCAGCTGCTCGGGGGTGGTGCACACCTCCCACTCCGGGGCCTTGTCGTAGGTGAAGTCGGGCCCGACCGGGAAGCCCCACTCCTCGATGTTGCGCCAGCCGAGGTCGACGAAGGCGCGGCTCGCACCGGCCACGAAGAGCCCGTGGCGCGGCATCCGCACCACCGTCTGCACGCTGCCGACCGACCAGGCCAGGTCGCCCAGGGCCGCCTCGCCCTCGGGCGTGAGCACCATGTCGCCGTCGGCCTTCCACGACCAGCGCGTGCGGACCTGGGCGAAGGACCAGTTGTAGAAGTAGGCCAGCGAGTGCACGGAGCGGGCCGGGGTGGCCAGGTGCTCCGCGCCGGCGCGGGCCACCGGGAACGGGTAGCGGGCGACCCGCAGCCGCTCGGCCAGGCCGGCGTGGCGCGCGGCGGCCCGCGCGACCTCGACGCCGTCGTCGACCGAGCCGTTGTCGACGAGGAGGACCTCGTCGCAGGCGCGCAGCAGCGGGGGCAGCACCCAGCCCAGCCACGGCGCCTCGTCCTTGACCCGCAGGACCGCGGTGGTGCCGGGGCGCAGCCGGTCGGGGCCCGACCAGGGCCAGGCGATGTCGTAGTCGGCGTGACCCTCGAGGTTGCGCAGCCCGGCCGGGTCCGGCGTGGCCACGCTCAGGGCTCCTTGCGGTCCCCGCGCAGGGCGCGGGCGACCCGGCGTACGGCACCGGGCTGGTCGGCGGGGCCCGGCTGCTCGGGGGCCGGCTCCGCCGGCGCGGGTCCGGAGCGCCGGCGCGGGTCCGGGCGCGGGTCTCGGTGCTGCGCCGGGAGGACGGCGAGCCTTGCGGGCGGCCACGACCGAGGACCGGCTGATCGCCTCCGCCTCGGCGTAGAGGTCGACGTAGGACTCGCGCAGGTCGTCCAGCGTGGCGTGGACGCCCGGCAGGTCGCCGCCCGGCTCGGCCAGCGACCCGAGCGCGGTCCAGGACTCCTCGGCCAGCTCGCGCAGGCGCGGCGGGAGGTCGAGGTCGGCGAGGCCGTGGGTCATCCGCCGCAGCGTGGGGTCCACGAAGCGGTGGCCGTCGCGCACCCGCTCGGCGTCGGCGCCGAGCACGGAGTCGAGACCGAGCGTGTGGCCCACCCGTTGCAGCTGGACCACCCAGTCCTCGAGCAGGTCGTCGTAGCGCACGAAGACGCGCGGGGAGCCGGGCCCGGCGGTCCCGCTCGCGGTGTCCCCGGCCGCGGACGGGGCGGGGCGGGTGGCCCGCTCGGCGTGCAGGTGCATGTTGAGCCACGACGCGGTCAGGTGCGCCGAGCCGAGGCGGTTGTCGTAGTGGTGCTCGCGGCTGGCGGCCACCTCGGCAGGCGGGCGCAGCATCGTCGCGTACGTCGTCCGTGCGCCCGCACGCACCGCGGCCGCGCGCCACAGCGGCAGGAACCAGCCCAGGCGCGGGTCCTTGAGGACCAGGTCGTCGCCGGCCTCGAGGTGCTCGGTGAGCCACTGCGTGGCCCGGATGCGCGCGGGCTCGCGCAGGCAGGCCTCGCCGGTGTCGTACCAGGCATCGGGGCGGGCGTCGCCGACCTGGACGGCGACGTCGGCGAGCAGCCGGTCGTGGAGGTCCACCAGCCACTGCGACTCGCTGAAGCCGCGCGGGTTGGTCGCGTCCGGCGCCACCTCGGGCCCGGGCACCCGCAGCCCGTGGCGACGCAGGAGGCCGGCGAGGGTGCTGGTGCCGCTGCGGCCCGCGCCGACGACGAACACCACCGTCCGGGTCGGCTCGCTCACCGGCTCAGCCTAGGCCCATCGAGAACAGGCCAGGAGCCGGACCCGGTAGCCTCCGGGCGGTGAGGTGGAAAGAGCGTGCGGCTCCTCGCTCCGACGCGCTCGTCGGGGTCGTGGTGCCCTGCTACGCGGTCGCGGACTACCTCCCCGACTGCCTCGACTCGATCCTCGACTCGACCCACGCCCGCCTCGACGTGGTCGTCGTCGACGACGGCTCGCCCGACGAGTGCGGCGAGATCGCCGAGGAGTACGCCGCCCGCGACCCGCGGGTGCGCGCCGTGCACACCGAGAACCGCGGGCTCGGCGCCGCCCGCAACGAGGGCCTGCGCCACGTGCGCGGTGACGTCGTGGCGTTCGCCGACTCCGACGACGCGGTGCCCCCGACGGCGTACGCCGACATGCTGATGTCGCTGGAGGCCTCCGGCTCGGACTTCGTGACCGGGTCGCTCCTGCGCTGGCGCGGCCCCGAGCGCAGCGAGCCGCGCTGGATGCACCGGCTGCACAACCCCGGTCGCACGAAGGTCAGCGCCGCCGACCACCCCGAGGTCCTCGGTGACGTGTTCGCGTGGAACAAGCTCTTCCGGCGCACCTTCTGGGAGCGCCACGACCTCCAGTTCGCCGAGGGCGTGCACTACGAGGACCAGCCCACGACCACGCGGGCCTTCCTCTCGGGCGCCTTCGACGTGCTGCCCACCCCCGTCTACCACTGGCGCGTGCGCACCGACGGGACGTCGATCACCCAGCAGCGCAACACGGTCAGCGACCTCGCCGACCGCTGGGCCACCAAGCGGGCCTCGCTGGCCCACGTCAGGGCCTCGGAGCAGTGCGGGGAGGTGCTGCCGATCTTCGTCGACCGCGTGCTCGCCGGTGACCTGTGGCGCTACTTCGGCCAGGTGCCCGACTGCAGCGACGAGTGGTGGGCGCTGCTCGTCTCCGGGGTGCGTGAGCTGTGGCGCGACCGGTCGCTGGTCCACAGCGGGCTGCCGCCCGTCCAGCGCCTGACCGGGTGGCTGGTCGAGCAGGACCGTCGCGAGGACGCCGCCAACGTGCAGCGGTGGGCGATCGGGCTGGGCCGGACGGCCCCGCGCGAGGTCGGGCCCGAGGGTGTCCGGCTCGCGGTGCCGGTGCTCGACCCGGCCACGGTCGTGCCCGAGGCGCTCGCCGTCCGCCCGCACGAGCACTGAGACCACGAGCGGACGGGCACGCGCGACGGGCGCGCGCAGGCGGGTGCCCTCAGTCGACCGGCACGTCGCGGTGCCAGGACTCGGTGACGTACTTCGTGCGCCACCCGAGCGAGGTGTAGAGCCCGTCGGCGCCCGTGGAGGAGTCCGCGTCGACCTCGAGACCGACGCGGTCGCGGCCGCGGGCCGCGGCGTCGGCGATGATCGTGTGCAGCAGGCCCTTGGCCACCCCGCGGCCTCGCGCGGCCTCCCGCACCCCGATGTAGGAGACGTAGGAGCCGTCGGCGCTCGTCCCGCCCTCGGAGACCGTGCCCACCAGGGCGCCCACGGCCTCGGGCGTGGCACCGTCGACGAGCTCGGCGATCCACCAGTGGTCCCAGCGGTGGCCGGGGTCCTCGCGCAGCCTGGAGAGGAACTCCTCGAAGGTCTCCTCCCAGGAGTTGAAGTGGTCCAGGAACGCCTCCTCGAGCACGTCGTGGACGTCGCGCAGGTCGTCGGTCTGCGGCAGGCCGCTGCCCGCCCGGCGCACCAGCCGGAACCGCACGCCCTTCTCCGGGCGCTCCCACAGCCCGGGGTCG
Source organism: uncultured Actinomycetota bacterium (assembly GCA_963714475.1). GTDB lineage: Bacteria > Actinomycetota > Actinomycetes > Propionibacteriales > Nocardioidaceae > Nocardioides. The sequence continues at coordinate 197,554 of CAVQOP010000004.1, forward strand.
GGCACCAGCGAGGCCTCCTCGGGCGTGACCGGCCGGCTCATCTGCCACCAGGAGCGCACCCGCACGAAACCGGCCCCCCGCAGCCAGCGCGCCTGCCGGTCGTCGCCCTCGAAGGCACCGGTGTCGATCTGCTGGACCTCCAGGCCCCGTGCGGCACCGACCTCACGGGCCTGGGCCTCGGCCCACCCGAACAGCACGTCGGAGCAGGCCTGCGCCACCGGGTCGGGCAGCCCCCGCTCGACGACGTGGACGAAGAGCATCCGTCCGCCGGCCCGGTCGTGGACGCTGCCCCAGGCGCGCACGAGCCCCTCCCCGTCGCGGACCACGACGTTGGAGCGGGTGCGCAGACCCTGCTCGGAGACCTCGACGAGCACGTCCTCCTCGCCGGCCCCGGCCCAGCCGCGCGCGGCCTTCTCGTGCGCCCGCAGCAGCGTCGTGAGCCGCGCGACGTCCGCGGGGTCGGCGGGCTCGGGGACCCCCACCGACCAGTCGCCCGGCAGACCGGGCAGGTCGGGCACGAGCTGCTCAGGATCGGTCTCGAAACGGGAGTCCTCGGGGATCACGGTCGTCGATCATGCCGTACGTCGCGCCCGCGCCGGACCGCGCCGGACCCGCGCCGGACCGCGCGGGAGCGTGCCGGGGCGCGCACCGCCGCCTCAGGCGCGGCGGCGACCGCCCTCGGTGCCGGTCGCGCCCGTCGCACCCCAGCGTGCCGCCTCGGCGAGGCGGGCCTCCTCCTGCGTGTGGACGGCCCGCAGCTGCAGGGCGAGCAGGTCGCGCTCCTGCTCCAGCTCGGCGAGCAGCACGATCGCCTCGGCCGCACGCCCCTCGGCGTCGTCGAGGCGCTCCCCCACGCGGCGGCCCTCCCGCTCGGCGAGGTCGGCCCGACTGCGCTCGGCCGCCAGCTGCTGCGCCGCGGCCCGGGCCTGCGCCTCGGCGTCGACGACCTGCGACTCGAGGCGGGCCAGGCTGTCACGTTGGCGAGCCAGCGTGGCCTCGGTGCGGCGCACGAACACCGCCTGCTCGGCCACCCGCTCCTCGCTCAGCGCCCGGTAGCCACGGGCCAGCTCGGCGCGGTCCGCGGCGGCCTCGCGCCGCGAGTCGAGCAGCTCGGTGTGCACGATCCGGGTCGCGGCAGCGCCCAGCAGCACGGCCAGCACGGCCGCCACCGAGAGCAGCGCGGCGCTCGTGAGGAGTCCGGCGGCGACCGCTCCCGCCCCCGTCAGCACGAGCACCACGGCGACGACCACCCGCGCCGAGCGCTGCCGACGTCGCGCGGGCCCGGCGGGTCGGGAGGCGGGCTCGAGGTCGACCGGTGGCGCCGGCGCGGAGGACGTGGCGGGCGACGGGGAAGTCATGGTCGAAGGCTAGGGCTCCGCGTCGGGCAGGCGGGCGCGACACGCACGCTCGAGCAGCAGGGCTGCCACGACGACGAGGACGCCGGCCAGGCAGCACAGCAGCGAGCGGACGATCCGCTGCTCGGCCAGGACCGCGTCGCTGCCGAGCCACGCCAGGGCGTAGCCGGCGTACCCGCCGACGGTCAGGGCCGCGACGAGGGCGCTCGCACGGGCCACGAGCAACCGGTTGACCGCGCGGTGGGGCGGGAGGGCGAGGCGATCGACCTGGACGACCCGGTGGGTGGCCAGGGCGGTGGCCCCGAGGACCGCCGCCACGGCGACGAGCGCGAGCGGCTGGGTCCAGGTGACGATCGGCGCGGTGCCGACCAGGCGCTCGGCGACCGGGCGCAGGACGCGGCCCAGGACCAGCCCGGCGAGCAGCCAGCCGACGAGGAAGCCCGGCGACGTGGGCTGCATGCCGGCGTCCGGCGTCTGGCCCTGTCGAGGGTCCTGCGGGTCAGGAGGCGTACCGGGCCGCGCCGGACCCTGGCGGCTCACCCGAGGTCGAGCTCGAGGTCGTCCCTCCGGGTGAGCCCGGAGGTGTCCAGCACCTCGAGCAGCTCGCTGAGCGGGCCGTGGTCGGGCAGGACCGCGTCGGGCTCGAGGTCGAACCACGGCTGGAGGACGAAGGCCCGCTCGGCGGCGCGGGGGTGCGGCAGGCGCAGGCTCGGCTCGTGGCTGCGGCGGTCACCGACGACGATCAGGTCCACGTCGAGCGTCCGGGGTGCGTTGGGCACCTCGCCCCGCTCGCGGTCGTAGACGTCCTCGATGGCCAGCGCCCGCTCCATCAGCCGGTGCGCGGCGAGGGTCGTGTCGGCGAGGACCACGGCGTTGAGGAACGGCTCGGCACCGGGCGGCGAGTCGACCGGCTCGGTCTCGTAGATCGGCGAGACCGCGGTGACCCACACGTCCGGGGTGTCGGCGATCGCGTCGACGGCCCCCTGGAGCGAGGGCAGGCGGTCACCCAGGTTCGAGCCCAGGGCCAGCACGACCCGTCGGATCGGGCGCATCTCACCGGTCAGGGTGTCCGCGTCGACGATGTTCGGGTTGGGGGTCTCAGTCATCGGCCCTCACGTCTCGAAAGGATGGTCACGGTGACGTCCGAGAACGCCACACTCAGGGGGGCATCCGGCTTGTGAACGGTGACCTCGGCCCAGTCAACGCGGGAGTCCAAGAGACAGACGTCCGCGATCCTGTGCACCAGGGTCTCGATCAGGTCGACCGGATCGGTCTCCACGGCGTCGCGCACCGCGGTGCCGAGACTCCCGTAGTCCACGGTGTCTCGCAAGTCGTCGGAGGCGGCGGCGGGCGCCGTGTCGAGGCCCAGGACGAGGTCCACGACGAACTTCTGGCCCTCGGCACGCTCGTGCTCGAGCACCCCGTGGTGTCCCCAGCACTCGATGCCGGTGACGGCGAGCCGGTCGGTCACGAGATCTCCTTGCCGTCGGTCCCGGGGTGGTGGGGCTCCTGGTGGTCACGAGCCCCGGGTGCGGGACGCTCGGCCGGGGACGACGCTAGCCGCTCGGTCACGGCCAGCGCGTCGCGGGTGCCCCGGACGTCGTGGACCCGCAGGCCCCAGACCCCGGCCAGCGCGAGGTGCACGGCGAGGGCGTGCCCGGCGACCTCGCGGTCCCCGACGTCACGCGGGCGACCGTCCGGGTCGGCGAGGAGGGAGCCGAGGAACGACTTCCTGCTGGCCCCGACCAGCAGCGGGTAGCCGAGGGAGGAGATGGCGTCGAGGCCGCGCAGCAGGTCCCAGTTGTGCTCGGCGCGCTTGGCGAAGCCGAGCCCGGGGTCGAGCACGATCCGGTCGGGGCCGATCCCGGCCGCGGTCGCGGCCGCCACACGCTCGTCGAGCTCGCGGCGCACCGCCCCGACGACGCCGCCGGGCTCGTCGTAGACCGCGAGGTCGGCCATCCGGGCCGCGTGCGCGCGCCAGTGCATGGCGACGTAGGTCGCGTCGCTGCCCGCGACGACCTCGAGGATGGCCGGGTCGGCCAGACCCCCGGAGACGTCGTTGACGACGCTCGCCCCCACGGCGAGGGCCGCGGCGGCGACCTCGGCGCGCATGGTGTCGACCGAGACCACCGCACCCTCGGCGGCCAGGGCCTCGATCACCGGCACGACGCGATCGAGCTCCTCGGCGACCAGCGGCCGGGTCGCCCCGGGCCGGGTGGACTCGCCACCCACGTCGAGCAGGTCGGCACCGTCGGCGAGCAGCCGCCGGCCGTGGGCCAGGGCGGCCCCGGGGTCGACGAAGCGGCCACCGTCGGAGAAGGAGTCCGGGGTGACGTTGAGGACGCCCATCACGAGCGGTCGTACGTCGGGCACGGGGGCGACGCTATCGGTGACCCTCCTCGCCGCGAGCCCCGCGTGGGGCCGGGCTCTCAGCGGGACTGGATGAGCGCCATCGCCTCGGAGCGGGTCGCGGGGTCGCGCATCTGACCCCGCACCGCCGAGGTGATCGTGCGCGCCCCGGCCTTGCGGACCCCGCGCATCGTCATGCACAGGTGCTCGGCGTCGATGACGACGACCACGCCGCGCGCCTCGAGGATCTCCACGAGCGCGTCGGCCACCTGGGTCGTGAGCCGCTCCTGCACCTGCGGGCGCCGGGCGTAGACATCGACGAGGCGGGCCAGCTTGGACAAGCCGGTGATCTTGCCGGTCTCGGCCGGGATGTAGCCGACGTGGGCGACCCCGGTGAACGGCACCAGGTGGTGCTCGCACATCGACCACAGCTCGATGTCGCGGACCAGGACCATCTCGTCGTGGCCGAGGTCGAAGGTCGTCGTCAGCACGTCACCGGGCTGCTGGCGCAGGCCTGCGGTCATCTCGGCGTAGGCCCGGGCGACCCGGGCCGGGGTCTCGAGCAGGCCCTCGCGCCCGGGGTCCTCGCCCATGGCGTGGAGCAGCTCGCGCACCGCGGCCTCGGCGCGGGCGTGGTCGAAGGCCGGCGCACGGCCACCGCCGTCGGGCAGCGTCACGGGCCCGATCCGGGCGTCCACCCGGTTCAGATCCCGCCAGGACCCGGCGGCGCCGGATCTCCGGCAGGGGCACCCGGGGCGCCGTGGACGTCGCCGCCCGCGCCCGGCGGGGTCAGGATCACGCTGGCACGCTCGGGGGCGTGACCGTTGGCGGCGACGCGGTCGCGCACCTCCTGCGGGATCTCGACCGGCGGGATCTCCGAGGGGTTGCGCGCGGGCGAGCCCGTCCAGGCCGGCCGCTCCGGTCGACGGCGCAACGCGGTGAAGACCTCCGCGACCTCCGCCTTGTCGAGGGTCTCGCGGTCGAGCAGGGCGAGCACGAGGGAGTCGAGGACGTCGCGGTTCTCCTCGAGGATGTCGAAGGCCTCCTGGTGGGCGACCGCGAGGAACGTCTTGGTCTCCTCGTCGATCTTGGCCGCGACGTCCTCGGAGTAGCCACGACCCTGACCCATGTCGCGACCCATGAAGGGCTCCCCCGCGGCCTCGCCGAGCTTGATCGCACCGAGCGACTCGGTCATGCCGTACTGCGTGACCATGGCCCGCGCCAGGCCGGTGGCCTTCTCGATGTCGTTGCCGGCCCCGGTCGTCGGGTCGTGGAAGACCATCTCCTCCGCGGCCCGGCCGCCGAGCATGTAGGCGAGCTGGTCGAGCATCTGGCTGCGGGTCTGGGAGTACTTGTCCTCGTCGGGCAGCACCATCGTGTAGCCCAGGGCCCGACCCCGGGGCAGGATCGTGATCTTGTGCACCGGGTCGGTGCCGGGCAGGGCCGCGGCGACCAGGGCGTGGCCGCCCTCGTGGTAGGCGGTGATCAGCTTCTCGTGCTCGCTCATCAGGCGGGTCCGCCGCTGCGGTCCCGCGATGACGCGGTCGATGGCCTCGTCGAGGGCCTCGTCGCTGATCAGCTTCTCGTTGCCGCGCGCGGTCAGCAGCGCGGCCTCGTTGAGCACGTTGGCCAGGTCGGCGCCGGTGAAGCCCGGCGTACGACGGGCGTAGGAGAGCAGGTCGATGTTCTCGGCCATCGGCTTGCCGCGCGAGTGGACCTGGAGGATCTGGTGGCGACCCTTGAGGTCGGGCGCGTCGACCGCGATCTGGCGGTCGAACCGGCCCGGGCGCAGCAGCGCGGGGTCGAGCACGTCGGGACGGTTCGTGGCCGCGATCAGGATGACCCCGCCGCGCACGTCGAAGCCGTCCATCTCGACGAGCAGCTGGTTGAGGGTCTGCTCGCGCTCGTCGTGGCCGCCGCCCATGCCCGCGCCGCGGTGCCGCCCGACCGCGTCGATCTCGTCGATGAACACGATCGCGGGAGCGTTCTCCTTGGCCTGCTCGAACAGGTCGCGCACCCGGGAGGCACCGACCCCGACGAACATCTCGACGAAGTCGGAGCCGGAGATCGAGTAGAACGGGACGCCGGCCTCGCCGGCGACCGCGCGGGCGAGCAGCGTCTTGCCGGTGCCCGGGGGCCCGTAGAGCAGCACGCCCTTGGGGATCTTGGCCCCGACGGCCTGGAACTTGGCCGGCTCGGAGAGGAACTCCTTGATCTCGCCGAGCTCCTCGATGGCCTCCTCGCAGCCGGCGACGTCGGAGAACGTCGACTTCGGCATGTCCTTGGAGATCAGCTTGGCCTTGGACTTGGCGAACTGCATGACGCCGCGTCCGCCGCCGCCCTGCATCTGGTTCATCAAGAAGATGAAGATGAAGATGATCAGCGCGATCGGCAGCAGCGTCACGAGCAGCTGGCCGAGGAAGCTCGGCTGGGGGTTCTCGGAGTTCGACTCCTCGATCGTCCCCTCGGAGACCTGCTCGTCGACCTGCTCGATGATCCCCTCGACCTGGCCCTGGACGTAGTAGGACACGACCTCGTCGCCGCTCTCGCGCACCCCGGGGTCGAGCGTGGCCTGGATGGCCTGCTCCCCGTCGACGAAGGTGATCTCCTCGACCTGGCCGTCGACGATGTAGGACTCCATCTGCGAGGTCGGGACCTCGTCGGACCCACCGCCGGGCACGAGGTACTGCAGGGCGATGAGCACGCCCAGCACCGCCAGGACGATCCACACCCAGGGACCCTTGAACGCTTTCTTCACAGAACTCTCTCGACCTCGCTGAGGCGGGCCGTCCGGCCGGCGGACGCAGACGAGCGTCTGCGGGGAGCCGGTCGGGCCCACTGGACTGAAACCTCGACGGTACACGCCGGGGATCGTGCTGAGCCCATTGTCGCAAACGGGGCGAAAGCACCGGGGTGAGCGTGCGGACGGACCCCGCAGGTCCCCGGTGGATGAGGGCTCAGGAGTAGACGTGCGGCGCGAGCGTCGCGATGTCACGCAGGTTGCGGTAGCGCTCGCGGTAGTCGAGGCCGTAGCCGACGACGAACTCGTTGGGGATGTCCCAGCCGACGTAGCGCACCTCGACCGGCATCTGCAGCGCCTCGGGCTTGCGCAGCAGCGTCGCGATCTCCACGCTGGCCGGACGCCGCGACGAGAGGTTCGCGGTGAGCCAGGACAGGGTCAGCCCGGTGTCGATGATCTCGTCGACGACCAGGACGTGACGGCCCGAGATGTCGCTGTCGAGGTCCTTCAGGATCCGGACGACGCCGCTGGACTTGGTGCCGGAGCCGTAGGAGGAGACCGCCATCCAGTCCATCTCGACGTGGCGGGTCAGCGCGCGGGCGAGGTCGGCCATGACCATGACCGCCCCCCGCAGGATGCCGACGATGACGAGGTCCTCGCCGGCGTAGTCGGCCTCGATGCGGGCAGCCATCTCACCGATGCGCTCCCGGATCTGGGCCTCGGTGAACAACACGGAGACGAGGTCGTCACTGACCTCCGAGGCGTCCATGGCTCCACCCTTTCACAGCGCCAGGCGACAGTCGGCGGGACCGAGCCGCGTCGACCACGGCGCCCGGTGCGGGTCGGTCGGGTCGGGTCGGGTCGGTCGGTCGGGTCGGGTCGGGGGTCAGCGCTTGCCGCCGCCCTTGCCGCCCCTCGTGCCCTTGCCGTGGCGCTTGGGCGCCTCGACCCTGACGCGCTCGACCGCGGAGGCGCCCAGCACGTCGTCCGAGCCGAGGTAGTCGACCTTGATGACGTGGCGACCCGGCCGGAGGCGCGGCAGCGTGACGGCGGTCCGCCCTCGGTCGGACCGCGTCAGGTTGCGCGTGCCCCGGGAACGGCCGTCGATGTTCAGGCGGAGCTTGCCGGTGACCGTGCTGACGTCCGGGCTGCTCACGGAGACGGTGAGCCGTCCCTGCCGGCCGGACCGGCTCGTCGACCGGCTCGCGGTGACGTCGACGAAGGAGTCGGCCCGGCGGGCGAGGCTCATCTCGATCTCGCCGAAGTCCTCGACGATGCCCCGCTTGCCACCACCCACGTAGACGACCTCGTCGTCGAGCAGCTGCGGGGTGTAGGGGTCGCTCGCGTCGGGCAGGCTCGAGGCCTTCAGCACGAACAGGCCGTCGCCGGGGCCGTTGCGCGGGACGTAGAGGCGGAAGAAGCCGTGGGCGGGTCCGTCGACGTCGGGGTCGGCGTAGGTGATCCAGGAGGCGACCGGCGCGACGTCGGCCCGGCGCGCCATCGACGCGTCGTCGCCGTAGCGGTAGGCCTCGACCACGATCCCGTCGAGCGGACGACCGGCCTGGTTGACGACCTGGCCCTCGATCCAGGCGCGGCCCTGGGGCGGCGCCTCGGGTGCGGAGAGCAGCGCAGCGGACTCGGCGGCGCTGACCTGGGGGACGGCCGCGACCGAGCTGGAGCCGAGCGCCGGCACGAGGCTCAGCGCGAGGGCCCCCGAGCCGATCACGGTGCCGACCACCTGGCGGCGGCGGGGCTTGGCGCTGCGGGCGGGGGCGGGGCGGTGGTCCTGGTGCGCCGTCATGACGAGTCCTTACGGGGGGTGGCCTCCGGGGAGAGGCCGTGCCGGGGGGTCGTGCCGGGGGGATGGTGCCGGGGGGATGGTGCCGGTCACCGTGGGTGGCGGCGACCGAGCTGCGGTGTCCGCCGGCGACGGGGAGTCGTGGCGGACACCTGAGGTCTCGGTGGCCGGAGCACCCGACTTGAGCCTGGTCCACAGAAATTGTGGCAATCCTGTGGATTTCTTTACCCTTGGCTCCCTCGGACCGCCGGAGGCTGGTCAGCCGGCGGTGCGGACGAAGCGGAGCAGGCCCTCGGCGACGTACGCCGTGACGTGGCCGGGCAGCTGCACCTGGCCGCGCACGGCTCCCGTGACCAGGTCGTGCAGGGCGCTGACGTGGACGTGGAAGAGCTCGGCGGCCGGGCTCCCGGCCCGCAGGGCCATCAGGCGCAGCACCCGGGTCACGACCGCGTCGGGGTGGGTGCGCAGCACGTCGAGGTCGAGACCGGGCTCGCGCAGCGCCTCGTCGAGGGCCCGGTCGGCGTACCCGTCGAGGGCCTCGGCGTCCGGGCGGAGCAGGGCGGCGGTGCGCGCGAGCGTCTCGGCGACGCCCGGACCGAGCTCCTCCTCGAGCAACGGCAGCACCGCGCGTCGGACCCGTACCCGGGTGAACCGCGGGTCGTCGTTGTGCGGGTCGGACCAGGTGCGGACGCCGAGCGCCCGACAGGCGGCCACCGTCTGGTCGCGCCGACACTCGAGCAACGGGCGGCGGAAGACCCCGAAGCGAGGCCGCATGCCCGCGATCGAGCGCCCGCCGGAGCCACGGGTGAGACCGAGCAGCACGGTCTCGGCCTGGTCGTCGAGGGTGTGGCCGAGCAGCACGGCGGCGGCGCCGGTGCTGGTGGCCACCTGCTCGAGCACGGCGTAGCGCGCCTCGCGGGCCGCCGCCTCCGGGCCCTGCCCGCTCTCCTCGACGCGCACCCGGGCGGTGAGGGTCTCGTCGGCGCCCAGGCGCGCCATGGTCTCCACGACACCCGCCGCGTGGTCCGCGGAGCCGTCCTGCAGGTCGTGGTCGACGGTGGCCCCGACGACCCGGCGACGCGGCGAGAGCCGGCGGGCCTCGGCGACGGTCGCCGCCAGCAGCGCCAGCGAGTCGGGGCCGCCCGAGCAGGCCACCACCACCGTTCCGCCGTCGTCGGGGGGCCGCAGGGGCGCCGGGCCCGGCAGGTCGGCGAGCACCCGGCGTACGCCGTGGCGCAGCGCGAGCAGGGCGGGGTCGTCGGCGGGACCGCGCAGGGGCCCTCCGGGCGGGTCGTGCTGCGGGCTCACAGCACGCGGGCGATCCAGGCTGCGTGGTCGCCGAGCTCGGCCTTGGTCGGCAGGTTCTCCGGGCCCGCCCAGACCGCGTTGAACCGCTCCATGCCGACCGTGTCGACGACGCCACGCACGAACGCGGCACCGTCGCGGTACTGCGCCATCTTGGCGTCGAGCCCGAGCAGGCGGCGCAGCACCTTGTCGAGCGCCCCGATGCCCTGCCGGCGCTGGTCGAACTTCTTGCGGATGGCCCCGACCGAGGGGATGACCTGCGGGCCGACCCCGTCCATCACGACGTCGGCGTGACCCTCCAGCAGCGACATCATCCCGGTCACGCGGTCCATCAGGGCGCGCTGCTCGGGGCTGGAGAACATCTCCACGATGCTGCCGCCGCCGTTGCGCGCGTTGCGGACGCCCTCGACGACCCGTCCGAGGCCGTCCTCGAAGAGCTTGGTCGGCTCGACGGTGGCCGAGAGGGCCTCGACCTCGGAGAAGAGGTGCTCACGCATCCAGGGCACGGCGGTGAACTGGACCCGGTGGGTCTCCTCGTGCAGGCACACCCACAGCCGGAAGTCGGTGGGATCGACGCCGAGCTCGTTCTCGACGTGCACGACGTTGGGCGCCACCAGCAGCAGCCGGCCGGCCGGGTCGTGGAACGGGTCGAACTGGCCGAGCACCTTGCCGGCCAGGAACCCCAGCAGGCCCCCGACCTCGGCGCCGGTGATCCGCGAGCCCACCGCGCGGGTCAGGGCCGAGGGCGGCTTGTCCGCGGTCAGCTTGTGCGCCAGGGGCGTGATGATCTGCTTGAAGCCGTCGGCGTTGGCCTGGATCCAGCCGCGCCGGTCGACCACGAGCACCGGCGCGGTCTGCGGGCCGGCCTCGAGGCCGGTGAAGTCGCGGACCAGGCCGGTCGAGCGGTTCGCGTCGTCGCGCAGCTCCGAGACGACCGCGGCGGCCCGGGCCGCGGAGACCGCCGGGCCGTCGCCGGCGATCCGGGCTCCGAGCGAGACGGCGAGGTCCCAGTCGATCATCGAGGGCGCTGCGGTGGGCGCGGGAACACTCATGTCCAGCAATCTAGCCCGGGGCCGCGCAGGCCCCGCTCGGCCCGGGCGGACTCCCCCTGCGGGCCGCTAGCGACCCCGGTCGCGGGTGCAGGCGCACCCGGCCAGGGCCGCGGCCGCCTCGTCCATGGCCTGCTGGGCCTCGAGGGTCCTCGGCGGCCGGATCCGGTCGGCCATCAGGGCGAAGACCACCGGCACCCCGGTGCGGTCGACCGCGATCCCGGCCAGCGCGAAGACGCCGGTCAGCGTGCCGGTCTTGGCGCGCACCCGACCCGGGGCGCGGGGGTCGCCGGTGTCGAGGCGCTCGGACAGCGAGCCGAGGTAGCCCGCGACGGACAGGCCGGTCACCACGGGACGGAGGTCGGGCTCCTGCTCGGAGGACGACAGCCGCAGCAGGTCGACGATCGTGGCCGGGGACAGCCTGTTCTCGCGGGACAGACCGCTGCCGTCCCAGAGCACCTCCGGGCTGCCCAGCGTCAGGCCGGCGGCGGCGAGCGTACGGCGTACACCGCTCTGGCCGCCGACGAACGACCCACCGTCGCCGGTGGCGAGCCCGACCTGGCGCAGCAGCACCTCGGACGCCTCGTTGTCGCTGACCTGGAGCACCCGTTCCACGATCTGGGTGAGCGTCGCGCTCTCGACGGCCGCGACCTCGCGCGCCCCCGACGGCGCGGTCGTGCGGGTGGGCACCCCGGCGACGCGGACGCCGGCCGCGCGCAGCCGGTCGGCGAAGAGCACGGCGGCCGAGGCGGCGGGGTCGGCGACCCGGCCGTAGCCGCTCGGGTCGCGGCCCTCGTCGACCCACAGGGCGTGGATCGGTGAGACGACGTCGTCGGGCAGGTAGGAGGCGGGCCACCGGGGGCTGAGGGCCGGTCCGGTGAACAGGCTGTCGTCGTAGGCCAGCCGCACCGTGGGCCGACGGGCCCCGCCGCGCCGCAGCGCACGCGCCGTCTGCTGCGCGAGCGTGTCGACGTCGGCGCGGGGCGGGTAGGTGTCGGCGTCCTGCGGCGCCGAGGCCAGGAAGGGGTCTCCCCCACCGACCAGGACGATCCGGTCGCGCCCGGTGGCGACGACCCGGGTCGCGAACCTCGTCTCGGGCCCCAGGCTGAGCAGGGCCGCGGCGGAGGTGAACAGCTTCGTCGTCGAGGCGGGGACGGCCACGTCGCCGGCGGGACCGCTCCTCAGGGCGCGCCCGGGTCCGGCCAGGGGGGCGACGGTGGCCAGGACGTGGCGGCCCAGCGCCGGGGCCGCGAGCCGCGAGGCCAGCGCCTCACGGACGGCGGCGGGGCGCAGCGGCTGCGGCGCCGCCTCGTCCGCGACCGGTGACGGCGCCCCGAGACGGGGCAGCTCGACGCCCGGCGGCGGGGCGACCTCGGCGGGCTCGGCCGCCGGGTCCGGCTGCGTCGGCGGTGCCACCAGCACCCCGACGACGACGACCGCGACGACCGCGAGCACGACGGCCACGAGCAGCGAGCCCGTGAGCGAGGCGAGCAGCCGCGCCTTCGAACGGGCCATCGGGGCGGTCTCCTTCCGGGCTGTGGTGCGGGCGGCCACCATTGTGCGCGAGACTGACCCGATCGGCGTCACGGCGCCGAGGAGTCGCGGCCGTACGGCGGCGACGTACACCCGAGGAAAGGGCCTGCTGGTGCTGGAGTTCGACGTTCTCGTGGAGATCCCCAAGGGCGAGCGCAACAAGTACGAGGTCGACCACGAGTCGGGTCGGATGCGCCTCGACCGGATGCTGTTCACCTCCACGCAGTACCCGGCCGACTACGGCTACATCGAGAACACCCTCGGTCAGGACGGCGACCCGCTGGACGCCCTCGTGCTCCTCCAGGCCCCGACGTTCCCCGGCTGCCTGATCAAGTGCCGCGCGATCGGGATGTTCCGGATGACCGACGAGGCCGGCGGCGACGACAAGGTGCTGTGCGTGCCCTCGACCGACCCCCGGGCCGAGCACATCCGCGACATCAACCACGTCCCGAAGTTCGACCGGCTCGAGATCCAGCACTTCTTCGAGGTCTACAAGGACCTCGAGCCCGGCAAGTCCGTCGAGGGCGCCGACTGGGTCGGCCGCGTCGAGGCCGAGGCCGAGGTCAAGGCGTCCTTCGGCCGCTTCGAGGACACCGACGAGAAGCCCGCCCAGGCCTGAGGCGTCGGCGCCCTGCGGTCGGTGTCGGCCTGCCGTCGGTGGGAACACCCGGCTGGCCGGGTGTTCCCGAGCTTGTCGCCCTTTGCAATGGCCGACAAGCTCGGGAACTGGCCGACAAGTCCGGCCCCGGCAGCCCGCTGACCGATCGGCAGAGGTTTTCAGCGTGACGTGACGCCGCTGAAGTAGCCCAGCGCCCCGCTCCGCTCCAGCCGTACGTCGTCCAGCCCGCGCGCCGCGAGCAGCCAGGTCAGCTGCTGGGTCCTCACGCCGGGCCCGAGGATGCCGCCGAGCCGCCCGCCCACGCGCAGCGGCGCCCACCGGGGGCCCGCGTCGTCGAGGATGGTGCTGCCCACCAGGCGCCCGCCGGGTCGCAGCACGCGGATCATCTCGCCCACGGCAGCGGCCGGGTCGGGGAAGCAGTGCAGCCCGGTCAGCGAGAGCACCAGGTCGAACGATCCGTCGTCGAACGGCAGCGCTGCGACGTCGGCCCCCCGCACCCGGACCTGGTCGGTCACGCCGCGGCGCCGCGCGGCGGCGAGGGTCCGGTCGAGCATCGCCGGGCTGACGTCGACGCCGGTGTAGGCGACGTCCTGACCGACCCGCAGCCCCCGCAGGGCGACGCCGCCCCCGCAGGGCACGTCGAGCACCCGCGAGCCGGCCGGCAGCCGGCCGATCTCGTCGGCCGCGTCGTGCAGCAGCCGCAGCGGCGAGCCGAGGGCGGCCCGGAAGGCGGCGCCGCCGCCCACGGGGTGCTCGACCATCCAGTCGTAGATCTTGGCCCAGGCCGGGTCGACCGCCCAGGGGCCGAGCACCTTCACGCCGCCTCCCCGGCGCGCTCGACGAGCCACCCGTCCAGGGCCCGCGCGACGAGCAGCACGTTCTCGGCGGTCGCCACCGCACCGGCTGAGGCGACCAGGCCGTGGTCGGCGTCCTCGAGCTCCAGGACGCGTACGACGGCCGACGTGCGGCCCAGCTCGGCCGCGACGGCGGCGTCCCAGTGGTCGTCGCCGCGACCGCCGACGAGCAGCTGCGGCGCCGGGTTGGCCCGGATGCCGGCGACGCACCCTTGGTCACGGAGCAGCGGCGTCAGCCACACCGCCGGCCAGGCCCGCTGCGCGGCGTACGCCGAGGCGCGGGTGCCGAGGGACTTGCCGACGACGATCGTCGGGTCCGCACCCTCTTCCGCCGCCGAGGTGACGGCCCGTTCGACGAACGACGTCGCCGCGACGGGCCCCGCGTCGACCGCCTCGCCGGCCACGTCGGGCTCCCACGTCACCGGCACCGTCGACCAGCCGTGCTCCTCCAGCGCCTGGCGGGCGAGCGCCAGCAGCGACGCCGCATGCGGGTAGGCCCGCCCCGGCACGATCAGCCCTCGTCCGCCCACGTCACCACCTCCGACCCGCCCCGACCCGCCCCGACCTGCCCCGACCTGCCCGCCCGCCCGGCCACTCGCGCCGGCTCAGGTCGCGGTGGCGTAGGCGTCGACGAGCGCGGGGGCACGCAACATCTCCGGCGGGATGCCGAAACCGTCGACGAACGCGTCGGCGAGCGGCCGGATCTTGCGGCACAGCGAGCTGACCTCGCGACTGATCGACTTCGAGCGCTGGACCGACAGGCGGCCGTGCTCGAGGAACCACGCCCGGTCGGCCTCGATCGTGCTCAGCGCGAACAGGTCGCACAGCAGCGTGACCGCGACCTTGTCGTCCCCGTCCTCCATCGCCCGGACCTGCTCGACGAACGCCTCCAGCACGAGCCGCTCGACGTGCGAGCGGGCGGCGGCGATCACGTGGTCCTGGACCTGGGAGAAGACGAGGCCGGGTGCCGTCCCGCCGTCGATGCCCCGCTTCAGCCGCCGCGCCACCCCGCCGACCTGGTGCTCCTCGCGGAAGCGCAGCATCGCCAGGTGGTAGTCGGCGTCGAGCAGGCCGGCCTCCTGGTCCCACCCGTCCGAGCCACCCGGCAGGGCGTCGCGGATGCGCTCGAGGAGGGCGTGCACGGCGGTCTTCTCCACCACCGTGTCGACGGCGAGGCCGGCCACGAAGCGGACCATGCCGAGCTGGTCCATGTCGGCGAAGTCGCTGGCGTAGTCGGTCAGCAGGCCCTTGGCCACGAGCTGGAGCAGCACGTGGTTGTCGCCCTCGAAGGTGGTGAAGACGTCCGTGTCGGCCTTGAGCGCGGCGAACCGGTTCTCGGCGAGGTAGCCGGCTCCGCCGCAGGCCTCCCGGCACTCCTGGATGGTGCGCGTCGCGTGCCAGGTGCCGAGCGCCTTGGTGCCGGCGGCCCGCGACTCGAGCTCGCGCCGACGCTTGTCGTCCTCCACGCCCTCGGTCAGCACGTCGTGCAGCTCCTCGGCCAGCACGCCCTGCGCGGCGTTCAGCGCGTAGGTGCGCGCCAGGAGCGGGAAGAGCCGGCGCTGGTGCATCCCGTAGTCGAGGATCAGCTGCTCCTCGTCGCCGACGGCCTCGAACTGGCGCCGGCGCAGGGCGTACTTCACCGCGATGGCGAGCGCGACCTTGGAGGCGTTGATGCCGGCCCCGCCGACGCAGACGCGGCCGGTGATCAGGGTCCCGAGCATGGTGAAGAAGCGACGGTTGACGTTGTCGATCGGGCTCTCGTAGACGCCCTCGGGCGTGACGTCGGCGAACCGGTTGAGCAGGGCCTCGCGCGGCACCCGGACGTGGTCGAACCACAGGCGCCCGTTGTCGACGCCGTTGAGACCCATCTTCAGGCCGTCGTCCTCGATGCGTACGCCGGGGGCGGGCTCGCCGTCGACGCGGATCGGCACGACGAACGCGTGCACCCCGTGCGCCTCGCCGGCGACCTCGAGCTGGGCGAAGACGACCGCGAGCTCGCCGTGCTGCGCGGCGTTGCCGATGTAGTCCTTGCCGCCCTCCTCGACCGGGGTGTGCACGACGAACTCCTGCGTCCCGGCGTCGTAGGTCGCCGTCGTGTCCAGCGCCTGGACGTTGGAGCCGTGACCGGTCTCGCTCATCGCGAAGCACCCCAGGAGGCGGCCGCTGATCAGGTCGGCGAGGTACGCGTCGTGGTGACGCCGCGTGCCGAGCTGCTGGATCGCGCCTCCGAACAGGCCGAACTGCACGCCCGTCTTCACCAGCACCGACAGGTCGCCCAGCGCCAGGGTCTCGAAGGCGGCCACCGAGGCGCCGATGTCACCCCCACCGCCGTACTCGGTCGGGAAGCCCATGCCGGTCTGGCCGGTCTCGGCCATCTCCAGGACGACGTCCTTGACCCGCTCACGGAAGTCCGCGTGCGTCATCGTCTCGGCGTCGGTGAGCACCGAGGAGTACGCGGCGAGGTTGGTGCGCACGAGGTCGCGGACCTCCGTGTAGCGCCCGTCGAGCAGG
Organism: uncultured Actinomycetota bacterium; assembly: GCA_963714475.1. Taxonomy (GTDB): domain Bacteria; phylum Actinomycetota; class Actinomycetes; order Propionibacteriales; family Nocardioidaceae; genus Nocardioides. The sequence goes on from CAVQOP010000004.1 coordinate 213,667, forward strand.
CGCACGAGTGCCGCGACGTCGATCTCCGGCTGGACGTAACCGTCGCGCGGCGCCGGGCGGTCGGGACCCGTGTGGTCGGAGCCCGTGTGTCGGAGCCCGTGTCGTCGGAGCCTGTACGGGGGTTGGCGGTGTCGGTGGCCATGACCAGAGGTTACCGGGGAGTACGCCGCGGCGCCTCCCTCACCCGGGGTGGGCGCGAACGCTCAGGGCCGGGCGTAGAAGTCCGGGGCGCGCCAGGCGTACATCGACTCCTCGGTGACGTTGCGACCGGTGCGGGGCGCGTTGAGGACCATGCCGTTCCCGGAGTAGAGCGCGACGTGGTAGATCGACGACGGGCTCGACGAGGAGCCCCAGAACACCAGGTCGCCCGGCTGGAGGTCGCTCGGGGAGACCGGCGTCGAGGCGTCGTACTGCGCGACCGAGTAGTGCGGCAGGGCCTTCCCGCCGGCCGCCCACGCGCCCATGGTCAGCCCCGAGCAGTCCCAGGCGTCCGGGCCGGCCGCGGCCCACACGTAGGGGTCGCCGATCTGGGCGCGGGCGAACGCGACGGCGGCGGCGGCTCCGGACGAGGGCGCCGGCGCCGGCGCCGAGACGGGGAGAGGCGCGGGCGCGGGCGCCGGGGCGGGGGCAGGCGCAGGCGCCGGCGCGGGGACCTCGGCTGGTGCGGCTGGCGGTGCCGGGGCCTCGGGCGCCGGGTTTGCGGGCGCCGGGGCCACGGGTGCGGGGGTGGCAGGAGCCACGGGCGCGGCACCCGGAGCACCCTGGTCCCGCTCGGCGCGACGCTGGGCCTGACGGGTCGCCCGCTCCTGGGCGGCCTGGGCGAGCCCTGCCTGGCGCCGGGCGGCGAGGGCGACGGTGATGCCCTGGAGCTCGGCGACCCGGGCGACGAGCGAGTCGGCGTACGCCGCCGCGGCCTGCTCCTGCGCCGCCGCGGAGCGAGCGGTGGCAGCGGCCAGGCTGCGCGCGGACGCGGCCTCGGACTCGGCCTGATCGGCGCTGAGGCGACGACCGACCGCCACCGTGCGCGCGGCGGAGGCGACGAGGGAGACGTCCTCGGCGTCGCGGGCGTGGCCGTCGAGGGCCTGCTCGGCCATCCGCATCGCGGTCGTCTTCTCGGCGACCGTCTCGATCCCGTCCGACCGCACCAGCGAGGTCAGCGCAGTCAGGCTCGGCGCCTCGCGCAGCCCCGCGATCACCGACTCGGTGTACGCCGAGCGCACGTCGTCGGACGCCGCGGCCCTGCTCGCGGCGACTCGCTCGGCGCGAGCGGCGTCCTCACCGGCCCGCTCGGCGCGGTAGCGAGCTCCGTTGAAGGCCTCGGCCGCCTGGGCTGCGTTCACGGCCGCCGCCTCGGCTGCGGCCGACGCGGACGCCAGGGCCGAGCGCGCTCCGGCGAGGTCGAGCGTGGCGACGTCGACCGAGGCGACGGCGGCGTCCACCTCCGCCTGCGTGGGCGTGCCGGGCGCGAGGGTGCCGGCGGGGGCACCGGACGGGATCGGGTCGTCGGCGAGCGCGGGGGCTGCGCTCGCGCCGAGGGTGAGGGAGCACAGCACCACGGCGCTGGTGACCAGCGCCGGCAGCGACGGGCGTTCGGACTGGGCGCGAGAGACGGTTCCGCGGGGGCGGCGCACGGCGTACTCCTGGGTGGTGGACGAGGTCCGACAGGTCGGGCATCGGCGGCGTACACCACGCGACACTCGCGGCACGTTAGTGCTCACGAGTCACAAGAGAAACATCAATCCCAAAAAAGATCCACCCGCACGGCGTGTCGACTTGCGAACTACATCGATGTCATTCTTCGAGACGGCCTAGCGGACAAACGTTGACACCTCGACCCGCAATCATCGGCACTTCGGCCGACAATCACTGGCACTTCGGCCGGCAATCACTGGCACCTCGGCGGTCAGGAGCCGACGGGGACCTTCGAGGAGGTGGTCGTGGGGTGGGAGCGCAGGCCGCGCTTCTCGAACTTCTGGCCGCTGGCGAGGCCGCCGACGTAGAAGGCGATGAAGGCGATGAAGATGCCGGCGATGTCGTCGGCGATGTAGTGCCAGCCGAAGTAGATGGTGGCCACGACGGTGATGGCGAAGTTGACCCAGAAGACGATCTTGAGCACCCGCGACTGGAGCGTGAACTGCACCATCAGCGCCACCAGCAGCGTGATGGCGCAGTGCAGGCTGGCGAAGCCGGCGACCGAGCTGACCAGGCCCTCGAGGGCCGGCAGGGTGGGGACCGAGTCGAGGCTGCTCAGCACCTGCGCGCGGGAGTTGGCCAGCGACTCCATCAGGCTGCCGCTGGGGGTCTGCGCGAGGTCGGCGTAGCGGGGGGCGTACTCGAAGCCCGGACCCAGGGTCGGCAGCGCGTAGTAGGAGGCCGTGCCGAGGGTCCACGCGATGCACTGCGACGTGGCGAACCAGTAGCCGTAGGAGAGGTTCTTGGCCCACACCAGCCACGCGGTCAGCGCGATCGGCACCAGCGGCAGGAACCAGAGGTAGACGTAGGACAGCACGTGGGCGGAGACGTCGGTGCCGAGCATCGCGTGCAGCACCGTCGAGGGGTCCTGGCCGAACATCAGGACCCGGTCGACGAGGTGCAGCTCGCGGTCGTACTTGGTGTCGATGACCGACGGCAGCGCCGACTTCAGGTTCCGGTAGCTGACGTAGGTGACGTAGAAGCAGATGACGCCGAGCGCGACCAGGGTCAGCCGCGGACGGTCCCAGTGCGTGCGCAGCCGCTCCCGCACCAGGGGGACGACCTGCCGGGGACCCTTGCGGGCCGCCCACAGGGACCGCGGGAGCAGGTCCAGCAGCACGGCCCCGAGCAGCAGCAGCGGCAGGCGCAGCCAGGTGGGGCCCAGGAAGCTGCCCTCGGGGTCGAGGAGCGGCTTGTCGTAGACCTGCGAGACGATCAGCGCCAGGATCCCCATGACGGCGGCGTTGCCCACGAGCAGGACGTAGGCGCGGCGGTACACGGAGTCCACTCTAGAGGCCCCGCGCACGTCGGGAGCCCGCGTCCGGACGAGTCCGTCGTCACAGCAGCGCGAGACGCTCGACGTCCACGCCGAGCCGCACGGTCGTGTCGAGGCGCAGGTCACGGTCGTGGTCGGCCACCGCGTCCAGCACCCCGAGCCCGTCGACCTCCACCTCGAGACGGACCTGGTCGGGCGTCAGCCGCCACCCCAGCACCCGCCCGGTCAACGGTCCGTCGGGGCGTACGACGACCGCGGAGCGTCGCAGCGCCACGGCACCGGTGTGGCGCGGCCGGTCGGGCCCGACGACCGCCCCGATCAGCCGCGCCGCCCGCTCGGGCTCGAGCACGCGCGCGTAGCCGAGGAACAGCGCGGTGGCCGCGTCGGCCGGCGCGCCCCACACCTGCGAGGTCGGTCCGTGCTGGACCACCCGTCCCTCACGCATCACCGCGAGGTGGTCGGCCAGCGTGTACGCCTCGTCGCGGTCGTGGGTGACCAGCACGGTGGTCGTCCCCGCCGCGCGCAGGATCTCGCGCAGGTCGCCGGCCAGGCGCTCCCGCAGCCCGGCGTCGAGGGAGGACAACGGCTCGTCGAGCAGCAGCAGCCGGGGCGAGCCGGCCAGCGAGCGGGCCAGCGCGACCCGCTGCCGCTCGCCGCCGGAGAGCGTGGCGGGGAGGCGGGCGTCGTACCCGGCGAGCCCGACGAGCGTCGAGCAGCTCCGCCACCCGGGCGCGGCGCCGCTCCCGCGGGACCCGGCGCAGCCGCAGGGCGTAGTCGACGTTGCGGGCCACGGTGAGGTGGGTGAAGAGCTGCCCGTCCTGGAACATCAGCGCGAAGCCCCGGCGGTGGGTGGGCACGCGCGTGAGGTCCTCGGCGTCCCACGCGACCCGGCCCGCGACCAGGGGCTCCAGGCCCGCGATCCCCCGCAGCAGGGTCGACTTGCCGCACCCCGACGGTCCGAGCACGGCGAGCACGGAGCCGTCGGGCACGCTCAGGTGCACCTCGCGCACCGCCGCCTCGCCGTCGTAGGACAGGGAGACCCCGCTCAGCTCCAGCACGGGCGCTCCCCCCTCACCAGGCACCCAGCGAGGGCACGCGGAGCCGCTCGACGGCCAGCATCACGACCGCGGTCGTCGCGGCGAGGACGACCGAGGCGGCCAGCGCCATGCCGTAGTTGAGCACGCCGGGATGCCCGAGCAGGCGGAAGATGACCACGGGCACGGTCGGAGCCTCGGGGCGGGCCAGGAACGAGCTGGCCCCGAACTCGCCGAGCGAGACGGCGAAGGCGAAGCCCGCCGCAGCCAGCAGCGGTCGCCACAGCACGGGCAGGTCGACGGTCAGCACCGTGCGCCACGGGGGTGCGCCCAGCGAGGCGGCGGCGTGACGCTGTCGCTCGTCGACCGAGGCGAGCACGGGCACCAGGGTGCGCACGACCAGGGGCAGCGCGACCAGGGCCTGGGCGACCGGGAGCAGCAGGGGGTTGTCGCGCAGGTCGAGCGGCGGCCGTCCGAGGGTGATCAGGAACCCGAAGCCCAGGGTCACCGCCGAGACCCCGAGCGGCAGCATGAAGACGCCGTCGAGGACGCCGCGGACCCGGCGCTCGGTGCGCCCGCGGGAGCGTCGGGTGACGACGGTGGCGACGAGCAGGCCCAGCAGCAGCGACATCCAGGTCGCGTCGACCGCGGTGCGCAGCGAGTTGGCCAGGGCCTCGGTCACCGGGACGAGCAGCGCCTGCTGGGACCCGACGGTGGCCAGGGCGCGATAGCTCGTCAGGCTCCAGGCCCCGTCGGTGCGCAGCGAGCCCACCACCAGCGCGGCGACGGGGGCCGCGACGGCGACCAGCAGGACGGCGGTGGCCAGCACGGGGACGGCGTCGCCGCGTCCCGGGCGCCTCGGCTCGACCCGGGCGCGGCTCAGGGTCGGGTCGGCGGTGGTGCGCAGCCGGGCCGAGACGGCCAGCAGCACGGCGACCGCGCCGAGCTGGACCAGCGACAGCGCGGCGGCGGCCTGGAGGTCGAGCAGGTTCGCGGTCAGCAGGTAGATCTCGGTCTCGACCGAGGAGTAGCGCACGCCGCCGAGGACCAGCACGATCCCGAACGCGGTCGCGCAGAAGAGGAACACCACGCTCGCGGCCGAGACCACCGCGGGCCGCAGGGCGGGCACGGTCACCGTGGCGAACACCTGGGCCGGGCTCGCGCCGAGCGCGGCCGCCGCCTCGCCCGGGCGGCGGTCGAGCGACTCCCACGCGGCACCGACGGTGCGGATGACCACCGCGACGTTGAAGAACACCAGACCGGCGACGATGGCCGCGGGCGTCCCGGCCAGGCCCAGCCCGGCCAGCGGCCCGCCCTCGCCGATCAGCAGGTCGAAGGCGACGCCGACCACGACCGTCGGCAGGACGAACGGCACGAGCAGCGCCGCGCGCACGACCGCGCGGCCGGGGAAGCGCAGCCGGTGCAGGACGTAGGCGGCCGGCAGCCCGAGCAGGACCGCCAGCACCGTGCCGAGGCTCGCGGTCCACACGGTGAACCACACGACCCTCCCGGTGCGCGGGCGCGCCAGCACCTCGAGCACCGCACCGACGTCCCAGACCCCGTCGGGGCGCAGGCCCCGGCCCACCATGCCCGCCACGGGCAGGGCGAAGAACACCGCCAGCACCACCAGGGGCACCACCGCCAGGGCGGCGGTGCCGATCAGCCGTCGGGCGGTCATGGGACGCTCACGGCCCGGTCGTCGGCCCGGTCGTCGGCCCGGTCGTCGGCCCGGTCATCGGCTGGTGACGTCGGTCCACTCGCGCAGCCAGGTGTCACGCTCCGACGCGATCCGCGCCGGGTCCACCGTGTACGGGTCGTCGGGTTGCTCGGCGTACCTCGCCCAGTCCTGCGGCAGCGGCGTGCCCTCGACGACGGGGAAGACGTACATCGAGTCCGGCAGCGCCTCCTGCACCGGCGGCGTCAGCATGAAGTCGACCAGGGCCTCGGCCCCGGCGGGGTTCTCGGCGCCGGCGAGCACCCCGACGTACTCGACCTGGCCGAAGCAGGTGTCGAGCAGGGCGCTCGTCGTCGACTCACCGCCCTCGACGGTGAACGCCGGTGAGGAGTCGTAGGAGACCACGATCGGCCGCTCGCCGTTGCCGCCGCCCTGGGTGAAGGCGGAGTAGTAGGCCTGCTCCCACCCGGCGGTGATCTTGGCCCCGTTGCCCACGAGGTCGCTCCAGTACGCCGGCCAGTCGTCGCCGTACGCCGCGACGGTGGCGAGCAGGAACGCCAGACCGGTCGAGCTCGTCGCCGCACCGGGCACCGCGAGCAGGTCGCGGTAGGCGGGGTCGGTCAGGTCGTCGAGCGAGGCCGGTGGCTCCCGGTCGCGTGCGGCGAACCAGGTGTCGTCGACGTTGACGCACACGCTGCCCTCGTCGACCGGCGTCAGCACGCCGGCGTCGTCGCCGGGCAGCGCGTGCTCGGCCACCCCGGCCGGCAGCTCGGCGGGGGTGTAGGGGGCGAACACGTCGTTCTCGAGCGCGCGGGAGGCGAAGGTGTTGTCGACGCCGTACGCCACGTCGCCCGGTGGCCGGCCCCCGGCGAGGACCAGCTGGTTGGTCAGCGACCCGGTGTCGCCGAGCGGGCGCTGCTCGAGGGTGTAGCCGGACCGGTCCTCGAAGTCGCGCACGACCCTCCCGGGCAGCGCGAAGGAGTCGTGCGTGACCAGCGTGACGGTGCCCCCACCCTGGTCCGCCCCGTCGACCGCGCCGCCGGACCCGGCCGGGTCGGTGGCCCCGGCGCCACCGGTGAGGCTGCACGACGCCGTCAGCGTCACGGCGCCCACCCCGGCCGCCAGCGCGGCCAGCGTCCGTCTCGTGCCACCTCGGGATGCGCGCTGCATCATCTGGACTCCCTTCGCCGGTGCTAGCCGGAGCAGGTTCGGAGGGTCTGCGGCTCGTCCGCACTCTCAGCACGCTCGCGCGTGCTCCCCTGTCTGTGGCCGCCACCTTACGCACACGGCCCGAGCCGGACCGGGTGTGGCACGCTCGCGGCGTGAGTCCGTCGCGTCGCCGTGCACCCCTGGTCGCGAGCACCGGCACCCGCGCGAGGCTCCGGTGAGCCCGAGCCACCGCCACGAGCTGCTCGCCCGGGGCCTTCCGCTGCTGCGCCGTACGCCGCCGATGCGCGACGCCGCGCAGGAGAGGGCGTCGGTCGAGCGGTGCCACGCAGGCCTCGACCACGAGCTGCCCGCGACCCGCGTGCCCGGCTTCGGTCGGCGCTTCCGGGTCACCGAGGAGTCGGTGGAGGGCCCGCGTGGCCCCTTCCGCTCGTGGGTCGTGACCCGGCACGGCACCGCGCCGACCCGCACCCTCTACTACCTGCACGGCGGTGGCTTCGTCAGTCCCGCCGACGCCTGGCACGTGCGCTACACGACCGGGCTCGCGACGCGGCTCGGTGCCCGGGTCGTGCTTCCCGACTACCCGCTCGCGCCCGAGCACGACTGGCGCGACTCCCACGAGGCGCTCGCCGAGGACGTCCAGCGCTACGCCGCACGGGGCCCGGTCGTGCTCGGGGGCGACTCCGCCGGCGGCAACATCGCGCTCGCGCTCGCCCAGACGCTGCGCGACCGCGGCGGGTCCGCGCCCGAGCGGCTGCTGCTGGTCTCGCCGTGGGTCGACCTGAGCGAGTCCACGCCCGCCACCGCCGCGCTCGAGGGCGTCGACCCGTGGCTCTCGCTGCCGCGCCTGCGCACCTACGCGGCCTGGTGGTCCGGAGCCGCCGACCCGACGGCGAGCGAGCCCGACGAGCTGGCCCGGGCCGAGCTCTCACCGGCCCTCGGCGACCTCGACGGCCTCCCGCCGGCGCTGATGTTCTGCGGCACCCGTGACCTGCTGCAGCCGGGCTGCCGGCTGCTCGCCGAGCGCGCCCGCACCGCGGACTGGTCCCTGACCTACGTCGAGCGACCCGACCTGATCCACGTCTACCCCATCCTGCCCGGGGTCCCCGAGGCCCGCACCGCGCGTCGCCAGGCCCTGGCCTTCCTGCGATGACCCGTTCCGAGCCCTGGGTCGAGACCCTGACCTTCGCCGACCTCGACCCGGCGACGGCGTACTCCTGCTGGCGCCTGCGCCAGGACGTCTTCGTGGTGGAGCAGGACTGCGCCTACCCCGACCTCGACGGTCGCGACCTCGAGCCCGGCACCCGCCACCTGCTCCTGCGCGACCCGGCCGGGGCGCTGCTGGGCTACCTGCGGGTGCTCGACGACGGCGCCGTCGCGCGGATCGGGCGCGTCGTGCTCGACCGGTCCGCCCGGGGTCGCGGCCTCGCGGACCTGCTGATGGCATCGGCCGTCGCGGGCCTCGGCGACCGCGCGTGCGTCCTCGCCGCGCAGGCGCCGCTGACCGGGTTCTACGCCGCGCACGGCTTCGTCGTCGACGGGCCGGGCTTCCTCGAGGACGGCATTCCCCACGTGCCGATGCGCCGCCCGGCCCCGACCTGAGGCTCGGGCCGGACGATCAGTCCAGGAACGGTCAGGCGAGGGTGAAGACGACGCCGCCGTCGGACTCCTCGCGGGTCGCCCGCCCGCGGGCGACGAGCAGCTCGAGGTGGGCCTTGGTCTCCATCGTCGCCAGGGCGGCGTTGAAGAGGTCGAGATCGGCGAGGGCGTAGGCGTGGCGGGTCCAGGGCAGTGCGCCCGCGACGTCGTAGGACGTCCTGCCGCCGGGGGCACCGGCGACCAGGGCCTCCTCGCACTGTCGCAACCGCTCCTCGTGGTGCGCGAGGAGCTCGTCGACGCGGTCGTGGGTCGAGGCCGCGACCGGGCCGTGCGCCGGCAGGAGCCGACGGTCCGGCAGGGCGCGGACCTTGGTGAGCGAGCTCATGAAGTCCCGCAGCGGCTGCCGCACGGGCACCGGCTCGAAACCGATCGAGGGGGTGATCGTCGGCAGCACGTGGTCGCCGGCGAAGAGCAGGCCCGCGGCGGCGTCGGCGAAGACGACGTGGCCCTGGGTGTGTCCGGGGGTGTGCACCACCGACAGCGTGCGCGAGCCGAGGTCGATGTCGTGGTCGTCGGTGAACCAGTGGTCGGGATAGCCCCAGTGGGTCAGGTCCAGGGTGGGGCTCGAGCGCGGACGCTCCCACCGCTCGGCGAGATCGGCGGCGCCCGCCGAGCGCAACAGCTGCGCGCTGCCCCCCGCGGTGTCCTCGGGGGCGTGCATCAGGTCGAGGGTCGGCTTGTCCCCGATGCCGAGACTCACCTGCGCGCCCACCTCCCGGGCGATCACCGAGGCCAGCGTGTAGTGGTCGCGGTGCACGTGGGTGACCAGGAAGCGACGGATGTCGCCGACCCGGTGACCGATCGAGGCCAGCGCCTTCTCGAGCAGGTCGCGTGCCTCGGCGATCGACCAGCCACCGTCGACCAGGGTCAGTCCCGCGTCGGTCTCGAGGGCGTAGACGTTCACCGCGCGCAGACCGTCGTTGGGCAGCGGGAGCGGGATGCGGTGCACACCCTCGGCGACCGGCCAGGCGCCCGGCTCGGCCCAGTGCAGACCGGAGTCCTCGGAGACCGCGCGGGAGGTGCTCGTGCTGCTCATCCGCCGCAGGCTAGTCCCCCGCGGCTCGACCCGGTGTGACGATGGGCCGGTGAGCCCACCGCCGGCCCCTCCCCGCCCGTCACCCCCAGCACCGTCACCCCCGGCACCGTCACCCCCGGCACCGCCACCCGCGGCGCTGGTCGCCGCCCTGCGCGGCGCGGGCTGCGTGTGGGCCGAGGACGAGGCCGCGGTGCTGGTGGAGGCCGCCGGGGGAGGCCGGGACCTCGCCGGGCTCCTCGCCCGTCGCGTGGCCGGCGAGCCCCTCGAGATGGTCGTCGGCTGGGCCGGGTTCGCCGGGTTGCGCGTGGCCACCGCGGCGGGCGTGTTCGTGCCCCGTCGCCGCAGCGAGCTGCTCGTCCGTCTCGCCCTCGCGGAGCTGCGCGGGCCGGGCAGCGTCGTGGTCGACCTCGGGTGTGGGACCGGCGCGCTGGGCATGGCCGTCCTCGACGCCGATCCGACCGCGCTGGTCTGGGCGGTGGACATCGACCCGGTGGCCGCTGCCTGCGCGGCGCGCAACCTGGCCTCGTCGCCGGGGGGCGATCCCGGTCGGGTCCGGTGCGGCGACCTGTGGTCCCCCCTGCCGCCCAGCCTCCGCGGACGGGTGCAGGTGGTGCTCGCCAACGCGCCGTACGTGCCGAGCGGGTCCGTCGCGACGATGCCGGCCGAGGCCCGCGAGCACGAGCGGCGCGCCGCCCTCGACGGCGGACCGGACGGTCTGGCCGTCCAGCGCCGGGTCCTCGCGGAGGCGCCGTCCTGGCTGGCCGCTGAGGGCGTCGTGCTCGTCGAGACCTCCCGCGACCAGGCCGGCGCGACGAGCGCAGCAGCGCGGTCGGCCTCGCTGAGCCCGACCACGCACCACGACGACGAGATCGACGCCACCGCGGTGCTCGCCAGGAAACATCGAGCCCCGACCAATCCGTGAGGGCTCTCACGCCGAAGACTGGGCGAGACTCCCCACCGACCCGAGGACGTGCCCGATGCCCAGGACCGCCACCCGCCGGCTGCGTCGCGGTGCTGTTGCGATCGCGGCGACCGTCGTGCTCGCCGCCCCGCTGAGCGCGTGCGGTGTCGTCGACGACATCACGGGCGGCTCCGCCCCGGAGCCGGTCGCCTCGATCGACGCGCTCTCGGGGCGCACCACCCAGGTCAAGCTCGACAAGGGCTTCACCCAGGCGCTCGACAAGCTCGGGCTCAGCGCCGGCACCGTGGGGAGCGCCCGGCTCCGCAAGGGCTCCCTGGTCTTCCCGATCACCGGTGGCAACGTGACGGTCTTCGAGCCCGGCGAGGTCTCGCCGTACGTCATCGGCCAGGTCCAGCACGAGGGGTCGGGCCTCTCCCTCGCGGCCGGCGGGAAGACCGTGCGGATCACGAACCTCAACGTCGACCCCGGCAGCTCGCGCGTCTACGGCGACGTGTCGGTCGACAACAAGACCGCCGCGAGCAGTGCCTACGTCTTCACCCTCGACGGACGCACGCTCGAGGCTCTCGACACCTCGAAGAAGAACCGCGCGATCCTGACCGGCACCAAGGTCGAGATCTCCGGTGTCGCCGCGGGTCTGCTCAACCAGACCTTCAACACCGAGGCCGTCAAGGCGGGCCTCCTGGTCGGCGTCGCCACGATCACCGTGAAGGTGCCCGCCTCCTCCTGAACCCCCTCCCTCCCCCCGGTGCCGCGACCGGCCCCAGACGTCCCTCCCCCCGGGCGTCGGGGGCCGGTCGTGCCCGTCTCGGGAGCCTCCGGCTCGCGGGAGCCCTCAGTGCTCGCGCAGGGCCTCGATCAGGGCGTCCTTGTTCATCGACGAGCGGCCCTCGACGTCGAGCTCGGCGGCCCGCTCGTGCAGCTGCTCGACCGTCCACTCCTCGTAGGCCGGGGAGCTCCCGCCACGCTGACCCACCTCACGGCGCGAGGACGCGGCGGCCGCGTTGGCGATCCGCGCGGACTTCTCCTTGCTGTTGCCCTCGTCGCGCAGCTTCTCGTAGAGGCCGGCGTCCTTGACGCTCGGCCCGGGATCGTCCTGCCGCTGATCGTCGGCCACGCTCGCCCTCGTCCCCTGCTCGGTCCTCGCAGCCGCCGTGACCCCGCCACGACCGACCACCCGGCCACGCACGCTAGCGGGGGGCGCCGACGATGGCACCGTCTGCGGGGGTGAGCGCGCGACCGGGTCGCGCCTGTGAGGCTGACCCACTGCCCCGCACCCCGCCGCTCGAGGAGACCCTCGTGAACCAGTCCCGCCCCCGCACCGTCCTGCTCGACCTCGACGGGACGCTGGTCGACTCGGTCTTCGTGCACACGGTGACCTGGAAGGACGCCTTCCGCGACGTCGGGCTCGACGTCGCGAGCCACCGCATCCACCGCGCCATCGGGATGGGCGGTGACCGTCTCGTCACCCACGTCGCGGGCGAGGCCGCCGAGAAGGCGATCGGCGACGAGGTGCGCGCCCGCCACGACGCCCACCTCGACGAGCACTTCGCGACCATCACCCCCACCGACGGCGCTGCGGAGCTGCTCGAGACCCTCCGCGAGCGGGGGTTCGCGGTGGTCCTGGCCAGCTCGGCGCCCCAGGAGCTGTCCGAGCGGCTCCTCGGCCTGCTCGACGGCGCCGCCCGGCACCTCGACGAGACCGTCGTCGGCTCGCAGGTCGAGGCGAGCAAGCCCGCGCCCGACCTGCTCGAGGCCGCGCTGGCCTCGGTCGAGGCCACGTCGGCGGTGATGATCGGCGACGCGGTGTGGGACGTCGAGTCCGCCCTCGGGGCCGGGGTGGCGTGCGTGGGCCTGCTCACCGGCGGGTTCAGCGAGGCCGAGCTGCGCGAGGCCGGCGCGGTCGAGGTCTACGAGTCGCCCCGGGACCTGCTCGACCACCTCGACGAGAGCGTGCTCGGACGCTGAGCGGAGGACCCCGGCACCGGCACCGGCACCGGCCCCGGCCCGCCGGTCCCCTCAGCCGAGGGCGCGGTCCAGGTTCAGGGCGGCACTGATCAGGCTCAGGTGCGTGAAGGCCTGGGGGAAGTTGCCCAGCTGCACCCCGGTCAGGCCGATCTGCTCGGCGTACAGACCCAGGTGGTTGGCGTAGGTGAACATCTTCTCCAGCGCCAACCGGGCGTCGTCGAGCCGCCCCGCCCGGGTGAGGGCCTCGACGTACCAGAAGGAGCACAGCGAGAAGGTGCCCTCGGGTCCCTCGAGCCCGTCGGAGGAGTGGCCCAGGTCGTAGCGGAAGACCAGGCTGTCCGAGACCAGGCGGCGCTCGATCTCGGCCAGCGTGGAGAGGAACCGCGGGTCGTCGGGCGCGACGAACTTCACCATCGGCATCAGCAGCACGCCGGCGTCGAGGGTGTCGGCACCCTCGTGCTGCATGAAGGCCCCGACCTCGGGGTCCCAGGAGCGGCTCATCAGGCGTTCGTAGACCTCGTCCCGCACCCGGGCCCACCGCTCGGCGTCTCCTGGCAGGCCGCGCTGGCGGGCGGTGCGGATCATCCGCTCGAGCGCCACCCACACCATCAGCCGCGAGGTGGTGTGGTGCTGGGGCTCGTCACGGACCTCCCACATGCCGGCATCCGGGCGGTCCCAGTTCTCCAGCAGCCAGCCCAGCACCCGCACCAGGTCGGCCCAGGCGTCGTAGGAGATGCCGTTGCCGTACTTGTTGAACAGGTAGACCGAGTCGATCAGCTCGCCGTAGATGTCGAGCTGCAGCTGCCCGGCCGCGGCGTTGCCCACGCGCACCGGGCGGGAGTCGAGGTAGCCCCGCAGGTGGTCGAGCTCGTCCTCGGTCTCGGGGATGTTGCCGTCGATGTCGTAGAGCACGCGCAACGGCCCGACGTCGGGGTCGATGTCGTCGCCCTGGTCCTCGAGCCGCTGGGAGAGCCACCCCATGAAGGCGTTCGCCTCGTCGGTGAAGCCGAGGCGCAGCAGGGCGTAGAGGCTGAAGGCGGCGTCGCGGATCCACACGTAGCGGTAGTCCCAGTTGCGCGGGCCCCCGATCTCCTCGGGCAGGCTCGTCGTCGGCGCGGCGATGATCGCGCCGGTGGGCTCGTGGGTGAGCAGCTTCAGCGTCAGGGCGGCCCGGTTGACCATCTCGCGCCAGCGGCCCTGGTAGGTCGAGGCCGCCAGCCAGTGGCGCCAGTAGGCCGCCGTCTGGGTGAACAGCTGCCGGGTGTCCTCGCAGTCGCCCGGGGTGAGGTCCTCGTCCTCGCCGAGGACCTGCAGCACGAAGAGCGCCTCGTCGCCGGCCGAGAGGGACAGCTCGGCCTCGACGTCGCCGTCGGAGGAGGTCAGGTCGGCGGTCGAGGCGATGCCGAGCCGGACCCCGCCACCGGTGACGAGGGCGTCGGTGCCGACCAGCTCGACCTCCGGGACGACCCGGCCGTAGTCGGGGCGCGCTGAGAGCTGCATGCGCAGCCGGGTGGTGCCTCGCACGGCGGTGACCCGGCGCACGATGCGCTGGCGGTGGTCCGGGTCGTGGGCGCGCACCACCGGCATGAAGTCGTGGATCTCGGCCACGCCCTCCTCGGTGAGGAAGCGCGTGACCAGGATGTTGGAGTCCGGGAAGTAGAACTGCGCGGTCGAGACCTGACCGTCGACGACCTCGATCCGCCAGGCACCACCCTTCTCGGGGTCCAGCAGCGCACCGAACACGCTCGGGGAGTCGAACCGCCCGGCACAGAACCAGTCGATGGTGGCCTCGGCGCCCACCAGGGCACAGGTGCGCAGGTCGCCGATCAGACCGTGGTCGGCGATCGCGAGGAACTCGCGGTCGCCGAGCTTGCTCTGCGACCCACCGCTGCCGTGCGGGCGCGCCGCCTCCTGCGCGGCGCCCGGGTCCTGCGACGACTCAGGCATCCTCGCGCCCCCGCCGGCGCCCCTGCCGGCGCCCCAGCCGCCAGCCACCCTCGGGCAGGTCGAGCGCGGCCTGCGGGCCCCAGGAGCCCTGCTCGTAGGACTGGATCGTGGGCGGGTCCTCCAGCACGGGCTGCACGACCTGCCAGAGCCGATCGACCTCGTCGGAACGGGTGAAGAGCGTCTGCTCGCCGCGCAGGACCTCCAGCAGCAGCCGCTCGTAGGCCTCGAGCCCGTCGGCGCCGGGAATGGCGTCGCTGAAGTCCATGCGCATCTGGGCGTCGGCGAGCTCCATGTCGGGTCCCGGGCGCTTGGCCCGCATGTCGATGGTGACCTGCGGGTCGTCGGTGAGCTCCAGGACGAGCTCGTTGGGCCCGGGGTCCTCGCCGAAGATGAGGCTCTCCGCGGTGCGGAAGCGCAGCGTGATGGTGCGGCGGCCCTCGGCGAGGGCCTTGCCGGTGCGCAGGTAGAACGGCATGCCGCGCCACCGGTCGTTGTCGACGTAGGCCTCGATGGCCACGAAGGTCTCGACCTCGGAGTCGTCGTCGACGTCCTCGTCGTCGCGGTAGCCGTCGAACTGTCCGAAGACCACCCGGCCGGGATCGAGGGGCCGCAGGTCGGCGAACAGCGCCGCCTTGGCGTCGCGCACGGACTCCGCGGCGAACTCGCCCGGGTCCTCGAGCGCGACGAAGCCCAGCAGCTGGGAGAGGTGGGTCGAGATCATGTCGCGCAGGCAGCCGGTGGACTCATAGAAGCTGCCGCGACCTTCGAGCCCGAGCGACTCCGGCACGTCGATCTGCACCGACGTCAGGTGCTCGGCGTTCCAGGCCGGCTCGAAGAGGCCGTTCGCGAAGCGCAGGGCCAGGATGTTCTGCACCGCCTCCTTGCCGAGGAAGTGGTCGATGCGGAAGATCTGGGCCTCGTCGACGACCTCCTTGAGGGCCGCGTCGAGGTCGCGTGCGGACTCGAGGTCGAGCCCGAACGGCTTCTCGATGACCAGCCGGGCCCGCTCGGCCAGGCCTTCGCGGCCGAGCATGGCGATCATGTCCTTCATCGCAGAGGGCGGCACGGAGAGATAGACCAGACGGCGTACGTCGTCCTGGCCTGCGTCGACGGCCTCGGCGAGCTCCTGCTCGGCCTGGCGGACGGCCTCGGCGAGATCGGACCCGTCGTCGGCACTGGACGTCTGGAACGAGATCCGGGACACCAGCTGCTCGACGACGTCGTCGGTGCCCTCGCTGAGATGGTCCTCCAGGGCGTCGCGGACCTGGTCGCGGAACTCCTCGTCGGTGCCGGGGCTGTGGCGGCCGCTCCCGATCACGCGGTAGTCCGCAGGCAGGCGCCCGTCGACGGCGAGCTGGTAGAGCCCGGGGAAGAGCTTGCGGGCGGCGAGGTCGCCGGTGGCCCCGAAGAGGACCATCACGTGCGGCGGGAGCTTGTCGGTAGCGGTCACCGCGTCAGCCTGCCAGCCCCGCGTGCGCAGGATCCCACCCCATCGACGATCGAGCCCCTCGAGCCGGTCGACGATCGCGCGCAGCACCGGCAGCCATGCTCGGAGCCGGTCTGCGTGAGTCTGGTCCCCGGGCGTGACCGCCGGCGACCGTCATCCTGCCCGAGTGATCGACCTCACGCCAGCCAACACGCGGCCGGAGCGCTCACCGACGCTCGGTGCCCGGCGGCGGGACCGTCCTCCCCCTCCGGGGCCGCTAGCGTCCCCCCATGACGACCCGTCGCTTCCCCTTCGCCTTCGAGCGCCGCTACCGGATCGCCGCGCTTCCCTTCGCCATCACCCCCTCGCGGGCGTGGGCGGAGGTCGACGACACCGAGCTGCGCGTGCGCTTCGGACCCTGGTCGCTGCGGACCCCGCTGTCGAACGTGACGTCGACCTCGATGACCGGCGACTACGCGTTCCTCAAGACCGCCGGCCCGGCTCACCTGTCCTTCGCCGATCGTGGCGTCAGCCTGGCGACCAACTCCTCGCGCGGTCTGTGTGTCTCGTTCGCCGAGCCCGTCCGTCTGCTCGACCCGACCGGACGGCTGCGCCACCCCGGCGCGACGCTGACCGTGGCCGACCCCGAGGCGCTCGCGCAGGCCCTCGCCGCGGCCGGGGGCTCCTCGTGAGCGGCACCTACGACGTCGCCGAGCTGCGCTCGCACTTCCCGGCGCTGACGGGTCCCGGCCCGAGGCTGGCCCACTTCGACGGCCCGGGCGGGTCCCTGACGCCCTCCGCCGTGGCGGAGGCCGTCGCCACCACGATGACGGCGGGGCTGTCCAACCGCGGCCTGGCCCTCACCAGGAGCGAGCAGGCCGCGGACCGGGTCGTGACCGACGCCCGGGACGCGGTCGCCGACCTCGTCGGTGGCGAGGCCCGCGGGGTCGTCCTGGGCCGCAGCATGACCTCGCTGACCCTCGAGCTCGCCCAGGCCCTGCGCGCCACCTGGGGACCCGGTGACGAGGTGGTCGTGACCCTCCTCGACCACGACGCCAACGTGCGTCCGTGGGTCCTCGCCGCACAGCAGGCGGGCGCCGACGTCCGGTGGGCCGACTTCGACCCGGCCACGGGCGAGCTCGAGACCGAGGCGCTGATCGCGTCGCTCACCGAGCGCACCCGCCTCGTCGCCCTCACGGGGGCGTCCAACCTGATCGGCACCCGTCCCGACGTCGCCCGCATCTCGGCCGCGGCGCACGCGGTCGGCGCGCTGGTCTTCGTCGACGGCGTGCACCTCGCGGCGCACCACCTGCTCGACACCGCGGAGCTGGGGGCCGACTTCCTGGCCTTCTCCCCCTACAAGCTCCTCGGGCCGCACTGCGGGGTGCTGCACGCCGCGCCCGCCCTGCTCGAGCAGATCCACCCGGCCAAGCTCGAGGCGTCGACCGATGCGGTGCCCGAGCGGTTCGAGCTCGGCACGCTGCCCTACGAGCTGCTGGCCGGGGTCACCGCCATGGTCGACTTCCTCGCCGACCTCGTGCCGGACGCGGACCCGACCGGGTCGTCGCGGCGTGAGCGGCTGGCCGCCGGCTTCGAGGCGATCGAGCGCCACGAGGTCCCCCTGCGCGAGCGGGTCGAGGACGGGCTGCTCGCTCTCGGGCTCACGGTGCGTTCGCGCGCGGCTCGGCGCACCCCGACGCTGCTCGCGACCTTCGAGGCCGCGCCCGGCGTCGAGGCGGCCGACGCCTACCGCTACCTCGCCACGCGTGACGTCTGCGCGCCGGCCGGCTCGTTCTACGCCCTGCACGCCTCGCGCCACCTCGGTCTCGGCGACGCCGGTGGACTCCGGGTCGGGATCTCGCCCTACACCGACGACGACGACGTCGACCGCCTGCTCGGCGGTCTCGGCGAGCTGCTCAGCGGTCCTCGCTAGGCGGTGCGGCCCCAACCTCGGCCTCAGCCTCGGCCTCGGCCGCGGACGGGTCGACGGTGGCGAGCGCGGTCTCCTCGCTGCGTCCGCGCAACGTGGTGGACCCGACGTCGCGCCAGTGCCCCCGCTCCTCCTGCGGGGCGGCGTCGACGCTCTCCCGCGTGGCCAGCAGCATCGGGGCCCCCTCCTCCAGGCCGTGCGGCGGGTCCTTGGACAGGTCGCACAGTCGTGCCGCGCAGTTCACCGAGTCACCGATCACCGTGTACTCGTAGCGTGACTCCTCGCCGACGTTGCCCGCGACGGCAGGCCCGGTGGCGATGCCGATGCCGGCCCGCACCTCGCCGACCTCCTCGGCCAGCCGGGCCGCGATCCTGCGGCCCGCGCGCAGGCCCGCGCCCGCGTGGTCGTCGAGGTCGACCGGCGCCCCGAAGACGGCCAGCACCGCGTCGCCCATGAACTTGTTGACCAGACCGCGCTCGCGTGAGACCTCGGCGACGACGACGCCGAAGAAGCGGTTCAGGGTGGCCACCACCTCGGTGGCATCACGCTCGGTGGCGTAGGTCGTGGAGCCCACCAGGTCGACGAACAGGATGGTCACGGTGCGGGTCTGGCCGCCGAGCTCGACGAGGCCGTCGCCGGCGGCCGCCGCGACCTCCTGCCCGACGTGGCGCCCGAAGACGTCGCGCAGCCGCTCGCGCTCGCGCAGGCCGCGCACCATCTCGTTGAACCCCGCTTGGAGCAGGCCGAGCTCGGTGCCGTCGTAGACGGAGATCTCGGTCTCGAGGTCGCCCTCCCCGACCCGCAGCAGGGCGCGCCGCACCGAGGTGATCGGGGCGACGACGGCCCGGATGCTGAGCACGGTCACGAGCAGCCCGAAGACGAGCACGACGCCGGCGAGCGCCAGCACGATGCCGGAGAACCGGGTCGCGCTGAGCTGGTCGTCGACGAGGAACACCAGGGCCGCGACCACCAGGCCCATCACCGGGGCGCCCGTCCCGATGGCCCAGAAGACCACCAGTCGGAGCCGGACACCGACCAGACCGTGACCGTCGCGCAGCATCTCCCCCGAGAGCGCCCGCGCCGCGACCGGGCGCAGGGCGAACTCGCTGAGCAGGTAGGCCACCGCGCTGACCACCAGACCAGCGATCCCGATGGTGAAGGAGGTGCTGAGCACCCGGTCGGGCTGGTAGAGCACCGCGAGCAGGGTGAACATCACCAGGGCGCCGGCCCAGAGCCCGGCCTGGATCAGCGTGAGCCGCCACGGCAGCCTCAGCGTCGTACGCCGCTCGCGCGCGGTCGGCTCCTCGCCCCGGGTGGCCCAGCGCAGCGTCCGCAGCCCCACGACGGTCGCGGAGACGACGCCGACGACGACCGCGAGCACGACGTAGACCGGGATCGCGATCGCGAGCGCGATGGTCGAGACGCGGGTGAGCTCGGTGGGGCGGACCACCAGGGTCGTGAGCACGACGACGACGGCGGCGCCGACGAGGTGGGTGCTGACCAGCATCGCGGTCAGCAGGACCTGCACCCGCACGCGCAGCCGACGAGGCGACTGGTCTGAGGGACCGAGCAGCACCGACTCGAAGGCGGTGCCGCGCCCGGCCCCCGCGCTCCGGAGCATGTGCGCAGGTTATCGCTCCCGGCACCGCACCCGGGGGCTCGGCCTCGCCCCGGCGATCTGTGGACCCGGGACCTCGTGGGTGAGCAGCGACCAGGTCACCCCCAGGGGTGGAAAACGCTCCCGGAGTGGATCTGTAGAAGTTCTTGTGCAATCTTGGACAAGAACTTGAACAACAACTGTGCAGGCTTGTAGAGGGCAAGGGGTGGTGACTCGCATGACCGTTCAGCTCGAGCTGGAGTCCGCGGTCGAGGCTGCTCCTGCGCAGCGCCGGCACGACTCGCGCCGCAGGTTCTCCGACGCCGAGCGCTCGCACCGCACCGCGCAGCTGCTGGAGCGTGCACAGGACTGCTCCCCGCAGGACCAGCGTCCGCTGCTCGAGGAGGTCGTCGAGCTGAACATGCAGGTGGCCGAGGCCGTCGCGCAACGCTACGCGCGCAAGGGGATCGCCCTGGAGGACCTCACCCAGGTCGCCTACCTCGCGCTCGTGCGCTCGGTGTCCACCTTCGACGCCGTCAAGGGCGGCGACCTGCTGTCCTACGCCGTGCCCTGCATCCAGGGCGAGATCCGCCACCACTTCCGCGACCAGGGCTGGACGATCCGCCCGCCGCGGGAGGTCCAGCGGGCGCACTCGATGATCGTGGATGGCGGCCTCGAGCGCGACCAGTACGACGACGCCTCCCTGGCCGACCTGGCCTGCAAGGTCGACGAGTCCGTCGCCGTCGTGCGCGAGGCGCTCTCGGCGCACGCCTCGTACGCCCCGCTCTCCCTCGACCGTGCCGACGACGGGGCCGACCCCGGGCTGCCCGCCACCGGCGTGGAGGACCTGGACGCGGTCGAGGCGCGCGCGATGCTGGTGCCGCTGGTGCGGCTGCTGGCCGAGCGTGAGCGCCTGGTGCTGCGCTGGCGCTTCGTCGAGGAGCTCTCGCAGCGCGAGATCGCCGAGCGGCTCTCGATGACGCAGGTCCAGGTGTCGCGGTTGCTGCACCGCCTGCTCGTCGGCCTGAGGCTCTCGCTCGGCGAGGTCAGCTGACCCCTGGTCGGGTCGAGTCCCGACCCCCAGATCTCGGGATGGGCGCGACCTCGTGACCGGGCGTCACGAGCCCGGACCGACGGTGTAGCGCGCTCCCGATCCTGGGGTTGGACACGAACTTCAACACGATCGGCCAAAATCTTTAACAAACTGATGAGGTCTCCGGTGATTGAGGCCGTGACGACGGGGTACTGGGGAGGTGTGCGGCACCCGGACGGGCGCCGACGACCCGATCGAAAGGACGATGCCCCGTGTCGCCCCTGCTCCACTCCGTTCCGACCGGGCACGAGGTCGACGAGCTCTCGGACCCGACGGGGATGTCGGTCGACCTCTCCGCGGCCGACGACGGGCACCAGGCCAGCTCCTTGGTCTACTTCGCCCACCTCGCCCGACTCTCACTTCCCCTGTGCGACCTCGACACCCGGGAGATCGCCGAGCTGCGTCGCGACCTCGCGGTGCTCGTCGCGGAGGCCACCCGCACCCGCGTACGCCCGGCCCTGCTGCACGCCCTGCTCGACGCCGTGCTCGCCGACCTGCTCCCGGCCCTGCCGGACGGCAGCCGCGACGCGCTCGCCGAGGCCCGGCCCTACATCGACACCACCGCCACCACGGCGTCCTGAAGCGCGTCCAGAGAAAGAGACCCCCGCCATGACCAGCTCCCCCACCCCCAAGCAGCCGCTGACCCTCGCCCTCGTCGACGACCACGACCTGTCCGTGTCCGGTCTCGAGCACATGCTCGCGCCGTACGCCGACCGCGTCGAGCTGCTCGACCTCCGCGGCGCGCTGGCCCGCGCGTGCGACATCGACGTCGTGCTCTACGAGCCGGTCGCCCAGTCGCACTTCGGCTCCGCGATGCTCCGTGACCTCCAGCAGGCCTCCGAGGGCGTGTGCGCGGTCTGGAGCTGGGCGCCCGCCGACCAGCTGCCCACCTCCACGGCCCGGCCCTACCTCTCGAAGCGGCTCACCGCCTCCCAGCTGGTCTCCACGTTGGAGGACCTCGTCAGCGGACGGGCGACCGACCTGCCGACGACCCCCGGTGAGGACGAGGTGGCCGCGGCCGCAGCCGCCGCCGAGGAGGAGCCCGAGGTCGTGCTGGCCGAGCCGCGCCAGATGCGCCCCGGCACGACGCTGCACCCGCAGACCCCCTCGGGACTGCGTCTGACCCGGCGCGAGCACGAGATCCTGACGCTGATCACCAACGGCCTGACCAACGCCGAGATCGGCGAGCAGCTGACGCTGAGCATCAACTCGATCAAGACCTACATCCGTCAGGCCTACCGCAAGATCGACGTCGAGCGGCGCGCCCAGGCCGTGGCCTGGGGCATGACCAACGGCCTCGGCGGCGTGCTGCCCGAGGACCTCGACACGAGCGAGGAGACCGAGTCCACGCCCGAGGACGCGACCGAGGGCGTGACGCGTGAGTCCGCCGGCGGCTCGACGCTCGGAGCCGTCGCCATGGTGGCCTCCTGATCGTGGGTCGCGGGGCGTCCTCGGACCCACGAGGGAGGAACCACCACCCCGAGGCCGATCGTCGACGCCTCCCCCGGCTCGCGGCGCGTCTCAGGACCGCGGGCCGAGGAGACGGGACGACCGCGGAGCGCCTAGGGTTCCCTCCGTGACCTCAGCGAGCAGCACCAGCACCAGCGCCCAGCCGACGTACGCCGACCTCGCCGCGCTGCCGGCGTACAGCGTGCAGTCCGTGCCGGCCGCCTTCGAGGACGTCAACGGCCACCTCAACATCCGCCACTACGTCGGGATCGCCAGCGAGGGCCTCGACGAGTCGCTGGTCGACTGCGGGATCCCGCAGCAGTGGCCCAACATCGCCGGGTCGGGCATCTTCTCCGCCGAGCACCACATGCTCTACCTCGCCGAGCTGCGCACCGGCGACCAGATCTCGGTGCGGGTCCGGCTCGTCGGCCGCTCGGAGCGGGCGATGCACGTCCTGGTCTACCTGCTCGACGACACCCACCAGCGGCTGAGCTACGTGATGGAGGAGATCTTCCTGCACGTCTCGATGGACTCGCGCCGCACCGCGGCCTGGCCGGGCGACGTCGCGGCCATGTTCGACGAGCGCCTCGCCGAGCACGACGCCCTGCCGTTCAGCTCGCCGACCTCGGGCTCGATGGCCCTGCGCTGAGCCCGGCCCGGCACCCGACCGGCGCGGCGGGCGCGGGGTCCCGCCGGTGGACATCCCCGGTCGACCGGGGATGTTGCCGCTTGCCAGGCGAAATCCGGCCCGCCATGCGGCAGATCTCCCTGGCAGGCAGAGGCCCAGAGCGGCGTTCAGCCGTCGAGCTCGTCCAGCACGCGCTGCGCGACCCCGAAGGCCTTGTTGGCGGCCGGCACCCCGCAGTAGATCGCGCTGTGCAGGATCACCTCGGCGATCTCCTCGTCGGTGAGGCCGTTGGTGCGCGCTGCGCGCACGTGCAGGGCCAGCTCCTCGGTGTGACCGAGCGCGACCATGGCCGTGATCGTGATCATCGAGCGGCTGCGCCGGTCCAGGCCGTCGCGGGTCCACACGCCTCCCCAGGCGTAGGTGGTGATGAAGTCCTGGAAGTCGGCCGTGAGCGGCGTCGTCGCGGCCCGGGCCCGGTCGACGTGCGCGTCACCGAGGACCTCGCGACGCACGACCATCCCGGCCTCGAACCGCTCCGCGGTGCCGGCGCCCGGTGCGGGCGGCTCGTCCTCGAGCGGTACGCCGAGGAGGTGGTGGGCCACCAGGGCGGCCACCTGCCCCGGGGCCTCCGCGGGCGCGAGGTGCGCGACGTCGTCGAGCACCCGCAGCGTGCCGTCGCCGACGCCGTCGGCGACCTCGCGCAGGAGCGCGGTCGGCGTCGAGACGTCGTGGGCCCCGGCGAGGGCCAGCACCGGGGCGCGGACCTCGCCGAGCCGGTCGCGTACGTCGAAGCCGGCCAGCGCGCCGCACACCGCGGCGTACCCCTCGTCGGTGGCCTCGGCGAGGGCCGTGAGCAGGTCGGCGGCCCGGTCCGGCTCCCGGTCGACGAAGCCGGGCGCGAACCAGCGCTGCGCCGAGGACGCGACGAGGGCCGCCGTGCCGTCGGTACGGACGGTCGCGATGCGCTCCTGCCAGCTCTCGGCCGTGCCGATCCGGGCGCCGGTGCAGATCAGGGCGGCGCCCAGGACCCGGTCGGGGGCGTCGAGGAGCAGCTGCAGACCGACGGCCCCGCCGACCGAGTCGCCGGCGTAGTAGAACGAGCTGGCCCCGACCTCGTCGACCATGGCGAGCACCCCGGCGGCGAGCTCGCCCATGGTGAGGGGCGCGGTCGGCCGGGAGCGGTCCAGCCCGTGCCCGGGCAGCTCCCAGGCCAGGATCGTGAAGTGCTCGGTCAGCGGCTCGGCGGCCGCCGACCACAGCGTGCCGGCCGATGTGCCGAGCGAGGGGCCGAGCACGAGCAGGGGCTTGTCGGTCGCGCTGCCGCGACCGAAGCGGACGGCGATGGTCATGGGACCTCCTGGTGCGGGGGCGGGGGCGGGGTCGGGCGCACGACGCGACGGGAGCGGGCGACGACGGCGTCGACGAGCTCGCCGGCGAGGCCGAGGTACGCCGACGGGTCGGCCCCGGCGTCGAGGGCCGGGAGGCCGGCGACCTGGCGCAGCGAACGCTGCTCGGCGCTCAGCGTCTCCGCGGCGTCGAGGGCCCGGGCGCGCATCACCTCGACGTGCACCTCGAGCCCCTCGAGGAGCTCGCTGGCGTGCCCGGCCGCCGTGACCACGTGCCGGGCGAGGGTGCGCAGGGCGTCCCACTCGACCTGCCAGGCGCCGGGTGCCCGCTGATCGACCTGGTCGGCGGCGGCGAGGTGCAGCGTGGCGGCGCGTGCGGGGGCGTCGAGCGCCGCTCGACGCAGGAGCAGGCTGCGGACGGGGTTGGCCTTGCCGGGCATGGTCGACGAGCCTCCCCCGCGGACTCCGTCAGCTCACCCACCTCGGGGCGTGCCAGGACGAGGACGTCACCCGCGAGGTGACCCCAGGCGTCGGTGAGCGCGACGAGGGCGTCCGCGGCGCGGGTCAGCGGCCGTCGAGCCGTGTGCCACGGCGAGGCGGGCTGGAGGCGCAGCTCGTCGGTGACGGTGCGCACGCACCGGCGCGCGCCCTCGGCTCCGGCGAGCTCGACCGGCCCGGCCAGCGTGCCCGCCGCCCCGCCGAGCTGGACGGGCCAGCCGAGCGCGTCGAGCTCCTCCCGCGCGTCGAGCAGCGACCCGAGCCAGCCGGACGCCACCAGCCCGAACGTGGTCGGCACCGCGTGCTGGGTCAGGGTGCGCCCGGCCATCACCGTGTCGCGGTGCTCGACGGCGAGTCGGGCGACAGCCTCGATCTGCCGGTCGAGCTCGACCAGCACCCGGCGGACCGCTGCCCGCAGGCCCAGCACGAGCGCGGTGTCCAGGACGTCCTGGCTGGTCAGGCCCCGGTGGAGCCACCGGGACGCCGTCGGCTCGCCGGCCGCCTCGAGTCGCTCGCGCAGCAGTGCGACCAGGCCCACGACCGGGTTGCCCGACGCCTCGGCCCCGCGGGCGACGCGGTCGAGGTCGCCGTCCACGAGGAGCCCCCCGAGCCGCCCGGCGGGCAGGGCCGCGTCCGCCGGTGCGACGTCGTGCGCCACGAGGGCGGCCAGCCAGACCTCCTCCACGCGCACCATCGAGGCCAGCACCGCGGCGTCGTCGAGCACGCCGTCCGCACGGTGGTCACCGGGCCACAGCAGGTCGCTCACGAGGGCGAGGCTACGGGGGCGAGGGCCCGGACGGGTTCGCTCACCCGCCGTACGGCGTGCGCGGGTAGGTCAGGAACACCGTCTCCCGCTCCCCGGCGAGGTGGACGTCGAAGCGGTAGCCGCGGTCCTCGGCGACCGCGAGCAGGCTCGCCCGACGGGTGGGGTCGACGGTGGACAGCAGGGAGTCCTGCTCCAGGGCCGCCGCGTCGTTGCCGGCACCGTCGGGCAGGTAGGCGCGGGTGACCAGGCGGTGCAGCAGCCCGCGGGCGAAGACGGTGACGGCGAGGAAGGCGGCGGCACCCGGCGCGTGCGGACCGGGAACGAGCGTGGTGACGACGTACTCGCCGCTGCGGTCGGTCGCGGCGCGGCCGAAGCCGGTGAAGCGGTGGCCGTCGCGGAGCAGGGAGCCCGGCTCCTGGACGACGTCGCCCCCTGGGCCGGTCTGCCAGGTCTCGACCAGCGCGTCCGGCACCGGCTCGCCCGCGCCGTCGAGGACGAGCCCGCGCAGCCGTACGGCGTCCGCGCGGCCGGGGGCGACGACCTCGCGGTCGCCGGCGTAGGGCAGCGCGTCGTGGAAGAACGGACCGATGGTCTGCCCCGGTGTCGGGGGGAGCTGGGCCGGCGGGAGGGGGGTCGGCAGCGGCTCGCTCATCGGCTGATCTCCGTCGTCAGGTCGTCCTCGCGGACGGTGCGGTGGCTGCCGCCGAGCACGATGTCCCAGCGGTAGCCGGTGCTCAGCTCGGGCTCGGTGAGGTCGTGGTCGTAGGTCGCGACCAGCCGCTCGCGCGCCGCGGGGTCGAGGACGGCCTGGTAGATCGGGTCGAGCGGGAGGAGCGGGTCGCCGGGGAAGTACATCTGGGTGATCAGTCGCTGGGTGAAGTCGGTGCCGAACAGCGAGAAGTGGAGGTGCGCGGGCCGCCAGGCGTTGCGGTGGTTCTTCCAGGGGTAGGGACCGGGCTTCACCGTGGTGAAGCGGTAGACGCCGTCGTCGTCGGTCAGGCAGCGGCCGGCGCCGGTGAAGTGCGGGTCCAACGGTGCGGGGTGCTGGTCGCGCTGGTGCACGTAGCGCCCGGCGGCGTTGGCCTGCCAGACCTCGACGAGCTGACGGCGCACGGGTCGGCCGTCACCGTCGAGGACCCGACCGGTGACGACCATCTTCTCGCCGATCGGCGACCCGGTGTGCTGGATGGTGAGGTCGGCCTCGAGCGGGTCGACGTCGCGCTCGCCGAAGCACGGGGCCCACAGCTCGACACCCTCGGGGTCGACCTGCACGGGGTCCTTGGTCGGGGAGCGCAGGACGCTCGAGCGGTACGGCGGGTAGTGCCGTCGGGGGTGCTGCTCCGCGGGGGCCTCCCCGCGGGCGGCGTACGCCGCGGCGACGTCGGCGATCTCGGCGTCGATGTCGGCCTGCGTGGTCTCGTTCGTCCGCGGGGCGCTCATGCCGACCATCCCGTGTAGGCCTCGGCCAGCCAGGTCGAGCCGGCGGTCGAGGAGACGACGGAGGCGAGCTCGCCCTCCTGGCGGCGCAGGTCGAAGGGGGTGGCCTCGGGCAGGGCGTGCAGCATGGTCGTCATCCAGTACGAGAAGTGCTGGGTGCGCCACACCCGCTCCAGGGCCTGCGCGGTGTAGTCGTCGAGCAGGTCCGGTGCCTTCTCGCGCACCGCCCGCTCGAGCACGGGGGCGAGCACGCGGACGTCGGCGAGCGCGAGGTTGAGCCCCTTGGCGCCGGTGGGCGGGACGGTGTGGCCGGCGTCGCCGACCAGCACCATCCGCCCGTGGCGCAGCGGCTCCTGGACGAACGAGCGGAACGGCAGGACCGAGCGGGAGGTGATCGGCCCCTGCTGGAGCGCGATGCCGTTGGGCCCGACGCGGGCGTCGAGCGCCTCCCAGATCCGGTCGTCGGACCAGGCGCCGGGGTCCTCGGTGGCCTGGCACTGGAAGTACATCCGCTGCAGGTCCGGCGTGCGCTGGCTGATCAGCGCGAACCCGGCCTCGGAGTGGTTGTAGACCAGCTCGGGCGCGCTCGGCGGGGCCTCGGCCAGGATGCCGAACCAGGCGAACGGGTACTCGCGGACGTACTGGCGCCGCCGGTCCTGCGGCACGGCCCTTCGGCACAGGGAGCGGGACCCGTCGGCGCCGACGAGGTAGTCGCAGGTGACCTCGTGGACGACTCCGTCGGCGTCGGTGTGGCGCAGCACGGGCCGGTCGCCGGTGAGGTCGTCGACGTCGACGTCGGTGACGCCGTAGCGGACCGAGGCGCCGTCCTGGCCGTCGTCGCGGTCGCGGGCCGCGGCGAGGTCGATGAACACGTCGGTCTGGGGGTAGAGGTGCACCGAGGTGCCGACGAGGGCGGTGAAGTCGATGCGGTGCGAGCCGCCGCCGAAGGCGAGGTCGATGCCCTCGTGCTCGTCGCCGTCGCGCAGGACGCGGTCGGAGACGCCGGACTCGACGAGCATCCGCACGCTGCCGGGCTCGAGGATGCCGGCGCGGTGGGTGGTCTCGATCTCGTGGCGGGTGCGGAGGTCGACGACGAGGGTCTCGATGCCGGCGCGACCCAGCAGGTGGGCCAGCATCAGGCCGGCCGGGCCGGCGCCGACGATCGCGACGGGGACGTGCGCGCGCAGGAGGTCGGGCAGGAGGTCGGGCAGGAGGTCGGGCATGGCCTGATCGTGGCCGTGCCCCGCGGGTAGGTCGAGGGGTGACTTCCGCTCAGCGGAAGGGATCTGGGACGGTGGCCGCATGCCCGGGCCGAGCGTGACCAGCCGCGCGCTGGCCCTGCTCGGCGCCTTCGACGAGGCCCACCGGCGACTGGGGCTCAGCGAGCTCGCCGCGCGGGCCGGCGTACCGCTGAGCACCGCGCACCGGCTGGTCGGCGAGCTCGTGACCTGGGGCGCGCTGACCCGCGAGGGCGACGGGGCCTACGTCGTGGGCCGGCGGCTGTGGGACGTCGGGCTGCTCGCCCCGCTCAACGCGGACCTCGTCGAGACCGCCTCGCCCTACCTGCACGACCTGTACGCCGCGACCCGGGCGACGGTGCACCTCGCGGTGCGCGACGGCCGCGAGGCGCTCTACCTCGACCGGCTGCGCGGGAACACCTCCGTGCCCGTGGTCAGCACGGTCGGCTCGCGGCTGCCGCTGCACGCCACGGGCGTGGGCAAGGTGCTGCTGGCCCATGCCCCGGACGACGTCCGCGGCCGGGTGCTGGGCGACCTCACGCGCGTCACGGCGTACACCATCACGCAGCCGGGCACGCTGCGCCGTCAGCTCGACCGCGTGCTGCGCGACGGCTGGGCGGCGACGAGCGAGGAGATGAGCCTCGGCGCCTGCTCGGTCGCGGTGCCCGTGCGTCGCGGCGGCCAGGGCCCGGGGCAGGGCGAGGTGGTGGCGGCGCTCGGCGTCGTGGTGCCCTCGCTGCGGACCCAGCGCCCGCGGCTGCTCGGTGCGCTCCAGGTCGCGGCGGGGGGCATCGGTCGCGCGCTCGGACCGCCGGGTTGACTGGACCCATGGCCCCCACCACCTCCGCCGGCACGTCGCTGAGCCTCAACCACGGCCCGCAGTGGCCCAACCCCTTCGCGCTGGCCCCCCTGACGAACAAGCAGTCGCACGCCGACGGCACGCTCAGCGACGACGAGCGCCGCTGGCTCGTGGCCCGGGCCGAGGGCGGCTTCGGACTGGTGATGACCTGCGCGACGTACGTCAGCCAGGCCGGCAAGGCGTGGGGCGGCCAGCTCGGGATCAGCGAGGACGAGCACGTGCCGGGGCTGCGGGCGCTGGCCGAGGAGCTGCGCGCGGCCGGTGCGGTGAGCTCGGTGCAGCTGCACCACGGCGGTCGTCGGGCCAGCGCCGAGGTCTCCGGCGTCCCGGTGCGGGCCCCGTGGGACGACGAGTCGACCGGAGCCACCGCGCTCAGCACCGACGAGGTCCAGCAGGCCGTGGCCGACTTCACCGCCGGCGCCGTGCGGGCCGAGGCCGCGGGTTTCGACGGGGTCGAGCTGCACGGCGCGCACGGCTACCTGATCGGGCAGTTCCTCGACGGGCGCTCGAACCAGCGCACCGACGGGTACGGCGGGTCGCTGGAGGACCGGTCGCGCTTCCTGCGCGAGGTGCTGAGCGGCGTGCGGGGCGCGACCGGGCCCGACTTCCAGGTCGGCCTGCGGCTCACGCCGGAGCGGATGGGCATCGCGCTCGGGGAGTTCCGCGAGGTCGCCGCGCGGGTCATGGCGACCGGCGAGCTGGACTACCTCGACGTGTCGATGTGGGACGTGCGCAAGGAGGCGCACGAGTCGGACGCGTTCGCGGGTCGGCTGATCGACCACGTCGTCGACCTGCCGCGCCACGGCGTACGGCTCGGGGTCGCGGGGAAGGTCTACTCCGCCGCGGACGCGGCGTGGTGCCGCGAGCAGGGCGCCGACTTCGTGCTCGTCGGGACCGGCGCGATCGTGCACCACGACTTCGCGACGCTCGCCGGGGCCGACGCGGAGTTCGTCGCGACGCGGCACCCGGTCTCGCGAGAGCACCTGGCCGCCGAGTCGGTGGGGCCGGCGTTCGTGGACTACCTCGCCGACAACTGGGACGACTTCGTCGCCTGAGCCCGGATCAGCGCGGGCACCCGTGAGCATCCGCCAGTCTCCTCGGAGCGTGGCCACGGCGTTCCTGCCAGCGATCCGTGTGCACGCCCCGAACCTGGGCGGCATCCGCGACAGTGCCCCGGATCCGTGCCGGAATCCGGCACGGATCCGGGGCACTCGCCGCTCCTGATGCTCGCCGGGACTCCCCGCTACGTGGTCAGGCGGAGGTCGGCCTCGATGGCGGCGGCGGTCTCGCGGAGCGCGGCGAGCGTCGTGGCGAGGTCGACGGGGGGCGTCGACGACGAGACGTTGAGGGCGGCGACGACCGTGCCGACGGCGTCGCGGACGGGGACGGCGACGGAGCGCAGGCCGACCTCGAGCTCCTGGTCGACCAGCGCCCAGCCCTGCTCACCGGCGAGCGCGACCTGGCGACGTACGGCGTCGGGATCGGTCAGCGTGAGGGGCGTCAGCGGGTCGAGACCTGCTGCCAGTGCCCGCTCGAGGCGCTCCGGTCCGGCCGCGGCGAGCAGCACCCTCCCCATCGAGGTGGCCGTCGCGGGGAACCGTGTGCCCACCGTGATCGCGACCGACATGATCCCCCGCGTGGCGACGCGGGCGACGTAGACGATCTCGGTGCCGTCGAGCACGGCCGTCGACGTCGACTCCCCCAGCTGCGCCGAGAGGTGCTCGAGGTGCGGCTGCGCGACCTGGGTGAGGTCGAGGCCGGAGAGGTACGCCGTCCCGAGCCGCAGCACCTGCGGGGTCAGCGCGAAGTGCCGGCCGTCGCAACGCACGTAGCCGAGCTCGACCAGCGTGTGCAGGAAGCGCCGCGCCGTCGCGCGCCCCAGCCCGGTGCGTCCCGCGACCTCGCTCAGGGTCTGCGAGGGGTGCTCGGCGTCGAAGGCGCAGATGACCTCGAGCCCCCGGGCCAACGAGCGGACGAACTCCTCAGCCATCGCCCGGCTCGGTCGTGGCGTCGACCAGGCCCAGGCCGAGCAGGTCGGCGAGCTCGTCGACGCTGACGCCGTACGTCGCCCGCACCCGCACCTCGCGCCCGGACTCCCCCGCGGCCACCTCGAAGGTCGCCAGGTCGGTGTAGACCCGGTCGACGCAGCCCGTGCCCGTCAGCGGGTAGGTGCACTCCTCGACCAGCTTGGTCGAGCCGTCCTTGGCCAGCAGCGTCATCATCACGAAGACCCGCTTCGCGCCGACCGCGAGGTCCATCGCGCCGCCCACGGCCGGGATCGCGTCCGACTCGCCCGTGTGCCAGTTCGCCAGGTCACCCCCGACGGAGACCTGGAACGCGCCCAGCACGCACACGTCGAGGTGGCCGCCGCGCATCATGGCGAAGGAGTCGGCCTGGTGGAAGTACGACGCCCCCGGCAGCGCGGTGACCGGCTGCTTGCCCGCGTTGGTCAGGTCGAGGTCGACGTCGTCACCGGTGGCGAGCGGGCCCATGTTGAGCAGGCCGTTCTCGGTGTGCAGCACCACGCCCGAGCCGGGCGTGAGGTGGTCGGCGACCATGGTGGGCTGGCCGATCCCCAGGTTGACGAAGGACCCGTGCGGGATGTCGGCTGCGATCGCCGCCGCGATCTCGTCCTTGCCGCGGCTCACGCGGCGCTGCCCGTCGCGCGCCCGTCGCGCTGCCCGTCGCGCCGTCGTCGGCCGCGACGACCCGGTCGACGTAGATGCACGGCGTGACGACCGCCTCGGGGTCGAGCCCGCCGACCTCGACCACCCGGTCGACCTGGACCGCGACCGTGGTCGCGGCGGTGGCCATCACCGGTCCGAAGTTGCGCGCCGTCCGGCGGTAGACGAGGTTGCCGAGCTCGTCGGCGAGGTGCGCCGAGACCAGCGCCAGGTCGCCGCGGATGGGGTGCTCGAGCAGGTAGGTGCGTCCGTCGATCTCGCGCACCTCCTTGCCCTCGGCCAGCGGCGTGCCGACCCCGGTCGGGCAGTAGAACGCCCCGATCCCGGCCCCGGCGGCGCGCATCCGCTCCGCCAGGTTGCCCTGCGGCACGACCTCGAGCTCGATCTCGCCGGCGCGGTAGCGCGCGTCGAAGACGTAGGAGTCGTGCTGGCGCGGGAACGAGCAGATCATCTTGCGCACCCGCCCGGCCGCGATCAGCGCCGCGAGGCCGGTCTCGGCGTTGCCGGCGTTGTTCGACACCACGGTCAGGTCGCCGGCCCCCTGGCGCAGGAGGGCGTCGATCAGCGCGTACGGCATCCCGGCCGGGCCGAACCCGCCGACGAGCACCGTCGAGCCGTCGGCGGTGCCCGCGACCGCGGCGTCGTAGCGTTGCGGGCCCCGCAGCACCTGCGCGCTCACGCGGCCTCGCCCGTCACGTTCTCCAGCACGACGGCGAGGGCCTGGCCGACGCCGATGCAGATCGCGGCCACGCCCCACCGCTCACCGGAGGCGACGAGCCGGTGCGCCAGGGTGCCGAGGATCCGGCCCCCGGAGGCACCGAGCGGGTGACCGATGGCGATGGCGCCGCCCTTGGCGTTGACGATCTCGGGGTCGATCCCCCAGGCGTCGACGCAGGCGATGGACTGCACCGCGAAGGCCTCGTTGAGCTCGACCGCGCCGACCTCGGACCAGGAGATCCCGGCCCGCGCCAGGGCCGCGTTGGCCGCCTCGACCGGGGCGAACCCGAAGTCCTGCGGGTCCAGCGCGTGCGCGCCGCGGCCCGCGATCCGCGCGATCGGCGCACGGCCGATCCGCTCGGCGGCCGACTCGGAGCCCAGCAGCACGGCGGACGCGCCGTCGTTGAGCGGGCTGGCGTTGCCCGGCGTGATCGTGCCGTCGTCGCGGAACGCCGGCTTGAGACCGGCCAGCTTCTCGGCGCTCGAGCCCGGCCGGATGCCCTCGTCGCGAGCGAGGTCGACACCGCTGACGCCGACGACCAGGTCGTCGTAGAAGCCGTCGTCCCACGCCGCTGCGGCGAGGTTGTGCGAGCGGGCCGCGAACTCGTCCTGCCGCTCGCGCGAGATGGAGAACCTCCGCTGCAGCTGCTCGTTGGCCTCACCGAGCGAGACCGTCCACTCCTCTGGCATGCGCTCGTTGACCAGTCGCCAGCCCAGCGTCGTCGAGACGGCGGTGGCGTTGCCGGCCGGGAAGGCCCGGGCGGGCTTGGGCAGCACCCAGGGTGCCCGGGTCATCGACTCCACGCCCCCGGCGACCACCACCTCGGCGTCACCGGTCTCGATCGTGCGTGAGCCCTGCATGGCGGCGTCGAGGGACGAGCCGCACAGCCGGTTGATCGTCGTCGCCGGCACCGACGTCGGCAGACCCGCGAGCAGCACGGCCATCCGTCCGACGTTGCGGTTGTCCTCGCCGGCGCCGTTGGCGCAGCCCCACACGACGTCACCGATCGCGCCGGGGTCGAGCGCGTCGACCTTGCCGAGCAGGCCGGTGAGCGCGGCCGCGGCCAGGTCGTCGGGGCGGGACTCGGCCAGGGCACCGCCGAAGCGGCCGAAGGGGGTACGGGTGGCGGCGTACACGAACGCGGCGGTCATGGCTCTCCTGGATGTTCGCTAGACGAACGGATGTTCATCAGACGAACGGACGGTACGCCTCCCGCGACCGCCGGGCAACCGCGACGCCCGAGCCGTCAGGCCCGTCCGCGGGCCGCGCGGTGGCTACCCCGCGCGCGGCGCAGGACCGGCAGCACGCACGGTGGCAGCACGGCGAGGACGAGCACGCCGCAGAGCAGCTCGCTGACCTGGGAGCGGTCGGTGGCGTGGTCGGCGAGCAGGGCCGAGGCCACCAGGCCCACGCCGGCGAGCAGGCACAGCGCCGACGCGGCCAGGGACGCCCGGACCTGGAAGAGGTAGAGCGCAGGCAGGCCGATCGCGATCGCCGCGGCCGTCGCCCGCAGCGTCCCCGCACGACCGGTCGGGTCGTCGGCGTAGAACGCACCCTGCGTGACCACCAGGAACACCGCGACGAGGATCAGGACGCCGGCAGCGGGACGACGCAGCGAGGGCCGTACGGCCGGGCGTGCGCGCATCGCCGCCAACCTGCGCTCCTGGCTGGCCACGTCGCTCTGGAGCTCGTCGTCGACGACGACCGCGCTCGCTCCGGGCACCTCGCGCTTCGCGTCGCTGACCGGCGCCGAGCCGGCCTCGATGTCGTAGAACAGGCCGCCGTAGACCGCGGCGCCGGCGCCGGCGAGGAGGACCAGGGCCCCGACGACGATCGCCGGGACGGACACCACGGCCACGCCGACCCCACCGATGATCCCCCCGAGCACGAGCAGGCCGAGCCCGCTCCACGACCAGCGCGGCCGCACCTGGTGCCGGGGCCCGTCGTAGTCGGGAGACTCCTCGCCCCGTCCGTCGGTGTCGAACCGTTCGCGGGGCTTCGAGGAGTGCAGGTCGCGGCGGGGGGAGCCGTCCTGGCTCATGGTGGGACTCCTGGGGGTGACGAGGCACGGATGGCACCGGGTTGGGTCTCCCACGGTGCCTCCTGCCTGGTCGGGTCCTGCTCACCCCTGCGGAGCGCGCGGGCGGTCCCGGCGCGGCGTGCTCAGCGGGGGGCGACCATGAGCGGCTGGGCCACGACGGCGCACAGACCGCGCTCGTCGTACATCGCGCCCTGGGCCAGCCCGACGCCGTCCGGGCCGATGGTCGTGGCGGCGTCGAGCAGCATCCAGTCACCGGCGGGCGGGCGCTGCACGGTCACCGTCACGGTCGGCGGGATGAACCACCACTGCGAGAGCGGCAGCCGGGCCGAGACCCCGTTCGTCGAGTCGGCCACGCTGAGCAGCCGCGAGACCGGCGAGGTCTCCTCGCCCGCGACCAGCGGGATCCGCGGTCGCACCCAGACCCGGGCCGGACCGAGGTCGTCCAGCCCACCCTCGACGTAGCGCCAGTCGAAGGCGCGGCCGTAGCCCCAGTCGTCGCTGACCCCGGAGAAGAAGCCGGCCGGCTGCGCAGCGGGGACACCGGGGAGCTCGACGGGGTCGTCGTGCTCGGCCGTGGAGCCGGCGCTGGTGCGGATCCGCCAGGCGGTCGCGCTGACGGCGAGCGTGTCGTCCACGAAGAGCCGGGCCGCGACCAGCTCGATCCGCCGCCCTGGCCGCACGACCTCGGCCTCGGTGCGGATCCGTCCCTGGCCGATCCCGCCGAGCATGTCGACGGTGATCCGCGCGATCGGCATCGCGGCATCGGGCCGGGCGCGCTCGACCGCACGGGCCAGCAGCGCCGCGGGCGGACCGCCGTGCTGGAGCGAGGTGTCCCACGGGCTCGCCGTGGCGCCGGTCGAGACGAAGGTGTCCTCGCCGTCCCCGGTCGGCACGTAGAAGGCGTCGTGCAGCGCACCTGTCGGCTCCTGGGCCGGATCAGCCACCGAACCCTCCGTCCGCGGCGACCACGCCGCCGTTGAGCGCCGCGCCCTCACGGCTGCAGCAGAACGCGACCGTAGCGGCTATCTCGTCGGGCTCGAGCACCCGGCGCAAGAGCTGGTGACCGGCGAGGTCGTCGGTCGTCGTGTCGTAGAGCGCGGCGCTCTGCTGCAGCATCGCGGTGCCGGTCGAGCCCGGCGAGACCGCGACCGCGGTGACCCCGGTCCCGGCGAGGTCGGCCGCCAGAGCCCTCACCAGTCCGACGACCGCGTGCTTGGCCACGGTGTACGCCGCGAGGTGGAACAGTCCGTGGCTGCCTGCCGCCGAGGCGAGCGCCACGAAGCGGCAGCCCGACGGGTCCGGCCCGGCGAGCATCGCGGGCACGGCGGCGGCCGCGGTGTGCCAGACCGTGCGGACGTCGGCGTCCAGGAGCAGGTCGAGGGTGGCGGGCGGCGTCTCCCACAGCGCCTGCCCCCCGGCCACGACGGCGGCGCCGGCCACGGCGACGTCGAGGCGGCCCCAGCGCTCGACGGCGTCGGCGACGGCCCCGCGCAGCACGTCGGGGTCGCGGGCGTCGCCGACGACCGGCGACCACGTCGTCGTACGGCGCGCACACGGCCTCGAGGTCGGCGCGCGTCGGCATCGGGTACGGCGTGGCGTCCGGGCCGCCGCAGGCATCGAGGGCGACGACGGCGTACCCCTCGACGGCGAGCCGGCGGGTGACCGCGGCGCCGATGCCCCGGGCCGCGCCGGTGACCAGGGCGACCCTCACCGTGCCGCGCCCTCGCGCGCGCCCACCTGGGCCAGCGCCAGCTCGACCATGCGCTCCAGGACAGCCGCACCCTCGGCGGCACTGGCCCCACGGGGGTCCCCGAGGACGCCGTTGGCCGAGACGGCGGCGACGCCGCCGGCCACCATCAGCGGCAGGATCTCGGCCAGCGGGCGTACGTCGCCCACCGCGGCGCGGTCCAGACGCACCGACGCCGGCCGCAGGTGCAGCATCAGCGAGGTCTCGGTGCGCCCCGCGTGCAGGTCCCCCGCGCCGTGTCGCTGCTCGGTCGCGCAGGCGACCCGGACGACGTCGTGGCCCTCGGCGACGAGCTGGCGCACCGCGTCGTCGAGCGGTGCGAGGTTGCCGCCGTGGCCGTTGACGAGCACGACCCGCCCGGCCCAGGTGCGCAGCGAGCGGACCAGCTCGAGCACGGTCAGCCGCAGCGACTCGGACCCGACCGAGGACGTGCCCGCGAACGACTGGTGCTCGCCGCTGGAGCCGTAGACCACCGCGGGGGCCACGAGCGCCTCGCCCGGCAGACGCGCCGCGAGGGAGTGCGCCACGGCCGAGGCGATCGCGGAGTCGGTGTCGAGGGGCAGGTGCGGCCCGTGCTGCTCGATCGAGCCGACCGGGACCAGCACGGTCGCGCCCCGCCCCACCTCGGGCCAGGTCAGGTCGCCCAGTCGACCTGCCGAGTCGACCGGTCAGGCTCACGCCCACCCCACGGCTCAGAAGCCGGCGGTGTGGGGGGAGGTCGCCCCGAGCACCCGGTCGAAGTCCTCGGGCACCAGCAGCATGCCGGCCTCGAGCTCGTCGATCGAGGACAGACCCATGCCGAGCAGCGCGGAGTCGATGCCCGAGCGCAGCACGTCGAGCACGTTGCCGACGCCCTGCTCGCCGTTGGCCGCCAGCCCCCACAGGTAGGCCCGTCCGATCATCACCGCACGGGCGCCGAGGGCGAGCGCCTTGACCACGTCGGAGCCCCGGCGTACGCCGCCGTCCAGGAGCACCTCGACGTCGCCGCCGACGGCCTGCGCGATCGGACGCAGGCAGCGGATGGTGGCCGGGGTGCCGTCGAGGTTGTTGCCGCCGTGGTTGGACACCGAGATGCCCGCGACGCCCGCGTCGACGGCGCGTCGTGCGTCGTCGACGCGGCACACACCCTTGAGCACGAACGGCTTGCCTGCGCTGATCTGCGACCACTGCTCGCACATCCACGACACGTCGTCCCAGGTCGGCGGGGTGGTGGTCATCCACTCGTAGTAGGCGCCGAAGAACGTCGGGCCCTTCGTCTCGCCCGGGGGCGCGAGGTTGGGCGCGGTCAGGTCGGGGATCGTCCCGGTCCTCCCGAACTCCCACAGCCAGCGCGGCTTGCCCGCGACCAGTGGCGCCATCCGCACCATCGTCCTCAGGTCGACCTTCTCGGGGATCTCCGGGGAGCCCCAGTCGCGGCCCATCGAGAACGACCAGTCGAGGGTGGCGATGAGGCCCTTCGAGCCGGCGTCCGAGGCGCGCTGCATGCGCTGGACCATGACGTCGCGGTCGCCGGTCCAGTACATCTGGAAGAAGGTCTGGTCGCTGACCGCGCAGACGTCCTCGACGGACTTCGAGGCGAAGTTCGACAGGCCCATGATCGTGCCGCGGGAGGCGGCGGCCCGGGCGACGGCGACCTCGCCGTCGGGGTGGACGGCCTGGACGCCGGTGGGGCTGATCAGCACCGGCAGCGAGACGTCCTGGCCGAGCACGGTGCGGCCCATCGAGCGCTCCGGCTGGTGGCCGGCGACGTGCGGGGCGAAGCCGATCTCGCCGAACGCACGCTCGTTGTCCTCGATGGTCTGGCCCCGCTCGGAGCCGGCGACCAGGGCGCCGTACACGGGCTTGGGCAGTCGCTTGCGGGCGCGCTCCTGCGCGACGGCGACGGACTCGAACCAGGGGTTCTGCTTCCAGGGGTTCTCGATCTTGCCGCGCAGGGCTGGCCATCCGGGAGGAGAGGTCGGTCTCCATCAGTGACCTCCGCCCGAGCACGCGCAGCCGCCGGAGGCCGAGGCGGCCGCAGCCTCGCCGCCGGGGTCGAACCCGGCGAGCGGGCTCTCGGCGCACGCCGAGACCGGAGCGCCCGCGGCGCCACCTCCCGCACCGTCCGGGCGGCGGGTGAGCAGCTGGAGCATCACCGGCTGGTTGCGGGTCGGGGTGGCCTTGGAGTGGTCCTGGCTGGCCACCGGGATCGTGCGCTCGCCGGCCAGGGCGGTCTCGCCGTAGCCCTGGACGCACTCCGGGTCGGGTCCGTCGAGGGGCAGGCCGGTGAAGAACTTCGCGGCCATGCACCCGCCACGGCAGGCGTCGAAGTGCTGGCACTTCGTGCAGGCGCCGCCGGTCTGCGGCGAGCGGAGGTCACCGAAGAGCTCGGAGGTCTGCCACACGGACTGGAAGCCGCCGTCGTCGAGCAGGTTGCCGGCCAGGAACTCCTCGTGGATGGCGAACGGGCAGGCGTAGACGTCGCCCACGGGGTCGATCAGGCAGACCACGCGCCCGGCGCCGCACAGGTTGAGGCCGGGCAGGGCCTCCCCGAACGCGGCGAGGTGGAAGAAGGAGTCGCCGGTGAGCACGTTGTCGCCGTTGGCCACGAGCCAGTCGTAGAGCTCGCGCTGCTGGTGCGGGCAGCGGGTGCAGCTCGTCCCACACGTCGGCGCCGCGGCCCGAGGGGCGCATCCGGGTCAGGCGCAGCGTCGCACCGAAGCGGTCGGCGAGGGCCTTGAACTCGTCGAGCTGGCCGATGTTCTCGCGGGTGCAGACGACCGAGATCTTGGCGTCGGCGAAGCCCGCGTCCTGGAGGTTGGCCAGGGCGGTCAGGGCCATGTCGTAGGAGCCGGGGCCGCGCACGTAGTCGTTGACCTCGGGCGTCGCGCCGTCCAGGGAGATCTGGACGTCGACGTAGTCGGTCGAGGCCAGGAAGCGCGCCCGCTCGGGGGTGATCCGCACGCCGTTGGTGGAGAACTTCACGCCCACGTCGTGCGCCACGGCGTACTCGAGGAGGTGCCAGAAGTCGGGGCGGATGGTCGGCTCGCCGCCGCCGATGTTGACGTAGAAGACCTGCATCCGCTGGAGCTCGTCGATGACGGCCTCGCACTGCTCGGTGCTCAGCTCGTCGGGGTCGCGGCGCCCGCTCGAGGAGAGGCAGTGCGCGCACTCGAGGTTGCAGGCGTAGGTGAGCTCCCAGGTCAGGCAGATCGGGGCGTCGAGGCCGAACTCGAACTGCTCGACCAGGGTGCCGCCCTCGGGGCGGGCAGGCCGGCCGGTCGCGGGTGCGGTGCGGACGGGACGCTCGGGGGCGAGGGTCATGCGGTGGCTCCCACCGTGTCGGAGGTGCGGGGGCGGATCATGTCGGTGGCGGCGAGCCCGGCCAGCGCCTGGGCGTACGCCGCGTGCTGGTGCTCCGGGACGCCGGCCGCGACCAGCGCGGAGCGGACGTCGGGGGCCTCGCCGAGTCCCTGGACCACCGCCACCAGCTCGGGCCGCTTGAGGAAGGTGAGCTTGCGGTTGCCGAAGTGGTAGGCCAGCGCGCCGAAGGGCTCGGGGCGCAGGGCGACCGACGGGGACAGGGTCCAGGGCTCGTCGAGCATCAGTAGACGCCGCACATGCCGTCGATCGAGACCTCCTCGACGAGCGTCTCGGCGGTCAGGTCCTCGGTGCTCTCGGTCTGCTCGGGGTTCATCGGTGCTCCTCGGTGCTCGGATGTGGTGAGGTCCACATCACACTATTGGCACCCGTGGCCACAAGCCCCTCCCGCCGCTCGGGTTTCGAGGCTGACCGCAGGACGGGATCGCGGTCGTGACGGCGG
This sequence comes from uncultured Actinomycetota bacterium, assembly GCA_963714475.1. Classification (GTDB taxonomy): domain Bacteria; phylum Actinomycetota; class Actinomycetes; order Propionibacteriales; family Nocardioidaceae; genus Nocardioides. Next base: position 253,299 of record CAVQOP010000004.1, read on the forward strand.
TTAGGCTCGGGGCCATGACGGCCACCGCCCCGCGTGCGCTGGGGCGACCGGTGGCCACGAGCCACGCCGCCATCGAGCAGGCTGCGTTCGGGCTGTTCGCCGAGCGCGGCTTCGCCGGCACCACGCTCGACGACATCGCCGCCGCGGTCGGGGTCGGTCGGCGCACGCTGTTCCGCTACTACGCCTCCAAGAACGACATCCCGTGGGGCCAGTTCGACCGCACCCTCGACGACTTCCGCCGGATCCTGGCCGAGGCGCCGCCCGACCTGCCGCTGTGGGAGTCGGTGCACCGCGGGGTGGTCCGGTTCAACGAGTTCCCCGGTGACGCCAGACCCGACCACCGCGAGCGGATGACGCTGATCCTGGGCACCCCGGAGCTCCAGGCGCACTCGGCGCTGCGCTACGCCGAGTGGCGCGGGGTGATCGCCGAGCACGTCGCCGAGCGCCTCGGCTGCGCGGCGCACGACGTCGTCCCGACGACGGTCGGCCACGTCTCGCTCGCCCTCGCGCTCGCCGCCTACGACCAGTGGATGCGCGACCACGCTCGCTCGATCGCCGAGCTCGTCGACGACGCGATGGGCGCGCTGCGCGAGCACCTCGGCTGCTGAGCGTCGCTGGCGGTGCGGCGCGGGCCCTGCCAGCGTGAGGGGCGACCCCACCTCGAGCCGCCGTGCCTCGATCGTCGACCTACCTCGTCGCCGTCTCGCCGGACCGGTTCATCGCCGGACCGGGCGGCGACACCTCGGTCCTCGGCGGCACGTCGTGACCGGTCCGTGGGCCTCAGGGCCGCAGCACCACCTTGCAGCAGCCGTCCTGCTTGGCCTGGAAGATCTCGTAGGCGTGGGCGGCCTCGCTCAGCGGCACGTGGTGGGTGGCGAAGGTGTCGACACCGAGCGGGTCCTCGTCGGTGAGCAGCGGCATGATGTCGTCGACCCAGCGGCGCACGTTGGCCTGACCCATCCGCAGCTGGATCTGCTTGTCGAACATCGTCATCATCGGCAGGGGGTCCGCCGCACCGCCGTAGACCCCGATCACGGAGACGGTGCCCCCGCGGCGGACGACGTCGATCGCGTTGTAGAGCGCGGTGAGGCGGTCGACGCCCGCGGTCTTCATCAGCGGCGCGGCGACGGCGTCGGGCAGGAACCCGGCGAGTCGCTGCACCACCTTGGCGGCGGGCGCGCCGTGCGCCTCCATCCCGACGGCGTCGATCACCGCGTCGGTGCCCCGCCCACCCGTCATGCCGCGCACCGCGGCACCGAGGTCGTCGACCTCGCGCAGGTCGATCGTCTCGGCGCCGAACGCCCCCACCCGCTCGCAGCCGCTCGGGCACGAGGTCGACGGTGATCACGCGGTGGCCACGGTGGGCTGCGATGCGGCTCGCCATGTCTCCGATCGGGCCCGCGCCCATCACGGTCACGCTCCCCCCGGCGGGGATGCCGGCGTACTCCACCGACTGCCACGCGGTCGGGCAGCACGTCGCTGAGGTAGACGAACCGGTCGTCGGGCGGGCCGTCCGGCACGACGACGGCGTTGGCGTCGACCAGCGGCGCGCGCAGGTACTCCGCCTGGCCGCCGGGCACCTCGCCGTAGAGCCTCGAGAAGCCGTACAGCGCGGCGCCCATCCCGTGCTCTCGCACCTGGGTGGTCTCGCACTGCGTCTGCAGACCCTGGTCGCACATGTAGCAGGACCCGCAGCAGATCTGGAACGGGAGCACCACGCGGTCACCGACCGCGACCCGCGTCACCTGGGCGCCGACCTCCTCCACGATGCCCATCGGCTCGTGGCCCAGGATGTTGCCCTGGCCCATGAAGGGTCCGAGCGTCTCGTAGAGGTGCAGGTCCGAGCCGCACAGCCCGGTCGAGGTGATCCGGACCACGGCGTCGGTCGGCTCCTCGATGCGGGGGTCCGGCACCTCCTGGACCTGTACGTCGCGAACGCCCTGCCACGTCACTGCCTTCATCGTCTCTCCTGCCTCGAGAATCGTGCATCGGTAGCCCGGCTCCTGCCGAACGTCCGAAGACGCTAGCCAGGGCCCCGGCCACCCGCACCACACCCGAACCGGCACCCACGCCCGATCCCGTCCCCGAATCGTGGCCCGGACCGCGGCCCGGGCCGGGCCGGGTCGGGCAGGTCGGGCGCGCCCTCAGGCGGGCTCGCCGCGCACGACGACGGCGTAGGCGCCGACACCGATCAGGCGGGTGCCCTCGACGGCGTCGTTGTCGGCGATCAGGATGCTCACCACGCCGCCCGTCTCGGGGTCGAAGTCGATGTCGGCCACCTCGCCGAGCTCGTCGCCCGCCGAGCTCAGGACGCGCTTGCCCAGGACGTCGTGGGCCTTGCCCGTCAGCGCGGCGACGGCCTCGTCCTGCTCGACGAGCTTGTCCGGGGCGGTCACGGTCACCGCGTCGGTCCCGAACGCCGTCAGGTCCGACCAGCGCAGGATGTCGCCGGCCTCGCTCTTCTTCAGCCGGACCGCGACCACCGAGCGCGTGGCGGGGTCGACGACGAAGCTCTTCACCTTGCCGATCGTGGCGGCGGTGCTGGAGCTGACGACCTTGCGGTTCTTCGCCTCCGAGAACTTCACGACGCGTCGCCCCTCAGGTGGGTGCGGAACGACTCGACGGCCGCGCCGAAGCCGGCGAGGTCGTGGCCGACGAAGTCCTTGGCGCTGGCCGGCACCATCAGGTGCTCCCCGGAGGCCGCGATCGTGTCCGGCAGCGGGACGAGCACCAGCTCGCCCTGCGTGGCCAGGGCGTCGGAGGCCTTGATCTCGTAGCCGACGACGTCGCACGCCTGGCCACCGCTGACGGAGACGACCACGTCGTGCACCGTGCCGAGGTCGACCCCGGCGTCGGTGAGCACCTGGGAGCCCAGCACGTTGCCGGTCGTGCCGGCGCTGCTCCGGGAGCGGTCGACGACGGTCGCCCTGGGCTCGAGCACGCTCTCGTCGGTGATCATCACGGCGTCGGCGCCGAGCGCGGAGACCGCGGTCCACGACAGGGCCTGCTTGAGCGGCCCGGAGAACAGGCCGGTCCCGGCGAGGGTGAAGCCCTCGACCGAGCCACCGTCGGCGGCGTAGACGATGTCCTTGACCTGGGCGACGTTCTCACCGGCCATCGTGACGACCGGTCGCTTGGCGATCTCGGAGGTGCGCATCAGCCTCATCGTCGACCGCTCCGGCCCGATCGGTCGGACTGCCCCGACGAGATGATCACGCCACCGCGGCGACGACGGGCCTGGATCGCGAGGAACCCGCCGACCAGCACGAGCACCACCACGAGGACCACGATCAACCAGCCCCACCACTGCATGACGAACCCCCTCCGGCGCCGACCTTCGAGCGCGCGTGACGATCATCGCACGGGCCTCCGTGCCTGGAGGGTCGCCCGATCGGGCGGCTCAGGAGAAGGGGCTGGCACGCACGACCGCGAGGGCGCGGCTCAGGACGAACGGCGAGTTCTGGCGGTGGAGCCAGGGCCGACCGAACCACAGGTACCCGTCGACGTGGCGGCGGGCCAGGCGGTCCACGGCGCGGGACAGCCCCCACCTCGCGGCACCGACCCGGTGGGTCGGGGGGATGCCGAGCGAGACGCAGCGGCGGGTGTCGTCGACCGATCGACAGACGCGGGCGTTGTCCGGGTCCTTGCCGTCGTAGGTGCCGAAGGGGAACGGGTGGCCGTTGGAGGAGGTGTTGATGACGGCGTGCTTGCCGCGGATCCCTCGGGCGGCGAGGGCCTTGACCAGCGCGGCGGCTCGGCGCACCTCCAACCCGGTGGCCGAGTAGTGCGTGGAGTTCAGCGCGACGCCCCGGGTGTGCTCGACCCCGCCCGGGATCAGGAACTTCAGGGCCTCCTCGACCCCGCCCTGCCCCGCGGCGGGCCAGTCGGCGGCGCCGGCGTCGAGGTAGACGCTCGTGTGCGGCAGCGCGGAGAGCTTCTTCGCGGAGTACGCGATCAGCCGCGAGGGCACCTTCGACCCGCCGGGCGCGCAGAGCGCGAACGGTCCGTCGGGCTGCAGCACGATCGCCGCGGGCGTGCGGCCGAGCGCGCGGGCGAAGGCGTCGGTCCAGGCACGGTAGGAGCGGCGCTCGGCCCGGGTCGGCAGGCGATCGCACGCCTCGTGCTCCCACGGCACCATCCGGAAGACACTCATCTGCACCAGCGCCCGAGGGTGGCCGTCCTGGCTCGACGCGACGTACTCCCGCACCCGCTCGGCGATGTCGCGCTGGGCGATCCAGTCGCCGAACCACTTCGCCTTGGGCCGGAGCGCGATCTTGGCGAGGGTCTTCCTGCGGGCGCCGCGCGCGTCGACGTAGGGCTGCCAGGCCATCTCGGCGGCGCCCTTGTAGACGCCCCACGGCCGTCCGGCGAGCGGGTTGTCGCCGGCCGCCGCGGCGGGACCCGGCGCCAGCAGCGCGGCGAGGAGGGCGAGGGCAAGGGCGAGGGCGGGGAGCATCCGGGGGGCACGCACCGCCCGACCGTACGTCGTCCGGGTCGCCGAGGGGCTCGGATGGCATTTAGTAGGACGTCCTACTAAGTTGGGCACGTCCCTTCCCCCGACACCCGCCGGAGCTCCCGTGAGCCAGCTGCACGTCCCCACCAACCCCGTGCGTCTGGTCACCGCGTCGGCCCTCTTCGACGGACACGACGCGTCGATCAACATCATGCGGCGGATCTTGCAGAGCCAGGGCTGCGAGGTGATCCACCTCGGGCACAACCGCTCGGTGGCCGACGTCGTGGACGCGGCGATCCAGGAGGACGTGCAGGGCGTCGCGGTCAGCTCCTACCAGGGCGGGCACATCGAGTACTTCGAGTACCTCGTCGAGTCGCTGCGCGAGCGCGGCGCGGGCCACGTGCAGGTCGTCGGCGGCGGTGGCGGGGTGATCGTGCGTGACGAGATCACCCGGCTGCGCGACTCGGGCGTGACGATCTTCGCCCCCGAGGACGGCCAGCGGATGGGCCTCGCCGGGATGATCAACTCCGTCGTCGCCGACTGCGACCGCGACCTGTGGCAGGTGCGGGGGGTCGGCGCCGACGACGTCATCGCGGGCGACCACGGCGCGGTGGCCCGGGCCATCACCGGCGCCGAGACCGGACGCCTCGGCGAGGACGCGCTCGACCGGCTGCGGCACGCGGCCGCCGAGCGCGACGTCCCGGTCCTGGGCATCACCGGCACGGGCGGGTCGGGCAAGTCGTCGCTGACCGACGAGCTCGTCCGACGTCTGCGCCTGGACCAGCAGGACAAGCTGCGCGTCGCGGTGCTCGCCGTCGACCCGACGCGGCGCAAGGGCGGGGGCGCGCTGCTCGGCGACCGGATCCGGATGAACTCCCTCGACGGCGACCGCGTCTACTTCCGCTCGCTGGCCACCCGCGGCGCGCGCGAGCTGCCCGAGCACCTCGACGACGTGCTCACCGTGCTCAAGGCCGCCGGCTTCGACCTGGTCGTCGTCGAGACGCCGGGCATCGGGCAGGGCGACGCGGCGATCGTGCCGTTCGTCGACACCTCGCTCTACGTGATGACGCCCGAGTTCGGCGCGGCCTCGCAGCTGGAGAAGATCGACATGCTCGACTTCGCCGACGTCGTGGCGATCAACAAGTTCGAGCGACGCGGCGCCAAGGACGCGCTGCGCGACGTCGGCCGCCAGCTCGTGCGCAACCGCGAGGCCTTCGGCAGCCAGCCCGACGACATGCCGGTCTTCGGCACCTCGGCGGCGACCTTCAACGACGACGGCGTCACCGCGCTCTACCAGGAGCTGCGTCGACTGCTCGGCGAGCACGGGCTGCGCGTGAGCGACGGCGTGCTCCCGGCGGTCGACGTCCGCCACTCCTCCGGGATCCGCCAGGTCGTCCCGACCGAGCGGGTGCGCTACCTCGCCGAGATCACCGAGACGGTGCGCGGCTACCACGCCGACAGCGAGCGACTGGCCGACGCGGCGCGTCGCCTGCAGCAGGTCGAGGCCGTGCGCGAGGCGCTCGGCGACGGGGACCAGGGCGACCTGCCCGGGCTGCTGGAGAAGACCCAGCGTGAGGTCCCACCCGAGCTCGCCGACCAGATCGCCGGGTGGGCCGACGTCGTCGAGTCCTACTCCGGCGACGAGATGGTCACGCAGGTCCGCGACAAGGAGCTGACCACCCAGCTGACGCGGGAGTCGCTCTCGGGCAGCAAGATCCCCCGCGTCGCGCTGCCGGCGTACGCCGACCACGGCGAGCTGGTGCGCTTCTGGCGCCGGGAGAACCTGCCGGGCCGGTTCCCGTTCACCGCCGGGGTCTTCCCCTTCAAGCGGGACGGTGAGGACCCGGCTCGGATGTTCGCCGGGCGAGGGGGACCCGGCGCGCACCAACCGCCGCTTCAAGGTGCTCTCCGCCGACGGCGACGCCAAGCGGCTCTCGACCGCCTTCGACTCGGTCACGCTCTACGGCCGCGACCCCGACCCGCGTCCCGACATCTACGGCAAGGTCGGCACCTCGGGCGTCTCGGTCGCGTCATCGGAGGACATGAAGACCCTCTACGACGGCTTCGACCTGCTCAGCCCCACGACGTCGGTCTCGATGACGATCAACGGGCCCGCCCCGACCGTGCTGGCGTTCTTCCTCAACGCCGTGCTCGACCAGGCGCGCGAGGCCGGCGTCGACGACGCGACCGCGCTGGCGACGGTGCGCGGGACGGTGCAGGCCGACATCCTCAAGGAGGACCAGGGCCAGAACACCTGCCTGTTCTCGACCGAGTTCAGCCTGCGGATGATGGCCGACATCCAGGAGTGGTTCATCGAGCGGTCCGTGCGCAACTTCTACTCGGTCTCGATCTCCGGCTACCACATCGCCGAGGCCGGGGCGAACCCGATCAGCCAGCTCGCCTTCACCCTGGCCAACGGCTTCACCTACGTCGAGGCCTACCTCGCGCGCGGGATGGACATCGACGACTTCGCGCCGAACCTGTCGTTCTTCTTCTCCAACGGCATGGACCCGGAGTACTCCGTCATCGGCCGCGTCGCCCGACGGATCTGGGCGGTCGCGATGCGCGACAAGTACGGCGCGAACGAGCGCAGCCAGAAGCTGAAGTACCACGTGCAGACCTCCGGTCGCTCCCTGCACGCGCAGGAGATGGACTTCAACGACATCCGCACCACGCTCCAGGCGCTGATCGCGATCTACGACAACGCCAGCTCGCTGCACACCAACGCCTACGACGAGGCCGTCACGACCCCGGGTGCCGCGTCCGTACGCCGGGCGCTGGCGATCCAGCTGATCATCAACCGTGAGTGGGGCATGGCGATGAACGAGAACCCGCTGCAGGGCTCGTTCGTGATCGACCAGCTCACCGACCTCGTCGAGGAGGCCGTGCTCGCGGAGTTCGACCGGATCAACGAGCGCGGCGGCGTCCTCGGCGCCATGGAGACCGGCTACCAGCGCGGTCGGATCCAGGACGAGTCGATGCTCTACGAGCACCGCAAGCACGACGGGTCGCTGCCCATCGTCGGCGTCAACACCTTCCTGGCGGCCGAGTCCGACGACGCGACGCCGCAGCACGTCGAGCTGGCCCGGGCCACCGACGAGGAGAAGCAGGCCCAGCTCGACGGCGTCCGCGCCTTCCGCGAGAGCCACCGCACCGAGGCCGACGCCGCCCTGGCCAGGCTCAAGGAGACCGCGATGGGCGACGGCAACGTGTTCGCGGTGCTGATGGACGCCGCCCGCGTGTGCTCGCTCGGTCAGGTCACCGAGGCGTTCTTCGAGGTGGGCGGGCAGTACCGGCGCAACGTGTGAGGCGCGTCAGTGCGCGCCGGCGCGGGAGGGGACCACGGTCATGATCGCCACCAGGACCCCCCCGACCACCGCGCCCAGGAGGGCGGAGGCCGCGGTGTTGACCAGCCACGCCAGCACGCCGCCGACGCCGGCGACGGCGTCGTGCACGACCTCCTCGAGGTGGTGCACGAGGTCGTAGGGCCCGCTCACCCCGAGCTCGTCGAGCCCGATCAGCTCGATGTGGCCGCCGACCCACAGCATCGCGGCCGTGCCGACCACGGTGAGCACGGAGAGCAGCCGCGGCATCGCCGCGACCAGCCCGGCACCGAACCGGCCGGCGGCGCTCCCGGCGCCGGAGCGCTCGACCAGGGCCAGGCCGAGGTCGTCCATCTTCACGATGATCGCCACCGCGCCGTACACGACGGCGGTGATGAAGAACGCGACGACGACCAGGATGAGCAGCCGGGACCAGAAGCCCTCGGCGGCGATCTCGTTGAGCGCGATCACCATGATCTCGGCCGAGAGGATCAGGTCGGTGCGCACCGCGCCCTTGACGACCTCGTCCTCGGACTTGCCGCCCCCGTCGGCGCCGTCGGCCCCGTCGGCGCCCCGTCGCCGTGTCCGGCGGCGCCGTGCGCCCCACGTCGCGCGGAGATCGCGTGCCAGACCTTCTCGGCGCCCTCGTAGCACAGGTAGGCCCCGCCGAGCATCAGGATCGGGGTGAGCGCCCACGGCAGGAACTCGCTGAGGAGCAGCGCAGCGGGCAGGATGAACAGGAGCTTGTTGCGGATGGAGCCGATCGCGATCCGCTTGATGATCGGGACCTCGCGCTGCGCGGCGAGACCCCGCACGTACTGCGGGGTGACGGCGGCGTCGTCGACCACGACCCCGGCCGCCTTGGCCGAGGCCCGGGCGGCCGCGGCCCCGACGTCGTCGATCGAGGCCGCGGCCAGGCGCGAGAGCGCCGCGACGTCGTCGAGCAGGCCGAAGAGCCCGGCGCTCATCGCGCGTCGCCCGTCGTCGGGCGTGCGGGCAGGGGCGGGAGGGTGGTGGCTCGGGACCGGGTCACGGGGACATCATGACGGACGGAGCGCCACACCGCCCTATAGTGAACAAGACCCGAGCGATGACTCGGTCGAGATTCAGGAGCCCCCGTGAGCGACGCGTCACCGCACCACCCGTCCCTGCCCGCCCCCTCCGAGCGGGCCGTCGAGCTGCACGGGCGGATGGTGGCGTTCATGCGCGACCGCGTGCTGCCCGCGGAGGCGACGTACGACGAGCAGCGCCACGCCGCCGGCCCGGAGAGCCACGACGTCCCGCCCGTGATCGAGGAGCTGAAGCAGGCCGCGCAGGCCGAGGACCTGTGGAACCTGTTCCTGCCCTCCTCCTCCGGCCTGACCCAGCTGGAGTACGCCCCGATCGCCGAGCTGTCCGGGTGGAGCCTCGAGCTCGCACCGGAGGCGATCAACTGCGCGGCGCCGGACACCGGCAACATGGAGCTGCTGCACCTGCTCGGCACTGCCGAGCAGCAGGAGCGCTGGCTCGAGCCGCTGCTCGCCGGTGAGATCCGCTCGGCCTTCTCGATGACCGAGCCGCGGGTGGCCAGCTCGGATGCGACGAACATCGAGACCGAGATCCGCCGCGACGGCGACGAGTACGTCATCAACGGTCGCAAGTGGTGGACCAGCGGTGCGATGGACCCACGCTGCGAGCTGCTGATCGTGATGGGCAAGACCGATCCCGAGGCCGCCACGCACCGCCAGCAGTCGATGGTGATCGTGCCGCGCGACACGCCGGGCGTGACGATGGTGCGCGACCTGCCGGTCTTCGGCCGCCACGACCAGCACGGCCATGCCGAGGTCGCCTACGACGACGTCCGGGTGCCCGTGGGCAACGTGATCGGCGAGGAGGGCGGCGGGTTCGCCGCCGCCCAGGCCCGTCTCGGCCCCGGCCGCATCCACCACTGCATGCGGGCCCTGGGCGCGGCCGAGCGAGCGCTCGCACTGCTCGTCGCCCGCGCCCAGGAGCGGGTCGCGTTCGGGGCGCCGCTCGCCGAGCAGGGCGTCGTACGCCAGGAGATCGCGGAGTCGCGCATCGAGATCGACCAGGCGCGGCTGCTGTGCCACCGCGCCTGCGCCGTGATCGACGCCGAGGGCAACAAGGCGGCCAAGGACCTCGTCGCGATGGCGAAGGTCGCGGTCCCCCGCGCCGCGACGCGCGTCATCGACCGTGCCATCCAGGTCCACGGCGGGGCCGGGATGACCGACGACACCCCCCTGGCCGCGATGTACGGCTGGCACCGCGCGATGCGGCTCTTCGACGGACCCGACGAGGTGCACGTGCGCTCCATCGCCCGCAGCGAGCTCGGGCGGGAGCCGGTGCTGCCGCCGGGCCGACCGACCACGGCCGGGGTGTCGGCGTGAGCGCCGGGCAGCCGGAGCGTCGTACGCTCGCCGGTCGCACGATCCTGATGTCGGGCGGCAGCCGAGGGATCGGCCTGGCCATCGCGCTGCGCGCCGCCGGCGACGGCGCCAACGTGGTGCTGATGGCCAAGACCGACCAGCCGCACCCGAGGCTCCAGGGCACCGTGCACACCGCGGCCGCCGAGATCGAGGAGGCCGGTGGCCGGTCGCTGGCGGTCGTGGGCGACGTGCGCAACGACGCGGACGTCGAGGGCGCGGTCGCTGCCGCGGTCGAGCGGTTCGGCGGGATCGACGTGGTCGTCAACAACGCCAGCGCGATCGACCTCAGCGGCACCCGCGAGATCAGCATGAAGAAGTACGACCTGATGGCCGACATCAACGTGCGCGGCACGTTCCTGCTCTCCAGGTGCGCGATCGAGCACCTCGAGCGCAGCGACCAGGCGCACGTCCTCACGCTCTCGCCCCCGCTGGACCTGCGGCCCGAGTGGGCCGGCGCCAACCTGGCCTACCTGATGGCGAAGTACGGGATGAGCCTGACCACCCTCGGGCTCGCCGAGGAGCTGCGCGAGGCCGGCATCGCGGTCAACTCGCTCTGGCCCCGCACGCTGGTCGCGACCGCCGCGGTGCAGAACCTGCTCGGCGGCGACGAGGCGATGGCCGGCTCGCGGACGCCGGCGATCGTCGCCGACGCGGCGTACGCCGTCCTGACCCGCGACCCGCGCACCTGCACCGGGAACTTCTTCATCGACGACGAGGTGCTGGCCGCCGAGGGCGTCACCGACCTGGATGCGTACCGCAGCGTTCCTGGCGACGGTCCGCTCCAGCCGGACCTGTTCACCGACCCGCTGTAACCGCGCCGTCGGCGTACGCCCGAGCTTGTCGGCCAGTTCTCGAGCCTGTCGCCCTTTGCAACAGCCGACAGGCTTGGGAACACCCGGCCGGCCGGGTGTTCCCGAGCCGGAAGTGACAGGCGGGACGGAAGCCCGAGCCGCTCAGTCGCGCAGCTCGCGCCGCAGGATCTTGCCGGTGACGGTCTTGGGCAGCTCGTCGATGACGACGACCTCGCGGGGGTACTTGTAGGCCGCCATCCGCTCCTTGCAGTGCGCGATCAGCTCCTCGGGGGTGGCCGAGGCGCCGGCGTGCAGGCTGACGAAGGCCTTGACGGTCTCGCCGCGCCTCTCGTCGGCCACCCCGACGACGGCCGACTCGCGCACGGCCTCGTGCTCGGCGAGCACGTCCTCGACCTCGCGGGGCCAGACCTTGTAGCCGGAGGCGTTGATCATGTCCTTCTTGCGGTCGACGATGAAGATCCAGCCCTCGGGGTTCATGAACCCCACGTCACCGCTCTTCAGCGCCCCGCCGGGCAGGCCGGCCGCGGTCTCCTCCGGCTTGCCCCAGTAGCCGGCGACCACCTGCGGGCCGTCGGCGACGATCTCGCCGATCTCGCCCAGCGCCACGTCCTGGCCGTCCTCGTCCTGGATCCGCACGATGGTGCTCGGCACGGGCGCACCGACCGAGAGCGCACCCGACGTCGGGTCGACCGGGGAGGCGCTCCCGAACGGCGTGAGCGTCATCGGGCTCGTGGTCTCGGTCAGGCCGTAGGCGTTGTGCACCTGCCGACCCGTCCGCTCCTTGAACTTCTTCTCCGCCGTCGGCGAGATCGCCGCACCGCCGGAGTAGACGCTGGTCAGCGAGCTGAAGTGGTCCTGCGAGCAGTCCGGGTGGTTCAGCAGGGCGTTGAAGGCGGTGATCGCCGCGATCGTGTACGTCGGGCGGTGCTCGAGCAGGGCGTCGAGCACCACGCCCGGCTCGAAGCGGTAGGCCAGCACCAGCGTCGTCGGCGCCGCGAAGCTGATCGCGATGTGCCCGATCAGCCCGGTGATGTGGAACAGCGGCGCCACCCCGAGCACGGAGCCGCCCGGGCCGAACCGGGCGCAGTCGCGGTAGACCGCGGCGGTGAAGACCACGTTGCCGTGGGTGTTCATCGCCCCCTTCGGCACCCCGGTCGTGCCCGAGGTGTAGGTCAGGAAGGCGACGTCGTCGGTCGCGAAGTCGACCTCGGGCGGCACCTCGCCGCGATGGCTCTCGATCAGCTCGGCGAGGTCGGTCGTGCCCTCGTGGCGGGCCCGGGTGACGTCGGCGAAGAGCCGCTGGTCGTCCCGGGTCTGCCCGTCGAGCTCGCTCGTGGTCAGCACCAGCTCGACGGCGGTGGAGGGCACGACCTCGCGGGCCACCTCGTCGTAGAGCGTCTCGAGCGAGACCAGCACCGTCGCCCCCGAGTCGCCCAGCAGGTAGGACAGCTCGCGCACCCGGCTCATCGGGTTGATCGAGACCATCACCCCGCCGGCCTTCCAGGCCGCGACCATGCAGACCACGAACGCCGGCACGTTCTGCAGGTAGACCGCGAGCCGGTCGCCGCGCTCGAAGCCGTGCGCCAGCAGGGCGCAGGCCAGGGCGTCGGACTGCTCGTCGAGCTCACCGCGGGTCAGGACGCCGTCGAAGTAGCGGATCGCGACGCCGTCGCGCCCGTCCGGGTCGGCCTCGATCGAGGCGCGGTACATCGCCAGGGCGTGGGGGTGCTCGAGCGGCAGCTGCTCGGGCTGGTCGCCGTAGAGCGCCAACCAGGGCCGCTCGTCGTAGCCGCTCACGACCCGCCTACTTCAAGACGACGGGGTTGACCGGGGCGCCGCTGCCCTGGGCGACCTTGATCGGTGCCGCGGTGTAGCAGAACTCGTAGGTCCCGTCCTCGGCGCAGTCGGCGGCGAGCTCCTCGAGGTCCACGATCTCGGTGAAGGTGACGCCGAGGTTGCGCATCAGCGCGTTGTGCAGCGTCAGCGCGACCCCGGTGTTGGGGTCGAAGGTGACCTCGTTGGCGATCGTGTCGGTGACCAGGTTGGGGATCTCCATGTCCTGGAACCACTGCACCAGCTCGGGGCTGTAGACCAGGCCCGGCTCGCAGAAGCCCTCGTAGAAGGCGTCACCGAGCTCGAAGAAGCGCTGGAGGTAGTTGGTGCGGATGACCAGGATGTCGCGCTTGCGCAGCTCGACGCCCTGGGACTCCGCACACGCCACCAGGTCCTCGTGGGTGAAGGTCTCGGCCGAGTCGAGGTAGACCTTGTCGCGGAACCTCGCCATGTCCAGGAGGACCCCGCGCCCCACGATGCCCTTCTCCGCGATCGGCTGGACGCTGGCCTTGTCCATGCCTCCGACCGAGGACCGGGCGTCGTAGCCGTTGTACATCTGCCCGTCGAACCACACGTGGCCGAGCGCGTCGTACTGCGTGGAGCCCTGCAGGAAGGCGTTGATCATGTCGTCGGCGTAGTGCAGCCCGCCGGGGAAGGCCGGGGCGTCGTCGGCGTCCCAGGTCGCCTCGTCCATGATCTGGGTCCGCACCGCGGGCTTGCGGCCGGGCCAGACCGGGTCGCCCTTCGGGTCACCGATCAGCCGCTGGATGCAGAACACCTTGCCCGTGCGGACCAGGCCCACGGCGCCGAGCACCTGCTCGGGGCCCAGGTAGTTCAGGCCGCCGACCTCGTCGTCCTCGCCCCACTTGCCCCAGTTCGAAGGTGCGTCCTTGAGCAGGTCGACGAGGTCGGGGGCGGCGTCGTTCATGGGTCCTCCGGTGGGTGGCGACGAGCGGGCGAGCGAACGCGCGCTCGGTTCAGGGGTGGCCAGCGTGACGGCCATCACTCTTTCGACTGCACCGCTGCTCGTCAAGGGTGACTCGCCGTCCTACCGCCGTGGGAGCCCTGGGGTCAGTTATCTTGAACCCGTGCCGAGACCGACCGATGCGCCTGCTCCGTCACCGCACCGCCTGCGCCTGGGTGAGTCCGTGCGGGGTGTACGCCGCGAGCGGTCCCTGACGCTGCGTCAGCTGGCGGGGCACGTCGGTGTCAGCGCGGCCACCCTGAGCGGCATCGAGAACGGCCTCACGGGCGTGTCCACCGAGCGGCTCGACGCGCTGGCGCGGGCGCTGGACGTCGCGACGGTGCGACTGCTCGACGGCCCGGACCCGGCGCGGGACCACGGGGCAGGGGCGACCCCCGAGGTCCGCGACGCGCTCCCCCCCGGCGAGGCCGACCTCGGCTGGCGCGGGTTCGACCCGCTCGACCTCGACCCCGCCCTGGCGGGGGCGCTGTCCTCGTTCGTGGAGTTCGGCTACCACGGGGCGACGATGCGGATCGTCGCCGAGCGTGCCGGCCTCTCGGTGCCCGGCCTGTACCACCACTACGCGAGCAAGCAGGAGATGCTGGTGGCGCTGCTCGACCTGACGATGCGCGACCTGCAGGCGCGGACGGCGGCGGCCCTGGTCGAGGCCGGTGCCGCGGACCACGGGCCGGAGCGGCGACTCTCGCTGGTCGTCGAGTGCCTGGCGCTCTTCCACACCCACCGACGCGAGCTCGGCTTCATCGGCGCCTCGGAGATGCGCAGCCTCGAGCCCGAGGCGCGCGAGCGGGTGACGGCCATGCGGGTCGCCGAGCAGCGCATCGTCGACGCCGAGGTCGAGGCCGGCGTACGCGCCGGGGTGTTCACGACCCGGATGCCGCACCAGGCGGCGCGGGCGGTGACCACGATGTGCACCTCGCTCGCGCAGTGGTTCCGCACCGACGGTCCGCACACCGCGGAGGAGGTCGCCGCCCAGTACGTCGAGCTGGCCCTCGACCTGGTCGGCTGTGAACGTGCCGGGGCCGCCCGGGACTCTGCGACGGGCTGACCGTGCTCGCGGGCACGGGCTTGTCGGCCTGTTCTCGAGCCTGTCGGCTGTTGCAAAGGGCGACAGGCTCGGGAACACCCGGCCGGCCGGGTGTTCCCGGGTCGGGTGGGGCGCCTGGGTGCAGATCCGGTAGAACGACCCCGTGACGCCGAGCACCGAGCAGCTGCTGAGCCTGACGACGTTGACCGACCGGGTGGTCCCCGCGGACCACATCGACCAGAACGGGCACATGAACATCGCCCACTACTTCCGGGAGGGCTCGATCGGCGCCTGGCAGCTGGTCGTGGACCGAGCCACCGGTGAGGACTACATCGAACGGCGCGGGCTGTCGTTCTTCACCGTCGAGCACCGCCTCGCCTATCTCGCCGAGCTGCGCGCGGGCGAGCGGTACTCCGTGCACGCCACCGTCGTGGGACGTAGCGACAAGGCCGTGCACGCGGCGGCGTTCGTCGTCGACCGCGAGCACGACCGGGTCGCGTGCCGGATGGAGCTGGTCTACGTCCACGTCGACATGGACGACCGCCGCGCGACGCCGATCCCCGACGACGTCGCGGCCCGCCTCGACGCGGTCGCTGCCGAGCACCCCTGGGTCGCCGAGGTCGCCACCGGGTTGTCGCTGCGCCGCTGAGCCCCCGCTGCGCCGCTGAGCCTCGGTCGCGCGGGCCGCCAGATCACGGCGGCGTAGCGTCGCGGTCGTGAGCACCCGACCAGCCGAGCGTGTCGTCTCCCTCGTGCCCTCGATCACCGAGGCGCTGGCCTCGGTGTCGCGCCGACGCCTCGTCGGGGCGACCGACTGGTGCACCCACCCCGCCGACCTCGACGTACGGCGGGTGCGCGGCACCAAGAACCCCGACCTCGCCGCCGTGCGGGACCTCGAGCCCGACCTCGTGATCGCCAACAAGGAGGAGAACCGCGAGCTCGACGTACGCCGGCTGCGCGAGTCCGGCGTCCGCGTCCACGTCACGGACATCGCCACCGTGCCGGGGGCGGTCGAGACCTTCGAGACCCTCTTCGACGACGTGCTCGGCTGGGAGCGACCGAGCTGGCTCGCGCCGGTCCGTGCGCGCTGGTGCTCCCCGGTGCCCGCACCGACGACCAGGGTCGCGATCGCGATCTGGCGCGATCCGTGGATGGTCGTCGGCGGCGACACCTTCACCTCCGACCTGGCCGGACGGCTCGGCTGGGCCAACGCCTTCGGTGACCACGCGCGCTACCCGGCGGTCGAGCTCGCCGAGATCGACGACCCCGATCGTGTGGACCTCGTGCTGCTGCCGGACGAGCCCTACGTCTTCGGCGACGGGGACGGTCCGGAGGCGTTCACGCGGGTGCCGACCCGGCTCGTCAGCGGGCGGCTGCTCACGTGGTACGGCCCCTCGCTCGTCACCGCCGGCGCCCTGGCCGACGGACCGACGACCTAGCCGGTCGGGCCAGGGCCCGTCGGCCGGGGCCCGGCCGGTCGGTCGGTCGGGATCACACGTCGTCGGTGGGAGAGGGTGCGTGGGGGTCGCCCCCGACGCGGACACCCTCGGGCGAGTCCACCAACGAGCGGCGGAAGGCCTCGGCGATCGGCACGAACCGGTGGCCCGGCGCGGCGAGGTCACGGCGTACGGCGTCCTCGGCGCAGACCATGTCCTCGCCGAGGCTCTCCACCAGGGCCGTGACCGTGGTGCGCGGCATCCCACTGATGCGGGCGCAGGCACGTCCCACGATCCCGCTGGAGACGAACGGCACGACCACCCGGATCCGTCGCAACCCGTCGACCTCGGCGTACAGCGCGAGGAGCTCGGGGTAGGTGAGGACCTCGTCGCCGCCGACGTCGTAGTGCCGGTCGTGGATCGGGCCGTCCAGGGCGCGCACCAGCAGGTGCACGACGTCGCCGATCGAGACCGGCTGCAGACGCCGTCGCATCCAGGCCGGGACGGGCGTCACGAGCGGGATCCGCCGGCTCAGGCGCCGCAGGAGCTCGAACGACGTCGATCCGGCCCCCATCACCATGGCGGCCCGCAGCACCGTGGCCGGCACGGCGGAGTCGAGGAAGACCTGCTCGACCTCCAACCGGGAACGCAGGTGGTCGGTCAGCTCGGCGGCGGGCACCAGGCCCGAGAGGTAGACGACCTGCTGGACCCCGGCGCGCTCGCAGGCGCTCGCCATCCGCTCCGCGGCCTCGCGGTCCTTCGTCACGAACTCCGCGGAGGCCATCGAGTGCACCAGGTAGACGACGGCGTCGACGCCCTCGACGGCGGAGGCGACGAGGTCGTCGTCCTCGATGTCGAGCTCTCGACAGGTGACGTCGTCGGCCCACGGGTAGTCGTCGAGGCTCTTCGCGCTGCGGGTCGCGGCGAGGACGTCGTGGCCCTCGGCGAGCAGGGCGGGCACCAGCCGCGATCCCACGTAGCCGGTCGCACCGGTCACGAGCACCCGGTGGCGACGCAACGTGGTGCCGTCGTCGTCGGAGGTCATGGCCCGTCCTCACCGGGGTGGGTCGACTCCCCGACGGCTCAACCTAGGGCCCTGAGCGCTCACCCCACGGCGTGGATCACCCCGCGAGCTCGGACTCCAGCGCGATCAGGGCCTGCTCGACGACCTCGGTCAGCGACGGGTGGATCCAGTACTGGCTGCTCGCCAGGCCGGCGACCGGCTGGCCGAGGGCCAGCGCCTGGACGAAGGTCTGCACCAGCACCGAGGCCTGGGGCCCGATCAGGTGCGCCCCGACCAGGCGGCCGGTCGACCGGTCGCCGAGCACCTTGATGAAGTGGCCGGTGCCCTCCTGGCGCAGCGCCCACCCGTGAGCGGTGTCGGCGTACTCCTTGGTCGCGACGGCGAGGTCGATGCCCTGCTCGCGCGCCTGCGCCTCGGTCAGCCCGACGGACGCGATCTGCGGAGAGGTGAACACGGCGGCGGGGACGTGGTCGTGGTTGCTGCGCATCAGGTCCTCGGGGTGGCGGAGGTTGTGCTGGACCACCCGTGCGTCCTGGTTCGCGACGTGCTTGAGCGGCTGCTCGCTCGAGGCGTCGCCGAGCGCGAGCACACCGTCGGCACTCGTGCGCTGGTAGTCGTCGACCACCACCAGCCCGGTCTCCTCGTCGACGTCGACGCCCGCCCTGGCCACATCGAGCCGGTCGTTGTTCGGCACCCGCCCGACCGCCAGCAGGACGACGTCGACCTCGGCGGTGCTGCCGTCACCGAGGTGCAGCAGGGCAGCGCCGTCGGCGGTGCGCTCCACCTTCTCCAGGTCCGCCCCCAGTCGCACGTCCCAGCGCTTGCGGGCCTCGTCGGTGAAGAGGGCGCAGATGTCGGCGTCGTGGTTGGAGACCAACGTGTCCGCGCCGTCGATCTGGACCACGGCGCTGCCCAGGGAGGAGAAGACGTGGGCCAGCTCGGCGCCGACGTAGCCACCGCCGATGATGCCGAGGCGTCGGGGGAAGGTCTCCAGGCGCATGATCGTGTCGCTGGTGTGCCAGGTGACGTCGTCGAGCCCCGGGATCTCCGGGACGACGGGGCGGCTGCCGGTCGCGATCACGACCCGGTCCGCGGTGATCTCCACGACCTGCCCGCTCGCCTGGTCGTCGAGCTCGCCGTTGAGCTCCACGCTGAGCGCCCGGGGCCCGGTGAAGACCGCGGTGCCCTCGAGCACCGTGACGTTCTCCAGGCTCGTGCGGTAGTCCAGCCCGCCGCGGGCCTGCTCGTCGGTGAGCGAGAAGATGCGGTCCCGTACCGCCGACCAGTCGGCCTCCTCGAAGGAGGTGTGGACCCCGAACTCCGGGCCGCTGCGCGCCGCGTCGGCGACGTCGGCGGTCGCCACGAACATCTTCGAGGGGATGCACCCGCGGTTCAGGCACGTCCCGCCGAAGCGGCCCTTCTCGACGATGGCCACCGACCAGTCGTCGAACGAGTCGTCCACGATGGTGTTGCCCGACCCCGCTCCCAGGATGATGAGGTCGTAGTGCGTCATGGGTAGACCGTAGCCAGGCCCACCCACCGCTGCGTGCGACGACGACGTTGCGCTCTCGCGCTCACCAGCGCTCACCGGCGCCCAGGTCAGCGGCGCGTCCTGCCGGGCCGCTGGTCGACGACGCGTCGCATCTTGCCCACCGAGCGCTCGATGCCCTCCGGCTCGAGCACCTCGACCGCGACGCTGACGCCGATCGAGGCCTTGACGACCTGCACCAGCCGCTCGCCGGCGCTCGCCGCCGGACCCTCCTCGGCGTCGGGTCGGCGCTCGACGCGCACCGTCAGCTCGTCGAGACGTCCGGGACGGCTCAGCACGCACTGGAAGTGCGGCGAGAGCGCCGGCAGCCCGAGCAGCAGCTCCTCGATCTGGGTCGGGAACAGGTTGACCCCGCGCAGGATGATCATGTCGTCGGTGCGACCGGTGACCTTCTCCATGCGCCGCATGGTGCGAGCGGTGCCGGGCAGCAGCCGGGTCAGGTCGCGGGTGCGGTAGCGCAGGACCGGCATCGCCTCCTTGGTCAGCGAGGTCAGCACCAGCTCGCCGACCTCGCCGTCGGGCAGGACCTCTCCGCTCACCGGGTCGATCACCTCGGGGAGGAAGTGGTCCTCCCAGACGTGCAGGCCGTCCTGGGTCTCGGCGCACTCCTGCGCGACGCCGGGCCCGATCACCTCGGAGAGCCCGTAGATGTCGACGGCGCGGATCGCGAGGGTCTCCTCCATCTCACGGCGCATCGAGTCGGTCCACGGCTCGGCACCGAAGATGCCGACCTCCAGCGACGTCGACCGCGGGTCGACGCCCTGGCGTCGCATCTCGTCGACGATCGCGAGCATGTAGGACGGCGTCACCATGATCACCCGGGGCTCGAAGTCGACGATGAGCCGGACCTGCCGCTCGGTCATCCCGCCGCTGACGGGCACCACCGTGCACCCGAGCCGCTCGGCCCCGCCGTGCGCGCCGAGACCACCGGTGAACAATCCGTAGCCGTAGGCGTTGTGCAGCACGTCACCGCGTCGACCACCGGCGGCGTAGATGCTGCGCGCCATCACGCTCGCCCACACGTCGAGGTCGCCGGCGGTGTAGCCGACCACGGTGGGACGCCCCGTCGTGCCGGACGAGGCGTGCACCCGCGCCACCTGCTCACGCGGGACCGCGAACATCCCGAACGGGTAGTTCGCCCGCAGGTCGTCCTTCGTCGTGAAGGGCAGCCGGGCGAGGTCCTCCAGCGTGCGGACGTCATCGGGGTGCACACCGACGGCGTCCAGGGCCTCGCGGTAGTGCGCCACGTGCGCGTAGGCGTGTGCCACGCTCCACCGCAGTCGCTCGAGCTGGAGTGCGCGCAGCTCGTCGAGCGGCGCCGTCTCGATCGGGTCGAGCCCGCCGTACGCCGCGCTCTGCCCGCTGCCCGTCACCGAGCCAGTCCAGCAGACGACGCCGCTCGCGCGCCAGGACCTACGCGGGCGGTCCGCTGAGCCGGGGGTCGAGCAGCTGCAGCGCGAGGATCCTCGCGGTGGGCTCGAGATCGGGATCCAGGCCACCCAGGGCCACGTCGTCGCGCCTCGCCGCACCGGCCGTCGCGACGATCGCGGCCGCGATGTCGCGCAGCTTGACGTTGTTGTCCTGCGAGACCCGCTTGAGCAGGGCGAAGGAGCGCGGGGGGTCGATGTCGAAGCGCATCATCAGCATGCCCTGCGCCTGGTCGATCATGGGGTGGCTCTCCAGAGCACGTCGCAGGTCCGCGACCTCGGCTCGCAACGCCTCGATCTCGGCCGTCGAGTCGGCGCCGGTGACACGCTCGGCGGGCTGGACGTCAGTCATCGGGTCCTCAGTGCTGATCCGGTGCGCATCCTGCGCTCCGGCTGCCTGTCCAACCGATGATCCGAGCCTATCCTCACCACGGGCGTGGACCGGCATCCGGCTCCCCACCCCTCGCGGGCGACGGGGCGCGGGGGCGGTCGGAGCCCCGGCTGTCTGTACAACCGGGGCCCCTGAGGAGCCCGGGCAGTCGACTGCCAGGCTCCCGTGAGACCTAGCCTGCCCCAGGGCGGCCCTCTCGTGAACCCCTCCGGCAGAGGTGAGGCAGGCGGCGGTCGGGCACGCAGGCACGGCGACATCGGACATCACCTGAGTCCTCGCGGGCCGTTCCTGGTCCGCGCGATCGCCGTCCGTCGGGGGCGCAGGACCGTCGAACGGACCCGGACGTGGTTCCCCTGATCCCTCGACGTTACTCCTGCCCCGGCGTGGGCGACACCCTTGCGCCCTGGGAGGCTGGTCCGGTGGCGACGACGAACAGCCCATCGGCGCAGACACGGGCGGCGGTGCGCGAGGGGCTGGCGGCGGTGCGCGGCCGCGACGTACGCCTCCTCGTCGTCGACATGGACGGCACGCTCCTCGACGGGGACGGCCAGATCCCGGCGGGTCTGTGGCCCGCCCTCGACCGGCTTGCCGCGGCGGGGATCGTCTTCGCCCCGGCGAGCGGTCGGCAGTACGCCACGCTGCTCTCGATGTTCGAGCAGGCGCGCGAGGGCATGGTCTTCATCGCCGAGAACGGCAGCTACGTCGTGCGCGACGACGTCGAGGTCTCCTCCACGACCCTGCCGCCGGACCTCGTGCGCGACGTGGTGACCCGGATGCGCGGGCTCACCCACGACGGCGAGGATCTCGGCGTGGTCGTGTGCAGCAAGGGTGCGGCGTACGTCGAGCGGCCCGACCGCGCGTTCGTCGACCAGGTCGACCCGTACTACGCCAGCCTGGTCGAGGTCGACGACCTCCTGGCGCTCGGCCCGGACGTCCTCGACGCGGTCATCAAGGTGGCGATCTTCGCCTTCGACGGCCCCGAGCAGCGCGTGGAGCCGGCCCTGGCCCCGTTGCGTCCCGGCCACCAGGTCGTCGTCTCCGGCAACCACTGGGTCGACGTGATGCACGCGCAGGTGCACAAGGGCGTCGCCGTACGCCGGCTGCAGGACTCGCTCGGCGTCAGCCCCGACCAGACCGTCGTGCTCGGCGACTACCTCAACGACCTCGAGATGCTCGACGAGGCCACGCTGTCGTTCGCGATGGCCAACGCCCACCCCGACGTCCTGGCCCGGGCCCGGTATCGGGCGCCGGCCAACACCGAGCACGGCGTGCTCCAGGTCATCGACGCGATCCTCGACCGGGACTGAGCCCCGCCCCCTCACCGCGGGGACGGCCGCCGGGGGCCGCTCAGGGTCGGGCGCGCAGCCGCTCCACGGCCGACATCGAGTGGAACACCACGAGGGCGGCGACCGTGCCCAGCGCGATGCCCGTGACCGTCACGCCGCCGAAGCCCAGCGTCAGGTCTCCGATCCCGATCACCAGCGCGACGGCCGCGGTGAGCTGGTTGACCGGCCGGGAGAAGTCCACGCGGTTGTCGATCCAGATCTTGACCCCGATCACCCCGATCAGGCCGTAGAGCGCGACCGTCACGCCACCGAGCACGCCGGCCGGGATGGTGTTGACCAGGGCGCCGAACTTCGGCGACAGGCTCAGCAGGACCGCGGCGACGCCGGCGACCCAGTAGGCGGCCGTGGAGTAGACCCGGGTGGCGGCCATGACGCCGATGTTCTCGCCGTACGTCGTGGTGCCCGACCCGCCACCGATACCGGCGAGGGTGGTGGCGAGGCCGTCGGCGAGCAGCGCCCGGCCGGTCAGCTCGTTGATCGTGTCGTCACCGGTGAGGTGCGCGACGGTGCGCACGTGGCCGACGTTCTCGGCGACGAGCACCAGCACGACCGGCAGGAAGGCCGGGAGCACCGCCAGGCTGACCTGGGGGGCGAAGAAGTCCGGCAGGCCGATCCAGCCTGCCTCGCGGACGGCGCTCAGGTCCACCGCGCCCGTCGCCGCCGCCACGACGTACCCGACCGCGACGCCGATCAGGACCGAGAGCCGGGCGGCGAGGCCGCGCAGCCCGACGGCGACGAGCAGCAGCACCGCGAGGGTGACCAGGGCGGTCAGCGGCGCCTGCTCGACGCCGGCCGTGGCCGCGCCCGAGAGGTTGAGCCCGATCAGCGCCACGATCGCGCCGGTGACCACCGGCGGCATCAGGGCCTCGATCCAGCCCGTCCCGGTGACCACGACCAGGGCGCCGACCAGGGCGAGCAGCACCCCGGTCGCCAGCACCCCGAAGAGCGCCGTACCGAGGCCACCGTCCGCGCTGGCGGCCGAGATCGGGGCGATGAAGGCGAACGAGGACCCCAGGTAGCTCGGCAGCCGGTTGCGCGTCAGCGTCAGGAACAGCAGGGTCCCGACCCCCGAGAAGAACAGCGTCGCGGTCGGCGGGAACCCGGTCAGCAGCGGGACGAGGAAGGTCGCGCCGAACATCGCCACCACGTGCTGGGCGCCGAGGCCGATCGTGCGGGGCCAGGTCAGCCGCTCCCCCGGCAGCACGATGGCCTCGGACGACGCGGCGCGCTCGTCGCCCGCACCGTCCTCACCGGCCTCGCCGGCCTCGGATCGGGTCGTGCAGGGTCGGGTCGTGCAGGGTCCAGGGCAGGCGCATGGACCGACATCCTGCCCCGCCCGACCGGCGCGGTCGCAAGGAGTGGCACCTCGCCCTGCAAAAGGTGGAACCTCGGCTCAGAAGCCGCAGACAGCGAGCGCCTGACGGAGCAGGGCACCCTGGCCGCCGACCATCTCGGCCTGCAGGCCGGCGTCCGCGGCCTCCTCGGGGGTGACCCAGGTGATCTCGAGCGCGTCCTGCTGGGGCGTGCAGTCGCCCTCGACCGGGACGACGTAGGCGAGCGAGACCGCGTGCTGGCGCGGGTCGTGGAACGGCGTCACACCGGGCACCGGGAAGTACTCGGCCACGGTGAACGGGGCCGGATGGGTGGGCAGCTTCGGCAGCGCGAGCGGGCCGAGGTCCTTCTCGAGGTGGCGCAGCAACGCGTCGCGGACCCGTTCGGCGTAGAGCACCCGACCGGTGACCAGCGCCCGGTGGATCTCACCGTGGCCGGTGACGCGCAGCAGCAGACCGAAGGCGGTGACCGCGCCCGTCTCGTCCACACGCACCGGCACGGCGTCGACGTAGAGCATCGGCAGACGGTCACGGGCCGCGTCGAGCTCCTCGCGACTCAGCCACTGGCTGCTGGACTCGGTGGCGACGTCACTCATGACACTTTTCTACCCGATGCCCCACCCGGTCTCGTCGCCGCCGGTCCTACGCCGACGCCCGGGCCGGCCACGAGGGCCGACCCGGGCGCCGGGGTCGAGCGGGTCGTACGCTTCGCCGCTGGCTCAGGCCACGTCGTAGCGGTCGGCCATCATGACCTTGTCCCAGGCCGCGACGAAGTCGCGCACGAACTTCTCGCTCGCGTCGTCGGCGGCGTAGACCTCGGCGATCGCTCGCAGCTCGGAGTTCGAGCCGAAGACCAGGTCGTTGCGGGTCCCGGTCCAGACGACCTCGTCCGACCCGCGTCGACGGCCCTCGAAGGAGTCGCGGTCGTCGCCGACCTGGCTCCACTCGACGTCCATGCTCAGCAGGTTGCGGAAGAAGTCGTTGCTCAGCGTGCCCGGGGCGTGGGTGAGCACGCCGGCCGAGGAGCCGCCCACGTTGGCGCCGAGCACCCGGAGCCCGCCCACGAGCACGCTCAGCTCGGGTGCGGAGAGGCCCAGCAGGTTGGCCCGGTCGACCAGCAGGAACTCGGCCGGCAGCACCTGGCCCTTGCCCACGAAGTTGCGGAACCCGTCGGCCCTCGGCTCGAGCCAGCTGAACGACTCGACGTCGGTCTGCTCCTGGGTGGCGTCGGTGCGACCCAGCGTGACGGGCACGGTCACGTCGTGACCGGCGTCCTTGGCCGCCTTCTCGACGCCGGCGGCACCGGCGATCACGATCAGGTCGGCCATCGAGACCTGCGCGCCACCCCGGCCGTTGAAGTCCGAGCGGATGCTCTCGAGCGCGCGGAGGGCGCCGGCGAGCTCGTCGGGCTCGTTGACCTCCCAGCCGTTCTGCGGCTCCAGGCGCAGGCGCGCCCCGTTGGCTCCGCCGCGCTTGTCGCTGCTGCGGAACGTCGAGGCCGAGGCCCAGGCGGTGGCGACCAGGCGCGAGACCGACAGCCCGGAGTCGAGGGCGGCCGCCTTGAGCGTGGCCACGTCGGACTCGGAGGCCTGCGCGCCGTCGGCCGCGGGCACCGGGTCCTGCCAGATCAGCTCCTCGGAGGGCACCTCGGCGCCGCGGTAGCGCTGGATCGGGCCCATGTCGCGGTGGGTCAGCTTGAACCAGGCGCGGGCGAAGGCGTCGGCGAACTCGTCGGGGTTGGCCAGGAAGCGCCGCCCGATCTCCTCGTAGACGGGGTCCACCTTGAGCGCGACGTCACTGGTCAGCATGGTCGGCGGGCGGGAGAGCGAGCCGTCCTCGGGGTCGGGCACCGTGTTGGCCGCAGCGCCTCCGGAGGGCTGCCACTGGTAGGCGCCGCCGGGGCTCTTGGTCAGCTCCCAGTCCAGGCCGTAGAGGTTCTCCAGGTAGCTCATGCTCCACTGCGTGGGCGTGGCGGTCCAGGTCACCTCGAGGCCGCTGGTGATGGCGTCACGGCCCGCGCCGCTGCCGTAGGTGCTGCGCCAGCCGAGTCCCTGCTCGGTGAGGTCGGCGCCCTCGGGCTCGGGGCCCACGTGCGGGTCGGGCTCGGCGGCACCGTGGGTCTTGCCGAAGGTGTGACCGCCGGCGATCAGCGCGAAGGTCTCGACGTCGTTCATCGCCATCCGACCGAACGTCTCGCGGATGTCGCGCGCCGAGGCCAGCGGGTCGGGGTTGCCGTCGGGGCCCTCGGGGTTGACGTAGATCAGGCCCATCTGGACCGCGGCGAGCGGGTTCTCCAGGTCGCGGTCACCGGTGTAGCGCTCGGCGCCGAGCCAGGTGGTCTCGGGGCCCCAGTAGACGTCCTCGTCGGGCTCCCAGACGTCGGCGCGCCCGCCGGCGAACCCGAACGGGGTGAAGCCCATCGACTCCAGTGCGACGTTGCCCGTCAGCACGATCAGGTCGGCCCAGGACAGGGTGCGGCCGTACTTGGCCTTGACCGGCCAGAGCAGGCGGCGCGCCTTGTCCAGGTTGGCGTTGTCGGGCCAGCTGTTGAGGGGGGCGAAGCGCTGCATGCCCGCGCCGGCACCGCCGCGGCCGTCGGCCACCCGGTAGGTCCCGGCGGAGTGCCAGGCCATCCGGATGAAGAAGGGACCGTAGTGGCCGTAGTCGGCGGGCCACCACTCCTGCGAGGTGGTCATCACCTCGGTGATGTCGCGGCGCACCTCGGCGAGGTCGAGGCTCTCGAAGGCGCTCGGGTAGTCGAAGCCCTCGTCCATCGGGTCGGCGGAGGGGTGGTGCTTGCGCAGGATCTTGACGTTGAGCGACTCCGGCCACCACCGCTCGTTGCTCGAGCCCTCGGTGGGGTGGCTCATCCGGCCGTGGGCGACCGGGCAGCCGCCGGCCCCCTCGGTGTTCATGTCGGCCTCGCGGGTCTGGTGGTCTTGCTGGGTCACCTGGATTCCTCTCGCTGGGGTGCAGTGGGACTGGTCAGAGCTGGACGGGTGATGGCTGGAGGGGCGGCGCACGTCGGGCACGTCCCCCAGTAGACGACCTCGGCCTCGTCGATGACGAAGCCGTGGTCGGCGGAGGCGGTCAGGCACGGGGTGGCTCCCGTGGCGCAGTCGACGTCGGCGACCGTGCCACAGGACCGGCACACCACGTGGTGGTGGTTGTCGTCGGCCCGGGCCTCGTAGCGCGCCAGCGAGCCCATCGGCTGGAACCGCCGCAGGAGACCGGCGCGGGTCATCGTCGCGAGTGCGTCGTACACCGCCTGGTGGGAGACGGCCGGGAGCGCGCGGCGTACGGCGTCCAGCACCGACTCGGTGTCGGCGTGCGGCTGGGACCGCACCGCGTCGAGCACGGCGACCCGCTGGCGGGTGACCCGGAGGTCCGCGCTGCGCAGGGCCTCGCGGCTCTCGACATGGGGTGGCGGCACGTCCCCCACCATGCTCCCTTATCCTGAATGAGTCAAGAAGAGCCCGAACGCGGCCCGAGGTCCGCGCTCGGTCCGCCCACGATCGGGCGCCTACGATCGGGCCGTGGACCTCCCTGAGGGCTCGGCACGCCTCTCCGTCGCGGCCTGCCAACCCGCCGTGACGTCCTACGACGTCGTCGCCAACGTCGCCGCGCACGCCGCGATGGTGCTGCGGGCGCGGGCGCGCCTCGCGGTCTTCCCCGAGCTCTCGTTGACCGGCTACCACCTCGACGCCGACGCCGTCGCCGTCGACGACGACCGTCTCGGACCCCTGCTCAGCGCGTGCACCGAGACCGGGAGCGTGGCGCTGGTCGGCGCCCCGACCCGCTCCGCTGCCGGCACCGAGCACCTGTCCACGCTGAGGATCGACGCGGACGGCGTCCGGGTCGCCTACGACAAGCAGTGGCTGGGCGAGCGTGAGGCGAGGCGCTTCCGGCCCGGGCCCGCACCGGCGGCCATCGAGGTCGACGGCTGGCGGGTCGGGCTCGGCATCTGCCGCGACACCGGTTCGGCCCAGCACGTCGCGGCCATGGTCGGGCTCCGGCTCGACCTGTACGTCGCCGGCGTGGCGCACCGACCCGAGGAGCTCGCCGAGCAGGAGGCACGCGCGGTGGTCATCGCCCGGGCCTGCCGGGTCCCGGTCGTCCTGGCCGGCTTCGCCGGACCGACCGGTGAGGGGTTCGACGAGACCTGCGGGCACTCCGGCGTCTGGTCGGCGTCCGGCGAGGTGCTCGAGCAGGTCGGGTCCGAGCCCGGCGCCGTCGCGCGGCGCGGTGCTGCCAAGATCCTGAGCCTTGTCCGGCGTTGCTCTGTAATGATGTAATGGCACCCATGACCACCACGAGCACCGCACCCTCGACACCCACCTCCTCGATCACCGACTGGGTGATCGCCCATCTCCCCGCCTCGCTCTACCTCGAGCCGCCCACCGTCCAGGTCGACCGCGACGAGATCCTCGTCGTCGGACGCATCGCACCCGACGAGGCCGGCTCACGGACCGAGGCCGAGCAGATCGCCGGTCACCGCGAGTCCACCCGCGACGAGCGGGTCGCTCTGGCCCGCGAGGCCGAGGCCACGTTCGGTCGCAAGGTCTCCTGGGGGGCACGGTGCGGCGCGACGCAGGCGCTGTTCTCCCACCTGGCCTCGCCCGTGATGACGCGGTTGCGTCAGCCCGAGCGCGCCCTGCTCGACCTGCTCGTGGAGGCGGGGGTGGCGCGCTCGCGGTCCGAGGCGACGGCGTGGTGCGTGCGGCTGGTCGCCGAGCGCGAGGCCGAGTGGCTCAGCGACCTCCACACCGCGCTCGCCGCCGTCCGGGAAGCCCGCACCCGCAGCCCTCTGGGCCAGGACGACGACTGAGGAGGACGGTGCCGGACGCGAGGTCTAGGACCCGAGCGCGTCGGTGATCGCGGCCAGTGCCGCCGAGGCGACGTCGCTGGGCGAGGCGGTGACGTCGACGACGGCGCCCGGCTCGTCGGCAGCCAGCGGCTCGAGCACGGCGACCTGCGAGTCCAGCAGGCTGGTCGGCATGAAGTGCTTCGTACGCCGGCCCATCCGCTCGGCGAGCACCGCGACCGGGGCGTCGAGGTGCACGAAGAACATCCGACCGTCCGGCACCTCGGCGCGCAGCAGGTCGCGGTAGGCGCGCTTCAGGGCCGAGCAGGTGAGCACCGCCGAGCGGCCGCTGCCGACGGCGCGGCCCGCGACCCGGGCCAGCTCCTCCAGCCAGGGACGACGGTCGTCGTCGTCGAGCGGGATGCCGCTGCTCATCTTCGTGATGTTGGCGTCCGGGTGGTGCGCGTCGCCCTCGACGAAGTCGACCTCGAGCGCCTCGGCCACCGCCATGCCCACCGTGGACTTGCCGGTGCCCGAGACGCCCATCACCACCACGACGTACGGCGCGGGCTCGGGCGGGTCGCCGGCCGCCACGTCCTGACTAGGCTGCCCGGCATGGCCAGCGTCTACCAGGACTCGATCCGCGACCTGGGCACCCGCATCGTCTCCGGCGACCTGCCGCCCGGCACCGTCGTCACCCTGGACTGGGTGGGCCGCGAGGCGGGGGTCTCGCGCACGATCGCGCGCGAGGTGGTGCAGGTGCTGGCCTCGATGGGGCTGGTCGAGAGCCGACGTCGCACCGGCGTGACCGTGCTGCCCCGCACCAGCTGGGACGTCTTCGACCCCGCCGTCATCCGCTGGCGACTGGCCCGGACCGAGCGTCGAGCGCACCTCGCGGAGCTCACCGAGCTGCGCGCGGCGGTCGAGCCGGCGGCCTGCGCCCAGGCCGCGACCCACGCCGACGACGCGGTGCGCGCCGAGCTCGTCGACCTCGCCGAGGCGCTCGAGGTCACCGGGGCGTCCGGTGACCTGGCGGCGTTCCTGGAGCACGACATCCGCTTCCACCGGCTGCTGCTGGACGCGTCGGGCAACTCGATGTTCGCCGGCCTCGGTGACGTCGTGGAGGAGGTGCTGCGCGGCCGGACCGACCACGACCTGATGCCGCCGGAGCCCAAGCCGCAGGCCCGTCGCCTGCACACCGAGGTCGCGCACGCCGTGGCCCGCGGGGACGGCGAGGCCGCCCGGGCGGCGATGACCACGATCTGCCGCGAGGTGGTCGCCGACCTCGGCGACCTCGCGGCCGCGGACGGCTGAGCCGACCGCGCGGCCCGGCGCCGCCCGCCCCAGTCTCACCCGAAGACCCAGCCTCACCCGACGACCCAGCCTCACCCGACGACCCAGACCAGGCAGGCCAGCACGAAGGCGGACAGCCCGAGCGTGGTCTCCATGACCGTCCACGTCTTGAGCGTGGTCTTCTCGTCCATCCCGAAGAAGCGGCTGACCAGCCAGAAGCCGGAGTCGTTGACGTGGGAGAGCACGGTGGCGCCGGCGGCGATCGCGACGACGAGAGCTGCGATCCGCACGTCGCTGTAGCCGCCGGCGAGGACCTGCGCCGAGATCAGGCCGGCCGTGGTCGTCAGCGCGACGGTCGCCGAGCCCTGCGCCACTCGTAGCAGCGTCGCGATCAGGAAGGCCTGGAAGATCAGCGAGATCCCCAGTCCCGACAGGGAGGAGGTCAGCGACTCGCCGATCCCGCTCGTGCGCAGCACTCCACCGAACATGCCGCCGGCGCCGGTGATCAGGATGATCGAGCAGATCGGGGCGAGGGCGTCGTCGAGCAGGGTGGTGGTCTGGGCCAGGGTGCGCCCGCGGGTCCCGAGGACGCCGATGGCCACGAGCAGCGTGATCAGCAGGGCCACCGGGGTGATGCCGAGCAGGATCAACGACTCGGCCCAGGTGGCGCCGCCGTCGATCACGCCGGCGCTGGCCATGGTGCTGACGACGGTGTTGCCGGCGATCAGCACGACCGGGAGCAGGAGCAGGGCGAGCACCAGCGGGAAGGACGGAGCGGTGGTGCGCGTGGAGACGGCGGTCCCGCCGCCGGCGGACCCCTCGGACGACGGCGTGCTGCCGCCGTCCTCTGCTCCGTTCGCTCCGCCGTTCTCAGGACCGAAGAGGAGGTCGGGGACGTCGACCATGATCCGGCGACCGAGGACCCGGGAGACCAGGTAGACCCCGACGTACCAGGCCACGATCGCGATGGGGAGGTTGATGAGCAGGATCACGCCGATGCTGCCGTCGAGGAACTCGGCTGCGGCGACCGGGCCGGGGTGCGGCGGCACCAGCGCGTGCATCGAGGCGAAGGCACCGGCGGCCGGCAGGGCGTAGAGCAGGACCGAGCCGCCGAAGCGCCGCGCGACGGTGATGATGATCGGCAGGAAGACGACCAGTCCCGCGTCGAAGAAGATCGGCAGTCCGAACAGCAGGGCGGCGATGCCCAGCGCGAACGGGGCCCGCTTCTCCCCGAACCGGCCGATCAGGGAGTCGGCGAGCACCTGGGCGCCGCCGGTCACCTCGAGCAGTCGGCCGAGCATCACGCCGAACCCGACGAGGAGGGCGACCGAGCCCAGGGTGCTGCCGAAGCCGGAGAGCAGGGCGTCCGGCACGTCGGCGACCGGGATGCCGGCGGCGACGGCGGTCACCACGCTGACGAGCACCAGCGCGACGAAGGCGTGCAGCCGCACGCGGATGATCAGGAACAGCAGCAGCGCGACGGCGGCCGCGGCGATCAGCAGCAGCGTCGCGGTGCCGTGCACCGGGGTGATGGGGTCCATGAGGCCTCCTGGAGTGACGTGACCGCCGTCTCGTGACGCGCGTCTCAATCCAGGATGCCGAAAGGTACTACGAATGTCAACGAGCACCCCGGAGGCTCCCTTACGTTCAACACTTCCTTGGCATCATCGCCACGAGAGTGTAGAACTTGAAGGGACCACCCGATCCTGAGGAGCGCCACGATGACCGTCGACGACCGCACCGGGAGTGCGCCCGCACCCACCGGGCCGCTGAGCAAGATCGACTACGACGAGCGGATCCCGAACAACGTGAACCTCGCGGGCGACCGGCGCCTGCAGCGTGCGCTGGAGTCCTGGCAGCCGCAGTTCATCGACTGGTGGAAGACCCTCGGACCGGCGCTGCCGACCAAGGACGTCTACCTGCGCACCGCCATCGCGGTGGGTCGCGACGGGTGGGCGCACTTCGAGCACGTGCCGATGGAGGACTACCGGTGGGGCATCTTCCTCGCCGAGGCGAACCCCGACCGCACGGTGGCCTTCGGCAAGCACCTCGGGCAGCCGGCCTGGCAGGAGGTGCCCGGCGAGCACCGCGCCGACCTGATGCGGCTGATCGTCATCCAGGGCGACACCGAGCCGGCCTCCGTCGAGCAGCAGCGGGTCCTCGGGGCCACCGCCCCCAGCATCTACGACCTGCGCAACCTCTTCCAGGTCAACGTCGAGGAGGGTCGCCACCTGTGGGCGATGGTCTACCTGCTGCACGCCTACTTCGGCCGCGAGGGGCGCGAGGAGGCCGAGCAGCTGCTCAAGCGCAACTCCGGCGACCTCGACGCACCGCGCATCCTCGGGGCGTTCAACGAGGAGACCACCGACTGGCTGCAGTTCTTCATGTTCACCTACTTCACCGACCGTGACGGCAAGTACCAGCTCGGGACGCTCAAGGAGTCGGCCTTCGACCCGCTGGCCCGGACCTGCGAGTTCATGCTCAAGGAGGAGGCCCACCACATGTTCGTCGGCACGACCGGCGTGCAGCGGGTGGTCGAGCGCACCGCCGAGGTGATGAAGGCCAAGGGAGGCCCAGCCACGTTCGAGGACGGCGTCATCCCCCTCGACGTGATCCAGAAGTACCTCAACTTCCAGTTCTCGGTCTCGATGGACCTCTTCGGCTCCGAGCAGTCGACCAACGCCGGCAACTACTACTCCTCCGGTCTCAAGGGCCGCTGGCAGGAGACGCGCCGCAAGGACGACCACGTCCTGCTCGACGACACCCGCGAGATGAGCTTCGTCGAGGACGGGGCCATCAAGCAGAAGACCGTCCCGATGCTCAGCGCGCTCAACCTCGACCTGCGCGACGAGTACGTCGCCGACTGCGCGAACGGCGTACGCCGCTGGAACCAGGAGCTCGAGGACGCCGGCCTGAGCGACCGGCTGATCCTCCCGCACGAGGGGTTCAACCGCCGGGTGGGCGTCTACTCGAGCCACCACGTCAGCCCGGAGGGCGAGGTCCTCGACGACGAGACGGGCCGGCAGCGACGCGACGACTGGCTGCCCACCGACGAGGACCGCGCGGCGGTCGCCGCTCTGATGGTGCCCGTCTACGAGTACGGCGAGTTCGCCCCGTGGATCGCCGCCCCCAAGTCGGGGATCAACGACCAGCCGGTGGAGTTCGACTACGTCCACCTCGCCGAGGAGGGCCTGGACTGACCTCACGTTGCTCCTTCACGTACCTGGTGCGTGAAGGAGCAACGTCCGCGGCTGGTCGGGACACCGAGGGCAACGCCGCGACGTTCCCGGCCACCCTCGCCGCTCCAGCACCGCGCCCACGTGTCGCGCCGTGACGCACGGGTCCCGCACGACAGTCGCCACCCGAGTCGCACGGTGATGCGATCACTGCTCGCGGCGCTCAGCAGGTCACGACCGAGGTCGGCCTCATGCGCTGCGCCCGTGTGGAAGGCACTGCCGTCCATCTCGACGATGACGTCCCACGGGACGTACTCGGCGTCGCGGTAGACGACACCCGCCTCGGTCCGCTCCCGGCTCTGGCGATCAGCCGACGGGAGCCCGTGGGCGCGCTCGACGCCGTTCAGGTACTCGCGCTCGAGGACCGAGCAGGCCCCGCTCCCCAGGTCGTCGAGCATGTCCAGCAGCAACGCCCGATCTCGTACGCCGTGTCGTGCGCGCAGCGCCGTCGCGATGGCCGCCGGCGTCGTGCGGCGGCTGTGGCAGACCCGAGCCAGCGCCGAGAACGCCGCCCAGGTGTCGGGGGTGTGGGCGGTGCGCCACGACGCCCGGCACCCGCGGGACGGTGCGGCCGAGGTCGACAGCCACGTGGATCGCCGCGGCGGGCGGCGGGTCGGGCAGCGCCGAGTGCCAGGTCAGCGCGGCCGGGTGATGGACGAGCACCGCAGCCCAGGCCGCTGGTCCCAGGTCATCGGGCCGGCGTGGTCGACGTACACCCCTCGGTGACCGAACCGGCGGCGCAGCACGCCCAGCGGCCGCCAGCGTCGCCTGTGGACGACGGCTCAGCTGCGCCCGGACGCGGCGGCCTGCAGACGGTCCCACTCCTGCTGGGCGGGTCGGTGCCACTGCGCGTGGCGGTGGTGGAAGACCTCGGCGGCCACGGAGCCCGGCCAGTCGTGGTCGAGCAGCTGGTGCGGGAGGTCGGGGTCGAGGAACGGGAACCGCCGCCACTGCTGCACCAGCTCGACCTGGGCCACGAACGCCTCGCCCGGGCTGGTCGCGGTGCGTGCGGCGAAGGCCTCGACGAAGCCGCGGTAGCGCTCCTCGACCTCGGCGAGCTCCCAGGCCGCGCCGACCAGGCGAGCCTCGTCCCCGATGCCGCTGCGAGGACCGACCCACGCGAACGACACGTCGCCGAGCCCGAGCTCGGCGACGACGCGAGCCACCGCACCGGCCTTCGACGCGTCCGGGGTGATCCACAGCCCCGAGCTCGGTGTCCCGAGGCCCAGCCAGGTCAGCTGCGTGCGCAACCGGTGACGCAGCCGGCGCTGGGTCTCCGGGATCGACACGGTCAGCACCAGCCACCGCCCGTCCCAGGCGTGGGGCTCGCGCAGGAAGCCGTAGATGCGGGTCGCGCCCTCGGCCAGCAGCGCGGAGCCCCGTTCCGTCAGCGACCACGACGTACGCCGGCCGTGGCGGGTGGAGTCGAGCAGGCCCTCGGCGCTGGTGCGGGCCAGCGCCTGCCGCGAGGCCCGCTGCTCGACCCCGAGGGCACCCAGGGCATCGAGCACCGAGGCGGTCCACACCGGCGTCGCCCGCGGCAGGGCGAACTCGCCGAGCATGGTCAGCAGCAACGAGCGAGCACTGGCCGAGCCGACCTCGCGGCGTCGGTTCGCGGGGGTCGGCAGCACCGAGAGCTGCTCGAGCGGCTCCTCCACTCCCACCTCCTACCTCCCCCGTCGCCACGGCGCCTGCCGGTCGTCGGCGCCCTCACTGTCCCAGACCACCCGCCGCCCGGTACGACGTTCCACACGCTGTTGACGGTACGCGAGACCTCCGTAGAGTGTTGTGCATCACGGAGCCGATCGAGCCGCTCCGTGCCAGCAGCCGATCAGAAGAGGTGCCGAGATGACTGCCGTCCACCACGAGACCACCACGGCAGGTGCAGCGGCAGACCCCGGCGCCGCGGAGCCCACGACCGCGCCGCCGGTCGTCGACTTCGACACCGATCCTGACTCCTACCGACACTGGAACCTGCAGGTCGACGGCGAGGTGGCCACGATGACGCTGCGCGTCGACGAGTCGGGCGGTCTGGTGCCCGGCTACGACCTGAAGATGAACTCCTACGACCTCGGCGTCGACATCGAGCTCTACGACGCCGTGCAGCGACTGCGCTTCGAGCACCCGGCGGTCAAGGCGGTCGTGATGACCGGCGGCCTGGACCGGATGTTCTGCGCGGGCGCCAACATCCGCATGCTCGCCCAGTCCTCCCACGCGTGGAAGGTGAACTTCTGCAAGTTCACCAACGAGACGCGCAACGGCATCGAGGACGCGACCGAGCACTCCGGCCAGACCTGGATCGCCGCGCTCAACGGCACCGCGGCCGGCGGTGGCTACGAGCTCGCGCTGGCCTGTGACGACATCGTCCTCATCGACGACGGCTCCTCGACGGTCTCGCTGCCCGAGGTCCCGCTGCTGGGTGTGCTGCCGGGCACGGGCGGCCTGACGCGCGTGGTCGACAAGCGCCACGTCCGCAAGGACCGCGCCGACCTGTTCGCGACCAAGTCCGAGGGCTACCGGGGCGAGACCGCGGTGCGGTGGGGCCTGATCGACGCGACCTTCCCCCAGCGCGAGTGGACCGAGCAGGTCGCGCGCCGCGCCGCGGAGGCCGCCGGTCGCTCGACCCGACGGGCCGACGCCGACACCCAGGGTGTCCGGCTCAGCACCCTCGAGCGCCACGAGGAGGGCGACACCCTCCGCTACCCCTACGTCGTCGCCGCGCTCGACCGGGCCGCCCGGCGGGTCGACATCACCGTGCACGGCCCGGACACGGACGCGCCGACCAGCGCCGCGGCCGCACGCGAGGAGGGGGTCGACTACTGGCCGCTCGCCGTGGCCCGCGCCCTCGACGACCTCATCCTGCGGCTGCGCACCAACGAGCACGACCTCGGGACGTGGGTCGTACGCACGGAGGGCGACGCCCAGCGCGTGCTCGGCTACGACACCCAGCTGCAGGACCGCGGCGACGACTGGTTCCTCCAGGAGGTCCACCACTTCTACAAGCGGGTCCTCAAGCGCCTCGACGTGACCAGTCGCAGCCTGATCGCGGTCATCGAGCCCGGCAGCTGCTTCGCGGGCCTGCTGCTCGAGCTGGCCCTGGCCTGCGACCGGCAGTACATGCTCGAGGGGGTCTACGAGGACGTCGCGCCGGACGCCGACCCGGCGACGCTGCACCCGAGCCGGACCAACGACGGCGCGCTGCCGATGGGCAACGGCCTCTCCCGGCTCGAGAGCCGCTTCTACGGCCGCGACGACGACCTGCGCACCGCCCAGGGCACCCTCGGCGAGGTCCTCGACGCGAGCGCCGCCGAGCGCGCCGGCCTGGTCACGATGGCCCTCGACGACCTCGACCTGCCCGACGAGCTGCGCATCGTGCTCGAGGAGCGGGCCTCGCTCTCGCCGGACGCCCTGACCGGCATGGAGGCCAACCACCGCTTCGTCGGACCCGAGACCCTCGAGACCAAGGTCTTCGGGCGGCTGACGGCCTGGCAGAACTGGATCTTCTTCCGGCCCAACGCCTCCGGCCCGGACGGCGCCCTGCGGCGCTACGGCTCGGGCCAGCGCGGCGTCTACGACTACGAGCGGGTCTGAGGTCGTGGACAGCACCACGACGGACGCCTTCAACGCCGCCAGCCACCTCGTGCACCGCCACGTCGAGCAGGGCCGGGGGCAGCGCCTCGCGGTGCGCGCGGGCACCGGCACCGGCACCGAGGGCCTGACGTACGCCGGGCTCGCCTCGCTGCTGCGCCGGACCGGCACCGGCCTGCGCGAGCTGGGTCTGCGGCGCGACGACCGGGTCCTGATGGTGATGTCCGACGACGTCCCCATGCTGGCCACGATCCTGGGCTCGTTCGACGCCGGCCTCGTCGCCGTCCCGGTCTCCACGATGCTGACCGGCCCCGAGCTGGGCGGCATCGTGGCCGACTCGGGGGCCCGGGTGGTGGTGTGCACCGAGGAGTTCACCGGCGTCGTCACCGAGGCCCTGCGCGATGCCCCGGAGGTCGAGCACGTCGTCCACGTCGGCGCCCCCGGGCCGCTGCGCGACGCGGGTCGCCCGCTGCACGACTGGGACGACGTCGTGGCTGCCGGTGCCACCGCGATCGAGGCCGACCCGGGGCGGGACGCGCCGGCACCGACGGTCGACGACAGCTGGGCCCTGTGGCTCTACACCTCCGGCACGACCGGCAAGCCGAAGGCCGCCATGCACCGCCACGCCAACATCCGCCACGTGTGCGAGACCTACGGCGACCAGGTGCTCCAGGTCTCCTCCGAGGACCTGACCTTCTCGGTGGCGAAGATGTTCTTCGCCTACGGCATCGGCAACACGGTGTTCTTCCCGCTCTCCGTCGGGGCCTGCACCGTGCTCGAGCCGCGCCGCCCGACCCCCGCGGTCGTGCTCGAGCGGCTGCGGGCCGAGCGTCCGACGCTGTTCTTCGCGGTCCCCACGTTCTACGCCGCGCTCGTGGCCAGCGACCTGCCCGACGACGCGTTCGCCGGGGTGCGCTGGTGCGCCAGCGCCGGGGAACCCCTGCCCGCACCGCTGCAGCGGCGCTTCACCGACCGCTTCGGCGTGGAGATCCTCGACGGCATCGGCTCGACCGAGGCGCTGCACATCTTCTTGTCCAACAGCCCCGGCGACGTCCGCCCGGGCACGACCGGCAAGGCCGTGCCCGGCTACGACGTGGAGGTCCGCGACGCCCTGGGTGCCGTGGCGGCGCCCGGTCAGCCCGGCGCGCTGTTCGTCCGCGGCGACTCGATCGCCCTGGGCTACTGGCACCGCACCGACGCGACCCGACAGGTCTTCCAGGGCTCCTGGCTGAGCACGGGCGACACCTACGTCCGCGACGAGGACGGCTACTACCGCTGCCTGGGTCGCAACTCCGACATGCTGAAGTCCGGCGGCATCTGGGTCTCCCCCGCCGAGGTCGAGA
Organism: uncultured Actinomycetota bacterium; assembly: GCA_963714475.1. Classification (GTDB taxonomy): domain Bacteria; phylum Actinomycetota; class Actinomycetes; order Propionibacteriales; family Nocardioidaceae; genus Nocardioides. Next base: position 290,923 of record CAVQOP010000004.1, read on the forward strand.
GCAGGCTGCTCGAGCACGCCTCGGTGCGGGAGGCAGCGGTGGTGGGCGTCGCCGACGACGACGGCATCGACAAGCCGGTCGCGGTGGTCGTCGCCGCAGACGACGTGACCCCCGACGACCTCATCGGGTGGTGCCGTGACGGGTTGGCCCACTTCAAGGCGCCCCGGCAGGTCGTCTTCGTCGACGAGCTGCCCAAGACGGCCACCGGCAAGCTCCAGCGCTTCAAGGTGCGGGCCCTGCTGGTCGGCTCGAGCAGCGACGACGTCGACGTGGAGCCGGCCGCCACCGCCGCCGACCACCGCCACGACCACCGCCCGCGTTCCCGACCCCGCGTCCCGCTAGGAGTGCCACCGCCATGCCCTACGTCATCGCCAGCCCGTGCATCGACACGATGGACCGCAGCTGTGTCGAGGAGTGCCCCGTCGACTGCATCTACGAGGGCGAGCGCAAGCTCTACATCAACCCCAAGGAGTGCATCGACTGCGGCGCCTGCGAGCCGGTCTGCCCCGTCGAGGCGATCAGCCAGGACCGCCGCGTCGCCGACGGCGACGAGCAGCACGTCGAGGACAACCGCACGTTCTTCACCGAGGTGCTCCCGGGCCGCGGGGAGCCGCTCGGCGCGCCCGGCGGCTCGCACAAGACCGGTGAGATCGGGGTCGACACGGCCTTCGTCGCTGGGCTCTGAGCCCGCCAGGTCCTGGCCGGCCACGCTCTACGGGTGTACGCAGGTCTCGACCACCTCGCCGACGAGCTCGTCGGCCGCCCCGCTCCCACCCGCCAAGGAGACCCGGCATGACCACGACCCCCGACCACCTCGGACGACCGGCGCGCGAGCTCACCGACGACGAGCTCGAGCAGCAGGGCCGCAACGCCCACGAGACCCGTAACTGGGTCTTCCTGCACGGCACGGCGCAGCAGTTCGCGACGCACACGGCGCGGATGCTCGAGCTCGAGCAGGAGTACCTGCACCGCCATCCCCGGCGCACCTGGCAGGGCCACGAGCAGGAGAGCGCCGCCGCCGACCCCGAGCTGGCCCTGCTGCGCCGGGTCGCGGACGCCCCCGGGGGCCGGCTGCACAAGCTCGAGGTGCACCAGCTCGCGCGCGAGGTCGGGCTGGAGCGCGCGGCCCTGGCCCGGCTCTACCAGTCCGACCCCGCCCTGCTCGAGACCGAGCGCAGCGACCGGGTGATCACCGAGGCCGGGCGCGCACGACTGCGGTGAGCGTGGCGACCGCCCAGTCAGTCGACCGGTTCCAGGCCCTCCGTGCCGGTGCCACCGGCGCCACCTTCCATCAGCCGCTTCAACCGATCGAGGTCGGCCTCGACCATCCGGCAGTCACGGTCGAGCTCCTCGTCGCTCAGCTCGATCTGGCGGACCGTGAAGACGATCTCCGAACCTTCCGGATGTGCAAGGACCCGCACGGGGTTGGTGACGGTCGTCCCGGACGGCAGGGTCACGTCGTGGTCGATGACGCCGTACTCGTTCTGCGGTGAGAACCGGACGGTGACCGTCCCCATGGGCGACTCGACCAGCAGCGCGTCGCCCTCGCGGACGACGTCGCTCTCCGTCAGGCCGGTGGCCCACCTCGGCAGGTTGTCGGGGTTCGAGGCGAACCCGTAGACGAGTGCAGGGGAGCGCGAGATGACCCGGCTGAGATGGCGGCTTCTCATCCCAGCAGTGTGTCACCGCCGTAGGGTCGCTCACATCGTGAGCGTGAGACATGGAGCCGCCTATCGGAATCGAACCGATGACCTATTCATTACGAGTGAATCGCTCTACCGACTGAGCTAAGGCGGCGTGCTGGTGATCAAGCGCAGGGCGCACGACGGCAACGCCCGAGAAAGCATACAGACGGTCGTGCAGCGGACTGACCCGGGACCGTCGCGGTGAGTCAGCCGGTCACGCCGACGGCACAGGTGGTGGGCCTGTGGCGCTACCCCGTGAAGTCGATGGGCGGGGAGAGCATCCCCGCCGCACGTCTGAGCCTGCGTGGGGTGCACGGCGACCGGCTCTGGGCGGTGCGCGACCTCGAACGGGACCGCTTCGCCACGGCCCGGCGCCTGCCCGCCCTGCTGACCTGCGCGGCGCGCTTCACCTCCGAGCCCGGGCCCGGGGCCGGTCCCGGACGGTCGTGGCCGGTCCAGGTGACCCTGCCCGACGGCTCGACCTACGCCGGCGGCGACGTACGCCTCGACGCGGCCCTCAGCGACCTCACGGGCACCCGCGTCCGGTTGGAGCCGCTGCCGGCCCGCACGGGACGTCGCGAGCACCGCGGCGGCCTGCGCAGCGCAGCGGCGATCCGGCGCGAGCTCGGGCTGGCCGCCGACGAGGCGCTGCCGGACCCGTCGTTCCTCGACGCCCGCACCCTGGCCCGGCTCGCGCTCTGGTCGACGCCCCCCGGGACCTTCGCCGACGTCGCCGGGCTGCACCTGCTCACGACGACCAGCCTGGCCCTGCTCACGGCGGCCGGCCTGGACGGCGACGTACGCCGGTTCCGACCCAGCGTGCTGCTCGAGCCCACCGGCGCGCAGGTCGGCCTCGACGAGCGCGCCTGGGTCGGCGGCGACGTCGCCGTCGGCGGCGCCCGGGTCAGCGTGACGATGCCGACGATCCGTTGCGTCGTGCCCGGTCACGCGCAGACCGGCGGGATCGAGGAGGCCCGGGACCTCACGAGGTTCGTCGCCCGGGAGTGCGGACGCTTCCTGGGCGTCTACGCCGAGGTGTCGACGCCGGGTGACCTCATGGTCGGCGACGCGGTGCACCTGCTCGGGGGCACGCCGACCTCGCTCAGCGAGCGCGTGCGCGGCTCCGTCGTACGCCGGGTCGTGCGGCCGGCGCTGCGTCTGGGTGCGCGCGTCCTGCCCTGAGAGTGCGCTGAGAGTGCCCTTGGTGTCCCGAGCGGCTCAGGCTGCGACGCGCGGCATGACCTGGTCGACGTGCGCGGTCTCGAAGGACTGCACGTCACCGCACCAGCAGGTGTAGGAGACCTGGATGCCGGCCTCGGTCGCCACGACGTCGGTGAGCTGGCTGGGGAAGACGAGCTGGCGGCGGTCGCAGGTCGTGCACTGGCGGGTGAACATGGGGGGCGCTCCTCGGTAGTCGTTGCTGTTCCTCCAGTGTGAACGGCGCTCAGGCCCAGGGCTAGCCTTGCTTTCCTTCGTGAGCAGAAGGACTTGCCTATGATGTGACGGTGCTCTCCCTCCATCAGCTCACCTGCTTCCTGGCGACCTACGAGCACGGGTCGATCACGGCGGCCGCCGACGAGCTGGGCTACGCCCAGCCCTCGGTGTCGGAGCAGGTCAGATCGTTGGAGAAGAGCCTCGGGGTCCAGCTGTTCCGGCGGGTCGGACGCGGGGTCGTGCCGACGACCGTGGCGGACACGTTGCGCCCGCACGCCGAACGGGTGCTGGCCGCGGTCGACGAGGCCCACCAGGCCGTGCAGGAGTCCCGCACCCTGCAGACGGGGACCATCCGGTTCGGCATGTTCGGGACCGCGCGGCTCTACGCCGGGGCCGACCTCGTCGCCGACGTGCTCGCGCGCTACCCCGGGGTGCGCGTCGAGCTGGTCGGCCAGAACTCCTCCGACGTCTTCGACGACCTGCGCCGCGGCCGGATCGAGGCGGCCATGATCGCCGTGCCGAGCGTGACCAGCGACGGCATGACGGTGACCCCGGTGGCGCGCGACGAGCTGGTCTACGTCAGCGCCGACCCCGAGCGGCTCACCACCCCGGTCACCGCCCAGCGCCTGGCCCGGGCGTCGCTGGTGATGCCGGAGACCACGTGGCGCGCCGAGGACTCCACCAGGATCGTGCTGCGCCGGATGCTGCTCGAGACGGGCCGCACCCCGACCACCCGCATCGAGGTCGAGGACGTCGAGACCGCCGTCGAGCTGGTCGGGCGCGGGCTGGCCGACACCGTGATCCCGCGCGGCGCCGTCGACCAGCTCCTCCCCCGCCTGGCGCCCGGTGCCGGGTTCGTGAGCCTGCGTCCCCGCCAGTACGACACCCTGGCGATCGTGCACCGCGCCGGCGCCGTCCTCAGCCCGGCCGCACGGCTCATGATCGAGCTCGCCACCCGGCGGATCCGCTCGATCGCGGAGCCGGTCACACCCCGGTGAGGGACGCCGCCCAGGCGGCGCAGGCCAGCTCAGGGAGTCGGGGCCGCAGCGGGTTCGACACGGGAGGGACGCACCGTCTGGACCAGGCCGACCGCGCCGCCCGAGGCGGCGTACCCGCGCCCGGCCGTCAGTGCCACCGGCGCCTTGCGGGGCAACGAGGAGACACCGAGCAGGTCACCGTCGAAGTCGATGTTGGGCATCAGCATGACCCCGCAGCGCGACTTGCGCACGGCCTTCGACCAGTGGCTGTACATCCCGCGCAGGTCGTCGGAGCGACCGGCTGCGATCACGGTGAGACCCGGCACCTTGGCCCCCAGCAGCCCGGAGATCGAGGCGTCCTTGTCCTCGAGCTGCTCGGCGTCGTCGACGAGCAGGACCAGCCGCCCGCGGTGCACCCGAGCGGCCGCCAGCAACGCCGGCAGGTCGTCCTCGCCGACCGCGACCCTGGCCAGGCCGGCGTCGGCGAGGGGCGAGCGGCGACCGCAGACCCCCCACAGGGCGACGTCGTCACCCGAGGCGAGGGCCGCGGTGCGGATCAGCTCGGCCAGGGCCAGCAGCAGCGTCGACTTGCCGCTGCGGGCGGGCCCGGTGACCATCACGTGCTCGCCCTGCCAGACCTCGAGGATCGCGGGGCCGAGGTCGCTCTCGGCGATCCCGACCGGCAGCAACCAGGGCTCGGTGTCGATACGGGCCGCGGCACCGAGCTCGGCGACGGTGATCGAGTCGGGCAGGCGCCCGATCACGGTCGGCTTGCGCGCTGCGTCCGGCCACTGTGCGCGCAGAGCGGCCACGGCCGCCTCCAGGCCTCCGGACGGTGTCGCGACATGGGTCTGCAGCGTGGTCTCGGCGAGCACGCACCGGCCCGGGACCGGGGGCGGAGCCAGCTTGGCCGGCACGCCGGCGGTGGCGTAGTCGTAGGGGTCGGCGAGACGGAAGAGCCACTTCTGGGTGGTGACCTCGTCGATCGCCGGCGGCACCGCCTTGACCCGCGAGGTGCTGGCCACGAAGTGCATGCCCAGGTCGGGACCGTCGGTCCAGGCGCGGTAGAGGCCCTCGAGCTGGCGGATCCCCTCGTAGTCGTCGAACTCGTCGCGCAGGGTGGCCAGGCCGTCGATGAGCACCACCAGACGCCGCTGCGGCTCGGCGGAGACCCGGCGCCGGTCGAGCTCGGCGCGGGCGAACGTGAGCAGACGCACCTGCTCCTCGCGCGCGGCCGCGCCGGAGCCGACGTAGCCCACGCAGTGCGGGAGCTCCTTGAGGGGAGCCAGGTCCCGGGTGCCGAGGTCCATCACGAGCAGGTCGACGTCCTCGGGTGACGTGGTGGCGCACACGGTCAGCCCGATCGCCGCGAGCGCGGTGCTGGTGCCGCTGCCGGGGATGCCCATCATCAGGGCGTTGCCGTCGTCGAGGTTCCACGAGGCCGGGACCTGGCGCTGGCGGTCGGGCTCGTCGGAGAGGGCGAAGACCACGCGCTCGCCGTCGAAGGAGCCGATCACGGGCAGCGGCGCGGGCGCGTGCGGGTCGGGCGCGTCCGGGACGGGAGCGAACGGGCCGGCGAGCTCGACCCGCTCCCCGAGCGCCTCGGGCCACACCGGGCGGGGCGGGCCGTAGCCGAGCTCGTCGTTGGCCTCGACGATCGCGTCGATGAGCAGGTCGAGGTCGGTCGGGGCGTCCTTGTCCGGCGAGGCCTCGGCGGCCTCGGGGACCACCGAGAACCCGAACCCGAGGGGGTGGGTCTGCACCACCACGGCGCTCTCGGCCTGCGCCTGACCGGTGACGAGCGCGGTCTGCACGGGGGTGATGTCGTCCTGACCGAGCTTGACGAAGGCCCGACCCATCTGGGTCCGCCCGATCGAGGACGCCGTGGGCACCCCGATCACGTTGGAGGAGTCGTCCTTGCTCTGCACCCGCAGGGCGACGCGCAGGTTGGTGTTGGCGAGGATGTCGTCGTTGACGACGCCCGCGGGGCGCTGGGTGGCCAGGACCATGTGGACCCCGAGCGTCCGTCCGACCGCGCCGACACTGACCAGCGAGGACAGGACGTCGGGGTACTCCTTGGCCAGCATCGCGAACTCGTCGACGACGAGCAGCAGACGGGGCATCGGCTCCACGGGGTTGGTCTTGAGGTAGGCGTCGAGGTTGTCCACGCCCTCCCCGGCGGCGGCGAACATCTCCTGCCGGTAGCGCATCTCGGCCTCGAGGGCGCGGATCGCCCGGTCGGCGAGCTGGGCGTCGAGGTTGCTGACGGTGCCGATCGTGTGCGGCAGCCGCTCGCAGGCCGCGAACGCTGCGCCGCCCTTGAAGTCGATCAGGATGAAGGTCAGCCTGGTCGGGTCGGTGCGCGCTGCGAGGCCCGCGACCATCGAGCGCAGGAACTCGCTCTTGCCGGACCCCGTCGTACCGCCCACCAGGCCGTGCGGTCCGTCCCGGACCAGGTCGAGCTCGAAGCCGCCGGTCTCCCCGACCCCGATCGGGGTCGTGATCCGCGTCGAGGTGCGCCAGCTGTCGCGGATCGCCGCGGCGGTGATCTCCTCGACGCCGAGCAGCGGGGGCAGGCGCACCATCGAGGGCAGGGCCGCCCCGGGCACCACCAGCTCAGGGTCGTCGAAGCGCGCGAGGTCCAGCGCGCAGCGTCGGGCGGTGTCGAGGTCGAGGCCGGCGAGGACGACGTCGTCGACCGTCGTGAGGTCGTCGGGACGCGTCGCGGTGCCGAGGGCGTCGGGCTCGACCTCGAGCACCACCGTGCACGACGCCGGGAGCTGCTCGTGCGAGGTCGCGACGACGATGCCGGAGACCTGGACCTCGCGCTCGCGCGAGCCCAGCCCCACGCTCGAGGTGGCGACGCGTCGGCCATGGCCCAGCAGGGTCCGGGCGGGAGCGCTGCGCCCCTCGAGCAGGACGTCGGAGTCGAGCACGAGCAGGACCGCCGGGGTCGGTTGACGGTCGATGTCGTCGCGCAGCCCGCGCAGCATCGACTCGCTGCGCGAGCGGTCGTCGCAGAGCCAGTGCCCGCCGGAGGCGTCACCGAGGCGCCGGGTGTGCGGCAGCCACTGCGACCACGCCCAGTCGGCGTCGCGACCGTTGTCGCAGAACACGCCGATGGTGAGATCGGCGGGCCCGACATGGACCGCCGCCTGGCACAGCAGGCTGCGGGCCACCGCCAGCGCGCCCTGGCGGTCGCCGACGATGCCGACGACCCCGGCGTTGCCCAGGTCGACCTCGACCGGTGCCGAGCCCAGTCGGCTGGCCCGGATGATGGTGCGGGCGGCGTCGTCGAGACGCTTGCCGGCCGAGGAGTCGTCGATCGGCGGGGCCCAGCCGACGTCACCGACCCCGGCGTTGAGCTTGAGGAAGTCCGACGCCGAGGAGCGGCGCTGCCACATCAGCGTCGAGGGCAGCCCGGCCCGGCGTACGGTCGTCGCGGGGTCGGGCAGCTCGGCGCGCCGCCGGGCGCGCTCGGTGGTGGCGGCCTCGGCGATGTCGGACTCGAAGGTCTCCAGCGCCTCGGCGAAGCGGACCTCCTCCTCCTCGATCTCCTTGCGGCGGCGACGTTTCTGCTCGAAGTAGGTGCCGATGCCCAGCAGCGGGCTCAGCCCGGCGATCACGGCGTACCGGGGGTTGCCGAGGACGAGGACCATGGCGATGGCCAGCACCAGCGGCCCGATCACGGTGGCCAGCGGGAAGCGGCTCGGTTGCGGGTCGTCCTTCTTCGCCGGTGGGGTGATCTCCTCGGGCCCCGGAGGGCGGCCCGGGCGGGGCGGCCGGTTGAACGGCGCGGTCCCCGCGGGCGTGAGGTTGTTCAGACTGCCCGGAGCGGGCGCCAGCGGCTCCACGACAGAGCGGCGCAGCGTGATCGCCGCACCACCCACGAGGACGACGGCCTCGTCCGTGACGAGCGTGCCGTCGACGACGGGCTCCCGCTCGGCCCCGTCCTCGTCCTTGCGGTTCTTCAGCGAGCCGACCCGGCCCGCGACGTTGCCGACGCTGGCCGCGACGCCGGTCCTCTCGGCCCTGGCGGCCGCCTCGGCCTCGGCGGCGGCCCGCGCCTCGAGGTCGGCGAGGCTCAGGACCCTCTCGCCCTCCACGGTCGTCCCGTTCGTCGAGCCGACGTCGCGCACGCGGACGCCGTCCTCCTCGTGGGTCAGGGTGGCGTGGGCCCACGAGGTGCTCGGCGAGTCGACGGTGATGTCGGCGAGCGGCGCCCGACCGATGCTCAGCGTGCCGTGGGCGGGGACCTGCACCACGCGGCCGGCGTCGAGCCCGGCGGAGACGGTGGCCGACCAGACGGCGACGACGGGCGCGGTGCGGGTGAGGGCCTCGCGCGCGATCCGCGACCCCTCCAGCAGCGTGACGTCACTGACCTTGTCGCCCGCGCTGTGCTGGCGCTCGTCGACCCAGACCGCGTCGCCGGGTGCCATCAGCTGGCCACAGCCGTGCTCGACGACGTCGGCCAGGGTCGCCGTGCCGGCGACCTGGGCCAGCTCCACGTCATGGGCGGTGCCGTCGACGTCGATCACGAGGCGCACGCGGATCTCCTTCGCTGTCTGCGGTGTCTCCGGCGGCCGGCGACCGGGTCGTCGAGTGCTCCGCCCGGCCGGCTCAGCCCTGGGGCACGGGGAACCAGGACAACCCGGGTCCCTGCTCGTCGGTCGGGACCGGTCGCACCCCCGGGTCCTGCGACGTCGCCTGGAGCGCGACCACCTCGCCGGCCGGCATGGCCTGCTGCGAGGTCAGGTCGAGCGACGCGCCGACCAGGCCGTCGGTGCGCCCGAGCTGCAGTCGACCGAGCGCGTCGGCCACCTCGGCCGGGTCGGTGCTGCCCGCGGCGGCCGCAGCGCGGGCGATCACCACGACCGCGTCGTGGCTGCGGATGTCGGCGTACGGCGCCACGGTGCTGAACGGCTGGCCGTCGAAGAACGCCTCGACCGAGGCGTCCTCGGCCGCGGCCCGCAGCGCGGCGAAGTACGCCGACAGCGCGTCGCCGGCTGCCCCGGGCTCGAGCGCCCCGAGGTCTCCGGCGTCGTCGCCGACGGTGACGAGCTCGGAGGACAGGCTCCCCTGCGACTCGGCCAGGTCGGTGGCCAGCGCGGGGCTCAGGGCGTCGGGGGTGAGGATGAACGGCACGGACACCCCGGCGCCCTGGAGGGCACGGACCATCACGGCCTGGCGAGCCGCGGCCCCGGTGACGATGACCGAGTCGGCACTGCCCCGGTCGACCTGCCGCGCGATGTCGTTCGCCAACCGCTCGGCGACGGGCGGCTGCGCGCTGACGGGCAGCGCGAGCCGGTCGGCCAGGCTCAGCCCGGCGATCTCGCCACCGCCGGCGTCGACGAGGACGGGCTTCGAGACCCCGGTCCGTCCGAGGGCCCCGGCGATCGTGCTCTTGATGGCGCCCTGCGCCGGCCCGGTCAGCCAGGCGGGGGCACCGTCGGGGAGGTCGGGGTCGGGCGCGTAGGGCATCAGCACCGGGATGCCCGCCTCGGCGGCGGCCTTGATCGAGCCGTTGACGTGCGGCCCGGACGAGGCCAGCACGATGCCGGCGACCTGCTCGCGCACGAGCTCGTCGACGGCGGCCGACGCACCCTGCTGGGTGCCGCGGTCGTCGACGGGCACGACGTCGACCGGGGCGCCACCTTCACCGAAGCGGTACGCCGCGACCTCCGCGCCCTGCGCGGCCCGGCTCCACTGCACGCCGGAGTCGCCCTGGGAGGCGAGGCTGACGATGACGCCGACCTTGAGGCCCGGCGGGACCTCGTCGGCGCTCAGCGGCACCGCCGCCGGCGCGGCCGCCGGAGCCGCGGACGACCCGGTCGGCTGCTCCTCCTCGGGGTCGGAGCCCGTGCAGGCGCTCACCGTCAGGGCGACGGCCGCGACCGCACCCAGCGCCGCCCAGCGGCGCGATGAACCTGTGCTCACTGCCCGGCGGCCAGGTGGAACGTGTAGATCGTGCGGTGCTCGACGCCCTCGGGGACGTCGACCTGGAAGGCCGGCAGCTGCGCCTGGCGCTTGAACGCCGCCTCCGCCTGGGCCTGGCGCAGCTTGATCCCGCCGATGTCCTGGGCCCGGGCGTTGGCGTAGGACGACGCCGCGCTCGTGGCCCGCGCCAGCTGGAAGTCCGCGGCGCGAGCGCCGCCGGCGTTCGCACTGAGGGTGCCGAGCAGCCCGGAGCCCTCGACCTGCGGGTCGCCGAGGTCGAGCAGCACCTTGGTCAGGTCAGCGCGCAGGAGCTTGCCGGCCGCGTCGGCGTCCCGGGTCGAGGCGGACACCGTCTGCGAGATGACGCCGAGGCCCTGGCGCACGTTCGACTGGATCGCGCCCTCGGCTCCCTCGGAGGTCTTCGCGAGCGTGCCGCGCTGCTGGGCGATGGTGCGGCGGCCGCTGCCGATGATGTCGACAGCGGAGCGCTGGAGACCCCGCTGCGAGGCGACGAACGCGTCGCGGACGTCGGCGTCGGCTGCCTCGGCCTTCTCGCTGACCTGTCGGATGGCCGGGTCGACGGCACCCTGGCCGGCCGCTTCGGCGTCGTCGGCCGCGTCGTCGATGGATGACTCGATCTCGCGACGGGTGTCGGACTCGGCCTCCGCGAGCTTGCCTGCGGCAGCCTTGACCTTTGTCCGCTCGGCCTCGAGGGCGGGGATGGACTTGAACAGGTCGCTCAGCTGCTGCTTCACCGTGCCGGGCGTGCCCCCCGTGTTGGCGGTCTGGGCGATGACCAGCGCGTCGACGAGCTGGTCATAGGTCACGTCGAAGTCCGACAGCGCCTTGCCGAGGACCGTGTCGTCCCGGGCGATGTCCGTCATGGTGAGCACCTGATCCCACCCGGGCAAGGTGACAGCGGTGCCAGCGGCGGCCTCCTCGCACGTCACATCGGTGAGGTTGGCGCGCAGGCTCTCGACCGTGGTGCGGCTGAGCTTGCCCGCCTCGACTGGGTCGCTGTCGGTGACGAGGCCGCACAGCTGGTCGGCGAGGGCGAAATTCTTGTCACGGTTGTCGTCCGCGACACCGCGCAACGAGGTGATGGCAGTCTCGACCTCGCCTCGGCGGTCGTCGAGCCTGTCGACTGCCGAGCGGACGTCGCCCAGGTCGATGACCGCGTCACCCCCCGCGGGGAGGCCTTGCTTGATCGAGGCGATCGCCGTGACGGTTGCGCTGAGCTGGGTCTCGAGAGCATTGATCTTGCTCACGGCGTCCGGGATCTCCGCCTTGTCGAGCTCAGCAAGAACGCTGACCGACGAGCCGCGGATGTCTTCCGCGATCCCGGTGAACTTGCCGCGGGTGTCCGCCAGCGAGCAGGTGACCGAGTCGACGAACGGGTTGGTCCGTCCCGGCGTGGTCGACGGCTGGCACTGCTCGTCGATGTCGTCGGCGTCCGGGCCGAGGCTGATGGCGAGAGCGTTGCGGACCGCGCTCTCGCAGCGTCCGTTGGCCTCGGCGTACCCGCGCAGGTTGGCGGCGACCTGGAGCAGGCTGTCGTAGACGCTGCCCTCGGCTGCGGCGGCGCGAACCGTGGTGGTGCAACCGTTGCCCACGACACGGGCGGTGCCGGGCTCCTGGCTGGTGTCACCGAGCAGCGCGTCGAGCGAGTCGACCGTCTGCTGGAGCTGGGCGAGCGAGGACGAGCCGGTCGACTCCAGCGTCGAGGAGATCTGCTGGCCGAGGCCCTGGACGGTGCCGTCGAGGGAGCGCATCGAGGCCGCGATCTGCACCACGCCGCTCTCGAGGTCCGAGACGGTCTTGGTGCCGAGCGTCCTGGTCGAGGAGTTCAGGCTGGTGCGGACCTCGGTGATCGAGTCACCGGCGCCCGCGAGCACGTCGTTGACCTGGCCGATGGTCTCGATGGTGTCGGCCTGGAGCTTCATCTCCGCCGAACCCAGCGGGTTGAACGCGTTCTCGACGAGAGCTCCCACCGACGGGTCGGTGACCAGACCGGGCTGCACACTGAGGTCGAAGGCCGGCGTCGTGAAGTCCTCGGCGTCGAGCACCAGGCTCAGCGTCGCGGTGGGGCTCAGCTGGGGCGGGGCGAGGATCGTGGCCCACTGCACCTGGGTGATCCCGCCGGGGCCCTGGCTCAGGACGCCGTTGGTGACGTCGTCCTCGCCGGCACGCTGGGTGATCACCGAGGCCGGGTCGGTCTCGCCGAGATCGGCTGCCGCGGAGATCGTCATCGGTGCGCCGACGACGGCCGGACGGGTGCGCGAGGCGCCGGCGATGTCGTAGGAGAGCTGCTCGGTCCTGGTGGTGAGGTTCTCGAGGCTGAGGTCGATCTGGACCCGGCCGGTGTAGCCCTCGAGGTCGGAGAGGTCCGTGCCCGAGCCGTCCTCGGTGCGGTACGAGGTGCGGACCCGCACCGGAAGATCGTCGACGACGTCCTGCGGCGCGTACGGCAGGGAGGTGCTGTCGGCCTGGGTGCCGTCGGCGGAGCTGATCACCGTCGTGCCCTGGACGGCGGTCAGTGCACCGTCGGTCCCGACCTCGACGTTGACCGCCTGGAGCACGCGGTCGCCCGGCGAGACCGGCAGGTCGGAGTCGGCGACCGAGATCAGGCCCGGCACGGTGGCCGTCCCGATCGAGGCGACGGCGACGACGGCGACGAGACCCACGAGGGGTCGGCGAGCCCGACGCGCCAGCGCAGGAACGGGCGGCAGAGACGAGAACATGTACCTCACCTAGATGATCGCAGTCACCGCAGGACCCCATCGAACAGCCACGGCCGCGCCAGCATAAGGCCACCTGGTGCGGATCTCATCATGGTGTGGACCACCCGACGTGGCCCACGCCGACCGGAGCGGACTGCTCGCGGCACTGTTGCCGCCACGGGCGGCGGATGCTAGCGGCGTCGTCGTAGTCGGTACTCGCGGCCGTGGTGGTGGGTCAGGTCATAGGTCGGGTCGTGCGCTCTTCGGTGGTGGTAGCCGCACAGCGGCAACGCGTTGGAGAAGTCGGTGGGTCCGCCCTCGGACCAGGCCCTGAGGTGGTGCAGCTCGCACCAGGAGAACGGTCTCGTGCACCCGGCGATGGCGCAGGTGTCGTGCAGTGCGGCGAGGGCGTGCTCTACCCCGGTCCCGAACAACCGTCTCAGCCGGCCGACGTCCAACGGCACCGAGGCCCCGGACAGGACGACCGGGACGTGACCACACGTGCAGGCCAGCCGCCGCACCGTCCGCGCGGAGGTAGGGGTGGCATCGTCGAGGTAGCCGACCCCGGCCCCGGTCGCGAGGGTCTCGTACGGGACCCGGACCAGGAGCCCGATCGCGGACTTGGCGAGCTTGTCGGTGGGCAGGTGCTCGAGGAGCTCGCAGAACGCCGAACCCATCCGCTCGCCCCACGACAGCCCGATCACCTCCGCTGAGTCGTCGACGACCTCCTCGCCCTGGCCGTCCTTGCCCCGTCGTCGCGGGGAGGTGAGGTGCTCCAGGGCGCCGATCAGCAGGCGGGCGTGGAGGTCGGGCAGCACGAAGGACCCCCGCCAGGTCCCGTCCCCACGGTCCGACACCGACAGGTAGCACTCGCGCTCGGCGCGGTCCTCGTCGGACTCCACGTCTCCACCCTCGGCGGCGTCGGCCTCGGCCTTCGAACCCAGCAGGTCCGCGAAGACGCGCCTCGCCTCGGCGCGCAACGCCTTGGCGGGCATCGCCCGCCCCGACCGGGTGCCCTCCCCGGTCGCGGTCAGCACCAGCGCCTCCTCCGCCCCGGTGACCTGCTCGGGCGTCAGCCGCCTCGGAGCGCGTTCGGCGGCGCGGACGATCACCTTCGCCTGCGACAGTCGCAGCCGGCCGTCCTCCAGTGCGCCGCGCACGTGGTGGTACTTCTGCTGCAGCAGCCTCGCCGTGAGCATCCCCCCGCGGATGACCTCGGCCGGGTCACCGGTCAACCTCCCCAACCAGTCCGGGACATCCGCATCCCCCTCGTCACCCGCTGGACCGGCCTGGCCCCGGGTGCGGGCCTCGGCCATCACCGCCAGGCTCAACGCCTGGACCTGCGAGGTCAGCGCGGCCAGCTCGGTCGCCGCGGCGGTCAGGTCAGCGTTGGACAGCGACGAGCCGGCCACCCGGGCCGCACCACCCACGGCCGCCCGGGCCGCCCCGAGACCCTCCAGCAACACCGTGCCGGCCTTCGGCCGCGCCGGGGCCGGACCCCGCTGCGAGGACCACCCGGGCGCGCGACCCACCGGCGCCGGACCCGGCTCCAGGCCGGTCGGCTGCCCATCGGTGGCGGTGCTGGTCATGGATCAACTCAAGCAGGCACCGCCGACAACGGACCCCCGTTGAGCAGCCTCTATCTCACGGGCTGAGACGTTAATCGAAATTCTTTTCCCCTCCCCCCAGCCCCTCCCACGATCAACCGGGTCACCTCAGGAGAGCGCCTCGTCCACGGCGCGGTGGAGCTCACCCGCACGATCACGGTCGGCCGCACCCACCTCGGCCTCCGTGAGGATCCGACCGAGCACCCACCGCAGCCCCATCAGGATCTCTGAGCCGGTGGCCCCACCCTGGATGACGTCCTCGAGACGCTCTCTCCAGATCGAGGCGTCGGGCCCGTCGATCGTGAGACCGACGGCCCGCGCCTCGGCCACGAAGTCCCTCGCCATGTCCTGGCTCCTCCTAGACGACGATCCGGTCATCCTGCAGGCGCAGGCGCCCGGTGCCGAAGGAGTGGTAGGTGCGGCTCAGCGTCAGGTTGGCGCATCCGCCTTTGCAGCCGAGGTCGGCCCCGTTCTCGGTGACGTCGCCGGTCGCTGCGTTGACCGGGTCGTCGCCGTACCCGCTGGTCGGCGGTCTTCCGTAGCGGCGAGCGGGTCGATCTCGGGGTCCTGGCGCGACGCGTTGACACCGGCGGCCTGCAGCGCGGCGCGACTCGCACCGGCAGGCGAGGGCCCGGCCGGTGCGGCCGGGCCCTGACGCGTACGCGGGGACGACGGAGCCGGTCGGCTCAGGCGCCGCCGCCGGCGGTCATGATGTTCTGGCTGATCTGGTCCAGCTGCTGGCGCAGCTCGTCGAGCTCCATCTTGGCCCTGTCGAGGGCCGACTTGGTCTCGGGCCAGGTCGAGGAGCGGAACTTCTCGGCCAGCGGGCCGTCCCAGTTGTTCGGGTCCGAGAGCTCCTTGCCCTTGGCGTCGAGCTGGTTGATCTGGTCGGTCAGGCCACCGTTGATCAAGGCCGACATCGCCTGGATGGCGGACTTGGCAGTGCCGGAGGAGAGAACGCGGTCAGACATTTTTCCTGCCTTCTACCGACACGGTGGCCGGCGACGGATGAACTGGTCGGCACCTTCATACCCTGACCAGGCCCCTGGCCACCACCCGCTCCCACCCGATTTTGCCCGATCCGACGGCCCGGCGGGCAGGTACCGGGAAACCTGTCGGGACTCAGGGCGCCCTCGGCTACCCTTCACCGCGTCGCGACCGTGCCCGACAGGAGGGGATCGTGCAGCCTGAGGGCTTCGACGACGCCCTGGGTGCGTCGTACCGCCTGATCGACCGGCTCGGCGAGGGCGCCACCGGCGAGGTCTGGCGCGCCGTCGACAAGCGCACCGACCAGACGGTCGCGACCAAGCTGCTGCGCCGCGAGCACCTCGCCGATCGCGACCTCGTGGGCCGCTTCGTCCAGGAGCGCGCGGTGCTGACCAGCCTGCGCCACCCCTCGATCGTCGAGGTCCGCGACCTCGTCGTCGAGGGCGAGCGGCTCGCCATCGTCATGGAGTACGTCGACGGCGGCTCCCTGCGTGACGTGCTGGCCGAGCGGGGCACCCTCCCGCCGGGCCTCGCCGTCGACGTCGCCGCCACGGTGCTCGAGGCCCTCGCCTCGGCCCACGAGCGCGACGTGGTGCACCGCGACGTCAAGCCCGACAACGTGCTGCTGGCACGGACGTGGGAGTCCTTGGCGCCGGGCACCGTCAAGCTGGTCGACTTCGGGATCGCGCGGATCCTCACCGATCGCCGGCGCAGCACCACGGGCCTGCTCGGGACCCCTGAGTACATGTCGCCCGAGCTGCTGACCCGGGGCACCGCCGAGGCATCCGCCGACGTCTACGGGGTCGGGATCCTGCTCTACGAGCTGCTCGCCGGACGTACGCCGTTCGCCGGGCCCGGCAACGAGTACACCATCGCGCACCGTCACGTGACCGCGGAGCCGCCGGCCCTCGAGGTCCCCGACCGGCTGTCGGCCCAGCTCGCCGCGCTGCTGGGCAAGGACCCGGCCGAGCGTCCGTCGGCCGTCGCCGCGGCGGTCGCGCTGCGCGGCCTGCGTCCCGCGCTGGAGGGCCTCCCCGCGCTCGCCGCCCAGGCGGGACCAGAGGACTTCGACTCGGCACGGGGGCCCGCCACCGTCGTGCGCGGCCTGCAGGCCATCGCCCCGGGGTCAGGAGGCGACGACCCGGACGCGGACCGGGCCCAGGACGCCACCGCCCCGCTCGATCTCGGCTCGCCCGGGCAGCAGACGACCCTCCGACCGATGCAGCGGCGCCGGGTCGCCGTCGAGGACGAGGCGAGCCCGACGTCGCCGACCCGCCGCGCCCCGGTCCCCGGCTGGAAGGACCCGAGACTGATCGCGGTCGTCGCCGGTGCGCTGGTCGTGCTCGTCGGTGCGGTGCTCTTCGTCGTGCTGCGTGGAGGTGGTGCCGACGCACCGGGTCCGACCGAGCCCAGCACGAGCGCCGTCGCCGGTGGTCCGGCCCAGGCCACGGCGTCCGACCAGCTGCCCTCGCCGGCGGGTCTCGGGACGCAGCGCAGCGCGACGTGGGACCCCGAGACGCAGCAGGTCGACCTGGAGCTCGTCTACACCGCGGAGCGAGCGCCGCTCAGCGGCGACGTCCTCGTGGTCCTGCAGGACTCCGACGGGCTGTGCCCGACCGACCTGGCGTGGGACGGTCCCGCGCCGCAGGCGAACGACTCCACGTCGAGCATCCCCGTCGACTGCGGCTGGAGCCTCGACGTCGGCACCATCCAGCCGCGCGCCGCGACCCGGTTCCGGGTGAGGTTCACGCTGCCCCTGGAGATCTCGGACGGCACCGACGCCGACACGGCCCTGCAGGCCTGGCTCGAGGGGGTGCAGGAGAAGACGTCGACGGCCCTCGCCGACGTCACGGTCAACACCAGCGTGTCCTCCTACCCCGTCCAGCGGCTCCAGGACGTCATCGTCGAGACCGGCTCCGCCAGCACGGTCACCAACAAGGTGCTGCCGGTGTCGATCTATGCGGTGTGGCCGCCGGGGTCGGACATGAACACCCCGATCTTCAGCACCGGGGCCGTCGGGGACCCCTCGAGCGTGGTGGCCGCCATCGCCGGCGGCAACGACGGCATCGAGCTCAGCGCCAGCTGCCCCGAGTCGGTCACGATCAGCAACCAGGTCATCACCACCAACGGCCCCACCCCGGAGTGCACCATCAACGCCGAGGTCGGCAACCTGCCGGAGGTGACGAGTGGCGGGTTCGCCATCGTCACCCGCGGGGGCTGAGCCGGCCGGGTGAAGGGCTCCCGGACAGCGGTCGTTCAGCAGCGCCTGCCGTCCTCGGGCACCGTGCCGGAGAGCAGGTAGTCCTCGACGGTCGAGTCGACGCAGGCGTTGCCCGCGCCGTACCCGGTGTGACCGTCACCGTCGCGGGTGAGCAGCACCGCGGAGTCGAGCTGGTCGGCCAGCGACACCGCCCACTCGTAGGGCGTCGCCGGGTCGCGGGTGGTGCCGACGACCAGGATCGGGGCCGCGCCCGCGCCGTCGATCTCGGGCGCGGGCTCGGAGCGGCGGACCTGGATGCCCTCGCAGCCCACGAGGCCCCACGCGAAGACCTCGCCGAAGGTCGGGGAGACCTCCTGGAAGGCCGGGACCTCGGCGGGCACCTCGCTGGCCTCGATGGCGAAGGGGTCGTCGAGACAGTTGATCGCGTAGAGCGCCTCGACGGAGTTGTCGGTGTAGCCGTCGGGTCCGCGCGAGCTGTAGGCGTCGGCGAGGGTCAGCAGCCCGGTGCCGTCGCCGGCCAGGGCGGTGCGCAGCGACTGGTCGAGCAGCGGCCAGTAGTCGCGGTTGTACAGCGGGGCCACCACGCCGTAGAAGGCACGGCCGACGGTGAGGTCGCGTCCGTCACCGGTCGGGAGCGGGTCGGCCTCGATGTCGGCGAGCAGGGTGGTGATGGTCTGCAGGCCCTGCTCGAGGGAGTCGCCGAGGAAGCAGCCGTCGATCTCGTCGGTGCAGCGCGAGACGTAGGCGCGCAGTGCGGTCTCGAAGCCGCCTGCCTGCCCGAGGCTCAGCTCGCGCGAGGACAGCGACACGTCGACGGCACCGTCGAGCACGAAGCGACCGACCCGGTCGGGGAAGAGCTCGGCGTAGGTCGCGCCGAGCTTGGTGCCGTAGGAGGCACCGACGTAGGTCAGCATGCTCTCCCCCAGCGCGGAGCGCAGCAGGTCCATGTCGCGCGCGGCCTCGACGGTGGTCACGTGGCCCAGCAGGCCGTCGGAGCGGGCCACGCACCCGGCGAAGAAGTCCTGCTGCGCCTCCTCGAGGGCAGCCCCCTCGGCGACGGTGTCGGGGTCGGGGTCCTGCGCGATGAAGCCGTCGAGCTGCTCGTCGTCGAGGCAGTCGACCGGCCCGGAGCCGCCCGTGCCGCGGGGGTCGAAGCCGACGACGTCGAGGTTGGTGGTCAGGGCGCTGCCGAAGACCTGCGTCGCGGCCGCGGCGTACGACGTGCCCGGCGCGCCCGGCCCACCGGGGTTGACCACCATCGAGGCGATCGGCTCGCCGGAGGCCGGCACCCGCAGCAGCGCGAGGTCGATGGTCGCGCCGTCGGGCTCGGCGTAGTCGACGGGGGCCCGCAGCGTGGCGCACTCGAGGGGGTCGGTCCGCGTCGGGTCGTCGCAGGGGCCCCAGTCGAGCTGCTGGCCGTAGAAGCCGGCCAGCGACGGGTCCGGGGCCGCGGCCGCCGCGGCCGGGTCCGAGGCCAGGGCACTCGGTGAGCGGCCCGAGGTCGTGGTGCCCGCGCCGGGCTCCTCGTCGCTGCCGGCCAGCACCAGCCCGGTCGCCACCGCGCCCCCCAGCACGAGGGCGACGGCCATCACGCCGGCCACCACCACGGTCGTCGCACGTCTCACCGGTCGTCGCTCCTCAACGGTTGCTGCTCTCGGGCACCTGCAGAGCGGCCATCATCGCCTCCAGCGCCAAGGCCACGGGCACGTTGAACTCCAGCATCTGCTCGCGCGCGGTGAAGATCGCGTCGATGCGGCGCAGGTTGAGCTCGGGCGTCGAGGTGCGGACCACCTCGTCGACGTCGGCGCGGATCTCGGCGTTGACGAGGTCACCGGGCGCACCGAGCGCCAGGGCGATCGCGTCGCGGTAGACCGAGGCGAGGTCCATCAGGCCCCGGTCGACGACGTCGAGGACCCGACGCTTGGCCCGGGTCTTCTGTGCCTTGTCCAGCTCGGCGAGCGCCGGGGCGTACTCCCGTGGACGGCGGCCCCGCTCGACGACGCCGTACGTCGCGTCGAGGTCGGCCTTCTCGCGCGCGTCGAGCTCGGAGGTGATCGCCTCGGCCTCGGCCCTGGCCCCGTCGGCGAGCGTGCTGGCGGCGTCCATCGCCGCTCCGAGCGACCGGAGCCGGGCGGGCAGCGAGACGATCTCGCTGCGGCGGTCGCGGGTGGCGATGTCACGAGCCAGCGCGCGGGCGCGGCCGATGTGGCCCTGGCTGGCGCGGGCGGCGTGCGCCGCGAGGGCCGGGCTGACCTCGAGGGTGCGCTCGAGGAAGGCGGCGACGTCGTGCGCGCTGGGCGTCGTGAGCGTGACCAGCCGGCAGCGCGAGCGGATCGTGGCCAGCACGTCCTCGACGGTCGGGGCGCACAGCATCCAGACCGTCCGGGCGGTCGGCTCCTCGATGGCCTTGAGCAGCGCGTTGCAGGCCTGCTCGGTGAGGCGGTCGGCGTCCTCGACGACGATCACCTGCCACCGGCTGCCGTTGGGCGAGAGCGCGGCGGTGCGCACGAGGTCGCGCACCTCCGCGACGCCGATCGAGAGCTTGTCGGTGCGCACGAGGTGGACGTCGGCGTGGGAGCCGATCAGGGCGGTGTGGCACGCGTGGCACTGCCCGCAGCCACCCTGCTCGCACTGCAGCGCCGCCGCGAACGCGATGGCGACGTTGGAGCGGCCCGAGCCGGGCGGGCCCGTGATCAGCCAGGCGTGGCTCATGGCGTGGCCGAGTGCGGCCTCGCGCAGTGCCGGCAGCGCCCGCTGCTGTCCGACCAGGTCGTCCCAGACGCTCACGGTGCGACCGCCCCCGCACGGGGCAGCCAGGCGCCGACGGCCGAGCGCACGTGTCCGGCGATCTCGTCCGCGGGGGCGCGCGCGTCCAGGACGAGGTAGTGCTCGGGGTCGGCACGGGCCATCTCGACGAAAGCGGCGCGCACCCGCTGGTGGAAGTCCAGCGACTCCCCCTCGATCCGGTCACGGCCCTCGAAGCGGCCCAGGCCGGCGGAGGGCTCGAGGTCGAGGACGACGGTCAGGTGGGGTCGCAGGTCACCGGTCGCCCACCGCGCGACCTCCTCGACCTCGGCGGGGGCCAGCGCCCGACCCGCACCCTGGTAGGCCAGGGTCGAGTCGACGTAGCGGTCGCAGACGACCACCTCGCCGCGCGCCAGCGCCGGGGCGAGCACGACCTCGACGTGCTCGGCCTTGTCGGCGGCGTAGAGCAGTGCCTCGGTGCGGTCGGCCAGCGCACCGGTCTGGGGGCTGAGCACGATGCGCCGCAGGTCGGCCCCCACGGGGGTGTCGCCCGGCTCGAAGGTCGCGCGCACGACGTAGCCCTGCTCGTGCAGCCAGGCGCTGAGCAGTCGCGACTGGGTCGACTTGCCCGACCCCTCGCCGCCCTCGAAGCACACGAAGACACCGACGTCGGTGCGCACCCCGGGAAACCTCACGCCGAGCAACCTACGAGGTGCCACCCACACCCGGGCCGCCCGGCCGGTCCGGGCTGTGGACAGGGCGGCGGAGAGGGCGGCGGAGAGGGCGGTGGCGGCGCCGCGGTGAGCTTCCCCGGTCGGCCGGGGACGTGGCCGCTTGCCGGGCCGAATTCAGGCGGGCAAGCGGCTGCTTCCCACGACCAGCAGGTCGATCAGGACGACCTCCCCGGCTGGCAGGGGAAATGCACCCCCCGGCAGCGGGTAGCGTCCGGCGGACCCACCGTCACCGACCGCCGCGACCAGGAAGGCCCACCGCTGTGACCCCGGTCCAGGCCATGCGCAGCGCGCTCGCGCAGTACGTCGTCTTCACCGGCCGCGCGCGCCGCTCGGAGCTGTGGTGGTTCGCAGCCGTGACGCTCGTGGCCTACGCCGCCGCAGCACTGCTCGACGACGAGCTCGGGGGGCGCCCCATCGCCACCAGCGTGGTCGCGCTCGCCCTGCTGGTCCCCTACCTCGCGCTGAACTCGCGTCGACTCCACGACATCGACAAGTCGGGCTGGTGGCAGCTGATGTACCTGCTGCCGCTGGTGGGCATCGTGCTGTTCGTCGTCTGGAACGTCACGGACTCCCGGCCCGACAACCGGTTCGGGCCGAACCCGAAGGCCGTCACCGGGCACAAGGCCTGACGCAGCCGACCGCCGGAGCCGCCGTCAGGCCTTCTTCGCCGCCGCCTTCGCGGTCGTCTTCTTGGCAGCCGTCTTCGTGGCGGTCGTCTTCTTCGCAGCCGTCTTCTTGGCAGCCGTCTTCTTCGTGGTCGCCTTCTTGGCCGGCGCCTTCGTCGCGCCGCGCTTGGCCGCCTTCTTCGCCGGGCCCTTGGCCCGGCGCTCGGCGAGCAGCTCGGCGGCCCGCTCGATGGTCACCTTCTCCACGGAGTCCTCCTTGCGGAGGGTCGCGTTGAACTCGCCGTCGGTGACGTACTCCCCGAAGCGGCCCGCCTTCACCACGACGGGCTGGCCCGAGACCGGGTCGGGGCCGAGCTCCTTGAGCGGCGGGGCGGCCGCGGCGCGTCCGCGCTGCTTGGGCTGGGCGTAGATCGCGAGCGCCTCGTCGAGGGTGATCGAGAACAGCTGGTCCTCGGTGGCCAGCGAGCGCGAGTCGGTGCCCTTCTTCAGGTAGGGCCCGTAGCGACCGTTCTGGGCGGTGATCTCCTCCGCCGACTCCGGGTCCGCCCCGACCACGCGCGGCAGCGAGAGCAGCTTGACGGCGTCCTCGAGGGTGATCGTGTCCAGCGACATCGACTTGAACAGCGACCCGGTGCGCGGCTTGGCCGACTTCTTCGCATCCTCCGGCAGCGCCTCGGTGACGTAGGGGCCGTAACGGCCGTTCTTGGCCACGACCGCCAGCGAGGTCTCGGGGTGCGCACCGAGCGGGATCTCCTCGCCGGCGGGGTTGGCGAAGAGCTCGGTGGCCTTCTCCAGGGTGAGCTCGTCGGGCGGGAGGTCGTCGGGCACGTTGGCGCGCTTGGCGAAGGCGGTGCCGTCGTCGTCGGGGCCCTCGAGGTAGGGGCCGTAGCGGCCGACCCGCAGGTGGACCCCGGAGTCGTCGCCGCCGATGGGGAAGGTCGCGAGCTCTCGGGCGTCGATGTCGCCGAGCTCGTCGACGAGCTGCTTGAGCCCGGTCACCTCACCGGCGCCGTAGTAGAACTCGCCGAGCTCGGTGTTGCGGCTCTTGCGGCCACCGGCGATGTCGTCGAGGACGGTCTCCATGGCGGCGGTGAACTCGTAGGAGACCTGACGGGGGAAGTGCTCCTCGAGCAGCCGGGTCACCGAGAACGCCAGCCACGCCGGGACCAGCGCGGTGCCCTTCTTGTAGACGTAGCCGCGGTCGACGATGGTCTTGATGATCGAGGCGTACGTCGAGGGCCGCCCGATCTCGCGCTCCTCGAGCTCCTTGACCAGCGTGGCCTCGGTGTAGCGCGCGGGCGGCTTGGTCTCGTGGCCGTCGGCGGTGAGCGAGGCGGCCGAGAGCCGCTCGCCCTCCTCGAGCGCGGGCAGCCGGCTCTCCTGGTCGTCGGTGGCCGCGCCGTGGTCGGTGCCCTCGACGTAGGCCTTGAGGAAGCCGTGGAAGGTGATGACGCGGCCGCTGGCCGAGAACACGACGTCCTCGCCGGCGCTCGAGGCGCCACCGAGGCGGATGGTGACGGACTGGCCCGTCGCGTCCTTCATCTGCGAGGCGACGGTGCGCATCCAGACCAGCTCGTAGAGGCGGAACTGCTCACCGGTCAGCCCGGTCTGGGCCGGCGTGCGGAAGAAGTCCCCGGCGGGGCGGATCGCCTCGTGGGCCTCCTGGGCGTTCTTGACCTTCGAGGCGTAGACGCGCGGCGCGTCCGGCACGTACTCCGAGCCGTAGAGCTCGCGGACCTGGCTGCGCGCCGCCTCCACCGCCGCGCCCGAGAGCGTCGTGGAGTCGGTGCGCATGTAGGTGATGAAGCCGTTCTCGTAGAGACGCTGCGCGACCGACATGGTCACGCTGGCCGTCATCCCGAGCTTGCGGCTGGCCTCCTGCTGGAGCGTGGTGGTGCGGAAGGGGGCGTAGGGCTGGCGGCGGTAGGGCTTGGCCTCGACCGAGCGCACGTCGTACGTCGTGTCGGCGAGCGCCCCGACGAGCCCCTCGGCCCGGGTGCGGTCGAGGTGGACGACCTTGCCCGCGGCCGAGGACTTCAGCAGGCCGTCCTGGCCGAAGTCGGAGCCCCGGGCGACGCGGGCGCCCTCGACGGAGTGGATCCGCGCGCCGAACATCCGCTGGTCCTTGCCGGAGCCGGCGTCGAAGGTGCCCTCGAGGTCCCAGTAGGACGCCATCCGGAAGCGCATCCGCTCACGCTCGCGGTCGACCACCAGCCGGGTCGCCACGGACTGGACGCGCCCGGCCGAGAGCCCGGACATGACCTTCTTCCACAGCACCGGGCTGACCTCGTAGCCGTAGAGACGGTCCAGGATGCGCCGCGCCTCCTGGGCCTCGACGAGGTCGTCGTTGATGGTGCGCGGGTTGGCCACGGCGGCCTGGATCGCGGGCTTGGTGATCTCGTGGAAGACCATCCGGTGCACCGGGATGCCCTTCTTGGGCTTCAGCTCGTCGAGCAGGTGCCACGCGATGGCCTCGCCCTCGCGGTCCTCGTCCGTGGCGAGGTAGAGCGCGTCGGCGTCCTTGAGGAGCTTCTTGAGCTTGGCGATGTGGGCCTTCTTGTCGCGCGGCACCACGTAGTAGGGGGTGAACCCGTTGTCGACGTCGACGGCCAGGCGTCCCCACGGCTTGTCCTTGATCTCCGCGGGCGTGTCCGCCGCCGACATCGGGAGGTCGCGGATGTGGCCGATCGAGGACTCCACGACGTAGCCGTCGCCGAGGAAGCCTCCGATGTTACGAGCCTTGGCGGGCGACTCGACGATCACCAGCTTGTGCGTCACGGACGTCATTCCTATCCACTGCAGGGTCAGGAGCCGTGCCCGGCACCTGGGCGGTCACGGTAGCGCGTGGGGGCCACCCCGCCCGCCGACCGGCCGTCGGCACCCGGAAGGCCGCGGGCACCCGGCGCCCCCGGCCGGGTCGGCACCTGTGGTCCCTCAGACCAGGAACCCCTCGGTGAGGAGCTCCGCGGCGACCGGCAGGTAGGTCGCCCGGAGCTCGTCGCCGTCACGCCCGAGCAGCACCGCGATGGCGTCGAGCACCTGACCGAGGGTGAGCTCGCCGTCGCAGGCACCGACCAGGGCGGCCTCGACGGTGTCGACCTGACGCGCGCGGCGGAACCCCCTGCCCTGGCGCAGCACGATCGCCTCGGGGTCCTCGGCCCCGGGTGCGCCGCCCGTCTCCTGGCGTACGTCGCTGCGGACGACGAGCCGGTCCCTGTCCGAGACCCGGCGCCGTACGGCGTGACCCCAGTCGGCGATCGCGGGGGCGATCGGCTGCTCGAGGTCGTAGGGCCACTCCAGCATCGTGTGGACGGCGCCGCCCGCACCGCTCTGCGTCCCGCGCCGGCGCAGGTTGACCCAGCCGAACCCGATCCCCTCGACACCCTGGTCGTCGAACCACGACAGCCACGTGTCGTAGCGGCGGCGGTACTCGAGCGCGACCGCCGCGTCACCCGACCCGGTCGAGGGGTGGTCGCCGGCGTCCTTGAGCCAGAGCTCGACGTACGCCGCCGGGTCGAGGACCTCGCGCTGGACGACGAGAGCGTCGCAGTCGGGGTCGAGCCAGCCGCCGAGCCGCTCGTCCCAGGTGCGGTCGCGGCTGACCACCCAGTTGGCCAGCACCTGGCACCAGCCGCCCTCGACCAGGAAGCCCGGCGCGGCACGGACGATGTCCTCGACCACCCGGTCGCCGGGCAGGCCCGAGTCCCGGTAGACGAGCCGCTCGCCGGTGGCCGGGCTGATCACGAAGGGCGGGTTGGTCGAGACCAGGTCGAACCGTTCGCCCTCGACGGGCTCGAAGTAGGACCCGTCGCGCACCTCGACCCGGTCCTCCACCCCGTTGAGAGCGGCGTTGAAGCGCGCCAGGCGCAGGGCGCGGGCGTTGACGTCGGTCGCGACGACCTGCTCCGCGTGAGCGGCGAGGTGCAGTGCCTGGACGCCGCACCCGGTGCCGAGGTCCAGCGCCCGGGCCACCGGCTCGCGCAGGGTGAGCTGGGCCAGCGAGGTCGAGGCGGGGCTGATCCCGAGCACGTGGTCGGCACCGACGCGCTGGGCGATCCCGTCGAGCCCCGGGGTGAGGTCGCTGACCACCCAGAACCGGTCGTCGTCGGCGGCGTAGGGCCGCACGTCGAGGCGGGCCGAGACGCTGCCGACCGACTGCTCGAGGAAGCCCTGGACCGCCAGGACGTCGACCAGGCCGGGGAGCGCGGCCTCGGCGGCGGAGGCGCTGACCGAGGTCTGCAGCAGGAACAGCCGCACCAGGGTCTCCAGCGGCGACCCGCCCGTCGTCGCCATCAGGCCGGGGGTGGTCTCGTTGCGCGTCAGCGCCGCGTGCGCGCGGGGTCCGAGCAGCTCCGCGACCGAGTCGTAGGTGAAGTCCGCGCCCCGCAGGGCGTCGGCGAGACGGTGGGCCAGGTCGCTGCGCATCGGCTCATCCTGCCCGGGCCAGGACGACCACGACCCGCCACCCTGGGTGCTCGGGTGGCGGGTCGTGGTCGCGGTGCTGCTAGGGCGTGTTCAGCGGCTGGGTCGCCGTCGGGTCGTAGGGACCCTGGTCCGAGGTCGGACCCCGGCCGTCGACCGGACCCCGGTCGTCGACCGGGCCTCGGTCGTCGATCGGACCCTGGGCCGCCGGCGGCGCCGCGTCGGGCGGCGTACCTGCGTCGGGCTCGTCTCCGAGGACGACCTGGCGGCGGCCCGAGATGACGACCGCCACGGCGATCACGGCGACCGCCGCGAGCGCGATGCCGATGCGCAGGGCGTCGTTCTGGTCCGGGCCGACGTTCATCGAGACGATGGCGCTGGCGATCAGCAGCGAGACGAGGTTCATCACCTTGATCAGCGGGTTGATCGCCGGACCGGCGGTGTCCTTGAAGGGGTCGCCGACCGTGTCACCGATGATGGTGGCCTCGTGGGCCAGCGAGCCCTTGCCGCCGTGGTTGCCGTCCTCGACGAGCTTCTTGGCGTTGTCCCACGCACCGCCGGCGTTGGCCAGGAAGACCGCCATCAACGTGCCCGTGCCGATCGCACCGGCCAGGAAGCCGGCCAGCGCGGTGACCCCGAGGCCGAAGCCCACCGCGATCGGGGCGAGCACGGCGAGGATGCCGGGCGTGACGAGCTCGCGCAACGAGTCGCGGGTGACGATGTCGACGACCTTGCCGTACTCCGGACGGCCGGTGCCCTCCATGATCCCGGGGATCTCGCGGAACTGGCGACGCACCTCGTAGACCACCGCGCCGGCCGCACGCGCGACCGCGTTGATGGCCAGACCCGAGAAGAGGAAGACCACGGCCGAGCCCAGGAGCACGCCGACGAGCACGGCGGGGTTGAAGACGAAGAAGTTGTTCAGCTCCTCCAGGGCGTTCGCCTCCTCGAGCGCCTCGATCGCCGACGTGGCGTAGGACCCGAACAGTGCCGTGGCGGCGAGCACCGCGGTGGCGATGGCGATGCCCTTGGTGATGGCCTTGGTCGTGTTGCCGACGGCGTCGAGCTCGGTCAGGATCTGCGCGCCCTCCGGGCTCACGTCGCCGGACATCTCCGCGACGCCCTGCGCGTTGTCGGAGACCGGCCCGAAGGTGTCCATCGCGACGATGACGCCGACGGTGGTCAGCAGTCCGCAGCCGGCCAGAGCGACCGCGAAGAGCGAGACGGTCAGCGACGCGCCCCCGAGCAGGAAGGCGCCGAACACCGCGGCACCGATGACCAGGGTGGTGTAGACCGCGGACTCGAAGCCCACCGACAACCCGGAGAGGATGACGGTCGCGGCCCCGGTGAGCGAGGTCTTGCCGACGTCCTTGACCGGCCGGTACTCCGTGCCGGTGTAGTAGCCGGTCAGCGCGAGGATGCCGGCGGCCATCACGATGCCGATCACGACCGCGATGGAGGCGATGCAGCGCGGGGTTGCCCTCGGGCGCCCCGGAGATCTGCTGGAGGGTGTTGACCCCGACGCCGGAGAACTCCGCGAACGTCGTCGGCAGGTAGAGGAAGGACATCGCGACGCTGGCCACCGCGGCGATGCCGGAGGAGAGGTAGAAGGAACGGTTGATCGTCGGTCAGACCGTTCTCACCCGCCTTGGGGTTGGTCAGGTAGACGCCCGCGACCGCGGTGAGCGCGCCGATCGCGGGGATCAGCAGCGGGTAGACGAGGCCCTTGTCGCCGAACGCCTGCGAGCCCAGGATCAGCGCGGCGACGAGCGTCACGGCGTAGGACTCGAACAGGTCGGCGGCCATGCCGGCACAGTCGCCGACGTTGTCGCCGACGTTGTCGGCGATGGTCGCGGCGTTGCGGGGGTCGTCCTCGGGGATGTTCTGCTCGACCTTGCCGACGAGGTCGGCACCGACGTCGGCGGCCTTGGTGAAGATGCCGCCGCCGACCCGCATGAACATGGCGAGCAGCGCCGCACCGAAGCCGAAGCCCTCGAGCACGTCGGGAGCCGAGTCCTGGAAGAAGATGACCACGACGCTGGCCCCGAGCAGGCCGAGACCGACGGTGAGCATGCCGACCATGGCGCCGGTGCGCAGACCGATGCGCATCGCGACCTCGCGACCCTCGGTGTTCGCGGCGGCGGCGACGCGCAGGTTGGCGCGCACCGCCAGCGACATCCCGAGATAGCCCACGGCGGCGGAGAAGCCCGCACCGAAGAGGAAGAAGAACGAGCGCCCGATGCGCACCACCGTGTCCTCGGCGGGCAGCAGCAGCAGCGCGAAGAACGCGACGGCCGCGAAGATCGCGAGCGTGCGGAACTGGCGCTGGAGGTAGGCGTCGGCACCCTCCTGGACGGCCTGGGCGATGTTCTTCATGTTCTCGGTGCCTTCACCGGCGGCGAGGACCTCGGAACGGAACAACCAGGCCATCGCGAGCGCCCCGCAGGCGATCAGGAAGACCAGGATGACCAGGACGAGGTTGCCACCGGAGACCGACACCGCTGCGGGATGGATCCCCAGCATGTGTTTCCTCCTGCGAGACGGGGTCTGGACCACGACGGCGTGACCCAGGTCATGAGACGAGCCGGAGTCTACGCACGGGTAGCCGGGAGGCAAGCGGCGCGCCGGGGCGAGGCCCGGGCGCGGGTCGGATCAGCTGGGGGTGAGCGCGGTGTCGGCGTCGGGGTGGATCACGAACACCTTCGCCAGACCGGTGATGCGGAAGATCTTGAGCAGCCGCTCCTGGCTGCAGACCAGCTCGAGGGAGCCCCCGTGGACGCGCACCTTCTTCAGCCCGCCGACCAGGACGCCGAGGCCGGTCGAGTCCAGGAACTCCACGCCCTGCATGTCGATGATCAGGCGGTAGTCGCCACCGGAGACGAGCTCGGTGAGCTTGTCGCGCAGCTTGGGCGCGGTGTAGACGTCGATCTCGCCCGCGACCGCCACGACGGTCGCACCGTCGACGACGTGCGTCTCCAGGCTCAGATCCACGTGCGCTCCCCCTGCTTCGCTCATGACAAGCCGGCGCCGGGTCGCGGCGCACTGCTCCCACCGGGGTCCATGAAACCACGTCGACCTGGGGCGGGGGTCGTGCTCGCCGAGACTGTGGCCATCGGTCCCGGGTCCGGTCGCGGGTCGACGGCGTGCTGTCGGCGCGACTTGTCATCATGGCCAGGTGAGCCCGACACCCCTCGTCCTGGAGACCCCGGCGTCGGGGGCGCACGCGCTGCGCCGCCTCGTGGCCGTCCCCGGCCGCGAGGGCAGGCTCACCCACCTCGAGACCCTGCCCGCGCGCCCCGGTGACCCCGTGGCGTGGCCCGCGTGGGCGCGCGCCGACGTGGTGGCGGCCTTCGCCGCACGAGGCGTCTCGGCACCCTGGCGGCACCAGGTCGTCGCCGCGACTGCGGCGTACGCCGGCCGGCACGTCGTCGTCTCCACCGGCACCGCCTCCGGCAAGTCGTTGGCCTACCAGCTGCCCGCGCTGAGCGAGGTGCTCGACACCCGGGGGCCCCGGGGCCAGCGCGGCGCCGGCGTGCTCTACCTGGCCCCGACGAAGGCGCTGGCCCAGGACCAGCTCGCCTCGCTGCAGGCCCTCGGGCTGGACCTGCGCGCCACGACCCACGACGGCGACAGCAGCCAGGAGCTGCGGGAGTGGACCCGCGCGCACGCCGACTACGTGCTGACCAACCCCGACATGCTGCACCGCTCCCTGCTGCCCGGCCACGAGCGGTGGGCGCGTTTCCTGGGGAGCCTGCGCTACGTCGTCGTCGACGAGTGCCACCACTACCGCGGGGTCTTCGGGGCCCACGTCGCCCACGTCCTTCGCCGGCTGCGGCGCCTCTGTGCCCGCTACGGAGCCCGTCCCACCTTCGTGCTGGCCTCGGCCACCGTCGCGGAGCCGGCGGTGGCCGCCGCCCGACTGACCGGGCTCGACGTCGAGGCCGTCACGACCGACGGGTCCCCGCGGGGCGAGGTCTCCCTGGCCCTGTGGGAGCCGCCGCTGAGCGGCACCGGCGGCGAGAACGGCGCCCCGGTGCGCAGGGCCGCGAGCTCGGAGGTCGCCGACCTGCTCACCGACCTGGTCGTCTCCGGGGTGCGCACGCTCGCGTTCGTGCGCTCCCGGCGCGGGGTGGAGCAGGTGGCCTCGACCGTGCGCGACCAGCTCCGCGAGGTCGACCCCGAGCTGGGCGCGCAGGTGGCGGCCTACCGCGGCGGCTACCTGCCCGAGGAGCGTCGCGAGATCGAGCAGGATCTGCGCGCGGGCCGGCTCACCGGCCTCGCCGCCACCAACGCGCTCGAGCTCGGCATCGACGTCAGCGGGCTCGACGCCGTGCTGCTCGCGGGCTTCCCCGGCACCCGGGCGGCGCTGTGGCAGCAGGTCGGGCGCGCCGGGCGCGAGGGCCAGGACTCGCTCGGCGTCCTCGTGGCGCGCGACGACCCGCTGGACACCTACCTGGTCCACCACCCCGAGGCCCTGCTCGGGCAGCCGGTCGAGGCGAGCGTCTTCGACCCCGACAATCCCTACGTGCTCGCTCCGCACCTGTGCGCGGCGGCGGCCGAGCTGCCCCTGACGACCGACGACCTGGCGATGTTCGGTCCCCGGGCGCGCGAGGTGGTCGACCAGCTCGCCGGGGCCGACCTCCTGCGGCGGCGCCCGCGCGGCTGGTTCTGGACCGACCGGCGCCGCGCCTGCGACCTCACCGACATCCGCTCCAGCGGCGGGTCCGGCGTGAGCCTCGTCGAGGCAGGCACCGGGCGGGTCGTCGGCACCGTCGACGGTGCCCGGTCGCACGGCGTGGCCCATGCCGGAGCCGTCTACGTCCACCGGGGCGAGACCTGGCTGGTCGACGAGCTCGACCTCACCGAGCACGTGGCGACGATCCACCCCGACCAGGTCGACTACGCGACGTCGGCGCGGGAGACCACCGACATCAGCGTCGTGTCCGAGCGCGAGCACACCTGGTGGGGGCAGTGCCGGCTGGCGTTCGGGGAGGTCGACGTCACCCACCAGGTCGTGTCCTTCCTGCGGCGTCGGGTGCCCGGCGGGGAGGTCCTCGGCGAGGAGCCGCTCGACCTGCCCGAGCGCACGCTGCGCACCAGCGCCGTGTGGTGGACCGTGCCCGACCACCTGTTGAGCGAGAGCGGTGTGGCCACCGCCGACCTCCCGGGGGCGGCCCACGCCGCCGAGCACTGCTCCATCGGGCTGCTGCCGCTGTTCGCCACGTGCGACCGGTGGGACATCGGTGGGGTGTCGACGGCGCGTCACGCGGACACCGGCCTGCTCACCGTCTTCGTCCACGACGGCCACCCCGGTGGGGCCGGGTTCGCCGAGCGGGGGTACGCCGCCGCACCCGCCTGGCTGCGCGCGACGCGGCAGGCGATCGCCGACTGCGAGTGTCTCGAGGGCTGCCCCTCGTGCGTGCAGTCGCCCAAGTGCGGCAACCAGAACAACCCGCTCGACAAGGCCGGTGCCGTCCGCCTGCTCGACCTGCTCCTCGAGCACGCCCCGCGACCGCGGGCCGCGACCGGTCACGCAACCGGGGCCGGCGGCGCGCGCGGCCGAGTAGCCTCCCGCCATGCTGCTGCTCGGACTCCTGATCCTGCTGCTCGGCGCCGGGGGCATCGCGGCCTGCGTGGCCACCGCCGGGGTCGTGGGCACCGGGGTCGAGGTGCTGGGCGTCGACCTGCCGCTGCTGGGCTTCCTCCTCGTCGCGGTCGTCTCGACGCTGGCCGTCGTGTGGGGGCTGGGCCTGGTCCGCTTCGCCGTCCGCCGCGGGCTCGAGCGACGGCGCGCCGCCTGACCCCGCCTGCTGTCCGACCTCTGCGGCCGGCCGGTCTCAGGAGGAGTCCAGGGCGTCGGGGGTCTCGACCGGGCCGGCACGCGCCCGAGCGGTCGGGCTGACGGACAGGCCGAGCCAGCGCGGCCCGCTCACCTCGACCTCGACGTCGACCTCCGCCCCGGCCACCGAGCACGAGAGCACGCGGGCGCCGTTGGCCCCCGCCACCCGAGTCACCTCACCGCACGCGTCCCGGCCGGCCGAGGGTGCTGCGGCACCCGCCAGGGCGGCGAGGTCGGCGGCCGCCTGGGCGCGGCGTACGTCGACCACGACCGCGCCCACCACGCCGAGTCCGACCCCCAGCGCGACCAGGACCCCGGCGACGACCGTCGCGAAGACCGTCGCCGCACCGCCCTGGTCACGGCGCCGCCGCCGACCGCGCCCGGATCCGCGCCCGGATCCGCGCCCAGGTCTGGTCACAGGGCTGGTCCACAGGGCTGGTCACAGGTCTGCGCCCGGCTCCGGCGCCGCGACCGCGGTCGCGGCGACCCGTGCGCCGGGCAGCGCCCCGAGCAGTCCGCCCGGCCCCTCGACCCGGGCCGTCACCTCGACCCGCACCTCGGCGTCGTCGGTGCTGATCGACACCGCCGCGCCCTCGGGGGCGATGCGCAGTGCGAGGGCGGTTGCCGTGCCCGGGTCCTCGCCGCGCGCGACGACCCGGGCCGCCTCCCGGGCGGCGTCGACGGTGCGGACCTGGGCGGCGCTCACCGCGAGCAGCCAGCACAGGGCCGCGGTCAGGGCCACGAGCAGGGGCAGGACGAGCGCGGCCTCGGCCGTGACCGCACCGCGCTCGTCGTGCCCACGCCCGCCCCGGAGGGCGCGACTCACCCGATGCCGAGCAGGCCGAGCACGTGGTCGAACAGGGTCCTGAGCAGCTGGTCGCCGAAGCCCCCCGTCAACATCTTGTAGAGCAGGCCCGCCAGGCCCGCTCCCGCCGCGGTGCCCACGGCGTACTCCGCCGTCGTGATCCCGCGCTCGTCGCGGTCGCGGTCGCGACGGGTCGGACCCCGGCCGGCCGTCGTCACACCGGTCGGGGCGCCACACCGGGCGTCGGGGAGGGTGTCGATGCTCATCTGGTCTCCTTCGTCGAGGGCCACGGATGCGGCCCGAGGAGACGACGGTGCCCAAGGCGACGGGGTCGGCGGGGCCGGTCGGCCGCTGCCTGGGGACGCCCCAGCACGGGTCCCCGCTGTGGAGGTCCGCTGGCCCGCGCGCGCGGGCCGGCGCGACCCCCTTCACCACAGCGAGCCGAGCAGGCCGGCCACGAGCGGCACGATCCCGACCAGCAGGAAGGCTGGCAGCAGACACAGGCCGAGGGGTACGGCGGCACGGACGCCGACCGTGCGGGCCCGGTCCTCGATCCCGGCCCGCGCCTCCTCGGCGAGCTCGTCAGCCAGCCGCTCGACGGTCTCGACCACTGGGGCGCCGCTGTCGTGGGCACGCGCCATCGCTCGTCCCCACGGCGCCAGGTCCGGGTCCTCGGCCAGTCGCCGCCAGGCCTCCCCCGGGTCGACGCCGAGCCCGAGGCGTGCGGCCAGCGAGCGGACCGCGTCGGTGCCCGGGCCGGGCAGCGCCTCGGCGACGAGGCCGAGCGCCGGACCCGGTGAGGCACCGCCTCTCAGTGCGGAGCCGAACAGCGCGACCACGTGCGGCAGCGACCGTTGCACCTCGGCGCGGCGCTCCCGGCTGCCGGCCGGCTCGGCCCGCGTGACCACCCGCCAGCAGACCACGGCGCCGAGGACACCGGCCGGCAGAGCGAGCGGACCGCCCACGACGACGTAGCCCGCGCAGCCGGCGAGCGCACTGAGCAGCAGCCGGTGGCGTCTCATCCAGCCGGTGTCGGGCGGGGCGGGCCCCGTCCTCGTCGGAGTGGACGCACCGGTCAGGTCGGGTCCCGACGGTCGTGCCGATGCCGGACCCGCGAGCAGCCCGGCGGCGCCCGCTGCGGCACAGACCGCCAGCATCTCGAGCGCACCCAGAGCCTCAACCACGGCCCGAGCGCCCGGGTGCCACGGTCGGGGGGCCGTCGACGTCGCGGGCGATCGCCTCGATCCAGGCCAGGCCGAGGGCTCCCAACGCCCCGCCCGCGGCCAGGCACCCGAGCCCGACCGGGCTGTCCAGCAGGAACGTCCAGGGGTCGCCACCGGCCCCGGAGCCCATCGCCAGGGCCAGCAGCGGCAGCGCGGCGACCAGCCGGGCGGTCGAGCGGGCCGAGGCGAGCTCGCCGTCGACCACCCGTCTCAACGACCGGCGGGCCCGCAGGTCGCGTCCGACCCGGGCCAGAGCGTCGCCGAGTCCCTGGCCGGTGCGGTGCGCGACGTGCCAGGCGGCGGCGAGGGCGACGAGATCGTCCGCGCCCGGCGTGCGGGCGAGTCCGCGCAGTGCGGAGGGCACGTCACCACCGAGGCGATCGGTCTCGGCGACCGGTCCGAGCGGCGCCCACTCGAGCGCCGCACGACGCAGCGCCTCACCCGACGTGCGGCCTGCCCGGAGCTCTGCTGCGAGCTCGTCGCACACCTCGAGCACCCTCGCCCGGACCACCTCGGCGGCGCGGCGGCGCCCGCGTGAGTGCGCCATCCGCGCCGCGACCAGGCCCGCAGCGGCCAGCAGCACCACGAGGGCGAGCCGACGAGCCGGGACCCCCAGGACGACCGCGGCGCACACCGACGCGGCCGCCAGCAGCGGCGGCACCCGTGCGTACGCACCCCGCCCGCGGGCGACGCGGACGTCGTGTGCGGCGGGGCGCGCACCCGGCACCGCCAGCGCGACGGAGGCGGCCGCGGCCACGCAGGCCAGCGCGAGCAGGAGCCCGGGGGAGGTCACGGCCCACCTCCCGCGCGTACCCCGCCTCCCGGCGACCCGACGAGCTCCAGGAGCCGGGCTGCGGCGGGGCCGCGGACGAGCGTGCCGTCGGCGCCCACGCGCACCGCGGTCTCGGTGACGACGAGACCCCCGGGCTCCCGGTCGAGCAGGGCCACCTCGGCCACGCGCCGACGGCCGTCACGACCGCGCGCCAGGTGCAGCACGACGTCGAGTGCGGAGGCGAGCTGGCTGTGGACCGCCGCACGGCCCAGTCCGGCCGCCAGGGCGAGCGCCTCGACCCGAGCCGGTACGTCGGCGGCGGAGTTGGCGTGCAGGGTGCCGCAGCCACCCTCGTGACCGGTGTTGAGCGCGGCGAGCAGCTCGACGACCTCACCACCGCGGACCTCGCCCACCACGACCCGGTCGGGCCGCATCCGCAGCGCCTGGCGCACCAGGGTGCGCAGCTCGACCGCCCCGGCTCCCTCGGCGTTGGGCAGCCGGGACTCGAGGCCGACCACGTGGGGATGGTCGGGGCGCAGCTCGGAGGAGTCCTCGACCAGGACCATCCGGTGCCGGGGGTCGACCTCGGCGAGCAGCGCGGCCAGGAGCGTGGTCTTGCCGGTGCCGGTGCCGCCGGTCACCAGGAAGGCGAGGCGCTGCTCGACGACCCCGGTCAGGACCTCGGCCAGCTCCGGGTCGAGCATGCCGAGCCCCACGAGGTCGGACAGCGAGTGCGCCTCCCGTCGCGGCAGCCGGAGCGAGACGACGGTGCCGGGCCGCGAGAGCGGCGCCAGGACGGCGTGGCAGCGGGTGCCGTCGGGCAGCCGGACGTCGACGTACGGCGTCGCGTCGTCGAGGCGACGCCCCCCGGAGGCGGCCAGCCGCTGCGCCAGACGGCGTACGGCGGCCTCGTCGGCGAGCGGGACCTGGACGCGCTCGAGCCCCGCGCCGCAGTCCACGTAGACGTGGTCGTGGCCGTTGACCAGCACGTCGGTGACCCCGGGCAGGCGCAGGAGCGGCTCGAGGGGCCCGGCCCCGACGACGTCGCGACGCAGCTCCTCGTAGACCGCGAGCACGGTCGCGTCACCGACCGGGGCGCCCGAGGCCCGCAGCGCGGAGGCCACCCGGTGCGGGGTGAGCTCACCCGGGTCGTCGGCGAGCCGGTCCCGGACGGCGTCGATCTCGGTCGCCCTGGCACTCACCGTGCGACCGGCTCACGGGTGGGTCCGGCCCCGGTGCCCAGGCCCGGTCCGCGGACGTGCAGCAGGGCCAGGGCCTCATGGGCGGCGCGCGCGAGGGCCCCGCGTCGACGACGCAGCGGCCCGAGGCCGAGGTCGAGGTGCTCGTCGAGACCACGCTGGGGGCTCATCGAGACGAGCACCGAGGCACCCGTCGCCCGCTCGAGCCGCGCGGCGTCGACCGGTGAGCCCCGCACCACGAGCACGGGCGCGACCCCGTCGGGCACCAGCTGGCCGGCCAGGGCGCAGCGTCGCAGCGTCGCTGCGGCGGCGAGCACGCCGGGTCGCGTCGTCACGACCAGGTGGTCCAGCCGCGCGAGGGTCTCCCGCGCGGCCGGGCCCGGCGCGACGGGGAGGTCGACGACCACGAGGTCGTGCCCTCGCCGGGCCGCGGCCAGGGCCTCGCGGACCACCGACGGCTCCGGCTCCACGGCGGTCCCGGCCCCCCAGGTCAGCACCCCCAGCCCGTCGCGGCGCGGGACCGCCTCGCGCAGCGCCGCCGCCCCGAGCCGGCCGGCCGTGCGCGCCAGGTCGTCCCAGCCGACGCCGGCCTCCTCGTCGAGCCCCGTCACCCGGTCCAGGCCCGGTCCGAGCGGGTCCAGGTCGACGGCCAGGCAGGACCCCTCGGCGGCGGCGGACGCGGCGAGCGCGGCAGCGAACACGCTGGCCCCCGCGCCGCCGCACCCGGCCAGGACACCCACCACGAGTCCGGGCTCCGGCGACTGGTCGTCGAGGTCGGCCAGCAGTGCGGCGAGGTGGTCGTCGCAGCGTGGCACCTCGAGCACGTGCCGGGCCCCGAGCTCGATGGCCCCCCGGTAGGCGTGGTCCGGCACCGGTGCCCACGCCACGACCTGGACGCCCGCCCGCCGGGGCGGCGCGAGCGTGGCGACCTCCTCGAGCAGGTCGAGGCCGACGAGGACGAGGGCGGCCCCGGACCAGGCCCGCAGCGCCGTGGCCGGCTCGTCGCTCAGGGTCGGGGTGGCCCCGACCGCGGCGGCGAGGCGGTGCAGGTGCTCGGCGAGGGCCGCGTCGCGCGTGACGACCAGCGGGCCGCCCGCACCTGCGCGGGAGCTCGCGGGGGACGCGCACGGTCCTCGAGGCAGGTCCCGGCGGGCTCGGTGCGGTCGTCATGGCCCGAGGCTGTCCCTCCGCAACCGCGACCGCAGCCCGACGTACGGCGGCTTGTGGAGGGGCCTGCGCCGCCGCCTCCTGTGGACACCGGCGGGCTCAGGCCAGCGGGCCTACGATGGGCCCATGTCCTCCCCGACGCCCACTGCGGCGTCGAGCCCCGCCGCTGCGCCGTCCGGCTCGCCGGGTCCTGCGGCGCCGACGGCGGCGTTCTTCGACCTCGACAAGACGATCATCGCCAAGTCGAGCACGCTGGCCTTCTCCAAGCCCTTCCAGGCCGGGGGGCTGATCTCCCGCGCGGCGGTGCTGCGCTCGGCGTACGCCCAGTTCGTCTACCTCGTCGGCGGCGCGGACCACGACCAGATGGAGAAGATGCGCGCCTTCATGTCCGGGCTCTGCGCAGGGTGGGAGGTCGCGACGGTGCGCGAGATCGTCGCGGAGACCCTGCACCACGTGGTCGACCCCCTGGTCTACGACGAGGCGGTCTCGTTGATCGTGGAGCACCACGCCGCCGGGCGCGACGTCGTCATCGTCTCCACCTCGGGCAGCGAGGTGGTCGAGCCGATCGGGGCGATGCTCGGCGCCGACCACGTGGTCGCGACGCGACTGGAGATCGCCGAGGGCCGCTACACCGGCGAGATCTCCTACTACGCCTACGGGGAGGAGAAGGCTCGCGCCATCGAGGCGCTGGCCGTGGAGCGCGGCTACGACCTGCCGCGGTGCTTCGGCTACTCCGACTCCATCACCGACGTGCCGATGCTCGCCGTCGTCGGGCACCCGCACGCGGTCAACCCGGACCGCGAGCTGCGCAAGGTCGCGGCGTCGCGCGGCTGGCCGGTGCTGAACTTCTCCAAGCCGGTCGCTCTGCGCAGCCGCGGGTCCCTGCCGCCGGCCCGCCCGACCCTGGCGGCCCTCGCCATTGGCGGTGCCGTCGCCGGGGTCGGCGTGCTCTGGGCCGGCGCGCGGCGCCGTCCACCGGACTGAGCTCGCGCCCCGATCGAGCGCGACACGCCGACAGGGCCTTGTGTCTCAGGTCACATCGGCGTAGACAGGGCCTCACAACTCCAGATCTGCACACGACCAGGTACCCACGCGGCGATCTACCCTTCTCATAGGGGGCCTGTCACGGCGATGTCCGGGGCAGCACTACACCGATGCACGCTTGGTAGCCGGATCGTGTGCTTCGGTGGCACCCGGGCCCTGCCCGGGTGCCACCACTGGATTTAATCCAGGACGCGGGCCCACCGGTCGACTCACTCGGCCGTACGGCGCAGCGGGCTGGCCTCGGCCCCTGCGGCGTAGGCCTCCGCGGCGTACAGCACCCAGGCGTGCACGCCCGACCGGCCGCCCTCGGCGTAGCCGCGCAGGTTCGACTCGTACTCGGCCCGCAGCGCCAGGTGTCCCGCCTCCGGCACGACCAGCGACTTCTCGTCCACGCCGCGGGCGACGAGCACCAGCCGCTCGACGGCACGGGCCACGAGGCCGTCGCGCGAGCCGAACGGCGCCGCCGTGGCCAGCTCGGCGTGCACGATCGCCGCCACCAGCATCGCCGGGGCCGACGTCGGCAGCGTGAGCAGGTCGGCCACCCCCCGCAGCCTCGCCGCACCGGGTGCGTCGACAGGGCGGCCACGCCGCTCGGCCGGCTCCTGGGCGGCCGCGACGGCGTGCACCCGCGCGAGCGCCTGGAGGGGCGCGGCCCGCAGGGCTGGGACCACGGAGAGCAGGTCGGCGGTCACGCGTACGGCGTCCAGGGCGACGCCGTCGCCGTCCCCGGCGCGCACCTCGGCCAGCGTCGAGCCCGACCCGGCGAGCACGGCGCTGGCGTGCGCCCCGCGCAGCAGGGACTCCGCCGTCGTCTCCGGGCTGGTGCGGCGCAGCCCGCGGTCACGCAGCATCGCGTCGATGCCGTCGCGCGCCGCGGCGTACGCGCTGGGCACGCCCTCCGCCTCGACCAGCCAGGCCAGGGGGTCGGCGGGCAACGGTGTGGAGGGCACGACCGGCGAGCCTAGCCGCCGCACCCGGGTAGCCTCGCGCTGATGGACGACGACCAGCCTGCGGGCCCACCCAGCCCACGCCCCGCCGCCCCGGCGCGGTCCTTCGGCGCGGTCGCCGACGCCTACGACCGCTCCCGGCCGTCGTACCCCCGCCCGAGCGCGGTGTGGCTCACCGGCGAGCGCAGCCTCAGCGTCCTGGAGGTCGGTGCGGGCACCGGCAAGCTGACCCGCGAGCTGGTCGCGCTGGGTCACGACGTCCACGCGACCGACCCCGACCAGGACATGCTCTCGCGACTCTCGCTGGCGATGCCCGAGGTCCGGGTCTCGCAGGCGCCGGCCGAGGAGCTGCCCGTCGCCGACCGCTCGGTCGACGTCGTCGTCGGGGCGCAGTGCTTCCACTGGGTCGACCCCGAGCGCGCGCTGCCGGAGATCGCGCGGGTCCTGCGACCCGGCGGGAGGGTGGCGATGACCTGGGCCGAGCGTGACGAGCGCATCCCGTGGGTGCGCCGCCTGGGCGCCCTGCTGCGGGGCCCGCGTGAGGGCAGCGACCCGGACTGGTCGGCGGTCCTGACCGACAGCGGGCTGTTCGGCCCCGTCGAGCAGGCGGTGCACCCGTTCTGGCAGAGCCTCGACCGCGACCGGCTGCGCGACCTGGTGCTCTCGCGCAGCCACGTGATGGCGCTCTCCGAGGAGGAGCAGGCCGAGCGGCTGGCCGCCGCGCTCGAGCTCTACGACGGCTTCGGCCGCGGCCACGACGGCATGCAGCTGCCGTACGCCGCGCGCAGCTGGCGCGCGAGCCTGGCCGGCGCCGCGGCCGGTGGCGGGCCCGGTGGCGGGGCCGGCGGCGCCTGGTCCGGGTCCGACGGGATCGGCCCCGGAGACGTCCGAGGACGTCGACCCGCCGACCGACGACGACTCCGGCACGCTGCTCATCGACTTCCGCTGAACGGCGATCGCGACCGTCGTCGCGGCTGACGATCATCGGAACCTCGAACGACAATCACCGGCACCTCGGCTGACGAACACTGGCACCTCGGCGGGTGGGGGAGGATGCCGGACATGCGGATGCGTGGCTGGCGGCGGACCCACCTGGGCACCGAGTCCGACCGCGCGACGTTCCGCACCCT
Source organism: uncultured Actinomycetota bacterium (assembly GCA_963714475.1). Classification (GTDB taxonomy): domain Bacteria; phylum Actinomycetota; class Actinomycetes; order Propionibacteriales; family Nocardioidaceae; genus Nocardioides. Next base: position 331,144 of record CAVQOP010000004.1, read on the forward strand.
GCACCGCGCCTCCCTCGCCGCGCCCGCCCTGCGCGAGGGCCTGACCGTCTCGAGCGCCGAGCGGTCGATCCGGCACCTGCGGATGCTGCTCGGCACACCGGCGCTGGCCCTGACCGACACCGAGCGGCCCCTGGCGTGGGACGGGGCCGGCCAGCACCACCAGGACCGGTCCGGCGACCTCGCGCGCCGCGCGGTCGCGCCGCGGCCAGACCCGGGTCTTCGACGGCGCCGACCTCGCCTGCGACGTGGCGGGATGCCCGGCCCGGGTGGTCGTCGTCAGCCCGCTCGTGGTCGACGACCGGATCGTGGGCACCCTCCAGGCGGTCGCCCCGCAGACCACGGCCGGTCTCGCCCGCGCCGCCGACGAGGTCGCCCAGTGGGTCTCCAGCCAGCTCGCCCTCGCCGAGCTCGACGTCTCGCGCACCCGGCTGATGGAGGCCGAGGTGCGCGCGCTGCGCGCCCAGATCAGCCCGCACTTCATCTACAACTCCCTGGGCGCGATCGCCAGCTTCGTGCGCACCGACCCCGACCGGGCCCGGGACCTGCTGCTGGAGTTCGCCGACTTCACCCGCTACTCCTTCCAGCGCCACGGCGAGTTCACCACCCTGGCCGAGGAGCTGCGCAGCATCGAGCGCTACCTGCTCCTCGAGCAGGCCCGGTTCGGGGACCGGCTGCGGATCACCCTGCGCGTCGCCCCCGAGGTGCTCCCCGTCGCCGTACCCTTCCTGAGCATCCAGCCGTTGGTCGAGAACGCCGTCCAGCACGGGCTGGGCGGCACCGACGGCACCGGCCACATCACGATCGTGGCCCACGACCGGGGGCAGGACTGCGTGATCGAGGTCGAGGACGACGGAGCGGGCGAGGACCCCGAGCGGGTCCGGCGCGCGCTGACCGGCGTCTCCGACGGCACCGGGGCGACCGACTCGGTGGGCCTGGGCAACGTCGACGCGCGGCTGCGCGCGGTCTTCGGCGACGACTACGGCCTCGTCGTCGAGACGGCTCCCGGCGCGGGCACGAAGGTGATCGTGCGGGTGCCGAAGTTCGCTCCCGGGGTCAGTGCCGGGGCCACCGCGTGAGCACCGAGGACTCCCCCGGCCTGTGCGTGCTCGTCATCGACGACGAGCAGCCCGCGCGCGACGAGGTCGCCTACCTGCTCGGCCTCGACGCCCGCATCACCACCGTGCTGACCAGCGGCTCGGCCACCGACGCCCTGCGCGCCCTGCGCGAGGACGCCGTCGACGCGGTGTTCCTCGACGTGCAGATGCCGGGCCTGAGCGGCCTCGAGCTCGCCGCCGTCCTGAGCCGGTTCGCGAGCCCGCCGCCCGTGGTGTTCGTGACCGCCCACGAGACCCACGCCGTCGAGGCCTTCGACCTGCACGCCGTCGACTACGTCCTCAAGCCCGTGCGCGCCGACCGCCTCGCCGAGGCCGTACGCCGGGTCCTCGCCGGCCGGGACCAGGCCCCCGCGCCCGCGCCGGCTCCCCGTCCCGACCAGCAGATCCCCGTCGAGCTCGGGGGCGTGACCCGCTTCGTCGACCGTTCCGAGATCACCCACGTCGAGGCCCAGGGTGACTACGCCCGGCTGCACACCCCGCACGGCAGCCACCTGGTGCGGGTGCCGCTCTCGACGCTGGAGAGCGAGTGGGCCGAGGCCGGGTTCCTGCGGGTCCACCGCTCCGTGCTGGTCGCGCTGGGCCACGTGCGCGAGGTACGGATGGACCAGGGCCGCTGCTCGGTCATCGTCCGCGCCGGTGGCGCCGACACCGGCGCCGACGGGGCCACCGCCGAGCTCCAGGTCAGTCGCCGTCACACCCGCGAGCTGCGCGACCGGCTCCTGCGTCGAGCCGGCTCGTGAGCGAGCGCGCCCCGGACGAGCGTCCGCCCGCCCGGGTCCGCGTCAGCGCACCTCCCACGCCACGGCGTACGGCGCAGCGGCGCACCGGCGACCTCGACCAGACGACCCGGCTCGGCGGGGTCTACCTCGCCTCGCTGCTGCGCGAGCAGCTGTGGCTGGCTGCGCGCACGCTGGGCCTGCTCGTGGCGCTGGTCGGCGCGCTGCCGCTGGTCTTCTACCTCGCCCCGGGGCTCAACCAGGTGAGCGTGCTCGGCCTGCCGTTGGCCTGGGCCGTGCTCGGTGTCGGCGTCTACCCGGTCCTGCTGGCCCTGGGCTGGCGCTACGTGCGCGCGGCCGAGCGCAACGAGCGCGACTTCGCCGAGCTGATGAGCGAGGCCGAGCAGTGACCCCGGGCGTGGTGGGCATCGTGCTGGTCACGGTGGCGACGCTGGCCGTCGGTGCCTGGGGCCTGCGCCTCTCGCGCACGACCAGCGACTTCCTGGTCGCCTCACGCACGGTTCACCCCCGGCTCAACGCGTTCGCGATCAGCGGGGAGTACCTCTCGGCCGCCTCGTTCCTCGGCATCGCGGGCCTCGTGCTCGTCTACGGCGCCCAGATGCTCTGGTACCCGATCGGCTGGACCGCGGGCTACCTGGTCCTGCTGGTGCTCGTCGCCGCGCCGCTGCGCCGCTCGGGCGCCTACACCCTGCCCGACTTCGCCGAGGCGCGCCTCGGCTCGCGCGGCGTCCGACTGCTGTGCGCCGCCCTCGTGCTGGCCATCGGGTGGCTCTACCTGCTGCCGCAGTTCCAGGGCGCCGGGCTGACCCTGGCCGCCGCCGTCGGGAGTCCCACCTGGGTCGGCCCGGTGGTGGTCGGCGCGGTGGTCCTGGTGAACGTCTCCTCGGGCGGGATGCGCTCGATCACGTTCGTGCAGGCCTTCCAGTACTGGTTGAAGCTGACCGCACTGCTGCTGCCCGCTGCCGTGCTGCTCGCCGTGTGGGCCGCCGACGGCGCGCCGCGCGCGTCCGGCACCGGTGGGGCCGGGGCGGTCGGCGGTGACCTGTGGTCGCTGCCGTTGGCCGGCACGGACCTGCCCGGGCTGTACACGACGTACTCCCTGATCCTGGCCACGTTCCTGGGCACCATGGGCCTGCCGCACGTGGTCGTGCGCTTCTACACCAACCCCGACGGTCGAGCGGCCCGGCGCACGACGCTGATCGTGCTGGGCCTGCTCGGGTTGTTCTACCTGCTGCCGCCGATCTACGGCGCGCTCGGCCGCGTCTACGCCGCAGGCTCCTCCGAGCCGGTGCGCTCCGACGTGCTCGTCCTCGAGCTGCCCGGGCTGATGCTCGACGGGGCGGCCGCTCCCCTGCTGACCGGGCTGCTGACCGCCGGCGCCTTCGCAGCGTTCCTGTCGACGTCCTCGGGCCTGGCCATCGCGGTCGCGGGGGTCCTCAGCCAGGACGTCACGCACCGCACCTTCGCGGGGCGGCGGCTCTCGGGGGTGACGGCCTTCCGCCTCGGCGCGGTCGTCGCCGTCGTCGTGCCCGTGCTGGTCGCACTGACGCTGCCCCACGTCAGTGTCGCGCGAGCCGTGGGGCTGGCCTTCGCCGTGGCGGCCTCGACGTTCTGCCCGCTGCTCGTGCTCGGGATCTGGTGGCGCGGACTGACCGCGCCCGGGGCCGTCGCCGGACTCGTGACAGGTGGGCTGGGCTCGGGGGTCGCCGTGGCGTGGAGCATCGCGCCGACCTCACGCACCGGCTGGGTCGACACCCTGCTCGGCCAGCCTGCGGCCTGGTCGGTGCCGCTCGCCTTCGCCGTGATGGTGGTGGTGAGCCGGGCCACCCGAGACCAGGTGCCGGCGCACGCCGACCGCTTCCTGGTGCGCCTGCACACCCCCGAGGCGCTCGACCTCGAGCGGGGACCGCTGGTCTCGCGCCTAGCGCCGACAGGCCGCGAGCGCCTCCGCCCGGCGTACGACGAGCTCGACGACACGCTCGTGCGGGCCGATCACGTCGGCGACGACGCCGGCGCCCGCGGCCAGCGCGACCTCCCGCAGCCGCCGGGAGAAGAAGCCGGGACTCAGCAGGTACGGCGACACGGCGTCCCCGGGCTCCACGACGGCCTCGACCCGGTCACCGAGGCCTGAGAGGGTCGCGACCCGCACGGTCACGCCCCAGACCCGGCCCAGCAGCTCTGCGGCGCGATCGAGGTCGCGGGTCGCGAGCGGGTCGCTGGACCCGGCGGCGACCATCGTCAGCGGCGTGCCCACCGTGGCGCCGGCCTCGATGAGCCGCGCGACCTGCGCCCGGGCGAGCAGCGCGTGCGGGCCCAGGGATCGGCCCAGCCGCGAGGGGCCGGCCCCCGCGGCCACCATCGACGGCAGGTCCTCGCGCAGGTGGAACCCGGTCGAGAGCAGCAGCGGGACGACGGCGACCCGGTCGGTCCCGAAGGTCAGCGGGTCGCCCAGGACGTCGGTGAGCAGGGGCTCGCTCAGCTCGACGAAGCAGCTGGTCACCGGCAGGTCGAGGCGCCGGCCCGCGGCCCGGCCGAGCTCGTGGGCGACCTCGTTGCCCTCGGGCGTGCGGGTGCCGTGCGCGACCGTGATCAGCCGACCATGCTGGTGCACCACGACCCCGACGCTACGCGCGCGACCCGCGCAGGCTCAGCAGCGGGCGCCGGTGGAGCGGTGGGGCACGTCGGGCGCCGCCCTCAGCCGCGAGCGAGCCGCCAGGCGGCCACGGCCGCGGTGACGCCGCCGCCGAGCACGGCGACCAGGCCGATGCCGGGCAGCCAGCCGCCGACGCCGACGAGGGTGACCAGGTGCACGACCTGCCAGACCGGCAGCGCGATCGCCACGACGGCCAGGACGGCGGCCTGGGCGGCCGCGACCCTCTGCCACGGCACGAAGGCGCCGGTCAGGCCCAGCATCGCGGCGTAGAACGTCCAGAGCCCGGCGCCGCGGGCACCCGAGACGTTGCCGATGGCGGTCGCGATCCACGGCAGGAACGAGCCGAGGACCACCGCCACCGTGGCGATCAGCAGCAGGCGGCGTGGGTTGCCTGCGGGGCGCTCGGCGCGCTCACGGACGGCGGCACGCGTGGTCGGTCGTGACGAGGTCGAGGCCATGGGTCGCACTGTACGGACGGTGACGCAGGTCACGGCCTCCTCGAAGACGCGCGTCACACCCTCCGACGGGTGCTGGGCGCGACGAGCGGTGGGTCCTGCGCGACGAGTGGCCGAGAACGGTGTCCGTGAGTGGCGCAGCGCGCTCCGCGCGGGCCCTGAGGACCGTTCGGCGCAGGTCCCCTCCCGCTCGCCGCACGGTGTGACCGCACTCACACCCAACCCTTGACCCGCCCCATGGCCGCTCGCTTGTCTCGACCCACGACGCGCGGCACACCGTGCCGCACCGAGATGGAGGACGCGATGGACGACACCAAGCGCCAGGAGTACTGGCGCAAGAACCTGCGGCTGATGGCCGTGCTGCTCACGATCTGGGCCCTGGTCTCGTTCGGGGCCGGGATCATCTTCGTGCAGGCCCTGAACAACATCGTCATCGCCGGGTTCCCGCTCGGCTTCTGGTTCTCCCAGCAGGGCTCGATCCTGGTCTTCATCGCGCTGATCGTCATCTACGCGGTGCGCATGGACCGCCTCGACAAGGAGTTCGGCGTCGAGGAGATCGAGAACGAGGTGCACCACTGATGAGCAGCATCCAGCTCTGGACCGCGATCTTCGCCGTCCTCACCTTCGGCGTCTACATCTACATCGCCTACGCCAGCCGGGTCTCGACGACGGCCGGCTTCTACGTCGCCGGCGGCGGCATCCCCGCGTCCGCCAACGGCGCGGCCATCGCCGCGGACTGGATGAGCGCGGCCTCCTTCATCTCGCTGGCCGGCATCGTCGGCCTGTCCTACAACGGGTACGCCGGCGGCGTGTTCCTGATGGGCTGGACCGGCGGGTACGTCCTGCTGGCCCTGCTGCTCGCGCCGTACCTGCGCAAGTTCGGCCGGTACACGCTGCCGGAGTTCGTCGGTGACCGCTACTCCGAGACCGCTCGCCTGGTCGCGGTCATCGCGGCGATCGTGATCTCGTTCGTCTACGTCGCCGGCCAGATGGGCGGGGTCGGCCTGGTCTTCCAGCGCTTCCTCGGGGTGGGCACCACCACCGGGGTCATCATCGGGATGGTCATCGTGTTCTTCTACGCCGTCCTCGGCGGGATGAAGGGCATCACCTGGACCCAGGTCGCGCAGTACTCCGTGCTGATCGTGGCCTACCTGATCCCGGCCGTCGCCGTGTCGACCAAGGTCACCGGCGTCCCGGTGCCGCAGATCGGGTTCGGCCAGATCCTCGCCGAGCTCAACGGCCTGCAGGCCGACCTCGGGCTGGCCTCCTACAGCGACGCCTTCACCACCGAGGCCTTCAACCTGCCGAACATGCTGCTGATCACGGCCGCGCTGATGTTCGGGACGGCAGGCCTGCCGCACGTGATCGTGCGCTTCTACACCGCCAAGTCGGTGCGCGCGGCGCGCTACTCGGCGGTCTACGCGATCTGCTTCATCGGGATCCTCTACCTGACCGCTCCCTCGGTGGCCTCGTTCACCAAGCTGCAGATCATCAAGGACCTCGACGGCGCCACGTTGGGCAGCGCACCGTCCTGGTTCGGCACGTGGGCCGACGTCGGCCTGATCACCGCCCCCGACGGGAGCTCGCTCGCCGGTGCCGCCGACAACACCCCGATCGGCTTCAACGAGGTGCTGATCAACAACGACATCATCGTGCTGGCCAGCCCCGAGATCGGCGGGCTGCCGGCACCGATCGTCGGCCTGGTCGCCGCCGGTGCGCTCGCCGCAGCCCTCTCCACCGCCTCGGGCCTGCTGCTGGTGATCAGCTCCTCGGTCGCCAACGACGTCTACTACAAGCGGATCAACCCGCAGGCGACCGAGGCCAAGCAGCTGCTCGTCGGCCGCTTCGCGATGGGCGGCGCGATCCTGGTCGCGGGCTACCTCGGCATCAACCCACCCGGGTTCGTGGCGCAGGTGGTCGCCCTGGCCTTCGGCCTCGCCGCGGCGAGCTTCTTCCCGATCCTGGTGCTCGGCATCTTCTGGAAGAAGACGACCGCGATGGGCGCCGCGGCCGGCATGATCACCGGCTTGACGGTGACGATGGCCTACATGCTGTGGACCATCGACATCTACGGCAACTCCGCCGGCATCCTCGGCATCCCCGAGACCGGGTTCGGCACGATCGGCATGCTGATCAACTTCGCGGTCACCATCACCGTCTCGATGTTCACCCCGAAGCCGTCGCAGGCCATGCAGGACCTCGTCGAGGAGATCCGCTACCCCGGCGCGTCCAAGCTGGTCGAGCAGCACGCCCAGGGCGAGGACATCGCCTGATCCGGCGCACGACCTGATCGACCCGCACCACCCGCCCGCCCCGCCGGCTCCGGCCCGGGGCGGGCGGGTCATGCCGGCGGGTGCCACGCGGCGAGCACCGGCTGCGGCACATCGTGCGGACGACCACCCCTGACGAAGGCGGGCTCGGCGTCCTAGTGTGATCGAGACCACCGCACGCAGAACCGACCCGGACCCAGAAGACCAGCAACCACGGGAGCACACGTGAGCGACCAGACCCTGTCCAACCTGCTCAAGGAAGACCGCCGCTTCGAGCCTCCGGCCGAGCTGGCCGAGCACGCGAACCTGAAGCAGGACGCCTACGCCCGCGCGGCCGACGACTTCGAGGGCTACTGGGCCGAGCAGGCCGACCGGCTCAGCTGGGACACCCGGTGGGACCGGGTCCTGGACTGGGACGACCACCCGTTCGCGAAGTGGTTCGTCGGCGGGAAGATCAACGCGGCCTACAACTGCGTGGACCGCCACGTCGAGGACGGCAACGGCGACAAGGTCGCGATCCACTTCGTCGGCGAGCCCGAGGACGACGCCCGCGACCTGACCTACTCCCAGATGAAGGACTCGGTCTGCCAGGCCGCCAACGCACTGACCGACCTCGGCGTCGAGACCGGCGACCGGGTCGCGATCTACATGCCGATGATCCCCGAGACGATCGTCGCGATGCTGGCCTGCGCGCGCATCGGAGCCCCGCACACCGTCGTCTTCGGCGGGTTCTCCTCCGACGCCCTGGCCTCCCGGCTCGTCGACTGCGAGGCCAAGGTCGTGATCACCGCCGACGGCGGCTACCGCCGCGGCGCCCCGTCGTCGTTGAAGCCGGCCGTCGACGAGGCCCGGACCAAGGCGAGCAGCAACGGCCACGACGTGTCCAAGGTCCTCGTCGTACGCCGTACCGGGGAGGACCTCGAGGCCTGGGACGACGACGTCGACGTGTGGTGGCACGACGCGGTCGAGCAGGCCTCGACCGAGCACGCCTGCGAGTTCTTCGACTCCGAGCACCCGCTCTTCGTCATGTACACCTCGGGCACCACCGGCAAGCCCAAGGGCATCCTGCACACCACCGGCGGCTACCTCACCGGGGCGGCGTACACCCACTGGGCGGTCTTCGACCTCAAGCCGGAGACGGACGTCTACTGGTGCACCGCCGACGTCGGGTGGATCACCGGGCACTCCTACATCGCCTACGGCCCCATGGCCAACGGAGCCACGCAGGTCCTCTACGAGGGCACGCCGGACTTCCCGGAGAAGGGCCGCTGGTGGAAGATCGTCGAGGACTACAAGGTGACGATCTTCTACACCGCGCCCACCGCGATCCGCTCCTTCATGAAGCAGGGACGCGAGATCCCCGACCAGCGCGACCTGTCCTCGCTGCGCCTGCTGGGCTCGGTCGGTGAGCCGATCAACCCGGAGGCCTACGTCTGGTACCGCGAGGTCATCGGTGGCAGCAAGGCCCCGGTGGTCGACACCTGGTGGCAGACCGAGACCGGGGCGATCATGATCAGCCCGCTGCCCGGCGTCACCCACGGCAAGCCCGGCTCCGCGATGATCCCGCTCCCCGGGGTCTCGGCCGAGGTCGTCGACGACGACGGCAACCCGGTCGGCGACGGCAACGGGGGGCTGCTGGTGCTCACCAAGCCCTGGCCCTCGATGCTGCGCACCATCTGGGGCGACGACGAGCGGTTCAAGGACACCTACTGGTCGCGCTTCGCCGATCAGGGCTACTACTTCGCCGGCGACGGGGCCAAGCTCGACACCGACGGCGACCTGTGGGTCCTCGGGCGGGTCGACGACGTCATGAACGTCTCGGGCCACCGCCTCTCGACGACCGAGATCGAGTCCGCCCTGGTCTCCCACCCCAAGGTCGCCGAGGCGGCCGTGGTGGGCGCCCAGGACGAGGACACCGGACAGGCGGTGTGCGCCTTCGTGATCCTGCGCGACGAGGCCGGTGACGGCGGGGAGGACATCGTCGAGGAGCTCCGCAACCACGTGCGCACCCAGATCGGGCCGATCGCCAAGCCGCGCCAGGTGATGGTCGTGGCCGAGCTGCCCAAGACCCGCTCGGGCAAGATCATGCGACGTCTGCTCAAGGACGTCGCCGAGAACCGCGAGGTCGGCGACGTCTCGACGCTGGCCGACTCCTCGGTGATGGACCTGATCTCGCAGGGTGCCGAGAAGACCTCCGAGGACTGAGCAGACCTCCGGCTCCACCCGGCCCTCGCCCGTGGTCGGTCGACCGCGGGTGAGGGTCGCGAGGTGGTCGGTTGCCCCTAGGATGGGCTCCGGTGCGCCGGGAAGTCTGGTCGGCAACGCCACCGTCGACCCCAGGAGCGCGCATGACCTCCTCATCGGACCAGCAGCAGGACCCCTCCTCCGAGGACCTCTCGGCCTCCGCGAAGCGCGAGCCCGCCCCCGGGCCGGACCACGCCGCCGCCGAGTCCGCGCACCAGGACCGTCTCTTCCAGCGCGGCAGCTTCCTGGAGACCTCGCGGGTCGCCGGGGTGCTGCGCGCCGAGACCACCGGCGGGATGCTGCTGATCGTCGGGGCGCTCGTCGCGATCATCTGGGCCAACACCCCGTGGGCCGACATCTACACCGCAGCCCGCGACTACAAGATCGGCCCCGCCGCTCTCAACCTGAACCTGAGCATCGGCACCTGGGCGGCGGACGGCCTGCTCGCCATCTTCTTCTTCGTCGTCGGGCTCGAGCTCAAGCGTGAGTTCATCGCCGGCGACCTGCGCGACCCCAAGCGCGCGGCGCTGCCGATCGCGGCGGCGGTCGGGGGGATGGCCGCCCCGGCCTTGATCTACGTCGCCTGGAACCTCGGAGCCAACGGGGCGCCGGGTGGCTGGGCGATCCCTACCGCCACCGACATCGCGTTCGCCGTCGCGATCCTCGCGGTCATCTCCAGCCACCTGCCGACCGGCCTGCGGACCTTCCTGCTGACCCTGGCCGTCGTCGACGACCTGCTGGCCATCACGATCATCGCCATCTTCTACACCGACGACCTCCACCTGCTGTTCCTCGCGCTCGCCCTCGTCCCGATCGGGATCTTCGCGTTCCTGGTCCAGAACCGCATCCGGCTGTTCTGGCTGCTGGGCCCCTTGGCCCTGGTCGCCTGGGTGCTGGTCCACGAGTCCGGCGTGCACGCCACGGTCGCCGGTGTCCTGCTCGGGTTCACCGTCCCGGTGCTGCGCAAGGACGGCAACGAGGGCCCCGGCATGGCCGAGCACCTCGAGCACCTGGTGCGTCCCATCTCCGCGGGGTTCGCGGTCCCCGTGTTCGCCTTCTTCGCCGCCGGTGTCACGATCGGGGGGTTCTCCGGCCTGGTCAGCTCGCTGCAGGACCCCGTCGCGATCGGCATCCTGACCGGCCTGGTCCTGGGCAAGCCGATCGGCATCATGGGCGCGACCTGGCTGTTCTCGACCTTCACCCAGGCCGACCTGGACGACGACCTGTCGTGGGTCGACGTGCTCGGCCTCGCCCTGCTGGCCGGCATCGGGTTCACCGTGTCGCTGCTGATCGGCGAGCTCGCCTTCGGCCAGGGCAGCGAGCGCGACGAGCACGTCAAGGTCGGGGTGCTGCTCGGGTCGGTGACCGCCGCGGTGCTCGCGACGTTCGTCCTGCGGGCCCGCAACAAGGTCTACAAGCGTCTCGAGCAGGAGGAGCAGCGCGACGACGACCACGACGGGATCCCGGACGTCTACCAGAGCGGCGACGGCAACCCGGCGACCCCGCCGGCCTGACGTGCGGCCGCGTCGACGAGGCCGTCCACCTGCTCAGGACTCCGGTCGACCGGGTCCCCGCTGCTGCAGGTAGCGACACCAGGTCGGGTCCGACGAGGTCAGCCGGTCGGCCACCTCGCCCCCGTCGCAGCGCAGGAGCAGGACCGTGACGGCGCCAGCCGTCCGGTCCGCGACCTGCCACGAGCCCCCGGACTCCTCCCAGCGCCGCAGCACGCGGATCAGGCGGTCGCCCTCGCTCGACGGTGGTCTGAGTTCCTCGCCCACGTCGCCCCTCCCGCAGTCGTGATGCCCCTCGCACCCTGCCATGCCCGGCGCGACGCCATGGTCGCGACCGGTCCACCGTGCGCCGCTCCCACCGGTCCCGGCGGTGCGGGGGGCCCGGACCGTCGAGGCTTGGGTAAGGTCATCCTGGAGTTGACGCGCCCCCGCCACGCCCACCCGATGATCTGAGGACACCGCATGGCCAACGCACCGATGAAGGACACCGATCCCACCATCGGTCGCCTCGTCTCCGACGCCAGCCGCGACATCTCGGGACTGATCTCGAAAGAGATCGCCCTGGCCAAGTCCGAGCTGAAGGTGAGCGTGCGCGCCGGCGGCCTCGGGGCGGGGCTCTTCGTCGGCGCCGCCTTCTTCGTCGTGCTGGCCATCATCATGCTCTCGGTCTCGATGGCCTACTTCATCAACTACAACGGCAGCGGCCTCGGACTGCACTGGGCCTTCCTCATCGTCTTCGTCTTCTGGCTCCTGGTCGCAGCGGTGCTCGCCCTGGTCGGGCTGAAGAAGGTCAAGCAGGTCGGCCCGCCCGAGCGCACCATCGCCCAGGGTCGCGAGATCCCGAAGGCCCTCAAGGGCAAGCACTGAGCGAGCCCGCTCGACCTCGGGAACGGCAGGTGCAGCTCGCGGGCTGGCCCGTGGGTCAGGCCGCGCAGTCCCCGGTCGAGACCGCGGCGGTGTTCTGCTCACCGATCTGGGCGCTGCGCGAGACCTGCTCGGCCGTCAGCGCGTAGCCGGTCTCGGGATCGGTGACCGAGGCGGCGAAGACCACGCCGAGCACGTCGCCGGCCGAGGACACGATCGGTCCACCGGAGTTGCCCGGACGCACCAGCGAGCGCAGCGAGAACACCTCACGGATCACCGCGCCCTCGCCGTAGATGTCGGGCGAGCGCAGGCGCTGCTCGGAGCGGATCCGACCGGTCTCGACGTCGTAGGGGCCGTCCTCGGGATAACCGAGGACCGCGACCCCCTGGTCGGGCTGACCGCTGCCGTCGAAGGACAGGACCGGCACCGAGGCACTGTCCAGCGCGAGCACTGCGATGTCGAGGTCGGAGTTGTAGTAGACGACCGTGGCCGGCACGGTGCTGCCGTCGATCTCGATGCCGGGGTCATTCACCCCGGCGACCACGTGGGCGTTGGTCATCAGCCGGTCCGGGGCGTAGAGGAAGCCGGTGCCCTCGACGCCGCGCCCGCAGACGTTGTTGCCGCGCACCTTGAGCACGCTCGCCGCGGCGGCGTCGACGTCGGGGTCGGTGAGGAGTCGGCGAGGCCCCGGGGCGACCTCGACGATCTGCTCGCGGGCGAACGGCTCGAGGTAGCGGGGGAAGAAGCTCGCGCCGACGACGTTGTTGAAGGCCGCGAGGCCGCCTGAGGCGGCCGAGGGCAGGACCGAGTCGACCTTCGCCAGCACCGCGGAGTCGCGCACCAGGGGTGTGACGACGCCGATCCGGGACCCGGAGACCGCCACACCCAGGGCCCACGCCACGATCAGCACCGCGACGCCGCTCAGGGCGGCGCCACCGACGGCGTCGACGACCCGGGCGGGCTGCCACTTGATCCTGCCGCGCAGCTGGGCCCCGGCGTACTGCAGGAGCGCCTGGCCCAACGAGGCCGTGAGGATGACGATGAACAGCGCGCCCAGCGAGACCAGCAGCGAGGGGTTCGCGTCACCGAGCGCGACGGGCGCGAGCAGGATGCCGCCGAGGCCGCCGAGCAGCAGTCCCGAGGTCGCGAAGGCCCCGGTCACGAAGCCCTGCCAGTAGCCGGAGAGCGCGTAGGTCAGGACCAGGACGACGAGCACCCAGTCGAGCAGGTTCACCGGTGCTCCTCGGTGGCCGCCGTCGCCTGGTCGGGACGGGCGTCGACCGGGGGGTCCCGGACGACGCGTGAGGTGGCGAGCATGTAGTCGGGCAGCTCGCGCAGCGGCGCGGCGGGCACCGCCTCGGTCCAGCCGAGGAAGTCGAAGAGTCGGCTGATGATGCCGGCGGTGAACCCCCAGCAGATGACGTCCTTGCCGTCCCCGATCAGGAAGCCCGGCCCCTCCCAGCCCGAGGGGTGCCGGACCCGGATCCGGTGAGCGGGGTCGACGAGCTCGCGCAGCACGACCCGGTGGATCGCGTGGACCTCGTCGGGCGAGGCGACGTGCACCGAGCCGGGCCGGCGCCACCAGGCCAGGACCGGGGTGACGGCGAAGTTCGAGGGAGGCAGCCACAGCTCAGGCAGCTCGGCGAAGACCTCGACCTGCGTCGGGTCGAGACCGGTCTCCTCCTGTGCCTCGCGCAGGGCCGCGTCGAGGACGCTCTCGCCGGGATCGATGCGACCTCCGGGGAACGAGACCTGGCCCGGGTGCGAGCGCATGTGGTGCGCGCGCTCGGTCAGCAGCAGCTCCGGGCCCCGGTCGCCCTCACCGAAGAGCATCAGCACGGCTCCGCGACGCGGGTCGGAGTCCTCCGGCGGCATGAAGAGGGTCAGGTCCTCCACGGTGATCTCGCGGGCGCCCTCGGCCACGGGACGCAGCCACCCCGGCAGGTCGCGCAGGTCGTTCACAGGTCGAGCCCGAGGTGTTCGGCCACCGCGTCGCGCAGCTGGTCGACCGAGGTCATCTCGACGAACTCGAGGCCGGCGACCGTGCCGTCGGCGTCGACGAAGGCCCAGAACGGCAGGCCCCGCAGCGAGGGGAACGGTGCGGAGGCGTCCAGGGCACCGCTGGGGTCACTGAGCAGGTCGTAGGTCAGCCCGGCGCGATCGGCCAGCGCACGCGCCTGGTCGACCTGCGGGTCCTGGTAGTCGATCCCGATCACGGTCACCGCGTCGCCGTGCCGCTGGTGGAACGCCTCGACGACCGGCAGCTCGTCGCGGCACGGACCGCACCAGGACGCCCACAGGTTGACCACGGCCGGACCCTTCACCGTGGCGAGGTCGACCCGGCCTGGCCCCTCGAACCGGGCCAGGCTCACCTCAGGCAGCGTCGAGACCTCGGGCGGCGCCGTGCAGCCGCCGGACGCGCCGAGCGCGACGACCACGCCCAGGGCGCCGCCGAGAGCCCTCCAGCGCCTCACGCCGGACCCTGGGTCTTGACCAGCGCGGCCGCGGCGACCGGGTCGGTCGGACCCTCGCCGTACGTCGGGCACCAGCGCGCGAGCGGGCATGCGCCGCAGGCGGGGACCTTGGCGTGGCAGCGTCGCCGTCCGTGCCAGATCAGGTGGTGGCTGAGCATCGTCCAGTCGCGTCGGGGGAAGAGCGCACCCACGGCGTGCTCGACCTTGACCGGGTCGGTCTCCTCGGTCCAGCCCAGGCGGCGGGCCAGCCGGCCGAAGTGGGTGTCGACGGTGATCCCGGGGACGCCGAAGGCGTTGCCGAGCACCACGTTGGCGGTCTTGCGCCCCACGCCCGGGAGGGCCACGAGGTCCTCGAGACGCGGCGGGACCTGGGCGCCGTGACGCTCGACGAGGGCGGCCGAGAGCTTGAGCACCGACTCGGTCTTGGCCCGGAAGAACCCCAGCGGACCCAGCAGCGTCTCGAGGTCGTCGCGCTCGGCAGCCGCCATGGCGGGCGCGTCCGGGTAGGCGGCGAACAGCGACGGACGCACGGCGTTGACGCGCCGGTCGGTCGTCTGCGCGCTGAGCACCGTCACCACGAGCAGCTCGAAGGGGTTGGCGAAGTCGAGCTCGCAGCGTGCCTCGGGATAGGTCTCGGCGAGCACCCGGTCGATCTTGCGAGCACGGCGCACCAACGCGGTGGGGGGCGGGCCGGCGAGGACGCCTCGGTCCGCACCGGCGGCGGGACGGACGGGGGGCGCGCTCACGCCCGCTAGCCTACGGCGCAGCCACGACACCCCGGACCCGAGCACGAGCGCGGGCATGATGGCCGGATTGCGTTGTGAGATGTGCCACTCGATATGCTCGAGGCGCACATCAAGCCCTAGGAGGACCTTGTGGACAACGACGTACTGCGCCAGGCGCCGCTGTTCAGCGCCCTCGACGACGAGGCTGCGGCGGCGTTGCGCGCCTCGATGTCCGAGACGTCCCTGCACCGCGGTGAGGTCCTCTTCCACGAGGGCGACTCCGGCGACAAGCTCTACATCGTCAGCGAGGGCAAGGTGAAGCTCGGCCGGAGCTCCTCCGACGGCCGCGAGAACCTGCTGGCCATCCTCGGGCCGGGCCAGATGTTCGGTGAGCTCTCGCTCTTCGACCCGGGCCCCCGCTCCGCCACGGTCACCGCCGTCACCGAGAGCACCTTCGCCTCGCTGTCCCACGAGGACCTGCTGCGCTGGCTCGAGGGCCGCCCGATGGTCGCGCGCGGCCTGCTCGCCCAGCTCGCCGGCCGGCTGCGCAAGGCCAACGACGTCGTCGCCGACCTGGTCTTCTCCGACGTGCCCGGCCGGGTCGCCAAGGCGCTGCTCGACCTGGCCGACCGCTTCGGCCGCACCGCCGACGACGGCGTGCACGTGCACCACGACCTGACCCAGGAGGAGCTCGCACAGCTGGTCGGCGCCTCCCGCGAGACCGTCAACAAGGCGTTGGCCGACTTCGCCTCGCGCGGCTGGCTGCGCCTGGAGCCCCGCTCCGTGGTGATCATGGACATCGACCGGCTCGGGCGCCGCGCCCGCTGAGCCCACCCGTGTCAGTGCCCCGGATCCGTGCCGGAATCCGGCACGGATCCGGGGCACTGGTGCGAGACGGCGGCGCGGGCGGCTAGCGGGGGTCGGCGAGGTAGGCCAGCTGGGCGCGCACCGACAGCTCGGCGGCACCCCACAGCACCGGGTCGACGTCGGCGTAGACCACCTCGACGACCTGGCGGGCCAGCCCGTCCTCGGTCCGTACGTCGTCCGCCTCGCGGCCCAGGTCGGCCAGGGCCGCCGCGACCTGCTCCAGACGCGAGCGCCGGTGTCGGCGGTAGTGCTCGATCGCGCCGAGCGCGTCGTCGATCACGGGGCCGTGACCCGGCCAGACCGAGGTGATGCCGTGCTCGGAGGCGAGGGCGTGCAGCCGGTCGAGGGAGCCGAGGTAGGCGCCGAGCTGCCCGTCCGGGTGAGCCACGACGGTCGTGCCGCGCCCGAGGACGGTGTCGCCGGTCAGGACGGCGTCCTCGGCGGGCAGCCAGAAGGACAGCGAGTCGGCGGTGTGGCCCGGTGTGCCCACGACCCGGATCTCGAGGCCGTCGACCTCGACCACGTCACCGTCGCCGAGGCCCTCGGAGCCCAGCCGCAGGGCCGGGTCGAGCGCACGGACGCCGCAGCCGACCCGCTCGGCGAACGTGCGCGCCGCCTCGGAGTGGTCGAGGTGGTGGTGGGTGAGCAGCACGACCGCGACCTCGCCCTCGGCCTGGCTCACGCCCGCGACCGCGTCGAGGTGGGCCAGGATCTCCGGGCCCGGGTCGACCACCACCGACCGGGCGGCACCCGGCTCGCGCAGCACCCAGGTGTTCGTGCCGTCGAGGGTCATCTCGTTGGCGTTCGGGGCGAGCAGGCAGCGCGCCCGCTCCCCGAACGAACCCCCGTCCCAGCTCATGCCCGGCCACGCCGGCTCACACCCGGGCTCACGCGCGCCGCCGGGCGGCGAGCACCGTCTGCTGGTGCTCGGGCACCGACAGCGTGTGGCCGCCCTCGGGCAGCGCGACGGGCACGGGGGTGTGCATGGTGACCTCACGTCCCTGTGCCTGGGCCAGGACCTCGTCGGGCCCGTCGTGCTCGGCGACCTCCAGGCACATCAGGTAGGTCGGCGCCATCATGCCCATCTCACCGGTCTCGACCTGCTCGACGGCCTCGAGCGCCGGCACCCAGGCGACCGCCGACGACTCGCTCGAGACGTCGCGGGTGCGCTGTCCCTGCGGCAGGCGGGCGGTGAAGAACCAGGTGCGGAAGCGCTTCGGCTCGAAGGCCGGCGTGGTCCAGGCGCCCCACACGCCGAGCAGGTCGGTGCGCAGCACGAGCCCGCGGCGGGTCAGGAAGTCGGTCAGCGCCAGCTCGCGGGTCTCGAGCGCGACCCGGTCGGCCTCCCAGTCCTCTCCGGTCGTGTCCGCGACGACCGCCTCGGCCGACGCTCCGGCCAGCAGGACGCCGGACTCCTCGAAGGTCTCGCGCACGGCGGCGCACACCAGCGCGCGGGCCAGGTCCTCGGCGCAGCCGAGCTGCTCGGCCCACCGCGCCGGCGACGGGCCGGCCCACGCGACGGTGGTGTCGAAGTCGCGGGGGTCGACCCCGCCACCGGGGAAGACACACATCCCGGCGGCGAAGTCCATCGAGGTCTGGCGACGCAGCAGGTAGACGTCGGGGCCGGCACCCGGCCGGCTCGGGTCGCGGGTCAGCACCACGGTGGCCGCGTCGCGCGGCTCGACCGGGGTGCGGGTGCCGGCGGCGTACTCCCCCGCGAGCGCCACCAGGTCCTCCCCGAGGGGGACCGGCGGCACCGGGATCGTCACGGGCCCGCGACCTCGACGATGATCTCGACCTCGACCGGGGCGTCGAGCGGCAGCACGGGCACGCCGACCGCGGACCGCGCGTGCACGCCCGCGTCACCGAAGACCCGGCCGAGCAGCTCGCTGGCGCCGTTGGCGACCCGGGGCTGACCGGAGAACTCCGGGGTGGAGGCGACGAAGCAGACCATCTTGACGACGCGGGTCACCCGCGCGAGATCGCCGACCTCGGCCTTGACGGCGGCGATGGCGTTGAGCGCGCACTGCTGGGCGCACGCGAAGGCCTCCTCCTCGGTGACGCCGCCACCGACCTTGCCGGCCGCGATCAGCTCGCCCGAGCGCAGCGGCAGCTGGCCCGCGGTGAAGACCAGGTCGCCCGTGCGCACGGCAGGGACGTACGCCGCGAGCGGCGGCACGACGTCCGGCACGGTGAGGCCCAGCTCGGCGAGGACATCCTCGGGATGTGTCATCGTCAGCCCCTCACTGGACCGGGCGCTTGAAGTAGCCGACGTTGTTCTCGGGGTTCATCCCCGGCGCGATCTGCACCAGCTCCCACCCGTCGGCCCCGAAGTTGTCCAGGATCTGCTTCGCCGCGTGCGTGAGGATCGGCGCGGTCAGGTACTCCCACTTGGTCATGCGCGTGACCCTACCCGTCGCCTCGCCTGCCTAGGCTGGTGCGATGGAGCCTGCCCGCACCGTCACCCTCGACGACGTCGAGGTCGACCGCGCAGTGCTCGACGCGGCCGGCGGCCCCCTCCCCGCCACGTGGGCCGGTCAGCCGGTGCTCCGCATCGCCGAACCCCCGCTCGGTGGGCGCGGCGACGACGTCCCGACCACCGGCTGGCGGGTCATCGACGACCGGACGAGACCCGGGCACGTGGTCCTCGCGTCTCCCGCGCACGGGGACCTTCCGCGCTCTCGCGGGCCGGCGCGGTGGTGGCTGCTGCACCTCGACCGCACCGAGGGTGGTTGGCAGGGCCAGGTGGCCTGCCCCGAGCCGGAGCGAGCAGCGCAGGTCGACCGGATGGCCGGCGTCCGCCTCGACTGGCCGACGCCGCCGCTGGACCTGGCCGCGGCCGAGGTCGTCGACCTGCACGTACGGATCGGTCGCTACGCCGACGACGGCTCGCGGCTCCCGCTGGCCTGGGACCCCGAGGACGGCACGTACGTCGTGGCGCACGTCCTCGACGCGACCTCGGGCCGACCGCTGGAGCACCAGGCGCACCAGGCCTTCGCCGGCCTGGGACCGACCCCGGTCCTCGACGCGCACGGCGAGGCATGGCTCCCCGTGCGGTGGACGACCTACGACGTGGGCGGGCTGGCCCCGGGCGACTACCGCGTCCGCGCGCAGCTGGTCGCACTTCCGGTGCACACCCCCGTGGTGCCCGTGCGGGTGCGAGCCGGACCGCCGCCGACCGACCGGCCGGGGTGAGCCGGCGACCCGCCCCGGTCAGCTCGTGAGCACGTCCGGCTCGGTCTTCTCGCGCACCTCGTCCTCGGTGACGTCGGGGGCGAGCTCGACCAGTCGCAGACCGTCCTCGGTCACGTCCAGCACGCACAGGTCGGTGATGATCCGACGGACCACGCCGCGCCCGGTGTAGGGCAGCGAGCACTCCTCGACGATCTTGTAGGAGCCGTCCTTGGCGACGTGCTCCATCAGCACGATCACCCGCTTGGCTCCCATCACGAGGTCCATCGCGCCGCCCATGCCCTTGACCATCTTGCCGGGGATCATCCAGTTGGCGATGTCACCGGCGGCCGAGACCTGCATCGCGCCGAGGATCGCGGCGTCGATCTTGCCGCCGCGGATCATCCCGAACGAGGTCGAGGAGTCGAAGATCGACGCGCCCCGACGCAGGGTGACGGTCTCCTTGCCGGCGTTGACGAGGTCGGCGTCCTCGTCGCCCTCGACGGGGTAGTCCCCGACCCCGAGGATCCCGTTCTCCGACTGCAGCACCAGCTCGACGTCGTCGGGGACGAAGCCCGGGACCAGGGTCGGCAGTCCGATCCCGAGGTTGACGTACTGCCCGTCCTCGAGCTCGGCCGCGGCCCGCTCGGCCATCTGCTCGCGCGTCCAGCTCACGACTTCTCCCTCGTCATCTTCTTCTCGATCCGCTTGTCGGCGACCTGGTCGGCGCTCAGCTCGACCACCCGGTGCACGAAGACCCCCGGGGTGTGGACCTGCGCCGGGTCCAGCTCGCCGGGCTCCACGAGCTCCTCGACCTCGGCGATGGTGGTGCGCGCGCACATCGCGGCGACCGGGTTGAAGTTCTGCGAGGACATCCGGTAGATCAGGTTGCCGTGCCGGTCGCCCTTCCAGGCCCGGACCAGACCGAAGTCGGCGGTGATCGCCTCCTCCAGCACGAACTCCCGCGGGCCGTCGGCGGTCTCGAAGGTGCGCGTGTCCTTGGGCGGTGAGGAGACCGTCACGTTGCCCTCGCTGTCGTAGCGCCACGGCAGCCCGCCCTCGGCGACCTGGGTGCCGCCGCCGGTCGCGGTGTAGAACGCGGCGATCCCGTTGCCGCCGGCGCGCATCCGCTCGGCGAGCGTGCCCTGCGGGGTCAGCTCCACCTCGAGCTCGCCGGAGAGGTACTGCCGCGCGAACTCCTTGTTCTCCCCGACGTACGACGACGTCATCCGGCGCAACCGCTTGGCCATCAGCAGCCGCCCGAGCCCCCAGTCGTCGACCCCGCAGTTGTTCGAGACCGCCTCCAGCTCCTCGGCCCCCTGCTCGAGCAGGGCCTCGATGAGCACCGAGGGGATCCCGCACAACCCGAAACCTCCGACCGAGAGGACCGAGCCGGACCCGATGTCGGCCACCGCCTCGGCCGCCGACGCCATCTGCTTGTCCATGCCCCGATCCTTGGCCCCCCGTGCGACGCACGTCAACCCGGCCGCGCCCCGGCGCCCTCACCCGGACCCGACCCCCTAGGCTCGGTGCGATGAGTGACTGGCCGCAGGTGCGCCTGCACGTGGTGACGGGCAAGGGCGGGACCGGCAAGTCCACGGTCGCAGCTGCGCTGGCGCTCGCGCTGGCCGGGCACGGCAAGAACGTGCTGCTGTGCGAGGCCGAGGGCCGTCAGGGCATCGCGCGGATGTTCGACGTCGACCCGCTGCCCTTCCACGAGACCCGGCTGACCACCGGCCTGCCCGACGCGAGCGGGCGTCACGGCACCGTGCACGCGCTGCACATCGATCCCGAGGCCGCGTTCCTGGACTACCTCAGCCTGTACTACAAGCTCGGTCGCGCCGGGCGCGCGCTGGATCGCTTCGGCATCACCGAGTTCGCCACCACCATCGCGCCCGGCGTGCGCGACGTGCTCCTGACCGGCAAGATCTTCGAGGCCGTCGAGCGCAACAGCCGCAACAAGGGAGCCCAGCACTACGACGCGGTCGTGCTCGACGCTCCGCCGACCGGCCGGATCACCCAGTTCCTCAACGTCAGCGACGCGCTCGCGGGCCTGGCCAAGGTCGGCCCGCTCCGCTCGCAGGCCGACACCATGATGGGGCTGTTCCGCAGCCGACGTACGGCGGTGCACCTGACCACGGTGCTGGAGGAGATGCCCGTGCAGGAGACCGCCGACGGCATCGAGGAGCTGCGCCGGGTCGGACTGCCCGTCGGCGGCGTCGTGGTCAACCTGACCCGTCCGCAGGAGCTCCAGGCGCCCGCGCTGGCCGCGGCCCGGGACGGGTCGCTGGACGCCGGCACGCTGCGAGCCGACCTCGCCCGGGTGGGGCTGACGGGCTCCGGCGGTGCCCGCGGCGCGGCCACCGGCACGGCCACCGGCGCGGACGTCGACGACGTGCTGGTCGACGACCTCCTCGGCCTGGCCCGCAACCACGCGGCGCGTCGTGAGCTCGAGGAGACCCAGCGGGCGGTGGTCGCCGAGCTCGACGCCCCCTCCTACGAGCTGCCCCGCCTCACCGGCGGGGTGGACCTCGGCGAGCTCTACGGCCTCGCCGGCCGCCTGCGCGAGCAGGGGCTCGCCTGATGGCCGCGCGGAGTCGCTCCCGGCGCGTCGGGCCCGCCAGGGTCGACGGGCCCTCCGCGGGCGGGCCGGCCGCCGCGCTCGACGTCGACGCGCTGCTCGACGACCCCGGCACCGGGATCATCGTGTGCTGCGGCTCGGGCGGCGTCGGCAAGACCACCACCTCCGCGGCGCTGGCGCTGCGCGCCGCCGAGCGGGGGCGCCGGGTCGTCGTGCTCACGATCGACCCCGCGCGACGCCTCGCCCAGTCGATGGGCATCGAGGCCCTGGACAACACCCCGCGGCCGGTGACCGGGATCGACGAGTCCGCCGGCGGCGCGCTCGACGCGATGATGCTGGACATGAAGCGCACCTTCGACGAGGTGGTCGAGAGCCAGGCCAGCCCCGAGAAGGCGCAGCAGATCCTGACCAACCCGTTCTACGTCGCTCTGTCCTCGAGCTTCGCGGGGACCCAGGAGTACATGGCGATGGAGAAGCTCGGCCAGCTGCACGCCGAGGCTCAGCGCGAGGACTCCTACGACCTGATCATCGTCGACACCCCGCCCTCGCGCTCCGCGCTGGACTTCCTCGACGCGCCCGAACGGCTCTCGAGCTTCCTCGACGGGCGGTTCATCCGACTGATGCTGGCCCCGGCGCGGGGGCCGGCGCGGCTGGTCACGGCCGGGCTCGGCCTGGTCACCTCGGCGCTCGGCAAGATCCTCGGCGGGCAGGTGCTCGGCGACCTGCAGACCTTCATCGCCGCGATCGACACCGTCTTCGGTGGTTTCCGTCAGCGCGCGCAGCGCACCTACGCCCTGCTGCAGGACGAGCAGACGGCGTTCGTGGTCGTCGCCGCGCCGGAGCCCGACGCCCTGCGCGAGGCGGCGTACTTCGTGGAGCGGCTCACCGAGGACGCCATGCCCCTGGCCGGGCTCGTGGTCAACCGTGCCGCGGTCGCTCCGACCGCGGCGTTGTCGGCCGACGAGGCCGCGAGCGCGGCCGAGCGGCTCGAGCGCGCCGGAGCGGACGGGTCGAGCACGGCGGGCCTGCTGCGGCTGCACGCCGACCAGGTGCGTCTGGTCGAGCGCGAGGCGCGCCTGCGCCGTGGCTTCGCGACCGCACATCCCGAGGTGCCGACGGCGGTCGTGACGGCCCTGGCCGGCGACGTGCACGACCTGGTCGGGCTGCGCCGCGTGGGCGAGCTCCTGGCCGACGTCGACACGTCGAGCATCCCGGGTGGGACGGGGTCGTGACCGGAGGGCTCAGACCCGCGCGCGGCTGGCGGCAGGGGCCGGGGCCCGAGGTGCGAGCGGCGCAGTGCCGCGGGCGCTCTCGGTGCGGGCGTTCTCGAGCACCGAGCGCCACGAGGCGGTGGGGCGGCGCTTGAGCAGGGCCCGACGCTCACGCTCGGTCATGCCACCCCACACCCCCCACTCGATCTGGTTGTCGAGGGCTTCGGCGAGGCACTCGGTGCGTACGGGGCACCCGGTGCAGACCTGCTTGGCCTTGTTCTGCTCCGCGCCGCGGACGAACAGCTCGTCCGGCGTGGCGGTGCGGCATGCGGCGCGAGGCGCCCAGTCTTCAACCCACATCGTGTGTCCCCATCGTAGTGTTCTGTGGACGATCCGCCACGTTCCCCGGAGGGTTCCTGCGTGATGTCGCTATCTCTTGTGTAGAAGTTAACTGCTGAGCAACGATTCAGCCAGGGCAAATAGACCCAAGTTGGCCTAGTCACATCGGACTACAGCCTCGTCCTCACGTTTCGCTGGGGGCTGGGATGCTCCCGTACCCTCGTGCTCATGTCTGTGCCACGCTCCGAACGACCGACCTTCGCCCGGGTGATCTCCCACCTGAGCGTGATGCTGGCGGTCTCCGTCGCTCTCGGCGTCGTGGTCGCCGGCCTGGCCATCCCCTTCGCGGGCCTGGCGGGCCTGGCCACGCGGACCGCAGCCGACAGCGTCGACTCGCTGCCCCAGGAGCTCGAGGACGCCTCGCTGCCGCAGCGCACCACGATCACCGACGGTGCGGGCAACGTGATCGCGACGCTCTACGACCAGGACCGCATCAACGTCCAGCTCTCCGACGTCAAGCGGATCATGGTCAAGGCGATGGTCTCGATCGAGGACTACCGCTTCTACGAGCACGGTGCGCTCGACCTCAAGGGCACGCTGCGCGCGCTCGCGACGAACCAGACCAGCGACAGCGTGCAGCAGGGTGGCTCCTCGATCACCCAGCAGCTGGTCAAGCTGTCCCTGGTCAACGCGGCCGAGACCGCTGCGGAGAAGGCGGCGGCGACCGAGGAGACCTACGCCCGCAAGATCAAGGAGCTGCGCTACGCCATCGCACTCGAGCAGGAGCACTCCAAGGACTGGATCCTCGAGCGCTACCTGAACACCGCCTACTTCGGCGACGGGGCGTACGGCATCCAGGCGGCGGCGCAGCACTACTTCGGCGTGAACGCCTCCAAGCTCACCCTGCCTCAGTCGGCGCTGCTCGCCGGGCTGGTCAAGAGCCCCGAGGGCTACAACCCCACCGCCTACCCCGACCGCGCCATCGAGCGTCGCGACGTCGTCCTCGAACCGGATGGCCGAGCTCGGGGTGATCAACGAGAAGCGCGCCGACAAGGTCAAGAAGCAGAAGCTCGGCCTGGACGTGCAGCCCTCCCCCAACGGGTGCGTGAGCTCCGCCGCTCCGTTCTTCTGCGACTACGTCATCAGCTACCTGCTCAAGGACCCCGCGCTCGGGGCGGACCGCAAGGCACGCAACGAGCTGATCAAGTCCGGCGGCCTGACCATCAAGACCACGATCGACCTCCGCATGGAGAAGGCCGCGCAGGACTCGGTCAACGCGAGCGTCTTCCCCCGCGAGCAGGCCATCGGCGGCATGGCGATGATCGAGCCGGGCACGGGTGCGGTGCGCGCCATCGCGCAGTCGCGTCCGATGGGCGCCGACAAGGAGGAGGGCCAGACCTACCTCAACTACGTCACGCCCCAGGAGTACGGCGACTCCGCCGGCTTCCAGGCAGGATCGAACTTCAAGGTCTTCACCCTGGCCGCCGCGATCAAGCAGGGCATCGCGCTGAGCACGGTGATCAACGCGCCGCCCCAGCGCACGTTCGACACCGCCGAGTTCGCCAACTGCCCCGGCCAGCCCTCCTTCGCCGGGCCCTACCCGGTGTCGAACTCGACGAGCTCGGGGTCGATGGACCTCTACAAGGGCACCCAGGACTCGGTGAACACGTTCTTCGTCGAGCTCGAGCGCCGCACCGGGGTGTGCGCGCCGTACGAGCTGGCCAAGGAGATGGGCGTGGAGCTGACCAACCCGACCGGTGACGCCAACGGCAACGGCGCCGAGAGGGTCCCGAGCTTCACCCTCGGCGTCGTCAACGTGAGCCCGGTCGAGATGGCCGGCGCGTACGCCACCTTCGCCGCGCGCGGCGTCCACTGCGAGGCGCGTCCGGTGACCTCGATCTCCGACGCGGACGGCAACCTCCTGAAGTCCTACGACCCCGACTGCAAGCAGGTGCTTCCCGAGCCGGTCGCCGACGCGGTCAACGACATCCTCCGCGGGGTGCAGGAGACCGGGTTCGGCGCCCAGAACGGCCTGACCCTCGACCAGGCCAGCGCGGCCAAGACCGGCACCACCCAGGACGCCAAGGCGGTGTGGTTCACCGGCTACACCGCCAACCTGGCCACGTCCGCGATGATCGCGGGCGCCAACTCCCTCGGCCAGCCCCAGCCGCTGACCGGCCTGACGATCGCCGGCTCCACGCTCTACGACGTGTCGGGCTCGGGCACCGCGGGACCGATGTGGGGCGACGCGATGAAGGCCGTGACCGACATCCTGCCCGACGAGGACTTCGTCGCCCCCAACGCGACCGCCATCGCAGGGGTGGCGACCGGCGTACCGGGCCTGGGCGGCCTCAGCGTGGAGTCGGCGACGTCGATCCTGTCGAGCGCGGGCTTCGAGGTCGTCACCGGAGGCTCGGACTACTCCGGCTACCCCTTCGGCACCGTGGCCTACACCTCCCCCGGCGCTGGCACGCAGGCCGGCAGCGGCAGCACCGTGACGCTCTACACCTCGGCCGGGGCTGCGCCGGTCGCTCCCCCGCCGAGCAGCAGCGGGGGCAACAGCGGCGGGAACAGTGGCGGGAACGGCAACAGCGGGGGTGGCGGGCGCGGCGGAGGCCGCTGATCCCGTGGGGCCTGCCCCGCGGCGGCTCCGCACGCCTCAGCCGAGCTGGCGACGTACCTCCGCTGCCACGGCGGCGCCGTCGGCCTGGCCCTTGACCCGCGGCTGCACCAGGCCCATCACCTTGCCCATGGCCTGCATGCCCTGACCGGCTGCGCCGGTCTGCGCCACCGCCTCGGTGACGATCGTCGCGATCTCGGCCGGGCCGAGCTGGGCGGGCAGGTAGTCGGCGAGCACGGCCGCCTCGGCGCGCTCCTTGGCCGCCATCTCCGCGCGCCCGCCGTCGTCGAAGGCCGTCGCCGCCTCCCGACGCTTCTTGCCCTCGCGCGTCAGCACGGTCAGCACGTCGTCGTCGCTGAGCTCGCGGGCGCTCCTGCCCGCGACCTCCTCGGTGCTGATCGCCGCCAGCACCATGCGCAGCGTGGAGGACCGGACCTCGTCGCGCGCCTTGATCGCGGTGACCAGATCGGTGCGCAGACGGTCCTTGAGAGCGCTCATGGCGCCCATTGTGACAGCCTGGACCAGTGGTTGCTCTCTCGTCTCCCCGCGTGCTCGGCGCCGGCCTGGGCGCCGGACTGGGCGCCGGACTGGGCGCCGGCACGCTCGCCGGGGCCGGGCTCACGGCGTACGCCGCCTGGGAGGCTCGCGCCTACACGTTGCGCCGCGTCGCGATGCCGCTCCTGCCGCCGGGGAGCGACCCGCTGCGGGTGCTGCACCTCTCCGACCTGCACCTGACCCCGGGCCAGACCCGCAAGCAGGAGTGGGTGCGGTCCCTGGCCGACCTCGAGCCGGACCTGGTCGTCAACACCGGCGACAACCTGGCCCACCGCGACGCGGTGCCCGCGCTGCGCTCCTGCCTGGGCCCGCTGCTCGACGTGCCCGGGGTGTTCGTGCTCGGGTCGAACGACTACTTCGAGCCGACCATGCGCAATCCCCTGCGCTACCTGCTGCCCGACGACGGTCAGCGCCACACCAGCGTCGAGCAGCTGCCGTGGCGCTCGCTCACGGCGATGCTGACCGGGGCGGGCTGGTCGGACCTGACCAACACCCGCGACCGGCTCGATGTCGGCGGCACCAGCTTCGCGCTGGCCGGGGTCGACGACCCCCACCTGGCCTACGACGACCTCGCCGCGGTCGCCGGGCCCGCCGACCCGGCTGCCGACGTCCGGCTCGCGATCGCGCACGCGCCGTACCTGCGGGTCCTCGACCAGTACGCCGCCGACGGCTACGACGCGATCCTGGCCGGCCACACCCACGGCGGGCAGGTGTGCCTGCCGGGTGGGAGGGCACTGGTGACGAACTGTGACCTCGAGCCCGCCCGCGCCCGCGGCCTGCACCGCCACCCGGCGGACTCGCGGCCCGGTCAGGAGGGCTCGGCGTGGCTCCACGTGTGCGCCGGTCTGGGCACCAGCCCGTACGTCCGGCTGCGGGTCGCCTGTCGCCCCGAGGCCACGCTGGTGACGCTCGTCGAGCGGTCCTGAGACGCCCGCGGTGCGCTACGCGCGCCCGAGTGCGGCCACCACCGGAGGCTCCGGTATGCTCCGAGACTCGTGGGCCGAGCCCACATCGGGCTGTGGCGCAGCTTGGTAGCGCGCCTCGTTCGGGACGAGGAGGCCGCAGGTTCAAATCCTGTCAGCCCGACCCATGGTTCCCCAGGCCAGGCCCCCCTTGCGGGCTTGGCCTGGGGGCCGTACGTCGGGCAGCCGAGGATGCGAGCCTTGCCGCTTTCGCCGTTCGGTGATATTGGGCCTGCTGCGCGTTGCACACTTGGAGCCGACCGACACCTGACCGCGCCGCGCGCGGTGGATGAGACGGATGGGATCCTTCATGTCACCCGAGCCCGACCCCCTGCACCCTGTAGCGGGCTGGCGACGGTGGGTGGTCCTCACGCTGCAGGGCCTGACGGTCCTGTGCGTGTCCGTCCTGGTCGTCTGGGTGGTGCTCGCCAGCGCCGATCCGGGCCGGGTGCCCCTGCGTGACGCCTGGGTCCAGAACGTCGGTTACGTCGCTGCTGCCGCGCTGTGCGCCGCCCGTCCCCTCCTCGTGCGCCGGAACCGGCTGCCCTGGGCGTTGCTCGCGGTCGGACTGGCGTTGCGTGCCGCCGCGAACATCTACAACGTCGCGGTGCTGAACCGCCTCGCCAGCCCGCCGTCACCGTCGTGGTCCGACGCCGGGTGGCTCGCGATGTACGTCTTCTCCTACGCCGCCGTGGTCGTCCTGCTCGGACGGAGCGGGCGGCGGTGGTCGGGCAGCAACTGGCTCGACGGCCTCATCTGCGGCGCCGGGGCGGGGGGCCTGGTGGCGGCGTTCGTCGTTCCGCTGCTGGGCGACATCGAGGGGTGAGCGCGGCATCGGTGTCGGTCAACCTGGCCTACCCGGTCGCCGACCTGGCCCTCCTGACCGTCCTCGTCACCGGAGTCGTCCTCCAGGGGTGGCGGCCCAGTCGTGCCTGGACCGTGCTGGCCGTCGGCCTGGCCGTCTTCGCGTTGAACGACGTGCGCTACCTGTGGGACGTCGCCCACGGTCAGCCGATGGCCGCCGGCCACCTGACGCAGCCGACCTGGCTGCTGGGGGCCACGGTGATGGCGTGGGCGGCGTGGACCTGCGACCGGGCAGTCACCGGGACCCGCGCCTGGGGCGAGGCGTGGGACCGCCGCTCCATGCGTCGTCCCGATGTCGTTCGCCGTCGCCTCCCTCGGTCTGCTGGTCGCCGCGGCCGTCGCCGAGGTCTCCCTGGTCGCCGTGTTGCTGGCGGTGCTCACGCTGGTGCTGGTCCTGGCGCGGAGCATGCTCACCCTGACCGAGGTGGGAGCGTTGGCGGTCGCGCGGTTCGAAGCCGGCACCGACGATCTGACGGGGCTGGCCAACCGGCGCGCGTTCCAACGTCGCCTGGCGGTCAGTCTCGCTCCTCCGGGCCGTCCGCTGACCCTGCTGCTGATCGACCTGGACCGGTTCAAGGACGTCAACGACTCTCTGGGACACACGATCGGCGACGAGCTGCTGTCCCTGGTGGCCCGTCGGATCGAGGGGTTGCTGCGCGGGGACGATCTCCTGGCTCGCCTGGGCGGGGATGAGTTCGCGATCCTGACCAGCGGACGGGGAGCAGGCTCACGCCACCCGTCTCGCTGACCGACTGGTGGCGGGGCTGCGCCAGCCGTTCCAGCTGGAGAGCGTGCGACTGCACATCGATGCGAGCGTCGGGATCGCCCGCGCCCCCCACGACGCGACCGATCCCGTCCAGCTGCTGCGGCGAGCCGACGTCGCGATGTACCAGGCCAAGGCCTCAGGCGGCGGGTACTCCGCGTCCACGCCGGCCAGGGACGACGAGCTGACCCAGCGCTTCCTGCTGACCGAGGACCTCCGCGAGGCGCTGGCCGACCAGCAGCTGGAGGCCTGGTTCCAGCCGAAGGTGGACCTGGCCACCGGGGCGATCGTCGGGGTCGAGGCCCTGGTCCGCTGGCAGCACCCTGAGCGGGGTCTGCTCAGTCCTGCGACCTTCCTCCCGATCGCGCTCGCCGCGGGTCTGATGCGTCCCGTCACCGAGCAGATGCTCGCTCTCTCGGCCGGGCAGCTGAGGCGGTGGCGCGACGAGGGCCTGGACCTGACCGTCGCCGTCAACATCGACGCGGGAGCGCTGGTCGACTCCAGCCTGCCCGACAAGCTCGAGGTGCTGCTCGCGCAGCACGGCCTTCCGGCCAGCTCGCTGATCATCGAGATCACCGAGGACAGCTTCATCACCAATCGTCAGGCCGCCGTCGACGTCCTGGTCAAGGTCCGTGCGCTCGGCCTCCGGGTGAGCCTGGACGACTACGGGACCGGCTACTCCTCGCTCAGCTACCTGCGCGACCTGCCGATCGACGAGCTCAAGATCGACCGGTCCTTCGTCGATGCGATCGAGTCCGACCAGCGCACGGCCTCGATCGTCGCCTCGACCATCGACCTCGCGCGCCACCTGGGCATCGGCGTGGTCGCCGAGGGCATCGAGACCGACAGCGTGCGTCGCAGGCTCGCGGAGATGGGCTGCGAGGTCGGGCAGGGGTACCTGATGAGTCGGCCGCTCCCGGCGGAAGATCTCCTCGGGCTGCTCCGGTCGAGCGCCCGACGCAGCCCCTCGGGCGCGCCGTCGGCGATCAGCGCCCGCGGATGACGTCCGATCGGGGTCAGCCTGCGACGCCTCCGTGGGGCACGGGACAGGCCCGCGACCGGTCCTGACCCTGCACACTGGCCGCATGCTGATCGCCAAGTCCCTGCTGCTGTTCGCCCTCGCCGCGGTCGCCGAGATCGGCGGCGCCTGGCTGGTGTGGCAGGGCGTGCGCGAGCACAAGGGCTGGATCTGGATCGGCGCAGGCGTCGTCGCCCTCGGCCTGTACGGCTTCGTCGCCACCTTGCAGCCCGACGCCAACTTCGGTCGGATCCTCGCCGCCTACGGCGGGGTCTTCGTCGCCGGATCGCTGGCGTGGGGGATGGTCGCCGACGGCTTCCGGCCCGATCGCTACGACATCACCGGAGCGCTCATCTGCCTGGTCGGCGTCGCCGTCATCATGTACGCCCCCCGAGCCGACGTCTGAGGTCGTCCGCACCTGCCGCATGGTGCGCGGCCCTGCCGTGGGCGAGCGGTCGTATCAGTGGGCCAGCTTGAGACCGACCACGCAACCGATCAGGCCGACGATGAGCGCTACCTTCACCAGGCTCACCGGCTCCGACCCGGTGACCATCCCGAACGCGACGGTCAGAGCCGCACCGATCCCGACCCACACGGCGTACGCCGTCCCCACCGGGAGACTGCGCATCGCGTAAGCCAGGCCGCCCATGCTGAGCGCCAGTCCGACCAGGAAGACCAGGGACGGTGCGAGCCGCGAGAACCCTTCCGACTTGCCCAGGGCTACCGCCCACACGGCCTCGAGCACGCCGGAGACCACGAGAACCAACCACGCCATGTCGGACTCCTTCTCGGCCGTCTTGTCGCGTTCCGGGTACGGCTCCGTCGTCCGGCGAGCCTCACCGGCCCGTAGGGCAAGTCTCACACGACCCCGCGAGAGCACGTCACCTCGCGGGGCTGTCGACACCTGCGCCGTCACCGGTGAGGTGGTTGGGCATCCCTCGACGTGCCAGAGCGCGTCCTCAGATGCCCGACCCCTCGATCGAGCCGACGGGCCGAGGACGCCGGCGCGGACGATGGAGTCGAACCCGGGTCGCTCCGTGAGCCACCGGCAGGCGGGACAGCGTTACCGGCGACCCGGACCAGGCTCGTGCGGGGCGTGCGGGCACCCCGCCCAGCGGCGAGCCCGTGTCACACTGTCGCCATGGCCGAGAAGGACCGCGACGACGCGCTCGACAAGCTCAGTCTCGACCGACCGAAGCTGTTCGGCCGGCGCAAGGGCACGGCGGCACCGCAGCCGAATCCGGGGGTCGCGCCGACACCTGCCTCGGGGCCGGAGCAGGACGTCGTCGCACCTGCGCCCGAGCCGGTCGCCGGTGACACCCACCGCTTCGCGCCTCCCGGGCCGACCCCCGAGCCGGCCCCCGCACCGGCCCCCGTTCCGGACCGCGCACCAGCCCCCGCAGCGGCGCCCGCAGCGGCGCCCGCACCGGCGCCCGCACCCCCTGCACACGCGAAGGCACCCGCTGCCCCGACACCGGGCACGCGGACCGAGGACGAGCCGGTCCGGGCCGCGACCGACTCCCCGAGACGCTCCGCCGCGGCACTGACCGCCCTGCGCGCCAAGCTCCCCAGCCGCTCCGAGCCCGGCACCGCCGGGGAGCGGAGCGAGCCGCGAGAGCGTTGGACGCCGCCGGTCGCGGGGGTCCAGGCCGTCGCGGTCGTGGGCCTCCTGGTCGGTGTCCTCATCTACGGGCTCTCGCTCGGCACGTTGAAGGCCTGCGAGGTCGTGCGCGGCACGTCGTCGTGCGGCGGCGCCGGCTACCTGTTCCTGATGGCGATCCTGGTCGCCGCCGCCCTCGTCGGCGGCTGGGCCCTCGGTCGCTGCTCCATCCCGGACCCGCGGGCCACCGCGCTCCTGGCGGTCGGCATCGTGGCGGTGGTCGTCCTGCTCGTCCTGGTCCCCGTGCTGTTCTCGTGGACCATGGTGCTCGTCATCCCGCTCCTGGCCACCCTCGCGTTCCTGGGGTCCCACGCCATCGCCGGCGTCGACATCGACGAGGGTCAGCGCTGGCAGCCCGAGGACGACGACACGGTTGCGCGCCTGGGACCCAGGGTCACCCCGCCGACCCAGGCCGACCGGACGGACGCCGGCCACCCCTGAGACCTGCGACCACGGCTCCGGCCGGGGCGTGCCGGTGGCTGCCGGGCGGGCCGGCGGACCCGGTCAACGGGTGGCGAGCAGCTCGGCGATCTGGACCGTGTTGAGGGCCGCACCCTTGCGCAGGTTGTCGTTGGAGAGGAAGAGCGCGAGGCCACGCTGGTCGGGGACACCCTCGTCCTGGCGCAGGCGACCGACGTACGACGGGTCCTGGCCGGCGGCCTGGAGCGGCGTCGGGACGTCGGTGAGCTCGACGCCGGGGGCGTGGGCGAGCAGATCGCGGGCGCGCTCGACGGGCAGCGGCGAGGCGAACTCGGCGTTGATGGCCAGCGAGTGACCCGTGAAGACCGGCACGCGGACGCAGATCCCCGACACGGCCAGGTCGGGCAGCCCGAGGATCTTGCGTGACTCGTGGCGCAGCTTCTGCTCCTCGTCGGTCTCCCCCAGGCCGTCCTCGACGATCGAGCCCGCCATCGGCAGGACGTTGTAGGCGATGGTCCGGACGTACTTGACCGGCTCCGGGAAGGCCACCGCAGCACCGTCGTAGGCCAGCTCGGTGGCCTTGGTGCCGGCCGCGGCCACCTGGCCGGCGAGCTCCTCGACGCCGGCGACGCCGGAACCGGAGACGGCCTGGTAGGTCGAGGCGATGAGCCGGGTGAGGCCGGCCTCGTCGTGGAGCACCTTGAGGACCGGCATGGCGGCCATGGTGGTGCAGTTCGGGTTGGCGATGATGCCCTTGCGCGCCTCGGCGATCGCCCCGGGGTTGACCTCGGAGACCACCAGTGGCACGTCGGGGTCCATCCGGAAGGCCGAGGAGTTGTCGACGACGGTGACCCCCGCCTCGGCGAAGCGCGGTGCGAGCCGGCGCGAGGTGCCGGCCCCGGCGGAGAACAGGGCCACGTCGAGCCCGGTGGGATCAGCGGTCTCGGCGTCCTCGACGGTGACCTCGCGATCACCGAAGGCCAGGACCGTCCCGGCTGAGCGGGCGGAGGCGAAGAACCTGATCTCCGCGAGCGGGAAGTCGCGCTGCAGCAGGATCTGGCGCATCGCGACGCCGACCTGCCCGGTGGCCCCGACGATCCCGAGCCGCAGACCCCCTGCGCGGGAGGCGGCGCTCATCGACCCGTCCCGCCGTAGACCACGGCTTCGACGTCGGTGACGTCGAGGTCGAAGGCGGTGTGGGTGGCGCGGACGGCCTCGTCGACCTGGGCCTCGTCGACGATGACGGAGATGCGGATCTCCGAGGTCGAGATCATCGAGATGTTGACCCCGGCCGAGGCCAGGGAGGCGAAGAACTTGGCCGTGATGCCCGGGTGGGAGCGCATGCCGGCCCCGATGAGGGAGACCTTGCCGATCTGGTCGTCGTAGAGGAGCTGGTCGAAGCCCACGACGTCCTTGACCCGCGTCAGGGCGGTGATCGCGCTCTGCCCGTCGGTGCGCGGCAGGGTGAAGGAGATGTCGGTCAGCGACGTGGCCGCCGCCGAGACGTTCTGCACGACCATGTCGATGTTGACCTCGGCGTCGGCCAGCGCGGTGAAGATCCGAGCAGCCTCACCGACCCTGTCCGGGACGCCGACCACGGTCACCTTGGCCTCGCTGCGGTCGTGGGCCACGCCTGCGATGATCGCCTGCTCCACTGGTTCGTCTCCTGGCTCGTTGCTGGGCTCGTCGCTGGGCTCGTCGCTGGGCTTGCCCTGGTCGGGCGCCGAGTGGTCGGGGATGATCCAGGTGCCCTCCTTCTGCGAGAAGGAGGACCGCACGTGGATGGGCATGTCGTAGCGCCGGGCGTACTCGACGCACCGCAGGTGCAGGATCTTGGCGCCCGAGGCGGCCATCTCGAGCATCTCCTCGGTGGAGATGCGCGACAGCTTGCGCGCCGCCGGGACGATGCGCGGGTCGGCGGTGAACACGCCGTCGACGTCGGAGTAGATCTCGCACACCTCGGCACCCAGAGCCGCGGCCAGCGCCACGGCGGTGGTGTCCGAGGCACCCCGGCCGAGCGTGGTGACGTCCTTGGTGTCCTGCGAGACGCCCTGGAAACCCGCGACGATGGCGATGTCGCCCTCGCCGATCGCGGCCTCGAGGCGCCCGGGGGTGATGTCGATGATCTTGGCCTTGCCGTGCACCGAGTCGGTGATCACCCCGGCCTGGGAGCCGGTGAAGGAACGTGCCCGGTGACCGAGCTGCGCGATGGCCATCGCGACGAGGGCCATCGAGATCCGCTCGCCGGCGGTCAGGAGCATGTCGAGCTCGCGCGGGGGTGGCAGCGGTGTCACCTGCTCGGCCAGGTCGCGCAGCTCGTCGGTGGTGTCACCCATCGCGGAGACCACGACCACGACGTCGTGGCCGGCCCGCTTGGTGGCCACGATGCGCTGCGCCACACGCTTGACCCCGCTGGCGTCCGCGAGGGAGGAGCCACCGTACTTCTGCACGACAATGCCCACCGGGAGGTGCTCCTAGCGCATCGGGGGGTCGGACCGACCGGACCGGAGGAGTCTAGCGAGGACTCAGGTCGGGCCGGCGCCGCCGTCCAGGACCGCCTCCGCGGCCTCGATCTGCTCGACCTCGCCGACGTACTCGACGTCGAGGCGGTCGTGGGAGACCACCGAGAGCAGGGCGTTCAGCGCGGCACCGGCGAGGTTGCCCCACGAGGAGACGTAGGAGAACTGCCACCACCACAGCGCCTCGGCGACGTCGCCGGAGCGGTAGTGGCGCAGGCCGTTCTCCAGCTCGGTCGCGATCGAGGTGAGGTCGTCGGAGAGCTGGCTCTCGACGGTCTCCGGCACGTAGGGGTCGAACACGAAGCTGTAGGTGTCGACGTTGCCGAGCATCTCGGCCAGGGCCAGGCGCAGCTCGTCGACGTCGGGCTCGGGGCCCACGTCGGGCTGGTAGTCGCCGCGTGGGACGAAGTCGCGCTGCACCCCGAGGCGGGCCCCGGCGAGCAGGACCTGGCTGATCTCGAGCAGGAGGAGCGAGATGCCCCGCCCGGGGTCGCGCTCGGAGGCGATCGCCCTCAGCGCGAGCAGGAAGGACTCGATCTCGGTCGCGACCACGTCGGCCAGCGTCCGGGTCGCGGCCTCCTCCTGCTCGGTGATGCCTGTCGTGACCGTGCTGGCCGTGGAGCTGGTCCGGCCAGCCGAGGGTGCCTGGTCGCTCATGGTGCCGCCCGCCTTCCTGAGAACGCTCGTCCGAGGGTGATCTCGTCGGCGTACTCGAGGTCGCCGCCCACGGGTAGTCCACTGGCCAGGCGCGTGATGCGCAACCCGAAGTCGCGCAGCAGCCGGGTGAGATAGGTCGCCGTGGCCTCACCCTCGAGGTTCGGGTCGGTGGCCAGGACGACCTCCTCGAGGGCGTCGTCGGTCAGCCGGGTGAGCAGCTCACGGATGTGCAGCTGGTCGGGACCGATCCCGTCGATGGGCGAGATCGCACCACCCAGCACGTGGTAGCGCCCCCGGAACTCGCGGGTGCGCTCGATGGCCACGACGTCCTTGTACTCCTCGACGACGCACAGCACCGAGGTGTCGCGCCGCGGGTCGAGGCAGATCCGGCAGGTCTCGGCCTCCGAGACGTTGAAGCACACCTGGCAGAAACGGACGCGGGCCTTGACCTGCGTCAGCGTGTCGGCCAGCCGGCGTACGTCGTCGGCGTCGGCCTGGAGCAGGTGGAAGGCGATGCGCTGGGCGCTCTTCGGCCCGACCCCGGGCAGGCGCCCGAGCTCGTCGATGAGGTCCTGGACGACGCCTTCGTACAAGGAGGGCCTCGCTCAGAAACCGGTGCGGCCGGGGCCGGCGCCGGGGTCGCTGCCGCCGGGCAGGCCGCCGAGGCCCCCGAGGCTGCCGAGGTCGAGACCGTCCATGCCGCCACCGGCCATCGGGCCGAGGGTCTCGGCGGCCAGCGCGTCGGCCTTGGTCTTGGCGTCGCGGTAGGCCGCGACCACGAGGTCACCGAGGTCGGCGAGCTCCTCGACCGAGTCGCCGTCGGCGGTCCCGGGACGGACCTGGACGGCGACCAGCTCACCGGTGCCGCTCACCGTGACGGTCACGGCCCCCCCGCCGGCGGACCCGTCGACCGTCGCGTCGTTGAGCCGCTCCTGGGCCTGCTGGAGCTGCTCCTGCATCTGCTGGGCCTGCTGGAGCAGGGCGTTCATGTCGAAACCGCCGCCGCCGAGGGCGTCGAAGGGGTTCTGGGTCATCTCAGGTCACCTCGAGGTGGTGGGGTGCAGGGCTGGGGTGCAGGGCTGGAGGTGCTCGGACAGGTCTGAGGCGTGGCGGTGGTGCCGCCTCACTGGTGCCGGATCTCCTCGATCATCTTCGCCCCCAGCTCGCGGGCGAGCAGGTCCGCCCCCCCGAGCGCGTCATGCTCGGCGTCCTGGTCGTCGGGGCGCGCGTCGGCGTCGGCGGCCCGCAGGTCGGCGGGTGTCCGCGGCGCCGCCACTGCCGCGCCCGGGCGCGCCCACGGCGGGTCGTCGCGCGTGACCGGCTCCGGCGGCTCGTCCGGGGGGGCGCCGTCCGGGTCCTCGGGGGGCTCGGGGGGCGCGGGCCGGTCGTCGGTCGGTGCGGCGGCGGGGGCCGAGGGCCCGGGCGCAGCGGTCGCTGGGGCCCGCTCCACGACCCGCTCCGCCACCGGCGGCGCGGGATCGACGTCGGCCTCGCCCCGCGCCCAGGGCGGAGCCGAAGCACGGTCGGCGGCCGGTCCGGCGGCCGGTCCGGCGGACGTGGTCGGCACCGGGTCGGCAGGCCCGGACGCGGGCGCCGGTGGTTCGGGCGCCACCTCGGGGCTCGGTGGTGCGCCGAGGCCCGCGTCGGCACCGGGGTCGTTGATGGTCTCCACCCGCCAGTCGGCGCCGATCACGTCGATCACGGACTGCCGGACGATCTCGGCGCTGCCGTTGCTGTCGAAGGACTCGCGCGCACCGGAGTTGCTGAACCCGAGGGTCAGGGTCCCCTCGCCGACCGCGACGACCTGGGAGTTCTGGCTGAGGTGGATCCAGGTCACCCGCCGGCGGTGCTTGGTCGCCTCGATGACGTCGGGCCACAGGCGGCGTACGTCGACCAGGCTCAGCACCGGACCTGCCGGTGCCGCCGACGAACGCCCCACCTCCAGGGTCGCCTCGTGCGCTGCCTCGGGCTCCGGTGTGCTTGCCCTCGGCGCCGCCGACGAGGCGCCCGGCACGGCGGCCGCGCCCCACGCCGGTGGATCCGACGAGACGGGCGCCACGACGGGCTCCGAGGCGGGCGACGCCGGCGACGATGGCGGCGGCGGCTCGACCGGGGCTGGCACGGGGGCCTGGGCCGCCGCCGCGACGTGGGCAGGAGGCGGCACGGCCGAGCCGGGAGGCTCGACGCTCTCTCGTGCGACCGGACGGTCTGCAGCGGGACGGTCCTGAGCGGGCAGCCGCAGCGGAGGGTCGACCACGACCCGGGCGAGGGGAGCGGCCAGGGAGGCCGAGGGCACGTTCGGGGCGGGCAACGCGGCACTCGGGGTGCCGGTGATGGCCGCACGGCGCTCGATGCGGTCGAGCCGTGCCATGACCCCGACGGTGGAGTGGTCGGCGCCGGGGAGCAGCACCCGGGCGCAGACCAGCTCGAGCAGCAACCGCGGCGCCGTCGCGCCTCGCATCTCGGTCAGGCCGGTGGCCACGATGTCGGCGGCCCGGCTGAGCTCGGCGGTGCCGTAGCGCGCCGCCTGGGACACCAACCTCTCGCCCTGCTCCGGCGAGACGTCGATCAGACCCGTCGCGGACGCGTCCGGGACGGCGGCCACGATCACGAGGTCGCGCAGGCGGCGCAGCAGGTCCTCGGTGAAGCGCCGGGGATCCTGCCCGGTCTCGATGACCTTGTCGACGACGCCGAAGACCGCGCCTCCGTCACCGGCGGCGAAGGCGTCGACGACCTCGTCGAGCAGCGTGTCCGGGGTGTAGCCGAGCAGGCCCGTGGCCAGCTCGTGGGTCACCCCGGAGGCACCGGCGCCGCCGATGAGCTGATCGAGGATCGACAGCGTGTCGCGTGCCGACCCGCCCCCCGCGCGCACGACGAGCGGGATGGCCGCCGGGTCGATGCGGACGTCCTCGCGGGCGCACAGCTCGGTGAGGTAGGTCGAGAGCAGCCGGGGCGGGATCAGTCGGAACGGGTAGTGGTGGGTGCGCGAGCGGATCGTCGCGAGCACCTTCTCGGGGGCGGTGGTGGCGAAGATGAAGCGCAGGTGCGGCGGTGGCTCCTCCACGAGCTTGAGCAGTGCGTTGAACCCCGCCGGGGTGACCATGTGGGCCTCGTCGACGACGTAGACCTTGTAGCGGCTGCTGACGGGGGCGAAGAACGCCTTCTCCCGCAGGTCCCTGGCGTCGTCGACGCCGCCGTGGGAGGCGGCGTCGATCTCGATGACGTCGAGCGAGCCGGGCCCGTTGCGGGCGAGGTCACGACAGCTCTGGCACTGCCCGCAGGGGTCGGGCACGGGGGCGAGCTCGCAGTTCAGCGTGCGGGCCAGGATGCGCGCGGAGGTGGTCTTCCCGCAGCCGCGCGGGCCGGAGAAGAGGTAGGCGTGGTTGACCCTGTTGTTGGCCAGCGCGGCGCGCAGGGGGTCGGTCACGTGGTCCTGTCCGATGACCTCCGCAAAGGTCTCGGGCCGGTAGCGCCGGTACAGCGCGAGGGGTGACTCCACGCCGATGACACTAACCACCGCCACCGACACCGACCAGAGCGGCTGCACAGCCCCGTCGTACGGCGTCGGGGCCCGGCCACCGACGGTGCTCCCCGGGCATGAGAAGGCCCCCCGCGCACCCGGCAGAGCCCACTGACCCTTGCTGCCTTCCGGCCCTGGGGGAATTGGGTGAGGTGCCGCCACACGGGGGGTTGGCAGCAGTGTAGGCGAGCGACCCCGGCCCGGGGCAACCGCTGCCGGGGACGGCCGGTTTCGTCCCCCGGACCCCGGACCGGTAACCTCCGTCGCGGAGGATTCGCCTAGTGGCCTATGGCGCTCGCTTGGAAAGCGGGTTGGGTTAAGAGCCCTCAGGGGTTCGAATCCCCTATCCTCCGCCACGTCGTCACCACGCTCTGCCGCAGCACACATCCTGGAGGAGCCGATGAGTCACCCCAGCGATGCCACGCACGACGACCGTGGCCGCCCCGTCCTCGAGCCCGGGCCCGACCACCCGATCACGGTGGGGCCCTCAGGCACCGAGGTGACGGTGCGCCTCGGCGAGGTCACGGTGGCCCACACGCACGACGCGCTCGTGCTCCGCGAGGCCGGCTACCCGCCGGTGCTCTACGTCCCGCTGGACGCCGTGGACCAGGATCTGCTCGCGCCGAGCGACCACACGACGTACTGCCCCTACAAGGGCGACGCGACGTACTGGACGCTGCGCACCGACGAGCACCTCGCGACCGACGCCGTGTGGGGCTACCCCGATGCGCGCCAGGGCGTCGGGGCGATCGCCGGCCACGTCGCCTTCTACCCCGAGACGGTCCAGGTCCTCAGCGACCCTCCGCTGGAGTCCTGAGCGCCCGCGCGACCGAGAGCACGGGCCCTCGCTCGACCAGCCGCAGCCACGCCGCCGGCACCTCCGCCGGAGCGAGGTCGCCGTAGCCGAGCGCCTCGAGCGCGTCGTCGCCCGCCACCGGGTAGGCCCGGCCGTCGTCAGCGACGAGCACCGCGTGGCCCTCCTCGTGCTCGGGCGTCCGCAGCAGGGCGCCGCGACCGGGTACGACCGCCGCGAGGCCGGGGCCCGCACCGTCGCGGTCGTCGACCTCCT
The DNA here is from genome assembly GCA_963714475.1 of uncultured Actinomycetota bacterium. Lineage (GTDB taxonomy): Bacteria > Actinomycetota > Actinomycetes > Propionibacteriales > Nocardioidaceae > Nocardioides. Next base: position 370,988 of record CAVQOP010000004.1, read on the forward strand.
GGTCATCGATCTCCTGGTCATCGATCTCCCGACCGGTCAGGCCGAGCCGTACGCCGGCCTCGCTCAGCAGGGCGCACGGCCGCCCGTCCAGCGGTCGACGCAGGTCGCTCGGCCACGCTGCGGCGGCATACGGAGCAGGGGCCAGCGGCAGGGCCGGCGGCGCGGCCACCCCCAGCTCGCGGGGGCCCTGGTCCGCCGGCGCCGCGGCGCCGCGCCACACGGCCAACGCGAACGGGGTCAGCACCGTCGGCCCCGAGGCGGTCAGCAACCGCGCACCACCGGTCGCCGGGAACCAGTCGCCGACCCGCGCGTCCGCCGGCAGCCCCGGCCCCGGGTACGACAGCGCCTCGCCGACCTCCGGCAGGGCGACGGTGTCGGCCGACAGGTCTCCGCCGGACGGCAGCAGGTCCAACCAGCGGCGGGACACCTCGACCGCGACGTCGCTCGCAGGCAGCCCCAGCGCGAGCAGCAGGTTGTCGGCGCCCGGTCCGGCCGGGAGCCGGTAGGCCCGAGCACGGCCGCCGTCGTCGGCGGTGACCAGCGCCAGCCCCGCGGAGGACCGGACCAGCACCCCGGCGTCGGGGGGCGCGGGCTCGACCTCCCCGTCGGCCGCACCGATCCCCACCGTGGTCGCCCCGGCGCCGGTCGGGCACGCCGACCACGAACCATCGTCGAGCCGGTCGGCGCTCGGCACGGCGGCGGGTGCGCCCGCGATCCCCAGGAGCGACCCGGGGCCACGGTCGTCGACGTCGCGCTGGTCCACGACGACGGGGTCGGTCACAGAGCCCAGCAGCAGGCGGGCCGAGGTCCCGTCGGTGACCGGGTGGACCGCCCCGCCCTCGAGCACGACGTAGGAGGACCCGCTGTCGCGCGAGACGACGAGCCCGCTCGTCGGCCAGGCGGCGTCGGTCCCGCTCAGCGCGTCGAGCAGCAGGCCCACCGCCAGGGTGATCGCGCCCAGGGCGAGGGCGGCCACGACGGCGCGGCCCGGGCGTGGCGGTTGCGCGGGGAGCGGGTCCCCGGACACCAGGGCCGAGACCAGCCTGCGTCGCTCGTGCTCCTCGGCCTCGACGAGGTCACGCACGCCGGGCACGCTCACCGCAGCCCGGTCGCCAGCACGGTCGGCGCGTCGAGGGCGAGCACGAGCAGCGGGAGGAGGGCGAGGACCGCGACCGTCTCGACCTGACCGGCCGTACGGCGCAGCCGGGGCGACCAGCCCGACCCCGCGGCGTACGGCACGGCGATCGCCACCGGCACCAGCACCGCGGCGAGGTACGGCACGGCCACCGACTGCTGGACCACGAGGGCGACCCAGGTGGAGCACAGCGTCGCCATCGCCCCGCCGACGCACGCCACCACCACACCGCGGTCGCGGTGGTGTCGCGCCTGCAGCAGGACCACGACTCCCGACGCCCCCACCAGTGCCGCCCCGGTAGCGCCCCGTCCGACCGCCGACGGCGCAGCGAGGCTCAGCAGGGTCCCGGCCGTCGCGACCAGCGTCGCGACCAGCCCGAGCGCGGCGTGCACGTCCTGCTCGAGCCGGACCGGGTCACGTGGTCGGTCCCGGCCCCGTGGCCCCGGCTGCCCCCGGGGCGCACCGTCGGCACCCGCCAGGGGCCGGCCGCGCACGAGCGGCCCGACGAGCCACGCCGGGACCAGCCGCAGCAGGAGGACCGCCGCGGTCGCCGCGACCAGGAGCACCGTCTGGGGGTCGACGCCGAGCGCGACCCGCACCACCCCCGTCGCCGCGCACGTGCCCGAGACGAGGACCGGGGCCAGGAGGCTGCGCCGACCGCCCCCGGCTCGGGCCCCGGCCAGGCACACGGCACCCACGCCCAGCGCGCCGAGGCCCGCCGCCGGCAGGACGTCGGACGGCCCGGCGGGCGTCGTCGTCGCCGCCGCCGCCGCGATCGCGGCGATCGCGGCGTACGCACAGGCGGCCCAGGCGAGCAGGACCGGGGAGACGGACCCGGGCGAGCCCGGTACCCGCCGTCGAGACCGCCGCAGCGCCGCCGTCGCGAGCAGCAGCGCCGCCCCGCTGCCGGCCACGAGGACACCGATCGCGGACGCCGGGTCGACCCCCACGGCGTCGTGCCCCCTCCACGGGAGGAGGGAGGCGAGCAGACCCGCACCACCGAGCACGAGGACGGCTCCCGTCACCCAGGACGCACCCGGTGGCGCACCGCCCGACGTACCCGCCGACGGTTGCAGGACCACCCCGGCGACGGCCTCCGGAAGATCGTCGCTGGGGTCGTCGACGGGGTCGGCCTCCCGGTCGACCCCGGTGTCGGCCCCGGGGTCGTCCTGCCCCGCCAGCGCGAGGACCGCGCCGTCCACGACGCCCTGGACCGCAAGGCCCAGGCTCGGATCGACGGCCCGACCCAGCAGGGTCTGCAGGCGCAGCGCCTGCCCCGACGCCACCCCGAGGCGCCGCGCCAGGTCGGGGAGGAGCTCGACGGCCGGCACGGCCCCGGGGACCACGACGTCGACGCGGCGGCTCCCTCCCACCACCGACAGACGCAGCAGCGCGGGCTGGTCCGGGCCCGTCCCGCGAGCGGGGACCGGCGGTCTGGTCGGCGGGGACATCGGTGGGGACATCGGTGGGCGCGTCACGTCTGGTCCCTCCTCGTCGGCGGCGTGGTCTGCTCGGCCGGACCTGCCGGCGCCGCGAGGCTAGTGACGGACCGCCCCACCGTGCTGTCCGCGCGCACTCACCTGTGGACAACCGCCGCCGGTCGTCGGCGCCGCTGCCTACGCTCGACCGTCTCGACGAAGGGAGGGTCTCGTGCAGGCAACCACGGCGTCGGGGACCGTGCAGACGCCCGAGCCGGCCGAGCTCGTCCTCGACGTGCCGCCGCCGATGCCTGCCACCGAGCCCGGGTCGAGCGTCGCGATGGCGGTGGTGCCCGCCCTCGGCGGCCTCGGCTCCGTGGTCCTGCTGGTGTCGATGAACGGCTCCGGGGCGGCCTCCGGCGCCTCAGCGGCCCTGCGCCTCGGGGCGGTCGGGCTGGTCCTGCTGGCCACGGTCGCGCTGGTGCTGGTGCAGGTCGACCGCCAACGCCAGCAGCGTCGTAGCGCGCTCGAGGAGGCCCGGCGTGACTACCTGGGTCGGCTCGCCGCGTCCCGGGTCCGGCTCCGCGAGGCTCAGCACGCGCACCGGCTCGACCTCCTGCGTCGGCACCCGCCACCGGGCGTCGCGTCCGTGGCGACCGGGCCGCCCACCGGCGTCGGGTCGTCGGCGGTGCGATGGGGCGCCGGGACCCTCCCCGCCTCGCCGCGACCCGTCGCTCCCCCGACCACCGAGGACGCCGACCCGGTCTGCGTCGCCGCGCTCCGACGGCTCGTGGCCAGCCACCTGACCCAGCGCGGCCTGCCCGCCCTGCTCGACCTGAGTCGCGTCGACCACCTCGAGGTCTGCGGCCCGGTCGAGGAGGCCCGCGCCCACGCACGAGCCCTCGTGTGCGCCGCCGCCGACGTCCAGGACTCCTCGCAGCTCACCGTTGCGGTGCTCTGCGACGACCCGACCGCCTGGGACTGGGTCAAGTGGCTGCCGCACGCACGCTCGAGCGGGCCCGATCCCCACGCCGCACCGGTGCTGCTCGCCCGGCGTCGAGAGGATCTCGGCCCGCCCCTGCTCCGTCGACCGGCCCGGCACGCCGTCCTCGTCGTGGACGGCCCTCCGGCGCCTGCCGCAGCCCCGGCCACCACGGTCGTCCAGCTGCTGCCGGGCCCTGGGGGCTCTCCGGGCGCTCACCGGACCGACGTCACGGCGGACGGCACCGGTGCGCTGCGACCCGACCGCCTCACCGCCGCCGGGGCCGAGGCGTTCGCGCGCGGGCTCGCCCGTCGGGCGGCCCTCACCGGGTCTCGGGGCGGCGAGGGCGGGTCCGCCGCGGTCCGCGCCGAGCTCGGGCTGGACGACGTACGAGGTCTGGATCCCGGGCGCCTGCGAGCCCGGCGTCGCGGCACGGACCGACTGCGGGTGCCGATCGGGGTCGACGACCGGGGTCGTCCTGTGCACCTCGACCTCAAGGAGGCGGCCGAGGGTGGCGCCGGGCCCCACGGCCTGGTCGTCGGCGCGACCGGATCAGGCAAGTCCGAGCTCGTGCGCACCCTCGTGCTCGGCCTGGCCGTGACCCACTCCCCCGACGAGCTCAACCTGGTGCTGGCCGACTTCAAGGGCGGAGCGACGTTCGCCGGGATGGCCGACCTGCCGCACGTCGCGGCCCTGATCACCAACCTCTGCGACGAGCTCTCGCTCGTCGACCGCATGCACGACGCGCTCGGCGGTGAGCTGGTGCGTCGCCAGGAGCTGCTGCGGGCGAGCGGGCACGCCTCGGCCCGCGACCACGAGCGGGCACGGCGGTCCGGCGCCCCGCTGGACCCGGTGCCCTCGTTGGTCGTGGTCGTCGACGAGTTCTCCGAGATGCTCGCCGCCCGTCCCGAGCTCCTCGACCTGTTCGTGGCCATCGGCCGACTCGGGCGCTCGCTCGGCCTGCACCTGCTGCTGGCCTCGCAGCGGCTCGAGGAGGGCCGGCTGCGAGGACTGGACGCGCACCTGTCCTACCGCATCGGGCTGCGCACCTTCTCGGCCCAGGAGTCGCGCTCCGTGCTGGGCGTCACCGACGCGGCCGCACTGCCGACGCTGCCGGGCGCCGGCTTCCTGCGCACCGACCCCACCAGCCTGGTGCGCTTTGACGCCACCTACGTCTCCGGACCGGCGTCGGCCGGGCCCTCGGACGAGACTCCGGCGCGGGACAGCCCGGCGGGCGCGGGGGTGCGGAGCTTCCGCGCGCTCCCGCTGGGTCCCCGGCTCAGCCCGCCGCGCCCGGCCGCGACGGACGCTGGTGCGCAGCCGTCGAGCGAGCTCGAGGTCGCGGTGCGCGCCGTCGTCGCCACGGCCGAGCCAGGCCTGCGCGCCCGCCAGGTGTGGCTCCCCCCGCTGCAGGCGCCCGCGACGCTCGCGGACGTGCTCGGCGACCTCCGGGCCGACCGGCAGCACGGGCTCCACGCACCGCGCTGGCACGACCCCGAGCACCTGCGGGTCCCCCTCGGCTGGATCGACCGCCCGCGCCAGCAGCGCCGCGATCCACTGGTGCTCGACCTCGACGGAGCCGGCGGTCACCTCGCCGTGGTGGGAGGGCCACGCAGCGGCAAGAGCACCGCCCTCCGGACGGCGGTCACCGCCCTCGCGCTGATCTCCACGCCGCAGCGCTGCCAGGTCTTCGTGCTCGACCTCGCCGGCGGTGCGCTCGCCGACCTCGACGCCCTGCCGCACCTGTGCGCGAGGGCCGAGCGGTCCGCGCCCGAGCGGGTCACCCGGGTCGTGGCCGAGGTGCTCGGTCTGGTCGAGGCGCGGGAGGCGGGCCCGGCCGGGGCGGTCGGGTCCGAGCCAGCCGTCCCCCCGGCCGGCTCCCCGGCCGGCCGCGGGGACGGCCGCGGGGACGGCTACGGGGACGGCTACGGGGAGGTGTTCCTCGTCGTCGACGGATGGGCCGGCGTGCGGGAGGCGTTCCCCGGTCTCGAGGACGCGCTGCAGCAGGTCGCGGCCCGCGGGCTGGGGGTCGGCGTGCACCTCATGCTCAGCGCCGCGCGCTGGTCGGAGGTGCGCGCCGGGGTGCGCGACCAGGTCGGCAGCCGTGTCGAGCTGCGGCTGGGCGACCCGATGGACTCCGAGATCGACCGGCGGGCCGCCGCCCGGGTGCCCCGCGACCGGCCCGGCCGCGCGATCGTGCCCGGCGCGGAGCACGTCCTCGTCGCGCTCCCCCGTCTCGACCTGTCCGAGGACGTCGCGGCCCTCGCGAAGCGGGTCGCGGCCTCGTGGACCGGCCCGCCGGCGCCGAGGCTGCAGCCCCTTCCCTCCGAGGTGACGGTGGAGGACCTCCGACGCCGGAGCGAGGCCGCCGCGTCGCCCGCCCCGCGACGCGGTCTCCTGCTCGGCCTCGACGAGCGCCGGCTGGCCCCCGCGTGGCTCGACCCCGACGACGAGCCCCACCTGCTGGTCCTGGGCGACGCCCGGTCGGGGCGCACGACGACCCTGCGCACCCTGGTCGGCGAGGTCGTGCGCACCCGCGGTGCGAGCGAGGCACAGCTGCTGCTCGTGGACCCCCGGCGGTCCCTGGTCGGCGAGGTGCCCGAGACCCACCTGCTGGGCCATCACGCCACCACCCAGGAGGTCGCGGGCGCCGTCGCCGACCTGGTCACCCACCTGAGCAGTCGGCTGCCCGGACCGGGGGTGAGCGTCGCGCAGCTGCGGGCACGCAGCTGGTGGAGCGGCGCCGAGGTGTTCGTCGTCGTCGACGACCACGACCTCCTCGGTGGCCCCCACGGAGCGGCGATGGCCGACCTCGTCCCGCTGCTCGCCCGGGCTCGCGACGTCGGGCTCCACCTGTGGGTGGCCCGACGCACCGGTGGGACGGCACGCGCCTGGCACGACCCGGTGCTCGCGACCCTGCGCGACCTCGCCCAGCCAGCGCTGCTGCTGTCCGGGAGCCCCGAGGAGGGTCCGCTCGTGGCGGGCGTCCGCGCGGTGCCGGCGCCACCCGGCCGCGCCCGCCTGGTCTCCGCGACGCCCAGCCGCGGGTGCTGCAGATCGCGAGCAGCCCGACGACGCAGTGACCGTGGGACCGTCTGCGCCAAAACGGGCACGAACGAAGATGTGACGTGCCAGGCTGTCCGTGCCACGGCCTCAGGAGGCGGGACGGGTTTCACCTTGGATCGTGACAATTTCCCTTCGAAGCCACACGACCGTAACCAGGAATCAACATTGCTCGGTCAGGCTCGCCTCTGTGCACCCGCACCAGCCCGCTCGGCTCCCCGTCCCAGGAGGTCCCTCATGACCGCTCAGCCCGTCACCCGCACCGCTGTGCCCGCGCGTCGCGAGAGCGACATCGACCACCTGCTCGAGCAGCGTCTGAAGTTCCGCACCCGCCACGCCAAGGCCCTCACCGAGCTGATGGACCAGCGCACGGACCTGCGCGGCGTGCACGCTCTCGCCGACCTCGTCGACGACGCCGTGCGCTGGTGCGCCTGACCCCTTCCACCGTGCCGCGCCGCGATCGGTGATCAGCAGACTCAGCGGCGCCCGGTCGAGAACACGCCGCGGGCGACCTCGCGGGCCGCTGTGCGCAGGAACTGCTGGAAGACGCCCGACGTGACCACCTGGTGCACCAGGTCGCCGCTCGGGGAGACATCACCCGACGGCGTGGTGGTGGAGGGCCTCCGCGCGCGGCCCGACCCGGCACCGGACGCCTTCGCCCGCGCCTTCTCGGCCCGGACCTGCCGCCTCCCGGGCTGCCGCGGCGTCGGACTCGGCCTTCTGGCCGGCCGCCTCCGCGTCGCGCTTGCGAGCGCCCTCCTCGAGCTTGGCGGCGAGCTTCTCCCGTGCCGACTCCCGGTCGACCGCGGTGCCGTACTTGGCCTGACCCGGGCTGGCAGCGACCGCGGCCGTCATCGCGTCGGGGTCCGCAGGTCCCATCCTCGACTCCGGCGCCCGCAGGAGCGTCCACGCCACCGGGGTCGGGGCGCCGCGCTCGCTCATGACGGTGACGACGGCCTCGCCGGTGCCGAGACCCGTGATCACCTCCCCGAGGTCGTCGTAGTCGCTGGTCGGGTAGGTGCTCACCGTCGCCTTCAGCGCCTTGGCGTCCCTCGGGGTGTGCGCGCGCAGCGCGTGCTGGACGCGCGAGCCGAGCTGGGCCAGCACCTCGTCGGGCACGTCGGTGGGGCTCTGGGTCACGAAGAAGACCCCGACGCCCTTGGACCGGATGAGCCGTACCGTCTGGGCCACCTGGTCGAGGAAGTCCTTGGAGGCGTCACGGAAGAGCAGGTGGGCCTCGTCGAAGAAGAACACCAGCTCGGGCTTGTCGACGTCCCCGACCTCGGGCAGCTCGTGGAACAGGTCGGCGAGCAACCACATCAGGAACGTCGAGAACACCGCCGGCCGGTCCTGCAGGCTGGGCAGCTCGACGAGCGAGATCACGCCGCGGCCGTCCTCGGCGACGCGCATCAGGTCCCGGGTCTCGAGCTCGGGCTCGCCGAAGAAGGCCTCGGCCCCGAGATCGGCGAACGCCACCAGCTCGCGCAGGATGACCCCGGCCGTCGCGGTCGACAGGCCGCCGAGCGCCTTGAGCTCGGCCCTGCCCTCGTCGCTGAGCAGGTGGGCGACGACGGCGCGCAGGTCGGCGAGGTCGAGCAGGGGCAGCCCGGCTTGGTCGGCGTAGTGGAAGACCAGTCCCAGGCTCGACTCCTGGGTGTCGTTGAGCCCGAGGACCTTCGAGAGGAGCGTGGGCCCGAAGGCGCTCATCGTGACCCGCAGGGGTACGCCGGTGCCCTCGCCGCCGATGGCGTACAGCTCCACGGGGAACCCGGTCGCGGCCCACTCCTGTCGCAGCGACGCCGCCCTCGCCTCCGTGCGCCCGGTGCTCTCCCCGGGCTGCATCAGGCCCGACAGATCCCCCTTGACGTCGGCGGCGAAGACCGGGACGCCCAGCGTCGAGAGCTGCTCGGCGAGCAGCTGGAGGGTCTTGGTCTTGCCCGTGCCCGTCGCCCCGGCGACGAGCCCGTGCCGACTGATCATGGACAACGGGATGCGCACAGGCGCGTCGGCGACCACCCGGTCCGGCCCCAGCAGGAGCGCCCCGAGCTCGAGGGCCGGCGCGGCGACGGCGTACCCGGACCGCACCGCCTCGGTGACGGCCTGGTCCTGCGCGGCGATGGAGTCGCTGGGCCTGCCGTCGTCCGCCATGCGGCCACCCTAGGCAGTTCACCCCGCGGGGGGAATGGTGTGGCCCACCGGGGCGCCGCCGACGCCGGGCCAGGGTCACGGTCTCGTTCCATCCCTGCTCAGCGCCCCGGTGAGGCCGCCCGGCGCGGCTACACTCCCCGCGTGATCTTCAAGCGCGTCGGGGAGGGCAGGCCCTACCCCGACCACGGACTGTCCTCGCGGGAGTGGGCCGACGTCCCGCCGCGCCAGGTCCGTCTCGACGAGCTCGTGACCACCAAGGACACGTTGCAGCTCGACGCGCTGCTCGAGGAGGACTCGACCTTCTACGGCGACCTGTTCGCCCACGTCGTGTGGTGGCACGACGACCTCTACCTCGAGGACGGGCTCCACCGCGCGCTGCGGGCCGCCCTGCAGCAGCGCCACGTCCTGCACGCCCGCATCCATCACCTGGAGGCCTGAGGTGAGCTCTCGCGCCGTCGCACGGATCCGCACCGGTGTCACGCTGCTCGTGCTGGTCGGGCTCGTGCTCGCCGCGGTCGCCTACGGCTACCGGTCCCTCACCAAGCCGCTGCCGGGCTCCAGCACGGCCCTGTGCACCGACGCCTCCCTCGACAAGGGAGACCTGCTCTACCCCGACCAGGTGGTCGTCTCGGTCCTCAACGCCGGTGAGCGGTCGGGGCTGGCCAGCCGGACCATGACCGCGTTGACCGAGCGCGGCTTCTCCCGGGGCAGCGTCGCCGACGCGCCCCGCGGCGCGGACGTGGCGACGGTGCAGATCTGGACCGACGACCCGAGGAGCCCGGCCGTCCGCCTCGTGCGGGACAACCTCGGTCGCAAGACCACCGAGGTGGTGCGACGCGACCCGGTGACCCAGGGCATCGACGTCGTCGTCGGCGACGGCTTCGACGACCTGGTCAAGGCCCGTCAGCGGATCAGGGTGCGCGAGACCATCACCGTGTGCGGGCCCAACGGCGGGGTCGTGCCTTCCGAGGAGCCGTCGCCCGACAGCTGAGGGTCGGCAGCGCAGGTCGGCAGCGAAGCCCGACGGCCCCGTTGTCCTGGCGCGTCCGGCGCGACAGGGTGGGCCCATGGTGACCAGGGACCGCGACGGTGCGGGACGACCGCGCCAGGCCCGACCTCGTGACGAGCTCGGCCGACCACTGCCGTACGGCGCCGTGGGGGTCGAGCCGGTCCCGGAGGACCCGCTGCCTCCCCTCGAGACGGTGCAGCGCGCGCTCGAGCTCCTCGACCAGGGCCGGCCCTTCTCGGCCCACGAGGTCTTCGAGGCCCGGTGGAAGGACTCCCCCGAGGCCGAGCACGACCTGTGGCAGGGCCTGGCCCAGCTGTGCGTCGGGCTCACCCACGCCCTGCGCGGCAACGACACCGGCTCCCGGCGACTGCTCGAGCGCGGCGACGGCAGGCTCGAGCGCTACAGCGCGACCGGCGGTCCGACCTACGGGTTGGACCTGGCCGAGCTCCGGGCGCGGGTCCACCGGACGGCCGACACGCGGTGAGCGCGCTCAGCGCGCGGGATCGTCGTCGAGCCAGTGGGCCAGGCGCCCGGAACGGCTGACCTGCCGCAGCCGGTGCTCGGTCTGCTCGCGCAGGGCGCGAGGTGTCACGACCAGCAGGTCGTCGCCGTGGCGCAGCACCGTGCGGGGCTCGGGCACCAGCGTGTGGCCGTTGCGGACGACCATGGAGACCGATGCCTCCGCCGGCAGACGCAGCTCGCCGACCTCGACCCCGTGCAGGCGGGACGCCTCGGTGATCGTCACCTGCAGCAGGTCGGCCGCGACGCGCTCCAACGGCGCCGCCTCGAGGTCGAGCTCGCGTGCCTCGGAGCGCCGTGCCACGCCCAGCACCGTGGCGACGTACGGCAGGGTCGGGCCGGTGAGCACGGTGTAGACGACGACCATCACGAAGACGATGTCGAAGAGCCGCTCCGCGCTGGGCACACCCTCGGAGAGCGGGATCGTGGTCAGCACGATCGGGACCGCGCCGCGCAGACCGGCCCACGACATGAAGGACAGCTCGCGCCACGGCATCGGCTGCACGATCGCTGCGACCGCCACCGACAGCGGGCGGGCCACGAAGGTCAGCACCAGACCAGCGACGAGGGCCAGGCCCACCGACGAGGCGGAGATCCGCCCCGGGGAGAGCAGCAGCCCGAGCATCACGAAGAGCCCGATCTGCGCCAGCCAGGCGACGCCCTCGGCGAAGGACCGTGTCGCGCCGCGGTGCGGCAGCTCGGAGTTGCCGAGCACGAGCGCGGCGACGTAGACCGCGGCGAAGCCGCTGCCGTGCAGGGCCGAGGCCGCGCCATAGGCGAGGAAGGTGAGGGTCAGGACGGCCAGCGGGTAGAGCCCGGAGGCGGGGAGCGCGGCACGACGCATCACCCAGGCGCCGCCGAAGCCGACGGCCAGACCCGCCGCGATCCCGAGGACGAGCTCGAGGACGACGATCCCGGCGGCGCCGAGGACGCCGTAGTCGGCGACGGCACCGGTCGAGATCAGGGTCACCAGGACCACGGTCGGGGCGTCGTTGAGGCCGGACTCGGCCTCGAGGGAGCCGACCAGCCGCTGCGGCAGCGGGACGACCCGGAGCACCGAGAACACCGCGGCGGCGTCGGTCGGCGAGGTCACCGCTCCGAGCAGCACGGCCAGCTGCCAGGGCAGGCCCAGGAGGTAGTGCGAGGCGACCGCGACCACCGAGATCGACACGGTCACCCCGACCGTGGCCAGGGACAGGCCCAGCCGCATCGAGGGACGCGCCTCGCGCCAGCTCGTCGTCAGCCCGCCCTCGGCCAGGATCACCGCGAGCGCCGCGAACCCGAGCGCGTGGGCCAGCTCGGCGTCCTCGAAGCCGATGCCGAGCCCCGCCTCCCCGAGCAGCACGCCCATCAGCAGGTAGATCAGCAGGCTGGGCAGTCCGGCGCGCGAGGACAGGCGGACGGCGAGGATGGCGGCGAAGGTGACCGCGGAGCCCACCAGCAGGAAGGCGTCGAGCTCGTGGACGTCGAAGCTCATCTCACCTCGGCGGGCTCGGGGTGGGTGCGGACCCGCGAGTCTACCGGTGCTCGCGCGCCGTCGGCTCAGTCGGCCAACCGGCGGACGAAGTCACCGAGCTGGGCCAGGTTGCGGCACTCGATCATCGGCACGACGGCGCCGTACGCCGCGGTCGCGCTGTCTCCGGTGCCCCAGTGTCGACGCTGCTCGGGGTTGAGCCACCAGGCGTGGCGGGCGGTGTCGACGAGGTCGCCGAGCACGGGCAGCGCGAGGTCGCCGTAGTTGGAGCGGGCGTCACCGAGGATCAGCAGCGAGGTCTTCGAGCCCACCGCGTCGCCGTGACGCTCGGCGAAGGTGGTCAGTGCCCGGCCGTAGCTGGTGCGGCCCCAGGTGGCGGCCTGCGCGGTGTCGGTGGCGAGCGCGGCCAGGGTGTCGACGAGGTCACCGCCGGGGGTGAAGTGGTGGGTCACCTCGTGGACGGTGTCGACGAAGGTGAAGGCGCGGACCGCCGTGAACTGCTCGCGCAGCGCGAAGACCAGCATCAGGGTGAACTGCGCGAAGCTCGCGACCGAGCCGCTCACGTCGCACAGCACGACCAGCTCGGTGCGGTGCGGGCGGCGCGGACGGTGGTGGGTGGTCAGCGGCACGCCCCCCGTCGACATCGACGCGCGCACCGTCCGGCGTACGTCGAGCGGGCCCCGGCGGCGTGCGTGGTGCTGCTGGGTGAGCCGGGCCGCGAGCCGGCGGGCGAGCGGGTAGATCTCGCGGCGCAGGTCCTCGAGGTCGGCGCGGCGGGCCGAGGCGAACGCGAGCTGGTCGAGGGAGGGGCGTACGGCCACGTCGGCCACGTGGTCGGGCCCCTTCTCCTCCGCGATGCGGCGCCGGGCGTCGTCCTCGACGCGGCGGGTGAAGCCGCCGACCCGGCGCGAGGCACGGCGGCGGGCGTCCGCGAGCGCTCCGTCGGGGTCCTCGGAGGCCGCCTGGTCGCTGACACCGTCGAGGAGCCCCTGCACCACCCGGTCGACCAGCTCGCCCGGCGCGACCCGCTGCAGGGCGGTGTAGGCCGACCACGACGACAGCCCGGGGCCGCGCCCGGGCATCGCGCCGAACCGGCCGACCGCCTCCGCCGCGAGCGCGGCCAGCACGCGTTCCTCGCCGTTCGCGAGCGCCGCCGTGAGGCGCTCGCGGAAGTCCGAGAGCGCGGCGGCGTTGTCGCGGGCGCCACCGGGACGGGTCCCGTCGTGCGCGTCCGACGAGGGGGCGGCCCGCTCGTCGTCGGACCCGGTCTCGCGGGCCAGCTCCGCGACGCCGCCGGCGATCATCCGGGGGAAGTACAGGTCGAAGAGCGCGTCGAAGGTCGGCCGCTGGGCGTGGCGCTTGAGCAGGGTGGCGGCGTAGGTGTCGTGCACGACGTCGCGGTCGCGCCAGCCGATCGTGCCCAGCGCGTCGACGGCGTCGACGCCCTCGGCGAGCGAGACCGACAGCCCCGCGCCCCGCAGCGCCTCGAGGAAGGAGAGGTGGCGCGCCAGCAACCCGCTCGTCGACTCCTCGGACGCACTCACCTCCGGGCTCACCTCCGGGCTCACCTCCGGGCCCGGAGCCTCAGCTCGCGCACGGCGCGCTCGGTGTCCGAGACGTGCTTGAGCACCACGCCGAGGGTCTCGTCGATCGCGGCGGCGTCGAGGTCGCGGATCTCCAGCGCGACGAGGGTGCGTGCCCAGTCGACGGACTCGGCGATGGAGGGTGCCTTCTTCAGCTCCAGCTCACGCAGACGGCCGACCGCGGCGACGAGCTGCTCGGCGACCCGCTCGTCGAGCTCGGGCACCTGGCTGAGCACGATCGCGCGCTCCCGCTCGGCGTCGGGGTAGTCCAGGTGCAGGAACAGGCAGCGGCGCTTGACCGCCTCGGACAGCTCGCGCGTGGCGTTGGAGGTGAGCACGACGTAGGGCAGTCGCACCGCCTCGATCGTGCCGAGCTCGGGGATGGTGACCGCGAAGTCCGAGAGGACCTCGAGCAGCAGCCCCTCGACCTCGACGTCGGTCTTGTCGACCTCGTCGATGAGCAGCACGGTCGGCTCGTCGCGCCGGATCGCCGTCAGCAGCGGTCGGGTGAGGAGGAACTCCTCGGTGAAGATGTCGTCGTGGGTCGCCGACCACTCCTGGTCGTCGCGGGAGGCCTGGATGCGCAGCAGCTGCTTCTTGTAGTTCCACTCGTACAGCGCCCGGGCCTCGTCGAGACCCTCGTAGCACTGCAGCCGGACCAGGCCGGCCCCGCAGGCCCGGGCGACGGCCTTGGCCAGCTCGGTCTTGCCGACGCCGGCCGGACCCTCGAGCAGCAGCGGCTTGCCCAGCGCACCCGCGAGGAAGGTCGTGGTGCCGGTCGGGCGGTCGGCGAGGTAGCCGACGTCGGTCAGGCGGCGTACGGCGTCGTCGGGCGTCGAGAACCAGGTCACCGGCCCATCCTCGCCCACGCCCGGAGTCGTCGCCCCCACGGCCGCCACGCGCCGCCGCGCCGCGGCCGGGCGCCGCGGTTTCCCACGGGATGGTGGGAGTTGCCCGCCTCCCGGCGTGAATTTGCACCGGGAAGCGGGCAACTGCCTGCAGACCGTGGGAAACCGCGAGCCCCCCGCAGCGGACGCCGCGGATCGGAGGCGGGCGGGCGCTACCCCCTCTCGGGGGGCTCACCCCGGCGGCTATGGCCCCGGCTGCGTAGGTTGGAGTCCACGTTGGATGGATCGAGGACCCCGGTGAGCCCCCACGAGACCGACGAGGCGCTGAGTCGTCTCCTCGCGCGTGGTCACGCGCGCGCCGTGGCGACCGGTCCCGAGCACGCGCGGCTCTGGGTGGCGCTCGCGCGGGCGGCCGAGGGCGGCAAGCGGTTCCGTCCCGCGCTCGTGACCGCGACGCACCGCGCCCTGGGCGGCACGAGCTTCGCAGCCGCGGCCGAGACCGGTGCGGCCGTCGAGCTGCTGCACACCGCCCTGGTCATCCACGACGACGTCATCGACGGCGACGACCTCCGCCGCGGCCGGCTCAACGTCAGTGGCACCTTCCGGTCCGATGCGCTCGCGGCGGGTGCGACGGCGTACGACGCCGGCACGCTCGCCCTGTCCGCGGGCATCCTGGCCGGCGACCTCGCCCTCGCCGCGGCGCTCCGGGCGGTGGCCACCTGCGGGGCCGCGACCGAGACCGTCCACCGGCTCCTCGACCTCTTCGACGCCGCCCTGCACACCTCGGCGGCCGGGGAGCTGGCCGACGTCCGGCTCTCGCTCGACCTGGAGCCGGCCTCGCTGGCCCAGAGCCTGACGATGGCCGAGCACAAGACCAGCGCCTACTCCTTCGCCCTGCCCCTGCAGGCGGGAGCCCTGCTCGCCGGCGCCGACGACGCGACGACGGCCGGCCTCGGGCAGGCCGGACGGATGCTCGGGATCGCCTTCCAGCTCGTCGACGACCTGCTCGGTGTCTTCGGCGATCCCGACCAGACCGGCAAGAGCGTCACCTGCGACCTCCGCACCGGCAAGCTGACCCCGTTGATGGCCCACGCCCGGTCCACGGGGGGCTGGACCGAGGTGCAGCCGTACGTGGGACGCGAGCTCAGCGACGACGAGCTGGCCTCGGCGCGACGGCTCCTCACCGACTGCGGGTCGCGCCGGTTCGTCGAGGAGCTCGCCGACTCCCACCACGCCGCCGCCCTGGCCCTCGTCGCCGAGCTCGGTCTGCCCGCCGACCTCCTCGCGCCGGTGGCGGTGCTGCCGACGGTGCGGGCCGGCGACGACCACGTGGCGGCATGAGCCGGCGTACGGCGAGCCGGCTGCAGGGACGGGGCCTGTACGACGCGGTCGCCGAGGGCAGCGCCGCGGCGGTGATCCGGGCCTACTCGAGCTCCTTCGGCCTCGCCTCCCGCCTGCTCGCCGAGCCCGTCCGCACCGAGGTGCGCAACCTCTACGCCCTGGTCCGGGTGGCCGACGAGATCGTCGACATCCCCGACCCCACGCTCGGGACCGACGCCCGCTCGCGGATGCTGGGCTGGCTCCACGACGACGTGCTCCACGCCCTCGAGCACGGGTGGAGCAGCAACCTCGTGGTCCACGCGTTCGCCCGCACCGCCGCCGCCGCCGGGATCGACGACGCGCTGATCGACCCGTTCTTCGCCTCGATGCGCATGGACCTCGACACCACGACCCACACCCCCGAGAGCTTCGAGCGCTACGTCTACGGCTCCGCCGAGGTGGTGGGCCTGATGTGCCTGCGGGTCTTCCTCGCCGAGGAGCCCGGGACGGGCGACTACGAGCGACTCGCCCCGGGCGCCCGCCGCCTCGGGGCGGCCTTCCAGAAGCTCAACTTCCTGCGCGACCTCGCCGACGACCACGACACCCTGGGCCGCGCGTACTTCCCGGGACTCGACGTCGACGCCCTCACCGACGCCGACCGCGACCGGATCCTCGCCGACATCGACGCCGACCTCGACGCGGCCGCGGCCGTGATCCCCGCGCTGCCACCGAGCAGCCGCCGTGCCGTGCACGTCGCCCACGCCACCTTCGCCGAGCTCGCCGCTCGGCTCCACGCGACGCCGGCGGCGCAGATCCGCCGTACCCGGGTCCGCGTGCCCGACCTCGTCAAGGCCCGACTCGTGGCCCGCTCGATCTATGGAGGACGTTCGTGACCACCCTGCTGCCCCGGCCCCTGCGGGGCCGTCCGCGCACCGACGACGGCGGGAGGGGTCGCGTCGTGGTGATCGGCGGAGGCATCGCCGGCCTGGCCACCGCCGCGCTGCTCGCCTCCCGCGGGCACGAGGTCGACCTGCTGGAGAAGAACGACGACCTCGGCGGGAGGGTCGGCAGCATCGAGCGCGACGGGTACCGCTTCGACACCGGCGCCTCGTGGTACCTGATGCCCGAGGTCTTCGAGCACTTCTTCTCCCTCCTCGGCACGAGCGCCGCGGCCGAGCTCGACCTCGACGTGCTCGACCCCAGCTACCGGGTGTTCTTCGAGGGCCACCCCGACCCGGTCGACATCCGCCCCGACCGCGCGCACAACCGGGCCGTCTTCGAGTCCCTCGAGCCGGGCGCCGGGGCGCGGTTCGACGGCTACCTCCGCTCGGCGGAGGAGACCTACGACGTCGCCCTGCGCCGCTTCCTCTACAGCAACTTCAGCTCGGCGTCGGCCTTCGCCCACCCCGACGTGCTCCGGCGGACGCCGCAGCTGGCCAGGCTGCTGAGCCGCTCGCTGCAGCGCCACGTCGCCGCGTCGTTCAGCGACCCACGCCTGCGCCAGGTGCTCGGCTACCCCGCGGTGTTCCTCGGCTCCTCGCCGACCCGCGCGCCGAGCATGTACAGCCTGATGAGCAGCCTCGACCTCGGCGACAAGGTGCTCTACCCCCAGGGCGGGTTCACCCGCCTGATCGAGGTGATGGCGAGCCTCGCCGAGCGCCACGGCGTACGGCTGCACACGGGCGCGGAGGTCACCGCGATCGCCACCCGCGACGGCGCGGGTCGCGGGAGGGCGCGGGTCACCGGGGTGGAGTACGTCGTCCGCGGCGGCGGGCCGCAGACGATGCCGGCCGACGTCGTGGTGGGGGCAGCCGACCTGCACCACCTCGAGACCGCGCTGCTGCCCGGCGCGCTCCAGACCCACCCCGAGCGCCGCTGGCGACGCCGCGGGCCCGGTCCGGGGGCGGTGCTCGCGATGCTCGGCGTCGAGGGCAGCCTGCCGCAGCTGGCCCACCACTCCCTGTTCTTCACCACCGACTGGGAGCAGAACTTCGGCGACATCTTCGGCGCCACGACCAAGGTCCCCGACCCCGCCTCGGTCTACGTCTGCAAGCCCTCGGCGAGCGACCCGACCGTGGCGCCCGAGGGCTGCGAGAACCTCTTCGTCCTCGTGCCCGTGCCCGCCGACGTCTCGATCGGCGCGGGCGGTGACGACGGCGGCGGGTCCGAGGCCGTCGAGCGCGCGACCGACGCGGCCATCGACCAGGTCGCCGCCTGGGCGGGCGTCCCCGACCTGCGTGAGCGGATCCGGGTGCGTCACACGGTCGGCCCGGCGGACTTCGCGACGCGCTACCACGCCTGGCAGGGCGGTGCGCTCGGCCTGGAGCACACCCTGGGGCAGAGCGCGTTCTTCCGACCGGGCAACCGGTCGCGCAAGGTCGACGGCCTGCTGTACGCCGGGGCGAGCACGACGCCGGGCGTCGGCCTGCCGATGTGCCTGATCAGTGCCGAGCTGGTCCTCAAGCGCCTGACCGGGGACCGCACGTCGCTGCCCGTGCCGCTGCCGGTGCCGCCGCCCGTGCCGCAGCCGGTGTCCCTGCCCGTGCCACAGTGAGCCTGGTGCACTGGTCCTACGCCGCGATGCTGGTCTTCTGCCTGGTCGGGACCCTCCCCCTCGTGGCCGTCTACCGCCTCGACGTGCTGCGCCAGCCGCGGCGGGTCCTGCTGACCGTCCTCGTCGCGGGCACGCCGTTCCTGCTCTGGGACCTGTGGGCCACCCACGTCGGGCACTGGCGCTTCGACCCGGCCCAGACGCTGTCGTGGCGCGTGGCCGGGCTCCCGCTGGAGGAGATCTCGTTCTTCGTGGTCATCCCGCTGGTCTCGGTGCTGACGCTCGAGGCGGTGCGCGTCGTACGCCGCCGCGGCAGCGTGCGCCCGGTCGGACCCCGCTCTCCCAGCGACGCCCGGGGCACGGTGAGCTACACGGCGATCACCGTCACCGCGGTGCTGGCGGCGGTCCTGGTGGACCGCTTCGTCGCGCGCACCCGGCTCACGACGTCGCGCGACTGGTGGGCGGCGTACGCGATCATCGTGGTGTTCCAGCTGCTCACCAACGGCTGGCTGACCGGCCGCGGCATCGTGCGCTACGACGGTGGGACCATCCTCGGCAGCGGTGCCGTGCGGTTCGTCGGCGACGGGCGGCTGTTCTGGGCCCCGGTCGAGGACCTCGGGTTCGGCTTCGCGCTCGTGCTGACGACCGGCGTCGTGTGGACGTGGCTGGGTCGTCGCGCCAGGGCGGAGCCGACGTGAGCGCCGGCAGCCGGCTCCAGGCGCTGCGCCCGAGCGACATCGGCGTGCCCGGGCCGAGCAACGCCGACATGGCGCGCGCCTTCTGGTCCGTGCGCGCCGATCCGCTCTCGTTCCTCGCCCGGGTCTCCGACCAGTACGGAGACCTGGTCTCCTTCCCCGTGCCGGGCGCGCCCGCGCTGCTGGTCAACGACCCGGCCGACGCGCGCCACGTGCTGCAGGGCGCGGCCCGCAACTGGGGCAAGCAGACCGTGCAGTACGCCGCCCTGGCCCAGGTCACCGGCCCGGGCCTGCTCGCGTCGTCCGAGCCGAGCTGGATCGAGCACCGCCGGGTCGCCGCCCCTGCCTTCCACCGCCAACGGCTGGAGTCGGTCGCCGGTGAGGTCGCGCGGGCCGCCGACGACGCGATCCGCAGTGGGCTCGCCGCGGTCCCGACGGCGGCCGGGGGGCAGGGGGGAGAGCGGGTCGTCGTCGACGTCGCCCACCTGACCCACCGGATCGGCCTCGACGCCGTCGGCCGGGCCCTGTTCTCCGCCGACCTGTCGGGCCAGGCCCACCACCTGCTCGACGCGACGAGCGACGCGGCCCAGCTGGTCGTCAGGGCCGGGCGCACGGTGCTGCCCGGGATGCGCAGCGCACCCACCCCGACCAACGTGCGGCTGCGCGCGACGCGGCGTCGACTGGACGCCGCGAGCGCGCAGATCGTCGCGCAGCGGCGCGAGCGTGGTCGGCGTACGGCCGACGGGACGCACGGCGACGACCTGCTCGGGCTGTTCCTCGACAGCGAGATGAGCGACGCCGAGGTCCGCCACGAGCTGGTCACGATGATCATCGCCGGGCACGAGACGGTCGCCGCCGCGCTGGGCTGGACCCTGATGCTGCTGGCCGAGCACCAGCCCGCGCAGGACCGGCTGCGCGCCGAGGTCGCCGCGCACGCCGGACCGGTGCCGATGCTGGGGCTGCGCGAAGCCCTGCCGTGGACGCGCGCGGTGATCGACGAGGCGCTGCGGCTCTACCCCCCGGCGTGGACGCTCTCGCGCCGCGCCCACGAGGCCGACGTGCTCGGCGGGCACGCGGTGCCGGCCGGGACACTGGCGATCATCAGTCCGTGGCTGCTGCACCGCCGCGCGGACGTGTGGCCCGACCCGCTGGCGTTCACCCCGCAACGGTTCCTCGCCGACGGCGCCGGGCGCACGGCGTACCTGCCCTTCGGCCAGGGGCCGCGACTGTGCATCGGACGGGAGTTCGCGATCGGCGAGATGGCGATCGTGCTCAGCCGGCTGCTGACCGCCCACCGGGTCGACGTCCCCCCCGGCTGGACCCGACCGGCGCCGCACGCGCAGGTCGCGGTGCACCCGCGGGGCGGGATGCCGCTGCTGGTCTCCCGCGTGGACGCGGCACGGCGTGCCCACCGTGACTGACCTCCTGCTCGTGGTGGTGCTCCTCGTCGCCGCGGGAGCCGCCTGGTGGCTGCTCGGCGACCTGCGGGGCGTCCCGCCCGGCGGCGCCGAGCCGGGTCGGGCGGGGTCGGTGGCGGTGGTCGTCCCGGCCCGTGACGAGGAGGCGACCCTGCCGCAGCTGCTCGCGTCCCTGCGCGCCCTCGCGACCCCGGTGCGCGAGATCGTGGTCGTCGACGACGGGTCGCGCGACGACACGGCCGCCGTCGCGGTCCGCGGCGGTGCGACGGTCGTCGCCGCCGGCGCGCCGCCGCCGGGCTGGACGGGCAAGGCGTGGGCCTGCGACCTCGGCGCCCGCAGCACCGGGGCCGACCTGCTGCTCTTCCTCGACGCCGACGTCGAGCTCGGTCCCGGGGCCGTCGAGGGGCTGCTCGCGGTGCACGCCGAGCACGGCGGCCTGGTCTCGGTGCAGCCCTTCCACCGGGTGGTGCGGGCCTACGAGCAGCTCTCGGCGTACTTCAACGTGCTCTCGCTGATGGGCGGGGCGGCGTTCGCCCGATGGCCGGCGGGGCGGCCGGCGGGGCGGCCGACGGCGTACGGGCCGTGCCTGCTGACCTCGCGCGGCGACTACGAGCGGGTCGGCGGGCACGCCGTGGTGCGGGGCGAGATCGTCGACGACGTGCAGCTCGCGGCGGCCTACGACCGGGCGGGCCTCCCGGTGCGCTGCCTCGCGGGCGGCGCGTCGGTGCGGATGCGCAGCTATCCCGGCGGGCTGCGCCAGCTCGCCGACGGCTGGACCAAGAACGTCGCCTCCGGCGCCTCGACCGCGGCGCGCGGGCCGACGCTCGGCGCGATCTGGTGGGTCTGCGCGCACCACGCGATCGGCGTCGGGCTGATCCTGGCCGTCGTGAAGGCGTCCACCGGTCTCGCGGCCCCGCTGATGTACGGCTCGCTCGGTCTGTGGGCGGTCGCCTGGCCCCTCTTCGCCGTCCAGCTGCGCGCGATCCTGCGCCGGACCGGGTCGTTCAGCTGGTGGACGTGGGTGCTGTTCCCGCTCCCCCTGCTGGCCTTCGACCTGATCTTCGCGCGGTCGCTCGCGCTGACCGTCGTACGGCGCTCGGTGCGCTGGCGGGGTCGGGAGGTCGCGATCGGGGCCGCGGGTCGTCCGGGTGGTGGCCGGTGACGGCCTCCCGGCGGGACGAGCCGGTGACGGGTCGCACGCGCGCCCGGCGGATCGCGGTCGCCACTCTCGTCTGGGCCGCGCTCCACAGCCTCACCGGTCTGGCGGCGCACCGGCTCGACGCGGGCCGCCTCGACCACGACGGCCGGCTGCTGCGGCCGCGACGCTTCGAGGTCGGGGGGCGGTGGTACCGCCGGCGGCTGCACATCCACCGGTGGAAGGACGCCCTGCCCGAGGCGGGCGACCTGTTCTCGGGCGGGGTCAGCAAGCGCCGCGTCGTCGACCTCGACGACGCCGGGCTGGACCGCTTCGTCCGCGAGACCCGACGGGCCGAGCTCGGGCACTGGTGGGCGATGGCCTGCGGCCCCGTGTTCGTGCTCTGGACCCCACGGCGCGCCTGGGCGCCGTTGATCGGGTACGGCGTCGCCGTCAACGCGCCGTTCATCGCCATCCAGCGCTACAACCGGTTCCGGACGCAGGCCATCCTGGAGCACCGGGCCCGGCGCAGGCCGGAGCGCTGAAGCCGCAGCGTGGCGTCCGCGCCGATGGCGATCAGGCCGGCGGTGCGACCGTGACGTCGTCGTGGCCGGCACGCCGCAGCGCGTCGGCGACGAACCCGGAGGCCTTGAGCTCCTCGATCAGGGACCCGAGGAAGTCGACGGTCTCGGGTCGGCGGCCGCGCGGGACCGCCGCCGCCTGGCGGATCTGCATGAACGCCTCGTCGAGGACCCGCAGACCCGCGTGCTCGGTGACGAAGGCGGTCATCGGCTGGCGGATGCCGGCCCCGACCTCGAGCCCGTCGGCGAGGAAGACCTCGGCGCCCTCCGCGCCCCGCACCAGCTCCGCGTGCTCGAGGGTCCGGGTCAGGTAGAGGTCGTAGGCCGAGCCCTGCTTGACCCCGACACGGACGCCGGCGCGGTCGACCGCCTCGACGGAGGTGATCGGGGAGTCGTCGGGCACGGCGAAGACGCCCTCGATGACGACGTACGGCGCTGTGAACGCGACCTCGGCCGCCCGCGCGGGCTCGATCGCGAGGAAGCCGAGGTCGGCGCGCCCCTCGGTCAGCGCCGCGAACGACGACCGCGCCGCGTCGAAGCAGACCAGCTCGAGCGGCCGGCCGATGCGCGAGGCGACCTCGCGGGCGAGGTCGACCGTGACGCCGCCCGGGTCCTCGGGCGTCCCGTGGGCCAGCACCGGGTTGCCGAGGTTGATCGAGGCGCGCAACGCTCCCGTCGGGGCGAGGTCGTCGGCAGCGGCGTGTACGTCGGTCGTCATGGGCACGATGCTAGGGCCGACCGAGCGCCGGCCGGAACGCACGCAGGTCGTGTGCCTGAGCACCCCCGGTGGGTGGTTCTCAGGCACACGACCCGTGTGGTGCGACTGGCTGGCTGGCGGTGGCGGTGGGATTTGAACCCACGGTGGGTTGCCCCACACATCATTTCGAGTGATGCACCTTCGGCCTCTCGGACACGCCACCGCCGCAGAATGTACCGGAGGCCGACCGGCCCGGTGAAATCAGTCCGTCGCCGTCAGCCCGTCGCCGTCAGTCCGTCGCGGAGAAGCTCCAGCGGATCTGCGAGCGGTACGTCTCGCCGGGGCGCAGCACCGCCGAGGGCCAGTCGGGGTGGTGCGGGCTGTCGGGGTGCAGCTGGGGCTCGAGGGCGACCCCGTCGCCCTGGCGCAGCAGCCGCCCGGTGCGTGACGGGCTCGAGCCGTCGAGGAAGTCACCGGCGTACACCTGGAGGCCGGGCTGGTCGGAGGTCAGCGTCATCCGCGTGCGGGTGGCCGGCGAGGTCAGCGTGGCCACGGTCCGCAGTCCCTGGCCGTCGACGACGAGGTCGTGGTCGACACCCTGCGCGGCGCTGGTCTGTGCGTGGGCGGTGCGGGCGACGTCGCCGAGCCGGCGGCCCGCGCGCAGGTCGAACGGCGTGCCCTCGACGGGTGCAGGGTCGCCGAGCGGGATGCCCGTGTCGTCGACGGGCAGGTACGTCGCAGCCGGCACGGCGAGCACGTGGTCGTCGATCGTGGTGGCGCCCTCGAGGCCGTCGCCCTCGAGGTTGAGGTAGAGGTGGCTGCTCAGGTTGACCAGTGTCTCGGCGTCCGTCGTCGCCTCGAGGTCGAGACGGACCTCGTCGCCGGACACCGACCAGTGCGCGTCGACGGTGACCTCACCGGGGAAGCCCTGGTCGCCGTCGGGGCTCACCAGCCGGAGGTGCGCGTGGTCGGGGCCCACGTCGACGACCTCCCACAGCCGCTGGTCGAAGCCGTCCGGCCCGCCGTGCAGGTGGTGACCGCGGTCGTTCGTGCCGAGCTCGACCTCGCGGCCGGCGACGACGGCCCGGCCGTGCGCGATCCGGTTGGCGTAGCGGCCCACGACCGCGCCGAGGTAGTAGGTGCCCTCGAGGTAGGACCCGACGTCGGCGTACCCCAGGGCGACGTCGCGCCGCTGCCCGTCGCCGCCGGTGACCCGGAGACGGTGGATCGTCGAGCCGAGGGTCAGCAGGTGCAGCTCCACCCCGGGCTCGGAGCCGAGGACGAGGCGGTGGACGGGGCGGCCGTCCGGCAGCTCTCCGAAGATCTCAGGCATCCGGCGGACGCTAGCAGCGTGCGGGTCGGGCATCCCAGGACGCCGTCAGCGGCGTCCTCAGGTGCCCGACTCCTGCGGGCGCGCCAGCCTCGCAGCCACCAGCACCAGGACCGCACCGAGGACGACGAGGGCGCCGACGCAGGCGACGGTCGCGGGCCAGCCGCCGGCCTTCCAGGCCAGGCCGACGACGGCACCGAGGACGCTGGAGCCGGCGTAGTAGAGCGAGACGTACAGCGCGGAGGCCTGGGACGGGGCGACCCGGCCCACGACCGGCGCCCAGCCGCTGGCCACCGCGTGGGCGGCGAAGAAGCCGGCCGTGAGGACCAGGAGCCCGACGACGACCAGCGGCAAGCGGTCACCGAGGGTCAGCAGCAGGCCCGCTCCCATGACGACCGTGCCGAGCAGCAGGATGCGAGGGCGGCCCCAGCGCTGCGCCGCACGCCCTGCGACGGCGGAGGAGACCGTGCCCGCGAGGTAGGCCAGGAAGACCAGGCCGATCACCGCCGAGGGCAGCTCGAACGGTGGCCCGGCGAGCCGGTAGGACAGGTAGTTGTACGTCGCGACGAAGCCGCCCATCAGCACGAACGGCACGAGCAGCACCGCCACCACGGCCGGGTCGCGCAGCAGCGCCCGGAGGCCGTACGGGCTGCCGTCGTCGGGTCGGGTGGCCTCGAGGGCCGGACCGGTGTCCTCGGCGAGCGCCCACACGGCCGCGGTCACGCCGAGCGCCACCAACCCCAGCGTCGCGACCGCACCGCGCCAGCCGAGGAGGTCGGTCACGCCGGAGGTGACCAGGCGCCCCGAGACCCCGCCGAGGGAGTTCCCGGCGACGTAGAGGCCCATCGCGCCGGCCAGCCCGCTGGGGTGCACCTCGGCCGCGACGTGGCCCATCGCCACGGCGATCACGCCGGCCAGGGCCGCGCCCGTCAGTCCGCGCAGCGCGACCAGGACGCCGTACGTCGGGGCGCGGCGGCCAGCAGGGTGAGGACGACGGCGGCGACGAGGCCCCACCGGATCATCCGCACGCGTCCGATGCGGACCCCGATCGAGGTCGCCGGGATGACGAGCAGCGCCAGCGCGCCCGTGGACGCCGAGACGCTCAGCGCGGCGGCGGTCGGACCGACGCCGAAGTCGGCACTGAGCTGCGGCAGGATCGGCTGGGTGGCGTAGAGGATGCCGAACGCCGCCAGGCCGACCAGCACCATCGCGACGTTGAGGCGGCGGTACTCCGGGGTGCCGGGAAGGTGGCCGGCGCGCGGGTCGGCGGTCGTGGACATCGCTCCCAGCCTCGCACCGGACCGTCCTGGGCTCCCATCGAGGTGCGGGGTGAGAAATCAGACGTCCGCGCTGACGATCTGTGGAACCTCGAGGAACAGTCTGCGGCACCTCGGCTCGCAATGAGCGGCACCTCGGCGGTCAGGTGGCGAGGACGACGATCAGGGTGCGGGGGCCGTGGACGCCCTCGACGCGGTCGAGCTCGATGTCGCTGGTCGCGGACGGGCCGCTGATCCAGGTCAGGGGCCGGGCGGGGTCGAGGACGGCGACGGCGTCGGGTACGTCGGGCACGACCTGGTCGGCGCGCACCACGCACACGTGCAGGTCCGGCACGAGCGTGATCGCCCGGCGGCCCTGGTCACCCGCGTGGTCGAGCACGATCGTGCCGGTCTCGGCGATGCCGACCCGGGCCGCGGTCACGACCGCCGTCGAGGTCGTCGAGCTCGGCCGCCGAGAGCTGGTCGTCGACGACCGCACCCGGCACGTCGAGGCCCAGCGCGGGCGGGACCACGACGCGCGCACCCTCGCCGAGGTGCTCGGCGAGCAGGGCGGCGACGGTCTGCTCGACCTCGTCGACCGCGCAGCGACGCACGGTCGCCTTGTAGTCCTCGACGCGCTCGGCGAAGAGGTCGACGGTGCGCTCGTCGGCACCCACGCCCGATGGCGCCGCGACCGGCTCGGCCTGGCCCTCGACCCCTCCGATCGCCTCGCGGACGCGGGCCAGGATCTCCTCGCGCGCCGCGCTCACGACTCGTCCGTCCGACCGCCGTCGGTGCGCTTCCACCACGCGCGGAACGACTCGCGCGGCGGAGCGGGCAGGTCGCGGGCACCGGTCCAGGCCGCGCCGGGGCCGGGCAGGCGGCCGGTCGTCGTCCGGCCTCCGGGCAGGCGGGCGGTGCCGAACCGGCCCAGCACCCGACCGGCGAGGCCGGAGAGCGTCTCGAGCCGCCCGAGCCGCGCGGCGCTGCCGAAGGCCCAGCCGGTCGCCCGCATCGCGGCGGCCTCGGGCTTGGGCACGGTGTCGCCGCGGTGGGCGTCGACGACCTTCGAGCGCAGGTGGACGAGCACCTCGGGGATGTCGATGCGCACGGGGCAGACCTCGAAGCAGGCACCGCACAGCGAGGAGGCGTAGGGCAGGGAGTCGACCTGGGGGTCGCCCTGGCCGCGCATCAGCGGGTTGAGGATCGCCCCGATCGGGCCGGGGTAGACCGAGCCGTAGGAGTGCCCGCCGGTGCGCTCGTAGACCGGGCAGACGTTGAGGCAGGCCGAGCAGCGGATGCAGCGCAGCGCCTGGCGGCCGACGTCGTCGGCCAGCGCGCGGGTGCGGCCGTTGTCGAGCAGCACGACGTGCACCTCCTGCGGACCGTCGCCGGGCGTGACCCCGGACCAGGTCGAGGTGTAGGGGTTCATCCGCTCGCCGGTCGAGGAGCGCGGCAGCAGCCGCAGCAGCGGGTCGAGCTCGGCCCAGGTCGGCACGACCTTCTCGATGCCGACCACGCTGATCAGCACCTCGGGCAGGGTCAGGCACATCCGGCCGTTGCCCTCGGACTCGACGACGACCAGGGTGCCGGTCTCGGCGACGGCGAAGTTGGCGCCCGAGACGCCGACCTTGGCCCGCAGGAACTTCTCGCGCAGGTGCTGGCGCGCCGCGCCGGCGAGCACGCGCGGCTCGTCGGTGAGGTCGTCGGGTGCGGGGCGGCCCGCGCCGGCCATCTTGTCGCGGAAGATCTCGCGGATCTCGGCACGGTTGCGGTGGATCGCCGGCACCAGGATGTGGCTGGGCAGGTCGTCGCCGAGCTGCACGATCAGCTCGGCGAGGTCGGTCTCCCAGGCCGCGACGCCCTCGGCGGCCAGCGCGTCGTTGAGGTCGATCTCGGCGGTGGCCATCGACTTGACCTTGACCACCTCGTCGACGTCGTGGCTCTTCGCGACCTGCGCCACGATCGCGCACGCCTCGGCCGCGTCGCGCGCCCAGTGCACCGTCGCACCGGCCGCGGTCAGGGTCTCCTCGAGGCGGACCAGGTGCACGTCGAGGTCGCGCAGCGCACGCTCCTTGACCGCCGCGCCGGCGAGGCGCAGGTCCTCCCAGTTGTCGACCTCGGCCACCACCCGGGCCCGCTTGTCGCGGATCGTGGTCGTCGCGTGCGCGAGGTTGTGGCGCAGCTGGGTGTCGGCCAGCGCCTGACGGGCCGCGGTCGGGAAGGGCGGCATGCCCACGAACGTCGCGCTCATGACGGCACTCCCTGCTCGGAGGTCTCGGAGGGCTCGGACTGCTCGCGGGGCAGCTGCTCGGCGTCGTCCTCGGTCGCGGCGAGGACCTCGGCGAGGTGCATCACCCGCACCCCGGCCTGCTGGCGCGAGAGCATCCCGCCGATGTGCATCAGGCAGGAGTTGTCCCCGGCGACGAGCACCTCGGCCCCCGTCGCGCGCACGTGGCGCGCCTTGTCGGCCCCCATCGCGACGGAGGTGTCGGCGTTCTTGACCGCGAAGGTCCCCCCGAAGCCGCAGCACTGCTCGGCCGCCGGCAGCGTGGTCAGCCGGATCCCCCGCACCGCCTCGAGCAGCCGCGTCGGTCGGTCGCCGACGCCGAGCATCCGCAGCGAGTGGCAGGTGGGGTGGTAGGTCACCGCGTGCGGGAAGTACGCCCCGACGTCGGTGACGCCGAGCACGTCGACGAGCAGCTCGGACAGCTCGTACGTCGGCGGCGCCTGCTCGACGGCCCGCACCAGAGCGGGGTCGCCGGAGCGGCGCGCGACGAGGCCGTGCTGGTGCCGCGCGGACCCGGCGCAGGACCCGGAGGGGGTCACCACCGCGTCGTAGCCGGCGAAGGCCTCGACGTAGGTGCGCACCGCCGGCACCGCCTCGTCGAGGTAGCCGGTGTTGACCATCGGCTGGCCGCAGCAGGTCTGGGAGGCGGGGAACTCGACGTCGACCCCGAGGCGGCGCAGCAGGCGTACGACGGCCTTGCCGGTCTCGGGGAACATCGCGTCGTTGACGCAGGTGACGCTCAGGGCGACCTTCATGTGCTCCACCTTCTCACTGCCGACCAGCCCCCTGCGGGTCCCGGACCAGGCGTCGCTCGGCGGCGTCCCAGTCCAGGGAGCCGTCCGGCTCGTACCGCTCGAGCGGGTGGGTGCGACGTACCAGCGCCCGCATCGCCGCGAGGTCGGGCAGGTCCGCGCCGAGCGCGCGGGCCTGCACCAGCACGTTGCCGAGGGCGGCGGCCTCGGTGGGCCCGGCGACCACCGGCAGCCCGCACGCGTCGGCGGTGAGCCGGCACAGCAACGTGTTGCGCGCGCCGCCGCCCACGACGTGCAGCACGCCCGGCGAGCGGCCGGTCAGGGCGACGGCGGTGGCCAGGTGGCACCGGTAGGCCAGGGCCAGGCTGTCGAGGATCGTCCGCGTGACCTCGAGGGGCGTCCGGGGCTCGGGCTCCCCCGCCTCCGCCGCGAGCGCCCGGATGCGCGAGGGCAGGTCCCCCGGCGGCAGCAGGCGGGGGTCGTCGATGTCCACCACGGTGCGCAGCGGCTCGACCCGCCCCGGGTCGGCGGCCGCCGCCAGCAGCGAGCCCAGGTCGGCGTCCGGGAGTCCCGCGTCGGCCCAGGTGCGCACCGACTCCGAGAGGACCCACAGGCCCATCACGTTCTTGAGGAACCGGACCGTCCCGTCGACGCCGCCCTCGTTGGTGAAGCCGGCCAGCCGGGCCGCCTCGCCCAGGACCGGCGCGTCGAGCTCGAGCCCGAGCAGCGACCACGTGCCCGAGGACAGGTACGCCACGTCGCCGGACGACGCGTCGGCGGGCACGGCCACGACCGCGGAGGCGGTGTCGTGCGAGCCGACGGCCACGACCGGCACGGCGGCGGTGGCGCCGATCGACGCCACGACCTCGGGCAGCAGCTCGCCCAGGTGGTCGCCGGGCTCCCGCAGCGGCGGCAGGATGCTCCACGGCAGCCCGAGCCGGCCGGCGAGCTCGGTCGACCAGCGGCCCGTCCGGACGTCGAGCAGCCCCGTCGTCGAGGCGTTGGTGCGCTCGGCGCCGACCGCCCCGGTGAGCCAGCAGGCCAGCAGGTCGGGCAGCAGCAGCAGCGTGTGGGCCGACTCGAGGGCGGCGGTGCCGCGGGCGGCGTAGAGCTGGTAGACGGTGTTGAAGGGCAGCGCGGCGAGCCCGTTGACGGCGTACTGCTCGGCCGGGTCCACCACCTGCGCCACCTGCTCGGCCACCCCGTCGGTGCGGGCGTCGCGGTGGCTCCAGGGGTTGCCGAGCAGGTGGCCGTCGCCGTCGAGCAGGCCGTGGTCGACGGCCCACCCGTCGATGCCGATCGCGTCGAGCCGGCCACCCGCGACGGCGCGGCGCAGCCCCACCAGGACCTCGCGGTGGAGGCCGAGGACGTCCCAGAACAGCCCGTCGCCGACGCGCACGGCACCGTTGGGGAAGCGGTGGACCTCCTCGAGCTCGAGGCGGTCGTCCCCGGCACCGGTGGCGACGGTGCCGACCATGACCCGCCCCGAGGTGGCGCCGAGGTCGACGGCGGCGACCCGCAGCACGCTCACCGCAGGAACGCGGCCGCGACCCCGGCGTCGACCGGGACGTGCAGGCCCGTGGTGTGGGAGAGGTCGGGGCCGCACAGGACGAAGACGGCGTTGGCGATGTTCTCGGGGAGCACCTCGCGCTTGAGGATGGTGCGCTGGGCGTAGAACTTGCCGAGGTCCTGCTCCTGGACGCCGTAGACCGCCGCCCGGTTGGCACCCCAGCCGCCGGCGAAGATCCCGGAGCCCTGGACGACGCCGTCGGGGTTGACCCCGTTGACCTTGATCCCGTGCTCGCCCAGCTCGGCGGCGAGCAGGCGCACCTGGTGGGCCTGGTCGGCCTTGGCGGCGCCGTAGGCCACGTTGTTGGGCCCGGCGAAGACCGCGTTCTTGGAGGAGATGTAGATGACGTCGCCGCCCATCCGCTGGGCGATCATGACGCGCGCCGCGGCCTGCGTGACCAGGAACGAGCCCTTGGCCATCACGTCGTGCTGGCGGTCCCAGTCGGCCTCGGAGGTCTCGAGCAGCGACCGCGACAGCGAGAGACCCGCGTTGTTGACCACGAGGTCGACCCCACCGAAGGCCAGCACGGCCTCGTCGACGGCGGCCCGTACGGCGTCGGCGTCGCTGACGTCGACCTGGACACCGACGGCGACGTCGGTCGACCCGATCGCGGCGGCCGCCCCCTGGGCCGCCTCCAGCGAGAGGTCGGCGATCACGACGCACGCACCCTGGGCGGCGAGCTTCTCGGCGGTCGCCTTGCCGATGCCCGAGGCGGCACCCGTGACCAGGGCGACCCGGGTCGCCAGCGGCTTGGGGGCGGGCATCCGCTGGAGCTTGGCCTCCTCGAGCGCCCAGTACTCGATGCGGAACTTCTCCGCCTCGTCGATCGGGTCGTACGTCGAGAGCCCCTCGGCGCCGCGCATCACGTTGATGGCGTTGACGTAGAACTCGCCGGCGACGCGGGCGGTCTGCTTGTCCTTGCCGAAGCTGAACATGCCCACCCCCGGGACCAGCACGACGAGCGGGTCCTTGCCCCGGATCGCCGGCGAGTCGGACGTGGCGTGGCGCTCGTAGTAGCCCTCGTAGTCCTCGCGGTAGGCCACCGCGAGCTCCTCGAGCCGTTCCAGGCAGGCCTCGACGTCGGCCGTGGGCGGCAGGTCCAGCAGGAGGGGCTTGACCTTGGTGCGCAGGAAGTGGTCGGGGCACGAGGTGCCGAGCGCGGCCAGGCGCGGGTGCTCGCTCGAGGCGAGGAAGTCCAGCACGACGTCGGCGTCGGTGAAGTGACCGACCATCGCCCGGTCGGCCGAGGCGAGACCGCGGATGGTGGGCGCGAGTGCGGCCGCGCGTGCCCGGCGCTCGGCCGGCGGGAGGGCGGCGTACCCCTCCAGGGCGGGGCCGAACGGCTCGGCGCGGGAGTGCTCGGCGATGTAGGCGGCGGCGGTGTCGATGATCCACAGCGAGGCGGCCTCGGCCTCCTCGCTGGTCTGCCCCCACGCGGTGATGCCGTGGCCACCGAGGATGCAGCCGCGGGCCTGCGGGTTCTTCTCCTTGATCTCGGCGATGTCCAGGCCGAGCTGGAACCCGGGCCGACGCCACGGCACCCAGACGACCTCCTCGCCGAAGATCGTGGTCGTCAGCTCCTCGCCGTCCTCGGCCGTCGCGATCGCGATGCCGGAGTCCGGGTGCAGGTGGTCGACGTGCGGGGCGTCGACGAGGCCGTGCATGGCGGTGTCGATGGAGGGAGCCGCACCGCCCTTGCCGTGCAGGCAGTAGTCGAACGCGGCGACCATCTCGTCCTCGCGCTCCACGCCCGGGTAGACGTCGACCAGCGCCCGCATGCGGTCCAGCCGGAGCACGGCGAGGCCGGGCTCGGTCAGGGTGCCGAGGTCGCCGCCGGAGCCCTTGACCCACAGCAGCTCGACCGGCTCTCCCGTCACGGGGTCGGTCTCGGTGCCCTTGGCGGAGGTGTTGCCGCCGGCGTAGTTGGTGTTCTTCGCCTCGGCGCCGAGGCGGTTCGAGCGGGCGATCAGGTCGGCTGCAGCCGGGTTGGTCATGGTCGGTGTCGTCCTCGGGTCGCGGGTGCGGTGTGGGTGGTCGTGCGGCTCAGGTCCAGGACAGCTGCGTGCCGCCGACCCGGTCGGTCTCGATCCGGGCCTGGTAGCCGGACTCGGCGTAGGCGAGCACCGGGGAGGCGGGGAGCCCGCGGTGCTCGCGCCACGCGGCGAGGTCGCCGCGCACGTCGGTGTAGAAGGCGTCCATCAGCACCGCGTTGGCGCCGAGCACGTCACCGGCCTGCTGGGCCGCGGCGAGCTCGCCCTGGTCGACGAGCAGGGCGCGCGCGGTCATCTCCTGGACGTTGAGCACCGAACGGATCTGGCCGGGGATCTTGTCCTCGATGTTGTGGCACTGGTCGAGCATCAGCGCCACGCCCGAGTCGGCGTCGAGCCCGCCGCCGCGGATGACCTCGACCATGATCCGGAACAGCTGGAACGGGTCGGCCGCCCCGACGATCAGGTCGTCGTCGGCGTAGAAGCGCGAGTTGAAGTCGAACGACCCGAGCTTGCCGAGCCGCAGCAGCTGCATCACGATGAACTCGATGTTGGTGCCGGGCGCGTGGTGGCCGGTGTCCAGGCACACGACGGCCTGCGGTCCCAGGGCGCTGACCTGGGCGTACGAGGTGCCCCAGTCCGGCACGTCGGTGTGGTAGAAGGCCGGCTCGAAGAACTTGTACTCCAGCACCATCCGCTGCTCGGGCTGCAGGTGGGCGTAGATCTCGGCCAGCGAGTCCGCGAGCCGGTCCTGCCGGCCGCGCAGGTCGGCCTGGCCGGGGTAGTTGGTGCCGTCCGCCAGCCAGATCTTGAGGTCTCGCGAGCCCGTCGCCCGCATGATCTCGAGGCACTCGAGGTGGTGGTCGATCGCCTTGCGGCGTACGCCGGCCTCGAGGTGCGTGAGGCTGCCGAGCTTGTAGTCGTCGTCCTGGAAGGTGTTGGAGTTGATCGTGCCGAGCCGCACGCCGAGGTCGGCTGCGTGCTTGCCGAGCGCGGCGTAGTCCTCGCAGCGGTCCCACGGGATGTGCAGGGCGACGCTCGGGGCGAGGCCCGTGTGCCGGTGGACCTCGGCCGCGTCGGCGATCTTCTCCTCGACGCTGCGCGGGGTGCCGGGGGTGCCGAAGACCTTGAACCGGGTGCCGGAGTTGCCGTAGGCCCAGGAGGGGACCTCGAGGGCCAGACCGGCCAGGCGCTCGGTGATGTCGGCGAAGGGGGTCGTCATGTCACTGCCTCGTCTCGTGCGGACTCGGGCCGCGCGGCTGGGTGGGGGGCTGGTGGCGGGCTGGGTGGAGGGTCGGGTGGAGGGCGAGCTGGTCCTCGAGGTGGAAGACCTCCTCGAGCAGGTTCAGCGCCTCGTCGGGCGGCCGGCCGTCGATGCCGGTGAAGAACGCCGCCATCTCCGACTGCCAGCGGGCGTTGACCTCGGTCGCCGCCATCGCGGCCTGGGCCGCTCGCAGGTCGTCACACTCGACGTAGCCCACGAGCAGCCCGTCGGGCCGCAGGAACAGGGAGTAGTTGCGCCAGCCCGTGCGCTCGAGGGCCTCGAGCATCTCGGGCCACACGGTCCGGTGGCGCTCGACGTACTCCTCGATGCGCTCGGGGCGCACCCGCAGCTCGAAGCAGTAGCGCGTCACGGCCGGCCTCCTCGTCCCTGCGGCGTCGACGTCGGCTCAGAAGTCGAAGTCGTCGATGTTCGACTTGTCGAAGACCGTCGGCTCGCCCAGGACGACGACGCCGTCGGCGCCGACCGTGTAGTCGCCGAGGTCGCCGGCCGAGAAGGTGTCTCCCTCGGCGCCCTCGACCTCACCGCTGACCAGGGCGTCGGCGGCGTACGCGGCGAGGTAGCCGAGCTCCTCGGGGTTCCACAGGGCGAACGCGGTGACGGTGCCGTCCTTGACGTACTCCCGCATCTGGTTCGGCGTGCCGAGCCCGGTCAGCGCGACCTCGCCCTTGGCGTCCGACGTCGACAGGTAGCGCGCGGCGGCGGCGATGCCGACCGTGGTCGGGCTGATGATGCCCTTGAGGTCGGGGTAGGACTGCAGCAGCGCGGCGGTCTTGTCGAAGGAGGTCTGGTCGTCGTCGTTGCCGTAGACGGTCTCGACGATCTCCATGTCGGGGTACTCGCTCGCGGCGTAGGACTCCATGATCTCGATCCACTCGTTCTGGTTGGTCGCGTTGGCCGCGGCCGAGAGGATCGCGACCTGGCCCGCGCCGCCGATCTGGTCGGCCATCAGGTCGACCTCGGACTGCGCGATGCCCTCGGCATCGGCCTGGCTCACGAACAGGTCGCGGCACTCGGGATCGGTGTCGGAGTCGAAGGTGACCACCTTCGTGCCCGCGGTGCGGGCCTCGTCGAGCGCGTCGCAGATCGCGGTCGGGTCGTTGGCGGAGACCACGAGCCCGTCGACGCCCTGCTGGGCGGCGGTGTTGATGAACGAGACCTGCGCGTCCGGGGAGGCCGTGTCGGGCCCGACCTGGTCGAAGGTGCCGCCGAAGGCCGTCGTGGCCTCCTCGCCACCGGTGGCGCTGGCGTCGAAGTAGGGGTTGCCGAGGTTCTTGGGCAGGAACGTGATCGTCGCGCTCTCGCTCTCCGAGCCCGAGCCGGAGTCGCCCGAGCTGCTCTCGCTGCTGCCGCAGGAGCTCAGCGCCAGACCGGTGACGAGGGCCAGGGCCGCGAGGGCGGGAAGCCGGCGGTGGGTCTGCTTCATGGGTGGTGCCTTTCGTCGTCGTGGGCACGGGTGTGCGTCACAGTCCTCAGCGCCCGGGAGTCGGGACGCCGTCGGACGCGCCGGCGGCGCGTCCTCGTCTCCTGCTCGCCCTGAGTCCGGAGACCCAGGTGAGCAGGCTGGTGGAGATCACGGAGAGCACGAGCAGCACGCCGATCACGATGTTGATCACGTTGACCGGGTAGCTCTCCAGCCGCATGGCACTGGAGATCACCCCGATCAGCACGACGCCGGCGACGACGCCGTGCAGGGCGCCCCGGCCGCCGAAGATCGAGACGCCTCCGAGCAGGACCGCCGCGATCACCTGCAGCTCCAGGCCGCTGGCGTTGTCCCCGCGCGCCGAGCCGTAGCGCAGGGTGAAGTAGATGCCCGCGAACGCCGAGACCGCGCCGGCGAGCACGAAGAGGAGCAGCTTGGTGCGGGCCACGTCGACCCCGGTGAAGCGCGCGGCCTCGTCGTTGAGCCCGATCTCGTAGACGCCCCGTCCGAAGGTCGAGAAGTGCAGCAGCCAGACGAAGACCACGAGCAGGAGCAGGAAGGGCACGATGATCAGCGGGATGCTGCCGTCCTCGACGATGCGCTGCGTGGCCAGGTCGGTCCAGCGCTCGGGGAAGTCGGTGACCGCGGTCGTGCCGAGCAGCCCGACGGCGATGCCGCGGTAGAGCGCCAGCGTGCCGATGGTGACCGCGAGCGAGGGGAGCCCGACGTAGGCGACGAGCACGCCGTTCAGCGCGCCGCACACCGCGCCGACCGCGATCGCGATCAGCCCGGCGACGGGGATCGACAGCCCGGCGTCCTGGTGCAGCACCCCGACCATGACGCTGGAGAGCCCGACGACGCTGGCCACGGACAGGTCGATCTCGCCGGTGACGATGATCATCGTCATCGGCAGCGCGATCAGCAGGATCGGGGCGATGTCGAGGAACAGGTAGAACACCGTCAGCGGACCGTCGAAGAACGGCACCTGCACCAGGGAGTAGAGGTAGACGACCATCAGCAGCGTGATGATCGCGAACTCGCGGGTGAGCAGGGCTCGCTGCCACAGCGGGCGCGAGTACGCCGCGTAGCGTCGCGGCAGGGCGGCGGAGGACCCGGCCTCCTCGGACCCGCCGGGGCGGGTCGTGGTCGCGGTGCTCATGCGGGGACCTCCTGCTCGGACGGGACGGGGGGTGCCGCCGGTGGTGGCGGCTCGGTCGCCTCCGCCTCGCGCTGCGCGGCCAGGCGCCGCTCCTGGCGGGCCGAGAGCACCCGGTCCAGCACGATCGCGGCGAGGATCAGGGCGCCCACGACGGCCTGCTGCCAGAAGTCCTGGATCCCCACGATCGGCAGGGCCCGGTTGATGGTGACCAGCAGGAAGGCGCCGATCGCGGCGCCCCACACGGTGCCGCTGCCACCGAAGATGGCGACCCCGCCGATCACGGCCGCGCCGACGGCCTGCAGCTCGATGCTCAGGCCCGCGCCACTGCTCACGGTGCCGTAGCGCGCGGCGTACACCACGCCGGCGAGACCGGCGAGGGCGCCGCTGAGCACGAAGGCCGTCAGCACACGACGCGTGACGGGCAGGCCGTAGAGCCGCGCCGCGTCGGGGTCGGAGCCGATGGCGTAGAGCTCGCGACCGCTGCGTGCCGAGTGGAGATGGTGCCCCACGAGACCGAGCACGACGAGGGCGAGGACCGTCAGCACCGGGACGCCCAGCACGCTGCTGGTGCCGAGCGCGAGGAAGCCCGCGGGCATGTCGGAGGCGTTGATCCGGTCGCTGCCGGCCCAGGTCAGGAAGACGCCGCGGTAGACGTAGAGGGTGCCGAGGGTGATCACCAGCGCGGGCACCTTGCCGAAGGCGACGAGGACGCCGTTGACGAGGCCGAGCGCCGCTCCGAGCAGCAGACCGGCGGCGAAGACCGCGACGATCGGCAGTCCGGGGTGGTCGACGAAGAGACGACCGGTCAGGTAGGCGGTCAGCCCGAGGACGGAGCCCACGGAGAGGTCGACGTTGCGGGTGACGATCACGACGGTCTGCCCCACCGCGAGCAGCAGGAGCAACGAGGGCGTCACCAGGAGGTTGCGGAAGCCGTCGGAGCTGAACAGGAAGGACGGCGAGGTCAGGGTGCTGAGCGCGACGATCAGGACGAGGACGAGGGCGACCGCGACCTCGCGGGATCGCAGCACGACGACCAGGCGGCTCATGCGGTCACCTCGGTCGCGCTGCGGGTGGCGGCACGCATGATCGTCTCCGGGGTGGCCTCGCTCCGGTCGAGCTCGGCGCTGATGCGGCCCTCGCAGACGACCAGGACGCGGTCGGCCATGCCGAGCACCTCCGGCAGCTCGGAGGAGATCATCACGATGGCCAGGCCGTCTCCGGCGAGCTCGGAGAGCAGCCGGTGGACCTCCGCCTTGGTGCCGACGTCGATGCCGCGGGTCGGCTCGTCGATGAACAGCAGGCGGGGGTGGGTGGCCAACCACTTGGCGATGACGACCTTCTGCTGGTTGCCGCCGCTCATCGTGGTCGCGCGCATGTCGAGCGCGTTGGTCTTCACCTCGAGCCGGCCGGCCCACGGGGCGGCTGCGGCGTTCTCGGCGCGAGCGGTGAGCAGACCACCGCGGGACAGGCCGCGCCGGATGACGCTGGCGACGTTGCGCGCCACCGACCCCTCGGTGACCAGGCCCTGCTGGCGGCGGTCCTCGGGCACGAAGCCGATGCCGGCCGCGATGGAGGCGCGGGGACTGCGCGGAGCCAGGGGCTCACCGGCGACCCGGACCCGGCCGGAGTCGTAGCCGTCGACGCCGAAGATCGCCCGGGCGATCTCGCTGCGCCCGGCGCCGACGAGGCCGGCGAGACCGACGATCTCGCCCTCCCGCACGACGAACGAGACGTCGTGGAAGGTGCCGGCGCGGCTGAGGCCCTCGACCTCGAGGACCACCTCACCGACCGGGGCCGCGACCTTGGGGAAGAGCTCGCCGACCTCGCGCCCCACCATCTGCGCGACGACCTCGTCGACGTCGGTCTCGGCGATCGCGTGGGTCGCGACGTAGGCACCGTCGCGCATGACGGTGACCGTGTCGCACAACGAGAAGACCTCGTCGAAGCGGTGGGAGATGAAGACCAGCGCGCGTCCCTCGTCGCGCAGGCTCCGCGCGACGCTGAACAGCCGCTCGACCTCGACCCCGCTCAGGGCCGCGGTCGGCTCGTCCATCACCAGCAGGGCGGCGTCGAGGGAGATCGCCTTGGCGATCTCGATGATCTGCTGGTCGGCGATCGAGAGGCCCCGGGCCGGACGACGCGGGTCGATGGCGACCCCGAGCCGCTCGAAGAGGCCCAGCGCCTCGGCGTGCATCGCGCGCCGGTCGATGCGGCGACCGGCACCGAGGGGCTGACGGCCCATGAAGATGTTCTCGGTGACCGACAGGTCGGGGAAGAGCGTCGGCTCCTGGTAGATGACCGCGATGCCCGCGGCCTTCGACTCCGCCGTGGAGGTGAAGTCGACGTCCTCGCCACGGAAGCGGAACGTGCCGCCGTCGCGCCGGTGCACCCCGGAGACGACCTTGACCAGGGTCGACTTGCCGGCGCCGTTCTCGCCCACCAGGGCGTGGATGGAGCCGGGCTGGACACTCATGGTGCCCGAGGACAGCGCGAGGACGGCGCCGAAGGCCTTGGCCACGTCGCGCAGCTCCAGGGTCGGTACCGGGGTGTCGACCATCGTCCTGCTCCTTGGTTGAAAGGTTTCAAACTCAGTAGGTGGAATGTAGGTGAGGGATGTCACAGGCGTCAAGGCCTGTGTCAGAATCGTTTCAATTCGGGCTTCCGGGGCGCATCCGTCCTCCCCGGACGACCGGACCTGCGAAGGAGCCTCATGAGTGCGGAGGGCTGGCGTGCGGCCTCACCCCGCCAGGCCGGCGTCAAGGACGTCGCCGCGGTCGCAGGCGTCTCCCTGGGCACCGTCTCCAACGTGCTGAACCGCCCCGACGTGGTGTCCCCCGCGACGCGCAGCCGGGTCGAGCAGGCCATGGCCGACCTCGGGTTCGTGCGCAACGAGTCGGCCCGTGCCCTGCGGGTCGGCCGCAGCAGCGTGATCGCCTACGTCGTGCTCGATGCGGGCAACCCCTTCTTCACCGACGTCGCCAGCGGCATCGAGGGTGCCGCCGAGGCGGCATCGCTCTCGGTCTTCCTGTGCAACTCCGGGGAACGGGTGGAGCGGGAGCAGGCCTACCTCGGCCACCTCGAGCAGCAGCGGGTGCAGGGGATCCTGGTGACACCGGTCGACCCCGACTCGCCCGTGCTGGCCGCGGTCTCCCGTCGCGGGACCCCCGTGGTCGTCGTCGACCGCACCCGTCGCGACGCCGACCTGTGCTCGGTCAGTGTCGACGACCGCCACGGGGGGCGTCTCGCCGTCGAGCACCTGCTCGAGCTCGGCCACCGCCGGGTGGCCTTCGTGGGAGGGCCGTCGAGCCTGGGCCAGGTCCGCGACCGTCTCGACGGCGCCCGTGGCGCCTGGGCGGCGGCCGGCCGGGACCTGAGCGACCTCGTCGTGATCGAGACGACGGCTCTGACGGTCGCCGAGGGTCGCGGCGCCGGGGACCGGCTCACCTCGATGTCGCCGACCAGCCGCCCGACGGCCGCCTTCTGCGCCAACGACCTGCTCGCGCTCGGACTGCTCCAGCAGAGCATCGCGCACGGCGGTCGGGTGCCCGAGGAGCTGGCGATCGTCGGCTACGACGACATCGAGTTCGCCGCCGCGGCGGCGGTGCCGTTGAGCTCCGTGCGCCAGCCCCGCCGGCTGCTGGGCAGCACCGCGACCGAGCTGCTGCTCGACGAGGCCGACGACCCGGACCACCGCCACCGCCAGATCGTGTTCACCCCGGAGCTCGTGGTGCGGGGGTCCACGCGTGGCTGACCGGCCGGTGCGGCTGCTGGTCGTGGGCGGGATCAACCAGGACGTCGTCGTGCGGGCCGCCCGCCGTCCGGGCGACGGCGAGACGGTGGTCGGCGACGGACCGGCGTACGCCCCCGGCGGGAAGGGCGCGAACACCGCCGTGGCCGCCGCCCGGGCCGACGTCGCCGGGGTCGCGGTCGCGCTGTGCGGCGCGGTCGGGAGCGACGCCGCGGGCGACGAGCAGGTCCGCGCGCTCGTCGCGGCCGGGGTCGACGTCGCGCCGGTCGCGGTGCGCGACGACGAGGCGACCGGGGTCGCCCTGATCGTGGTCACGCCCGACGGGGAGAACTCGATCGTCGTCGGCACCGGGGCGAACGCCTCCCTCACCGCCGCCGAGGTGGCCGCGGCCGTGGCGGGCGCCGACGTCGTGCTGGCGCAGACCGAGGTGGGCGCAGCCCCCGCCGACACGGCCGCCGACGCCCTCGCCCCGGGCGCCCGACTCGTGCTCGGCCTGGCCCCCGTCGTCGGTGTCGCGCCGTCGACCCTCGCTGCCGCGGACCCGCTGGTGGTCAACGAGTCGGAGGCGGCCGAGCTCGGCGCGGCCGACGCGGTCGAGCTGCGCAGGCTGACCGGGGCACGCTCGGTGGTGCTCACCCTCGGCGCCCGCGGGGCCGTCGTCGCCGACCCCGACGGCGCCACGCCGGTGCCCGCGCCCGCGGTCGAGGTCGTCGACACCACCGGCGCCGGGGACGCGCTGGCCGGCACGCTGGCGGCGTACCTCGCCTGCGGGGTCGGTCTGGTCGAGGCGGTGCGGCTCGCCGTCGCCGCGGCGGCCGAGGCGGTCACGCGTCGCGGTGCCCGCTGAAGAACTGCTCGAGCAGCGCGGTCGACTCCTGCGCCAGCACCCCGGTGACCACCTCGGGACGGTGGTTGAGCCGGCGGTCGCGGACGACGTCCCACAGGCTGCCGACGGCGCCGGCCTTGTCGTCGTGGGCGGCGAAGACGACGCGGTCGACCCGGGCCAGCACCGCGGCCCCCGCGCACATCGTGCACGGCTCGAGCGTCACGACCAGCGTGCAGCCGCCCAGGCGCCACTGGCCGCGGGCGGTGGCGGCAGCCCGCAGGGCGACGACCTCGGCGTGACCGGTGGGGTCGGCCTGCGCCTCCCGCACGTTGCGACCCCGGCCGAGGATGCTGCCGTCGTCGGCGACGACCACCGCACCGATCGGCACGTCGTGGGTGCTCAGCGCGGCGCGCGCCTCGGCGAGGGCCTCGCGCATCGGGGCGGACCAGCGGTCCACGGTGCTCGCTGCGGTCACGCTCAGGCGGGGGTCGGCCCGGCGGGCTCGTCGAGCAGGTCGTCGAAGAGGTCGCCGAACCCGAGGCGCTCGGCGACCTCGGCACACACGTCGTCGGGGTAGGAGTCGACGTCGTCGATCATCTCGCCCAGGTCGTCGGCCGGCAGCCCGAGGTCGGCGAGCAGGTCGAGGTGTCCGGCGGGAAGGGTCGCGTCGTCGGCCGCGGCGTCGAGGTCCTCGTCGTCGGGCACCCGCACCCCGAGCAGGCCGAGCATCTCGACGGCGGAGTCGGCGAGGTCCCAGTCCTGGGCCGCGGTCACGTCGGAGAGCACGAGGCGGACCTCGGCCCCCTGCACCCGCGCGAGCAGGAACCAGTCCTCGTCGACCGCGACCATCGCGATCGACCCGGACTCGCCGGGCAGTCGGCGCAGGGCCCCCACCAGGGCGGTCGCGTCCTCGACGTGGTCCAGCGCCAGCTCGTCGACGCGCCACTGCCCGTCGTGGCGGTAGGCCGCGACGGCGAAGTCCACGGCCTCGAGCTCGTCGTCCATGTCGTCCTCCGCAGGCGTACGCACCGGGCAGTGGTCGACCGGCCACCACCTGCAGCGTGGCAGACGCCGCCCCGGGCGGTCCATCCGGTTCTCGACCCCGACGTCACGATCAACCGAGATCGGAACCTCGACCCGCAAAGACTGGAACCTCGGCTTGCAGAAGTTGGCACCTCGGCGGGCGGGACGGCGTACGGTCCCGGCATGCTCCCCCGGCTCCCCCGGCTCCCCCGCGCTCCCCCGCCTCGCTGGCTCCGTGTCCTGCTCGGTCTGCTCGGCCTGCTCGCGGTGCTCGCACCGCTCGGGGTCCTGCCGTCGGCGCAGGCCGACCACGCCGGGGAGGAGCCGGGGCCGGTCAACGCGGGCAACACCTTCGGCTGGTGGTACGGCGGCGGGCTGGTCTACGACGAGACCTTCGTCGGCGACCTCCCCGCCGAGCGGTGGAAGGTCCGCGGGCGTGGCGAGGTGGTCAACCAGAACGGGATGCTGACGCTCAACACCACCTCGCGCGGCACGCTCGCCGCGACCCGGACCGCCCCGGGCGAGCCGGGTCGGCCGCTGGGAGATCCGGCTGCGCTCCCGTCGCTACGAGACCGACGGCACCGACTACCGCGTGACGACCTCGCTCGTGCCCCGGCGGCGCGCGCAGTCGCACTGCGGCGGGCAGGACGTCGACGCTGGAGGACTACGTCACCGGCGCGGGTGCGGAGACCGCGGCAGGGACCGGCGTACGCCTCGGCGTGCGGACGCTCCCCGACCGCTCCTACACCGCCACCGAGCCCGTGCTCGCCGGCGACACCGCGGTGCCGACCGACGACCGCTGGCACACCTACGCCGTGGAGCTGCGCCGCCAGCGCATCTCGTGGTTCGTCGACGCCCACCTCGTGCGCACCGAGACCCGGCCCGAGGCGATCTCCGGGGTCGCGATGACCGTGCGCTTCGCGATGGTCGGGGTCGCGGGGGCAACGGCATGAACCGCTCACGCATGCAGATGGACTGGCTGCGCCACTTCGACACCAGCGCCCGCAACAAGCTGGCCACCGACGCGCCGGCCCTCGACGCCGGGACGGACGACTCCGCCTGCTGATCCCCGTGCTCCGGCCCCACTAGGGTCGTCGCCATGCGCACCCAGGTCGTGGACCACCCGCTCGTCGCCCACAAGCTCACCGTGCTGCGCGACCAGGACACCGCCTCGCCGACCTTCCGCCTGCTCGCCGACGAGCTGGTCACGCTGCTGGCCTACGAGGCGACCCGCGAGGTGCGGGTGGAGCCCTACGACATCGTCACGCCGGTCGCGCCGACCACCGGCACCCGCCTGGCCAGTCCCAAGCCGCTGGTCGTGCCGATCCTGCGCGCGGGGCTCGGGATGCTCGACGGCATGATGCGGCTGCTGCCGACCGCCGAGGTCGGCTTCCTGGGGATGGTGCGCAACGAGGAGACCCTCGAGGCCTCGACGTACGCCGAGCGGCTGCCCGAGGACCTCTCCGGACGTCAGTGCTACGTGCTCGACCCGATGCTCGCGACCGGCGGCACCCTCGTGGCCGCGATCGAGTTCCTCACCGCCCGCGGCGCCGACGACATCACCGTGATCTGCCTGCTCACCGCCCCCGAGGGCATGCGCCCGGCTCGAGGGGGCCCTCGCCGACCACGCCGTCCCGGTCACCGTCGTCACCGCCGCGATGGACGAGCGGCTCAACGAGCTCGGCTACATCGTCCCCGGCCTCGGCGACGCCGGCGACCGGCTGTACGGCGTCGCCGGCTGAGCGTCGCGCAGGTCTTCTCGTCGAACGTGCGCAGGGCCAGCCCTCCCGCGCGACCGCGCTCCGCACGCGGCCCGACGTGGGTCACGCGAGCCACCAGCGGCGTTGCGGCGCACCGAGGGGGTAGGTCGCCAGCACCTCGTGGCGCGGGCGGCCGCGTGGACCTTCGCCCAGGTGGGAGGCGACCAGCTCCAGCTCCCCGGCGACGGCCACCGGGCCGGCGTAGGCGTCGAGCAGGCGCACCCACGAGCTGACCTCAGCGGGCCGGGTGCGCCGGGCCAGGGTCAGGTGCGGGCGGAAGCGGCTCCCGTCGACGGGGACCCCCGCGGTCGCGAGCGCGGTGCGCGCACCCGTCGCGAGCCGCCCGAGCGTGGCCCGGCCCGGCTCGGAGACCGCGATCCCCGCCGTCAGCACCGTGGCCCGCGAGGGGTCGGGGAAGGCGCCGCCTCCACCGAGGCCCCACTCGAGGTCGTCGCACCGCAGCCCGAGCGCCTCCAGCCGCTCGCCGACCTCGTCGAGCCGGTAGTCCTCGGCAGCGGGTGCGAAGGCGAGCGTGAGGTGCCACTGCTCCGACGGGCTCCAGCGCAGCCCGTCCGCACGGCCGTGGTCGAGGCGCGGCTCGAGGAAGGCCTCGAGGTGCTCGACCTGCGTCGGGTCCGGTCGGAGCGCGACGAAGACCCTCAGGCTGGTGCCCACCGGCCCGCTCACCCGATCCGGGTGCCGACCAGGCTGCCGATGGCGTAGGTGATCAGCATCGCGACCACCCCGCCGAGCACGTTGCGCAGGACCGCCTTGCGGGTCGGGCCGGAGGTCAGTGCGGCACTGAGCACCCCGGTGCCGGCCAGCGCGATCGCGACCGCGAGGAAGGTCACGGGGATGCGGACGTCGGCCGGCAGCAGGATCGTCAGGAGCGGCAGGAGCGCGCCC
The DNA here is from genome assembly GCA_963714475.1 of uncultured Actinomycetota bacterium. Classification (GTDB taxonomy): domain Bacteria; phylum Actinomycetota; class Actinomycetes; order Propionibacteriales; family Nocardioidaceae; genus Nocardioides. The sequence continues at coordinate 414,877 of CAVQOP010000004.1, forward strand.
ACGGTGAAGCTGACCATCGACGCGAACGCGGCCGCCCACGGACTGGTGAGGGCGTCGGGATCGAGGCCCAGCTCGGCCTCGGCGTGGGCGCCGAGCGCGTCGTGAGCCGTCAGCTGCTCGGCGACCTGGAGCGCCAGGTCCTCGGTGAGGCCCTTCCCGGCGTAGATCCCGGCGAGCTCGGCGAGCTCGTGCTCGGGGTCCTCGGCGAGCTCGCGACGCTCCTTCTCGAGCAGGGCCTGCTCGGAGTCGCGCTGGGTCGAGACGGAGACGTACTCGCCGGCCGCCATGCTCATCGCCCCCGCGACCAGGCCGGCGATGCCGGCCACGACGATGCTCGAGCGGGCCGCCGTCGCGCCGGCGACGCCGACCACGATGCCGGCGGTGGACACGATGCCGTCGTTGGCCCCGAGCACGCCGGCCCGCACCCAGTTCAGGCGGTTGCTGAGGCCGTCGGCGTGCGGCTCGTCGTCGTGCGGGCCGATCTGGGGGGTGCGGGGAGCCTCCACACCCGTGGCGTCCGTGGTCATGCTCCGATCCTGCGCACCGCACCGGCCCCGCGCAAGCAAGGCGAGGCTGGGCTCAGCTCGCCGGCTCGCCGTCCACCTCGATGTCGAAGCTGACGGTGCCACCCTCGACCGAGGAGACCGTGACGTCGACGCCGTAGGTCTGCTCGCCGTCGGTCAGCTCGCACCTCGTCGTCGCACCGTCCTCGGCCGCGAGGTCCTCAGGGCAGGTCACGTCGTCGGGGGCCTGCCCGATCTGCCGGGCGAGCTGGGTCGAGACCTGCTCCGCGACGTCGGCGCCGCTGACGCTCGAGGACCCGCAGGCCGAGAGGGTGACCAGGACCGTCGCCGCGATCGAGGCGACGGCGAGGATGCGGGAGGGCAGGGGGCGCACTGAGGGCATGCGTGGTCCTTCTGAGCTGGTGCGCCCCGGCGCGCAGGATCTCGATGAGGTGTCCGGCGGTGTCGGACCGTTGTAGTAGAACAGGTGGCTCGCGCCGGCCGGAGCAGACGGTCTGGACCGGGCCCGCCGCCGGGGTGGGTCAGCGCCCCGCGCGGTTGTGGTTTGATCGATCCAAATGCTGAAGCGGAGGAAGACGTGACGATAGAGACCTGGCCCGGCCATCCCTACCCCCTCGGGGCCACCTTCGACGGGACCGGCACCAACTTCGCGATCTTCAGCGAGGTGGCCGACTCCGTCGAGCTGTGCCTCTTCGACGACCCGGAGACCCCCGGCGACGACCTGGTCGAGACCCGGGTGACCCTGGCCGAGGTCGACGCCTACGTCTGGCACTGCTACCTGCCGACCGTGCAGCCGGGTCAGCGCTACGGCTTCCGCGTGCACGGCCCGTGGGACCCCGAGGCCGGCCAGCGCTGCAACCCGGCCAAGCTGCTGCTCGACCCGTACGCCAAGGCCACCCACCGTGAGATCCAGTGGGACCAGTGCCTGTTCTCCTACACCTTCGGCGACCCGGACTCGCGCAACGACGAGGACTCCGCGGCCCACATGACCCTCGGGGTGGTGATCAACCCGTTCTTCGACTGGGAGGGCGACCGTCATCCCCGCGTCGAGTACAACGACACCGTCATCTACGAGGCGCACGTCAAGGGCCTCACGCAGCTGCACCCCGAGGTCCCCGAGGAGCTGCGCGGCACCTACGCGGGCCTCGCGCACCCCGCGATCACCGCGCACCTGACCAAGCTCGGCGTCACCGCGATCGAGCTGATGCCGGTCCACCAGTTCATCCAGGACTCCACCCTGCTCGAGCAGGGCCTGCGCAACTACTGGGGCTACAACACCCTGGCCTTCCTCGCCCCGCACGCCTCCTACGCCGCCACCGGCGAGCTCGGCCAGCAGGTGCAGGAGTTCAAGGCCATGGTCAAGGCCATGCACGCCGCCGGCATCGAGGTGATCCTCGACGTGGTCTACAACCACACCGCCGAGGGCAACCACATGGGCCCGACGCTGAGCATGAAGGGCATCGACAACCAGGCCTACTACCGCCTCGTCGAGGACGACCAGCGCTACTACATGGACTACACCGGCACCGGCAACAGCCTCAACGTGCGCCACCCGCACTCGTTGCAGCTGATCATGGACTCGCTGCGCTACTGGGTCACCGAGATGCACGTCGACGGCTTCCGCTTCGACCTCGCCTCGACGCTGGCCCGCGAGTTCTACGAGGTCGACCGGCTCGCGACGTTCTTCGAGCTCGTCCAGCAGGACCCGGTGGTCAGCCAGGTCAAGCTGATCGCCGAGCCCTGGGACATCGGCCCCGGCGGTTACCAGGTCGGCGGGTTCCCCCCGCAGTGGTCGGAGTGGAACGGCGACTACCGCGACGTCGTGCGTGACTTCTGGCGCGGCGAGCCCTCGCTCGGCGAGTTCGCCAGCCGCCTCTCGGGGTCCTCCGACCTCTACGAGCAGTCCGGACGGCGCCCGTTCGCGAGCATCAACTTCGTCACCGCCCACGACGGCTTCACGCTGCGCGACCTCGTGTCGTACAACGACAAGCACAACGAGGCCAACGGCGAGGACAACAACGACGGCGAGAGCCACAACCGCTCGTGGAACCACGGCGTCGAGGGCGCCACCGACGACCAGGACGTGCTGCGCCTGCGTGCGCGCACCCAGCGCAACGTGATCGCCACGCTGCTGCTCTCCCAGGGCGTCCCGATGATCCTGCACGGCGACGAGGCCGGACGCAGCCAGGGCGGCAACAACAACACCTACGCCCAGGACTCCGAGATCGCCTGGATGCACTGGGACCGCGTCGACCGACCGCTGGTGGAGTTCACCGCGTCCGTGGCCCGGCTGCGCGCCGAGCACCCGACGTTCCGGCGCAAGCGGTTCTTCACCGGCACCACGGTGCGCACCGACGCCGACGACCCGACCGGCGAGCGCCTCAACGACATCGTCTGGCTCGACCTCGACGGTGACCCGATGGCCGAGGAGGACTGGGACGCCGGCGGCAAGGCCCTCGGGATGTACCTCAACGGTCACGGCATCCGCGGGCGCGACGCCCGCGGCGAGGTGATCACCGACGACCACTTCCTGCTCTACTTCAACGCCTCCCACGAGGACGCCGAGGTCACGCTTCCCCCCGAGGAGTACGCCGGGCGCTGGCAGGTCGCGATCGACACTGCACGCGGTGCCGACGCGCACGATCCGATCGCTGCGGGCGCGACCGTCACCATGGCCTCGCGCAGCGTGCTGGTGCTCCAGGAGTGGACCGAGGAGGAGGAGACCTGGGAGGACACGGTCGACGCCTCGATCGCGGCGTACGCCGAGGTCCAGGCGCAGGCCGAGCAGGACAACGGCCAGGAGGACCTGTGACCGGCCGGCCCGGGCGCGAACGGCGGGTGCCGGCCTCGACGTACCGCGTGCAGGTCGACGCCACCCAGGACCTGCACCGCGTCGCCGACCTGCTCGGCTACCTGGCCGACCTCGGCGCCGACTGGGTCTACCTCTCCCCCATCCTCGTCGCCGAGCCCGGGAGCACCCACGGCTACGACGTGGTCGACCACGGCGGCGTCGACGCCTCCCGCGGCGGCCCGGAGGGCCTGGCCGCGGTCAGCGCGCGGGCCCGCGAGCTGGGCATGGGCGTCCTCGTCGACGTCGTGCCCAACCACGTCGGCGTCGCCACACCGGTCGAGAACCCGTGGTGGTGGGACCTGCTCACCCGGGGCAAGGAGTCGGCGTACGCCGCCGCCTTCGACGTCGACTGGGAGGCCGGCGGTGACCGGATCCGCATCCCCGTGGTCGGTGACGACGACCTCGCCTTCGACGCCGAGCACCCCGCCGACGCCCCCGAGGGTGCGATCGGCCACCTGCGCGTGGACCAGGGCACGATGGGTGAGCTGACGCTGCGCTACCACGACAACGTGTTCCCGATCGCGCCCGGCACCGCAAGCCCCGGCGACGACCCCGACGCCGTGCACGCCCAGCAGGCCTACCAGCTGGTGAGCTGGCGCACCGCCGACGCCGGGCTGAACTACCGCCGCTTCTTCGCCGTCAACAGCCTCGCGGGGATCCGCGTCGAGGACCCCGAGGTGCTGGCCCGCAGCCACGTCGAGATCCGTCGCTGGTTCGACGAGGGGCTCGTCGACGGGCTGCGCGTCGACCACCCGGACGGGCTGCGCGACCCGCGCGGCTACCTCGACGACCTCGCACAGGTCACCGGCGGCGCCTACGTGCTGGTCGAGAAGATCCTCGAGCCCGGTGAGGACCTCCCTGCCGACTGGGCGACCGCCGGCACGACCGGCTACGACGCGCTGTCGTTCGTCGACCGGGTGCTCACCGACCCGGCCGGGGAGGCCCCGCTGAGCGGTCTCGACGCGCGGCTGCGCGGCGGTCCTGCCGGCGAGCGGCGCGACTGGCACGCGCTGATCCACGACACCAAGCGCGCCGTCGCCGACACCGCGCTGCACAGCGAGGTACGCCGCATCGTGCGCGACCTCGGCCGCCAGCGTCCCGCGCTGCTCGACGAGGTCGGCGCCGAGCAGTGCATCGACGCCGTCGCCGAGGTGCTGGCCTGCTTCGGGGTCTACCGCTCCTACCTGCGGCCCGAGGACCCCGACTCCGGCCGCGAGCACCTCGACGCGGCACTCGACTCCGCCCGCACCCACCGCCCCGACCTCGCCGAGACCCTCGACGCGATCGGCGGAGCGCTCGGCGACCCCGCCCTGGAGGCCGCGCGCCGCCTGCAGCAGACCAGCGGCATGGTGATGGCCAAGGGCGTCGAGGACTGCGCGTTCTACCGCTGGTCGGCCCTGACCTCGCTGACCGAGGTCGGCGGCGACCCGTCGGTGTTCTCGGTGTCCCCCGCCGACTTCCACGCGGCGATGGACCGGCGCCAGCGGGAGTGGCCGCACGCGATGACGACCGCCTCGACCCACGACACCAAGCGCGGCGAGGACACCCGCGCCCGGATCGCCGTGCTCGCCGAGGTCCCCGAGCTGTGGGAGTCCGCGCTGGGCCTGCTGCTCGAGCGGGCGCCCCTGCCCGACGCCGGCTTCGGGTCGCTGCTGTGGCAGGCGGTCATCGGGTGCTGGCCGTCGGTCGGCGCCGACGGCGACGTCCCGGGCGACCTGCGCGAGCGGTTGCACGGCTACGCCGAGAAGGCGATGCGCGAGGCCGGCGACCGCACCACGTGGACCGCCCCGGACGAGGCCTTCGAGCGGGCCGTGCACGCCGCGGTCGACGCGGCGCTGGACGAGCCCGACGTACGCGAGGTGGTCACCAGCCTGGTCGACCAGCTGGCCGCCCCGGGCTGGAGCAACGCCCTGTCGGCCAAGCTGATCGGGCTGACGATCCCCGGCGTGCCCGACGTCTACCAGGGCAGCGAGCTGTGGGAGCAGAGCCTGGTCGACCCCGACAACCGCCGCCCCGTCGACTTCGAGCAGCGGGCAGCCGTGCTGGCCGGGTTGGACGACGGCTCGAGGACCGGTGCGCTGAGCGGTTCGGCCGACGACGACGGCACCGCCAAGCTGCGGGTCACCGCCGCAGCGCTGCGGCTGCGCCGCGACCGGCCCGAGCTGTTCGGGGGTTACACCCCGGTGACCGCCCACGGCCCGGCCGCCGACCACGTCGTCGCGTTCGACCGCGGCGGCGCGATCGCGGTGGCGACCCGGCTGCCGGTGGCGCTGGGCTCGCTCGGCGGCTGGGCCGGGACCGCGCTGGACCTGCCCGACGGGCGCTGGCGCGACGTGGTGAGCGACCGGGTCGTGACCGGCGACCTCGACGACGTGCTGGCGACGTACCCCGTCGCGCTGCTGGTGAAGGAGAGCTGATCGTGGCGGTGCGTGGACCGTTCGACGTGTGGGCGCCGCGTGCGTCGCGGGTGCGTCTCTCGCTCGGCGAGGACGTTCTTGCGATGGAGCGCGGTGAGGACGGTTGGTGGTCGCCCGAGCGGGTGCTCGCGGTCCCGCCGCCCGGCACCGACTACGGCTACCTGCTCGACGACGCCGACGACGTCCGGCCCGACCCACGCTCTCGGCGTCAGCCCGACGGCGTCCACGGGCGCTCGCGCACGGTCGACCCCACGGCGTACACCTGGGGCGACCAGGCCTGGACCGGACGTCAGCTGGCCGGGTCGGTGATCTACGAGCTGCACCTGGGCACCTTCACCGCCGAGGGCACGCTCGACGCGGCGATCGACCGGCTCGACCACCTGGTCTCGATCGGGGTCGACCTCGTCGAGCTGCTCCCGGTGAACTCCTTCGACGGCACCCACAACTGGGGCTACGACGGGGTCGGCTGGTTCGCGGTCGACGAGACCTACGGCGGGCCGGAGGCCTACCAGCGCTTCGTCGACGCCTGCCACGCCGCCGGGCTGGGCGTGGTGCAGGACGTCGTCTACAACCACCTCGGGCCGAGCGGCAACTACCTGCCGTTGTTCGGGCCCTACCTGACCAGCGGCTCGAACACCTGGGGCGACTCGGTCAACCTCGACCAGGAGGGCTCGGCGGAGGTCCGCCGCTACATCCTGGACAACGTCGCGATGTGGTTCAGCGACTACCACGTCGACGCGCTGCGCCTCGACGCCGTGCACGCGCTGGTCGACGACTCACCCGTGCACCTGCTGGAGCAGATGGCGGTCGAGACCGCCGCCCTGTCCGCCTCGCTCGGGCGACCGCTGAGCCTGATCGCCGAGTCCGACCTCAACGACACCACGATGGTCACGCCCCGCGAGGGTGGTGGGCGTGGGCTCGACGGGCAGTGGAGCGACGACTTCCACCACGCCGTGCACGTCGCGCTGAGCGGCGAGACGGCCGGCTACTACGCCGACTTCGAGCCGCTCTCGACGCTGGCCAAGGTGTGCGAGAAGGGCTTCTTCCACGACGGGTCGTACTCCTCGTTCCGTGAGGCCGACCACGGTCGCCCCGTCGACGTCGAGCACATGCCGACGTGGCGCCTGGTCGTGTGCAACCAGAACCACGACCAGATCGGCAACCGGGCGACCGGCGACCGGCTCGCCGCCCACCTCGACGACGACCTCCTCGGGTGCGCCGCCCTGCTGACGCTGGCCGGGCCGTTCACCCCGATGCTCTTCCAGGGCGAGGAGTGGGCGGCCTCCACCCCGTTCCAGTTCTTCACCAGCCACACCGATCCCGAGATCGGCGAGGCGACCCGCAAGGGCCGGATCGGCGAGTTCGCCAAGATGGGCTGGGACGAGTCCGTCGTTCCCGACCCCCAGGACCCGGCGACGTATCAGCGCTCCAAGCTCGACTGGTCCGAGATCGAGCGGGGTCGACACGCCACGGTGCTCGCGACGTACCGCCGCCTCGCCGCGCTGCGGCGTACCCGCCCCGAGCTGTGCGACCCGTCCTTCGGGTCGGTCTCGGCGACAGCCGACGAGACCGCCCGGGTCTTCACCCTGCGGCGTACGTCGTCGGCGGGGCTGGGCTCGTCGCTGATGGTGCTCAACCTCGGCGGCGACGAGGCGACGGTCGACGTCGGCGAGCACGGCGGCGTCGGTGAGGGCGGCGTGCTGTTCGAGACCGGTGGTGGGGCGACCCTGTCCGGGTCGACGCTCCGTCTCGCGCCCCACGTCGGCGCCCTGCTCGACCTCGGCTGAGGCGCCGGCCCGGACTACCGCGACGGTGAGCCGAGGACCTGGTCGACCCAGTCCGGCACGAGCACGCCGGCCGGCCCCTGCCGGGACTCGTGGAACCAGTGGCTGCCCTCGGAGGGCGCCAGGTTGAGCTCGAGGGTGCGGGCGCCGTACGCCCTGGCCTGCTGCACGAAGCCCGCCGCCGGGTAGACCGCGCCCGAGGTGCCGATCGAGACGAACAGGTCGGCCTCGACGACCGCGTCGAGGATCAGGTCCATGTGCAGCGGCACCTCACCGAACCACACCACGTCGGGGCGCAGGCCCGGCATCCCGCAGCCCGGGCACGGCGGCAGGTCGGCCATCGCGCCCGCGAACGGGCTTCGCCGCCGGCACCCGGTGCACAGCGCCGAGAGCAGCTCGCCGTGCATGTGGACCACGCGCTGCGAGCCGCCGCGCTCGTGCAGGTCGTCGATGTTCTGGGTGACCAGCACCAGGTCCTCGCCGAGCTCGTGCCCGAGCCGGGCCAGAGCCACGTGCGCCGGGTTCGGCCGTACGCCGGCCAGCGCGGCGCGGCGCGCGTCGTAGAAGGCGTGCACCACCGACGGTGCGGCCTCGAAGGCCTCCGGCGTCGCGACGTCCTCGACCCGGTGGCCCTCCCAGAGCCCGTCCGCGTCCCGGAAGGTCGGCACACCGCTCTCGGCCGAGATGCCGGCACCGGTCAGGACCACGATCTTCACGCCGGTCAGTGTCTCAGCCGCAGCTCCCGCGGCTAGGAGGCCGGGCTCCAGACGAGGCCGCCCGCGCTGTTGGTGTCGTAGCGACGGTCGGGTCCGCCCCACAGCAGCAGCTCGTCGCCGGCCCAGACAGCGACGTCGGCGTCGGGGAGCGACGGGCACCCGGGGACCGGCATCGTCGCCTCGCCCGTGGGGGCGGTGAGCTCGCGCCCGTCAGCGATCCAGGCCGGTCCCGGTCCCACCCGAGGCACGGCGCAGGCGTCGCGTCCCGGGGACGCCTCGACACGCGTCCACTCCTCGTCCCGGGTGTCGAAGGTGTAGGCCGCGGTGCCCCCGTACGCCCCTGTCGGAACGACGAGCCGATCGTCGACCGACCACAGCACCTGACCCTGGCCCAGGTCCGGGGTCTGCGGATCCACGACCCGCCACGTGCCCGCCGCCGGCCCGCCCTCCAGCACCGCGAGCCGTGACGGCGACCCGTCGTAGGCCTCGAAGTGCCCCTCGACGGGCATCGACAGCAGCCACAGCCGCGTGCCGTCCCACGCGAGGCTGCGGTCGTAGGACTCGCCGAACGGGTCGCGCGGAAGCGGTGTCCAGACCCCGGTCGCCGGATCCAGGACCAGGTCGGTCGCCTCCCGGTTGGGCACCTGGTCGTAGGAGCCGAACACGATGACCTCATCAGCGACCACAGGCGGGGCAGGGTCGACCAGGAGTTCCGGTGGTGGCGCGAGAGCACGCCACGTGTCGCTGACCGGATCGTAGGCCAGCGTCCTCGAAGCCGTGAGGACGACCATCTCCTCTCCCGACCAGACGGCCTGGGTCGAGGTGAAGGTGCGCGGAGCCTCGGCGATGGCTCGCCACGTGTCCGACTCCGGGTCGTAGGCGGCACCGTCGGCGCGCTCAGCGCCATCCACGTCGCCGACGCAGTCCGCGCCCGGCGGGCACGGGGGTGAGGTGGTGCCGCCGGCCACGATCATCTCCGTCCCCGTCCACACCCCAGCCGCATCGTGACGGCCCGGCAACGGAGAGCGCGCGATCGTGGCCCACCCGTCAGTGGGCGGCGTGGTCGGCGCAGCGCCGAGGGAGGACGACCCGCGCTGAGCGCCGCCGGCATCGGCATCGGCATCGGCGCGGGTCATCGCCTCGCCGCCGCACGCGGTCGACGACAGGGCGATGACGCCGATCAGGACTCCCAGGTAGGCCTTCACGGGGATCAGACGCCCCCGCGTCCCCCGGGGTTCCGCCGTCGGGGTCAGCGGGCAGGCCGCGTGCCGGCCCCGCCTGCACACCCGTCTCGAGACCAGCGCACTCCCGCAGCGGTCGTGTGCCTGACACCGGCCCACCGCCCGTGCTGAGACACACGCCCCGCGGTCGCCGGCGCGCGCGAGGCGTTCCACGAACCGCGGGGCGCGTGGGAGCTGCGGCGTCGGGCGGGCGGAGTCGGCGGCCGAGCGCTGCGGGCCTGATGACCTCCTCAGGACATCTCGTAGGTGCATCCCAGTTCGCGGTTCCGGTATCCGGCGGCGTCGGACCTCGCTTGACGCTGCGTCACCGAAGACTGATGTGACCCCGGTACACGTAGGTGATCGGGTCTTCGATGATGTCCTTGAAATCAACTCGGCCCGTAGCGCCTGCAAACCCGCCCGTCCCGCTTCCGGGCGTGATCGGGTGCTGGCAGCGGCCGCGTACCTCGGCGCCATCGGCATTCAGCTTCGCCTCGAACTTGTAGGTCGTGGTGAACGTACCGGCCGGGCCGCCGTCGAGCCGGCCGACGAAGAGCTCCCTGCCGCTCTCGAGGTAGACACCGCCTCGGGTGGTCCGAGCAGTCTCGATGTGGGTGTACCAGCAGCCTTCGAGACTGCCGCTCATCACGAGGGCGGGGTAGCTGTCGAAAGCCCGCGGGGGTTCGGGGCAGGACCCGCCCGGGGCCTGTTGAAGAAGGCCGTCCCAGTGAGCTGGTTGGTCGTCGCGTGCGCCGCCGTCGGTAGCAACAGAAGTAGGCTGGCTAGCGCCGTCACCACCAGCTTGAGCTGTCGAATGGTTGAGTACATGGGGTTTCTCCCGTCGATGCAGCGCGCCTTGTTGCGCACCACCTTTCAACGTGCCGCGTCCCCGACGGGGTGTCTAGGGTCGGAGGAGTTGGCCGTCTCGTCCCCCGCACCCGCAGTCACGTGCCAGGGGTGCATCGGCGTAGGTGCCGGACGCTCGACGTCTGCGACTCGTGGCCATCGCTCGCGGGCTCGTCGGACGAGGATGGCAGCCCAGCCGGGCGGCCTCGAGATCGTGTCGGGCGTCCCAGTCCGAGGACTGATCGTGTCGTCGGGACCTGTGAGACTTCGTGTGCGAACCCACCACTCGGCCGCTCGCGCGGACCTCACGCAGACAGCGCCTCGCCTCGCTCCGTCGCGTACGCTCCCGCGGGTGGTGGGCGTGCGACGGATGCGGGTAGTGGGAGCCGGGCTCGGGGTGCTGCTGGTCGCCGGCTGCGGCGAGGTGGGTCCGTCGATCTCGGACCCCCGCGCCCAACCGGACACACCGGTGACGGCGACGACCAGCGCCGGGGTCACCGACTCCCCGTCGGCCCCGGAGCCCTCCGCGTCCGCGCAGCCTCGGCGAGGGTGGCGACCCCGAGGGTCACGAAGTCCGCGGAAGCCGAGAAGACCGTAGGGACGGGACCGGAGCGCACCGGCGCGGCCGCCCGCATCCCACGGCGCGTGATCCTCGAGCAGCTGCGCGACCGAGCGGAGCGGATCGCGCTGAGCCTGCCCAGCTCGTCGCCCAGCACGCTGCCGACCGACGTCGACCCCGACTCGAACCGCGGCCTGGGTTACCAGCTGATGCTGGAGTTCGGCTTCGACGCCGAGCAGTGGCCCTTCCTCGATGCACTGTGGCAACGCGAGTCGGGCTGGAACCATCTCGCGGAGAACCCCTCGTCGGGTGCCTACGGCATCCCGCAGTCGCTGCCGGCCTCGAAGATGGCCGTCGTCGGCCCGGACTATCGCACCAACCCGGAGACCCAGATCACCTGGGGACTGGCCTACATCACCGCTCGCTACGGCAACCCGCAGGGAGCCTGGGAGCACTCCGAGCGCGTCGGGTGGTACTGACACGGACCAGAGCGGCTCAACCGAACCAGGTGAGTGCGGCGAGGCTGAGGAACGCCACCCCAGACGCCCGCTGCAGGACCTGCGACGACGCGGCGCTGGCCGGGCGACGGCGTGCGACACCCGCGGACAGGGCGTACGTGCCGTCGACGACCGCGGCCAGCAGGACGACGGCGACGCCGAGCAGGGTCACCTGCTGCGCGGTGGATCCACTGCCGGTCGAGACGAACTGGGGCAGGAAGGCAAGACAGAACAGCAGGCTCTTGGGGTTGGACAGGTCGACCAGGATCCCGTCGCGGAACTGTCGGGCGTAGCCCCTGCGCGACATGGGCCGCCTCTCGGCCACGACGGCGCGGCGGCCGAGTCCCGTCAGCTCGCGCACGCCGAGGAACGCGAGGTAGCCCGCGCCGGCGACCTTGAGCGCGGTGAACGCCGTCGGTGACGAGGCGATCGTGCCGGAGATTCCCAGGCTCGCTGCGAGCACGTGCACGGCCAAGCCGGTCTCCAGGCCGGCGACAGCACACAGCCCGGCGCGCAGACCGCCCTCCAGGCTGCGCGTGAAGGCGAAGAGCGCGGACGGCCCCGGCACCAGCATGATCGCGAGCGTCGCCCCCAGGAACAGTGCCATGCTCTGCATCGAGATACGCCCCCTGACGAACACCGTGTCGTGTCCAGGAGGCGCAGCATCCGTCGCGTGATACAGGTCTGGCAGCGACAGCAGGCCGGGAGGGCCGAACCCGTCGGCCCTCTGGCGAGTCGTGTGCCCGAGAACGGTTCTGGGCTCGGTCTCAGGCACACGACTCCGCTGAGCTGGGCGACAGGCTGATCAGTAGTACCAGGGGTACGGCGACCAGTCGGGGTCCCGCTTCTGGAGGAACTGGTCTCGGCCCTCGGCGGCCTCGTCGGTCATGTAGGCCAGCCTGGTGGTCTCGCCCGCGAACAGCTGCTGGCCGACCAGCCCGTCGTCGATGAGGTTGAAGGAGTACTTCAGCATCCGCTGCGCAGTCGGCGACTTGGCGTTGACCAGACCGCCCCACTCCAGCGCGACGGTCTCGAGGTCGGCGTGCGGCACGGCCTTGTTGACCGTCCCCATCGCCACGCCCTCCTCGGCGGTGTAGGTCTGGCCGAGGAAGAAGATCTCCCGGGCGCGCTTCTGACCGACCTGACGGGCGAGGTAGGCCGACCCGAAACCACCGTCGAACGACCCGACGTCCGCGTCGGTCTGCTTGAAGGCCGCGTGCTCGGCGCTGGCCAGGGTCAGGTCGCACACGACGTGGAGACTGTGGCCGCCGCCGGCGGCCCACCCGGGCACCACGGCGATCGCGATCTTGGGCATGAACCGGATCAGCCGCTGGCACTCCAGGATGTGCAGACGGCCCAGCCGCGCCCGGTCCTCGGGACTGCGGGCGTCGTCGCGGTCGAGACCGGTGCCGTCCTCGTACTGGTAGCCGGTGCGGCCGCGGATGCGCTGGTCGCCGCCGGTGCAGAAGGACCACTTGCCGTTGGCCTCGCTGGGCCCGTTGCCGGTCAGCAGCACGCACCCGACGTCGGCGCTGGTGCGGGCGTGCTCGAGCACGCGCAGCAGCTCGTCGACGGTGTGCGGTCGGAAGGCGTTGAGCACGTCGGGCCGGTCGAAGGCGATGCGCACCGTCCCGTGCGCACGGGCCCGGTGGTAGGTCAGGTCGGTCAAGGACTCGAACCCGGGTACGGCGTCCCAGGATGCGTCGTCGAAGGTGTCGGACACGCCGTCGATCGCACTCATGGGCGGCACGCTAGCCCGTAGGTGGGTGAGCCGCTTGCGCCGAGCTTGTCGGCTGGTTCTCGAACCTGTCGGCTGTTGCAAAGGGCGACAGGTTCGGGAACACCCGGCCGGCCGGGTGTTCCTGAGGTCAGACGGTCAGGAGTGGCTGATGGTGACGGCGAGGCCGACCAGGTGGGAGAGGCGGGCGAGCTCGGAGTCGAGGAAGTCGGGGCCGCCGCGGCGACCGATGACCACGATCTGGTTGCCGTCGAGACGGGCGGCGGCGTACAGGGTGACGTCGTCGCCGGGGACCTCGAGGCGGGCCGGGCGCTCGAGCTCGACGAACTCCAGCGAGGTGGGCGCGGCCCCGGTGCGGACCACGACGCCCTGCGAGCGGTGCAGGCGCAGGGCCCAGTCGGCGCGGAACGTGGCGGGGAGCAGGTCGACGAGCCGCTCGAGCGCGGTCGAGGGATCGGTGGTGAGCTCCTCGACGGCCTCGAGGTCGAGGACCAGGTTGCCCCCCGGGGCGTAGTGGCTGATCCACACCACCGACACCCCCGGCAGCGAGCTGCAGGCCGAGATCACCGAGTCGGGCATCGAGCCGGGGGCCATCTCGAGCAGCACGTCGTCGATCGCGACCCCGTCGTGGCGCTTCTCGACGATCTCGATCGCCTCGATGTCACCACCGGCCTCACCGATGGCGCTCGCGAGTCGACCCAGCGACCCGGGGACGTCGGGCAGCTCGACACGCAGGAGGTACGGCACGCGCGGCACCCTAGCCCGCAGGGGTTGCGCTGCTGTTTCGGTGACCACCTGCTGGTCGAGCCGGCTAGCGGACCCCGATCTGGTCGAGGAAGTCGTAGTAGAGGACCGACGTCCCCCGGTGCTCGCAGATGGGGTGGGCCTGCATCCCCGCGAGGTAGCCCGGCTCGTCGCGAGCGTAGCGGCGCAGGACGCTCTCGCACCCGACCCCGACGACCCCGACGACCCCGCTGTCGGCCCCGCCGACGACCCCGGGCGTGGCCGGGGACGCGAGCACCGTCGGCTGGACCGGTTCAGCACCGGACCGGGTGCCGGTCAGGCTGAGCGCCGCGAGGGCCACGACCGTCAGCGACAGGAGCCACTGGCACCGGGGGGAGGGCCCCACCGTCCGGCACGGGAGGATGCTCCCGCGCGACTCGCCACTGCTCAAGGCCCGCTCCTTCGTCGCCCGCCCCCGCGGCTGGCATCACACCAAGAGGTCGGAGAACCTCAACCACAACTTGAGGCCGGGCTGGACCGAGCACGACGTCGACGGGACCGAGAGGCTCGGGCCCGCAGCGCTCACCCCGGCTCTGCACCGGACGCGCGCACGGCCCGGAGCCGACCGGCCAGCCCCGATGCGCGTTGGGCCGTGGTCGCGACGGCGGCGCGGACCGCCGCCTCGGAGCCGACCACCCGCACGTTCTCCTGGGCCCGGGTCACCGCGGTGTAGAACAGCTCGCGGGTCAGCAGCCGCGACGAGGCGTCGGGCAGCAGGACGGTGACCGAGCGCGCCTGACTGCCCTGGCTCTTGTGGATCGTCATCGCGTGCATCGTCTCGACGTCACCGATCCGGCCCGGGGCGAAGTCGCGGATGCGCTCGGAGCCCGAGATCCACATCCGCAGCCGCCCGTCCGGCGCCCGCACGGTCGCCCCGGTCTCGCCGTTGTAGACGTCGAGGGCGTAGTCGTTGCTGGTGACCAGCACGGGGCGGCCGACGTACCACTCGCCGTAGATCGGCTGACCGGTCTCCTCGGCCAGCCAGCGCTCGACCTGGGCGTTCCAGTGGCGTACGCCGTAGGGCCCCTCTCGGTGCGCACACAACAGACGGTGCCCGTCGAGGGCCGCCAGGGCACCGGTCGCGTCACCGAGCTCGGCCGCCTCCCGCACCGCCAGCGCGGTGCGCACGCAGGTCGCACGCAGTGCGGCGGCCGGGTCGTCGGTCTCGACCAGCTCGACCTCGGGGGACTCCCGGCGCAGCGTCTCCAGCACCGCATCGGCGTCACCGTCACGCAGGGCCTCGGCGAGGTCCAGGATGTCGCGGGTGGAGCGGAAGTTCTCGCTCAGCGACACCACCGGGCTGGCCGGGTCGCCCTCGAAGCCCTCGACGACGTCGGAGAGCACCGCCCCCGCACCCACGGACGTGAGCTGGCGCGGATCGCCGAGCAGCACCAGCCGCGAGGTCGGCCGCACCGACTCCAGCAGCCGGGCCATCATCGTCAGCTCGACCATCGAGCACTCGTCGACCACGACGACGTCGTGCCCGAGACGGTTGGCGCGGTCGTGGCGGAAGCGGGTCGTGTTGTCCGGACGCCACCCCAGCAGCCGGTGCAGCGTCGTGGCCGCCAGCGCGCCGACCCGGTCGCGGTCGTTGGGCGAGAGCCGGGAGAGCTCCTCGGTGACGGCCTCCGAGAGCCGGGTCGCGGCCTTCCCGGTCGGCGCGGCGAGGGCGATCGAGAGCCGCTCGCCCCGCGCGGCGGCCTGGTCGGCGAGCAGCACCAGCATCCGGGCGACCGTGGTGGTCTTGCCCGTGCCCGGGCCCCCGGTCAGCACGGTCGTCGACTGCCGCACGGCGCGGACCACCGCCTCCTCCTGCGCCGGGCTCAGGTGATCACCGCGGATCCGCTCGAGCGCCCGGGTCAGAGCCGCCTCGTCGGTCGTCGGTGGCGGCGCCGCGACGCGGGCGACGAGGTCGGCGCACACCTGGCCCTCGAGGGCGTGGTAGCGGTCGAGGTAGAGCAGCGGCGGCTCGTGACGCAGGGCCCCCGCGGCCACGAGCGGCGACCTCGCGACGGCGTCGTGCCACGCCGTGGGCTCGGGCCACGGCAGAGTCCCCGACGCCCCACCGGCACCGGCCGGCACCGCGATGTCGACCACGGCGTCGAGGTCGACGCACACCGAGCCCGACCGCAGCGCGCGGACCGCCAGCGCGACGGCGAGCTGGACCGACTCCTCGCGCTCGGCGCCGAGGTCCGCGACCCGGGTCGCGACGTGCACGTCGGCGGCCTCGAGGACGCCGGCCCGGTTGAACGCCGCGAGCACCCCGGTCGCCCGCACCGCGACCCGGCGGTCATCGGCACCGAGCGGCTCGACGGCCCCGGTCGTCACGTCGTGCCTCCTCGGGTCAGCTGCGGGACCCGGCCGTCCAGCAGGTCCGACAGGTCGTCGAGCAGCGCGACCGGTGGACGCCAGGAGAACACGCCGCACCGTCCTCCGTCGACGCTCGGCGTCGCCGGCCCGCACAGCCCGCGCAGGTAGAGGTAGAGCACGCCGCCGAGGTGGACCTCGGGGTCGTAGCCCGGCTGGCGCCAGCGCAGGAAGCGGTGCAGCACCACGGCGTAGAGCAGGGCCTGGAGCGGGTAGTCCGATCCGCTCATCGCGGCGTCCAGCGCGGCCGGTGCGTAGGTCATCGCCGTCAGCGGCTCGTCGCGCGGACCGAGCCAGTTGGTCTTGTAGTCGACGATCACGTAGCGCGGCTGACCCGCGACCCCACCACCTGCGCCGCCGACCGCCGCACCCGGCAGCCGCAGCACGACGTCGACCGAGCCGGTGAGGTAGCCGCGCAGCGTCTGCTCGCCGAGCGCGGGCACCGCGAGCGCCTCGGCGTAGCCCCGCACGGGGTCGCCATGGGGCAGGTGGTGGCGCAGCAGGGGCGCGAGGTCGCGCAGCCGCACCGGGCCGGCGCCCGCAGCGGGGCCAGGACCCGGCGCGGTGTCGCCACCGGACAGCGGCAGCTCGAAGCTGAGCTCGCGCAGCCGGTCCCGCAGGCCGATCGAGGCCAGGGTGGCCTCCGAGCCGGGCAGGATCGGGGTGCTGCACACCGCGAGCAGGGCGTCGGCCAGCCTCTCGCGGTCCAGGTCGACCGGCCACCAGACCCGCTGCTCGTCGATGTGACCGAGGAGCTCGGCCCGGAAGTCGTCCGCCGCCGGGTCGGCGTGCTCGAGCACCGCGTGCACCAGCGACCCGAACGTCGCACCGACCGGGAGGTCCGCCATCGGCGAGGCCACGTCCGGGACCGGCTCCGTGGCGGCGGGTGCTCCCGCCGGCACCACCGGCACGTTCTCGACCTCCTCGTCGTCCTTGACGCGGTCCTCGGGCTCGCTGGTCACGGCCGGTGACGCGGCGACCTCGACGTGGCTCAGCGCGGAGTACGACGTACGGCGCCACGCGAGGTCGACCTCACGGTCGAAGCGACGCACGGCGAGCGGCACCGGGTCGGGCCGCGCAGGGTCCGGACCGGGGTCGGCGTGCACCGCCGGCTCCGGGGACGGGCCACCACGCTCACGCCACCGGGCGAAGAGCTCCACGACGCCCGGGTCGTCGGGCAGCCGCGGGGCCTGCGGCACCGCGGCCGTGTCCGGCGGGCGCAGCAGCAGCCGGTGCAGCGGCGAGGCGACGGCGTTCTGGGTCGGCGACCACCACGCGACGACCTGCGACTTGGCCCGCGTCAGGGCGACGTAGAGCAGGCGCAGCCACTCCCCCGCCTCCTCCTCGGCCCACCGCTCGACGTGGTCACCCCACGCGGGCCCGCCGCCGCCGACGTCGAGGCACCGCTGACCGTCGTCGTCGTGGAAGAGCGGGCGGGTCGGCTTCGGCACGAACCGGTCGGCGAGCGCGGGCAGGTAGACCACGGGGTACTCCAGGCCCTTGCTGGCGTGGATGGTCACCAGCTGCACCGCGGCCGCGTCGGAGTCGAGCCGACGGGTGCGCTCGGTGCCGCGCCCCTCCCTGCCCTCGGCGACCCGTTCGCGCAGCCAGCCGAGCAGGGCGACGACCCCGAGGTGCTCGGTGTGGGAGACCTCGTGCAGGGCCTCACCGAGATGGCGCAGGTCGGTCAGCCGGCGCTCCCCGCCGATCTCGGCGAGCACCCGCGCGGTCAGCCCGCCGGTGGAGGCGGCCTCGAGCACCGCGGCCACGCCCCGGCTCGCGACGGACTCGGCCCACGAGCGCAGCAGGTCGGCCACGTCGTCGGTGAGGCGCTCCCCGCCCTCGTCGAGCTCGCGCGCGGTCCGCCCGACGAAGCAGGTCAGGGCGGCCGCGCGCACCCGGACGGCACGGTGCGGCTGCTCGAGCGCCTCCAGGAGGGTCAGCCACTCGGTGGCGGCCGGGGTCGCGAAGACGCTGCCCCCGCCGGCGATCACGGCGGGCACGCCGACGTCGAGCAGCGCCGCGCGGGCGGCGGCCAGGTCGGCGTGGCGGTAGGAGATCACCGCGACGTCGCCGGGCGCGAGCGGGCGATCGCACCAGGTGGCCCCGGAGGTCAGCAGCCGGCGTACGTCGAGGGCCAGGTCGCGCGCCACGTGGGGGCGCACCTGGCCGACCACCAGCGCGCTCGCGGGGCCTCGCGAGAAGGTGTCGCGGCGCACGACGCGCATCCGCAGCGGTGCCGCCACCGGCGCTCCGGCCAACCGGGGCTCGACGTGGCGCGCGGTCACCGGACGCACCACGATCTGCTCGTCGCCCAGCTCGGCGCCGTCGAGCAGCTCGGAGAAGGCGGTGAGGAGGCCGGCGTCGCTGCGCCAGTTGACGGCGAGGGTCTGCTGGGTCGTCGCGGTCCGCGCCGCGGCGAGGTACGTCGTGACGTCACCGCCGCGGAAGGCGTAGATCGCCTGCTTCGGGTCGCCGATCAGGACCATCGTGGCGTGCCCGGAGAACGCCCGGTCGAGAACCTTCCACTGCACCGGGTCGGTGTCCTGGAACTCGTCGACCAGCACGATCGACCATCGCTCGCGCATCCTCGTGCGGGCCGGCGAGGCCTCGTCGGCGAGCGCGTCGGCCAGCTGGCTGAGCAGGTCGTCGTAGGAGAGGATGCCCAGGCGACGCTTGCGGGTCTCGAGCTCGGCGCGCACGGCCTCGGCGAAGGCCACCCGTCGCCCGGCCGGGGTCGAGCGGTCCTGACCGGTCGGCTCGAGCCGGGCCTGCGGGTCGCCGACCACGGCCCGGGCGATGGTCATCGCGTCGGCGTGGTCGAACGCGGGGCCTGCGGCGTCGTAGGCGAAGGCGCGCAGGTAGAGGTCGTCGACGACCTCGGCCACGAGGTCGTCGAGGTTCTCCACGAGGCGCGCCCGGGAGTCGGTGTCGCCCGCCACCCCGAGGGAGTCGAGCACCAGCGAGCAGAACTGGTGGGTGGTCGCGATCGTCGCGGCGTCGAAGCCGGCCAGCGCCTCGCTCACGCGCCGGTGGCGACGCGCGCGCTCGTCCGGCGCGCAGTCCAGGAGCAGACCCAGCAGCCGGTCGCCCTCGGGCAGCGGGACCACCGCGTCCGGGACGCCGGGCGCGCGCGTGGCCAGCACGGCCTCGGCCTCGACGAGCTGGGCGCGCACGCGCTCGCGCAGCTCCTGGCTCGCGGCCCGCCCGAAGGTGACCACCAGCATCTCCTCGAGCCTCGCGACGCCCTCGGCGACGTAGCGCGTGACGAGCGCGCCGATGGTCCAGGTCTTGCCGGTGCCGGCGCTGGCCTCGAGCAGGGTCGTGCCGGTCGGCAGCGCGGCGGCGATGTCGAAGGCGGGCAGGTCGTCGCTCACAGCGGGCTCACCCTCTCTCCGCCGGTCAGCAGCGGCTCCCAGACCGTCCAGGCGAGCTCGCCGAGCCCGCGGGCGAGCAGCGTCGAGAGGGCGGCGGCGTCGCCCCAGGCCAGCCGGTGGTAGGCGTCGGCGTCCTCGCCCTTCATGCCGAACCGGTGGTGGGGGTCGGTCTCCCACTCGCGTGCCGCCATGGCGACCGGGGACACGTCCTCACCCCGGAGCGCGCGAGCGTGTGCTCCGGCCCACGCCGCGGACGTGGCCGCAGGCAGGGCGAGGGGCTCGCGCAGACCGCGGTCGCGCAGCTCGACCAGTGCGCGCAGCCAGTCGACGGCCCGGTGGTCGACCGGGCCGGCCAGGGCCCGCTTCGGCCCGGCGCGCTCGCGACCGACCGCGTGCGAGGTGACGCTGTGGTCGGGCAGCGTGGCGGACACGGCCAGCAGGTCGATCCAGGTCGCGAGCCGCTGCTTGGGCTTGAGCCGGGAGAACCCCAACGTGACCAACCGCGGGCCCCAGAGGCCCGCCACCGTCCCGGTGAGCAGCCGCCCCTCACCGAGGTCGACGGCCACGTCGACGGACCGCGCCTCGCCGACCCGCAGGTCCGCGGTCGCGTCGAGCAGACGCTGCGCGTCCTCCACGACGGTGCCGAGAGCGCCGATGCCGAGCCTCCCCGGCGGCAGCGTGCCGCGCAGCTGCTCGGCCGTCATGACGGCCTCGGCATCCTCGCCGGCCAGCAGCGCCGTCAGCAGACGGTCGCCGACGCCCCACTTCTGGAGGTTGTCGAGCTCGACGGGGATCGCGTCACCGATCTCGTCGGGCTCGAGCGGAACGCCGACCTCGAGCCGTCCGCGCAGGAACGAGCGCACCGGGTGGACGAAGAACGCCTTGAGGTCGGCCAGGGAGACCTCGGCGCTCGCCCGCTCGGCGAGCGGACCGTCGAGCAGCGGTGGTGGCACCCGCCGCTCCCCCGCCGCGGCCCGGGCCCCCGCGAGCGCGGCGTGGTCGAAGCTGAACACCTCCGACGACCCAGTGACGAGCGCACCCGGCACCAGGTTGCGCGGGTCGTGCGACTGGAGCGGGTGGTGCACCAGGACCCGGTCGCGCACCGGCGCCGCGACGGTGCGGTCGGCGGCGTCGAGCACCTCGCCGAGCGGGACGGCGGGCGGGCGGGCGGCGCCCGAGTGCTCGTTGGCGCCGGTGTAGGTGATCACGAGGGTCTCGGAGGCGGCGAGCAGGGCGTCGAGCAGCAGCTGGCGGTCCTCGCTGCGCACGTCGCGCTCCCCGGTCAGCGGGGTGCGGGCGAGCACGTCGTCGCCGTCGGCCGAGGTCGTGCGCGGGAACACCCCGTCGTCGAGCCCGACCAGGCAGACCACCCGGTGCGGCACGGAGCGCATGGGCACCATGGTGCACACCGTCAACGTGCCCGTGCGGAAGTTGGACCGGGTGGGCCGGCCCCCGAGCCGCGAGGCCAGCAGGGCGCGGACGTCGGCCAGGCGCAGCCGCGGGCCGAGGCCCGCGGACCCACCCCGTTCCGCGCTGGCCGTGGCCCGGGCGAGCTCGCGCTCGAGCTGCGGGACCTGCCAGGCGTCGTCGGCCTCGACCTCGCTGAGGGCGCGGACCCCGTCGCCGAGCGCGGCCATCCAGGCGCCGACCTCGTCGGCGCCCTCGAGGGCCTCGAGGCAGCGGACCACGCGGTCGACGAGCTCGGCGAACCGGCCGACGAGATCCACGTCGGAGCTCGCGACGTCGTCGAGCGGCAGCCCGCGCCCGAGGCGGCGGTGCTGGTCGCCGCTCATCACGACGCCGAGGAGCACCCGATCGAGCCCGGCACGCCAGGTGTTGTGCTCGAAGCCCTGCATGGAGAACCGCGCCCGCTGCGCGCCGTCGACGCCCCACCGGATGCCGGACTGGGCCACCCAGCGCGTCACCCGGGCCAGGTCGTCGTCGCTCAGCGCGAACCGGCGCCGGCACGGCGCCGAGCTGGCGAGGTCGAGCACCGCCGAGGCCGTCACCCGCCCCCCGGCGAGCTCGACGAGGTCCGCGGCCAGCGCGAGCAGCGGGTTGGTGCTGGTCAGGGCCCGGTCGGCGAGCCGCACCCGCAGCCGGTGCGCCGGGTGACCGACCGCGGGTCGTCCGGTCTGCTCGACCACGTCGGCCAGGCCGAACGCGGCCGAGACGAGCGGCGCGAAGGTCTCGACGTCGGGGCACATCACGACGATGTCGCGCGGCTCGAGGCTCGGGTCGTCCTCGAGCAGACCGACCAGCACCTCGCGCAGCACCTCGACCTGGCGGGCCGGGCCGTGGCAGGCGTGCACCTGCAGGCTGCGGTCGTCAGCGGCGAGCGGTCGACCGGCGCGCTCGTCGGCGCGCGGGGCGTGGTTGCCGCGCAGGTCGTGCTGCAGCCAGCCCAGCAGCGTCGAGGGCCTGGCCTCCACGACCTCGACCGCGTGGTCCTCGGCCGGCAGGTCGAGCACCCGACGCAGCTCGCGGGTGTCGCGGCCGAGCGAGGCGAGCAGCGGGTGCCCGACCCGGGTGGCCGACACGTCGTCCTGGCGCGGGAGGACGCCACCGATGCCCGCGAGGTCGGCCCACAGCTGTGGAGAGGGCTGTGGCAGCCACAGGTGCACCTCGCGGTGGCTGGCCAGGGCGCCGATCAGCTCGACCTCGCTGACCGGCAGCCGGGTGTGGCCGAACAGCGAGACCCGCTCGGGCAGGTCGAGATCGTCGTCCCCAGCACGCAGCAGGTCGAGCGCGGCGCGGTGGCGCAGGTCGGGCGCGGGCACGTCGACCTGCGCGACGAGACGTCGCCACAGCTCGGCCTGCCAGGCCAGGTCTGCGGGCAGCGTGCCTCCGGCACCGTCGGTGTCGCGGCCCTCGCGCCAGTCGGTGACCAGGCCCGGCCGCTGACGGGCGTAGGAGGCGAACAGCCCGGCCAGCCGCCGGGCCACCGACCACCGCCGGTCGCGACGCATCGCGGCCTCCTCCCCGGTGAGCCCGTGCCCGAGGTGGGCGGCGAGCGTGGTGCACCAGGGCTGGCCCAACGAGTCGTCGACGACCTCGAGCAGCGGCCACACCAGGCGGTCGGGGTCCCAGACGTCGTCGCGCTCGCGGTCGAGCAGCAGCGAGACCAGCGAGCTCGGGTTGAGGAAGCGCACACCGGCGCAGACCCCGTCGGCACGGACCGCGCCCGCCTCGTCGACGCCCACGCCCAGCCGGTGCGAGAGCCGCTGGGTCAGCCACCGCTCGACCCCCTTGGCCGGCACGATGACGACCTCCTGGGTGAACGGGTCACCCAGCGGCTCGCCGAGCAGGTCGCCCAGCGCGTCGGCGAGCGCGTCCGTGCGCGCGGCGCGGTGCAGGTGGAGGCTCATGGTCGCTCAGAGGTTAGGCGACGGCGCCGACGTCGCTTGGAGCACGAGGGAACGAGACCGACCACGCGCACCGCTGCCAGGACGTCGTCGCAGGTCAGTGGACCGGCGACGGCGCTCCCACGCTCAGAGCTCTCGTGTCTCCTCGACCGAGTTGGGCCGGAACCGCGGCCGCTGGTCTGCGTCCCACGACTGAGGACGCTCGTGCTCGAAGCCACCGGTGGTCACGAGCATCCAGGTGCCGACGGCGTGGTCCTGACCGAGGACGCCGAAGTCGGCGTCACGGACCTCCTCGGCGATCACCTCGGCGCAGGCGACGTGCAGGGGCGGCACGTGGAACTCCTGGCGCAGCAGCTCCTCGCGGGTGCCCATCATCGCGAGCGGCCGGTCGAGGGGGTCGCCGCAGACCGAGCAGATGCGGGACAGGGCGCACTGGATGACGCGCTTCTTGACCAGCTGGCGCACCGTGGCGCCGCCCTGGTCGTCCTCGCACACGAACGGCACCGGTCCCCCGAGATCGGGGTCCCGGGGCCGCCCGTCGAGGCCCGTGGTCGGGATCACGCGGTCTTCGCTGCGGCGTACTTCCCGGTCTCCGCGCGACGCTTGCCGAGCTCCGCGTCGGTCTTGCGACCGCGCGGCACCTCGACGTAGTCCTCGTCGGCGGAGGTCCAGCCGTTGGGCACGGAGAGCTTCATGATCGTGCGCAGCGTCTGGCCGTACTGCTTGTGCAGGGGACCGGTCGTGTAGGGCAGGCCGTACTTGTCGCACAGCGCCCGCACCCGCACGGAGATCTCGGCGTACCGGTTGCTCGGCAGGTCGGGGTAGAGGTGGTGCTCGATCTGGTAGCCGAGGTTGCCCGACATGATGTGCAACGTCGTGCCGCCCTGGAAGTTGGCCGAGCCGAGCATCTGGCGCAGGTACCACTCCGCGCGGGTCTCGTCCTCGATCTCGTCCTCGGTGAAGTGCATCGCACCGTCGGGGAAGTGACCGCAGAAGATGATCGTGTAGGACCACACGTTGCGCATCAGGTTGGCCACGGCGTTCGCGGTCATCGTCGTGGCAAAGCTCGGCCCGGACAGCGCGGGGTAGACGACGTAGTCCTTCAGCGCCTGACGGCGGCCCTTCTGCCAGATCTGCTTGAGCTGCTTCTTCATCAGCTTCGGGTCCTTCTTGCCCTTGCGGATGGCCTCGATGTCGAGGTCGTGCAGGGCGACGCCCCACTGGAAGAGCAGCGCGAGGCCGGCGTTGTAGACCGGCTGCCCGAGGTTGAAGACGTTCCACTTCTGCTCGCGGGCCATGCGCAGGATGCCGTACCCGATGTCGTTGTCGTAGCCGAGCACGTTGGTGAACTGGTGGTGCACGTAGTTGTGGGAGTGCTTCCACTGCTCGGCCGGCTGGGCGGTGTCCCACTCCCAGTTGCTGGAGTGGACCTCCGGGTCGTTCATCCAGTCCCACTGGCCGTGCATGACGTTGTGGCCGATCTCCATGTTCTCGAGGATCTTGGCCACGCCGAGCATCCCGGCCCCGACGACGGCACCGGGGACCCGCGTCTTCTTGTGGTACGCCGAGACGGCGAGCGTGATCCGCGCGGCCGCGGCGAGGCGGCGCTGGAACTGGATCATCGAGTAGATGTAGGCGGCGTCCTTGTCGCTGCGGCTCTCCTCGATCTCGGCGCGCAGGGCGTCGAGCTCGGCTCCGAGCTCCTCGACCTCCGCCTCGGTGAGGTGGGTGTACTCCTTGACGTCGGCGATGGCCATCGACGTGTCCCTTCGGTCGGGTGCAAATGCAGGTGCAGGTGCGGGCGGGGGGTGGCTAGATGTCGAGCGTGACGTCGCCGACGGCGGCGGTGATGCAGGTCTGGATCGAGCCGTTGGGCTCGGTGAACTCGTCGCCGTTGCGCAGGTCGCGCACGGTGCCCGCGGTCATCGTGACGGTGCAGGTGTGGCAGATCCCGGTGCGGCACCCGTAGGGCATCCCGACGCCGGCCTCCTCGCCCGCCTCGAGCACGGTGGTCGCCCCGTCCGCCTCGACGCTCTTGCCGGAGTTGAGGAACGTGATGGTGCCCCCCTCGCCGCCGTCCCCGTCGAGCTTCACCGAGAAACGCTCGAGGTGGAGGTGGTCGTCGAGGTCGGCCGCGGACCAGAACTCGTCGGCGGCGTCGAGCATGGGCGCGGGGCCACAGGCCCAGACCTCGCGCTCGCGCCAGTCGGCGGCGAGGTCGGCGAGGTGGTCCTCGAGGACGAACATGCCCTCGTCGTCGGTGTGACGCTCCACGACCCTGAGGGCCTCGTGGCGCTCGGCGAGGGCGTGCAGCTCCTCGCGGAAGATCATCCGGTCGGGGTTGGTCGAGGAGTAGTGCAGGACCACGTCGGGCATGGTCTTGCGGCGGTCCATCGTGCGCAGCATCGACATCACCGGGGTGATGCCGCTGCCGCCGACGAGGAAGAGGATCTTGGGCGGCGGCGGGTTGGGCAGGGTGAAGTCGCCCGCCGGCAGGGCGAGCCGGATCAGCGAGCCGGGCTCCACACCGTTGACGAGGTGGCCCGACAGGAAGCCCTCCGGCATCGCGCGGACGGTGATCGCGATGGTCTTGCCCTTGCGCTCGGGCGGGGTGCTCACGGAGTAGGAGCGCCAGTGGAACCGGCCCTCGACCTGGATGCCGATCCCGATGTACTGGCCGGCCTGGTGGCTGTAGCGCCAGCCCCAACCGGGCCGGATGACCACGGTCGCGGCGTCGTCGGTCTCGGGGACGACCTCGACGATCACGCCGCGCAGCTCCCGCGTCGTCCAGAGCGGGTTGAGCAGCGACAGGTAGTCGTCGGGCAGGAGCGGGGTCGTGAGCTGAGCCCCGGCACGGCGTACGCCGTCCCAGCTCAACCGGTCGAGAAGCGGCAACAGCGGCACCCTTTCACCCATGTGGACCTCGTTTAGTAAACACACGTTCACCGAACGTGACAAGACCCCGAGCGTCACCGTGTGACCATCATCTCATCCGGGAGCCCCTGTCGTCCGAGCGGAGGGGGCTCGGACCCTGGTCGACCCTGGGTGCCGTCGGGTCGTCGTTCTCGTCGATGTCGCCCTCGAGCTCGGCGACGGCGGCGGGATTGTCGTGGAAGCGGCGGTAGCTGTAGACCATCAGGCCCAGGGCGAAGAGCCCCGAGGCGATCTGGAAGACGCCGGTCGTGATGCCGCCGGGGAGCCAGTAGGCATCGGGCAACGGGTACCACGACGGGACCGGAGGCGAGACGATCCAGTAGACGCCGACCGCGATCAGCGCGAGCATGCCGATGATCGTGACCGCCATCGGCACGGGCCCCGAGACGCTGCGAGCGGCCTCACGCAGGGCCCGCAACCGCACGCGCGTGAGGTTCCGCTCGGCCCAGGTGTACTGGCGCGCCAGCAGGGCCACGCCGCCGAGCACGATCAGCAGGCCGGGACCCGGCAGCGGCATCAGGACGACCCCGACCGCGACCAGCGCCCAGCCCGCGCTCTCGAGCGCGATCCGCTTGGCGGCCCTGCCGCCGGGCATCCTCATGGCTCACAGCCTCCCAGACGGCGCCAACCGCTGCACCCTGTTGTGGAGCAGTCGGGTCGGCGATCCGCCCGGGCGCACGGCTCAGCCCGTGTGGTGCACGTCCTGCAGCCCGTAGACCGGGGTCTCGATCCCCTCGTGGCGCGCCTTGAGCTGCAGCGCCAGGAACAGCGAGTAGTGACGCGACTGGTGCAGGTTGCCGCCGTGCATCCACAGGTTCTGCACCTGCGTCGGCTTCCACATGTTGCGCTGCTCACCCTCCCAGGGACCGGGGTCCTTGGTCGTCTCCGAGCCGAGGCCCCAGACCTTCCCGAGCCGTGCGGCGGTCTCGTCGTCGACGAGGTCGGCCACCCAGCCGTTCATCGAGTTGTAACCGGTGGCGAAGACCACCAGGTCGGCCGGCAGCTCCGTGCCGTCCTCGAGGATCACGGCGTCCTCGCTGAGCCGCGCGATCTGGCCGTGCGCCAGGGCCACCTCGCCGTCGGCGACCAGCTCCGCCGAGCCGACGTCGATGTAGTAGCCCGAGCCGCGGCGCAGGTACTTCATGAACAGTCCCGAGCCGTCGTCGCCCCAGTCGTGGCGGAAGCCCGCCTTCTCCAGCCGCTCGTAGAAGTCCTTGTCGGCCTCCGCCATCGCCTCGTAGGCGGGGATCTGGAACTCGTGCAGGATCCGGTAGGGCAGCGAGGCGAAGATCATGTCCGCCTTCTCGGTGGTGACCCCGGCCTCGAGCGCCCGTTCGGAGTACAGGTCACCGAGGCCGTGCTCCATGAGGCTCGCGCTCTTGACGATGTGGGTCGAGGAGCGCTGCACCATCGTGACGTCGACGTCGTGCTCCCACAGGGCGCCGCAGATGTCGAAGGCGGAGTTGTTGGAGCCGATCACGACCGCCTTCTTGCCCGCGTACGCGTCCGGTCCGGGGTGGCGCGAGGAGTGGTGGACGTCGCCCTTGAACGTCTCGAGGCCCTCGACCTCGGGCATCCGCGCCTTGCCGGACATCCCGGTGGCGAAGACGACCTGGGTCGGCGTGAGGGTGAGCGGCTTGCCCTCCCGCTCGACCTCCACCGTCCAGTGCCCGGCCTCCTCGGACCAGACGGCGCTGGTGGCGACGGTGCTCGACCAGTACGGCACCTCCATCACGTCGACGTAGGACTCCAGCCAGTCGCCGATCTTGTCCTTCGGCGCGAAGACGGGCCAGTTGTCGGGGAACTTCAGGTAGGGCAGGTGGTCGTACCAGACCGGGTCGTGCAGGCACAGCGACTTGTAGCGGCTGCGCCACTGGTCGCCGGGCCTCGGGTGCTTGTCGATGACCAGGGCCGGTACGTCGAGCTGGCGCAGCCGCGCTCCGAGGGCGATCCCGCCCTGACCGCCGCCGATGACCAGCGCGTAGGGCTGCGTCGTCGAGCCGAGGGACGCAGCCTCCTCCTGGCGCTGCTCCTTCCAGGTCTTGGCCTGCTTGGTCGCCCCGTGCGCGGCGCCCATCCGGCGGGCGGTGCCGCGCGGCTCCTCGTGGCCCTTCAGCTCCTGCAGCGTGGTGAGGAAGGTCCACGCCTTGAGCGCGCCGTCCTCCTCCTTGAACCGGCCCAGCCCCCAGCCACGACCGACCGCGGTCTCGAAGGAGAACCAGGCCGTGACGAGGCCGTCGGCCTCCTCGGCGGGCTCGGTGAGCTCGAAGCCGCTCGGCGAGGTCCGCTCCAGCGTGGCGTGCAGCAGGTCAGCCACCCCCGCCGGGTGCTCGACGGTCTTGAGGTTCCAGGTGAAGGAGACCAGGTCGCGCCACCAGCTCTGCGCGGCGAACATGCCCGCGGCGCGGTCCACGTCGCGCGCGGCCAGCGCGGCCTCGAAGTCGGCGAACCACGCGGTCGCGCGTGCCGACGCGTCCCGGCCCGGGTCGTCGGTGGCGGCGGGTCGGTCCAGGGTCTCGGTCATCGAGCGGCTCCTCGGGTCGTACGTCGTGACGCGGTCGGACCCAGTCCAGCGCGTGACGTGGCTCACGGCCAGGGTTGCACCGTGTTGCACCCGTGTTGCACCCTGCTTGCTGTGGTGCCCGTCACAGGGTCGACCTATCCTCGGGGCATGGTCCTCGCCGAGCCCGCCCCCGGCGCCCTGGTGCGCTCGGGTCGCGACCTGTCGGTGCAGGCGCGCGAGCTGGCCCGCATCCACGACGCCGTGCTGGCGGGCAGCGCCCCGCCCCGTGAGCCCCGCGCGCTGGTGGCACGGTCCTGGCGGCGGGTGCTGGCCCTGGGTCTGGACCCGGACGCCTCCGCGGTCCGGGACCCCCACGACGCTGGCGAGGTGGCGCGGAGACGGCGGGCGAGCCCGCTGAGCCTCGTCATCGACGAGCTGCGGGCCGTGCTGGCCTCGACGGCCGACGCGTCGCTGTTCGTGATGGTCGTGTGCGACCGGGACGGGGTCGTGCTCTGGCGGGAGGGCTCCACGCCGGTACGCCGGCAGGCCGACCGGCTCGGCTTCGCCGAGGGCGCCACGTGGACCGAGGAACGGGTCGGCACGAACGCGATCGGCACCGCCCTGGCCGAGGCCGAGCCGGTGCAGCTGTTCTCGGCCGAGCACTTCGAGCACAGCCAGCACCCGTGGTACTGCACGGCCGCGCCGATCCACGACCCCCGCGACGGTGAGCTCCTCGGGGTGGTCGACGTCAGCGGACCCGCGCTGACGCTGCACCCTGCGATCGGGGCGCTGGTGCGCAGCGCGGTCGCGCTGGCCGAGCACCGGCTCACCCAGCGCCACCGCGAGCACCTCGGGCGGTTGCGCGACTCGGTCGAGGGATCCCTCGGACGCGGCTCCGGACCGCTGCTCGTGGTCGACGACCACGGCTGGGTGGCCCACCACGCGGGCGTCGCGGCCCAGGAGCGGATCGCCGTGCCCCGCGAGCACCAGCCGCTCACCGTGCCCGGGCTCGGTCTGTGCCTGCCCGAACGACTCTCCGGCGGCTGGCTCGTGCGGCCGCGGGGCTGCACCGACACCCTGCGCCTGCGCCTGGTCGCCGACCCGGTCCCGGTGCTGCACGTGCAGGACGGCACGGGCGAGGCGTGGTCGTGCGCCCTGACGCCCCGCCACGCCGAGCTGGTGCGTCTGCTCGCCTCCGCCGGCCCCGCGGGCACCAGCGCACGACGACTGAGCGTGGCCCTGCACGGCGACGCCGAGCACGAGGTGAGCGTGCGCGCCGAGGTGTCCCGCCTGCGTCGGGTGGTGGGCGCCCTGGTGGCCACGCAGCCCTACCGGCTCGCGGACGGCGTCACGCTCGAGCCCTGACCCGTCCGACCCGACGCGCCGCTCGGGCGATCGGGTGGACACGTCGCGCTCTCAATGTCTAGTATTCCAGTCGACTTAACCAAGTAACTCCTCCAGCCGGTGCCCCCCACCGCCTCCCCCTCGAAGGATCCTCATGCGCAAGCTCATCGTCCTCGGCCTCGTGGGCCTGCTCGCCCAGCTCGTCGACGGCTCCCTCGGCATGGCCTACGGCGTCACCTCCTCGACGCTCCTGCTCGCCGCCGGCCTCGCCCCGGCCGCGGCATCGGCCGCCGTCCACTTCTCCGAGATCGGGACCTCGCTGGCCTCGGGCTTCGCCCACCACAAGCTCGGCAACGTCGACTGGCGCACCGTGCTGATCCTGGCCGGACCCGGCTTCCTCGGCGCGTTCGCCGGTGCGACCTTCCTGGCCAACCTCGACGGCGACGCGGCCAAGCCCTGGGTCGCCGGCCTGCTGCTCTCGCTCGGCATCTACGTGATCTACCGCTTCCTCGTCCTCGGCGGGCGCCGCCCCACCTTCAAGTCGCGCCCCTCGGCCGGGATGCTCGCCCCCATGGGCCTCGTCGGCGGCGCGCTCGACGCCATCGGCGGCGGCGGCTGGGGGCCGGTGGGCACCACCACGCTCCTCTCCTCGGGTCGCCTCGAGCCCCGCAAGGTCGTCGGCTCCATCGACACCTCCGAGTTCGTCGTCGCCGTCGGCGGCTCGCTGGGCTTCCTGCTCGCGCTCGGCTCGCAGGGCATCCTCTGGGGCTACGCCGGTGCACTGCTCGTCGGTGGCGTCATCGCCGCCCCGTTCGCCGCCTGGCTCGTCCGGATCATGCCCGCCCGCGTGCTCGGGGTCGGTGCCGGTGGCCTGATCGTGCTGACCAACACCAAGACCATCGCCGAGGCGTTCGGGGCCAGCGGCTCGACGGTCGCCGTCGTCGCTGCGTTCCTCGCGGTGGCCTGGATCTCCGGCATCGTCTACGCGATCTCGCAGGAGCGGGCGTCGCGTCGGGCCACGGAACCCGAGCCGGCGTACGTCGCCTGAGCCGTCGGCTCGCACTCGGGGTCGCCCGGTACCGACCCGGCCCTGTCCCGATGCCCGCGGCGTGGCTAGTCTCGGTGACCTGGACCACACCAGGGGGTGCCGATGATCCGGGAGTACCTGCGTTCGTCGCCCGTGATGGCCACGAACAGCCTCGAGGAAGCCCGGGCGGCGGTGAGCGAGGTCTACCTCCCCCACGACCTGGACGGGCCCGTGGACGCCCTGGACCTGCACCTGAACGCGCAGACCGACCGCTTCCTGACCGTCGGCTACCTGACCTACCAGGCGCAGACCCGGCTGCAGATGCCACCCTCGGAGGAGTACTACCACGTCAACCTGACCCTCGCGGGCCACACCCGCGCGGCCCAGGACGGGGGCCGGGAGAGCACCGCGGCCGACCGCAGCGGTGTGGTCATCTCACCCGTGCGGCACAGCACGGTCTGGTGGGCCGAGGACGCCGAGCAGATCATCCTGAGGATCTCACGCACCCGGCTGGAGTCCCACCTGGCCGACATGCTCGGGACGCCGGTGACCGAGCCGATCGACTTCGACCTCGGACTGGACCTGACGACGGCCTGCGGCGCGACGTTGCTGAGCTCGGCGCGCTACCTGGCCACGGAGCTCGACCAGCCCGACGGCCTGGCCTCCATGCCGCTGGCCCGCGAGCAGCTGGAGGCTTACGTGCTGAGCACGCTGCTGCACGCCGGGCGCCACCAGTTCAGCGACTCCCTGCGCAGTCGCAACGACACGCGCCGGCTCGGTCGGCTCGCGCCGGTGGTCGCCCACGTCGACGATCACGCCGCCGACGAGCTGACACCTGAGGTGCTGGCTCGCGTGGGCTGCGTCAGCGTGCGGACCCTTCACGCCGCGTTCCAGGCGCAGCTCGGCGTCTCGCCGATGGGCTACGTGCGCCGGGTCCGGCTCAACAGGGTGCGCGCCGAGCTCCTGAGCTCCGACGCCGACCACGTGCGTGTCGCTGACGTCGCCCTGCGCTGGGGCTTCGCCCACCCCTCGCGCTTCGCCCAGCAGTACCGTGACCAGTTCGACGAGCTTCCCTCCGTGACGCTGCACCGCTGAGGCCTCGCACGGATCGGTCCCGACGTCTCACGCAACGGATAGCCCAGACGGTGCGGGCCTCCTAGGTTCGAGGTGTGAGTGACGACACACCGCGACAACGGTTCGGGCTGTTCATCGACGGACGGTCCGTCCCGGCGGCCTCGGGTCGCACCTTCACCTCCCAGGACCCGTACGCCGGCCTCGCATGGGCGGAGCTCGCCGACGGCGGCGCCGAGGACGTGGACGCCGCGGTGGCCGCAGCGCGTCGGGCGCTCATCGGCGAGTGGGGCCAGGCCTCGGGCTTCCAGCGTGCCGCGACGCTGCGCGCCGTCGCCGACGCCATCACCGAGAACGCCGAGCACCTGGCGACGCTCGAGGTCCGCGACTCCGGGAAGCTGATGCGCGAGATGCTCGGCCAGCTGCGCGGCATGGGCGCCTGGTACCTCTACTACGCCGGGCTGGCCGACAAGCTCGAGGGCCGCACGGTCCCGGCTGCCGCCCCGAGCAGCTACCTCGGCTACACCCTGCGCGAGCCGGTCGGCGTGGTCGGCGCCATCACGCCGTGGAACAGCCCGCTGCTGCTGCTCACCTGGAAGCTGGCGCCGCTCCTCGCGGCCGGGTGCACCTGCGTGGTCAAGCCCTCCGAGCACGCCGCGGCCTCCACGGTGGCGTTCGCCGAGGTGCTCACCGCGGCAGGGCTGCCTGCCGGCACGATCAACGTCGTCACCGGCGCGACCGGCGAGACCGGCGCCGCCCTGGCCGCCCACCGCGGGATCGACAAGGTCGCCTTCACCGGGTCCACCGCCACCGGCGCCAAGGTCGCGCAGGCTGCCGCGGCCAACATCAACGCCGTGACCCTCGAGCTCGGCGGCAAGTCGCCCCAGGTCGTCTTCCCCGACGCAGACCTCGACGCCGCGGCCAACGGGCTGGTCGCCGGCGTCTTCGCCGCGGCCGGGCAGACCTGCATGGCCGGGTCGCGGCTGATCGTCCACGAGTCGGTCAAGGACGACCTCGTGGCCCGCGTCGTCGCCCGCGCCGAGGCCATCGTCCAGGGCGACCCCACCGCGCCGGGCACGGAGATGGGCCCCATGGCCAACACCGTGCAGTACGAGAAGGTGCTCGCCTACCTCGACGGCGCCCGCGCCGAGGGCGCCGTCATCGCCTGCGGTGGTGAGCCGAACGCCGAGCTCGGGGGGCTGTTCGTCCGCCCCACGGTCGTGCTCGCCGACCCTGGCGCGACCATCGCCCGCGAGGAGGTCTTCGGCCCCGTCCTCACCGTCTACTCCTTCACCGACGAGGCGGACGCCGTCCGGCTCGCCAACGACACGCCGTACGGCCTGGCCGGGGCGGTGTGGACCAAGGACGTGCACCGCGCCCACCGGATGGCGGCGGCCATCAAGGCCGGCACCGTGTGGGTCAACGCCTACCGCGTCGTCACGCCGGCGATGCCGTTCGGCGGGCGAGGCCTCTCGGGCGTCGGTCGCGAGAACGGCGTCGAGGCCGTCGAGGCCTACCTGGAGACCAAGTCCGTGATGGTCGAGCTCACCGGGGGCACTCGCGACCCGTTCCAGCTCGGCTGAGCACCCCACCCACCCTGAGGAGACGAGAAATGGCTGCTGACGGAACCACCCTGACGATCCTGCCCTGCGGGTCGATGACCGCCGACCTGACCTGGCTGCTGCTCGCCCCGAACAGGTCGATCCGCAACCGGCACCAGAAGGACCAGCCGCCGGAGTGGGTCGACGTGCCCACCCACTGCGTGCTGGTCGACACCCCCGAGGGCCGGCTGCTGTGGGACACCAGCTGCCCGCGCAGCTGGGAGACGCACTGGGAGCCGACCGGGCTGCAGGACTTCTTCCCCTACGACAAGGTCGGTGAGGACGAGTACCTCGACAGCCGCCTCAAGCAGCTCGAGCTCGCCCCCGGCGACATCGACTTCGTCGTTCTCTCACACCTGCACTTCGACCACGCCGGCAACGTCGGGCTGTTCGAGGACACCCAGGCCAGGCTGGTGTGCAGCGCGGTGGAGAAGGAGTACGCCCTGGGCTTCGACGGCGCCTTCAACGGAGCCCACCTCAAGGCCGACTACGAGCGCTTCGACTGGGAGACCGTCGACGGCGACGCCGAGTTCCTTCCCGGCGTCAGCTTCATCCAGACCCCCGGGCACACCCCCGGCAGCATGTCGATGCGGGTCGACCTGCCCGAGACCGGCACGATGATCTTCACCTCCGACGCGGTCTACCGGGGCGAGAGCTACGGCCCTCCGTCGACCCCCGCCGCGATCGTCAACAACCTCGAGAGCTGGTACAGCTCGGTCGAGAAGCTGCGCGGCATCGCCGAGGAGTCCGATGCCACCCTGGTCTTCGGCCACGACCCCGAGCAGATCGCCAAGCTGCGGGTCGCCCCCGACGGCCACTACCGCTGAGATCCACTCCCCTACGCACCACGCACCAGGAGGACCCATGAGCACCACCGAGGAGACCATCTTCACCTGGGGCGCCCCGCCCCTGAAGTTCGGAGCCGGTGCCGTCGACGAGATCGGCTTCGAGCTGACGCAGTACCAGGAAGTACGCCGCGTGCTGATCATCACCGACCCGGGCGTCAACGCCTCGGGCATCCCGCAACGCATCCAGGACCAGCTCGCCGCGGTGCGCATCGAGTCCGAGATCTTCGACGGCGTGCACGTCGAGCCGACCGACGACAGCATGGACAAGGCGGCCGGGTACGCCCGCGAGCAGGGACCGTGGGACGCCTTCATCGCCGTCGGGGGCGGGTCGGCGATCGACACCGCCAAGGCCGTCAACCTGATCACCACCGACGGCGGTGAGCTGATGGACTACCTCAACGCGCCGATCGGTCGGGCCACGGCGCCGCGTGGGCAGCTGAAGCCGCTGATCGCGGTCCCGACGACCGCGGGCACCGGCTCGGAGAGCACCGCCATGTGCGTGCTGGACGTGCTCTCGATGAAGGTCAAGACCGGGATCAGCCACTGGCGGCTGCGTCCGACGCTCGCGGTCATCGACCCGATGCTGACGATGTCGCTGCCGCCCGAGGTGTCGGCGGCCGCCGGCATGGACATCGTCTGCCACGCGCTCGAGTCCTACACCGCCCGCTGGTACGAGTCCTTCGACCGCAAGCAGCCCGAGCAGCGCGTGACGTACTGCGGCTCCAACCCCGTCTCGGACCTGTGGTGCGAGAAGGCGCTGAGCCTGCTCGCGACCTCCTTCCGGCAGGCCGTGCACCACGGCAGCGAGGACGTCGGTGCGCGCAGCAACATGATGATGGCGGCCACGTTCGCGGGCATGGGCTTCGGCAACTCCGGGGTGCACATCCCCCACGCCAACGCCTACCCGATCGCCGGGATGGTCAAGGACTTCCGGCCGGCCGGCTACCCGCAGGACGAGCCGATGGTGCCCCACGGCATGTCGGTCTCCCTCACGGCTCCCGAGGCCTTCCGGTTCAGCTTCGAGTCCGCTCCCGAGCGCCACCTCGGCGCCGCTCGGCTGCTCGCGCCCGACGCCGAGAAGCTGTCCGAGGCCAGCGAGCAGCTGCCGAGCGTCCTCGTCTCGCTCATGCGCGACATCGGCATCCCCAACGGGATCGGGGCGGTCGGCTACGACGAGTCCGACATCCCCGACCTGGTGCCCGGGACGATGAAGCAGCAGCGGCTGCTGGCGACCTGTCCCCGCACGCCCACCGAGGACGACATCGCCGACATCTTCCTCAAGTCCATCGAGAACTGGTGACCTGATGCCTGTCTACGACTACCGCTGCGCCGGGGACCACCGCTTCGAGGCGCTCGTGCCGATGAACGCGGCCCGCGCGCCGAGCTGCCCGGCGTGCGGCGCAGGCTCCACCAAGGTCCCGTCGCGAGTCATGCTGGGGGGCCGGGCGGACGCGGGACGACCGATGGAGCTGATGCCGCAGACCTGGCGCGGCACGCAGGACGCCGATCGCGAGTACGTCGGGAACCTGCGCCGCGAGTGGGAGAAGCGCGAGAAGCTCGAGGAACGTCACCCAGAGCTCCAGGGTGACCGTCGCCCGGTCCTGGCCCACGAGGGACGCTACGAGCACGCGCCCCTGCGCAAGGGGGACGCGGAGGTGGCCGCTGCCCCGGCTCCGGCCACGCCGCACTCCCACCCGCACCCGCACTCGTGAGCGACCCGCCGGGTCTCGCCCAGCTGGCCGGCGTGCGCGTGGTCGACTTCACCCAGGCGCTGTCCGGTCCGTACTGCACGATGATGCTGGCCGACCTCGGCGCCGACGTGGTCAAGATCGAGAGCCCCCACCGCGGCGACGACGCCCGGCACTGGGGCCCGCCGTTCGTGGGCGACGACGCGGCGTACTTCCTGGCGGTCAACCGCAACAAACGCTCGGTCGCGCTCGACCTCAAGGACGAGGGCGACCTGGTGCGGGCGCGGGAGCTCATCGCGCAGGCGGACGTGATGGTCGAGAACTGGCGGCCGGGCACGGCCGCGCGCCTCGGCCTGGATCCGCAGCAGCTGCGTGCGCAGCACCCGGGGCTGGTGATCTGCTCGATCAGCGGCTACGGCCAGGACCGGGGTGCCCGGTCGGGCTACGACCAGATCGTGCAGGGCACGAGCGGCGTGATGCACATGACGGGGCCGCCCGGGGAGCCGACGAAGTGGGGGGTGCCGGCGGCGGACCTCGCGGCCGGGATGTTCGCCGCGAGCGGGGTCCTGGCCGCTCTCCTTGCGCGGGCGCGCTCGGGGGCCGGCGCACACGTCGACGTCGCCATGCAGGACTGCCTGGTCTCGCTGCTCACCCACCACGCCGCGCGCTACCTGCACACCGGGGCCGCACCGGTCTCCGACCACAACGGCCACGCCACGATCACGCCGTACGGCAGCTTCGAGGTGCAGGACGGATTCGTGAACATCTGCGCGGGCAACGACGCCCACTTCCAGCGGCTGTGCGCCGCGCTCGGCTGCCCGGGGCTGGCCGAGGAGCCCCGCTACGCGACCAACCCGCTGCGCACCGAGCACCAGCAGGACCTGCTGCGCGAGCTCGCGCCGTACCTGGCCGGTCTCCGCGTGAGCGAGGTCGTCACCGCGCTGGAGTCCGTCGGCGTACCCGTCGGGCCCGTCACCGACATCGGCTCGGTGCTCGACGACCCGCAGACCCACGAGCGCGCCATGCTCGTGACCTTCGAGCGAGACGACGCCGGACCCACGCGGGTGGTCAACAGCCCGTGGAAGGTCGACGGCGTTGCCGCGTCCGTCCGACGCCCGCCACCGCACCTCGGCCAGCACACGGACGAGGTCCTCGCCGAGCGCCTCGCTGACTGACGTCGGCGCCGGTCGGGCCGGCTCAGGTGTGCACGGACTCCTTCTCCCGCTCCTGCTCGCGCCGGTCGGCGACCAGGCTCGTGGTGGTCGTCACGACCAGGACACCGACGATGACGGCCAGGGAGACCAGGGTGGGGATCTCGGGCACCGCGGGCCAGACCAGGTGCCCCCAGTGCAGGACCAGCTTGACGCCGATGAAGACC
This sequence comes from uncultured Actinomycetota bacterium, assembly GCA_963714475.1. Classification (GTDB taxonomy): domain Bacteria; phylum Actinomycetota; class Actinomycetes; order Propionibacteriales; family Nocardioidaceae; genus Nocardioides. The sequence goes on from CAVQOP010000004.1 coordinate 452,315, forward strand.
AGGATCGCGGCCAGACCGTAGGAGAGGTGCTTGAGCTTGCTCAGGGCGCCCTCGAGCACGAAGTAGAGGGCGCGCAGGCCCAGCAGCGCGAAGGCGTTGGTGGCGAAGACCAGGTAGGGGTCGCCGGTGATGCCGTAGACCGCGGGAACGGAGTCGACGGCGAAGACGATGTCGGTGGCGAAGACCGCGACGACGACGACGAGCAGCGGCGTGAGGTGGCGCCGGCCGCCGCGCACGACGGTCATCCGAGAGCCGACGTAGTCGTCGGTGACCGGGAAGAAGCGACGCAGCACCTTGACGACCCGGAGGTCACCCGCCTCCATCTCGTGGTCCTGTCCGCCCAGGGCGTCGCGCAGGAGCTTGGCGCCGGTCAGCAGCAGGACGATCCCGAAGATCAGGAAGACCCAGTCGAAGGCCCCGAGGGCCGCTGCGCCGAGGGCGATGAAGATGCCCCGCAGCACGAGCGCGCCGATGATGCCGAGGAGCAGGACGCGCTGCTGCAGCTCGCGCGGCACCGCGAAGGCGCCGAGCAGCAGCATGAAGACGAAGAGGTTGTCGACCGAGAGCGACTTCTCCACGATGTAGCCGGTGTAGTACTCCAGCCCGATCTGTCCGCCGTGGGCATTGAGGACCCACAGGCCGAAGAGCAGCGGCAGCGCGACGTAGAAGGCCGACCAGCCCAGTGCCTCCTTCATGGAGACCTCGTGCGGCTTGCGGGTCAGGGCGAAGTCCAGCGCCAGCAGCGCGACGACCGCGCCGAGCGTGACGGCCCACAGGGTGGGGGTTCCGATGGTGTCGAGCACAGAGCTCTCCTCAGGTGTGATGACCTGAGGTCTCTCTCGACCCACCAGCAGATGGTGGGCGCCGCCCCGGGGCAGCAGTGGTGCCGCCGTACTGACCGGGTCGAGCTTGGGTGAGGTACTCCCCTCGCGGCGAACTGTACCTGATGCCGGAGAGGCTCACCCGACCCGCGGCCCGCCGTCGGTCACCACGAAGCGCACGCAGGGAGGGGGCTCCCCGACCCCATGAACGGGGAGACCCCTCCGTACGCGCCGTCGTTCAGCCGGTCGCGCCGAGCGAGCGGGCCGCGGCGACGACGTCGACGAGACCGTGGCCCTTGTCGTACGACGTCGGGCCGAGCGGGCCGCTCTGGTAGCCCGCCCCGTCGGTGTAGCGGTACGCCGTCTGCTTCAGCGCCTGCTCGACCTCGGCGGGCGTGGCACCCGGGTCGGCCTGGAACAGCTGGGCCACGATCCCCGCGACGTGAGGGGCGGCCATCGACGTGCCGCTGATGGTGTTGAAGGTGCCGACATCGCTCAGGGCGGGGCCGTTGCGGGGGTCGAGCCCGGTCGCGCAGATCGGCAGGTAGAGCCGGCACGAGGAGGTGATCGCCTCACCGGGGGCCGAGATGTCGGGCCAGGTCGCCTGACTCGAGCGCAGGCCGCGCGAGGAGAAGTCCGAGACGACGCCGTCGCGGGTGCCGGTGTCCTGGTCGAAGTACGACGCGACCGAGATGACGCCGCCCGTGGGGTCCTGTCCCGGCGGGTTGGAGAGGTTCTCCGAGCCGTCGCCACCGTCGTTGCCGTTCGCCCAGACGGTCACGACGCCCTCGGCGGCCAGCGCCCGCTGGAGCTTGACGGTGGCGCTGTTCGGGTCGAACTCACCGCCACCGGTCGGGCCGTAGGAGTTGTTGGTGACCTTGATGGGCGGGCAGGTCGTGGCGGGCACGCCCGGCCCGCAGGGGGCCTCGTGATTCTCCAGCACCCACTCCAGCGCCATGTCGGAGCCGAGGATGACCAGGGCCGCGCCGGTCGAGAGCGAGACCAGGCTCGCGTCGGGCGCCGCGCCCTGGAGCTTCGAACCGTCGCTCAGCGTGGTCGGCCGCCCGGCGACGATCCCGTTGACGTGCAGGCCGTGGCCCCCCGCGGAGAGCGTGTCGGTGTCGACGAGCGGTCCGGTCTCGACGACCTGGCAGACGATCTCGGTCGGCTCGCAGAGCACCTTCTGGCTGCTCACGACGGCACTCGAGCCGTCGGCGTCGCGCAGGAACGGGTGCGTGGGGTCGACGCCGGAGTCGATCACGGCGACGGAGACGCCCTTGCCGCTCAGGCGGGTCCCGTCCGCGCCGGAGAGCGTCGCGACGGCCTGGGCGCCGCGGGTGGCGTCGTTGGAGGTCTCGTCGAAGAGCGAGATCGGCGCGTTGCCCTCGACGTAGGTCACCCCCGGCTGGGTGCGGACCTGCTGGATCTGCGCCTTCGTGCCACGGGCGGCGACCACACCGATCGACTCGAAGACGTGACGGGTCCGCAGCCCCCCGGCCCGGACGGCGGCGCGAGCCTCGGCGAGCGTCGCGCCGTGGACGAGCACGGTGGTCGAGCCCGTCAGGCCACCGAGCGCGGAGGCGAGGTAGTCGGAGACGGGCGCAGCGGTGCGATCGGAGGCGGTCGGCGCGGCGGCGGAGGCGGTCGGCGGGGCGGCGGAGGCGGTCGCGAGCCCGGGGGCGCCGGCGGCGACGGTCAGGGCCGTCGCGCCCACGGCCAGGGCCGAGCGGAGCCGGCGGACCCGGGAGCGCGCGTTGCTGGAGGTGGTGTCGGTCATGACGGGTCCAACGAGGCCCGCGCCGTCGAGTTACGCGTGTCCTACCGATGAGTAGGCCGCGCCGCCCGCCGTGGACGGCGCCGGGGACGTGGCCGTAACCCCCACCCGGTGACGGTCGTTGGTGCTGGCGGGGCATCGGGAGACGTGTCCTCGTCACGCCCACGGGAGGGGACCCCCACATGTTCGAGCAGACCGCCGCCAGCACCCCGAGCGATCCGCGCCCACCCGCCCAGCGGACCCACCGGGCCAGATACCACCGGGCCAGAGGGGTCCTCGCGCTGTCCGGTGCCGCGGTCCTGGTCGGTCTCAGCGCCGCCCCCGCCGCGGCCGCCCCCGTCTCGCAGGCCAGCGCCACCGCCGTCCGGGTCACGGTGGGTGGCACCCCGAACGACTCCGGCACCTACAGCGCCGTCAACAACGGCAACGGCGAGCAGACCACCGGTGACAACGGACCCGCGGTCGGCGTGCTCGGCGGTCAGCAGCTGATCGCCACCGGGACCCTGACCCAGGACGCCCGCGCCCAGGTCGTCGACCGCCGCGGCCGCTCCGCCGCCTGCGCCGGACTCGCGGGCGACGGCGCGACCGTCGTCGCGGCGGGCGAGGGCACCTGCCTGAGCGGCGGGCAGAACCTCCGGCTCGCCGCCGGGAGCCTCGACTTCTCCACCCTCCAGGTCGTGCAGGACGGACTGGTGCCCGGCGACGTCACCCAGCCGGTCCAGGAGGCGCTGTCCCCCGTGATCGGGCCGCTGGCGCAAGCCCTGGACGACGCGGTCCGGGAGGGGTCCGCCGCCCTCGGCGACCCCGGGCTGTTCCTCGACCTCGGCGCGGTGCAGAGCTCGTGCACCGCAGGCCCCGGCACCGCCGACGGACGCGCCGACCTCGCGAACGCCGGGGCGTACGTCGAGGTCGCCGGCCAGCGTGTCGACCTGGTCAGCCTGCCGGCCAGCCCGGCGCCGAACACCAGGGTCGTGACCGACCTGAGTGGTGTCGCCGAGACCGTGAGCACGGCGCTGACCAGCCAGTTCGAGGAGACCGTCGACGGCGCACTGGCCCCGTTGGGACCGGTCGTCGACGAGAGCGTCGGCTCGGAGGTCCTCGCGAACGCGCTGGACCAGATCAGCGACCAGCTCACGCCGCTGCAGCAGGACGTCCTCGACATCACCCTCAACAAGCAGGTCCGTCCCAGCCGCGACTCGATCGTGGTCACCGCGCTCGACGCCTCGGTGCTGCCCGCCGCGCAGGCCTTCGACGTGCAGACGCTCAACCTGCAGATCGGCGAGTCGACCTGCGGCCCGAGCGGCACCCTCGCCCCACCCGCCGCGTCACCGCAGCCGCTCCCCAAGGTCCCGACGGCGCGCAAGGCACCCCGGCCCGCACCGCCGGTCGTCGTGACCGCCGGCGCGGAGACCGACACCACCGACGGTGGCCTGGGCACCACCGGCTCGCTCGCCCTCGGCGGACTGCTGGTGCTGGCGGCCGGGTCCGGTGTCGCCGGGTTCCGTCGCAGCCTGGGTCGCTGAGGATGGCCGCCGCGCCGGGCTCGCCGGGCTCGTCGGGCTCGTCGGCCTCGTCGGGCTCGCCGGGCGCAGGCGACGACCCGGTGGGCGCCGCGGGTGGGCTGGCCTCGCTCGCGGGAGCCGCAGCGGGTGGCCTGACCCGCTTCGCCCTGGTGCTCGCCGCCGGTCTCGTCGCGTTCGGGCTGCTCGTGCCGGACGGCTCCTCCGAGACCTCCGGGTTCGTGTCGCTCCCACCCGGCGCGCCGGTGCGGCTCGTCGTGCCGTCGCTGCAGGTGCGCGCCGACGTCGACCCGGTCACCGTCTCGGCGCAACGGGTCCTCGACCCTCCCGCCGACGTCTCCCGCGTCGGCTGGTGGGACGCCAGCGCCCGCCCCGGTGCCAGGTCCGGCCAGACCGTGCTGACCGGACACGCGGTCCACACCGGCGGTGGCGTCCTCGACCGGCTGCCCGAGGTCCGCGAGGGCGCCACGGTCGACGTCGTGACCAGCCAGGGCCGCCTGCGCTACCGCGTCGCCTCGGTCCGGACCTACGACCGCTCCACGGTCGCCGCCAACGCAGGAGAGCTGTTCGGCCAGCAGGGCGGCTCCGGGCGGCTCGTCCTCGTCTCGTGCACCGACTGGGACGGCTCGGTCTACCGGAGCAACGTCGTCGTCGTCGCCGACGCCCTGGGCTCGCCCGCCGCGGCCTGAGGGCGCGGAGCCGCTCAGTCGCGGGTCAGGTGCGAGCGCATCGTGTAGTCCTTCGCGGGTCCGGTGCAGTGCCAGGTCACCCGCCACCTGTCCGGCGCGTCGACCTCGACCAGTCCGCGGTACAGGTCGCGACCGCACGGGTGCTCGACCTCGACCCCGGGCGACCACGGGTGGAAGGGGCGGCCGTCGTCGAAGTCCACCCACCACGCCCCGTCACGCGGGACGGCGTACAGCGTGCGGTGGACCTCGCTCGGCGACCCGGTGCCGTCGGCGCGACGGAGCAGGCCCCGCTCGTGCCAGCGCACCCGGTCCTCGACCAGCTCGAGCACCGTGGTCCCGACGACGTCGACGTCGCCGCCGGCGAGGTGGTCCTCGACCCGCCGCTCGAGGCGCCAGACGCCGAGCAGGTCGGGCGGGATCACGGCACGAGCGCGACGAGGGCGCCGCCGCGGATCCCGACGGCGACCGGGTCGGTGATCTCCTCGGGGAGCACGCCGTCCTCCTCGACGTGGCGGAACCCGAGCAGCACCGCCTGGCCGTCCCGGCGGCGGGCCAGGGGAGCGGCGAACAGGCGTGGGTCGGCGGTGAAGGGCTGCGCGGTCGCGACGTCCCACGGGCCGAGCGGGGAGTCGGCGACCACGGCCCACAGGCAGTACGCCGCGACGTCCGGCGTCGCGTGCGCGGCCATCCGGGCCTCGGTCTGGATCGAGGGGTGGCCGCTGAACAGCAGCACCCACCGCCCGTCGAGCTCGTGGACCTGCGGCACCTCGAGCTGGCTGAACCCCGCCCCCGGGCTGGTCAGCGGCGGCTGGATCTCCCAGGTCTCGAGGTCGGCGCTGCGGGCGTGGCCGAGCACCCCGTCGTCGCCGGGCTCGCCCGCGCGGTCGCGGGCGGCGAGCACGAGGTGCCACCCGTCACCGTCGGGGTCGCGGAAGACGAACGGGTCGCGCCAGGTCTCGCTCGCGCGACCGTCGCCGTCGGGGTCGTCGTCGAGGGTGCGGTACCACCGCGGGTCGGCGCTGAGCAGCGGCTGGTGCTGCGGGCGCGCCCAGGTCTCGAGGTCCTCGGAGAACGCGACGCCGACGCGCTGGTCGAGGCCGAGCCGGCGGCGACCCAGCGCGGTGTAGAACATCCGCCACCGTCCGTCGTCGCCCCGCACCGTGCACCCGGTCCAGATCGCCTGGTCGTCCCACTCCCCCGGCCGCGGTCCGAGCGCGTCCGGCCGCGACTCCCAGGTCACGAGGTCCGCGGAGACCGCGTGGCCGACCCGGGCGTTCTCGTGGCGCAGCGCGGGGTCCCCGAGCGAGGCGGGCGCGGTCAGGTGGAAGAGATGGTGGCGCTCGCCGTCGTCGACCCACCAGCTGTCCCAGACCCACTGGCCCTCGACCCTCAGCACCCCTCCATCCTAGGGCGCGCGGTCGGGGGATCAGGGTCGGTCGGGCACCATCGGGGGATGCGAGCTCACCGGGCCCTGCTGGCCGCGACCGTCCTGGGAGCGCTCGCGCTCGGTGCCTGCTCGAGCGCCGAGCCCGGCGCCACGCCCGGCCCGAGCAGCCAGTCCGAGCACCAGCCCGAGCAGCGACCCCGAGCGGTTCGACGACCCCGCGGACTCCTCGACGCCGACGCCCGACCCGTCGGCGTCGCTCTCGCCCGGCGGGCCCCTCCCCTCGCCACCGAAGGAGCCGATCCGCCGCGAGCCCCCCGAGCCGGTCTCGCTGCCCGCGTACTTCCCGGAGAACCACGACTACCAGGGCCGTGGCCTGCGCCTCGGCGCCGTGCGGGAGCAGACCGAGGCCTACACCTCCTACGACGTGACGTACCGCAGCGACGGGCTGACGATCTCGGGCGTGCTCAACGTCCCGCAGGGGCGCGGCCCGTTCCCCGCGGTGGTCCTCGCCCACGGCTACATCGACCCCGACGTCTACGTGCGTGGTCAGGGCATGACCCGCGAGCGCGGGGTGCTGGCCTCGCGCGGTTTCGTCGCGCTGCACGTCGACTACCGCGCTCACGCCGAGTCGGAGGGCACCGAGGAGACCGCGGAGCGCAACCTGCGCCTGGGCTACGTCGCCGACGTGCTCAACGCGGCGACCGCGCTCAAGCGCACGGACGTCGCGCCGGTCATCGACTCGCAGGTCTCGCTGTTCGGACGCTCGATGGGGGGCGGGGTGGTCTACCGCGCCCTGGCCGCGGCCCCCGGTCGGGTCGCCGCCGCCGCCGTGTGGGCGCCGGTGAGCTCGCGCGAGGACGACAACTTCAACCGCTGGACGGTGCCGGGCCGGCCCGACGTCGCGCAGTACGTCGCCCGCGAGCACGGCCTGCCCGGAACGCCGCGCGGGCGCGACTTCTGGCGCGAGGTCTCCGCGCGGCCGTACTTCACCCGGGTGACGGAGCCGGTGCTGATCGTGCAGGGCGGCTCCGACGACACCTGCCCCCCGGGGTGGGCGCGCGAGTCCTACCGGGCCCTGCGCTCGAACGGCGTGGCGGCCGAGCTCGCGTGGTACCCCGACGAGGAGCACGCCTTCGGTCCGCGCTTCCTCGAGGCGATGGATCGCACGATCGAGTTCCTCGAGGCCAACCAGGCCTAGGACGGGCCGCAACCTGCCCCCGCGCCGGGCCTTGCCGCCCGGTCCGGCGCGGCCTAGCGTGCAGGAGCCCGGCCCGCAGGGGGTCGTCGCGGAGGAGGTCGACCATGCCGTTGGAGAACGCGTTCTACTCAGCCGAGGTGCAGGGACCCTACGAGCTGCACGGCCTCGGCCGGTTCGAGCTCGAGGAGGGCGGGGTGATCGAGGACCTGCAGCTGGCGGTGGCGACGTACGGCGAGCTCAACGAGGCACGCGACAACGTCATCCTGATCCCGACCTGGTTCTCCGGGACGCACGCCACGTGGTGGCAGGTCTACCTGGGCGAGGGCCGGGCGCTCGACCCGTCGCGCTACTTCATCGTCGTGGTCAACCAGATCGGCAACGGGCTCTCGACCTCGCCCCACACCACGACCGACGCCACGATCGCGATGTCGCGGTTCCCGCAGGTGCGCATCGGCGACGACGTCCGCGCCCAGGAGCAGCTGCTGCGCGAGGTCTGGGGCATCGAGCGGCTGGCGCTCGTGGTCGGCGGCTCGATGGGCGCCCAGCAGACCTACGAGTGGGCGGTCCGCTTCCCGGACAAGGTGCTCCGCGCCGCGCCGATCGCCGGCACCGCGCAGAACACCCCGCACGACTTCCTCTTCACCCAGGCGCTGGTCGATGCGATCACCAGCGACCCGGGGTGGAACGGTGGCGAGTACGCCGCCCACACCGACGTCGCCGCCGGCCTGGCCCGCCACGCCGACATCTGGGCGGTGATGGGTCTGAGCACCGACTTCTGGAAGACCGAGTTCTGGAAGGGCATCGCCCCGCTCGACGAGGCGTTGTCCTTCTCGACGTTCGAGGAGTTCCAGGCCAACTTCACCCGCTTCCTCTTCTGCTCGATGGACCCCAACGCGCTGCTGCGCATGGGGTGGAAGTGGCAGCGCGGCGACGTCGCCCGGTTGGCGGACGGCGATCTGGCGGCGGCGCTGGGCCGGGTGACGGCGCGGATGTTCGTGATGCCGATCGACTCCGACATGTTCTTCCCGCCGCGCGACTGCCAGGCCGAGCAGGAGCTCGTGGCGGGAGCCGAGCTGCGGGTGCTGCACAGCGTCGCGGGCCACTTCGGGCTCTTCGGCTTCGAGCAGACCTACCTCGACGAGGTCGACCAGCACCTCAGCGAGCTGCTCGCCACCGACGTCTGAGCACCCGGGAAGATTGAGCGTTCAATCGTCGTTGGAGCGGTATGAAGAACCTCGGCTTCCTGTCCTTCGGTCACTGGGACCCCTCCCCGCAGTCGGGGACCCGCTCCGCCTCCGACGTGCTCCTGCAGTCGATCGACCTCGCGGTCGCGGCGGAGGAGGTCGGCTTCGACGGGGCGTACTTCCGCGTGCACCACTTCGCACGCCAGCTCGCCTCGCCCTTCCCGCTGCTCGCCGCGGTCGGCGCGCGCACGAGCCGCATCGAGATCGGCACCGGCGTGATCGACATGCGCTACGAGAACCCGCTCTACATGGCCGAGGACGCCGGATCGGCGGACCTGATCTCCGGCAGCCGGCTCCAGCTCGGCATCAGCCGCGGCTCACCGGAGCAGGTCGTCGACGGCTACCGCTACTTCGGCTACGGCCCCGCCGAGGGCGAGGACCACGCGGCGATGGCGCGCCGGCACACCGAGGTGTTCCTGCAGGTGCTCGCCGGCGAGGGCTTCGCCGAGCCGAGCCCACGCCCGATGTTCCCCAACCCGCCCGGGCTGCTGCGCATCGAGCCGCACTCCCCCGGCCTGCGCGAGCGCATCTGGTGGGGAGCAGGGTCCCGCTCCACCGCCGAGTGGGCGGCCGAGCAGGGGATGAACCTGATGAGCTCGACGCTGCTGACCGAGGACACCGGCGCGACGTTCGGCGAGCTCCAGGCCGAGCAGATCCAGCGCTTCCGCAAGGCCTGGGAGGCGGCCGGCCACGCCCACGAGCCGCGCGTCTCCGTCAGCCGCAGCATCTTCCCCATCACCGACGACCGCGACCGCGCGCTACTTCGGCCTGCGCGGCACCGGCTCGGACCAGCACGGCGTCATCGACGGCATGCGGGCCACGTTCGGCAAGACCTACGCCGCCGAGCCTGACCGGCTCGTCGAGCAGCTGTCCCAGGACGAGGCCGTCGCCGAGGCCGACACCGTGCTGCTGACCGTGCCCAACCAGCTCGGCGTCGACTACAACACCCACGTGCTCGAGTCGGTGGTGCAGCACGTCGCGCCGGCCCTCGGCTGGCGCTGACCCCGCACCCTCGCGCGCACGCCGGGCGCCCGGCCCTCACGGGTCGTGTGCCTGAGAACGGTCTCCGGGCCGTGCTCAGGCACACGACTCCGAACCGGGCGGGTCAGGCGTCGTCGAGGTCGAGCGCGGCGCCGTTGATGCACCACCGCTGCCCGGTGGGCGCCGGGCCGTCACCGAACACGTGGCCGAGGTGCCCACCGCAGCGGGTGCAGCGGGCCTCGCGGCGCGGGACGATCAGCTTGAAGTCGGTCCGGACCTGGACGGCCTCCGGACTCGCGGCCGAGGAGAAGCTGGGCCACCCCGTACCGGAGTCGAACTGGTCGTCGACGCGGAAGAGCTCCGCCTCGCAGCCCCGGCACCGGTAGACGCCGTCGCGGTCGCGGGGTGGGTGCTCGTAGCGGCTCGCGCCCGGCGCCTCGGTGCCCGCCCGCCGCAGGACCCGGTAGGCCTCGGGGTCGAGGCGGGCTCGCCACTCACCGTCGGTCCGGACGACCTCGGGCTGCGGCCGGGCGCGACGCTTGAGCATGTCCTTCAGCCTACGGACGACCCCACGTACGGGCCCGTGCGCTCAGCCCGCGAGCGTCTCGGTGTCGATGACCGCGCGGTAGCGGACGTCACCGGAGACGACGCGGTCGTAGTAGTCGTCGACCTGGTCGGCCGAGATGACCTCGACGGTGGCGGTGACGCCGTGCTCGGCGCAGAAGTCGATCATCTCCTGCGTCTCGGGCAGGCCACCGATCATGGACCCGGCGATCTGGCGGCGGTTGGCGAGCAGGGAGAACGCGCTGACCTCGAGGTTCTCCTCGGGGGCGCCGACGTTGTGCATCACGCCACCGCGGGCCAGCAGGCCCATGAACGCATCGAGCGGGATGCCCGCGCCGACGGTGTTGAGCAGCACGTCGAACGAGCCGGCCAGCTCCTCGAAGACCGACTCGTCCTCGGTGGCGTGGTAGGCGCTCGCACCGAAGGACAGGCCGTCCTCCTTCTTGGCATTGCTGCGTGACAGGACGCTGACGTCGGCGCCCATCGCGACGGCGATCTTGACGCCGACGTGGCCGAGCCCGCCGAGACCGATGACGCCGACGCGCTTGCCCGGGCCGACACCGTGCTGCTTGAGGGGGTGGTACGTCGTGATGCCGGCGCACAGCAGCGGGGTCACCGCGGCGTACTGGTCCTCGGTGTAGGAGTCGGGGATCCGGACCACGAAGTGGTCGCGCACCACGACCTGGCCGGAGTAGCCGCCCTGGGTGATCTCGCCGTCGTAGCCCTTGACGCCGTAGGTGCCGACGCCGCCCTTCTCGCAGTACTGCTCCTCGCCGTCCTTGCAGGCCGCGCACTCCAGGCAGGAGTCGACGAAGCACCCGACGCCGACGACGTCACCGACCTGGTGGCTCGTGACGTCGGTGCCCACCTCGACGACGGTGCCGAGGATCTCGTGGCCGGGGGTCAGCGGGAACGAGACCGGTCCCCACTCCTCACGCTTGGTGTGGATGTCGGAGTGGCAGATGCCGGCCCACCGGATGTCGATGCGGACGTCGTCGGCGCGCAGGTCGCGGCGCTCGAGCTCGACGCGCTCGAAGGATGCGTCGGCCGACGCGGCGGACAGGGCGGGGGTGGTGGTGCTCACGGGGGTCCTCCTCGGGACTGCGTGGATGCCAGGTGGTGGCTGGTTCGGGGCGCGCACGGCTTCGTCACGTCACGCTCCGCCGACCACTCTGACGCGTGCGGCGTCACCCCCCTGGGTCCCGCCGGGCTCGTCGAGCGCGGATCTAGGCGCTGGGTGTGGGCCGGATCACGGTGAGGCCCCCCGCTCCGCCACCGGGCCGGTCCAGGCGGACCAGTCGCACCGCGGCCTCGTCGAGGTCGACCACGTCCCGCACGAGCAGCCCCGGGTCGACCCGGCCCGAGGCGACGAACGCGAGCAGGTCCGGGTACGACGTGGCGGACAGCCCGTGGCTGCCGAGCAGCCGCAGCTCCTGGGCCACCACCCGACCCAGGTCGACCGGCGGCATCGCGTCGTCGCCGCCGAGCAGGCCGACCTGCACGTGACGACCACGCGGGCGCAGGCAGGCGATCGAGGCGGCCAGCGTCTCGCGGGACCCCAGGCAGTCCAGCGAGACCTCGGCGGTCGCGGCCCACGAGGCGACGTCACGGCCGTGCACCGCCTCGGCGCCGAGGCGGGTCGCCACCGCTAGCGACGCCTCCGCGACGTCGACGGCCACCACCCGCGCGCCGAGCGCGACGGCGATCATCACCGCGGACAGGCCCACGCCGCCGCAGCCGTGCACCACGACGGTCTCCCCGGCCTCGACCTCGGCGACCTGCACCACCGCGCGGTACGCCGTGGCGAAGCGGCACCCGAGGCTGCAGGCGACCTCGTCGGTGACGCCGTCCGGCACCCGGACGAGGTTGACCTCCGCCCGCGGCAGCGCGACCCGCTCGGCCCACGAGCCCCACATCGTGAAGCCCGGCTGCTCCTGGCGCTCGCAGACCTGCGCGTCGCCGGAGCGGCAGGTCGCGCAGTCCCCGCAGGCGAGCACGAACGGGGTGGTCACCCGGTCGCCGACCTCCCACGAGCCCACCCCCGCGCCGACCTCGACGATGGTGCCGGCCAGCTCGTGACCGAGCACGTGCGGCAGCCGGACGCCGGCGTCGTGGCCCGCCCAGGCGTGCCAGTCGCTGCGGCACAGCCCCGTGGCCCCGACCTCGACGACGACCCCGTCGGTGGGACACACCGGCTCGTCGACGGCGACCACCCGTGGCGGACGCCCGAACTGCTCCACCAGGACCGCCCTCACGGCAGCGCCGTCACGGGAGCGTCGTCCAGCTCGGGGTGGCCGTGACCGTGCGGGCGAGGCGCCCGCGCTTCGCGACGTACTGAGCCTCGTCGGCCGCGGCGAAGAGCTGATGGGGCTTCGCCTGGTGCGACGGTGTCAGCAGGATGCTCGCGGCACCGCACGAGATCGAGGCCCTCGTACCGAAGTCCCACGTCCGCCCGCACAGCTCGTCGGCGGCCTGCACCACCTCGTGGGGAGGTCGTCCTGCGACCAGGACCACGAACTCGTCGCCGCCGACCCGCGCGACGACACTTCCCGGGACCCGCTGGTAGGCCGCACTCACGGTGTCCGCGACGGCCTGGATGAGCTGGTCACCCGTCGGGTGGCCGAACCGGTCGTTGACCGTCTTCAGCCCGTTGATGTCGATCATGACCGCGGTGACCGGGCGGGTCAGGCCCGCGGGTGAGTGCGGCACGTCGAAGACCTGCTGGGCGTGCTCGTCGAGGGCACGCCGGTTCAGCAGGCCCGTCAGCGGGTCGCGCGAGGCGAGCAGCTCCAGGTGCTCCTCTCGCACCGCGCGGGCCAGGGCTCCGGCCAGGATCGCGATCAGCGCCTCCAGGAAGGCGACGTCGTCGACGCTGAACACCGCGGCGCCCACGGCACGCGTCGCGAAGAACTCGCCCCAGAGCGCGCCGTCGAGCACGATCGGGGACCCGGCCGAGGAACCCTTGCCCAGCTGCTCGAGCAGAGCCTGCTCGGTGCGGTCGCCGTCCGGGTCGTCGAGGCTCACCACCCAGCTCGTGAGGTCCTCCAGGACCCGGACCAGGTTCGGGAACTCCTCCATCGCGTAGACCTCGTCCTGGGGCCAGCGCTCCTCGGAGGGGGACAGGTCGCCGACGTTGACGACCGTGCGGACCCGCAGGGCGCCCGGCTCGACCCGGCTCACCGAGACGGTGCTCGCCGAGAGCGCGTCACAGGCCTCCTCCGCGGCGATCTCCAGCAGCCGGGACAGGCTCTCGCGCCGGCTCAGGGCGCGCGCCATCGCGGCCAGGCGGCGGATCCGGTGGTCGCCGTCCGAGGCCATGTCCCCCCTCCCCGGGTCAGCCGTGGGTGACCGCGGCCGTCGACCGCGAGCCGGTGGCGAGGTGACGACACCGGTCGGGTCCCCGGCCACGTGACGGCCATGATTCACCACGACGCGCGCTCCCGCACCCCCATCGCCGAGGACCGGGCCGCGGGTCGGCGGGCTCAGGCCGAGGTGTCGACTCCCCCCAGCCGGAGCCAGGTGTCGACGACGGTGTCGGGGTTCAGCGACATCGACTCGATGCCCTCGTCGAGCAGCCACTGCGCGAGCTCGGGGCTGTCGGAGGGACCCTGCCCGCAGATCCCGACGTACTTGCCGGCGTCCTTGCAGGCCTGGATCGCCCGGCGCAGCATGAACAGCACCGCGGGGTCGGTCTCGTCGAAGGAGGCGGCGACGAGCGAGGAGTCCCGGTCCAGGCCCAGGGTCAGCTGGGTCATGTCGTTGGAGCCGATCGAGAAGCCGTCGAAGTGCTCGAGGAACTGCTCGGCGATCACCGCGTTGGACGGCACCTCGCACATCATCACGACCTGCAGCCCGTTCTCGCCGCGCACGAGACCGTTCTTGCCGAGCAGGGCGATGACGCCCTCGGCCTCGGCGACGGTGCGCACGAACGGGATCATCACCTTGACGTTGGTCAGGCCCATGTCCTCCCGCACGTAGCGCAGCGCCTCGCACTCCATCGCGAAGCACTCCGCGAAGTCCTCGGAGAGGTAGCGCGAGGCCCCGCGGTAGCCGATCATCGGGTTCTCCTCGTGCGGCTCGTAGAGCTCACCGCCGACGAGGTTGGCGTACTCGTTGGACTTGAAGTCGCTCATCCGCACGATCACCGGCTCCGGCGCGAACGCTGCGGCGAGGATCGAGACGCCCTCGGCCACGCGCTGCACGAAGAACTGCCGCGGCGAGGGGTAGGCGGCGATGATGTCGCCGATCTCCTCGCGCAGGTCCGGCGCGAGCGCCTCGGGGTCGGCCTCGAGGTCCAGCAGCGCCTTGGGGTGCACCCCGATCTGACGGTTGATGATGAACTCCAGGCGCGCCAGGCCGATGCCCGCGTTGGGCAGCTGGGCGAAGGTGAAGGCCTGCTCGGGCGTGCCGACGTTCATCATGATCTTGACCGGCAGCTCGGGCATCTCGTCGAGCTCGGTGCGCTCGACCTCGAAGTCGAGGATGCCGTCGTAGACCAGTCCGGTGTCGCCCTCCGCGCACGAGACGGTCACCTCGCGCCCCTCGGCGAGGTCCCGGGTGCCGCTGGTCGTGCCGACGACGGCCGGGATGCCGAGCTCGCGGGCGATGATCGCGGCGTGGCAGGTGCGACCACCGCGGTTGGTCACGATCGCCGCGGCGCGCTTCATGATCGGCTCCCAGTCGGGGTCGGTCATGTCGGCGACGAGGACCTGGCCCTCCTCGAACTCGTGCATGTCGTCGAGCGACTTCATCACCCGCACCGCGCCCGCGCCGATCTTCTGGCCGATCGCGCGACCCTCGACGACGACCTCGGCGTCCTTGGTCACGGACCTCTCGATGGTGAACCGCTCGAGGGCACCGGTACGCCGGGACTGCACCGTCTCGGGGCGCGCCTGGAGCACGTACAGGCCGCCGTCGAGGCCGTCCTTGCCCCACTCGATGTCCATCGGGCGGCCGTAGTGCTCCTCGATCGTCACCGCGTGGCGCGCGAGCTCGAGGACGTCGTCGTCGGTGAGGCTGAACTGGCGGGACTCCTCGAGGTCGACGTCGACGAACTCGGTGGTCCTGCCGACCTCGGTGTCCTCGGTGTAGATCATCTTGGTCGCCTTGGCCCCGATCCCGCGCTTGAGGATCGCGGGCCGGCCGAGCTTGAGCGCCGGCTTGTAGACGTAGAACTCGTCGGGGTTGACGGCGCCCTGCACGACGCCCTCGCCGAGGCCGAACGCGGAGGTCACGAAGACCGCGTCGGTGAAGCCGGACTCGGTGTCCATCGTGAACATCACCCCCGAGGAGCCGATGTCGGAGCGCACCATGCGCTGCACGCCGGCCGACAGCCCGACGTCGCCGTGGGCGAAGCCGTGGTGGACGCGGTAGGCGATCGCCCGGTCGTTGTAGAGCGAGGCGTACACCTCACGGATCGAGAGCAGCACCGCGTCGATGCCGCGCACGTTGAGGAACGTCTCCTGCTGGCCGGCGAACGAGGCGTCGGGCAGGTCCTCGGCGGTCGCGGAGGAGCGTACGGCGAAGGAGGGCTCGGCGCCGTCGTCGCCCGTCGACTTCTCGACGAGCTGCTCGAAGGCGCCCCGGATGTCGCGCTCGAGGTCCTCGGGGAAGTCCTGGGCGATGATCGACTCCCGGATCTGCCTGCCGACCTCGGTCAGTCGGCGGGTGTCCTCGGTGTCGAGGTCGTCGAGCAGGCCCGAGATCGTCTCGGCCAGCCCGGTGTCGCCGATGAAGTGGTGGTAGGCCTGCGCGGTCGTCGCGAACCCGTCCGGCACGTTGACGCCGAGGTCGGCGAGGTTGGAGACCATCTCACCGAGCGAGGCGTTCTTGCCGCCGACCTCGTCGAGGTCACCCATCCCGAGCTCGGAGAACCACCGGACGTGCGAGGCCTGCTGGTCGGGGCGTTCGGTCATCGTGATCCTCCGGAGGTGCGGGTCCTGGTCGGGTTGGCGGTGGTACGGCGAGCACCCACGCCGGAGCGGTTGCCGATGCTCTGCATGATCAGCGCCGAGATCTCCTCGACGGACTTGGCCGAGGTGTCGATCACCGGCACCCGGTGGCTCCTGAAGAGCTGCGTGGCCTTGCGCAGCTCCCAGCGGCACTGGTCGGGCGAGGCGTAGCGCGAGTCGGCGCGACGCTCGTTGCGCACCCGGCTGAGCCGGTCGGGGTTGGTCGTCAGCCCGAAGCAGCGCTCGCGGAACGGCTCGACCGGCCGGGGCAGGTCGGACTTCTCGAGGTCCTCGTCGACGAGCGGGTAGTTGGCCACGAACAGGCCGTACTGCAGCGCGAGGTACATCGAGGTGGGCGTCTTGCCGCAGCGCGAGGGCGCCAGCAGGATCACGTCCGCGCGCTCCATGGCCCGCAGGCTCTGCCCGTCGTCGTGCTCGATGGTGAACTCCACCGCCGCCATCCGCGCGTTGTAGCGCTTGACGTCACCGACGCCGTGCAGCTGCTTGGCCTCCCGCGCACCGCGGCGCCCGAGGATGGCCTCGACCTTGGTCATGTGCTCGTCGAAGATGTCGATGATCGGCGCGCGGGTCTTGCGCAGCTCGAGACGTACGTCGTCCTCGGCCGCGGTGGTGAACACGATCGGCGTGGCCGGGCCGTCGACGAGGCCGTCGATCATCGCCACCACACGCCGGGCGTCCTCGACGGTGGTGATGAACGGGATGGTGGTCCGCTCGAAGTGCAGGTCGGGGAACTGCAGGAGGATCGCGTTGCCCATGGTCTCCGCGCTGATGCCCGTGCTGTCGGAGAGGAAGAAGATCGGCACGACCGGCTCGTCGCTCACCCTGACTCCTCCCACCGCACGCCCGGATCCGCACCGTGGCGCCACGCTCGGTCGAACCTATCGCGCCGTGACCTGACCCACACCCCCACCAGGGCCGGGACGTCGCGAGGTGCGTGGCAGGCTCGGGTCATGGAACCGGTCGTGGTGGTGGGAGCCGGGATCGCCGGCGTGGCGTGCGCGCGTGAGCTCCGCGCGGCCGGGCTCGAGGTCCGTGTCATCGACCGCGGGAGACGCTACGGCGGGCGGCTGGCCAGCCGTCGCCTCGCGGGCAGGCCCGTCGACCTCGGCGCCTCGTACCTCACGGCCTCCGACGACGACTTCGCGGCCGTCGTGGACGACTGGGTCGCGCGCGGCGTCGCCTTCGCCTGGACCGACACCTTCGCCGTGCTCGACGCCGACGAGGAGCCGACCACCAAGTCGGGGCCGCAGCGCTACGGCGCGGCCGGTGGGCTGCGCTCGTTGGTCGAGGACCTGGCCGCGACCGGGGGCGTCGAGGTCGAGCAGGGCGAGGTCGCCCACGTCGCGCGGGTCGACGGCCGGCTCGAGGTCGACGGCGCGCCCGCCGCGGCGGTCGTCGTCGCGATGCCGGACGCGCAGGCCGAGCGGCTGCTCGGCGACGGGCTCGACGACGAGCGTGGAGCGCTGACGCGCGAGTCCGAGCCGATCCTGGCGCTGGCCGCCTGGTGGCCGACCCGGTCGTGGGACGGCGTCGGCGGCACCGGCCGCTTCGACGGCGCCTTCGTCAACGGTGATCCCGACGTGTCCTGGATCGCCGACGACGGCCGCCGTCGCGGCGACGACGCCCCCGTGCTGGTGGCGCACTCCACCCCGGGGCTGGCCGCGCAGCACCTGGAGGATCCGCAGGCCGCCGGGCCGAGACTGGTCGCCGCCGTACGCCGTGCGCTCGCGATCGCCGACGAACCCACCGGCCACCACGTGCACCGCTGGTCGCTGGCCCGCCCGACCGGCGAGCGCGAGGCGACGTACCTGCTCGGCGAGCCGGGCCCGGCCGACGCCGGGCTGGGTGTCTGCGGTGACGGGTGGGGCCCCAGCCCGAAGGTCGAGACCGCCTGGCGCTCGGGCCGCGACCTCGGCCGCGCCCTCGCCGCCCGCCTCCGCCAGCTGTAACCCGGAGTTACCTCATCTGGTGCGCCCGCACGATGCGCGAGGGGATGATGTAACTCCGGGTTACAGCCAGCAGCGGGTGGCTACAGCCGGCGGGCGACCTCGGCGGCGGCACGCTGGCCGCTGACCAGCGCGCCCTGGATCGAGGCGGTGTCGCGGTGGTCGCCGGCGACGACGACGCGCTCGGCGACCCGCAGGTGCTTGCGCAGCACGAGGGGCGCGGGCTGGTCGGGCAGGGCGTGGGGGACCTCGTGGCGCACCAGGAGCTCCCAGCGCGACGGGTCCGCGCCGAACAGGTCACCGGCGTGACGGCGTACGTCGTCCTCGGTGGGCACCGGGCGGCCCGGCCCGAGCAGCGCGGAGGCCTGGACCAGGTGACGGCCGCGGGGGGCGTACGACGGCGCCGGGTTGGACACGACGGCGGCGTTGACCAGCGGCCCGGCCGGACGGCGTCGCGCGTCGACGAAGAGCGAGCGCGAGTCGTGCGGCGCGGTGTCGGCCGCGAACCAGCAGGTCACGACACCCTTGGTGCCCGGGGTGTCCGCCGGCGCGAGGTCGCCCAGCAGCCCAGCCGACGCGGTTGCGTCCACGGCCACGACGACCTGACGCGCGCGCCAGGAGCCCACGGAGGTGTGCACCAGCACGGCCCCGCTGGAGGTCTCGAGGGCACCGACCTCGACGTGGAGGCGGACCCGGTCGCCGATCGGGCGGGCCAGCTGCGCGGGCAGCGCCTGCATCCCGCGCTCGGGCAGGCCGGGGGTGCCGCGGAGGAAGGTCGCGAGGAGCAGGAGTGCGTAGGCCTGCGCCGTCGAGCCCTCGTCCTCGAGGACCACGCCGGCGAGGAACCGGTCGAGCACCCCGCGCAGCAGCCCGTCGACCCCGGAGGCGTCGAGGGCCTCGCCGAGCGAGCCGCCGGGACGTCGGGTCAGCGTCTCGGCCAACGGTGTCCCGGGCCGGGCGCGCAGCAGCGGCGAGAGCCAGCGCGCCACGGCGAGCAGCTCGCGCGGTCGGCGCAGACCGGCCGCGGCCGAGGGAGGCAGCAGTCGGGGCGCCGCGCACGGGGTGTCCCAGGCGGGCCAGGCCGCGCTCGTGGCGTGCGGCCACGCCGGCCTCGAAGGGTTGCAGCGCGAGCGCGTCGAGGTCGACCCAGCGGCGGCACGCGTCGTAGGCGGGGTTGAGCAGCTGGAACCCGCGGTCCAGGCTGAACCCGTCGACCCGGTCGGTGCGGATCCGACCACCGACCGCGTCGGAGCGGTCCAGGACGACGACGTCGTGCCCGTGATCGACCAGTGCCGCCGCGCAGCGCAGCCCGGCGAGGCCGGCCCCGACCACCACGACGTCGGTGTCGTGCGTACTGGTGCTCACGCCCCGATCCTGACGGCTCAGGCCGCGTGGGCCACGGACCGGGTCAGCCCGAGCACCCAGGTCAGCGGGCGCCCGTCGCTCTCGCGGTACGCCGACGCGCGCCGCCACACCTCGCCGTACGTGCGTCGCACCAGCTCCGAGGCCCGCTGCGCGTCACCGTCGGCGAGCAGCACGGCGAGCCGGTGCACCTGGCCGACCGTCGTGTCGTAGAGGTCCCCGAAGGCCCGCTGGTCGCCCAGGCCTGCGCACGCCAGACAACCCGGCAGGTCCTCGTCAGCCGCGCCCGGCGCGCGGACGCCGCGGGCGAGGTCGACGTACTGCTGGCACATGCCGCCATTGTCGCCGCCCGTCCAAGCCCTGTCCCACCCTTGCGTGCGATGGCACACGCGCGGCTAGACCGCCACATCGCGGCGGATCCGTGCGGCACTGAACGACCAGTGGTTCGCCGGGTGCTGATCCCCAGCGGCCGGACAGAGCCGGGCGGAGCCGGCCGGGCTACCTCAGCGCCCGGGCGAGCACGCCGGAGGCCTCCGCGGGAGTCGCTGCCGCACGGACGTCGCGGGGCAGCCGGCCGACCACGCCCCTGGTGAGCGAGGAGAGCAGGGCGAGGTAGCCCTCGCTGTCGCCGGCGGGGGTGAAGAGGCCCATGACGAGGTCGACCGGAGCGGCACCGGCCGACCAGGTCACCGGCGCGGCCAGCCGCAGGAGCACCACCGTGCGCTCGGCGACGCCGGCCGAGCGGGCGTGCGGGATCGCCACGCCGCCGGGGATCGCGGTCGACCCGGCCGCCTCGCGCGCCATGAGGTCCGCGGTGACCGTCTCCCCGTCCAGCAGGCGGCCCGTCTCGTCGAGCACGCCCACCAGCGCGGCCACGACGGAGGACTGGTCGTCGGCGGTCACGTCGAAACGTACGAGGTCGGGCGTGGTCACCGACGGGGTCACGGACTGCTCGCTCATCTCCTCAGTCTGGCAGGGCCCGGACCCGCCCCGCCACGGGGCGGGCCAGGGGCGGGGGCGGGGGCGGGGGCGGGGCAGCCGGCTGCGAAGGTGCCGCGCTCGGCCAGCGGCGTCGTCGCGTCGCGGATGCGCGGCGTGGCCCCCACCAGCCGGGGACGGCGGCGGGCCGGCATCGCCGCGACGACCCGGGCCCGCGCCGCGAGCCCGCCGCGCGCCACCCTGCGCATGAGCGGACCGGGGTCGTCGTACCCGAACGCCGCGAGCAGGGGCGGGTCCATCAGCGCCCGGCTGAACCGTTCGACGACCGCGGCCGCCGGCCGTGGGTAGAACCCGACCATCAGCGCGAGCGTCGCGTCGGCGACGCGGCGGGAGCCGGGGTCGGGGGCGAAGTGCTGCGCCTCGTAGTCGTCCATGAGCGTGGCGAAGGCGGCGTACGTCTCCGGGACGTCCGGGATCGCCATCCGCCGAGCGAGCTCGCGGTAGTACAGCACCGTCGCCCGCTCCTCGGCCGCGCTGAGATCACGCCACCCGTGCTCGGCCAGCCAACGGCGGGGCACGACGACGAACGTCGCCAGGACGTAGCGCAGGTCCTCGTCGCTGATGTCGTACAGGCGGTGCATCTGGTTGATCCGGCGCACGGCCGTGCGACCTGCCGTGCTGTCGAAACCGTCGACGAGCGGGGCCTCGAGCAGGACGGCGGTGTCGTCGTAGCGTCGTTGGCACGCGCCGGTGAACTGGCCGGTCTCGTCGAGCAGCCGCCCGATGCTCGGGACGGCGTAGGTGCGGAACAGCGCCAGGCTCAGCGACTGGTTGAGGTCCCAGGGGAACTCGTAGAGCGTCAGCAGCCGGTAGATCTCGACGAAGTCGGTCTCCGGGTCGAGCTGCTCGATGCGCCGCTGCCAGCGGCTCGGTCGCGCCAGGAGGCCGGTCACCAGGGTGCTGGGTGCCATCGGTCCGGTCCTCCGCTCCGCGGGTGTCGTGGTCGACCCGTCGATCCTGCCTGGCTCGTCGGCACCTGTCACGACCCCACCGCGCCGAGGGCGTGCCGACCTCGTCGGCGTGGCCGGTCATGATGGAGTGAGGCGAGCATCGACACCGATCAGGGACGAGGACGTAGGGATGGTTCCTTGCGAGCAGCGCGAGACGCCGCTGCCTCGACGACGCAGGCTGCTGCTCGGTGCAGCCGTGCTCGCCGTCCTCGTGGCCGGCGGTGCCGCGATCAGCGGGACCTGGGACCCCCTCCCGCGGGTGCCCGGGGCGAGCACGACGAGCGCCGAGGACACGTTCGTGACCCAGGACGGTTGCGACCCGTCCACCAAGGTCGCGGACCGACGCCGCTTCCTGCCCGCCCCCGAGACGCTCCGCCTGCGCCGCACGGTCGAGGGCCACGTGCTCGGCTACTGCGCGCCCGACGAGCCGGCCATGCGGCTGGGTCGCCGGCTGGTCCGCTTCGCCACGGGAGAGGCCGACGCCCCGGCGTTCGCCGCCCAGGTCCGACGCTGGATCGACGGCCGACGGCTCGCTCCGCTGTCCGCGGACCGGGCCGCCCAGCGCAGCTCCTGGGGTGACACGTCGGCCGTCGGCGAGCTGAGGAGACTCGCAGACCGGGCACGCGACGGCACGCCCGTGGGGCGGGCGTCCGGAGCAGCCCCACGGCGACGCATCATCAGTGACCCGAACGGCGGACTGACCTACGTCGAGCCCTCGGCAGGGCCGTACGTGTCGGTCCTGGACGGCGCCGACGCGGCCCCCGGGGCCCTCTCGCGGGTCTCCGGCGTCCGCTGCCGCGCCCAGGGCTACCCGGCACCGCTCGCGCGACGGTCCTCCGCCGTTCTCGTGATCGGGGTCAGCACGGCGCCCTCCGAGCCCGACTGCGACTTCGTCGACGTCTTCACCGACGACGACGGCCGCATCGACGCGCTCGTGCTCCGCACCGGCGACGGCGGTCCGCCGTCGAAGCCGCGGAAGGCCGGCTCGGGGCGCACCTGAGCCGCTGGGCAACGTCGGTGCCTCTGGGGAGGATGGGCCGGTGAGCACCATCGCCGACGTCCTCGATCTCCTCGCCCAGCTGCCGGCGACGGAGCGGAAGGACCGGGACCGCTACAGCGCGTTCGTCGTCGCCGGCGCGACCTGCGCCTACCTGTGGCCCCGCACCTCGACGGTCGGGCTCCGTCAGCTGATCACCGACCAGCTCGACCTCGTCGCCGAGCGGCCGCAGGTCTTCGAGGTGCAGTTCACCTCCGGCGCGTTCGGCTGGGTCGTGGTCCACCTCGAGGGCGTCGAGCGTGACGAGCTCGCCGAGCTGGTCTTCGAGGCCTGGCGCCTCTCGGCGCCCGCCGAGCTCGTCGAGGCCCGCGCCGACCGGCTGCCCCGCTGACCACCTGCTGGGACGAGGATCACCCGGCCCATCGGGTGCGGGCCCGCCGGGCTGCGGGCATCATGGCGCGCATGGCCGACCTCGGACTGCTCCGCCCTGTCACGGACCTCGCCCGACCGCCGCTGCGCTGGGGCCTGGCCCACGCGATGCCACGCACGGCGATGGGCATGGCCGCACGCCGGGGCGACCTGCAGGGGCAGCTGCTGGCCAACGCCGTCTCCCGCGACCCCGCCAAGCTGCAGGCGCTCATCGGGCAGGTCCGCGCGTCGGGCCGGCTGCACCGCGGCGAGTTCGGCTACCTCACCGCGAGCCTGCCGACGGTGAGAGAGGTGCTGACCAGCCCCGACTTCCGCACCGGTGTCTTCGACTCCGCCGGGCCCGGCCTCCTCGGGAAGGTCGCCCGGTGGTCGGAGGAGCCGCACCGGCTCGGCCCGCTCGTTCCCCCGTCCCTGCTGGTCACCGAGCCGCCCGACCACACCCGCTACCGCAAGCTCGTGACCCGGGTCTTCACCGTGCGCGCCGTGGAGGCGCTGCGAGAGCGCACCCAGGAGATCGCCGACGGACTGCTCGACGGCCTCCTGGTCCATGGGCCGAGCGACCCCGTCGAGCTGGTGGCGACGTACTGCGCCCAGCTGCCGGTCACGGTGATCGCAGAGATCCTGGGAGTGCCGCCGGCGGATCGCGGTCGCGTGCTCGACTTCGGGGCCGGTGCCGCCCCCAGCCTGGACCTGGGTCTGACCTACCCGGAGTTCCGCCGCGTCGAGAAGTCGCTGACCCGCTTCCAGGCCTGGCTCGCCGACCATCTTGCCGCGCTGCGGCAGAACCCGGGAGAGGACCTGATGAGCCAGCTCGTCGCCGCCCGGGAGGACGGCCGCGGGCTCAACGACGAGGAGCTGATGGCCACCGCCGGGCTCGTCCTCGCGGCCGGGTTCGAGACCACGGTCAACCTGCTCGGCAACGGCGTCGTGCTGCTCCGCGAGCACCCCGACCAGCTCGTCCGGCTGCGCGAGGAGCCGACGCTGTGGGCCAACGCGGTCGACGAGGTGCTGCGCTACGACCCGCCGGTCCTGCTGACCGGGCGCCTGAGCACGACCGACACCGAGGTCGCCGGCACGACGGTCCCGCGCGGCTCCGTCGTCACGACGATGCTGGCCGGTGCGAACCGTGATCCCGAGGTCTTCACCGACCCGGACCGCTTCGACGTCGCGCGGGAGAACGCGCGCGAGCACGTGTCGTTCTCCTCCGGGCGGCACTACTGCCTCGGCGCCGCACTGGCCCGGATGGAGGGCGAGGTCGGGCTGCGCACCCTCTTCGACCGGTTCCCCGACCTGGATCTCGCGCCCGGGCGCCAGCGCCGCCGGACCCGGATCCTGCGGGGCTGGGCCGAGCTGCCGGTGCGCCTCGGCCCACCCGCCTGAGGCCGACCGGCGTACAGCGGAGGGCAGAAGTCGGGATCACACCCGCCCCACGGCCCTGACCTGCAGCGATGTGGGGCCGGTGTGCGCCCGGAGCACTTCTGCCCGTCGGTGTACGAACGACCTCAGTCGGCGTCGAGCGCGGCGAGCTCCTCGGCGCTCAGCTCGATGTCGGCGGCGGCCGCGGAGTCCGTCACCGACTGCGGCCGCTTGGCACCGGGGATCGGGATGACGACCGGCGACTGCGCGAGCTCCCAGGCCAGGGCGACCTGCTGGGCGCTGATGCCCCGGCTCTCGGCGACCCGGGCGAAGGCGGGGTGCTTCTCGGCCAGCTCCTTGGCGTCGTTGAGGCCGCCGAGCGGGCTCCACGGCAGGAAGGCCAGGCCGAGCTGCTCGCACACCTCGATCTCGGGCTGGGACGAGCGGAACTTCGGGCTGAACTGGTTCTGCACGCTGACCAGCGCGTCACCGAGCACACCGTGGGCCATCCGGATCTGGTCCGGGTCGGCGTTGGACAGCCCGACGCGGGCGACCTTCCCGGAGTCGTGGATCTCCTTGAGCGTCGCGACCACGTCGGCGTAGTCGACGTCGGGGTCCGGACGGTGGTGCTGCCAGAGCGCGATCTGCTCCACCCCGAGCCGCCCGAGGCTGGCGTCGACGGCCGAGCGCAGGTGCTCCGCGCTGGAGTCGGTGTCCCAGCCGCCGCCCTGGGTGCGCACGTGGCCGCCCTTGGTGGCCAGGAGCACCTGGTCGCGTACGCCGAGCTCGTCGAGCAGGCCGGCGATGAGGATCTCGTTCTGACCCTGGGCGTCCGATCCGTCGTCACCGAAGCCGTAGGCGTCGGCGGTGTCGAAGAGGGTGACGCCCGCGTCGAGGGCCGCCCGCACGGTGTCGAGCAGCTGCTCACGGGGCTGGGTGCCGGACTGGTCGAAGGTCATCAGGCCGAGGCCGACGGCCCCCACCTCGACGCGTCCGACTGCTGCGTTGCCGATGTGTCGTGTCTTCATGGTCCCTGTCTACCCCCGACCACCGGCGCGGCGCTCACCCGGGGCGGCGCACACCCGGGCGCCGGCGGTCCAGGTCAGACGAGGGGCGGGTCGGCGGTGTCCTCGACGGTCTCGACGTCCTCGGAGCCCTCGACCTCGGCGATGTGGACGACGGCGTCGCCGCCGTTGACCAGGGGGGCCTCGGCGCGGCCCACGACGACGCCGGCCCGGTCGGCGTGGACCAGCCGTACCCGGCGGCCGAGGGAGTCGAAGAGACCGCCGAGGCGCTCACCCTTCTCGACGTACTGACCGAGCTTGACCTCGAGGTGGAGCATCCCGGTGCCGCGGGCGCGCACCCAGCCCGAGCGCCACGAGGCGGCGCTGGGTGCGGGCGGAGCCTCCTCCACCGCGTCGGTCAGCCCGAGATGGGCCAGCACCCGGCGTACGCCGAGCACGCCGGCGTCGACGGCCCAGTCGTCCATCCGCCAGGCCTCCCCGGCCTCGTAGAGGAGGACCTTGGCACCGACCTCGCGAGCCGCGCTGCGCAGCGAGCCGTCGCGCAGCCGGGCGTGCAGCATCACCGGCGCGGCGAACGCCTCGGCCAGGCCGCGGGTGACGGGGTCCTCGAGGTCGGCCCGGATCTGGGGCAGGTTCGTGCGCCGGTCGGAGCCGGTGTGCAGGTCGAGGCCGACCTCGCACTTGGCGACGACCTCGGTCATCATCAGGTGCGCGATCCGCGAGGCCAGCGAGCCGCGCGGCGAGCCCGGGAACGAGCGGTTCAGGTCGCGCCGGTCCGGCAGGTAGCGACTGCCGGACATGAACCCGAGGACGTTGACGATCGGCACCGCCACGACCGTGCCGCGCAGGGTCTTCGCGTCGAGCCCCGCGAGCACCTGCCGCACGACCTCGACCCCGACGGCCTCGTCGCCGTGGATCGCGGCGTTGACCCACATCACCGGGCCGTCCTCGCGTCCGTGCACGACCCGGACCGGCAGGTCGACGTCGGCGCCGGTCACCAGCCGTGTGATCGGCAGGGTCACCGCCTGCTGCTGACCGGCGCGCACCCGCACCGGGCCGATCTCGAAGGAGTCGCGCGCCATCAGCGTCCCCGGTTCCGGCGTCGGGTCGTCACGGGCGGGCGACCCCCGAGGTAGGACCGCTCGGAGTCCACGAGGAACCCCTGACGCAGGGCCTGACGGCCGACCAGCATCCGGAAGCCCATCTCGTCGCGCCGGCTCAGCGTCATCTCGGCGGTGATCTCGCGTCCGACGAGACGCAGTCGCATCGGCACCACGAGACGTTGCTCGACCTGGCCGTTGGAGGAGCGGACCTCGCGCCGGTCGATCACCGGCAGCTCCGCGCGTACGGCGTCCTCCTCGCTGCCCTGCCAGGGCCGGACACCGAAGCGGACCCACGGTGACCCGTCCACCACGACCTCCTCCACGTCGAAGGCGTGGAGGGCCGACGACCGCGCCCCCGTGTCCAGCTTGGCCTTCACCCACTCGACCCCGATCTCGGGCAGACTGACCCACTCCCGCCACCCCGCGGGTGTGGAACGAGGCTCGCCGCCCACCCGTCCTCCCACCTCTCGAGGAGCCATGAAGCTCGCCATCTTGTCCCGTGCGCTGCGCTCGTACAGTACGCAGCGCCTCCGCACCGCCGCCCTCGACCGGGGTCATCAGGTCAAGGTGCTCAACACGCTGCGCTTCGGCATCGACCTGACCGGCGACGAGCCGGACCTGCAGTTCCGCGGCCGGCGACTCTCCTCCTACGACGCGATCCTGCCGCGCATCGGCAACTCCGTGACCTACTTCGGCACCGCGGTCGTGCGCCAGTTCGAGCAGATGGACGTCTACACGCCGAACACCTCCTACGGCATCGCCAACTCGCGCGACAAGCTGCGCGCCACCCAGATCCTGTCCCGCCACCACATCGGGATGCCGGCGACGACGTTCGTGCGCGACCGCGCCGACGTGATCCCCGCGATCGAGCGGGTCGGCGGCGCGCCGGTCGTGATCAAGCTGCTGGAGGGCACGCAGGGCATCGGCGTCATCCTGGCCCCCGAGATCAAGGTCGCCGAGGCGATCATCGAGACGCTGACGAGCACCCGGCAGAACGTGCTGATCCAGCGCTTCGTCAAGGAGTCCAAGGGCCGCGACATCCGCGCCCTGGTCGTCGGCGACCGGGTGGTGGCGGCGATGCGGCGGGTGGCCAAGGGCGACGAGTTCCGCTCCAACGTGCACCGGGGCGGCTCGGTCGAGCCGGTCGAGCTCGACCCGGCGTACGAGAAGGTGGCCGTGCGCGCCGCGCAGATCATGGGACTGCGCGTCGCCGGGGTCGACATGCTCGAGGGCAACGACGGTCCGCTGGTCATGGAGGTCAACTCCTCCCCCGGCCTCGAGGGCATCGAGACCGCGACCAACCTCGACGTGGCCGGCGCGATCATCGACTTCATCGACAACCAGGTCGGCTTCCCCGAGATCGACGTGCGGCAGCGGCTGACCGTCTCGACCGGGTACGGCGTGGCCGAGATCCTGGTGCACAGCGCCTGGGACATGGTCGGCAAGTCGCTCGGCGACTCCGGGCTGCGCGAGCGCGACATCACCGCGCTGACCCTGCAGCGCGGCGCGGGCGTCATCCCGAACCCGAGCACGACGGAGGTGCTCGAGGACGGCGACCGGCTGCTGTGCTTCGGCAAGCTGGAGGAGATGCGCTCGATGATCCCCAGCCGTCGGCGACGCACGCGCAAGGTCAAGAAGCTGCCGGACGAGCCCATCCACGACGCGCCGACCGACTGACCGGCCCGACCTGCCAGGCGATGTTGCCGCTTGCCGGCCCGAATCTCGCCTGGCAAGCGGCAACATCCCCGGCCGACCGGGGACGTCCACCCGGTGCTCGGGCAGGACCCGACCACGGTCGTGGCCCGACGCCCGGCGTCAGTGGGACCGAGCGGCCACGTCCACGTCGGCGCCCGAGGCCCCGGCCTGGATCGCGTCTCCACCCTCGAGGCTGTCGTCGGAGGGTGCCCGTGTCGGCAGCAGCCAGACCAGGCCGGCGACCACCAGCGCGATGAGCGCAGCCGCACCGAAGGCCCACTGCACCCCGCCGGCGAACGCCGCGCCGGGCGTGGCTCCGCCGGCGGCCAGCGCGGCCGAGCGGGAGGCCAGCACCGTGACCGAGACCGCCGTGCCGATCGCGGCCGCGACCTGCTGGGTCGTGCCGAGCAGGGACGACCCGTGGGAGTACAGGTGCGCCGGGAGGGCGCCGAGGCTGAGGGTGAACACCGGGGTGAACAGCCCGGCGAGACCGAGCATCAGCAGGACGTGCGGACCGAGGACGAACACGTACGGCGTGGTCTCGCCGACGCGGCTGAGCAGGGCGAGCCCGACGACCACCAGGATCGAGCCCGGGACGACCAGCGGGCGCGCGCCGACGCGGTCGAAGGCCTTGCCGACCTGCGGTCCGAGCAGGCCCATCGCCAGGCCGCCGGGGGCCACCAGCAGGCCCGTCTGCAGGGGGCTCAGGCCGCGCAGCTCCTGGAGGTAGAGGGGCAGCAGGATCATCGCGCCCATCATCGCCAGGAAGCTCACGGCCTGCACCGAGACGCCGACGGCGTACGTGCGGTGGGTGAGCACCCGCAGGTCGAGCAGGGGCGAGGAGGTGCGCTGCAGCACCAGCTGGCGCCACACGAAGATCCCGACCAGGGCCAGCCCGGCGACCACGAGCACGGGCGCGGGCAGCAGGCCGCCGTCGGCACCGATCCGGCTGAGGCCGTAGACGAACGTCCCGAAGCCGAGCGCCGCGAGCAGCACGCTCGGCCAGTCGATCGAGCTCTCGCGGGACTCCCCCACGTTGACGAGGTAGCGCAGCGAGACCCACGTGATGGCGCCCGCCACGGGCAGGACCAGGACGAAGAGGAAGCGCCACGGCGCGAAGCCGAGCACGAGCCCGGAGATGGTGGGCCCGAGCGCCGGGGCGACCGAGATCGCCAGCGTCACGTTGCCCATCACGCGACCGCGGTCGTGCGCGGGCACGATCGTCATCAGCGTGGTCATCAGCAGCGGCAGCATGACCGCCGTACCGGCAGCCTGCACGACGCGGCCCGCGACGAGCACGCCGAACGTCGGCGCCACCGCCGAGATGGCGGTGCCGGTCAGGAACACGCCCATCGCCGTGCCGAACGCCTGCCGGGTCGTGACCCGCTGCAGGAACCAGCCGGTCACCGGGATCACGGTGGCCATCGTCAGCATGAACGCGGTCGAGATCCACTGCGCCGAGCGGGCGCCCACGTCGAGGTCCACCATCAGCCGGGGGATCGCGTTGACCATGATCGTCTCGTTGAGGATGACCACGAAGGTCGCCAGCACCAGCCACCGCAGCGACGGGTACGGAGAGGGCGTCCGGCGCGCGCTCGAGCGCACGGGGAGGATGGACACGAAAGCTCCTGGAGGATGGCGAGGACGAGACGCGGTCGGTGTTGGTGCGGACCGTGCACTGCGCTTCAACTCACCGCGGCCCGGCGACATTCCCCGCGATCGCGCCGCCTCGCGTGGATCCGGGGCGAGCCTGTCGGCTGTTTCCTGAGCCTGTCGGCTGTTGCAAAGGGCGACAGGCTCGGGAACACCCGGCCAGCCGGGTGTTCCCGGGGCAGGAGTGGCGCGGCATGACGCCCAGGCTTGGCGAGGTCAGCGACCCCGGCCCCATGCATGCGTCGCCCCGAGGGTCTGCGTGAGTCTCGGTGCCCAGGGCCGCCGACCTCCCGGCCAGGATCGTCGGCGGAGCGAGGGGTCGGATACACCCCTGGGAAGGACGCTGGTCCCGGACGCGGTGCGAGAGCGCGGGCCCCTCAGGGGCAGGTGGTGCCGCTGCCCTCGACCTGCACGGTCGCGGTGACCGCGTTGTGGTCCGAGGCCGTCGCCAGGCGGACCGCGGCCGAGACCGGGACGACCTCGGGTGAGTGGTAGAGCCGGTCGATGCGGGCGTTGGGCCCGCCCGCGGGGTGGGTGAAGCCGGACCCGGACCCCACGTCGAACCAGACGTCGCGCAGCACGCTGCCGAGGGTGCCCGCGACCCCGTTGGTCGGGATCGAGTTGAAGTCGCCGCCGAGGACCGCGGGGTTGCCCGTCGCCGTACGTCGGGCGCCGATCACGCCGGCGACGGTCCGGGCCTGCGCCTGCTTGAGCGAGTCCGCCCCGGGCTGCAGGTGGGTGTCGTAGACGTCGAGGTCGGTCTCGCCCACGTCGACGGTCGCGCGCAGCACCCCGCGCGGCTCCCCACCGCCGGCGTTGGGCAGCGCCACGTTGGCCTGCTCGACGATCGGGAAGCGCGAGATGATCGCGGTGCCGTACTGCGTCGAGCTGCCCTTGCGCGCGTTGAACCCGAAGGCCCAGCCCGCGCCGAGCGCGGAGGCGATCTGGGCCGGCTGGTCCGAGCGGGCGGCGTCACCGCCGAAGCGGTAGACCTCCTGCAGGATCGCGACGTCGACGTCCCACGCGCGCAGGTCGTTGACGACCCGGCTGAGGTCGTTGCCGCCGCCGTTGCGCGATCCCGCGCCCAGGATGTTGTACGTCGCGACGACCAGCGTCGTCGGCGCCACCGGCGTGCAGCTGGTCTCCGCGCCCACGACACCCTCGGCGGCCTGCGCGAGGTCGCTCAGCCCGGGCACCGCCGGCTCCGACCGCGGGGGGACCCGCTCGATCGCCGGCCCGGCCCGCACGACCCGGCGCGGCCCGTTGCCCAGCTCGAGCGCGGCCAGGCGGGAGCGCGCGCCCACGGCCGAGGGCCGTCCGGACGCCGCCGGCGGGTCGGCGTCGACCGCAGCGTCCTGGGCGGGTGCGGTGCTCGGGACCGCTGCGTCGCGGACCGGGTCGGAGCCGGTGACGAGCAGCGCGAAGGACGTGCCCGCGACGCCGAGCACGAGCAGGAACGCCACGCCGCTCGCGAGCAGGCGGCGTCGGCGGACGGCGAGCGCGAGGTCCGCGAGGCCGGCGCGCACGGCACCCAGCAGCGAGCTCAGCACGGGGACGGCCGACCGGGACGGGTCCCGGTGCTTGGTCGGCCTTGGCATGAGGCAGATCGTGCCTCATGGGCCCGGCTCCGTCGACTTCGCCGCGAGTACGTGCTCACTCGCACACCGTCCCGTCGCCATCGGCGTCGGCGTACCAGGCGTACTCACGGTCGCGCCCGTCCACGTAGGGCCCGAACCCGGCCGCGACGGCGTCGGTGCAGTACGGGTAGCGAGGATCGGCACCCCGGCGGACGGGCTGTCGGGGTGTCGCGGCCGAGGAGGTCGTGGCCGAGGAGGTCGGGGCCACCGGGTAGCGGTCCGCGATCGAGTCCCGCTCGTCAGCGGTGCGGGCGCCGCTCCCGCCGACGACCCGAGCGAGGTCGACGCTGAGACGCCGCTCGCCGCAGTCGCCGGCGAGCGCGGTCAGCACCGCCTGCTCCCGAGGATCGACGCTCAGCGCCCACCGGAGCTTGACCGCGGTCCACGACGACACGTAGACGCAGGTGCCGTACGTCGGCAGCCACTGCGCCGGGTCGTCGTCGGCCTTGCCGCGGTTGGACGACGCGGAGACCGCGACGAGCGAGCGACGCTCGCCGAGGTCGTTGGCGTAGGCGCGCCGGCGCGCGGCGGACCACCCCGAGGCGCCCGAGTCCCAGGCCTCGGCGAGCGGGACCAGGTGGTCGACGTCGAACGCCGCGTCGCCGGTCGTGACGACGTCGTCGTAGTAGGAGCGCCACAGCCCGTCGACGAGGGCGCAGTCGTCGCCGAGGCGGGCGTCGGGTGAACGGTTCTCGACGAGCAGCACCTCGTCGCGGGTGTCGCAACCGTTGCCGTCGGCGTCGACCCAGTGCTCGAACAGGTCGCGGTCGTAACCGCGCCGGCGCTCGCGTGCCACCCGGAGAGCAGCGATCGCCGCGACCAGGCTCGTGCGGCGCTCGACCTCGCGACGGCCGGCACGCCCGGCACGCTCGGCACGCTCGGAGGGCCCCGAAGTCTCGGCCTCGGAGGGCGCCGTCGGCCGGGTCCGCTGTGCGGGGGCGGCCCGACCGCTCTCGGCGACACTGCACCCCGAGAGCAGCGCGACGCCCGCGACCAGGAGCGCGAGCCACACACGAGGGCGCGCCCGACGTCGGGCAGGGCGGAGCAGGGTCACGGCGGGTTCCCGGGGGGTGGGGGGAGACGGTGCGCAGCAGGGAGCGGGTCTGCGACGCGAGGCCATGTCTACCAGCGCACCGGACTCCCGCGCTGCGGAACGGGTGAGGCCAGTTCAGGAGAACCTCTGCGCAGGACGCGTCCACCTGCCACCCTGTCCGGACCGGATCCCGAGAACCGAAAGGGGGGCTCCATGCGTACCTGGCCCTGCCTCGGGCTCGCCACCCTGCTCGGCTGCGCCTTCATCGGGGTGCTCCGGGTGCCCGGTCTCGACCCGACCGTGCAGCTCGTCGTCAGCGACGGCGGACAGCTCCTGGCCGCCCTCGCTGCCGCAGCGGGTTGTCGCGCGGCGGCTCGCAGCTCGCGCACCCAGCGCCGGGTCGCGTGGTGCTGGCTCTCGGCCGGGTGCCTGAGCTGGGCGGCCGGACAGCTCGTGTGGTCGGTCTACGAGGTCGTGCTGCTGCGCGAGGCGCCGTTCCCCTCACCCGCCGACGTCGGCTTCCTGCTCTTCCCGGTGCTGGCCGGGGTCGGGCTCGTGCGGTGGCTCGGCACCCAGCAGGACCAGCTCGTCGCGCGCGGCCGCGACATCCTCGACGGTGCCATCCTGGCCGGCTCGCTGCTCGTCGTCTCGTGGGTCACCACGCTCGGTTCGGTGCTGGAGTCCGAGACGGGGTCCTGGATGCCGCTCGTGCTCTCGCTCGCCTACCCCGTCGGCGACCTGGTGCTGGCCACGCTGGTCCTCCTCGCGCTGACCCGCACGAGCCGCGCGGAACGCGCGACCCTGCTCGCGCTCGCCCTCGGCCTCGGCGCTCTGGCCACCGCCGACAGCGCCTACGTCTACCTGGTGGGCACCGGCGCCTACACCTCGGCCGACCTCACCACCGGCGGCTGGGTGCTCGGCTTCGGCTGGGTCGCCGCGGCCGGCTTCGGCGCAGCGGCACCGGTCGCGACGAGCACGGTGGCCGTCGGCCCCCGTCGGGTCGTCACGCGCCGCACGCTGCTGCAGATGCTCCTGCCCTACAACGCCCTGCTCGTCGCGACCGGCGCGCTCGGGGCGAGCCTGATCTCCGGCGGTGCCAACACGACCAGCGGGCTGATCCTCTTCCTGGCGCTCGTCGTCGTGGTGGTGGCCCGCCAGCTCCTCGAGCTGCTGGACAACCAGCGGCTGCTCGCGGCTCTCGCGCTGGCCCACGACGCCCTCGAGACCCAGACGCTGCACGACTCGCTGACCGGTCTGGCCAACCGCACCCTGTTCGCCGACCGGCTCGAGCAGGCACTGATCAACCCCGGCGCCGCGGTGTCGGTGCTCTTCTGCGACCTCGACGACCTCAAGCTCGTCAACGACAGCCACGGCCACGAGGTCGGCGACGCGCTGCTCATCGAGGTCGCGGCGCGGATGAGCGAGTGCGTGCGCGAGACCGACACCGTGGCCCGGCTCAGCGGCGACGAGTTCGCGATCCTCCTCGTCGACGCAGACGACGCCGGGGTGGTGGCCGACCGGGTCGTCCGCGCGGTGGCGCAGCCGATGATCGCGCTGGGTCGTCGGCTCGACCCGTCGGTCTCGATCGGGGTGGCGCACCACCTGGCGTCGGCCCCGGACGACAGCCTGGGTCGACGGGGCCTGCTCCAGCGGGCCGACGAGGCGATGTACGAGGCCAAGCTCGCCGGCAAGGGCCAGGTCGTCGTCGCGCCGGGCGTCGCCCACGACCGCAGGCGCGGCGCACCCGCGCCGCGCGAGCGGGTCCTCAACGACCCAGCGTGAAGAACTCCGGGTTGGGCTGGAGCCCGGTGAGGTGGGCCAGCCGGTTGGAGGCGGCGAACAGCGCCGTGATCGAGCCGACGTCCCAGACCTCCTCGTCGCTCAGGCCGGCCGCGCGGGCGGCCGCGACGTCGCCCTCGCCGAAGCCACCCGGGTCGCCGGCCAGGGCCAGCGCGAGGTCGACGATGGCGCGGGCCCGGGGCTCCAGCTCGCACCCGCGCGGGTTCGTCGCGACGTGATCGGCGATCTGAGGATCCTTGGCCCGCACCCGCAGGATCGCGCCGTGCGCGACCACGCAGTACGGGCAGTCGTTGAGCCCGGACGTCGCCACCACGACCAGCTCGCGCTCGGCCTTGGACAGTCCGTCGTCGGAGTCCATCAGCGCGTCGTGGTAGTCGAGGAAGGCCCGCAGCTCACGCGGACGGCGCCCCAGCGCGCGGAAGATGTTGGGCACGAAGCCGGACCTCGCAGCGATCGGCGCGAGCCGTTCGCGCAGGTCGTCGGGGAGGTCCTCGATCTCGACCGTGCCGAACCGGCTCACCGGGGACTCGCTGCGCATCGTCATCGCTCCAACCTATGACTCGGTCCGCGAGCCAGCCCTCCGGGTGGTGACGCTGCGCCGCTACCCTCGGCGGGCATCCGACCCGACCCCTGAGCTCTCGAGGAGCAACGACGATGAGGACGACCTTCGGGACGCTCGAGATCGAGTACGACGACCGCGTGCTCGAGCCGCGCCCGTGGACGGCCCTGCAGTCGCGCTGGGCCGTCGAGCTGCTCGCGGACGCACCGACCCCGGCGAGCGTGCTCGAGCTGTGCACCGGCGCCGGCCACATCGGGCTGCTGGCGGCCGCCGAGTCGGGGTGCCGGCTGGTGGCCGTCGACATCGACCCGACGGCCTGCGGGCTGGCCCGGGCCAACGCGGCGCGTGCCGGCCTGGCCGACGCCGTCGAGGTGCGCTGCGGCGCGATGCACGAGGTGGTCGGGCCGGAGGAGAGGTTCGACCTCGTCATCGCGGACCCGCCCTGGGTCGAGACCGCGTCGGTGGGGACCTTCCCGGAGGACCCGGTCCTGGCCATCGACGGCGGCGCCGACGGGCTCGGGCTCGCCCGGGCGTGCGCGCGCGTCGCCGAGGCGCACCTGGTCGCGGGCGGGACGCTGCTGCTCCAGCTCGGCACGGCCGAGCAGTGCGACGCGATCGCGAGGGAGTGGGGACCCCGCCTCGTCGAGGTCGGACGGCGCGAGGGCGAGCGGGGCTGGATCCAGGCGCTGCGAGCGGGAGCGGTCGACCAGCGTTGGCCGAGCGTCGGCCTAGCGGTCCCTACCCGCTGCGAGGGCGCGCGGGACCCAGCTTGTGGGTGCCGTCGCACCACGGCGCACGCGCGGTGCGCCCGCACCGGCACACCGCGCACACCGGGCGGGTCGAGCGGTGCACGACCCCGTCCTCGTCCTCGACGGCGACGTCACCGCGCAGCAGCATCGGGCCGTCGGCGACGAGGACGACGTCGGGCCGCTGCCCCGTGCGGGTGCTCATGCGGCGACCTGCGCCCAGGACGCGAGGAGGTCGGCCGCCACGGCGTTCTCCAGGTGCAGGGCCGTCCAGGCACCGAGCAGCACGTCACCGGCGAGGGCCGGCTCCTGGGCCACCAGCACCCCGCACACGTCGCGCAGCGCGAGGTGCTCGTGCACGGCGTCGGCGACGACGTGCTCGTCGTAGTAGGCCGACATCGCCTCGGGGTAGCCGAGCCGCACCAGGCCCTGCGCCATCTGCCGCGACGGCAGCGAGCTGGTCGCCTCAAAGGCTGCGAAGTGCCCGAGCGCCGCGCCCCGGAGCCGACGCTGGAGACCGAACATGCTCATCGCGTTGTTCTGCTCCAGCACGGCGGTGCTCGCCTCCGCGAGGTGGGCGCCGTACGCCGCGTCGATGCCGCTCGCACGCAGGCCGTCCTCGAAGAGACGGTGGTGGAGGCGGCCGGCGTCGCCCGCGCCGTACTCGTCGAACTGGATCTCCACGAGCGCGGCCTTGACGTCGGCGCCGAGGCGGGGCACGACCCACGCCGTCGGGTCGGCCTCCTTGAGGTGGTAGAGCGACCGTTGGCGCAGGAGGTGGTCGACCTCCCCCCGCGTCGCACGGATCTGCACGTGCCGGGCCAGGGACGGCCCGTCGTCGGCCTCGATCAGCGCCGCGATGCCCTCGACGACGTCCTCGCAGGTCGTCGGGGCGGGGCACGCGTCGCGCAGGCGGGTCTCGAGCGCGTGCTCGAGCCGCAGCCGGGCCGCCACGAGCTCGGGCTGCCACTCGTGACGGTCGTCGACGTCGGAGAAGCCCCGGTAGTGCAGCTCCTGGAGCACCCACAGCGCCAGCGCCGCGTCGTGACGCCCGTCCGGCTCGGGAAGCGGGTGTACGCCGTCCCGGGGGTCCCCGCGCAGGCCGGCGACGACGGCGGACGACAGCTCGCCGGCCGGGTCGGGCAGGTCCATCAGGACACCAGCCCGTGCGTGACGATGGTCGTGAGGATGTTCATGGGTTCGACGGTAGGGACGGTCGTGCCGGGCGTGCTACCTCCTCAGGGTGGGTCGTCAACGTGCGCGTGGTCACACGACGCCAAGGAGGCGTGCCGGTCGGCACCGACCATCCACACCGTCACGTGCAGCGAGCCTCGAGCACTAGGGTCGAGCCATGGGTCGTGCCACGGGTCGAGGCCTCTACGTCGCCACCGTCGAGGGGTTCACGGGCAAGTCCGCCGTCGCTCTCGGGGTGCTCGAGCAGCTCTCCCGCCGGGTGGAGCGGGTGGGGGTGTTCCGGCCGGTGGTGCGCACGGACGGCACCGGCGAGCCGCACGACTACGTCCTCGAGCTGCTCGTGGCCCATCCCGCGGTGGAGCTGACCTACGACGAGTGCGCCGGCGTGACCTACGACGACGTCCACGCCGATCCTGACGCCGCGATGGAGCGGATCGTCGAGCGCTACCACGACGTGGCCGAGCGTGCCGACGTCGTGGTGGTGGTCGGCAGCGACTACACCGACGTCGGCGCCCCGGCGGAGTTCGGCTTCAACGCCCGGGTCGCGGCCAACCTCGGCACGCCCGTCCTGCTGGTCCTCAACGGTGCGGACCGCTCGGCCGACCAGCTGCGCTCGGCGGCCGACCTGGCCACCACCGAGCTGCTGGCCCACCACGGCACCCTGTTCGCGGTGATCGCCAACCGGGTCAGCGGGGTCTCGCCGTCGGCGTGCCTGCAGGCCCTGGCCGGCATCGGGGTGCCGGCGTACGCCATCCCCGAGGAGCCGCTGCTCAGCGCTCCGTCGGTCTCGGAGCTGGTGTCGGCGTGCGACGGCGAGCTGCTCGGCGGAGACGAGGCGCTGCTGGCCCGGGAGGCGCCCGGCGTCGTGGTGGCGGCGATGACCCTGCCCAACGTGCTCGACCGGCTCTTCGAGGGCGCCCTGGTGGTGACCCCGGGTGACCGGCCGGAGATCCTGCTGGGCGTGCTGACCGCCCACCAGTCGGCCAGCTTCCCGCAGATCGCGGGGGTCGTGCTCAGTGGGGGGCTGGACCTCCCGCCGCAGGTGCTCCGGCTGCTGGACGGGCTGGACGTCGCCCTGCCGATCATGCGCACGCCGCTGGACACCCTGGCCGCCTCCACGGCACTGACGAGCCGGCGTGGCCGCCTCGACAAGGACTCTCCCCGCAAGGTGTCCACGGCACTGGCCCTGTTCGCCGAGCACGTCGACGGCGACGCCCTGCTCGACCGGCTCGAGGTGGCCCGCACGCAGGCCGTGACGCCGCTGATGTTCGAGCACGAGCTGCTGGACCGCGCGATCGGCGACCGCCGGCACATCGTGCTCCCCGAGGGCACCGACGACCGGGTCCTGCAGGCCGCCGACGCCCTGCTGCGCCGCAACGTCGTCGACCTCACCCTGCTCGGCGACCCGATCGCCCTGCAGTCGCGGGCCGCGACGCTGGGCGTCGACCTGTCCCGCGCCCAGCTGCTCGACCCGTTCGACGAGGAGCTGCGCGAGCGGTTCGCCCAGGAGTACCAACGGCGGCGCAGCCACCGGGGCGTCGACCTCGAGCGAGCCCGCGACATCGTGGTCGACGTGTCCTACTTCGGGACCATGCTGGTCGAGCT
The DNA here is from genome assembly GCA_963714475.1 of uncultured Actinomycetota bacterium. GTDB lineage: Bacteria > Actinomycetota > Actinomycetes > Propionibacteriales > Nocardioidaceae > Nocardioides. The sequence goes on from CAVQOP010000004.1 coordinate 490,554, forward strand.
CGGCCTCGCCGACGGCATGGTCTCCGGCGCCGTCAACACCACCGCCCACACGATCCGGCCCGCGCTCGAGGTGATCCGCACCGTGCCCACGGTCTCCGTGGTGTCCTCGGTGTTCTTCATGTGCCTGCGCAACCAGGTGCTGGTCTACGGCGACTGTGCGGTCAACCCCGACCCGACCGCCGAGCAGCTCGCCGACATCGCGATCGCCTCCGCGGGCACCGCGGCCGCGTTCGGGGTCGAGCCGCGCGTCGCGATGCTCTCGTACTCCACCGGCAGCTCAGGGTCGGGCACCGACGTCGAGAAGGTCACCGAGGCGACCCGGCTGGTCCGCGAGCGCGCCCCCGACCTGGCGGTGGAGGGCCCGATCCAGTACGACGCGGCGATCGACGTCGCCGTGGCCCGGACCAAGCTGCCCGACTCGGCCGTGGCCGGTCGCGCCACCGTGTTCGTCTTCCCCGACCTCAACACGGGCAACAACACCTACAAGGCCGTGCAGCGCTCGGCGGGTGCGCTGGCGGTCGGCCCGGTCCTGCAGGGGCTGCGCAAGCCGGTCAACGACCTCTCCCGTGGCGCCAGCGTCCGCGACATCGTCAACACGGTCGCGATCACCGCCATCCAGGCCCAGGAGGGTCGGTGACGGGCGGCCGGGTCCTCGTCGTCAACGCCGGGTCGTCGTCGTTGAAGTACAGCCTCCTCGACGGTGACACCGGGCACGCCGAGGCCGGCGGCCTGGTGGAGCGCATCGGCGAGGCACGCGGCGTCCTGACCCATCGCGTCGGCGGCAGCGAGCACCGGACCGAGCGCGCCTTCGCGTCCTTCCACGACGCGCTCGCCGCGGCACTCGCGGCCTTCGACGAGCACGGGCCGCCGCTCGAGCGCGACGGCCTCGCCGCGGTCGGCCACCGGGTGGTCCACGGCGGCAGCCGGTTCGCCGCGCCGGCGCTGGTCGACGACCGGGTGGTCGCCGACATCGAGCGGCTGGTGCCCCTGGCGCCCCTGCACAACCCGGCGAACCTGGAAGGCTTGCGGGTGGCGCGACGGCTGTTCCCGGACGTCGCGCAGGTCGCGGTCTTCGACACGGCGTTCCACCAGAGCATCCCGGCCCGCGCGCACACCTACGCCGTGCCCCGGTCCTGGCGCGAGGACCACCAGATCCGTCGCTACGGCTTCCACGGCACCTCGCACTCCTTCGTCTCGCGGACGGCGTCCCGACTCCTCGGCCGCGCACCGGAGGCGACGAACCTGATCGTGCTGCACCTCGGCAACGGCGCGTCGGCGACCGCTGTCCGCGACGGCGCCTCGGTCGACACCTCGATGGGGCTGACACCGCTGGAGGGTCTGGTGATGGGCACCCGCTCCGGTGACCTGGACCCGGCCGTCCACGGCCACCTCCACCGCACGCTGGGCTGGTCGCTGGAGGACATCGACCGAGCCCTCAACCGCGACTCCGGGCTCCAGGGTCTCGCCGGGCACAACGACTTCCGGGAGCTGATGCAGCGCCGGGCCGCCGGCGACGAGGCGGCAGCACTCGCCTTCGACGTCTACGCCTACCGGATCCGCAAGTACGTCGGGGCCTACTACGCCGTCCTCGGTCTCGTGCACGGCATCGTGTTCACCGGCGGGGTCGGCGAGCACAACCCCGAGCTGCGCTCGGCGACCCTGTCGGGCCTGGAGCGGCTGGGCGTCGCGCTGGACCCGGACCTGCAACGAGCAGCGCGCCGGGGGGCCGAGGGTCGTCTCGCCCGACGGTGCCGACGTGCCCGTCCTGGTCGTCCCGACCGACGAGGAGTGGGAGATCGCCCGCGAGGCGCTCGCCGTGGTGCGGGGGACGGCGGGTCAGGACCTCAGCTGACGCGGTGAGCCCAGGTCCGCGGACGGGGCCAGCCTCGCCTTGACGTCCACGCACCGCAGGCCCTCGGTGGTGAGCACCAGCGGGTCCAGGGACAGCGCGGCCAGCTGAGGGACGTCGACCGCGAGCTGGCCCACCTGGACGACCAGGCTCTCCAGCTCGGCGGCGTCCACCGCCTGCGGCCCGCGGCTGCCGACCACCCGCGGCCACAGCCGCAGGGCCCGCACGGCGCGGGCGGCGTCGGCCGGCCCGATCGGCGGCATCAGCGTCACCGCGTCGTCCCGGCTGCCGCCGTCACCGAGGTCGGTGACCTGAGCGCCGGAGGCCAGGCGGACCAGCGGTCCGAGCTGGGGATCGCGCAGCACCGAGACCGAGACCTGGTGGCCGAGCAGCAACGGCTGGACCAGGACCTCGACCTGGGTGCGGCCCAGCTCGGCGGCGATCGCGGCGACGGCCTGCCGGACGGCGTCCGCGCTGCGCAGGTCGACGCGCACCAGTCCTCGGTCGGTCTTGTGCGGCTCTGGGTCGGCGAGCTTGACGACCACCGGGAGGCCGAGGTCGATCGCCACCCGCACTGCCTCGTCGGCGTCCTGGGCGACCTGACCGAGCAGCGTGATGCCGTAGGGCGACACCAGCTCGGTCATCGCAGCCGCGGGGAGCCAGGGCGATGCGCCATCCTGCTCGTCGAGGCGCGCGGTCGCCCAGGACCGGGCGTGGCTCGCGCGGGTCCCGAGGTCGACGACCGTGTCGTCCGCCGGGACCCGTCGCCACTCGGCGTAGCGCATGGCGCGCGCGAGGGCGCCGGTGGCGGCCTCGATGGTGCGGAACACCGTGACGCCGGGGGTCCCCCGGGCCGCGGAGGCGGCCGCGCCGGGCGCGACCAGCAGCACCGGGGTGCCCGGGACCTCAGCGCGACCCCGGCCGACCGCGGCGAACAGCTCGTCGCGGTCGCTCAAGCGGGTGGTGACCAGGAGCACGACGACGGCGTCCACCTCCCCGGAGCCGGCCAGCAGGTCCACGCACGCGGCGAGCTGGTCCGGGCTGAGGTCGGCGCCGAGGTCGACGGGGTTGCGCGCGTCGACCAGGCCCGCCGACGTCGAGCGCAGCCCCTGCTGCAGCGCCGAGGACAGGGCGGCGACCGCGAGCCCCTGGGCGTCGACGAGGTCCATCGCCAGGGCCCCGAGGCCGCCGGTGTTGCTGACGATGCCGACCCGCAGTCCCTCGGGCAACGGCTGCTCGGCGAGCAGGAGCGCCGTCTCGGTGAGCTCCGCCCCGGTGCGGCACGCGATCACGCCGGACTGGGTGAGCAGCGCGTCGACGCCGACGGGGGCCGACCCGCCGTCGTGGGCGCGCAGCAGCCTGGCCCGGGAGCGCCCGCCGATCACCGCCAGCAGCGGCTTGCGCTCGGCGAAGCTGCGGGCCGTGCGCGCGAACTTGAGCGCGTTGCCGAACGACTCGAGGTACAACGCGGCCGCGCCGACCCGGTCGTCGTCCATCCACGCGGCCAGGAGGTCGTTGCTGGACACGTCCAGCTTGTCGCCCAGCGAGACGAAGGAGTGGATGCCGAGGCCGATGTCGCGGGCGAGGTCGAGCAGGGCGAAGCCCATCCCTCCCGACTGCGAGACCACGCCCAGCCCACCGCGCTCGGGGACGTCGCGCAGGAGCGTCGCGTTGAGGTCGAGACCGATGGCGTTGCCCAGGACGCCCTGGGAGTTCGGGCCCACCATGCGTACGCCGTGGGCCCGGGCCAGGTGACGCAGCTCCGCGCTGGGGTCACCGGCCTGGTCGGCCTGGTCGGCCTGGTCGGGCTGGTCGGGCGCGGCCTCGGCCTCGGCGAAGCCGGAGGAGACGACCAGGACGGCTCCCGCGCCGCTCGCGGCGGCGTCGCGCAGCACCGCGGGGACGGCGTCGCGGGGCACGGCGACCACCACGAGGTCGACCGGGGAGCCGATCGACCCGAGGTCGGGATGGGCGGTGAGCCCGTCGATCTGCTCGGCCTCGGGGTGCACGACGTGCACGGCACCGGGGTAGGACGAGCGGATCGCCTCGAGGATGCCGAACCCGAAGCCGCCGGCGGAGCGACGTACGCCCACCACCGCGACGCTCCGCGGGTGCAGCAACGGCCGCAAGGACCGGGCCTGGGCGCGCCACTCGCGCCGGTCGGCCGCGACGACCGCCTCCGCCGACTCGTCGGTGTCGAGCTGCACCAGCACCTCGCCGCCCTCGCGACGGAGGGTCTCGGCGAAGCCGGCGCCACGGAAGACCCGCAGCATCCCTGAGTTCTCCGCGAGGACGTCGGCCTCGAAGCGGCGGACGCCGTGCCGGCGGCCCAACGCGGCCAGGTGCTCCAGCAGCAGGCTCCCGAGCCCGCGACCGCGGTCGGCGTCGGAGACCAGGAAGGCCACCTCCGCGGCGTCGTCGGCGAAGACCTCCGCGGTGGCCAGGCCGATCAGCCGTCCCCGGTCGAAGGCGATCAAGGTCGCCGCACTGTCGCGCCCGGCGTCGAAGAGACGCGTGACGTAGGCCTGCGCCGCACTCCGGTTCGGGGAGAAGAAGCGCAGCCGCAGGGTGTCCTCGGAGACCGAGTCGTGCAGTGCGAGCACCGCGTCGCGATCCTCGGGACGCGCCGAGCGGATCACCGCGATCGCGCCGTCGGAGAGCAGCACGTCGGCCGGCGGCGCCCTCCACTGCGAGGGCGGCGTGCGGTGCGGTGCGGTCATCGTCGTCCTTCCCTCGGACACGTCCGCCCCATGCTCCCACCCCGTGGTCAGCGGCTCGGGCGCCGACCTCTGGCAGCGGAACACGCACCGCGCACCGGGCCAGCTGCGATGCGCAGCTACCGCTGCGTCGGGCCGCACCGCGTGCGACCTGGCGACGTCGCCCGGCGTGACAGCTGCCGGACGCGGACGGGGCCTGGCACGGACGGACCGCCCAGGCCGAGCACGACATCGAGGTGACCGTGGCCGAGCCGGCGAGCCGCCCGGAGGCGGCTCCGGCGAACCCGCGCACGCACCGCCTGGTTGCGGACCGGGAGCCGCAGCCCTTCTCCACGGGCCGCAGCACGCTGACGGTGCAGTGACGGGCTGACGGTGCTCGCGGTCGTGCTGCACGTTCCACGCGGGCAGGCCGTCGTCGCCCACCTGATCGGCGCCGACCAGCCGACCTCCCGGATCGGGCTGCTCTCGTCATCTTCGGCGGGATGGGCGTGCTCGCGTCCAGGGGCCGTCCTCGCCCTCTACGGCTCCGGTGGTTCTCAAGGTGGCCAGTCCCGGGCCTCAGCCGCGCAGCTCCTCGAGCTCGGCCAGCGCGTCGCGCATCGTCTGGGCGAGGCGATCGACGCGGTCCCGGTCGGGGGGCGCGGACCCCCGCGCCGACGGCGGGATCGCGCGGACGTCGAAGGCCGCATGATCGCCGCGGTGCCAGGTCGAGAACTCCTCGATCGTCTCGCCGGCGTGATCGACGCTGCGACCCTCGAGCAGCAGGAGCGGCGAGCCCTCCGCCACGTCGAGGCGCTCGGCGAGCTGTGCGGTCGCGGGGACCGCTCGGATCTGGTTGTGCCCACCGGCCACGTGACGGCCGAGCCGTGTCGCGAGCAGCTCGTGGAGCGAGGCGTCCTCGAGGTCCTCGGACGTGATCAGCTCCGCCACGTCGGCGGGGAGCCAGGTCCTGATGTAGCTCAGGACCACCTCGCCGACCGAGCGGAGCCTGCCGAGCTCGAGCACGCGCGGGCTCGAGGTCGCGTCGAGGTGGTCGGGCCTGGGCACGACGCCGTAGGAGACGACACGGGTGCGCACCACCCCTTCATGACCAGGCTGGAGGGTCAGCCCGGGCGAGAGCACGTCGCGGCGCAGCTCGCGGTGGTCGGCGACCACCGAGCCGCGGCCCTGCACCTTGCGGATCAGCCCGTCGGCCTCGATGCTTGCCAGCGCCTGACGCACCACCGAGCGCGAGACGGAGAACTCCTCCTGCAACGCAGCCTCGGTCGGGAACAGCTCACCAGGTCGCAGGTCGCGGCTCTCCAGCCGCTCACGCAACGCGCGGGCGACCTGCGCATGCAGGGGCACGCGCCGCTCGGTCACGGGCCCGGCCAGGTCCTCGCTCACGGGGGTCAGCCTAGGCAGGGTCAGGCGCTCGCTCCGGAGGCCGTCTTCCAGACCGCGTCCCACCCGGGCGCCAGGGCTGCCGCCCGGCGTACGGCGAGCACCAGGCTCGCCTCGCGTGCGATCCCTTCTCCGGCGATGTCGAACGCCGTGCCGTGGTCGACCGAGACGCGCACGACGGGCAGGCCGACGGTGATGTTGACGCCGTCGTCACCGTAGACGGCCTTGAAGGGCGCGTGGCCCTGGTCGTGGTAGCAGACCACGACCAGCTCCCACTTGCCCTGCACGGCCTGGGGGATGAGCGCGTCGGCGGGCAACGGCCCCCGGGCGTCGATGCCGCGCTCGCGTGCCGCGCGCACGGCGGGCTCCAGCACGTCGGCGTCCTCGTCACCGAAGAGCCGGCCCTCACCCGCGTGCGGGTTGAGACCCGCCACCGCGATCGGGGTCTCCGGGCGTCCGAGAGCGTCGGCGAAGGCGTGGGCCAGGTCCAGCACGTCGCCCGTCCGCTCGGCCGTGATCCCCGAGATCGCGTCGCGCAGCGACACGTGGGTGGTGAGGTGGAAGAAGAAGAGGTCACCGGCGGAGAGCACGAGCGAGAAGTTCCGGACGTCGAACTGCTCGGCGAGGAGCTCGGTGTGTCCCGGGTACTGGTGACCTCCGAGGTGCATGGCGGCCTTGTTCAGCGGGGCGGTGACGATGCCATCGATCGCGCCCTGCCGGGCGAGCTCGCACGCGGCCACGACGAACCGGTACGAGCCGTCCCCGGCGGTCGCACTCAGCTCGCCGAGCGGCACGTCGGCCATCGGCTCGCCCACCTGGACGACCTCGACCAGGCCAGGGTCGTTGGTCGCCTGGGAGGGGTGGTCGATGCCGACCACGACGGACGGGTCGACGCCGAGGGCGACGGCTGCGCGCCGGAGGGACCCGAGGTCCCCCAGCACGACGGGCACGCACTCGCCCCGGAGGTCGTCGTGCTCGAGCAGGGTGCGGATCGTGATCTCTGGCCCGATGCCGGCGACGTCGCCGAGGGTCAGGCCGAGGACGGGAAGACTCATGAAGGTGCTCCTAGCGTGCGGACTGCGGTGGACAGGGTGATCAACGTGGTGGGGTCGCCGAAGCCGCCGGCCTTGGTCGCGACGCGCAGTCCATCGTGCCGACCGCCGACCACCGAGCCGACCGGGACTCCTTCGACCGGCGCTCCGTCGACACGGATCCCGGTGGCGGCCAGCGCGTTCAGGGTGGCCGCAGCCCCGTCGCCGCCGACCAGGACGAGGAAGTCGTGCTCGCCGCGGTCCAGCAGGGCAGCCGCCTGATGCGCCAGCTCGCGAGCCCGAAGCTCTGCAGCACCGTCGACGCGTTCGTCGGGACTCATCAGGAGGTCGACGTCCCGGCCGTGCAAGTCCGCGTGGTCCGACAGCGCGCGCGCCTGGGCCCGGGCCACCTCGTGCAGGGACGACACGACGACGAGGGCCCGTCGCTCGGGCGCCGCCGGCGCGGCGACCGGGGCAGACATCCCGGACCGACGCCACGCGGTGGACAGCGCACCGGCCAGCCCGGCGGAGCCGACCGGCATCGCGTCGCGACCGAGGTCGGCGATCGCGGCCGCGAGACGACGTACGTCCTCCTCGTCGCGCGCGTCGACCACGACGACGTCGTGCCGGGCACCGGCGTCGCGCACCGCGGCCCCCAGATCCGTCGCGGCCGCCACGAGCACGCTGCCCGGCAACAGCCGCCGGAGGTCGGACTCGGTCACGGGCGTCACCGGGTCGCGGCCCGCCGGACCGCGGTGGACCGGCTCCCCCGCGGCGTGCACGACCCCGTCCACGACCGTGCGACCCATGGCCGGGTAGGCCGGGCAGACCACGGCGTACGCCCCGGGGTGGTAGCGGCGGTAGCCGGCGAGCGCGCCCCGGACCTGCTCGGCGACCCGGCCCCGGATGGTCGAGTCAATCTTGACGTAGAGGTCCGCGGTCGCGAGCTCACCGACCACCCGCCGCGTGAGGCGCTCGGCGTGGGGGTCGCGCCGCGTGTCGAGGCTCAGGGCGACGGCGTCCTCGACCGGCTCCTCGCGCCAGCCACCCGACAGCGACAGGAGCGCGGACCAGCCCGCCCTGGCGAACTGGACCACCGTGTCCGAGGCGCCGGTGAGGTCGTCCGCGACGACGAGCGTCCTCACAGCTGCGGCTCCCGCACCCCGAGCTCGAGGTCGTCGATCCGCGAGATCTCCTCCTCGGTGAGCAGCCCGCCCTGCCGCTTGAGGACGAAGGAGGCAAGCAGGGGGGCGAGGATCGCGGTCACGAGGACCGAGGCGGCGACCTGAGCGGTCGCGGCGGCGACGTAGGGCTCGAACCGGGGGTCGGCGAGCGCCACGATCGCCGGGGTGGCGATGGAGTTGCCAGCGGTGGCGCCGGCGGCGAAGCCGATGCCGGAGCGATAGCCCCGACGCAGCAGGTAGCGGTAGCCGAGGTAGGTCAGCCCGCCGGTCAGCGGCGCGGCCACGAGGCCGACGCCGAGCCCGGCGGCGCCGCCGGTGACGATGCTGTTCAGGTCGATCCCGGTGCCCAGCGCGAGGGCGAAGAACGGGATGACGATCGCGGGCGTGGGCCGCAGGACCTCGCGCCAGTGCGGGTTGAGGTTGCCGACCAGCATGCCGAGCAGGAACGGGATCACGGCGGCCACCATGGCGCTGACCGGGATGTCGGCCAGGCCGGAGGCGCCCAGGAAGAGCAGGGAGAAGAACGGGCCGTCGTTAAGGGCGGAGGCCATGTAAGCGCCGCGGTCACGCTTGTCGCCGTAGCGTCCTGTGAAGGCCAGCCATAGCCCGCCGTTGCTGTTGTCGACCGAGACGAGCAGCGCGAGGATCGAGATCCCCAGCACGCCGTCGATGCCGACGAACGACCCGAGCAGGATCACGAGGGCCGCCGGGATGATGCTCTTGCAGAGCAGCACGGTCCCCGCGGTCGCGAGCACCGGCCCGCTGGTCCTCACCGTCACCTGGGTGCCGGTCGCGAAGATGAGCAGAGCGATCAGCGGCAGCGCACTGTCGGCGAAGAGCGCGGTGGTGAAGGACCCAAGGCCGAGGAATCCGCCGGCGAAGGTGCCAAGGACCGACCCGATGACCAGGGGGACGAGCATCAGCCCACCGGGAATCTTGCTCATCATCTGGTAGATCGGCACGATCTCGCGCCCGGAGTCGGTCTTCATTCCATGCCCACTTTCCTGCAGAAGGTACGTACATGTTGTACGTACAAAAGCCTGCCACGGGACGACGGGTGTGTCAACGCTCACGCTGGTGCGGTAGCTCAGGACGACTCCCGGCCCGTGCGAGGGCGCACAGAGGACGCGTGCCCCAGCCGGGCTCCTCGAGACCGCGTCGAGCCGAGTGCCGACTCCATCGTCGTCACGGCGAGCGGGCGGCCTCTAGGGCTGGTCGCACGGGACGGATCGCGGGTGGCACACGGTGCTCGTCGCGACCCTGACCGGTCTGCAGCTCGACGTCGCGTTGGGCCGGCGGCCCCTGTCCACCCGTGGGAGAGCCCGTGGCTGCCGGTCGTGGTCGCGGGTCCTGCTGCTCGCCGGCGCCTGGGTCTACCTGCCGCGGCTCCAAGGACTGCTCGGCACCACCACGCTGCCCATGACGGACCTGTTACGTGCGATCGGCACCGGAGTCGTGAGGTGCTCTACCGCCCGGCTGACGCGCGGCGTACGCGGTCGGGGCGGGGCCATTGGCCTAGCTGCAAGCCGGCGCCGAGGACCCGCGCCGGCGGTGGGCGAGCCCGAGGCTCAGCACCGCGCACGCGGCCGCCGTCCCCGCGATCACGTAGTAGGAGTCGTGGAAGGCCCCGAGCGCCTCGGCCGGCCCCGGCTCCCCCAGCACCGCGACGAGCACGGCGACCCCGAGCACCGCACCGAGCTGGCGCGCCGTGGCCCCGACGGCGCTGCCGGCCCCGAACTGCGCCGGCTCCAGGGACGCCGCGCCGGCCGCCCCGAGGGTCGGCAGCGCGAGCGCGATCGCCAGACCGATGAGCACGGTCCCGGGGAGGAAGTCCGTGACGTACGCCGGGGCGTCGCTCGTGCGGGTGGCGAGCCACAGCGTGCCGGCGGTCATCGACAGCGCACCGGGCACGACGAGCACCCGGAAGCCGAGCCGGTCGGCGAGCCGACCGGTCACGGGAGACAGCGCCGCGGCCAGCAGCGGGCTCGGCAGCACCGCGAGTGCGGTGCGCAGCACCGAGTACTGCCACACCCCGGTCAGGAACAGCACGTTGCACAGGATCACGGCGAAGAACGCCGCCCCGAAGAGCAGCAGCGCCGCGGTGGCCACCGAGAACGTCGGCACCAGGAACAGCCGGACCGGCAGCGCAGGGTTCGGGTGGCCCCAGGCCCGGCGGACCAGCACCGGCACGAGCACGGCCGCGACGACGAACGACCCGACCACCCGCCACGTGCCCCAACCCCAGCTGCCGCCCTGGACGAGGCCCAGCGAGAGCAGCCCGAAGACCGCGGTGACCAGCAGGACCCCGAGCACGTCCTGCGCACCGCGCGCCGCCTCGCTCGTCGACTCGCGCAGCCAGCGTCGACCGACCACGATGGCCACCGCGCAGACCGGCACGTTGATCAGAAACACCCAGCGCCACCCCGGCCCCTCGACGAGCAGGGCACCCAGCGTCGGGCCGGCCGCCGCGGCCGCACCCCCGGCCGCACCCCACAGGCCGACCGCGCCGGCCCGCCTCGAGGCCGGGAACTCCGGCAGCAGCAGGGCGAGCGACGCCGGCACGAGCAGGGCGGCGCCGACGGCCTGCGCGGCTCGGGCCGCGACCAGCAGGGCCACGCTCGGCGCCAGGCCGCACAGGGCGGACGCGACCCCGAAGACACCGAGGCCGACCAGGAAGACGCGCTTGCGTCCGCGGTCGTCGGCCAGCCGACCCGCGGTGACGAGCAGGGCGCCGAAGACCACGGCGTAGGCGTTGAGCACCCAGGACAGCCCGGCCCGGGTGACGCCGGCGAAGTCGGCCGACAGCGCGGGGAACGCGATGTTGACGACGGTGGTGTCGAGGAAGACCACGAACACCCCGGCGGCGCTGATCGCCATCGTCCGCCAGGCGTGGGCGGGGACGCGCTCGACCTCCGGGACCGGTACGGCGCCCAGGTCGGCGCTCACGAGCCCGCGGCGCCTGCGGCGGGGCGCCCGTCGAGCACGACGCAGCTGCTGGTCGCCGTCGCGAGCAGCCGCCCCTCGGTGTCGGTGAGCGTCGCCTCGGCCAGCGCGGTACGGCGTCCGCGGTGGCGCACCGTGCCCGTGGCCAGGACCTCGCCGGTCTCGACCCGCACGCCACGCACGAACTTCACCGACAGGTCGAGGCTGGTGTAGCCGACGCCCGCCGGGAGCGTCGTCTGCACCGCGCAGCCGGCCGCCGAGTCGAGCATCGTCGACACGACCCCTCCGTGCACCGACCCGATCGGGTTGTAGTGCGACTCGTCGGGCACCAGCGCGAACACCGCCCGACCCTCCTCGACCGAGACGAGGCGCGAGCCGAGCAGCGCCATGATGGGCGGGGCGGGGATCTCCCCGCGCTGCAGCGCCTCCATGAACTCCAGCCCGGAGCGCCCGGCGACCGCGGCCGCGGTCGCACCCGGGTCGTGCCAGCTCACGAGTCGGGTGCGCTCGGGCGTGGTCGGTCCGGTCATCAGCAGGTCTCCTCGGAGCGAGGTACACCGGTCGGTGTACGCGGCTGCCCCAAGGTACACAGGTCGGTTTACTCCTCGCAAGAGCCGTCGTACGCTCTTCCGGTGGACGTGAAGAGCAGCCCCGGACCACGCGAGCGCCTGCTCCGTGCCGCCGAGGAGCTGTTCTACGCCGAGGGCATCAACGCCGTCGGCGTCGACCGCCTGTGCCGCGAGGCTGCGGTCTCGAAGCGGTCGCTCTACCAGCACTTCGACGGCAAGGACGGCGTGGTCGTCCAGATGCTGCGGCGTCGCGGCGCCGAGTGGCGAGACCGGTTGGCCGGCGACACCGCGAGCCTCCCCGCGCGCGAACGCCTCCTCGCGGTCTTCGACCACCTCGACGCCCAGGCGGGCCGGGACGACTTCCACGGTTGTGCGTTCGTCGGCGCCGCGACCGAGCTCAAGGACCGGCGGCACCCCGGCCACGTCATCGCCGCCCGGCACAAGCGCGCACTGAGCGCCTACCTCGCCGAGACCGCCCGCGAGGCCGGGGCCAGCGAGCCCGACCAGCTCGCCGACCAGCTCGCCCTCGTCTTCGACGGCGCCAGCGCGCACGGGGTGGTCCACGGCGGCACCACCCCGGCGACCCGGTCGACCGTCGAGCTGCTGCTCGGCGCCCACGGTCTCGGGCCCCCTGTCGGCGGGGCTACCGTCTCCTCGCCGCACCACGACGAGGAGACCCCATGACCACCTGGCTGATCACCGGCTGCTCCACCGGCCTCGGACGCGCCCTGGCGCAGGAGGTCCTCTCCGCCGGCGACGACGTCGTCGTGACCGCGCGCGACGCGGCCCGCGTCCAGGACCTGGCCGACGCCCACCCCCGCCACGCGCTCGCCGTGTCGCTCGACGTCACCGACCCCGCCCAGGTCGCCGAGGCCGTACGCCGGGCCGAGGAGCGCTTCGGCGGCGTCGACGTGCTCGTCAACAACGCCGGCTACGGCTACCGCGGCGCGGTCGAGGAGGGCGACGACACGGCGGTCCGGGAGCTGTTCGACACCCACGTGCACGGCCCGACGGCCCTGATCAAGGCCGTCCTGCCGGGGATGCGCGCACGCCGGTCCGGCACGATCCTGAACATCTCCTCGATGGGGGCGCGGGTCAAGCCGGCCGGGTCCGGCTACTACGCCGCGGTGAAGGGCGCGCTGGAGGGGCTGTCGGGCTCGCTGCGCAAGGAGCTCGAGCCGCTGGGCATCGCCGTGTGCGTCGTCGAGCCCGGCGCGTTCCGCACCGACTTCGCCGGCCGCTCGCTGGCCGGCACCGAGTCGGTCCTCGACGACTACGCCGAGACCGTCGGTCCCCGCCGGGTCGGCACCGACGAGACGCACGGCACCCAGCCCGGCGACCCTGCCGAGGCCGCCCGCGTGATGCGCGAGGCCGTGGCCTCCGGCGTGCCGGGCCTGCTCCTGCTCGGCTCCGACGCCGTGCAGGTCGTCGGCGACGCCCTGCGCGCCGAGCTGGCCGAGATCGAGGCGTGGGCCGCGGTCAGCGCGACCACCGACCTGGCGGGGTCCTGAGCATGACGGACGCCTTGCCGGACGCCTTGCCGGTCACCTTCCCCGTGGTCGAGCACGCCGAGATCCGCGTCCTGCCGGGGCGCGAGAGCGACTTCGAGGCGGCCTTCGTGACCGGCCACGCCGCACTGTCCCAGGCCGCGGGCTACCGCTGGGCACGCCTGCTCCGCCAGGCCGAGGACCCCGCGACGTACCTGCTGCTCGTGGGCTGGGACTCCCTCGAGGCGCACACGGTCGACTTCCGCGGGTCCGCGCTGTTCGCGCAGTGGCGCGGAGCGGTCGGCGCGTTCTTCGACGGACCGCCCACGGTGGTCCACTACCGCGCGGACGCGGTGGGCGGCGACGAGGTCCCCGTCGCTGTCTGAGTCGTCCGCCCCGGCCTGACGGCCCGCCACCCTGCGGGGGTGACCGCCGCCGCACCGCTCCTGATTACCCTCGAGATCGCCCCGCCGTCCCACTCGGCCCCTCGAGTGCCACCGGACGCCCGGGTGATCCCACGCAGATCGTCCCGAGCGGAAGGCCCTGAGCTGTCATGAACGAGTACACCGAGTACGCCGACGTCCTCGAGGGGACGTGCCCCTTCGGGGGGAACACCCTCGGGGGCACGTACACCTCCAGCCCGACGCTCTCGGACTGGTACCCGAACCGCCTGCGCGTCGAGCAGCTGCACCGCGACGGTGCGGCCGCCAACCCCCTGAGCGACTTCGACTACGAGGCCGCCTTCAACACCATCGACCTCGCCGAGCTCAAGGCCGACCTGCGCCACTTCATGACGACGTCCGTCTCGTGGTGGCCCTCGGACTACGGCAACTACGCCCCCCAGATGATCCGCATGGCCTGGCACTCCGCGGGCACCTACCGCATCGCCGACGGCCGCGGTGGCGCCGGTCAGGCGCTGCAGCGCTTCGCCCCGATCAACTCGTGGTGGGACAACGGCAACACCGACAAGTCGCGGCGCCTGCTCTGGCCGATCAAGAAGAAGTACGGAAACGCCCTGTCCTGGGCCGACCTGATGGTCCTCGCCGGCAACGTCGCGCTGGAGGTCATGGAGTTCCCGACCACCGGCTTCGGCGGCGGTCGCCGCGACGCGTGGGAGGCCGACGACGCGACGTACTGGGGTCCTGAGTACATCGAGAACTCCAACCCCGAGTCGTACGACGCGATGGTCATGCGCAGCCAGCGCTGGACCGGCGAGCCCGGTGACAGCGACTACGAGCTGCAGCAGCCGCTCGCGGCCTCGCACCAGGCACTGATCTACGTCAACCCCGAGGGGCCCAACGAGAACGGCATCCCCGAGGACTCCGCCGTCGACATCCGCATCACCTTCGGGCGGATGGCGATGAACGACGAGGAGACCGTGGCGCTGATCGCCGGTGGTCACGCCTTCGGCAAGAGCCACGGCAAGGTCGCCGCCGACAAGATCGGCGCGCCGCCGGAGATCGCCCCCATGGAGGCCATGGGCATGGGCTGGCACAACCCCGAGGGCAAGGGCTTCGCCGAGTACACGATGACCAACGGCATCGAGGGTGCGTGGACTCCGAACCCGACGCTGTGGGACAACTCCTACCTCGAGAACCTGTTCGCCTACGAGTGGGAGAAGGTCGAGAACCCCGACACCGGCGCCACCCAGTGGAAGCCGGTCGACCAGGGTGCTCCCAAGACCCCCGACGCGCACCTCGTGGGCGTCGAGCACGACCTGATGATGATGACCAGCGACATCGCGCTCAAGGTCGACCCGGTCTACCGGGAGATCTGCCTGCGCTTCCGCGACGACTTCGAGTACTTCACGCAGGAGTTCTCGAAGGCCTGGTACAAGCTGACCCACCGCGACATGGGCCCGAAGTCGCGCTACCTCGGCCCCGAGGTCGCCGCCGAGGACTTCATCTGGCAGGACCCGCTGCCGACCGCGCAGCACCCGGGCGTCGGCGAGGAGGGCCTCGGCCGGCTCAAGCAGGCCATCCTCGACTCCGGCCTGTCCGTCTCCGACCTGGCCTTCACGGCGTTCTCCGCCGCCGTGACCTACCGCGACACCGACAAGCGCGGTGGCGCCAACGGTGGCCGCCTGGCGCTCGCACCGCAGAAGGACTGGGCGGTCAACCGCCGTACGGTCGACGTCGTCGCCCGCCTGCGCGGCGTGATGGACACCTTCAACACGGGCAACGAGAAGGTCAGCCTCGCCGACCTGATCGTGCTCGGTGGCTGCGTCGCGGTCGAGCAGGCCGCCAGGGCGGCCGGTGAGGACGTCGTCGTGCCCTTCACCCCGGGCCGCGTCGACGCCAGCGACGAGCAGACCGACGTCACGCAGTTCGAGTGGCTCGCACCGGTCGTCGACGGGTTCCGCAACTTCGTCATGGACGACTTCGCCACGGTCGCCCCCCAGGTCTCGCCCGAGCAGATGTTCCTCGACCGGGCCGGGCTGCTGAGCCTGTCCGCCCCGGAGTGGGTCGCGCTCACCGGCGGCATGCGGGTGCTCGGGTGCAACCACGACGGGTCCGACAACGGCGTCTTCACCGACCGGGTGGGCGTGCTGTCGACGGACTTCTTCGACAACCTGACCAGCACCGACTACGAGTGGACCAAGGTCGACGAGGCCGGGCTGTCCTTCACCCTCGACAGCCGCGAGACCGGCCAGCCGGTCTTCCGCGCCACCCGCAACGACCTGGTCTTCGGCTCCAACAGCCAGCTGCGGGCCGTGGCCGAGGTGTACGCCGGCAGCGACGGCCAGTCGCGGTTCGTGCGTGACTTCGTCGCGGTGTGGGACAAGGTCATGATGTCGGACCGGTACGACGTCAAGAAGGGCTGAACCGGCAGCACCCGAACGCCCCCGTCCCGCCACCAGCGGGGCGGGGGCACACGTCGTCGAGGGTCGGTGTCAGGACCGGGCCCTGCGAGCCGCGACCGCCCGGGCGACGGCGCGCCAGCCGAGCATCGTCACGGCCAGGAAGACCACGGCGACGACCAGGAACGCCGGGGCGATCCCGCGCCCCGAGGCCACGCGCAGCACCATGCCGAGCACGTACGTCGTGGCGAGCACGACGACGCCGGCGGGCCACAGGATCTCGCCGGCCCGACCGGCGCGGTACAGCCCCGCGTGCGCGGCCAGCGCCGCGAGGGCGAAGGGCCACACGATCGCCAGGACCACGGTCGCCGCGGCGCCCGGCTCGTGGGAGCCCTTGCCCGCCACCGCGAAGGCCAGCACGCAGACGAGGTCGGCGACGACCGCCGCCACGGGGACCCGCGCTCCGTGGCGGCCCTTCAGGGCGGCAGCGCTGCTCACGTCTCCAGGGTCGCAGGCACCCACAAGAAGTCCACAAGTTCGGGGAACCCGTTGCTTATAGAGTGTGTGTTCGATATTATCGTCGCATGGCAAACCTCCTTGACGACCTCCGTGGCCTGACCGCCGCGCTCGTCGAGGGACGCGTGGACCCCGGTGGCCAGGACCGGGCCGCGGACGCCCAGCGGGTCGAGACGATCGCGGTGATGGAGCAGCTGAAGTCGGCCCTGTGTGCGGTCCAGGCCGACCTGACCGTCGGCCTGGATGTCTCGGTGCGCGCCCAGCACGCCGCCGAGGGGGTGCCGGCCGCGCGGCGGGGGCGTGGGGTGGCCGCGCAGGTCGCGCTGGCCCGTCAGGAGTCACCGCACCGGGGTCAGGTGCTGCTGGGGTTCGCCCAGGACCTCGCCACCGACCTCCCCCAGACCCGCCGCCGCGTTGCGCGACGGGACGCTGAACGAGTTCCGGGCGATGCTCATCGCCCGGGAGAGCGGCTGCCTGGACCACGCCGCACCGCGCCCGCCTCGATGAGGACCTCTGCGGCCCCGGCACCGACGGCACCCGCCTTGTCGAGGGTCTCGGCACCGGGTCCCTGGTCGGGTTGGTCCGCCGCCGGGTCGCGACCATCGACCCCGCCGCGGTCGTCCGCCGAAACCGCCGCGCCGAGACCGAACGCCACGTCTCCATACGACCCGCCCCGGACACGATGGCCTACCTCACCGGGCTGCTGCCCATGGTCCAGGCCATCGCCGCCCACGTCGCCCTCAGCAAGGAGGCCGACCGGCTCCGTTCCGAGGGTGACCCGAGGTCGAGGGGCCAGCTGATGGCCGACCTCCTGGTCCAACGCCTCACCGGACAAGCCGTCGCAGCGTCGGTGCCGGTCACCGTGGACGTCGTCATCTCCGACACCAGCCTGCTCGGCGCCGGTAGTGAGCCGGCCACCATCCCGGGGTGGGGGCCCGTGCCCGCCCAGATCGCCCGTGAGGCCATCGCCCGCGCCACCGAGGACGTCCAGGCCTGGGTCCGCCGGTTGTACGCCGACCCCACCGGCAACCTCGTCGCCCTGTCCACCAGACAGCGTCTCGCCACCGACGGGCTCGCGGCGTACCTCAACCTGCGCGACCAAGGCCTGTGCCGCACCCCCTGGTGCGACGCCCCCGCCCGCCACAGCGACCACATCGTCCCCGCCCACCAGGGCGGCCCCACCACCGCACAGAACACCCAAGGCCTCTGCGAGGCCTGCAACCACACGAAACAAGCCCCCGGCTGGACCCAGGAAGTGATCGACGACCTCCTGGGCCGCCACACCGTCCAGACCACCACCCCCACCGGCCACCGACACCGCTCCCGAGCCCCCACCCCACCCACCCCAGCACCCCGGACACCGCCTCGACCTCGAGTGGCGCCTCCTCCAACGCCTCACCCGCGCCGCCTGAGCGGGCCGGGGTGCGGTGGCGCGCTCCACATCGTGCGACAGTCAGCGGGACGGCCGACCACCCACGCGTCCAGCGGGAGCACACCATGTCCGACCTCGCCCACGACTACCTCGACCTCGACGGGCTGCTCACCGCCGAGGAGATCGCCCTGCGCCAGAAGGTCCGTGACTTCGTCGACGAGCGGATCAAGCCGAACATCGCCGAGTGGTACGAGACGGCCGTCTTCTCCCGCGGCCTCGCGCAGGAGCTGGGTGAGCTCGGCGTCCTCGGCATGCACCTGCACGGCTACGGCTGCCCCGGGCGCAGCGCCGTGGAGTACGGGCTGGCTGCGATGGAGCTCGAGGCCGGCGACTCCGGGCTGCGCACGTTCGTCAGCGTGCAGGGCTCGCTGGCGATGACCGCCATCCACAAGTTCGGCTCCGAGGAGCAGAAGCAGCAGTGGCTGCCCGGCATGGCCGCCGGGGAGCTGATCGGGTGCTTCGGCCTCACCGAGCCCAGCGCCGGCAGCGACCCGAGCAGCATGCTCACCCACGCCGAGCAGGACGGCGACGGCTGGGTGCTCAACGGCTCGAAGCGCTGGATCGGCCTGGCCACCATCGCCGACGTCGCGGTGATCTGGGCCAAGACCCCCGAGGGCATCCGCGGGTTCCTCGTGCCCACGACCACCGAGGGGTTCAGCGCGGTGGCCATCGAGCCCAAGCTCGGGATGCGCGCCTCGATCCAGGCCGAGATCACCCTGAGCGACGTACGCCTCCCCGAGAGCGCCGTGCTCCCCGAGGTGGTGGGTCTGCGCGGTCCGTTCTCCTGCCTCAACGAGGCCCGCTACGGGATCATCTGGGGCGCGATGGGCGCCGCTCGCGACTCCTACGAGGCCGCGCTGGCCTACACCCTCGAGCGGCACCAGTTCGGGGTGCCGATCGCCTCCTTCCAGCTGACCCAGCAGAAGCTGGTCAACATGGTGCTGGAGATCCAGAAGGGCACCATGGTCGCGCTGCAGACCGGTCGCCTCAAGGACGCCGGCACCCTGAAGCCCCAGCAGGTCTCCCTGGGCAAGCTCAACAACGTCCGCGAGGCGATCGAGATCTGCCGCGAGGCCCGCACGCTGTTCGGCGGCAACGGCATCACCCTGGAGCACTCCCCGCTGCGTCACGCCAACAACCTCGAGAGCGTCCGCACCTACGAGGGCACCGACGAGATCCACACCCTCATCATCGGGGCCGCCATCACCGGCATCGCGTCGTTCGCCCCGGGCCCGCCTGCCTGAGGCGGGCCCTGGAGACTGGGGCACCATGCAGCCCTCGGTGGCCGCCGCCACCCACACCTCGCCCGACTTCCTGGCCGTGCAGCTCGGCGAGGCCGACCCCCGTGTCGCCGACGCCGCGCGCAGTCTGTTCACCGCCCGCGGGTTCCGACCTGTCGTCCGCACCGACGACCTCGACCTCCGACCCGCCAGCGGCTGCCTGCTGACACGCCTCGGCCCCATCGACGCCGAGCTCCTGGTCACCGTGGGCTCCGACGGCGCCAGCCGGCTCCCGCTGACCGGCCTCGACCCCGCCTGGCTCGAGCGAGCGGTCGAGACCGGGCAGGCGGCCGTCCTGCTCGTCGGCTCCGCCGTGCACGAGGGCGCCATCACCCAGGCCGACCTGCGCAGCGACGTCGACGCCGGGGTCGTCCTCTCGGCGCTCGTGCCCTGCGCGGACCACGAGTAGGACGCCCGAGCGGACCGGCAGGGGTCACCCGTTGGGTCGCGGCACACTCCTGGGGCCAGCAGCAGTCGTTCCACAAGGCCAGGAGGCCATCCCCATGAAGCTCGACATCACCGGTCGTACGGCCGTCGTCTCAGGCGCAGCCGGCGACATCGCGTACGAGACGGCCGCGATCCTGCTCGACGAGGGGTGCCGACTGATCCTCACCGACCTCGACGAGGACGAGCTGGCTGACGCCGTCTCCCGGCTCGACGGGGGCGACCGCGTCCGCTCGGTGGTGGCCGACCTGTCCAGCCCTGCGGGCGCGGAGAAGGTCGCGAAGGAGGGCGTACGCGGTGAGAGCGACTGGCAGCCCGGCATCATGCTCCACGCGGCCGGGGTGACCGGCGCCAAGGGCGACCCGCTCGACGACATCACCGAGGACGACTGGAACGAGGCCTGGAACCTCGACTTCATGAGCGGGGTCCGGATGGCGAAGACGTTCATCCCCGCCATGCGCGAGGCGGGATGGGGCCGGGTGGTCTTCGTGATCTCCGAGAACGTCGCCCAGCCCTACCCCGACGAGGCCGTCTACAACTCCTCGAAGGCGGCGACGCTGAGCTTCGCCAAGTCGATGAGCCAGGTCTACGCCCAGCAGGGCGTCCTGGTGAACTGCGTGGCGCCCGCCTTCATCCACACCGACATGACCGACCAGATGATGGAGAAGCGGGCCGAGGAGCGTGGCACCGACCGGGACGAGGCCATCGAGAGCTTCCTCGCCGAGGAGCGGCCGCACCTCGCGCTGAAGCGTCGCGGGCGTCCCGAGGAGGTCGCCTTCATCACCGCGTGCCTGCTCTCGGACCGCGCGTCGTTCGTGAACGGCGCGAGCTACCGCATCGACGGCGGCGCGGTCCAGACGATGAACATCTGAGGTGCCCGGGCCGACCACAGGTCCGACCATGGGGCCGTTCGCGGGCCCGGTCGACCGGGCGGCGATCGTCGCCCGGATCGAGGGCTGCCCGATCGAGGGAGAGCCCGAGGAGCAGCGCCGGGCCTTCGCCGAGCTCGTCCTGGGCGCTGACGGCCGGGACGTCGTCCGCGAACCGATCCACCTCCCGGGCCGGGGCGGCACGATCGTCTACCTGCACGGCGGCGGGTACGTGTTCGGATCGCCCCAGACCCATCAGCGCGTCGGCCGGGCGCTGGCGGAGCTGACGGGTCTGAGCGTCACGCTGCCGGCGTACCCGCTCGCGCCCGAGCACCGCTGGCCGGCTCAGCTCGACGCCGCCTTCGCGGCCGTCGAGGCGGCGACGGGTCCCGTGGTGCTCGCCGGCGACTCCGCGGGAGCCCATCTCGCCCTCGTGACGGCTCTCGAGGCACGACGGCAAGGTCTGGACGTGGCCGGACTCGCGCTGTGCTCCCCGAACACCGACCGGACCGGCCTGTCGACCACACGGCAGCGCAACGAGCCCTCGGACCCGATGGTCGACGACGCGGGCGACCACGCGCTGGCGCGTCAGTGCTTCGGCGACGAGCCCGACGACGACCCACAGGTCTCGCCGCTCCTCGACGATCTGCGCCTGCTCCCCCCGCTCCATCTCGAGGTGGGCGACGGTGAGGTGCTGCTCGACGACACCCTGCTGCTGGCCGACGCGGCCCGCGCTGCCGGCGTGGCGACGACGTTGCACGTCGAGCCGGGCGGGCTCCACATGATGCAGCTGTGGGCGCCGTGGTGGGACGCCGCCGCAGACTCCCTGGCACGGGTGGCCGGGTTCGCGCTCGAGGTCACGGGTCGCGCCCCCAGGGCGTGACCGGGCCGTACGACCCGTGCGCGCCGACGGGTGGCACAACGACCGGGCGTCGGCTCCCTTCGTTGCAGCACACCCGGGGTGTCTTCGAACGGCACACTCTCCGTAGACCGAAACCCGTGAGACCGGCCGATCCGCCACTCAGGAAGGGGCCCAGCGTGACGGGCGCGCATCCGACGGCCCCGCCATGACACGCCCTTGCTCTGCGCGCCTGTAGGGATTCGAACCCCAAACCTTCTGATCCGTAGCCGGAATCAGAAGGTTTGGGACGTGTCAAGACCCGACTCTTCACGACGCCCCAGAGCAGCATCCACGCAGGTCAGAGGCACAATGGGGCGTAGGGACGCGACATGGTGCGACGTTACGGAATTGTGTCCTTTTGAGGAATATTTGGGCCCATATTCGGGCCCACCAGACCCGTCACAACCGACAGTGTGATGAACGCGGCTTCGAGGACGGCGATCGGCTCGAAGACGATGGATCTTGCTCGGCGGCCGAGCTCGTCGAAGCTCACGGGGTCACACCCCGCGCCGTGGCAGCCTCGAAGAGCTCCCGGGCCACCTGCTCGGCCTTCTCGGCTGCGGCAGCACCGACCGGCCTGGCTTCATACCGGTCCTGGTTGCGAGCCCGGCGCAACCGGTCGAACGCCCCCGCCGCCTTGTCGGCCGGCGGCTTGTCGAGGACGGCACGCAGGTAGCGACCCAGCGCCTCGTGCTGTCCGGGACCGTTGGCGGTGCGGAAGCCGTACGCCGCGAGCAGCGCCTCGCCGATGTCATGGGCCGCGTCGTAGGCGATGCCGTACTTCACCGCGACGCTGGTGAGCAGCGGCATCTGTCCCAGCCGATCCTCGGCTTGGCGCATGAAGGACGTCGCGCGCGAGACGTCGACCGGCACCGCGTCGAGCCGACGCGCTTCGACCAGTGCGAGCACGGTCGCCTGCTGGACCCGAGTCAGCGGGATCACGGCCACCACGGTTCCCCCACCACCGGGACCATCGGACCAGATCGCACCGTGTCCAGGAAGCCCGACTCAGCCATGAGCTCCGACGGGCTGAGGATCGTCGGGTTGACCGGACGATGCACGGCAGCCTCGACGCGCGTGCACGCCTCGTAGACCGCATCGACGTCCGGGGCGCCGACGACCATCACGTCGATGTCGTGCGGAGTCGAGCCCTCGACTCCGCGTAGTCGGGCTGCGAAGGAACCGTAGAGGAACGCCGCCTTGATCCCGTCGATGCGTTCGAACTCCTCGGCCAACAAGTGCACCGGGCCGCTGACGACGGTGAGGATCTCCCTCAGGGGGCAGCCAGCGGACTGTCGTCGTTGCCGCGGACGAGCCGCGTGCGGCCAACCCGCCGCTCGGCCAGGATGCCCGCGTCGATGAGTCGCGCCACTTCGCGGTGCGCGGTCGCGTAGGCCAGGTCGGCACGCTCTGCCAGCTCGGTGAGGCTGAGCTCGTCGCCGGCGAGCAGCAGGGCCGAGAGCAGGCGCGCCTGACCGTCCGACCGGAAGACCGGCGCCAGCAGCGGCGCCTCAGTTCTCATGTAATGGATACTATCCTCCATCATATCGACAGGTGTGACCCACGCCGTCCACCTCAACGGGCTCCCACGCACCATCGTGTCCCGACGTCGTCGAGCGAACCCCCCGATTCTCCTCCCCCCAACGCAGTGACGACGTCGTAAGCCCACACACCTCATGCACTGACGGAGAAAGTTCGCGGCGAGTGATCACCAGGAGGTGCGTTCCCCCCTTATCTGGTTGAGATGGTGATGACGGTCCACAAGCTGACGGCCGGGTCGGGCTATGAGTACCTGACCCGGCAGGTCGCTGCCCTCGACGCCACCGACAAGGGCCATACAGGGCTGGCGGACTACTACGAGGCCAAGGGCGAAGCACCCGGGCACTGGGTCGGCTCCGGCATGTCCGGTGTGACCGGTCTCCACGCCGGCGACGCGGTGACAGCGGAGCAGATGTTCAACCTCTTCGGTCTCGGGATGCACCCGTTGGCCGATGATCTCGAAGCCCAGCACGACGCGGCAGCGGATGCTCGGGAAGCAGCCGGCGGTCGGCGCGGCGATGCGCGGGAACGTCGGCGGGCGGGGTGGTTGGGCAAGCCGTACGCGGTCCACCGCAACGACGTCACCCCGCTGCAGATCGAGGTCGCCCGACGCGTCACCGAAGCCGGAGAACCGCCGGCGGCGAGCCGGTTCCCGCTGCGGCGAGGGCACGGATCCGCACCGAGGTCGCCCGCGAGTTCTTCACCACCGAGCACGGCCGCGCCCCCCACAGCGAGCAGGAGCTGGCCGGGTACGTGGCCCAGCAGATGCGGCCCAGGACGACGGCGGTCGCGGGCTATGACCTGACGTTCTCCCCGGTCAAGCGCGTCTCGGCGTTGTGGGCGGTCGCCGATGAACACACCGCCGCGAGATCGAGCACGCCCATCGATCTCGCGGTCGCGGACGCTCTGAAGGTTCATCGAGGACCACGCCCTGTTCACCCGCACCGGCGCCGGGGGTGCACGCCAGGTCCAGACCACCGGGCTGGTTGCGCGGCGTTCACCCACCGCGACTCCCGTGCCGGCGACCCGGACCTCCACACCCACGTCGCGGTCGCGAACAAGGTCCAAGCCCTCACCACCGACGATCACGGCAACCCGACACCGGGTCGGTGGCTGGCGATCGACGGGCGCGTGCTGTTCAAGGCCAACGTCGCCGCCTCGGAGACCTACAACACCCGCCTCGAGCACCACCTCACCAAGGCACTCGGCGTCCGGTTCACCGACCGACCCACCCCGCTCGGGCGAGCCGACCTGCACCGACGCGGAGCCAAGCGAGCGGTCCGCGAGATCGTCGGCATCGACCCCGCCCTGCTGGCCCGGTGGTCGACCCGCCGGCGGCAGGTCGTGGAGGCACAGACCGACCTCGCCGCCCAGTTCCGTGCCGACCACGGGCGTCCGCCGACACCGGTCGAGGCCCTGCACCTGGCCCAGCAGGCCAACCTGCAGACCCGCCAACCCAAGCACCACGGACGCTCCGAAGCCGACCAGCGAAGGACGTGGCGAGCCCAGGCGGTCGAGGTCCTCGGCGGCGACCCCGACCAGGTGCAGGCGATGGTGGACCGGGCACTCACTCCCCCACCAGCCAGGACCACGCGCCGCGTCGACGCGGACGTGGGTCGACGCCACCGCTGCCCGGATGATCGGCGAGCTCGAGCAGCGTCGTGCGACGTGGCAGAGCTGGCACGTCCGCGCCGAAGCCGAACGCCAGATCCGGCACACCGGCGTGATCGTCAAGGACCCCGACGACGCTCACCGACCAGCTCGTGACCGCGGCCCTCGGCGTTCATTCGGTGTCACTGGCCGGGCCGGCCGACAACGACTTCGACATCACCCCGCACCCGGCGCTGGCTCGTCCCGACGGGACCTCGGCGTACACCGTTCACGGCTCCGAACGGTTCACCTCGGCCCGGATTCTCGCCGCCGAGCACCGCCTCCTCGCACACTGCGCGGAGCACGGTGCACCCGTCGTGCCCGACCACCACGGACGCCTCGCGAGTGCTCGAAGCCGCCGCGAACGGGACCCCGCTCAACCGCGGCCAAGCCGCCCTCGTCCAGGAGATGGCGACCTCCGGTCGCCGGGTGCAGCTGGCGATCGCGGCCGCCGGTACCGGGAAGACCACCGCCCTACGTGCGCTGGCCTCGGCGTGGACCGACGCCGGCGGGAACGTCGTCGCCCTCGCCCCATCCGCCGCAGCCGCCGGCGCCCTCACCGAATCCTCGGCAGTGTACCGCGGCGGTGCACGTCGAGACCCTCGCGAAGCTCACCCACACCCTCGACACGACGACCCCCGGGAACCCCGAGCAGCTCCCGCACTGGATCGCAGGCATCGGGGCCAGCACCCTGGTGCTCGTCGACGAAGCCGGGATGTCCGACACCCTGACCCTCGACCAGGTCGTCGACCATGCAGCGACCCGAGGCGCGACGACGCGGCTGGTCGGTGACGACCAACAGCTCGCCGCCATCGGCGCCGGCGGCCTGCTGCGCGACATCACGAAGCGCCACGGCGCCGTCGCGCTCGACGAGCTGATGCGTTTCACCGACCCGGACGAGGCCGACGCCACCCTGCCGTTGCGCGACGGCGACCCGGCGGGTCTGGACTTCTACCTCGACCAACGACCGCATCCATGTCGGCGACGAGCTGTCCATCACCAGCGACGTCCTGCAGGCATGGCACCACGACCGCACCCACGGCCTCGATGCGCTGATGCTCGCCCCGACCCGCGACCAGGTGCGCGACCTCAACCACCACGCCCAACACCTTCTCCGCCCCGACCGGAACGGACCGACGGAGGCGACGGTGGCGCTCGGCCGACGGCCTGACCGGTGGTGTGGGCGACCTGGTCATCACCCGTACCAACGACCGCCGCCTCCGCCTGTCCGAGACCGACTGGGTCACCAACGGCGACCGCTGGCACATCACCAACATCGAAGAGGACGGCACCCTCGACGTCGTCCACGCCACCAACGGCCTGCACGCCCGACTCCCGCAGGCCTACGTCGCCGCGTCGGTCGAGCTCGGCTACGCCACCACCATCCACACCGCCCAGGGCATCACCGCCGACACCGTCCACGGCCTCGTGACCGGTATCCGAGACGCGCCAAGACCTCTACACGATGCTCACCCGCGGCCGGCACCGCAACCATGCCTACCTACCGGCCGGCGCCACCGCCGGCGACGCCCACGAACTCATCCACCCTGAGGCCGTCCACCCCCGGACCGCCCGCGAGATGCTCGAACGCATCCTTGAGAACGACGGCGCGGCGACCTCCGCCACCACCGAGCTCGAAACCGCGAACGACCCCATGACGCTGCTCCGGCACGCCCGCGACCGCTACGGCGACGCCCTCACCCTCGCGTGCGAACACGTCGTCGGCACCAAAGCCATCGATGCCGTCGAGACCCACGCCGAGCAGCTCGTGCCCGGCATCACCGAACAACCCGCCTGGCCGACCCTGCGGGAGCGGCTCGTCCATGCCGCAGCCGACGACCACGACCCCATCGAACTCCTCGACCACGCCGCCGGCCGCGGCCGACTCCACGACGCTCGCGACCCAGCAGCCACCCTCACCTGGCGTCTCGAAGCCCTCACCGACGCATCCGCCGCTCTTGGCAACGAGCTACCCGTTCGCGTCCGACAGAGTCCGACCTGGCGCAACTACCTCGACCAGCGACAAGCCGTAGTCACCCAAGCCCGCGACGACGCCCTGGGCCTGACCGGCACGAACCCCAGCGCCATTCACGAGACCGAACGCGTCACCACCCGACATCGATCGCGCAGGCCCAACGCGAGGCCGCGGACGTTGCCGCAGCACAGCCAGCCACCTTCCCGATGACCCGGTGGGCAGCCCAATCGACCACGCCACCGGGGGTTCGAACCTGTCCGTTTCCGGCTCCCTTCTGTTGTCAACCCGCGGTCTGGAGCGCCCTCTTCCTGGTCGGCGTGACCGGGCGTAGCGTCGGTTCTGCGGGTCCGGGAAGTGGCTGTTCCGAAGTGTCGATGTGCGGGGGTAGGTCGGCCGCGCTGGATTCTTGAGACGCCCCGCAGTGCCCTCCCGGACCCGCACCAGGATCAGCGCCGGCCAGACGCGCTGCATCAGCGAGGAGTTGTCGGTAGATGGCATCGGAGATCCTGCGCTTGAGGCAGCGCAGCGCTTCGAGGGACTTCTTGCCCTCGGCTCGCTTGCGTCGGTAGTAGTCGCGACCCTTGGTGTCGACGCGGAGCTGGGTGACGGCCGCGATGTGGATCATGTGGTTCATCCGTCGGTTCCCGGCCCGTGAGAGCCGGTGCCGGTTCTGCTCACCCGAGGACGCGTCGAGTGGTGCGGTGCCGGTCCAGGAGGCGAACCGGTTGCGGTCTGCAAACCGGGACACGTCGCCGACGTCTGCGAGGATCCGTGCGGCCACGACCGGCCCGACGCCGTGGAGGTCCATCAGCGTGGACCCACGGGCCAGCACGAGGGTCTTGAGCTCGGCGGTGGCCTTCTTGATCTTCGCCTCGACCGCGATCAGTTCGGCGAGTTCCTCTGCGGCGATGCGGCGTCGGGTCTTCCCGGCGATGTCTCGTGGGCGGACGGTGGCGAGCATGGCCTTGGCTTGGCCGGTGGTGATGTCGCGTTTGGCCTGTCCTGGCAGGAGTTCAGCCAACAGTGCTTGGAGCCGGTCGACGGTCTGGACCCGACGTCGGGTCAGGGCTTCGCGGCGGTCGGTGAGCATCCGCAACGCCTCGAGCTCGCCGTCGATCTGAAGTACCCGCAGGCCTTGGTTCGGACAGCGACGATCGCGATGGAGTGCGCGTCGCGGGCGTCGGTCTTGCGGTTGTGGCCGGTGTCGAAGAGTCGGACCCGGGCGGCGAGCTTGGCCGGGACATCGACGACGTGTTCGCCGGCCTCGAGCAGCCGCTGCGCCAGGGGTCGCCCAACACCGTTGGCGCCCTCGACGGCCCAGACCCGGTGAGGCCAGGTCTTGGCGTAGGTGCGCATCGCCGTGTAGCCGGCCTGGTCAGTGGTGAACCGGCCCGAGCCCAGCATCT
Source organism: uncultured Actinomycetota bacterium (assembly GCA_963714475.1). Lineage (GTDB taxonomy): Bacteria > Actinomycetota > Actinomycetes > Propionibacteriales > Nocardioidaceae > Nocardioides. The sequence continues at coordinate 518,529 of CAVQOP010000004.1, forward strand.
TCTCGTTCTTGTCGACGACCTCGATCGTCGCTGACAGCTTGTGGGGATCGACCCCGATGATGACGTGCTCCGTTGCTCATGTGCTGCTCCCGCCTGTGCTCGTTCCGACAGGGACGGCGAGGTGGGCATTGCTACTACGAGCAGGGCAGTCCCTTCTTGAGCCACGCCTCGTCAACGGCGCCCGACGGGCTGCAGACCGAAAGTGAGCCACACCCGCACTGCAGGTGGGCAGCCCAATAGAGAGCGTCCCCGCCGGGCACCTAGACCGAGTCTGGCCAGACGCCGGTCCTGCACCCTGACCGACCCCGCGATGGAGTACGTCGTGCCCGAGCTGCCAGCGGCCTCGGAGTCGGGGCCGCCATCTGCGTGCAGCAGCGCCGAGGGAATCCTCTAGTAGCCCAGAATGACGCAGGCCTAGGTAGCGTCGGTGAGCAGCTCCGACCGCCTGGGGGAGTCCGGCTCGATAGGACCCCGGCCTCAAGCCCATGGTGTGGGCGAGGCCGAGGCCCATACGACTAGAGCACCGGCGATTCGATCGCCTACCCGGGAGTCTGAGTCGATAGAACCCGGACTGAGCCCATGGCTTGGGCTAGGCCGACCACGTACGACTAGAGCACAGGCGATCCGCCATCCCCAACGCTGGTCATGAAGCCGTATGTTTCACCGGCCGCGCTGGAGTGCACTGGGATTCAGTGTACCCAAAGAGATCGGGCGTTGTGCGGGCCAGTGACCATCGGTGAAAGTCGACCAGCCAGGAGCCACCCGCCCGGCGAGGCGGACGAGAAACCGCGTATGCCACGGCGCGTCGAGACCATTGTTCTGTAGGACGGTGACAGTCCCTCCGGACTGCACCACCTGTCGTGCGTACTCGATCAGCAGATCAGGAATCCAGCCAATCGGATCGCCGGCCACCGCCAGGAGTAGTGCGTCAGGGTTGGCCTCGTTGGTCTCGTCAGCTAGGACGGTCAGTTGGTCGCCAGGGCGCAAGCGGTTCGCAGTATCTGCCGAGTCATTGGAGTGGACGGCGTAGCTGGTGCCTCGAACGAGGAAAGTTGCTGACGTCGCGCCGTCGGCTGCGACGTCAGGTGCTTCTACAAGCGATACTGAGTCTCCTTTTTGCTCGCCGCCGCTGCGCGACAGGATGTCCACCCGATCAGCGTCTTCGGGTAGCCCGAGCCAACCGACATACTGCGGGTAGTCGGGACGCTTGCGATCCATGACCCGTAGGTCGAAGAACGGCCACAAGCGGGACGACTCGTACACACGATGGAGGTCGGGGAAGCCGATGAAGGGTCGGAACTCTCGCACTGATTTGATGCTATCCAGATATTGGAACCTGAATGATGAGCTACCCCGGGCCACGTCAAGCACTGCCACATCGTGAATCGTGCGTTGCACGCGGTTGCGCCATGCGACCGCAAAACGTCGAACCGACCCATGGGCGTCCGAGGCGAACCACTCAGTTGAGCTCATCCAGCAACCTTCCTCGGTTCACCATCACGAGTTCGACTACAAACTCAAGGGCGACATCCGCCAAGCCTGGCGCAGAGCTGACGATGTCTACTACTGAATCACGATCCGCCGACAGAACCCGATCAGACCAATAAGTTCGGACCTCGTCGCGGCACAGACGCGATGCGCCCCGGCGAGCGCAACGAGCGATTGCCATGGCGTTCCAGGGGTGTGCTCGAAGCGGCGCGCCTTGCCTTGACTAGCCCACCGAGCGACCGACCTGTCGCGTAGGTGAGCGGAAAGTCTCTCCTCAGACAGGGTGAAGCCGAAGCTGGCAGCGTGATCAAAGGACGCACACAGAGCATCGGGCGAACCACTTCCAGGCGGCGGTACCAGTACGGCCCAATTTCGATCGTGCCGGTCCACGTGCGCGATCAGCGCATCGAAGATCAAGTACCCGGTGAAGACGTCGAACGCGACGAAATCAGGCGGTAGGTCGGACATGGGTGGAGAACTAAAGCGTTGCAGACGCGGCTTGGATGGTCGCGGGGCTATGGCCGCGATTCCCTTGGTCTTCAGGGTCGTAGGTCTCATTGCCCTCGCTCATGAGCACCTTTCCGTGTTGCAGGACCCAGCCGGGCGGACGCGCGTCCTCCACCAGCACACCACGCACGGCACCTTTGGCTGCTAGCTCGACCCGCGCCACTGGAACGCCGATTAACCGCGCCACCTCGCTCGCGAGTTTCTCCACGACTTCTTCGCCGATGGCCCGGTGACGCTCTGGGCGTGCTGGCTTGAACAGCCAAGTACGTGGCTCTGCCTGATTGCGATACCACTCATGGGCGTGAAGGCCTTGCTGCTCGACGCCAGCCAGGCTCCATGCGTCGGCGTCGAGGGTCAGCCATGCTTCGGGCACGTGTGCAGTCTGCCCGGCAGAGGTGTTTGTGGCATCCACTTACAGCGGAATCCGACGAAGGAGAGATCAACTGACCCGGGACCCGTCCGCCAGATTCCGAGTCCGCAGCGTCCGCGAGGTGGCTCGCTGGCACGGCGTGAGGAAGCACTGATGTTGCCCGCCGCGTTCGACGCTACCCGAAGGGGTGATGACGCGATCGTTCAGTCCTTCGAGCGAGACCTGCGTCATCCCACCGCGTCCGAGCGCGAGCGCCATTCCACGTCGATCGACGCAGGCGCAGCCGCCGGTATGCCCCGCGCTGGCATCACCTTGTTCGCAAGCCCCCTCTAGATGTCGAGCTCACTCCTCGAGCTGCTCAGCGAGTGCCGCGAGCTGCTCGCGCTCGTCCAGCGTCAACCGACGCGTCTATTAGAGTGTCGAGAACGGCGCGAGCCAATGCTGCATCCTGAAGGTCCAGCAGCTCGATCAAGCCGGCTTCCGCGTCGGTGAGGGAGCGGGACGCAAGAACGATGTCAGCGACTTCATGGTGGCGTGCGATGCCGGCCAGCACAGCATCGAGCAGCTCAAGTCTGTCGCACTTGCTCGTCTCGCCCTCTTTCTCCGACCCGCCCAAAGCATCCGCCCCAGCGAGGCGGCCGACAACCGAAGGGAACCTGCGAGAAGGAGCGTCTACCCCCGGTTGTCGAACAGCTCGTGGATGGCGTGAACGGGCCGACGAGCGAGCGGAGGTCGTCGGCCGGCAGTCGTCGAGGGCTGCGCCGAGCAGACGCAAGCGGCGGATGCGGCGCGGAGGACACTCTCGACTACGTCTGTGGACAGTCTGTACTCGGCGGCGACCTCCGCCATGGGTTCGCCGTTGCGCCAGAGCTGGAGGACAACGTCTACGGGGACCTTGGAGCTGGCGAGCACCGGCGAGCCCCACCCGAACCGCGGGTCGATGATCACCGCGGCCGCGTCGGGAGACCGACTCAACCGCAACCGCGTCGGGCGACCGTCGTCGTCCCAGGTCACGTAGCGCAAGTAGTGGTCGAGGACCTCTCGGATCCCCAGCTGCTGGTGCTCGACCTGCAGCATCGAGTCGTCGGCAGAGCCGGACGAACAAGTCGACGCCGTCCGTGGCGATCCGCTCGGTGGCTAACGCGTACTCGTCGCCGAACTCCTCGCGCACGATCGCGGCGGCCTCGCGCACCTCGTCCATCGGCGCACCGAGCTTCGGCGAAGGAGCGCAGGAGGTAGGCCTCGATGATCGCGACGAACGGCAGGCGGGGCCAGCCTCGTCGCTCGGGAGTGACGGCGTGGATCAGGGCCGGAGAGCCGCGCCTGCTCACGATCCACGAGTCCAGCGTCGATGCGGGCATCCGGAGGGTGGCGGGCCGCGTCGCGGGCGGTCAGGAGCGGGGTGTGGTTCGCGTCCATGTGCCTCATCTCCCGCCTCGCCGTCGCGATCGACGTTAGCGGTACCTGGACCGGGACGCGTGGGCCATCGGGCAGGGCGCGGCGCAGCGCTAGGCCCCAGCCGTGGCGCTGGTCCACAGCACGTCGCCGATGCGCTGGGCAGCGCGTCGGCGGAGCTCGTCGACGGCGTGGGTGTAGCGCTGGGCGGTGGCCATCTCGGTCCAGCCCATGATCGCCATGACGGTGCGGAGGTCGACGCCTTGCAGGAGCAGCAGGGTCGCTGCGGTGTGACGGGCGTCGTGGACACGGACGTGGCGCAGCTCGGCGTCCTGGAGGAGGGTGAGCCAGGCCTCGCGGTCGCGGCAGGGGTCGATCAGGCCGCCGGTCTTGGTGGCGAAGACGAGGTCGTGGGTGCTGTCCCAGTCCGGTCCTACCTCCAGGCGCTGACGGGCCTGGGCGGCGCGGTGGGCCTTGAGCTCCTCGACGAGCGGGAGCGGCAGCACGACGGTCCGACGTGAGCCCTTGGTCTTGGTCTCGACCAGGCGGATCCCGCCGCCGGTGCGCTCGGGACACTCCGCGCCTCGCTTGCGCTCGCACTCCACCGTGCCGGCCTCGGTGAGCGCGCACCCGTGGCGCCAGGTCCAGCGCTGCACGGAGCGACGGATCCGGACCGTTCCGTCCTCGAGGTCGAGGTCGCTCCACATCAGGCCGAGGGCCTCGCCCTGGCGCAGGCCCAGCGAGAGTGCGATGGACCAGCGGGCGGCGTTGGGACGCTTGGCTGCGACCTGAAGGAGGCGCTGGGCCTCACCGACGGTCAACGGCTCGACCTCGTCGGTCTCCTGGCGCGGGGCCCGGGCGACCAGGGCCGGATTGGAGTGCATCCGGCGGCGGCGTACGGCCTCGTTGAGCGCCGAGCGCAGGACGCGGTGCACCGCACGGACCGTGTGGTCGGACCGATCGTGGTCCTGGAGGTAGCCGTAGAGGTGCTCGAGGTTCTCCGGTTGGAGCTCGCTGAGCCGGATGTGCGCCATGGTCGGCATGACGTGCAGACGGATCTGGGAGGTGTAGGTCGACTGGGTCTTCCAGCGGGTCGTGCGCGGCACGATGTCGGTGAGCCAGTGCTCGAGCCAGACACCGAGGGTCGGGTCGTGCTCGGTCCAGCGGTGCTCGCCGTTGTCGCGACCGCGCTCGAGCTCGCGGACGGCGGCGCGCAGCTCTGGCCTGGTGGCGCGGCTGACGTGGCGGCGCTCGATCGTGCCGTCGGGTCGCAGGCCCATGGTGACGCGGGCGTGCCAGCGGCCGTCGCTGCCCGCGTAGAGCGAGCTGGTGGACTCGCCGGCGGTCTTGCGCGGACGTCCTGGCATCAGCCGGCCTCACGGTGGTCGGCGACGAACTGCTCGACGGCGGTCCGTTCGATGCGGACACTGCGTCCGAACCGGACGACGGGCAGCTTGTGGGCCGCGACGAGGCGTTCGACGTTGCGCCTGGTGCAGCGCAGCTGGTCGGCGACCTCGTCGAGGTTCAGCAGCAGGCTCTGGTCGGCAGCGGAGAGGGCAGGGGCGGCGAAGTGGGTGGTCACAACCGGATAAGCGCGTGAGGAGGTCACGGGCGATCACCTCGCGCCGACGAACGTCAGGAACTGTGCCGACTGGCTCATGACGGCAGTGTGCGCCGCGATCCCGGGTCTGCTCAACCGAGCAATATTTGGGCCCATATTTGGGCCCACGGGCGAGAATCGCCGGCCAGCACGAGGTCGCCTCCTACGCATTTCTGCAGGTCAGGCGATGTTTTGGTCTGCGCGCCTGTAGGGATTCGAACCCCAAACCTTCTGATCCGTAGTCAGATGCTCTATCCGTTGAGCTACAGGCGCCCGTCCTCGGCCTCGCCGACGACACGTGAAGCGTAGCCGACGCACGCCGGGTTCCTCCAACCAGCACCGGGCCCGGGCCGGCCGGCTGCGGGTGGCGCTGCGGTTTCCCACGGGATGCACCCACCTCGTCGCTTCCCGGTGCAGATTCACGCCGGGAAGCGGAGAAGCGCCACCTTCCCTTGGGAAACCGCGACCCCGAGCGCGGCGGCCGACCGCAGTGTGACCTGCGCCACGACGGTTGATCGATCCAATAGTTCGCGAGGTGACCCGCGAGTAGCCTCCCGAGAAATCGTCGGCTCGCGGGCGTCGGACGCCGGTCCTCGGGACCGCCGTCGCCCCGTGCCCGGCCACAGCGAGAGGGACGATCCCATGACGGCCACGCAGGCGCACCCGACCACCCACCAGGGGATCATCGACTTCGTCGACGAGGTCGCAGCGATGACCACGCCCGCCCGCATCCACTGGTGCACCGGCTCCGACGAGGAGTGGACCGAGCTCACCGACGCGCTGGTCTCCACCGGCACCTTCACCCGGCTCAACCCCGAGATCAAGCCGAACTCGTTCCACGCCGCCTCCGACCCGATCGACGTCGCGCGCGTCGAGGACCGCACCTACATCTGCTCCCTCGACGAGAAGGACTGCGGGCCCACCAACAACTGGATGCAGCCCGACGAGATGAAGGAGCTCATGCGCGGGCTCTACGCCGGGTGCATGGCCGGCCGCACGATGTACGTCATCCCCTTCGTGATGGGTCACCTCGACGCCGAGAAGCCGATGTTCGGCGTCGAGGTCACCGACTCCGCCTACGTCACCGCCTCGATGCGGGTCATGGCCCGGATGGGCACCCACGTGCTCGAGCGGATGACCGAGCTGCAGGCCGACTTCGTGCCCGCGCTGCACTCCGTGGGTCACCCGCTGGCCGAGGGCGAGGCCGACGTCGCCTGGCCGTGCAACGACACCAAGTACATCGTGCAGTTCCCCGAGGAGCGCGCGATCTGGTCCTACGGCTCGGGCTACGGCGGCAACGCGCTGCTGGGCAAGAAGTGCTACGCGCTGCGCATCGCCTCGGTGATGGCACGCGACGAGGGCTGGCTGGCCGAGCACATGCTGATCCTCAAGCTCACCAGCCCCGAGAACACCGTGAAGTACGTCGCCGCGGCCTTCCCCAGCGCCTGCGGCAAGACCAACCTCGCGATGCTCGAGCCGACGATCCCGGGCTGGAAGGTCGAGACCCTCGGTGACGACATCGCCTGGATGCGCATCGGCGAGGACGGCCGGCTGTGGGCGGTCAACCCCGAGTACGGCTTCTTCGGCGTCGCGCCGGGCACCAACGAGCACACCAACCCCAACGCGATGCGGACCATCAACAAGGGCAACTCGGTCTTCACCAACGTCGGTCTCACCGAGGACGGCGACATCTGGTGGGAGGGCCTGGAGAACCCCCCGGCCCACGCGACCACGTGGAAGGGCGAGGCGTGGACCCCCGAGCTCGCGGAGTCCGAGGGTCTGCTGACCAGCCACCCCAACAGCCGCTACTGCACCCCGATCAAGCAGTGCGACATCCTCGCAGCGGAGTACGACGACCCCCGCGGCGTCCCGATCGACGCCATCCTCTTCGGCGGTCGCCGCAAGACGACCGTCCCGCTGGTCTTCGAGGCCCGCGACTGGACCCACGGCACGTTCCTCGGCGCGACCCTGTCCAGCGAGACCACCGCGGCCGCCGTCGGTGCGGTCGGTGTCGTGCGCCGCGACCCGATGGCCATGCTGCCCTTCATCGGCTACCACGCCGGTGACTACATGAACCACTGGATCTCGATGGGCAAGGACAACGACGCGTCCAAGCTGCCCAGGATCTTCTACGTCAACTGGTTCCGCCGCGACGACGACGGCGGCTTCCTGTGGCCGGGCTTCGGCGAGAACAGCCGCGTGCTCAAGTGGGTCGTCGAGCGCATCGACGGCACCGCCGCCGCCGTGGAGACCCCGATCGGCCACGTGCCGACCCCGGACTCGCTCGACACCACCGGGCTCGACCTGACGCCGGAGGCCCTCGAGGCCTCGCTCTCGGTCGACGCCGAGGAGTGGCGCGCCGAGCTGCCGCAGATCCAGGAGTGGTTCGAGAAGTTCGGGGAGCAGCTGCCCACCGTGCTGTGGACCGAGCTCGACGGACTCCGGGCGCGGCTCGACGCCTGAGGGCTCACCGACACGATCGCCACGGTGCGGGGGCCTCGCCCAGCACGCCCACCCGGCCCGCCGGGAGACCCATGACGGGCGGCGGTCGGCGGGGCCCGCGGCGAGGAGGGCGTGAGAACATCGGACGTCATCGTTCTCGCCCGTGTGGACCACAGGCTCGGGACCGGAGGGTTTGCAGTGGACGGCTACGGGGAGCAGGAGCGGGCGCTGCTGGAGTCCGGCGCGGCCGAGCTGTACGCCGAGGTCGTCAGGGCCGGGAGCCTCCAACCCGGTGACGAGCGGATCGCCGACGGCGGTGACCAGCACGACGCCTTCGAGCTGCTCGACGCGGCTCGGTCTGGTCCAGCTCGACGAGGAGCTCGACGTCTACGTGCCGCAGGACCCCGGAGCGGTGCAGTCCCGGGTGGTCACACCGCTGAGCCAGGAGGGCACCCGCCTGCTCCACGAGTCCTCGCAGTGGGCGACCACGTTCGCCCAGCTCAACCAGACCTGGCGGCGCTCCCCCGGCGCCTCCTCACGGGGCCCGGTGACGTACCTGCGCGGGGACGCCATCGGACCCTTCCTGAGCGGCCTGGTGGCCGAGGTCGAGGACGAGGTCCTCTCGGCGCAGCCGCAGACCGGACGCGACCCGCAGACGCTGGCGACCGCGGCCCTGCGCGACATCGAGATGCTGGAGCGTGGCTGCGCGATGCGCACGCTCTACCAGCACAGCGCACGCCGCAGCGCGGTCACGCACAAGTACGTCGCCGCCGTCACCGAGCGCGGGGCCGAGGTGCGCACGCTCGACGAGTTCTTCAACCGCCTCATCATCATCGACCGACGCGTGGCGGTGATCCCCAGCGGGGACGACCTGCGCGTCGCGATCGCCGTCCGGGAGCCGGCGCGTGGTGGCCTACCTCGTCGACGTCTTCGAGCGGGCCTGGGAGCGGGGGCGTCCCTTCACCAACCGTGACATCACGATGATGCGCGACATCGCGGCGGAGCAGCGCAAGATGACCATCCGGATGCTGATCGAGGGACACTCCGACATCGCCAGCGCGAAGCGGCTCGGCGTGAGCCCGCGCACCTACGCCGGCTACGTCGCGGACCTGAAGGTCGAGCACGAGGCCGAGACACGGTTCCAGCTCGGCTACGCCATGGGCGCACGAGGGCTCTCCGGGCGGGAGCCGACCTCCGAGGACGGTTGACCCGTCGCTCGGGCGAGGTGAGGATCAGAACTGAAGGCGGTGACTCGAGTCTGGTTCGAGTCACCGCCTTCGTCGCCGAGACCTGTCCGGCCAGGACATCGGCCCGACAATGTTGGGGGTGGTCGGGCCCGGTCTCGCGTCTGTTCGGCGCCGTTCAGGGCGCCTGCTTGTGGTGGTGCCTTGTGGTGGTGCTCAGTGACTCGGGCTCCGCGGCGGCCCACCCGCGCGGAGCCGGAGATCACCGGGTGCTGACGAGGCAGGGGCCGCCACAGCCCCAGCTGGTGTCGCGCGCCTGAGCCGGTGCGGAGATGCTGAGGAGCCCGAGGCTCACCGCTGTCGCTGCGACCGTGATGCCGACCTTGCGGGTGATGTTCATGTGAGTGCTCGCCTTCTCCTGTGTCCCGGAGGCCCACCGTGGGCTCGTGTGCACAGTCTGTGACGGCGTGCGGCACGGACACGAACGCAGCCCTGGCTCATGTCTGTGCATTGCACGATCCTGCAGTGCAGAAACGTGCACCGCAGTGGCAGAGGTCCCTCGCACCGCGACGGGCGAGCGACTGGCGGAGGCGGCGGGATTTGAACCCGCGAGAGGGGGTTTACCCTCAACCCGCTTAGCAGGCGGGCGCCATAAACCGGACTAGGCGACGCCTCCCCGACAGCGAGCACAGGTTACAAGGGACTCTCGCGGCTGGGCGAATCGGCCTCGAGCGCGGGTCGCGCGGCCCACCGCCGAGCGGTCCTCATCCCCGGGGACGCGCTCGCTTGAGGCGGCGCTGCACCTCGCGCACCAGCTCCTCACGGTCTCCCTGCAACGCCGCCACCGGTACGTAGGTCTCGCCGCCGTCGCGCAGTCGCAGCACCAGGCAGGCGACGTCGCGCGGGCGTCGCGGTGGCGACCGCGGCGACCTCGGTCCACGACGCCTGGCGTACGCGGGCGCCGCGCACGAGCCGGACGGCGTACCCCGTGTCGTCGAGGCGCAGCGCCCACGCACGGGTGCGCAGCCACCACCCGAGCGTGAAGACCACCAGCAGGCCGAGAGCGAGCAGGACGACGATCAGGTCGGGCGACCACCCGAGCGCGAAGACCAGGGCGGTCAGGGCGAACACGAGGAACGCGGTGACGACCAGCAGGCTGCCGACCAGCCGCGCGACCAGCGGCGGGGCCAGGCGGTAGACGCGGACGTCGCCCGCCGTCGCGCCGGGTTCGTCCTGCGCTGTCGCCATGGCCCCGATTGAACCCGACCCGCCCGGTCTAGGATCGACCGGGTGCGCCGCCCGGCCCGGCCGGCGGCGTCACGGAGGGGTGCCGGAGTGGCCGATCGGAACCGCCTTGAAAGCGGTCGCTGGCAGCGATGTCAGCCGCGGGTTCGAATCCCGCCCCCTCTGCCGGGTCGCCTACTGCAGCGCAGCGGAGCGCGACGGCTCCGGCCGCGGACCGCGGGAGGTCCTGCCGGCTGCGCGACGGCGCCTGCCCTTGTCGCCGGTCATGGACAGGTCCAGCCGGATCAGCACCAGGGCGACGAGCAGCCCCACGACGAGGCCGTAGAGCACCGAGAGCCCGGTCTCGGCCAGGCTCACGCCGGGGTTGACGAGGGCCGCGGCCGTGGAGGCCGTCGCCGCGGTCCCGAAGGCGCACAGCCACCACCCCTGTCGCCGACGGGAGCGCATGTGGCAGCCCCAGGCCAGCGCCGGGATGCCCACCACGGTCTCGACCGGGCGGGGGAAGGCGCCGAGGTGCTCGCGTGACCAGGTCACCCAGCCGAGGGTCGTGTCCACGAGCTCGGGGCTGCCGTAGCGGCGCAGCAGCTCGGCGTAGAGCAGCGTCCCGATGAGCACGGCGCCGCCCGCGACGACCGCGAGCGCACCGCGCGTGCCGAGCCCGTGCAGACCGGCGCCCAGCCGGTAGACCAGGCCGAGCGCGCCCGCCACGGCCAGGCCCAGGCTGACGTACTCGAAGCGGGTCACCTCGACCGTCGGGGCGTAGGCCACCGCGGCGAGCGCGCCCACCGCGGCCAGGAGCAGGGCCAGCACGCACTCGCGGACCACGAGGACCACACGCGGCGCCGGGACGGTCGCCATCACCGCGAGCACCGCTGCGAGCGAGCTGGTGCCCACCGCGGCACCCGTCCGCAGCCACGCGAGGTCCAGCAGCACGGCGGCCAGCGCCACGACGAGCGTGAGGGCTCCGAACACGACCGGCCGGCCGCCCGTGCGCGCCGCGAGCGCCACGGCGTACGCCGTGCTGACGACGACCGCGCCGGCCTGCGGCAGCCACGTCGGTCCGACCGGCACCACGGCGCACGCGAGCGCGACCGCGGCGATCGCCACGAGGGCGACCCAGGCGGCCGGCAGCAGCCGTCGCAGCCACCGCGGACCACGCGGGGGCGCCGTGCCGTCCGCGGCCGGCACGGGGTCGGGCTGCGGCCCGGGCCCGGTGCCGCCGCCGGGCGGGATCTGCTCAGTCACGGCCACGTCGCTCCACGCTACAGACGGCGGTTGGCCAGCGACGGGTTGGTGGTGCGCGCACGCTCCAGGACGTCGCGCTCGAGGTGCACGGTCAGCGCGTCGTCGTCCTCCGCGGCCTCGGCCAGCACGTCGCCCAGCGGGTCGACGAGCATCGAGTGCCCGGTGTAGCGGGGGCCGGGCTGCGCGGCGGCCGCGACGAAGACCGTGTTCTCGATCGCCCGGGCCCGCAGCAGCGTGCGCCAGTGGTCGACCTTGCGCTCGCCCGCGACCCAGGCCGCGGGCAGCACCAGCAGCTCCGCGCCCGCGTCGACGAGCATCCGGGCGTGCTCGGGGAACCGGAGGTCGTAGCAGGTCATCAGGCCCACCGCCCAGCCGGCGACGTCGACGACGACCGGGTTCGGCGGCCCCGCCAGCAGCCGGTCGGACTCGCGGTAGCCGAAGGAGTCGTAGAGGTGGATCTTGCGGTAGTCGGCGCGGGACTCCCCCCGCAGGACCAGGGTGTTCCACGGGCGCGCGGGGTCCTCGCTGGTCTCGAACATGCCGGCCACCACGCTCGTGCCGTGCGCACCGGCGAGCCGCTCCACCTCGGTGGCGAACGGCCCGTCGGTCGGCTCGGCGTCCGCGCTCACGTCGGAGCCGGCCTTGCCGAAGTCGCGGGCGAAGGCCTCGGGCAGCACCACGAGCTCGGCGCCCTGCTCGGCGGCCAGGGGCACCACCTCGCCGAGAGCGGCGCGGTTGGCCGCGGGATCGAGGCCCGAGGCCCGCTGGACCACGCAGACGGTGATGGTGTCGCGGCTCATGGGTCCAGGGTGCCCCACGGGCCAGCGCGGTGGCACACTCGCGGCGTGTCCGGTGAGCGTGCGAGCGACCGCGAGCTGCCGGCGTACGCCGCCGTGGTCCTGGCCGGGGGCCGCGGGTCCCGCCTGGGTGGAGCCGACAAGGCCTCGGTCGAGGTCGGCGGCCGGACCCTGCTGGCCCGGGCCCTCGACGCCGTGCTCGACGCCGTCGAGGTCGTCGTGGTCGGCGAGCCGGTGCCGACCGAGCGCCCGGCCACCTTCGTGCTGGAGGAGCCCCGCCACGGCGGGCCCGTCGCCGGGCTGCTGGTCGGGCGGGCCCAGCTGCTGCGCGCGCCCGAGCGCCTGGCCGTCGTGGCGGTCGACATGCCGCACCTCTCGCCCGGCACGCTGCGCCGGCTCGGGCACGCCGCCACCGGCCACGACGGAGCCGTGCTCGTCGACCCCGACGGTCGGCGCCAGCTCACCCTGGTGCTGGAGACCGCGCGCCTCGACGCCGTCGCCCCCGGGGTCGAGGAACGCCACGGCATGGCGTTGCACCGGCTCCTCGTCGGCCTCGACCTGGTCGAGGTCGCTGCGATCGGGCCGGAGCACCGCGACGTCGACACGTGGGCCGACCTGCGCGACCTCGGCGGCTGAGCCGGCGCCGGTCGAGGTCTAGGGTCACCTCATGCGTGCAGTGCTGACCAGCGGGAGCGGCGGACCCGAGGTGCTCTCGGTGGGTGAGGCCCCCGAGCCGGAGCCCGGGCCGGGCGAGGTGGCGATCACGGTGGCGGCCACCGCGGTCAACCGGGCCGACGTCATGCAGCGACGCGGCCTCTACCCGCCGCCGCCCGGCGTCACCGAGGTGATCGGCCTGGAGTGCAGCGGCACGATCGCCGCTCTGGGCGAGGGCGTGGAGGGCCACGCGGTCGGCGACGAGGTGTGCGCGCTGCTGGCCGGGGGCGGGTACGCCGAGACGGTCGTGGTGCCGGTCGGCCAGGTGATGGCGGTGCCCGGCGGGGTCGACCTCGTCACGGCCGCCGCGCTGCCCGAGGTCGCCTGCACCGTGTGGTCCAACGTGTTCATGGTCGCCGGGCTGAAGCCCACGGAGACGGTGCTCGTGCACGGCGGGGCCGGCGGGATCGGCACCTTCGCCATCCAGCTCGCCCACCAGCTCGGCGCCCGGGTGATGACCACCGCGGGGTCCGCGGAGAAGCTCGAGGTCTGCGCAGCGCTCGGGGCTGACGTGACGATCAACTACCACGAGCAGGACTTCGTGGAGGTCGTGAGCCGGGCCGGCGGGGCGGACGTGATCCTCGACAACATGGGCGCCTCGTACCTGCCGCGCAACGTCGAGGCGCTCGCCACCGAGGGACGCCTCGTGGTGATCGGGATGCAGGGCGGGGTCAAGGGCGAGCTGGACATCGCGCGGCTGCTCGCCAAGCGGGGCGCCGTGATCGCGACCTCGTTGCGCTCGCGCCCACCCGAGGCCAAGGCCGCCATCTGTGCCGCGGTCGTCGAGCACGTCTGGCCGCTCGTCGCGGACGGCAAGGTCAACCCGGTCGTGCACGGCACGATGCCGCTGGAGGAGGTCCGCGCCGCGCACGAGCTGATGGAGGCCAGCGGGCACACCGGGAAGATCGTCCTGACGCTCTGAGGCTGCGGACGGCACCGCTGGCTAGGGTGGCGTCCATGGACGAGCAGGTGACGGAGCAGGGTGCCGGCGGCACGGGTGGCGCAGGCGCGAGTGCGGCCGGCGCGAGCGGGACGGGTGCGAGCGGGGACGAGCAGCAGGTCGTCATCGTCGGGCCCGACGGCCAGCCGATCGGCACGATGCCGGCCTCCGCGCTGGCCCAGGTCGGCGAGGCGATGACCACCGGCGACGCGGACGGCCCGGATGGCGCGGATGGCGGGGGCGGCGACGGTGACGGCGAGGCCGACGGGGGTCGCGCGCTGACCGATCTCGTCGAGCAGCCGGCCAAGGTGATGCGGATCGGCTCGATGATCCGCCAGCTGCTCGAGGAGGTGAAGGCCGCCCCGTTGGACGAGGCGAGCCGCGTCCGGCTCAAGCAGATCCACCACGCCTCGATCATCGAGCTCGAGGCCGGGCTCGCCCCCGAGCTCGTCGAGGAGCTGGAGCGGCTCTCGCTGCCCTTCACCGAGGGGGGTGTCCCCTCCGAGTCCGAGCTGCGCATCGCCCAGGCCCAGCTGGTGGGCTGGCTCGAGGGTCTCTTCCACGGCATCCAGACCGCGATCTACGCCCAGCAGATGGCCGCGCGGGCGCAGTTCGAGCAGATGCGCAAGGCGCTGCCGCCCGGCATGGGTCAGCCCGCCCAGCCGGGTCAGCCGGGTGGCCCCGGTCCGTCGTCGGAGGACGGCGCGCACGGCAGCGGGGGCATGTACCTGTAGGTCCGCGGCGCTCCTCAGCGTCCGCAGCGCTCCTCAGCGCGCGAAGCGGCGTACGACGACCAGGCCGAGCAGGCCGACCAGCACCAGCACGGCGCCGGGCAGGGCCGTGCGGGAGAACGTCGTGGGGACGACCGAGTCGACCGGGGTCAGCTCGGCGGTCGGCGTCGGCGGGGCCACGGGCAGGCGCCCCGCGCCGAGCAGCTGCTCGACCTCGGAGATCAGCCCCGCCTCGGCGAGCGCGGTGCCGCCGTCCCCGGTGGAGACCAGGTCGTCACCGGAGACCGTCGCGAAGACGACGTAGCGCGCCCCGGCCGTGAGGCGGCCGAGGCCGCACTCGCCCTGGACGCCGTCGGTGAGGACGTCGACGCGCTCCGAGGTGATCAGCGAGGCACCACCGGGCTTGTAGACGCGATCCACGGCGATCGAGTGCTGGAAGCGGACGTCGGCGGCCGCCGTCCCCCCGGTGGCGGCCGGCGGGACGAGGCCGGACTCCTCGACCGTGCCCGTGAAGACCGCGCGCGCCCGCTTCGCCTCGTCGGAGAGCGTGAGCCCTGAGGTGTCGCACCGGGTCGGCACCGCGGTGGCGCCCGCTGGTCCGGCCAGGGCAGGTCCGGCCAGCGCGGTGAGGGCCAGCAGGACGAGGACCGTGAGGTCCGCGGCGACCCGGCGGCGGCTCAGCATGGGCCCATGAGAGCAGACGGCAGCCCGAACAGCCCAACCAGCGCAGCGGCCACGCCGTCCTCGTCGTGCGGGCCGACGACCTCGTCCGCCGCGGCGCGGACGTCGGGGTGGGCGCCGGCGACCGCGCAGCCGTGGCCGGCCCACCGCAGCATCGAGATGTCGTTGGGCATGTCGCCGAAGGCGACGACGTCGGCGGCCGCGACCCCGAGCCGCTCGGCGACGCCGGCGAGGCCGACCGCCTTGGTCACGCCGGTGGCGCTGATCTCGACGAGCCCCGGCAGGGTCCAGGTGGCGACGGCGTCGTCGCCCACGGCGGCGCTCACCGCGCTGCGCAGCAGGTCCGGCTCGACGTCGCGGGCCTGCACCAGCAGCTTGAGGCCGGGCTCGGGCCACAGCTCTGCTCGGTCCACGACCTCGCCGGCGCCGGCGCCGGGCATCGAGTCGTTCTCGACGTAGGCCTCCTCGCGCAGCAGGCCGGAGACCCGCTCGACCCCGAACCGGGCCCGGGGGGCCGCGGTCGCGATGCGGCGGACCAGCGAGACGCCGACCCCGGGGTCGATGGCGCGGACCTCGACCGGCTCGGCCGCCGCGACGTCCCAGGTCAGGGCGCCGTTCGAGACCACGGCCAGGCCGTGCGCCCCGACGACCGACCACAGCTCACGCATCCAGCGCAGCGGTCGTGCGGTGACCAGCACGACCGGGACGCCACGCTCGTCGAGCGCGGCGAGCACCGCGCGGCTCGCCGCGGACAACGAGCCGTCGCGGTCCAGCAGCGTCCCGTCGAGGTCGCTGGCCACCAGCCGTGGGGTCCGCCGCGGCTCAGCCACGGCCGAACCACCGTTCGAGCTCCACCGCCGCGCCGTCGTCGTCGACGCTGTCGGTGACGTGGTCCGCGCTCTCGCGCACGACGTCGATCGACTGGCCCATCGCGACCCCGCGGGCCGCCCAGCGCAGCATCTCGAGGTCGTTGCGGCCGTCGCCGAGGGCCAGCACGTCGCCCGCGGTCAGGCCGAGCGCACCGGCGACGCGCTCGAGGCCGGAGGCCTTCGAGACCCCCACCGGGCACAGGTCGAGCCAGGCGGTCCAGCCCACGACGTAGTCCGTGCCGTGCAGGCCGAGGGTCTCGCCCAGCCGCACGAAGTCCTCGACCGTGGACTCCGGGTCGCGGATGATCACCCGGCTGACCGGGTCGGCGACCATCCGCTCCACCGACGTCGCGATCAGCTCGCCCGAGAGCTCCCCCGGTGGGAACGGCCGGTTGACCCGGTAGCCCGCGCCGCGCTCCTCGACGGCCACGAGGGCCCCGGGGTGGCGCTCCAGGATCGCGCGCACCGCGGGCCCGGCGTCGAAGGTCTCCTCGTGGACGACCTCCAGCGGCGGGTAGCGGAAGACGACCGCGCCGTTGCTGGCCACGACCCACAGCGGGTCCGCGCCCTCGCGGTGCAGGCCCAGCAGGTCGGCCACCCCGGTCATCCCGTCGGGCGAGCGCCCGGAGGAGAGCACGACGTGGGCGCCGGCGTCCTGCGCACGGCGTACGGCGTCGCGGACGCGGTCGGAGATCTGCTCGAGGGTGGTTCCCTCGCCGTGGATCCAGCGCAGCAGCGTGCCGTCGATGTCCAGGGCGACCAGGCGCGGCTGCCAGGCGTGCTCGAGCCCGGGGTCCGGCTCGGCGCTCACGCGGTGACCGGCTTCAGGACCTCGAGGCCACCGAGGTAGGGCTGCAGGGCCTGCGGGACCCGGACGGACCCGTCGGCCTGCTGGTGGGTCTCGAGCAGCGCGATGATCGGGCGGTTGACCGAGCACAGGGTCCCGTTGAGGGTCGCGACCGGGCCGGTGCCGTCGGCGAAGCGCCCCCGGGTGTCGAGGCGCCGGGTCTGGAAGTCGGTGCAGTTCGACGTCGAGGTGAGCTCGCGGTAGCGGCCCTGGCTGACGATCCAGGCCTCGCAGTCGAACTTGCGCGTCGCGGACGTGCCGAGGTCACCGGCGGCCACGTCGATCACGCGGTAGGCCAGCTCGAGCTTGTCGAGGAACTCCTTCTCCCAGGCCAGCAGCCGCTGGTGCTCGGCCTCGGCGTCCTCGAGGGTGGTGTAGACGAACATCTCGACCTTGTCGAACCAGTGCACCCGGAAGATGCCCCGGGTGTCCTTGCCGTGCGAGCCGGCCTCCTTGCGGAAGCACGGGCTGACCGCGGCGTAGCGCAGCGGGAGCGCACCGCCCTCGAGGATCTCCTCGGAGTGGTACGCCGCCATCGGCACCTCCGAGGTGCCCACGAGGTAGAGGTCCTGGCCCTCGATGCGGTAGACGTCGTCGGCGGCCTGGCCGAGGAACCCGGTGCCCTCCATCGCCCGCGGCTTGACCAGCGAGGGCGGCACGACCTCGACGAAACCGTTGTCGGCGGCCATGTCGAGGGCCATCGCGATCAGCGCGCGGTGCAGCCGCGCCCCGATCCCGGTCAGGAAGTAGAACCGCGAGCCGGAGACCTTGGCGCCGCGCTCGAGGTCGATCGCGCCGAGCATCCGGCCGAGCTCGACGTGGTCGCGTGGCTCGAAGTCGAGCACGGGGATGGTGCCGATGGTCTCCAGCACCGTGAAGTCGTCCTCGCCGCCGGCCGGGACGGCGTGCTCGGCGAGGTTGGGGATCTCGCTGAGCGCGGTACGCCACGCCGTCTCGGCCTCACCCTGGGCCGCCTCGGCCGCCTTCACCTCGCCCGAGAGCTCCTTGGTGCGCGCGAGCAGCTGCTGCTTGTCCTCTCCCTGCGCGGTCGGGATCTGGCGGCCGAGCTGCTTCTGCTCGCTGCGGCGGGCCTCGAAGGTGGCGATCGCGGTACGGCGCTGCTCGTCGGCGGCCAGCGCCCGGTCGACGACCTCGTCGGAGAGGCCGCGCTTGGCCTGGGCGGCACGCACGCGGTCGGGGTCGTCGCGCAGGATGCGGGGGTCGATCATGGTCCTCAGGCTAGCCGCCGGGACCGCGGCGTCTCGACGTCGATTCCCACCGACGGCTCGGTGACTCGGGTGGCCCTATCCTGAGGTGCCGTCCGGGCCGCTCGGGCCCGGCCGACCCGTCCCCGCGAAGGAGCGCCGTGCAGGAGTCCTCCCGCCGACGTGACCTGCTGTGGGGCGGCGCCCTCCTCGCCGTGCTCGGGGTGCTGATGGTCGCCGTCATCGTCGGGTGGCCGCCCCTGGTCGCGGTCGACGACCTCGGGAAGCAGGCCGAGGAGTGGGCCGCCGACCGGTCCTGGCTGATCGCCGCGCTGCGCCTGGTCGAGCTGGCCTTCGGCACGATCGGGATCACGGTCCTGACCCTCGTCCTCGC
Organism: uncultured Actinomycetota bacterium; assembly: GCA_963714475.1. GTDB lineage: Bacteria > Actinomycetota > Actinomycetes > Propionibacteriales > Nocardioidaceae > Nocardioides. The sequence continues at coordinate 537,183 of CAVQOP010000004.1, forward strand.
ACTGCCGCTGGGCCTGCGCCGCCACCGCCGGGCCGCCTTCTACGTGCTCGGGGTGATGGTCGGGGTCTCACTGGCCACGACCGCGCTCAAGCTCACGGTCGGCCGGGAGCGCCCGCCGTGGCAGGACCCCGAGCTCCTGCTCTCGAGCAAGGCGTTCCCCTCCGGGCACGCCTCCTCGGCGACCGCGCTGGCCGCGGTCCTCGTCGTGGTGGTCGCGATGCTCGTGCGTCGCGCCGGCGTACGCCGCCTGGTGGGGACCCTGATCGGCGTGGTGTGGCTGGCGATCCTGCTCGACCGCGTGCTGCTGGGTCGCCACTACCCGAGCGACGTCGCGGGCGGCGTGCTGCTCGGGCTGGCCGGCGCCTACCTCGCACGCGCGGCGTACTCGCCCCTGCCGCGCAGCCACGCCCTCGGCAGCGCCCCGCTGCCGCAGGTCGTCGCGAGCACCCGCGACCTCGCGGTGGTGCTGAACCCGATCAAGGTCGAGGACGAGAGCGCGTTCCGCGCGCTGGTGGCCTCGATGGCCGCCGCGGCGGGCTGGTCGGAGCCGACCTTCCACCTGACCACGCCCGAGGACTCCGGGACCGGGCAGGCCGAGCAGGCCGCCGTCGACGGGGCGGACCTGGTCGTCGTCTGCGGCGGCGACGGCACGGTGCGCCAGGTCTGCGCCGAGCTCGCCGGCACCGGGGTGCCGATCGGGATCATCCCGGCCGGCACCGGCAACCTGCTGGCGCGCAACCTGTCCCTGCCGCTCTACATCCGCGCGGCGCTCGACGTGGCCCTGACCGGCCAGGACCAGGCCATCGACATGGTCGCCGTCAGCGGCGACGAGATCGAGGACACCCACTTCATGGTGATGGCCGGGATGGGGCTCGACGCCGCCGTCATGGCGGGCGTCAACGAGGACATCAAGGCGCGGGTGGGCTGGCTGGCCTACGTCGTGTCGGGGCTGCGCTCGATGATGTACCCCGCGATCCGCGTCGAGATCAGCGTCGACGGCGGCGAGCCTTTCAGCACCCGGGCCCGCACCGTCGTGGTCGGCAACGTCGGCTCGCTGCAGGCCGGCATGCCGCTGCTGCCGGACGCGGCCATCGACGACGGCCTGCTCGACGTGGTGCTGCTGCACCCGAAACGGTTCTGGTCGTGGATCCCGCTGGCCTTCCGGGTGCTCTCGCGCTGGCGGCGCAGCGACGAGCTGGTGCAGCGGATGACCGGGCGGACCGTGACCATCCGCAGCGCCACCTCGACCCCCCGCCAGCTCGACGGCGACGTCATCGCCGCCGGCCACGAGCTGCGCATGGAGTGCGTCCACGGCCGGGTGCTCGTCCGCGTCCCCCGTTGACCCGCCGAGGTTCCACCCTTTGTCAGCCGAGGTTCCACCCTTTGTCAGCCGAGGTGCCGGTGATGGCGAGCCGAGGTGTCAGTCCTCGTCGTCGAGGACGTGGCGCAGATAGGCCTGCGGCGCGTCGAGGTAGCGCCGCCAGTGCTCGACGAGCTCCAGCTCGGCCCACGTCGTACGCCGGTAGCCCCACTCGCCGACCTCGAGCAGCGTCGCTCCCGGCAGGGCGGCGAGCACGGGCGAGTGCGTGGCGCACAGGACCTGGCCCCCGTCGGCGACGACCGCGTGGAGGGTGCTCATCAGGGCCAGGGTCGAGGAGAAGGAGAGCGCCGCCTCGGGCCCGCCCTCGGCAGTAGAACCCGGGGCTGTCGAAGCGGCTGCGCAGCACGGCGAGGAACGACTCGCCGTGGCTCATCTCGTGGAAGCGCGGCTCGTGCGGGTTCGAGCCGGGGTTGGCCTCGAGGAACGTGTACCAGCCGTGCATCGTCTCGGCGCGCAGGAAGAAGCCCCACCGGCCCGCGCCGCGACCCCGGCGGATGCGCAGCGCCTGCGACAGCGCCGACTCCGTGGGCCGCGTCGCGTGGACGCCGTACGCCGTCCCGCCCTCGGGTGAGAGCCCGTAGGCCATCGCGACGCCCTCGACCAGCGTCGACTTGCCCGATCCGTTCTCGCCGACGAGCAGCGTGACGCCCGGCCCGATCGGCAACCCACCCTCGCGGACCAGCTGGGCGACGGCCGGGATCTCGGCGGGCCAGTCGTCCGGGTCGAGGCTGTGATCCGGGTCGAGCTCGACCGCGACCACCGGAGGCTGGCTGAGGTCCACGGCGCCCAGCCTACGAACGCTCAGCGCACCGGACGCGGACCGCGACCGTCATCGGAACCTCGAAGGACAATGAGCGGCACCTCGGCTGACAAAGGGTGGCACCTCGGCGGCTAGGCGCGGGCGTGGTTGACGGCCTCGGACTCCTCGGGCGAGAGCGTCTGCTCGCACGACCAGGCGGCGATGTTCTTGGCGTAGGTGCGGGCCTCGCTGCGGCCGTGGATCGAGGTCAGCACGACCCCGTGGCCCCCGTCGTCGAGCAGGGCCAGCGACCAGGACAGGTGCCCGCCCATGTCGGAGAACGCGTCGTAGCGCACCACCGCGAGGTGGCGCAGGGCCGCCTTGCCCTCGGCGCGCAGGGCCGCGACCTCCTGCCGCAGGCCGTGGACGTCCTCCGGCACGAGGTCGAGGGCCTCACCGCCGGGGCGGCCGACGGTGCGGCGCAGCGCGATGACGGACAGGACGAACCCGACCAGCGCGAGGACGGCGACCGGAGCCAGGAGCACCCACCAGATCAGCACGCGACCGACCCTAGACTGGCGCGGTGACGAACGTGGGACGCATCGCCTACCAGGGCGAGCCCGGCTCGAACAGCCACGCGGTGTGCGCCCGGCACTACCCGGCGCTCGAGGCCGTCCCGTGCGCCTCCTTCGAGGACGTCTTCGCCGCGGTCGGGCAGGGCGCGGCGGACCTGGCGATGATCCCCATCGACAACTCGATCGCCGGCCGGGTCGCCGACATCCACCACTTCCTCCCCGGCTCGGGGCTGCACATCGTCGCCGAGCACTTCCTGCGCATCCAGTTCATGCTGATGGCCGTCCCCGGGGCGTCGCTGGAGACGATCAGGACGGTCCACAGCCACGTGCACGCGCTCGGCCAGTGCCGCAAGGTGATCCGCGAGCTCGGCCTGAGCCCGCTGATCGCCGGGGACACCGCCGGCGCCGCTCGCGAGATCGCCCAGGCCGCCGACCCGACGCAGGCCGCGATCTCGCCCCGGATGGCCGCGGACATCTACGGCCTGGAGATCCTGCGGGAGGACGTCGAGGACGAGGAGCACAACACCACCCGGTTCGTGGTGCTCTCGCCGGAGCCGCACGAGGCCGCCCCCGGCGACGGTCCCGTCGTGACCAGCTTCGTCTTCCGGGTCCGCAACCTGCCGGCCGCGCTCTACAAGGCCCTCGGCGGTTTCGCCACCAACGGCGTCAACATGACCAAGCTCGAGAGCTACATGGTCGACGGCGAGTTCACCGCCACGCAGTTCCTCGCCGAGGTCGACGGCCACCCCTCCGAGCCCGGCCTGGCCCGGGCGCTGGAGGAGCTGCGCTTCTTCACCCACGAGGTCACCGTGCTCGGCGTCTACCCCGCCGACCCCGCTCGCCGCTGAGGCCTCCCACCCCTAGGGTGACCGCCATGGACGACGCCGTCACCGTCAGTGAGACCGCACACCCCCTCGGTGCCGACAGCGAGGTCGGGGTGCTCCGCACGGTGATGCTGCACCGGCCGGGCCCCGAGCTGCAGCGCCTGACCCCGGGCAACAACGACGCGCTGCTCTTCGACGGCATCCCGTGGGTGGCCCGCGCCCAGGAGGAGCACGACGCGTTCGCCGAGGCGTTGCGCGCCCGCGACGTCGAGGTGCTCTACCTGACCGAGCTGCTCACCGAGACCCTGGCCGACGACGGCGCCCGCGAGAGCGCCATCAGCACCGCGCTGTCCGGGCTGGACCTCGGCGACACGATGCGGGGCTACCTCCTGGGTCGCCTCACCGAGGCCGCCCCCGACGAGCTGACCAGCATCCTGACCGCCGGCATCCGCAACGACGAGGTCCGCGGCGGGTTCGGCCTGGTCACCGCGCTGCTGCCGCACGACGCCTTCCTGGTCGACCCCCTGCCCAACCTGCTCTTCACCCGGGACTCCTCGTTCTGGGTGCGCGACCAGGTCGCGATCACCTCGCTGGCCATGCCCGCACGCAAGCGGGAGACCCAGCTCACCGAGCTGATCTACCGCTGCCACCCGCGCTTCGCGGGCACGCCGCGCTTCCACGGCCACCAGCTCGAGCACGTCGAGGGTGGCGACGTCCTGCTGCTCGCCCCCGGCGTGATCGCGGTCGGCGTCGGCGAGCGCACCACCCCGGCCGGCGCCGAGCGCCTGGCCCGCCAGGCCCTGGAGTCCGACCTCGCGCACACCGTGCTCGCGGTCCCGATCGCCCAGGAGCGCGCCACGATGCACCTCGACACGGTGTGCACGATGGTCGACGTCGACAAGATCGTGATGTATCCCAACGTCGCCGACTCCCTCAGGGCGTACGCCGTGACCGCCGACGGCCGCGACGACGACGGCTCGCTGGTGCTGCGCGTGGCCGGGGCGGAGCCGTTCCTGCACGCCGCCGCGACCGCGATGGGCATCGAGGCGCTGCACCAGATCGACACCGGCCTCGACCCGGTCACCGCCGAGCGCGAGCAGTGGGACGACGGCAACAACACCCTCGCCCTCGCCCCGCGCGTGGCCGTGGCCTACGAGCGCAACACCGAGACCAACGCCCGCCTCGAGGACTCCGGCATCGAGGTCGTCAAGATCTCCGGCTCCGAGCTCGGCTCGGGTCGTGGTGGGCCGCGGTGCATGAGCTGCCCCGTCTCGCGGGACCCCACGCCGACGCCCTGAGCCGGAGCCCGACCTGCCGCACGTCGTGCGCGTCACGTCCGGCCCGGCGTGACCGGTCGGGGCCCCCCGTCGTTGGGCACGGTGACCGTCCCTGGACCGAGACCTCGAGGAGACCCCATGGCAGGCACGTTCTTCGACACCTTCACCCCGCAGCAGGTCGCCCGCATCAGCGCCTCCGGACGCCGCGTCACCCTGCCCGCGGGATGGTCGCCGATCTGGGAGCGGACGCCCGCCGACAAGGCCTACGTCATCCTCGAGGGGGAGGTGTCGGTACGCCGTCACGGTGAGGAGATCGCGCGCCTCGGGCCGGGCGACGTCGTCGGCGAGGCCGCGATCGTCCGCCACTCGCTGCGCACCGCCTCGATCGTCGCGCTGAGCGACCTCGACCTGGTCCACTTCACCGCCGAGGCGGTCACCGCCCTGTGCGAGGAGATGCCGGCGTTCCGCGCCGCGCTCGACGCGGTGGCCCGCGAGCGCCTCGGATGAGTCCACCCGAGCCGGACGCGGTCCAGCCCGACGACGGGGCCACGGGGCTGGCCGAGGCAGCCGGCGGCCTGGACCCGGAGGACCTGGTCAGCGCGGCCGACAAGCTCGAGGAGCTGCTGCTGGGTGAGGCGCCCAGCCTGACCCGTCGGCAGGTCAGCGAGCAGGCCGACGTACCGCTGGAGATGTCCGAGCAGCTGTGGCGCCTGCTCGGCTTCGCCCAGGTCGCCGACGACGACGTCGCCTTCACCCCCGCCGACGTCGAGGCCCTGCGGCTGAGCAGGCAGCTCGTCCAGGCCGGCGTGGTCGACGCCGACTCCCAGGCCGCCCTCGTGCGCACGTGGGGCCGCAGCTTCGCCCGCCTGGCGGACTGGCAGACCACCCTGCTGGCCGGCCTGGCCGTCGACGCCGGTGGCGACCCGGTCGCCTCGATGACCGACCTCGCCGACCACGTGCTGCCCGACATCGACAGGCTCCAGTCCTACGTCTGGCGCCGCCATCTCGCCAGCGCCGGCAACCGGCTGCTCACGACCGCGGCACAGGGCGCGACGGGCACGCTGGCGGTCTGCTTCGTCGACATCGTGGGCTACACCTCCCAGAGCCGGTCGCTGGAGCAGTCCGAGCTGGTGGAGTGGCTGGAGTACTTCGAGGACCAGTGCGCCGGCACGGCCACCGACGCCGGCGGCCGGGTGATCAAGAACATCGGCGACGAGGTGCTGCTCGTCACCCAGGACGCCGCCTCCGCGGCCGACCTCGCGCTCGCGCTGACCGCCCGTGGCGCCGACGACGACGACCGGTTCCCGGCGGTACGCGCGGGCGTGGCCTACGGCGACGTCGTCAGCCGCCTCGGCGACGTCTACGGCCCGACGGTCAACGTCGCCGCGCGCCTGACCTCCGCGGCGAGGCCGGGGACGGTGCTGGTCGACCAGGGTTGCCACGACGCCCTGGCCGGTGAGGGAGGAGCCGAGGGCGACGATGCCCACGCGAGCACGGCGTACCGCCTCAAGCGGGTACGCCGGCTCTCGGTCAAGGGTTATGCGCGGCTGCCCGCATGGGTGGTGCGCGCCCGCGACTGAGGCGCGAGCCGGCGTCCGCGCGACCTGCGGCGCCTGCTAGCGGATGGTGACCTGGCGGGTGGCGAGCCCCTCGCGGGCCGATCGCTCCTCGGCGCTGAGGTCGCCGGTCGCGGCGAGCGCCTCGTCGAGGCGGGCGCCGAGGTCGACGGCCGCGTCCTCGAGCGCCTCCGGACCGGTGCCGACGGCGAGGTCCCAGACCGGGGTGAGCAGGCCGTGGGCGCGGAACATCCCCACGAACCGGCTGCCCTCGACCAGGGTGTCGCGGCCCGCGGCGTGCAGGCGCGCCAGGGCCGTCAGCAGCTGGTCCTCCGGCTCGGGGCGGACCCAGCGCAGGTGCTCCTTGGCACCCATCCGGGTCCAGTACGCCGCGTCGACGGACGCCAGGCGCGCCGTCGGGGCCACCGACTCGTTGGCCTCCGCGAGCACCTCGCCCAGACCGGCGCGCTCGTCGTCGTCGACGTCGGCGAGCCAGTAGTCGAAGCCGTCGTGGACGGTGACCTCGAGCGGCGCGTCGGCCAGCAGGTCCTGCAGCCGCGGTCCCGGTCCCGGGGGGCTGGTCAGGCCGACGGCGCCGGGCTCGGCGGCGAGCGCGGCGAGCAGGACGGCCGCGAGGTCGCGCGAGGGGTCGCCGAACCCGTGCTGGACCTGCAGGCCGAGCCACACGTCACCGGAGTCGCGCACCATCGCGGGCGACGCGCCCGGCAGCAGCGAGCACAGGGTCACGGTGCGGTCACCGGCGAGCTCGGCGGCCTCGCCGGCCAGGCTCAGCACCGCGGTGGCCGCGGGCACGAGCTCGCGCAGCGCGACGAGGTCGCACTCGCCGGCCAGCCCCTCGAAGGGTCGGGCGACGTAGACGTCGCCGCCACCGGGCGCACCGTGGCAGGCCTTGTAGCGCTTGCCCGACCCGCACGGGCAGGGCTGACGGGGCCCGACCTCGCCGGGCGTGCTGGGGGCAGCGGTGTCGCGCTGCTTGGTCCGGTTCTTCTTGGCCATGACGCGAAACCTATCCGGCGTCGGCGCCGTCCTCGTCGAGCAGGGCGAGCAGGTACGCCGGCCGGTCGGTGATCACCGCGGTCACGCCGAGGTCCTGGCACCGGCGCAGGTCGGCCGGGGTGTTGACGACCCACACGTGCATCTCGTGACCGCTGCGGGCGATCGCGGGCCCCAGCCTCGGGTTCGCGTTGAGCATCTCCATGCCCGGACCCACGATCCAGTCCCGGCCGATCGCGCGCTTGAGCACCGTCCAGTGCCGCGGCTTGTCGATCAGCTGGACCAGCCGGACGCCCGGGCAGAGCCGTTCGAAGCGCTGGAGCGCGGTGAAGGAGAAGCTCATCACCGTGACCGGTGAGCCCGGCTCGTCCCAGCCGAAGTCGGTGAGCATCTCGCACAGCCGCCGTTCGACCAGCCCGCTGTAGCGGGTCGGGTGCTTGGTCTCGATCGCCACCTCGACCCGCCGGTCGAGGTCGGCGACGTGCTCGAGCAGCTTGCGCAGGGTCAGCAGCCCGTCGACCTCCACGTCCGGCTCGGGCGCCTCGTCGTCGAGCTCGCCCCACGGGTTCTTCCAGCTCGCGAAGTCGAGCTCCTCCAGGTCGGCGAGGTCCATCGTGGAGATCACGCCGCGCCTGGACGCCGTACGCCGCAGGTCACGGTCGTGGGCGCACACGAGGTGCCCGTCGGCCGTGAGGCGCACGTCGCACTCGAGGCCCTCGGCGCCCGCCTCCAGCGCAGCGAGGTAGGCCTTGAACGTGTGCTCCGCCACGTCCCAGCTCGCGCCGCGGTGCGCGACGACGTGCGGCCTCGACCCCATGCGCCCATTCTGCCCGCAGGTCCCCCCGTGCGGGTGAGGCGCCGCCCGGGCGCGCCGTCACGTCGCCGCGACCGCGACGCCGTGCTCGGTGTCCGGTCCGGGCGGCACCGGGGGCCTGCCGCGGGACTGCGCGTCGAGGTAGGCCCGGGTCACCTCGGTCGGCACCCGCCCCCGGTCGGAGACGGTGAGCCCCTGCTCGCGGGCCCACGCCCGGACGACCGAGGCCCTCGGCGGCGTGCCGGCGCCAGCGCCGGTGGCACCGCCAGGTCGGCGACCCGGTCCGCCCCCGTGCTCTCGGCGTCGGCGGCGACCTCGGCGGCGGCCAGGAAGCGGTAGGTCCACTCCTGGGCCAGCTTGCGCGTCTCGCAGAACACGATCGGCACCTGCGGCCAGGCCACCTGGCACTCCGCGAGCCCGTCGGCGACCACCGCGGGGCGCACGTGGCTGAGCTTGAAGACCGCCGAGTAGCGGTCCTCGACGACCAGCGCCGCGCGCGGCAGCCCGGCGAGCGCGGCCAGCTGGTACTTCAGCGAGCCGCTGGTCAGCGACGAGGCGAGGTCGGCCAGGCTCTTGCGCTCGACGGAGGCGAGGAGCACCCCGTCCCGCACGACGCCGTAGTCACCGGCACGCAGGGCGCTCCTGGTGACGGTGACCTGACGGTCGGAGAAGGTGTAGGCGTAGCGCTCGTGGGTGTCGACGGTGACCTCGAGGTCGGCCAGCCCCGCGGCGCGCGCGGACGGTACGCCGACCGCGGGCCGGGCCTGCTTCTGCGTGCGCGCGGTCTGCCAGAAGATCGCCGACCGGCCACCCCTGACCTGCGCGAAGACGAACTGCGACCGGTTCTCCCGACCGCGGTCGAGGACCAGGTCGACCGCCGCGCCGCGCCGCGTGCACGAGCGGGTGCCGACGCGCTCGACGATCTCGGGGTCCTCGGGCCACTCCTCGACCCGGTGGCAGTAGACCTTCTGGGTGCGCGGCCACACGCTGCGCGCCTTGAGCACCACCCCGTGCTCGCCCAGCGGGACACGCAGCAGGTAGGGCAGCGTGGAGTCGCCGTCGGGGTTGCGGGCGATGACGAAGTCGTCCGGCACGCCCACGATCCTGCCACGCGGCGACCCCAGGAGCGCTCAGCGTGGCAGGGGCAGACAGTCCGGCCGGACCCGCTTGGCAGCGGGTCCGTCCACGGTGAGGGCGTTGACGGTCAGCTGCTGCACCACGAGGTCGTTCGGCGCCTGGTCGTGCTCGATGACCGAGTTCGGGCACTTGTCCTGGAGCAGCAGGTTGGTGACGCGGCGACGGGGACCGTCGAGGAACTGCGACTCGTACGGCGTGACGACCTCGTCGTACTGCGTGGTGATCACGGTGTAGTCGGGCCCGCGCACGGTGTCGCCGCCACGGTTCAGGCGCGTCAGGAACTGCGAGCCCGCGGCCTGCTGCTCGCAGGCGCGGCACGGCGAGGTGCCCCCGCTGTCGCTCGACATCGTCGTCCCGTGGTTGGAGGGAGCGATCCCGACGAGGTCGTCGACGCGGGAGGCGCCCCCGAGGTACTTCAGGTAGTAGCGGGGCAGCATGCCCCCTTGGCTGTGGCCCACGATGTCGACCTGGTCCGCCCCGGTCGCGGCGAGGACCTTGCCCACGATGCGACGGAGGCGGTGCGCGGACTTCCCGATCGGCCCGGTCGCGCGGTTGCCGTAGTTGTAGGCGAAGACGCAGTAGCCGGCCTCCGCGAGGTACGGCGACATCGTCGCCCAGTTCTTGTCCATCGTCTCGAAGGTCCCGTTGACCAGCACGACCGGCTGCGGGTGGTCGGCGTCGGGCTGGCAGGAGTAGTCGTTGGCCCCGGGCGGTGACACCCCCGCCCCGGCGGCGGGGGCGACGAACCCCCCGAGCGAGACCAGGGCGGTGGTCGCGGCGAGGAGAGCACCCAACCCACGACGCAGACGGCTGGCGAGCATGGGCATCGGACCTCCAGGTCGGGTCCGCGCGAGCGCGCGGTGACCCCTGGGTCGCAGTATGCGCCTCGTCCTGGTCCGGCGGGAAGGCCCACACCGACCCGGGGGAGGGAGCGGCTCAGGCCGGTCGTACGGCGCGGGCGGCGGCGGGCCGTCCGGCGGCGTAGGCCTGCTCGAGGCCGGACTGGAGCACGTCGATCAGCCCGGCGACCTCCTCCAGGCCCAGTCGGAACGAGGCGGTGCACAGGTTCTCCCGCCACAGGGAGAGCACCACCAGGCCCTTCTCGGAGTGCCACGAGACCCGCATCGCGCGCTCGCCGCCGCGCGGGTCGAGGAAGATCGACCCGTTCTCGGGGAGCGGGTGCGGCAGGGGCACCCCTCCATCCTGCCCTGATCGCGCGCGCGCCGGAAGAGACTTGTCGACAATCGCTCCCCCGGAACCCGCCTCCAGGCCCCTCCCACGCCGGCGCCGGCGTCCCTAGACTGCTGCTCATGCCCGAGCTGCCCGAGGTCGAGGCGCTCGTCCTCGACCTGCGCCAACGCCTCGAGGGCCGTGCGATCGCGAAGATCCACCTGGCCACGTTCAGCGCGCTGAAGACCTACGACCCGCCGCTGTCCGCCCTCGAGGGCACGCTGGTCGACGACGTGACCCGCCACGGCAAGTACCTCGACATCGAGGCCTCCGGGCTGCACCTGGTGATGCACCTGGCCCGGGCCGGGTGGATCCGCTGGCGCGACGAGGTCCCCGCCGCACCGCCCAAGCCGAGCAACAAGTCGCCGATGGCGATGCGGATCGTGCTGGAGCCCGAGGCCGGGCTCGACGTCACCGAGGCCGGCACCCGCAAGTCCCTCGCGGCGTACGTCGTCAAGGACCCGCTCGAGGTGCCCGGACTGGCCAGCCTCGGCCCGGACCCGCTCAGCGACGCCTTCACCCTCGAGGCCTTCCGCGGGATCCTCCTCGAGGAGGGCCGCAAGCAGGTCAAGGGCGTGCTGCGCCACCAGGGCACGATCGCCGGCATCGGCAACGCCTACTCCGACGAGCTGCTGCACGCGGCGCGGATGTCGCCGTACAAGCCGGCGAGCAGCCTCACCGAGGAGGAGTCCGCGACGTTGTACGCCGCGATCCGCGACGTCCTCGGCGCCGCGGTCGAGCGCAACCGCGGCCTCGCCGGCGAGCGAGCTCAAGGGCGAGAAGAAGTCGAACATGGCCGTGCACGGCCGCACCGGGTCGGCCTGCCCGGTGTGCGGCGACACCGTGCGCGAGGTCTCCTTCGCCGACTCCTCGCTGCAGTACTGCCCGACGTGCCAGACCGGTGGCAAGCCGCTGGCCGACCGGCGGACCAGCAAGTTCCTGAAGTAGCCCGGAGCACGAGGCTGCCGTCACCACTCCCCGGGTCGAGAAGTCGGCCCCCGTCAGCCGAGCAGGCCGTTCATGGTCTCGATCTCGGCGGTCTGGGAGGTGATGATGTCGTCGGCGAGGTCGACGGCGGGCTTGTACTGGCCGTCGTCGATGCTCGGTGCTTGGCCATCTCGACGGCGCCGTGTGGTGCTCGACCATCATGTCGAGCCACATGTCCTGGAACTCGGCAGTCGGGGGCGTCTGCGAGGGCGGTCATGTCGTCGGCGGACATCATGCCGGCCATGTCGGTGTCCATGCCGTCCATCGAGTCGCCCATGTCTCCGGAGTCGTGACCGGCGTCAGCGTTGGAGTGGTCGCGCACGGTGTCGGGGACCTCTTCGTCCCACTCGGTGAGCCAGTCGGTGAAGGTCTCGATCTCGGGAGCCTGGGCCTCGCGGATCTGCTCGGCGATTGCCTGGACCTCGGGGTCGAGGGTGCGGTCCATGGGTGAGGTCGACCATGGCGAGAGCCTGCGCGTGGTGCTGGAGCATGTCGGAGGCGAACGCGACGTCGGCGTCGTTGTGCTCGGTGGTCGACACCTGGGTGCTGGTGCTCTCGCTGTCGTCGTCGTCGCCGCAAGCGCTCAGCGACAGGCCGAGGCTGAGGGTCAAGGTGAGGGCGCCGAGGGCGCGGGTGGTGCGGTTGGTAGGCATGTGGGTGTTCTCCTGCGTGGGTTGCTGGACGGGGTCGGCGGCGTGCCGCGCACCTGGACGGTCCGAGGGGGCGGCGGGCTGCCAGTCAGCACCTGACGACGGAGAACTCCCAGACCGGTGGCGGGCCGGTCGCCGTGCGGGCGGTGGCCCACCGCGTGATGCTGGCGGGGGCAGCCGACAGAGGCGTCCAGGATCGTGAGGTGCGGCGGAACCCGACGGTGAGCAGGAGGAGTGCTCCGGCGGCGGCGAGCATGGCGGCGCAGAGCATCACCATGTTCCCCATGTCGTGACCGTTGCTGCTGCCGGCGACACCGGCTTCGGCTGGGGTCGGGTCGCTCACGGCGTGAGCGGGCCCCGTCTGGGGCTCGGCGGCCATCGACATGGCGACGTGGTCGGTCTCGGACGTGACCCCGTGGGTGTCAGGGCGTGCATTCCGACGATGCCGATGACGACGGCAACGACGACAGCCGTCAGCAGCCCGGGCGTGGCCCGGCCGGCTGCGCTGGTCGTCGGTCGCATCATCGTCACGTCCTGACTTTACGTTCGGCCTGGTCAGCCGAGGTGCTGGGTGCGCAGCCGCAGCGCGTTGGTGATGACGCTGACCGAGGACAGCGCCATCGCGGCGGCGGCGATCATCGGGGAGAGCAGGAGCCCGGTGACCGGGTAGAGGACTCCGGCGGCGATGGGGATGCCGGCGACGTTGTAGACGAACGCGAAGACGAGGTTCTGTCGGATGTTCGACATCGTCGCCGCGGACAGCTGCCGGGCGTGGACGATGCCGGTGAGGTCGCCGTTGAGCAGGGTGACGCCGGCGGACTCGATGGCGACGTCGGTGCCGGTGCCCATGGCGAGCCCGACGTCGGCTGCGGCCAGGGCGGGGGCGTCGTTGACGCCGTCGCCGGCCATGGCGACGACGCGGCCTTCGGCGCGGAGGCGTTGACGACGTCGGCCTTGTGGTCGGGCAGGACCTCGGCCTCGACCCGGTCGATGCCGAGGTCGTCGGGCGACGGCTTCGGCGGTGACCCGGTTGTCGCCGGTGAGCATGACGACCTCGATGCCCTCCGCGCGCAGCGCCTGCACGGCCTCGGGGGTGGTCTCCTTGACGGGGTCGGCGATGGCGAAGATGCCTGCCACCGTGGTGTCGACGCCGATGAAGATGACGGTGGCACCGTCGCCGCGCAGCCGGTCGGCCTCGGCGCCAGGGCTGCCGGGTCGAGGCCTGGCTGGTCAGGAAGTCGGCGCTGCCCAAGCGACACGGTGCGCCCTTCGACGACGCCGACGACGCCCTTGCCGACGGGTGAGTCGAAGTCGGTCACCGTCCGGGATGGCGATGCCTCGGTCGTTCGGCTGCGTTGACGATGGCCTGGGCCAGCGGGTGCTCGGAGGCCGTTCGACACCGGCGGCCAGCCGCAGCAGCTCGTCGGCGCTCGAAACCCGTCCGGCAGGACCGACGGCTGGGTGACCGAGCGGGCGGCCTTCGGTGAGGGTGCCGGTCTTGTCGACGACGAGGGTGTCGACCTTCTCCATCCGCTCGAGCGCTTCGGCGTTCTTGATGAGGACACCCATCTGCGCTCCGCGTCCGACGCCGACCATGATCGAGATCGGCGTGGCCAGCCCGAGCGCACACGGGCAGGCGATGATGAGGACCGCGACCGCGACGACCAGGGCGTGCGCCAGTCGCGGGTCGGGGCCGACGAGCGCCCACACGGCGAACGCGACCACGGCGATGGCGATGACGACGGGCACGAAGACCGCCGCGACCCGGTCCGCCATCCGCTGGATCGGCGCGCGGGAGCGTTGCGCCTCGGCGACCATCTGCACGATGCGGGCCAGCATGGTGTCGCGGCCGACCTTCTCGGCGACCATGACCAGCGCACCGGTCTGGTTGATGGTGCCGCCGATGACGGTGTCGCCGATCGGTCTTGGTGACCGGCATCGACTCACCGGTCACCAGGGACTCATCGACGGAGGAACGTCCCTCCTCGACGGTGCCGTCGACCGGCACCTTCTCGCCGGGGCGGACCCGCAGCCGGTCACCGAGCTGGACCTGGTCGAGGGTCACTTCTTCGTCGGTGCCGTCGGCGCGGACCCGGCGGGCCGTCTTCGGGGTCAGGTCGAGCAGCGCCTTGATGGCACCGGAGGTCTGTTCACGGGCGCGGAGCTCCAGCACCTGGCCGAGCAGGACGAGGGTGGTGATGACGGCGGCGGCCTCGAAGTAGACGTCGACGGCGCCGTCCATGCGGAACGCGTCCGGGAAGATGCCCGGCGCGACGGTGGCGACGACGCTGAACAGCCACGCCACACCGGTGCCCATCGCGATCAGCGTGAACATGTTCAGGTTCATGGTCCGCACCGAGGCCCAGCCGCGTGCGAAGAACGGCCACCCGGCCCACAGCACCACCGGGGTCGCCAGCACGAGCTGGATCCAGGCCGAGGCCGTCGGGGAGATGAGGTCGTGCAGGGCAGGGAACGAGGTCCCCGCCCATCCCCAGCACGACGACCGGGATGGACAGCACGACGCCGACCCAGAACCGGCGGGTCATGTCGACGCAGCTCCGCGTTGGGGCCGGTGTCGGCGGTGACGATGACGGGTTCGAGCGCCATCCCGCAGATGGGGCACGAACCCGGGACCGGCCTGCCGGATCTCGGGGTGCATCGGGCACGTGTACTCCGCCATCTCACCCTCCACCACCTGCGTGCGCTTCGGCGCCTTCGGGTCCTCCACCGTCGGCGTCGCGGGCGCGTCGTGCTCGACCTCGTGGCTTCTCATGCTTTGAACATACCCCCTATGGGTATCCAAGACAACGAGGTCGGGCCCCCGACCCGGACGGCGATGATGCGCTCAGCGGCCTAGAGTGGGCCCGTGACCCAGATCCCCAGCACCGATGTCGCCCACGTCCCGGATCCCGTGCCCGCCGAGCTGCCCGTGCTCGACGTGCGCGAGCCGCACGAGTGGGAGGCCGGCCACATCGACGGCGCCGTGCACGTCCCGCTCGGTGAGCTCTCCGACCGCCTCGGCGAGGTGCCGAGCGGCCGGCAGCTGCTGGTGACCTGCAAGGCCGGCGGCCGCTCGGCCAAGGCGGTGGAGTTCCTCGTCGCCCAGGGCTACGACGCGGTCAACCTCGACGGCGGGATGCTCGACTGGGCGCAGGCCGGACGCCCCATGGTCAGCGAGACCGGCGGCGATCCCGAGGTCGTCTGAGCCCGACGCGCCAGGCGCGGGTCACGACGTGCCCCCGACGCCGCACGCGGTCGAGACGTAGAGGAAGAAGGCCTCGACCTGGTCCTGGCCGGCCGCGCCGACCCGCTCGTCGACCTGGTCGAGGTCGGCCTCGCTCGCGTCGTCGGGCACCGCCGCGATGGCCGCGCCGATGACCTCGAAGCCGTCGCGGGCCTGGCGTGGGATGTCAGCCGGGGTCCCGACCTCCTCGAGGTCGGCGTAGGCCTCCTTGACCGCCTTCACCTCGTCCGCGGGGTTGTCGGCCCCGTCGCCGGCGCTCTGCACGTCGCGCGTCGCTGCGCAGAAGCTCTCCAGCGAGGCATCAGAGGGGGCACCGCAGCCCGCAAGCAGTCCCGCCGACGTTACGAGCGACAGCACCAGGCCGCCGACCCGGGTCCCGCGGCCGGGGGCCTTCGGGCAGCGGCTCATCGGGTCCTCCTCCTGGGCTTGCTTCTCCGGGCGCACGGTCGGCCGGTCGTCGGTGTGCTGGTCATTGACTCACGTCGGTGCCTGGTCCGCAAAGGGCGCCGGCAGCGGCGACGCCACCAGCCGGGGGAGCAGCCTCAGGTAGTCGCCCCGGTCGATCTCGGTGACGCCCAACGAGGCCAGGTGCGGGGTCGACCACTGTACGTCGATCAGCCGCTCGCTGCGGCTCCGACCGGCAGGGGCCGCGGCACCCTCCGGGCCACCCTCGAGCAGTCGCACCAGCCCGACGAGCGCGACCTTCGAGGCGTCCCGCACCCGGTGGAACATCGACTCCCCGGCGAACAGACCACCGATCGCGACGCCGTAGAGGCCCCCGACCAGCTCCTCGTCCTGCCAGGCCTCCACCGAGTGCGCCCAGCCGAGCCGGTGCAGGCGGGAGTAGGCCGTCTCGATCTCGGTGCTGATCCACCCGTGCGGGCGCGAGGGGTCCGCGCACCGGGCGACGACCTCGTCGAAGGCGGTGTCGACCCGGATCTCGAAGTCACGCAGCGAGCGCCGCAACGAGCGTGAGACCCGCAGGTCGCACGGGCGCAGCACGCCCCGGCTCACCGGGCTGAACCAGTACATCGGGTCGCCCGGCACGCCGGCCGGCATCGGGAAGATGCCGCGGCGGTAGGCCTCGAGCACCGTCCCCGGCTCCAGGTCGGCGCCGATCGCGACGAGGTCGTCGAGGTCGTCGGCGCTCGCGGGGTCACCGAAGATCCAACCGGTGGCGGGTGGCTCGACGGGCACCTCCGGACCGTAGCGCTGCTCCTGCACCGGGGGGTGGAGGCCGCCCCCTAGGATCGCTCCATGGGTGTCGTGAAGAACCAGATCGGCAAGCAGCTCGCGCCGCGGATCACCGGGCTGGCGCCCGGACTGACCACGTCCTTCATCCGCGAGGCCCTGGCGCGCGCCGTCAGCGGCGTCGGGCCGCTGCCCGGCGCTGCCGCGGCGGCCGACAAGCAGCTGGCGGAGAAGGACGGCGACCGCGACAAGGCGGTGCACGAGGTCATCGAGAACCACGTGCGCTACGCGGGGGCGCAGGGCTTCGTGACCAACCTCGGCGGCCTGGTCACCACGGCGGTCACCATCCCGACCAACATCACCGGCCTCGCGCTGATCCAGTGCCGGATGATCGCCGGCATCGCCCACCTGCGCGGCTACGACCTCGAGGACCCGCGGGTGCGCAACGCGATCCTGGTGACGCTGCTCGGTGAGGACAGCGTCGAGGACCTGGTGCGCCGCGAGAAGCTGCCGGCCCCGCCGATGGCGATGGCGACCGCGCCCGTGCGCGATGCCGGGCTCGACACCATCGTGTCGCAGGAGGTCGGCTCCGCCCTGATCGGCCGGGTGATCGGCAAGCGCCTCGCCGTCACGGTCGGACGTCGCGTGCCCGTCGTGGGCGGCGTGGTCGGCGCCGGCGCCGACGGCTACTCCACCTGGCGCATCGGTCGCTACGCCGACCGCGAGCTCCTGCCCCGCGCCCCGCGGTAGACCGTCATCAGCACCCGCCCGGTGCGCCCGTGCTCGAGGCGGTGCACGATCCGCTCGCGCGCGAGGTACGAGGGACGCAGGTAGGAGCGCTCGAGCGCGGCCCGGACGTCGTCGAGCTCACGGTGCAGGTCGTGCTCGACGCGTCGCAGCCGGTCGACCTCGTCGAGGTGGCGCCCGTCGTCGGCCAGGACGGCCCCGAGGGCGCACACCGCGGCGTCGGCGACGGCCGCAGGGTCGGCGTCGTCGGGGTCGACGTAGGTCTCGGGGGTCGAGCCGACCAGGTCCGCGAGGTCACCGACGATGTCGTAGCCCCGTGCACCGAGCTCGGCGACCCAGCGCCGCTCGAGGTCGAGGACCCACGGGGCGAGGTCGTCGGGCAGCGAGAGCCGTGCGGAGCCGGTGCGCTGGGAGAGGGTCTGGTGGGCGAGCAGCTCGCGCACGAGCGGGCGGTAGTGCGCCGGCGGCAGGGTCTTGTTGCTGTGCACGTTGATCCGCCTCAGCAGCGCGGTCTCCGCGACGCCGAGCGAGGGGTTGGCCCGCGACGCGTCGAGGTCGAGGTCGAGGTCGTCGAGACCGAAGGCGGCGCTGAAGCGCTCCCAGAGCAGCGTCCGCGAGCCGCCCGGCGGCGGGACCGTGATCACGTGCACGCGCTCCGGCGGCAGGCTCGCCCCCCACCGCGCGAGGATGTCGGGCACCTCCTGGACCGCCCAGAACCAGCTCGCGATGCGCGAGGAGCGCCCCGGGTCGCGCAGCTCGGTGAGGAAGGTCGTGTAGTCGAGGGTGGCGCGGTGCTTGACGTTCTCCTGCCACTCGGCGGGGATCTGGCGCACCAGGTCGCGCGCCGACACGAGCAGGTGGACCTCGGGGGCCTCACCGTCCTCGCCGACGAGCGAGCCCAGGGCGCGGTCGACCTGGGCCGGGGTCGCCCGGGCCAGGATCTCGTGGCTGATCACCGTGGTCCCGTCGTGGGCGCGCACCCGGGCGGCGAGCGCGTCCCAGCACCCCTGCGCGTCGACCTCGAGGCCACCCCAGGGCAGACGCATCAGGTCCAGGGCCGCCAGGAAGTGGGCGTCGAAGCGGTCCGCGGGATAGAGCAGCCCGTGCTCGAGCAACCGCTCACGGTTGCGGAAGAGCACGTCCTGGAGGTACGACGTCCCGGTCTTGGGCGTCCCGACGTGCAGCAGCACCCGCCGCGTCACCGCACCTGCCCTCCCTCCGCGTCAGCCACCAGGACCTCGCAGGCGACCCGCAGGACTCCCTCGGGGGCGGGCAGGACGCCGGTCGGCACCCCGTCACCCACGAGCAGGTCGCCGGGCTGACCTTCCACAGCGTAGCCATCGGCCAGCAGCCGTTGCTGGAGCCGCTCCGAGCGTCGTCGCACCCACTGACGGTGGGTCGCGGGCACTCCGAGGGGCTCACCGAGGCCCTCCGGGAGCGCCCGCAGCAGCGGGACCAGCTGGTCGAGCAGCAAGCCGGGTGCGTGCATCGGGGGCGCAGACCACCTCGAGCGCGGCCCGGACCTGGCGGGCCAGCTCGACGGCATCGGCCGGCAGCGGGGCCGGCACGTCGAGCGGGTCACGGCGGTCGACCCGCCGGGGGGCCAGCAGGCGCGCGGCCGTCCCCGGGCTGGTCACCACGTGGACCCGCTGTCTGCCGACCCGCTCGGCCCACACCCGGGCCGTGGCCAGCGTGTCGGCGCCGGGGGGCAGCCCGTGCCGGCGGCGCGCGTGCACCTCGGCGACCCAGGCCGACCAGGGTGCCGGCGTGCCGGTGAGCACCCGGTGGGTCCAGGTCGCCGCCAGCATGGCCTCCAGCGGGCCGGCGAGCAGGTACACCCGCGGCCTGCGGCCACCGGGCGGGAGCCCGCGGCGAGTGAGCGCGGACCGCAGCAGCGGTGCGGCCCAGGGATCACCGACGAGGCGGTAGCGACGCCGGAGCAGCCGGGCACGCACGGGCAGAGCGCGCGTCGGGTCACCGCCCGGGGTCGCCGCGCGCTCGGCCAGCCGGTCGGCGACGAGGAGCGTGGCGTAGCGGAGCAGCTCGAACGGTCCGAACGAGGACGGGTCGGCCGCGACCGGACCGAAGCGTGCGTCCGGTCCGCCCGGGAGGGGCAGGTCGGGGAGCCCGCGACCGAACGGGCTGGCCCGCAGCACCCGGTCGGCCAGCTCGTCGGGGACCCGGCGTCCCGCGGCGATCGTCGTACGCCGCAGCAGCTCGAGCTGCTGGGCCCCGGGCAGGTGGCCGCCGACCAGGACCAGCGGCTCCCCCGCCGACCCCGCGAGCCCGTCGGGGCCGGACGGCCCGGACGGCGTACCGCGCTCGCGCCAGTCGCCCCAGGTCGTGGTGCCGCCCGAGCGCAGGTGGGCGACCCAGGCGCGGGCCACCTCCTCGTGCGTCCGGGCGGGCGCCGGGCTCACGACGAGGCGCGGCGGCGCAGCCTGCGCGAGGCCTCGCTGCGCACGCGCTGGACCAGCTTCTGCTCCGGCGCGGGGCGGCGCGCGGCCTCCTCGGTCATCGCGGCGAGCGCGGTCATCGCGGCACGCAGCTGCTGCTTGTTGGAGACCCGGTCGGGATTGGTCCAGGCCTCCTCGTCGACCGGCGGCGGGTCGAGCTCGTCGAGGTCGCCCACCACGTCGACCCCCGCGGTCTCGATCCACTCCCGCCAGCGGGTCGTCTCGGCCTGCGCCCACTCCTGGAGCCGCGGCGGCATGCGCACGGGAGGCGAGGTCCGGCCCTGCACGAGGGCGTTCTCGGCGAGCAGGCCGCGGATGAGGTGGTCGTAGTCGAAGTCGCGGCGGGTGCGGCGCTCGAGCTTGCGGTTGAGCCGGCGTACGACCTGGGTCTCGGCAACCCCGAGGGAGGCGTTGCGCTTCTCGCTGGGCCGTGGCGCCCAGGCCGCGTCGATCCCCACGACCGCGCAGAAGCGCGTCCACAGCAGGTCGCCGGGCGAGCCGCTCGGCGGCACGGTCACGACGTGGACCTGCGCCGGCGGCAGGTCGTGGCTCCACTCGGTGAGCACGGCCGGCAGGTCGAAGGCGCGGGAGAACCACGGCTTGCCCTTGCGCAGACGGCGCACGAAGGAGCGGTAGGTCCAGGTGCGTCCCTGCTTGATCGACTCCTGCCACGCCGCGGGCACCTGTCGCGCGAGGTCCCGGGCGGTGTAGACGACGTGCAGCTCGGACCCGTCCGCGGTGAGGTCGCGCTTGGCGCGCGCCACGGCGGCAGCGTCGGCCGGGGCGAGGATCTCGTGGCTGACCACCACCGTGCCCTTGACCTCCTGCACCCGCTTGACCAGGGCGTCCCACGCGCCGACGGCGTGCCCGGGCGCACCGCCCCAGTCCTGGCCGAGCAGGTCGAGCGCGGCCCGGAACTGGAACAGCCCCGGGCTGAGGAGGGCCGATCGGGTCGGCACGTGCACACCGTGGGCGGCCAGGGACCTGGCGTTGATCCCGAGACGGTCCTGGAGGTACGTCGTCCCGGTCTTCGGGGCGCCGATGTGCAGGAACACCCGGCGGGGCTCGGCGCGACTCACGGCGCCGATTGTGCCCCACGCCCGGGGTCCGTCGGCCCGCTGGCCCCGCCGAGGGCCCGCACCACCGCTGACGGGCTGGGCCGGCCCAGCTGTCGGGCCATGGCGACGCTCGTGGCGACCAGGGCGTCGAGGTCGACGCCGTGGTCGATGCCGAGGCCGTCCAGCAGCCACACGAGGTCCTCGGTGGCCAGGTTGCCGGTCGCGCTCTCCGCGTAGGGGCAGCCCCCGAGGCCGCCGGCCGACGCGTCGTAGGTCGTGACGCCGGCCCGCAGGCCCGCGGTGACGTTGGCCAGGGCCTGGCCGTAGGTGTCGTGGAAGTGCAGCGCGAGACGGTCCGCGGTGACGCCCGCGTCGGCGAAGGCGCTCAGCAGCGCGGTGACGTGGCCGGTGGTGGCCACGCCGATGGTGTCGCCGAGGCTGAGCTGGGAGGCGCCGAGGTCGAGCAGCCGTCGCCCGACCGCCACGACCTGCTCGAGCGGCACCGCGCCCTCCCAGGGGTCGCCGAAGCACATCGAGACGTAGGCCCGCACGTCGCAACCGGCGTCGAGCGCACGGCGTACGGTCGGCTCGAACATCGTCAGCTGGGTCTCCAGCGTGCGGTTGAGGTTCTTGGCGGCGAAGGTCTCGGTGGCCGAGCCGAAGATCGCGACGTGGCGCAGCCCGAGCTCGAGGGCCCGGTCGAGACCGCGCTCGTTGGGCACGAGGACCGGCATCGCGCGGGCGGCGTCGCCGAGGTCCGCGACCAGGGAGGTCATCAGCTCGGCGGCGTCGGCCAGCTGGGGCACCCAGCGCGGGTGCACGAAGCTGGTCGCCTCGACCACCGGCAGCCCGGCCGCGAGCAGGCCGCCGACAGAAGTCCGCCTTGACCTCGGTCGGGATCGTGGCCGACTCGTTCTGCAGACCGTCACGCGGGCCGACCTCGTAGATCGTCACCCGCTCCGGCAGGCCCGGCTCGGGCACCGTCATCGGCAGGTCTCGGCGGGACGTCATACCTCACCCACCCTGGCCGTGGACCGCACCGTATGACGTCCGGCGGCGGGCGGGGCGGGGGTCCCGGCGGCGAGCGAGGACGTCATACGTCACCCTCCGTCGCCATGGACCGCACCGTATGACGTCCGGCGGCGGGCGGGGAGCTCACGCGTCGGCCTCCTCGACGTGGACCAGCACGTGGCCCATCGTGACCTGGTCACCGACGGCCGCGCCCAGCAGCGTGACCGTGCCGTCGTGGGGAGCGGTGAGCGGCAGCTCCATCTTCATCGCCTCGACCGCGCCGAGGCGCTGCCCGGCGACCACCGCGTCGCCCTCGGCGACGGCGAGCTCGATCACCGTGCCCGGCATCGGGGCGACCACGTCGGCCTCGCCCACGGGCGCCGCGGGTCGGCGGGCGGGGTCGGGGCGGTCCAGGCGCCAGGTCTCGGCCGCGAGCACGACCCAGGCGCCGGCCCGGTCGGTCACCACGAGCGCGCCCTCGCGCGCGGCGTCGGTCGAGCCGACCGGGCCGCCCGCGTCCACGTCGACCACGTGCGTCTCGCCCGACCCGTCGACCAGCGCGACCCTCAGCGGAGCGGACGGGCCGCCGTTGCGCCACCCGTCGATGCCGTCCCACGGCGAGGTCCCGGCCGCCAGGTGGTCCGCGGCCCAGGCGCGCGCGGCCAGGCCGGGGACGACGTCGGGCATCGCCGGAGCGGTGAGCAGCGGCTCGGCCTCGGGGCCGTCGAGCCACGCGGTGTGCACCGCGCCGGCGCCGAACGCCTCGCTGCCGACGAGGCGCCGCAGGAAGCCCACGTTGGTCCGCACCCCCAGCACGGCGGTCTGCTCGAGGGCCGCGCCCAGCGCGTCCAGCGCCGTGGCGCGGTCCTCGCCGGTGGCGATGATCTTGGCCAGCATGGGGTCGTAGGCCGTCCCGACCGTGCTGCCCTCGGCGATGCCCCACTCGCCGCGCGCCGCCGCGGGGCGCAGCAGCCGGGCGACCCGGCCGGTCTGCGGCACGAACCCGGCGTAGGCGTCCTCGGCGTAGACCCGCACCTCGACCGCGTGGCCGGTGCAGGTGATCTCGTCCTGCGCGAGCGGGAGCGGCTCGCCCTGCGCGACCCCGAGCTGCCAGGCGACCAGGTCGACGCCGGTGACCTCCTCGGTGACCGGGTGCTCGACCTGGAGGCGGGTGTTCATCTCCAGGAAGTACGCCGCGTCGCCGTCGACGAGGAACTCCACGGTGCCGGCCCCGGTGTAGCCGACCTCCCGGCACAGCGCGACCGAGGAGCTCAGCAGCCGCTCGCGCACCGCCGGGTCGAGGTCGGGCGCGGGCGCCTCCTCGACGACCTTCTGGTGACGGCGCTGGGCGGAGCAGTCGCGCTCGAAGAGGTGCACGACGTGGCCGTGCTCGTCGCCCACGACCTGCACCTCGACGTGGCGCCCACGCTCGACGTAGGCCTCGACCAGCAGGGTGTCGTCGCCGAACGCCGAACGGGCCTCGCGCCGGGCCCGGGCGACGGCGTCGGCGAGGTCGGCGGGACGGCGTACGACGTGCATGCCCTTGCCACCGCCGCCGGCCGCGGCCTTGACCAGCACCGGGAACGCGTCGTCGGGCACGGCGTCCTCGTCGTGGCGCGGGGTGACGGGGACCCCGGCCCGCTCGGCGATCTCCCGGGCGCGGTCCTTGCGTCCCATCACCTCGATCACCTCCGGCGTCGGCCCGATCCAGACCAGGCCGGCCTCGACCACGGCGCGGGCGAAGGCGGCGTTCTCGGAGAGGAACCCGTAGCCGGGGTGCACCGCGTCGGCGCCGGACTCCGCCGCGGCGGCCAGCAGGCGCTGGGGCGAGAGGTAGGACTCCGCGGCCGGGGTCGGGCCGAGGCGGACGGCGGCGTCGGCCTCGCCGACGTACGGCGCGTGCTGGTCGGCGTCGGAGAAGACCGCGACGCTGCGCAGGCCCGCCGCCCGGCAGGCGCGGATGACGCGGGAGGCGATCTCGCCGCGGTTGGCGACGAGGACGCAGGAGAAGCGCTGCGGCCCCTGGTGGCGCTGCTCGGACATCGCGATCACATCCGGAAGACGCCGAAGGCCGGCGTCTCGGGGGTCGGGGCCTGGGCGGCCAGGGCGAGGGCCATGCCGACCACGCGGCGGGTGTCGACGGGGTCGATCACGCCGTCGTCCCAGAGCCGGGCGGTGGAGTAGTAGGGCGATCCCTGCTGCTCGTACTGCGCGCGGACGGGGTCCTTGAAGGCCTCCTCGTCCTCGCTCGACCACTCCTCACCGCGGGCCTCGAGGCCGTCGCGGCGCACGGTGGCCAGCACGGAGGCGGCCTGCTCGCCGCCCATCACCGAGATCCGGGCGTTGGGCCAGGTCCACAGGAAGCGGGGGTCGTAGGCGCGCCCGCACATGCCGTAGTTGCCGGCACCGTAGGAACCCCCGATCACGACGGTCAGCTTGGGCACGACCGAGGAGGCGACGGCGGTCACGAGCTTGGCGCCGTCCTTGGCGATGCCGCCGTTCTCGGCGTCGCGGCCGACCATGAAGCCGGAGATGTTCTGCAGGAACAGCAGCGGGACGCCGCGCTGGTTGGCCAGCTCGATGAAGTGGGCGCCCTTCAGCGCCGAGGAGCTGAACAGGATGCCGTTGTTGGCCAGGATCGCGACCGGGCGCCCGTGGACGTGGGCGAACCCGCAGACCAGGGTCTCGCCGTAGAGCGGCTTGAACTCGTGCAGCCGCGAGCCGTCGACGACGCGACGGATCACCTCGCGCACGTCGTACGGCGTCCGCGCGTCGACCGGCACCACGTCGTAGAGGCCTGAGGGGTCCTCGAGCGGCTCCTCGACGGTGACCGGCGGCGGACCGTGCTGGGCGGCCGGGCCGAGGGTGCCCACGATCGAGCGGACCAGGTCGAGGGCGTGCTCGTCGTCGTCGGCGAGGTGGTCGACCACCCCCGAGGTCCGGGCGTGGACGTCGCCGCCACCGAGGTCCTCGGCGGTGACGACCTCACCGGTCGCGGCCTTCACCAGCGGCGGGCCGCCGAGGAAGATCGTGCCCTGGCCCGCCACGATCACCGACTCGTCGCTCATCGCCGGCACGTAGGCGCCGCCGGCGGTGCACGAGCCCATCACCGCGGCGACCTGCGGGATGCCGCGTGCCGACATCTGGGCCTGGTGGAAGAAGATCCGCCCGAAGTGGTCGCGGTCGGGGAAGACCTCGTCCTGCAGCGGGAGGAACGCCCCGCCGGAGTCGACGAGGTAGACGCACGGCAGCCGGTGCTCGGCGGCGATCGTCTGCGCGCGCAGGTGCTTCTTGACCGTCATCGGGTAGTAGGTGCCGCCCTTGACGGTCGCGTCGTTGGCCACCACGACCACCTCGCGACCCTGCACCCGGCCGATGCCGGTGACGATCCCGGCGGCCGGGACCGCGTCGTCGTACATCCCGGTCGCCGCGAGCGCGCTGAGCTCCAGGAACGGGCTGCCGGGGTCCAGCAGTCGGTCGACCCGGTCGCGCACCGGCAGCTTGCCGCGGGCCACGTGCTTGGCCCGCGCGGCCTCGCCGCCGCCGCGGCGTACGACGGCGAGGCGGTCGTGCAGGTCGGCGGTCAGCGAACGCAGATCGGTCACGTGCGCAAGGTTAGCGATCGTTAACCTCCGCGTCGAGCGGTCCGCTCCTGCTCGTCGCGCCGCTCGACGGTCTCGTCCGGGGTGCGCTCGGCGGTCTCCTCGGCGTCGACGCGCGGGCCGCGGGTGCGCTCGGCGTACTCCCGCAGCCCGGCCAGCGGGGGCGGCTCGCTGATCCCGGGGCGCTCGATCCTCTCGTCGCGCAGGCCCTTCATCAGCCCGAAGGCCATGAAGACCAGCACGACGCAGAACGGGAGACCGGCCGCGATCGAGGCCGCCTGGAGCGCCCCGAGCGCATCGGCGCCCGACGCGGCACTCGCGATCAGCAGCACCGCCGCCACCGCGCCCTCGGTGATCGCCCAGAACAGGCGCTGCTGCCACAGCGGGTTCGGGTCGCCGCCGTTGGTGAGGATGTCGACGACCAGCGAGCCGGAGTCCGAGGACGTGGCGAAGAACAGGATCACCACGACCACCACGAGGACGGAGGCGGCGGTGGCCATGAACCCCGGCACGGGGAGCTGGTCGAAGAGCAGGAACAGGCTGCGCGGGGCCTCGTCCCCGGCGCGGTTGACCGGGTTGTCGGGGTCGTCGAGCAGGATCCGCAGGGCGGAGTCGCCGAAGACGGTCAGCCACACCATCGAGGCGCCGACCGGGGCGAAGAGCGCCCCCGCGATGAAGGATCGGATCGTGCGGCCGTAGGAGATCCGGGCCAGGAACATCCCGACGAAGGGCGCCCACGAGATCCACCAGCCCCAGTAGAAGAGCGTCCAGCTGTTCTGCCAGGACTGCGCCTGCGCGCCACCGTTGGGGAACGTCTCGAGGCCCAGGCTGGGCAGCGTCTGGACGTAGGTGCCGGCGTTGGTGGCCAGCACGTTGAGCAGGTCGCGGGTCGGACCGAAGATGAAGACGAACACGAGCAGCGCGAAGGCCAGCCACAGGTTGGCCAGCGAGAGGTTGCGGATGCCCTTGTCGACGCCGAGCATCACCGAGACCACGGCCACCGAGGTGATGGCCGCGATGATCAGGACCTGCGTCGTCGTCGTGTTCGGCACGCCGAAGAGCTCGTTGAGGCCGGCGCCGACCTGTTGACCGCCGATGCCGAGCGAGGTCGCCAGGCCGAAGAGCGTGCCGAAGACGGCGAGGATGTCGACGAGGGCCCCGGGCCAGCCGTAGATCCGGTCACCGATCAGCGAGTAGAACGCCGAGGCCGGGCGCAGCGGGAGGCCGCGACGGAAGGAGAAGTAGCCCAGCGAGGTGCCCAGGACGATGTAGATCGCCCAGGGGTGCAGGCCCCAGTGGTAGAGCGTGTAGCTCATCGCGTTCTGCGCCGCCTCGGGCGTCCCGGCCTCGCCCGTCGGCGGGTTCAGGAAGTGGTAGACCGGCTCGGAGACGGCGTAGAAGACCAGCCCGATGCCCATGCCGGCGGTGAACAGCATCGCGAACCACGACAGGTTGGAGTACTCCGGGACCGAGTCGTTGGGGCCGAGCTTGATCGAGCCGTAGCGGCTGAGCATCAGCCCGATCACGAAGATCACGAAGCCGGTGGCGCCGAAGATGTAGAGCCACTCGAAGTTCGAGGTGATGAAGCCCAGCGTCGAGGACGCCGTGCTGGACATGTTCGCGGGGAAGGCCACCCCCCACACGAGGAACGAGAGCACCACGGCGGCCGACCCGATGAAGACGGGTGGGTTCGTGTGCTCCTTGAGATAGGTCTGGATCGTCGACATCGCGCTGGAGTCCCTTCCGGCTCGACCGCCCGGGCGTGCTCTGGTCGCACTCGGGCCATCGGCGCGGGCAGCGGAGCGCCTCAGACCAGTGGTTCACCCTAAGGGGCTCCGAGCGCGAACACCCTCCCCAGGGGTGGCCCGGTGAGCGGGCGTTAACCTGCGCGAGTGCCTCAGCAGCCCGCCGTCGCCCCTGCTCGGCGCGACCAGATCCTCTCGATCGCGGCCGAGCTGTTCGCCGCGCGAGGGTTCCACGGGGTGTCGGTGACCGAGATCGGCGCGGCCTGCGGCATCTCGGGACCGGCGCTCTACAAGCACTTCGCGGGCAAGGACGCCGTGCTCGCCGAGATGCTGGTCACCATCAGCCGCAGCCTGCTCACGCAGGGGCGGATCCGCGTCGCGGCGGCGAGCGGACCGACGTACGCCGTGGGGGCGCTGGTCGACTTCCACGTCGACTTCGCCCTGCGTCACCCCGCCCTGATCGTGGTGCAGGACCGGGACTGGTCCTCGCTGCCCGACGACGCGCGCGAGGAGGTCCGCGCGCTGCAGCGGGAGTACGTCGACCTGTGGGCCGCCCAGCTGCGCCTCGTCGAGCCCGCGCTCGGGCCGGGTCAGGCCCGGGCCCGCGCCCACGCGGTGTTCGGCCTGATCAACTCCACCCCCCACAGCGCCCTGCTCCCCGACGACGAGATGGCCGCGGTGCTCACCGACATGGCCCACCGCGCCCTCGCCGTCGGCCGCCCCTAGTCGCCCGTCGAGCGCCGCCCGCGCTCGTGCTCGGCCCGCTCGCGCAGGTGTCGGCCGGCCGGGAGCCGCCCGAGCGTCCACCGGGCGAGCGCGTCGCGACGGCGCGTGTGGTTCGGCACGACCGAGCGCGGCGTGACCAGGTCGTGGTAGCCGGCGATCGCCCACCCCGCTGCGCCCACCGCGTCGACGAGGCCGGCGCCGGTGCGGCTCGGCGAGACCGCCGCCAGACCAAGAGCGGTGAGCGCGTGGACCGCGTCGACCCAGACGCCCATCGCGAGCACCTCGGGGCTGGGACGAGCCCCCGAGAGCACGGCCTGGGTCAGGTGCCGCGCGCCCAGGATGCGTCCGACGACGACCATCGTGCGGTCACCGCCGGTGTCCACCGCGCTCAGCACCGGCTTCGGCGCGAGCAGCATCACGACACCCCAGGCACCCCGGACGAGCTCGATCCGTCGGACCTGGGTGTCGTGGTCGGGGGTGATGACGTCACTGGGGTCGAGGCGCATCGAGCCATCCTGACCGGACGGGGCCGACTCCTGACCACCCCCGCGGTCGCGCCGACCTGTGCACGCGTGCTCACGGGCCGGGTGGTGGCGCGTCGAGGTCGGCCAGCCACCGTGCCGCCTCCTGGGCCGCCTCGACGGCGGTCTCGAGGACCAGGTCGTCCTGGTCGCGTACGGACGGCCCCGGTGGCGGGGCCGCTGCGCCCGGCGTCCTGGCGTGCAGGTCGGCCAGCAGCGCAGGTCGCTCGACGCCACGCAGGAGCAGCAGCAGCAGCGGGTCGTCCTCGACCAGCCAGCCGAGCTGGAGCAGGACGGCGAGCGCGTGCGGGCACGGGTCGACCCAGGCCGAGCAGGTGCAGGTCGCCGCCAGCTCCGCGCCGTACGGCAGCAGCTCGACGCCGGCCTCCTCGGCGTGCTCGACGAGCTCGTGCGGGAGGTCGCCGGCGAGCAGGGCCGCGACCCGCCCGACCTCGGCGGCGACGACCTCCACCAGGGCGTCGCGGGTGCCGTCGTCGAGCACCGGCAGCTCGAGGCCCACGCTCCACAGGTCGTCGCGCTCCTCGACGGCCGAGCGGGCGGCGCCGGCGTCGACGGCGATGCCGCCCACCGCACCGCCGCGCGCGAGCGTCCGCGCACGGCGCAGGTCGGCCTCGTCGTAGGCCGCCTCCTCGACGGCACGCAGCCAGGCCTTCCCCCACCAGGTGCGCGCCCACGGCCGACCGCGACGAGGGCCGATGCGTGGGTGGACCAGGCTCATCGGGGCGGGCTCATCGGGCGCAGGCTCATGGGCGCGGGCTCATGGGCGCAGGGTCACCAGGTCGCGCAGCTCGGCGTCGTCGAGCTCGGTCAGCGCCGCCTCGCCGCGCCCGAGCACGGCCTCGGCCAGCGACCGCTTGCGAGCCAGCAGCTCGCCGATGCGCTCCTCGATCGTGCCCTGGGCGACCATCCGGTGCACCTGGACCGGCCTGGTCTGACCGATCCGGTAGGCCCGGTCGGTGGCCTGCTCCTCGACGGCGGGGTTCCACCAGCGGTCGATGTGGACGACGTGGTCGGCGCGGGTGAGGTTGAGCCCGGTGCCCCCGGCCTTCAGCGAGAGCAGGAACACGGGGACCTCGCCGGCCTGGAAGCGCGCCACCATCTGCTCGCGCTGGGCGACCGGCGTGCCGCCGTGCAGGAGCTGGTGGCCGATCCCGGCGTCGCTGAGGTGCCGCTCGAGCAGGCGGGCCATGGCGACGTACTGGGTGAAGACGAGCACCGCACCGTCCTCGGCGAGCACGGTGCTGAGCAGCTCGTCGAGCAGCTCGAGCTTCTCCGAGCGACCCGCGAGCCGCCCGCTGGACTGCTTGAGGAAGTGCGCCGGGTGGTTGCAGATCTGCTTCAGCCCGGTGAGGAGCGCGAGCACCAGCCCGCGGCGGGTGGTCTCGTCGACCACCGCGATCCGCTCGAGGGTGTCGCGGCAGAACGACTCGTAGAGCACGACCTGCTCCCGCGTCAGGCGCAGCGGGTGGTCGGTCTCGGTCTTCTCGGGCAGCTCGGGCGCGATCCCGGGGTCGGACTTGCGCCGCCGCAGCAGGAACGGGCTGATCAGGTCGGCGAACTGGCGCGCCTTGGTCGGCTCCAGACCCGACTCGATCGGCGCCGCCCAGACCTTGCGGAAGGCGTTGCGGCTGCCGAGCAGCCCCGGGATGGCCCAGTCGAGGATCGCCCACAGCTCGGCGAGGTCGTTCTCGACCGGGGTGCCCGTCAGCGCGACGCGGGCGCGGGACTCGAGGGTGCGCAGGGCGCGGGCGGTCGAGGAGCGGGCGTTCTTGACGTGCTGGGCCTCGTCGGCGACCACGAGGTCCCACGCGACGGTGCCGAGCTCGGCGGCGTCGCGGCGCATGGTGCCGTACGTCGTGAGCACGAACCCGCGTCCCGCCGGCTCGCCCGGCACCGCGACGAGCGCGTCGCCGGCCGTGCCGCCCGTGCCGCCCGGACCGGCGAGCCCGTCGAGCGAGCGGCGACCCGCGTGGAAGCGACGCACCTCGACACCGGGGGCGAACCGGCGGATCTCGGCCTCCCAGTTGCCCAGCAGGCTGGCCGGGCACACCACCAGGGTCGGACCCGTCACCCCCTGCTCGGTGCGGTGCAGGTGCAGCGCGATCAGGGTGATCGTCTTGCCCAGGCCCATGTCGTCGGCCAGGCAGGCACCGAGCCCCAGACCGGTGAGCTCGGCCAACCAGGTCAGGCCGTGCCGCTGGTAGTCGCGCAGCTCGGCCTGCAGCGCCGACGGGGTCGGGACCGGGTCGATCGTGGCTGCGTTGCGCAGGCGGTCGCGGACCTGGAGCAACGACGCGCCGACCACGACCGGGCTCTGCGACGGCGCCGCCTTCCCGTCACTCGCCGCGAGCTGGACGGTGCCGGTCAGGGCGGCCGCGATCGCGGTCGCCGGGTCGACGCGACGCTGCAGGCGGCGCCGCGCCTTGCGGGCCGTGGCCGCGTCGACGACGGTCCAGCTGCCGCGCAGCTTGAGCAGCGGGGAGGTCGACGCGGCGAGCGCGTCCATCTCCTCGGCCGTGAGGTCCTCGCCGTGCAGGGCGAGCTGCCAGCGGAACGCGAACAGCGAGTCGGCCCCGAGCAGCGGCTGCTGGAGCGGCTCCTCGTAGGGGCCGGGGCCGGTGCGCGGGCCCCGGTCCTGTGGATGGCGCGGATCGGGGTCCTGCTCCAGCACCGTGGTGGCGGTCAGGTCGCGTCCGAGGCTGCGCGGCCAGAGCACGTCGACGCCCCGCGCGGCGAGCGCGGCGACGCCGTCCTCGAGCAGGCTGTGGATCTCGTCGGTGTCGAGCGCGATCTCGTCGGGCACCGCGGCGTCGAGGAACCGGTCGAGCACCGGCCACGCCTCGGCCGCACCCCGCAGCGCGATGGCGGCGTGGGTGCGGGCCCGGTCGCCGAACCCGTGGGAGGCCTCGGGCCCCGACTCGGCCCACAGGGCGGCGGCCTCGCACAGGTGCAGCGGGTCACGCTCGTCGTGGACCAGCAGGACCAGGCGCAGGGACCCCGCGCTGAGGTCCTCCTCGTCGGCCTCGACACGCAGCGACACCCGGACCAGCTGGGGCCGGTCGTCGCGCGGGGCGGGGTCGGGCGCGGCCCGGAGCAGGTCCGTCCCCGGCCGGGAGGACCCGGTGCGGGAACGGTCACGGAGGGCCTCGAGCCGCTGCTGCAGGCGGTGCTGGAACTCCTCGGCGGCCGGCGCCGTGCCGGCCGTCGGCCTCGGCGACGGCGTCAGGCGCGCCCCGGGACCGGGGGCGCTGCGCGGCAGCGAGTCGGCGACCGCGTCGAGCAGGCGTCGTACGACGACCCGCGCGCCGTCCTCGTCGAGATCGTCGTGGGCGCGGGCCGCGGCCAGCTGCCGCACCCGGTCCTCGTCGTCGGCCCCGAGCGTCGCGATGCGCCAGCAGGTGCCGTCGTCGTCGGGTCGCAGCTTGCCCGCTGCGACCAGCCTCATGCCGAGCAGGGCGGAGCCGCTGAGCAGGGCGACGCTGGGATGGAGGTCGTCGCGGGCGTGGGCCCTGGTCAGGACCGGCAGCGCGGCCCGCACGGGCAGCTCGACCGTGCGACCACCGCCGTCGGCGGTGAACTCCACGACGCCCTCGCGCGGCGGCACGCCGGGGCGGAACCGGGCGGGCCCGGTGACGGGCACGAAGCTCACGATGGCGGCCCCTCTCGGGCGGGGTGGGCGGGCTCGATGGGCGGGCTCGGCCACGCTAGCCCGCTGCGCCGACGACGCCCCGATGCTCCCGGCGACGCCGGAGGTTCACCGCGACGCGGTGCAGGTCAGGGCTCGATCAGCTGGTCCAGCAGCCGCTCGGCGGGTCGACCGGTCAGCACCGAGGCGGCGTCGGGGGCCTCGGGCGGCTCGGGCGTGGTGCCCACGTCGCGCAGGCTCAGCAGGTAGGACCCCTCCGCGGGCACGTCACCTCCGTCGAGCTCCAGCTCGAGGTCCCGGATGATGCCGTCCTCGCCCACGGCGACCGTCACGTCGAAGGGCAGCGACGACGCGGCGCCGCTGAGCGAGAACGCGCCCTGGAGCGTCTCGGCGTCGGGCCCGACCGCGGCGAGCGCGTCGTCGTAGGTGACTGTCGTGGTGTACTCGGTCACCGGCACGCCGTCGACCTCGCCGGTGCCGGTCACCTCGGCCTCCTCGGACCCCCGCAGCACGAGGACGACCCCGAGGACCCCGCCCGGCTCGAACGCCGATGACGCCGCGAGCCGGTCCGCCTGGCCCTCGATCCAGGTCTTGCCCGGCGGCAGGGTCGGGGCGGTGGCGCCCTCGACCCTCGCCCAGAGGTTCTCGCCGTCGGCGAGGACCGTGATCGTCGAGGACTGGTCCGCCTGGTTGACGGCCAGGCTGAGGTCGGCGACGACCGCGTCGTAGTCGACCGCTCCGCTGCTGAGGAGCGCGAGGTCCTGGTCGCCGATGCTCAGCTGGGCGTCACCCTCGACGCTGAACGCGCGAGCCGCCAGCGTCGCGTCGACCGCGTCCTTCAGGGCCGCAGCCGCGTCCTCGGCGGAGACCGGCGACGCGCTCGCGGACGGGCTCGGGGACGAGGAGGCTGACGCCTCGCCGCTCGTCCCGGCGGGGTCCTGCTCCGAGGACCCGCCGCACCCGCTGAGGGCCAGGGCGAGCACCGTCGTGGCGACGGCCCCCCGGGCGAGGGGGACGAGGGTCTGGGCGGGGCGAAGGCCCCGGTTGGTCGTCGGCACGCGAGCTCCTGGAGTGAGGTGGTGGCCCACCCTCTCGCGAACCAGGGCCGTTCGGGGCCGAAACCCCGACGTCCACCGCGTCGGGGCGCGAGGTGAGCGATGGTGCGGCCGCGCGACGCGCACCCGGGCGACGTGGCTCAGCGTCACCGCTGGAGGGTGGCGGCGACCTGGTCGAGCACGGCCTCGCTGCCGGCGTACGGGCCCTCGGCGCGCGGCCAGTGCGTGACGAGATCGGTGAAGCCGAGCTCGCCGGCGCGCCCGGTCATCTCCTCGAACACCCCGAGGCTCTCCAGGGAGAACTGAGGGGCTGCGTCGAGGTTGAGGTAGCGCGGGAAGGCATCCGGGTCGCGCCCGGCCCTGGTCAGCGCCTCGTCCAGCGTGGTGCGGGCGGTGGCCAGCCCGGCCCACCAGTCCTCGATCGCCTCGACCTTCGGCCCCGTGGTCACCCAGCCGTCGCCGGTGCGGGCGGCGTACCTGACCGAGCGAGGACCGTTGCCCGCCACCAGCAGCGGTACGTCGTGCAGTCGCGGCAGCGTGCGGGCACCGGAGGCGGCGAACCACCGGCCGTCGGCGTCGACGTGGTCCTCGGTGCGCAGGCGGACCAGCAGGTCCACGAACTCCTGGAAGCGGTCGACGCGGTCCTTCACGCTGAGGTCGTCGACGCCGAGGATGCGCGAGTCGAGGTCGCCGCCGGTGCCGACCCCGAGCAGGAACCGGCCCCCGGAGATGTCGTCGAGGGCCTGGACCTCGCGGTGGGTCGGCACCGGGTGCCGGAAGTTGGGAGAGGCCACGAAGGTGCCGAGCCGGATCGTCGAGGTGACCATCGCGGCGGCGGTCAGGGTCGGGACGGCGGCGTACCACGGGGAGTCGGGCAACCCGGCCCACACCACGTGGTCGTAGGTCCAGGCGTGGTCGAAGCCCATCTCCTCCGCCGCGCGCCACCGCGGCGCGGCCTCGGACCAGGGCAGCTCGGGCAGGATCGTGATTCCGTGGCGCATGGGCGCCATCGTGTCCTACCGGCGGCCCCCGCTCACAGCGGCAGCGGCGCGTCCCGCCGCCGCGCCAGCGCCGGGGCCAGGGCCGGGGTCAGCGGCAGGCGGGGCAGCAGGCAGGCCTGGACCGCGTGGTAGACGTCGGGCTTGCCCGACCACGTCGACGCGCTCGGACCCCCCGACGCAGAGCGCTCGTGGACCCACGACCCGCGTTCGCGGTCGACGAACCACGCCTCCGCGTGGGCCCACCACTGCTCGTAGCGGACCCGGTGCCGGTCCTCGCCCGTGGCGGTGTGCAGCGCGGCCGCGACGGCGACCGCCTCGGCCGCGACCCAGTGCATCCGCTCGCGCACGACGGGCGTGCCGTCCCAGTCGACGGTGTAGACGAAGCCCTCGGCCCCGTCCGGGGCCCAGCCGTGCTCGACGGCGGTGTCGACGAGGCGCACGGCGTGGTCGAGGAGGTGCTCGGTGGCCGGGGTGCCGTCCGCCGCCCGCACCTGGAGCGCGAGACGAGCCCACTCGAGGCTGTGGCCGATCGTGGCGCCGTAGGGCCGGAACGGGTGCGCCGGCTGGTCGGTGTTGAAGTCCAGGAGCGGGGTCCAGGTCGGGTCGAAGTGCTCGGGCAGCAGCCAGTCGTGCGCGGGGGCGAGCTCGCCGACCACCCGCTGCGTGATGGCGGTGGCCCGCGCACGCCACCGGGGATCGCCGGTGACGTCGGCCGCGGCGAGCAGGGCCTCGACGGAGTGCATCGTCGCGTTCAGGCCGCGGTAGTCGTCGAGCACGCTGAAGGTCTCGTCCCACTGCTCGGCCACCATCGCGTGCGCGGGCTCGTGGAAGCGGTCGAGCACGGCGAGCGCCTCGCTCAGCAGCGCGTCCGCCCCGGGGCGGGCCGCGGCCACCGCCGACGACGCGGCCAGGACCACGAACGCGTGCTCGTAGGCCGTCTTGTCGCGTGCCACCGGCTCACCGTCGCGGTCGACCTGGGCCCACCACCCGCCGGAGCGGTCGTCGTGGAACACCCCGCTCAGCGCCGCGACGCCGTGGTCGGCGAGCTCGGCCGCACCGTCGACCCCGAGCAGCCGCGCCACGCAGAACACGTGCGTCATCCGGGCGGTGATCCACAGCTCTCGCGGGCGGTCGAGGTCGAGGCCTCCGACGTCGTCGAGCCAGCCGAAGCCACCGTCGGGGTGACGCGCGGCTGCGGCGAAGGCGAGCAGTCGCCGTGTCTCCGCGGCCAGCGCCTCGTCGTCGTGGGCCATCCTGGACGTCACCTCCGCCTCAGCTCTGCACGGCCAGGGTCAGGGGCACGACCGCGGACGCTCCGGCGGCGCGGATCGCGCGGGCGGCCAGGGTCAGCGTCCACCCGGTGACCACCAGGTCGTCGACGAGCAGCACCGACGCCCCGGCGAGCGCGGCGGGGTCGTCGACCACGAGGTCGCAGCGGCGGCCGACCGCCGCGACCCGCTGGGCGGAGTTGACCGCACCGCGACCGGGCTCGACGCCGTCGTCGACGATCGTCCACCGCGCAGCGACGGGCACCCTCAGGTAGCGCGACAGACCGGCGGCGAGGTCGGCGGTCAGCGCGCCGCGGGTCGCGGACTCGCACACCACGATCGCATCGATGCGCGGCTGCCAGTCGCCGAGGACCTCGACGACGGCCTTGGCCAGCGGCACGGGGACGGGACCGTCCGCGGTGCCCGCGCGGAACAGCTCACGCAGCGCCTGGCCGTAGCCGAGGTCGGTCAGCCGTGCGACGGCCCGGCCCTCGCCCGCGGGCTCGGCGATCTTGCCCTTGAGCTGCACCCCGATCGCGGGCAGGCCCGTCGGCCACATCTTGCGCGGCGAGATCGGGACGCCGGGTCGCGCCAGGCGCGCGTCGGCCTCGGCCAGCGCGGCCTCGGAGACCCCCGTGTCGAGGGTCAGACCCCCACAGTTGTCGCACCGCCCGCAGTCGCCCGCCCCGGGGTCGTCGAGCTGCTCGCGCAGGTAGCGCATCCGACAGACGTCGGTCTCGAGATAGGCCAGCATCGCCCGCTGCTCGGCCTCGCGCGCCTCGCGGACCCGGTCGAAGCGCTCCTGCTCGTAGACCCAGGCCCGCCCGGTGGCCTCCCACCCGCCGCGCACACGGCGTACGGCGCCGTCGACGTCGAGGACCTTGAGCATCGTCTCGAGCCGGGTGCGGTTGAGCTCGACGCGCGTCTCGAGCGCGGCGGTGCTCATCGGCCGGCCCTCGGCCTCGAGCGCCTCGATCGTCTGACGCACGAGCTCCTCCCGCGGGAAGGCCAACGAGGCGAAGTAGGCCCAGATGTCACGGTCCTCGAGCGCGGGCAGGAGCACGACCGTCGCGCTCTGCTGGTCGGGGGCGAGGCCGCGGCCGGCGCGGCCGACCTGCTGGTAGTAGGCGACCGGGGACGAGGGCGCCCCGAGGTTGACCACGAAGCCGAGCGTCGCGTCGAAGCCCATGCCGAGCGCGCTGGTCGCGATCAGCGCCTTGACGCGACCAGCGGCCAGGTCGGCCTCGAGGCCCTGGCGCTCGGTGGCCTCGGTCTGCCCGGAGTACGCCGCGACGTCGTGACCGCGCGAGCGCAGGTAGTCGGCGACCTCCTGGGTCGCGGCGACCGTGAGGCAGTAGACGATGCCCGAGCCGGGCTGCTCGGCGAGATGGTCGGCCAACCAG
Organism: uncultured Actinomycetota bacterium; assembly: GCA_963714475.1. Lineage (GTDB taxonomy): Bacteria > Actinomycetota > Actinomycetes > Propionibacteriales > Nocardioidaceae > Nocardioides. Next base: position 574,062 of record CAVQOP010000004.1, read on the forward strand.
CCCAGCCGCTGCTGCGGCGTGCGCAGGCGCACCACGCCCAGGCGCAGCGACTCGCGGTCCAGCGACCCGCGCAGCACCAGCACGTCCTGCCGCTCCAGCCCGCCGAGCTGCTCGGCGACGTCGCCGGTGACCCGCTCGTTGGCCGTCGCCGTCGTGGCCAGCACCGGGATGCCGTCGGGCAGCTCGTCGAGCAGGGTCCGGATCCGGCGGTAGTCGGGGCGGAAGTCGTGGCCCCAGTCGGAGATGCAGTGCGCCTCGTCGACCACCAGCAGGCCGCAGGTCGCAGCCAGGCGGGGCAGCACCTCGTCACGGAAGCCCGGGTTGTTGAGCCGCTCGGGGCTGACGAGCAGCACGTCGACCTCGCCGGCGCGGATCGCGTCGTGCACCGGGCCCCAGTCCTCGGCGTTGGTGGAGTTGATCGTCACCGCGCGGATGCCGGCCCGCTCGGCGGCGGCGATCTGGTTGCGCATCAGGGCCAGCAGGGGCGAGACGATCACCGTCGGGCCGCGCCCGGCCTCGCGGAGCAGCAGCGTGGCCACGAAGTAGACCGCCGACTTGCCCCAGCCGGTGCGCTGGACCACCAGCGCGCGGCGCTGGTCGACGGCCAGGGCCTCGATCGCGCTCCACTGGTCCTCGCGCAGGACGGCGTCCTCGCGCCCGACGAGCGCGCGCAGGTGCGCCTCGGCGCTCGCGCGAGCATCACGGCGTACGGCGTCGGTGGCGGTCTCGACCACGCTCGCAGCGCCGGGGCTCATCGATGCTCCCGCGGCGACTCGAGCAGGCGCAGCGCCTCGTCGTGCAGCGCGACGACCGCACGCCGCAGGTCGGCGCGCTCCGCCGCCGGTCCGCCCGGCCAGGACAGCCGCAGCGTGGCCTCGGCGGCGCCCTCGGTGACGTGCCAGGTGCCGCCGTGCTCGTCGACCCCGGTCATCTCCGCCGCCGTCGCCCCCGGGTGGCCGTGGGTGCGCACGATGCGCAGGCTGTCCTCGGCGTGGTCGTCGTTGACGTGGGCGATCACGGCCGCGCACGTCGCGTCGTCGAGGCGTGGGGCGCCGCCGGAGGTCACCGGCTCGGGAACCGTCATGAGCAGACCCTACGAGCGTGGACCGACATCCGACCCGTGCGGGCCGTCTCCCTGTGGACTACCCGCCCACGGACGGGCGTCGGCGCGCCCGGGCCGCGAGCACCCCCGCCACGGCGAGGGGCCACAGTGCCTGCCCGCCGGCCACGACCCGCTCGGCCAGACCCACGCGCGGACCGTCGAGCTCGAGGCCGAACCACACCATCAGCGCCGCCAGCACCCCGCTCGCCGCCCACCCGACCCTCGGCGTCGGCAGGCCCGAGAGGGCCGGCCAGAGGGTGAGCGCCACGAAGCTCGCCGTCGCCACCGGGAAGTGCGCGGCCGAGGGCTGCGCGGCGACGGCCACGCCGATCGCGGTCAGGCCACCGACCGCCAGGACGACCCGACCGGCCGGGCGTGCCTCGCCCAGCCCGACCGCGGTCGCCACGTGCGCGCCGCCGAGCACGACGAGGCCCGCGGTCATGATCCACCGGTCCTGCGCGCCGATCGCGGCGAGTGCGCTGATGGTGTCGCGGGTCGCGTCGTAGGCCGCCGGCTGCCGGGTCGCCGCCCAGGTCCAGCCACCGATCAGCGCGACGGGGGCGAGGGCGGCGGAGACGGGCACGAAGCGGCGCATGGCCCGAGCATGCAGCATCACCGCGCGTATCAGGGCCCGGGCCGGCGGGCTCCTTCCCCCGAGAGCACGTCACCCGGACGCGCACCAAGGAAGGAACCCCACCATGCTGCACACCACGCCCCGACTGAAGCTCGCCGTGGCGGCCGCGGCCGCCACGCTCGCCACCGGTGGCCTCGCGGTCGCCACCGCCGCGCCCGGCGCCGCCGACGGTCCGAACGCCCACCGCGCCCCGGACGGACCCCAGCAGGGCGACGGACCCCAGCAGGGCGACGGCACCCCGGCGGCCCGCGCCGGCTCGTCCTCCGTCGGCGCCGTCTCGTGCAACGGCGGTCGTTCGGTCTCGATGCAGTCCAAGGTCGTCAGCCAGCCGTTCACCTTCGGCTTCGCCAGCGGCGCCGACCAGGACATCCCGGGCACCAGCCTGACCCTGCGCGGGCCCCGCAGGGGCGCCGACACCTACCTGATCACCTACTCGGCCGAGACCCAGCTCCTGGGCCCGGGCAGTGGCTGGATGGGGCTCGAGGCCCACGTCGACGGCACGCCGGTCGTGCCCTACTCCGCCGGCAGCGACCCCCTGGCGATCAGCGGCGCGTCGACCTGGAACAGCAACAGCGCACAGTTCTGCGTCCGGCTCGGCCGGGGCGTGCACCAGCTGCAGATGAAGACCAACATCGTCGGCAACGACCACACCGGGTGGCTCGACGACTACACCACCAGCGTGCAGCGCTTCAGCTGAGCCGGCGCGTCCATGGGGGCCGCGGGTCGTCACCGCCTCGGTGGCGACCCGCGACCGCGACGCACGGCCGCTACCAGATCCGCACCCGCTCGGACGGATCGAGCCACAGGCCGTCGCCCTCGCCGGTCTCGAAGACCTCGTGGAACTCGTCGAGGTTGCGCACGATGTTGGCACGGAACTCCGGCGGGGAGTGCGGGTCGATCGTGAGGTACTGCCGCTCCTGCTCGGTGCGCCGCTTGGTGCGCCACACGTAGGCCCAGTTCAGGAAGAGACGACGCCGATCCTCGCGGTCGGCCTCCCCGCCGGTCGAGATGACGTACGCCGTGTGGCCGATGGTCAGCCCACCCAGGTCACCGATGTTCTCGCCGACGGTCAGCGAGCCGTTGACCTTCTCGCCCGGCAGGCTGCGCGGCTCGAAGACGTCGTACTGCTCCTTCAGCGCGCTCGACTTGACCTCGAAGGCGGCCTTGTCCTCGGCGGTCCACCAGTCGTTGAGGGTGCCGGTGCCGTCGTACTGCGCGCCCTGGTCGTCGAAGCCGTGGCCGATCTCGTGACCGATGACCGCGCCGATCCCGCCGTAGTTCTCGGCCGGGTGCGCGTCGACGTCGAAGAAGGGCCGCTGCAGGATGCCGGCGGGGAAGCAGATCTCGTTGGTGCCGGGGTTGTAGTAGGCGTTGACCGTCTGGGGCAGCATGAACCACTCGTCGCGGTCGACCGGTGAGCCGATCTTGCGCAGGTGGCGGTCGGTCTCGAAGGCCGCGATCGCGTGCACGTTGCCCATGAGGTCACCCGCGCCCACCTCGAGACCGGAGTAGTCGCGGAACGTCTCGGGGTAGCCGATCTTGGGCCGGAACGTCGCGAGCTTCTCGTAGGCGCGCTGCTTGGTGTCCTCGGTCATCCAGTCCAGGCGCTCGATGGAGTGGCGGTAGGCGGCGAGCAGGTTGGCCACGAGGTCGTCCATGGCGGCCTTGGCGTGCGGCGGGAAGTGGCGGGCGACGTACTCCTTGCCGACCGCCTCGCCCAGCCCGCCCTCGACCAGGGAGACGCCGCGCTTCCAGCGCGCCCGCAGCTCGGGCGTGCCCGAGAGGGTGCGGCCGTAGAAGTCGAAGTTCGTCTCGACGAAGTCGTCGCTCAGGTACGCCGCGGCCGAGCGCAGCACCCGGACCATCAGCCAGGACTTCCAGTCGTCGAGCTCGCTGGTCTCGAGCACCGTCGAGAGGTGCTCGAAGAACGACGGCTGCCGCACGCACGCCTCGGCCAGCAGCGGGGCCGGGTCGACGTCGGCGCCGGAGAGGTTCTGCGCGTAGGCGTCGAAGTCGAAGGCCGGGCAGGCCGCCTTGATCTCCTCCAGCGTGCGCAGGTTGTAGGTCTTCTGCACGTCGCGGGTCTCCGAGCGCTCCCAGTGACCCTCGGCGATCCGGGTGTCGAGCGCGAGCACCGCGGCCGACGCACCGGCGGGGTCGTGGTGCCCGGCCAGGGTCAGCAGCCGCGCGAGGTAGGCGACGTAGGCCGCGCGGGTCTCGGCGAACTTCTCCTCGCGGTAGTAGGACTCGTCGGGCAGTCCCAGCCCGCCCTGGGTGAGGTGGAACAGGTAGCGGTCGGAGTTGCGGTCGTCGGTGTCGACGTAGGACCCGAACAGCCCGTGCCCGCCGATCCGCTCCAGCTCACCGAGGAACGCCGCGAGGTCGCGGACGTCGCGCAGACCCCGGGTCGCCTCGAGCATCGGCCGGACCGGGTCGAGCCCGCGCGCGGCGACGGCCTCGGTGTCCATGAACGAGGCGAACAGGTCCCCGATCTTGCGGGCCTCGGAGGTGTCCGCCCCGTCGGTGTCCGGCGTCGCCCCCTGGGCGCTCTGTTCAGACTGGGCGCTCTGGCGGGCGAAGTCCTCGATGATCTCGCGCACGTGGGCCTCGGCCGCGTCCGCCAGCTGCACGAACGGCCCCCAGCTCGACCGGTCGGCGGGGATCTCGACCTCCTCCAGCCAGGTGCCGTTGACGTGGCCGAACAGGTCGTCCTGCGGACGGATGTCGGTGTCCATGCCCTCGCGGGCGTCATCGAGGATGCTCACCTGATCAACCCTAACCGGGCCGGACGAGCCAGCCGCGGCGGCCGCGGCGACGAAAGAACGTACAGTGCCGGGTCCTGGCGGCGGCACCGTCGGAGCCGCAGGCCGCTGACCTGCGGCGATGCGTCCGGCCGATCCCCGCGAGTCACGCACTGTACGTTCTTCCGGTCGGCGGCCGACGCCGACCGGGCCTCACATGTCGTTGCCGATGAAGGCGGGGTCGCCGCCGTCGACCTCCAGCGGGTCGAGGGCCTCACAGGCCCCCGACGGGACCTCGCAGTCCCAGACGTCGGCGACGTTGCTCCGGCCCGGCACCGCGACGAGGACCGAGCCGTCGGTGTCGACGGTCCAGAACGCGTAGCCCTCCTCGGACGGGCCCTGGTCGAGAACGACGGGGCGCCCGCCGTCGGTCGGGGCGAGCGTGCCCGACCAGCCCAGGACGTGGCCGCCGTCGAAGGTGAGCTGCGCGTCGATCGGGCCCTCGACCAGGCGGTAGTCCGCAGCGGCCGGGCCGTCCGGCTCCGGGCCGTCGTAGAGGACGACGCCGCCCCGCAGGTCCGCGACCCGGGTCCTCGTGCCGGCCAGGGCGGAGACCGTGTCGGCGTCGGTGTCCCACAGCGAGGTCCCCGTGTCGTCCCGGAGCGCCACGACACCGTCGTCGAGGCCGTCGATGACGGTGTCGTCGCTCACCGGTCGGGTGACGACCCGGTCGCTGACGAGGTCGCGGACCACGACCGTCGGCTGACCTCCGAGGACCGCGCCGTAGGCGACGCGAGTGCCGTCGGAGTCGGACTTCGCCGTCGGCCGGTAGTCGCCCCCGGTCTCGGCCGCCGGCTCGAGGGGCCGGCTGTCCCCGGACTCCTCGAGCAGCATCGGCACCCCGTCGGCGTAGTAGACGATCCCCCGCGACGTGGCCGCCGCGTCCGTGTCGAGGTTCGCCAGCCGGCGCCCGCTGAAGACCCGGCCGCCGAGGTGGATCTCCGCACCGGGGTCCAGGTAGGCCCGCAGGCCGCCCGAGAAGTCCAGCGGCCCGAGGGGGGCCACCGCCGGGACGCGGTCGGTGTCGGGTCGGCCGATGTCCACCGCTCCGCCGTCCGCGCCCGCGACGACGGCCACGACGGTCACGGCCGCCACGGCCAGCCCCCCGGTGATCGCCGCAGCGGTGCCGTGCCGACGCCGCCGGATCCGGTCGCCCTCGGCGCGGGCGCGTCCGAGGTCGCCGCCCGGCACGTCGAGGGAGTCGAGCTGTGTCGCGCAGGGCGTCGCGGATGTCGCTCATCGGAGGTCTCCGGTCATCGGGTCGGCCGCGAGGCGGCGCAAGGTGGCGAGCGCGTCCGAGGCCTGGGACTTCACCGTCCCGGGAGCGCAGCCGAGGATCTCGGCGATCTCCCGCTCGGTCAGGTCCTCGTAGTAGCGCAGGACGATCACGGCCCGTTGGCGCGGCGGCAGGTCACGCACGGCAGCCCAGAGCGAGGCCCGGTCCGCCACGAGGTCGCCCGTCAGGTCGGCGCCGTCGGCCGGGGTCTCGGGAGTCTCGGCTCGCGGGCGCTCGCGTCTCCACCACGCCCGGCGACGCTGGTCGAGGATCTCGTTGACCACCATCCGGCGCACGTAGGCCTCGGGGTGGTCGACCCGGCTGACCCTGCGCCACGACGAGTACGCCCGCGCGAAGGCGCTCTGCAGCGCGTCCTCGGCGCTCGCGTGGTCACCGGCGACGGCGTACGCCGTGCGGTAGAGGCGCGACCAGGTGGCGGCGAAGAACTCGTCGAAGGAGTCCCTCGACGCCACCGGGAGGGCGGTGCTGGTGTCGATCACACTGCCTAGACGTGCGTGGCCCGGTCGGGGGTTGGGTCGAGGGCCCTGTCGCTGCCGGACGGGGCGGTCGAGGGGCGCGAGCGGCCCACGACGCGCCGGAGCGCCCACCACAGGCCGATGCCGACCGCGAACGAGGCCACGGTGGCCGCGAGCGGGCGCTCGTCCTCGAGGTGGGGGTAGACCTGCCAGTGGGTGAGGTAGACGTAGAGCGACGCCGCCGCGAGGACCGAGACCGCCCGCGCCAGCTGCCGGGGCAGGCGCAGGGTCGGCACGTGCACGAGCACCGCGACCCCGGCGACGACGAGGCCCTCTCGCCACGGGTCACCGAAGAACCCGACCGTGCCGAGCGCCGTCAGTCCCACCACGACCCACCGCCGCCCCCCGGAGTCCGCCCGGGCGGCGGCCCAGCCCAGGGCGAACCAGAGGACGACCACGCCCACGGTGTAGCGCTGCGTCGGGCCGGCCTCCAGCCCGACCCAGGCGAAGCGGACGAGCAGCGCGACGAGCACGAGGCCGAGCGCGAAGCGCCACGGCTCGCGTCGCTCGCGCCGGTCGAGGGCCGGGACCGCGATCAGCGCCAGGCCGAGCACGCTCGACCAGATGAGGGCCTCGAGGAACCAGTGCTGCCACTGCACGGTCCAGGTGTCGCTGCCCACGGCGCCGTTGAGGAAGAGCGCCGTCGCCGGGGCGTAGGCGCCCGTGACCAGGCCCACGGCACCGATCCACAGCGAGGCCGGGACCACGACGCGGGCCAGCGAGGACAGCCCGTGGCGCACCCGAGCGCGGCGGGTCGGTCCCGCGAGCTGGAAGCGGGCGAAGCCGTGACCGGCCAGCACGAGCAGCAGGTGGGCCCCGCCCACGACGGTGAGCAGGTTGGCGTGCGTGGCGACGATCGCCACGATGGCCAGCGCGCGCAGCACGACGCCCGACTCCACCCGGACGCCGCGGCCCCGCTCGACGCCGACGAGGTCGCGGACCGGTCGCGTGTGCCAGTCCGGCGGCAGGTCGACGCGTTCGCCGAGGCGGGTGGCCAGCTCGACGTAGGACAGCGAGTCGCCGCCGAGCGAGACGAAGCTGTCGGCCGCGTCGACGTCGTCGCGGCCGAGCACCACCGCGTAGTCCCGGCACAGCTGCGTGAGGACCGGTCCGCCCAGGCCCCTCGCCGAGGCGTCCCGGCCCGCGCCGTCCTGACCGGTCCCGGCCGCCAGTCGGCTCAGCGCGGCGAGGTCGGGCTTGCCGCTCGCGGTCCGCGGGAGCGCGTCGAGCGCCCTCGTCCGCACGGCCCCCGGCGGCAACCCGCTGCTGGACGCGACGATCTCGGCCACCGCCCGGGAGGACGCCGGGCCCGCGGGACCGGCGTGGAAGGCGTGCAGCGTCTGCTCGACGACGACGCAGCGCACCTCGGTGCCCGCGAGGTCCTCGCCCGCCACACACTCGTCGGCCAGACGCTCGCCCACCAGACGCTCGAGGTGGTCGAGGTCGAGCCGCAGCCCGAACAGCTTCACCTGGCGCCCGCGCCGCCCGACCACCTCGATCAGCCCGTCGACCTCGCGGGCCAGGTCGCCGGTCCGCAGCTCCTCGAGCGTCGCGGCCCCGGGCGAGGTCGGCCGGCGTCGCGGCGTAGCCGAGCATCACGTTGGGGCCGGTGTAGACGAGCTCGCCGACGCCGGGCTCCTCCCCGGGCAGCGGATCCACCCGCAGGGACCCACCGGGCACGGCGACACCGATGCTGGCGGGATGGCTCTCGGCCAGCTCCGGCGGCAACCAGGCCATCCGTGCCGTGGCCTCCGTGGCGCCGTACATGACGACCAGGTCCCACCCGGCGCGGCGCCCGCGCGCCGACCAGGCGCGCACCCGCTCCGGCGCGAGCCGGCCCCCGGCGACGGTGAACCGGCGCAGCGTCGGCACGCGCGCGGGGTCGAGGCCCGCGCTCTCCAGCAGGTCGACGGTGTAGGGGACGCCGGCCAGCGAGGTGGCGCCGGCGGTCTCGGCGAGCCGCCAGAAGCACGGGTCGACCACGCTGAGGTCGGTCACGGCGAGGGCGGCGCCGACGGACAGGTGGCTGTGCACCACCGAGAGGCCGTAGCAGTAGTGCAGCGGGAGCGAGGTGAGCGCGCAGTCGTCGGCTCGCAGGCCGAGGTAGTCGGCGATGCTCGCGGCGTTGCTGCGCAGGTTGTCGTGGCTCAGGCGCGCGAGCCGGGGCGCCCCGGTGCTGCCCGAGGTGCTCAGCAGCAGCGCCAGGTCGGGGTGCAGGTCGTGCCGGGTGCCCGCACGCCGCTCGAGGACCACCCCGTCGCGGACCACGACGTCGGGGTCCCAGCACTGCCCCAGCCGGTACGCCGGGTCGCCGGGGGCGGTGAGCAGCACGACGTGGCCGGCACCCAGGGCGGCCAGATGGGCGACGAGGGCCTCGACGGTGTTCGTGCCCTCGACCAGCACCAGCCGCCGGGTCGGGCCCAGGCGGGCGGCGACCTCGTCGACGCGGCGGGCGAGATCGGTGTAGGTCAGGCACTCGCGCTGCGTCCGCACGGCGACGCGCGACCCGTGGCGGGCCAGCTCCAGCACCGCGGGTGCACCCGGACCGGCGGGAGCGGCCCGCGCGGCCGGGGAGTCGATCAGGGAGGTCACCCCGACACTCTATTAGGTAAGGCTTACCTCATCCACCCCGGTGGGCACCTCGGGTTCACCGCGCACGGCGAACGTGACCACCGGGCCGATGACCCCGACCCCGACCTCCTCGCCGACCTCGGGGGCGCCCAGACCCGGGACCCGCGCGACCAGCGCCGGGCCGTCGGGCAGGACCTGGAGGCGGACGGAGGCGTCGTGGCCGTAGAAGTGCACCTGCTCGACGCGGGCTCCCCCGGCCCCGGCGGTCAGCACGACCTGCTCGGGACGCAGCAGGACCCGCGCGTCGCCGTCCGGGGCGGGCACGGCGAGCGGGGCGGAGCCGAACCCGAAGGACGCCCGCCCGTCCCGCACGTGCGCGAGCAGGACCGAGGCGCCACCGACGAAGGCCCCGACCTCGGGGTCGACGGGAGCGCGGTAGAGAGCGCGCGGCGCGTCGGTCTGGATCACCCGACCTCGCCGCATCACCGCGACCTGGTCGGCCAGCGAGAGCGCCTCGTCCTGGTCGTGGGTCACCAGCAGCGCGGTGGTCCCGGTGGCGCGGAGCGCCTGGGCGACGGCCCGGCCGGTCGAGACCCGCAGCGAGGCGTCCAGGGAGCTGAAGGGCTCGTCGAGCAGCACCACGGCCGGCTGGGGCGCGAGCGCGCGGGCGAGCGCGACCCGCTGCTGCTGGCCGCCGGAGAGCTCGTGGGGCGAGCGCGAGGCGCACTCGGCGGGCAGCTCGACGAGGTCGAGCATCTCCGCGACCCTGGTCCGCGCGGAGGCCGAGCGGCGACGCGCCCGGGGCAGGCCGAACCCGACGTTCGCCGCCACGTCCAGGTGCGGGAACAGTGCCCCCTCCTGGGGCACGTAGCCGATCCGGCGGTCCTGGGCGGCCACGCTCGTGCCCTCGCCGGCCACCAGGCGACCGTCGACGCGGATCGCGCCCGCGGCGGGCTCGAGGAAGCCTGCGACCAGGCGCAGCAGCGTGGTCTTGCCGCAGCCCGACGGGCCGAGGACGGCGGTGAAGGAGCCCTCGGGCACGACGAGGTCGACCCCGTCGACGGCGCGCACGCCGCCGAAGGCGTACGTCACGCCCGACAGCTCGACCCGGCTCATGGCTGCAGCCTCTCGTGGCGCATCAGCAGCACGGTCGCCGGGACCGAGATCACGACCAGCAGCAGGGCGTACGGTGCCGCCGCGCCGTAGCGCAGGTCCGAGGACGCCGACCAGAAGCTGGTCGCCAGCGTGTCGGTGCCGATCGGGGAGAGCATCAGCGTCGCCGTCAGCTCGGTCGAGATCGCCAGGAACACCAGTGCGGCACCGGCCGCGATGCTGGGCGAGATCACCGGCAGCGTCACCCGACGGGCCGCCTGGAGCGGCGTGCTGCCCAGGCTGCGGGCGACGTCGTCGAGCACCTCGGGCGCCTGCTCGAGGCCGGCCCGGACCGAGACCATCGCGCGCGGCAGGAACAGCACGGCGTACGCCGCGACGAGCAGCAGGGCGCTCTGGTAGATCGCGGGCACCACCCGCAGGCTGACGGTGACGAAGGCGAGCCCGACGACGATGCCGGGCAGGGCGTTGGCGACGTAGGTGCTGCGCTCGATGGTCGTCGCGACCCGGCTGCGGTGGCGTACGGCCAGCCAGGCGACCGGCAGGGCGAGCGCCACCGTCGCCACGGCACCCATCGCCGCGAGCAGCACCGTGGAGCCCGCGGCCCCGGCGAGCTCGGCGAGCGGGAACTCCGTCGACGTGCCCACCCGCAGCCAGTGGGCCAGGGCGAAGGTCGGCACCCCGACGGCCAGACCGACCAGCCCGGCCAGCCCCGCGGTCGTGGGGAGCCGCGCGCGACCGAGCCGCACGGGGACGGCGGCGCGCGCCGCGCCGCGCGAGACCCGGGTGAGCCGCCGACGTCCGCGCAGGCGCAGCTCGGCGAGCAGCAGCACCAGGCAGCACAGCACCAGCACGCCGGCGATCATCGTCGCCGCGGCGCCGTTGAAGGTGGAGCCGTAGAGGTCGTAGATCGCGGTCGTGAAGGTCGGGAAGCGCAGCAGCTGCAACGCACCGAACTCCGCGAGCAGGTGCAGCCCGACCAGCAGCGTGCCGCCGAGCAGCGCCGGGCGCAGCTGGGGCAGCGTGACCGAGAAGAAGGTCTCCCAGCGGCTGTGGCCCAGCGACCACGCCGACTCCTCCAGCGCGGGGTCGAGCCCGCGCAGCGTGGCCACGACCGGGAGGTAGACCAACGGGTAGTAGGACAGCGTGATCACCAGGGCCGCGCCGGCGAAGCCGGTCACCGAGCGGTCCAGCGAGACCCACGCATAGCTGTTCACGAACGCCGGGACCGCCAACGGGGCCACCAGCAGGCCGTGCCACAGGCCCGTGTGGCGCACGTCGGTGCGCTCGACGACGAAGGCCAGGCCGACCCCGAGCACGGCGCAGGCCGCCATGCACGTCACCGCGAGGCGCACGGTGTTCCACAGCAGCGTGCCCACCCGCGGACGCACGATCAGCGCCCAGGCCTCCGTCGGGCCGACGAGGACGGCGTACGTCGCCACGAACCCGAGGGGCACGAGCGCCAGGAGCGCGACGAGCACGCCGATCGCCAGCAGCGGCCAGGGGGCCGGACGGTCGGCGTCGCCACGCCGGGTCGTCTCCGGTGTCGGCGCCGCGGGGACCGGTGGGACCACGACGCGTGCGGGCAGCAGGCTCAGAGCAGGCCCGCCTCGGTCATCAGCTCGGTGACCTTCGGGCCGTTGAGCGTCGCCGGGTCGACCGAGGGGGGCTCGAGGGTGTCGAAGGGCTTCACCGGCGGGTCCAGGGCGGGGTCGAGCGCGGCCTCGGGGTTCAGCGGGTACTCGAGGGCGTAGGAGTCGGCCATCGCCTGCTGGCCCCCGGTGCTGGTCAGGAACTCCACGAACCGCTGCGCGTCGGCCGCGTGCTCGCTGCTCTGCAGGACCCCGGCGCCGGAGATGCTGACGAACGCTCCCGGGTCCTGGTCGCCGAAGAAGTGCAGCGCGGTGCTGGAGGAGTTCTCGCCCGACTCCTGCTGGTCGCGGTACCAGTAGTAGTGGTAGGCGATGCCGGCCTCGACGTCGCCCTCGTTGACCGCCTGCATCACCACGAGGTTGTTGTCCAGCACGGTGCCGTTCTCGGCGAGACCGGACAGCCACGCCGCGGTGGCCTCCTCGCCCTCCTGGTCGAGCACGGCGCTGACGATCGCCTGGAAGTCGGCGCCGGTCGGGGAGAACCCGACGCGCCCGGCCCACTCCGGCTCGGCGAAGTCGAGGATCGAGGCCGGCATCTCGGCCGCCGTCAGGCTGTCGGTGTTGTACATCGCGACCGTGGAGCGGGCCAGGATGCCCGTCCAGCTGCCCGAGCTCGGGACGTAGGCCTCGGGGATCGGCTCGGTCGCGGCCTCGCTGACCGGTGCGAACAGCTCGGCGTTGTCGACGATGCTCATCGCCGGGGAGTTCTCGGTCAGGAACACGTCGGCGGGCGAGCTGTCGCCCTCGGCGACGAGCTGGTTGGCGAGCTCGAGGTCCTTGCCGTTGCGCAGCTCGACGTCGAGGCCGGTCTCCTCCTCGAAGAGGGGGACGATCTCGGTCATCAGCTCCTCGTGCTGGGCGTTGTAGACCACGAGGTCGGGCCCGCCGAGCACACCGCACGCGCTCGTCAGGGGCGCGATCGTGACGAGGGCCGCAGCGGCGACGGCGAGGCGCCTCAGGGAAGTCAGCTCCATGAGGTAAGGCTAACCTGACCTACAAGGTGGTCGACGCTCGGCCCGTGAACCCCCCGTCCTGCTGCACCGGGACGACCGGGCTCGCGTCGACCTCGGCCGCCATGGCGACGTCGGCCGCGAAGCCCTTCGCGACCAGCTCCCGCCCGCCGGCGCAGGTGTGCAGCGCCGCGGCCGGCTCTCCCGCGACGGAGCGCCAGGCGGCCACCGCCAGGTGCGCCTCGGGGCTCAGCAGCCCCGCGCCGCGCTCGACGAGCGCGGCGAGCAGCGCGCCGGCGCCCCACACGTCCTCGGCCGCGGGGCGCAGGGTGCCGTCGGGCCAGCGCTCCCCCGCCGCGACCACGGCCAGGACCGCACCGGTGGCGAGCCGGGGCGCCAGCGCGTCGGCCACGGCGGAGACGTTGCGCAGGCTCGCCGCGACCACCTCCGCGCCGGTGTCGGCGAGGAGCCGGCAGATGGTGGAGCCGTTCGGCGAGGGCAGCACGACCCGGCGTACGCCCTCGACCCGGGCCATCGAGGCGGGCGAGAGGGTGACCGCGTGGGGCTCGTGGCCGGCCTCGAGCCGGCCGAGGGCGAGGACCGCGTCGTGCTCGGCGGCGTACGCCGCGGCGCGCTCGTCGCGCCAGGCGAGGGGCAGCACCTCGATGCCGCGCTCGACCGCGACGCAGACGGTGGTGGTGAACGACAGCACGTCGACGACGACCGCGACGTCGGCCCCCGCCGACCACGGCGGCCGCGCCCGTCGGGCCCTGCTCGAGCCGGACGGCGTACGCCGACTGCCCGTGCGCGGCCTCGACGTCACTCACGGACGTGGACGACGCCCTTGCCCAGGGTGCGGCGCTCGTCCATGTCGACCAGCGCCTGGCCGAAGTCCTCGAAGGCGTAGGTGCGTCCGACCGGCGGCTTGACGTGGCCGGCGGTGATCATCGGCTCGAGCTCGGCCCACTGCTGCTGCATGTAGCCGGGCCGGGCCATCGCGTAGGCGCCCCAGCCGACCCCGCGCACGTCGGTGTTGTTGAGCAGCAGCCGGTTGACCTTGACCTCGGGGATCCCCTGACCGGCGGCGAAGCCGACCACGAGCAGGCGGCCCTGGGCCGAGAGCGAGCGGAGCGAGTCGAGGAAGACGTCACCGCCGACGACGTCCATGACCAGGTCGACGCCCTGGCCGCCCGTGAGCTCGGCGACCGCGTCCTTCCAGCCGTCGAGCAGCACGACCTCGTCGGCGCCGGCCTGGCGGGCGACGTCGGCCTTCTCGGCGGTCGAGCAGACCGCGATCGAGCGCGCGCCGTAGCCCTTGGCCACCTGGATCGTCGCGGTGCCGACGCCGCCGGCCGCGCCGTGGACGAGGACGGTCTCGCCCTCGCGGACCTGGCCGCGCTCGCCGAGGGCGAACTGGGCGGTGAGGTAGTTCATCGGGATGGCCGCGCCCTCGTCGAAGCTGAGCTCGTCGGGCAGCGCGAAGGTCGAGTCGACCGGCATGGCGGCCAGCTCGGAGGCGCCGCCGTACCCCTGCACGGCGCAGACCCGCTGGCCGGGCTCGAAGCCCTCGCCGGAGACCACGACACCGGCGACGTCGACGCCGAGGGTGAAGGGCGGCTCGGGCTTCATCTGGTACTGCCCGCGGCTGAGCAGCAGGTCGGGGAACGAGGTCCCCACGCTGTGCACCTCGACGAGGACCTGGCCCTCGCCGGCGGTCGCGTCCGGCACCTCCTGGACGACCACGTCGGTGGGACCCGTGAGGCTGACGACCTGGGCTGCGCGCATGACGAGACAGGCTAGCCTCCTCCCCGTCCGGTCGGGTCGACGCACCGAGCGGCCCCGGAGAGTGGTCGTGAGTGATCGTGAGCGATGGTGAGGCAGGCCGGATGAGGCTGACGGACCGCGTGAGTGCGACGTTGATGCACGCCACGGCCCGGTGGACGGTGCGCTACGGCCGGGACCTCGGCTTCGCCGGGCAGGACCTCCCCGGGCCCCGCCGCCGCCTCGTCCCGACCCGGCACGGCGACGTGCCGGTCTTCGTCTACACCGACCCGGCCTGGTCGGACGCCGACGGCCCCCGGGCGACGTACGTGAGCCTCCACGGTGGCGCGTGGCTGATGCGCTACCCGCACATGGACGACTTCTGGTGCCGCTACCTCGTCGCCGAGGCCGGGGTCGCGGTGGTCAACGTCGACTTCACCGCCGGGCCGTACGCGACGTACCCCGTCGCGCAGGAGCAGTGCGCCGACGTCGTGGAGTGGCTGGGGACCGAGGCCTCCGGGTACGGCGCCCGGGTCGGCGTCGACGGCCGGCGCCTCGCGATCGGCGGGTTCTCCTCCGGCGGCGGCCTCGCCGCGTCGGTGTGCCTGCAGCGCCGTGACGCGGGCCTCCCCCAGCCGCGGCTGCAGGTGCTCGCGGTGCCGGCGCTCGACGTCTCGACCGACCCGCCGCACGGCCCGACGACGATCTCGCCGGGTCTGCGGGGGCTCGTGCGGCGCGTCTACTTCCCCGACCCGGCCACGCGCGCGGAGGCCTACGCCTCACCGCTGTGCGCCGAGGACGTCTCGGCTCTGGCCCCCGCCGTCGTGCTGACCGCCGAGCTCGACTCGCTGCGGCCCGACGGCGACGCCTACGCCCAGCGGCTCGCCGCGGCCGGGGTCGAGGTGGTCTGGCACGACACCACCCCCGGCGTCGACCACTACTTCCTCACCGAGGACCTCGCCCGGGCGCGGACCACGATGGCGCGCACCGCCTCGATCGTCGCCGAGCGGCTCGCCTGACCCCCGACCCCGCCCCACGCCCCGCGCCGATCGCCGCCAGGGCCAGCTGTAACCCGCAGTTACTTCTTCTGGTGCGCGCGCACGTCGCGGCAGGAGAAGAAGTAACTCAGGGTTACAGCCACCCCGGCGCAGTGCGGAGGGCTCAGCGGGGGTCGACGATCCGGTCCGCCTCGAAGTGCATCGGGTCGGTGTAGCCCCAGTCGCCGCCCCAGGCGAAGCCCCACTTCTTGAAGATCGCGACGACGTCGCGGTCCATCTCGCCGACCGTGCCGCGCAGGTTGCCGGGCACGTTGAGGTCCAGGGCGGTGCCGAACGAGTGGTTGGACAGCGTCGTCGAACCGGCGATGAAGCGCGGGTAGTAGCAGCCGGCGTACTCGCCGGGGTTGATCTTGTCGGCCAGGCCGCGGGTCACGACCTCGGTCAGGGCGGCGCGCAGCTGCGGCATGATGAAGCGGTTGCAGGTCACGGTGCCCAGGATCGGCACCTCCTCGGTGCTGATGTGGCTGTCGACCCAGCTCTGCTCGGGCTGGATGCGCCCGCCACCGATCGCGGTGTACCGGAAGGTGCCGATGGCGGCCGAGGCGCCTCCCACGGTGAACGCGGTCTGCGTGGCGTTGGGGTCGAGACCCTCGCGGGCGACGACGTCGACGTCCTGGATCGTCGCGCTCCCGCCGACGATCCGGGTGATCTTCGGGCGCAGGGACTGCGGCGAGGTCGTGCCGGTGCGCACCATCAGCGCGTTGCCCGCCGGGATGCCGAGCTCGGCGCCCCACTTGACGTTGACGACCGCGTCCACGTCGATGACCTGCGGGGCGATGGCGCCGACGTGGATGTCACCGGTCGCGTCGCCGACCGAGAGCCGGAGGTAGCCGTCGTCGTCGATCGGCAGCCGCTCGCGCACCTCCTTGTCGTCGGTCAGGGCGACCTCACCGCCGGCGACGCGGTCCCACTGCTCCTGGAACTCCGCGCTGCGCGGGTCGGTGAAGAGCCGGTACGAGCCCGGGTCGACGGCAGCGACCGTGTAGACGCGGTTCTCCAGCGACACCTGGGCCATGGAGAGCCGCGAGACGGTCTCGACGCCGTCGAGGTCGGAGATCTCCTCGACGACCTCGTCGCTCAGCGGCTCGTCGGCGTTGTAGACCATCACGTCCGGCGGGGCGATCGCCTCGTTCCTGCCGCGCGGACCCGGCGGCGGTACGGCGTGCGCCGGGTCGGCCACGACGACCTGGCCGGGGCCGCCCTGCGCAGCACCCGTGCCGCCCTTGCCCGTGGCGCTGCCGGTGTCGGCCGCTGCGCCCTCGGTGCCGTCGATCGGGGCCGGGCTGGCCGCGGCTGAGGCGTCCGCGGCGGAGGCGCCCGGGTCGGACGCGGTGGTCGCGGCGCCGTTGGAGCACGACGAGAACGCCAGCGCGGTCATCAGACCCGCTGCGATCCCTACCCCACGACGAGCACGCATCTCACCCTCCGGGTCGAACCCTAGACGCCACCGGCAACCCACCGATGCCACATGAGAAGATTCGCGCCGAAGCCGGTCCGGTGCCGCGCAGCCACCGGAGTCGGGAGGCTCGGTCCGGCGGCCGGGAGGTCGGGCCCGGAAGGAGGAGAGGTTCTCGATGAGCGCCTTCCTGCTCAGCACCGTCGTCATCTTCGTCGCCGAGCTGGGCGACAAGTCCCAGCTGATGGCGATGACCTTCGCCTCCCGCTACCGCACCCGCGACGTGCTGATCGGCATCACCGTCGCCACCGCCGTCGTCCACCTCGCCTCCGTCGCGATCGGCTACTTCATCGGCGACGCGTTCGCCGAGCAGCAGGGCCCGATCGCGATCGTCGCCGGGATCGCCTTCCTCGGCTTCGCCGCGTGGACCCTGCGCGGCGACGAGCTGAGCGACGAGGAGGCCGACAAGGCGCGGCGCTCGACCGGCTTCGCGATCGTCGCTGTCGGCGTCGCCTTCTTCCTCGCCGAGCTCGGCGACAAGACCATGCTCGCCACCATCACCCTGGCGACCCGCGAGGGCTGGCTCGGCACCTGGATCGGCAGCACCCTGGGCATGGTCGCCGCCGACGCCCTGGCCATCGCGGTCGGTGCGATGCTGGGCCGGAAGCTGCCCGAGAAGGTGATCGCCTACGGCGCGGCCGCGCTGTTCGCGATCTTCGGGGTCCTGCTGGTCCTCGAGGGCGTCGGCGTCCTGTGACGGGCCGACTGAGGGCGACGAGGGCCGAGCGCGAGGGCCGACTCGAGGGCCGCCGGGTCCTGGTCACCAGCGCGACGACCTACATGGGCCCGGCGGTCGTCGCGCTGTTCGCCGCCGAGGGCGCGGACGTGGTCGCCGACCCCGACCCGCTGACCGACCCGGCGGCACCCGCCGAGCTCGTCGCGCGCGCCGAGGCGGGCGGACCGCTGGACGCCGTGGTCGCCAACCTCGACCTGCCGGCGTACGCCGCGACGCTCGGCGACATCGACGACGAGCGCTGGCTGGCCGGGTTCGAGGCGATGGTGCATCCCCTGATGCGTCTCGTGCGCGCCGTGGCCGCTCCGATGCGCGAGCGGGGCGGCGGGTCGATCGTGGCCGTGACCTCCTCGGCCCCGCTGCGGCGGATGCGGCCGCAGGCGATCTCCTACGTCACCGCCCGCGCCGCGCAGAACGCCTTCGTGCGCAGCGCCGGGCACGAGCTCGCCGCGCACGGCGTACGTCTCAACGCGATCGCGCAGAACTTCGTCGCCAACGACACCTACTACCCGCCCGACCTGCTCACCGACCCCCGCCTGGTCGACAAGCTGCGCCGCGAGGTGCCCGCCCAGCGCATCGGCGAGCCGTCCGAGACCGCCGAGCTCGCGCTCTACCTCGTCTCGCCCGGCTCGGCGTTCGTCTGCGGCCAGGTGATCAGCCACGACGGCGGCTGGTCCTGACCGGCCCGCCGGAACGTCACATCCGCCCCGGGAACACCCGGCTGGCCGGTGATTCCCAAACCTGTCGCCCTTTGCAAAGGCCGACAAGCTCGAGAAACAGCCGACAAGACCGGGCCCGCACCACACCTCCGGCGGCGGCGGCCACACGGCGTACGCCGCCCGCTAGCCCCGCAGCACCTTGCGGGCCACCCACCCGATGTCGGCGGCGGTGCTGGCGGGGGGCGCGCTGGGCGCCATCACGTGGCTGAGGACGACGCGGACGACCATGTCGATGCCGGCCTCGAGCTCGCGGGGCTCCAGCGTCACGTGGTAGCCCTGCACCCGCTCCTCGACGACCGCCTTGGCGGCGGCGAGCAACGAGCCCGCGTGCGTGGTGATCAGCGGCAGCAGCTCGGTGTCGGCGCCGTGGGTCGCCGAGACGACGGCGTGCAGCAGCACGTTGTCCTCGGCGTACTCGAGCACCCCGATCGAGGCGGCGACCACGGCCGCCTCGAGATCCTCGGGGTGGGCGTCGAACGCGTCGCCGACGACGCCGAGGAAGGCCGCGAGCTCGCCGGCGACCAGCGCCTCGGCCAGCGCGGGCTTGGAGCCGATCTCGTTGTAGACCGTCTGTCGGCTCACCCCGACCTCGTCGGCCAGGCGCGCCATGGTGACGCGGGCCCAGCCCTCGGTCGACGTCAGCTCCACCGCCACGGACACCAGCCGGTCACGCAGTGGAACGGCTCGGGGGAGACGGGGGTCGACGCGCACCCGCTCACTCTAGAAGCACGACGCGCGACACGCCTCGCCCCTCACCTCGCCCCACACCTCGTCGCCGACTCCCCCACACCGGGTAGCAGCTCGCGCCCGGCCGCCACGGCGTCGGCGAACGAGCCCCGCTCGGCGATGCGTCGGCGGAACTTCATCACCACGCGCGGCCCGTCGAGCGTCAGCGCCCCGACCAGCCGCTCGCCGCGTCGGTAGAGGGCGAGCGCGGCCACCCGCGCGTCGGCGGCCGCGTCGGGTCCGGCCTCGAGCAGCACCACCTCGTCGGCGCGCGCCGTGCCGACCATCTGCAGGCGTCGGCCGTAGCAGAACGACCAGAAGTACGGCACCGGGGCCAGCGGCTGCGCGGCGTCGGGGTCGAGGGCGTGCCGGGCCGCCGCCGCTCCCTGCTCGGCGGCGTTCGTCCAGTGCTCCAGACGCATCAGGTCGCCGTCGAGGAGCGGGTTGGGTGCGTGGGCGACATCGCCCGCGGCCCACACCCCGGGTGCGCTCGTCGCCAGCGTCGCGTCGCACAGCACGCCGCCGTCCTCGTGCTGGGCGAGCCCGCTGCCGGCGAGCCACGCCGTCGCCGGGGCGACCCCGACGCCGAGCACGACGAGGTCGGCGGGCACCACCTCACCGCCCTCGAGCCGTACGCCGACCACGCGCCCCCGGTGCTCGCCCTCGCCCTCGACGAGCCCGGCGACGCCGGCACCCAGGCGCAGGTCCGCCCCGGCGGCTCGGTGCAGCCCGGCGACGAGGTCCCCGACCTCGGGTCCGACCGAGCGCGCCAGCGGGGTCGGTGCGGCCTCGAGCACGGTGACCGGCAGCCCCCGCGCACGCGCGGCCGAGGCGACCTCCGCCCCGATGAAGCCCGCCCCGACGACCACCGTGCGCGCCCCGGCGTCGAGACCCGCGCGCACGGCCTCGGCGTCCTCGGCGTCGCGCAGGTGCCGTACGCCGTCCAGCTCGTCGCCGGCGAAGGGTCGCGGCAGCGCCCCGGTCGCGATCACCAGCGCGTCGTAACCCACCTCGGTGCCGTCGTCGAGCCCGACCCGGCGGGCCCCGGTGTCGAGCGAGGTCGCCCGCACCCCCAGCCGGAGGTCCACCGCCAGGTCGTCGCGCAGGGCCGCGGCGGTGCGGTACTCCCCCACCTCGGCGGTGCCGTCGAGGACGTCCTTGCTCAGCGGCGGCCGGTCGTAGGGGGGCCGGTCCTCCCCGCACACCAGGGTCAGCGGCCCCTCGTGCCCGCCGTTGCGCGCGGTCTCGACGGCCCGCAGGGCGGCCAGGCCTCCCCCGACCACGACGAGGTGGCCTCCGGCGCCGATCACGACCGCGGGCCCGCCCTCAGCCGACGAGCTTGAGCGCCAGCACGGGGCAGGCGTCGACCGCGGCCTGCACGTCGCCGCGGTGGTCCTCCGGTGGCTCGTGATCGAGCACCGCGACCACGCCGTCGTCGCCCACCTCGAAGAGGTCGGACATCGCCTCGCACATGCCCAGGCCCTCGCACGTCTCCCGGTCGGCCTCGATGCGCATCAGGCGGCGCCCTGCGCACCGAGGGCCGCGGCCCGGCCGGGACGGCCGTCGCGGGCCTCGGTCGCGCTGACGGGCACGAAGTCGATCTTGTCGCGCACGCCGCAGTCCGGACAGGTCCAGTCGTCGGGGACGTCGGCCCAGGCCGTGCCGGCGGCGAACCCCTCGGGCTCGTTGCCGACCTCGACCTCGTAGGTGTGCCCGCAGCCGGGGCAGCTCGCGGCGAGCACCTCGTCGTCGACGACCGCGCCGGGCGCAGCGTCGGCTCCAGCGTCGGGGGTCGCGTCGGCCGATGCCGCGTCCGGTGCCGCGTCGACGGGCACGCCGTACGCCGCGAGCACCCGGTCGCGCTTGGCCGGGTGGATGTTGGCCCGGGTGACGTCACCGTCGAAGTGAGCCAGCACGCGCGGGTCCATCACCCGGCGCCACAGCGGCGGGAAGAGAGCCAGCACGATCATCCCGGCGTACCCGGTGGGCAGCACGGGGCTCTCCTCGAAGTCGCGCAGGGTCTGGTAGCGGCGGGTGGGGTTCGCGTGGTGGTCGCTGTGGCGCTGCAGGTGGTAGAGCAGCACGTTGGTGGCGATGTTGTTGGAGTTCCAGGAGTGGGACGGGTCGACGCGCTCGTAGCGCTGGCGCTCTGCGCTTCCGACCTTCTGGCGCAGCATCCCGTAGTGCTCCATGTAGTTGACGACCTCGAGCAGGCTGAAGCCGACGACGGCCTGGAGGACCAGGAACGGCAGCACGACCGGGCCGAGCCACACGACCACCGCGCCCCACAGCGCCGCGGACATCACCCACGCGTTGAGCACGTCGTTGCCGGGGCGGAACGGGTGCTGGTCGCGGCGGGCGTAGCGCTTCTTCTCGATCGACCAGGCCGAGCGCAGCGAGCCGAGGACGGTGCGCGGCCAGAACGCGTAGAAGCTCTCGCCGAGGCGGCTCGAGGCCGGGTCCTCGGGCGTCGCGACCCGGACGTGGTGACCGCGGTTGTGCTCGATGTAGAAGTGGCCGTAGAAGCTCTGGGCCAGCGCCACCTTCGAGAGCCAGCGCTCGTTGGCCTCGCGCTTGTGACCGAGCTCGTGGGCGGTGTTGATCCCGATGCCGCCGATGCAGCCGATGGTCGCCGCGAGGCCGACGGAGCCGACGAGGCCGAGGTCGCCGGCGCCGAAGAACGGGTCGCCGCGGGCGATGAGGTACATCGCGAGCGCGAACCCGGCGTACTGCACGGGCAGGAAGAGGTAGGTCACCCAGCGGTAGTAGCGGTCCTCCTCGAGGGCCTCGATGAGGTCGTCGGGCGGGTTGGTGCGGTCGAGACCCACGACCAGGTCGATCAGCGGGACCAGCCCGAGGACGACGACGGGCCCGATCCACCAGAAGAGGCCGCTGCCGGTGGCCAGCCAGCCGCCGTAGGCGATGAACGCGAGGGAGGGCACGACGAGGCCGATCAGCCACAGGTAGCGCTTCTGGTCCCGCCAGCCCTCCGTGGAGCCGACCGGCACGGTCTGGGTCTGCTGGCCCTGGGTCTGGCGGGTCTGGGTCTGGCGGGTCTGGGTCTGCGGGGTCTGGGTCGCCATCGCAGGTGAACCTCCTGTCACGACGGCGGGGAGTCACCGTCTGATTGACAGGAACGTACCGATTGTCAATCCGTTTGACAACCCACATCTTTTTGTCGAGACAGCCCGTCACACTCACCGGGCGGAACGGGTCCTGCTCAGGGGCCGACAGCCTCCTCCGGGCTCGCGTGGTCCAGGCTCGCGTTGCGGCCGGCGATCGCCCGGGCCACCGCCTTCGGGACGTCGGCGTTGAACACCGAGGGGATGATGAACGTCGGGTTCAGCTCGTCGTCGTGCACCACGTGGGCGATCGCGTCGGCCGCCCTCAGCATCATCTCGATGGTCACGTCGGTGGCGCGGGCGTCGAGCAGACCGCGGAAGACACCGGGGAAGGCCAGCACGTTGTTGATCTGGTTGGGGTAGTCCGAGCGTCCGCTCGCCACGACCGCGGCGTACTGCCCGGCGTCGCCCGGCTCGACCTCCGGGTCCGGGTTGGCCAGGGCGAAGATGATCGCGCGCTCGTTCATGTCCTTGATCCACTCCGCGTCGAGGACGTTGGGTGCGCTGACCCCGATGAACACGTCAGCCCCGGTCAGCCCCGTGCGCAGGTCGCCCCGGACCTTGCGGGGGTTGGTCGCCCGGGCCAGCCGGAGCTTGGCCTCCGGCAGCGACTCGTCGTCACCGGACAGGCAGCCCTCGCGGTCCCAGACCACGACGTCGCCCACGCCGGCCGCGAGCAGCAGGGTCACGATCGCGCTGCCGGCCGCCCCCGCACCCGCGACGACCACCCGCACCTCGGTGAGCGACTTGGAGACCACCCGCAGCGCGTTGGTCAGGGCGGCCAGCACCACGATGGCCGTGCCGTGCTGGTCGTCGTGGAAGACCGGGATGTCGAGGCTCGCCTGGAGACGCTTCTCGATCTCGAAGCACCGCGGCGCGGCGATGTCCTCGAGGTTGATGCCGCCGAACCCGGGGGCGATCATCTCGACGGCCTTGATGATCTCCTCGGTGTCCTGGCTGGCCAGGCAGATCGGCCACGCGTCGATGTTGGCGAAGCGCTTGAACAGCGCCGCCTTGCCCTCCATCACCGGCAGCGCCGCGCCGGGGCCGATGTTGCCCAGCCCCAGCACCGCCGAGCCGTCGGTGACCACGGCGACCGAGTTGCCCTTGACCGTCAGCCGCGGCACGTCGGCCGGGTTGTCGGCCAGCGCACGGCTGACCCGGCCCACCCCCGGGGTGTAGGCCATCGACAGGTCGTCGCGGTTGCGCAGCGGCACCTTGGAGGTGACCTCGATCTTGCCGCCGATGTGGAGCAGGAAGGTCCGGTCCGAGACCTTGTGGACCTCGACCCCGTCGATCTGGTCGACCGCGACCCGCAGCTCCTCGGCGTGGTCGGCGTCGATGGCCGAGCAGGTCACGTCGACGACGAGGCGGTCGTTGCTGGACTCCGCGACGTCGACGGCCATCACGATCCCGCCCTGCTGCGCGATGGCGGTGGCGACCGAGCCGACCACGGAGTGGTCGGGCTCGGTGTGCAGCCGCATGGTGATCGAGTAGGACGAGGTGGTGGCGATCTTGGGCACCCGACCACCTTCCACCGCTCGCTCGGTTACCGGCAAGTCCCGCGGGGCCGCCACCGGCGACCACTACGACCACAAGGTGCGGACGCGGACGGGCTCAGCGAGCGGTGGTGCCGAGCAGGTCGAGCAGGTTCTGGGAGAACTTGTTGCCCATCTGGTGGATCACGGTCTTCATCGACGCCGTCACCGCCGGGCTCATCGCCTTGGGGATCGGCAGGTCGACGGTGATCTCCAGCGAGGTGCGCAGCAGGGTCGCGGCCTTCTCGTCGCCCTCGGGCTCGAGCTCCTCGAGCTCGTACCAGCCCTCGACCCCCGTGCTCTCCTTCTCCTCGGCCGGCGGCTCGTGGGTGAAGTCGATGCGCGTGAGCTCGTCGTAGGTCATCTTCTCGGTGAACGTCGGCGAGAGCGTCGTCTTGGGTACGGGCAGCTTGGTCATCGACCACACCCAGTGCTCCCCCCGGTCCTCGATCCCGGTGACGAACGGCGTGAGCCGGGCGATCTTGTCGGCGTCGATGAGCACGTCCCAGATCTCCTGGCGGGTGGCCCGGACGACGGCCTCGGCCTGGGTGTCGGCGCTGAACTTCGTCATCGGGCGATCAGGCCTTCGGGGTCCGCGGGGCCTGCAGCGCCTTCTCGATGTCGCCGGTGAGCTTCTCCGGCTTGGTCGTCGGCGCGTAGCGCTTGATGACCTGGCCGTCCTTGCCGACGAGGAACTTGGTGAAGTTCCACTTGATCTTGTCGCCCATCATCCCGCCCTTCTCCGAGCGCAGCCACGCGTAGACCGGGTGCGCGTCGTCACCGTTGACGTCGACCTTGGAGAACATCGGGAAGCTCACGCCGAACGAGCTCTCGCAGAACGTCTTGATCGAGGCGTCGTCGCCCGGGTCCTGCTCGCGGAACTGGTTGCACGGGAAGCCCAGGACGCTGAAGCCCTGCTCCGCGTAGGACTCCTGGAGCTGCTGGAGCCCCTCGAACTGGGGGGTGAAGCCGCACTGCGAGGCGGTGTTGACGACGAGCACGACCTTCCCGTCGTACGTCGCGAGGTCGACGTCGGCGCCGTCGATGGCGGTGGCGTGGTGGTCGTGGAGGGAGGTCATGGTCCCGATTCTGCCAGGGGCGCCCCGGCGCGGGCCCCGGTCCCGGCCGTGACACTGCTCGCGCGTCAGGGGAGCATGGGACCCATGAGCCAGCGTGGGACCAGCACGGACACCCTGCGGGTGGACCGCCGCTCGTGGCCACGCGCCCGCTCCTGGGCCCGCACGACTGGTCTCGTCCTGGGCGTCGCGCTCGCCGCGGCCCTGATCAACCAGTCCCCGACGTACGGCAGCCTGATCGCGGCTGCCGGGGTCCCCCTGGTGGTCGGCGCCGTCCTCGTGGCGGCCGTCGTGGTGGTGCAGCGGCGCACCGAGCAGCGCCTCGGCGGCCAGGGCACGGGCGGTCGCGGCCAGCGCGCGCTGCTCGCACGGGCCCTGGCTGAGGGCACCCTGCCCGGCGACGCCGAGCTCGCCTCCTGGCGCCAGGAGGTGCCCGTCCTGCACCGGCGCGCCGAGGAGGACGCCGCCGCCGCTCCGCTCCTGTGGACCACCGGCTTCCTCCTGGTCGTGCTGGCCACGCTCGCCCAGGTCGTCGGCCGGTCCGGGGTGAGCGCCTACCTCGCCGTGCTCAGCTTCGTGCTGCTGCTGTGGTGGCCACTGCACCTGCGCCGCACCCGACGGCGCGCGCGGCAGTACCGCGACCTGGTCGACCGGCTCGGCTCAGGACGCTGACCAGGCCACGCCCCACCGGGTGAGTGCGACCTGGTCGAGAGGTCGCCGCGAGCGGGTCCGGGACTCCCGCTCGCGCTCGTCGTCGGGGACGCCGTCCGGGTCGCCGGCGTGACCCACCACGACGGCACTGAGCACCCGCCAGTGGTCCGGCACGCCGAGCCCGGCGGCCACGGCGTCCTTGTCGAACCCTGCGATCTGGTGCGCGACCAGACCCGTGGCGTGGGCCTGGACGCTCAGGTGCGCGATCGCCTGGCCGACGTCGAACGCGGTCCCGACCGGGTCGCGCGGCCGCTTCGCGTCGGGCCCGTCGGCGGGATCGGCGGCGACCTTGGCGACCGCGACGACGACCAGCGCCGCGCGGCGCACCCAGGCGTTGCCCCGGCTCAGGGCGGCGTCGAGGACCCGGCGCGACTCGCTGCCCCGCTCGGCGACCAGGAAGGTCCAGGGCTGGGAGTTGCCCGCGCTCGGGGCCCAGCGCGCCGCCTGCAGCAGCGCGGACACCTCGTCACCGCGCAGGTCCCGCTGCTCGTCGAACCAGCTCGGGCTCCAGCGCGAGCGCAACGGCTCGACCAGCGTCTCGGCACCGTCACCGGGCTCGTGCGCCGCCGGGCCGCTCATCGGCCGCGACCGGCCGGGACCGCCCACGCCTCGTCGGTGCTCGTGGCCCCGCTGACCTGCGAGAGGAACGAGCGGACCGACGAGGCGTCCTCCTCGCGCTGCCAGGGGTACGTCGTGGGCCGTCGCGCCCGGTCGTGCCAGAAGTGGTGGTGCCCGCGGGCCTCGGGTCGCGCCGCGACCAGCCACACGGCCGTGTCGGCGCCTTCCTCGGCGGTGCGCAGCAGCGGGCCGAGGACCTTGTCGAAGCCGGGCAGCGAGTCGGTCACCCCGGGGGTGCCGGCCCAGCCGGGGTGCATCGAGGCGACCAGCACGCCGGTGCCGGCCAGCCGTGCGGCCCACGCGTCGGCCAGCACCACCTGCATCCGCTTGGTGCGCGCGTAGGCCCGGACGCCGTCGTAGGTGCCCTCGGCGTACTCCAGGTCGTCCTCGCGCAGCCCGGAGGTGTACATCCCGCCGGAGCTCATCCACACCACCGAGGCGCCACCGGTGCGGCCGCCCTCCTCGAGGACGTCGCGCAGCAGCGCGGTGATCAGGTGCGGGCCGAGCACGTGCGCGGCCAGCGACATCTCGTGGCCCTGCGCGGTCTCGGTGCGCTCGGCGGTCATCACCCCGGCGTTGTGCACCAGGCCGTGCAGCGCGCCGACGCGGCCGGTGAAGTCCGCCGCCCATGCGCGGACGGCGTCCAGGTCGCTGACGTCGCAGCACTCCCCCACGGTCTCGACGCCGGGGACCTGGCGGCGCAGGTCGCCGACCACCCGGTCGATCTTGGCCGGCGTACGCCCCAGGACGTGCACCGTGGCCCCGAGCCGGGCGAAGGACAGCGCCATCGCCTCCCCGATGCCGGAGGTCGCGCCGGTGACCAGCACCCGCCGGTCGCGCAGAGCCCCGGCCGGGGCGTCGGCGGCCCAGAACCTGCGCCGCACCATCGAGCCGATCCGCGTGTAGCCGAGCAGCACCGAGCGGTCGAGGGCGGCGTCGGCCAGGCGGATGAGGTTCATGCTCGCGACCCTAGCCAGGGCGGCCCGGCCCGTCGGGGTAGATCCCGCGCTCCTGGGCGCGGGCGTAGCTGCGCGGCAACCAGTCCCGGGGATAGACCTTCGGCAGGATCTTCGCCACCGCCAGCGCCAGGTACATCACGGTGTTGATGGCCACGAACGCCGCCAGCACGCCGAACCAGGGAGAGCCCAAGGTGTCCTGGGAGAGCACGATCCCCTGGGTCATCAGCTGGGCGAGCTGCTGCACGAGCGGGCCGGCCAGCGCGACGTTCATCGCGACCCCGCCGGGACCAGGGGCCGCGGCAGGTCACGGCTCCCCGCTGTCGTGGCCGGGGCCGTGGCTGTGAGGGCGGCCGTGGCGGCGGCCGGTTCGGACGGGGTCGGACGCTCGAGATGCTTCCAGCGCGCCTCGCGCTTGAAGGCGATGTCGAGCACGCCCTTGACGTAGACCAGGTCGAGGAAGGCCGCGTAGACCAGCTCGGGCAGCAAGGACAGGCCGAGCAGGCGTGCGTCGCGGCCACCGGCCCAGACCCCGACGAGCCGCTCGACGACGAAGATGAGTCCCGCGCCCATCCAGAACGGGTACCAGACCCACGCGTCCAGGGAGATCGCCGTGACCACGACCAGGGCCGCGTAGGAGGCCAGCGCGATCACGCCGTACCCGATCCCGAGCTGCTGGGCCCAGTAGCGCAGGGTCTGGGGCGCCATGCCGTACGCGCCGAGGTTCTCCAGGGCTCCTCGCTGCCAGCGCAGCCGCTGGTTCCACAGAGCGCGCCAGGTCGGCATCACCTCGGTCACCACCGTGCACCCCGGCGGCGAGATCATGAGAGCACCCAGCGACTTCAGGGCGATGGTCAGCTCGTTGTCCTCGGTCAGGGCTGCGGTGTCGTAGACGTCGCCGGGGGTCCCGGGGATCAGCCGCCCGCGGGAGTCGGCCACCGCTCGCAGCGCCCGCGGCCGGAACAGCGAGGCGGTCCCGGTCAGGACGAACACCCGCCCGCGCCGTCGGCGGATGTCGCGGGAGTAGCGCACGTACTCGTTGCGCTGGAACTGTCCGATCATCCCGCCGCCGGACTCGCCGTAGAACAGTCCGCCGAGCGCCATCAGGGCCCGGTCCTGCGCCATCCTGGAGCGCGCGATCTGCAGGAAGCCCGCGTCGAGCACCGTGTCGGCGTCCATCACCATCACCAGGTCGTTCTCTCCCTGCGCGGTGAGGACCTCGCGCAGCGCCTGGTTGAGGGCGCCGGCCTTCTTGGCGTCGTTCTCGACCGTCTCGAGGACCTCCACGCCGGCCCGGCGCGCGATCCTCACCGTGTCGTCGGTGCAGTTGTCGGCCACCACGATGATCCGCTCGGGTGGCTGGTCCTGGTCCCGGAGCGAGGCCAGCGTCGCCGCGATGCACGCCTCCTCGTCGTGCGCGGGGATGAGGACCGTCACGGTGACCGGACCGTGGAAGACCCCCGCGGTCTCGGCCATCACGATCTTGGGGGCCAGCGGGATCGCCCGCGGGGCGTTGGAGCGGCGGTAGCGGTTCGCGATGAGCTGCTCACCACCCGCGACGACGGCGGCGGCGAGCAGCGCGACTGCGATCGCGGCCAGGATGACCCGCACCGACGGCGCCTGGTTGGCGTACATCAGGTGCCACGCCCCGAGCACGGAGCCGTCCCGGGGCGGCTCGACGGACCCGGGGTCGGAGAGCACGAGCGCGATCCACAGCATCGCGGCGGCGCCGAGCCCCATGCCGACCACGACCACACCGATGCCGCGGTTGAAGGCGACGGCGGCCACGGCCTGGCCGGACGGTCGGCGATGGCGGCGTCTCGGCAGGCTCCAGGGCATGGGGTGTCCTGTGGGTGGGGGGACCGACCGGGGGCCGGGGGACCGGCGGGGGGACCGGCGTGCCTTCACGGTAGGCGGGTCGGGGACCGTCCGGGCGCGAACGTCGGGGAGGGCCCTGCGGTGGTCTAGACCCGGTGACCGGTCGGCGAGCCCTCGACCGGGGAGCACACTGGGCGGGTGCTGGCCTCCCTCTCCCCCGCGCGACGGCGCCTGGTC
Organism: uncultured Actinomycetota bacterium; assembly: GCA_963714475.1. GTDB lineage: Bacteria > Actinomycetota > Actinomycetes > Propionibacteriales > Nocardioidaceae > Nocardioides. The sequence goes on from CAVQOP010000004.1 coordinate 603,223, forward strand.
GTCGGCGCCGTGGTCGTCGCGGCCGTCGTGGTGCTCGCGGTCGCCGTCACCGCCGTGCTCGGGAACGGGCGCACGGCGACGCCGGTCGCGCAGGACCGGCTCGGCCCCGTGCTGCTGCTGCCGGGGTACGGCGGGTCCGCGTCCGGGCTCGACCCGCTGGCCGAGGCGCTGCGGGACGAGGGCCGCACCGTCGAGGTGGTCGCCCCCCCGGGAGACGGCCGTGGTGACCTGCGCGAGCACGCCGCCCTGGTCGAGCAGGCGGCCCAGGACGCTCTCGACGCGGGCGCCCCGTCGGTCGACGTGGTCGGCTACTCCGCGGGCGGGGTGGTCGCGCGCTACCTGGTCGCCGATCTCGGCGGCGACTCCCTCGTACGCCGGGTCGTGACCCTGGCCTCGCCCCACCACGGCACCGACCTCGCCGCGGGCGCGGCGGGACTGGGCACCGCCTCGTGCCCCGAGGCGTGTCGACAGCTCGCCCCCGGCAGCGAGCTGCTCACCGACCTCAACCGGGGCGACGAGACCCCCGCCGGACCCGAGTGGGTGGCCCTGTGGACCACCGACGACCAGACCGTGGTGCCCCCGACGTCCGGTCGTCTCGACGGCGCCGTGTCCTTCGCGCTCCAGGACGTCTGCCCCGAGGTGAGCGTGGGACACAGCGACGTGCCGGCCGACCCGACCGTCATCGCGATCGTGCTCGACGCGCTCGGGACGGCGACGCCGGTGACGCCCACGTCCGAGGTCTGTGGCTAGTCGCTGACGTCCTTCGTCGCGAAGTTGGCCCAGGCCGCGGCGAAGAACACCACGACGTAGCCGAGCTGGAGGAGCACGCCCCGCACGACGTCGCGCCACAGGATCGGGTCGCGGAACAGGTCGACGAAGGCCAGCCAGTAGCGCGTGGGCAGGTAGTCGCGCACCACGTCGGAGGCGTCCAGGGTGAACAGCAGCGTCGAGGCGATCAGCACCGCCATCGTGGCGAGGGCGGCGCCGAGCGGGGAGTCGGCGAGGGTGGAGAAGAACAGGGCGATCGCGGCCACGCCGGCCATGCACAGCATCGCGTAGGCCAGCGCCAGGCCGGTCCGCCCGATCAGCTCGGGCGTGGTCAGCGACGTCCCCGAGACGCTCGTCGAGCTGCCGGGCACGACCGCCGAGCCCGCGGTCACGTTGCCGTCCCCGAGCAGCAGCACGCCCAGGACGTACGCCGTCACCGCGACCACGACGATGGTGATCACCACGAACGCCATGGACGCGACCAGCTTGGCCGCCAGCAGCCGGGCACGCCCGACGGGGCGCACCAGCAGGTAGCGCAGCGTGCCCTGCTGGGCCTCGCCGGCCACCGACTCCCCGGCGACCAGCGCGACCGCGATCGGCAGGAACAGCGGCAGCACGATGGCCAGCGCCGCGAGCGGGAAGAGCGTGCCGTCGGTGAGCACCGCGGAGAGGAAGGCCGGGCCCGTGCCGGGGCGCGGTCCGATCGCGGTCAGCGCCAGCAGGACGGCCACCAGGCTGGGCAGCGCGTCGATGAGCAGCACGGTGACCCACGTACGCCGGCTGCGCAGCAGCTTGGCCAGCTCGACGCGGATCATGCCGCACCCGCCGAGCCCGCTGAACCCGTCGAGCCCGCGAGCCCGCTGCGACGTCGCGGGAGAAGTCGTCGGACCCGGCGCCGGTCGCCTCGAGCACGACGCCCTCGAGGGTGCGGCGCTCGACGGTGACCTCGAGCACCGGCACCCCGGCGCCGACGAGGTCGGCGACCAGCCGCGCCGGGTCGTCCTCGCGTACGGCGAGCAGGTCGCCGTGGCGACCGGGGCCCTCGTCGTGCGCACCCCTGATCGGGTCGTCCTCGCAGCGTGCCCCGAGCAGGGTGCGCACCAGGTCGGGGCGGGTCGTGCGCACCAGCATCCGCCCGGTCGGTCCCTGGACCCGGTCGAGGTCGTCCTGCAGCACCAGGCGCCCGCGGTCGATCACGCCGACCCGCGAGCAGGTCTGCTCGATCTCGGCGAGCAGGTGGCTGGAGACGAGCACCGTGGTGCCACCGGCGTTGAGCTCGCCGAGCAGGGCGCGGATGTCGCGGATGCCCTGGGGGTCGAGGCCGTTCGTGGGCTCGTCGAGCACCAGCAGGCGCGGGTGGCGCAGCAGCGCCTGGGCCAGGCCGAGCCGCTGGCGCATGCCGAGGGAGTAGGCGTGGACCGGGCGCTTGTCGACCGAGGCCAGGCCGACCCGCTCGAGGGCCTCCTCGACGCGTCGGCGACGACCGCGCCGCCCACCCTCGCCCTTGGTCCCGGCCGCGTCGAAGAGCTCGAGGTTGACCCGTCCGGAGAAGTGCGGGTAGGCCCCCGGCCCCTCGATCATGGCGCCCACCTGCGGCAGCACCTCGTGGGCCGAGGACGGCATCGGACGGCCGAGCACCTCGATGTCACCGCGGGTGGCCAGGACCAGACCGAGCAGCATCCGCACCGTGGTGGTCTTGCCCGACCCGTTCGGGCCGAGGAAGCCGTAGACGTCGCCCTCCCGGACGTCGAGGTCCAGGTCGGTGACCGCTTCGACCCTGCCGAAGCGCTTGGTCAGCGCGGACGTCGCGATCATCGGTGCGCTGCTCACCGGTCCTCCTCGACGTACGTCGCGCGGCTCAGCAGGTCGCCGAGCACGGCGTCGAGCGCCTCGGGCTGGAGACTGCCGGCCACCAGCCAGCCGCCGTCGCCCTCGCGCCCGCTGAGCGCGAGGCCGAGGGGACCCTGCTGGGCGGCGACGCCGTTGGCGAGGGAGACGGCGCCGAGGGTGGCGGCGACCTGCTCGCGCAACGGGTCGGCCTCGCGGTCACGCAGCGGGATGGCCACGACCTGACGCAGCCCGGTGCCGTAGACCCCCACCGCCTGGCGCGAGTCGTCGGAGAGCGCGAGCCCACCGGCCTCGGCCGGCGGACGCACCGGGGCGTACTGGCTGGCCGCGTCGGCGATGTCGAGCACGTCGACGCGCTCGACGGCGGTGCCCGGCGTACGTCGGAAGCCGATCACGCCCTCGGCGGGCGCCCCGGGCGACCACTCCAGGGCCGTGCTGGTGAAGGACGGCGCGGTCGCGTCACGGGCCCAGACCTCGACGAGCAGCGCCACGCCGGTGGCCGGGTCGGCCCACACGTCGACGTGCGCGATGGTCGAGCCCCGGTCGGCCCCGGTGGGCAGCAGCCTCAGGCCGGCGGCGTCGACGCCGGCGACCCGGCGGGCGGGCAGCAGCGCCAGCTGGTCCCCCGCGGTCGCCGCGCGAGGGTCCAGGTCGCCGAGGAAGCGGCGGGCCAGCTCGCCCGGCACGAGGTCGGAGCTGCGCGGGAGCCGGATGTCGGGGTCGCGGCTGACCCGTGCCTCCTGGGCCTCGTAGGAGTAGTCGACGGTGACGGCACCGTCGTGGTGCAGGTCGGACTCCCCGGCGGCCAGCAGCTGGTCGACGCGCCAGGTGTCGCGGTCGCCCCACCAGACCCGCAACCGGTTCTGCTCGCCGAGCAGGGCCCCGACGCTGTCGATCGTCCCGGCGTCGGGCAGCTGGAGCGTGCCGGCGGTCTCGACGAGCGCCGAGAAGGGCTCGTCGCGTGACTCCTGGACCCGGGTCAGCAGCGCGGCCGCGTCCAGCCCCGGCTCGGAGACCGGCAGCAGCCGCGGCGCCAGCGGTACGCCGACCACGGCCAGGGCCACGGCGAGCGTGACCAGCCAACGACGCACAGGGGTCATGGACCGCGACGCTACGGGTCTGCTCCAACGCGCACCGGTGACGGCGGCGTGCCATCCCTAGCGCGGCAGGCGGATCCCGTACTGCGTGAGCTTGCGGTAGATCGTGGCCCGGCTCATCCCCAGCTCGAGCGCGGCGTCGGGCATGGTGACGCCGGGGCGGGTGAGCACGCGGACGATCTCGTCGCGCTCGAACGCCTCGATGCGGCTCAACCGGTGCCCCGAGGCCGAGAGCACCTCGGCGGGCAGGTGACGGACGTCGATCTCGTCGGTGCGGCTGACGGCCGAGCGCACCACGCGGCGCAGCTCGGCGACGTTGCCCGGCCAGGCGTGGTCGTGCAGCGCCTGCTCGGCCCGGGCGGTGACGTCGATGTCGCGACCGCGGGCCTCCCGGGCGAGGTGCCGGGCCAGCGGTACGACGTCCTCGGGTCGCTCCCGCAGCGGAGCGACGGCCACCACGCCCACCAGCCCGGCCAGGGCCGCCGGGAGGTCCTCGAACCGCTCGGCGACCAGGCACCAGCTGCCGGGCGGGGCCGCGACGAACCGCTCACGCAGCCGGTCGGCGGCCCAGGCCGGCAGCCGGTCGGCCTCGCCGAGCAGCACGGTCGTGTCCTGCTTGCCGATCTCGGGCGACCACAGGTCCAGCCAGGCCTCGACGTCGCCGGCCTCCGGGGTGCGCGCCGCCAGCACCCGGTCGCGCGGTCGCGCGCGGCGTACGGCCTGGGCCAGCGCCGTGGTGCGGCCGCTGCCCGGCTCTCCCACCGCGACGACGGACCCTCCCGCCTCGACCACGGCGTGGAGGCGGCCGACCGTCTCGCACCAGGACGCCGAGAGCTCGACGGCGCTGCCGGAGCCCGGCTCGAGCCGCGGCACCGCTACCCGGAAGACCTCGCCCCGGGCCGCCTCGCGCACCGAGCTCCCGCTCGAGCGCGCCGCCATCAGCGCGGTGGTCGTCCCCGCCGCCGAGCGGGCCAGGGTGAGCAGGAGTGCGGACGACGACTCCGAGAACGTCGTCAGGTTCACGGCCCCCTCCAGGCGCCCGGTCACCGGGTCGAGCACGGGCACCGCCGCGCAGGTGTAGGTGCGCAGGCTCACGGCGTAGTGCTCCGCGGCCCGCACGAGGGTCGGGACCCGGTCGGCCAGCGCGAGGCCGAGGCCGTTGGTGCCGGCCTCGCGCTCGGCGTAGGAGAAGCCCGGCGCGAGGTGCACGGTGTCGAGGGCCCGCAGCAGGCCGTGGTCGCCGCACCGGCGCTCGAGCACGAGGCCCTCGGCGTCGGTGAGCATCAGGCTGATCGGCTCGGTGCCCAGCGAGCGGTGCAGCTCGCCGAGGACCTCGCGCCCGCAGCGGGAGAACAGCGAGTCGGTGTCGAGGTCACCGGTGAACCTCGGCTGCGCGCCCTCGAGGGGTACGCCGTAGTCCTCGCTGCGTTGCCAGGACGCGGCGAGGCGCCTCGGCGCCTGAGCCACCGCATCGCGCCCGGCATCGCGCACCACCTGACCACCTCCGCACCCACGAGCGTACGCCGCCGTGTGACCGGCGTCTCAAAGTGAGACGCCGACCCCCTCGGCAGCGGGCCCGCGCGGACCTAGCGTCGGAGACGTCCGCGGCACGCGCCGCGGCCCGAGACGGAGGCGCAGATGTACACCAAGGACGGCGAGAGCTACTTCATCGTGGACTCCCACGTGGCCCTGTGGGACGCCCGCGAGGCCAACCAGCGCAACATCCACGGCAAGCAGTTCATCGACTGCTTCTACGACTACCACCGCAACCTCTCGCCCGAGAGCGAGGTGTGGACCTACGAGGAGTACCTCTACCAGGGCGGCGAGCGGCTGATGAAGGACCTCTTCACCGACGGCTACGTCGACCACGCGATCTTCCAGCCCGCCCACCTCGGGGAGTTCTACAACAGCGGGTTCGGCCAGACCGAGGAGGCCTCCGCGCTCGCGGCCGCCCACCCCGACCAGCTGACCTACAACCACTTCTTCGACCCCCGCGACGGGGAGCAGGGCCTCGAGCAGCTGCACGCCGACGCCGAGCGGTTCGGCCTGAAGGGCGTCAAGCTCTACACCGCGGCCTGGTACGGCGAGTCGCGCGGCTGGAAGCTCGACGACCCGTGGGCGCTGCGCTACTTCGAGGCCTGCCGCGAGCTCGGCATCAAGAACATCCACGTCCACAAGGGCCCCACCATCCGGCCGCTGGACCGCGACGCCTTCGACGTCGCGGACGTCGACCACGTGGCCAGCGAGTTCACCGACCTCAACTTCATCGTCGAGCACGTCGGCCTGCCGCGCCTGGAGGACTTCTGCTGGATCGCCACCCAGGAGCCCAACGTCTACGGCGGCCTCGCCGTCGCGATGCCGTTCATCCACACCCGCCCGCGCTACTTCGCCCAGATCGTCGGCGAGCTGCTCTACTGGATCGGCGAGGACCGCATCCTGTTCTCCAGCGACTACGCGATCTGGACCCCGAAGTGGCTCATCGAGAGCTTCGTGGACTTCACGATCCCCTCCGACCTCGACGAGTACGCCGAGCTGAGCACGACGGTGAAGAAGAAGATCCTCGGTCTCAACGCCGCCGCGCTCTACGACCTCGACGTGCCGGCCGAGCTCCGCGTGCCCGACGCCGACGAGACCGCGACCGGCCCGCGCGGGACCGACGCGGTCGACGCCGACCTGGTGGGCGCCCGATGACGGCGGTGCTCGCGGAGCCGGGGACGCTGAGCGAGTCCGACGTACGCCGTGCGCTCGACGTCGTGCTCGACCCCGAGCTCGACGAGCCGATCACCGACCTCGGCTTCGTGCGGTCCGTCGACCTCGACGACACCCGCCTCGAGGTGCACCTGCGTCTGCCGACGTCGTTCTGCTCACCGAGCTTCGCCTACCTGATGGCCTCCGACTCCCGGGACGTGCTCGTGGCGCTGGACGGTCTTCTCGACCGCGAGGTCGTCGTCGAGCTCGACGACCACCACGACTCCGAGCGGATCAACGCCGGTCTGGCCGCCGACGCGGGCTACCGCGGCACGTTCGGCGCCGAGGCCGACGACAGCCTCGACGGGCTGCGCGAGATCTTCCGGCGCAAGGCCCACACGGCCGCGGCCGAGCGCTGCCTGACCGGGCTGCTCAAGGCCGACCCCGACCGCGCGGTGGAGAGCCTCGGCGAGGTCCGTCTCGCCGACCTGTCCCCGGGTCACGACCGCGACGCCCTGGTGCGTCGCCGTGAGGCGCTCGGCCTGGGCGTCGAGGGCTCGGCGCGCGTGCTGGTCGACCACGAGGGAACCCCGCCCACCGACGTGCCGATGGCGCTGCGGCGGGCCCGCTCGACCCGGATCTCCATCGACGGCAACGCCCACTTCTGCCGGGGCCTGCTCGGCACCCGCTACCCCGGCTCGGAGGCCGACCAGGCCCCCCGCGCCGACGAGACGTTCGTGCCGCTGTCCAGCCTCACCACCCGTCCGAAGCACGCCGCGAACCAGCCCGAGGAGCAGCACCGATGAGCACCATGCGAGCCGTCCAGGTCGTCGGCTACCACCAGGGCCTGGAGATGACCGAGGTCGCGATCCCCGAGCCCGCCGGCCCCCTCGACGTGGTCGTGAAGATCGGCGGCGCCGGCGTGTGCCGCACCGACCTGCACATCCTCGAGGGCCAGTGGGCCGAGAAGTCCCAGGTCGCCCTGCCCTACACGATCGGTCACGAGAACGCCGGCTGGGTGCACGCGGTCGGCTCGGCCGTCACGCACCTCGCCGAGGGCGACAAGGTGATCCTGCACCCGCTCTCGACCTGCGGTCTGTGTCGCGCCTGCCGCTCGGGCGACGACGTGCACTGCGAGAGCAGCGCGTTCCCGGGGATCGACACCAACGGCGGGTACGCCGACTACCTGCTCGACGACCGCGCGCAGCGTGGTCAAGATCGACGACCGCCTCGAGCCGGCCGACGTCGCAGCGCTCGCGGACGCCGGGCTCACGGCGTACCACGCGGCGGCGAAGGCGGCCCGGCGACTGACCCCGCGTGACCGGTGCGTGGTGATCGGTGCCGGCGGGCTCGGCCACATCGGCATCCAGGTCCTCAAGGCGCTCACCCCGGCCGAGCTGATCGTGGTCGACCGCAACCCCGACGCGCTCAAGCTCGCCCTCGCCATCGGTGCCGACCACGGGGTCGTCGCCGAGGGCCGCCAGGTCGAGGAGGTGCTCGAGCTCACCGCCGGCTTCGGTGCCGAGGTGGTCGTCGACTTCGTCGGCGAGGGCGGCTCGACGGCCCAGGGCATCGCGATGACGCGGCGCGCCGGCGACTACCACGTCGTCGGGTACGGCGAGAACGTCGACGTCCCCACGATCGACCTGATCTCGGAGGAGAAGAACGTCATCGGCAACCTGGTCGGCTCCTACAACGACCTGTGCGACCTGATGGCCCTCGCGGCGCGGGGCGCGGTCACCCTGCACACCCAGAAGTACGCGCTCGACGACTTCGCCACCGCCGTCGACGACCTGGACAACGGCCGCGTCCGAGGGCGCGCCATCCTGGTGCCCTGAGCGACACCCCGCCGTCACCGTCCCCGACCCCCTCGACCCAGGAGTCCCGTTGATCTTCATCACCGCCGTCTTCAGCATCAAGCCCGAGCACGCCGACGACTGGCCCGAGCTCTCGCGCGAGTTCACTCAGGCCTGCAACGCCGAGGACGGCTGCCTGTGGTTCTTCTGGTCGCGCAGCGTCGAGGACCCGAACGAGTACGTCCTCGTCGAGGCCTTCCGCGACGGCGACGCCGGCGGCGCGCACGTGCAGTCGGAGCACTTCAAGAAGGCGACCGAGGAGCTGCCGGCCTACCTCGCCTCGACCCCGAAGATCATCAACGCCGAGGTCGAGGGGACCGAGTGGTCCGAGCTGGGGGAGATGTCCGTCGACGGCTGAGCATCGACTTCGGGACGCGGGGCCGGCCATCGTCAGATCGGAGGGCGCGCTCAGCACGCCGCCGGGTGTCATTCGCGGCGGAGATGCGGGTACTCGCACCGTCGCGGGCAATTGGACGCGGGCGCGAGCTCGACTAATGCGCACGGACCCGCCCGGAGTCACTCCGCCGTTGAGACCTTCCTGGGGGCGCGGCAAAGACTTACGCGGTTAATTGGATCAACCAGGTTGCTGCAACCAACCGCACAGCCGGCCGCCGCGACAGACCACGCGCTCCGCTACGATCCGACGTCTCGGCGCAGCGCACTCGCCGCAGGCCGAGCACCACGCCGTCAGTCCCAGCGAGCCTGACCCGCCGAGCCAGACCTAGGCCCGGATCGTTGATCCGGATCTCCTCCACCATGGGGTCGTCCGGGAAGGGCTGCAGCGGGCCGAACCCGGCTACCCGCGCGACCAGCTCGCCCACCACCGCCTCGACGTCGGCGACCGGCACGACCACCCGGTCATGCTCTGCTCGTCGTGCTCGCGCAGTAGAGCGACGGCACCGACGACCGGAAGCCTCAGCCGAGCATCTGTGGACAACTCGACACCCCTGATGCCTCCTGGTGCGCGAGTGTCGATCGCGACCGGCTCAGCCCGTCTGCCCCGCGGCCCGCGGGTGCGCCTGCTGCTGGTGCTGCCACCACAACGCGGCGGCGCGCACGCGGCGGTTGGAGGAGTCGTGTGCGCCGAGGTCGAGCTTGTCGTAGATCGTGCGCAGGTGCTGCTCGACGGTGCGTTCGGAGATGAAGAGGTCCGCGGCGATGCCGGCGTTGGTGCCACCCGCGGCCACGCCCGCGAGCACGTCGTTCTCCCGTGCGGACAGGGCCGGCACCGCCGCCACCAGCTGAGGTCGGGCAAGCACCGACCACCTCTCCAGCCAGACGGCGGCGACCAGCGCGCACGCTCCGGTGGTGACGGCGACCAGCGACGTCAGGGCGACGGCGAGTGCCGTGGGCGTGAGCATCGAGACCTGGACCCCGACGACGACGGCGACCGCGACGACCCAGTAGGTCAGCACGACGTGCAGCGGCCACCGCGAGGGCGAGCCGGCGTACGCCGACAGGGCCGCCGTCCCTCCCACCGCGACGAGGTAGGCGACCGAACCGGTCGCCGGGTCGATGTCACCCGGATCGCGCAGTGACGCGAGCGCGACGCACATGACGAAGAGGCCCAGCCCCATCGACACCGTCGCGGCGCAGCCCACCAGGTGACGCCGCTCGGTGACATGGGCGCGCGCGGCGCGCACGGCAGTCGCTCCCAGAGCGAGCACGAGGACTGCCAGGAAGAGGTAGGACAGAGCATCAGCGAGCCACGGCACCCTGGTCGTCCACGCCTCCGGGGCCGCGGGAGGGAGCCCGGCGAAGGGCGTGGACGGTTCGGCGAGCACGGCGGCGCCCGTGGCCACCACGGCGGTCACCGCGGTCATCGCGACGGCCGATCGCGGCATCGCCGCCATGGCGAGACCGACGGTCACGACCAGGCCGTTGACCGGAATCCAGCCGGCCGACCACGCTGCGGCCAGGGTCGCGTCGTCGACCGCACAGGCCGCGACCCCCAGCCAGAGGTAGGCCGACAGCGACGCCGACAGCGACCTCAGGGCCCACTCGCTGCGCCGATGAGCTCGCGCGGCGGCGATCCACACCGCGACCGCGGACGCGCCCAGGGCCACCGCGGACACCGGGTGGGTGGGGAAGGCGCCCCGGTCGGTGACGTCCACCACGACCGCGGCGACCGCGCCCGCGCCGGCCGCGACGGCCACGAGCAGCACCGCCGCCGTCACCCGCGGATCGTCGTCAGGGCTCGGCGGACGCGCTGCTTCCACCGCCGACAGGGAGCGACCCACCCGGCGCAGGCTATCTGACATCGGTGTCCCCAGGCGTGGGCGCCGAGCCGTAGGAGAGCCTGCGAAGGGCCGCGTCGGCCGGCCCTCGACGACCCAGCGCGGCGAGCACCAGAGCCACGCACGCGCAGCCACCCCAGACCCCCAGGCCGAGCAGGTAGGTCGTGGCCACCGACAGGTGTCCCCCGAGGTCGAGGGCCCAGGCCGACAGCGCCAGTCCCAGCAGGATCGAGTGGACGAGGTAGACGGTCAGTGACCTGCTCCCGATCGCGGTCACCACGGCGACCAGGCCCGGACGCGGGGGCTCGTGGGCACGCCGCGCCGACCACAGGGCGACCAGGCTGACGTAGCCCACACCCTGGGCGAGCCCGGTCACCGCGTGCAGCCCCAGGGCGCCGGCACGCACCTCCTGCGTCACCGCCCACAAGCCGCCCTCGACGAGGCACGCCGGCACCGCCCCCGCGAGACCGACCACGAGACCGGCCGTGACGAGGCGGGCGTGCAGGCGCAGGTGCTCCCCCGGTCGCGCCAGCGCGCCGAGGCGGTACAGCGCGACCCCGACCAGCATGGGGGCCAGATGCGTGAGGAGCAGGCTGTTGGCGCTCGTCCAGAACACGAAGACCTCGAGACGCTCGCCGATCGAGACCCAGTAGCTCGTCGAGTCCGGCACCTCGTCGCTCGTCGGGCCGAGGTTGATCGCCACGGTGCCCACCAACCACAGGGTGGCGCCGGCTGACGCCCAGCAGACCTGCGTGCGCGCCGACCGGTCGAGCAGCGCGACGACGACCAGGCCGGTGAGTCCGTAGACGCCGAGGATGTCGCCCCAGAAGACCAGGACGACCTGAGCCAGCCCGAGGGCGACGAGCCACCAGCAGCGCCGCCGGAGCACGCGGTTGCGTGCCCGGCGGTCACCTCCCTGACGATCGAGCCTGGCTGCGATGGCAGCGATGCCGAACCCGAACATCACCGCGAACATCGGCCAGCTGCGGTTCTCCAGCAGGCCGGTGACCAGCACCGTGGAGACCCGGTCGGCCGTGCCGACGACGTCCTGCGGCGAGAGCAGCCGGGCGTTGACCGTGGCAATGCCGAGCAGTGCGAGGCCGCGCGCCAGATCGGGCGTCAGGGCACGGGCGCGGGCCGGGGAGCGGGCCGGGGCGCGGGCGCGGCGTCGGTGGGTGCGGGGTCGAAGTCTGCGGTGGTCATGCCGGCGAGACTGGCCGTCACCGCGGCGCCGCGCCATCCGTGCCACCACGCAATCCCGCGTCCGCCGCGGATCTCAGCCCCAATGCATTGGCCCACGGCCGCGCGCACGTGTCGACCAGGTCGTCGACGTCGAGGTCCATCTCGAGCGCGAAGCTCGAGTAGGCCAGCCGGCCCACCATCCCCGACAGCGCGCGGGCGGTCATCAGCGGGTCGAGATCGGCGTCGACCAGTCCGGCGGCCCGGAGCCGCTCGATGCTCATGGCGTTGCGGCGCACGAACGTCTCGCCACGCTCGACGCGCTGGCGGCGGAAGTCGGCGTCGATGGACGCGACCTGCTCCTGCAGCGCCATCAGGCGCGCGTTGCGGCGGTAGGACTCGAAGTACGCGCGGCTGCTCGCCTCGATGACCGCCATCGGGTCGTCGTCGTCCTCGCTGTGGGGCATGCCCGGGTGGAGCATGTCGTCCTGGGCGGCCTCTATGACGAACACGATCGCGTTCTCGGGTGGGGCGAGTTAGAGCCCGCAGATGTCGGTGACCTTCCCGACGAGCTCGGGGTCGGTGGAGAACCGGAACGACTCCGCCTTCCAGGGCTTGATCCCATAGGCGCGCCAGGCGCGGGCGATCGAGGTGCTGCTGGTCCCACAGCCGGGCGGCGAGCAACCGGGTCGACCAGTGCGTGACCCCGAGCTTCTTCGGTGGCGGCTTCAGCGTCTCGGCCACGATCTTGCGGTGGTCCAGCTCGCGGGGTCGCCCGGAACGCTCCCGGTGTCCTCCAGCCCCACGAGACCCCGCTCGCCGTAGCGCTCGCGCCACGCGATGACCGTGGTCGGGGACGCACCCACGCGCGAGGCGATCTCACGGTTGCCCACGCCTTCGGCACCCAGGAGCACGATCCGTGCAAGACCGCCGAACAGATGCTCGCCAAGCTCGGACGACTTATTCAGCGGACTTCCAAGCCGGTGCCCTAGCCTGACGCCAGCGGCGGCAGCACAGGTCAGACCACGGCGTTACGACGAGCGCCGCTACTCGCTCGCCACCTCGACCGGCTCCTCGTGCTCCCGGGCCTGCTCGTTGAGGTATCTGGCGACCACGACACCCGACCGCCGCGGCGGGGACGGCCAGGAACGCCCCGATCACCCCGAACAGGGTCGAGCCGAGCACGATCGAGAGCAGGACCACGCCGGCGTGCAGGTCGAGGCTGCGGCCCTGCAACCAGGGCAGCAGCACGTTGCCCTCGAGCTGCTGGACCAGCAGCACGATCGCGAGCACCAGGAGGGCGGCAAACCAGCCGTTGGCCGCGAGCGCGACGAGGACGGCGAGCGCGCCGACGGTCACGGCACCCACGATCGGGGCGAAGGCGGCCAGGAAGGTGAGCGCCGCCAGGGGAAGCGCGAGGGGCACGCCGATCACCAGCAGCCCGGCGCCGATGAAGACGGCGTCGATCAGACCGACGAGGGCCTGGGTGCGCACGAACGTGCCGAGGGTCGTCCACGCGCGGATCGAGACCTCGGTGAGGTGCCGCCCGGCGGCCTGGCCCGACCAGTGGTCGAGCCAGGGCAGGAACCGGTGCCCGTCCTTGAGGATGAAGAAGACCAGCACCAGCGTGATCACCACGTTGATGATGGCGTTGAGCACCACGGAGAGGCCGACCAGCACGCCGCTGGCGATCGTGGCGGCGCTGGACTGCAGGCGGTTCTGGACCGAGGTCACGGCGCTCTCGATCTGGGCGTCGGTGACCCCGATCCCGCTGCTGCGGACGAAGTCCTCCAGCCGTCCGAGACCGGAGGAGGCGCTCAGCGACAGCTCCACGACCTCCTCGCTGGCGGTCGGGGCCAGCAGGCTCACCGTGCCCCCGAGCACCGCCACGGCGACCACGATCGTGAACGCCGCCGCAACGGTGCGGGGCAGGTGCAGGCGGCGCTCGAGGGACCTCGCCGGCGCCTGCAGGACGCTGCCGATGACCAGGGCCAGCAGCAACGGCAGCAGGACGCTCCAGGTCTCCCTGACCACGAGGCCGGCCAGCACCAGGCCGAGGGCGATCAGCAGCCACCGCGCCGCCCAGGTCGCGCCCCAGGTGATGGCCTCGCCGATGACCCCGGGACGCAGCGTCTCCCAGACCGGACGCTCGGCGACGGCCTGCTCACTCGCGGGGGGCCGCTCGGGATGGCCGTCGGAGGCCTCGTCGGGCGAGGTCGGGGCCTCGTCGTCGGGCGCAGCGGCCGAGGACGTACCGGGCTGGGTGCTCATGGGTCCATGGTGCCGTGGATCGGCGGCCGACGTCGGCCACCCCGCCTCCGGCTCGCCGCCTACGCTTCCGCGCTGCCCGGACCCGGCCGCGCGGGGTCCACGATCGGACGGCCCGACGAACGGCTCCTGCCCCGCAGCTCGGCCACGACCACCCCGTCCTCGCGCGTCACGGTCACGTCGTAGATCCCGGAGCGACCCCGCACGGTCCGCTCCGTCGCGGTCGCGGTCAGCAGGTCGCCCTCCCGGGCAGCCTCGAGGAAGCTGACGTCGAGGCCTGCCGCCACGGTGACGGTGCCACGGGAGTTGCAGGCCAGGGCGAACGCGCTGTCACCGAGACTCGCGACGATGCCGCCGTGGACGCTGCCCCAGCCGTTGATCATGTCGGGGCGCACCCGCATCTCGACGCAGGCCGTCCCGGGGCCGACCGCCAGCAGCTGCATCCCGAGCGCCCGGCTCGCGCGGTCCGCGGGCCACATCACCGCTGCCGCGAGATCGGCCTGGGCCTGCAGTTCGGTGTCGCTCACACTGCGCGAACCTAGCCGCGACCGACCCCTGGCCGCGACCGCCGCCGCACGCGACCGAGCAGAATGACCTCGTGCCCTCACTCCAGATCGACGTCCCGGTCCGCCTCGACGCGACCGCGAAGCAGGACCTCGCGGCTGCACTCGGCCGTGCGTACGCCGAGACGATGCAGGCCCCGGTCGAGATCGTCACCGTGTCGATCCACGACCTCGGCGAGGGCGGGGTGTGGCGCTGCACGGCGGGCGACCCGGTGCCGGCCGGGCTGGTGATGTGCGACGTACGCGCCGGCCGCGACGCCGAGCAGCGCGGCCGCCTCGCCAGCCGGCTGGTCGCGCTGGTCGCGGCCGCGACCGGCCTGGACGACGGGCAGCTGAAGGTCGAGTTCACCCAGCACAGCGGGGACGAGATGTGGCACCCGCACCTGGGAGGCTTCAACGTCGACTGGGATCCCGACGGCGCCGACCTCAGCTGAGCTGCGGCAGCCGGGCCAGGGCCTCACCGACCGCGGCCTGCAGCTCGGAGTCCTCCCACGACGTGTCCTGGATGTCGCCGGCCAGGTAGGCGGCGTACGCCGGCAGGTCGAGGTGCCCGTGCCCGCAGAGCGCCGTCAGGATCACCTTCTCCTCACCGGACTCCTTGCAGGCCAGTGCCTCCTCGACCGCCGCGGCCAGGGCGTGCGTC
The DNA here is from genome assembly GCA_963714475.1 of uncultured Actinomycetota bacterium. Taxonomy (GTDB): domain Bacteria; phylum Actinomycetota; class Actinomycetes; order Propionibacteriales; family Nocardioidaceae; genus Nocardioides. Next base: position 618,370 of record CAVQOP010000004.1, read on the forward strand.
GGCTCGGGGGCCGGCACGATCCCCTCGGTCCGGGCGAACAGCACCCCCGCCGCGAAGCAGTCGGACTGCTGCTTGGCGACCGCGTTGATCTCCCCGGTCTCGTAGAGGTGGCTGATCAGCGGGCTCATCCCGTGGTAGCGGAGCCCACCGGAGTGGATCGGGTCGGGCACGAAGTCGTGGCCCAGCGTGTGCATCTTCATCAGGGGCGTCATGCCGGCGGTGTCGCCGAAGTCGTAGGCGTAGGTGCCCTGGGTCAGCGTCGGGCAGGCGGTCGGCTCGACGGCCCGCACCTCGGGCGACATCCGGCCGGCCCACCGCTCGCGCAGGAACGGGAAGGCCAGCCCCCCGAAGTTCGAGCCACCGCCGGTGCAGCCGACCAGCAGGTCGGGGGTCTCCCCCACCTTGGCCAGCTGGAGCAGCGCCTCCTCCCCGATGACGGTCTGGTGCATCAGGACGTGGTTGAGCACGCTGCCCAGCGCGTAGTTCGTGGTCGGGTCCTGGGCGGCCATCTCGACGGCCTCGCTGATGGCGATGCCGAGCGACCCCGGGGAGTCCGGGTGCTCGGCCAGGACGGTACGACCGGCCTCGGTCAGCTCCGAGGGACTGGGATGCACGGTGCCGCCGAAGGTCTCGATCATCATCTTGCGGTACGGCTTCTGGTCGTAGGAGGCGCGCACCTGCCAGATCTCGCAGCTCATGTCGAACTGCGCACACGCGAAGGCCAGCGCGGTCCCCCACTGGCCGGCGCCCGTCTCCGTGGTCAGCCGCTTGATCCCGGCCTTGGCGTTGTAGAAGGCCTGCGGCACCGAGGTGTTCGGCTTGTGGGACCCGGCCGGGGAGACCCCCTCGTACTTGTAGTAGATCCGCGCCGGCGTGCCGAGCGCCTTCTCCAACCGGTGCGCCCGGAACAACGGGCTGGGCCGCCAGATCCGGTACACGTCGAGGACCTCGGGCGGGATGTCGACGTACTGGTCGGTCGAGACCTCCTGGGCGATCAGGTCCATCGGGAACAACGGCGCGAGGTCCTCCGGACCGATCGGCTGCCCGGTCCCCGGGTGCAGCACCGGCGGCGGCGGCGTGGGCAGGTCGTGCAGCACGTTGTACCAGCGCGTCGGCATCTCGCTCTCCTCGAGCTGGATCTTGTGCTGCTTGACGTCTGCCATCTCGGGTTCCTCTCACGACGGTCCTGGTCCAGGACACCCTAAGGCCGACAGGACGGTGTGGACGAGGACTAGCGATAGAACGTATGTTCTGTTATCATGAACAGGTGAGCCCGGCCGTCGACATCAGCGATCAGCTCGCCGACGTGCCCACCCCCGCCGGCCTGCTCGTCCGGCTGCGCGCCGCCCACGTCGTCGAGGAGGTCGCCGGGGTCGAGATCCTCCAGATCGCCCTGGCCTGGGCCCACGCCCACCCCGCCCTCGACGACGACCACGCGCACGCCTGGCGGCCGGTGGCCGCCTCGGCCCGGGCCAGTCTCGAGGACGACGGAGGGCCCGATCCGCTGCGCTGCGACGACGAGGACCTCGAGTGGTTCGCGATCCCCCCGATCACCTGGGACGCCCCGGCCGCGTTCGCCGCCGCCCACCACCAGTCCACGACCTCCGGCAAGGCCCTGATCCGTGACGCGCTCGTCCTGGCCCACCGGCTGCCGCTGACCTGGGCCCGGCTCCTGGCCGGGGGCATCCCCGCCTACCGCGCCCGACGCGTCGCCCAGTCCATCCTCGGCGCCCCACCCGACGTCGCGACCTACGTCGACCAACGCGTCCACCGCGTCCTGGACCGCATCGGCACCACCGGCCTGGGACACCTGCTCGACCAGGCCATGCTCGAGCTCTACCCCGAGCAGCGCGAGGCCGACCAGATCGAGGCCCTCGACCGCCGCCACGCCACCCTCGACCGGTCCTCGATCAACCACACCGGCGTCGCCGACATGGCCCTGCGCGCCGACTACGCCGACCTCGACGACTTCGACCAGGCCCTGAGCCACGTCGCGAAGGCACTCGCGGACCCCGGCCTCGACCCGACGGTCTGGGGCGAGGGCCACCACGAGTCCCTCGACGTACGCCGCTCGCGTGCCGTCGGGATCCTCGCCGACCCCGCCCGAGCCCTGGCCCTGCTGCGACCCGACCGTGACACTGACACCGCCGCCGTGGCGGTGCCGACCCGCGAGATCCGGGCCTACCTGCACCTGCGCCCGGAGCACCTCGCCGGCATCGAGCCCGTCGTGGGTCAGGTCCTTCTCCCCGGCTCCGGGCTCGTCGCGATGCTCGAGCAGCTCGTGCGGTCCTGGTGCGGGCGCACCGACCGGTTCCTGCGCATCACCCCGGTCGTCGACCTCACCGAGGACCCGGCAGCCCACGCCACCGCCGCCCACGACCCGTCGGCCGCCCTCCGCGAGCGCGTGCTCCTGCGGCACCCGACCTGCGTCTTCCCCTGGTGCACCCGGGCCTCCACCGATCTCGACCTCGACCACATCGAGCCCTACGGGGTCGAGGACCCTGACGCGGCGCCACCAGGCTGCGGGGACCTGCCCCAGACCAACGAGACCAACCTCGCCCCCCTGTGCCGCCACCACCACAACCTCAAGACCCACGCCGGTTGGACCTACCAAGCAGCAGACCCCCTCGGTGCGCACCCGACGTTCACCTGGACCGACCCCCACGGGCAGCGCTACCTGCGCACGCCCGACGGCACCCTCGACCTCACCGACGACTCGGTCCGTCCTCTGCTTGGCTGAGGCTCGTGCTCGACATCCGCGAAGTCCTGCCAGGTGATCCTGACGCCTTCGCGTGCTGGTACGACGCCCTACGGGGCGGTGCCCTCGCCGGTCGCGTCGACGCGACGATCTTCTCCCGGGAGAGCTTCGCCAGCTCCTTGTCCTCGCCCTCGCCCGTGCGCCGCCGGCTCGCGGTGGGCGCCTGGTCCGGTGCGGTGTGCGTGGGCGCCGTGCTCCTCGAGCTGCCCCTGCGCAGCGACCTCGAGACCGCCGAGGTCGAGATCGCCGTGCCGCCCGCGCACCGGGGCCGCGGGGTCGGTGCCAGCCTGTGGGAGTGGGCGCTCGACCGGGCCCGGGCCGAGGGTCGGACGATCCTCCAGGCGGAGGTGCACGTCCCGGACGGCGTGAGCCTGGAGTCGTGGCCCGGTGGCCGGTTCGCCCTGGCTCGCGGGTTCGAGACGGCTCACCGCGAGCACCACCTCGTGCTCGACCTGCCCGTCGACCCAGGCAGGCTCGCCGGGCTCGGGCCGGTCGACCCGGACTACCGCGTCGAGGCCTGGAGCGGCGCCTGCCCGCCCGGGCACCTCGATGCCCTCGCGGTCCTGCGGACGGCGATGTCGGTCGACGTTCCCACCGGTGAGCTCGCCCGCGAGCCGGTGGTGCACACGGCCGAGGACGAGCGAGCCAGCGAGGAGCGGCAGGCCCGCAGCTGGACCGTGCTGACGGCCCTGGCCCTGGCTCGGGTCGACGACGAGCCGGTCGGCTACAGCACGCTCTTCGTGCCCCGCACCGAAGCCGTGCACCTCACCCAGGACGACACGCTGGTGCTGCGTGCGCACCGCGGCCACGGCCTGGGCGCCGCCCTCAAGGCCGCCAACCTCCGCGCGCTCGTCGGGCTCCCGTCGGCCGCCCGGGCGCGGCAACTGCACACCTGGACCGCGCTCGACAACGCCCCGATGCTCGCGGTCAACGACCGGTTCGGCTTCCGTCGCTCCGAGGTCCTGCACGAGGTCCAGCGCGGCTGAGCTCAGGCCGCAGAGGCCACTGCGGCGTGGTCGGCCCCGGCCCGCGCGGTGACCTCCGCCTCCGCGAGTGCGCCCCGGACCACGTCGCGGACGTCGCCGACGACGTGGACGGTCAACGCCTCGCGCACCTCGCTCGGGACGTCGTCGAGGTCCGGCTCGTTGCGCAGCGGGACGAACACCTCGCTCAGGCCCGCGCGCTGCGCGGCGAGCAGCTTCTGCTTCAGCCCGCCGATCGGCAGCACCCGACCGTTGAGGGTGACCTCGCCCGTCATCCCGACCTCCGAACGCACCGGGCGTCCCGTGGCCAGCGACGCCAGCGCGGTGACCATCGTGATGCCGGCCGACGGCCCGTCCTTGGGCACGGCGCCCGCCGGGACGTGGAGGTGGATCGCCTGGTCGAAGAACGCAGGGTCGACGCCGAGCTCGTCGGCGTGCGCGTGGACGTACGACAGGGCGATCTGGGCCGACTCCTTCATCACCTCGCCGAGCTGACCGGTGATGGTCAGGCCCGGTGACCCACCCGCGCCCGGAGCGTGGGCCGAGGCCTCGATGAACAGCACGTCACCACCGAGCCCGGTCACGGCCAGCCCGGTCGCGACCCCCGGCACCGAGGTGCGCTCGGCCGACTCCGGGGTGAAGCGGGGTCGTCCGAGGAGCTCCACGAGCACCGCCTCGTCCACCTCGACGTGTTCCACCTCGCTCGTGGCCAGCCTCGTCGCGGCCTTGCGCAGCACCTTCGCGACGAGCCGCTCGACCTGGCGCACCCCGGCCTCGCGGGTGTGGTGGGCCGCGATCTGGCGCAGCGCGTCGTCGCTGATCGTGACCTCGCCCGCCGTCAGGGCCGCACGCTCGAGCTGGCGCGGCAGCAGGAAGTCACGGGCGATGGCGACCTTGTCCTCCTCGGTGTAGCCGTCGAGGGTGACCAGCTCCATGCGATCCAGCAGCGCGGCCGGGATCTGCTCGACCACGTTGGCGGTGGCCAGGAACAGCACGTCGGACAGGTCGAGGTCGAGCTCGAGGTAGTGGTCGCGGAAGGTGTGGTTCTGCGCCGGGTCCAGCACCTCGAGCAGCGCAGCCGCGGGGTCGCCGCGGTAGTCCGCCCCGACCTTGTCGACCTCGTCGAGCAGGACCACCGGGTTCATCGACCCGGCCTCCTTGACGGCGCGGACGATGCGGCCCGGCAGCGCACCGACGTACGTCCGCCGGTGGCCCCGGATCTCGGCCTCGTCGCGGACACCCCCGAGGGACACGCGCACGAACTCCCGGCCCAGCGCCCGCGCCACCGACTCCCCCAGCGAGGTCTTGCCGACGCCCGGAGGACCGGCCAGCAGCAGCACCGCCCCCGAGCCACGGCCGCCGACGACGTCCAGGCCCCGCTGGGCGCGGCGCGAGCGCACCGCGAGGTACTCGGTGATCCGGTCCTTGACCTCGTCGAGGCCGTGGTGGTCGGCGTCGAGCACCGCCCGCGCCGCTGCGACGTCGGTGGAGTCCTCCGTGCGCACCGACCAGGGCAGGTCGAGCACGGTGTCGAGCCAGGTGCGCAGGTACGCCGTCTCGGGGCTCTGGTCGCTGGCCCGCTCGAGCTTGTCGACCTCGCGCAGCAGCGCCTCGCGCACCGGGTCGGGCACGTCGGCGGCCTCGACCCGGGCGCGGTAGTCCTCCGAGCCCTCGGGCTCGCCCTCCCCGAGCTCCTTGCGGATCGCGGCGAGCTGCTGGCGCAGCAGGAACTCGCGCTGGCTCTTCTCCATGCCCTCGCGCACGTCGTGGCCGATCTTCTCGCTGAGCTCGATCTCGGCGAGGTGCTCGGTCGTCCACGCGACGACGAGCTCGAGCCGCGCGAGCACGGAAGGGGTCTCCAGCAGCTCGCGCTTGCGCTCGACCGAGAGGTACGGCGCGTAGCCGGCCAGGTCCGCCACCGCCCCGGGCTCGCTGACCCGCTGCACCTGGTCGATGACCTGCCAGGCCTCGCGACGCTGCAGCGTGGCGACGACGAGCCGCTTGTACTCGTCGGCGAGGTCACGGACGTCGCCGCCCTGCTCGCCGTCGAGGGCCTCGACCACCTCGGTCTCGACCCACAGCGCCGCTCCGGGCCCGGTCACGCCGGATCCGATGCGGGCGCGGCTCTCGGCCTTGAGGATGGCGGCCTCGCCGCCGCCGGGCACCCGACCGACGCGCTCGACGGTCGCGACGGCGCCGTAGGAGGCGTAGCGGTCCTCCAGGCGTGGGGCGACCAGCAACCGGCCGTCGCTGCCGGCGCGGGCGGCGTCGACGGTGGCGCGGGCGGTCTCGTCGAGCTCGACGGAGACCACCATGCCGGGCAGCACGACGAGGTCGGGGACGAAGAGGACGGGCAGGTTGATGACGGTCATGGGACCCTCCAGGAGTGCGGGGTGCGCGTTGAGCGCAACCGACTCAACCTCGGCCCCGGGCCCCTGCTTCCGGCGTTCTCCGTAGGCGAACAACCGCCCTCGCGGAAACCCCCGCCAAACCCTCCGAAATGAGCAGAACCCCGGGGTGGACCCGGGGTTCCTCACGTGCGCGAGGGGGGAGTTGAACCCCCACGTCCTTTCGGACACACGGACCTGAACCGTGCGCGTCTGCCTATTCCGCCACTCGCGCGTGAAGCGGCCACAGGCTATCCCAGGCCCCGGACTTCCCACCAATCGCCCGCCCCGGGCCGCCCGGGGTGCGCGCCCTGGTGCACCGGCACGGATAAGGTCGTGTCCACCCGGCCGACCGCCGGGCCGACGTGCCGCGCCGTCTGAGCCTCCGACCAGGGGCCCGGTGTGCGGTCCCGGCGCGGCGGAGAAGACCGGAAGGAGGCGACATGGGTGGCCTGCAGCGCTTCGAGCAGCGCCTCGAGCAGATGATCTCCGGCGCCTTCGCCCGCACCTTCCGTTCCGAGGTCCAGCCCGTCGAGATCTCCGCGGCGCTCCAGCGCGAGGTCGACAACAACGCCCAGATCGTCTCGCGCACCCGCCGGGTCGTGCCCAACGTGTTCGTCGTCGAGCTGTCCGGCGTCGACCTCGGCCGCCTCGAGGGCTACGCGCTCGCCGGCACCCTCGCCGAGGAGCTCGAGGACCACGCCGCGACCCAGGGCTACGCGTTCCCGGGCCCGATCTCCATCGAGTTCGTCAAGGCCGACGACCTGACCACGGGCCGCTTCCGGATCCGCAGTCGCGCCGAGGGCCGCGTCACCGGGCACGCCACGCACACCCAGGCCGGCCGGGCCCGCGCCGTGCTCGAGGTCAACGGCACCCGGCACCCGCTCGCGAGCCCCGGCGTCGTGATCGGTCGCGGCTCGGAGGCCGACCTGCGCATCAACGACCCCGGCATCAGCCGTCGCCACGCCGAGTTCGTCGTGGCGAGCCGCGGTCGTGACCTCGACATCGAGGTCCGCGACCTCGACTCGACCAACGGCATCACCGTCGACGGTCACCGGGTGACCCGCGCCGCCCTGCGCGACGGCTCCGTGGTCCGAGCGGGGAGCACCACCCTGACGGTCTCCATCATCGAGGAGCACCACGACCAGGGACGCGACCAAGGAGCAGTCACCTGATGTCCGAGCTCACTCTCGTCCTCGTGCGCGTGGCCTACCTGGCCATCTTGTGGATCTTCGTGCTCTCCGCGATCTCGGTCATCCGCTCCGACATGTTCGGCGCCCGGGTGCCCGAGGCGGCCCGCACCGGCGGCGCAGGTCCCAAGCCCGGCTCCGCCAAGAAGCCCGCCAAGCCGCGCCGGGGCTCCCCGAAGCAGGTCGTGGTCACCTCCGGGCCCAACGAGGGCATCACGGTCGACCTCGAGCAGGCGCCGATCCTGATCGGCCGGGGCAGCGACGCGGCCATCCGGCTCGACGACGACTACGTCTCCACCCGTCACGCGCGCATCGCCTCGGCCGGCGACCAGTGGTACGTCGAGGACCTCGGCTCGACCAACGGGACCTACATCGGGTCCTCGCGCATCAACCAGCCCACGACCCTCACGCTGGGCACCCAGGTGCGCATCGGCAAGACCATCCTGGAGCTGCGCAAGTGAGCAGCGACGAGCTCGAGCAGCAGCCGCAGCGCAGCACCGAGCCCCTGGTGCTGCACTACTCGGCGATCTCCGACGTGGGTCGCGTGCGCAAGGACAACCAGGACTCCGGGTACGCCGGCCCGTGGCTGCTCACCGTCTGCGACGGCGTGGGGGGTGCCGCTCGCGGCGACATCGCGTCGGCGACCGCGGTCAAGGCGCTGCGCGAGCTCGACGACCCGCCGGACGACCTCGGCGACCTCCTCGACCGCGTCGCCCACGGGCTCGAGATGGCCCACCGCTCGATCGGCCGCCTCGTCGACGACGACCCGGCGCTGAACGGCACGAGCACCACCTCGACCGTCGCGCTCTTCGACGGGACGCGCATCGGCATCGGCCACGTCGGCGACAGCCGCGCCTACCTCCACCGCGCCGGCGAGCTCTCCCAGCTCACCACCGACCACACCTTCGTGCAGAGCCTGGTCGACGAGGGCAGGATCTCCGAGGACGAGGCCCGCACCCACCCGCACCGCAACGTCATCCTCAAGGCCGTCGACGGTGTCCACGACCTCGAGCCCGACTTCTTCGTCCTCGAGGTCGTCCCGGGCGACCGGCTGTTCCTGTGCAGCGACGGCGCGTGCGGCGTGCTCGGACCGGCCAAGCTCGCCGACATCCTCAGCGACGGCAGCCCGGACTACGCCGCGGTCGAGCTCGTCCGTGCCAGCCTCGAGGCCGGCAGCTCCGACAACGTCACGTGCCTCGTCGCCGACGTCCTCGCCGAGGCCGCCGTCGCCGACGACCCGACGTACGCCGACCTCGAGCCGCTCCTGGTCGGGGCCGCCTCCGAGCTGCGCCGACGCAGCGGTCGTGGGTCCGCCCTCACGGGCAGCATCGGGCTCTTCCGCGGGCACCGTTCCGGCGACACCGGCGAGCTCGAGCCCGTCGACGCCGAGCTCGGGGTCGACCCGCCGCCCTACGGCCACGTCAGCGACCCGATCGACCCCGAGGCGGCCCGCTACGCGCCCCGGCCCCCGCACCGCCTGGGCTGGCTGCGCCGCCTGCTGGTGGCGGCCGTGCTGATCGGCCTGGTCTGGATCGTCGGCGCCGCGGCCTGGGCCTGGACCCAGCGTCAGTACTACGTCGGTGACAGCCAGGGCGTCGTGACGATCTACCGCGGCGTCGACGCGGACCTGCCGGGCCTCTCGCTCTCGCAGCCCTACGAGCTCTCCGACGTCGAGCTCTCCCGGCTCTCCGACTTCGACGCCGGCCGCGTGCGCAGCGGCATCGACGTCTCGGGCCTCGGCTCCGCCCGGGAGGCGGTCCAGAGCCTGGCCGAGGAGCAGTCGCCCGCCGCGACCGGCGACACCTCCACAGGAGGTGCCGGCTGATGTCGAGCACCCAGCCCGGAGCGCTGATGGGCTTCGTCCACCGCCGCCGCCGCGGCGCCGAGCTGTTCCTGCTCGTGCTCGCCCTCGCCGTGGGCGTCGGCGCCTACGTCGCGGTCGGTCTCGGCGCCGAGGGCAGGGTCCCGGCCGACGTCGTGGGCTACGGCGGGTGGCTGGCCGGGCTGATCATCGGCGCCCACCTCGCGGTGCGCTTCGTCGCGCCGTACGCCGACCCGGTGCTGCTGCCGATCGTGGCCGCGCTCAACGGTCTCGGCCTCGCCGTCATCCGGCGCCTCGACCTCGCCGACGACAGCACCTTCGCCCGCCAGCAGCTGACCTGGATGACCGTCGGCGTCGTGCTCTTCGTCGTGACCATGATCGTGCTGCGCGACCACCGGATGCTCTCGCGCTTCACCTACACCGCCGGCCTGGCCGCGATCGCGCTGCTGCTCTCACCGCTCGTCCCCGGTCTGGGCTACCGCGTCAACGGCGCCCAGATCTGGGTCCGCCTGGGGCCCTTCGGCCTCCAGCCCGGCGAGGTCGCCAAGGTGCTGCTCGTCGTCGCCTTCGCCGGCTACCTCGTCCAGCACCGCGACGCGCTGGCGCTGGCCGGACGCCGGGTGCTCTTCATCGACCTGCCTCGGGGGCGCGACCTCGGCCCGATCCTGGCCATGTGGCTGGTCAGCCTCGGTGTGCTGGTCTTCCAGCGCGACCTCGGCTCGAGCCTGCTGTTCTTCGGACTGTTCCTGGTCATGCTCTACGTCGCCACCGAGCGACCCGGGTGGCTCGTGGTCGGCGGCGCGCTGTTCTTCGGTGGCGCAGCCGTGGCCTACAAGTTCCTCGGCCACGTGCAGAACCGCGTCGACATCTGGCTCGACCCGATGGAGTACTTCGACCAGAGCCCCGGCAGCGGACAGCTCGTCGAGGGGCTGTTCGGCATGGCCTGGGGCGGCCTGATCGGGCGCGGGCTCGGGGAGGGGAGCCCCCAGCGGGTGCCCTACGCCGAGTCCGACTTCATCGTCAGCTCGATCGGTGAGGAGCTCGGCCTGACCGGCGTCCTGGCCGTGATCGTGCTCTACGGCCTGATCGTCGAGCGCGCCCTGCGCGCCGCGGTGATCTCCCGTGACGGGTTCGGCAAGCTGATGGCCACCGGCCTCGCCGGCGTCCTCGCCCTGCAGGTCTTCGTCGTCATCGGCGGCGTCACGCGACTGATCCCGCTGACCGGCCTCACGACGCCGTTCCTGTCCTACGGTGGGTCCTCCCTGGTGGCGAACTGGGTCATCGTGGCGCTGCTGCTGCGCATCTCCGACCAGGCGCGACGACCCATCCCCGACCTGTCCAAGATCGAGGAGCGCCCCGACGACGAGGCGACGCAGGTGGTGAAGATCCAGACGTGAACAAGCCGATCCGCACCATCTCCGTGTTCTGCCTGCTGCTGTTCACCGCCCTGATGGTCAACGTGACCTACCTGCAGTTCTTCGAGGCCTCCTCGTTGGACCAGGACCCCCGCAACCGCCGGGTCATCGAGGCGGCCTACTCCCAGGAGCGCGGCGCGATCCTGGTGGGGCGCGACCCGGTCGCCGAGAGCACGCCCAGCGACGACCGCTACGACTTCCTGCGCACCTACCCCTCGCCCCTGATGTACGCACCGGTCACCGGCTACTTCTCCTTCTACTCCGCCACCGCGGTCGAGCAGTCGCAGAACCCGGTGCTCTCCGGCAACGACGACCTGCTCTTCGTCAAGAACCTCGTCGACCTGCTCTCCAACGAGGGCGGCAAGGGCGGCAACGTCCAGCTCACCCTGAACGCCCAGGCCCAGCAGGCGGCCTACGACGGGCTGTCCTCGCTCCCCGGTGACGTCCGCGGCTCCGTGGTGGCCATCGAGCCCGCCACCGGCAAGGTCCTCGCGATGGTCTCGCTGCCGAGCTACGACCCGAACGAGCTGGCCTCCCACGACTTCACCGCGGTGACCGAGCGCTACGCCGAGCTCAGCGAGGACGAGAGCCAGCCGTTGCTCAACCGGGCCATCCAGCAGACGCTCCCGCCGGGGTCGACGTTCAAGCTCGTCACCGCCGCGGCCGCCATCGAGAACGGGGGCTACCGCGCCGAGGACCAGGTGCCGGGCGGCGCGACCTACCAGCTGCCCCAGACCAGCGGCACCTCGGGCCAGATCGACAACGAGGGTCGCGACTGCGGCACGGACACGATCCCGTTCACCCAGGCCATGGAGAACTCCTGCAACACGACCTTCGCCGCACTCGCGGTCGAGGTGGGCGCCGACGCCATGGCCGCCCAGGCCGAGGCCTTCGGGTTCAACCAGCAGTACCTCGAGGACCTGAGCCCCCAGGCCACCTCGAGCTACCCGACCGAGGCCAACGCCCCCGAGACCGGCCAGAGCGGGATCGGCCAGTTCGAGGTGCGGGCCACCCCGCTGCAGATGGCGATGGTCGCCGCCGGCATCGCCCACGACGGCATCGTCAAGCGGCCCTACGTCGTCGACGAGATCCAGTCCGCGGAGTACGACGTGCTCGAGCAGACCTCGACCGACGACTTCTCCCGCGCGGTGTCCGCCGAGACCGCCGAGCAGCTCACCGAGCTCATGGTCGCGACCGTCGACGACGGCACCGCCAGCCCCGCCGCGATCCCCGGCATCAGCGTGGCCGGCAAGACCGGCACCGCGCAGAGCGGCCAGGACGACGTCCCGCCGTACGCCTGGTTCACCTCCTTCGCCCCCGCCGAGAACCCGGAGGTTGCCGTGGCCGTCATGATCGAGAAGGCTGACATCCCCCGCGGCGAGATCGCCGGTGGACAGCTCGGCGGACCTATCGCAAAGGCAGTGATGCAGGCAGTGATCCAGCCGTGACCGACCAGCCGGGCACCATCGGCCCCGAGCGCTACGCCGACGACCGGCGGCGCTACCGCCTCGACGCCCGCATCGCCACGGGCGGGATGGGCGAGGTCTGGCGCGCCACCGACACCACCCTGGGTCGCCAGGTGGCGGTCAAGGTCCTCAAGAGCGAGTACGCCGACGACGCGACGTTCCGCTCGCGGTTCGCCACCGAGGCCCAGCACGCCGCCGCGCTGGACCACCCCGGCGTCGCCGCCGTCTACGACGTCGGGGAGGCGCAGACGGCCGGCGCCCTCGAGGGCCTGGGCGGCCGGGCCGGCGACGGGTCCGGCGCTCCCCGGCCCTACCTGGTGATGGAGCTCGTCGACGGTCAGCCGCTCTCGGACCTCCTCAGCGACGGCAAGCGGTCCGGGCGCAGCGTCGACCGCGAGGTGCTGCGCGACCTGCTCGCGCAGTCGGCGACGGCGATCGGGGCGGCCCACGCCGCCGGGATCATCCACCGTGACGTGAAGCCGGCCAACCTGCTCGTCACCCGCGACCGGCGGATCAAGATCACCGACTTCGGCATCGCCCGGGCCGCGGACGCCACCGCCATCACGCGCACCGGCCAGGTGATGGGCACCCCCCAGTACCTCTCGCCCGAGCAGGCGCGGGGTGAGACCGCGACCCCCGCCTCGGACGTCTACGCCCTCGGGGTCGTGGCCTTCGAGTGCCTCGCCGGCCGCCGCCCCTTCGAGGCGGATTCCCCCATCGCGACCGCGCTGGCCCACCTGCAGCAGCCGGTGCCCGAGCTGCCGGCCGACGTACCGGCCGACCTCGCCGCCGTGGTGCGCACGGCCCTGGCCAAGGACCCCGCCGACCGGTTCGCCGACGGTGCGGCGTTCGCCGCAGCCCTGCGCGACCCCGCCACCGCGGTGCTGCCCGCCGCGGGCCCCGGTGTCGACGAGGGCACCCGGGTGATCCCGGCCGCCGCCGTGAGCGGCCCCTCCACGCTCGAGACCCAGCTCGACGACCCCGCGCCCCTGCCGGTGTCCAGCGGTGCGGGCCGGCGCTCCGACAGCCGTTCCTCCGTGCTGCTGTACGTCGTCCTCGGCCTGCTGCTGGTGCTGCTGATCTTCGTCGTCGTCTTCGTGGTCCGGGGCCAGGACTCCGGCACCACCGAGCCCGGCACCGATTCGCCCAGCGAGTCCGCCCCGGCGTCGCCGAGCGCCCGCGCGACCGAGCAGAGCCCGAGCGAGCAGGAGTCGAGCCCGGCCCCCGAGAGCGTCACCGTCAACGAGGGCGACTACCTGGGCCGCCAGGTCGACGACGCCGCCGGCGCCCTCGAGGACCTCGGCCTGGGCGTCGCCCGCAACGAGGTCGCCAACGACGGGAGCGTGGAGGAGGGCGAGGTGGTCGCGGTCAACCCGACCGGTGAGGTCCCCGAGGGCTCGACCGTCACCCTCGGCTTCGCCGGTGAGGCACCGGAGGAGTCCAGCCCGCCGACGCGGACACCGTCGCCGACGCCGAGCCCGACGCCGACCCCGACACCGTCCGCGAGCGTCTCGACCAGCCCGGCGGCCTCCATCCCCGGCACCGGCACCGGTACTGCCAGCAGGGACGAGGACGACGGTGAGGGCACCGACAGCAGCCGGGGCGACGGGTGAGCGGCCAGGGCACGGTCGTCGGTGACCGCTACGAGCTCGGCGAGCTGCTCGGTCGCGGCGGCATGGCCGAGGTGCGCAAGGGCGTCGACCGGCGGCTGGGTCGGACCGTCGCGGTCAAGCGGCTCCGCACCGACCTCGCCGGTGACGCGACGTTCCAGGCCCGCTTCCGCCGTGAGGCCCAGTCCTCGGCCTCGCTGAACCATCCCTCGATCGTCAGCGTCTACGACACCGGTGAGGAGCCCGCCGCCGACGGCAGCGGCGTCGCCCAGCCCTACATCGTGATGGAGCACGTCGCGGGCCGCACGCTGCGCGACATCCTGCGCGAGGGGCGCAAGATCCTCCCCGAGCGGGCGCTGGAGATCTCCAGCGGCGTCCTCGCCGCCCTCGACTACTCCCACCGGGCCGGGATCATCCACCGCGACATCAAGCCCGGCAACGTGATGCTGACGCCGGCCGGCGACGTCAAGGTGATGGACTTCGGGATCGCACGGGCGATCAGCGACGCCGCCTCGACGATGACGCAGACCGCCGCGGTGGTCGGCACCGCCCAGTACCTCTCCCCCGAGCAGGCCCGCGGTGAGACCGTCGACAGCCGCTCCGACGTCTACTCCGCCGGGTGCCTGCTCTACGAGCTGCTGACCTCACGGCCCCCGTTCGTGGGTGACTCGCCGGTCGCGGTGGCCTACCAGCACGTGCGCGAGCAGCCCCAGCCTCCGTCGGTGCACGACGACGACCTCCCGCCCGAGGTCGACGCGATCGTGATCAAGTCCCTCGCCAAGCGTGTGGAGGACCGCTACCAGTCGGCCGCAGAGATGCGGGCCGACATCGAGCGCTACCTCGACGGCCTGCCCGTCGAGGCGGCCGTGCCACCGGCGTACGCCGCGCGGGTCGCCGCCGCACCCCCGACGACCGTCACCCCCGCGGCCGCGCCGGCCCCGCAGTCGCCGCCGACCGAGCGCCGCAGCAACCGCAACGGGTGGCTCGTGCTGCTGGTGCTGCTGACCGCCGCGCTGATCGCCCTCGCCGCGTTCCTGCTGCCCCGCTTGATGGAGACGACCTCGGACTCCGTCCAGGTCCCCGACACGTTCCGGTTGACCGAGGACCAGGCCCGGGCCGCGATCGGTGACGCCGGCCTGCTGGTCGGCACGATCGACCGCCAGCCCGACGACCGCGTGCCGTCGGGCAGGGTGATCTCCCAGGACCCCGACGCCGACGGCTTCGTGGCGCCTGCCACCGCCGTCGACCTCGTGATCTCCGAGGGGCGCGCCCAGGTCGCCGTACCCAACGTCGTCGGGCAGCAGCGAGGCGTCGCGTCGGCGGAGCTGCGCAACGCCGGCCTGCAGGTCGATCCGGCGGCTGTCGAGTCCGACGAGCCCGCCGGCCGCGTGCTGTCCACGAACCCGCCGTCGGGCACCGAGGTCGACGAGAACGCCACGATCACCCTCACCTACTCACGCGGCCCCGAGGAGGTGCCCGACGTACGGGGTCTCCTGCAGGCCGAAGCCGTCCGGCTGGTCACCGAGGCCGGCTTCAACCCGGTGGTGCGCGACGAGCCCGACACCGAGGAGCCGGAGGGCACCGTGGTCGACCAGAGCCCGGTCGCCGGCCAGACGGCCCTCCAGGGCAGTGACGTGAACATCTTCGTGTCCTCCTTCGTCGAGCCGAGCGAGACCCCGACCCCGACGGAGAGCCCCAGCGCGACCACCAGCCCGTCGCCCAGCGACAGCCCGAGCGCCAGCGAGCCGTCCCCCAGCGGGGACGACGGCAACGGGAACGGGAACGCCGGTGGGAATGGGAATGGCAACGGCAACGGTGGTGGAGGGAACGGCAACGGGAACGGCGGCGACGGGTAGGCCGGCGACGGGTAGGCCGGGCCGGCGGCTCAGGGGTTGCGCGCTCCGGTCCGCAGCGGCTCGGCGTAGGTGATGTCGAGCAGCCCGTCGAACGCCGGCGCCACGACGTCGGCCTCCAGGTCGAGCTCCCAGCCCACCGCGACGTCCGGGTCGGCCGCGTCGGCGCGGTAGCCGAGGAGGTAGCTGTCGGCGTCGATCGCGCCCAGCAGGGCCTCGGGGTCGCCGACCGCCGCGATCCGGTAGGGCTGCGCGTAGGGGATGCCCTGGAGCTGCACCGCGTTGCCCTCGCACTTGATGCCGGTCGTGCTGACCACCCGCTGACCCTGCACCGTCACCGCCGAGGCGCCGCCCTGCCACAGCGCGTTGACGACGGCCTGGATGTCCTGCTGGTGGACCACCAGGTCGTTGAGGTCCGTGACGCCCGCCGCGCTGGCGCGGTCGACGACCTCCGGGGAGGCGTCGGCGAGCACGACGCTGACCCCGGGGCCGCTGCGTGGCACCAGGCCGGCGGGGTCCTCGAGTGCGTCCGCGCGGCGGCTGATGCGGTCGACCTCCCGTGAGCCCACCGCACTCGAGAGGACGTCGACCTCGGCCGTCAGGTCGCTGACCCGCGTCGCGAGGGCGTCGTAGGCCCGGGCCTCGCCGTCGACGACGCTGGCGAGGTCGCGGTAGCGCCCCGGACGCAGGTCGGTGCCCTCGGAGTTCGACGCGCTGACCGCGAAGAGCAGCCCGCTGACCACCACGACCGCCGGCGTCGCGATGCGCCATCCACCCGGCGACCCACCCGCAGACCCACGACGCAACCCCGTGCGTGGGGCGTTCGGGGCGTCGGGCTCAGTCACGCCGACTAAGGTAGCCCCGACCCCCTGGCGCCTCGACCGCGCCGCCCGCTCTCAAGGAGTCGATGTGTCCAAGGTGAAGCCCCTCCAGCTGGCCGACCCGGAGCGCCCGCCGGTGCTCTCGGTGCGCACCGTGGTGAGCGCCGTGCTCGCGCTCGGCGGCCTGGCCTGGATCGCCTACTACTACCTGGCGGTCCGGGTGGGCCCGACGACCATCGGGGCGGAGCCGGCCGAGGCCGGCGGACCCGCGTTCATGGCGGACCTCGCCGACTTCAACTACCTGATCGGGTTCGGCGCCTTCTTCCTCGGCCTCGTCATCGCCGCGCACCCCACCACCCCGCTGGGCCGCGGCCGCGGGGTCGTGGTCGGCATGCTCGGATGCTTCCTGCTCGGCCTGGTCTGGATCTGCACCTTCTACGTGATCAGCAACGACCTGACGGCGCTGCCGATCTTCGGTGACCTCGGCCAGAAGAACCTCTTCGTCGGCATCGCCGCGATGGCGGTCGGCTTCGTCTACGCCACCCGCTGGGAGTAGCCCCCGGGCCGGCGGGCGCCTCGACCGCGAACCACACCGGTGTAGTTATCCACCGGTTGTTCCACAGCTGTGGACAGACCCGGCCGGCACGAGGCGGCTCGTCGGTCAGCCGTCAGGACGCGGTCAGCCCAGGACGGCGACGCGGGCCGCGATCGCGGCCAGCACGAGCAGGAGCGTCGCGCTGACGCCGGTCCACTGCCAGCGGGAGCGACCCTGCCGGGGCGCGTAGAACAGGGCCCCGGCGACGAGCAGCCCACCGAGGAAGCCGCCGAGGTGACCCTGCCAGGAGATGAACCCCCGCCCGATCACGGTGAAGAGCACGTTGATGCCGATCACGATGAGGATCGGCTGGAGGTTGGCGCGTCGCCGCAGGGCCACCACCAGGTAGGCCGCGAAGAGCCCGAACACGGCGCCCGAGGCCCCCAGGGTGGCGCCGAACGGCGCGGAGGCCGCCATCACGAGGGCGGAGCCGGCCAGGGCCGAGACGAGGTAGAGCGCAAGGAAGCGAGCCCGTCCCAGCAGCTCCTCGAGCTGGGGTCCGAGCAGGTAGATCGCGTACATGTTCAGCGCGATGTGCAGCAGGTCGAGGTGGGCGAACGCGCTGGTCAGCAGCTGCCAGACGGCGCCGCCGGCGACCTGCTGGGGGATCAGCACCAGCTCGAAGGCGATCGGCGAGCCGCGTCCGCCGGTGGCGAGGAGCACGACGAAGACCGCGACGTTGATCCCGATGAGGACCTGGCTGAGCAGCCCCGGACGGGTGGGTCGACGTCCGCCGTAGGTCGTGGTGGCGGTGCGCACGCTCTTGCGGCCCTCGACGACGCAGCTCGGGCACTGGAAGCCGACCGCGGCCTCGGTCATGCAGTCGGGACAGATCGGCCGCTCGCAGCGCTGGCAGCGGATGTGGCTCTCCCGGTCGGGGTGCCGGTAGCAGACCGGCACCCCCGCACCGGTCGAGGGAGGTGGTGGCTGCTCGGTCAGTTGTCCACGACCTCGAGCGACTCGATGACGACGTCGTCGAGCGGCTTGTCGCCCGCGCCGGTCGGGGCCTTGGCGATCGTGTCGATCACGTCGCGGCCGGCCTGGTCGGCGACCTCGCCGAAGATGGTGTGCTTGAAGTTCAGCCAGGGCGCCTTGCCCACGGTGACGAAGAACTGGGAGCCGTTGGTGCCGGGCCCCGCGTTGGCCATCGCGAGCAGGTAGGGCTTGTCGAAGACCAGCTCGGGGTGCGGCTCGTCCTTGAAGGTGTAGCCCGGACCACCGGTGCCGGTGCCCAGCGGGCAGCCGCCCTGGATCATGAACCCGTCGATGATGCGGTGGAAGGCCAGGCCGTCGTAGAACGGGCCGGTGCCGCCCTTGCCGTCCTCGTAGG
Source organism: uncultured Actinomycetota bacterium (assembly GCA_963714475.1). Classification (GTDB taxonomy): domain Bacteria; phylum Actinomycetota; class Actinomycetes; order Propionibacteriales; family Nocardioidaceae; genus Nocardioides. The sequence continues at coordinate 636,600 of CAVQOP010000004.1, forward strand.
ACTTCTCGCCGGTGGCGAGCCCCGCGAAGTTGGCGACCGTCTCCGGTGCGTGGTCGGGGAACAGATTGAGGGTGACCACACCGCGGTTGGTGGTCATGATGGCCTGCTTCGGCATGAGGAGATGGTGCCTTTCGGATCGGGGAGGGGCCGCGTCGCACCCGTGCGGGTGGCGCGACACGCTGCTCGATCCTGCCACGATCGCCAAGCGGTCCGTCCCGGACCCGCTGTAGCGGGTGGAAGCCGATGTGCGAGGCGTGATGGGATGGGCCCCCAGCCGAACCACTCCGACGACTCTCGAAGGACCTCCGCGATGGCACTGGCCAAGAACAAGACGCTGCTCGACCAGGCGGGCGACTACGTCGACGCCGTCCGCCCCCACGTCGAGTCCGCGATCGACTCGGCCGGCGACTTCGTCAAGGACACGGCGATCCCGGCGCTGCACGACGCCCGCGAGAAGGCCGGGCCGGCCCTGGCGGACGCGCGCGACAAGGCGGGACCGGTCCTCGCCGACGCGCGGGCCAAGGCGGGTCCCGTGCTCGCCGACGCGCGGGACAAGGCAGCGCCCTACGTCGCCGACGCCCGGGACCGGGCCACGCCCTACCTCACCGAGGTCAAGGACAGGGCCCGCGCGGTGAGCCCCGACACCGCCGCGGCGCGGGCGAAGGCCGCTCCCCTGATCGCGGCAGGCACGGCCGCCGCCGGCTCCCGGGCCAGCGCGGTCAAGGACCACGCCGACGCCAAGGTCGCGCAGCTGCGCGGCGAGCCGGTGAAGCAGAAGCGCTCCAAGATCAAGGCGCTGCTGGTCCTGGGTGCCGTCGCCGGCGCCGCAGCGCTGGTCGCGAAGAAGCTCCGGTCGAGCAGCGAGGACAGCTGGCAGTCCTCGTACACGCCGACGCCGCCCCCGGCACCCAGCTCGACGCCGACGACGTCCTCGCCGTCGGCCCCCGCCGAGCAGACGTCTCCCGCCGCGGGCAGCCAGCGCGGTGCGAGCGAGGCCGCGGACGACGCCGACGACTCGGCCGGGTCCTCGCCCGACGAGGCGCTCGCCGACGCCGCGGGCACCCCGCACACCGCCACCAACCCCGACGAGCCGGCCGAGTCGGTCGACCTCGAGGGCGGGGAGCACCGGGCCTGAGGCTCGCTGCGCTCAGGTGAGGCGGGCCTCGTGCCTCTCGCGGCGGGCCGCCCCGGGAGCGAGCCGCTCCGGCTGCTGCTCGGCGATCCAGTCGTCGATGTGCTGCCACCACTCGAAGAGCCAGTCGATCCGCTCGTCGCGCAGTGAGGGGATCTCGCTGCGCGGCACCCGCCACCACCGCATCACGATCCGCAGGTCCATCGGCAGCGCGCGCCACAGCTCGCGTGCCCCGATCACGTGGTCGAGCCCGGTGTGCGCGACGAGGACGACGTCGGCGTCCGGGTTGGCCTCGAGCGCGGCGATCAGACCGCCCGGTCGGGGTGCCAGGACGTGCTGCATCCGCTCGGCCCGCTCGGCCATCGGCCCGTGCCCGAGCTCGCGCAGGCGCTCGATCGAGCGTCGCCGCCGGCCCGGGGTGAAGTTGCCGCCCTCGGGGAAGATCACGAACGCGTCGTCCTCGTCGAGGTCGGCGGCCAGCGCGGCCACCTGCTCCTCGACCCCGTCGCCCGAGGTGACGAACCGCGACGGGATCCGCCGCAGCAGGACGTCGACCAGGGGGTCCCAGCCGAGGGTGTCCTTGAGCACGACCCGCGGCTCGCGCCGGTAGGTGTGCATCAGCGCGTGCACGAGCACCAGCGAGTCCCCCGGGCCGGCGTGACGGCTGGCCACGATCATGGCGAACCCGGGGTGCGCGTCGGGGGTGGGCCCCTCGGTGTGCACGGAGAGGTTCAGCACGCGGCGCGCCTCGGCGAAGAGGACCCAGGTCAACGCCTGGGCCAGGTCGTAGTGCACGCCCTCCCAGTACGGCGTACGCAGGCGCCGTCCGCAGCCGCTGGCCAGCCACCACCCGAGCATGACCGCGAGCGCGAGCGTCTCCAGGCTCAGCCACACCACGGCCAGCCAGAACAGGCGCAGGGCCCGCCACCGGCCGGGCAGCACCGGTGAGGCGAGCGCCGCCAGCAGCAGCCACAGCGGCAGCGCCGTCCAGGCGAGCGCGGCCAGGCCGACGACCAGCGGGGCGACGACCAGACGCCGCACCAACCAGGTCCGTCGCGCCAGGGGGCTGGTCCAGCTCATGGCCGCGACCCTACGTCGGCCGACGTTCCACCCTTTGTCAGCCGAGGTGCCGCACATTGCACGTCGAGGTTCCGCTCTCTGCTCAGTCGACCTTCTGCTCAGTCGACCTGCTCAGTCGACATCGTGATCGTCGAGATAGGCGCGGCTCGCGACGTACGTCGCCTCGATCCGCTCCTGCACCCGCGAGAAGTCGCGGAACGCCGTGAGGCCGTCGTCGCGCGCCGAGGTCCCCGCGGCCGGCAGCACGTGGCAGGCCACCTGCGCACCCACGCCGTCGCCGTCCCGACCCAGGGCCTCGACCTCCGCGAGCTCGCGGTGGAAGCGGTGACGCCGCGCTATCTCGAAGGACACCCGGGCGACCTCCCACGGTCGGCGCGGCACCCGCAGCGGCCGGTCGATGCGCCCGACCTGCAGCACGAAGACCCTGGTCGCGCCGAGCGCGACCGCCCGCCCGAGCGGGATGGAGTTCACGATGCCGCCGTCGAGGTAGTGCTCGTCGCCGACCCGGGCCGGCGGCAGCAGGCCCGGTACGGCGGCGCTGGCCACGACCGCGGGCACCACCGGCCCGGTGGAGAACCAGTGCTCGGCCGCCCGCTCGATGCTCGAGGCGCACACCTGGAGCGGCACGGGCAGGTCGGCGAAGGTGGCCCCGCCGATCTCCTCCTCCAGACGGGCGCGCAGGGGCCCGGCGGAGTAGAGGTGGGTGCCGCTGGAGAGCGCGCGGCGCACGGTGCGCAAGGGGCGGTCGCCGTACACCTCACCGCGGGACTCGGCCGCGGCGCGCCACAACCCGGTCAGCCGGTCGACCACGGCCGGCTCGGGCTGCTGCGCGACGAGGGCGCCGTTGAGGGCGCCGACACTGGTGCCGAGCACGAGGTCGGGGACGAGGCCGCGCTCGAGGAGCGCCCGCAGCATGCCGACCTCGACGGCCCCGAGGACGCCGCCGCCGCCCAGGACGAAGGCCGTGGTCATCTCGGGCCCACGATCAGGCCGGCACCGGCTCGGTCTCGGGGTGCTCGGCATGCACCCGCACGGTGGCGCGCCGCTCGGCCCAGAAGGACAGCAGCGGGACGGTGCCGCACACCAGGGTCACGATCGTGAACGGGAGGTCCCAGCCGGCCTTGCGGGAGAGCCAGAACGCCGTCACCAGGAAGATCATGTAGAGCCAGCCGTGGGCGACGCCGAGGTAGGTGGTGATCCACTCGCCCAGCTGCTGCGGACTGCTGGCCTCCGGCGTGAGGTACTTCAGCGGCATCCCGACCAGGATCAGCACGACGAGCAGGACCCCCACGACGGTGGCCATCACCCGGTACCGGTTCAGCACGCCTCTCACGTGCTCGAACCTACCGGGTGGCCCTCGGCGTCGACCGACTCGTCCACGTCGTCGGCATCGTCCCGGCGGCGGTGCGCCGCGAGCACGTCGCGCACCCAGCGCCACCACACGAACGCCGCGAACGCCCCGAAGACGACCCACTCGATCGCGTAGAGCAGGTTGCGCAGCGCGGTGAACCGACCGCTGGTGGGCACCTGGGCGACGTCGGCGAGCACCAGCCCCTCCGAGCCGGGGTTGGTGGAGGCCGGGTCGCCGGCGCGGGGTCCGGCCGCGACGACGTACGCGCCGTAGAGGTCGCTGTCGACCCGCTGGAGGAGGTCGGCCGTCCGCAGCTGGGGCAGCACGTCGTCGGTCGGGTCGGCGTCGGTGATCGTGCGGCCCTCGGAGGGCTGCAGGTAGCCGGTGAGCTGCACGGGTCCGGTCGGGGGCGGGGGTACGTCGGACCGGCTCGCCGCCCAGCCGCGTACGACGGGGATGGCCGAGGAGGTGCCGTCGACGACGACCGGCGTCACGACCCACAGCCCCGAGCGCCCGTCGAGCTCCCGGTCGGTGACGACCACGCTGCCCTGCGTCGCCCAGGTGCCGCTCAGGGTGACCGGCTGGCCGATGTCGGTGCCGGGGAAGGCGTCATCGGGTCCGATGACGTCGGTCAGCGGCTCGGCCGTCAGCGCGGTCACGTCGACGGCGTCCGCGGCGCGGCGCGCACCCCAGGCGTCGTACTGCCACAGCGCGAGGCCGCCGGCGATCGCCACCAGGACGAGAGCGAGCAGGTGCGCGCCCAGCATCCGGGGACTCAGCAGCGTGCGCACCCCGCCAGCCTACGGAGACGGCGTGGCGCCGGGGCTGTGGGAGCCTGCCGCGCCACTCACGGCTGGATGACAGCGCGTGCAGCCGCCGCCACGGCGAGGTCGACACCGGTGATCTCACGCCAGGGGACCCGCGAGGCACCGGCGAGCTGCTCGAGGACGGTCAGTGTCGCGCTCTCGGCGGACGGGTGGGAGAACCGGTCGTACCCGCTCCGCCACCCGAGCGCGTACATGAGGTCGGCGATCTCGCGACGCCACTCCTGAGCCGGCACGCCGCTGCCGGCCACGGCCAGGGCCATCCACCCCGCCTGCCGCTCGGCGTCCTTGGTCCCCACGGGGAGCCGGCCGACGATGTGTCGCAGGAGTGCCTGCGGGTCCCGACCACAGCGGACGGCGGCGGCGGTCGGGGACACCCGGCCCTTGCGCACGCTGACCAGCCCGAGGGCGCGCGCCGTGCTGCGGATGTCGGCGACGGGGAAGGTGAGGTCCTCCCGGTTGGCCTTGCCGATCCACCAGGAGCCGATGCCGGTGTGCGCAGCGACCTGCTCGACCACCGCCGGCGGCAGGTAGCCGGCGGCGGTCAGTGCGACGCCGCCGCCGATGACGTCGAGGAAGGTCCGGTAGGTCTCGGTCAGGCGGTCGGCCTCGTCGTCGGTGACCTCCGTCGGTCCGTGGGAGGACGGACGCCCCAGCACCTCGCGCAGCAGGCGGATGCCGCGGTTCTCGAGCTGGTCGGCCAGGCCGGCGAGCTCGCCGGTGACCGCGACGGGCTCCGCGAGCGCGACGGCGAGCGCGGCGCCGGCCTCCGCGACGTCGAAGCGATCGGGGTGCCAGTCCGACGGCAGCCAGCCACGGCCGTGGGCGGCATCCTGGAAACCCTCGGGCACGAGGGCGTCGTCGTACCCGCTGCGCACCCAGGCGGCCAGGTCGTCGTAGCCGCCGATGCCGCCGCAGTCCTCGGGAGGGCACGCCATCTGCCCGCCGGTGCACTGCGCCGTCGAGGGGGGCGTCTCGAGGACCGCCTCCACCACGAGCCGGTGGTCCCAGCCGTCGCCGAAGTCGTACTCGTACCAGAGGTCGTCGCCTTCCTTCGCGACGAGCTGGTCGAGGCGCACGCCGTCCTCGAGCGTCATCTCCTCGCCCTCCTCACCCTCCTCGAGGTCGAAGCGGGTGACGAAGTACGGCGAGCGGTGGTCCTGCCCGGTGCGGAAGCGGTGCAGATGACTGTCGAACCACCCCATCGCGGCCTGGAGCACCTCGTGCAACCGGGACAGGGGGAGGTCACCGGGCAGCTCGAGCCTGCGCCAGACCGCCGGCCTCGCGTCGTGCAGGTCCAGGCGGACCCGGAACCCTCGGACCTCGGAGGGGACCGGCAGCAGCGTCGGTGCCTGATCGACCCGCAGCTTCTCGAAGATGCTGGAGACCTGTCCGCTCTTCAGCGCCTCGAGCAGAGCCTCGGCCTCACCCGGGCCGGCGCCGGCGGTCAGCTGCCTCGCCAGGCGCTCGGCGTCCGTCGGTTCGACCACGGCGACAGTCAAGCACCTGACCAGCACAGCGGCGCCTGCTCCTGCGGCGGAGGTGTCCGGCTACCGTCGGGGGATGACGGGCACCAACCATGACGTCGCGTGCCCCAAGCACATGACCTTCGGCCCGTGCGGCGGTCCACGCAACAACGGGGACTGCGAGATGCAGGCGCAACCCTGTCCGTTCGCCCAGCTCACCGTGCCCGTCCCGTGGACCACCGACGCACCGGTCTCGCCACCGCGACCGGCTCCCGCATCGCAGCTCGGTCACGACCTGGCTGCCGGCCGCGCCGTCCTGACCGACCTGAACCTGCCGCCGTACGACGCGGACACCGTGACCGCGATGACCCGGGTCCTCGCCGAGTCCTGCACCGCGTTCCTGATCGGCGAGCACCAGCACAGCCCGGACTTCCCGCCCACCATGATGACGCGCCTGGTCCGCGAGGCAGGGGGCGTGCCGTGGGTGACCCTCGCGTGTCGAGATCGCAACCGCGTCGCGCTCGAGCAGGAGCTCGCGGGGCTCGGGCCCGCCGGTGCCGACGGCGTCCTGTGCGTCACCGGGGACGGTCGCGCACCAGGGATGCGCGACGCCACCCAGGTCTTCGACCTCGACGGCACCCGGCTCGCCGCCCTGGCCTCGGCGTTCGGGCACGCCGTCGCCGTCGCGGAGTCACCCGAGGCGTTCCCGAGGTCGATCCGTCCGGCCCGGCTGGTGGTGAAGCAGCAGGCCGGCGCGCACGTCGCGATCCTGAACCACGTCGGCGACCCCGCCGCGGTGGCCGCCTTCGTCTCCAGCGCACGCCAGGCGGGTCTGACCATCCCGGTGATCGCCGCCGTCGCCGTCTACACCGACGAGACCTCGGCGCGCGGACTGCAGGCCTTTCCCGGCCTGGGCATCGACGACGACCGCATCGAGGTGGTCCTCGGCGCACCCGACGTACGGGCCGCTGGCATCCGGGCGGCCGTCCAGGAGGCCGAGGAGCTGTTGTCCATCGAGGGGGTGGCCGGGGTCAACCTGTCCGGTCGCGGCACCTCCCTCAGCGAGATGTACGGCGCAGAGATCAAGGCCGAGATCGGCCACCGGATCCGGGAGGCGACATGAGCGACGAGGCGATGGTCGACGAGTTCGACACCTACGCGACCTGGACGGCCGACGCCGTCCTCGAGCTGGGTGAGGACCACGCGCTGCCGGCGGCCTGCCGAGGCAGCGGAAGTCCGGGCGCACTCGACTGGCTGTGCACCCGGATGGACCTCACCCGGGGCACGCACCTGTTGGACAGCGGCGCCGGGGTCGGCGGCCCCGCGGCCTACGCCGCCGGCAACCGAGGTGTCGAGCCCACGTTGGCCGAACCGATGGAGGGCGCCTGCCGCGCCGCCGTGCGACTCTTCGGCCACTCGGTGACCGTCGCCGACGGTGCCGCGCTGCCCTTCCGGGACCAGGTGTTCGATGCTGCGTGGTCGTTGGGAGTCCTGTGCACGGTGGCGGACAAGACAGCACACCTGCGTGAGCTGGCCCGCGTGACCCGACCCGGCGCGGCGGTGGGCGTCCTCGTCTTCGTCCGCACCGTCGAGGAGCTGCCCTCGCAGCCCGAGGGGAACATCTTCCCCGACCTGCCCGGGCTCGAGTCCGCAGTACGCCGCGCGGGGCTCACGATCGAGGACCAGGCGTGGATGGGAGACCTGCCGCCGGCACCGCAGAGCTGGGACCGGGCCGTGGCCGCGGTCGAGGCCCTCATCGAGCGCGACCACGCCGGCGACGACCGTCACGCGACCGCCTGCGAGCAGTCCGAGCGGATCGGCCGGCTCCTCGAGGACGGGCTGGTGGCCGGCCGCCTGCTGGTGTGCCGGTCGAGATGACGAAGGATCTCTGGTGCCGTCGGGTCTGCCCAGAGCCGGTGTGGCTCTGGGCAGACCCGGGCTGTCGTCCCCCGTCGGTGGACGTCAGGACGCGATCGCGGCGTTCTCGGCGTCGGAGGTGCGGACCTCGATCCTGCGCGGCTTCGCCTTCTCGGCGACCGGGATCGTCAGGCGCAGCACGCCGTCGGCGTACGCGGCGTCGATGCGGTCCAGGTCCAGGTTGTCGCCGAGGACCAGCTGCCGGCTGAACAGTCCGCGGGGCCGCTCGGTGGCCAGCATCTCCCAGTCGCCGTTGCGACCGGTGCGCTCGGCGCGGACGGTCAGCACGTTGCGCTCCACGTCGAGGTCGATGCTCTCCTTGGCGATGCCGGGCAGGTCGAACTCGAGGACGAACGCCTCGCCCTCGCGCCAGGCGTCCATGGGCATGACCGCGGGACGATTGGTCGTTCCGGCGAGCTGCTGGGTGAGGCGGTCGAACTCACGGAACGGGTCTGCGGTGCGCAGCAACATGACAAATCCTCCTTGTCGTGTGGGTGGCCAGAGGTGTACTGGCCGATGTAGGTTTTATGTAGCACAGGACGAACCCCCGATGCAAGAGGTGACGAGATGATCGATCGGGACCGTGGCGTGTTCGCGATCTCGGTCGCGGCGGAGCTCTCGGGCACGACGGTGCAGAACCTCCGGGCGTACGAGCGCAGCGGTCTGCTGGAGCCCGCGCGCACCGATGGTGGGTCGCGGCGCTACAGCTCCGCCGACGTGGATCGCCTCACGCGCATCCGAGAGCTGCTCGGTGATGGGCTGAACGCCGTCGGCATCGAACGCGTCCTGGCACTGGAGGCGGAGATCCTCCGCCTGCAGGGTCGCGCTGAGCCTGACGGGTCACCGTAGGTCTGGTACGTCGGCGCGACGTCGAGGCACTGTCGCTGGCGCACCCCGATCCCGCCTCGCCCCTGGCGAGGTGGGTTCAGCGAGGTGGGTTCAGCGAGGTGGGTGTCAGCCCGGCGGCGTCGTGAGGGCCGGGTCCGTCGGGGTGCGCCGTGCGACCCGTTCGAGGCGGATGGCGACCATGCCGCTGGCCAGGATGATCGTGCAGCCGATGACGGTGAGCGTGTCGGGAACCTCGTCGAAGAACACGTAGCCGAGGACGACGGCCCCGAGCAGGGTGGTGTAGCGGAACGGGGCCGAGACGCTGAGGTCCCCGACCCGCACGGTCCTGATCGTGAACACGTAGCCGACGACCAGGCACAGACAGGCCGCCGCCACGACGACTGCGGCGGTGCGGTTGATGGGGTTCCATCCGGTGAAGACGGCCAGGGTCCCGGTCATGACCGTGATGGCGACGGCGGTGACGAACCCGACGAACGCCGCCGGGATCGAGCTGTCGACGCGGCGGGTGGCGAACTCGCGGAAGGTGAGCGCCGCTGCTGCGGCGACGACGGCGAGCGACCAGGGCGAGAACGCTCCGGTGCCGGGCTGGACGACGCAGAGGACCCCCACGAACCCGGCGACCACGGTGGCGTACTGGAGGGCGCTGACGGTCTCGCCCAGGACGACGGCGGCGGCGAGCGTGACCACGAAGGGCACGATCAGCAGGATCGTCTGGGCGTTCGCGAACTCGAGGTTGACGATCGCGGCGAAGAACAGCACGGACGCGACCACCTCGGCGCCGACCCGGCCCAGGACCGGGCGCGAGAGCTGGGACCGTGTGACGACGACGCCCCGCACCTTGAGCAGGGCAGCGAACACCGCGGTCATCCCGATCCCTCGAAGGCACAGGGCCTGATAGACGTCGAGGCCCTCGGCGGTCGCGACGCGGATCAGGGCGTCGTTGGTGACGTAGCCGAGCGAGCCGATCACCATGTAGACGGCGCCGAGCGCGTTCGGTGACATCCCGGCGAGCGGGTTCGGAAGCACGGCTCGGCCTGACACGAATCCGGACGGTACCTGCGGCCGGATCGGCTCGAGGGTGGGGGCGTGTGTCAGTAGTCGGTGGCGGCCGATCCGGTCGGGAAGAGGACCAGCTCGTGGGCGGGGGCGCGGATGGTGCGCAGGACGTCGCACCGTCGCTGCTCGACGGTGAGCCGGCACTGTCACGAGGCGGACCGGGTGTGGCCCGAAGGGACTGCCGTCGAAGGCGAGACCGTACGCCGTCTGCCGGTCGGTCCAGCCCCCCAGGATGAACCTCCGGCCGTGCAGGTCGGCGGGCAACCGTCGGCCACTGCGCACGGCGAAGACCTGGGTGCCGCTGCCGACCGGCATCAGGGCCACCGAACCGTCGGGTGACACGTGGCCCGGCTGGGTCGACCGGTAGGGATCGTCGCGGAACGATCAGCCTGCCGTCGCTGACCAGGGCAGGCAGTCGCTGACCGCCACCGGGATCGCGGCCGGCGAAGTAGTACAGGTCGTTGCGACCGTTGCGCTCGGTCCGCGTGCCCGTCCGCGGATCCCACGACATCACCGGGCCCGACGCGGTCCGGACGACGAGCTCGTCGCCGTCGAACCCCAGGACCCGGGGCTCTGCGTCCTCGTAGAGGTCCGCCAGGTCGTCCTCGGCGTCACCCATGCCCGCGTCGTCGCGGACGACGACCTCACCGGTGTCCAGGTCGACGATCGTGGTCGACCACGGCATCCCGTCGGACTTGTCCAGCAGGCCGAGGTACCGGTCGTCCTCGGAGACGCTGAGCTCGTCGGCGCGCAGGCTCGTGGAGCGAACGGCACCGCCATCGGTCACGCGGACGACGTCCGAGCGGCCCTGGAGGAGGTAGATCCGGCCGTTCGCCTCCACCATCGCCTGGACGGGCCTGCCCACACGGATGACTGCGTCATCGAGGTGGATGGTGTCGTCGACGGCCCACAGGACGGCATCGGTGGCGAGCGGACCCGCACCGACCGGCAGCACCGGCGTACCCGGGTCCGTCGGATCGGACGATGACTGACAGGCCGTCAGCGCCAGTCCCAGTCCCAGTCCCAGGGTCGCGCACGCGAGCATCCGCCACATCTGGGGATCGTAGGCGCTGGCCAGCCAGGAAGCCCACGCCAAGCGTGACGACCGGGCCGCCGGAATACGAGCCCGGGAGCCTGCGTGCCCCTGACGTAGGACGACGCGACGTGCGGGGTGTGAGCTCGTGCGGTTGCGGGAGTCTGGTGGAGCCTAGGGGACTCGAACCCCTAACCCCCTGCTTGCAAAGCAGGTGCGCTACCAATTGCGCCAAGGCCCCCTGGTGTCGGGCGTCGCTCAGCTGCGCTCGACGGGGTCGACGGCCTCGGCCCACAGCGCCTGCTCGGCCTTGCCGTCGTCGTACTTGCGCTTGGCCAGGAGGGCACCCGCGGCGGTGACCAGGACGAGGACGACCTTCTTCATGGCTGGTGCCTCCAACTTCGGGCCGGTCGGACCGGCGGGTGGTCCGGGTGGCTGCGGTGGGCCTAACAGGACTTGAACCTGTGACCTCTTCCTTATCAGGGAAGCGCTCTAACCGTCTGAGCTATAGGCCCGCGAACGGCCGCCGCCGAGGCGACGACCGAGCGGTGAGACTACCGCACCCGGATGCGGATCCCCACAGCGGGACGAGGCCGAGCGCGCCGGCTCAGTGCTGGTCCTCGGCGAGGGTCACCTCGACGCCGCCGAGCAGTGCGGCGGACATGTTGTAGAGGAAGGCGGCGAGGGTCGCGATCGCGGTGATCAGCACGACGTCGACGGCCGCGACGATCATGGTGAACCCGAGCACGCGGGAGGTCCCGACGTAGTTGCGCACGTCGAGGCTCGCGGTGTCCGGGCCGCCCACGCTGTCCTGGATGGTCTGGTTGATCGAGGTCCAGACGCCGGCGGCGTCGAGCACCGACCAGATCATCGCGACGGCGACGACGGTGACGATCCCGAAGGCGATCGACAGCAGGAACGACGTCTTCATCACCGACCACGGGTCGATGCGGGTCAACCGGAGGCGGGCCCGTCGCGGAGCCCGGTTGGCCGGACGGGGAGCCGTCGTCGTCGTCGCGTTGTGCTGCGCCTTGGCCGCCGAGCTCGCCCGGTGCTCCTCCTGCGCGGCGGAGAGCTTGGCCTGGATGCGCTCGACCAGCGGAGGTCGGATCACGGTGTCCTCGGAGGAGTTCGTGCTGGCGGCGCGGTCACCGGTCGGTCCCGACGGGTCGGGGGCACCCCCGGTCGCCGTCGATCGGGTGTCCGTGCTGCCGTCGCTCATCAGCTCTCGCCTCCACCGGTGGGCTCACCGGCATCGCCATCGGCCGGCGTCGAGCCGTCGGCCTCGTCGGTCCCCTCGATTGTGTCAGCCCCGGTCGAATCCGACGAGCCCACGACGGCAGCCGCCTCACCGGCCTGGTCACCGGCCTCGGCGCCGAGCCTCGGCGCCGGCCTCCTCGGCAGCCTCCTCCTCCACCTTCGCCTCGACCGAGCGGGCGACGACGGCGACGCTGTCGCCGGACTTGAAGCTGACGAACTTCACGCCCATCGTCGTACGGCCGGTGGCGCGCATGTCGTCGTTGATCGGGCTGCGCACGACCTGGCCGTTGGCGGTGATCGAGAGCACCTCGTCGCCGTCCTCGACGATGAACGCCCCGACGAGGCCGCCGCGGTCCTCGTTGGTCAGCGACATCGCCTTGAGCCCGATGCCGCCGCGCGACTGCGTGCGATAGTCACTGATCCGGGTGCGCTTGGCGTAGCCGCCGTCGGTGATGGTGAAGACGTACTGCGCCTTGACCGCCTCGATCTCGGCGGCCGAGGCCTCGACCTGCGGGGAGTCCTCGGTCTCCTCGGCCAGTCCGGCGGCCTCCTCGGCCGCGACCTGGGCGGCCCGGATGACCGACATCGACAACAGCGAGTCGTCGCCGCGGAACTTCATGCCGGAGACCCCCGAGGTCGCGCGGCCCATCGGCCGCAGCTGGGCGTCGTCGGCGCGGAAGCGGATCGACTGACCCCGGCGCGAGACCAGCAGGATCTCGTCCTGGGCGCTCACCAGCTCCGCCCCGATCAGCTCGTCGTCGTCGTCGCGGAAGTTGATCGCGATCACGCCGGCCTGACGCGGCGAGTTGTAGTCGCCCAACCGGGTCTTCTTGACCAGGCCGCTGCGCGTGGCCAGCACCAGGTACGGCGCCTGCTCGTAGTCGCGGACCGCCAGCACCTGGGCGATCGACTCGTCGGGCTGGAAGCTCAGCAGCCCGGCGACGTGACCGCCGCGGGCGTCGCGCGAGGCCTCCGGGAGCGTGTACGCCCGGGTGCGGTAGACCCGCCCCGCGGTGGTGAAGAACAGCAGCCAGTGGTGGTTCGTCGTGGCCATCAGGTGCTCGACGACGTCGTCGCCGCGCAGCGCAGCGCCGCGTACGCCCTTGCCGCCCCGCTTCTGGGTCCGGTAGAGGGCGCGCGCCGTGCGCTTGGCGTACCCGCCGCGGGTGATCGAGACGACCAGCTCGTCGTCCGGGATCAGGTCCTCCATCGACAGGTCGCCCTCGGCCGCGACGATCTGCGTGCGACGGTCGTTGCCGTAGCGCTCGACGATCTCGGCGAGCTCCTCGGAGACGATCGTGCGCTGGCGGGTGACGTTGGCCAGGATGTCCTCGAGGTCGGCGATGACGCGCTCGAGCTCGGCGAGGTCGTCGATGATCTTCTGCCGCTCGAGCGCCGCGAGCCGGCGCAGCTGCATGTTGAGGATCTCGTTGGCCTGGTCCTCATCGACGTCGAGGAGCTGGATGAGGCCCTGCCGCGCGTCGTCGACCTCGGGTGAGCTGCGGATCAGCGCGATCACCTCGTCGAGCGCGTCGAGGGCCTTGACCAGCCCGCGCAGGATGTGGGCACGCTGCTGGGCGCGTCGCAACCGGAACTCGGTGCGGCGGCGGATGACCTCGACCTGGTGCTCGACCCAGTTCGAGATGAACGCATCGACGCTCAGGGTGCGCGGGACGCCGTCGACGAGGGCGAGCATGTTGGCGCTGAAGTTGGTCTGCAGCTCGGTGTGCTTGAGCAGGTTGTTGAGCACCACGCGGGCGACGGCGTCGCGCCGCAGGACGACGACGAGACGCTGTCCGGTGCGGTCGGAGGTGTCGTCGCGCACGTCGGCGATGCCCTGCACGCGGCCGGAGTCGGCGAGCTCGGCGATCTTGAGCGCCAGGTTGTCGGGGTTGACCATGTACGGCAGCTCGGTGATCACCAGGCAGGTCCGACCCTTGACGTCCTCGTCGACGTCGATGATCGCGCGCTGGGTGATCGACCCGCGACCGGTGCGGTAGGCCTGCTCGATGCCGGTGTGGCCCACGATCGTCGCGCCGTTGGGGAAGTCGGGGCCCTTGATCCGCTCGATCAGGGCGTCCTGGAGCTCGGCCTTGGTCGCGTCGGGGTGCTCGAGCGCCCACTGGGCTCCGGCGGCGACCTCGCGCAGGTTGTGCGGGGGGATCGAGGTCGCCATGCCGACCGCGATGCCGGCGGAGCCGTTGACCAGCAGGTTCGGGAACCGCGAGGGCAGCACGACGGGCTCGGCGGAGCGGCCGTCGTAGTTGGGCTGGAAGTCGACGGTCTCCTCGTCGATGTCGCGCACCATCTCCATGGCCAGCGGCGCCATCCGGCACTCGGTGTAGCGCATCGCGGCCGCGGAGTCGTTGCCCGGCGAGCCGAAGTTGCCCTGACCGTTGATCAGCGGGGCGCGCATCACCCACGGCTGCGCGAGGCGCACCAGGGTGTCGTAGATCGCGGTGTCGCCGTGCGGGTGGTACTGGCCCATCACGTCGCCGACGACCCGGCTGCACTTGGAGAAGCCGCGGTCGGGGCGGTAGCCGCCGTCGTACATCGCGTAGAGCACCCGGCGGTGCACCGGCTTCAGCCCGTCGCGTACGTCGGGCAGCGCGCGGCCCACGATGACGGCCATCGCGTAGTCGATGTAGGCGCGCTGCATCGAGGTCTGCAGCTCGACGGGCTCGATCCGGGAGCCGGTGGGCGGGGTGGGGGTCTCGGTCACGATGGGTCTTCCTGGTTGGTCCGGCTGGTCACTGGCTCGCGCGCGGGCGGCCTAGATGTCCAGGAACCGGACGTCCTTGGCGTTGCGCTGGATGAAGGAGCGGCGCTGCTCGACGTCCTCGCCCATCAGGATCGAGAAGATCTCGTCCGCGTGGGCGGCGTCGTCGAGGGTGACCTGGAGCAGCAGGCGGTTGTCGGGGTCCATCGTGGTCTCCCACAGCTCCTTGGCGTTCATCTCGCCGAGGCCCTTGTAGCGCTGCACCGGGTTCTCCTTGGGCAGCTTCTTGCCCGCGGCCGCGCCGTCGCGCAGCAGCGCGTCACGCTCGGAGTCGGAGTAGACGAACTCGTGCTCGGCCGGCTTGTTCCACCGCAACCGGTAGAGCGGGGGCTGGGCCATGTAGACGAAGCCGCCGTCGATGAGCGGGCGCATGAAGCGGAAGAGCAGCGTCAGCAGCAGGGTGTTGATGTGGTGACCGTCGACGTCGGCGTCGGCCATCAGCACGACCTTGTGGTAGCGCAGCTTGGCGTCGTCGTACTCCTCCTGGATGCCGGTCCCGAGGGCGGAGATGATCGACTGCACCTCGGTGTTGGCCAGCACCTTGTCGATGCGGGCCTTCTCGACGTTGAGGATCTTGCCCCGGATCGGGAGGATCGCCTGGACCCGCGGGTCGCGGCCCTGCCGGGCCGAGCCGCCGGCGGAGTCGCCCTCGACGATGAAGACCTCGCACTCGGCGGGGTTGGTCGACTGGCAGTCCGAGAGCTTGCCGGGCAACCCGGAGCGGCCGAGCAGGCCCTTGCGGTCGCGGGCGAGGTCGCGCGCCTTGCGGGCCGCGATCCGGGCGCTGGCCGCGGCCTGGGACTTGCGCACGATGTCGCGCCCCTCGGCGGGGTTCTGCTCGAGCCAGGCGCCGAGCTGGTCGTTGACGGTGCGCTGGGTGAAGCCCTTGGCCTCGGTGTTGCCGAGCTTGGTCTTGGTCTGACCCTCGAACTGCGGCTCCGCGAGCTTGATCGAGATGATCGCGGTGAGACCCTCGCGGATGTCGTCGCCGGAGACCCGGTCCTCCTTCTTCTTGATCAGGCCCCACTCCTCGCCCCAGTGGTTGACCTGCGAGGTCAGCGCCGCGCGGAAGCCCTCCTCGTGGGTGCCGCCCTCGTGGGTGTTGATCGTGTTGGCGAAGGTGTGGACCGACTCGTTGAAGGTCGTGTTCCACTGCATCGCCACCTCGAGGCTGGCGTGGTCCTCGACCGAGGGGGGCGTCTCGGCCTCGAAGGAGATGATCGAGGGCGTCGCCGCCTCCTTGCGCCGGTTGAGGTACTCCACGTAGTCGACGAGGCCGCGGTCGTAGCGGAAGACCTGCTCGAGGCCCCCGCCCTCACCGCGCCCGCGGTGGATGGAGTCGGCGCGCTCGCTGTCGACGTCGTTCTCGACGGTGTCGTCCTCCACGGCGTCGACGACCTCGTCGGCGTCCGGGCGCTCGTCGCGCACGACGATCTCGAGACCCTTGTTGAGGAAGGCGTACTCGCGGATCCGGGCGGTGATCGTCTCCAGCGAGTACGTCGTGGTCTCGAAGATCTCCTCGGAGGCGTAGTAGGTGATCGTGGTGCCGGTGCGCTCACCGGGCTCCATGGCCCGGACCTCGACGAGGTCGCCGTCGGGCACCCCGATCGAGAAGGTCTGGCGCCACAGGTGGCCGCGGTTGCGGACCTCGGCGATGACGTGGCTCGACAGGGCGTTGACGACCGAGACCCCGACGCCGTGCAGCCCGCCGGAGACCTTGTAGCCGCCCCCGCCGAACTTGCCCCCCGCGTGGAGCAGCGTCAACGCCATCGTGAGCGCCGGCATCTCCTGGCCGGGGGCGGTGTCGGTCGGGATGCCGCGGCCGTTGTCCTCGACCCGCACCCCGCCGTCGCCCAGCAGGGTGAGCACGATCCGGTCGCAGTGGCCGGCCAGCGCCTCGTCCACCGCGTTGTCGACGATCTCCCAGATCAGGTGGTGCAGGCCTCGCTCACCGGTCGACCCGATGTACATCCCCGGGCGCTTGCGCACGGCCTCGAGACCCTCGAGGACCTGGATGGCCGAGGCGTCGTACTCGGCGCTGACGTGGTCGCGGGAGGCGATCGACCCGGTGTCCGCGGCCGGGTCGGCCGGGGTGACCCCGGGGTCGTCGGGGTGGGGAGCGGAGGCGGTGAGCTCGTCGGGCGGGGGGTTCTCGGCGGTCACGCACAACCTCTTCTGCTCGCGTCGGGATCGTTCGGCGTGCCGGGCGACGTGGGTACGTCGGGCACGCGCGCGAGTCGGGACCCGTGGGTCCTGACGGCAACCCGCCCAGTCTACCCGTCACGGGCCTCGCAGCCACCCTTGCTCCACATCACGGCGCCGTCCACGTCGCTCAGGACGGCCTTGTGCGGGTCGTGAGGGGCCCGTGGAGGTCCGGACGGGGGGTGCGCCGGACCCCCGTACTGGAACGCGGAGCCTTCGGGCCTCAGATCGGCGCCTCGGATCGGCGCCCCGGGCCGACCGCCGGCCGACCAGCCGGCCGACCAGCCGACCAACCGGCGCGCTCAGCCGTAGGTGTCGCGGGGCCCGCGGCTGTCGCGCGTCGACAGCCGGCCCCGGGTCCAGGCGGGGCGGTGGGGTCCGAGGACCTCGACGACCGTGACGATCCCCGGGCCGAGCTCCTCGGCCAGGCGGCGCAGCAGCGTGGGGGCCAGCAGGCGCAGCTGGGTGGCCCAGGCCGTCGACCCGGCCCGCACCACGAGCCGACCGTCGTCGAAGGCCTCGGGCGTGGCGTGGGCCGCCACCTCCTCACCGACCAGCTCCTCCCACCGGGCGAACACGCTGCGGATGCGCAGGTCCAGGGCCCAGCCGTGGTCCTCCACGAGCCGCGAGAGGCTCGAGGCGACCAGCTGCGGGTCCCGCTCGTCCGGGTGCGACCCGGAGCCCGGGCGTCCGCGACGTCCCGCCGCGCCGGTGCCCGTCGCGGGGCCGCTGCTGCGACGGCGGCGGGCCGGGGTCGTGGCCGCGCCGGCCGCGGCGCGGGCCGCCGAGCGGGCCAGGTCCAGGCCGTCGGCTGCGGGTGGCTGGTCCGGGGTCCCCGCCTCCGGGGTCCGCGCCTCCGCGTCCCGGGCCTCGGGGTCCGCGGACTCCTCCGCAGGGCCCTGGTCGCTCACGTCGCCTCCTCGCGCACGACGGTGCCGTCGGCCACCGTGAACCGCGCGCCCGCCAGCGCCGCGGGCACGTCGGCGGCGACCGCGGCGGTGACCAGGACCTGCTCGGCGCCGGAGACGAGCTCGGCGAGCTGCTCGCGCCGTTGGGCGTCGAGCTCGGCGAAGACGTCGTCGAGGATCAGGATCGGGTCGTCGCCGTCGCTGCGCAGCAGGTCGTAGGACGCCAGAC
The DNA here is from genome assembly GCA_963714475.1 of uncultured Actinomycetota bacterium. Taxonomy (GTDB): domain Bacteria; phylum Actinomycetota; class Actinomycetes; order Propionibacteriales; family Nocardioidaceae; genus Nocardioides. The sequence goes on from CAVQOP010000004.1 coordinate 654,686, forward strand.
GCAGCGACAGGGCGAAGGACCAGCTCTCGCCGTGCGAGGCGTAGCCCTTGACCGGCAGCGGGTCGCCCGCGCCGGCGCGCAGCGTCGTCACCAGGTCGTCGCGGTGCGGACCGACCAGGGTCACCCCGCGGTCGAGCTCCTCACCCCGCCGCCTCGTGAGCTCGGCGCGCAGCGCGGCCGTGAGCGCCTCCCGGTCGGGTGCCGCGGGGTCGAGCCCCTCCGGCACGGGGCAGGCGGAGCGGTAGGCGAGACCGAGGTCCTCACGCGTCGCCCCACGCGCGACCGTGGCGTACGCCGCCCCGGCGTAGGGCCGCAGCGCCTCGACGAGCCGCAGCCGCTCGGCCCAGACCTCGCTGCCGGTGACCGTGAGGTGCTCGTCCCAGACGTCGAGGGTGGCCAGGGCCCCCTCGGCCGCTCCTCCCCGTGCGTGCCGTGCGGTCTTGAGCAGGGAGGTGCGCTGGCGCAGCACCCGGTCGTAGTCGGCCCGCACGCCGGCCAACCGCGGGGTCCTGAGCACCAGGAGGTCGTCGAGGAAGCGGCGCCGCTCCCCCGGGTCCCCCTTGACGAGCGCGAGGTCCTCGGGGGAGAAGACGACGCTGCGCAGGACGCCGACGAGGTCGCGGGTGCGGGGCAGCGGCGACCGGTTGATCCGCGCCCGGTTGGCCTTGCCCGGCACCAGCTCGACCTCGAGCAGCGCGGTGCGGCCCTCGCGCACGACCGCGGCGCGCACGACCGCGCGCTCGGCCCCGGCGCGGACCAGCGGCGCATCGGTGGCGACCCGGTGGGAGCCCAGGCGGGAGAGGTAGTCGACGGCCTCCACGAGGTTGGTCTTGCCCTGGCCGTTGCGCCCGAGGAAGGCCGTCACGCCCGGCTCGAGGGCGACGTCGACGACGGCGTAGGAACGGAAGTCGTGCAGGGTCAGGTGCGAGACGTGCACGCCGAGCCGTCCTTTCCGCCTCCCTCGGGGGCCTGCCCAGCCTAGGCTGCGCGCCATGACGCAGCCACCGGAGGAGCCGGCGAACCCGTACGACCCACGCGACCAGTCGCCACCGCCCCCGCCCTCGACGCCGCCGCCACCCCCGCCGCCGTCGTTCCCACCCCCGTCCTTCCCGCCCCCGCCGACCGGACCTCCGATGGGCGGCCCGTCGTGGGGACCGCCGAGCCAGCCGCCGTCGGGGCGGTTCGTCATCTCGCGGATGGGCCGCGAGGAGGGCCCCTACGACCTCGGGTCGCTCGGCTCGATGGCGCTCTCCGGTCAGCTGCGCAGCGACACCATGCTGCGCCAGGCGGAGTCGCCCGCGTGGTTCGCGGCCCGTGAGGTCCCGGGCCTGTTCTCCCACCGCGAGTGGCTCACCACCGTGCTGCTCTCGTTCTTCGTCGGGACCCTCGGCGTCGACCGGTTCTACGTCGGCCAGACCGGCCTCGGGGTGGCCAAGCTGCTGACCTGCGGCGGCTGCGGGATCTGGGCCCTCATCGACCTCATCCTGGTGCTGCTGCGCAAGATGCCCGATGTCGACGGTCGACCGCTGCGCTGAGCCGGCGGCGACCCCGGGCCGGCGCCCGGTCGCCGACGCGGAGTGGATGGCCGGCCTGGGAGCGCTCGGCGTCGCGGTGGCGGCGGTCGTGTCTCCCGACCACGTCGAGGACGGGCCGGTGCTGTGCCCGTTCCGGCTGCTGAGCGGCCTGCCCTGCCCCGGGTGCGGGTTGACCCGGTCGTGGGTCTACGCGGTGCACGGCCGGTGGGAGGACTCGTTCCTGGCCCACCCCTTCGGCCTGCTCACCATCGCGGTGGTGCTCGGCCTGGCCGTGGTCACCGCCCGTGCCCGCCTCGGCCGCGGTGACGTCCCGTCGCTCCAGCGCCTCGTGCGGCACCGGGTGGTCCGCGTCGTCCTGGTGGCGTGGGCGGGCTTCGCGGTGGCCCGGCTGCTGTGGGTCGGGCTGGTGCGGGTCGGGCTGGTCTAGCCCTTCGTGCCGCCCTTGGGCGGCTCGGTGTGGGTGGCGTGCCCGCCGAACTGGTTGCGCATCGCGGCGACGGCCTTCATGGCCGGACTGTCGTCCTGGCGGGAGGAGAACCGGGCGAAGAGCGAGGCGGCGATGACGTTGAGCGGGACCGCGTGGTCGATGGCGGCCTCGACGGTCCACCGGCCCTCACCGGAGTCGTCGGCGTAGCCCGCGATCTGGTCGAGGTGCGGGTCGTCCTGGACCGCCGCCACGAGCAGGTCGAGCAACCAGGAGCGGATCACCGTGCCGCCGCGCCAGGAGTCGAAGACCTCGGTGACGTTGTCGACGAGCTCGGCCTTCTCCAGCAGCTCCCAGCCCTCGGCGTAGGACTGCATCATCGCGTACTCGATGCCGTTGTGGACCATCTTGGCGAAGTGGCCGGCCCCCGGCGTCGAGCCGGCGTGCACGAAGCCGGAGTCGCCCTCGGGTCGGAGGGCGTCGAAGGCCGGCTGGACCTTGGCGACGTCCTCAGGCGCCCCGCCGCACATCAGCGCGTAGCCGTTCTCCAGGCCCCACACGCCGCCGGAGACACCACAGTCGACGAAGCCGACCCCGTGCTCGGCCAGGATCGCGGCGTGCTCGGTGTCGTCGGTCCACCGCGAGTTGCCGCCGTCGACGACCAGGTCGCCCTCGGAGAGCAGCTCGCCCAGCGCCCTGACCGTCTCTCGGGTCGCCTCCCCGGAGGGCACCATCACCCACACCACGCGCGGCGCCGGCAGCTGGTCGACGAGCTCCTCGAGGCTGCCCACGTCCGCGATGTCGGGGTTGCGGTCGTAGCCCACGACCGTGAGACCCGCGTTGCGCATCCGGGTGCGCATGTTGCCGCCCATCTTGCCGAGGCCGATGAGACCGATGGTCATGGTGTCCGCCATGGGGATCCTTCCGAGGGACCGAGTGGACCGTGGGTGAGGTGGGGTGAGGTGGGCTCTAGGACAGCAGACGGCGCGGCATCAGCAGGTAGCGGAAACCGGGGTCGTCGGCGCCCACGTCCACCTTGCCGGTGATGACCACGGGCTTGGAGGCCTGGGTGAAGGCGAGCTCGACGACCGGCTGGTCGATGGCGACGAGGCCGTCGAGGAGGAACTGCGGGTTGAAGCCCGTCGTGAGCTCCTCGCCCTCGATCTGCGCCTCGATCGACTCCGAGGCCTGCGCCTCGTCCCCGGTGCCGGCGTCGAGGGTCAGGGTGCCGTCGGCGAACGCCAGCTGCACCGCGGTGTTGCGCTCGGCGACCAGGGCGACGCGACGTACGGACTCGATCAGTGCGGCCTTCTCGACGGTGGCCACGGTCAGCCGCTCGGTCGGGAAGAGGCTGCGCACCTTGGGGAACTCCCCGTCCAGCAGACGGGTCGTGGTCCGCCGCAGCCCGCCCGGGGCGTTGCCCTCGAAGCCGATCAGACCTTCGCCGCTGGCCGCGGTCGAGAGCGCGATCGTCACCTCGCTGCCTGCGGTCAACGACTTGGCCGTGTCGCCGAGGACCTTCGCCGGCACCAGCGCGGCGGCCGACTCGTCCGGCGTACGCGGGCTCCAGTCGAGCTCGCGCTGCGAGAGTCGGAAGCGGTCGGTGGCCAGCAGCGAGATGGTGCTCGCCTCGATCTCGAGGCGCACGCCGGTCAGCACCGGCAGCATGTCGTCGCGACCGGCCGCGGTGACCGCCTGGGCCACGGCGTGGGCGAAGGCGTCGCTGCTCACGGTGCCGGTCGCGGTGGGCATCTCGGGGATGGTCGGGTAGTCCTCGACCGGCATCGTCTGGAGGCTGAACCGCGCCGAGCCGCACGTCAGGGAGGCCCGCGAGCCCTCGAGGGTGACCACGACCGGCTTGGCCGGCAGGCTGCGGCAGATGTCGGCGAGCAGCCGGCCGCTCACGAGGGCCTGCCCGGGCTCGCTGACGTCCGCGTCGAGGGTGGCGCGTGCCGACGTCTCGTAGTCGAAGCTGGAGAGCACGAGGCCCTCGGCGTCGGCCGAGATCAACAGCCCCGCGAGCACCGGGACGCTCGGGCGCACCGGCAGGCTGCGCGCGGCCCAGGCGACGGCGTCGGCGAAGACGTCGCGTTCGACTCGGAACTTCACGGTGTCGTCCTTGGGTGGTCTGGAGGTCTGGGACCGCGATCCTGCCACGTCCGGGGTGCGGTCCACGAGGGCGAGCCGTCCGGCGTTGATGCGGGGAGGCTGGTCGTCCACAGGCGGGGTCGTGTCCCGATGTCCACGGATGATGGGAGAACTAGAGGTCAGAGGTAGTCGTAGGAGCGGTGGAAACTGTGGAGAGGCGGTGTCCGCGCAGGTCGGGGCGGCGAGTCGGGTCCACAGGACCTGGGGACGACGAGGTGGGCGGACCGCGGGGCCCTGTGCACGACAGCGAGGCGCTCGGACAGGGTGGCTGACTTGTCCACAGGCCGTCCCGGGAGGGGTCGGGGTCGTCCCCGGGGCCCTGCACACCTTCCACCGTTGTAGTTCGCCACCCCCTGATGGTCGTCCCGTCGGCGGTAGCCGGGGGTCGGCGGCCTGCGCGGCGTCAGCCGTTGCGCGCCTGCAGCTTGACCCGGCTGGTGAGCTCGCTGACCTGGTTGAAGACCTGGCGCCGCTCGGCGAGGAGCTTGTTGATCTTGCGGTCGGCGTACATGACCGTCGTGTGGTCGCGGTTGCCGAACTGGGCGCCGATCTTGGGCAGGGAGAGGTCGGTCAGCTCGCGGCACAGGTACATCGCGATCTGACGGGCCATCACCAGGTGGCGACCCCGGCTGGGCCCGGTGAGCTCCTCGATGCTCAGGCTGAAGTAGCCCGCGGTCTGGGCGATGATCAGCGGTGCGGTGATCTCCGGCTCGCCGCCCTCGGGGATCAGGTCCTTCAGGACGATCTCGGCCAGGGTCATGTCGACGTCCTGGCGGTTGAGGTTGGCGAACGCCGTGACCCGGATCAGGGCGCCCTCGAGCTCGCGGATGTTGGTCTGGATCTTCGAGGCGATGAACTCGAGCACGTCCGGCGGCGCGGTCAGCCGGTCCATCGCGGCCTTCTTGCGCAGGATGGCGATGCGGGTCTCGAGGTCCGGGGGCTGCACGTCGGTGATCAGGCCCCACTCGAAGCGGTTGCGCAGGCGGTCCTCGAGGGCCTCGAGCCGCTTGGGCGGACGGTCGGAGGTCAGCACGATCTGCTTGTTCGCGTTGTGGAGGGTGTTGAAGGTGTGGAAGAACTCCTCCTGGGTCTGCGTCTTGCCCTCCAGGAACTGGATGTCGTCGATCAGGAGCACGTCGACGTCGCGGTAGCGGCGCTTGAACCTGTCCTGACGGTCGTCGCGGATCGCGTTGATGAACTCGTTCGTGAACTCCTCGCTCGAGACGTAGCGCACCCGTGAGCTGGTGTAGAGGCTGCGCACGTACGTGCCGATCGCGTGCAGCAGGTGGGTCTTGCCCAGGCCGGAGTCGCCGTAGACGAGCAGCGGGTTGTAGGCCTTGCCCGGCGCCTCGGCGACGGCGACGGCCGCGGCGTGCGGGAAGCGGTTGGAGGAGCCGATGACGAAGGTCTCGAAGGAGTACTTCGGGTTCAGCCGGGTCTCCAGCGGTCGGTGCGAGCCCGTGGTCTCGCCCGCCGGCTCCCCGACCCCGGCTCGCACGGGCGGCTGGCCCGGGTCATCACCGAGAGCTGCCTGATTTGTCGACATGTCGAGAAGTCGGTTGGTCGAGGAGTCGACATAGGTCGGTTCCGGGTCCTGCTGCTCGATCTGGGTGTTGACGGTGACGGCGATCCGGATCTCGCGGTCGAAGCGCACGGCGAGGGCGTCCTCGAGGCCCGCACGCAGGCGACCCTCGAGCTGGCTGCGGGTGAACTCGTTGGGCACCTCGATGATGGCCATGTTCTCGTGCAGCGTGACCGGCCGGGCTGCCCTCAGCCATGCCTGCGCCTGCGGCTGGAGCTCGCGGACCACCTCGCGCCAGGCCACCGCGAGGGCCTCGTCCTGCTCCTCCACGCTGGTCTCCCTTGCTCCGGTCCGTGCGGTGCGCTGCCGAGACCCATCGTGCCCCGAGTTCGGGCCGCGGTCACCTTTGTCCACAGGCCAGCGAGATGGTCGTGCGCAAGTTGACCCCCTCTCACGCGGGCGCGTACCGTTCCGAGGTCATCCGGGGATGAGTCGTGGCGGGTCTGTCCCGCACCTCAGTCCCGGATCTTCCCCGATGTCCCGCGGCGCTCCTGTGTCGCAGCAACCGAAAGAGACGGCCCGTGAGCAAGCGCACGTACCAGCCCAACAACCGGCGTCGGCACAAGACGCACGGCTTCCGCCTCCGCATGCGCACCCGCGCCGGTCGCTCCATCCTGAACTCGCGGCGCCGCAAGGGCCGCAAGAGCCTCGCGGTCTGAGGCGACGGTGCCCTCGGGCGCCGCTCCCCCGGACTCCGACCGCCGTGCTGCCCGCATCCCACCGGCTCCGTGACGCGACGACCTACCGTCGTGTGCTTCGGCGCGGACGGCGTCGCGCGTGCGGCACGCTCGTGGGATCGGTGCTCGTCGAGCCCACGCCGGGCGCCGCGCCGGTGGTCGGCCTGATCGTCTCCCGCGCGGTCGGAGGGTCGGTCGTGCGCAACCAGGTGAAGCGTCGGTTGCGCCACCTGTGCGCCGAGCGCCTCGAGGGTCTCCCCGACGGCACGCAGGTCGTGCTGCGGGCTCTGCCGGCCTCCGCGACGGCGAGCTCGCAGCAGCTCGGCGCCGACCTCGACCGGTGCCTGGCGCACGCGATCGAGCGGTTACCGGCACCGGTGACGTCGTGAGGTACCTGCTGATCGGTCTGCTCAAGGCCTATCGGTTGCTGATCAGCCCGCTGTACGGCGACGTGTGTCGCTACTACCCCTCCTGCTCGGCCTACGCACTCGAAGCGGTGCAGATTCAGGGGTCTCTGCGAGGATCGTGGCTGACGGCGCGGCGACTGCTGCGCTGTCACCCGTGGGCGTCCGGCGGCGTCGACCACGTCCCGGGCCACGTACGGCACGACCAAACCCTTCCCGACCATCAAGGAGCCTGATCGATCGTGGAGACCCTGGACAGCCTCGGGCACTTCATCATGACCCCGCTGTACTACGCGATCTCCGCGGTGATGATCGCCTTCCACGAGGTGTTCACGTTCCTGGGCCTCGATCCCGCGGGCGGACTCTCCTGGGCCCTGTCGATCGTCGGTCTCACGCTGACGATCCGGGTGATGCTGATCCCGCTGTTCGTCAAGCAGATCAAGTCCAGCCGCAACATGCAGCTCATCCAGCCCAAGGTCGCGGAGCTGCGCAAGAAGTACGGGCACGACCGGCAGCGCATGGCCGAGGAGCAGATGAAGCTCTTCAAGGACTCGGGCACGAACCCGTTCGCCTCGTGCCTGCCGCTGCTGCTGCAGATGCCGATCTTCTTCGCCCTCTTCCGCCTGCTGAACGCGGCGTCGAACAACGAGCCGCACGGGCTGCTCAACGCCGAGCGCGCGAGAGAGTTCGGCGAGTCGCGGATCTTCGACGCCATCCCGATCGCGGAGACGTTCTGGGACTCCCGCGTGTGGGGCGGCAACGACGGCAACCTCGCGGTGATGCTCGTCGCGCTCGTGCTGGTCCTCGCCATGACGGCGACGACCTTCGCCACGCAGCGCCAGCTGATGAGCAAGAACATGCCGCCCGAGGCGATGAAGGGACAGTTCGCCCAGCAGCAGAAGCTGCTCCTCTACGTGCTGCCGGTCGCCTTCGGGCTCGGCGGCGTGGCCTTCCCGATCGGTGTCCTCCTGTACTGGACGACCTCGAACGTGTGGACGATGGGCCAGCAGTTCTACGTGATCCGCAACAACCCGGCTCCGGGCACGCCGGCCGAGGAGGCCAAGCAGGAGCGCGACCGGGCGAAGGCGATCCGCAAGGGCGAGGCGCTCCCGGAGGCGGCCGTGGCGGTCGTGGAGGCCCCCCCGGAGCCGGCTCGCCCGGCCGTCCGCCAGCAGCCGAAGCGACAGACGCGGGAGCAGCGGCGTTCAGGCACGCCGCACGGCTCCGCACGACCACGATCCGGCGGCAGCAACCCGTCGAGCAAGAAGGGAAAGAAGTGACCGAGCAGACCCAGACCGAGGACCGCCCCGACGACGTCGTCGACGACGAGTCCGCAGCCGTGCCGGCCGAGGAGCCGACCCCGGAGCCGGCCGAGGCGGGTTCCCCCGCTGCCGGCCCCGACAGCGACTCGGATGGCGACTCCGATGGCGACCCCCTCGAGCAGGAGGGTGACATCGCGGCGGACTACCTCGAGGAGCTCCTCGACATCGCCGACCTCGACGGCGACCTCGACATGGACGTCGACGGGGACCGCGCCGCAGTGTCGATCGTCGGCGCCGACCTCGGCCACCTCGTCGGTGACAAGGGCGAGGTGCTGGACGCTCTGCAGGAGCTCACCCGGCTCGCGGTCTACCGCGAGACCGGTGAGCGGTCCCGTCTCATGCTCGACATCGGGGGCTACCGGCAGCGCCAGCGCGAGCGCCTGCTCGAGGTCGCTGCACAGAGTGTCGCTCAGGTACGTGAGAGCGGCTCCCCCGTGTCGTTGGACCCGATGAACCCCTTCGAGCGCAAGATCGTCCACGACGCCGTGGCGGACGCCGGGCTGTCCTCGGAGTCAGAAGGTGCCGAGCCGCGTCGGTTCGTCGTGGTGCTTCCCGCCTCGTGACCCCCGGCGGGAGCGAGGGGGCGGCGCCGGCCTCTGGCACGGCGTCCGGCCAGGACGGTGTTTCACGTGAAACAGTGGTCCGCTCCCCCGTGTCCTGCCCCGGCGCTCGACGCCTGGCCATCGGACGTGGTGCGTGGCCTGGTCCGCTTCGCCGGACTGCTGGCCGGCGACGGGGTCGTGCGCGGGCTGATCGGACCACGGGAGGTCCCGCGTCTCTGGGAGCGCCATCTGCTGAACTGCGCTGCGGTGGCCGAGGTCGTCGACGACCATCGCTCGGTCGCGGACGTCGGCTCGGGTGCAGGACTGCCCGGGATCGTCCTCGCGATCGTGCGCCCCGACCTCACGGTGTCGCTGATCGAGCCCCTGCTGCGCCGTACGACGTTCCTCGACGAGGTCGTCGAGACCCTCGGCCTCGGCGACCGTGTGGAGGTGCTGCGCGGCCGCGCCGAGGAGCTCCACGGACGGCGCCAGTTCGACGTCGTGACCTCCCGTGCGGTGGCGCCCGTGGAGAAGCTGCTCTCCTGGTGTGCCCCCCTGGTCCGGCCTGGCGGGGAGGTCGTGGCCATGAAGGGCTCGTCCGTGGCCGACGACGTCTCCGCGGCCGGGCCGGCGCTGGTGAGGCTGGGCTGTGCCGGGGTGCGCATCCAGGAGGTCGTGCCGGTGGTGGGTCCCCCGGTGCGTCTGCTTCGAGTTCATCCGGAACGGCCGAGCGCGGTACCGTCGTCGCGCGGTTCCGGAGCACGTCGCCGGTCCGGTGATCGCGGTGCCGTGCGTCGCGATCGTCCCTGAGGTGCGTCGCGAGAGTTATCCACCGGTCCAGAGCCCGCGCCACGCCTGGCTCTCCACAAGAATGCCCAAGTTTTCCACAGGAAGGGTCCCCGGTGACCGACAACCCTGACGGCAGTGTTTCACGTGAAACAGGCACGCCTCGTCCGAGCGTGCGCACCGCAGCCGACCTCGCCGACCTCGATCCCGGGTTCGACGATCAGCAGGCTCCCCTGGCCCGGGCGACGCAGCACTCCCTGATGGCACGCCGGCAGGCGTCCTCGCGGCCGCGGATGGCACGACCCCCGGCGACGCGCGTGATGGTGGTGGCCAACCAGAAGGGCGGCGTCGGCAAGACCACGTCCACGGTGAACGTCGCGGCCGGACTGGCGCAGCTCGGCCAACGCGTCCTCGTCATCGACCTGGACCCGCAGGGCAACGCCTCGACGGCGCTCGACGTGCCCCACCGTCGCGGAACGCCGTCGACGTACGACGTCCTGGTGAACGGGGTGGCGCTGTCGGAGGTCGCTCAGCCCTGCGCCGAGCTCCCGGGCCTCGACGTCGTCCCCGCGACGATCGACCTGGCCGGCGCGGAGATCGAGCTGGTCAGTGTCGTGGCGCGTGAGGCGCGGATGAAGAAGGCGATCGCGGCCGAGGCGCGGATCGGGTCGGGTGCAGGGGACGGAGCGGATCGCTACGACTACGTCATCGTCGACTGCCCGCCGTCGCTGGGCCTGCTCACGCTGAACGCCCTGGTCGCGGCGCAGGAGATGATCATCCCGATCCAGACCGAGTACTACGCCCTCGAGGGGCTCGGACAGCTGCTCGAGACCGTCGACATGGTCAAGGCGCACCTCAACCCGGACCTGGACGTCAGCACGATCCTGCTCACGATGTACGACGCCCGGACCCGGCTGTCCGCCGGCGTCGCCTCCGAGGTGCGCGAGCACTTCGGGTCCCAGGTGCTGCGCAGCGCGATCCCGCGCTCGGTCCGGGTCTCCGAGGCACCGTCGTACGGCCAGACGGTGATGACCTACGACCCCGGCTCCGCCGGTGCCCTCAGCTATCTCGAGGCGGCGCGAGAGATCGCCCAGCGAGCCCACGAGCGAGCTGCCCGGTGACCGCATCCGGCGGTCGGCCCGCGGCCCGACGCGGTCTGGGTCGCGGCCTCGGGTCGCTGATCCCGACGCAGGCCGAGGCCGGCGCCGACACGGGGTCCGAGCAGGTGCGCGACGACGCCGCAGGCGCTCGGTCGTCAGGGTCCGGCTCGGCGGCTGCGACACCGCCGGACGGGTCCCCGGATGCGCCGACCGTGGCGGGGGCGTGGTTCGCCGAGCTGCCGACCGCGCAGATCACGCCCAACCGGGTGCAGCCGCGCACCGTCTTCGACGCCGACGACATGGCCGAGCTCGTCGCCTCCATCCGTGAGGTCGGACTGCTCCAGCCCGTCGTCGTGCGACGCACGGGGCCGGACGCCTACGAGCTGGTGATGGGGGAGCGGCGCTGGCGCGCGACCCAGGAGGCGGGCCTCGATCGGATCCCGGCCATCGTGCGCGAGACCGACGACGTGGACATGCTCCGCGACGCGCTCCTGGAGAACCTGCACCGTTCTCAGCTCAACCCGCTCGAGGAGGCCTCCGCCTACGCCCAGCTGCTCGAGGACTTCGGCTGCACCCACGAGGAGCTCGCCTCCCGCATCGGGCGGTCGCGTCCCCAGATCAGCAACACCCTGCGGCTGCTCCGGCTCAGCCCCGCCGTGCAGCGTCGGGTCGCCGCCGGCGTGCTGTCGGCCGGCCACGCCCGCTCGCTGCTCGCCGTCGAGGACGGCGACCTCCAGGACCGGCTGGCCCAGCGGGTGGTCGCCGAGGGGATCAGTGTCCGCGGGCTCGAGGAGATCGTGGCGGTGGGCGACCGGGGCGGACGCAGTCGCGGCGGGGCCCGTCGCCGCCCGGAGGCGCCGGGTCTCGAGGACGTCGCCGAGCGTCTCAGCGACCGGTTCGAGACCCGGGTCAAGGTCGATCTCGGACGGTCGAAGGGCAAGATCACCGTGGAGTTCGCCTCGGTCGAGGACCTGCGTCGGATCATCGAGATCATGGATCCGCGCAACCGCACCGACCGCCCGATCTGACCGGCCGATCTGACCGGCCGTGAGGCCGGCGTACCCGCCCTGACCTGCGGTGACGGTGTCCAACCGCTTTGTCGACAAAGCGACCTGTGGACACATCGACCTGTCGATCTGTCCACAGGTCGACCTCCCAGGACGGCTACTTCTGGCGGGCCTGACGACGCTTCTCGGCGCGCTGGCGCTTCTCGTCGGCGTCCAGCCGCGCGGCCTCGGCGAGGTCGGGGGCGGTGCCGCCGTGTGAGGCCGGCACCCACCAGGAGCCGGGTGGCTGCTCGGCGGGAGGGTAGGCGGCGATCGCCTCGTCGAGCATCGTCGACATCCGCGCCTTGAGCTCGGCGGTCTCGGCGGTGGGGTTCTCACCGGTGGGGTGCAGGGGCGCACCCACGCTGATCGCGATGGTCTTGCCACGCGAGAAGTCCTTGGGGTGGTCCTTGGTCATCATCCGCTGGGTCCCCCAGAGCACGACCGGCAGCAGCGGTACGCCGGCCGCCGCGGCGATGCGGACGGCTCCGGTCTTGAACTCCTTGAGCTCCATCGCCCGCGAGATCGTGGCCTCCGGGAAGATGCCGACCACCTCGCCGGAGCGCAGGTAGTCGACAGCCGCCTGGTAGGAGCGGACCCCGTCCCCGCGGTCGACCTCGATGTGGTGCAGCGAGCGCATCAGGGGTCCGGTCCACCGGTGGTCGAACAGCTCGCGCTTGGCCATGAAGCGCACGAGGCGTCCTGACGGGTTCGCGGCCAGCCCGCCGTAGACGAAGTCGACGTACCCGATGTGGTTGTAGGCCAGGAGCGCCCCGCCGCTGCGCGGGACGTGCTCGGTGCCGGTCATCACGAAGCGCTGCCCGAGCAGGCGGAACCCGGTCTTGGCGGTCGCGATGATCGGCGGGTACGTCAGGTCACGCATCGGGTGCTCCTCGAGGACGGTGGGACGGGGTCGGGCGGGTCTCAGCGTCGGGTCGCCAGGAAGTCGGCGATCCGGCCGATGGCCTCCTCGAGGAGGCCGACGTCGGGCAGGGTCACCAGCCGGAAGTGGTCGGGGGCGGGCCAGTTGAACCCGCTCCCGTGCGTGACCAGGATCTTCTTGGCGCGCAGCAGGTCGATCACGAACGCCTCGTCGTCCTCGATGGCGTAGACCTCGGGGTCCAGGCGCGGGAAGCAGTAGAGCGCGCCGCGCGGTCGGACCGAGCTCACCCCGGGGATGTCGTTGAGGAGCCGGTCGGCGAGCATGCTCTGCTCGTAGAACCGTCCACCCGGCACGATCAGCTCCTGGATCGACTGGTAGCCGCCGAGCGCGGTCTGGATGGCGTGCTGGGCGGGCACGTTGGGGCACATCCGCATGTTGGCGATGAGGGTCAGGCCCTCGACGAAGTCGCTGGCGACCTCCTGGGGCCCCGAGAGCAGCACCCAGCCGGCCCGGTAGCCGCAGACCCGGTAGGCCTTGGACAGCCCCGAGAAGGTCAGGCAGAGGACGTCGTCGCCCGCCGCGATCGCGGCGTGGTGGTGGACGGCGTCGTCGAAGATGATCTTCTCGTAGATCTCGTCGGCGAAGACGACGAGCTCGTGCCGGCGCGCGATGTCGACGAGGCCCTCGACGACCTGGCGGCTGTAGACGGCGCCGGTGGGGTTGTTGGGGTTGATGATGACCAGGGCCTGGGTCTGCTCGGTGATCTTGGACTCGACGTCGGCCAGGTCGGGGTTCCACCCGTTGCTCTCGTCGCACACGTAGTGGACGGGGACCCCGCCGGAGAGCGTGACCGCCCCGGTCCACAGCGGGTAGTCCGGCGCCGGGACCAGGATCTCGTTGCCGTCGTCGACGAACGCCTGGAGCACCATCGAGATGAGCTCGGAGACGCCGTTGCCGATGAAGACGTCGTCGACGACGGCGTCGCGCAGGCCCTGCTGCTGGTAGTACTGCGCGACCGCGGTGCGCGCCGGGTAGATGCCCCGGGAGTCGCTGTAGCCCTGGGCCTCGTGCAGGTGGTGGTGCATGTCGGCGAGGATCGCCTCGGGCGCCTCGAAACCGAAGGGGGCGGGGTTGCCGATGTTGAGCTTGAGGATCCGGTGGCCCTCGGCCTCGAGGCGCTGGGCCTCGACGAGGATCGGTCCCCTCACGTCGTAGCGGACGTCCAACAGCTTGCGGCTCTGACGGATGGGGCGCACCGCGACATCCTCGCAGGTACGCCGTCCGGCGCGCGCTGCCATCCCGCTCACCTCGCCGAGCCCCTAGCATCGAGGACGTGACCCGTCGCGTCGTCCCGCTCACCCCGGACCGGTTGCGCGCGCTCGGTGAGCGGACGCACCTGGCCGGTCCGAGCCCGTGCGCGTCCTGCGTGGCGTGGGAGCTCAGCCCGGCCGACGTCGGCCGCCTCGGGGGCTGCTCCCCGGAGCGCGCCGTCGACCGGGAGGCGGAGAAGAGCGCCTGGCTCTCGCAGGTCCTGCGCGACTGGGGGTCGTGCGGACGCGTCGTCCTCGTCGAGGGCGAGCCGGTCGGCCACGTGCTCTACGCGCCCCCCGCCCTGGTGCCGGGATCGGGGCGGTTCGCGACGTCACCGGTCGCCGCCGACGCCGTCGTCCTCGCCTCGATCCACGTCGATGCCGCCCATGTCGGCCACGGACTGGGCCGACTGCTCGTGCAGCACCTGGCCAAGGACCTCCTCGAACGCGGCGGCGTCCGCGCCGTCGAGGCCTTCGCCGGCACCACGCAGGCGGCCGTACGGCGTGACTGCGTGCCGCCGGCGGACTTCCTGGCCCGGGTGGGCTTCGGGACCGTGCGTGAGCACCCGAGTGTGCCGAGGATGCGGATGGACCTCCGCTCGGCGCTGACCTGGCGCGACGAGGTCGAGGCGGCGCTGGAGCGGTTGCGTGGGGTCGTGCGCCCGGCGGCGCGGCCGGCGCCGACCCGCAGTGGAGCCCTGCGCCGGACGCCTCCCGAGACCACCACGAGCAGACCGGCCCCCGACTCGCCCTGAGGGCGACCCGGAGGCCGGTGCTGTGCTCAGCCGACTCAGATGAAGTCGGCGAGCTCCTGCAGGATCGCGGCCTTCGGACGCGCCCCCACGATCGAGCGCACGACCTCGCCGCCCTGGTAGACGTTGATCGTCGGGATGCCCGTGACGCGGTAGGAGCTGGGGGTGACGGGGTTCTCGTCGACGTTCATCTTGAAGAACGACATCTTCTCCCCGTGCGAACCGGCGATCTCGTCGAGGATCGGCGAGACCTGGCGGCACGGCCCGCACCACTCGGCCCAGAAGTCGACGAGCACCGGCTTGTCGGACTTGAGGACCTGGGCGTCGAACTCGGCGTCGGTGACGGCGGCCATGTTGCTCACGATGGTGTTTCCCTTCGGGTGGACGGGTGATGCACAGCTGGAGGAGCAGCACGCGCAGGCGCGCGGCTCGTCGAGGTCACAACGGCGTGTCGCCCCAGGTTGTTCCCGGGCCGACCGGCGCAGGCTCAGGTGCCGGCGGTCTGGACGATCTCGGCGACGGTGGCCGCCGTCGCGTCGGTGGTCGCCGCCACGTGCTCGAGCTCGGCGAGGTAGCGCTCGGCGTCGAGCGCGGCCGCGCACCCGGTCCCGGCCGCGGTGATGGCCTGGCGGTAGTGGTGGTCGACGAGGTCGCCGCAGGCGAAGACACCGACGAGGTTGGTCGCCGTGGAGGGGTGCTTGGCCAGGACGTAGCCCTCGTCGTCGAGGTCGACCTGACCGTGCAGCAGCTCCGAGCGCGGGTCGTGACCGATCGCGATGAAGAGCCCGGTCGCGTCCAGGGGGCGCAGCTCACCGGTCGAGGTGTCGCGCACCGTCAGGGACTCCAGACGGTCGGTCCCGTTGATCTCGGCCACCTCGGAGTTCCACACGATGTCGATCTTCGGGTCGGCGAACGCCCGGTCCTGCATGATCTTCGAGGCGCGCAGCTCGTCGCGGCGCACGAGCAGCGAGACCTTGGAGCCGAAGCGGCTCAGGAACGTCGCCTCCTCCACGGCCGAGTCGCCTCCGCCGACCACGGCGATGTGCTGGTCGCGGAAGAAGAACCCGTCGCAGGTCGCGCACCAGGACACCCCCCGCCCGGACAGCTCGTCCTCCCGGGGGAGACCGAGCTTGCGGTAGCCGGACCCGGTGGCCAGGACCACCGCGCGCGACTCGTAGGTCTCCGTGGCGGTCCGCACGCGCTTGACCGCGCCGGTCAGGTCCAGCTCGACCGCGTCGTCGGGGATCAGCTCGGCTCCGAAGCGCTCGGCCTGGGCCCGCATCTCGTCCATCAGCGCGGGTCCCATGATCCCGTCGCGGAAGCCCGGGAAGTTCTCGACCTCGGTGGTGTTCATCAGGGCCCCCCCGGCCGTGACCGATCCCTCGAGGATGAGGGGCTTGAGGTTGGCACGGGCGGCGTAGACCGCGGCGGTGTAGCCCGCCGGGCCGGAGCCCACGATGATCACAGTGCGCGGCTCGCTCATGGAACTGGTTCTCTCCTCGGTCGGGGGTGGTGGTGATCCTGCGTCAGGCACAACCGATCGTAGGGTGCGCTTCTTCCCGGCGCAGGTCGATGGCCGAGGGCCTCAGCGCGGGAGCGTCAGGGAGCGCAGGACCTGTCCGGTGCCGCACTGCAGCAGGTCGACGACCTGGGAGTCGCCGGCGGGGGGGCGCAGCAGCAGCACGGCCGGCGCGCCGTCGTACTCCACCGCCACGCCGCGCCCGGCCGCGCCCGAGCCGTCCTGCCGGACCTGGCAGCGCAGCTCCGTGCCACCCAGGGCCCGGGGGAGGGTGTCCTGGACCGCGACGCGCTCCGCCTGCCTCCGGGTCAGCGTGCGCACCCGCCGCACGTCGCGGGCGAAGCGATCCGCACGGATGGAGGGTGGCCCGGCCCTGAGCAGCAGTGGCGGTTGGCGGGGGGCGTCGGCCGCCTCGGGCGCGTCACGCAACGCCCGGCCGCCGCCGGGCGCCTGCGCCGTGCCGGCGGAGCTGTCACCCTCCGCGGCGCGATCCACCGGAGCGCGGCGGCCCTGGGCCGCGCCGCCGGAGGCAGCCGACGTCTCGGACGAGGCGGCGTCCGTGCCGCTGCCATCGCGCAGGGCCTGGGCGATCCCCAGCGCGGCGACGACGGAGGCGGCAGCCGCGAGCACGGCGACGCGTCGACGTCGGCGCCGGGCCGACGGCAGGGCCACGACCGTCGCGCCGTCGCGGGCGGACCCGCCCTCGTCCTCGCGCGCCGAGGCGCGACCGGTCCCGGCCGCGAGCTCGTCCAGCACGCCGTCGAGGCGCGCCACGACGTCGTCCGGGACGGGCTCGACGTGACGCACCTCGGCGAGCAGCCGGCGTACGGCGTCGTCGTCGGGGGCTGGTCGGTCTCGGGACACGGGTGCCTTCCGGGCAGGATCGAGGAGCGGGTGGTCACTCAGGTGGTGCCGGGGGGAGCGCGGGGGGCGCTCGTGGGTCTGACGGGTGGGGAGGCGGGACGGTTCCCGGGCACCGGCGTCGAACCGTCTGCGGCGTCCTCGTCGAGGAGGTGGGACAGGAGCGGTCGCAGGGCCGCCCGCCCGCGTGAGCACCGCGACTTCACCGTGCCGGGGCGGCACTCGAGGATGGCGGCGGTCTCGGCCACGGAGAAGCCCTCGAGGTCGACGAGCACCAGGGCGGCACGCTGCTCGGCGGGCAGGGTGGCCAGGGCGGCGAGGACCGCGTCGCGCCGCTCGCGGCTCTGCGCCGCGTCCTGCGGATCGCTCGGCGCGGCCCCTCCGGCGACCAGCGACCCCGGCGGCTGTCGGCCCGAGTGACCGGAGTACTCCGCGAGGTCCTCGGGCAGGGGCTCGGCGCGACGCACGCGGCTGACGCGCATCCGGTCGAGGCAGGCGTTGACGACCACCCGGTGCAGCCACGTGGTCACCGCGGCGTCCCCACGGAACGAGGCGGCTCTGCGGTAGGCGGCGACCACGCCGTCCTGGAGGCCGTCGGCGGCCTCCTCGCGGTCGCCGGTGGTGCGCAGCGCGACGGCCCACAGCCGGTCGCGGTGACGGCGGACCAGCTCGCCGAACGCGTCCGGGTCACCGCCGACGTGCGCCGCGAGGAGCGCGGCATCGCTGCGCCCGCCGCCCCCGGCCCCGTCCTCGGGTGACGCGCCGCCGGGGGCGATCTCGGCCGCGCTCACGGGCTCACGCCCTGGACGACGATCTCCGAGACTTCGCCCCGGAAGCCGCCGGTGACAGCGGGGAGCGAGGTCAGCCAGACCACGAGGTACCGCGTGGTGACCGGCTCGTCGAGCTCGAGCGTGGCTCGCTCACCCGCGTCCTGGGCCTCGGCGACCGCCTCCAGGCCCGCCACGACGGTCGGCAACGAGCTGCTCGCGTAGACGGTGAGGCTGGTGGGGGAGCCGACCAGGGAGAGCTCCACGGCGCTCACCTCGGCCTCGGCGCCGAGGTCGACGACGAGGCCCACGCCCGTCTTGAGCCCCGCCGGGCCGAGCTCCTGGAAGTAGCGTTCCGTCGCCCAGGCCGTCGCGGGGTCGCCGTCGACGGCGAGAGGCGCCTCGGCGGGGTTCTCGGTGCCGCGGTCGCCCTGCGGATCGAGGTCGGTGGCGACCAGGCCGCTCAGCGGCTCGGGGCTCGCGCTCGGAGCCGGCGCGGACGCGGACGGGGTGGGGGTCGGGTCGGGCACCGTGCCCAGCGCCGTACGACCGCGGTTGAGGTTGTAGGCGACGACCACGCCGAGCAGGACGGCGAGCAGCACCCCGATCACCAGCGCGAGACGCAGCCACGACCGTCCCGGCACGCCGTCGTCGACGGCCGGCATCAGCCCGGACGCGTCGCCGGCCCCGGTGCCGGCCGACGAGCTGAGGGCGGTGCGGGGGGAGGAGCTCGACGGTCCGGGGGACGCGCCGGTCTCCCAGGGCCAGTACGCCGAGGGGTCGTCGCGATCAGGGTCGGCGGCGCCGGCCGGTGCGCCCTCGGGCGCCCGCGGCCCGCCGACACCCGTAGCCGGCTCGGTGCGGGCCCGTCGTGACGGCGCACCCGGAGGCGGGTCCGGGGCGAAGAGCGGTCGTGCCGGTGGAGCCGGCAGCGGTGGGGGCGGGGGCGCTGAGGGACCACGGCGGGCGGAGCGGTCCCCGTCGAGGGCCGGCAGGGAGGCCTGCGTCACGACGTCCTCCGGCGGCACGGCTGCCGACCCGGGTGGCTCGGGTGCTGCGGGTGGCTCTGATGCTGCGGGTGCCTCGGTGGCTGGGCTGCGGGTGGCTCGGGTGGCTGGGGCTCCTTCGCGGGCTGCCGGGCCGGGTCCGCCGAGGGCCGCGCCCGTTGGACCGGCTCCGGCGGCAGGGTCACGGCGAACCGCTCGCGGGCGGGCGGCAGGGTGCGTGCCAGGGCCGCTCCCACCCCGACCGGCTCGCCCACGAAGGACTCCAGCGCGCGGGCGATCCCGGCCGCGCTGATCTCCTCCAGCGGTCCGCGGGCCCCGACGTGGGGGTGCAGCACCACGTCGCAGACCTGGTCGAGCACCCGCGGGACCCCGGCGCGCACCTGCCGAGGCCGGAGCAGCTGGGTGTGCTCGGTCGGAGCCCGCCGTACGGCTGAGCGCGACGGCCCGGCCCAGTGCGCGGTCAGCGCGCAGTAGAGCATCCCCGCGAGGTCGGCGACGTCGGAGGAGCTGCGGTCGTAGGCCGCACCGTGCAGCGCGGCGTCGACGCACAGCCCGATCACGCGCACCTCGCCGTGCTGGTCGACCAGGACGTTCTCCGGGATCAGGCGCCCGTGGGACACCCCGCGGTCGTGGGCCTTCGCGAGGGCCTCGGCGAGCTGGCCGACGAGCCAGGCGGCCTGACGCGGCTCGAGCACCGTGCCGCTGCCGACGAGGATGTCCAGCGACACCCCGGTGCCCCACTCGTTGACCACGTAGCAGAACTCGCCCTCCACGGCGGCGTCGAGCACGCGCAGCAACCGCCGGTCCACCACCCTCGTCGAGCGGCGGGCGGCGTCGAGCAGGGCCTCGGAGCGGGGGTCCTCGGCGGCGATCACGTGGAGGGCGACGCGGCGGTCGAGCACCTGGTCGTGGGCGCGCCAGAACCTCCCGGTCCCGGACTCGACGAGCAGGTCGACGAGCCGGTATCGCCCGGCGAGCACGTCACCAGGGCGGAACGACAGGCTCATGGCCGCCTCGCCTCCTGGTTGGCACGTCTCGACACCTCATCCTAGGGCGATGCTCACCGGGTCGATCCTGCCGTGCCGGGCAGGCGACGTGTCACCAGGTCGGTGATCTCGCTGACCTCCCGCAGGCCCAGCAGGCGGGCGAGCAGGAGGAACCCGGCACCGTCCACGACGGCACCGAGCAGGATGTGTCCGGCCGACAGCGCCCAGTGCGGGTCGGGCGAGAGGTGGCGCAGACCCAGGACGAGGCCCAGCGTGAGCAGGCTCGGCACGCCGACGGCCACGACGAGACGGCCCACGAAGCCGAGCCCACCCCCGAGCCCACCCTCGCCGCCGAGCCCGCCCAGCGCGCCGCGCAGCACGGCGAAGGACACCAGCGAGCCCACGGCGTACGACGCCGTCCAGGCCAGCACGAGCGACGGGGCGGTGGCCGCCGGGCCGGTGAGGGAGGTCAGCAGCACGGCGGTCGCGATGTTGGTCGCGGAGACGGCGCACTGGATCCAGAACACGGTCCGGGTGCGCTCGAGGGCGTAGAAGCCGCGCAGGAACAGGTAGTGGACGGTGAAGAAGACCAGTCCGCCCCCGAACAGGGCCAGCGTGGGCACGTAGCGGTCGTAGGTCTGCGCCGTGGCGCCGTGGCCCCAGATGACGTTGGCCAGGTCGGAGGCGAGCACCGGGAGGATGGCGGCGAAGGGCACGATGACGACCAGGGCCGTGCGCAGGGTGGAGACCAGGCGGTCGCCCAGGGCCGCGAGCTCCTGGCTCGCCGCGTGTCGCGAGAGTCGCGGCAGCACCGCGGTCGTGAGCGAGACCGTGACCACCGAGTGCGGCACCATCATGATCAGGAAGGCGCTGGAGTAGACCGTGATCCCGGTGCCCTCGGGGCTCTGCGCGGTGCCGTTCGAGGCGAGCTTGACCACCACGACGTAGGCGATCTGGTTGACGATGACGAACAGCACCGTCCAGGTGGCCAGCCGCAGCGTGTGGCCGAGCCCGGTGTTGCGGAAGTCCCACCGCGGCCGGAACCGGAAGCCGGCCGCCCCGAGGTAGGGCACCAGGATCACCAGCTGGGCGACGATCCCCAGCGTGGAGCCGATCCCGAGCACCGCCTCCTGGGAGGCGGTGAACGGGCCCGACTGCTCGGCGGTGCTGGCGGTGCCGAAGAGCACCAGGTAGAGCGCGAGGGTCGCCACGGCGATCACGTTGTTGGCGATCGGGGCCCACATCATCGGCCCGAAGCGTCCGCGGGCGTTGAGGACCTGACCGACCAGGGTGAACATCGCGTAGAAGAAGACCTGGGGCAGGCAGTAGCGCGCGAAGTCGATCGCCGAGCTGCGCTGAGCCGCCAGGTCGGGGCCGTCGTAGGCCGAGCCGAGCAGGAGGTCCATCAGCAGCGGTGCGGCGAGGACCAGCCCCACGGTCACCACGCCCAGGAACACGACCGCGAGCGTCATGATCCGGTTGGTGTAGGCCTCGCCGCCGTCGGCGTCCTCGCGCATCGAGCGGACCAGCTGCGGGACGAGGACGGCGTTGAAGACGCCGCCGGCCAGCAGGACGTAGAGGGTGTTGGGGATCGTGTTGGCGATCGTGAACAGGTCGGCGTGCAGCCCGGCGCCGAGCGCCGCGGCGAGCAGGGCGGTGCGCACGAAGCCGCTCATCCGCGACACGATCGTGCCGGCGGCCATCACGGCGCTCGAGCCGAGGAGGCTCGCGGAGCCGGTGTCGTTGGTGCCGGTGTCGTTGGTGCCGGCCGGGTCGCTCATCCCTGCGACCGGCGTGCGCGCAGCCGGCGTACGGCGCGGGCGGCGATGGTCAGGAACAGCAGACCCACGCCGGTGCCCATGATCAACCAGATCACGTTGCTCACCTGGGCCGAGCGGATCGGGACGGTGTCGGTCGCCGGCAGGGCCTGGCCGGTGGAGTCCACGAGGCGCAGCTCGACGTCGTGCACGCCCGGTGCCGCGTCCTCGGCCTGGAGCGGGACGGTGACCCGGGCGCCGGCGGCGAGCTCGATCGGGTCGCTGAGCGGCACGCTGAGCCCGGCGTCGGTGCGACTGGCCACCTGCACCACGACGGGCTCGTCCAGCGAGCTCGAGACCGTCGCGGAGAACGTGCCCGAGGTCCCCGACAGCGTCACGCCGTCGGGCGCGCTGATCGTCACCGCCGCCAGCCGGTCCGCGGTCCAGCCACCGGCTGCGCGCAGGTCGCGCAACGCGCTCGAGGGGCGCCTGCGCGAGGAGTACGACAACGACGACAGGGCCTCGCCCTCCACGGTCCCGGCCAGCTCGGTGTTGAGGGGCAGGATGCCCTGCAGCGTGCGGGCCCCCTCGACCAGGGCGTCGGCGGCGGCGAACACCGCCGAGCCGAGGGCGAGCCGGGCCTGCCGCGGCGGGTAGCGGACGGCGGAGGCCTCGATCGCGACCGGCGACCCGTCCGAGCCGGACCCCGGCGCCGCGGTCGGCTCCGACGACGCGGTCGCGCCGGGCGCGGCCTGGGACAGCGTCGTGAGACGGACGCCGGGGGTGCTCAGGCCCGCGAAGAAGCTCGAGCCGCTCTGGGCGGCCCAGCCCGGTGGCATCACCACGACCAGGGGCTCGGGTCGGGAACCTCCGCTGGAGTCAGCCTGCGACGCCACGCTCCCGGCGGCCAGGGAGCGCAGGGTGGCCTCCGCCAGGATGCGCTGGCGCAGGGCCAGCGTGCTCAGGGCGGTCTCCGGCCCGGGCCCTCCCGCCGCCGCTCCCGACGAGGACAGCACGACCGGTTGGCCGTCGATCACCGCGACCCCGGGCGCGGACCCGTCGATCATCCGGTCCGAGCCGAGCAGCACCTCGCCGTCGCCGAGCTGGGCGATGACGGCGGGGTCGAGGTAGCCGGTCGGGGGGGCCACCGCGGGGACGGCGCTGGTGCCTGCGGTCGCGGCAAGGCGGCGGAGGTCCGGGCTCGGGTGGTCCCGCGCCCGGGCGTACGTCTCCGGGTCCTGCGACAGGGCCGCGTCGACGTCGACGTCGCCGTAGGGCAGCGCGAGCAGCTCGTCGCCGCTCACCGAGGAGGTCAGCCGGTCCAGCCAGGCCGTCGCGCGCTCGGCGACCTCGACGAGCGCCGGGTCGGTCCCGGGGGGCGGCTCGGCGGTGGCCTCCGGGGAGGTCGGCGGCGTCGGGGGACGTCGAGGGTCCCGGGGTGGTGTCCGAGGGGGCCGGCGACGGTTCGGACGGTGAGCCCGACGTGGCACCCGACGGTGATCCGGAGCCCGTGGGGGAGCCGGACGGGGAGCCGGAGGGGAGCCGGACGGTGACCCGGACGGTGACCCGGACGGGGTGGGCGGGTCCTCCTCGCGAACGGCCGTCGGACCCAGGCTCCGGGGTTGGTTGCCGGCCGCCAGGGTGGTGGCCGCCCGCAGCAGGGACGGGTCGAGCAGCCAGGTCACCGGGTCCGGCCCGGACGCGGCGCCGAACTCGACCCGGTCGCGCAGCCGGCCTCCCAGCGAGAGGAGGCGGCCCCACCGGGCGGGGTCGCGCAGCGAGCCGTCGTCGGCGTGGCGGACCCGGGCCCGCAACGGGACCACGACGGCGGTGTCGACGGTCGCCGCGCCGGGCTGGAGCGGCAGGAAGGTGCGCGCGCGGGCGTCGGTGAGGTCGTCGCGGCCGTTCTCGTCGGCCCCGAGCGCGTGGACGCCGAACCAGTAGACCCCCGGCTGCGGTTCGGCGCCGCCGCCGATCCGCTCGAGGAGCAGGCGGCTGGGGACCCTCAGCGTGAACGACGCGCTCTCCCCGGGGGGCAGGGTCGCGACGCTCGCCTCGGTGCCGAGGTCGACGATGCGGTCGCCGACCGGGCTCTCCTCGCTGACGGCCGTCGCAGCCGCCAGCTCGGCCGCGTCGTCGATGGGGGTGTCGCCGAGGAAGGTGTAGAGCTTGATGGTGCGCCAGGTCGAGTCCGAGACGTTGGCGATCGAGCCCCCCACCACCAGCGACCCCTGGCGCGGGATGACCGACGGCGTGATGTCGTCGAGCTCGATGCGCAGGGGCGTGGTCGCTGCGGCCGGGGTGCTCGTCCGTACGCGCGCGGACCCGGTCGTCGCAGCGCCCGCCCCGGCCATCGGCAGGGGCAGGACGGCCCAGACCAGCGCGCCCAGGAGCGTCGTCGCGAGAGCGCGCGAGGGCGTCAGGCGTGCCGGTCGGACCACGGCGCGAGCCTAGGGGATCGCAGGGCGTCGGCAGTGGGCGCGAGGCGCGACGCACCGGACGGACCGATCGGCCCCGCACGCGTAGACTGCCCGCCCGTGCCTGACGTCCCCTCCGCTCCCACGCGAACCGATGCCACGCCGGCGCCTGCGGTGCAGCTGGCGCAGGCGCAACGCTCGGTCCAGGCCGAGCTCGACCGGATCAGCCCGGTCGTCGACCAGCTCGGGTCGTTGTTCGTGGCCGCCGGCCACGAGCTCGCCCTCGTGGGCGGCCCGGTGCGGGACGCGATGCTGGGACGCGCCCACTCCGACCTCGACCTGACCACCTCGGCCCGCCCTGAGGAGACCGAGCGTCTCCTGTCGGGCTGGGCCGACGCGATCTGGGACATGGGTCGCGACTTCGGCACGATCGGGTGCCGCAAGGGGCCCTGGCAGGTCGAGGTGACGACGTACCGCACCGACGTCTACGACCCGGCGTCGCGCAAGCCCGCCGTCGACTTCGGGGACACGCTGGCCGGTGACCTGGGTCGCCGCGACTTCACGGTCAACGCGATGGCGCTGAGGCTCCCGGACCGGTCCTTCGAGGACCCGTTCGGTGGAGTCGTCGACCTGGCCCACGGGGTCCTGCGCACCCCCGGGACCCCCGAGGCGTCGTTCTCCGACGACCCGCTGCGGATGCTGCGAGCAGCACGGTTCGCCGCGCAGCTGGGGTTCACCGTCGCCCCGGAGGTCGTCGCCGCGATGCGGCAGATGGCGGGTCGCATCGAGATCATCTCGGCCGAGCGGGTGCGTGACGAGCTGGTCAAGCTGATCAGCGCACGGTGGCCCCGCCGGGGGCTGACCCTGCTCGTCGAGACCGGGCTCGCCGACCTCGTGCTGCCCGAGCTGCCCGCGCTGGCCCGGGAGCGCGACGAGCACAACCGGCACAAGGACGTCTACGAGCACACCCTGACCGTCCTCGAGCAGTCGATCGAGCTGGAGGACCGCCTGGGCGGTGCCCCCGACTTCGTGTCGCGCTTCGCCGCGCTGATGCACGACGTCGGCAAGCCGCGCACCCGCCGGTTCCTCGACGACGGGACGGTGACCTTCCACCACCACGACGTCGTCGGGGCCAAGCTGACCCGCAAGCGGATGCAGGCGCTGCGCTTCTCCAAGGACGAGACCGAGGCGGTCTGCAGCCTGGTCGAGCTGCACCTGCGCTTCCACGGGTACGGCTCCGGGGAGTGGACCGACTCCGCCGTACGCCGCTACGTGCGCGACGCGGGCGACCAGCTCGAGCGGCTGCACGTGCTGACCCGCGCCGACTGCACCACCCGCAACCAGCGCAAGGCCGCGCGGCTGAGCCGCACCTACGACGACCTCGAGGAGCGGATCGCACGGCTCTCCGAGGCCGAGGAGCTGGCCTCGATGCGCCCGGACCTCGACGGGAACGCGATCATGACGACGCTCGGGGTCGGCCCGGGCCGCGAGGTGGGCGAGGCCTACCGCTACCTGCTCGAGCTCCGCACCGAGCACGGCCCGCTCGGTGAGGAGCGGGCTCGCGACGAGCTGGTGGCCTGGTGGGCCGGTCGCCAGGGCTCGCCGTGAGCGACCAGGGCATCTGACCGGCCCGCACGCTCGAGCGGGCTCTGGATCAGCTCCGCCCGCGGTGCCCCTGACGGGCGTCGCCGTCACACGGTGTCCAGCCGGGCGGGCAGTCCGGGTCGGGCGGGTCGTCGGGGCGGGATCGACGACGCCCCGCCGCCCGCAGAGGGGCGACGGGGCGTTGGTCGAGCGGGCTTCAGGCGGGGAGCGGCGTGCTCACTCCTCGCCGGCGATGAAGGCCTCGACACGACGTCGGCCCTCGTCGTCGGGCAGCTGCACCGGCGGGGACTTCATCAGGTAGGACGACGCGGAGACGATCGGGCCGCCGATGCCGCGGTCCATGGCGATCTTGGCCGCACGCACGGCGTCGATGATGATGCCGGCGGAGTTGGGGGAGTCCCAGACCTCGAGCTTGTACTCGAGGTTGAGGGGGACGTCACCGAAGGCGCGACCCTCCAGGCGCACGTAGGCCCACTTGCGGTCGTCGAGCCACTGCACGTAGTCCGAGGGGCCGATGTGGACGTTGCGGTCGCTGATCTTGTTCGCCAGCTCGCCCTGCAGGTTGGAGGTGACAGCCTGGGTCTTGGAGACCTTCTTCGACTCCAGACGCTCGCGCTCGAGCATGTTCTTGAAGTCCATGTTGCCGCCGACGTTGAGCTGGTAGGTGCGATCCAGCGCGACACCGCGGTCCTCGAAGAGCTTGGCCATCACACGGTGGGTGATGGTGGCGCCGACCTGGCTCTTGATGTCGTCGCCGACGATCGGGACGCCGGCGTCGGCGAACTTCTTGGCCCACACGGGGTCGGAGGCGATGAAGACGGGCAGGGCGTTGACGAAGCCGACACCCGCGTCGATCGCGCACTGGGCGTAGAACTTGTCGGCCTGCTCGGAGCCGACGGGGAGGTAGGAGACCATCACGTCGGCGCCGGTGTCCTTGAGGACCTGCACGACGTCGACCGGCTCGACGGCCGACTCCTCGATGGTCTGGCGGTAGTACTTGCCCAGGCCGTCCATGGTCGGGCCGCGCTGGACGTCGACGCCCAGCGTGGGCACGTCCGCGATCTTGATCGTGTTGTTCTCGCTGGCGTTGATGGCCTCGGAGAGGTCCTTGCCGACCTTCTTGTCGTCGACGTCGAAGGCGGCGACGAACTCGATGTCGGAGACGTGGTACTCGCCGAAGGCGACGTGCATCAGGCCCGGGACGGTGGCGGTGGCGTCGGCGTCCTTGTAGTACTCGACGCCCTGGATCAGGGACGTGGCGCAGTTGCCGACGCCCACGATGGCGACTCGTAGTGAACCCATGGGGGTTTCCTCTCTTGTGGTCACTGCTGCGTCGGCGAAGGTGCCGCGGGCGGTGCTGGTGGGGTGTTCGGTGCTGATCCGTGCGGTGCGTTGCGTGGAGGGTTGCTCGGCGGGTTGCGGGGCGGGGTGCTGAACGGAGAGGTGGCCGACCCGCCTTGGTGGGGCAGGCCGCGCTCGGCGTCGATGAGGTCCGAGAGCCAGCGCACCTCGCGCTCGACCTGCTCGACGCCGTGGCGCTGGAGCTCCGTGGCGTACCGGTCGACCTCGGCCTGGGTCATCGCGAGCTGGTTCTGCACGCGCTCGAGACGCTCCTGGAGCCGGGTGCGTCGGCCTTCGAGGACCCGCAGCCGGATCTCCATGTCGGTGCGGCCGAAGAAGGCGAAGCGGATGTCGAAGTTGTCGTCCTCCCACGCGGTCGGACCCACCTCCGTCATCAGCCGCTCGAACTCGGCCGTGCCGGTGTCGGTCACGCGGTAGATGATGCGAGGTCGGCGCGAGACGACCGTCGTGACCGGGCCCGCGGTCTCCTCGATGAGCGCGTTGCGCAGCATCTTCTTCAGCGCGGGGTAGAGCGAGCCATAGGAGAGCACGCGGCTCCACCCCAGCATCAGGTTCAGCCGCTTGCGCAGCTCGTAGCCGTGCATGGGTGCCTCGTGCAGCAGTCCGAGGACTGCCAGCTCGATGGTCTCTCCACGACGTGCCATGCAATGCATCGTAGCGATATATCCCTCGGACGCGAACTCACGACACATCGCGCTCGACATCGCACTGGACATCGCACTCGCCACGACGGCCGGCGGCCCGCGGAACGGGCCGGTCGATCCGGGACGCCGTAGGGTGGAGCGGCCCGGCTGCCGGGCACCGACCCCCGACCCCGAGCGCACGGAGACTTCGACTGTGGCTGGCAAGCGCCGGGCCGAGGGCACCGCCACCACGCGGCCCCGGTCCTCCTCCCCGGGATCCCCGAAGAGACGCACCGTGCGGGAGCGGGTGGGGCGGGCCGTCCTGGTGCTGCTCGCGCTCGGCCTGGTGGGCACGCTGCTGGCGGTGCTGGCCTTCGTCGTGGCCTACCGCTCGATCGACATCCCGGACCCGAACGAGGACTTCCTCACCGAGACCTCCTTCGTCTACTACGCCGACGGCGAGAGCGTGGTCGGGGAGTTCGCCACCCAGGACCGGGTGTCGATCGACTACGACGACATGCCCGAGTCGGTGCGCACCGCGGTGGTCGCGGCCGAGGACCAGTCGTTCTGGACCAACCAGGGCATCGACCCGCGCGGCATCCTGCGGGCGGCATTCAACAATGCGCAGGGCAACGCCACCCAGGGTGCGTCGACGATCACCCAGCAGTACGTCAAGATCCTCTACCTGACCCAGGAGCGCACCCTCAAGCGCAAGCTCAAGGAGGCCATCCTGTCGCTGAAGGTCCAGCGGAGCCAGACCAAGAGGCAGGTCCTCGAGGGCTACCTGAACACCATCTACTTCGGCCGGGGCGCCTACGGCGTCCAGGCCGCGGCGCAGAGCTACTTCAGACGCGACGCGGTCGACCTGACCCTGCGCCAGTCCGCGGTGCTGGCCAGCGTGATCAACAACCCCTCGCAGTTCGACCCGGCCAACGGCCGGGACAACCGGCGCGCGCTCAAGGAGCGCTACGACTACACGCTCGAGAACATGGCCTCCGCCGGAGACATCACCGCCGACGCGGCCCGGCAGGCCGAGAAGCGGCTCCCCAAGCTCCCCGAGATCGCCGAGGACGACGCCTACGGGGCGCAGCGCGGTCACATGCTGAGCCTGGTGCGCTCCGAGCTGGAGTCGCTCGGGTTCAGCGAGTCCGAGATCGACGGGCAGGGTCTGCGGGTCACGACGACCCTGACCGAGCAGGCGATGAACGCCGCTCGCGACGGGGTGTTCGAGGCCCGGCCCGAGGGTTTCAGCGACAAGGAGCTCCACGTCGCGGTCGCCTCGGTCGAGCCCGGGACCGGAGCACTGCGCGGCTTCTACGGTGGCCAGAACTACCTGGACTCCCAGATCAACTGGGCCTCGGCGGGCGGCATGATCGGGTCGACGATGAAGCCGGTCACCCTGGCCACCGCGCTCGAGGCCGGGTTCAGCCTCACCGACACCTTCCAGGGCAACTCTCCCTACGAGTTCCCCGACGGGCTGAGGGTGCAGAACGAGGGACCCGGGGAGGGCAACGACTACGGCGAGGCGGTCACCGCGACCTCGGCCCTCGAGGAGTCGGTCAACACCGCCTTCGTCGACATGTCCAACCGGATCCCCGACGGCCCGCAGCAGATCCACGACACCGCCGAGCGGATGGGGATCCCGCCCGACTCCGCCAGCGACCGCTTCCCCGGCATCCCCTCGGTCAGTCGGGACTTCTCTCCCGACGACACCCTCATCACCCTCGGCCGAGCACGCGTCAGCGCGATCAACATGGCCAACGCCTACGCGACCCTGGCCAACCGCGGCCAGCGCGCGGACGTCCACGTGGTGGAGTCGGTCACCGACGCCAACGGCGAGGAGCTCTACAGCTTCAAGGCCAGCACCGACGAGGCGATCTCCGAGCCGATCGCCGACGACGTGTCGTACGCCGCCCAGCAGGTCGTGAACAACGGAACCGGGCAGACGGTGCTGGGCCTCGACCGTCCGGCCGCCGGCAAGACCGGCACCGCGACCAACGACAAGGACCAGGTCTCGTCGGCCTGGTTCGTCGGCTACACCCCCCAGCTCGCCACCGCGGTGATGTACGTGCGTGGTGACGGCGACGACCAGCTCGACGGGTGGCTGCCCTCCTACTTCGGCTCGGCCTTCCCCGCCGACACCTGGCTGGCGGTGATGAGTCGTGCGCTCGAGGGCACCGACGTCATGGAGTTCCCACCGCCCGCGAACGTCGACGGCGAGGCTCCCGGTGAGGACACCACCACCGCCCCGGTTGCTCCGACGACGACCGAGCAGGCACCGGAGCCCGCCCCGACACCGTCGCAGACCCAGCAGCAGCCCAGGCCGACTCCGCGCCCGACCAGCGCGCCGCCGACCACCCAGGCCCCGACCACGGCGCCGCCCACCACCCGGGCACCCACCTCGGAGCCGCCGACGAGCGCGCCGCCGACGACCGCGACTCCGACGGCCCCACCGTCTCCAGCGCCGACGACCCGGGGCCCGACCCGCGGCCCGAGCCCCAGCGGTGGAGCCGGGGCGAACCCCGTGGCGCCGGCAGTCGAGCCCCGCCGTACGCGGTGAGACCCCGGTGACCCGGTCCGGGTCCGAGTCCGGGTCCGGCGGGGGCGCGCACGTGCACCCCACGGCGGAGGACCCGCTCGTCGCCGCGCTCAGCGAGGGCGTGGGCGGGCCCGTGGGCTCACGCGTGGGTCGGTCGCGCTGGTGGACCCCGACGGGCGTGGTGCTGGTGCTCGCCGCGGTCGTGTTCGCGCTCGGGATGCTCCAGAAGGCCCCGTGCGCGAGCAGCCAGTGGCAGGACGGCGAGGCCCGCTACTCGTTGATGTGCTACTCGGACCTGCCCTACCTCTACTCCGGTCGGGGCTTCGCGGAGGTCGCCTGGCCCTACACCGGCGACCCGCAGGTGCGTGACCGCTTCGAGGTCATGGAGTACCCGCCAGGGATCAGCTACTGGGCGTGGGGCACCGCGTGGGTGACCAGGGTGCTGGTCGGCTCGCCCGACCTCGGGGCGCGCTACGCCGTACCGCCGGACCGGCTCGCAGGTGACGCCGACATCGCGCAGGAGTCCGTGGTGTTCACCGCCGTCAACGCGGTGGGGCTGGCGCTGCTGACGCTGCTCGCCGTCTGGGCCCTGACGCTGGTCGACCCGCGGCGACCCTGGGACGCGGCGTTCCTGGCCGCCTCGCCCACGCTGGCGCTGACCGGGCTGGTCAACTGGGACCTGCTCGCCGTCGCGATGGTCGCCGGGGCCCTCGCCACCTGGGCGCGAGGCCGACCGCTGCTGACCGGGCTCCTGCTGGGCGTGGGCACCGCCACCAAGCTCTACCCGCTGTTCCTGCTCGGTGGGATCCTCCTCATCTGCGTGCGGCGGCGGCGTTGGGGTGACCTCGCCCTGGCCACCGCCGGGACGATCCTGGGCTGGGTGGTGACCAACGCGCCGGCCTACGCCACCGGCCCGGCGCAGTGGAAGGTGTTCTGGTCGTTCAACGCCGACCGCGCCGCCGACCTCGGCTCGCTCTGGCTGGTGGTCTCCCAGGCCACCGGTGACGCGTTCTCGCCGGGGACGATCAACCTCGGCTCCGAGGTCTTCTTCGTGCTGTGGTGCCTCGGCGTCGCCGCACTGGGGCTGCTCGCGCCCCGCACGCCGCGGCTGGCCCAGCTCGGCTTCCTGATCGTCGCGGGCTTCCTGCTGGTCAACAAGGTCTACTCACCGCAGTACGTGCTGTGGCTGCTGCCGCTGGCCGCCCTGGCCCGGCCCCGGCTGCGCGACCAGCTGGTCTGGCAGGCCGGGGAGGTCTTCTACTTCGCCGCCGTCTGGTGGTACCTCGGGGGCTACCTGCGCCCTGCCGGTGCCGCGGACGACCCGCTGGCCGACGCCCCGGTCTACTGGGTCGCGATCGTGCTGCGTCTGCTGGCCGAGCTCTACCTGGTCGTGATCGTGGCCCGCGACGTGTGGCGCCCGGACCACGACCCCGTGCGGGCGGGCCACCGGGACCCCGGCGAGGACCCGGCGGACGATCAGGAGACGAGCACGCGGTCGAAGGTCGTCGTGGTGTAGCGAACGCGGACGTCGACCTCGTCGCCGACGGCCGGCACCCGGGCGCCGCGGGGCAGGAACAGCATCGAGGCCTGCATGTGCGGTGGCTCCGCGAAGAGCCGCTGGCGGCCGTCGACGGTGAACGGCGACCGGGCGAGACCGGCGGCGTCGAGACCGCCGCGAGCCAGGCTGGCCGCACGCGCGCGCACTCCGCCCTGGCCGGTGGGGGCCTCCAGGCCGATCCCGTGGAACGTGCCGCCGCTGACCACGAGCAGGTGGCCGCTGCGCGGCAGGCTCCGACCGCGGTAGCCGAAGGCGGTCCCACGCGGGAGGTCGTGCACGTCGAGGACGGTCGAGCTCACCCGCAGCGCGCCGCGGTCGCCGAGCCAGAGCCCGGTGCCCACGCGCGGGCGGATCGTGTAGTCGGCGTACGCCGTGCGCAGGCGCGCCAGCTCGGCGCCGGACAGGTGGCTGATCCACAGCGTGCGCGTCGGCAGGTCGGCGGCGACCACGTCGTCCATCAGGGCCAGCACCTCGGCGAGGTGGGAGCCCTCGTCGAGCGGGAGGTGGAGGGCGACGCCGAGGACCCGGGCACCGCCGCGGTGCGCGCGCAGGCGCCGGCCGGCCTCGCGCAGGTCTGCGGCGCCGAAGCCGTGGCGGTGCATGCTGGTCTCCCGCTCGAGCACGACCCGGGCGGCCGGTCGCCGCTCCAGCAGCGCGTCGAGGTCGGCGAGGCGTCCGACGGTGTGCACGACACGGCGCTCGAGGTCGTCGGCGAGGTCCAGCTCGGGACCGAACGGGCGCCACGGGGTGAGCACGAGCAGGTCGCCGTGGAAGCGGGAGGCGAGCTGGTCGAGCTCGGAGTAGGTGCCGACGGCGATGGTGTCGACGGCGTACCCCTGGTCGGCCAGCCAGCCGGACCGACGCGCCAGCCGCGCCAGGGTCAGGCCGTAGCCGTTGCCCTTGGTCACCGGGGTCAGCCCGGGGGTCGCGTCGGCGACCGAGCGCAGGTGGGTGCGCCAGCGCTCCCCGTCGACGTGCAGGGTCAGGCTCACGGGGCGGTGCTCCTCACCATCGGGTCAGCGTCGGCT
Organism: uncultured Actinomycetota bacterium; assembly: GCA_963714475.1. Classification (GTDB taxonomy): domain Bacteria; phylum Actinomycetota; class Actinomycetes; order Propionibacteriales; family Nocardioidaceae; genus Nocardioides. The sequence goes on from CAVQOP010000004.1 coordinate 687,226, forward strand.
CATGTAGAGGTCGAAGGCCTTGTAGAGAACGGGGTTGAGCGGCAGGTCCCACTCACCGGCGTAGCGCAGGGCCTCGCCGCCGGTGCCGACCTTGAACCGGATCAGGCCGGCGTGGCCGTCGTCGTCGGAGACCGTCGCCGTGATGCCGCGCAGGTCGTAGGCCGTCGCACCGACGTCGCGGGCGTGGCGGAGCATCGCCCACTGCATCGCGTTGGAGGCCCGGACGTCGCGCTTGTCGCTGGAGGAGGCGCCGTAGGCGTACCAGACCCGCGCACCGACGCGCAGCGAGATGCTGCCGGCGACGTGGTCGCCCTCGTGGTGGACCGCCCAGAACCGGATGCGGTCCTCGCCGTCGGCGCCCATCGCCTGCGACATCGACTGGAAGTACGACAGCGGCCGCGGCCCGAACCCGTCGCGCTCGGCGGTCTCGACGTAGAGCCGGTGGAAGGCCGCGACCTGCTCGGCGTACGCGCCGACGGTGCCGTCGGGGACGACGTGGGTGACCTCGACGCCGGCCTTGTCGGCCTTCTTGATGTTGCGACGCCACTGCTGGTTCATCCCGGCGAGCAGGGAGGCGTCGTCACGCGCCGCCCCGGCGTCGTCGAGGAGGGGGATCGCGAAGTTGTACTGGGGCTGGCCCGAGCCGAAGCCGTCGACGGCGGCCTGGCTGCGCCAGCCGCGCTCGCGCAACGCGCTCACGACGGCCGCGCCCACGGGGGGTCGCCCGGTGGGGGGAAGGTCGGTGAGGCGGACGGCGTCGGCGTCGGCCAGGCCGGCCTTCACGGCGGCGGCGTCCCAGCGGCTGGTGACGACCATCGGGCCCATCCGGATGCCGAAGCAGTGCCGCCGACGCAGGTGGGCGACCATCGGTTCGAGCCAGGCGTCGAGGTCGTCGTCGGCCCAGTCGACGACCGGCCCCTCGGGCAGGTAGGCCAGCGACCAGCGACGCTGCCGGGGGATGGCGCGGAAGAGCACGAGCGCGACGCCGACCAGCCGGTCGGTGTCGTCGAACCAGCCCAGCGAGCTCGCCGACCAGTCCACGGCCAGCTTGACCCGGCCCCAGCCGGGGGTCTGCAGGAAGCTGGCGGGCGCGGTACGGGTGGCCGCCGAGGGGGTCTCGAGGAACGTGCTGTGCTCGGCGTCGGTGATCGCGCGCACGCTCAGGCGGCGCTGCGGGGGGGAGGCGTCGGGAGGCACTCGCGAGAGGCTACCGGCGGCGGCTCACAGCCGCTCGCGCAGCCAGGCGAAGTCGGCGAGGTGGGCCTCGGCCGGCCCCGGCGTCTCGCAGACGACCGGCGCGCCGGCGTCACGGACGACCGCGGCGAGCAGGTCGGGGTCGATCCGGCCGTGGCCGAAGTTGGTGTGGCGGTCCGCACCGGAGTCGAAGTCGTCACGGCTGTCGTTGCAGTGCACGAGGTCGATGCGACCGGTGATCGCCAGGACGTCCTCGACGACGGTCTCCAGCGGGTTGCCGCCGGCATGGGCGTGACAGGTGTCCAGGCAGAAGCCGACCATGTCGGCCTGCTCGGCGGCACCGATCGCGTCCCAGACCCCCGCGATGCGCGCGAGGTAGCGCGTCATCGCGTTGTCGCCGCCGGCGGTGTTCTCGATCAGCAGGGGGATCTTCAGGTCGGTGGCCTCGACGGCCTTGCGCCAGTTGTCGAACCCGACCCCGGGGTCGTCGGCCTTGTTGACGTGGCCGCCGTGGACGATCAGACCCTTCGCGCCGATCTCGGCCGCGGCGTCCATGTGCTTGGCCAACAGCTTGCGGCTCGGGATCCGGATCCGGTTGTTCGTCGTCGCCACGTTGACGATGTAGGGCGCGTGGACGTAGAGGTCGACCCCCGCGGCCTCCGCGTCGGCCCGCAGCGCGGCGGCGCCCCCGGCGTAGGCGACCTCGGGGCCGGCGTAGCCCTGGGGGTCACCGAGGAAGATCTGGACCAGCGGTGCCTGCCGCGCAGCGGCCTCGGCCAGCGGGTCGGTCTGCTCGACGTGGGCTCCGATCGCGATGCTCATGGACCCCAGGCTAGGACGGTCGCTGCCGGGGGTGGGGCTGGTGGGTCCCGCGCGCCCCGCGCGCCCCGGGGGTCCCAGGAACACCCGGCCGGCCGGGTGTTGCCGAACCTGTCGCCCTTTGCAATGGCCGACAGGCTCGAGAACTGGCCGACAAGCTCCGCGCCGCGACCGGGCCGGGCTGCCGCGATGATCTCAGCCGGCCGAGCGGACCGCAGACGTGCGCCACAGGTCGGGCTCGGCGTCGATCCAGGCCAGCGCGTCGCGCCGGCCGAGCTCGGCGGCGGCGTCGAAGAAGTCGGGGTCGAAGAGCAGATAGCTGAGCAGCTCGCCCTGGAGCGGGCTGTCGCTGCCCATCAGCCGGTGCATCACCTGCAGGTCCGGGTCGCCCAGGGTCGCGCGCAGGCTGCCGTGGTTGCTGCGGTAGACCTCCATCGCGACCCCGGCCAGCTCGTCCCCCCGCTGCGGGGCGACGGCGACGTAGGGCACGACGCGGTACGGGTCCTGGCCGCGCGCCACACGGTGCTGGTCGAGGCCGGAGCTCACCGCGGGGTCCGCGGCGAGCTCGTTGACCGCCGCGAGGCGGCGCAGGTCGTGGCGCAACGGGTCGTCCATCACCGCGCCGAGCAGCGTCGCCCCGCCGTCGCCGAGGTCGACGGCGACCCGGTCCCGCTCGAGGTCCGGCTCCGGCTGCTCGAGGCTGCCGGTCCCGACCACGACGACCCGGTCCGCGCCGAGCTTGAGCGCCGGCGCGACCACCGTACGACGTCGCGTCGCGCCGTCGGCGTACCAGCCGACCGCGTCGCTCGGGGCGTCGACGCGCACCGACGGGAAGAGGACGGGGATGGCCGAGGACGCCATCAGGTGCTGGACGTCGAGCCGGGTGCGGGTGAAGCGGTGGTGGTGCGAGGGGGGAGCGGCGGGCAGCTCACGCCGGGCGGACTCCGCGAACAGCACGACCTGGCCGGTGCGGACCGCCGTCGCGGTGACGGCGGCGACCTCGACGACCCCGTCGCCGAGGTTGCGGTGCAGCGCCGACCAGTCGATCGAGCGGCCCAGGGTGCGCGCCAGCGGCGCGGTGCCGAACAGCCCGCGCAGCCGGAAGCCCGACAACCCGACCGTCTCGGAGAAGTAGCGCGCCGCGACGACCGGCACCTGGCGCCACAGGGGGCGCATCACGTGGCGCTTGGTGGCCTCGCCCAGCACGCCGACCAGCCGCTCGGCCTGCTCCTCGGCGTCGAGGTGGGCGGTGCCGACCATCGCGGCGGTGATGAGGGCGCCGGCGCTGGTGCCGATCTGGATCACCGGACGCTGACCCCGTCGGGCCAGCTCGGGCAGGAGCACCCCGAGGGCGCCGACCTGGTACGCCGAGCGCGCACCGCCGGCGTCGAGGACGAGCGCGACCCGGTCTCCGGGGCTCGAGCCGGGGGTCTGCGTACCGGGGGTCTGGGGCATCCCGCGATGCTAGAGGTTGGGCCGGGGAGAGGATTTCGGGCCCGCCGCCGCGCGCTGCTACTCTCTCCTGTCCCCACGGTGGAGGCCGACCGATCGGTCCGAGCCCGGGTGATGAGCACGACCCTCCTGCCACGGAGAGACCGTGGCCGATTGAGTCCACAGGAGGTGGAGACACTTGCGCGCCTACGAAGTCATGGTCATCCTCGACCCGAGTCTTGAGGAGCGGACCATCGAGCCGTCCCTCGACAAGTACCTCAACGTCATCCGCAAGGACGGCGGCAGCGTCGACAAGGTCGACGTCTGGGGCCGGCGTCGCCTGGCCTACGAGATCCGCAAGAACGCCGAGGGCATCTACGCCGTCGTCACGCTCAACGCGGAGCCCGCCACGGTCAAGGAGTTCGACCGCCAGCTCGGCCTGAACGAGTCGATCCTGCGCACCAAGGTCCTGCGGCCCTCGGCTCACTGAGGTCCAGCTGATCGCACCCGCTGTGGACGACCGGAGACGGTCGTCGGCGGCACAGGGCACGATCGGACCGCGCACGATCGACGTGCCGACCCCGCACCCGAACTCTTCAGGAGAACCTCATGGCAGGCGAGACGATCATCACCGTCGTCGGCAACCTCGTCGACGACCCCGAGCTGCGCTTCACCCCTTCCGGGGCGGCGGTGGCCAACTTCCGGATCGCGTCGACCCCCCGCACCTTCGACCGCCAGAGCAACGACTGGAAGGACGGCGAAGCGCTGTTCCTCTCCTGCGCGGTGTGGCGCCAGGCGGCGGAGAACGTCGCCGAGTCGCTGCAGAAGGGCATGCGCGTCGTCGTCCAGGGGCGGCTGAAGCAGCGCTCCTACGAGACGCGCGAGGGTGAGAAGCGCACCGTCTTCGAGCTCGAGGTCGACGAGGTCGCCCCCTCGCTGAAGTACGCCACCGCCAAGGTCACCCGGGCCTCCCGCTCCGGTGGCGGCGGGGGCTACGGCGGCGGCCAGGACGGCGGCAACCAGGGCAGCAACCAGGGCGGCGGCGGGGGCGGCGGCTCCTACGGGGGCGGCGGCAACGACCCGTGGGCCACTCCGGCACCCAGCCAGGGAGGCGGCGGCCCTCAGGGCGGCGGCAGCTCCGGCGGCGGCCAGTCCGACCCGTGGGGTGCACCCGGGGTCGGCTCCGAGGAGCCCCCCTTCTAGGGCACGCACCTCACCAGCAGCACCGACATCCATCCACCATTCCGGTCAGGGCACCACTCCCGACCGGGCTCACGAAGGAGAGCACCGCAATGGCCAAGGTAGTGGTCCGCAAACCGAAGAAGAAGGTTTGCCAGTTCTGCAAGGAGAAGGCGACCGGCGTCGACTACAAGGACGCCCCGCTGCTCCGCAAGTTCATCTCCGACCGCGGCAAGATCCGCGCGCGTCGGGTCACCGGCAACTGCGTCCAGCACCAGCGCGACGTCGCGATCGCGGTCAAGAACGCCCGCGAGGTCGCCCTGCTGCCCTACACCTCCACCGGTCGCTGAGAGGAGTCGACATGAAGCTCATCCTGACCCAGGAGGTCGACGGCCTCGGCGCCCCCGGCGACGTGGTCGAGGTCAAGGCCGGTTACGGCCGCAACTACCTCATCCCGCGCGGGGTCGCCCTCGCGTGGACCCGTGGCGGCCAGAAGCAGGTCGACCAGATCAAGGCGGCGCGCTCCTCGCGCGCCGTGCGCGACCGTGACCACGCCGTCCAGGTCAAGGCCACGCTGGAGTCCTCTCCGGTGGCCCTGCCCGTCAAGGCCGGCAACGGTGGTCGACTCTTCGGCGCCGTCACGCCCTCCGACATCGCCGGCGCCGTCGCCGACGTCTCGGGCGAGAAGGTCGACAAGCGCACGATCGTGCTCGGCAACCCCATCAAGTCGCTGGGCGAGCACACGGTCGGCGTCCGTCTGCACGAGGAGGTCTCGGCCACGGTGACGCTCAACGTCGTCGCCGGCTGAGGCACCCCGCACCGCACGAGGGCCGTCTCCCGTCCGGGAGGCGGCTCTTCGTCGCTCCCGGAGCTGCCACGCTCTCAGCGTTCGGGTCGCGCCCAGTCCCGTCCGGAGCAGACGAGCAGCGCGACCACCATGGCCGCGGCGACGACCTGTGCGAGCAGCGCGGTCGGTGCCGCGAGGGCGGTGATCCCCGCCCCGAGCACCAGTGCGGGGAGCACCGCGACCAGCACGGCACCCGTGCGGAGCCAGGCGGTCCAGCCGGCTGAGACGAGGTCGTCGGCGTCCCGCGCGGCGTCCGTCAGCGCCTGGGCGAGCGCGACGGTCGTGCCCAGCGCGGGCAGCGAGACCGCCCAGGACAGTGACAGGTCGACGTCCGCGATCGACCCGACGACGCCCGGGACGACGAGCGGGAGCGAGACGGCGAAGGCGAGCAGCCCGAGACCCAGCACGAGGCCGCGTCGCGGGAAGGTACGGGGCAGAGCGCTGAGGCCGAGGACGACCAGGGCCCAGCCGAGCGGGTCCGGTGCGAGGTCGAGGCCGCCGAGGGGCACGACGAGCAGGATCAGCAGGTAGCCGAGGGCGCAGACCTGCAGGGGTCGCAGCGTGGAGGATCGGGCCTCCGAGGTCACCGGACGAGACTAGCCACGCGTGCCGCCGGCACCGGTGACCAGCCACCGGTCGCCGCGCGCCCGCGTCACGAGCGCCACCCCGCGGGCGCCCATGAACAGCCCGGTGAAGACGACCCACACGCCGACCAGCCCGCCGCCGAGCGCTCCGACCGCGAGGACGAGCGGCGCGAAGGCGAGGAGCACCAGGGTGCCGGCCCGCGCGAGGTAGGCGCCGTCGCCCGCCCCGATCAGCACGCCGTCGAGGACGAAGACGACGCCCGCGAGCGGTTGACCGATCGCGGCGACGAGCAGCACGGGCACGAGGAGCCGCTGCACGGAGGGGTCGGTGCTGAACAGCGCGCCGAGCCACGGACTCGCCGCGGCCAGCATCGCGCCGCTGAGCACTCCGCCGAGCACGCCCCACCGGACCATCCGTCGGGTCACGGCCCGCACGGTCACAGCGTCGCCGGCCCCGAGGTAGCGCCCGGTGATGGCCTGGGCGGCGATCGCGATCGCGTCGAGGGCGAAGGCCAGGAACCCCCACAGGGTCAGGGCGAGCTGGTGGGTGGCGAGGTCGACGGTGCGCTCGGTGGCCGGCGCGAGCGTCACGGCGTACGTCGTGACCAGCAGGGCGGCGCGCAGGGTGATGGTCCGCACGACCAGCGGCACCGACGCGCCGGCGGCGAGGAGGATCCCGGCGCGGTCCGGCCCGAGCGGGACCCGCTCGCGTCGGGCCCCGCGTACGACGACGGCCACGAGCGCGGCGGCGCTGAGGCCCTGCGCGACCACCGACCCGATCGCGGAGCCCGCGATCCCGAGCGGCGCGAGGGGCCCGGCGCCGTAGACCAGCACCACGTTGAGCCCGAGGTTGAGCAGGTTGCCGACGACGGCGACGACCAGCGGGGTGCGGGTGTCCTGCAGACCGCGCAGCACCCCGGTCGCGGCGAGCAGGAGCAGCAGGGGAGTGGTGCCGAGGGCGGCGATGCGCAGGTAGGTCGTGGCGGCGTCGGCGACGTCCGGGCCGGTGTCGAAGACCGCCACGAGCGGGTCGACGAGCAGCACGAGAGCGGTGGTCGCGACGACCCCGATGATCGAGGCCAGCCAGAGACCGTCGACGCCCTGGGCGAGCGCCCCGGCCCGGTCGCCCCCGCCGACGCGTCGGGCGACGCTCGCGGTGGTGCCGTAGGCGAGGAACACGCACAGCCCCACCACGGTCTGCAGGATCGTTGCCGCGATCCCGAGCCCGGCCAGCGGCACGGTGCCGAGGCGACCCACCACGGCCGCGTCGCCGAGCAGGAACAGCGGCTCGGCGACCAGGGCGAGGAACGCCGGCACCGCGAGCCGGACGATCTCGCGGTCGTGTCGTCGCAGGTCAGCGTGGCGGGGTGAGGGAGCGGCCTCGGGCACGACGTTCCTTCCGATCCGGGCCGGTGGAAAACGTGGACTAATCTGTGGAAAGTCAACCATCGACCTGCGCTTGAGGCTGACGGCGGCACGGACGTGAGATGAACGGCCGATGAACTGGCTCGACCGCCGACTTATTCTCATCCACACCCCGAATGAACCGTTCGTGCAGGTCAGGACCCCATCTGCTGAGTCTCGCCGTGCTCGTTCCACAGGCCCCTCCCCACTGAGTGCACAGCGCCTTGCGTGTCGTCCACGGGTTGACCCCGGTTATCCACAGGGCCTGTGGACAAGGTGCTGTCGCCGAGGCCCTCGCAGGCCGTAGGTTCACGACGTCCCGGCCCGGCCGGGCGGTTCTCGGGTGGTGTCGGTGCCCGGTCCTAGCGTGGTCGACGCACCGCTGAGAGACCCGCCATCCCCCGACCGTGAGGAGACCCGCCGTGAGCGTCACCGAGTCCGACGGCCGCTTCTCGGCGGAGTCCTTCGACGAGTCGCTGGCCGCCTGGGGCGACGGGCCGGCGCCGTACGCACCGGGGGAGGCGCCGCACTCGTCCGGCGGGCGGACGCCGCCGCAGGACATGGCCGCGGAGCAGTCCGTCCTGGGCTCGATGCTGATCTCGAAGGACGCGATCGCCGACGTCTCCGAGGTGCTGCGCGGAGCCGACTTCTACCGTCCCTCGCACGAGACGATCCACGAGGCGATCATCGATCTGTTCGGCCGGGGCGACCCGGTCGACATGATCACCGTGGCCAACGAGCTCCAGCGCGCCGGGCAGCTCCAGCGCGCCGGCGGCGCGCCCTACCTGCACACGCTGGCCTCCAACGTCCCGATCGCGGCCAACGCGTCGTTCTACGCCGAGATCGTGCGGGAGAAGGCGATCCTGCGTCGCCTCGTCGACGCCGGCACCAAGATCGTCCAGATCGGCTACGCCGGCGAGGGTCAGGTCGACGACGTCGTCGACCGGGCGCAGGCCGAGATCTACACGGTCACCGACAGGCGGACCACCGAGGACTTCCTGCCGCTCTCCGACATCATGGACCCCGTCCTGGACGAGATCGAGGCGATCGGCAACCGCGATGCGGGGCTGTACGGCGTCCCGACCGGGTTCGCCGACCTCGACGACCTGACCAACGGTCTGCACTCGGGCCAGATGATCATCGTCGCGGCCCGTCCGGCCATGGGGAAGTCGACGTTCGCGCTGGACCTGTGCCGGGCGGCGTCGATCCACAACAACATGTCCAGCGTGTTCTTCAGCCTCGAGATGACGCGCTCGGAGATCGCGATGCGGCTGCTCTCGGCCGAGGCCAAGGTGCCGCTCAACCACATCCGCAACGGCAAGATGGACCAGTCGGACTGGGACAAGCTGGCCCGTCACATGGGCCGGGTCTCGACGGCGCCGATGTTCATCGACGACTCGCCCAACATGACGATGATGGAGATCCGGGCCAAGGCGCGACGGCTCAAGCAGCGCCACGACCTCAAGCTGATCGTGATCGACTACATGCAGCTGATGAGCTCGGGCCGCAAGGTCGAGTCACGCCAGCTGGAGGTCTCGGAGTTCTCCCGCCAGATCAAGCTGCTCGCCAAGGAGCTCGAGCTGCCGATCATCGCGTTGTCCCAGCTCAACCGTGGTCCCGAGCAGCGCGGCGACAAGCGGCCCATGATGAGCGACCTCCGCGAGTCCGGCAGCCTCGAGCAGGATGCGGACATGGTCATCCTGCTGCACCGCGACGACGTCTACGAGAAGGAGTCCCAGCGACCCGGCGAGGCCGACCTCATCGTGGCCAAGCACCGCAACGGCGCGACCCGTGACATCACCGTGGCCTTCCAGGGCCACTACTCGCGCTTCGTCGACATGGCGATGTGACGGTCAGCCGCCACGAGCGCGTCCCGAGAACGACAGCAGATGTCAGGAGGACGGCACACCGTGTGGCGGTGACGCGACGGGACGTGTCAGGGCCCCTGCGGATGAGCGACATGGGGTGTCGGCAGTGACAGATCCGCGCTCAGATCCGTGCACTGATGGAGATCTGGTCCGCCGGGGACATCGCGGAGCCGGGTGACATCGACCTCAGGTCAACCGCGCCCGAACCTCGCTGCGGCTGTCCAGAACGACTCGAGCACCCGCGTCGAGTCAGGTCCGCCAAGCTCGACCTGAGTCAGGATGACGCTCACCGACCCGTGCTGCGGGTCAACGTGAGCGGCCGTGCCGGTGCCGCCGACCCAGCCGTACCGACCGGGCACGTTCCACGGCTCGAGCACCTCGGTGTCGACGCTCCCGCCGAAGCCCCAGCCCTGGCCGTCCAGGAAGAACCCGCCCATCCCCCGGTGCTCGGGTGTGATCTGGTCGCTCATCATCTGACGTACGGAGCCTTCGTCGAGGAGGCGACCGGTCGGCCCCTCCCCGCCCGCGAGCAGCATCCGGCCGAACGCGAGCTGGTCGTCCACGGTGGTGGCGAGGCCGCCCGCCCCGGAAGCGAAGGTGGGCGGCTCGGAGAACGCGCCGTCCGGCTCGTCGCTGACCTGGAGGGCTCCGTGTTCGTCGCGTCCGAAGAGGGTGGTGAACCGGTCGCGGTCGACGGCCGGCACGTGGAACCCGGTGTCGACCATGCCGAGCGGTTCGAAGACACGCTCAGCCATGACGTCGGCGAGCGACTGGTCGGACGCCCGCGCGAGCAGCACTCCGAGCACGTCGTAGGCGGTGTTGTAGGTCCACCCTTCGCCAGGCTGGTGCATCAGCGGGATCCCCGCGAGCCGCCGCATCCACTCCTCCGGTGCTGGCACCTCGCCTACCTGCACCGATCCTTGACGCAGCCGCGTCATGAGCTCGGGCACGACCTGCGACTCGGAGACGGTGAAGCCGTGGCCGGCGGTGTGGGTGAGCAGGTGGCGGGTGGTGATCGGGCGCTCACTCGGCACGGTGTCGTCGAGGTCGCTCCCCATCGTCCGCAGCACGCGCGGCTCGGCGAGCTCGGGAAGGAGGTCGTCGACGGCGCCGTCGAGGTCGAGGCGCCCGTCCGCGACCAGCATCATCGTCAGCGCGGCGATCAGCGGCTTGGTGAGGGATGCGGCACGGAAGATCGACTCGCGCCGCATGGGAGTCCCGCTCGTGCCCTGGGTGCCGAGGGACACCGCTTCCTCTTCGCGCTCGGTGACGACGAGCGCCACGAGTCCGGGAACGTCGCCGGCGTCGACGTGTGGTCGCAGCGCTGCCGCAAGATCAGCCATGGTCGGACCGTACTTCTTCTGCGGGCGCGCGGACTGCCTGCGAAGCGAGCCCCGGACGTGGCGACCGGCTCGTGGCACGCCGCGCGTGCCGATCGATCAGTGGAAGGCGGCGACGGCTTCGTCTGGATGGTGCAGACCGAATGCGGCCGCCGTGGCAGGTGCCATCACGAACAGCTCGACGGGCAGACCGTCGGGTGCGCGCAGGTTGAGGTGGTGGCCCGCTTCGGTCTCCTCGACCCCGGTGTGGGGGACGCCCAGCCTCTCGAGCCGCGCCTCCCAGGCGCGGAGCGTCTCGACGTCGGCGATGGCCAGGCCCACGTGGTCGAGGCCGGTGCACAGCTCGGAGAACGGTGCCGTCACGGCCTGTCCGTGATCGACCAGTCCGATCCCGAGGCGGGCGTCACGGTGCACGACGAAGCGGAGGGACGGCTGGCTGGTGGTGACCTCGAAGCCCATCACCTTCGGAAGGTGTCGCGGTTAAGGTGCGGAGGCTGTCGATGTGGGCCGACCTTGCGTGTCGAAGAGGTGACGGCCTGATCGTCGGGCCCCCACCGAGAGGAACCGAGATGTCGCAATACCTGATCTTGATCTACGAAGCCGAGGCCGAGTATGCGTCGGTGTCGCCCGAGGTGATGGGCGAGATCCAGCAGGCCCACGGTGCGTTCGCTGCCGGAGTCGAGGGGCACGGGGCCACGGTGCTCGGCGGCGGCTGGCTCCAGCCGACCTCGACCGCCACCAGCGTGCGCGCGGGTTCGGACGTGACGGACGGCCCCTTCGCCGAGACCAAGGAAGCGCTCGGCGGTTACTACCTCATCGAAGCCCCCGACCTGGACGTCGCCCTGGCGGTGGCCAAGACGGTGCCGGCGCGCTTCGGTGGCGTCGAGGTCCGGCCCGTCCTGGCCATGGGCGGTTGAGACTGCCGGACGCTGGCGGGACGGACGGGCGTGAGCAAGCCTGACGCCGCGAGCGTCGCCGCCGCTGTCGCCGACGCGCACCGTCGCGAGTGGGCCTTCGTGCTCGCCGCGACGGTGCGCGTCACCCGCGATCTGGACCGTGCCGAGGAGTGTGCCCAGGAGGCTTTCGCTGCCGCCCTGGTCGACTGGCCCGAGCACGGTGTCCCCACACGTCCGGGTGCGTGGCTGACGACCACGGCGCGGCGTCGCGCGCTCAACGTCATCAGGCACCTGGGTGTGGAGGCGCGCCACCTGCCCCTGTTGGTGGAGGACGTCGTCGCTCCAGGCCCTGAGGAGAGATTCGAGGACGAGTCTCGTTCCATCCCCGATGACCGCCTGCGCCTGGTGACGACCTGCTGCCACCCGGCCCTGGACCAGCCCGCTCAGGTCGCTCTGACGCTGCGCCTCCTGTGCGGTCTGTCCACCGCCGAGGTGGCCCGGGCCTTCCTGGTGAGCGAGTCCACGATGGCGGCCCGGATCACCCGGGCGAAGAAGAAGATCGCCGTCGCCGGCGTCCCCTACAAGGTGCCCTCGGCAGCCGACCTCCCGTCACGGGTCGACGCCGTCCTCTCCGTGGTCCATCTCCTCTTCACCACCGGCCACACGGTGCCGGCGGGAGACGAGCTGGTCCGACGCGACCTGGTGGAGCGTTCACTGGAGCTGTGCCGGATGCTGCGACGCCTGCTGCCCCGAGACCCGGCCGTCGCCGGTCTGCTGGCCCTGCTGCTCCTCACCGATGCCCGGCGAGAGACGCGGACGGCACCCGACGGGCGACTGCTGCTGCTCGAGGAGCAGGACCGCGACCGGTGGGACCGAGCCGCGATCGCGGAAGGTGTCGCGCTCGTTCGTGAGGCCCTGACCGTCCGGCCACCATCGCGGTTTGCGCTGCAGGCTGCCATCGCCGCGGTGCACGCCGAGTCGGCCCGGTGGCAGGACACCGACTGGGCGGAGGTCGTGGGCCTCTACGACGTGCTCGTCCAGATCTGGCCCTCGCCCGTGGTGGCGTTGAACCGAGCCGTGGCTGTGGGCTTCGCATCGGGACCGACCGCGGGCCTGGCTGCGCTGGACGCCCTGGCGGCCGAGCCTCAGCTCGCGGCGTACCGCTACCTTCCCGCTGCGCGTGCCGAGCAGCTGCGGCGACTCGGGCGCCACAGCGAGGCACGACAGGCCTTCACGGAGGCGTTGTTCCTCACCGAGAACTCCGTCGAGCGAGACTTCCTGGAGGGTCGGCTGCACGCGACTGAGCCGCTCGAGCCCTGACGTGGGGGGGTGCCGCCGACCGGTGCGCGTGATCCTCGTCGACACCTCGGTCCGGATCGACCACCTCCGCCGCGGCGACGCCGAGCTCGCCTCGCTTCCCAACCACGGTCAGGTTCGCGCCCACCCTGGCGCGATCGGGGAACTTGCGCCAGCCGCCGCCATGCTGGCGACCGATGCTCAGCTCCGGACGCAAGACAAACGACTCGCACGGGCGGCCCACCGACAGGGGCTCACGAGCCGTGTCGGGCAAGAGCGACAGCAGCAACGCCGTCGTACCGACGCTGGAACCCCTGTTGACGAGACACGTCCTCGGGTGCGAGCCGACCGCGCGAGGATCGGCGTCCCCGCTGGCCGGTCGGCGTACGGGACGGGTCTGACGGACCCATCGAGGGGTCGGGCATCTGAGGACGCGGTATAGCGCGTCGAGGGATGCCCGACCTCGTCGGTGGCGTTGTACTGGGCAACACGGATCTCGACTGACCAACATCAGCGCGGCACGAGGCACGTGGCGCCGTGCTGGTCTCACCACCGACGGCGAAGCCGCGTCTTGCCTGACGCCGGGTTCGTTGACCGGCGGTCGCCGGAGAGGCACGATCGTCGGGTGGTCGATGCTGAAGCGGTCAAGGACGAGCAGCGCGCGGCGTACGCCGGCGGCGACTACTCCTGGCTGTCGCGGTGGTTCATGCCTGCGGCCGGAGACCTCGTCGAGGCCGTCGGCGTCAAGGCGGGCGACCACGTGCTCGACGTTGCGGCAGGGGACGGCAACGTCGCCGTGGCCGCCGCGCGACGGGGCGCCGTGGTCACGGCCATCGACTTGAGCCCGGAGCAGGTGGCGGCGGGCGAGGCGCGTACGTCGGGCGAGGGCCTCCAGGTGACCTGGGAGGTGGGCGACGCCGAGTCACTGATCCTGCCGAACGAGAGCGTCGACTTCGCGCTGTCGACGTTCGGGGTCATGTACGTGCCGCGTCCCGAGCTCGCGGTGTCGGAGCTGTTCCGCGTCCTCCGGCCCGGCGGGACCGTCGGGGTGGTCTCGTGGCCTCCGGGCGGGTTCAACGCCCGGCTCGCCGAGGCGGCCTCCGCGTTCTTTCCTCCAGAAGAAGACGATGCGGGCCCCGACCCCGACGAGTGGGGCGACCATGTCGCGGTGGCGGCACGGCTGGGCGTTGGCGGCGCGACGGTGGACGTGTCGACCGGATCGGTGGCCAAGCGCGCGACGTCGGCCTCGGCGTTCTGGCTGGAGGCGGCCGCCCACGTCCCCGTCCTCCAGGCCATGCGCGGGATGCTCAGCGCCGAGGACTTCGAGGCGTTCGGTCAGGACTACCAGCGCATCACCACCGACTGCTCCCGTCCGGACGGCGATGGGATCGTCATCGAGCTCGAGTACACCCGAGCGATCGCACGCCGCCCGTCCTGATCACGACTGCGATCCACCGAGCGAGCACGCCGGCCGGTCAGCAGGAGCTCGAGCATGTCGTCTCGGTGGTCTCGTACGGGGCTGCTCGACAACTCCGTCGGGGCCGGTGTCTGGCCAGACTCGGTCCAGGTGATCGGGCAGCTCTCCGTGCGGCTCCCACCGGCAGGTCGGCGCCGACTGGCTCCACCGTCCCCTCCTTGCCCCGGCTGGGTCCGCATGTCGGTGTGGGCCCAGCTGTGGCGAGTCGAACGCTCGTACTGCCTCTCCGCGGCTCGCGTGCCTCGGTGTCCAGGACGCCACCGAGGGGCGGCCCGTGCGGGCCGCCCCTCGGCGTGGTCGTGCGGGTGGTGCTGTCCGGTCAGGACTCCTGGTCGTGCTCGTCGTCGTGCGGGCCGTTGCCACCGCCGGTCCCGCCGGACCCGACGGTCCCCGCGGGACCGGCTGGCTCGGTGGGAAGCCTGAGCGACTTGCTGCCCGGGACCTTCTTGCCCTTGACGCCGTTGACGTCCTCGGTGGAGTAGGCCAGCGTCAGCATCGCGAAGGCGATGGCGTCGCTGTTCACGCCCAGCGCCTCCTTCGAGACGTTGCCGACCACGTCGTTCTCAGCCCTCAGCTCGCGGTAGACCGCCGGGTCACGCTCCGACTCCCGAGCATCCGGGTCCAGGCTGTCGCAAGCCAGGTGGTAGCAGGGGTCGTACGACTCCCCGGCCACGCCGTCCCAGATCGCCTCCTGCTCCTCGGTCTTCACGACCTCGGCGCCGGTGAACAGGCCGCTCGCCGGGATGCCGAAGTTGATGAACTCCTGGTAGTCGCTGCGCCCGGAGAACTCGCTGTCCTCGTAGGGGATCTCCTGCCAGGTGAAGAAGATCTCGAAGAGGTCCTCCAGCGCCACCGAGCCATCCGGCACGGCGACGGGTGCGGCGAAGCTGGACTCGTCCGCGTCGTAGACGCCGTAGATGAAGTTCGGCGAGGAGATCATGTCGAAGTTCAGGTACGCCGCGATCCTGTCCCGCTCAGCCTGGCTCAGGCCTTGGACGTAGGCCCTCGACCCGACCAGGCCCTGCTCCTCGCCGGCCCACCACGCGAGGCGGAGGGTGTTGACGTTGTCGACCTTGCGCATCCTCTCAGCCAGTGCGAGCAGCGCGGCCGAACCCGAGCCGTTGTCGTTGATCCCGGGCCCCGCGGTCACCGAGTCGAGGTGGGCGCCGGCCATGACCACGTTGTCGTCGTTCACGCCGGGCTTCTCGGCGAGGACGTTGAAGTCCTGCCGAGTCTCGGGCTCCAGCACCTCGACGAACGCAGTCGAGCCGGCCTGCGAGAGGGCCACGCCGTCGGCGAAGCTGGCACCCGCGACCGGGATGCCGTGCTGGACGGGTGTGCCGTCGGTGCGGCTCGAGGCGTCGGCGACGACCAGGCCCTCGCGGTCAGGGGTGTTGCCCTGGTTGAAGATGATCACTGCCTCCGCGCCCGCCTGCTCGGCGAAGAAGGCCTTGTCGCCGAAGTTGCACGTGCCGCGCTGGACCAGGGCTATGTCGGCAGGCCCGCTCCAGTCGATCCCGTCGAAGTCAGCCGCCTCGCACCCGCTGGTGCTGGCCCGCGGGGGTGTCAGGTTGATGTCGACCGGGATGACCTGCCCGGTCACGGTGCCGAAACCGCTCCCGGTGAACGCACCCGACGGGTACTCGGCGTCGTCGGGCGTCAGTTGACGGAGGACCACCGGGAAGTTGTAGGTGATGTCGACCGGGTCGAGGGTGACGTTCCAGCCGGCCTTCTCGAGATTCCGCTTCACGTAGGTGACGCTGCGGGCGTAGCCGTCGGTGCCGGCCGCTCGCGAGTCTGGGTAATTCGGGTCGGTGTTGGCGTCGGCGATCCGCTGAAGCGCCCGCTGGTGCTTCAGGACGCCTTCGGCGGTGATGCACGTGAGCAGCTTGGTGTAGGTGTTGTTGTTCCGTTGATCGCAGGAATCGCCGGGCTTGGCCTGGGCGGTCGTCCCGGTCATGCCCGGCACTAGTGCGCCGAGCAGCGAGGCGGCGAACGTCGAGGCCGCGATGCGCTTCCAGCGGACCGACGTCGTTCGGTTCTTCATGTGTGGGGTCCCTCCCGGTTGTCGGGCCCGGCACTGTGGGTCGGCCGGGCGGCGTGACCCGCGTCACGTTAGGACACCACCACCCAAAGGGCCAGTGACCCCACGCCGCTCGTGATGACGATCTCGCACCGGAGCGTGCCACCAGCGGATCGGCACGCGGAGCGTGCCACCAGCGACCCTCGATGAGTCCGCCACCCGTCCCCGATGTGCGGTCGTGCGGAACCTTCGACAAGGAGACTGCGTCCTATGGGCATGAGACTTGCTGTGCGGACGGTCCTCGCGCTGTTCGTTGGCGGGGTTCTCACTGCGTGCGCCGCGCCGACCGGCACACTCTCCGGTGGCGAACCCGAGGGCGTCGATCGGGTCGCTTCTGCTGTCCTCGCCGGCACCCCGGACGGGACCGTGCCCTCGGTCTTCGGACACACCCGGGAATCGGCCAGCGCCCTGCTCCGCGGGCAGGGGCTCGAGGTCCGCTACGGCAAGCAGATCAGCTGTGACCCCGCGGGTCGACCCGTCGGGACCGAGCCCACAACCGGGACCCCTGCGCAGGCGGGAGATGCGGTCACGGTGCTGATGTCGTATCAGGGTGCCACCACCGATTGCGTGGCCGACCTGCGGGAGCCCTGGCGGTTCGTCGACTTCGCCACCGGCCGCGGGCCGTCTCCACGGTTCGCTGACGACGTGGGGCTGTTTGTGGACGGTGTGCGCACCGGGACGCTGTCCGGAGCGGACGCGGCACGCGGTGAATGGGGCGCAGGCTCGGCGCTGAGCATCCTGGCTCGAGCCACCGAGCAGGTGCTGCGCGCGGGTGACTCCTATCGGACACCGGGGCTGCAGGTCGCCACGGGTACCCCTCCCGACACCTGGTGCGGCGTCGCGCGGCCGCGAGCGGTGGGGGATCGCGAGGCGCTCACCCTGACCGTCGACTTCGAGGAGGTCAGCCCGCAGCCGCGCTGCCCGGCCCGGGTGGCGCTGTACCTGACCGGAGGCGCGATCGACACCGTGGTCGCCTGGTCCGAGGGCGCCCGCGGGAGCACTCAGGAGCCGATCCCCGATGTCGTGGGCCTGAGTCTGACCGAGGCCCGGGACAGGGCCACGGCTGCCGGCTATCCCGCAAGGGTCGAGGAGCTCGAGACCTGCCATCCCCGCCGCGGGGTGGTGGAGCAGGCGCCGACCCAGCGGGGCGTGGAGGCGGACTTCGAGGACGACCCGGGCTGGTACGGGCCGGTGACCCTGGTCGTGGAGGTCCCGCACACCACCCGCGACTGCGCCGATCTCGACGCAGCCGCAAGCGCCTTCCTGCGGTTCGCCCGGGGCGGAGCGCCTCCAGCCTGGGCGCCCGAGGTACAGCAGCTGCTCGGCTACACCCCGTGGGCCACCGTGACTGCGGCCAGCGCCGACGATCGGTCCGCGTGGTCGTTCTGCTCGGGGCTCGCACCGGAGGATTGCGAGGTCTCGCCGTTGGTGGAAGCTGGAGCCGGTGGTGAGGTCGAGAGTGGCGAGTTCAGCGATGTGACGCGCTGGCCGGGCGACCAGAACTGCGAGCTGATCGACCGCGGCGGTCTGCCCGGTGGCTTGCCGCTCGCGAAGCAGATCGTGCTCTACCCAGCCGAACTGACCTCCTGCGATGACGACTGGTCGGTCTGGTTGTGGATCGACGACGCGGGACGGATTGCCACGGTCAACCTGCTCGTACCAGCGACGGCTTCCGTGGACGGGCGCTGAGTACTCGACCCGGGCACTCGGGCTTCTCATGCGGACGTGGGCCTCGCCGCGGCATGGGCCCGGTCCGCCGGCGCGGCTCCACCACCAGCTCCGATGGTTCACCGCAGGCGGTTCGGCGTACGGGACGGGGTGGGCCGGCCGACGCGCACACGACCCCGACCTGGCGTGCCGTGGGCCCATCGTCACTGGCACACTCACACTGCGCGGGCGATGCCAGCCCGCGTGGCTCGACGACGTACTCGGCTGAGGATCCCGCACGGCCGCGCGACCCGCGAGTCCGCGGTCGCGCGAGACGCGCGTCGATGCCGGATCGACTTCCGGACGTCATCACGGTCGGCAGTCGACGACCGACCGGACCGCATGACGTCACCGAGCGCCCTTTGGGTCGGGTTCGGTCGTGTGCCTCAGAACGGCCCCGGGGCGGTTGTCAGGTACACGACTCGCTGAGGCTGCCGTCAGCCCCGAGGTCGGGCATCCCACGACGCGCCATAGCGCGTGCTCAGATGCCCGACCCCTCGATGGGTCTGCTACAGACCCGTCCGGTACGCCGAACCGCGTGCGGCGACGGCCGAGGTCACATGATGTCAGTGCGCTCATGGTGCACCTCCCAAGGAGGTTGGCCCGGCCACGCCACGGGATGTGGTCGGCTCGGGGGCGGGCCGAACCCGACACCCCAGCGACTGCCTTTCTTTCCCGGTCCGCAAGCTCCTTCTCTCGACTCGGGTTTCGTAATACGATAATGGCCATGGTCAGCGAAGAGCAGATCCAACAATGGGCGGACGAGGCCGAAGCTGGCTACGACGTCGAGGAGATGAAGCGCCGCGGACGCGGTCGGCCCGGACGTGGCGCTGAACCGATGCAGGTCGTTGCAGTACGCCTCACAGCGGAGGAGCTCGCTGCGGTCGACGCGATCGCCGAGCGCGAGCACATCTCGAGATCCGAAGCAATCCGCAGGGCGCTGGCCGGCTCTGCGGCGTGACGGTCCACGACAGCGCGCTCAGACACGGAGTGCTGCCAGAGGACGCAGTTCAAGCAGCCGACTGGCCGATCTGGGTCGAGCCGATTGATGACGAGGACTGGCCGCACCGCGAACTACGACTCGGATTCGACACCCAAGCGCGTCTGCTCGAGACCGTCGTTCTTGTCTTCGAGAGCCGCGACGAAGTGGTCATCCACGCCATGCCAGCCCGCAAGCAGTACTGGAACCTCTTGCCCTGACCCTGACGGCTCTGTTCTCACAGAGGGGGACGAGGTAGGGCCAACGTTGCGCCCCGAGCTGGGTGACGGGGTGTTCTCATGGCATCTGGCGCAGAGCCGCACTCGCTCGCCCGGTGGAAAGGTCCACCGCCCGCGACACGTCCTGATCTGCCGGATCGACGGCGACGTCTTTGGTCGTCGGTCGGGTCCTCCACGACGCCATGGAACTACGACGCACCTCGCGCCGCAGCATCGGGAGCAGTCGCCGCACGCCGATCGTCGAGTGGAACGATGTCCACCCGTCGCGTCCCGGGCGGCGGTGGCGCATCGGGAACCCGAATTTTCCCTGTGCTCGTCAGGCGGCGCACGCGTGCAGCGCCGACCGGGCTCGAGCCGTACAACTCGGTTGCTCGCCTCCGACATCGGCGGCAGGCTTTGACCATGGAGCGAGATGACGTTGACACGGGCCGGACCTACGGCTCGTCGGAGGCGGTCGTGGTCCGCATCCGACGGCGGGACGGCAGGTTGACGATCGACGATGACGGGGCCGCGGTCCGCCTCGCCGGACGACCTCGCGGGTGGCACGAGCGGACAGAGCGGATCGTCGAGGTCGCCGGCGCCAACGTGAACCGTCGCGGAGTCGTCTTCGTCCCGACAGTCGGCGACGCACAGCTCGACCGTTTGGTCGCCGTTATCGCCGCCACCTCGCTCGAGGTGTACGACGCCCTGCTTGACGAGCGCTGACCGCGCTGGGCCAGCAAGTCCCGCATGCCGATCGGCTCGCGGGACGTCATCGCTGTGAGGGCATGGCTACGAGGTCTGCCGGGACGTCATCACTGTCGACAGTGGACGACTGACCGGATCGCATGACGTCACCGAGCCGCCGATGGGTCGGGTTCGGTCGTGTGCCTGAGACCGGATCAGAGATAGTCGTCAGGCACACGACTCGCTGTGAGGGCGTTGGCGGACGAGGTCGGGCATCCCTTGACGCGCTCAGCGCGTCCTCAGATGCCCAACCCCTTGATGGGCCCGCCGACCCGTCCCGTACGCCGAACCCGTGCGGTCGGGTCACGGACCAGCGCGGCGGTGCGGGAGCGAGCTCCCGCAAGAGCCGTCCGGTGAGGTGCACCGGGAAGGGGCGTCCTCCGGCCGACTCGGGGCGGCCGGGCGCGGTCGAGCCGCGAGCGCACCCTTCCCAGCCTGTGCCCGGCGCTTCAGACCATCAGTCGCAGACCTGCCGTGACCGCCACCGCGACGGCGACGGCCAGCACCACCGAGCCGCGACGCCACAACACGATCGCCGCCGCTGCGACTCCGACGGTGTCGGCGCCCACGGCCCAGCGCTGACCGTCCGCGAGGACGGAGGTGACGACCAGCGCGGAGAGCAGCGCGGGTGCGGCGACGGCGGCGAGGCGGCTGAACCACGGCGGCAGCTCCCGTCCGCCGAGCGCCACCGGCCCGGCCGCCTTGACGACGGCCGTGATCACGATCAGTCCCAGGACGACCCACCAGATCCTCATGCCGGGGCCTCCTGCGGTCCGGGCTCGGCGCTGCGGCCGCGCAGCGCCAGCAGGGTGGCCAGGGACGCGGCGAGGATCGGTACGCCGGGCGGGGTCAGGGGCACCAGCACGAGCGCGATCAGCGCGCCCACGAGCGCGACCGGCCGCGACCGCCGGTCGCGCAGCTCGATCATGACCAGCGCCAGGAAGAACGTCGGGAAGATCGCATCCAGCCCCAGCGCGTCGGTGTCACCCAGCAGGCCTCCGGCGAAGCAGCCGACGACCGTGCCCGAGACCCACGCGACGTACTGCGGCAGCGTGGTGCCGAAGAGGAGCCACCGGTCGAAGGAGCCGTCGCCCCGGTTCGCCAGTGCCCACGAGGAGTCCACGACCGCCTGACCCTGCGCCGCCCGGGAGAACGGGCCACCGGGCAGCGAGGGGGCCAGGGCGATCCCCATGGCGAGGAAGCGCGCGTTCATCAGCCCGGCGGCGGAGAGAGCGGCCAGCACCGTGCCGCCCGAGGCGACGATGGCCAGGGCCGCGAACTGGGCCGAGCCGGCGAAGACCAGCGCCGCGGTCACCACCGCCTGGGCCACGCTGAAACCGGCCTGCAGCGCGAGCACGCCGAAGGACAGGGAGAGGAAGAACCCGACGGCCGCGTAGGGCAGCCCGAGCCGTACGCCGCGGCGGAACCGCTCGCGCGGGGTGCCGGCCGGTCCGGGGACCCCGTCGCCGCTGCCGGCGTCGTCCGGGGTCCTCACCAGGTCATCGTCCCAGCGTCACCGGCGCCGCGCGCACCGACCCCGCCGCGCGCACCGACCCCGCCCGCGCGCGGCGGCACAGCGTGGGTGGTCAGGGAGTCGGCATCCCACCGTTGACGTGCAACGTCTCGCCCACGACGTAGCTCGACTCGTTCGAGGCGAGGAACACGTAGGCCGGGGCGAGCTCGGCGGGCTGTCCGGGACGGCCCAGACCGGTCTCCTTGCCGAAGTCCGGCAACGCCTCGGGCGGCTGGCCACCGGCGGTCTGCAGCGGGGTCCAGACGGGACCGGGCGCGACGACGTTGACCCGGATGCCCTGGGGAGCCAGGGACTCGGCGAGACCCTTGGAGAAGGTGTTGATGGCTGCCTTGGTCGTGGCGTAGTCCAGCAGGAACGGCGCCGGCTGGTAGGCCTGGATCGAGGAGGTGTTGATGATCGAGGCGCCGGCCCCCAGGTGCGGCAGGGCCGCCTTGGTGATCCAGAACATCGCGTAGACGTTGGTCTTGAAGGTCTCGTCGAACTGCTCGTCGCTGATGTCGCCCAGCGAGTCGGTGTTCTGCTGCTTGCCGCCGTTGTTGATCAGGATGTCCAGCCCGCCGAGCCCCTCGACGGCCTTCGCCACGAGGTCACGGCAGTACGCCGCGTCGGTCAGGTCGCCGGGCAGGGCGACGGCCTTCCGCCCGGCCTCCTCCACGAGCGCGACGATGCGCTGGGCGTCCACCTCCTCCTCGGGCAGGTAGGACAGCGCGACGTCGGCGCCCTCCCGGGCGAACGCGATCGCGGTGGCCGCACCGATGCCGGAGTCGCCGCCGGTGATGAGGGCCTTGCGGCCCTCGAGGCGGCCGCTGCCGCGGTAGGTCTTCTCGCCCAGGTCCGCGCGGTCGTCGAGCTCGGCGTCGAGGCCCGGCCCGTCCTGCGACTGCTCGGGGTGCCCGATGTGGGCGTACATCGCGGTCGGGTCCTGCAGGGTGTGCTGGTCGGTGGTCATGGATCCGACGCTAGAGGGCCGCGCGGGGGCCCTGCGGGGTGAGGCGGGCGAGATCAGTGGCCGCGGGCACCGGGCGGATACCGTCACCGGTGTGGAGATGATCTACGGACCCCGGCCCGGACCCGTGACGGCCGACGACCTGCTCGATCACTACCCGTGGCCCGAGCGCGGCGGTCGCGCCTGGGTGCGCGCCATGATGGTGGCCACCCTCGACGGCGCCGCCGCAGGCTCCGACGGACTGAGCGGCTCGGTGTCCGGTGACGCCGACGGCGAGGTCTTCTCCGCCGTACGCCGGATGGCCGACGTCGTGCTCGTCGGCGGCGGCACGCTCTCGGCCGAGGAGTACGGCCCGCTGCTCGCCTCCGAGGAGGACGCCGGGCGCCGCGAGGCGAGCGGCCAGGCCGCGGCGCCCGTCATCGCCGTCGTCTCGGGCTCGTTGCGCCTGCCGATCGGCGAGGAGTTCTTCACCGCCTCGACGATCCGCCCGCTCGTCTTCACGACGGCCGACCCCGATGCGCAGCGGCTCGCCGCGCTGCGCGAGCACTGCGACGTCGTGCAGGCCGAGGGAGACACGGTCACCGCCTCCTGGGTCGTCGACCGGCTCGTCGAGCGCGGTCTGTGGCGCATCGTGTGCGAGGGCGGGCCGTCACTGCTGCGCGAGGTCGCGACCGCCGGGCTGCTCGACGAGGCCGACCTGACCTTCTCCCCGATGCTGGTCGGCACCGCAGCCACGCCCGACACCGCGATGCTCGACGACCCGCGCCGCTTCGAGCTGGCCCACGTGCTCACCGCCGAGCACTTCTTGATGTCGCGCTACGTCCGGAGCGGGGCTTGATCTCGCTGCGGACGATCGCGGCGCTCGTCGAGGAGCACGGCGACGACCTGGACCACCCGGTCGAGGCGTTCCGGATCGGCGAGGAGCTCATCGACACCGACGCGACACCGCTGCTGATGGGGGTGCTCAACCTCTCGGCCGACTCCTGGTACCGCGAGAGCGTCGCGACCTCGCGCGAGACCGCCGTACGCCGTGGCGCGGTGCTCGCCGCCCAGGGCGCCCGCCTCGTCGACGTCGGCGCGGAGTCGGTCGTCGGCACGGCCGAGCGGGTCGGCGTACGACGCCAGATCGACCAGCTCGTGCCCGTGATCGGGGACCTCGCCGCCGCCGGCGTGGCCACCTCCGTGGAGAGCTACCACCCCGCGGTCGTCGAGGCCTGCCTCGCGGCCGGCGCCCGCGTGCTCAACCTGAGCGGCTCCGGCGACGACGAGGAGATGTTCACCCTCGCCGGCCGGTACGGCGCCTCGGTCGTGCTGTGCCACATCGTCGGCCGGCACGCCCGCGACCTGGCCGACCCGACCGACCCGACCGACCCGACCGACCAGGACCGACCCGGATCAGGCGACGGCCGCGGCCGATCCCGTCCCCGCGATGCTCGAGCAGTTCGAGCGCCGCCTCGCGCACGCCCGCTCGCTCGGCGTGACGTCGGTCGCCGTCGACCCCGGCATCGGCTTCGGGTTCTCCTGGCTGCCCGACCCGATGGACCGCGTCCGCTACCAGTCGATCTCGCTGGCCCAGTCGTTCCGGCTGCGCCGCCTCGGTGTGCCGGTCTGCCAGGCGCTGCCCGCGGCGATGGACCTCTTCGTCGAGGAGGTCCGCACGGCCGAGGGCTTCTTCGCGGTGCTCGCCTCGCTCGGTGGCACCGGGATCTACCGCACCCACGAGGTCCCCCGGGTCGCCGCCGTGCTCAGCGCGATGCGGGCCCTCGACGTCGCGCCGGCTACTCCGGAGCGCTGAGCCCGACCCGCCCGAGCAGCCGCGTCGCCCACCACGTGGCTGCGCCGACGACGAGGAGCATGAGGGCGAGCGACACGGGCAGCGCCAGGTCGGCCACCACGCCGAGCCGGGCGGAGGTGTCCGTGCCCAGCAGGGACTCACCGAGCGAGAGTGCCCACTGGCGCACGCTGAGCGCGCGGGCACCGGGGACGATCCCGGCCACCGTGGTCTCCCAGATGAGGGCGTAGAGCAGCCCGATCACCACGGCGTTGCCGCTCAGCACCCCGAGGAGCACGAAGAGCGCGCAGTAGACGACCGCCGCGACCGCCGCGACGAGCGCGTAGACCACCGCGACACCGTCGGTGGGGCCGAGCAGGACCAGCCCGGCGACCCCGATGGGCAGGGCGCCCAGCACCCAGGTCACGGCGACGGCCACGGCCAGCTTGGTGCGCACGATCGTCGCACGCGGAAGCGGCTTGGAGAGCAGGTAGATGATCGCGCCGTCCTCGATCTCGGGCCCGATGACCGAGGTCCCGACGACCACGCACAGCACCGGCAGCAGCGTGCCGAGGCCCAGCGCGTCCAGCACGCCGATCCCGGCCTGCTCGTCGGGGCCGCCGACGAGGCGGAAGATCACCGCGACGACCAGCAGCACCGTCGGCAGCAGCGCGAGCACCAGCACCCGCCGCCGACCGAGCAGGCCGGAGAGGGTCAGCTGCGCGACGACCGGGTTCACGACGGCGTTCACCGCGACCTCACCGCCACCTCACCGGGCCACCAGGTAGGCGAAGACGCTCTCGAGCGACTCGTCGGCCGGGACGAGCTCGTGCAGCCGTACGCCGGCCGCCGCGGCCAGGCGCGGCACGGCGTGGACGAACGCGCCGTGGTCGGGGGTGGTCAGCGCGAGGCCCTCGCCGGTCAGGTCGACCGACGACACCGACCCGTCGGCCACCAGGGCCGCAGCCAGCGCGCGGTCGTCGCTGGAGCGCACCGTGTAGCGCAACGGCCGCCCGGTCATCGCACGCCGGAGCTCGCGGAAGTCGCCCGAGGCGGCGTGCCGCCCGGCGACGAGCACCTCGATGCTGCTCGCGAGCTGCTCGACCTCCTCGAGGATGTGGGAGCTGAACAGCACCGTGCGCCCCTCCGCGCCGAGGCGACGCAGGAGGTCCATCAGGTGCAGGCGCTGACGCGGGTCCATCCCGTTGAACGGCTCGTCGAGCAGCAGGACCGCCGGGTCGTGGACCAGCGCGGTGGCCATCTTGATGCGCTGCTTCATCCCCTTGGAGTACGTCGCGACGCGGCGGCTGGCCGCGTCGAGCATGTCCACGGACCCCAGGGCCGCCCGGGCCGCGCCCTCGGCGTCGGCCAGGGCGTGCAGCCGGGCGTTGGCCACGACGAGGTCGTGGCCGGTGAGGCTCTCGTACATCCCCTCCCGCTCCGGGACGAGCCCGAGGCGGCGGTAGACCTCCTCGTCGCCGGCGGTGGGCGTGCCGTCGAGGGTGACCGAGCCGCTGGAGGGGGCCAGGAAGCCCGCCATCATCGCGAGCAGGGTCGACTTGCCGGCGCCGTTGGGGCCGAGCAGTCCGGTGACGCCCGGACCGATGCGCATCGAGACGTCGTTGACCGCCACCACGTTGCCGAACCAGCGCGAGGCGCCGTCGACCTCGAGGACGCTCACGAGACCGACACCCGGGCGTAGCGCCAGGCCAGCGCGGCGTAGGAGCCGCCCGAGTACAGGAGCAGCACCAGGAGGTAGGCGACCAACCCGAGCGCGCCCGGTGGCTCCGGCATCCCCGGGGACGGGTCCAACGGGGTCAGCGCGACGAGCAGCCCGCCGACGGTCGCGAACGGGTCGAGGAGCCCGGAGTAGCCGGCGAGCGAGACGTTGCCGGTCTGCTCGCCGAGAGCCTGCAGGCCGCTCTGCACGCCGCCGCTGACGACCAGCACCCCGATCACCGCCGCGACCCCGAGGCCGCGGCGCGGCGTCAGCGAGGCGATCAGCAGCGCGACACCGGAGACCACCACGGCGACGAGGGCGCCGTCGAGGAGCCCGAGCAGGAGGCCCCGGGTCTGGTCGAGGACGTCGAGGGGAGCCAGCAGCGCCCCGGCGTACAGCGTCAGCAGCGGCACCGAGACGAAGACGAGCACGGCCGTGGCGAGAGCGGCGTACTTGGCCCGGACGTAGTCGGTGCGTCCGAGCGGGCGGGAGAAGTACAGCGAGACGGTCCGGAACCGCAGGTCACGAGACACCGCCGCCGGGGCCTGGCCCGCGACGAAGAGCGAGACGAGGATGGTGATCAGCGCGAGGTAGTCGACGTAGTCGACCGGCAGCTCGTCGAACCCGACGACGCTGGCCAGGACGGCGATGACCACGGTCGGCAGCGTCGCCAGCCCGAGCAGGACGAACGGCATGATCTTGGAGCGGGTCGACCGGCCGAGGCCGAACGCGCCGCGCAGCGTGTCGACGTAGAGCACCCGCGTGATCTCGCCCCGGGTCAGCCGGGTGCCCTCGAAGTGGCGGTAGCCGATGTCGTGGATCACCCCGGTCGGCGCGGTCTGCGGGGTGGGAGGGACCTCAGGTGTCGACACGGGCCGCTCCCGGGTCGGTGAAGATCTCCCTCAGCTGGTGCCGCCTGCGTTGGAGGCGCACCAGCCCGACGCCGAGCCCGGCGACGGCGTCGCGGACCGCGTCGAGGGCGTGCTCCTCGCCACGCGAGCCGAACGAGACCTCGAGCAGGTCGGACCCGTGGCCGACGGTGCGGACCTCGAGTCCGGCCCTGCGCAGCACGGCGTCCACCTCAGGGCCCCGACTGCTGACCTCCACGCTGAGCACCGCGAGGTCGGTGGTGGCGGCGGCGACGGTGGAGGAGCGCAGCAGCCGGCCCGAGTCGACGACGACGAGGTGCTCGGCGATCCGCTCGAGCTCGCCCAGCAGGTGCGAGGTGACCAGGATCGAGATGCCCAGCCCGGTGCCGACGTGGCGGATCAGGGAGAGCATCTCGTCACGGCCGGCAGGGTCGAGGCCGTTGGTGGGCTCGTCGAGCAGCATCAGCGCCGGGTCGCCGACCAGGGCGAGCGCGAGCTTGACGCGCTGGCGCATCCCGGTGGAGTACTCCCCGATCAGCCGGTAGCGCTCCTCGTAGAGCCCGACGAGACGCAGGGTGTCCGCAGCGCGCTCGCGGGCGCTGGCCCGGGGCAGGCCGGACATCCGGGCCATGTGCACCACGAAGCCGGTCGCGCTGACGTCGGGCGGCAGGCAGTCGTGCTCGGGCATGTACCCGACCCGCTCACGGATCGCCTGGCCCTGGGCGGTCACGTCGAGACCGAGGACCTCGGCGCTGCCCTCGGTCGGGTCGAGCAGACCCAGCAGGATCTTGATCAGCGTCGACTTCCCGGCGCCGTTGGACCCGACCAGCCCGACGATGCCGGGCGGCACGTCGAGGCTCAGGCCGTCGACCGCGGTCACGGACCCGTAGCGCTTGGCCAGCCCCGAGGTCCGGATCACCGCGGCTGCCCCGGCGCCGGTCGTCATGCTCCGAGGCTCCCACAGCCGGGCACCGTCGCGTCGCACGTGCTCGCGACGGTCGGCAGGTAGACCGTCGAGCAGGGAGCGTCGGGATGTCGACCACGCCGCGAGAGCCGGCCCTCGATCGGCGCGGCGCCGAGGATCATGTACGCCTGGATCGGTGAGTACCCGAACTTCGTCAGGTAGTCGATCGCGTGCGGGCAGGCGCGCTGGTAGGACAGGTGGGAGTCGAGGCGCGCGCGGCTTCCGGGCGCGAGGTCGGCAGTAGGTTCGTCGGCGTGGAGCCCTCGCAGATGTTGACCCAGCCCACCGGCCGTTCGCTGGCCCGGCTCGCGGAGCAGGCCTGGGCCCGCTGGGGCGAGGAGTCGACCGTGCTCTTCGAGGGCCGTCGCCGCACGAGCGCCGAGCTCGGCGCCGAGGCGCGCTCGGTGGCCGCCGGCCTGGCCGGGCTCGGCGTACGCCCCGGTGACCGCGTCGTGGTCTGCATGGCCAACTGCCCCGAGGTGACGGTGAGCTACCAGGCGATCTGGTGGCTCGGCGCGGTGACGACTCCGGTGCTCTTCCTGCTCAGCGAGGACGAGCTGCGTCACGTGCTGCGCGACTCCGAGGCGGTCGTGGTGATCACGACCCCGGAGTTCGCGACCAAGGTCGCCGCCGCGGCAGCCGACGCCCCGACCGTGGGCCACGTCGTGGTCGCGGGTGGGCCGACCGACGGGGTGCCGGCCGGTCAGGTCGCGTTCGCGGACCTGGCCGCCCACGACGAGTCGGACGCGGCCGTGGTCGACCCGGCCGGCCTGGGCGCCCTGCTCTACACCGGCGGGACGACCGGACGGTCCAAGGGCGTGATGCTGAGCCACGACGCCCTCTCCGCGGCCGCCTGGGCCTCGACCCTGAACTCGAACCATCCCGAGCACCGGGTCTCGATCCTGCCGCTGCCGCTCGCGCACGTGTTCGGCCTGATGGTCTCGACCATGGCGCTGCACGCGGTGCAGCCCTCGACGATGGTGCTGATGCGCTGGTTCGAGCCGGCGGCGTACCTCTCGCTGGTCGAGTCCGAGGGCGTGCACGTCGGTGCGGTCGTCCCGGCCATGCTGCGGTCGTTGCTGACCCAGCCGCTCGAGGAGCGCGACCTGTCCAGCCTGCAGCGGCTGGCCTCGGGCAGCGCGCCGCTGGCCGAGGAGGTCATCGACCAGCTGGCCCGCCGCCTGCCCCACGTCGAGGTCGTCGAGGGCTACGGGTGCACGGAGAGCGCCGCGCTGATCTCCAGCACCCCGCTGGGGGGCGTACGCCGCGGCAGCGTCGGCCAGCCGGTCCACGGCATCGAGCTGCGCATCACCGCGCCCGACGGCAGCGAGGTCGCCACCGGCGGTGACGGCGAGATCTGCGCGCGGGGCCCCTCCCTGATGCAGGGCTACTGGCGCGACCCGGAGGCGACGTCGCAGACCCTGCGCGAGGGGTGGCTGCACACCGGCGACGTCGGGCACCTCGACGCCGACGGCTACCTCTACGTCGTCGACCGGATCAAGGACCTCATCATCCGGGGCGGGTTCAACGTCTACCCGCGCGACGTCGAGGAGGTCCTGATGGCGCACCCCGACGTGGCCAACGCCGCGGTCGTCGGACGCCCCGACGACGTGCACGGCGAGGAGGTCGTGGCCTTCGTGCAGCCGGTCGACGGCCGCGAGCTCGACGCCGAGTCGGTCAAGGCGTACGCCCGCGAGCACCTCTCGGCCGTGAAGTACCCCCGCGAGGTGCACGTGCTCGCGCAGATCCCGCTGACGAGCGTCGGCAAGCTGGACCGCAAGCGGCTCCGCCGGGGGGTCCCCGCGGACTAGGGCTCACCGGCACCCCGGCTCGCACGGGTCTCCGGAACACCCGGGTGGTGGGCGCGGTTGCACCCGTCGTGCCCCTCCCCGAGCAGACGGTCGACGACGTCCGGACCCGCGAGCCGCGCCGCACGTGGAGCCACCAGACCGGCTTCCGGATCCTCGGCCTGACCCTGCTGACCGTGCTGGCCGCCTCGAGCGCGCCGTCGCCGCTCTACCCCGTCTACATGGAGACCCTCGCCCTGAGCTCGGCGGCGATCACGACGGTGTTCGCGGTCTACGCCGCGGCCCTGCTGGTCGCGCTGCTCGTCGTCGGGGGGCTCTCCGACCACGTCGGCCGACGCCCGGTGCTGCTCGCGGCGATCGCGCTGGAGGTCGTGAGCCTGGTCCTGTTCGCCGTGGCCGACGACCTGAGCCACCTGGTGCTGGCCCGGGTCGTGCAGGGCCTGGCCACCGGGGCCTTCACCGGTGTGACCAGCGCGGCGCTCGTCGACCTGCAGCCCCCCGGGACCCAGCGGGGCGCCCTGGTCAACAGCGTGGGCGCCACGCTCGGGCTCGCGGTCGGTGCCCTGGGCTCCGGGCTGCTCGTGCAGGTCGCCCCTGCGCCGACGGTCACGGTGTACGTCGTCCTCGCCATCCTCTTCACCGGCCTGCTGGTGCTGCTGTGGCGGGTCCCCGAGACGGTCGCGGGCCGTCCGGGGGCGTGGCGCTCGCTGGTTCCCCGCGTCGCCGTACCCCCCGCTGCACGCCGCCAGTTCCTCGTCGTCCTGCCGATCCTGATGGCGACCTGGTCGATGGGTGGGCTCTTCCTGTCGCTGGGCCCGACGCTGGCCGGCGAGGTCCTCGGGCTGGAGGGACGCCTGCTGCCCGGCCTGGTCGTCACCGCCTTCACCGGGGCGGGTGCTCTCGCGTCGGTGCTGACCTGGAGCTGGGGTCCGCGCCGGACCATGCTCGTCGGGGCGGCCGGACTCGCCGTCGGGACGGCCGCGACCGTGCTCGCGGTGCGGCTCGGCGACCCGCTCGTGTTCTTCCCCAGCGAGATGGTCGCCGGCGCCGGCTTCGGGATGGCGTTCCTCGGCGCCTACCAGACCCTGACCGCGCTCTCGGAGCCCGGGCGCCGCGCCGAGCTGCTCGCGGCGGTCTTCGTCGTCAGCTACCTGGCCTTCTCCATCCCCGCGGTCGCCGCGGGTGTCGCGGTGCCGAGGTTCGGCCTGGCAGCAGTGGCCGAGACCTACGGCTCCGTCGTGGTGGTGCTGGCGCTGGTGCTGCTCACGGTCGAGACGCTGAGGGGTCGCGAGCGGACGCCGTCGCAGGCGCCGTGAGGCGTCACCGCGCCTCGGGCTCGGCCCGCCGGTCGCGGCGCACCCGCACGACGACCAGGACCCCGGCCACGACGGCGAGCGCGACCAGCCCGGGCACGAGGGCCGTGCCGACCCAGGCCGGGGCCCCGCCACCGCTCATCTCCCCGAGCGTCTCGGCCTCCTCGGGAGCGCTCAGGCGCGCCTCGTCGCACTCCGGTGCGCTGACCTGGCCGCCGCCCGCGGAGACCTCGAACTGGTAGCGCCCGGTCGCCCGGTCGCCGTCGGTGGAGGGCACCGTGTAGTCGAGCGTGTGGACGCCGGCGGTGAGCGGGGCCGTCTCGGCGCAGACCCGCTCGCCCGAGACCGCCACGGCGGTGCCCACCGCGACGGGGTCGCCGGCGGGGTCGGTGATCGCGACGAGGGGCGTGGCGTCCTGGTCGACCAGGGGCATCTGGAGGGTGACCACGGTGCTGCCGGGGGTCACGTCGTCACCGGGTCCGGGCGAGGCGCTCTCGAGGTCGCCGTGGGCCGCGGCCGGTCCGGCCAGCGCGAGGCCCGCACCACCGAGCAGCCCCGCGAGCACGACCGCGAGCAGGAGGGCGCCCGCCCGCGGTCGGGCGCGGCTCACGAGAAGTCCGCGCACACGAGGCGGTTGTCCGTGGCGTCGGCGGGGTGGACGACGAGCGCAGGGGCCCCGTCGCCGACCTCCCGGTCGTTGGTCACCGTCGCCGTCCCGGAGCCGTCCTCGGCCGCGGTGAAGCCGAGGTGGACCTCGTTGGGCGGCATGTCGCTGCCCCCCTCGTCGAAGGCGAAGTGGGGCCCTCCGTCGTCGGTCGCACACGTCTCGGCGTGCAGGTGGGAGACGTAGTCGCGGCCCGGCTCGAGCCCGCTGAGCTCGATGGTGACCGTGGTGCCGTCGTCGTCCTGGGCCAGCCACGCCTGACCCGCGACGTCGTCGCTGCCCGGCGGTGCGGTCTCGAGCAGCACGAAGTCACCCGAGGCGACGGTGCTGCCGGGCCCGTCGACGTCGTAGGCGGGGGTGGCGTCCGGCTCGTTCATCGCGGACATGTCCATGCCGCCCATGCCCTCCGACGACGCCGGCGAGGAGTCGGTGGGGTCGTCCGCGCCGCAGCCGGCGACGGCGAGCACGAGGGCGCAGGAGGCGAGGGCGGTGGCCAGGCGGGGGGCGGGTGCGGGTCTCACGTCTCCTGAGGCTACCGGGGCGGGCGAGCGCGTCCGGCGGGTCGGTCGGGCCTGCTCAGCGAGGTCTCAGTCGGGGGCGGCATGCTGGTGCGGTGACGACCCGGGCTCGCGACGCCACTCCGGCGTGGCGACGTACGTCCCCGGTCCCCGGCGGCGTGCCCGAGCTCGCGAGGGCCCTGCTGTGGTGCGAGCTCGCGATCGTGCTGCTGCTCTCCCTCGGCCGCTCCGCGGTGTACGCCGCGGTCAACCTGGCTGCGGCGATCACCGCACCCGGTGCGCTCTCGTCCCAGGCGGCGACCCTCAACACCTCCCTCGCGCCGGGTCGGCCGTGGCTGGACCTCGGCTACCAGCTGCTGCGGATCGGCTTCGCCGTCGTCCCGGTCGCGCTCGCGGCGTACCTGCTCGTCCGCTCGGGCACCCGGCTGCGCGAGGTGTGGCTCGGGGGAGCGAGCCTGCGCGAGCGCGCCGGCGTCGACCTCGGCCTCGGCTCGGCGCTCGCTCTCGGGGTCGGCACCCTCGGCGTGGTCTTCTACCTGGCCACCTTCGCGCTGGGCACGAACCTCACGGTGGTGGCGCAGGGCCTGCCGGGCCAGTGGTGGCAGTACCCGGTGCTCGTCCTCGCGGCCCTCCAGAACGCGGTGCTCGAGGAGCTCGTGGTGCTGGGCTTCGTCCAGGTCCGGCTGCGCCAGCTCGGGTTCGGCGACCCCGCCGCGATCGGCCTCGCCGCGCTCCTGCGCGGCGCCTACCACCTCTACCAGGGCCTGGGCGGCTTCGTGGGCAACCTCGCGATGGGGCTGCTCTTCGGCTGGCTCTACCGCCGGTGGGGGCGGGTGATGCCGTTCGTGGTCGCCCACACGCTGCTCGACGTCGGTGCGTTCGTGGGCTACGCCGTGCTGGCGGGCAACGTCAGCTGGCTCCCGACGCCATGACCTCGGGGCTGGCGACCGGCAGCCTGACGGTGAACGTGCTGCCGACCCCCAGCGTGGAGTGCACCGCGATGATGCCGCCGTGGCGACGGGCGACCCGTTCGGCGATCGCGAGTCCGAGCCCGCTGCCGGGCCGGGAGCCGGCCGCGGGGTCCGTGGAGCGCTCGAAGTCGGCGAAGATCCGCTGCTGGTCCTCCTCGGCGATGCCGATGCCGGTGTCGGTCACCGTGAGCACGAGCTCCTCGCCGGCCTGCCCCCTCTCCGGGGAGGGGGCCAGCGAGAGGGCCACGGTGTCCCCGGGATCGGAGTACTTGATGGCGTTGGAGACCAGGTTGACCACCATCCGCTCGACCTCCTCGCGGCGTCCGAGGACGCACAGCGCGGCCCCGACCGCGCTCACGTCCAGCGAGACGCCACCCTGGTGCGCCACGGCCGCGTGCTGTGCCGCGACGTCACGGACCAGCTCGCCGACGTCGAGGACCTGCGGCCCCGGCGGCGTCGAGGACTCGCGCAGCTCGGACAGGACCAGCATGTCGCCGACCAGGCTGAGCAGGCGCTGCGAG
Organism: uncultured Actinomycetota bacterium; assembly: GCA_963714475.1. Lineage (GTDB taxonomy): Bacteria > Actinomycetota > Actinomycetes > Propionibacteriales > Nocardioidaceae > Nocardioides. Next base: position 720,894 of record CAVQOP010000004.1, read on the forward strand.
CTGGTCGCGATGGCCTCGAGGGAGCGGGAGACGGTGTCGACGTCGTGCGGGTCCTCCCGGGCGACCTCGAGGTTGCCGAGGATCGCCGTGAGCGGGTTCTTCAGCTCGTGGACGACGGTGCGGAAGGTCTGGCTGCGGTCGGTGTCAGCCTCCTCGAGGCGTCGGACGAGCTCGCGCTGACGCTCGCGGGCACGTGCCGTCTCGACCACCCGTCCCAGCTCACGACCCAGGTCCAGGCCCGCTGCCTCCTCGGCAGCGGTCCAGTCGCCGCTGCGGTGCAGGCGGCTGAGCACGACGTAACCCACGCACCGGCTGCCGGCGCCGAGCGGGACGAGGATGAACTGGTCGTGGCCCACCTCCGCCAGCCACGCGAACACCTGGACCCGGACGGCTGGGTCGAGCATGTCCTCGGTCGCGTCGACGCCCTCGGCGCCGACCACCAGGGCACGTTGCCGGCTCCAGCAGGCCTGCGCGATCTGGGCTGCGAGGCGCCGCCGATGCACGTCGACCGGCGAGGAGGTGCCCGAGGCGGCAGCAGAGGCCGAGACGACGTCGACCGGGCCGCCGGTGAACGAGAACGCCTCCCAGGCTCCGCCGTCGTCGGCGAAGAGCCGGATCCAGACCCCCTCGGCCCGGAACCCCTCGCGCAGCGGCTCGATGCTCCCGCGCAGCACGTCGTCCAGCGCCACCTCCTCGCCGGACGTCTGGACGACGTCGTGGATGGCGCGGGAGAGTCGCACCTGCTCCCGCAGCTGCTCGGCTGCGCGGGCTCGCGCCAGGGTGACACTGACCTGCGCCACGTACATCTCCACCAGCCGCCGCCTGGAGTCGTCGGGTCGCCGTCCGTCAGTCGGCTGATCGAGGCTCAGGATGGCCAGGAGCTCACCGTCGGGCCCGCGCAGCGCGGCGTACAGCTCGTCGCCGGGGAGCCAGGCGTCGGGCCCGTGGGGTGTGCTCGTCAGGGTGTCCTCGGCGGACCAGCGCGCGATCGAGTCGTCCGGCGCCACTCGACCGACGGGCACGAAGCGCAGCGGGCCCCGGTCGTCGGAGGCCTCGAGCTCGCCGAGGAAGGACGCCCGGTCGTAGCGGGCGCCCACGAGGACGCCCGGGGGCGGCCCGACGACGCTCACCGCCTCGAGGTCGCCGCGCGGGGTGAGCAGGTTGATGGCGACACCGCGGAAGCCGAGGGACTCGACCGCGCCCTGCGCCGCTGCCTGGATGACGTCGGCGACGCTCTCACCGGAGCCGACCCGCAGCAGGGCCTGGTGGAGGTCCTGCAGCGCAGCCAGGTCGGGCACCGCGCTGCCGCTCGGCGCTGCGGGCATCTGCTCCTCCTCGGCTGGCACTCGGGGTGGCTACCTCACTCTAGGGCGCCGACGCTGGTCGGGGCCGTCTGGTGCACAGCCCCCGGTCTCAGCCCTGGCCCTTGAGCCGGGGCCGCAGGAGGAACAGGCCGCGGTCGATGCTGCTGACCGCCACCAGCCGCGGGGAGCCGAAGTCCGCGAAGTTGCTCCACGTGCCCTCGAACGTCGGACGGTCGTCCTGGGGGTAGACGTCGAAGAACGCCTTCTCGACCAGACGGCCCCGCTGGACTGCCCCGAGGCCGTAGACGCGCAGGCCCGAGGTGTAGTTCGAGGCGTAGGCCCAGCGGCGGTCGGTGTAGATGTTGTGGTCGATCGCGGCGGTCTTGTTGGTGAACGTGCCGCGAAGGCTGGGCCGCTCGAGGTCGCGGACGTCGAACACGCGGGTCGTGGTGCCGCGCACGGTGCCGCCGGTCTCGTCGAGCTCGTCGCCGTGGAGGTAGAAGCGCTGGTCCGCGGTGAGCGAGCCCTGGTGGCTGTAGCCGCTGGAGGGGTACGCCGTGCGACCCAGCCGCACCGGCGAGGTCTTGTCGGTGACGTCGATGATCGAGACCCGGTTGAGGATGCGGTCACCTCTCGGCTCGGCGTTGGCGGCCACACAGACCTCCTCGCCCCGGTGGACCGTGTCCGGGCCCCGGTAGACGGTGCACTCGACGTCGTGGACGTAGCCGTCGCGACCCCAGCACCCGGCGAAGGCGGGGTTCGCGGGGTCGCGGACGTCGACCATGTGCAGCCCGCCGTTGCAGGAGTCCGAGCCGACCACGAAGGCGTACCCGGTCCGCTCGTCGATCGCGATGTTGTGGGCGTGGGTGATCGCCTGGGTCGCCGTGCCGGCGTAGAGCGTGTCCGGGGTGAAGAGCTGGTAGCCCTCGGCCCCCACCAGGCGGGTCAGGTCGAAGACCTGGACCGGGTGGCCGTCGTGCTCGGAGACGACGAACGCATGGTCGTCGTAGACCTTGACGTCGCGCCAGAACTCGCCACCGAGGGTGGAGGCCGTCGGCATCAGGCCCAGCACGTCGGGTCGGCGGGCCACCGTCACGTCGACGAAGACGACGCCCTCGGTGGTGCCGAGCAGCGTGTAGTCACGGCCCTCGTGGGTCCAGCCCCAGATGTCGTTGACGAAGGTGATCTCGACGCCGGCGCCGCTGAGGTCGTCGTAGTCGAGCCAGCTGAGCAGGTCGACCTTGTCGCAGCCGAAGCTGGTGCCGCGCGTGCGGGCGGTGCCGCGGATGCAGCGGGCGTTGGAGTCCGCGACCTGGCCGCGGGCCAGGGTGGGCGGGGCGAGCTCGTAGCCCGGGTCGTCCGGGCCACCCTCGTGGGCGCCCGCGGGCGAGAGCGCACCGAGGCCGACCAGCGTCAGGCCGGCGGCCACCAGCACAGCCAGTGCGGCCGTCGCCGAGCGGACGAGCGGGGACGGGGCGAGGGGCCGCACGAGTTCTCCAGGTGTCGGTGGACCCGCCTGCGGCGGGTCGCGCTGGGCTCACCCGACCACGCGGCGGGGCCCCGCCGCAACCGCGTCTAGGGTTCCCGGATGCCGAGCTCCCCAGCCTCCACCACCCGTGCCCTGGTCCTCGGCGGTGGCGGCGTCACCGGGATCGCGTGGGAGATCGGCCTGGTCCACGGGCTGGTCCGCGCCGGGGTCGACCTGTCGGCGGCCGACCTGGTGGTCGGGACGTCGGCGGGCTCCGTGGTCGGTGCCCAGCTGCGCACGGGTCTCGACCCCGCGGCCCTCTACGAGCGCCAGCTCGAGTCCCCGGACGCCGAGGTCGCCGCCCGGCTCACCCGGACGATGATGGTTCGGATGGCGGTGCCGCTCCTGCTGCCCGGGAGCGCCACGACCAGACGGGCGCGGCTGGGCAGGCTGGCGCAGCGGGCGCAGCCCGGTGACGGGGAGCAGCGGGTGGAGGTCATCCGCGCCCGGCTGCCGGTCCACGACTGGCCCGAGGGCGACCTGCGCATCTGCGCGATCGACGCGGACTCGGGAGAGTTCGTCGTCCTCGACCGCCACGGTGAGGTCGACCTCGTCCACGCCGTCGCGGCGAGCTGCGCGGTGCCGATGGTCTGGCCCACCGTCGCGACCGCGGGCCGTCGCTTCCTCGACGGGGGGTTCCGCTCGGTGGCCAACGTCGACGTCGCGCGCGACCACGACCGGGTGGTGGTGCTCGCGCCGATCGCCCGCTCCTTCTCGAGGGCGACCTCGATCGGGGCCCAGCTCGCCCGCACCGGGGCCACCGCCAGCGTCGTGGTCTCGCCCGATGAGGCCGCGGCCGAGGCGATCGGGCCCAACGTGCTCGACCCGGCCCGGCGGGCGGCGGCCGCGCGGGCCGGCCTGCGCCAGGCCGACGCGGTGCTGGACGCCGTACGACGGGCGTGGGACTGAGCCTGGCCCGGCGGGGACCGCCCGGCGTCACACGAGCTGGTGACGCCGTGCTCCACCCTCTACCGTCGTGCTGCGCGCACCCGCTCGGGGGGCGCCGGGGACCGGGAGGACGCCGCGTGAGCGATGGGGGTCTGCTCGCCGGGTTCGAGGACCGCCGGATCGAGGTCGACGGGGCGACGATCCGGGTCCGCACCGCCGGCGCGGGAGCGCCGCTCCTGCTGCTGCACGGCTACCCCCAGACCGGCGCGATGTGGCACGCGGTCGGCTCCGCGTTCGCGGGTGGGATCGCGGGCGGGATCGCGGGTGGGCGGAGCGTGGTCGTGCCCGACCTGCGGGGGTACGGCGCCAGCCTCGCCCACGACGGCGACCACACCTTCGCCGCGATGGCCGCCGACCAGGTCGCGGTGATGCGCGAGCTCGGCCACACGGCGTTCGACGTCGTCGGTCACGACCGCGGCGCCCGTACGGCGCACCGTCTCGCCCTGGACCATCCCGCCGCCGTGCGCTCGCTCGCCCTCCTCGACATCCTGCCGACGCTCGAGGTCTGGGAGCGCTTCGACGCGTGGCTGGCGCAGCGCTACTTCCACTGGACGTTCCTCGCGCAACCGGGCGGCCTGCCCGAGCGGCTGCTGGCCGCCGACCCCCTCGACTGGCTGCGCCACGCGCTGGGCTCCCTCGGCGGGACCGAGGGCATGCACCCCGACGCCGTCGCCGAGTACGAGGCCGCGGCGTCGCGCCGCAGCGTCACCGACGCCTGGTGCGCCGACTACCGGGCGGCGGCCACGGACGACCTCGTGGCGGACCGGTCCGACGTCGGGCGCACCCTGGACGTCGCGACGCTGGTGCTGTGGGGCGAGCGTGGCGTCGTGGGCGCCCAGGTCGACCCGGTGGCCGCCTGGCGCGCGTGGTTCCCGGCGGCGTACGGCCACGCCGTGCCGGCCGGCCACTTCCTCGCCGAGGAGCGGCCCGACCTCGTGATCGCCGCGCTCGCGACCCACCTCGGCTGAGCGGGCGCCCTTGGGGCGTCCTGGGACCCTGGGCCCATGCGGACCCCCCGAAGCCGAGCCCTCCAGCGTGCCGCCACCGCCCTGAGCGCGGCCGCGCTGGGCGCCGCCGTGCTGAGCGGCTGCGGTGGCGAGTCGCAGCCCGCGGACACCGGTCGGCCCAGCGTGCCCTCCGAGGCGACCCGCACCGCCTCCGCCGACGACCGGGCCCCGGCCGGGGCGGAGCTCGCGGTCAGCGAGGTGGCCACCGGCATCACCAGCCCCTGGGGCGTCGTCGAGCTCGACGGCGGCGACCTCGCGGTCAACGAGCGCGACACCGGCCGCATCGTGCGCGTGGACCGCGACAGCGGCGAGAGCACCGAGCTGCGCACGCTGCCCGGCGTCGTCCCCGGCGGCGAGGCCGGCCTGCTCGGCCTCGTCATGACCCCGGACCAGGACGCGATGCTGGCCTACTACACGACCACCGAGGACAGCCGTGTGGTCTCCATGAGCTGGGACGGCACCGAGCTCGGTGAGCCCGAGGTGCTCTTCGGCGGGATCCCGACCGGTGCGGGCTACCACCAGGGCGGCCGGATGGTGGTCGGTCCCGACGACCTCGTCTACATCGGCACGGGCGACAACGGGGTGCCCGAGGACGCCCAGGACACCGACTCGCTCTCGGGCAAGGTCCTGCGGATCACGCTGGAAGGAGAGCCCGCCCCCGGCAACCCGTTCGGCAGCGCCGTCTACTCCTACGGCCACCGCAACGTCGAGGGCCTCACCTTCGACGACCAGGGTCGGCTGTGGTCGGCGGAGTTCGGCTCCTCGGAGTGGGACGAGGTCAACCTCGTGGAGGCCGGCAACAACTACGGCTGGCCCGTCCTGGAGGGCAGCGGCGGCGGCGAGGACTACGTCGACCCGGCCGCGGTCTGGCAGACCGCCGACGCCTCGCCCTCCGGCATCACCGCCTGGGACGGCTCCCTGTGGCTGGCGGCCCTGCGCGGCGCGACGCTGTGGGAGATCCCGCTCGTCGACGGCGAGGACACGCTCGCGCAGCCGGTCGCCCACCTCGCGGGCGACTTCGGGCGGCTGCGGACCGTGCTGCCGAGCGCGGCGGGAGGCCTGCTGCTGACGACCTCCAACACCGACGGCCGGGGTGAGGTCCGCGACGGCGACGACCGGGTGCTCTCGCTGACCCGCTGACCCGCTGACCCGGGCCCGCGTCGGTGACGCCGCCGCGCGGTCGGGCACCCCCGCCGCGGCGCCCGCCGCAGCACCCGGGCGGGACGGGGGTGGCGCCGGGGGCCTGGCCCGGCTTAGCGTGAGCGCCGTCACAGCGACGACTCGAGGGGCTTCGATGACGACGAACACCAGCGGCACCAGCGCAGCGGAGACCGAGAGCGGCTTCCACACGGCGAAGGTCATCCAGCTCGCGTAGCGTCGCCGCGCTGGGCGGTTTCCTGTTCGGCTTCGACACCGCCGTCATCAACGGCGCCGTCGGCGCGATGCGCGACGACTTCGGCATGGGCACGGCCCTGACCGGGTTCGTGGTCTCCTCGGCCCTGCTCGGCTGCATGGTTGGCGCCTACGGTGCCGGTCACTTCGCGGACCGGATCGGCCGGCTCAAGGTGATGTTCCTCGCCGTCGGCGCTCTTCACGGCCTCGGCGATCGGTTCGGGCCTGGCCTTCGGCCCCGTCGACATGATCGTGTGGCGCGTCGTCGGCGGCCTCGGCGTCGGCGCCGCCTCGGTGATCGCCCCGGCGTACATCGCCGAGATCAGCCCGGCCCAGATCCGCGGCAAGATGGGCTCGCTGCAGCAGCTGGCCATCGTGTCCGGCATCTTCGTCGCGCTGCTCTCCGACTACGCCCTGGCCGCCGCCGCGGGCGGGTCGGACCAGACGCTCTGGCTCGGCCTCGAGGCCTGGCGGTGGATGTTCATCGCCGAGGTCATCCCGGCCGTGGCCTACGGCGTCCTGGCCACCACGATCCCCGAGTCGCCGCGCTACCTGATGGCACTCGGCAGGAGGAGTCAGGGCACGCGAGATCCTCGGCCTCGTCCTCAAGGGTGGCATCGACGAGCGGATCTCGGAGATCAAGCGGACGATCGCCGCGAGAAGCAGCTCCTCGCTCGGCGACCTGAAGAAGCCCGGGGGAGGCCTGCTGCCGATCGTGTGGATCGGCATCGCGCTCTCGGTCTTCCAGCAGTTCGTCGGGATCAACGTCATCTTCTACTACTCCTCGACGCTGTGGCAGGCCGTCGGCTTCACCGAGGCGGACGCGCTCAAGCAGACGGTGATCACCTCGGTCACGAACATCGTGGTCACGATCGTGGCCATCTCGCTGATCGACCGGATCGGGCGGCGGGTGCTGCTGACGATCGGCTCGACCGGCATGACGCTGAGCCTCGGCATCATGTGCTACGTCTTCAGCCAGGCGCCGCTCATCGACGGGGAGCCCGTGCTCGGCGACACGGCCGGCGTGGTCGCGCTGTTCGCGGCCAACGCGTTCGTGGTCTTCTTCGGCATGTCGTGGGGCCCGGCGGTGTGGGTGTTGCTCGGCGAGATGTTCAACAACCGGATCCGCGGGATCGCGCTCGGCGTCGCGGCGGCGGCGCAGTGGCTGGCCAACTTCGCCATCTCGACGACGTTCCCCTCGATGGCCGACCTCGGGCTGTGGTTCGCCTACGGCTTCTACACCCTCGCCGCCGGCCTCTCGTTGTGGTTCGTGTGGAAGCTCGTCCCGGAGACCAACAACAAGGAGCTCGAGGACATGGTCTGACCGGTCCTCCGGCCGGTGCGCGCCAAGGCCCCTGCTCCTCCGGCCCCTGCTCCTCCGGCCCCCTACTCCTCCGGCAGCGGCTGGTCGGGCAGCGGGCCGAGACCGGCGAAGGCGTCGAGGTACGCCGTGACGTCGCCCCGACTGGTCCAGGTGCGCAGCTGAGCGGCGGTCCGCCGGCTCATCAGGGCGCGGGCCAGGTCGTGGTCGGGGGCCGAGACCTGGGTTGCCGCGGACGCGGCGGGGCCGTCGCTGCACCAGGTCCACCCGGGTCCGACCAACGCGATCGGGGGGAGGCTGCGGACCGCCTCGGCGAAGCGTCCGGCCATCCGGTCGCGCACGAGGGCCAGCTCGGCGGTGTCGTGGGCCCCGGGACGGCGCAGCGCCCCGCGCAGGTCCTGCTCGTGGATGACCACGTCGGCGAGCGGGCGCGACCCGTGCTCGTGCATCCACGCCACCAGGTCGTCGGCCAGGCCCTCCCACTCGGCGACCAGCTCGTCGGTCGACCGTCCGGTGCGCGCCGCGACCTGGGCCCGGGTCCACGCGCTGTGGTGGTCGTCGGGCTCGTCGCCGTCGAGCACGTCCGCGCCGAGGCCGACCATGTGCGAGAGGAGGTCCCGAGCGGTCCAGTCCGGGCAGGCCGGCACGGTGGCCCCCATCTGCTCCTCGCCCGCCTCGGTGACCAGCGCGCAGACACGGCGCATGGCGTCGCGCCACAGCTCGGCGGGGTCGGCGGCGGCCTCGGCGGGGCTCTCGGCGGGGTCCTGGGCACTCATGGACATCCATTCGACACCCGTCGCGGACGAGGGGGACCCACCCGGGTGTCGCTGCGGACCGGGCTCGCAAGGCGCTCACCCCGTGGCATGGTGCGGGTCCGGCTGCCGGGCTGAGACAGTCGTCGCACGCCCGCACCCGGGGGCGGCGGCACCACCCCGCCGGCCGACCTGTCCCGCGGGCCTCTGAGGGAGGCACTTCGTCATGGCCAAGATCACCCTGCTCACCGCCGGAGCGGTCGGCTACGTGCTCGGCGCCCGCGCCGGTCGCGAGCGCTACGACCAGATCGCGCAGCAGGCGCGCAAGGTGTGGCGCGACCCCCGCGTCCAGCAGCGCAAGGACGAGGCCGCCTCTGCGGTCAAGGAGGGTGTCACCGACGCCGCACACCAGGCCGCCGACGCGGCGCGGTCGAAGGTCTCGAGCGCGACGAGCAGCGCGGGCAGCGCCGGCAGCACCACCGGCAGCACCGGCGAGAACCCGCTGGCCGACCTCGCCGACCCGACGCCGCCGTCGGGGGCGACCGGCGCCGGCTCCGCCTCCACCGGTCCGGTGCCCGACCCGGCCGCGGACCCGTCCAACGACGCGGGGCAGCGCGACGACAGCTTCCCCTCCGACCCCCGCCAGCCCGGCCACGATGCCTGAGCCGGTGACCGACCCGGCGCGTGAGCCGGACCCGACGATCGGCGCGCTGGTCGCCGACCTCTCCCAGCAGACCCAGGACCTGGTCCGTGGCGAGATGGCCCTGGCCCGCGCCGAGCTGAGCGCCACGGTCCGCCACGCCACCAAGGGCGCCGGCCTCTTCGGCGGTGCCGGCCTGGTCGCGCTCTACGGCCTGGGCGCCCTGGTCGCTGCCGTCATCGCCGCTCTGGGCCTCGCGCTGCCGCTCTGGGTGAGCGCCCTGGTGGTCGGGCTCGTGCTGCTCGGCGCGGCCGGCGTCATCGCCCTGCTCGGCAAGAAGCAGGTCGACCAGGTCACCCCGGCCGTCCCCGTCACCCAGGCCAACGTCGCGCGCGACGTCGCCACCGTCAAGGAAGGACGCCACCGTGACTGAGCCGAACCCGGACCCCTCGTCCGCGTCGCGCGGTGCCCCGGGCGACGAGGTCGCCGCGATCGAGGCCGACCTGGAGCAGACGCGCCAGCGCCTCGGCGAGACGATCGACGCCCTCGGTGACAAGCTCGACGTCAAGACGCGGGCGACCCGCAAGGCCGGGGAGGTCCGCGACGAGCGCGGCACTGAGCTCGCCGTCGCCGCCGGGGTCGTGGTCGCGCTCGTGGTGGTGTGGGTGGTCAGCCGGCGTCGCCGCTGAGCCACCGGCACCGGGAGCCGGGGACACGGAACACCTCCCCCTGCACGCTGCGGGCTCCCGCCCGTGGTGGACTGACGTCGTGCGGATACCGAGCACCCTGACCCGCGTCGCGGCCCCCCTGCTGCTGCGGCGGGTAGGCCCCGGCGGCATCGACCTGCGCACGCTGCGGTTCCTCCCGGCGTCGATCACCATGCCCATCAAGCGTCGCGGGATCGATCCGTTGCCCGCACTCGGTCGGGCGCGGGAGGAGGAGCCGGTGCGTCGGCTCACGACGCTGTTCGGCAAGGGCATCTGGCTGGTCAGCGGCTACGACGCCGCTCGCGAGGTGCTCGGCGACGCCGTGTCGTGGAGCAACGACCTCGGACAGTTCGTCTCGCAGGAGGGTCGTCCGGAGTCCGAGCAGATCGGCGGCCTCGGCATGACCGACGCGCCGCTGCACACCGAGCTCCGCCGCTACCTGACCCCGGAGTTCACGCGTCGACGCCTCGCCCGGCTCGAGCCCTTCGTCGCCGAGGTCGTCGACCGGCGCCTCGACGCCCTCGCCGCGGCGGGCCCCGTGGTCGACCTCGTCGCCGAGCTGGCCTTCCCGGTGCCCTTCGAGGTGATCTGCGAGCTGTTGGGGCTGCCCGTCGAGGACCGCACCGACTTCGCCAGCCTGGGTTCGGCCCGCTTCGACCTCACCGAGGGCGGTGTCGGTGTCTTCGGGGCGGCGGCCCGGACGCGGGAGTTCCTCATCGAGGCCGTACGACGCCAGCGTCCCGATCCGGGTCCCGGCCTGATCGGGGCACTGCTGCGTGAGCACGGCGGGGAGCTCGACGACACCACGCTCGGCGGGATCGCCGACGGGGTCTTCCTCGGTGGCTACGAGACCAGCGCCAGCATGCTCGCGCTCGGTGCGTTCGTGCTCGCGGGGTCACCCGAGGCGATGGAGGCGTTGCGCGGCGACGACGCGTCGGTCGACCGGGTCGTCGAGGAGCTGCTGCGCCATCTCAGCGTCGTGCAGGTGGCGTTCCTGCGCTTCGCGCGCCACGACGTACGCCTCGGCGGCAAGCAGATCGCCGAGGGCGACTGCGTCGGCGTCTCGCTGCTGGCCGCCAACCGGGACCGGCGCCTCACCGGGGGCGAGGATCGCTTCGACCCGACGCGTGAGCCGACGCGCCACCTCGCGTTCGGGTGGGGGGTGCACCGGTGTGTCGGCTCCGAGCTGGCCCGCATGGAGCTGCGAGCGGCGCTGCGCGGTCTCGCCACCCGCTTCCCCGCCCTGAGCGTCGTGGGCGGGCAGGACGACCAGCCGTGGCGCCAGCTCTCGGCGGTCTACGGCGTCGACGCGCTGCTGGTGCGCCTCGAGCCGCAGGAGGATGCACCGGTCAGCGGCGGGGGCGCCGGAGCCCGGCGCGCGACAGGGCGCGCAGCAGGGCGAGCGCGCCGCGCGCCGACCCGGCCGTGGCCTCGCCCCAGCTGAAGTGGTCCTCCCAGCGGGCGATCTCGCCGTCACGGACGACGAACGTGCCCTGCACGGCGAAGCTGGTCTCGAACCGACCCACCCGGATGGTGTCGGTGCGATCGGTCAGGACCGCCTCGCCCGAGGCGGCCACGTGGTGCATCTCGGCCTCGACCTCGACACCGCGTCGGTCCAGGGACACCAGCAGGGCACCCACCCGCGCGCCGCGCAGGGTCGGCAGCCCGGTGTTGGTCCACACGACGTCGTCGGCCAGCAGCGCCGCCGCCCCGGCTGGATCGCCGGTCTGCAGCGAGATCCAGAACCGTTGCACCACGTCGAGGGGGTCGACCAGCGACCGGGCATCGGGCGGCACCAGCTCGTCGTCGTTCACTTGCTGCTGGCCCGTTGGTAGGCGCGCACGGAGACCGGCACGAAGACGACCAGGATCAGCGCGACCCACACCAGCGTGTACAGGGCCGGGTGCTGCAGCGACCACACGTCCGGGGCCGGGACGCTCGGGTCGACGTTGCCGAACAGCTCGCGCACCGCCTGGGTCAGCGCAGAGACCGGGTTCCACTCGACGAAGACCCGCAACCCGCTGGAGAACGACTCGAGCGGCACGAAGGCGTTGGAGACGAAGGTGAGCGGGAAGATCACGATGAACGAGGCGTTGTTGATGACCTCGACGCTCGGCACCAGCAGGCCCACCCAGGCCATCACCCAGCTGATCGCGTAGGCGAAGAGCAGCAGCAGCAGGAACGCCGCCAGCGCGTTCAGCACGCCCTCGCGCATCCGCCAGCCGACCAGGAGCCCGGTCAGCGCCATGATGATCAGGCTCAGCACGTTGTAGACCACGTCGGAGGCGGTGCGGCCCACGAGCACCGCCGAGGGCGACATCGGCAGCGACCGGAACCGGTCGATGATGCCCTTGGCCATGTCCTCGGCGATCCCGGCACCGGTGAACGTGGCGCCGAAGACGACCGTCTGGGCGAAGATCCCGCCGATCAGGAACTCGCGGTAGTTCACGTTGCCCTCGGGCGTGATGGCGCCGCCGAAGACGAAGGCGAAGAGCAGCACGAACATGATCGGTGAGATCAGCACGAAGACGAGGACCTCGGGCACCCGCTTGATCTTGATCAGGTTGCGCTTGGCCACGACCCAGCCGTCGGAGAGGGCGCGCGCCGGGCCGGGACGGCGTACGACGTGGGTCTCGCGGGTGGTGCCCGGCTCACGGGTGGTGCTCATCGGGTGGTCTCCTTCGTCGCGGACCGGGCCGTGCCGTCGTCCGGGGCCTCGTCGGTGGACTCCTCGCCGGGGGTCTCGCTGGCGGTCTCGCTGGGGGTCTCGCTGGGCCGGCCGGTCAGGGTCAGGAACACGTCGTCGAGGGTCGGTCGACGCAGCCCGACGTCGAGCAGCGTGATGCCCGCGCGGTCGAAGGACTCCAGGGCGCGGCGCAGCGAGGTGGTGCCGCCGTCGACGGGGGCCACGAGGGACCGACCGTTGTCGCTGACCTGGAGCTCGCCGACGGCGACCTCGCGCAGCAGCGACTCGGCCTCGGCCCGGCGGTCGGCGTCGGGCAGGACGACCTCGATCCGCTCGCCGCCGGTCTGGGCCTTGAGCTCGTCGGCGGTGCCGCGCGCGATCGCGGAACCGTGGTCGATGACCACGATGGAGTCGGCGAGGCGGTCGGCCTCCTCGAGGTACTGCGTGGTCAGCAGCAGCGTCGCGCCGTCGGTGACCAGGTCGCGGATCACCTCCCACATCCCGATCCGGCTGCGGGGGTCGAGCCCGGTCGTCGGCTCGTCGAGGATCAGCACCGGCGGAGCCGCGACCAGCGCCCCGGCGAGGTCGAGACGTCGACGCATGCCGCCGGAGTAGGTCTTGGAGGGTCGGTCGCCCGCGTCGGCGAGGTCGAAGCGCTCGAGCAGCTCGCGGGCGCGCTCGCGCGAGCGCTTGCGGCCCAGGCCGTAGAGGCGCCCGACCATCTCGAGGTTCTCGAAGCCGGTGAGCTGCTCGTCGACCGCGGCGTACTGCCCCGAGAGCCCGATCCGCGCGCGCACCCCGTCCGGGTCGGCCACGACGTCGATGCCGGCGACCTCGGCCCGGCCGTCGGTCGGCTTCTGCAGGGTGGCGAAGATCTTCACCGCCGTCGTCTTGCCGGCGCCGTTGGGCCCGAGCAGGCCCAGCACCGTCCCCTCGGGGACCGCGAGGTCGATGCCCCGCAGCGCCCTCACCTCGCCGTAGTTCTTGACCAGGCCCTCGGCCCGGATCATGTCCGTCATCGCTCCACCTGTCCGTCGCGCTTCCAGTACTAGAGCCTAAGGACTCGCGCCGACAGCGTGAGTCACCGGTCGGACCGGCTCCGTCCGGTCGGAGGCGTCCGCCGGTAGGGCAGGGTGGCCGCGTGCACTACATCGGGATCGACCTCGCCTGGGGCCACAAGGCCCCGACCGGGGTCGCCGTGCTCGACGCGGACGCCCGGCTGCTGCGCGTCGCGACGGTGCGCACCGACGAGGAGATCGAGGCGAGCCTCGCGGCGTACGCCGACGGCCCGTGCGTGGTCGGCGTGGACGCACCGATCGTGGTCACCAACCCGACCGGCTCCCGCCCCGCAGAGAAGGCGCTGAGCCGTGACTTCCGCCGCTTCGAGGCGGGCACCCACCCCTCCAACACCGGCAAGCCGGAGTTCGCCGACGGCACGCGGGCGGCGCGCGTGGCCAAACGGCTCGGCCTGGACACCAACCCACGCAGCGGGCGCGAGCGGCGCGCCATCGAGGTCTACCCCCACGCCGCGAGCATCGTGCTGTTCGACCTCGCGACGACGCTGAAGTACAAGAACAAGCCCGGCCGCGACCTCGAGCTGCTGCGGCGCGAGCTGCTCACGCTCGTCGGGCACGTGGAGACGATCGTGGCGGTCGACGACGCGTGGGCCGCGCTGCGCCACCAGGTCGAGACGGCGACGCGCAAGTCCCAGCTGCGCGTGGTCGAGGACCAGGTGGACGCCGTCGTGTGCGCCTACGTCGCGCTCTTCGCCGACACCCGTCCGGAGGCGACGGCGACCTACGGCGACGTCGCGACCGGGGTGATCGTCACGCCCGCGCTCCCGGGGGCCGACCCGGCGCTGCGCTGGCGGGTCCACGACCCCGCCCGCGTCGCGGCGCAGACCTACGCCGAGCGCCGGCCCGCGCTCGTCGAGGCCGGTCACGACGTCGTCGACCTCGTGCGCGAGGTGCTCGACGAGGCCGGCATCAACTACCTCTCGGTGACCGGACGCACCAAGAGCGTCACCTCCTTCGCCGAGAAGGCGGTGCGTCAGCGCGACGGTGCCGCGCTCTACGCCGACCCGCTGCGCGAGATCACCGACCAGCTCGGGGTCCGGGTGATCACCTACGTGCGCGGCGACGTGACGGCGGTGGCCGACCTGCTCGGCGACCAGGTGGTCGTCAAGGACGACCGCGACATGGGCCAGGAGACCGCCGACGCGGGCCGCTTCGGCTACGCCAGCCGGCACCTGCTGATCACTCTCGACGCCGCCCGCGAGAGCCACCCGCGGTGGTCGTCGCTGCGCGGCCTCGTCGCGCAGGTCCAGGTGCGCACGGTGCTGCAGCACGCGTGGGCGGAGTTCGAGCACGAGGCGCGCTACAAGGGCAGCGTCCCGCCCGAGCACGCCCGCGACCTCGACCGGCGCTTCACCCTCGCCGCCGGGCTCCTCGAGCTCGCCGACGAGGAGTTCTCGACGATCCGCGACCGGCTGCGGGCGGCCGCCGCGCCGGCGGGCGACGGCACCGGGGCCGTGGGCGTCGGCGAGCCCGACGACCCGCGCCTCGACGCGGGCGAGCTCGCGGCCTTCCTCGCCGGGCAGTACGACGACGCCGGCTGGTCGCGCACCGACCACTACGGCTGGATCTCCGGGCTGCTGCTCGAGCTCGGGATCACCGCCTTCGACGAGCTCGCCGACGTGCTGCGCGACCCCGCCCTCGACGGCCTCAACGACCAGCTCGGCTACCGCTTCCCGCCCGGGGCCGTACGCCGACTCGACGACGCCCTGCTCGCCGCCTACGGCGAGCGCTACGTCGACCTCACCGGGAACGCCCACCGCACCGACCTGCTGCGCTCGAGGCTCGCCCGGATGCGCTGACCGATCCGGGGCTGAGGTCGTCCGCCCGGCGTCGGCAGCGGGACGTCATACGCGCTGAGCGGGCTACGTGCACCGGCCCGTATGACGTCCGCGCGCGCCCGGTGGCGCGCTGCGGGGATGTCATCCGTCGTGAGCGGCGAAGATGGACTGGTTCGTATGACGTCCAGCGGCTTGCCCCGGGTGCAGCCGAGGCGTGTCAGCGTGTCGACGCCGGGGCTCACAGCGTCGTGGGCCGCACCGCCGAGAGTCGGTAGCGCACGAAGGACGGCACGGCGAGAGCGGCGACGACGGTGCCGACGACGACGAGCACCCCACCCCCGGCCGAGGCGGCGGCCGTCCCGACCAGCGCCGCGCTCGCGCCGTGCCCGACGTCGGCGATGCGGGGTCCGCCGGCGACGACGACGATGAAGATCCCCTGCAGGCGTCCGCGCACGGCGTCCGAGGCGGCGGTCTGCAGCATCGAGGTCCGGAACGCGGCCGAGGCCATGTCGGCCGCACCGCCGACGACGAGCATGAGCACCGCGACCAGCAGCATCGGGCCCTGCCACCCGTCGCCGAGCCCGGCCAGCCCGACGGCGACGCCGAAGCCGATGATGGCTGCGCCCCACACCAGGATCGCGATGATCACGGCGCGGCCCTGGGCGTCGACCCGCGAGACCCATCCGGAGAGCACGCCACCCACGACGGCCCCGATGGGGATCGCCGCGAACAGCAGCGCGAAGGCCAGCCCACCCTCCTCGGGCCCGGAGAACGACTCGTCCGCGATCTGTGGGAACAGCGCCCGAGGCATCCCGAAGACCATGGCGATGATGTCGACGACGAAGCTCATCATCAGCACCGGTTGGGTGCGCAGGTAGACGACGCCCTCGACGACCGAGCGCAGACCCGGGGTGCGAGCAGGCCCGGCGCCCGGCTCCCGATCGACCGCCAGCGGCGGCAGCCGCAGCACGGCCGAGAGGGTGGCGAGCAGGGTGATCGTGTCGATCAGGTAGAGCCACTCGAAGCCCAGCACCGGGATCAGCGCACCCGCGACCAGCGGCCCGGCGATCGCGCCGGCCTGGAAGACGGTCATGTTCAGCGAGTTCGCCGCCGGCAGCAGGTCCGCGGTGAGCAGCTTGGGCAGGATGGCCGAGCGGGTCGGCTGGTTGATCGCGAAGAACGCCTGCTGCACCGAGAACAGGCCCAGCAGCAGCCAGACCCGCGCCGGGCCGCCCCCGCTGTACGCCGCCTGCGCCCAGAACAGCGCGCTGGTCACGATGAGCCCGATCGTGCTGACCACGAGGATCGTGCGCCGGTCGAAGACGTCGGCCAGCGCGCCGCCCCAGAGCCCGAACACGACGAGCGGGACGAGCCCGAAGAGCCCGGTCAGCCCGACGTAGGCCGACGAGCCGGTCTCGGAGTAGATCTGCGCCGGAACCGCCACGACGGTGAGCTGGGCTCCGACGACCGTGACGATGTTGGCCAGCCAGAGGCGCCGGAAGTGGTCGTTGCGCAGGGGTCGGGTGTCGGCGACCAGGCCACGGAGCTGCACGTGCGCGAATGTACGCCGCACCGGGTTCGCCCCTCGTCGCGGGCACGTCATCATCGACCCATGAGGATCACCGCGACCCTGGAACCGACCGGGGGCAACAACACCGCCTTCGTGCTCACCGACGACCAGGTCGCAGCGTTGGGCGGGGGCGGCCGGCCGAAGGTGGCCGTCACGGTCAAGGGAGTGACTTTCCGCACGTCGGTGGCCAGGATGGGCGGCCGGTGGCTGCTCGGCGTCAACACCGCCCGACGTACCGAGGTCGGGATCAGCGCCGGCGACGCGTGCGAGGTCGACATCGTCCTCGACGAGACCCCACGCACGGTGCAGGTTCCTGACGACCTCGCAACCGCGCTGGCCGCTGACCGCGCCCGGGCCGAGGCCTGGGCCGGTTGGTCGTTCACCAGGCAGAACCAGGCGGCGACGTCGCTGACGTCGGCCAAGAAGCCCGAGACACGGGCCACCAGGCTCGCGAAGGTCCTCGACGACCTGGGTCGGTGAGGAGGGCCGGGCGCAGGGACCGACGCAGGCCCGGGACAGGCGATAGTTTCGCCCCATGAGCTCCTCCGCCACCGCGCCCGAGCCCGCCGACGTCGTCGCCCGACTGGAGTCCCAGGGGGTGCTCGGGGTGAGCATCGGCTGGGTGGACAACAACGGCATCGTCCGCTCACGGATCGTGCCTCTCGACCAGCTGCCCACGGCGATGGCCAAGGGGGTGGGCATCACGGCCGCGTTCGCGGTCTTCGACTCCCACGACGGCATCACCTTCGCCCACGAGGGCCTCGCGACGCCCTCGGGCGACGTCCGGCTGGTGCCGGTCGTCGAGCGGGTCGACGACATCCGGCCCCTGGCCGGCCAGCCGGGGCTCGCCTGGGTCCACGGCCGGCAGGTCGGCATCGACGGCGCCACCTGGCCCTACGACCAGCGTGCCGTGCTCGAGCGTCAGGTCGCCCGCGCCGCCGCGGCCGGCTTCGAGGTCAAGGCCGGCTTCGAGGTCGAGATGGTGCTGACCCACGACCTGCCCCCGGACGGGTCCGGGTCGGTCGCCTGGGAGCCCGCGCACCGCGGCCCGGCGTACTCCGCCAACGCGATGCTCGACGTCCACGAGCTCGTCGTCTCGCTGCTCTCCGACCTGCAGGAGAACGGCATCGCGGTGGGGCAGGTGCACGCCGAGTACGGCGGCTCGCAGGTCGAGCTGTCGCTCGAGGCGAGCGACCCGCTGCGGATGGCCGACACCCAGGTGCTGGCGCGCCAGACCATCCACGCCGCCGCCCGGGCGCACGGGCTGCGGGCCAGCTTCGCCCCGGTGGCGACCACGGACGGCGCCGGCAACGGCTGGCACCTGCACTCCTCGCTGACCGACATCACCACCGGCCGCAACGCGCTGAGCGGCGACGACGCCAACGGCGGGGACGAGCACGGGCTCTCCGCCGTCGGCCGGGGCTACGTCGCCGGGCTGCTGCGCGAGCTGCCCGGCCTCACCGCGGTGACCGCCCCGAGCAGCGGGTCCCTGCTGCGGCGGCGCCCCGGCTACTGGGCCGGCGCCTTCGGCTTCTGGGGCGTCGAGAACCGCGAGGCCGCGCTGCGCCTCGTGCCGCCGTCGTCGATGCTCGGCACCGAGGTCACCAACGTCGAGCTCAAGGCGTGCGACGCCTCGGCCAACCCCTACCTCGCGCTCGCGGTCGTGATCGCCGCCGGTCTCGCCGGGGTGGAGGACGGGCTCGACCTGCCCGACCCGGTCCAGGAGGACGTCGGCACCTGGGACGACGCGCGCCGCGAGGCCGCCGGGATCGCGCCGCTCGCCACCACCTTCGAGGCCCAGCAGGCCAACCTGCTCGGCAGCGACCTGGTGCGCGAGGTGCTGGGCGAGGAGCTGCTGGGCGCGTTCGCGGCGTGCCGCGCCGCCGACGACGCCTGGGCGCGCGAGCACTCCGACGACGAGGTCGTCACCTCCCTGCGGTGGCAGTACTGAGCAGCGGGCCCGCGCCGGGCGCGCTGACTGCCCGGCCTGCTCCCCGGGGCCGACCGGGCGCTGGCCGTGCACGCCGGGCTGCTCCCGCAGACCGAGCAGCTGTGCGGCCCGTTCGCGGCCCACGTCGCGCTG
The DNA here is from genome assembly GCA_963714475.1 of uncultured Actinomycetota bacterium. Lineage (GTDB taxonomy): Bacteria > Actinomycetota > Actinomycetes > Propionibacteriales > Nocardioidaceae > Nocardioides. The sequence continues at coordinate 739,686 of CAVQOP010000004.1, forward strand.
CACGCCGTCCTCGACGAGCCGCCGACGGTCCAGGAGCTGGCGCTCGCGGCCGGCACCCGGATCTGGCCGCACGACGAGGTCACCTTCCGACCCTCCGGCGCGCCGGGGCTGTTCGCGGGGCAGGCGGGGCTCCCGGTCGCGACCACCCGGGAGGAGTCCGGCACGGACGCGGGGCCGCTCGCCGACGGCGTACGCCGGGCAGCCGGTGTGGCGGTCGTGGCCGTCCCGGCCGGGGAGGCGGTCACGCCGGCGCGCTGGGCCGTGCTGCTGACGGCGCTGCTGACCGCGCTGCGCGACGCGGCGTACGACGTGGGGGTGGTGGCCAACCTGCGCACCGGTCCGGTCGCCCCGCCCGGCGACCCGGACTGGGACGTCGGCCACTTCGTCGTCCTGGTCTCGTTCGAGCCGGGGGAGGAGCCGGGCGCCGGCACCGTCGGGATCGCCGACACCTACCCCGAGGCGGGGGCGCCGGGCTGGCCGCCGGGCTGCCGTGGCGTCGAGGTCGCCGCGCTCGCCGCCGCCCTCGCCGCACCACCGGGTCGGAGCCTGCTGCTCCTCGTGCGGCCCGAGGACGAGGACGCCTGCCGTCGCAGCGTCGCCACCGCGGTGGGCCTTGGGGCGCAGGGTTGACTGAGCCCGTGAAGCGACCGCAGCCCGACCAGCCCGGACCCGGCCAGGAGTCGGTGTGGGACTACCCCCGACCGCCGCGGGCCGAGCCCAGCGACGAGACCGTCGAGGTGGTGCTCGGCGGCGAGGTCGTCGCCCGCACGAGCGAGTCGTGGCGGGTGCTGGAGACGAGCCACCCGCCGACGTACTACGTGCCGGCCTCGGCGTTCGCGCCCGGCTCCTTGCGCCCCGTCGAGGGCGCGAGCTTCTGCGAGTGGAAGGGCGTCGCGGCGTACTTCGACCTCGTGGTCGGCGACGTCGTCGCCCCTCGAGCGGCCTGGACCTATCCGGACCCGACCCCGGGCTTCCGGGACCTGGTCGACATGGTCGCGGTGATGCCGGGCGCCGTCGAGCGCTGCGTCGTCGACGGCGAGGTCGTCCGTCCGCAGCCGGGCACGTTCTACGGCGGGTGGATCACCGACCGTGTGGTCGGGCCGTTCAAGGGGATCCCCGGCAGCACCTTCTGGTGAGCCGGGGTGGGGGCCCTGCGTGCCATGGTGGGCAGGTGAGTGCCCCCGCTGCTGTCCCGCCCCCCGCCGAGCCTGCAGCAGGGGTGGCCGCGATGACGCTCCCGGCGCTGGGCGCGGCGCAGGAGTGGCTCGACGCGCGGGCCTCCGCCGGGCTCAGCGAGGCCCGGACCCTCATCGAGGGCCTGCGCGCGGACCCGCCCGCGGACCCCCTGGGCGCCCTGGCCCGGTGGGACGAGATCACCCAGACGCTCTCCGACGTCGCCGCCCTCGGCTCGCTGTTCAGCAACGTCCACCCGCTGGAGGGCGCGCGGGGGGCCGCGGAGCGCGCCGAGCAGGACGTGATGCGCCTGCTCACGGAGATCTCGCTGGACCGGGACCTCTACGAGGTCTTCGCCGAGCTCGACGGCTCCGGTCTCGACGACGAGGCGGCGCGCCTGCTGACCAAGGTCAGGGACGACTTCCGGCGGTCCGGGGTCGACCGCGACGACGCGACCCGGACCCGCGTGAGCGCGATCAGCGAGCGTCTCACCGAGCTCGACCAGGAGTTCGGCAAGCAGATCCGCGACGACGTCCGCACGGTGCGGGTCCGGCCCGAGCGCCTCGCGGGCCTGCCCCAGGACTGGCTCGACTCGCACCCGGCCGGCTCCGACGGGCTGGTCGACGTCACGACCGACTACCCCGACGCGGTCCCGGTGCGGATGTTCGCCCACGACCGCGAGGTGCGCGCCGAGATGACGCAGGCCTTCCTCTCGCGGGGCTACCCGCGCACCGAGCCGCTGCTGCGCGAGATGTTCGACCTGCGCCACGAGCTGGCCACGCTCGTCGGCTACGACGACTGGGCCTCCTACGACGCGGACGTGAAGATGATCGGTGAGGGGTCGGCGATCCCCGCGTTCATCGACCGGATCGCCGCGGCCGCCGAGGAGCCGATGCGCCGGGACCTCGCCGTGCTGCTCGAGCGCTACCAGCGCGACGAGCCCGACGCGACCGCCGTACGCCAGAGCGACGCGTCGTACTACGAGGAGACGGTGCGGCGCGAGCAGCTGAGCGTCGACGCCCAGCACGTGCGGCGCTACTTCGACTTCACCAAGGTCCGCCAGGGCCTGCTCGACGTGACGGGTCGGCTCTTCGGGCTGCGCTACGAGCAGGTCACGGACGCAGCCGTCTGGGCCGAGGACGTCACCTGCTACGACGTCTACGACGACCGCGGTGACGTCGCCGGCGGGGCCGGTCGGGCGACCGAGCCCTTCGGCCGGATCTACCTCGACCTCCACCCGCGCCCGGGCAAGTACAAGCACGCGGCGCAGTTCACCCTGGCCGACGGCGTCATCGGACGACGCCTGCCCGAGGGCGTCCTGGTCTGCAACTTCTCGCGCGGGCTGATGGAGCACAGCCACGTGGTGACGCTCTTCCACGAGTTCGGCCACCTCGTGCACCACGTGCTCGCCGGGCGTGGCCGGTGGTCGCGCTTCGCCGGTGTCGCCACGGAGTGGGACTTCGTCGAGGCGCCCAGCCAGATGCTCGAGGAGTGGGCCTGGGACGCGGGCGTCCTGCGCAGCTTCGCCACCGATGCCGAGGGCGAGGCGATCCCGGCCGACCTGGTCGAACGGATGCGTGCCGGCGACGACTTCGGCAAGGGCTACCACGCGCGCACGCAGATGTTCTACGCCGCGGTGTCCTACTACTTCCACCAGGACCGGCCCCGCGACCTGACGTCGACGATGAAGCAGCTCCAGGAGCGCTACTCGCCCTTCCCCTACCCGGAGGGCACGCACTTCTTCGCCAGCTTCGGCCACCTCGGGGGCTACTCGTCGGGCTACTACACCTACATGTGGTCGCTGGTCATCGCCAAGGACCTCTTCTCCGCCTTCGACGAGGAGAACCTGTTCGACCCCGTCGTGGCCGCCCGCTACCGCGACCGGGTGCTCGCACCCGGCGGCTCCCGGGACGCCGCCGACCTGGTCGCGGACTTCCTCGGCCGGCCCTACACCTTCGACGCGTACGCCGCCTGGCTCGCCGACTGAGGTCGGGTCGCGGCGCAACGCGCTTGTCCGCGCCGACCGATCGGCGTACGCTCGCGATATATCGCGACTGGTCGGCGACCTCCGCCGTCTCGAGCCGTGGTTGAGGAGAGCGGATGAGCACCAGTGGGTTCCCCGGCCAGTGGGCCAAGCACATCGACGCGGTGTGGGGCGCCCAGCAGCGCCGTACCTCCGCCCCGGCCGGCGGCCCCGGTGGCCCCGGCGGACCGCCGCCGTGGCTGAGTGGGCTCTTCGGGCTCGGCAGCCCGGAGGCCAAGGGCCCGAAGGTCCGACGCGGCGACGTCCGCTCCGCGATCCTCGACGTCGTGCGCAACGCGGCCGTCCGCGGCGAGTCGGTCAACGGCTACCAGGTGATCCAGCAGATCGCCGAGCGCAGCGACCAGGCGTGGCGTCCCAGCCCCGGCTCGGTCTACCCCACCATCGCGCAGCTCGAGGACGAGGGTCTGCTGCTGACCGACGAGAGCCCAGGGCCGCAAGAGCCTGCAGCTGACCGACGAGGGTCGCGCCTACGTCGAGACCAACGCCGCCGAGCTCGCCGCCGTGTGGGCGCCTTTCGCGACGGCCACCGGGTCCGACCCGGGCGGCGCCGCGAGCGGCTCCGGCGCGCTGGCCGACCTCAAGCCCGAGATCGGTCCGCTGATGAGTGCCGTCTGGCAGCTGGTCACGCAGGGCTCCGAGAGCCAGCGGGCCGCCGCCGTCGAGGTCCTCGTCGACACCCGTCGGCGTCTCTACGGCATCCTCGCCGATGGCGCTCCCGCCTCGGAGCGGGGTGCCTCCGCGTCCGACGGGGACGCGTGATGACCGCCCCGGACCCCCGGGAGGTCGCCCGGCAGCAGGCGCGCCTACGCGTCGGCGACCCCGAGCGGGAGCGGGCGGCCTCGGCGCTGGGCGAGCACTTCGCGCACGGCCGCCTCGACCACGCGGAGTACGCCGAGCGGCTCGACGCGATCTGGTCCGCGCGCACCCGCGCGGACCTGGACGTGCTGTTCACCGACCTGCCCGCCGTCGTGTCGAGTGTGCCGCCGCCCGTGGTGAGCTCGCGGCCCACGGTGCCCAGCGGTGTGCTGATCGCGATCCTCGTCCTGGCCGCGTTGATGCTCGTGCTCGCCAGACCCGGCCTCACGCTGGTGCTCGTCGTCGTCGCCTTCATCCTCCTCAAGCGCAATCGCTCCCGCGCCCGCCGCGACGCGGGTCCACCCCTGTGGCGGTGACCGGCCGGTAACATCCGGGCTCGTGACGACTCCCAGCTTCGACCTCGGCCCCGACCACCTCGAGCTGCGCGACTGGGTGCACACCTTCGCCGCGGACGTCGTACGCCCTGCCGCGGCGGAGTGGGACGAGCGCGAGGAGTTCCCGTGGCCGGTGCTCGAGGAGGCCGCGAAGATCGGGCTCTACTCGCTGGACTTCTTCGCCACCCAGGCCTTCGACGAGACCGGCCTGGGCATCCCGGTGACGATGGAGGAGCTCTTCTGGGGCGACGCCGGCATCGGGCTCTCGATCGTCGGGACCACGTTGGCCGCGGCCGGCGTGAGCTCGGCCGGCACCGACGAGCAGGTCGGGGAGTGGGTGCCGGAGATGTTCGGCACGCCCGGTGACCTGCGCACCGCCGCCTTCTGCTCCTCCGAGCCCGACGCGGGCAGCGACGTCGGGGCGATGCGCACCCGGGCGACCTACGACGAGGCCACCGACGAGTGGGTGCTGCGGGGCACCAAGACCTGGGCGACCAACGGCGGCATGGCCGACATCCACGTCGTCACCGCCGTCGTCGATCCCGAGCTGCGCACCCGCGGCCAGGCCAGCTTCGTGGTGCCGCCGGGCACGACGGGGCTGAGCCAGGGCCAGAAGTTCTCCAAGCACGGCATCCGCGCCTCCCACACCGCCGAGGTCGTGCTCGACGACGTCCGGGTGCCGGGCCGCTGCTTGCTCGGCGGCAAGGAGAAGCTCGATCACCGTCTGGCCAGGGCCCGCGAGGGCGGCGACGGAGCGCGGGGCAACGTCAGCATGGCGACCTTCGAGCGCACCCGCCCCGCCGTCGGAGCGCAGGCGATCGGCATCGCGCGCGCGGCCTACGAGATCGCCCTGGACTACGCGAAGGTGCGCGAGCAGTTCGGCCGGCCGATCATCGAGAACCAGGCGGTCGCCTTCTCCCTCGCCGACATGCGCACCCGCATCGACGGGGCGCGGCTGCTGGTCTGGCGCGCGGCGTGGATGGCCGCCACCGGCAAGACGTTCGAGGCGGCCGAGGGCTCGATGTCCAAGCTCGTCGCCGGTGAGACGGCGGTCGCGGTGACCGGTCAGGCCATGCAGATCCTCGGCGGCAACGGCTTCACCCGCGACTACCCGGTCGAGCGGATGGCGCGCGACGCCAGGATCTACACCATCTTCGAGGGCACCTCCGAGATCCAGCGCCTCGTGATCGCCCGGACGATCTCGGGTGCGCCGATCCGCTAGGCCGCACCACCGGATGAGCACGAACGGCGGGCGACCGTTCAGACGTACAGTGCGAGGTCGAGGGGCCGCGCGAGGGCTGATCCTCGACGACGCCACCGCGCTGACCTGCGACGACGTATCCCGGCGTCGCGCCCGAGTCACGCACTGTACGTTCTTCGGTCAGCTCCCGTCGGCCTCGCGCACGCGGGGGATCGCCCGTCGGGCACGATGTGCTCCGTGACCACTTCCTCGCGCCGCTGGCGGTTCACCGGCCGCATCGCCGGCGTCGGCAGCGTCAGCGGCGTCCGCATCGTGATCGGCGACTGGGACGACTCCCCCCTGGGCGCGTTCGCCGACGCGATGGTCGAGCGCGCCGACGGCCACCGGGTGCTGATCGCCCCACGTCAGGACGTCGCCGACTTCGTCGCGTCGACCTACGACTTCGACGAGGTGCGGGTCGAGCCGCTCGAGGCGATCACGGCCGCGACCTGGATGACCTTCGCCTCGACCTCGCTGAGCCTGGCCATCGGCCTCGGCCCCCGGCCGTTGCTCGGCTGGGCCCTGCGGATGGTGCCGCGTCCGGTCGCGACCTCCCCCGCGTGGTCGACGGTGACCGACCCGGTCGCGCGGACGCTGCTGCGCGGGGTGCGCACCCGGGGCCGGACCGGGTCGGGCCCCGAGGCCCGCCACGAGTGGTACGGCGCGACCGATCACCACCGGGTGGCCAGCCTCGCCGGGTGGTTCGACGGGTCGCCGGTGGGCGGGCTGGCCCCGGTGCAGCCGCCGCCGTCGTTCGGGTTCTCCTCGAGCCCGACCATGCCGTCGGTGACCCAGCTGGTCACCACGGTCGAGACCGCCTGAGCCGGGCGGTCGACGATGCCGGTGCCCGAGACCTCGCAGCTGGTCACCTTCGCCGTGGCCTCGCTGCTCTTCATCCAGGTGCCCGGGCCCAGCCTGCTGTTCACCATCGGGCGGGCGCTGTCGGTCGGTCGGCACGACGCGCTGCTCTCGGTCGTGGGCAACGCGCTGGGCCTGCTGGTCCAGGTCGTCGCCGTTGCGGCCGGGGTCGGTGCGGTCGTGGCCGCGAGCGCCACGGCGTACACGGTGGTGAAGCTGGTCGGCGCGGCCTACGTCATCTACCTCGGGGTGCAGGCGATCCGGCACCGGGCCGACGCCCGCCTGGCCCTGGGCGACCCGGTGACGGCGCGGCCCCGCAGCAGTCCGTGGGGTGCGGTGCGCACGGGGGCGGTCGTCGGGACGACGAACCCCAAGACGATCGTCTTCTTCGTCGCGTTCCTGCCGCAGTTCGTCGACCCGGCGGCCGGGAGCACGGGCGTGCAGGTGCTGCTGCTCGGCGCGCTGTTCGCGGCGTTCGCGGTGACCTCCGACAGCCTGTGGGCGCTGGCCGCCGCCCGGGCCAAGACATGGTTCGGGCGGCAGCCGGCGCGGCTCGACGCTCTCGGCGTCGCCGGCGGGAGCATGATGATCAGCCTCGGAGCCGTGGTCGTGCTCCAGGACTGAGCGCGTCTGCTCCGGTGCCCCGGTTGATCAGGCTGCTGCGGTTGATCAGCTGATCAGGCGCTCTGGATCGCGGAGATGTCGAACTCGAGCTTGATCTTCTCGCTGACCAGCACGCCGCCGGTCTCGAGGGCGACGTTGAAGCTGAGGCCCCAGTCCTTGCGGTTGATGGTCGTCTCGCCCTCGAAGCCGACGCGCAGGTTGCCGAAGGGGTCGCGGGCGGAGCCGGTCTCCTCGAAGGGGATCGTGACCGACTTGGTCACGTCCTTGATCGTGAGGTCCCCGGTGATGGTCCACTCGGCGCCGTCGCGGGCGACGTCGGTCGAGGTGAAGGTCATGGTCGGGTAGGTCGCGGCGTCGAAGAAGTCGCCGGTGACGAGGTGGCCGTCGCGGTCGGGGCTGCCGGTGGTGATGCTCGCGACCTGCATGGTCAGCGACACCTGGGAGGCCGACGGGGTCGCGGTGTCGATGTGAGCGGTGCCGCTGAACTCGCCGAAGCTGCCGCGGACCTTGGTGACCATCGCGTGGCGGGCGACGAAGCCCAGACGGGTGTGGCTGGGGTCGATCGTGTAGTCGCCGGTCAGGTCGGCGAGGGTGGTGGTCGGGGCGTCGAACTCGGACATGGGTGCTCCTCGGGCTGGATGGTTGAACTCTTGACCATCCTAACCGGACTGCGGTCCGATTTCATTCCCGGGAAATCGCAGCAGGCCCGCCACGGTGCGAGTGGCGGGCCTGCTGCGGTCACGATCATGCGATCGCGACCGGGTGAACGGGTCAGGCGGCGTGACTGACGAGCATCGTCGGAGCTGCGGACACGGCTTGCGTGGGGCAGGTCCAACGGGCTTCCAGGCGCGTCCGGCCGTTGCCGTCCACCACGGGGATCCAGCGCATCGTCAGCGCGTCGGTCGTGGGCGAGTCGTACATGGGACACCTCCTGTTCACCTTCTGTTCACCTAAACTAGCACGGCTCGTCACCTCACCCTCGGGTTTTCGAGTTGATAGCTCGGCATCGAAGAGTGAGCGCGGTTTCTGCCCGATTACGGGCAGGAAGGTGTCCCGGGCCTGGTCCATGGGGCAGGATCCGACCGTGCGTACGGACCGGAGCCTCGTCGATCAGGTCGCCGCGACGACCGGGCTCCCTCCTGAGGTCGCGGCCCGGGTCGTCGACGACGTGCTGGCCTTCCACGCCGTCCCCGTCGAGGACTACGTCCGGGCGCGCCACGCCCAGCTGAAGACCTACGGGGCACGCAACCCCGAGATCTTCGCGCGGATCGCCGACGAGCTGCCCCAGGTCGTCGTCGCCGCACCCCATCTGACCGAGCGGCAGCTGCGCCGCCTGGTCTACGGCTAGATCGAGGAACAGGAGAGCGCCATGTGCGGGATCGTCGGGTACGTCGGGGGCCAGCAGGCCGCGCCGCTGCTGCTGGAGGGCCTGGCCCGCCTCGAGCACCGGGGGTACGACTCGGCCGGGCTGGCCGTCCTCAGCGGGCCGGGCGCCACGGCGAGCCTGCGCACGGCCAAGCGGGCCGGGCGGGTGCGAGACCTCGGTGCGCAGCTGCCGGCGCGCTTCGGCGGCAAGGTCGGGGTCGGTCACACCCGGTGGGCCACCCACGGTGCGGCGAGCGACGCCAACGCACACCCGCACACCTCCGCCGACGGCCGGGTGGCGGTGGTGCACAACGGCATCATCGACAACGCCTCCGCGCTGCGCGCCGAGCTCGCCGACGCCGGGGTCGAGCTGACCTCGGAGACCGACACCGAGGTGCTCGCCCACCTGGTGGCCCGTTCCGGTGCCGAGACCCTCGAGGCCAAGGTGAGCGCGGCGCTGGCGCGCATCGAGGGCACGTACGGCATCGCGGTGCTGCACGCCGACTTCCCGGACCGGGTCGTGGTCGCCCGCAACGGCAGCCCGCTGATCCTCGGCATCGGCGAGAAGGAGATGCACGTGGCCTCCGACCTCGCAGCGCTCGTGCGCTACACGACCACCGTCGTGCACCTCACCGACGGCGAGATGGCCACGCTGACCGCCGCCGGCTTCTCGACGTACCGCCAGGACCTGAGCGGCACCGGGAGCCGTGCCGAGGAGCTCGACATCGACCCGGCCTCGTACGACGCCGGCGAGCACGAGTCCTTCATGCGCAAGGAGATGCTCGAGCAGCCCGCTGCGACCGAGCGTGCGCTGCGGGGGCGCCTGGACGAGCGCTTCGGCACCGCCCACCTGGGCGGCCTCGAGCTCGACGCCCGCGAGCTCCGCGCGATCCGCCGGGTCAAGATCCTCGGCTGCGGGTCGGCGTACTACGTCGGGCAGATGGGCGCCACGCTGATCGAGGAGCTCGCGCGCGTGCCCGCGGATGCCGAGGCGGCCAGCGAGTTCCGCTATCGCAACCCGGTCATCGAGCCCGACACCCTCTACGTCGCCGTCAGCCAGTCGGGGGAGACCGTCGACACGCTGCTCGCCGTCGAGGAGATCCGCCGCAAGGGCGGCCGTGTCGTCGGCCTCGTCAACGTGGTGGGCAGCGCGATCGCCCGGGCCTGCGACGGCGGCATCTACCTGCACGCCGGGCCGGAGGTCGCGGTGGCGAGCACGAAGGCCCTGACCACGATGTACGTCGGGTTCGCCCTGCTCGCCCTCCAGCTCGGCCGGGTCCGCGACCTGTCGATCGCCGACGGCCGGCGGCTGATCGCGGGCCTGGAACGGCTGCCCGCCCAGATCCAGGAGGTCCTCGAGACCGAGGACGCGCTCGCCGAGATCGCCGGTCGGCTCGCGGAGGCGGAGAGCCTGTTCTTCGTCGGGAGGGTCCGCGGGTTCCCCGTCGCGCGCGAGGGGGCCCAGAAGTTCAAGGAGATCAGCTACCGCCACGCCGAGGCCTACCAGACCTCCGAGCTCAAGCACGGCCCGCTGGCGCTGATCTCGGCGTCGGTGCCCACCGTGGCGCTCGTCCCCGACGACGAGCTCGTCGAGCGCAACGTCGCCGCGCTGCACGAGATCGCCGCCCGCGGCGGTCCGCTGGTGGTGCTCACCCACGCCGGCGTCGACCTCGGCGACCTCGCCGGCGCAGCGGGTGTCGAGCGCGTCGAGGTGCCCCGCAACGAGCGCGAGCTCGACCCGATCCTGCTGACGATCCCGCTCCAGCTGCTGGCGTACCACGCCGCGAAGGCGCTCGGTCACGACATCGACAAGCCGCGGAACCTGGCCAAGTCCGTCACCGTGGAGTAGCGCCCCGAGGGCCGAGCCGTGGCCCAGCCGCGTCGATCCGGCGCCGGCACCGCGGGGTCGTGTGTCCCAGCACTGTGGGTAGGCCGTTCTCAGGCACACGACTCGCACTCGTCCCCGGGGGACCCGCGGACGTCATACGGCCGGGACATTCCTCACCGTCGACCGTGATGACGCCCCGCGAGCCGACCGGTCAGCGGAGCGTGCCGATCCCATCGCGCTCCGCAGGCCACCGTGGCCAGGGTTCAGCCCCGCCTCCTGCGATGGCGGAGATACACAAGCAACCCAGCGCAGAAGGCGCCGGCGGTGCCGAGGATCTCGTCGCTCAGTGTGTCCTCGTAGGCTCCCGTGAGCTCGGTGCCCTGCTGGATGAAGGTGAAGTACTCCCCGATCTCCCACACCACGGCGGTGGCGGCGCCCAGGCCGGTGATCAGGGCGACGAGCACCCATGGTGGTCGTACGTCGGCGCGGGCGATGAACAGTCCGACACCCCACAGCAGCAGGAACCACGTCACGAAGTGGCTCACGTTGTCGAACGGGTCCCAAGAGTCGTACAGACCCAGGGAGTTGCCGAGTGCGTCCCACAGAAACGAGGAGATGATGATCGCGCAGGGCCACCATGGCACCGGACGTCTCTGCGCTCGTCCGCGCTGCAGCACCTGCCAGATGGTCGGAGCCGCCAGCATCAGGACGGTGTTGACGACCAGTCGGTAGCCGAAGCCCTTGCCCTCGAACCGATCGAGGCCGCCGAACGTGCCCACCAGCAACTGCACCTCGGTGGCGAGGAAGAACGCCGTCGCCACCCACAACGATCGGTTGAGGGACAGGTTCACGCCTCACCATGTCATGTCCCGGGTCCGTTCCAGGTGCCTCGGGGCTCGCGTGTCGACGAGGCCGCCCAGCGAGCCCCGACTCCAAGCCGGCCACAGGAGCGCAGCCCGTCGAGCGGCGATCCCCTCGGGCGTGTCCCGCGACCTCTTCGGGGTCGCGGCGTCGGGGCGGGCACTCCGAAGGGAGACGGAGGACTTGCCGCCCACCTGATAGACCGGCCTATGTTTCGTACCGGGGTGGACGCAGTGCCGGCCGGGGGTTCCTCGTCACAATCTCGGGGTAGAGCGGCTTCCGAGCGCTCCCCGGAGCCCGAGTCATTCCACCGCGAGCTGGACGCACCGAGCTGCCGGTCGGTGTCCGTGCCTAGGCTGCCGAGCGTGACGCACCCGGACTTCGATGCGCGTCTGGCGCGGCTCATCACGAGCTTGGACGAGACGGTGAACCTGCTACTGGACCACGGCGAGAGCCACTGGTTCGGGTGGGCTACTTCGTGCCGCACTGCGCTGCATGACCACGACGCAGCCGCTTTCGATCGTGTGCTCGGTGCGTTCGGCGGCATGGGGAGCTTCAACGACCTCTGCATCCTGAGCGTCAACGGTCACGCCGTCGAACCGGACCAGGAATCGACGGTCAACGAGCGGCTGACCGGGCTGCGCTCAGCGATCTGGGAGGACGCGACGGCCCTGCGGCACGAGCTACGAGCGTCGTCGTAGGCCCGTCACGAACGTCCGCTCATGCCGCCGCCAGGGCCGCGCGCGGGTGCGTCGATCCGCCGCGTACCGGACATCTCGAGAGGCAGAGATCTGGGCACGTCGCTGCCCAGCACGGCCTCGAGAACGCGTCAAACCTCTACCTGGGGCGCTGCCTGCTGTCGACCCTGACATCCTGGGACGAGCCATCGGCTGCCAGGGTCTTCTCGCCCTTGACAGTGCCACCCTGTTCTCCGTCGGTGGTCTCCGCCGACCTAGGTGCCCTCGCCTGCACCACGCCGGTGCCCCGAGGCGTCCCGTGGGCCATCGACGTACCCGTGCGCATCACCGACGCAAGAGGCTGAGTCCATCCTGTGGAGCGTGACTGCCTCAGCGCTCAGCCATCAGCTGCCCGCGGATGGCGCCGCCCGGGTACTCGGCGTTGTGCACGTTGACGTAGTAGTTGGCCGGGTTGGCCAGGATCTCCCCGACGGTCTGGTCCTCCACGAACTTGCCGGCCTCGCCTTCGGTCAAGCAGTCGGCCGCGTTGCCGTCGGCTGGTGCAGCCAGATTGACTACCACCGGACCGTTCGTGCCAGCGGCTCCCTCATGGATGTGTGCCGCCACAGGCGTTCCGATCTTGTCGACCGTCAGCACGTAGCAGAGCGTGGTCGGGTCGCCATCGATGCCGAAGACGTAGGCCTCACCCCTACCGTTCGGGTCACCAGCCAGGCGGTTGCTGGTGCCGACCTCGGCGCGACCAGTCAGGTCGGCCTCAAGCACGGTGTTGGTGTGGCCGGCGACGGCCATGCCCATAGGAACCACTACTGCGGTGATCGCCGCTGCGGCGGTCGCTCCCGCGATCGCGAAACGCTTGTTCCTGCTGTCGAACATGTCAGCCTCCTGAGTGGTGGATGGATTCCCTTACCCGGGTTCGTGGCGAAGGTCACACCGGATTGGTCCCAAGATCCGACTACGGCACCCGGGGGGGCCACAGTCCGGGCGGCCGGACTCGATCGCGTGGGTCATGACCTTCAAGACATTCTCAGCCACACCCGACCCTCCCGGACCACGCAAGAACTCACGGATCAGGACTCAGTCCACCCCGGGGAGGGCCTCGGCGAGCCAGCTTCGCAAGCCACCCAGCGAGCGAGGTAGTTGTCGTTCCCAGTCACGGAGCTGTGCCAAGTTCACGCCTACGACCCCGGAACGCCGTTGGTCGAGACGGCGAGGGGGGCATCGCGGCAAGCTTCAGGCCGCGCAACCTGACCTCTATGACTTCGGGTGCTGCGATGACCACGGTGAAGACCCGTTGCCGGCCTCGGTGGAGGCATCGATCGCAGAGCGGCGAGCAGTCGTCAGCACCGACACGGCTTGACGTTCGCAGCGCGGTCGCATCGAGCGGATCCGACCTCGCGCCGCTGCGACACCGAGTCTGCTCGTCGGTCTCCTCGTCGATGGTCGTGGAGCCGCCGAACCACTGCTGGCCTCGGCGGACGGCCCTTCGATGAAGGTCTTCGCGCCGCTGGTGTCGGCGGCGCTGTCGCCGACCCTTTCGAGAGCGGAAGATCCCACTCGTACAGCGGGCACGCGTGGGGGTGGGAACGGGACGCCTACGTCGTCCGCGCCCAGGCGGCGTACAGCGGGTCGCGGCCTCGTCGCGAGGGAGTCCGCAGCTCGGTGGTCACGTCGGTGAAGCCGGCCCGGTCCAGGTAGGCGCGGACGATGGCGACGCGTCCGTCCTCGTCGGTGGCCAGCCACCCGCGGATCGCCTTGGTCGGGAAGCACCGGTTGCTGAAGGTGAGCACCACGACCCCGCCCGGCCGCAGCACCCGCGCGGCCTCAGCCAGCACCTCGACGGGGTGGATGAGGTAGTCGATCGACACGCAGCACACGACCGCGTCGAAGGAGTCGTCGTCGAAGGGCAGCCGCGGGTCGACGTTGAGGTCGCGGATGACGACCTCGTCGGCCAGGGGGTTGGCCTGCAGCTCGACGGCGTTCATGCCGAGCGCGACCAGCCCGCCGTCCGGCTTGCGCGAGAGGTGGGAGACCCAGGACGACATCAGGTCCAGGACCCGGCCGTCCGGAACCCCGAGCTCGTCGTAGAGGTCGCTGACCGCGGCGATCGCCCCGTCGTCGATGTGGGTGACCAGGCGCGGCGGGGCGTAGAAGTCGGCGTCGTCGCGGTCGTCCTGCCGGTCGAAGAAACCGGGTGGCCAGGCGTCGTCGGACGCGGTGCGTCTCATGCGGTGACGATAGTCGCGGCGTGATGACGACCCGGGTGCCGATGCCGGCGGTCGGGCTAGCCCGCGCTCACGAGCAGGCAGAACGGGTGGCCCTCGGGGTCGGCGAGCACGTAGAGCGGCTCCTCCTCGTCGTCGGTGCGGTCGAGCAGCAGCGTCGCGCCGAGCCCCTCGGCGCGGCCCCGCTGCTGCTCCAGCGCCTCGCGGGTCGGCACCCGGAGGTCGAGGTGCATCTGCTTGTCGATCCCGGCCTCCGGCCAGGTGGGCCGAGCGAGCGTCACGACCTCGGCGAAGGCCAGCACCCGGTGGCCGGCGTCGTCGACGAGCACCAGCCAGTCCTCGTCGTCCGGCCCCTCGGCGGGCGGCTCGTCCCCCGGGCGGTAGGAGGCTCCCAGCAGCACCCGGTAGAACTCAGCCAGCCGTCGTACGTCGAGCGCGTCGAGGGCGGTCTGCATCACGACGGGGTGGTCGGTCACGTCCCGCTCTCCTTGATGATGATGCCGCGGTCGCGCAGCAGCGCGGCGTCGTCCTCGCTGACCCTGCCGTAGGCGACGGCATCCTCGACGTGCAGGAACCGCCCCAGGGTGGTGCGTGCCTCGACGACCTCCTGTGCCAGGGCCGGGGAGAGACCGCACACGTCGCTCAGCTCCTGGGCGGTAGCGGCGTTGAGGTCCAGCAGGCCACCGTCCTCGAACGGGTGGGGCGAGGCCGGCCGCCCGATCCCCAGCTCGCGCGCCATCATCGGGTCCTTGGCGGCGAGGGCGCGCGCCTCCGCCCGCTTCCTGCGTGCCTCGTTGACCCCCGCGACGGCGCGATCGTTGGACGAGGGTGGCGGACCGACCACCGACGTCGCCGTGCCCTGGTAGACCTCTCGGCGCACGCTGATCAGCATCAGGCAGGCAACAAGGACGACACCGACGATGGCCAGGCTGGAGAAGCTCGACCAGACCGTCTCGTCGTTGGCAGCGCCGCCCAGCGCGACACCGATGACGCCGAGGCCCGAGAGCACGGCACCCTGCTTGCGCAGCTCGGGCCGGTCGAGGCGGGATGCGGCGTGGAAGAACGGCACGGCCGCGAGGGAGCCCCCGCTGAGGACGGTGATCACGAAGTACCACCGGCCGGAGTGGTCGGGCGGGGGCGGGGTGGACCGCGTGGCGTACGGCGACGGCGACGCGGACCACGCGGGTGCGGACGCCGGGCTGCGCGGGCTGGTGTGCTCGGTCCAGGTCGTCCCGTCCCACCAGCGCAGCAGGGCGGGGTTCTGCGGATCCTGGTACCAGTTGGGGGAGGGCGCGTTCAAGGAGATCCCGGTGCACGTCGGAGGTCGGCGCTGACTGCGGCAATGTACTCCGCGATCGCGCCTCCCGCCGAGCGCTCCGCAGGTGGGCGCGACGTCTCGACTCGAAGTCTTCTCGCGGAGGCCTCGATAGAACGTGTTATCGTTTCGTTACTTCGAGGGTGTGCATAACCCGCTCTGAGCAGGACCGTTGTCGGCGGTGACTGCTTGACTTGTCCCATGGCCACCGACGACGAGCAGCCCACCCAGGGCGAGTCCCTGCGTGACATCGCCGGTGCCGTCACGACCCTGACCCAGCGCCCGGTCTTCACCCTCGACGCGTCCGCGACCCGGCAGACGCTGCTCGAGCTGGACCGCCCTGCAGTGTCACCTCGACGCCTACCGCCTCACCCTCGCCGCGCACGCCGAGGACGTCGGCGTCGCGCAGGAGACCGGGGCGACCTCGACCGCCGCCTGGTGGGCCGTGGCCACCCGACGGGCCCGGACCACCACCCACCGCGAGACCAGGACCGGCACCGCCCTGGACCAGCGCTACCACCACGTCCGTGAAGCACTCGCCGGTGCGGCGCTCAATCTCGACCAGGCCGTCGTCATCGTCCGTGCCCTCGACGACCTCGCCACCGAACCTCACCGAGCTCGAGAAGACCGGCGACGTCATCGTCGACCCCGGACTGCTCGACCAAGGCCGAGGCCCACCTCGTCGACCTCGCCGCGCTCCACGACCCCGCCGAGCTGCGCATCCTCGGCGCCCGGATCCTGTCCGTGATCGCCCCCGAGATCGGCGAGGACCACGACCGCCGAGCCCTCGAGAAAGCCGAGGCCCTCGCCCGACAGCAACGACGCCTCCACCTGTCCTTCGACGGCCACGGTGCCGCGACCGGAAGGTTCACCCTCCCCGAGGCCCAGGGCCGGACCCTGCAGAAGATGCTGATGGCCTTCGCCGCCCCGAAACACCTCAACGCCACCAAGAACAGCCGAGGACCGGCGAGGGCTGGGTCAAGAACAAGCCCACCCCGACGAAGCTCGGCGAAGCCTTCGGCGAGCTCATCGAGACCTACCCCACCCACGCCGCACCCCGCGCCGGCGGACTCTCCGCCACCCTGCTCGCGATCACCACCCTCGCCGACCTCCGATCCGGCCTGAAGGGCGCGACCCTCGACACCGGCCAACACCTCACCCCCGGCCAGACGAGGCGCTACGCCTGCGAAGCGAAGATCATCCCCATCGTCCTCGGCGCCAACTCCGAGATCCTCGACTTCGGACAGGCACGCCGACTGTTCTCCGCCATCCAGGTCATCGCCCTGCGATTCCGCGACCGCGGCTGCACCGCCGAGGGCTGCGACTGGCCCCCCGGCCTGTGCCACGCCCACCACATGAACCCCTGGGCATCAGGCGGCAACACCGACCTCAACAACGGACGCCTCCTCTGCCCCCACCACCACACCCGCATCCACGACCCCGCCTACACCAGCGAGATCACCCCCGACAACAAGATCCGCTTCCACCGACGGCCCTGAGCCGCGGCGGTCCGTCTGCTCCTCCCCTGCTCGAGGCGCCGAGGCCTGCTCGCCTCGTTCGCGCGCGCCCGCGCAGGCGAGTCGCGCCCTCGGTCACACCAGCACCGCGGCGCACGTCATCGTCCGAGGGCCGCGTACGCGCCCGAAGGATGGGAGCGTGAGCGACATGGACAGCACGGCAGCCTTCGAGCGGGAACGCCCGCGCCTGCTGCGGATCGCCGAGCGTGTCGTCGGTGACCGGGTCGAGGCCGAGGACGTCGTCCAGCAGGCGTGGCTACGGCTGGCGGGCACCGAGGCGACGATCGACAACCTCCCCGGGTGGCTGACCACCGTGACCACCCGGCTGTGCCTCGATCGGCTGCGCGCCCGGACTCCGACACCGCAGGCCGAGGTCGAACCACCCGGGCAGGCACCCGACCCCGCCGAGGAGATCGCGCTCGCGGACACCGTGGGTGTGGCGCTCCAGGTCGTGCTCGACCAGCTGAGCCCCGCCGAGCGGGTCGCCTTCGTGCTGCACGACAGCTTCGCGATCGACTTCGCGACCGTCGCCGAGATCCTCGGGAGCACGCCCGCGGCGGCGCGCAAGCTCGCCTCGCGGGCCCGGGCGAAGCTCACCGTAGGAGCGCCGGGGTCGGTGCGGCCGGACTGGCAGGTGGTGGACGCGTTCCTGGCCGCCGCGCGTGGGGGCGACCTCCGACGCCTGCTCGCTCTTCTCGCTCCGGACGTGGTGGTGACGGCCGACGCCTTCGCGGTCGCCGCCGGCACGCCCGCTCGCGTCGAGGGGCGCGAAGCCGTCGCCGCCCTGTTCGACGGGGCGGCCCGGTCGGCGTTGCCCGTTCTCGTGGAGCAGCGCCCGGGGGCCGCCTGGTTCCTGCGGGGGGAGGCCCGGGTCGCCTTCGACTTCCACATCACCGCGGGCGTCGTACGCCGGGTCGACTTCCGCGCCGAGCCCGCGGTGCTGGCCGGCCTCAGCCGCCGCAGCGGAGCGGGGGCGGCCGATCGGGTCACACCACGGGTCCGGCGGTCGTCACAGGACCAGCACGACCAGCACGACCACGACGACCCCGGGCCGGACCGGCTCGAGCATCCGACGACGAGGAGTGACCACCGATGAAGACGATGACCTGCCGCCAGCTGGGCGGACCCTGCGACCACGAGCACCACGGCGCGAGCGCAGACGAGGTGATCAAGGCGCAGGACCAGCACCTCAAGGACGCCGTCAAGGCCGGCGACGCGATCCACGGTGCGGCGCACGAGGACATGAAAGGACGGTGGAAGCACCCCGTGCGGGCGATGGGGTGGTACCGCGACGCGAAGCGCGCGTACGCCGACCTGCCGACCGGCTGACCGGCTGACCGGTCTTGCGCTGAGGCCCGACTACTGATGAGCGCTGCGTCACCCCACCGGGCGCGGAGCGCCTGCGGAGCGCTGTCGGTGCCGACATCTAGGTTGGTCACGTGAGCAGCCGATGAGCAAGATCGATGACATGAGAGCCCTGCGCGAGGCCCGTCAGGCCGAGCGCACCAAGCCCGGTGCCGCGCCGAGCTACCGCCAGCCGGCAATCCGTTTCGGCGCACCGGGCGAGACCCCCGCAGCGCGCGCGACCGCCGCCCGGCCGGCCAGCAGGTCCGCCCGTGACAAGGCGCCGGTGGCGCCCGTCGCGCCAGCCGCCGGCACAGCCGAGGAGCTGTGCGGGCACCGCAACATGAGCGGTCGCACCTGCACCCGCGAGCAGGGCCACAGCGCCAAGAGCCACCGCTACTCCTGAGCCGAACCCGAACCCGAACCCGAACCCGAAGCCGGACGAGGTCCGGTCCTCAGCGCGCCGTGCGCAGGGCTGCCCCTCCCCCGGGCAACGGCCTCAGACGTCGGCGACCATGGGGGCGACCTCGGTGCCGAGCAGCTCGATGCCGCGCAGCAGGTCGTCGTGGGCCAGCCGCGGGTTGGTCATCTGGATCGAGAGCCGGTCGACCCCACCCAGCTGGTCGGCGGTGCGGCGGATCTTGGTGGCCACCGTGTCGGGGTCGCCCATGAAGAACGCGCCGTCCGGCCCGGCGGTGGCGTCGAAGCGGGCCCTCGTGGGCGGGGGGAAGCCACGCTCGCGGGACACGGTCGTGAACATCTCGTTCCAGCCCGGGTAGATCGTGTCGCCGGCCGCCTGCGTGGACTCGGCGACGAACCCGAAGACGTGCAGACCGACCTGCAGGCGCTCCGGCGGGTGGCCTGCCTCGGCGCCGGCACGTCGGTAGAGGTCGACGAGCGGCGCGAACTGCCGCGGCTCCCCGCCGATGATGGCGATCATCAACGGCAGCCCGAGCAGTCCGGCCCGGGCGAACGACTCGGGCGTCCCACCGACCCCGACCCAGATCGGCAGCGGGTCCTGGAGCGGGCGGGGGTAGATGCTCTGGCGCACCAACGGCGGTCGGTGCCGCCCGGACCAGGTGACCTCGACCTGGTCGCGGATGGCCAGCAGCAGCGCGAGCTTCTCGCTGAACAGCGAGTCGTAGTCGGCGAGGTCCAGACCGAAGAGCGGGAACGCCTCGGTGAACGACCCACGCCCCACGACGAGGTCGATGCGGCCCCGCGAGATCAGGTCGAGCGTCGCGAACTGCTGGAAGACCCGCACGGGGTCGTCGGCGCTGAGCACCTTGACGGCGCTCCCGAGCCTGATGCGCTCGGTCCGGGCCGCCGCGGCGGCCAGGATGATCGGGGGCGCCGAGTCGTAGTACTCGCTGCGGTGGTGCTCACCGATGCCGAACGAGTACAGGCCGACCCGGTCGGCGAGCTCGATCTCCTCGAGCAGGTGCGCGAGGCGCTCCTCAGCGGCGACGACGTGACCCGTCGTGGGGTCGGTGACCTGCGAGACGAAGCTGTCGATGCCCAGATGCATGCTCAGATTCAACCAGTGCGCCCCCGGCCCCGGTGGGCGTGACCCAGGTCGCCGTGCTCGCGAATCGGACCACAGGCCCGCACCCACTACCGTTGCGGGGTGAACGACCCCGCTGACGGCCCCGCTCCCGCCGATGTCCCCGCTGAGGCTCCTGCCGAAGTCCCCGCTCCGGCCCCGACCGAGGCACCCGCTCCCGAGCAGGTCACCTTCGCCGACCTCGGCCTCGGCCCGGCCACGTTGAAGGCGCTGGCCGACGTCGGCTACGAGAGCCCCTCGACCATCCAGGCGCGCACCATCCCGCCCCTGCTGGCCGGTCACGACCTGGTGGGACTCGCCCAGACCGGCACCGGCAAGACGGCCGCCTTCGCGCTGCCGATCCTCGACAACCTCGACCTGCGCCAGAAGACGCCGCAGGCGCTCGTGCTGGCCCCGACCCGCGAGCTCGCGCTCCAGGTCTGCGAGGCCTTCGAGCGCTACGCCGCCCACCTCAAGGGTGTACGCGTGCTGCCGGTCTACGGCGGGCAGGCGTACGGCGTCCAGCTCTCGGCGCTGCGCCGCGGCGTCCACGTCGTGGTCGGCACCCCGGGCCGGATCATGGACCACCTCGAGAAGGGCACCCTCGACCTGACCGAGCTGCGCTTCCTGGTGCTCGACGAGGCCGACGAGATGCTCAACATGGGCTTCGCCGAGGACGTCGAGACGATCCTGGCCGACACCCCTGCCACCAAGCAGGTCGCGCTGTTCTCGGCGACGATGCCCAAGCAGATCCGCTCGCTGTCGAGCAAGTACCTCACCGACCCGGTCGAGATCACCGTCAAGAACAAGACGACGACCTCGGCCAACACCACCCAGCGCTACCTGATCTGCTCCTACCCGCAGAAGGTCGACGCCCTCACGCGGATCCTCGAGGTCGAGAACTTCGAGGGGATGATCGTCTTCGTCCGCACCAAGAACGAGACCGAGACGCTGGCCGAGAAGCTGAGGGCGCGCGGGTTCTCCGCGATGGCCATCAACGGCGACGTGGCGCAGGTCCAGCGCGAGCGGACCGTCAACCAGCTGAAGTCCGGCAAGCTCGACATCCTGGTCGCCACCGACGTCGCGGCCCGCGGGCTCGACGTCGACCGGATCAGCCACGTCATCAACTACGACATCCCGACCGACACCGAGTCCTACGTGCACCGCATCGGGCGGACCGGTCGGGCCGGACGCAGCGGCGACGCGATCTCCTTCGTCACCCCGCGCGAGCGGTACCTGCTCAAGCACATCGAGAAGGCCACGCGGCAGCCCCTCCAGCAGATGCAGCTGCCCAGCGTCGAGGACGTCAACACGACGCGCCTGGCCCGCTTCGACGACCAGATCACCGCCGCGCTCGCCTCGAAGGACCTCGAGTTCTTCCGCGACGTGGTCAAGCACTACGTCGAGCACCACGACGTCCCCGAGCAGGACGTCGCGGCCGCCCTGGCCATCGCCGCACAGGGTGAGACCCCGCTGCTGCTCGCCCCGGAGCCCGAGCCCAAGCGGGCCCCGCGCCAGGACCGCGACAGCCACGGCGGCGGCCAGGGTCGGCCGGCCCGATCAGGCGGGCGCGGCGACGGGCGCGAGCTGCGGACGTACCGGATCGCGGTCGGCAAGCGGCACAAGGTGGAGCCGCGTCAGATCGTCGGCGCCATCGCCAACGAGGGCGGTCTGGGGCGCAGCGACTTCGGGACGATCTCGATCCGCCCGGACTTCTCGCTCGTCGAGCTTCCCGCCAACCTCTCCGACGTCGTGCTGGAGAAGCTGGCGACGACGAGGATCTCGGGCAAGCTCATCGCGCTGCGGCCCGACCAGGGCCCGCCGAGCGGGTCCAGCGGCAAGCCGACGTACCGCAAGGGCCCCCGCAAGGACTGACTGCGAGGGCCGATGCGGTGCCCCTGCGCGGGGCCAAGTGCGGCTAGCGGGGCTCAGGCCTCGCGGGCGGCCTCGGCGGCCTCGGCCTCGGTGGTCGCTCCCTCGGTGGTGAGGTGACCGCCGGAGGTCTCGAGGTGGGCCCGGATGAACCAGTGGAACAGCTCGAGCTTGTCGGTCTGGCCGATCAGCATGTCCTCGGTGATCGGGTCGAGGTCACCCATCTCGGTGATCGCGGCGCGGTGGCTGGTGATGACGCCCTGGTAGACCAGGTCGAGGGCGCCGAGGTGCTCCTGGGTGCCGGCGCGGCGGATGGAGTACTCCGCCCAGTCACGCTCGTCGACGATCGAGCCGGGCGTGCCCTTGGGGGAGCCCCCGAGGGTGGCGATCCGCTCGGCGAGGTCGTCGGCGAAGCCGCGCACCTCCTCGACCTGCGGGTCGATCATCTCGTGGACGGCGATGAAGTGCGGTCCGACGACGTTCCAGTGCACGTGCTTGAGGGTCAGGTGCAGGTCGTTGCAGGCGTGCAGGCGTGACTGGAGGACGGTGACGACGCGGGTGGCCGTGCTCTCGTCCATGCCGGGGGTCGTGTAGTACAGCTTCTCGGTGCTCATGGCGCGAATCTAGCGCGCACGCGTGCGGCCACCCCACCACCCCTGCGTGGGGCGACGCCACGACGGACCGTGACGGCGACGGTGTCCGCGTCGGCCACCCGGTCGGTGCCCCTGTCGGTGCCCTGTCGGCCCCACGTCTGCCCCCTGTCGGTGCTGCCGCCGCCGCGTGCGGCGATCCACGGTCCAGACTGGGACCATGCTGCTCGTCTCGGGGCGCCCCCGATCTCGGACCCGCCGGACCCGCCGGACCCGCCGGACCACGCTGATCACCCTGGCTGTGCTGGCGCCGGGTCTGGCCGCCTGCACGGGCGGGACCGACCCGGGCCCGGACGAGGCTCCCGACCCCCGACCGGCCGCGACGGCGCTCGCCGAGGCGCTGACCAGCGGCGACCTGGGCGACGCGCCGCTCGCCGGCGACGTGGAGCAGGCGCAGGCGTCGTACGACGCGGCGGTGGCGGCCCTCGTGGACGCCGGCGTCACCCCGCGCGTGGGGGTCGGCCAGGTCGTGCCCGGGGCGAGCGGGGACGCGGCCGAGGTGCGCCTGGACTGGAGCTGGCCGGTGAGCGACGACGCGACGTGGACCTACACGAGCGGGGCGCCGCTGCGCCTGGTCGCCGGCTCCGACGGGGACGAGCAGTGGGAGGCCGACTTCTCGCGGGCGGTCGTGGAGCCGTCCCTGCGCCCGGCGAGCACCCTGTCGGTGGCCCGGGTGCCCGCCCGTCGCGGCGACGTCCTCGGTGCCGGTGGCAGCCGGCTGGTCACCGAGCGGATCGTCAACCGGTTCGGGCTGGACAAGACCCAGGTGCGCCCTGCGCGGGCGCTGGACTCCGCCCGGGCCGTCGCACAGGCCGCCGACGTCGACGTGGCCGCCTTCGTCGAGGCGGTACGCGCCGCGGGCGAGGCGGGATTCGTCGAGGCCATCGCGTTGCGCGACGGCGACGTGACCCCCGCGGTGAGGGAGGCCGTCCGGTCCGTGGACGGCGCGTCGATCATCGGGGCGCAGGTCCCGCTGGCGCCGACCCGGGAGTTCGCGGCCTCGATCCTCGGCCGGGTCGGGCCGGTCACCGCGGAGATGGTCGAGGAGGACCCTGCGCGCTACCGGGCCGGCGACGTCGCCGGCACCTCGGGGCTCCAGGCCCGCTACGACGACCAGCTGCGCGGGCAGGACGGCGTCGTCGTCTCCTCCATCGCCTCCGACGATCGCGAGCGGGCCCTGTTCCGGGTGCGCCCCCAGCGCGGGACACCGTTGCGGCTGACCCTCGACCAGGCTGCGCAGTCGCAGGCGGAGTCGTTGCTCTCGGGGTTGCCCGCCGCGGCCGGTGGCAGCGCGCTGGTCGCCGTCCGCCCCAGCGACGGGGCGATCCTCGCGGCAGCCGAGGGGCCCGCGAGTGGCGGTCTGGCGCTGGCGACCTTCGCGCAGGTGCCGCCCGGCTCGACGTTCAAGACAGTCAGCAGCCTGGCCCTGCTGCGCGCGGGGCTGCGGCCCGACTCGCCCGTCGAGTGCCCGACGTCCGTCGTCGTCGACGGCAAGCGCTTCGAGAACTACGACGGCTACCCCGCGAGCGCATCGGGCCCTATCGACCTGCGCACCGCGGTCGCCCAGTCCTGCAACACCGCGCTCATCGGCGCCCGGGACCGTGCCCGGGGCGACGCCCTCGCCGAGGCCGCCGGCAGCCTCGGCCTCGGGGTCGACCACGACCTGGGCTTCCCGGCCTACCTCGGCGAGGTGGAGCCGCCCGCCTCGGAGACCGAGCTCGCCGCGGACATGATCGGTCAGGGCACCGTGCTGGCCTCGCCGATGGCGATGGCCGGTGTGATCGCCTCGGTCCAGGCCGGGCGCACCGTGGTGCCGCACCTCGTCGTCGGTCAGGAGGCCGGTGACGACACGAGGGTGGCCGACGCGACGGCACCCACGCCGCTGGACGGTGACGAGGCCGAGCAGCTGCGATCGATGCTGCGCGCGGTGGTCTCCGGGGGCAGCGGCTCCCTGCTGGCCGACCTCCCCGGCCCGCCCGCGATCGCGAAGACGGGCACCGCGGAGTTCGAGGACCCTCAGGCGGACGGGGCGATCGCCACCCACGCCTGGATGGTCGGCGCCCAGGGCGACCTCGCCGTGGCCGTGTACGTCGAGCGGGGTGACTCAGGCTCGGGGACGGCGGGCCCGGTGCTCGAGGCCTTCCTGCGCTCGCCGCGCGGCTGAGCGTCGCCTGCTCGGTGGGCCCTGACACTCCCTGGGGTATCGGCTCGTAGGGTGGAGGGGTGTCACGGACCCTCGGGCGTCAGACGCCTCCCGCGCGGGTGCTCCCGCACGTCGAGAGCAGGGCCGCGACCGCCGAGGCGACCCTGACCCGGGTCCGTCGCAGGCTCGGGGTGCACCCACGCGCCGAGCTCGTCGGCCGGGTGGGCCCGGGCCGGGCCCGGGCACGAGGGCCGCCCCGCCGCAGGCGCGGCACGCGGCGGGGGACTTCCCCGTGACGCCGACCGTGGCCACCACCTGGTCTCATCAGCGCGGTGCTCCCCCGTGCGACACATTCCCAAATCACCGTTCGTCTCGGGAGAACCCTCATGACACCGTTCCATCGACCCTTCACACGATCCTCGGCACGATCCTCGGCCCGACCTCGACGCCTGCTCACCGCCGGTGTCCTCGGCACCGGCCTGTCGCTGGTGCTGGCCGCCGCGGCCGAGCCGGTGCTCGCCCGCGATGACGGCCGAGCGGTCCGGGCCGCGGCCCCGACCCAGGCCGTGCGTCCCGCTCCCGGCCCCGAGGCAGACACCGACGCGGGCGCGCAGCGCGCAGCGCGCACCTTCGTCGAGGAGGACATCGACCTGCTCGGCTCCGGCGCCGGCGAGGCCCTCGAGGTCGTCTCCACGACCGACGGTGCCGACGGTGCCCGCTACATCGCCTACGAGCGCACCTTCCGCGGGCTCCCGGTCATCGGCGGCGACGTCGTCGTCGCGGTCGCCGGGTCCGGGAAGGTCGTCGGGTGGACCGCGGCGCGCAAGGGCCCCGTCGCCGGTGGCCCGGTCGCCGGTGACCCGGTCGCCGGTGGCTCCGTGGGCAGGGGCCCCACCAGCGGGGACCCCGGCACCGTGGGCTCCGTCGTGCCGACGGTCGGCGCCGACGCGGCGCTGGCCCAGGCCCGCGCCCAGGTCGACGAGGCCCGGCGTACGAGCGAGCCACAGTTGGTCGTGCACGCACTCGGCGCGACGTCCTCGACTGGCCTGGCAGACCCGGGTCCGCGGGGTGCTGGACGGGCTGCCCTCGGACCAGACCGTGTGGACCGACGCCCGCGACGGCGTACTGATCGGCGCCGACGACCGCGTCGCCCACGGCTCGGGTCGCGGCTACTACGGCGGGCCGGTGAGCATCGGCACGACGTTCTTCCGTCGGGCCAGGCCGGCCAGGCGGTGGGCCGTGGTCGATCGCCGCCGCTCCGGGGTCGCGTGCGGAGGCATGAACGGTCGGGCCTACCGAGGCCCGGACGACGTCTGGGGCAACGGCCGCGCGCGGGACCTCGAGACCGCCTGCGTCGACGTGCTCTACGCCATCGCCCAGCAGTGGAGCATGCTCTCGCGCTGGCTCGGGCGCGACGGGATCCACGGCGACGGCACCGGCGTCCCGGCCCGCGTCGGGTGGGAGGCGAACGACGCGGTCTGGACGGGCACCCACACCGCCTACGGCTACTCGCTCGACCGGCGTCGCACCCTGACCTCGCTCGACATCGTCGGCCACGAGAACGGCCACGGTGTGTTCGCATCGACGCCGGGGGGTTCGGTCGAGGGGGCGGAGACCCGGGCGATCGCCGAGGCGGCCGGCGACATCTTCGGGACGCTGACGGAGGCCTACGCCGACAACCCGCGCGACGAGCCCGACTACCTGATCGGCGAGGAGGCCTCGCCGGCCGGCACGGGCGCGCTGCGTGACATGGCCGACCCCGCCTCGACGGGCGGACCCGGCTGCTACACCGCGTCGATCGCCGACGCCGAGGAGCACGCCGGGGCCGGGCCCCTGAACCACTGGTTCGTCCTGCTCGCCGAGGGGTCGGCGGCGTCACCGACCTGCAACGGCGGCGTGGTGGCCGGGGTCGGGATCCGGGCCGCCGGCGAGGTGTTCTACCAAGGACTGCTGCTGAAGACCTCCGCCTGGGCCTACGCCGACGTACGCCGGGCGACCCTGGTCGCGGCGAAGGTCCTGGACGGTGGCGAGTGTGCGACGTACGAGCAGGTCAGGGCGGCCTGGAACGCGGTCTCGGTGCCCGCTCGTCCCGACGAGCCCGCGTGCGCTTCGGCCGGCTCGGGCAGGACGTGCAGCCAGGTCACCCGCACCGGGTCGGTCACCGAGAGGGCCAACTCCTACCAGCCCTGGAGCAAGGGGTTCCCGGCCAACGCGGGCACGATCGAGGGATGCCTGACCGGTCCCCCCGAGGGTGATCTCGACCTGTACCTGCAGCGGTACGACGCCGAAGCCGGGGTGTGGCGTGACGTCGCCGAGAGCGAGCAGCACGGCTCCTCGGAGAGGGTCGGCCAGGTCGTGGAGGCGGGCTACTACCGCTGGGCGGTGTTCGGCTACGAAGGCGGCGGAGACTTCACGCTGACCTACGACGTGCCCTGAGCGACGCCTCGGGGTCGACGCCTCGGGTATCGCTCGCGGAAGCGGAGGAGGAGACGGAAGAACCCCTCGCCGCATGGGGTCAGCGAGGGGTTCCTGTCGTACTCCAGATGCTCCCTCCGAAGCCGACAGTAAAGAGCATACGCGACGTTGGTCACAGTGCAAACGGGTCGTCCACACCCCCGGGTGCATCCGGATCGTCCACCGTGCGAACACTCCGCCGGGCATCGACCCCGCGAGGTTTCGCCGCGCCCGACCCCTGCAGGCGGGGGACGTGGCGTCCGAGGGGGACATGGCGTATCAAGGTGTCATGAGTGCCCTGAGCGAGGACCTGCTGCCCGTCGACCACCGCCGCCTGCTGATCGGGGGGACCTGGCAGGACTCCGCGGACGGAGCACGGTTCGAGGTCGACGACCCGGCGGACGGCTCCATCCTGTGCGACGTCGCCGACGGGACGTCGGCCGACGCCACCCGTGCCTTGGACGCCGCCGTGGCCGCGCAGCCCGGTTGGGCGGCCACGCCGCCGCGCGAGCGCGGGGAGGTGCTGCGGACGGCGTTCGAGCTCATCGGCGAGCGCGTCGAGGACCTCGCCACCCTGATGAGCCTGGAGATGGGCAAGTCGCTGGCCGAGGCCAAGGGCGAGGTCGCCTACGGCTCGGACTTCTTCCGGTGGTTCTCGGAGGAGGCGGTACGCATCCACGGTCTGTGGATGCAGGCGCCCGCCGGGGGCACGCGGATTCTGACGATGCGCAAGCCGGTAGGGCCGTGCCTGTTCATCACGCCGTGGAACTTCCCCCTCGCGATGGGCACCCGCAAGATCGGGCCGGCGGTCGCGGCCGGGTGCACGATGGTCGTCAAGCCGGCCTCGCAGACCCCGCTGACGATGCTCGCCCTCGGAGCGATCCTGGCCGAGGCCGGCCTGCCCGACGGGGTGCTGAACATCGTCCCGACCACGCGCGACGCCGACCTGTCCACGACGCTCCAGGCCGACGACCGGCTCCGCAAGGTCAGCTTCACCGGCTCCACCGCGGTGGGCCGCAAGATCGTCGAGCAGGCCGCTCCGGGCCTGCAGCGGGTGAGCATGGAGCTCGGCGGGAACGCGCCGTTCCTCGTCTTCGGCGACGCCGACGTCGACGCCGCGGTCGACGGGGCGATGGCGGCCAAGATGCGCAACATGGGGGAGGCCTGCACCTCGGCCAACCGCTTCCTGGTGCACAGCTCGGTCGCCGAGGAGTTCTCCGACAAGCTCGCCGGGCGCATGGGCGGCCTGACGCTCGGTCGTGGCCAGGACGACGGCGTGGACGTCGGCCCGCTCATCGACACCGACGCCGTCGAGTCGGTGGGCTCGCTCGTCGACGAGGCGGTGAGCGACGGTGCCCGGCTCGTCACCGGGGGCTCGGCCCGCGAGGGCGAGGGCTACTTCTTCGAGCCGACGGTGCTGGTCGACGTACCGGCCTCCTCGCGCATCAACCGCGAGGAGATCTTCGGCCCGGTCGCCCCCATCACGACCTTCGAGACCGAGTCCGAGGCGATCGAGCGGGCCAACGACACCGAGTACGGCCTGTCCGCCTACGTCTTCACCCGCGACCTGAACCGCGCGATCCGCCTCGCGGAGGGGCTGGAGTACGGGATGGTCGGGGTCAA
This sequence comes from uncultured Actinomycetota bacterium, assembly GCA_963714475.1. Classification (GTDB taxonomy): domain Bacteria; phylum Actinomycetota; class Actinomycetes; order Propionibacteriales; family Nocardioidaceae; genus Nocardioides. Next base: position 768,250 of record CAVQOP010000004.1, read on the forward strand.
CACCGGGATCGTCTCCAACGCAGCCGCACCGTTCGGCGGCATGAAGGCCTCCGGCTTCGGCCGTGAGGGTGGCTTCGAGGGCATCGAGGAGTACATCGAGACGACCTACGTGTCGATCCCGGTGCCGCCCGCCGACGCCTGAGCCCGAGCACCCTGAGCCCGCGCACGACGACCGGATCACTCGGCGGTGACGGCGTACCTCCCACCCGAGGACCGTGCCCGGTTCGAGTCCGTGGTGCGTGGCCTCGACGGTCGGGTGATCTCGCTAGTGCCCCGGATCCGTGCCGGAATCCGGCACGGATCCGGGGCACTGACGCGGATGCACTGACGCGGATGCCGTCTAGGCTCGCGGCGTGCGGATCGACGACGTCGCGAGGCTCGACCTCGGGACCTTCGTGCGCCCGGCGGAGGAGACCGGCACGGGAAGCCCCCGCGTCGAGGCCGTGCTGGCCTACGTCGTCCGCACCCCAGCCGGGGTGCTCCTCCTCGACACCGGCCTCGGCGACGCCGGGCCCGCGACCGAAGGCCACTACGGCCCCCGCCGTACGCCGCTCGACGCCGCGCTGGCCACGGTCGGCCTCGGGTCTGGGTCCCGTGACCCCTGAAGCGCTGGTCGTGGCCGAGTCCGGCGACATCGACCCGACGACGCGGGCCGCTCTGCGCGGCCTGTGGCGCCACGCGTTCGCCGACCGCTTCAGCGACGACGACGCCGACCACGCGTACGGCGGCGTCCACGTCCTGGCCTACGAGCAGGGCGACGTCGTGGGCCACGCCAGCGTGGTGCCGCGCGAGATCAGGTTCGGGGACGCGCCGTGGCGAACGATCGGGTACGTCGAGGCCGTCGCCGTGGACCCGCACCACCAGGGGCGCGGTCTCGGTCGACTGGTCATGACGCGGCTGCAGCGGGAGATCGACCGACGTCACGAGGTCGCGATGCTCTCGACCGGTCGCGCGACCGGCTTCTACGAGCGGCTCGGGTGGGAGTGCTGGCAGGGCCGGTCCTTCACGCAGACCGGGTCGGGGGCGCACCCCGACGGGGAGCACGGCGGGCTGATGATCCGCCGCGCCGCCAGCGACCTGGTGCCGGATCTCACCGTCGACGTGACGTGTCGGGACCGGGCCGGCGACGCCTGGTGAGCTGCGCCCGGCTCAGCCCCGAGCGGCCCCGGTGAGCGTGGCCAGCTCGCGGCGAGACCCGATGCCCAGCCGGCGGTAGGTGCGGGAGAGGTGCCACTCGACGGCCTTCACGCTGATCTCGAGCTGATCGGCGATCGCGCGGTTGGTGTGGCCGGCACCGGCGAGGTCGACGACGCGCCGCTCGGCCGGGGTGAGCCGCTCGAGCGCCGACCAGGACGGCACCGGAGCCGTGCCGGGGGCCAGGGCGAGCAGCCGGCGGGCCCGCTCGTGCAGGGCAGCGAGGCCTTCGGCCCGGGCGTACTGCTCGACTCCGAGCAGCCGGCCGACCGCCTCGTCGGTGGTCGGGCTGCCGGCCGGCTCGCCCTGCAGCAGCAGCACGGCTCCCAGGTCGGCGTCGATCTGGGCGGTCAGGCGGCGGCACGTCACGCCGGCCAGGACGCCGTGCGCCTCGCGGAGCAGGTCGAGCCGACGGCCCTCGAGGTCGGCGACCGCCAGCGCGCGGAGGGCCTGGGCGACCCCGGCGGCGGAGCCGTGGCGTCGGGAGACCTCGAGGTGAGCACGGGCCAGGTCACCGGCGCCCTCGACGGTGTCGGAGCGCAGGCAGGCCAGCGCGGCCTCGGCGCGCCAGGGCATCAGGGCGGGGTCCTCGTCGAGCACCTCCTCGGCCACCTCGCCGGCGGCGCGCAGCTGCACCAGGGCCTCGGCCGGCTGGTGGGTGGCCAGCGCGTGCAGGCCGGCGGCGTACGCCGTGCGTGCGGCCGCAGCCCGGGCCGGGGCACCCCGTCCCCGTTGCCGGGGCAGCCGGATGCGGTCGAGGGCGGCCGAGGCGCCGGTGACGTCCCCGAGCGCGAGGCGGCACTCGACCAGACCGGCCAGGGCCTCACTGCGGTGCGCCGTCGGCAGGCCCTGCATGCCGGCGAAGGCCTGCGTCGCCGCGCGGACGTCGCCTGCGAGCAGGGCGGCGCGGGCGCGGGCGAGGCGGGTCGTGGCGCAGCCGTCGGTGTCGGGGACGTGGATGGCCACTGACGGCGGTTCGCAGGTGCGGAGCATGCCCGGACCTTAGGCAGCCGGCCCGGGCCGCGGGTCGGGTCGCGCCGTTCTTTGCCGTGCGGTCCAGCCCGCGCGGGCTAGACCGTGCAGGACCAGGCGCGAACCCCTCGCCCGCGGGAGGATCTCAGGTGCGGTAGCCGGCCGGCAGCCGGTCGGGCAGGCCGAACCGGGCGAAGAGGTCGGGGGCGAAGAACGCGCCGACGTGGCGCACGGCGTCGCCGTCGAGGTCGACCACCTGGAGCTGGAAGGGCGCGAACGAGCCGTCCGGGACCCGCATGTAGAGGCCGAACGCGGGCTGACCGTTGGCCTGCGTGCGGAGCATCGGCATGTCGTGGCTGCCACCGGGGCACTGGCCGTCGATCAGCTCACCGATGGTGCGGGCCCCGCGGTACCACCCGGTGAAGGGAGGCATCTCCCAGATGGCGTCGGCCTTGAGCAACGTGACGATCGCGTCGATGTCCTTGCGCCAGAACGCCTCGACGTACTGCTGGAGGAGGACCTCCTGGGCCGCGCTCAGGTCGGGGCTCACGGTGTCGGCGCTCAGGCCGCGCTCGCTCATCTGGGCGTGGGCGCGCTGGAGCGCGGAGTTCACCGCGACCGTGGTGGTCCCGAGGGCCTCGGCCACCTCGGCGGCGCTCCACCGCAGCACGTCGCGCAGGATCAGCACGGCCCGCTGACGTGCGGGCAGGTGCTGGAGGGCGGCGACGAAGGCCAGCCGGATCGTGTCGCGCTCGGCGACGACGACCGCGGCGTCCGGGATGGGCTCCAGCCAGGCGATCTCCTGGTCCTGGTTGAGCTCGGCGTCGGCGCGGGAGTCGGTGGTGCCCAGGCCCGTCGGCAGCGGACGTCGGGGCCTCGACTCGAGGTGGGTCAGGCAGACGTTGGTCGCGATCCGGTAGAGCCAGGTGCGCACCGAGGAGCGACCCGCGAAGCCGTCGGCCGAGCGCCAGGCGCGCAGCAGGGTCTCCTGCACGAGGTCCTCGGCCTCGGAGGCCGACCCGCTCATGCGGTAGCAGTGCGCGCGCAGCTCGCGGGTGTAGCGGGCCGCGAGGGCCTCGAAGTCGTCGAGCTCGGTGCCCGTGGTGGGAGCGGTGTCGGCCATGGCGTGTCCTGGGTGTCTCAGCTGGAGGTCTGGCTCGAGGGCGGGGTCCACTCGTAGGGCTGGACGACGACGAAGCCCGGACCGTGGAAGGCGTACTGGAAGGCCTCGCCCGACCCGCCGCGGATCAGCGAGGACATCTTCATGCTGTTGACGACCTGCGGGACCAGGTTGGCCGACCAGGCCACGCACGCCTGCACGTCGACGAAGGTCGGCTGCTGGGAGCAGTCGAGCAGCACCGGCTTGCCCACGGTGCACAGCGCGACCGTGCCCTGGCCGGTGATGGTGGTGTTGAACAGCCCTCCGGCCATCATCCCGGCACCCTTGGTGCGGTTGATGTCCCACTGCAGGCCCGCGTCGAAGGCGAGCAGGTTGCGCCCGTTGACGCTGAGCGCGTCGCCGGTCAGCTCGACGAGGAACAGGTAGCCCGCCTCGTGGGCGAAGAAGACCTCACCCTGTCCGCTGACGCGCATCAGGGGGTTGTCCTCGGAGGTGACCATCTTCTTCAGCAGCTTCATCGCGCTGCCGGCCTTCTCGTGGGCGAACTCGACCCGGCCCTGGAAGGCCACCATCGAGCCCTTGACCGCCAGCACGTCGTCACCGAGGGCGACACGCAGCATCTGGGAGTTCTGCCGGGTGAAGCGTTGCGTCGCCTCGACCTCCTGGTGGTCGGGCTCGAACAGCTCGCTGCGCACGGTGCCTCCTGGTGGCTCGGGTCTCATGGAGCTCGGTGCGCCCAGCCAAGCACAGCGCGACGACATCGGGCAGGGGCTCAGTCCTCGGCGAAGGTCCAGACCATCAGCTCGGTCGGCACGGCGGTCGTGACGACGAACGGTCGCTCGGTGTGCTCACCGCTGAGCTCGACGACGTCACCGGCCGCGAGCGGCTCGGCCAGGCTGTGGCGCAGCAGGGCGCCCGCGCTGAGGAGCACGTGGCGACGGACGCGGGTCGCGGTGCCGGGCAGCTCCACGACGGCACCCGCCGCGAACCGGCCGATCGCCAGCGACGCGCCGGCCACGCCGAGGCGCAGCGGGGCCCCGGGGTCGACGCCGGCCCCCGCGGCCACCACCCGGAAGTCGCCGTCCAGGTCCGGCCCGTCCAGGTCCGGCCCGTCCAGGTCCGGCCCGTCCAGGTCGGTCGTCGTGTACGTCGCCTCGCCGCCGGGCTCGTCGGGGGTCAACCAGGCCTGCACGAAGCGGCACGCCGACCCGGTCGCGGCGAGCTCGCGGTGCTCGACGCCGGATCCCGCCGAGAGCAGCGCGAGGGTGCCGGGGCGCAGGACCCGGTCGGTGCCCAGGGAGTCGTGGTGGTCCAGCCCACCGTCGAGGACCCAGGTGAGGATCTCGAGGTCCTCGTGGTGATGGTCGGCGAACCCGCGCCCGGCGCCCAGGACGTGCTCGTCGTGGCACACGAGCGGGCCGAAACGGACCCGGTCGGGGTCGTAGTGCGCCCCGAAGGAGAACTGGTGACGGGTCAGCCGACCGACCTCACGGGTCGTGAAGCGCGCATTCGCCCGCCGGATGTCCATGGTCACGGGCATCATTGTGCCCGTGACCACACCGGGGTCGGAGCCCCTGACCCCACGCATGACCGCACGGGTGACCGCGGACCCGTCCGCCGACCCCGTCCTGCCCCCCGGCTTCTCCTTCGGCGTCGCGAGCTCGGCCTACCAGAGCGAGGGGGCCCGTGACGCCGACGGGCGCGGGGCGTCGATCTGGGACACCTTCGCGACGCTGCCCGGCGCCGTCGTCGACGGCACCGACGGCTCGCGGGGCGCCGGCCACTACGACCGGGTCGCCGAGGACGTCGCCCTGCTCGGGCGGCTCGGCGTCGGCTCCTACAAGTTCTCCGTGGCCTGGTCGCGCGTGCTGCCCGAGGCGCGTGGGCCCGTCAACCCGGCCGGCCTGGACTTCTACGACCGCCTCGTGGACTCCCTGCTCGAGGCCGGCGTCGCCCCGATGGCCACGCTCTACCACCACGACCTGCCCCAGGCCCTCGAGGACGACGGGGGCTGGCTCAACCCCGCGACCGTCGAGGCGTTCGCGACGTACGCCTCCGTCGTCGGTGAGCGGCTCAGCGACCGGGTCGCGCACTGGGTGCCGATCCACGAGCCCAACGTCGCCGCCGTCGTCGGGTACGCCGAGGGCCGCTACGCACCGGGCCGCACCCTGGGCTTCGACGCCCTGTGGGCCGCCCACCACCTGCTGCTCGGCCACGGCCGCGCGGTGATGGCCCTGCGGGAGGCGGGCGCCTCCAGCGTCGGCTGTGCCAACAACCACGCCCCGATGTGGCCGGGCAGCGACGACGCCGCCGACGTCGGCGCCACCAAGCTGCTCGACTCGTTGTGGAACGGGCTGTTCCTCGAGCCGATGCTGCTCGGGCGCTACCCGGTCGACCTCGCCCCGCTGATGACCGACCTGGTCGCCCCGGGTGACCTGGCCACCATCCGCCAACCGCTCGACTTCTACGGCATCAACTACTACAACCCGATGCGGGTCGTCGCGACCGACGAGGACGCTCCGGTGCCGTTCGGGCTCGTCGACCTGCTCGGCCACCCGCTGACCGACCTCGGCCGTCCCGTCGTGCCGGACGCGCTGCGCGAGTGGCTGATCACCTTCCGCTCCCGCTTCCGAGCGGCCCTCCCGCCCCTGGTGATCACCGAGTCCGGCTGCGCCTACACGACCCCGGCCGGACCCGACGGCCGGATCGAGGACACCGCCCGCATCGACTACCACCGCGCCCACGTCAACGCGGTGGCCGAGGCCGTGCGCCGCGGTGTCGACGTCCGCGGCTACTACGCCTGGACGCTCCTCGACGGCTTCGAGTGGGAGCACGGCCACACCCAGCAGTTCGGCCTCGTCCACGTCGACCCCGAGACGCTCGAGCGGACGCCCAAGGCCTCCTTCGAGTGGTACGCCCGGCTGATCGCGGCGCAGCCCCAGCACGCCGGCTGAGGCAGTCCCGCCCCCGCAGGCTCAGGCCAGCGACGCGGCGAGCCGCTCCACCATCGCGCTCAGCCGCTCGGGGGAGGTGGCGACGTTGAGCCGGACGTGGCCGTCCAGCCCGGGCTGGTAGGCGTGACCCGGAGCCGGCGCGACACCGTGCCGCTTCGCGCGCGCGGCCGGGTCGGCGTGGCCGTAGTCGCGCAGGTCGAGCCAGGGCAGGTACGTCGCCTCGAGGCGCCGCATCCGCGCCCGCGGCAGGTGCTCGGCCACGAGCTGCTCGAGCAGGTCGCGCTGCGCGGCGAGCCGGTCGACGAGGGCGGCGCGCCAGGGGTCGCCCTCGGTCCACGCGACCTGGGCCGCGATCATCCCCAGCGGCGAGTAGGCGTGGTTGGCCGGCAGCGGCACCCCGCGCAGCGCGGCCCGGTCGGCCTGGTCGGGTGCCACGACGACCGCGCAGTGCAGGCCGGCGACGTTGAAGGTCTTCGAGGCGCTGGTCACGGTGATCGCCCGCTCGTCCACGCCGCCGTACGGCGTGAAGGGCGGGGCGGCCACGCCGGTGCCGGCCGGCAGCACCAGCGGCCCGTGGATCTCGTCGGAGACGACGCGGGCGTCGTAGCGGCGCGCGAGGTCGCGCAGCGCCTCGAGCTCGACGAGCCGGGGCACCCGGCCGAGGGGGTTGTGGGGGTTGCACAGCAGCAGGGTGCGGGCCCCGCCCGCGAAGGCCCGCTCGACGGCCTCGAGGTCGAGGGCGGTCGACTCCTGGTCGGGCGCGTCCGGGTCGGTGGCCACGCTCACCACCTCGCGTCCGGCCAGGGCGACGATGGCCAGGAACGGCGGGTAGCACGGCACCGGCACGACGACCGGTCCCGGCGGGCACACGGTGTCGAGCACGAGCCGGATGCCCGCGATCACGTCGCCGGTCACCACGGTCGAGGCCGGCTCGACGTCGTGGCCCCAGTGCCGGCGCGACCAGCCGGCGTACGCCTCGCCCACCCCGAGGTCGCCGAGCGGCGCATAGCCCGCCGTGCCCCGGCGTACGGCACTCGCGACGGCCTCGGCCACGGGCTCGGCGAGCGCGTAGTCCATCTCGGCCACGAACGCCGGGATCGTGCCGGGCTCGACCGAGCCCCACTTCAGCGGCAGCGCGTCGCGGATCTCGTCGTCGGGCAGGTCGCGGATCAGGGGGGTCGCGGGGTCCACGCTCGCGACGCTACCGGCCTCCCGCGGGCACACTGAGGGCTCCCCGGCCGAGGCGTCGGACCGGATGAGGAGGAGCGACATGCCCGAACGCCCCGAGATCGTCTGCCTCTGCGGCTCCGTGCGGTTCGCCGAGGAGCTGCACGAGGCGAACCGCGACCTGACGCTCGCCGGCGTCATCGTCGTCGCGCCCGCCACCATGCCTGCCACCGTGTCCGCCGCCGGGCCCGCCACCATGCCCGACGCCGAGGACTCCCCGGCAGGCACGGCAGGTGCGGTGGTCACCGCCGAGCAGCGGGCCGCGCTGGGTGCCCTCCACCTGCGCAAGATCGACCTGGCCGACCGGGTCCTGGTCGTCAACCCGGGCGGGTACGTCGGCGAGTCCACGCAGCGGGAGATCGCCTACGCCCGCGCCACCGGCAAGCCCGTCTCGTTCACCGGGCCCGGCTGAGGGGGGCGCCCCTCAGAGCGCGGCCGCGACCCGGGTGCCCTGCTCGATGGCCCGCTTGGCGTCGAGCTCGGAGGCGAGGTCGGCGCCGCCGATGAGGTGCGCCGTCGGTCCGCGGGAGCCGTCGGCGCGCGGCGCGAGCGCGAGGAGGTCGTCGTAGAGGTCGCGCACCGACTCCTGGCCGGCGCAGAGCACGACGTGGTCGACCTCGATCAGGCGCTGCTGCCCGTCGACGACCACGTGCAGGCCGGCGTCGTCGACGTGGCCGTACGTCGCACCCGAGACCTGGGTGACCCCCGACTGCTTGAGCACCGCGCGGTGCGCCCAGCCCGAGGTCTTGCCCAGGCCGAGCCCGACCGGCGTGGTCTTGCGCTGGAGCAGCGTCACCTCCCGGACGGGGCTGCGCGGCTTGCGCTCGGTCAGGCCGCCGGGGTGCAGCGACGGGTCGCCGACGCCCCAGTGGTCCATCCAGTCCTGGTCGGTCTCGGCGGGGTCGTGGGCCAGGAAGTGGCTGACGTCGACGCCGATCCCGCCCGCGCCGATGACCGCGACCCGCTTGCCGGGCACGACCTCGCCCGAGAGGACCTGGGCGTAGGTGACCACGCTGGGGTGGTCGACCCCGCTCAGCTCGGGGATGCGCGGCTCGACGCCGGTGGCGATGACGACCTCGTCGAAGCCTCCCGCCGCGGGGGCGGCGCACAGCTGCTCCGCGGTGGGCGCGGTGTCGAGCCGGACGTCGACGCCGAGCACCTCGAGGCGACGGCGGTAGTAGCGCAGCGTCTCGGCGAAGTCCTCCTTGCCGGGCACGGCCATCGCGTAGCGGAACTGCCCGCCCAGCTCGTGGCCGCGCTCGAAGAGCGTGACGGCGAGGCCGCGCTCGGCAGCCGAGACGGCCGTGGCCAGACCGGCCGGGCCGGCCCCGACGACCGCGACGCGGGCCGTGGAGCGGGTGGGGGAGAGGACGAGCGTCGTCTCGCGGCAGGCGCGCGGGTTGACCAGGCAGGAGGCCTTCTGGTTCACGAAGACGTGGTCCAGGCAGGCCTGGTTGCAGGCGATGCAGGTGTTGATCTCGTCGGCGCGCCCGGCGGCGGCCTTGGCCACGAAGTCGGGGTCGGCCAGCAGCGGCCGGGCCATCGAGACCAGGTCGGCCTGGCCGGTGGCCAGGATCTCCTCGGCCATCCCCGGGCTGTTGATCCGGTTCGACGCGCAGACCGGGACCTCGACACCCTTCCCGCGCAGCTCGGCGCGCAGCCGGGCGGTCGCCTCACGCCAGGCGCCCCGCGGGACCTGGGTGATGATCGTGGGCACGCGGGCCTCGTGCCAGCCGATCCCGGTGTTGAGGACGCTGACGCCGGCCTCGGTGAGACGGTGGGCGAGCTCGGCGACCTCCTCCCAGGTCTGGCCGCCCTCGACGAGGTCGAGCAGGCTGATCCGGTAGACGACCGGGAAGTCGCCGACGAGCTCGCGGGTGCGACGGACGACCTCGACGGGGAAACGCATCCGCTTCTCGGGCGACCCGCCCCACGCGTCGGTGCGGTCGTTGGTGCGCTCGGCGAGGAACTGGTTGATCAGGTAGCCCTCGGAGCCCATGATCTCGACCGCGTCGTAGCCGGCCTTGACGGCCAGCCCGACGGTGCGCGCGAACGCGGACGCGGTGGCGTCGACCTGGCGGGCCGACATCCGGGAGGGCCGGAACGGCGTGATCGGGCTCTTGCGGGTCGAGGCCGACTGGCTGAACGGGTGGTAGCCGTAGCGGCCGGCGTGCAGCACCTGGAGCGCGATCGCGCCGCCCTCGGCGTGCACCGCGTCGGTGACCTCACGGTGGCGCATCGCCTGGAGCCGGGTGGTCATCTCGGAGGCGAACGGCTTGAGCCAGCCCCGCTTGGTCGGGGCGTAGCCGCCGGTGATGATCATCCCGACCTGACCGCGGGCGCGCTCCGCGGCGTACGCCGCCAGCCGGGGGATGTCCCAGAAGGCGTCCTCGAGGCCGGTGTGCATCGAGCCCATGACCACGCGGTTGCGCAGGGTCAGGCCGGAGCCGGGGGTGCCGTCGCCGCCGAGGGTGATCGGCTCGAGCAGGTGGGGGTACGGCCCGGTGTCGTTCATGCGTGTGCCTCCAAGCACTCGGTGAGCCAGCTGGTCCAGAACTCCTCGAGCCGTACGCCGCCGCGCAGGACGAGGTACTGGTCGAGGTCGCGCCCGCTCAGGGCCGCCGGGTCGGGGTAGTCACGCTTGACCCACTGGGAGTAGAGGCCCAGGCGTGCGTGGTGGTCGGCGAGCTGGTCGCGCAGCGTGGCGAGCACGGCCGCGCGGTCGCCGTAGGAGGCCCCGCGCAGCTTGACCGCGACCTCGCTGCGGAACGTCTCCATCGGTGTCGGCTCGCCGACCCAGGCAGCGAGCGCGGCGTCGCCGGCCGGCGTCACGGCGTACGTCCGCTTGTCCGGGCGCCCGGACTGCTCGACCGTCTCGGCCTCGACCCAGCCGTCGGCGACCATCCGGGCCAGGACGCGGTAGATCTGCTGGTGCGTCGCGTGCCAGAAGAACCCCAGGCTGCGCTCGAAGCGCCGGGTCAGCTCCAGCCCCGACCCCGGCTGCTCGCGCAGCGCGACCAGCAGCACGTGCTCCAACGCCATGGCTGCAGTGTGGCGTACCTATGCAACGAGTTGCAAGGCTCGGACTTGAGGTGGGAACACCCGGCTGGCCGGGTGTTCCCGAGCCTGTCGCCCTTTGCAATGGCCGACAGGTTCCAGAAACAGCCGACCAGTACGCCGTCGGTCCCGTGCGCCCTACGATTCCTCCATGCTGCTGCACCGTCGGGCCCGCGCCGCCCTCGTCACCGCCCCGCTCCTGCTCGCCACGCTCGCCTGCGCCCCGGTCGACGACCAGAGCGCGACCGACTCCGCGACCGACTCCGCGTCGGGCTCCGCACGGGCTCCGCGTCGGCGTCGGCCGACGCGTGCGCGCCGGACCAGCTCGACCTGACGACGCCGGGCCAGCTCACGATCGCCACCGACTCGCCGGCCTACGAGCCGTGGTTCGTCGACAACGACCCGACGAACGGCGAGGGCTACGAGTCGGCCGTCGCGTACGCCGTGGCCGAGGAGCTCGGCTTCGGCCGCGAGGAGGTCGAGTGGATCAAGGTCGGCTTCAACACCTCCTACGCCCCGGGCCCGAAGAACTTCGACTTCGACATCAACCAGATCTCGATCACCCCGGCGCGCGAGAAGGTCGTGGACTTCTCCGACGGCTACTACGCCGCGTCCCAGGCCGTGATCGCGCTCGAGGGCACGCCCGGCGCGGAGGCGACCAGCCTGGCCGACCTCGAGGACCTGCGTCTCGGCGCCCAGACCGGCACCACCTCGCTCACCGCGATCCGCGACGTCATCCAGCCCGGCGCCGAGCCGCTGGTCTTCGACGACACCAACGTCGCCAAGCAGGCGCTGGTCAACGACCAGGTCGACGCCATCGTCGCCGACCTCCCCACGGCCTTCTACGTCTCGGCCGTCGAGATCGCGAAGTCGACGATCATCGGCCAGTTCCAGCCCGAGACCGGGACGCAGGAGGAGTTCGGGATGCTGCTCGAGAAGGACTCGACGCTGACCCCGTGCCTCGACCAGGCGCTCGAGACCCTGACGGAGGAGGGCACCATCGCCGAGCTCGAGCAGCAGTGGCTCTCGGACTCGGTCGACGTCCCCCTCCTGAAGTGACCCGCCGGTGAGCACGGCCGGCGCCTGGACCCCGAGCGAGCGCGAGCTCGAGCGACGCGGCGTACGCCGTCGGCACCGGGTGCGCTCGGTGACGCTGGCCACCGCGGCCACCGTGCTGGTGATCGGCGGGCTCGCGCTCGGCCTGACCAGCTCACCGGGCTGGTCGACGGTGCAGGGGGCGTTCTTCAGCCCGTTCCACGCCCGCGAGTCCTTCCCCGCGATCCTCGACGGGCTCTGGCTGAACGTGCGGATGTTCCTGGTCGCCGAGCCGTTGATCCTCGTCCTCGGGCTCGCCATCGCGCTGGCCCGTCAGTCGCGGGCGCCGCTGCTGGTGCCGGTCCGGATGATCGCGACCGTCTGGACCGACGTCTTCCGCGGGATCCCGACCCTGGTGCTCGTCTTCCTGCTCGTCTTCGGGATGCCCTCCCTGGGGCTGCAGGGGGTGCCGAACAGCCCGGTGTTCTGGGCGACGTTCGCGCTCGTGGTCTCCTACAGCGCCTACGTCGCCGAGGTGTTCCGCTCCGGGATCGAGTCGGTGCACCCCTCGCAGGTCGCGAGCGCCGACGCGCTCGGCCTGTCCCGGGGCCAGGCCATGCGGTTCGTGGTCGTCCCCCAGGCCGTACGCCGGGTCGTACCACCGCTGCTCAACGACTTCGTCTCCCTGCAGAAGGACACCTCGCTCGTCGCCTCGGTGTCGCTCTTCGACGCCCTGTTCAGTGCTCGCGACTACGCGAACTTCAACTTCAACTTCACGCCGTACGTCGTGGTCGCGGTGTTCTTCGTGGTCATGACCGTGCCGCTGGCGCGCCTGACCGACTGGCTCGGTCGTCGCTACGCCGAGCGGGAGCGGGCGGGTGTGCGGTGAGCGAGGTGCGTGCGACGAGCGCGACCGGCGCGCCGCTGCTGGAGGTACGCGGGTTGCGCAAGGCCTACGGCGACAAGGTCGTCCTCGACGACGTCGACCTCGCCGTCGACGCCGGCGACGTGATCTGCCTGATCGGGTCCTCGGGCTCGGGCAAGTCGACGCTGCTGCGCTGCGTGAACCTGCTCGAGGACATCGACGACGGCCGGATCCTGCTCGAGGGCCGCGAGATCTCCGACCCCGGCATCGACCAGCGCGAGGTGCGCTCGCGCATCGGCACGGTCTTCCAGGCCTACAACCTGTTCCCGCACCTGAGCGTGCTCGACAACTGCACGCTGGCCCCGCGCCGGGTGCACGGGGCCGACCGGCGTACGGCGGAGCAGCGCGCCCGTGAGCTGCTCGCCCGCTTCGGCCTGGCCGACCAGGCCGACAAGCACCCCGACCGGCTCTCCGGCGGGCAGCAGCAGCGCGCGGCGCTGGTGCGCGCGCTGTGCACCGGCCCGTCGCTGCTGCTGCTCGACGAGATCACCGCCGCGCTCGACCCCGAGCTGGTCGGCGACGTCCTGGAGATCGTCCGGGGGCTGGCCGCCGAGGGCACCACGATGGTGCTCGCCACCCACGAGATGTCCTTCGCCCGCGACGTCGCCACCCGGGTCTGCTTCCTGCACCAGGGCCGGATCCTCGAGGAGGGCCCGCCCGCCCAGGTGCTCGGCGCCCCCCGTGAGGAGCGCACGCGGCAGTTCCTGCGGCGGGTGCTGCCCGGCTGAGACTGGCGTGCCGCGGGGGACATCCCCGGTCGGCCGGGGAAGTGGCCGCTTGTCGGCCCGAATTTCACCTGGCAGGCGGCCATTCTCCCCGGCAAGCCCCGCCGCGACCCGCGTGCCAGGATGCCGCCATGAGCCAGACGAGCGGCCAGCCCGCCACCCCGTCCGCCATCGTGCTGGGGCAGGGGACCGGGCCCCTGCGGGGGGTGAAGGTGGTCGAGATCGCCGGGATCGGGCCGGGGCCGCACGCGGCGATGATCCTGGCCGACCTCGGTGCCGACGTGATCCGGATCGATCGCCCGGGCGGGTCCGCGCTGTCCGGCGGCGCCCACGACCTCCTCAACCGCGGCCGGCCCAGCGTCGCCCTCGACCTCAAGCGGCCGGAGGCGGTCGAGACGGTCCTGACCCTCGTCGAGGGCGCCGACGTGCTCCTCGAGGGCATGCGTCCCGGCGTCACGGAGCGGCTCGGCCTCGGCCCTGAGGCGTGCCACGCGCGCAACCCGCGCCTGGTCTACGGCCGGATGACCGGGTGGGGCCAGGACGGCCCCCTCGCGCACGCGGCCGGCCACGACCTGAACTACGTGGCCCTGAGCGGCGCCCTGTTCGGGCTCGGCCAGGACCCCGTGCGCCCGCACTTCCCGACCAACCTCGTCGGCGACTTCGCCGGCGGCTCGACGTACCTCGTGATCGGCGTGCTCGCCGCCCTCCTGGAGGCCCGGCTCTCGGGCCAGGGCCAGGTCGTCGACGCCGCGATCGTCGACGGGACCGCCCACGTCAACGCGATGACCGCCTCCTACGTCGAGGCCGGGGTCTTCGCCGAGGAGCGTGCGGCCAACCTGCTCGACGGCGGTGCGCCCTACTACGACCTGTACGCCACCTCCGACGGCGAGCACATGAGCGTCGGCGCCCTCGAGCCACAGTTCTTCGCCGTCTTCCTCGACCTGCTGGGCATCGCCGGGGACAGCCCCGGCCAGGCCGACCTCGAGCGCTACGACGAGATGCGCGCGCTGATCACCGAGCGGTTCGCCAGCCGCACCCGCGCCGAGTGGACCGCGGTCTTCGAGGGCACCGACGCCTGCGTGGCCCCGGTCCTGCGGCTCTCCGAGGCGCGCGAGCACCCGCACCTGGCCGCCCGAGGCACCTACGTCCTCCACGACGGCCGCCACCAGCCCGCCCCCGCCCCCCGCTTCTCCCGCACCGCCGCCACCCTCACCACGCCGCCGCCCGGCGCCGCGGGCCAGCACACCCGGACCGCCCTCGCCGCGTGGGGCGTCGACGACGTCGACGGCCTCCTCGAGCGCGGCGCGGCGGTGCAGGCAGACTGAGGCCGGTGCGCCCCTTCCTCTTCCTCGGCACGCGCGCCGAGGATCGTGCGGCCGACGGTGAGTACGACGCCGTCGTCCGCTTCTCCGGGCTCGACCCCGCCGACTGGCGCCGGGTGCGGCTCGAGGCCGAGGACCTCGGTGAGGTCGACCTCGACGCGTGGTCGGGCATCGTGCTGGGCGGTGGGCCGTTCAACGTCTCGGACCCCGAGGACGCGAAGTCGTCGGTCCAGCAGCGGGTCGAGGCGCGGCTCGCCGACCTCGCCGACCAGGTCGTGGAGGCCGACTTCTGGTTCTTCGGGGCCTGCTACGGCATCGGCACCCTGGGTCGGCTCGCCGGGGGCGTGGTCGATCGCAGCCACGCCGAGCCGATCGGGGCCGTCACGGTCACGCTCACCGACGAGGCCGCCGCCGACGAGCTCTTCGGTGGGTTCCCGTCGTCCTTCGAGGTCTTCCTGGGTCACAAGGAGGCGGTCTCCCGGCTGCCCGACCACGCCGTGCTCCTGGCCTCCTCGCCGGCCTGCCCGGTCCAGGCGTTCCGGATCGGGCGACACGTCTGGGCCACCCAGTTCCACCCCGAGCTGGACGTCGCCGGCCTGTGCACCCGCATCGAGGTCTACCGCCACCACGGCTACTTCGAGCCGCACACCGCCCAGGCCCTCGTCGAGGCGGCCCACCGCGCGAGCGTCACCGAGCCGCCACGGCTGCTGCGCCGCTTCGTCGAGCTGGCGGCGCGTGGCTGACCTGCGCCCCGTCGGGTCGGTGCGAGGTGACCAGGACCACCGGCCCGTCCTCCCTACGGGGGAGTAACCCCCACGGGGCGAGTGGTTCAGTGGGGTGGTGCGGCAGGGTGCCGCGACCAAGGAGGACGACATGGGCATCGGCGACAAGGCAGACAACAAGGGCGAGAAGCTCGGCGGCAAGGTCAAGGAGGGCACCGGCAAGGCCGTCGGCAACGAGTCCCTCGAGGCCGAGGGCAAGACCGACCAGTCGTCGGCCTCGCTCAAGGACGGCGTCGAGAAGGTCAAGGACGCCGGCAAGGACATCAAGGACGGTCTCACCGGCGGGAGCAAGAGCTCCACGTAGGCCAGACGAGCCCGATCCGTCGTAGCCGGGGCTGCCCGCGTGAACCGTGGGCGGACCCGGCTTCGTAGAGTCAAGACCCGAGAGGTGATGTGACGTGCGGACCTGGCTGCAACGTGCCCTGTGGGACGTCGTCCCCCGCAACCACCGCCAGAGCCAGCGCGACCTGCGCCGACGCCAGCTGATCACCGCCGGTTTCGTGCTCGTGGGCGCGATCGTGCTCGGCTTCTCGCTGCGGCTGCAGCCCGGCAGCACCGCGTTCGTCATCTCCTCGCTCGTCCTGGCGAGCGTGTGGCTCGTCGGGGCCTTCGCCTCCGGGCCGCTGCACCTGGGCCGCTCCCCCGTGCGCGACCTGGGGTCCGGCGTCGGGCAAGCGACCCGTGATCACCCCGCTCGCCCTCGGCTTCGGCCTCGGCGGCATCTTCGTCGTGGGCGGGCTCATCGTCGCGCAGATCCCGTGGTTGGCCGCTCAGGTCTCCTCGGTCATCTCCTACGCCAACCAGGGCTACCTCCCGGTCCTCATCGTCGTCACGGCCGTCAACGGCATCGCCGAGGAGCTCTTCTTCCGCGGCGCGTTGTACGCCGCCATCACCCGGCACCCGGTCCTGTGGTCCTCGCTGGCCTACACCGTGGCCACGGCCGCGACCGGCAACCTGATGCTCAGCTTCGCCGCGGCCCTGCTCGGGGTGCTGGTCGGTCTGCAGCGGCGAGCGTCCGGCGGCATCCTCGGACCGATCCTGACCCACGTGGCCTGGTCGATGACGATGCTGCTGACGCTGCCCTACATCTTCGGCGCGGTCTGAGGATCAGGCCTTGACCGGCATGCCGGAGTCCGCCAGCGCCTGGCGTACGGCGTCCTGGTAGGCGATCGGCTCACCGGGCACGATCTCGCGGATGGCGTGGTCGCGCACGATGACCTCGGTCGACATCGAGTCGATGAGGTTCTTGCCCGTGGTCGTGTCCACGTCGGTGACGAACGCGATCCAGTGCGACGACAGGCGCGGCGTCAGCAGCGGCACGGTGAGCACGGGCATCCGGCGACCGTTCATCACCTCGGCGGCCTGCTCGAGCATCTCCAGGTAGCTCAGCGGCTCGGGGCCGCCGATGTCGAAGACCCGCCCGATCGCGTCGGGGTGGTCGACGACCCCGGCCAGGTAGCGCACGACGTCGTCGATGCCGATCGGCTGGGTCATCGTCTTGGCCCACTTGGGCACGACCATGGCGGGCAGGTTCTTCACCAGCTGGCGGGTGAGCTCCCACGAGATGCCACCGGCCCCGACGACGATCGCGGCCCGCAGCACCGTCACCGGTACGCCGTCCTCGGCGAGCAGGTGCTCGACCTCGCGTCGCGAGCGCAGGTGCGCGGAGAGGTCGTCGTCATCGGAGCCGAGGCCGCCGAGATAGATGATCTGGCGTACGCCGCACTGCGCCGCCGCGGCGCCGAAGGTGCGTGCGGCAGCAGCGTCCTTGGCCTCGAAGTCGGCGTCGTCGAGGGAGTGCACGAGGTAGACGGCCACGTCGACGCCCGCGAGCGCCTTCTCGAGGCTCGCGCGATCGGCGACGTCGCCGAAGACGGCCTCGCCCGCGCCGGCGTAGTCGTCGGGGCGGCGGGTCATCGCCCGGACGGTGGTGCCGCGCTTGGCCAGCTCGGTGGTCAGCCGGGCACCGACGAAACCGGTGGCGCCCGTGACCAGCACGGTGGGCGATTCGCTCATGGGTCCAGCCTAGGCGCGCGGCGACCCCGGTGCCTCCCCCGACGGGTCCGCGGCCCGGTGGGCGGCCCGGTCACGTTGCTGGGTCCGGCGCACCGTCCGGCGGGCGGACTCGGGGGCTGGACCGGGGGCTGGACCGGGGGCTGGGTCGGGGGCTGGGCCCGCTCGGCGATGTTGGCGCGCTTGGTCTGGTCCATCCCCACCTCGTAGGCGTGCACCAGGCTGTTGATGGACAGCGGCTTGAGCCGCTCGACGATGTCCTGCACGGTGGCCGGCGTCGCCCCGGACTCGCGGTAGACCGGCCACACCTCGGTGCGGAAGACCTCGTAGAGCTCGCGCGCGATCTGCTGGCCGTGGGCGGCGTACACCTCGGCCGCGGCCCGGGCCGCGGCCAGCGGGAAGCCGACCTCGAGCAGCCCGAGGCCGACCGAGAGCTGGGAGACGGCGACCTCGTAGTGGCCGGGGTGGTCCTCCGGGTCGATGGCCCGCACGATCCCGAGGGAGGCCAGGACGGCGAGGTCGTCGTCGTCGAGGCCGCGGTCGGCGCGGCTCTCGATCTCGGCGAGGGTCATCCGGATCGGCAGGTCGGCCTGCCAGGGCGCGAGCATCGCCCGGCGCAGGGCGACGTCCTCGGGCGAGGCGTCGGCCGGGATCCCGCCGACGTAGCGCTCGATGGCGGCCAGCGTGAACCCGTGGCTCTGCAGCTCCTGGACCAGCTCGAGCCGGGCGACGTGGTCGCGACCGTAGTAGCCGGAGCGACCCCGACGTACGGGGGCGGGCACCAGCCCGCGCGAGGCGTAGAAGCGCACGGTGCGCACGCTCATGCCGACCCGGGCCGTCAGCTCCTCGAGGCTCAGCAGCTCCTCGCGGCGCACACCGCTCCCGTCCGCCGGCTGCGTCCCTGCCTTGACCATGATGACAGTGATGGTGTCACAATCGGGACGGGTCCCGACGACGGGCGCCCGCGAGCCCGACCCGGGAGGACGTCATGGCTGAAGCATTCGTCTACGACCACATCCGCACGCCGCGTGGCAAGGGCAAGGCCGCCGGCTCCCTGCACGAGGTCAAGCCGGTCGACCTCGCGGTCGGGCTGCTCGAGGAGCTGCGCAAGCGCAACCCGTCGATGGACGTCGAGCGCGTCGACGACGTCGTGCTCGGTGTGGTCTCGCCGCTCGGCGACCAGGGCGGCGACATCGCCAAGACCGCGGCGCTCGCCGCGGGCTACCCCGAGACCGTCGCCGGCGTGCAGCTCAACCGGTTCTGCGCCTCCGGTCTCGAGGCCGTCAACCAGGCCGCCTCGCGGGTGCGCGGGGGGTTCGAGGACCTGATCCTCGCCGGCGGCGTCGAGTCGATGAGCCGGGTGCCGATGGGCTCCGACGGCGGCTCCTGGGCGATGGACCCGGCCACCGCGCTGACCACCGGCTTCGTGCCCCAGGGCATCGGCGCCGACCTGATCGCCACGCTCGAGGGCTGGGGCCGCGACGACGTCGACGTGTACGCCGCCGAGTCGCACCACCGCGCTGCCAAGGCCTGGGCGAACGGCTACTTCTCCCGCTCGGTGATCCCCGTGCTCGACGTCAACGGCCTCGTCGTCCTCGACCACGACGAGACCGTGCGCCCCGACACCAGCCCCGAGGGGCTGGCGGGCCTCCGGCCCAGCTTCGCCGGGATCGGCAAGGACGCCGGCTTCGACGGCGTGGCGCTCGAGAAGTACCACTGGGTGGAGAAGATCGACCACGTCCACCACGCCGGCAACTCCTCGGGCATCGTCGACGGCGCCGCGATCGTGGCGATCGGTTCCGAGGAGGCCGGTACGTCGATGGGCCTCACGCCGCGGGCCCGCATCATCTCGGCCGCCGTCTCCGGCGCCGACCCGACGATCATGCTCACCGGGCCCGCCCCGGCCGCCCGCAAGGCCCTGGCCAGGTGCGGACTCAGCGCCGACGACATCGACCTGTGGGAGATCAACGAGGCCTTCGCGGCCGTCGCCATGCGCTTCATGCGCGACATGGGCATCAGCCACGAGGTCACCAACGTCAACGGTGGAGCCATCGCGATGGGCCACCCCCTCGGCGCCACCGGCGCGATGATCCTCGGCACCCTCGTCGACGAGCTCGAGCGGCGCGACCTGCGCCGCGGCCTGGCCACGCTGTGCGTCGGCGGCGGCATGGGCATCGCGACCGTCGTCGAGCTCGTCTGAGCCGAACAGCCCGCCCGACGTACGACCGACGCAGCGACCCCCGAAGGACACCCGTGAGCACCAGCACCACCGACCAGCCGACCGACCAGCAGACCTCCGTCCGCTACGAGCGCGACGAGGACGGCATCGTCACGCTGACCCTCGACGACCCGAACCAGTCGGCGAACACGATGAACGCGCTCTACCGGACCTCGATGGCCGCGGCCGTCGACCGGCTGCAGCGCGAGCTGGCGGCCGACGAGTCCGCGATCACGGGGGTGGTGCTGGCCAGCGCCAAGAAGACGTTCTTCGCCGGGGGTGACCTCAAGGACATGATGCGCACGACCAGGGCGGACGCCGGCGCGGTGTTCGCGCAGGTCGAGGCGACCAAGCAGTCGCTGCGCCGCCTCGAGAGGCTCGGCCGACCGGTCGTGGCCGCCATCAACGGCGCCGCCCTCGGCGGCGGGCTCGAGATCACGCTGGCCTGCCACCACCGGATCGCCTGGGACGACGCCGGCGTCCAGCTCGGCCTGCCCGAGTCGACGCTCGGCCTGCTGCCCGGCGGCGGCGGGGTGACCCGCGTGGTCCGGATGCTCGGCCTCCAGCCCGCACTGATGGAGGTCCTCCTGCCCGGCACCCGCTTCACGCCGGCCCAGGCCCTCGAGAAGGGTCTCGTCGACGAGCTCGTCGCCTCCCGCGAGGAGCTGGTGCCCGCCGCGAAGGCCTGGATCAAGGCCAACCCCCAGGCCGCGGGCAACCCCTGGGACGCCCCGGGCTACAAGATGCCCGGCGGCACGCCGAAGTCTCCCGCGCTCGCACAGCTCCTCCCGGCGTTCCCCTCGCTGCTGCGCCAGCAGACGAAGGGTGCCGTCTACCCCGCGCAGCGCGCCATCCTCTCGGCGGCCGTCGAGGGTGCGCAGGTCGACTTCGACACCGCCTCGCGCATCGAGTCGCGCTACCTGACCAGGTTGATCACCGAGCAGGGCTCGAAGAACATGATCCAGGCGTTCTTCTTCGACCTGCAGGCGATCAGCTCCGGGTCGCTGCGCCCGCAGGGCATCGAGACGCAGAAGGCCACCAAGGTCGGCGTGCTCGGCGCCGGGATGATGGGCGCCGGCATCGCCTACTCGTGCGCCCGCGCCGGCATGGAGGTCGTGCTCAAGGACGTCGCCCGGGAGAACGCCGACCGGGGCAGGGCCTACTCCGCGACCCTCAACGCCAAGGCCGTCGAGCGCGGCCGGACCACCCAGGAGAAGGCCGACGCGGTGCTGGCGCGGATCACCGCGACCGCGGACGCGGCCGACCTCGCCGGCTGCGACCTGGTCATCGAGGCCGTCTTCGAGGACCCGGCGCTCAAGGCCAGGGTCTTCGCCGAGGTCGCCGAGCACGTCGACGCGGGTGCCCTGCTGTGCTCGAACACCTCCACCCTGCCGATCACCGAGCTCGCCCACGGGGTCGACCGGCCGGCCGACTTCATCGGCCTGCACTTCTTCTCCCCGGTCGACAAGATGCCCTTGGTCGAGATCATCCGCGGCGAGCAGACCTCCGACGAGGCGCTGGCCCGCGCCTACGACGTGGTCCAGCAGATCAAGAAGACCCCGATCGTGGTCAACGACAGCCGCGGCTTCTACACCTCGCGCGTGATCGGCACGCGGGTCACCGAGGGTCTCGCGATGCTCGCCGAGGGCGTGCACCCGACCAGCCTGGAGCGCGCCGCCACCCAGGCTGGCTACCCGGTCGGCACGCTCCAGCTCTCCGACGAGCTCAACATGGAGCTGATGGCCAAGATCGAGAAGGCCACCCGCGAGGCCGACGAGCTCGCCGGGCGGGCGCCGCGCGACCACCCGGGCCAGGCCGTCGTACGCCGGATGATCGAGCTCGAGCGTCCCTCGCGGCTCGCGGGCGCCGGGTTCTACGACTACGTCGACGGTCGGCGGGGCTCGTTGTGGGCGGGCCTGGCCGGTGAGTTCCCCGTGGCTGAGGCGCAGATCCCGCTCGTCGACGTGCAGCAGCGGATGCTCTTCGCCGAGGCGCTCGAGACGGCGAGGTGCTTCGAGGAGAACGTCATCACCTCCTCGGCGGCCGCGAACATCGGCTCGATCATGGGCATCGGCTTCCCGCCGATGACCGGCGGCGCCGCGCAGTACATGGCCGGCTACGAGGACCGCGCCACCGGCGAGATCGGTGTCGCTGCGTTCGTGCGCCGCGCCGACGAGCTCGCGGCGGCGTACGGCGACCGGTTCGAGCCGACCGCCTGGCTGCGCGACCTCGTCGCGTCCGGCGGATCGTTCCCCGCCTGAGGTGGCGCACCGGCCGGAGCCGCTAGCCTGCGCGCGTGGCTCTCGTCCTCGTCGTCCGGCACGGTCAGGCCTCCTTCGGCGCGGAGGACTACGACGTCCTCTCCGAGACGGGCTGGGCCCAGGGCCGTCTGCTCGGGGCGGCGCTGGCCGCCGAGGGCCTCCGACCCTCGGTCGTCGTGCGCGGCAGCATGCGCCGCCACCGCGAGACGACCGAGGCGCTGCTCGAGTCGCTGGTCGCCGCCGGCGGGTCGGCCCCGGCGGAGGAGGTCGTGGTCGACGCCCGGTGGGACGAGTTCGACCACCTGGGCGTCGTCGCGGCCCATCCCGACCTGCCCCAGGGCGGCACGGCCTCGCTGGACCGGCGCGAGTTCCAGCGGGTGTTCCTCGAGTCGACCCGGCGCTGGGCGCTGGGCGAGGAGCCCGCGGTCGGCAGCGTGGGCTACCCGGAGACGTTCGCCGACTTCGTCAGCCGCAGCACAGAGGCCCTCGCGGACGCGTGCTCCCGCGCGACGGACGGTCCCGTGGTGGTCGTGACCAGCGGGGGACCGGTCGGGGTCGTGGCCGCCTCGCTCGTCGGTCCGGAGGACTCCGAGCCGGCGGTGACCGCGCGGTTGTGGGAGCGGTTCAACACGGTCTGCGTGAACTCCGGCCTCAGCCGCGTGCTCGTCGGCTCCACCGGGACCAGGCTGCTGAGCTTCAACGAGCACGGCCACCTCGACGCCGCGCACCTGACCTACCGCTAGGGCAGACACCGGTCGCGTCGATCGCGGTGGAGCGCTTCGACCTGCCTCGACCGGACGACCGCGATGTGCGGGCTCAGACCATCCGGCGCAGCACCGGCATCGGGGCGTGCCTGAGCACGGGCGCCAGCGCGGTCCAGGGCAGCCGAGGTACGCAGGCCGAGCCGACCCGCCTCTCGATCGCGGCGACCATCGAGCGGACGCCCCTCTCGGTGCTCACCATGAGCGGGGTGTCCGAGGCGACCTGGTCGCTCATCTCCGAGGCGATGTAGCCGGGGTAGAGCACGGTCAGGTCGATGTCGAGATCGCTGCCCGCGAGCTCGACGCGCAGGCCCTCGACGAGGTGGGCGACGAAGGCCTTCGTCGCGGCGTACGTCGTCATCGAGCGCGGCAGTCCGCGCAGGGCGGCGACCGACGAGATCATCACCAGGTGGCCGTGACCGCTGGCGCGGAAGAGCCGCATCGCGCTCTCGACCTGGGCCAGCGCGCCGAGCACGTTGGTCACGGCGGTCTCGCGGTTGGCCCCCGGCTGGCCGCTCCCGAGCTTCTCGCCCTTGCCGACGCCCGCGTTGACGACGACCCGGTCGAGGCCGCCCAGCTCGGCGTCGAGCTCGGCGAAGACCCGCTCGACGGCCTCGGGGTCGGTGACGTCGAGCGGGCGTACGCCGACGCGGCGGCCCGGGTGGGTGGCCAGGATCTCGGCCCGCAGCAGCTCGAGGCGCTCGGTGCGTCGTGCGCACAGCGCGAGGTCCTCGCCGTGGGCGGCGAGCTGGCGGGCCATCTCGGCGCCGAGGCCGGAGGAGGCGCCGCTGATCAGGGTGGTGGTCACCCGGGCCAGTCTGCCGCGGTGGTCGCGTCGACCGACGGCCGCGTCGACCACGAACGGGTCGACCCGGGGCCGCGTCGACCCGGGGCTCGTGTCAGCGCTTGGGCGCCTCGACGACGAGGCTGTTCATCACCTTGTCGGCGAAGGTCTGGCGCTTGTCGTCCCACAGGGGCCACAGCCAGCCGACGTAGCAGGCGATCGAGTCCAGGAAGTGCGCGAGCTGTCGGACGAAGGTCATCCCGGCCCCGAGGGGCTGGCCGGTGCTCTCGGAGACGAGCATGATGCCGACGACGCCCTTGCCGATCGAGCGTCCGGTGCGTCCCTGCCGGATGACCTGGTTCCAGATGCCGAAGGCGATCGCGGCCAGGTAGAGCAGGCCGGCGACCGCGAGCAGTCCGCCGTTGGTGCTGCTGCCCTCGACGACCGTGGACGACTGCCCGGTCGCGTCGGTGACGGTGCTGGAGGTGGTGTCGAGGCTGATGAAGAACACGACGGCCGCGACGACGTAGAACGGCACGAGGATGAGGCCGTCGATCAGGAAGCCGCCGACCCGCTTGCCCCAGCCGGCGTACGGCGGGCGGGCACCGCCCATCGGCGGCTGCTCGTAGGGTCCACCGCCGTACGGGTTCGGGGCCTGACCGTAGGGGTCCTGGGGGGCGTCGTAGCTCGACATGGGCGTGGCCTTCCGGTTCGTGACAGCCGGGCCGGGACGCCACGGGTCGCGGGCACCTTAGTCCGTGGTCGGACTCGGGTCGCGAGCGCTCACCGCGGTGGGCGCTCCGGGGCCCGACGGTGTCTCAGGGGCGGTGTCCCGCAGAAATCGGCACCTCGGAGTGCGAACAGTGGCACCTCGGACGTGACCCGCGCGCGTGACCGGCTCGGGACGCGGGCATCTGACCCTTGCCCGGGTCCCGGTATACCGGGTATACATACCGAGTAGGGCGTCACGGCGACGCCGCACCAGGAGGCCCCGATGTCGGTCCGGCAGGCGCTGCTCGCGCTGCTCGAGGAGGAGCCGCGCTACGGCTACCAGCTGCGCGCGGAGTTCGAACGGCGCACCGGCTCGACGTGGCCGCTCAACGTCGGGCAGGTCTACACGACCCTGGCCCGCCTCGAGCGCGACGGCCTCGTCGTCGCCCAGGGCGAGGACGGGGACGGGCACGTCGTCTACGCCATCACCGAGGACGGACGCGACGAGGTGAGCGGGTGGTTCACCACCCCGGTGGAGCGCAGCCAGCCGCCGCGCGACGAGCTGGCCATCAAGCTCGCGCTCGCCGTCTCCGTCCCGGGTGTCGACATCGGCGCGGTGATCCAGCAGCAGCGCTCGGCGACGATGCGCGCGATGCAGGACTACACGCGGCTGAGGATGCGCGCGAGCGCCGAGGACGACCTCGCCTGGAGCCTCGTGCTGGACTCGCTCGTCTTCTCCGCAGAGGCCGAGGTGCGCTGGCTCGACCACTGCGAGGCGCGACTGCGACGCGCGGCGGTGCGGCACGACGAGGGCGGGGGCCCCGGGGGTGCGACGACGGCGCTCCCGGCGTCCGCCGAGAGGACGCGGACCTCGTGACCGGCCAGCCGCCGCGTCCCGCCTGCCCCAGGAACACCCGGCTGGCCGGGTGTTCTCGAACCTGTCGCCCTTTGCAACAGCCGACAGGCTCGAGAACCAGCCGACAGGCTCGCCCACGCGGCCCGGTCAGGCACCCACCGCGCCGCCGAGCAGGGACCGGGCGGCGAGCATGAGCGAGCCCAGGTCGAGGAGCAGGAACAGCGCGACCCACAGTGAGGCCGGAACGTGCGTCAGTCGCGCCAGCACGTCCGGGTCGGAGACGCCGCCGGCCGCCCGGCGTGAGCCCCGCGCACGGGCCCGCCGCCGTGCCGTACGTCGGGCCGCGGCGAGCTCGAGCGTGGCCCGGGTCGCGCCGAGCAGCAGGAACCACGTGCCGACGTAGGCCAGCGCCGACTGCCACCGCGGCTCGGCCCACCAGCTGAACGCCCCGACCAGGGCGAGCGAGGCGCCGACCGCGAGCAGGCCGTAGGCGTTGCGCACCCACACCAGCAGCATCGCGAGCAGCAGGACCGCGAGCCACAGCACGCCCAGTGCGTAGCCGCGGCCCAGCAGCAGCGCAGCGCCGAGGCCGAGCAGCGCCGGTCCGGGATAGCCCGCCGCCGCGGTGGCGACCATGCCCGCGCCGCGAGGTCGCCCGCGCGAGAGCGTCAGCCCGGAGGCGTCGGCGTGCACCCGGACGCCGGCGAGCCGCCGCCCGCACAGCACCGCCACCACCGCGTGCGCGCCCTCGTGCGCCACCGTCACGACCACCCGCGTACGCCGCCAGGCGGCGGGCAGCGCGACCAGGACCAGCGCCACGAGCAGCGAGAGCCAGGTCGCGGCGACGCCCGGTGCGCGCTGGGTCGCGAGGACCTCGCCCCACCTACCCTGCGCCCACCCCTGCGCCAGCGTCTCCACGCCCGCACCGTAGGCCGACCGCCCGGTGGCGGCTCCGTCCCACCGGCCCCGACCGCGCCCCACGGGGATCATCGGCCGGGCGGGGCGCCTCGGTGGACATCCCCGGTCGGCCGGGGAAGTGGCCGCTTGCCGGGCCAAATTTCGCTCGACAAGCGGCAGCTTCACCAGGCAACCCAACTTGCCGACAGTCTTGACTGTTTGTTCTCGACGCGCCACGATGCACCGGTGAGCAGCACCGCGCCCGCCCGGGTCCCGCAGGAGGAGCGCACCCGGATGATGCGCGCCCGGCTCCTCGAGGCGACGGCGGAGTGCCTGGTCGAGCACGGGTTCGCCGGCACCAGCACCACGCTGGTCTCCCAGCGTGCCGGCGTCAGCCGCGGCGCCCAGCTGCACCACTTCCCGAGCAAGAACGACCTCGTCGTCGCCGCGGTCGAGCACCTCTCGCAGGTACGCCGTCGCATGCTGCTCGACGCCGCCGACCTGCTCCCCACCGACGGACCGGGCCGCACCCGGACCGTGCTGGCCATGCTGGCCGAGCACTTCACCTCGCCGGTCTTCACCGCCGCGCTCGAGCTGTGGGTGGCCGCGCGCACCGACCCCGCGCTGCTCGCCGCCGTCGCCCCGCTCGAGCAGCGGGTCGGGCGTGAGACGCACCGGCTGACCGTGACGCTGCTGGGCGCCGACGAGCACGCGCCCGGCGTGCGGGAGCTGGTCCAGGCCACCCTCGACCTCGTCCGCGGCCTCGGCCTGGCCGACACGATCACCGACGACGCCGACCGGCGCCGTCGGATCCTCGACGAGTGGGCGCGTGTGCTCGACACCGCCCTCCACCAGCCCGACGGAGACCCCGCATGAGCAGCCTGCTCGAAGGCCTGCTGGCCGACCTCGACGCCGAGTCCGACGCCCTGCGCCTCGTCGTCGCCGACCTCCCCGACTCCGAGCAGGCGGGCTGGCGTACGCCGACCCCCGCCCCCGGGTGGAGCGTCGCCCACCAGGTCGCCCACCTCGCCTGGACCGACCGCGCCGCGGTGCTCGCCGCCACCGACGAGGCGCAGTGGGACGAGCTGGTGCTGCACGCGATCGACGACCCCACGGGATTCGTCGACCGCTCGGCCGCCGACCTCGCCGCGCACCCGCCGGCCGACGTCCTCGCCCGGTGGGACGCCGCGCGCGCCGACCTCGCCGCCGCGCTGCGGGGCCTGCCCGAGGGGCACAAGATGCCCTGGTTCGGCCCGCCCATGTCGGCCGCCTCGATGGCGACCGCGCGCTTCATGGAGACCTGGGCGCACGGTCTCGACGTCCGCGACGCCCTCGGCGTCACGACCGAGCCCACCGACCGGGTCCGTCACGTGGCCCACCTCGGCGTCCGCACGCGCGGCTTCGCGCACGCCGCCCACGGCGAGGAGGCCCCCGCCGGGGAGGTCCGACTGGAGCTGGCCAGCCCCTCCGGCGAGACCTGGACCTGGGGCCCCGAGGACGCGACGCAGCGCGTCACCGGGACGGCGTACGACTTCGCGCGCCTGGTCACCCAGCGCGTCCACCGCGCCGACACCGACCTGGTCGCGACGGGCGCCGCCGCCGACCACTGGCTCGACATCGCCCAGTGCTTCGCCGGTCCGCCAGGCCCCGGCCGCGGGGCCCGCCCGTGAGCGACGTCCTGCTCGTCGGCAACTGCTCCGGCTTCTACGGGGACCGTCTCTCGGCGATGCGCGAGATGCTCGAGGGTGACGACACCACGCCGCCGCTCGACGTCCTCACCGGTGACTACCTCGCCGAGCTGACCATGCTCATCCTCGGGCGCGACGCGATGCGCGACCCGGCGCTCGGCTACGCCCGTACCTTCGTGCGCCAGGTCGAGGACTGCCTCGGCCTCGCGCTCGAGCGCGGCACCCGCCTCGTCGTCAACGCCGGCGGCCTCAACCCGGCCGGTCTGGCCGACAAGGTCCGCGAGGTCGCCCGCGGCCTCGGCCTCGACCCGGCCGTGGCCCACGTCGAGGGTGACGACCTGCGCGAGCGGGCCGCCGACCTCGGCCACCCCGGCGCCCTGACGGCCAACGCCTACCTCGGCGGGTTCGGCATCGCCCGCGCGCTGGGCGCCGGCGCCGACGTGGTCGTCACCGGGCGCGTCACCGACGCCTCGCTGGTCGTCGGCGCCGCCGCGTCCCGCTTCGGCTGGACCGACGCCGACCACGACGCCCTGGCCGGGGCCGTCGTCGCCGGCCACGTCCTGGAGTGCGGCACCCAGGCCACCGGCGGCAACTTCTCCGGCTTCCTCGACGCTGCCGCATCGCGAGCGGCCGCTCGGCTTCCCGCTCGCCGAGATCAGCGCCGACGGCAGCAGCGTGATCACCAAGCACGCCGGCACCGGCGGCGCCGTCACCCGCGACACCGTCACCGCGCAGCTGCTCTACGAGGTGCAGTCCACGCGCTACCTCGGCCCCGACGTGACCACCGAGCTCGACACCGTCGAGCTCACCGACGACGGCCCCGACCGGGTCCGGATCTCGGGCGTCCGTGGCGCGGCCCCACCGCGCGAGCTGAAGGTCTGCGTGAACGCCCTCGGCGGCTGGCGCAGCTCCTTCGAGCTCGTCCTGACCGGCCTCGACCTGGACGCCAAGGCCGACTGGGTCCGCGCCCAGCTGGAGCCGCACCTCGTCGCCGCCGACGTCACCTGGACGCGCACGCCGACCCCGGCACCCGACGCCGACACCGAGGAGGGGGCGTCGGCGCTGCTGCGCTGCACCGCCCGCGACCCCGAGGCCGAGCCCGTCGGCAAGGCGTTCACCGCGCCGGTCGTCGAGCTGGCGCTCGCCTCGTACCCCGGCTTCACCCTCACCGGACCCCCGCCCAAGCCCACGCCGTACGGCCTCTACCGCGCGGCGTACGTCGACCGCGACGCCGTCGTCCACACCGTCGTGCACGCCGACGGCACCCGCGAGGTGGTCCCCGACCCGACCGAGCTCGCCGACCCGGCGAGCGACGCCGACCGCGCCGACCGGGGCCGCCGCCCCGCGACGTACGTCGCCCCGACCGACTCCCTGACCCGCCGCCAGCCGCTCGGCACCTTCGTCCACGCCCGCTCCGGCGACAAGGGCGGTGACGCCAACATCGGCCTCTGGGTCGCCCACGACGCCGATCCCGACCGCAGCGACCCCGAGCGGCGTGCGGCCAGGATCACGTGGCTCTCCAAGCTGATCAGCGAGTCCAAGGTCCGCGAGCTCGTCCCCGAGGCGGCCGACCTCGAGGTCGACGTCTACCTGCTGCCCAACCTCGGCGGTCTGAACGTCGTCATCCACGGCCTGCTCGGCGAGGGCGTGGCCGCCTCGACCCGCTTCGACCCCCAGGCCAAGGGGCTCGGCGAGTGGGTCCGCAGCCGCCTCGTCCAGGTCCAGGGAGGACTGCTGTGAGCCAGACCCGCAACGATCTGCACGAGCTCGGCGCCGCGTTCGTCCGTCGTGAGGTCGCGGGCCGCCTCGAGGACTGGGAGGAGTCCGGCGAGATCCCCCGCTCGCTGCACCGCGCCGCCGGCGACCAGGGCATCCTCGGTGTGTCGTTCCCGACCGAGGTCGGTGGCGGGGGTGGGAGCCTGCTCGACTCGGTGGACCTCCAGGAGGGGATGCTGGCCGCCGGTGCGTCGTCCGGCCTGCTCGCCGGCCTGCTCACCTCCGGCATCGCGCTGCCCCACATCGCGGCCACCGGCTCGCCGGACCTCGTGGACCGCTTCGTGCGACCCACGCTGGCGGGCGACCTGGTCGGCGCGCTCGCCGTCACCGAGCCCGGAGGCGGCTCCGACGTGGCCGGCCTGCGCACGACCGCGGTCCGCGACGGCGAGCACTACGTCGTCAACGGCACCAAGACCTTCATCACCTCCGGGGTCCGCGCGGACTTCGTGACCACCGCGGTCCGCACCGGTGGGCCCCACGAGCCCGGACGTGGCCACGGCGGCCTCTCGCTGCTCGTGGTCGAGCGGGGCACGCCCGGCTTCACCGTCGACCGCAGCCTGCGCAAGATGGGCTGGCACTGCTCCGACACCGCCGAGCTCGGGTACGCCGACGTCCGCGTCCCGGTCGCCAACCTCGTCGGCTCCGAGGGCAGCGGGTTCGCCCAGATCGCCACCCAGTTCGTCAGCGAGCGGATCGCCCTGGCCGTCCACGCCTACGGGATCGCCGCCCGCTCGCTCGAGCTGACCGCGGCGTACTGCCGGGAGCGCGACACCTTCGGCAAGCCCCTGACCGCGCGCCAGGTCGTGCGGCACCGCCTCGTCGAGATGCGCCGCCACGTCGAGGTCGCGCGCTGCTACACCCGTGAGGTCGCGCGACGCCACGACGCCGGCGAGGACGTCGTCGCCGAGGCCTGCCTGGCCAAGCAGACGGCGTGCGAGACCGCGACGTACGTCTGCGACGCCGCCGTGCAGCTGCACGGCGGCGCGGGTTACCTGCACGGGACCGAGGTCGAGCGGCACTACCGCGACGCCCGGATCCTGCCCATCGGAGGAGGAGCCACCGAGGTGCTGACCGATCTCGCCGCCAGGCTGCTGGGGTACGCCTCATGAGCGCTGAGGTCACCGTGACGGCCACGAACCGCGAGGCGATGACGACCAAGCTCGCCCAGCTCGACGCCGAGCACGCCAAGGCGGTCGCCGGCGGCGGGGAGAAGTACGTCGCCCGCCACCACGCCCGCGGCAAGCTCACCGCCCGTGAGCGCATCGAGCTGCTCGTCGACGAGGGCTCCGCGTTCCTCGAGCTCTCCCCGCTCGCCGGGTGGGGCTCGGACTTCACGCTCGGGGCGTCGCTGGTCAGCGGGATCGGGGTGGTCGAGGGCGTGGAGTGCCTGATCACGGCCAACGACCCGACGGTCAAGGGCGGCGCGAGCAACCCCTGGACGCTCAAGAAGGGCTTCCGCGCCTCGCAGATCGCCGCCGAGAACGACCTGCCCACGATCTCGCTGGTCGAGTCCGGCGGCGCCGACCTGCCCACGCAGAAGGAGATCTTCATCCCGGGCGGTCGGATGTTCCGCGACCTGACCCGCGCCTCGGCCGAACGGCGCCCGACGATCGCCCTGGTCTTCGGCAACTCCACCGCGGGCGGGGCCTACATCCCCGGGATGAGCGACTACACGGTGATGGTCAAGGAGCAGGCCAAGGTCTTCCTCGGCGGACCGCCCCTGGTCAAGATGGCCACGGGGGAGGAGTCCGACGACGAGTCGCTCGGGGGCGCCGAGATGCACGCGCGGGTCTCCGGCCTCGCCGACTACCTCGCCGCCGACGAGCGCGACGCGATCCGGATCGGTCGCCGCATCGTGGCGCGGCTCGACCGCCGCCGACCCGCGCCCGCCCGGACCGGTCCGGCGTACGCCGAGCCCGACGCCGACCCCGAGGACCTCCTCGACCTCGTCCCGGCCGACCTCAAGGAGCCCTTCGACCCCCGCGAGGTCATCGCGCGGGTCTGCGACGGTGTCAGCGCGGACAACGGCGTCGCGTTCGACGAGTTCAAGCCGCTCTACGGGTCGTCGCTGGTCACCGGGTGGGCGCGCCTGCACGGCCACCCGATCGGCATCCTCGCCAACGCCCAGGGCGTGCTGTTCAGCGAGGAGGCGCAGAAGGCCACGCAGTTCGTGCAGCTGGCCAACTCCAGCAGCACGCCGCTGCTGTTCCTGCACAACACCACCGGCTACATGGTCGGCAAGGACTACGAGCAGGGCGGCATCATCAAGCACGGCGCGATGATGATCAACGCCATCTCCAACTCCACCGTGCCCCATCTGAGCGTGATCATGGGCGCCTCCTACGGGGCCGGCAACTACGGCATGAACGGGCGCGCC
Source organism: uncultured Actinomycetota bacterium (assembly GCA_963714475.1). GTDB lineage: Bacteria > Actinomycetota > Actinomycetes > Propionibacteriales > Nocardioidaceae > Nocardioides. The sequence goes on from CAVQOP010000004.1 coordinate 799,905, forward strand.
TACGACCCGCGCTTCCTGTTCACCTGGCCCAGCGCGAAGTCGGCCGTGATGGGTCCGGCCCAGCTCGCGGGCGTGCTCTCGATCGTCGCCCGCGCCTCGGCGCAGGCCAAGGGCCAGCCCTACGACGAGGAGGGCGACGTCGGCATGCGGGCCTACGTCGAGCAGATGGTCGAGGAGGCCTCGTTGCCGTTCGCCCTGTCCGGGATGCTCTACGACGACGGGGTGATCGACCCGCGTGAGACCCGCACCGTGCTCGGCATCTGCCTGTCGGTCATCGCGAACAGACCGGTCGTCGGCACCGACCGGTTCGGGGTGTTCCGGCCATGAGCACGACCAGCACCGCGATCACCCGACTGCTGGTCGCCAACCGCGCCGAGATCGCCAGCCGGGTCTTCCGCACCTGCCGCCGCCTCGGCATCGAGACCGTCGCGGTCCACTCCGACGCCGACGCCCGCCTGGCCTACGTCGGCCAGGCCGACCACGCCGTACGTCTGCCGGGTGACGCGCCCGCCGACACCTATCTGCGCGCCGACCTGCTGATCGACGCAGCCCGCCGCTCGGGCGCCGACGCGGTGCACCCGGGCTACGGGTTCCTCTCCGAGAACGCCGACTTCGCCCGGGCGGTCATCGATGCCGGTCTCACCTGGGTCGGGCCGGACCCGGACTCGATCGAGCAGATGGGCTCCAAGGTCCGTGCGAAGCAGATCATGCGCGACGCCGGCGTCCCGGTGCTGGAGGCGCCCGACGAGCCGACAGCGGCCGACCTGCCGTTGATCGTCAAGGCCTCGGCGGGGGGCGGCGGCCGCGGGATGCGCATCGTGCGGGACCTCGCCGACCTCGAGCGCGAGGTCGCTGCGGCCGGCGCCGAGGCCGAGAGCGCGTTCGGTGACGGCACCGTCTTCGTCGAGCCGTACGTCGAGCAGGGCCGCCACGTCGAGGTCCAGGTCTGGGCGGACGCCGACGGCAGCGTCTCGGTGCTCGGCGAGCGCGACTGCTCGCTGCAGCGCCGCCACCAGAAGGTCCTCGAGGAGGCTCCGGCGCCCGGGATGATCACCGCGCAGACGCTCGAGGCGATGTACGCCGCCGCGCGCGCCGCGGCCGAGTCGATCCGCTACCGGGGTGCCGGCACGGTGGAGTTCCTCTACGACGAGGAGTCCGAGCGCTTCTTCTTCCTCGAGATGAACACCCGCCTCCAGGTCGAGCACCCGGTCACCGAGCTCGTGCACGGCGTCGACCTCGTCGAGCTCCAGCTGCACGCCGCGGAGGGCGGCTCCACCGTGGTCGTCACGCGGCCGGGCGGGCACGCGATCGAGGTCCGGCTCTACGCCGAGGACCCGGCCGCCGACTACCGGCCGCAGAGCGGCGTGCTGACGGCCTTCGAGATCCCGACCGGTGACGGCGTCCGCGTCGACGCCGGGTACGCCGCCGGCGACACCGTCTCCACGCACTACGACGCGATGCTGGCCAAGGTCGTCGTCCACGCGCCGAGCCGTAGCCAGGCCGCGCGGCGGCTGGCCGGTGTGCTGCGCCGCTCGCGCATCCACGGGGTGCGCACCAACCGCGACCAGCTCGTGGCGATCCTGACGTCGCAGCCGTTCCTGGACGAGCGGGTCAGCACGCGGTTCCTGCTCGACCACCCACCCGCGCCCGACCCCGCACCCGACCCGGGAGCGGTCGTCGCGGCCGCCCTCGCCGTCGTCGAGCGCACCCGCGCGACCCGGGTCGTCCAGCGCGGCATCCCGGTCGGGTGGCGCAACGTCACGAGCGCCCCGCAGACCCTCGACTTCGAGGGCGACCTGACCGTGGCGTGGCACGGCACCCGTGAGGGGTACGCCGTCGACGGGCACGCCGTGCTCGCGGCGAGCCCCACCTCGGTGACGCTCGAGACCGACGGCGTGGCGACGACGTACGCCGTCGCGGTCACCGGCGTGGCCGACCGCGAGGTCGTCGACGTGGACGGCCCGACCGGCCACGTCCGACTCGCCCGGGTGCCCCGCTTCGTCGACCCCGCCGACGCCGTGGCCAGCGGCAGCCTGCTGGCCCCGATGCCCGGCAGCGTCGTCGCGGTGCACGTCGAGCAGGGTCAGCGGGTCGCGGCGGGCGAGCCGGTCCTGGTGCTCGAGGCCATGAAGATGCAGCACACCGTCACCGCCCCCCACGCGGGCACGGTGACCCGGCTCGACGTACGGCCCGGGGCGCAGGTCGCCTCCGGCGAGGTCCTGGCCGTGGTGGCCACCGACGAGGCGCACGAGGAAGAAGGAGACCGATGAGCACCTACACCGAGACCGAGGAGCGCACCGAGCTGCGCAAGGCGGTCGCCAGGCTGGCGGCGGGCTACGGCCGGGAGTGGTTCACCGCCAAGGCCCGCGCGGGCGAGAAGACGACCGAGCTGTGGCTCGACATCGCCAAGCACGGCTACCTCGGCATCAACGTCCCCGAGGAGTACGGCGGTGGCGGCGGCGGCATCGGTGACACCGCCGCGGTCTGCGAGGAGCTCGGTGCGCAGGGCTGCCCGCTGCTGCTGATGGTCGTCAGCCCCGCGATCTGCGGCACGATCATCGCGCGCTACGGCACGCCGGCGCAGAAGCAGCGCTGGCTGCCCGGGCATCTGTGACGGCACGGCCACGATGGCCTTCGCCATCACCGAGCCCGACGCGGGCACCAACACCCACAACATCACCACCAACGCGCGCCGCGACGGCGACGAGTGGGTCCTCAACGGCCGCAAGATCTGGATCTCCGGGGTCGACGAGGCCGACCACGTGCTGGTCGTCGCCCGCGCCCACGACGCCCGCACGGGCAAGGTCAAGCCCGTGCTGTTCGTCGTCCCGACCGACGCGGCCGGCTTCGAGGCGAACCCCATCCCGATGGAGATCGTCAGCCCCGAGAAGCAGTTCCAGGTGTTCCTCGACGACGTCCGGCTGCCGGCCGACGCGGTCGTCGGCGACGAGAACGGGGGGCTCGTCCAGCTCTTCGCGGGCCTCAACCCCGAGCGGATCATGGCGGCCGCGTTCTCGCTGGGCCTCGCCCGCTACGCGCTGGCCAGGGCGACGGCGTACGCGAAGGAGCGGGTCGTCTTCGACGTCCCGATCGGTGCCCACCAGGCCATCGCCCACCCGCTCGCGCAGGTCCACATCGAGGTCGAGATGGCCAAGCTGATGAACGACAAGGCCGCCGCCCTGCTCGACGCCGGCGACGAGACGCGTGCCGGCGAGGCCGCCAACATCGCCAAGTACGCCGCCGCCGAGGCCGCCGTGCACGCCGTCGACGTCGCGGTCCAGACCCATGGCGGCAACGGCATCAGCCAGGAGTACGGCATGGCCGGGCTGCTCGTCGCCGCCCGCGCCGGCCGGATCGCGCCCGTGAGCCGCGAGATGATCCTGAACTACGTCGCGATGCACACGTTGGGGCTGCCGAAGTCCTACTGATCGACGCGCGGTCGCACCCGCGCCCGGACCCGTGGGAGGTGACCCGGACCTCCGCCACGCTCCGGCAGGCATCATGAGGCATGGCGTGGACAGGGGTGTCGCGGCCGCTGGTCGGCCGGGCACGAGAGGTGGGCGTCCTGCTCGACGCCGCCGCCGCAGCCCGGGAGGGTCGTCCCCGTGTCGTGCTGATCGAGGGTGAAGCAGGACTGGGCAAGACCCGGATCGTCCAGGAGCTGCTGGCCCGCTTGGCCGCCGACGACCAGACCGCCCCCCTGGTGGCCGTCGGGCGGGGGGTCGACCTCGAGGGCGGGAGCATCGCCTACGGCGTCGCCTCCCAGCTGCTCGGCGACCTGCTGTCCCACGTCGGGATGTCGAACGCGCTGGCCCTGCAGCCCCGGGTGGTCGAGGCGCTCGCCGCCGTGCACCCCGCGCTGGGCCCGGCGTCGCCTCGCGGTACCTGGGACCGGCTCGCGCTGGTCGCGGGCTTCCGCGAGCTGATCGCCATGGCCGCCGGGAGCTCACCCGTGTGCCTGGTCGTGGAGGACCTCCACTGGGTGGACGAGAGCTCGCTGGACCTTCTCGCGCTGCTGGCCACCTCACCGCCGACCGACCGGCTGCTGATCACCGGCACGCTCCGACCGCTGGTGCCCGGGGGTGGGGGCCGCATCGATCGTCATGTCGCCGAGCTGACGGGCCGCGCCGGTGCGCAGATCCTCCACCTCGACCCCCTCGATGACGCCGAGGTGGCCGCCTACCTGCACGAGATGGACCCCGGGCAACGACTCACGGATGCCCAGAGGGGCCGCATCCGCGCTCTGGCCCAAGGGGTCCCGTTGTTCCTCGAGTCGCTGGTGGCCGAGGTCCAGCACCTCGAGCGCCGGTTGCCGACGACCCTGGCGGCGCTCGTCACCGCGCGGCTGGCGCGACTGGCCGAGCCGACCCGACGGTTGGTCGTGGCGGCCTCCGTCAGAGGGGTGCCGGTCGAGCGTCGATCGGTCCGTGAGGTGTCCGGCCTCACCGACAGCGAGCTGCGTGACGCGCTGGGCGAAGCGGCCCGCGAGGGGCTCCTCGACGCCTTGGGAGGCGGTCGGTACCGCTTGCACCACGCGCTGGTGGCCCGGGCGGTCGAGGAAGGCCTGGGTGGGGGACCGCGCGAGGACTGGCACGAGCGCTGGGCCGACTGGCTCGACGCGCACGGGACGACGGACGCCGCCGACACGGCGTCGCGGGCACACCACCGGTACCACGCCGGCCGCGCCGATCCCGCGATCGTGGCCGCCGTGGCCGCAGCAGGGGTGGCGACCCGCCTCGAGGCCACCACGGAGGCCTCCTTCCAGTGGGCTCGGGTCCTCCGACTCTGGCCGGACGTCGATCGACCCTCCGAGCGCACAGGACTCGATCGCGACGCAGTGGTGGTGTCGCTCTACTGGGCCACGGTCGCCGCCGGCGAGCGACGGGCCAGGGAGGAGCTGCTCGCCGCAGAGCTGTCCTGTCGCCCCGCACCGACGGGCATCCGCATGCTGTGGCTCGAGCTCCGGCGCTACCTCGATCCCCTCGACCAGGACGTCCTGCTCTCACCGAGTCTCGCTCGGCCGCTGCCGTGGGACGACATCGTCGGTCTGGCGCTTCGCGTCCTTCGCTCCCCGGAGGCCGACCGTCCCACGCCGATGCTTCTCGGCACCCTGGGCACGTTGTTCAACCGCTCGCTGACCCCCGACCTGGCTGTCCTCGCCGGCCAGGTGCTGGACCGCTTGCTCGTCCAAGTGGCCCCGGCCGACGCCCTGCGACCCATGGTCGTCCAGGCGCAGAGCTACCGTCTGCGCGCCGAGCGCCGGCACGCGGAGGCGTTGCTGCTGGAGCGGGGGGTCGAGGAGGACGTCGAGCTCATCGCACCTCGTGAGCGACACCGGGCCACCGCGAACATCATCAACCTCCTCACCACCATGGGGCTGGCCGCCGAAGCGGTGGACCACGGTGAACGGGCCCTCGCCCGCCTCGGACCGGTGGAGAACGCGCGCGGCCTGTGGCTCACGCTGGCCCAGGAGGTGATCCTCGCGCGGGTGCACGAGGGAGGGTGGGTCCGAGCGCGAGATCTGCTCCAGGAGGTCCGACGTCACCGGGAGTGGTTCAACGTCGGCGAGACCGCCGGGGCGGCCGCCCTCATCGCGGCCCGTCAGGGGCGCTGGCCGGAGGCGGAGGACTGGATCGACCTCTGCGCCGCCGACCTCCCCGGCCTGGGCGCTCCGAGCGAGCCCATCACCTTCGCCTACCCGCCCTTTCTCGCCCGAGCCGTCCTGGCGTCGTCGCGCGGCGACGTACCCGGCGCCCGGGAGCACCTTCGACCCGTGCTGGCCTCGCCCGACCTCGGGGAGGATGAAGGTGTCCTGTGGCAGGTCGTCCTCGAGGCCGCGCACCTCGCACCCGTCTCCGTGGGGCCCGAGCCCGAGCGCCGACGGTGGGCCGAGCTCGTACGGGCCGCCGTCGAGCAGGTCCACCGGGAGGGTCGGCTCGGTGAGGCGTGGTCCGCCGACGTGGAAGCCAGCCTGGACCAGGCTCGGCCCCACGACGTGCCCGATCGATGGTCGGACGTCGCCGAGGGATGGCGGGCGCTCGGGTTCCCCTACCAAGAGGCGACGGCAAGACTGCGCAGCGCCGAGTCCCTGCTGTCGGGTGGTGCGCGGCGATCGGCCGATGCCGGCCTTGCGCGGTCTGAGCTGAAGCGCGCGCTGGTCCTGCTCGAGCCGCTCGAGGCGGCCCCGGCCCTGCTCGACGTCCAGCGCATCGCCGGCCTCGGTCGGCTCCGGCTCGGAGCCGCGCGCGTCCCCGCGAACGGGGCCGCGGGCCTGTCCACCCTCACGGTGCGCGAGCTCGAGGTGGCGCGCCTCGTTGCCGAGGGGCGGACCAACCAGCAGATCGCTGCGGCACTGGTCGTGTCGCCGAAGACCGTGAGCGTGCACGTCTCACGGATCATCTCGAAGCTCGAGGTCCAGAACCGGACACAGGCTGCCGCCCTCCTGCACCGGCACGGACTGATGCAGGGGTGACGTCGGCGCCCTCGACGGCAGGTCCGGCGACCGACCGGACCGCGACCGGCACAAGATAGGGACATCTCCCGATGCCCGGGGGCGGCCGACGGGACACGCTTGGTGGCACCAACAACCACGACGAAAGGCCGACATCATGGTGTCGAACACGCTGGAGATCAGCCGCAGTGCCCGCCCTGCTCCGCGAGGCGTCGCGCGAAGCGCCGCCGGGGCCCTCGCTCTCCTGCTCGCACTGGGCGCCACGTCGGCCCTCGGTGGCTCCGGAGCCGTCGAGGCCGGCAAGAAGTACGGCCCCAGCATCGGTCGTCAGGCTCCTGCGGGGACCACGCTCGGCGCTCTAGACCGGCGCTGAGCCCGCCCGCGTCCCGCCCCGCGCGCGACATGACGGCTAGACGATGACGTCGCGCTCGAGCCGGGCGTAGCTGGACTCCACGCCGTCGACCATCCCGGTGGCCAGGATGGCGTCACGGGTCGCTGCGTCGGGGAAGGTGATGACCACAGCCAGCAGGGTGCCCTCGGGGACCGTGGTGAGCGTGAGCTCGTTGAGCGTGCCGTCGCCCGGCGTCCCGATCATCTGCTCGGTGGTGACGGCGCGGTACGGCGGAGCCGACTCCAGCAGCTCGCCCTCGAACCCGAAGCGCTCACCCCCGGTGCCGTCGGCCGGCTCCCACTCGTAGCGGTACTTCTCGCCGACGGTGGTGGCGACCTCGCAGACCGGCATCGTCCAGCCGTCCGGACCGAGCATCCACCGTCGCATCAGCGCGGCGTCGTGGTGCGCCTGCCACACCTGCTCGATCGGTCCGTGGATCACCCGGCTGAGGCGTGCCTGCGTGTCGGACAGGATCTGGCACACCGTCGCGTCCCCAGCGGCGAAGGCCGCCAGGTCGGCGAGCACCTCGTCCATCTGGCCCATGGCGGCCCGCAGCCCCTCCTCCATGCCCATCTCGACGAGCTGCTCCAGCTCGTCGAGCGTGGTGAAGTACGTCGTCGTGGTGACCCGCGAACCCGTGGCGCTCTCCTCGAAGACGAAGTGCATCCGCATGGTGGGCATCTGGGTGTTCGGCTCTCCGTCGGGCCCGGCGAAGCCGTCGCGCACCTCGAAGCTCTGGAGCGGGTCGACCGAGATCCACTCCCAGTAGCCGCCGTGGCTCACGCCGTCCGGACCGGTCATCCGATACACCGAGCGGCCGCCGGGGGCGGCGTCGTGACGGGTGAACGTGGAGGGGTAGCCGGGCGGTCCCCAGAACCGCTCCAGCTGCCGCGGATCGACGTAGACCTGCCACAGGCGCTGCAGGTCGGCGGCGAAGTCGGCGACCACGGTCATGGTCAGGGACGCAGGGTCGTGGGTCACGGAGGTGATGGGCATGGCGGGTCTCCTCGTCGGGTAGGTGGGTCAGTCGTCGGTGAGCAGCGCGTCGAGGCGGTCGATCCGCGAGCGCCAGATCTCCTCGTAGCGGCTCAGCAGTGCCTGCGCCTTCTGCAGCGTCTCGGGGTTGCCGCGGATGATCCGCTCGCGGCCGTGCGGTTGCTTGGTCACCAGACCGGCTCCCTCCAGGACGGCGACGTGCTTCTGAACGGCTGCGAAGGACATGTCGTACGTCGCAGCCAGCTGGGACACCGACGCTCCCCCCGTCATCGTGCGTCGGAGGATGTCGCGGCGCGTGGCGTCGGCGAGGGCCCGGAAGATCCGGTCCACCTCGGTGTCCGTGAGTGCGAGATCTACAACCATTTGGTTGTACGTTAGACCGGCCGATGCCGCCCGTCAAGAGCGGAGGCTGATCGCGCTGTCCCGAGGTAGCCGAACGTCCACGGCGTGCGCGGCCCCGGCAGGTACTGCGCCCGCGCCGTGGCGGGGACCAGCCCGGAGTCGGCCACGAGCGCCGCGACGTCGCGGGTCAGGTGGCAGCCGCCCGCGACCCGCCGCTGCACCGGCTCGAGCCGACGCTGCCACCGGGCGACCCCGTCGGTCGGGGCGAGGCCGTGCTCGAGGTAGGCGAACGTGCCACCCGGGCGCAGGACCCGGCGTACCTCGTCCAGCGCGAGCGCCGCGTCCGGGATCGTGCACAGCGTGAACGTGCACAGCACGTGGTCGTAGGAGTCGTCGGCCGCGTCGAGGCGCTGTCCGTCGAGGCCGACCCGGTGCACCGGTACGTCGTGACGTGCGCGCCGGCGCTCGGAGAGCTCCCACCCGCGCTCCGACGGCTCGACCGCGTCGACCCGGGTCACCGCCTCGGGCAGGTGAGGGAGGTTCAGCCCACCACCGAAGCCGAGCTCGAGCACCTCGCCGCTCAGCCCGGCGCACGTCTCGGCGCGCAGCTCACCGATCTCGCGACCCTTCAGCGCGCGGTCGACGAGACCCGGGACGACGCGCTCCTCCCACCAACCCACCCCGCCATCATGCCCTGGCGACGTCGCCCCGGGTGGTGGTGGAAGAGACGGGCGCTCTGGTTGGTTGGGCGACCATGCGCATCTTTTTCACCGGAGGCAGCGGCAAGGCCGGCCGACACGTCGCCCCCTACCTCGCCGAGGCGGGTCACCAGGTGACCAACGCCGACCTCGTCAGGCTCGGCCACGACGACGTGTCCGACCTCACCGTCGACCTCACCGACGCCGGAGAGGTGTACTCCGCCCTCGCGGGGACCGCCCGGGCCGAGGAGCTCGAGCTGGCGCAGCAGCCGGCGTACGACGCGGTCGTGCACTTCGCGGCGATCCCCGCGATCCTGCTCCACTCGGATGCGAAGACCTACGCGACCAACGTGCTGAGCACCTACAACGTGCTCGAGGCGGCGACCCGCCTCGGGGTGCGGAAGGTCGTCTTCGCCTCGTCGGAGACGACGTACGGGATCTGCTTCGCCCAGGGCGAGCGACGCCCGCTCTACGTGCCGGTCGACGAGGAGCACCCCACGGTCCCGGAGGACTCCTACGCGATGTCGAAGGTGGCCAACGAGGTCACCGCCCGCTCGTTCCAGGCGCGCACCGGCGCGGACGTCTACGGCCTGCGGATCAACAACGTCATCGAGCCCCACGAGTACGCCGAGTCGTTCCCGGCCTACCTCGAGGACCCCTCGCTGCGGCGGCGCAACGTGTTCGCCTACATCGACACCCGCGACCTGGGTCAGATGGTGCAGCGGTGCCTGGAGACCGACGGGCTCGGCTACGAGGTCTTCAACGTCGCGAACGCCGACATGTCGGTCGCCGCGACCACCGACGAGGTGATCGGCCGGTTCTACGACGGGGTCGAGGTGCGCGGCGAGATGGGCCGCGACGAGACCTTCTACTCCATCGAGAAGGCGCGACGGATGCTCGGCTACGAGCCCCAGCACTCGTGGCGCGACGTGCTCGACGACCCGGGGACCGCCTCGGCCTGACCCGCGGGCGGGCGCGGTGACCGGCTGGCCCCCGGGGACGCCGCGGGCCACGGTGCCGGGCGGGGGGTGACGGGGCGGATATCGTGGGGGCGTGGCCGACCGGGTGAGGAGCGTCGACCGCTTCCAACGGGACCACCCGGTCCTCGGTCTCCCCCTGGCCGTGATCTACAAGTTCTTCGAGGACCAGGGCAACTACCTCGCCGCGATCCTCACCTACTACGCGTTCATCGCGATCTTCCCGCTGCTGCTCCTGGCCTCCTCCATCCTCGGCCTCCTGCTGCAGGGCAACCCGGACCTGCAGGACTCCGTGCTGAACTCCGCGCTGCGCCAGTTCCCGATCATCGGCCAGGAGCTGGGCCGCCCCGACCGCTTCACCGGCTCCACCGCGGGGATCGTGGTCGGCCTCCTCGTCGCGACCTACGGTGCGATGGGCCTGGGCCAGGCCATCCAGAACGCCATGAACGTCGTGTGGTCGGTCCCGCGCAACAGCCGCCCCAACCCGCTCCTGATGCGGCTGAAGAGCCTCGCCCTGCTCGTCACGTCCGGCTTCGCGGTCGTCGCCGTCACGACCGTCTCGGTGCTGGGGTCGAGCACCGAGGTGTTCGGCGGCCGGATCGACGGGATCCTGCGGCTGGTCATCTACGCCCTCTCGGTGATCGCGATCGGTCTCGGTCTGACCGTGCTCTTCCGGCTCGCCGCCTCACGCCGCCACGGGTTCGGCCGCAGTGCGCCGGGTGCGTTCGTCACGGCGGTGCTGTGGCAGTCGCTGCAGTGGGCGGGCACGATCTACGCCCAGCGGGTGCTGGCCGAGACCGCGCCCGTCAACGCCACCTTCGGTCTGGTCCTCGGCCTGCTCGGGATCATCTACCTCGCCTCGCTGATGGGGGTGATCGGCATCGAGGTCAACGTCGTGCTCGCCCGCCGACTGTGGCCGCGGGCGCTGCTGACCCCCTTCACCGACGCCGTCGACCTCACCGACGCCGACCGGCGCGCGTATGCCGCCTACGCCCAGATGCAGCGGCACAAGGGCTTCGAGACGGTCACGATCCGCTTCGAGGGACGCGACGGGCAGCTCCACGAGTTCGTTCCCGACCCCGCGTCCCCCAAGGACCAGGTCGAGACCGGGGTCCTCCCCACCATCCCGACCTACCCCGCGCACAAGCACCGCGCCCGCAAGGAGGCGGACCGGGCGGCCGCCGAACGCCCTGCCGCCGTACGCCCGGTCGAGGTCCGGCCCCAGGGCCCCGCGGGCCCCGCGGGCCCCGCGGGTTCGACCGGGCAGGCGGGTCCGGAGTCTCAGCGCGGGAGCCCCACCCGCAGGTAGCGCGTGCTCGTCCTCACCTCGAGGGCGGCCGGGGGAAGAACAACGGCACGCGGGCGGCGTACTCGTCCCAGCCCTCGCGCTGGCTCATCTTCCGCTCCAGCAGCTTGGCGCCGGTCACGTTGCGGATGAAGAAGGTCATCGCCACCGGCGCGACGAGCGTGACGAGGCCGACGACCCAGCCGGAGGCGAGGCCGGCGGCCAGCCACAGGCCCCACCACACGCAGGCGTCGCCGAAGTAGTTCGGGTGCCGGGTCCAGCCCCACAGGCCCTGGTCCATGATCTTCGGTCGCTCGCTCCTGGGCTGGGCCTTGTACGCCGTGAGCTGGCGGTCGCCGATCGTCTCGAAGGCGAGGCCGACACCCCACACGATCACGCCGAGCACCAGCACCGGCCAGGACGCCAGCCCGGTCGCGGCGCCGATCATCACCGGCAGCGAGACCAGCCACATCGCGGTGCCCTGCACGGCGAAGACCCGCTTGACCGCGGTCGCCATCCCGACCTCGGCCAGCGACCCGCCCAGCATCTCGGCGTAGCGCGGGTCCTCCTCGCCCGCGTGCTCGCCGTTGAAGCGGGTGCGCACGTGCCACGCGAGCCGGCCTCCCCAGATCGCGACCAGGACGAAGACGATCCACGGCTGGGCGTCACCGGAGGCCGGCACGTCCGCGGCGGCGCCGAGCATCGCGGAGACCAGGGCGACCACCACGAAGCCGGAGCCCCAGGCGACGTCGACGACGGCGATGACGCCGAGCTGCTTGCCGCGTACCGCCGTCAGCGCCATCACCGCCGCGACGGCGAGGGCGCCGACGACGAGGATGGTCAGGGACAGTGGGAGGGCGCTCACGCGTCCGACGCTAGCCGAGCGGGGCTCATCCGGGGTCGGGTCCTGGCCGCTGCCCCGAGGGAGACCGAGCTCGTGAGGGGACCACGGCGGACCAGGGCCCGAGCAACATCGGGCAGCGGTGCGATCCCGCAGCGAGGTCGGGCATCCGAGGACGTGGTATCCCGCGTCGTGGGGTACCCGACCGTCCGACGGTCGCAGGCCGATCCCGCGTCACGAGCGGCTCACGGCGTGCTCGGCGGGCCGCAGCAGTTCTCCCCGCGCCAAGCCTCGCGGCCTTCCTTGGCGGCTACGGCGGCGATGACGAGTCCGGCGATGGGGTCGGCCCACCACCAGCCCAGCGTCGCGTTGAGGACCAGCCCGATCAGGAGTATCGCGGACATGTAGGTGCACAGCAGCGTCTGGGTGGAGTCCGCGACGACAGCGTGAGACCCGAGCGCGCGTCCGGTTCGGCGTTGGGCCCAGGACAGGAACGGCATGACGGCCAGTGAGGTTGCCGCAAGCGCGATGCCGACGGTGGAGGCCTCAGGCTCGTGGGCGCTGGCGAGCGAACGGACCGACTCGAAGGTCACGTAGGCGGCGAGCCCGAAGAACGACAGAGCCATGAGACGCAGGGCCTTCTGCTCGCGTGACTGCGGCAGGGGGTGGCGAAACTGCCACAGGATGATCAGTCCGGAGGAGACCTCGACGACGGAGTCGAGCCCGAACCCGACCAGGGCGACGGATCCGGCAACGAGTCCGGCGCCGATCGCGATGACCGCCTCGACCGCGTTGTAGCCGACGGAAGCACCGGCGAGGAGCTGCGCTCGCCGCCCATACCGGCGACGGTCCTGCTCAGAGACGACCGTGTCGTGGCTGTGGCTGCTCACTGATGCGCTCATCGCGACTCCTCCTGGACGACGTCGGTGCCGTGGCTGGCGCACAAGGTGACGGCGTCGCCGGTCAGCAGGAGAAGCCGCTCTGCGGCGGCGAAGAGGTCGTCGAGGGCTTCGGGGTGCGTCAACGAGAACACTGACGCCCGGCCCTCGGGACGCGAGGTCACCAGACCGCAGTCACGCAGGCAGGCGAGGTGCTTGGAGACGGTCGACTGCGCGAGGCCGATGTGAGCCGTCAGGTCCGTGACGCGGTGCTCGCCCAACGCCAGGTGACGCAGGATGGCCAGCCGGGAAGGGTCGGAGAACCCGTGGAACAAGCATGCTGCCGGGTCGAGATGGCGTGCCGCGGACTTGCCGTCCACATCTACCGCAATCGCTTTCATCGTCACGTGACGATGATGAGGTCAGACGACGTTGTTGTCAACACGCCCGACCTGCCGCCCCGAGGGCTTCGCGACGCTGGCGGGTTGGTCTGCGGTACCGGCCGTCGGAGGCGCCGGCACTGGGTGTCACCTGCCGTGCCGGAGAGCCCTCCTCGCACGCTGACCCGTCACCTTCACCGTCGCCCGAGCGCCGAGCTATCCGTGTCGCGGACCGCGACGACGCTCGGGTCCTGAGGTGGCGCGCGCGGACGGTTTGGTGCCCGTGACAGCCTGAGAGTGGTCGCAACCCTGCGACGACGACCCGAAGGAGCCCCCGTGGCCAGCCCGGACGCTGCATCGAATCCGAACCCGGCCCGGTCGGCCGCCCCTGCCTCCCGCGACGCCAAGCCGGTGCCCGTGGCGGGCTCCGCCAAGACCGGGGGCGACCCCTTCAAGGCGTCGGGCAAGAAGCCCGACGCCCCGCTCGCGGAGCCGCCGGCGAAGCAGGACCCGCCTGCGGCTAGGTGAGCTCGGCGCTGGAGAGCTCGGCGCTGGAGAGCCCGCGGATCCGACGTGCCACGATCGGCTGCTGGATCTGCTGGGTTCCTTCGACGATGTCGAGGACCGTGGAGTCGCGGGCCCACTTCTCGAGCAGCTCGACCTGGCGATAGCCGATCGAGCCGGTGAGCTCCACGAAGCTGAGGGCAATTCAGAACAACCAGACGGAGTAGACCCCGCTCCGCCACTGCCCGCCGTACTCGCCCATGACCCTCGATGCGGCAGGAAGCGGACCAGGGCCTGCTCCAGACGATCACCTCCGCCATCATTCGCAAGACGTCACTGCCTCAGGGGAGCGTCCGGCCCCGCATCGGGGTCACCGGTGGCTGGCCACGACGACGGAGCCTGATCTCCTCAGCCCTCGTCCTTGTGCTTCGCGCCACGTGTCGGCCGAGTCGGAGACGCGGTCGTGGGGTGCGGTGTCAGCGACGTGGCTGGGAGCAGGAGGGCCCGGGCGAGTGACCGGGGCATGGTCCAGTTGGCACCCCCGAGCACGCCCACCAGGGCTGGGGCGAGCAGCCCGCGGACGATGACCGCGTCGATGGCGATGCCGAGCGCCAACGCGGTCGCGAGCACCTTGACCTCGACGGCCGGCACGGTGGAGAGGGCGATGAAGGCGAAGAAGAGGATGAGCGCAGCCGAGGTGACGAGCCGCCCGGTGTTGGCGATCCCCTCGACGACGGCGCGGTCCGTGGCGGTGCGTTCGTCGAGCGCCTCCCCCGAGTCCGGGGAGGCAAGCAGGTCGTGCTCCTCGCGCATCCGCGACAGCAGGAAGACCTCGTAGTCCATCGAGAGGCCGAAGAGGAATGCGAACGCTGCGACCGGCACCCAGATGGTGATCACCCCGGAGGCCGATTGCCCGAAGAGCAGGTCTGAGCCGTAGCCCTCCTGCCAGATCAGGACCGTGACGCCGTAGGCCGCTCCGAGGGAGAGGACGTTGAGGGCGAGGGCCTTGATCGGCAGCCACAGTGAGCGCAGCGCGCGCGCCAGGAGCAGGAAGGTGACGACTGCGACGCCGAGGGCCACCCAGACGGCGTTGCCGTAGACCGCGGACACGAAGTCGGCGTCCTCGGCCGGCGTACCGCCCACCGAGGTGCCCGCGACGGTCCGGACGCGAGCGAGGGTGTCGCGGCCGGCGTCGCTGGCGGGGTCGTCCTCCGACCACACCTGCAGCAGGGCCTGGCCGTCGGCGCGCCACTGCTCGCCCTCGGGGGCCACGGCGGCAGCGACTCCCTCCACCTCCCCCAGCCGGTCGAGCACGTCGCCGATCCGGTTCTCGGCGACGACGACCTCGGTGGGTCGCGGTACGCCGGCGGGGAGCCCGTCGGACACGACGGCAGTCAGGGCCTGCGATGCCGGCGAGGTGCCCGAGACGCCGCTGAGCTGGGCGGTGCCGAGGGTCAGGGTCAGCACCGGTGCGGCCAGGGCGAGCAGCACGGCCGTCGAGCCGATGACGGTGAGCCACCGGTGTCGGAGCACGCCGGCCGCGACGGCAGCCCACAGACTGCTGCGGGTGACCGCGGGCTTGCGTCGTGGCCAGTTCAGCCGTGGGCCGAACGCGCTGAGCAGGGCCGGCACCAGGGTGAGCGAGATCGCGACGCTGAACAGGGGGATCAGCAGCCCGCCGAGCCCGATGCTGCGCAGGAAGGGGATCGGCACCACCACGAGCGCCGCCAGGGACACCGCCACGGTGACGCCGCTGAAGACCACCGAGCGGCCGGCGGTGGCCATGGCGGTGGCGACCGCGTCGTCGTTGCTGACCCCCTTGGCGCTCTCCTCCCGCCACCGGGTGACCACGAGCAGTGAGTAGTCGATGGCGACACCGAGCCCGATCAGCGCGACGAGGTACTGCACCACCGCCGAGACGTCGGTGACGTACGTCAGCCCGAGCAGGGCCAGGAAGGTCCCGAGGATGGACACCGCGGCGACCAGCAACGGCAGACCCGCCAGCAACGACCCGAACACCAGGACCAGCACGACCAGCGCCCCGAGGCCCCCCAGGAGCACCTCGACGAGGATGCTGCGCTCCCCGCCACCGCCCTCGACCAGGAGCTCGAAACCGGTGAGCTCGACCTGCGCCCCGTCGGTCGACGCGCTCTCGGCGACCTGCTCGAGAGGAGGTACGGCCGCGACGTACGGCGCGGGTCCGGGCGAGGCCGGTGGATAGACGACGACCACCGCGGCGCCCGAGTCGACGGTGAGCGCCTCGGCCCCCGCGTCAGCGGGCGAGACCGTCCGGGTGCCCGGGACCGCGTCGCGTGCCGCGGTGGCGACCTTGTCGGCCCGCTCGGCCGCTCCCTCGCCGGTGACCACCAACAGCAACGGGTCGATCAGGCCGCCGCCGCCGCCGAACTGCTCGATGATCTGCTCGTTCGTCTCGTACGCCGCCTGGCCGGGCAGGGCGAACTCGAAGGACAGCCGGTCCGCGGTCGTGGACGCCGTGGCGCCACCCGCGACAGCCACCGCGAACCAGACCAGGGCGACGATGAGGCGGTGGCGCAGCACCGCGTGGGTCAGTCGGTTCATGGTGCCGCGCTCTCGCCGAGGTGTAAGGGAGTTGATGCCTATCAGGTAACTTACACTGGGTCCCGTGAACACCGAGCGCCCCGGATGGAGCGGAGGCGATCCCGACAGGTTCACGGCCCTGACCGTGGTCCGCGCGACGCAGGTGATGGGCCGCGTCTTCGCCGCGACGCTCGCCCCCTTCGACCTTCCCCCGCACCAGTTCAGCGTGCTGCTGCACCTCGTCGAGCGACCCGGCATCAGCCAGGCCGACCTGGCCCGCGTCGTGCTGGCGACACCTCAGTCCGTCGGACAGCTGGTCCGGGTGATGGAGGACCGAGGCTTGGTCCGGCGCACCCCGCCCGCGGGGAGGGGCCTCCCCTCTGCGCTCTACTCCTCCGAGGCCGGCCAGGCCCTGCTCGACGAGGTCACCCCGCATGTTCTTGCCGCGTTCGCGCCCGACGCGCTCGGCCTCGACGTCGCGTCCCACGACCGGCTGAACGACGACCTGCACACGGTCATCGATGCTCTCGGGCCGCACCCGATGTGAGCACGCGCTCGTTGCGGCTCTCGCTCCCGGGATGCTCCGTGGCCTGCCCGGGCGGGTCGTGTGTCCCACGACGGCGAGTGGGTCGTTGTCAGGCACACGACTGACCGCCCGACGACCCGATCAGCCGTCAGGGCTCACGAGGAGGACCGGACGGCTCGCTCACCAGGACCGTTCGGCCGGCAACGTGTGCTCGCCACCGGGCCGCACCATCAGGATCTGGTCGACGCCCATGCGGCCGTCGCGGAAGGCCATCGACCCACCGACGAGGTAGAGCTCCCAGACCCGGTAGACCTCCTCGCCCATCAGCGCCGTGAGCTGGTCGCGGTGGGCGTAGAAGTTCTCCAGCCAGCCCGCGACGGTCAGCACGTAGTGCTCGCGCAGCCCGTGGACGTCGCGGACCTCGAGCCCGCCCTCCTCGAGCATGGCCACGGTCTCGCCGACCGGGCGCATGTACATGTCGGGGGCGATGAACGACTCGATGAACGGGCCGCCACCGGGCCACTTGCCGGTGCGTGACATCTGCTGGATCAGCACCCGCCCGCCCGGCTTGACCGCCCGGCGCAGCACCGAGGCGTACGTCGGGTAGTTGTCCTGGCCGACGTGCTCGCCCATCTCCAGAGAGCCGACGGCGTCGTACTCGCGGCGCGGGGCGGGGACGGCGTCGCGGTAGTCCTGGAGACGGATCTCGACCCGGCCCTCGAGGCCCCGTTCGGCGATGCGCGCGTCGATGAACTTCTTCTGCTCGGCCGCGATCGTCACGCCGGTCACCTGGGCGCCGAAGTGCTCGGCGGCGTGCAGCGAGAGCGAGCCCCAGCCGCAGCCGACGTCGAGCATCCGCATCCCGGGCTCGAGGCCGAGCTTGCGGCACACGAGGTCGAGCTTGGCGCGCTGCGCCTCCTCGAGGCTGACGTCGGGCTTGACGTGGTAGCCGCACGAGTAGGCCATCTGCGGCTCGAGGATCAGCGCGTAGAACTCGTTGGACAGGTCGTAGTGGTGGCTGATGGCGCGGATGTCGCGCAGCTTGGAGTGCAGGCGGCCCTTGACCCGGGCCTGGGAGGCCGGAGCGGACGGCGGCAGCCCGACCAGGCCCATCGAGCGCAGCTCGCCCAACGCCTTGAGCACGGCCCGGGGCGAGAGCTTCGCGCCCGAGAGGTGGCGCTCCTTGGACACCGCGAAGGCGTGGGTCAGGGCCGAGTCCAGGTCCCACCCGCCCTCGGCCGGCACGTCGAGCTCGCCGGTGACGTAGGCCTGGGCGGCGCCGAGCTCACCGGGGTGGCGCAGCAGGCGGCGTACGGCGGCCGGGGAACGCAGCTCGACCACGGGGCCATCGGGCGAGCCCGCCTCGGAGCCGTCCCACGCGCGCAGCCGGACGGGCAGCGTCCCGCCGACGAAGGGCTCGACGACGGCGGCGAGCTGCTCGGCGACGGCCATCAGGCTGCCCCTCCTCGGGTCCAGACGAGCTGGTTGACGTCGAGGTAGGTCGAGGCGAACCCCGCGCGGGAGTACTCCAGGTAGAAGTGCCACATCCGCAGGAACGTCTCGTCGAAGCCGAGCGCGAGGACCTCGTCGTGACGGGCGGTGAACGCCTCGTCCCACAGTCGCAGGGTCTCGGCGTAGTGCAGGCCCATCGACAACCGCCCGGTCAGGCGCAGGTCGGTGTGCTCGCGGGAGAGGTCGTCGAGGACCTGCACCGAGGGCAGGAAGCCGCCGGGGAAGATGTACTTGTTGATCCAGGTGTAGGTCTGCTTGGTCGCCAGCATCCGGTCGTGCGGCATCGTGATCGCCTGGATGCCGACACGACCACCGGGGACGAGCACGCGCTCGATGGTCTCGAGGTAGGTCTGCCAGTACTCGTGGCCGACGGCCTCGATCATCTCGATCGAGACCACGGCGTCGAACTGACCCGTCACGGCGCGGTAGTCGAGCAGCTCGACGTCGACGCGCTCGCTCATCCCGGCCGCGGCGATGCGCTCACGAGCCAGGGCCTGCTGCTCCGAGGAGAGGGTGATCGTGGTGACCCGCGCGCCGCGGCGGGCGGCGCGCAGGGCGAGCTCGCCCCAGCCGGAGCCGATCTCGAGCACCCGGGAGCCCTCGGTGACCCCGGTGGCGTCGAGCAGACGCTCCAGCTTGCGGGCCTGGGCGGGCTCGAGGTCCTCGCGGGTCGGCCCGCCGGACTCGACGGCGTACGGCGCGCCGGCGCGCAGGAGGGCGCCCACCTCGTCGCGGCTGCGGGTGACGTCGGAGTCGAAGAGCGCCGCGGAATAGCTCAGCGTCGGGTCGAGGAACAGCTCGAACATGTCGTTGGACAGGTCGTAGTGGTGCGCGATGTTGCCGCGCGTCTGGTCCGTGGTGTTGCGGTGGAAGCGGGGCGGGCGGGCGACGTAGAGGGCACGCAGGCGCTGCAGCGGGCGCGGCACGAGGTCGGCCATCTCGGCGGAGAGCACCCCGAGGAACCCTCCGAGGTCGTCGGCGTCCCAGACCCCGGTCAGGTAGGCCTCGCCGAAGCCGATCAGGCCCTGGCTGCCGACCCGGGCGAAGAACTCCTCGGGCCGGTGGACGGTCGCGACCGGTCCGCCGCGACCCAGTCGCTGGGCCGGGCGCGTGGCCGTGGCGGCCAGGTCGACGGTGACGTCGAGGCGTCGCATCGCGACGGTGAAGATCCGGCGGAAGATGCGGGCGGCGACGGCGGCCCGGGGGCCGGTCGGCACGACCTCGAGTCCGGGCCAGTGGTTGGCGGCGAGCCGGTCGGAGTCGACGGTCATCGGACACCTTCCTGGTGGTGGGGGGGACGGGGGCGGACGGGCAAGCGGCGCAGCCAGAGCCAGACGCCGTGGGCGAGGATCAGGGCGGAGCCGCGCAGGGCGGCGGGAGCGGCGCGCACGACGGCGCGGCGGTCCGTGGGGGACCCCGCGCGCTCCCCGTCGAGGGAGGCGCTGAAGGTGGCGCCGTCGTCGCTGTGCAGGGTGACCGAGACGTGCAGGCGCGCGTCGGGGACCGGGACGGCGACCTCGTAGTGACCGTCGGTGCCGTGGAAGGGCGAGACGTACATCACCTTGTCGGTGCGTGCCCGACCCTGCTCGTCGGGGTGGACGACGTAGGCGTGACGGTCGCCGTAGGTGTTGTGGACCTCGACCACGACCGCGGAGAGGTCGCCGGCCGCGTCGGTGCACCAGAAGACGCTGATCGGGTTGAAGCAGTAGCCCAGCGCCCGGGCGTTGGCCGCCATCAGGATCTGACCTCCGTGGAGGTCGAGGCCCTCGCCGAGCAGGAACGTCTCGACGTTGGCACGGATGGTGGCGCCCGGGTCACCGAGGTGGTCGCGCGCCTCGAACGAGGCGAGCACCCCATGGTCGGGCAGGTCGTCGAGGTCGACGAGCCAGGTGTGCGTGCGGTGGCTGAAGGAGCGCTTGAAGGGCCGGCGGCGCGTGTGGCGCACGGTGGTCGAGAAGACGCCGGTGCGCTCGCGCAGTCCCGCGCCGAAGGCGCCGGAACGCACGCCGTCCGCGTCCGGCCAGCGCAGCCCGACCCGCTCGGCGGCGGCGAGACCCGAGCGCGCGCCGTCCTCGTGGAAGCCCCACCCGTGGTAGGCGCCGGCGAACGCGAGCCGGTCGCTGTCGATCTCGGGCAGCCTGGCCTGCGCCGCGACCGACGTCGGGTTGTAGAGCGGGTGCTCGTACTCGCGGCGCGCGATCACGGTGGCCGGGTCCACGAGGTGCTCGCCACCGAGGGTGACGAGGTAGTGGGTGTCGGTGGGCAGGCGCTGCAGGCGGGTCAGGTCGTAGGTCACGGTGACCTCGCCCGGGCGGGCGTCCGTGCCGCGCGGCCGGTGGAAGTTCCACGCCGCCCACGCGTCGGTGGCCGCGGGCAGCACGGAGGTGTCGGTGTGCAGCAGCGCGACGTTGGCGCTGTAGGGCATCGCGGCGAGGAGCTCGCGCTGCAACGGGGTCGGCTCGGCGAGCATGCCGAGCGCCTGGGAGGGGTGCGTGGCCACGATCACGGCGTCGAAGGTCTCGGTGCGGCCGTTGCCGTCGGTGACCTCGACCCCGGCGGCGGTCTCCAGCAGCGAGGTCACCTTGGCACCCAGGCGCACCTCGCCCAGCTCGGCGGCGACCTTCTCGACGTAGCGGTGCGAGCCGCCGGAGACCGTGCGCCACTGCGGGGACCCGAAGATGCCGAGCATCCCGTGGTGGGAGAGGAAGGTGAACAGGTAGCGCGCGGGGTAGTCGAGGGCCACCTCGGGGTCGCAGGACCACACGGCGGCCACCAGGGGCTCCATGAAGTGGCGCACGAAGTACGGCGTGAAGCCGCCCTCGTCGAGGAAGCGGCGCAGCGTGACGTCCTCGGTGACGTCGCCGGTGCTGGGCACCCGCGCCTGCGACACGACCCGCTGCGCCTGGCGGTGGAAGCGCGGGATCTCGCTCAGCATCCGCAGGTAGCGCGGGTTGCGCAGGTTGGCGCTGGTCGGGAACAGCCCGCGCCGACCCATCGCGCCGGCCCACTCCAGACCCGTGCCGTCGTCGCGGATCGACATGGACATCTCCGAGGGCTGGGTGCGCACACCGAGCTCGGCGAACATCCGCAGCAGCACCGGATAGGTGCGGGGGTTGTGCACGATGAACCCGGTGTCGATGCCGAGGGTGCGCTCCGCGCCGGGCCCGGCCGCCCTGGTCCACCACCTCGTGGGTGTCGGCGTGCCCGCCGAGACGGTCGTCGGCCTCGTAGAGGACGACGTGTGCCGTGCGGGAGGCCACGTAGGCAGCCGTCAGCCCGGCGACGCCCGATCCGACGACGGCGACCCGGCGGCTCACGCCTGCTCGAAGGGCATGTAGGCGACCGGCTGCGTCGTCGGGTGGGTCGAACCCCCGGCCGGCTCGACGGTGATGCCGATCGCCTCGGCGTCGGTGGCGTTGCCGGCCAGCAGCACGGAGAAGTCGCCGCTGCTCTGGAGCCCGGCCGGCATCATCTCGCCGTCGAGGCGCAGCCACAGCTGGTAGACGCTGCCGCGGCCGGGGTCGGGCAGCCCGCGGGTCACGACGGCGGCCTCGCCCAGACCACGCGAGCGGAACACGGTGGCGGAGCCGCCGACGTCGAGACCCTGGGCCAGGGTCTCGGCGTCGCTCGCATCGATGACCTGCTGGACGGGGTCCACGGTCGGGGTGGCCGAGGGCGTGTTCCGTGCGGTCGGTACGTCGTCCCCGCCGAACGGGTTCCACAGGATGCCTCCGGCCCCGATCGCGACGACGGCCGCAGCGGCCGCGACGAGGGCGGGCAGCGCCGGGCGGCGACGGGCGTGGCGGCGCTCGGCGAGCGACGTGACGTCGCTGGAGAAGTCGGGGGTGACGACGGGGGGCAGCGGACGGACCGCGGCGATGTCGGCGAGCACGCGGGCACGCAGGTCGAGGGGAGGGGCGACGGCGCGGTCGACACCGAGCAGTGCGCCGGCCTCCTGCAGGCTGGCCACCTCCCGGCGGCACTCGTCACAGCCGGCGAGGTGCTCCTCGAAGATCTCCCGCTCGTCGGCATCGAGAGCGTCGATCGCGTAGGCGCCGGACAGCGCGTGGGCGTCGTTCATGCTCTGGCTCCTTCCGCCGGGCCCTGCCCGACCCCGAGTGCGTCTCGGAGTCGGATGAGGCCGTCTCGAATCCTGGTCTTCGCGGTACCGACCGGCAGGTTCAGCATCCTGGCCACCTCGGTGTGGGTGTAGCCCCCGAAGTAGGCGAGCTCGAGTGCCTCGCGCTGGATCGGGGTGAGCGTCTTGAGTGCCCCCCTGACCCGGTGGGCCTCCATGGAGGCCTGGGCCGCGTCAGCGGTGGCGTCGTGCGGGACGCTCTGGTTCTGGTGGTGGTAGGTCTCGTCCCGCCGTGATGCTGCTTCGGCGGAGCGGACCCGGTCGACTGCCCGGCGGTGGAGGATGGTCAACAGCCACGAGAGGGCACTTCCCTGTGCCGGGTCGAAGCGGTTGGCCGTGCGCCACACCTCGAGGTAGGCCTCCTGGGAGACCTCCTCGGCCTGGGCCGGGTTGCGCACCACCCGCACCGCGAGCCCGTAGGCCCGCGAGGAGGTGGCGTCGTAGAACAAGGCGAAGGCCTGCTCGTCGCCCCTCGCGGAGCGCTTGAGAAGGTCTCCCAGCTCGGCGGTGGTCGACCCCCCGGGGGACCGGGAGACAGGTGACGGCGCCGCCTCCGAGGAGGAGGCGCCGTCACCCACGGGCTTCACAGGATCATCCACCCGGCCGATTGTGCCGTGCTCAGTGACCAGAGGTCACTATCAGGACGGCATCAGCACGGTGTCGAGGACGTAGACCGTCGCGTTGGCCGTGGGGATGTTGCCGCACAGGACGGTGGCGTCGCCGCCCGCGTTCTTCACGGTGACGCCCTCGGTGGCGTCGCCGGTGATCTCGAGGGTGTCGGAGTTCAGGGTGTCCTGGGTTCCGGCGATCTCGTCCGGGCCGAGCTGCTCACCGATGACGTGGTGGGTCAGGATCGCGGTCAGCGTCTTCTTGTCCTTGAGCACCGCGTTGAGGGTCTTCGCGGGGATCTTCTTGAAGGCGTCGTCGGTCGGGGCGAACACGGTGATCGCGGGGGCGGAGTTCAGCGTGTCGACCAGGCCGGCTGCGCCGACGGCGGAGACCAGGGTGCCGAGCAGCGGGTTGTTGCTGGCGGCGGTGGCGACCGGGTCCTGGACCATGCCGTCGAACGAGCCCTTGCCCGAGGTGGGCACGGCGGAGCAGGCGTCACCGAAGGTGTCGGCGCCGGCGCCGGCAGCGGCCTCGGGCTCGCTCTCGGAGGGCTCCTCGACGGGGGCCTCGGACGGGGCGGACTCGCTCGCGGTGGAGGTCTCGGCCTCCTCGGTCGAGGAGCCGCCGCAGGCCGCGAGGCTCACGGAGAGGGCGAGGGCGCCGGCGAGGGTGCCGGTGGTGCGGGTGATCGAGTTGAGCTTCATGAGGGGAAAGCCTTTCGTACGGGGGTTGTTGTCTCTCTCGGTACTGACACGGATAGTTCGGTGCTGACCCGGCATCGGATTGGTCGGTCGGGGATCGGATTGGAATTCTTTTCTCGTCGCGGGTCCCGATCGGCGTCGTGGCCCGCCCCGGGGCACCACGCACGACCGCCCCGCCCCCGGTGAGGGGACGAGGCGGTCGACGTGCCCAGGGGGCTGCCAGGGGGCTGCCAGGGGGCTACGGGTGGATACGGGGGGCTGACGGGGTCGGGGAACCTCAGGCCACGGTGACGAGCAGGCTCTGGATGCCGCTGGAGCCCTCGGGGAAGGGGTTGGCGCGCGCCGCGCTCTGGACGTCACCGTCCCCGTCGATGACGCGCGCGGCGATGGTGTGCGAGCCCGAGGTCGCGTCCCACTCGTAGAACCACTGGCGCCAGTAGTCGTTGTTGACCTGCGGGCCCAGCGTGGCGGCCTGCCAGCCGCCGCCGTCGATCTGGACCTCGATCTTCTCCACGCCACCCTGCTGCTGGGCCCAGGCGACGCCTCCGACGACGGTCCGGCCGGCCTCGAGCTGGGAGCCGACCTGCGGGGTGTCGATGCGTGCGGAGATCTTGATCGGGGCGTCGGTGGCCCAGTCGCGGTCGGTCCAGTAGGCACTCTGCTCGGCGTAGGTCGTCAGCGTCAGTCGCTCGACCCACTTCGTGGCACTGATGAACCCGTAGAGCCCCGGGATCACCATCCGGGCCGGGAACCCGTGCTCGCGCGGCAGCGCCTCGCCGTTCATCCCGATGGCCAGGATCGCGTCGCGACCGTCGGTGGCCAGGTCGAGCGGGGTCGAGATGGTCATGCCGTCGACGTCGGTGGAGAGGATCTGGTCGGCCTTGGTGTTGGCGATGCCGGCCTTGTCGAGCAGCGTCTTCAGGGGGACACCGAGCCAGCGCGCACCGCCGACGTACTCCCCGCCGACCGAGTTCGACACGCACGTCAGCGTGATGTCGCGCTCGACGACGTCCATCGCCGCGATCTCGTCGAAGGTGAAGCTCACCTCGGCGTCGACGTCACCGTCGATGGTCAGCGTCCAGGAGTCGACGTCGACGATGGGGGTGTCGAGACGGGTGTCGACCCGGTAGAAGTCGGCGTTCGGGACCTGCAGCGGCGTGATCCCCGGGAAGCGCTTCTCCAGGCCGGCCGGCAGCGGCGCCAGCGGCGAGGCCGCCGTGGGCAGGGCCACGTCGGCGGGGGCCGCGCGCAGGGTGCCGATGACGCGGCCCGCCCCGGCCATGGCCGCGGCCAGCACGAGCATCGCACCGGAGCCGATCAGCACGCCGCGACGGCTGGCCTTGCTGGGTGCCGTCGGCGTCGAGCCGTCGTCGTCGGTGGTCTCCTGGGGCCTGGCCGCGGAGCGGCGCGCCATCCGGTCGAGGAAGACCAGGGTGGCCACGCCGGCGATCGCCGTCACGAGGCTGGGCACGACGTCGAGGAGGCTGTCGGAGTTCACGTAGGCCGCGACGGCGGCGATCGCCACCAGGACCACGAGCATCGTGGCGCCGGCGGCGAGACGGCGTCGGGCCAGCACGCCGGCGACGGCGGCGAGGGCCAGCACGGCGATGATCACCGTGCCGACCAGGATCAGCTTGTCGCTGGACCCGAAGTTGCGGATCGCCCACTCCTTGAGCGGGGTGGGGGTCAGGTTGATCACGCTCGAGCCGACGGCGAGCACCGGGGAGGCGGCCGGCGTCGTCAGGGACGCGACGAGGTGTCCGGCCCCCATGCCGACGAGGGTGGCGAGGAGTCCGAATCCGGCGTACAGCAGGCGAGGTCGCATACCGATAGTTCGGAGCGGCGGGTGATCCGGATGGGTCGGGGGACCTGCCGCGTGGTGCCCCGGACGGGGGTCCGGCCGGTTCGGGGACCCGGTCGTATGATGGCCGACTCGCCTGCTGAGGACCACCCCGGCACGGCGTAGCGACGCGGCCGCCCCGGCGCGCGTCGCCCGACCTGCACCGAGGGGAAAGCGCTGTGTCCGAGGAGCTCGTCGAGCGGGAGATCGCCGCTGAGCAGGCGTTCGTGGACACCGTCTACCTGCGCCTGGCTGACGCGGGGATCGCCGCGCAGCGACTGGCCGACGAGGGCCACGAGCGCGGGCGCCTGGGTCACGAGGGCGGTCTCGTCGAGCGCGACGCGATGGTCTTCCAGGCCGCCAAGCGGCTCGCGCAGCTCGACGCGGCGCACGAGGGTCTGGTCTTCGGTCGTCTCGACCTCGACCCGGCGAGCGACCCGGACGCCGCCGAGGACCAGCCGGTGCACCGCTACGTCGGGCGTCTCGGGCTGCGCGACGCGGAGCGCGACTCGCTGCTCGTCGACTGGCGCGCGCCGGCGGCGGCGGTGTTCTACCAGGCCACGGCGGCCACGCCGCAGTCCGTCGTACGCCGCCGGGTGCTGCGGTGCTCCGGCTCGCACGTCGTCGGGGTGGAGGACGAGCTCCTCGACGCCGACGCCGCGGCGCGCCTCGAGGAGCTCGGCGTGGAGCTGCCGGTCGTCGGGGAGGGCGCCCTGATGGCCCAGCTCTCCCGGGCCCGTGATCGCTCGATGCACTCGATCGTGGCGACCATCCAGGCCGAGCAGGACCGCGCCATCCGAGCACCGGGTCGCGGCGTGGTGTCGATCTCCGGGGGCCCGGGCACCGGCAAGACCGTGGTCGCGCTGCACCGTGCGGCGTTCCTGCTCTACTCCGACCGCCGCCGCTACGAGTCGGGCGGGGTGCTGGTGATCGGACCCAGCGGGGTCTTCATGCGCTACATCCAGCGGGTGCTGCCCAGCCTCGGCGAGACGGCCGTGGCGCTGCGCTCGCTCGGCGAGGTCGTCGACGGGGTCTCCGCCTCGCGCCACGACCCGCCGGCCGTCGCCGACGTCAAGGGGTCGGCCCGGATGGTCGAGGTGATGCGACGCCTGGCGCGCGAGCCGGTGCCGGGAGCAGCCGACGGCCTGCGGGTCTTCTGGCGCGACGACGTGATCGTGCTGCGGCCGCCGCAGCTGGCGCGGCTGCGTCGTCAGCTGATGGGCCAGGGCCGCCGCAACCGCCAGGTCCAGCGCGTCGCGCCGACCCTGCTCGACGCGATGTGGCGCCAGGTCAAGGGGGAGCGGGGCCGCGAGCGGGGCCGCGAGGCCTTCGACGACGACATGCTCTCGATCCCCGAGGTCGTCGACTTCGCGGTCCAGTGGTGGCCGCCGCTGCACGCCGCCGACGTCCTCGGCTGGTTGCGCGACCCCGAGCTGCTGGCCCGCGTCGGCGACGGCGTGCTCGACGAGGAGGAGCAGCGACTGCTCGCCAAGAGCTGGTCGGAGGCCGCGCCGATCACCGCCGCCGGCGTGGTGCGGGGCGGACTGTCGATCCAGGACGTGCCCCTGCTCGACGAGCTGCGCTACGCCCTCGGTGACGTGCCCGCGGTCGAGCAGGAGCGTGAGGGCACCGGCGGCGCGCTCGGACGGGCCCTCGACGGCCGGGTCGACCTCGAGGAGCTCACCACGGCCGCCGAGCGCGAGTACGCCCCGAGCGGTCGGGCCTGGGCGCCCCCGAGCAACAGCATCGACGACGACGGCTTCGCCCACGTGCTCGTCGACGAGGCGCAGGACCTGACCCCGATGCAGTGGCGGATGGTCGGGCGGCGTGGTCGCGCGGCGTCGTGGACCGTGGTCGGCGACCCCGCCCAGTCGTCGTGGCCGGTGCCGGCCGAGGCCGACCAGGCCCGCGCCGAGGCCCTCGAGCGCAAGACGGTGCACTCCTTCCACCTGTCGACGAACTACCGCAACTCCGCCGAGATCTACGCCTACGCCGCGGCGTACGCCGAGCGGGTCGGCCTCGACGCCGACCTGCCCGAGGCCGTGCGCTCGACCGGCGTCGAGCCGCGCGAGCTCAGCGTCGCCGACGACGACCTGGAGGCCGTCACCCGCCGCGAGGTCGTCGCGCTCGCCGCGGAGGTCGCGGGCACCGTCGGGATCGTGGTGCCGGCCGCGCGGCGCTCGGAGGTCAACGCGTGGCTGGCCTCGTGGTCGGAGCTGGCCGACGACGCCGCCGGAGCCCGGGCCGCGGTCGACTCCCGGGTCGCGCCGTCGGGCGACGACCGGGTCGTCGTGCTCACCGGGCTCGACACCAAGGGTCTGGAGTTCGACGGCATCGTGGTCGTGCGCCCCCAGGAGATCGAGGCGGAGTCCGTCACGGGACGCGCGACGCTCTACGTGGCCCTGACGAGGGCGACCCAGCAGCTGACGACGCTGTCCTGAGGGCCAGGGCGAGCAGGCCGACGCCGATCACGACGCCGGCCAGGCTGGCTCCGCGCAGGCCCGCGGCCAGGTCGCCGCCGGCGCTGCGGCTCAGCACCGCCGAGAGGCTGCCGAGCAGGGCCACGCCGAGCGCGAGGCCGAGCTCGGCGGCGGTCTCGGAGATGCCCGAGGCGTTGCCGGCGCGCTCGGGCGGCGCCGCGCCGACGATCCGGTCGGTGGTCAGGGCGGTGACCAGGCTGACGGCGAAGGACAGCAGGGCGAACCCGGTGATCAGCACGCCGAGACCGGACGCGCCGGCGCCGAGGGCGACCACGACCAGGCCCACCACGGCCACGACGAGCCCGGCCGGGATGACGGTCGTCGGCTCCACGCGTCGGACGGCCCAGGGGGCGACGACCGCGCCGACCATCGCCAGCGCGGTCGCCGGCAGGGTCCACAGGCCCGCGTGCAGAGCGCTCAGCCCACGCTGGACCTGCAGCTGCTGGAGCAGCAGGTACTGCACGCCGGCGAGCAGGAGCAGGGTGCCCAGGTGCACCGCGACCGAGCGGGAGAAGCCGCCCTCGGCGAAGAGGGCCACGTCGAGGACGGGGGTGCGCAGCTGTCGCTGGCGGCGCACGAACACCACGCCGACGACGAGGCCGGCTGCCAGGGCGGTCACGCTCGTCGGGTCGGGGCCCTCGGCAGCGGCCTGCTTGACGCCCCAGACCAGCGGCAGGATCGCGCCGAGCGACAGCACGACGCTGGCCGGGTCGATGCGGTCGGGGTCGACGGCGACGTGCTCGGGCAGCAGGAACGGCCCGGTGACCAGCAGCAGGAGCATCACCGGGATGCCGATCAGGAAGACCGAGCCCCACCAGAACCGCTCGAGCAGGAGGCCGCCGACCAGGGGGCCGAGCGCGCTGCCCACGGTCAGCGCGCCCATCCAGACCGCGATCGCGGTGGTGCGCTGGGCGCGGTCCTCGAACATCGTGCGGATCAGCGACAGCGTCGAGGGCATCAGCGTCGCCCCCGCCACGCCGAGCAGCGCGCGCGCGGCGATCAGCAGCTCCGGGGTCGGCGCGAACGCCGCCACGGCCGAGACCACCGCGAAGCAACCCGCCCCGACGAGCAGCAGCCGCCGCCGACCGGTCCGGTCACCGAGGGTGCCCATCGTGAGCAGCAGCCCGGCGATCAGGAAGCCGTAGACGTCGACGATCCACAGCAGCTGGGTCGGGCTGGGGTCGAGGTCGCGCGCGATCGCCGGCGCCGCGAGGTGCAGGGCGGTGAAGTCGAGCGCGATGATCGCGGTCGGCAGCGCCAGCACCACCAGGCCCAGCCACTCGCGGCGACCGGCGTACGCCGTGTGGTCCGAGCTCATGGCGCGACCGTACGGGCGGGGTGGGGGTGGGTGGGAACCCGTGGGCCGCGCGGTCGCGGTTTCCCAAGGGATGCGGGGGATTGCCCGCTCCCCGGTGCAGATCTGCACCGGGGAGCGACCGACTGCGTGCATCCCTTGGGAAACCGCAGCCCAGGTCCCGGCGCATCCCGCGGCAGATCGTCACGGGCGGGGCGCCCTAGGCTGGTCGCCATGCCCGCACCGCCCGAGAAGCCCGACGCCCGTGCCGCGATCGAGGCGCTGCAGGGCCATGAGGCCTGGGCGATCATCCGCCGCTCGACCCGGGCCGGCGACCGCGACACGGTCGGCCTCGTGGGGGGCCGGCGCTCGGTCGTCGAGTCGCTGCTCGACGTACCGCTCACCGACGGGGTGCCGGCCGTGGGTCACATCGCCGACCGCCTCCTGGCCATCCCGTTCCGCCAGGTCCGCGAGCGGGGGTTCGCCGCCCACGACGACGGCACCCCGCTGGTCGTCGTCGACGTCGAGACCGAGCTGGAGTTCTCCGTGGCCGAGGTGGTCGAGGCCATCGACGACGTCGAGCTCACGTTCGCCGACCGCGGCGGCTTCGAGACCGACGACGCGACCTACGAGCGGCTCGTCGAGTCGATCATCGCCGACGAGATCGGTCAGGGCGAGGGCGCCAACCTCGTCGTCGGACGCCACTACCGCGCCACCGTCGACGACTGGGGACCGCAGCGCGCGCTGGCCGTCCTCCGCCGGCTGCTCGAGCGCGAGCGGGGGGCGTACTGGACCTTCCTGTTCTTCACCGGCGACCGCTACCTGATCGGGGCGACCCCCGAGCGGCACGTCAGCGTGCACGACGGCGACGTGCGGATGAACCCGATCAGCGGCACCTTCCGCATCCCGCGCGACGCCGACCCGGCCGCCGACCAGACCGCCGACCCTGCCGCCGCACCGGGCGGGCTGAAGGACCGCCTGCTGGACTTCCTGGCCGACGAGAAGGAGATCTACGAGCTCTTCATGGTCGTCGACGAGGAGCTGAAGATGATGTGCGACATCTGCTCCGAGGGCGGCCAGGTCCTCGGCCCGTTCCTGAAGCCGATGAGCCGACTGGTCCACACCGAGTACCTCCTGGCCGGGCGCAGCACCCGCGACCCGCGCGAGGTCCTGCGCGAGACGATGTACGCCGCCACGGTCACCGGCAGCCCGGTCGAGAACGCCTGCCGGCTGATCGAGCGCTACGAGACGGGCGGGCGCGGCTACTACGGCGCGGCGCTGGCCATCCTCGGCCGCGACGCGCGCGGCGGTCCGGTGGTCGACTCGCCGATCGTCATCCGCACCGCCGACGTCGACCTCGACGGCCACCTGAGGGTCACCGCGGGGGCGACCCTGGTGCGCGACTCCGTGCCCGCCTCGGAGGTCGCCGAGACCCACGCCAAGGCCGGGGGCATCCTGTCGGCCTTCGGCCTCGTCGAGGCCGCCCCGACGCCGAGCGTGGACATGGCCGAGCTGGTCAACGACGAGGACGTCCTGGTCGCCCTCGGCTCGCGCAACCGGCGGCTCTCCCGCTTCTGGCTCACCGACCAGGGCGGCTCGCCGCCCGACGTACGCCTCGCCGGGCGGCGGGTGCTGGTCGTCGACGGCGCGGACGACTTCGTCAACATGCTCCGTCACCTGCTCGGGGTGCTCGGCCTGGTCACCGAGGTCGTGCGCCACGAGGACCTCCCCGACGACGCGGACGAGCTCGACGTGCTCCTCGGTGCCGCGGACCTGGTCATCGTCGGGCCCGGGCCGGGCGACCCGCGCGACGACGCCGACCCCAAGATGCGCCGCCTGCGCGCCGTCGTCGACACGCTGCTCGCCGGTGGCCGGCCGTTCCTCGCGGTCTGCCTGGGTCACCAGGCGCTGTGCCACCGTCTCGGGATCCCGCTGGCCTACAAGGACATCGTCTTCCAGGGCACGCAGTCGGCGGTGACGCTCGCCGGGCGCACCGAGCGGGTGGGGTTCTACAACACCTTCGTCGGGCGCCCGACCCCGGAGACGGTGCTGCCCGCCGGCGTCACGGTGGATCTCGACCCCGTGAGCGGCGACGTCGACGCGCTGCGCGGACCGCACTTCACCGGCATCCAGTTCCACGCCGAGTCGATCCTGACCGAGCACGGCTACGACCTCGTCCACGAGATCGTCGTCTCGCTGCTGGAACCGTACTTCGAGGCCTGAGGTGCGCCCCGACGTGGTGGTCGTCGACCACCACGACTCCTACACCCAGAACCTCGTCCAGCTGTTCTTCGAGGTCACCGGCCGCGTCCCGCGCGTGCTCCAGCACGACGAGGGCGGCGTGGACGAGCTCGTCGAGGAGATCCTGGGCCACTCCCACGTGGTGCTCTCGCCCGGACCCGGGCACCCGGGGGTGGCGGCCGACTTCGCGGTGGGCGGCTCGGTGCTGCGGGCGGCCGGGGCGGCCGGCGTACCGGTCCTGGGGGTGTGCCTGGGCCTGCAGGGGCTGGTCACGACGTACGGCGGCACGGTCGGGCGGGTGCCGCCGGGCCACGGGGTGCTCGCCTGCGTGCGCCACGACGGCGGGGGGATCTTCGCCGGCGTGCCGGACGGGTTCGACGCGGTCCGCTACCACTCGCTGGCCGCGCTGGTGGTGCCCGACTGCCTGCGGGTGACGGCGACCGACGAGCACACCGGCCTGGTCATGGCGGTGGCGCACCGCGAGCTGGCCCAGGTCGGGGTGCAGTTCCACCCCGAGTCGATCCTCTCGCGGCACGGGGCCGCGCTGGTCGCGAACTTCGTCGAGATGCGCCGATGACCGCCGACGAGGCCGAGTCGCTCTTCGCCGAGGTCGCCGCGACCCGCTCCCGCTACGTGTGGCTCGACGGCGGCGGCGCCCACGCGTGGGCCGGGAGCCGGTCGGTGCTGGCCTGGTGCGATCCCGACGACGTGTCGCTGACCTACGACGCGGGCGCGCGGGAGGTGACCCGGCACGCGGGCGGGCGCGCGGAGGTCGTCGGCGACGACGTGCTGGACGTGCTGGAGGGTGAGCTGGCCGCGGCCGGGCCGGGCGAGCAGTGGTTCGGCTACCTCGGGTACGCGGCGCGCCCCGACCTGCCCGCGCTCGTCGCGCGGGCGGCCGCGGCCGGCGGCGGGCGGGTGCCCGACGCGGTCTGGATGCGGCCCTCGCACGTGCGGGTCGTCGACCACGGGGCCCTTCCGGCCGAGCCGACGGGTCGTGTGCCCCAGGACGCCGCGGGCACCGGGGTGGGGCACACGACCCCGACCGCGTCGGGGCAGGACGGGGCCGCCCAGCAGCACGCCCAGAAGCACGCCCAGCAGCACGCCCAGCAGTACGCCGCGGCGTACGCCCGGGTGCAGGAGCACCTGCACGCCGGCAACACCTACGAGGTCAACCTGACCTACCGCGAGCAGGTGCGCGCCGACCTCGACCCGGTCGAGGTCTACCACCGGCTGCGCGCGCCCGTGCCGGCGCCGTACGCCGGGTTCCTCGCGCACGACGTCGACGACGCGGTGGCGCCGGGCGCGCGGGCCTGGCTGCTCTCCGGCTCACCGGAGCGGTACGCCCTGGTGCGGGTCGAGGACGACGGCGAGCGGACGCTGGAGACGCGGCCGATCAAGGGCACCACGCCGCGCGACCCGGACCCTGCCCTCGACGACGAGCTCGCCCGACGGCTCGCGACCGAGCAGCGCTACCGGGCGGAGAACCTGATGATCGTGGACCTGCTGCGCCACGACCTCGCGCTGGTCTGCCGCCCGGGCACCGTGGTGGTGCCGCAGCTGATGGGCGTCGAGACCTACCCGGCGGTGCACCAGCTCGTCTCGACCGTGCGCGGCACGGTGCGCCCCGAGATCAGCACGGTCGCGGCGCTGCGGGCCCTGTTCCCGGCGGGGTCCATGACCGGCGCGCCCAAGCAGCGCACGATGCAGGTCGTGGCCGAGGTCGAGGCCACGCCGCGAGGGCCGTACGCCGGAGCGTTCGGCTGGATCGGCGGTGACGGCGGCGCCGACCTGGGCGTGGTGATCCGGTCGCTGGTCACGTCCGGCGACGGCCGCTGGGAGCTCGCGACCGGCGG
Source organism: uncultured Actinomycetota bacterium (assembly GCA_963714475.1). Lineage (GTDB taxonomy): Bacteria > Actinomycetota > Actinomycetes > Propionibacteriales > Nocardioidaceae > Nocardioides. The sequence continues at coordinate 833,404 of CAVQOP010000004.1, forward strand.
CGGGGTCACGGTGCACTCGACGCTGGCCGAGGAGTGGGCCGAGGCCGGGTGGAAGGCGGCCCGGGTCGCGCTCGGCCCTCCGCGGCTGAGCCCAGGCGGTCAGTGGCTGCTGTGGGCGGGCTCGTTGCGGGGCGTCTCGGCGGGCGCGTCGGACGGCCCGGCCACCGAGGTGAGGTCCCCGACGTCGGCCGGCGGGGTCGCGAGACCGGGCAGGCCGAGCACGAAGCGGGCGCCACCGCCCGGGGCCTCGGCGACCTCGACGGTGCCGGCGTGACGGTCCGCGGCCTGCTGGACGATCGAGAGCCCGAGGCCCGAGCCGGACATCGCGCGCGACTCCTCGGAACGCCAGAACCGCTCGAAGACGTGCGCCCGGTCCTCCGGGCGCACCCCGGGCCCCTGGTCGTCGACCACGAGGCGGCCGCCGTCCAGGGTGACCTGCACGCGGGCGCCGGGCGGGCTCCACTTCACGGCGTTGTCGAGCAGGTTCGTCACCGCCCGCTCCAGGGACCCGGCGTCGCCGACGACCCACCAGGGCGAGATGCGGAGGTCGAGCTCGACGTCGGTGGTGCGCAGACGGACCCGGCTCGCGGCGTGCTCGGTCACGGTGGCGACGTCGACCGGCTCGACGACGGGGGCCGCGCCCTCCTCGCGGGCGAGCTCGACGAGGTCGCCGATGAGGGTGGTCAGCTCCTCGATCTGCGCGCGGACGTCGTCGAGCAGCTCGCGTCGGGCGGCGGGCGGCAGCATCGCACCGTCGTCGTCGGGCCCGTCCTCGGCCTGGCTCAGCAGGTCGAGGTTGGTCCGCAGCGAGGTCAGCGGGGTGCGCAGCTCGTGGCCGGCGTCCGCGACGAGCTGGCGCTGGCGGTCCCGGGAGCCGCCGAGCGCGGCGAGCACCTGGTTGAAGGCTGCGGCGAGCCGCGCGATCTCGTCGTCGCCCTCGACCGGCAGCGGCGTGAGGTCCTCGGTGCGCGCGATGCCCTCGACCGAGCAGGTCAGGTGGCGCACCGGGCGCAGGCCGTTGCGGGCGACGGCCCAGCCGGCGATCGCGGCCACGAGCACGCCGAGCGAGCCGAAGACCAGCATCACCCAGCCGAGCTTGGCCAGCACCCGCTGCTGGGAGGACAGCGACTGGGCGATCAGCAGGGCGCGCCCCTCCTCGGGGGCGGGCACCGCCGCGACCCGGTAGTCCTGGCCGGTGCCGCTGGCGATGGTGCGCATGCTGGAGGCCAGGTCGCCGGTCGCGACCTGCACCTCGGGCGACTCGGCGTTCAGGACGATCGGCGGGCCCTGGTCGTAGGTGTGCACGGTGCCGTCGCCGGAGTCGAGGAACGCGATCCGGACGTCGCCCGCGCCGAGCGCGGCCGAGGGGATGGGGTACGCCGCACTGAGCTGGGAGAGCGCGGGCGACGCCGCGGCCTGCTCGGCGCGCGTCATCAGCGAGTCGTCCAGGCTGGCCTGGAGCTGCGCTCGCGCCGTCAGGTAGGCGCCCAGCGCGACGAACCCGACCGCGAGCGCCACGGCGACGGTGGTCAGCAGGATGACGCGGCTGGCCAGCGAGCGGCGGTAGTGCCAGCCCTGCGGCGGGGCGAGGCTCGGCGCTCTCACGGGGCGGGCCTCATGCGTCCTTCAGCACGTAGCCGACTCCACGCACGGTGTGGATGAGCCGCGACTCGTCCTCGGCCTCGAGCTTGCGGCGCACGTAGCCGACGTAGACCTCGAGCGAGTTGGCCGAGGTCGGGAAGTCGAAGCCCCAGACCTCCTCGAGGATGAAGCTGCGCTCCAGGACGCGACGGGGGCGGCGCAGGAACATCTCGAGCAGCGCGAACTCCGTGCGGGTCAGGTCGATGCTGCGACCGGAGCGGACGACCTCGCGGGTGGCGAGGTTCATCGTGAGGTCGGAGAACTCGAGCACCTCGTCGACGTCGGAGTCGTGGGGCACGCTGCGGCGCAGCAGGGCGCGCAGGCGGGCCAGCAGCTCCTGGAGGGCGAAGGGCTTGGTCAGGTAGTCGTCGGCGCCCGCGTCCAGGCCGGCGACCCGGTCGCCGATCGCGTCGCGGGCGGTCAGCACGAGCAGCGGTACGTCGTTGCCGGCCGCGCGCAGCGCCCGGGTCGCCTCGAGACCGTCGAGGCGGGGCATCATCACGTCCATGACCACCACGGCGGGGTCGACCTCGGCGATCACGGCCAGCGCCTCGGCCCCGTCGGCGGCGAGCCGGACGGCGTACCCGTTGAACTCCAGGGAGCGCCGCAACGACTCCCGCACGGCGCGGTCGTCCTCGACGACCAGCACCCGGGGTCGCTCGCTCGTCGGACTCACGTGACCCACTGTGCCAGCCCGGGCTGAAATGAGGCTGAGACGGCGTCAGGACGGACACCAGAGGTGACGGTGTGGACGACGACGCCGGACCGGCTCGGATGTCACCTTCCTGGTTCCGGAACCTGGGGGCACCGGCTTCACCGTCACCGACGGCACCGGGCTGCCCGTCCGCACCGGGGTCCTAGCCAGGCTCAGAGCAGGCGCACCCCTGCTCTCGCCTCGCCCGCCGTCCGGAGCGCCGGCCACCGTGGGCCAACAGCGAGCGGGCGTTAGCGAGTGTCTCGAGACCCGGTTGCGTACATCGGGCGAAGAGGGCTTCGACAAGGTCGGGCGACAGGTCGTCCCCCTCCTCAGCCCAGGGCGATGGTTGCCCCCAGTACCACCGTCGGTCTGGGGGAGAGCGCTAGCGATCGCGTCGAAACCCACCTTTGCCCAGCGCGGGCTGGGTTGGTGTGGAGAACGCTGGCGCTAGAACTGGTGTTCTAGTATGATGAGGACATGCCCGTTGCCGCAGCCACCGACGAGACCCGCCAGGGTCTCCTCGACGCGCTGCGCGCCCGCGAGGCGGGTGTCCGGGCCGCGGAGATCGCGAAGATCCAGGTCGCGCTGGAGTGGGCGGTCGCCCACGAGGTCATGTCGCCTGGATGAGGCGTCGTTCCATGCCGGGTTCGGTGAGCACGGCCTCACGCTGGCGGGTCCGGGGGCGCCGCTGGTCGGGGAGGCCGCGGTCACCGAGCTCGCCGTCGCCCTGGGGTTGTCGACCGACGGCGGGAAGCGGTTCCTCGGGGTGATCCTGGAGATCCGCTACCGCCTCCCGAGGTTGTGGGAGGCCGTCCTGTCGGGGCGGTGTGCGTGGTGGCGGGCCAAGATCGTCGCCGAGGCCACCATGATCCTGTGCGAGGAGGGTGCCGAGCACGTCGACCGTCACGTCAACGGGTTCACCCACTCCGTGTCCAACGCCCAGCTCGACCGGGTCGTGCAGGCTGCTCTGGCGCGGTGGGAGCCGGAGAAGGCCGAGGCGCACCGCCAGGCCACCGCCGAGAAACGCGGTGTGACCATCCACCTGCGCGAGCAGGGCGGCGACCTGTCCGGGACCGTCGACATCAACGGGTGCCTCGACGCCGCGGACGCGTTGGACCTCGAGACCGCGCTGGCCGACCGGGCCCACGAGCTGAAGCTCCTCGGCTCGACCGACACCATGACCGTGCGCCGCGCCGCCGCCCTCGGCGACCTCGCCCGGTTGCAGTCGACGCTGACGCTGAGTCCTGATGAGTGTGTCGACGCCGACGGCAAGCACGTCAACCTCCCCGCCCGGCGGGCGGTGGTCGTGCACGCCCACGTCGCCGCGGCGGCGATCACCGGGTACGGCTACGACCCCGCCCAGCACGGGGTCGCCACCCTGGCCAACACCCACCGGCCCGTGCTGGCTGAGCAGGTCCGGGCCTGGTGCCGCACGGCCGGGAACGTCACCGTCCGGCCGGTGATCGACCTCGCCGACCACCTCCACGTCGACTCGTATGAGTCCACCGGGGACCTGCGGGAACAGACGATCCTGCGCGACCAGACCTGTGTCTTCCCCCGGTGCACCCGCCCCGCCAGGGCCTGCGACCACGAGCACTGCGTGCCCTGGCCCCAGGGCCTGACCTGCTCAGCGAACCAGGCCCCGATGTGTCGGCGTCATCACCGGCACAAGACGCACCTCGGGTGGTCCTACGAGACGCTCACACCCGGGGTGTACCTGTGGACCAGCCCCCACGGACTCAAGACGCTGCGGATGCCGGAGGGGACCTTCGACGTGTCCGAGGCGCCACCGGTGGCACCGGAGCCGCCGCCGTTGGAGTACTCCATCGCACCCCCACCCAAGCCCCCACCCAGACGCAGGTCGAAGTCGACGAAGGTGGCGGACCACCCGACCCCGACGAGCCACCACCCCCACCCAAGGTCGAAGAAGAACCACCCTTCTGACCCCCGACCGACCGCACCGACGCAGCAGCAGCCGCAGCCCCGCCACAGCCCCACCGTGACGGGGCCACCGGCACGCCACGGGTCGCCGCAGAGGCTGGGCCCGACCTGCTTGCCGCGCGAGCTCCCCGAACGCCGGTCGCCAGCGAGCGTTCGAAGCTCGGTTCCGTACGCCAGCTCGTCACCCCGAGCCGATCGACGACGCTCACATACCAGGAGCGGTCCCCAGCCGTGGACTGGGAACCGTGAGGGCCACCGGGCCGTCACAGCTGCATGCCACGAGCTCTGAAGACCCTCCTCGGAGCGCTCGCAGTGATTGCCGCCGCAGCCTGCGCGACGACTTCGGCCGCACCGGAGCCGACGCTCGGGCAGCCGACCGTCTCGAGCTCGCTGCCACCGGCGCCGGCCCCCACCGCGCCCGCCGCGGAGATGGTGGAGGTCCCTCGCATCAGGGCCTACGTAGAGGTCGCACGCGCCCAGCGCAGGCTCGCCGCCGTCGGGCTGGTCGGGGTCTCACCAGACGTGTCCTTCCCGCACTACTTCGTGCGGACCACGCCACCGGCCGGCACGGAGGTCGAGGTCGGCTCGACCGTGCGTCTGCGCATCGGCGACGGCTGACCAACCACCCCGCCCGGCCTGCGCCGGCCGCCTCAGACGTAGCGCGCGGCGACGGCGGCGGCGCGGGCGCCGTACCCACCGCCGAACAGGCAGGCGTGCACGAGCAGCGGGAAGAGCTGGTGCAGGCCGATCCGGTCCTGCCACCCGTCCGCGAGGGGCGTGCGGTCGGTGTAGGCCTCGAGCATCCGCTCCAGGTTGGGCAGGCCGAAGAGCGCGAGCATGGCCAGGTCGCTCTCGCGGTGACCGCCGGTGGCCGCGGGATCGATCAGCCAGGCGCCGTCGGCGGCCCAGAGCACGTTGCCGTTCCACAGGTCGCCGTGCAGCCGGGCGGGCGGCTCCTCGGGCACGAGGTCGGTCAGGCGCCCGACGACCGCCTCGACCGTGGCCGCGTCGGACTCGGTCACCTGGCCGCGGTCGCGGGCCAGCTTGAGGTAGGGCAGCACCCGGCGTACGGCGTAGAACTCCGCCCAGGTCGGCGAGGGGCGCTGCGGCAGCGGCAGGGTCGCGATCCAGCCGTCCTGCTCGGCGCCGTACGCCGGGGCGCCGGCGGCGTGCGTCGCGGCCAGAGCACGGCCGAACGCCGACGCGGCCTCCGTGCCCGGCCGGGTGGTCTCGACCCAGGCCAGCACGAGCGCGTCGTCGGCCTGCGCCAGCACCTCGGGGGTCCGTACGCCGCCGGGCACCTCGCCGAGCCAGGCCAGCCCGGCCGCCTCGCGGGCGAACATCCCGGGCGGGGTCTGGTGCATGGTCTTCATCACCGCGGTGGTGCCGTCGGAGAGGCGCAGCTTGGTCGTGGTGGCGACGTCCCCGCCGGCCAGCGGGGCGGTCGAGACGACCGCGCGTCCGAGGAGCTGCTCGGCGCGGCGGCCGACGACCGGCTGCCGGGTCATGCCGGACCCACCGCGGTCGCGAGGTCGCTGACCAGCGCGTCGCTCGTCCGTCGCACCATCGCCAGCACCTCCTCGAACCCGTCGCCGCCACCGTAGTACGGGTCGGGCACGGCTGCGCCGGGGTCCACGGGGTCCCAGGTGCGCAGCAGCGCGACGCGGTCCGGCTCGCGCGGTCCCAGCGCGCGTACGTCGCGCAGGTTGGCCTCGTCCATCACCAGCAGCAGGTCGTGGTCGTCGAACCACGACGGGTCCAGCTGCTGCGCCCGGTGCCGCGACGGGTCGTGCCCGGCCGCGCTCAGGGTCGCGGCGGCCCGGGTGTCCATCGGCTCCCCGACGTGCCAGCCGCCCGTGCCGCACGAGGCGACCGAGACCCGGGTGGCGAGTCCTGCGTCGCGGAGCGCGTCGGTGAGCACCACCTCGGCCATGGGGGAGCGGCAGATGTTGCCCAGGCACACCAGCGCCACGCGGTAGCGACCCGGTGTGCGCGGCGGCGGCAGGCTCGGCCCGCTCACCGGCGGTCGTCCCCGAGGATCGCGTCGAGCAGCCAGGTCGCCACCGTGATCACGATCGCCCCGCCGACGGCGGGCCAGAAGCCCGTGACCCTGAACCCGAGGCCGACCTGGCCGGCGATGTAGCCGGTGAGCAGCAGCATCAAGGCGTTGATCACCAGCAGGAACAACCCGAGGGTGAGCAGGATCAGGGGCAGGGAGAGCAGCGTGACCACGGGCTTGACGAACGCGGTCACCACGCCGAGCACGGCGGCGACGACGATCAGCGGCACGATCTTGTCCGTCAGCTCCGCCGTGCCCTGGCGCGGGCCGCTGAAGCGGATGCCGTCGACGAGCCAGGCGGCGGCGGCGAGGGCCGCGGCGTTGGTGATCAGCCAGGCGAGCAGACGGGGCATCCCCGCATCCTGGCAGGGCAGTGGTCGCGGGCGCGCGCCCGTCCGGCCTCAGTCCGGGTCCAGCCCGAGCGCGGCGACCATCTGGACCTCGGCGTCGGCGAGGTGCTCGCGCAGGAAGTCGGTCGCCGCTGCCACGTCGTCGGCCTCGAGCAGGTCGACGAGCGCCGCGTGGCTCTCGGCCTGGTCGTGGGTGTTGCGCCTGATCCGGTCGACCTGGGCGAGCGCGAGGCGCAGCTCGCTCATCAGCGACTGCGCCATCGCCACCATCCGGGGACTGCCGGTCAGGGCGACCAGGCTGAGGTGGAAGGCGAGGTGACGCTCGTTGAGCTCCTGGTAGGACGCCGTCTCGGCCACCGCGTCGGTGTAGCGGGTCAGGGCCGTCCGCACCGCCGCACGGTCCTCCTCGCTCGCGTCGTGCCAGCCGCGCACGCCGGCCCCCTCGAGGACCCACCGGGCGCGGCAGACGTCGCGCACCGCCGAGGCCGCGGGCCGCGACACGCTGACGCCGCGGTGCGGCTCGCGCGTCGCGAGGCCCTCGGCGACGAGCACCCCGAGCGCCTCGCGCACCGTCGAGCGGGACACCCCCAGCGAGGAGGCCAGCGCGACCTCGCGCAACGCGGTGCCCGACTCCAGCTCGCCGTCGAAGAGCGCCCGGCGCAGCTCCTCGACCACGCGGTCGACGGTCGAGGACCGTTCGAGACGCAAGGTCGAGAAGGGGGCCGCATCGGACACCGGCTGCCCGGGCATGGCCTCATCATGCGCCATCGACCTCCGAGCGTGTAATGTCCGATTGTCCGACAATCGAGGAGGAGGCGTTCGATGGCTGGTATCGAGACCACGGAGCTGGCCTGGGGCCACCACTACGCGGCGGTCGAGCCGACCTCCTTCCGCGTGGACTACGTGATCAACCCGTTCATGGACACCGCCGTCCAGCCCGACCCCGCCCTCGCCCTCGACCAGTGGCGCACGATGGTCGCGACGCTGCGCGGCCTCGGTGCGCGCGTCGACGTCCTCGAGCAGCGCGACGACGCCCCCGACATGGTCTACGCGATGAACCTCGGGCTCGCCCTCGCCGAGACCGACCGCGGCGCGACCCGGCCCGGACGGGTCGTCCTCTCGCACATGCGCTACCCGCAACGCCGGATGGAGACCGCCTCGGCCCGGCGGTGGTTCGCCGCACGCGGGTGGGACACGTCGTACGTCGGTCGCGACGGCGTCGGCCCCCACCTCGAGGCCGGCGACGCCTTCGCCTGGCGTGGGGAGCTCGTCGTCGGTCACGGTCCCCGCACCGAGGAGCTCGCGCTCAAGCACCTCGCGGGCGACCTGTCCGTGCGCGTGCGTGGCCTGCGCCTCGACCACCCGGGCATGTACCACCTCGACCTCGCCTTCTGCCCTCTCGACGACCGCCGCGCCCTGGTCTGCCCTGACGCGCTCGACGAGGCCTCGGCGGCCGCCCTCCTCGAGCTCGTGCCCGAGCCCCTCCTGCTCACCGAGGACGAGGCGCTGACCACGTTCGCCGCCAACTCGGTCGTCGTCGGGCGCACCGTCGTGATGCCGGCCTGCCCCGACCGCGTTCGCGCGCAGCTGGAGGCGTGGGGTTTCGAGGTCGTCGTCGTCGAGCTGGGCGAGCTGCACAAGGGCGGCGGCTCGGTGCGCTGCCTGACCAACCCCCTCGACGTCACGCTCGGGCGTGACCTCGCGCACGTCGCCGGCGGCGAGGTCGTCCTCCCGCGCTGAGCGAGACCGGCCGCGTAGCCTCCGACGCGTGATTCCGGTCGGCGGCTACGAGGTCATGGTCCTCGGTGCGCTCGCGGCGGGCGTCGTGTGGTTCCTCCTCGGGCTCGGTCTCGCCCGGTTCCTCGGCATCTCCGGCGCGGCGTTGGCTGCGCTGCTGTGGACCCTGACGGTGATCGCGCTCGTGACGCTGCTGCCCGCCTCGCCCGACCCCGGCGTCGTGAGCGCCTCGGGCCGCCTGGCCGGGTGCTCGACGGACATCGGGGGCCCCGCGCCCGACGGGTTCTGGATCTTCGCGGGTGGTCAGCGCCTGCTGAACACGGTCGCCTTCGTCCCCTCCGGTGCGCTCCTGGTCCTCGCCGCCGCACGGTGGCGCTCGGCCTGGCTGACGGTGCCCGTCGGGCTGCTGCTGCTCGCGACGTACTCCGTGGCGATCGAGTACACCCAGCTCGAGCTCGCCCGGCTCGATCGCGCCTGCGACCTCACCGACGTCATCGACAACACGACCGGAGCGGTCCTCGGGGTCGGGATCGGGCTCGTGCTGGCCCTGGTGCTGCGGCCCTGGCGCGGTCGGGCCCCGCGCCGAGCGAGCCCTACTAACCTGCACCGATGAGCAGCCCGCAGCCCCGCGCCCACGTGAACCGGATCCCGGCGTACGTCCCGGGCAGGCCGCCGACGGCACGGCCGGGCGTGACGAGCTACAAGCTCTCGTCCAACGAGAACCCCTACCCGCCGCTGCCGGGCGTCGTGGAGGCCGCCCGCGCCGCGGTCGGGGCGGCCAACCGCTACCCCGACATGGGCAGCACCCTGCTCTACGCCCGCCTCGCGGACCGTCTCGGCGTCCCGGTCGAGGACCTCGCGACCGGCACCGGCTCGGTCGCGCTGATCTACCAGCTGCTCAACGCCTACTGCGACCCCGGTGACGAGGTCGTGCACGCCTGGCGGTCCTTCGAGGCCTACCCGATCGCGATCACGGCGGCCGGGGCGACCGGCGTCCCGGTCGCCGTCGACGAGCGGGGTCGTCACGACCTCGACGCGATGGCCGCCGCGATCACCGAGCGCACCCGGGTCGTGCTGGTCTGCACGCCCAACAACCCGACCGGCCCGTCGCTCACCCAGAGCGAGCTCGACGCCTTCCTGGCCCGGGTGCCCGAGCACGTGGTGGTCGTGGTCGACGAGGCCTACGCCGAGTTCGTCCGGATGACCGACGGCGTCGACGCGGTCGCGACGTACCGACGCCACACCAACGTCGCCGTCTTCCGCACGTTCTCCAAGGCCTACGGGCTCGCCGGCTTCCGGGTCGGGTACGCCGTGGCCCCCGCGCCGATCGCGGCTGCGCTGCGCGCGGTCTCGCTGCCCTTCGGCGTCAGCTCGGTCGCCCAGGTCGCCGCGGTCGCCTCGCTGGAGGCCGAGGGGGCCCTGCTCGAGCGCGTCGACGCCCTCGTCGCCGAGCGGGTCCGCGTCGTCGCCGCTCTGCGCGACGTCGGCTGGGAGGTGCCCGAGCCGCAGGGCAACTTCGTCTGGTTCGACCTCGGGGAGCGCACAGCCGCGTTCGCCGCCGCCTGCGAGGACGCCGGGGTCACGGTGCGGCCCTTCGCCGGCGAGGGTGCCCGGGTCTCCATCGGGGAGGACGAGGCGCACGACCGGCTGCTGGAGGTGGCGGCGCAGTTCCGGCGCTGAGCCTCGGTCCGCGCGCCCCGAGCCACGGCCCTCCTCAGCCCGGTCCACAGGGCTGGCCTGGACCACGGCTGCACCCAGGGGGCGAACGTGCCGACACCACTCCTGACGACGACGCGTGATCGGGCTCCGTGCCTCGACGTCCTCTGTCGTCGACCCAGGAGCAGCACCGTGACCACCACCCCTGTCCGCCTCCGAGCGGAGAGCGAGCCCGCGCGCGGGCCGGGCACCGGGCGTGAGACGCGGTTCGAGGCGGACGCGGGCCACGGCGGGACGGTTGCCGGACCCGACGACGACCAGGTCCTGCGTCTCGAGATCGACGCCTGCGACGACATCGCGCGCAGTCGTCAGCAGGCCCTCGACTGGTGCGCGGTGATGCACCCCGACGACGCCGGACGCCGGCGCCTGGAGCTGGTCGTGGCGGCGTGCGACGCACGTCTGGGGCTTCCCGAGCAGGGCGCTGCCCGCCTCAAGGAGGTGCGTGACTGGGCCGAGGCGCGTGGCGAGCGGCTGGTGCAGGCTCGAGCCGAGCACGGCCTGGCCGACCTGATGCGGCGCGGCGGAGAACCCGACTCGGCCATCGAGCACGCGGTCGTCTCGCTCGACCTGCTCGGACCGGGGGACCCCCCGCACTGCTACGTCGCCCACCTCCTCGCCCTCGCCGACGCGCTCGCGGTCGCGGGGTCCGCCGAGGACGGGCTGCACCGCTACGAGGAGGCGCTCCGGCTCGCCAGGGCCGTCGACGACCCGGCGCTGCTGCTGCAGGTAGTCAACAACTTCGCCTACGCCTGCTTCGAGGTCGGCCGCATCGACGAGGCGCTGGCGCTGTGCGAGGAGATCATGGCGCCGCGGGAGGCCGGACGGAGGCTGCCGGCCTACGTCGTGAGCACCCTGGCCGACGTCTACCTCGCCGCCGGTCTGGTCGACCGCGCCGAGGACCTGCTCGACGACGTCGACCTCGTCCGCCCCGAGAGCGTGCCGGTCGACGAGCTGGCCGGTCTGGTGCTCGTGCGGGCCCGGATCGCGCGGCTGCGCGGTCAGCGCCAGACCGCCCGTCGCCTGATCGAGCAGGCCCTGCACGACCTCGACGCACAGGGCGCCAGCGAGGTCGAGGTGGTCGCCCTGCGTCTGCGGGCCGAGGTCAGCGCCGAGCTCGGCGAGTGGGAGGTCGCCTACCACCAGGTGCGCGAGTGCCGCGACCTCGAGCTGCGCCAGTCGCGCGCCGCCGCCGAGGACCGGGTCCGGATGGTCCAGGCGATGCTGGAGGTCAACCGCGCCAGGCGCGAGAGCGCAGCGCTGCGCGAGATGAGCTACCGCGACTCGCTGACGGGTCTGCGCAACCGCCGCTTCGTCGACGAACGCCTGGGCGCGCTGCTGGAGGCCACGTCGGGTCGGGGCGAGACGTGCGGCGTGGCCTTCGTCGACCTCGACCACTTCAAGGCCGTCAACGACACCGCGTCGCACGCGGTGGGCGACGAGGTGCTGCGCACGGTGGCCGAGATGCTCGCCGACTGCGCCTGGCCGATCAAGGACTCGGTGGCCGCACGGATGGGCGGGGAGGAGTTCCTCGTGGTGCTGCCCGCGACCGACCACGACACCGCCGGGTGGCTCCTCGAACGGGTCCGGGCCCGGGTGGAGTCCCACGACTGGGCGGGGCTCGGCGCCCGCGTGCCGGTCACGGTCAGCGGGGGGCTGGTCTTCGCCCCCGACTGCGGGGCCATGCACGCCGAGGTGCTCGCGGCCGCCGACCGGTGCCTGTACGCCGCCAAGGACGCCGGGCGCAACCGGGTCGTCACGGGTCGGTGACGCCGGGCCCGGTCGCGGGCCGCTCCTCACCGGGGTTCACGGGTCTCCGCGAGGTGCCGGGTGGATCCTCCGAGGCTGCCAGGATGGCGTACCGACGCGTCAGTATGGTGTGGGTGAAGGGTGGTGGCTGATGTCGACCGACGTCGGGCCGACGTCTCCCGGTGCGGCCCCGCACTACGACGTCGGGAGTCTGCAGGTCGCGCAGCTGCTCGCGCTCGAGGTCCGCGGCCTGGAGTTCGTGGAGCGGACCCGCAGCGACGCGTCAGCCTGGTTGAGTCGCGTCGCCCCCGACGAGGTCGGCCTGCGACGACGGCTCGAGCTCGTCGTCGCCTTCTGCGACACCCAGCTCGATCGCTTCGAGCAGGGCGCCGCGACCATCGCCGAGATCCGGCTGTGGGCCGCGGAGCACCACGCCCGGGTGGTGCGGGCACGGGCCGAGCGCCACCACGCGGGGCTCCTCCGGCGGGCCGGGGAGACGGCGACCAGCCTCGAGCACGCGCTCGCCTCCGTCTCGCTCCTCGGGCCGGAGGACCCCCCGGAGCTGCACGCCGACCACCTGCTCGGCCTGGCCGACTCCCTCGCCGTCGCCGGCACCGCCGAGCAGTCGCTCGCGCGCTACGAGGAGTCCCTGGCCCTCGCCGAGGAGCTCGGCGACACCGACTTCGTCCTCCGCGTCATCAACAACCTCGCCTACACCTACTACGACCTCGATCGCGTCCAGGAGGCGCTGCCGCTGTGCGACCGGATGGTCGCGATGGGCGCGGCCGGCGCCCACCTGTCGCCGTACGCCCTCGGCACGCTGGCCGACGTCTACCTCGCGGCGGGGCTGCCGCAGCGGGCCGAGGACGTGCTCGCCACGGTGCAGCAGGATGCGTTGACGACCGAGGACCGCGCCGACCACCTGCTCAGCAGCGCCCGCGTGCAGCGGGCGTTCGGTCGCTTCGAGAGGGCCAAGGTGCTGGTGGCGTCCAGCCTCGAGGAGGCTCGCGACCAGGGCATGGGCGAGCACGAGGTGCGAGCGCTGCGCGAGCAGAGCGAGATCAGCGTCGAGCTGGGGGACTTCGAGGCCGCCTACCACCAGCTCGCGGCCTTCCACGAGCGGTGCGTCGGGCAGTTCGAGGCCGCCGCGGAGAGTCGTACCCGGATGGTGCAGGCCATCTTCGAGGTCACCGCGGCCAGGCGGGAGAGCGAGACCTACCGCGAGCTGTCCAACCACGACGCGCTCACCGGGCTGCGCAACCGGCGCTACGTCGACGAGCACTTCGAGGCCCTGATCGGGGACACCCGCGCCCTCGGGTCACCGATGAGCGTGGCCTTCCTCGACCTCGACCACTTCAAGGTGGTCAACGACACCTGGTCGCACCACCTCGGCGACCAGGTGCTCGTCGCCGTGGGCCAGCTCCTGCTGGGGGTGACCGCCGCCGTCCCCGGTGCGTTCGCGGCCCGGATGGGGGGCGAGGAGTTCCTCGTCGCGCTGCCCGGCCTCGACGACCAGAGCGGCGCGGCACGGCTCGAGCGCTTCCGCGCCACGGTCGAGGCGCACGGGTGGGCGTCGCTGGCGCCCGGGCTGAGCACGACCGTCAGCATCGGACTGGCGTTCCTGGGTCGCGACGGTGCGGACCGGACCTCCCTGCTCCGGGCCGCCGACCTGCGCCTCTACGCGGCCAAGGCCGCCGGACGCAACAAGGTCGTCGTCGACGGCTGACCCACCCGTCGTTCGCACCCGGACCGCGGACCGGGCAGGCTAGTGCCCATGTCGATCAAGGTCGCCCTGGAGCACCGGACCACCTACGACTTCGACCGCGCCGTCACCGTGAGCCCGCACGTGGTGCGGCTGCGACCCGCCCCGCACTGCCGGACGCCGATCGAGGCCTACACCCTCGACGTGGAGCCGCGCGAGCACTTCGTGAACTGGCAGCAGGACCCGTTCGGGAACTGGTCGGCCCGGCTGGTCTTCCCCGAGAAGACCGACCGGCTCTCGGTCACCGTCGGGCTGGTCGCCGACATGCTGGTGATCAACCCCTTCGACTTCTTCATCGAGGCCTACGCCGAGCAGTTCCCCTTCACCTACGAGCCGGCGCTGGCCGCGGACCTGGCGCCGTACCTGCGCCCGGTCGGCGAGGGCTCCGCCGCTGACGAGGACCCCGACGCCGTCGAGCCCGGTCCGCTGGTGCGCCAGTTCGCCGACGCCCTGCCGCCGGTCCCGCCCGAGGGCCGACCCACCGTGCAGTTCCTGGCCGACCTCAACGCCGCCGTGAACCGGGACGTGGCCTACTCGGTGCGCATGGAGGAGGGGGTGCAGACCCCCGACACCACGCTGGCCCGGCGGATCGGCTCGTGCCGCGACAGCGCGTGGCTGCTGGTCAGCCTGCTGCGGCTGCACGGCCTCGCGGCCCGGTTCGTCTCCGGCTACCTCGTGCAGCTCGCCCCCGACCCGGACGCGATGGTCGGCCTCGACGGCCCGACCGGGGCGGCCGAGGACTTCACCGACCTGCACGCCTGGGCCGAGGTGTTCCTGCCCGGCGCCGGCTGGGTGGGGATGGACCCGACGAGCAGCCTCTTCGCCGGGGAGGGTCACATCCCGCTCTCCGCGACCCCGCGCCCGAGCAGCGCGGCCGCGATCACCGGCACCACGGAGCCGACCCAGGTCACCTTCGGCTTCGCCAACACCGTCACCCGGGTCCACGAGGAGCCGCGCGTCACCCGGCCCTACACCGAGCAGCAGTGGGCGAGGGTCGACGCGCTGGGCGAGGCCGTCGACGCCCGCCTCGCCGCGGGCGACGTCCGGCTCACGATGGGCGGTGAGCCGACCTTCGTCTCCCGCGACGACGCCACCACGCCGCAGTGGAACATCGCCGCCGACGGCCCCGAGAAGCGCGTGCTGGCCGGCGTGCTCGCCGAGCGTCTGCGGGCGGCGTACGCCGAGGGCGGGGTCGTGCACCGCGGCGACGGCAAGTGGTATCCCGGGGAGCCCCTGCCGCGCTGGTGCATCTCGCTGCAGTGGCGCACCGACGGCGAACGGCTGTGGCGCGACCCGGCACTGTTCGTCGACCCGTGGGACGACGACGAGCGCCTCGCCGAGGACGAGGCGCGGGCCGCCGCCGAGGCGCTGGCGCGTCGGATCACCTCGGTGCTCGGCCTGCCCGACGAGCAGCTGCTCGCCGCCTACGAGGACCCCTTCCTGAGCGTCGTCGACGACGTACGTCGTCCCGCGGGCGCGCCCAGCGGGGTCGAGGAGACCGACGCGGGCGCCGCCCTGGTGGCCCGCCTCGACGCCGAGGTCACCGAGCCGACCGCCTGGGTGCTGCCGATCGTGCCCGGTGAGTCCTGGACCAGCCCGGCCTGGCGGATGCGTCGCGGACGCCTCGTGCTCGGCGCCGGCACCAGCGCGGCCGGTGCCCGGCTGCCCCTCGAGGCGATCTCGTGGAGCGCTCCCGGCATCACCGAGCAGCCGTCGTACCTCGAGGCGGGCCCGCCGCTGGAGCCGTCGGTGCCGGTCGTCGAGATCGTGGACCCCGAGGAGGCGCCGACCACCGCGCTGGCCGTCGAGGCCCGCGACGGCCAGGTACGGGTCTTCCTGCCGCCGACCGAGCGGCTCGAGGACTACACCGACCTGCTGCGCCTGGTCGAGGTGGCCACCCGCAAGGTCGGCTGCCGCATCGTGCTCGAGGGCTACGGGCCGCCGCCGGACTCACGCATCACCCAGCTCTCGGTGACCCCGGACCCGGGCGTCATCGAGGTCAACGTGCAGCCGACGGCCAGCTGGGCCGAGCAGCGCGACCTGACCCTGCGCCTCTACGACGAGGCCCGGCACTGTGCCCTGGCGACCGAGAAGTTCGACCTCGACGGCCAGCACTGGGGCACCGGCGGCGGCAACCACCTGACCCTCGGCGGCACGACACCGGCCGACAGCCCGCTGCTGCGCCGTCCGGACCTCCTGGCCAGCCTGGTCACCTACTGGCAGCGCCACCCGAGCCTGTCCTACCTGTTCTCCGGACGCTTCATCGGCCCGACCAGCCAGGCGCCGCGCTTCGACGAGGGCCGGCCCGAGGCGGTCTACGAGATGGAGATCGCGCTGGCCGAGGTCGCCCGGCTCACCGCCGAGCAGGAGGTCGCGGGCGAGGGTCCGCGACCGTGGCTGGTCGACCGCGCCCTGCGTCACCTGCTGACCGACCTGACCGGCAACACCCACCGATCCGAGTTCTGCATCGACAAGCTCTACAGCCCCGACTCCGCGCGGGGCCGGCTCGGGCTGCTCGAGCTCCGGGGCTTCGAGATGCCGCCGCACCCGCGTCTCGCGCTGGTCCAGGCGCTGCTCGTGCGCTCGCTCGTCGCGCTGTTCACCGAGCAGCCGTGCACCGAGCCGCTGGTGCGGTGGGGCACCGCGCTGCACGAGGACTTCCTGCTGCCCGGCGGCGTCGAGCGTGACATCCACGCCGTGGTCGAGGACCTGCGGCGCGCCGGCATCGACTTCGAGCACTCCTGGCTCGAGCCGTTCACCGCGTTCCGGTTCCCGCTGATCGGCACCGCCCGCGTCGCCGGCGGGCGCGGGGAGCAGGTCGAGATCGAGCTGCGCACGGCGATCGAGCCGTGGCACGTGCTCGGCGAGGAGGCCACGGCCGGGGGGACGGCGCGCTACGTCGACTCCTCGGTGGAGAGGCTGCAGGTCACCGTGCGCGGCCTCGACCCCGCACGGCACCTGCTGACCTGCCAGGGTGTCCCGGTGCCCCTGCGAGCCTCCGTCCGCGCCGGCGAGAGCTACGCCGGGGTGCGGTTCCGCGCCTGGCAGCCATGGTCGGCGCTGCACCCCTCGATCGAGGTCCACGCCCCCCTGCACGTCGAGGTCGTCGACGTCGACGCCGGCGTCGGTCTCGGGGGTGCGACGTACCACGTCGTCCACCCCGGCGGCCGCGCCTGGGAGCACCCCCCGGTCAACGCGCAGGAGGCCGAGGCGCGCCGCTCGAGCCGCTTCGAGACGCACGGTCACACCCCGGGGCGCCTCGACGTCGCCGCGATCCGCGAGCGTGGCCGCGCCGCGGCCAGCCCCGACTACCCGCACACGCTCGACCTGCGGCGGGTCCCGCCGGCCGGTCCCGCGGGTCCCCCGCCCCGCCGCCGGTGACGGTCCTGCGCGACTACGCGGCCGGGCTCGTGCAGCCCGTGCTGGGCGAGGCGCCCGACGTGCCGCGCTACGACGAGGTCGTGGGCCCTGACGGCAGCCTCCGCGCAGCCTGGCGGACGCTCGGCGCCGTGGCCTCCGGGTGGGGCGAGCAGGACCTGCGTCAGGTCGACCGCGACATCACCCGGCTGCTGGCCGACGACGGGGTCACCTACTCCCGTCCCGGTGGTGCCACGACGCCGTGGCGCCTGGACCCGGTGCCGCTCGTCATCGACGCGGTCGCGTGGTCGGGCCTGGCCGGTGGCCTGGCCCAGCGTGCGGAGCTGCTCAACGCGCTGATCGTCGACCTGTACGGCGATCAGCGGGTGCTCGCGGAGGGACTGGTGCCCTCCGCGGTGGTCCACGGCCACGCGGGCTTCGTGCGGGCCGCGGTGCGACCGGGCGGTCGGGACCCCCGCCCGCTGGTGCTGGCGGCCACGGACCTCGGTCGCGACGCCGAGGGCCAGTGGCGGGTGCTCGGCGACCGCACCCAGGCGCCCTCGGGCATGGGTTATGCGATGGAGAACCGACGGGTCATCGCGCGGGTGCTCCCCGCCCTCTACCGCGAGGCCGACCTGCACCGCGTCGAGCCGTACTTCTGGGCGCTGCGCTCGGCGCTGATCCAGGCCGCCGAGGGCGACCTGGGCGACCCGCGGGTCGTCGTCCTGAGCCCCGGGCCCGGCTCCGAGACCGCCTTCGACCAGTCGTTCCTGGCCTCGATGCTGGGCTTCCCGCTCGTGCAGGGCAGCGACCTCCTGGTGCGGGGCGGCTGGGTGATGATGCGCGTCGCGGGCCACCTCGAGCGGGTCGACGTGATCCTGCGCCGCGTCGACGCCGACTTCTCCGACCCCCTCGAGCTGCGCGGCGACTCACGGCTGGGTGTCCCGGGCCTGGTCGAGGCCGTACGCCGCGGGCGGGTGCGCGTGGTCAACGGGCTCGGCGCCGGGGTGCTGGAGAACCCCGGGCTGCTGCCCTTCCTGCCCGCGGTGTGCGAGGCGCTGCTCGGCGAGGAGCTGCGCCTTCCCGCCGTACCGACCTGGTGGTGCGGTGACGCCGCGGCCTGGGCCGAGGTGCGCCCGCGCCTGGGCGGGGACGGGACCGCGGAGGAGGACCGCGCGACCTACGTCGTGCGCACCCTCGACGGTCCCAGCGGCGAGCTGGCCGGTCTCGACGCCGAGCAGCTGCGGGCGCGCGTCGAGGCGGCACCCTGGCGCCACGTCGTCCAGCAGCGTCTTCCCCTGTCCGCGGCGCCGGTGTGGCCCGGGGGACTGGCCGGCCCGCTGCTCGGGGCGCAGCAGCGACCGGTGACGCTGCGCGCGTTCACGATGCGCTACGGGGCGGCGTACCGGCCGCTCGTGGGTGGGCTGGGCAGCGTGGTCGAGGAGCCGGCCCGCGTTCGCCAGCCCGGGGAGGCCGCCGGCGCTGCCGCTGCGGCGGGGGCGGGGGCGGGGGCCAGCAAGGACGTCTGGGTGCTCAAGATGAGCCCGAGCGACCCGGACCAGGGCCTCGCCGAGGTGCTGCCGGTGACCTCGACCCGGACCCTGACCGGGCCGTCCGTGCGCCAGCTGGGCGACCTGTTCTGGGCCGGGCGCTACGCCGAGCGTGCCGAGGACCTGCTGCGTCTGGTCATCGCCGTGCGCACCCTGGCCGACCACGCGGCCGCGCGCCCGCGCTCGGCGGGGGCGATCAGCCTCGGCGTGGTGCTGGAGGCGGTCGACGCGCTCAGCCCGCGCCGGCGCACCGAGCTCGCCGAGCTCGACGGCGAGCTGCGCTCGCTGCTGCTCGACGCGGGACGCACCGGGTCGGTCGCCCAGGCGCTCGACGGCCTGCGCACGGCGCTCCAGGGGGTGCGCGACCAGCTCTCGGCGGACACCTGGCGCGCCTTCGGGGCGACCGACCGGGCGGCGTCTGGCCCTGGTCACCGGGGAGCACAGCCGGTTGGTGGGGGAGTCGGCCGGGCGGATGCTGACCGGGGTGCTCTCGCTCCAGGGCGTGTTCGCCTCGATGATCCGCGACCCCGGGTGGCACCTGATCGGAGCGGGTCGTGCGCTGGAGCGCACGGTGCAGCTCGTGCGCCTGCTGCGGGCCACCACGACCGTGCGCCGCGGCCTGGACGTCGACCGCGAGCTGCTCTCGGCGGTGCTG
Organism: uncultured Actinomycetota bacterium; assembly: GCA_963714475.1. Lineage (GTDB taxonomy): Bacteria > Actinomycetota > Actinomycetes > Propionibacteriales > Nocardioidaceae > Nocardioides. The sequence goes on from CAVQOP010000004.1 coordinate 852,615, forward strand.
GTCGCGACCGAGAGCTCGGTGACCCACCGCCGTCGCTACCGCGGTCAGATGCGCGTGAGCGGCGTGCTCGACCTGCTGCTGATGGACCCCGAGAACCCGCGCTCGCTCGCCTTCGGCCTCACCGAGCTCGGCCGGCACCTCGCCGCGCTGCCCGGCTCGACCGGCTCGACCCGGCCGGAGCGGCTGATCGAGGACCTGACCCGCGGCCTGGAGGAGACCGACGTCGCCTCGCTGAGCACCATCGGCGGGGCGGAGAGCTCGCACCTCGCGGTGTTCCTCGACCAGCAGCTCGACGCGCTGAGCCGGGTCGGGACGGCGATCGAGCAGCTGCACCTGGCCAGTGGGCCGCCACCGCGCGCGCTGGGGGAGTTCCGCACCGAGATCGTCCCGACCGACGGCCCGACCGACGGCCCGACCGCAGGCCCGACCGCCGGGACCGGCGCCAGGTGAGGTGGGACGTGGTGCACCGCACCACCTACACCTACGACCAGCCCGTCACCGACAGCTACGGGCTGCTGCACCTGAGCCCGCCCGAGCTGGCCCACCAGCGGGTGGGGTCCTGGGCGGTCCGGGTCGAGCCGGCTCCCGACGACCGGGCCGAGGAGGTCGACGCGTTCGGCAACGCGCAGACCTACTTCCAGGTGACCACGCCGCACACGACGCTGGTGATCGAGGCGGCCGGTTCCCTGGAGGTCCGCACCCCGACGTACGCCGACGAGGTGCTCGGCCGGCCCTGGGAGAGCCTGCGTCCGCGCACGGCGGGAGCGCCGGAGGGTGCCTGGCGCGCCGGCGAGCACGCCCTGCCCTCGCCCTCGGTCGCCCTCGTCGCCGGGCCCACGGCGTACGCCGCCCGCTCGCTGCTGGCCGGCGCGCCCGTCGGCGAGGCGGTCACCGACCTGGTGCACCGCATCCACCGCGACTTCGACTACGACCCGAACGCGACGACGGTGACGAGCACGGTGCCGGAGACCTTCGACCAGCGCGCCGGCGTGTGCCAGGACTTCGCCCACCTGACCCTGGCCTGCCTGCGCGGTCACGGGCTCGCCGCGCGCTACGTCAGCGGCTACCTCGCGACCGAGCCGCCGCCGGGCAAGGCGCGCGTCGTGGGCGCCGACGCCTCCCACGCCTGGGTCGAGGTGTGGCTGGGGCCCGACCCGGCCGGGGGCGGACCGGGGACGGACGCGTGGCTCGCACTCGACCCGACCAACGACCAGTGGGTCGGCGAGCGCTACGTCACCCTCGCCCGCGGTCGCGACTACGCCGACGTGGCCCCGGTCAAGGGCGTCATCTTCACCGAGGCCGAGCTGTCGACGATGGACGTCTCCGTCGACGTGGCCCCGATCGGGTAGTGACCGGTCCGGGCGCGCCGGTGGCCCCGTCACGGTGGGGCTGTGGCGGGGCTGCGGCTGCTGCTGGTCTGCGCTGTCCGTCGAGGGTCAGAACGGTGGTTCCTCTTCGACCTTGGGCGGTTGCTCGTCGGAGTCGGGTGGTGGCTTATCGGGGTCGGGCGGTGTGCCGACCTTCGTCGACTTGGATCTGCGTCGGGGTGGGGGCTTGGGTGGGGGTGCGATGGAGTACTCCAACGGCGGTGGCTCCGGTGCCACGGTGGCGCCTCGGTGACGTCGAAGGTCCCTTCGGGCATCCGCAGGGTCTTCAGTCCGTGGGGGCTGGTCCACAGGTACACCCCGGGGTGAGGGTCTCGTAGGACCAGCCGAGGTGGGTCTTGTGCCGGTGGTGCCGTCGACACATCGGGGCCTGGTTCGCTGAGCAGGTCAGGCCTTGGGGCCAGGGCACGCAGTGCTCGTGGTCGCAGGCCCTGGCGGGGCGGGTGCAGCGGGGGAAGACGCAGGTCTGGTCGCGCAGGATGGTCTGTTCTCGCAGGTCGCCGGTGGACTCGTAGGAGTCGACGTGGAGGTGGTCGGCGAGGTCGATCACCGGGCGGACGGTGACGTTCCCGGCCGTCTCGCACCAGGCCCGGACCTGCTCGGCCAGCACGGGCCGGTGGGTGTTGGCCAGGGTGGCGACGCCGTGCTGGGCGGGGTCGTAGCCGTACCCGGTGATCGCCGCCGCAGCGACGTGGGCGTGGATCAGCACGGAGCGGCGCTGGGGAAGACGGACCGTGTGGCCCTCGGCGTCGACACACTCATCGCGACTCAGCGTCAGCGTGGACTGCAGGCGGGCGAGGTCACCGAGGGCGGCGGCGCGGCGCACGGTCATGGTGTCGGTGGACCCGAGGAGCTTCAGCTCGTGGGCCCGGTCGGACAGGGCGGTCTCGAGGTCCAGGGCGTCCGCGGCGTCGAGGCACCCGTTGATGTCGACGGTCCCGGACAGGTCGCCGCCCTGCTCACGCAGGTGGATGGTCACACCGCGTTTCTCGGCGGTGGCCTTGCGGTGCGCCTCGGCCTTCTCCGGCTCCCACCGCGCCAGGGCAGCCTGCACGACCCGGTCGAGCTGGGCGTTGGACACGGAGTGGGTGAACCCGTTGACGTGACGGTCGACGTGCTCAGCACCCTCCTCGCACAAGATCATGGTGGCCTCGGCGACGATCTTGGCCCGCCACCACGCACACCGCCCCGACAGGACGGCCTCCCACAGGCGCGGGAGGCGGTAGCGGATCTCCAGGATCACCCCGAGGAACCGCTGGCCGCCGTCGGTCGAGAGCCCCAGGGCGACGGCGAGCTCGGTGACCGCGGCCTCCCCGATCAGCGGCGCCCCCGGACCCGGCGAGCGTGAGGCCGTGCTCACCGAACCCGGCATGGAACGACGCCTCATCCAGGCTCATGACCTCGTGGGCGACCGCCCACTCCAGGGCGGTGCGGATCTTGCGGATCTCCGCCGCCCGGACACCCGCCTCGTCAGAGCGCAGCGCGTCGAGGAGACCCTGACGGGTCTCGTCGGTGGCTGCGGCAGTGGGCATGGTCCCATCATACTAGAACATCAGTTCGATAGCCAGTGCTCGTCCACACCGTCTCGCGCACAATCATGCGGCGCGTGGTCGGGTAGACATGGCCACCATGAGCGACCTGCCGCCCGACGCGCCCGACAGCACCCTCGAGCCCTGGGACCTGCTCGTCGTCGGGGGCGGGACGGCCGGCATCGTGGCCTCGACCACGGCGGCGGCCCTGGGAGCGCGGGTGCTCCTGGTCGAGCGGGAACGGACCGGCGGGGACTGCCTGTGGCGTGGGTGCGTGCCGTCCAAGTCGCTGCTCGCCGCGGCCCACGTGGCGGCCCAGGCGCGGGCCGCTGCGCGCCAGGGCGGCCGGCTCGGGGTGCACGTGAACGGGACCGTCGAGGTCGACTTCGCCGCGGTGATGGACCACGTGCGGTCGGCGATCGCCACGATCGAGCCCGACGACTCCCCGGCGACGCTGGAGGCCAAGGGCGTGTCGGTCCGCTCGGGCACGGTGCGGCTGACCGGGCCCGGCTCGGCCGAGGTCGACGGCGACAGGCTGGCGTTCCGTCAGCTGGTGGTCGCGACCGGGTCGGCGCCGAACGTCCCGCCCGACCTCGAGGTGGGCGAGGTGCTCACGAGCGAGACGGTCTGGGAGCTCACCGAGCTGCCGGCCCGGCTCACCGTGCTCGGCGGTGGACCGATCGGCTGTGAGCTGGCCCAGGCCTTCGCCCGGCTCGGGTCCGAGGTGACGCTGCTCCAGCGCGGCGACCGGTTGCTGCCGGCCGACTCGCGCGAGGCCTCGGCCGCCGTGCTCGCAGCGTTGCGCGCGGACGGCGTACGCGTGCTGCTCGGCGTCACCGGTACCGACCCCGTGCGCTCCGACGGGGCGCTGCGGGGCCTTGAGGTGCGGGGCGGCGACCTCGGGCCGGGCGGCTCGGAGGTCGTGCCGCACGACCGGCTGCTGGTCGCGATCGGGCGCCGTCCCCGCACTGCCGGCCTCGGGCTCGGCTCGCTCGGGGTCCGCCTCGGCGACGACGGTCGGGTCGAGGTCGACGCCACGATGCGCTCCAGCCAGCCGCTGGTGTGGGCCGCGGGCGACGTCAGCGGGCCGCCGTTCCAGACCCACGTCGCCGGCACCGACGCCAGCGTCGCGGCGAGCAACGCCGTCCTCGGCCTGCGTCGACGCCGTGACCCCGACCATCCCCGCGTGACGTTCACCGACCCCGAGGTCGCCGCGGTCGGCACGGCGGTCGACGACGCGGACGACGCGCGGGGGCTGCACGTCGTACGCCAGGGTCACGACCACGGCGACCGCGCGATCACCGAGGACGCGACGGTCGGGTCGACGACGCTCGTCCTGGACCGCCGGGGCCGCGTCGTCGGCGCCTGCGTGATCGGCCCGCGGGCGGGCGAGACGATCGGTGAGCTCGCGCTCGCCGTGAGCGAGGGCCTCCGGGCCAGCGCGTTGGCCGGCACCACCCACCCCTACCCGACACACTCCGACCCGGCGTGGAACGCCGCGATCGACGAGGTCCGCACGTCCCTGGCCTCTCCGGTGGCCTCGCGCGCCGTCGCCGGGCTGGGGCGGGCGCGGCGCTGGTGGGTCGACCGCAAGGCCGAGTGACGGGACGCCTGCGCCGAGAGCCACCGGACACCCCCCGCTGGGTGGCGACGGCGCGATCCGCGCCCGTGGGACCCTGCGGTGTGCGTAACTACCGGTGCCGCGTGTGCGAGCAGACCCTGTTCTCCGAGAACTCCGTGTGCGTCTCCTGCGGGACGTCCCTGGCGTACTCCCGCGCCGAGCGCGCGATCGTGCCTGTCGACGAGAACGGTCGCTACGTCGACGCCACCGGCGCGATCTGGTGGGTGTGCACCAACCTCAACCTCTCCGGCTGCACCTGGCTCGCGCCCCTCGAGGGCGGTCAGTGCTTCGCCTGCGACCTGACCCGCACCCGCCCCTCCGACGACGACGCCGAGGGCCTCGCCCAGCTCCCCGCGGCGGAGCAGGCCAAGCGCCACCTCGTCATCGAGCTCGACAGCCTCGGCTTCCCCGTGGTCACCAAGGACCAGGACCCCGAGAACGGGCTGACCTTCGACATCCTCTCCAGCGTCGACGAGAACGTCGTGATCGGCCACGAGGACGGCGTGATCACCATCGACCTCGCCGAGAGCGACGACGCGCACCGCGAGAAGGTCCGCGCGCAGCTCGCCGAGCCGTACCGCACGATGCTGGGTCACTTCCGTCACGAGTCGGGCCACTACTACGAGTGGCAGATGGTGCGCGGCGACGACACGATGGCGCGCTGCCGCGAGCTGTTCGGCGACGAGTCGAAGGACTACCAGGCCGAGATCGCGCGCCACTACGACGAGGGCCCGCCCGAGGGCTGGGAGAGCGACTACATCTCCACCTACGCCACGATGCACCCCTTCGAGGACTTCGCGGAGACGTGGGCGCACTACCTGCACATCTGCGACACGATCGAGACCGCCCGGGAGTACGGCATCGCCCCCGTCGCCGACATCAGCGCGTTCTCGCGCTTCCGCGACGTCGTCACCGGCGTGTGGGTCCCGCTGTCGACCGCGCTCAACCAGATCAACCGCTCGATGGGCCGCGAGGACCTCTACCCCTTCGTCATCCCCGACACGGTGCTCGCGAAGCTCGAGTTCGTCGCCTCGCTCGCCCCGGACGCCGCGCCGCAGGGTTGAGCCACAGGGCTGAGCCACAGGGCTGAGCCGGCGGCGTACGGGGGCGGGTGAGGGGCGGGCCTCCTAGGCTGGCGCGCATGAGCGACGACCCGACGTACACGCAGAAGGGCAAGTCCTTCGAGCGGGACATGACCTACATCCCGGACCGGATCACCGCGGAGCCCGGTCGTTCCGCGGATCCCGCGATCGGGGAGCTCGACGTCGAGACCTGGCCGGCGCAGCCCGGGCGCTACCGCCTCGCCGCGGCCCAGGCCTGCCCGTGGGCCAACCGCGCCATCATCGTGCGCGAGCTGCTCGGTCTCGGCGACGTGGTCTCGCTGGCGCTGGCCGGGCCGACCCACGACGCGGACTCGTGGACCTTCGACCTCGACCCCGGCGAGGTCGACCCCGTGCTCGGCTATCCCAGGCTCAAGGACGCCTACGAGGCACGGGTCCCCGGCTACCCCCGGGGCATCACGGTGCCGGCCATGGTCGACGTCGCGACCAAGGCGGTCGTCACCAACGACTTCCCCCAGATCACGCACGACCTGTTCTTCGAGTGGCGCGAGCACCACAAGGCCGACGCGCCCGACCTGTGGCCCGCCGACCTCCGCGACGAGATGGAGGAGGTCATGCAGCGGGTCTTCACCGAGGTCAACAACGGTGTCTACCGCTGCGGCTTCGCCGGCTCCCAGGAGGACTACGAGGAGGCCTACGACCGGCTGTGGACGGCGATGGACTGGCTCGAGGACCGTCTCGCCGAGCGGCGCTACCTGATGGGCTCCTCGATCACCGAGGCCGACGTCCGCCTCTTCACGACCCTGGCCCGCTTCGACGCGGTCTACCACGGCCACTTCAAGTGCAACCGCAACAAGCTCACCGAGATGCCGGCGCTGTGGGGCTACGCCCGCGACCTGTTCCAGACGCCGGGGTTCGGGGACACGATCGACTTCGACCAGATCAAGCAGCACTACTACGTCGTGCACACCGACGTGAACCCGACCGGCATCGTCCCGAAGGGTCCCGACCCTGCCGTCTGGGCGACGCCCCACTTCCGCGAGCAGCTGGGCTGAGGAGCAGACGATGAGTGGCATGGAGCTGAAGGACGCCCGGGTGCTGGTCGCGGGGGCCAGTGGGGTGATCGGGAGCAAGCTGGTCGACGCGCTGCTCGAGGCGGGGGCCCGCGTCGTCCCCGCCGGCCGCGACCGGGGCCGGCTCGACGAGCTGGCCGAGCGTGCCCGTACGACGGCGCAGGTCTTCGACGCCGTCGACGCCGACTCGGTGCGGGCGGCCGTCGACGCGGCGGTCGAGGAGCTCGGCGGCCTCGACCTGCTGGTCGTCACGGTCGGCGCGGCGGGCTTCGGCAAGGCCGTCGACCTCGACGCCGCCGTGACCGAGGAGCTGTTCGCGGTCAACGTGCAGGGCCCGATGGCGCTGGTCCGAGCCGCCGCACCCGCCCTGACCGAGTCCGAGCAGGGCACCGCCGTGGTGCTCTCGGCGATCCTGGCCGACCTGCCCACGGCCGGGATGGCGGACTACTCCGCGGCGAAGTCGGCGCTCTCGACCTGGCTCGGGGTGCTGCGCAAGGAGCAGCGCCGGGCCTTCCGCGTGCTCGACGTACGCCCGCCGCACCTCGACACCGGGCTCGACCAACGGGCCCTGGCCGGCGAGCCGCCGAAGCTGCCGCCCCCCGTCGCGGCCGACGACGTGGTGAGCGCGATCCTCGACGCGCTCGGCTCCGAGAAGGTGCCCGGCGAGCTGGTGTGGGAGGCGAAGGAGAAGCGGCTCGCGCCGCGCTGAGCCACGCAGGGCGGGCTAGCGTGCCTGCCGTGTCGTCCGAGCCGCTCCACGCCGACGAGCTCTGCCTCGACGTCGACGCCCTCCGTCGTGAGCTGACCCGGGTTCGACCGGAGCTCGCTGTCCTGGCGGACGGGGCGCTCGTGCCGCTCGCCGAGACCGGGTCGAGCAACCGCCTGCTGCGACTGGGCGACGACCTGCTCGTCCGGGTGCCGCGCCAGGCCGGCGGCTGGACCGGGCTGCGGGCCGAGGCGCGCTGGGGCCCGGTGCTCGGCGCGGGGCTGCCGGTGGAGGTGCCGCTGGTCCTCGTGGTCGGCGAGCCCACGACGGAGCTGCCGGCCGGCTGGTCGCTGACCCGGTGGATCCCCGGGGAGCGACCCGTCGCCGGGACCGGCGCGGTGGCCGGGGAGGACCTCGCCGCGCTCGTCGCCGCGCTGCGGCGTACGCCGGTGTCCGCCGAGGCGGGTGCCGACCCCGCGCTGCGCGGCTACCGGGCCGGTCCGTTGTCGGCGCTCGCCGACGACGGGCGCGAGCTGGTGGAGGAGTGCCGCGCCCTGCCCGACGAGGTCACGCGCGGGCTGGACCTCGACGCGCTGGCGGGCGTGTGGGAGCGGGCTGTAGGCGCCGACATCGCAGCGGCACCGGTCGCGCCGAGCTGGCTGCACGCCGACCTGGTCGCCGAGAACGTCCTGGTCCGCGACGGTCGGCTCGCGGCCCTGCTCGACCTCGGCGACGTCGCCGTCGGCGACCCCACGGTCGACCTGGTCGGGGCGTGGGAGCTGTGCGACGCGGCGGGTCGCCGGGCCTTCCGGGACGCCCTCGACGTCGACGACGCCACGTGGCTGCGTGGCGCCGGCTGGTCGGTGCTGCTGCTGCTGATGACGCTGTCCTACTACGGCGCGACCATGCCCGGCCGGTGCGCGGATCGGGTCGCAGCGGCGCGGGCGGTGCTGGAGGAGCTGGGCTGACCCGGTCGATCTGTGGATCGCTCTCACCTGGTGGGAGCGATCCACAGATCGACTGAAGTGGGCGGGCAGGATGCGCACGGCGTGATCCGTCCGTCCCAGCCGCGTCGGCGCAGCACCGCCGCGACGCGACCAGCGGTGCGGCAGCCTGTGCGCAGCACCTGCCGGTAGCCCAGGCGCAGCGTGAGCCGGTCTGCCACCGCGACGGCGTCGAGGTCCCTCTCGAGGTCGGCGTCCCGGCCGTCCGGGTCGGCGTGGCCGGCACGGCCGTCGAGCTCGACGAGCACTCCGTACGCCGGGTAGTCGACGTCGCGGTAGACGACCCCGCCCTCGGCGCGCTCGCGACCCTGGCGCACGCCCGTCGGCAGACCGTGCGCGCGCTCGACGCGGGCGAGGTACTCCCGCTCGAGCACCGAGCACGCTCCGGCGGCGAGATCCTCGAGCATCTCGATCAGCAGGGCGCGCTGTGGGACGCCGCGCCTGCGGCGCAGCGCCTCGGCGATCTGGCCCGGGTGGGTCCGACGGGTGTGGCACACGCGGGCGAAGCAGGCGAAGGCCGACCACGGGTCGGTCGCACGTGCGGCGACCTCGACCGCCGCCTCGGGCAGGGCCAGCCGGGGGCGGCTCGCGTTGGCCGCCAGCCGCTCACGCCAGCGCGCCGTGCGATGTGCGACGACGCCCGGCAGCGCGACGACGGTGCGGTCGGAGTCGATGGCGACGTGAACCGCTCGGTGTTGCGGCGGGTCCGGGAGCGCTGAGTCGAGGGTGAGCGCCGACGGGTGGTACGCGAGCACCGCCGCCCATGCGCGTTGCTCCCAGGTGAGGGAGCCCGTGTGGTCGACGTACACCCCGGGGTGGACACGGGCGAGATCTCGCCGACGCAGCATCCGCGTCACGTCGCTCTGGTGCAGGCCCAGCCCGACCAGCTGGCGGCGCGCGACGACGCCGTCCTGCACGACCAGCAGGTGCCGCAGCTCCTCCATGGCGCCAGCGTGGCCGAGCCGAGGAGGTCGAGGCGGGCGCGATCCACAGGTGGTCCCGCCCGCCCCTACGATCGTCCGGTGCCCCTCGACGCCGACCTCACCGCTCTCGCCCAGGCCTACGGGGTCGTGACCACCTACGACGACTGGCGCGACCAGCCGGTCGAGGTGCCGGAGGCGACCGTGGTCACCGTGCTGCGGGCGATGGGCGTCGACCCGAGCGACCCCGCCGCGGCCCTGGCCGCGCACGAGGAGGCGCCGTGGCGACGTACGCTCCCGCCGGCCGTCGTGACGATCGAGGGCCGGCCCGCGACGGTCGACCTGCACGCCCCGGCCGACGCAGCGCCTCCCGCACTGCGTCTCGACCTCGAGGACGGCAGCCACCGCGACCTCGACGCGCCCGCCTCGGCCGCCACCCGCCGCGAGGTGGACGGCGCCACCGTCACGCGCGTCACCGTCGACCTGCCGACCGACCTCCCCCTCGGCTACCACGCGCTGACCGCGGCCGGGGCGACCTGCCGCGTCGTCGTCACGCCGGCCCGTCTCGGCCTGCCCGCCTCGCTGGGGGAGCGCCACGGCTGGGGGTTCGCCGCGCAGCTCTACAGCGTGCGCTCGGCGCAGTCGTGGGGCGTGGGCGACCTGGCCGACATGGCCGACCTCGCGGTGTGGTCGGCCGGCCTCGGCGCCGACTACCTGCTGGTCAACCCGCTGCACGCCGCGGAGCCGACCGCGCCGCTCGAGCCGTCGCCCTACCTCCCCACGAGCCGCCGCTTCCCCAGCCCGCTCTACCTGCGCGTCGAGCGCATCACCGAGCACGGTGAGCTGCCCGACGCCGCCCGCGCGGAGGTCGAGCGCCTCGCCGACGAGGTGCACGCCGCGCTCGACGGCCTCGACGCCATCGACCGCGACACCTCCTGGACGGCCAAGCGCCGGGCCCTGCGCCTGGTGGCCGGCGTACGCCGCACGCCGGGCCGCGAGCTGGCCTACCGCGCGTTCCTCGACCGTGAGGGCGAGGGGCTGCTCGCGTTCGCGACCTGGCGTGCGCTGGCCATCGAGCACGGACCGGACTTCCGGGCCTGGCCCGCCGACCTCCAGGACGCCGGCTCGCCGGCCGTCGCCGCGGCGGCCGAGGAGCTCGCCGACGAGGTCGCCTTCGAGTGCTGGCTGCAGTGGGTGTGCGACGAGCAGCTGCGCGCCGTGCAGGCCGAGGCGACCAGCGCGGGGATGGCGCTCGGCACCATGCACGACCTGGCGGTCGGGGTGCACCCCGGCGGGGCGGACGCCTGGCGGCTGCGGGCGACGTACGCCGAGGGCGTGCGGGTGGGCGCACCGCCGGACGCCTTCAACCAGCGCGGTCAGGACTGGGGCCAGCCGCCCTGGACGCCGACCGGCCTGGCCGAGACCGGCTTCGAGCCGCTGCGCGACATGGTCGCCGCGCTGCTGCGCCACGCCGGCGGCGTACGCATCGACCACGTCATCGGCCTGTTCCGGCTGTGGTGGGTGCCCGAGGGCGGCTCGCCGGCTGAGGGGACCTACGTGCGCTACGACCACGCCTCGGTGATCGGCGTGCTGGCCCTGGAGGCGCACCGCGCCGGTGCGGTCGTGGTCGGTGAGGACCTCGGCGTCGTCGAGGACTCCGCCCGGGAGTACCTCCTCGAGCGCGGGATCCTGGGCACCTCGATCCTGTGGTTCGAGCGCGACGAGGACGGCGACCCCCGCCCGGCGAGCGCCTGGCGTGAGCTGTGCCTGGCCTCGGTCACCACCCACGACCTGCCGCCGAGCGCGGGCTACCTCGACGGCGTGCACGTGGACCTGCGCGCCGAGCTCGACCTGCTCACCCGCCCCGTGGAGGAGGAGCGGGAGGCCGACGAGGCCGAGCGCGCCTCCTGGCTGGCGGAGGTACGCCGCCAGGTCGACCTCGCCGACGACGCCTCCACCGAGGAGACGATCGAGGCCCTGCACGCCTACCTCGCGCTGACGCCGTCGCGGCTGCGCAACGTCGCGCTGACCGACGCGGTCGGCGACCGGCGTACGCAGAACCAGCCCGGCACCGCCGACGAGTACCCGAACTGGCGGATCCCGCTCTCCGGGCCCGACGAGCGACCCCTCTCGCTGGAGGACGTGCTCTCGTCGGTCAGGGCGCGTAGCCTCGCCCGGGTGGTGCAGGTCACGGCACCGCGCTGAGCGAGTGCGAGGAGGAGCGAGCCGTGGATGACCAGGTGCTGGAGCTGATCGGGGTCGAGCACGAGGCCGGTGGTCTCGGCGAGGAGCAGCCGAGCAGCGACGACGGTGGAGGCTCGCACTGCGGGCTGTGCGGGCTCACCTCCGACAAGGACGCCTGGAACGCCCTCGGCGACGAGCTCGGCCTGCCGGTGCACCTCTCCGGCAGCGGCGACCTCGCTCCCGAGGAGCAGCAGGTCGTCCGCGAGGTCGGTACGCCGGTCGTCCTCGCCCGCCTCGAGCACGCCGAGCTGCGAGCCGTGGTGCTCTCGGAGCGGCTCGAGGTCTTCGAGGGCGACGTCAGCCTCCTGGCCCGGGAGGTCCGGCTGGTCGCCGAGCAGCAGGGCTGGGCCCTGCCGTGCGGGAACGGCGAGCCCGAGCCCGAGAAGGTCTGCGACTAGGCCGACCCGGACGTCGGATCAGGCCGTCTCGTCGCCGGCGTGCCGGTTCTTCTCGTCGGCCGCGGCCTCGTGGGCCAGCTTGACCAGGGTCGCCTCGATGCCGCGACGGTTGCGCTCGGGGAACCGGGCCGCCTTGAGGCCCCACCACAGCGGGGCCGGGTAGCGCGTGGCGTCCCAGGTCTCGGTGACGCGCGTGCCGCCGTCGACGGGCTCGAGCTCGTAGCGCCAGCGGTGGAGACCCTGGTGGCGCCACGCGATCAGCCGGTCGGTCTCGAACTCCACCACCGTGTTCTTGATCTTGTACGGCGCGCCCAGCTTCATGTCCATCCCGAAGGTCGAGCCCTTCTCGAGGCGGTCCGGACCGGAGACCGAGGCCTTGACCGTGCCCGAGCCGTCGATCCGGGCATGCTGGCGCGGGTCGGCCAGGATGTCGAAGACGGTCGAGGGCGAGGCCTCGACGACGGTGGTGCTGGACACCTCACGTGAGCTCATGCTCCGAGCCTAGACGGCGGACGCGGTTGGCCCGGCCCGGCAGCCTCCGGGTAGGTTGACGCTGTGTCCCCGGTCACAGCTCGCGCCATCCCTGCGGGCCCGCCCCGGGGCCGCGTCCAGACCGATCCCCCGGCCCTGACGGTGACCCCGCAGCCGGAGAGACGAGGAGTGTGCGCGTGAGCCCGACCGCCGAGACGACCAGCCCCGAGTCCAGCAGTCCCGGATCCAGTCCGGGGTCCAGTCCGGGCGGCAGCTTCGGTCCCGACCTCGCGGAGGTCTTCGGGCCCCGTCTCGAGGACGGCGGCCCCGAGCTCGTCCAGCTGCTCACGCCCGAGGGCGAGAGGGTGCACCACCCGGAGTTCGACGCGGACTTCTCCGCCGACGACCTGCGCGGGTTCTACCGCGACATGGTGCTGGTGCGTCGCATCGACACCGAGGCGACGGCGCTGCAGCGCCACGGTGAGCTCGGCATCTGGGCCCAGCTGCTCGGCCAGGAGGCCGCCCAGATCGGCGCCGGGCGCGCGCTGCGGCCGCAGGACTTCGTCTTCCCGACCTACCGCGAGCACGGCGTGGCCTGGTGCAAGGGTCTCGACCCGGTCGAGCTGCTGAGCCTGTTCCGCGGCGTCGACCAGGGTGGGTGGGACCCCAACAAGACCAACTTCGGTCTCTACACGATCGTCATCGGCGCCCAGTGCCTGCACGCCACCGGCTACGCGATGGGCATCCAGCGCGACGGCGACGTCGGCACCGGCGACCCCGACCGTGACGCCGCGGTGATCGCACACTTCGGTGACGGCGCCTCCAGCCAGGGCGACGTCAACGAGGCCTTCATCTTCGCCGCCTCCTACAACGCGCCCGTCGTGTTCTTCTGCCAGAACAACCAGTGGGCCATCTCGGAGCCGATCGAGCGCCAGACCAAGATCCCGCTCTACCAGCGCGCGCTCGGCTTCGGCTTCCCCGGCGTCCGGGTCGACGGCAACGACGTGATGGCGACCCACGCCGTCATGCAGGCCGCGCTGCAGCGGGCCCGGGACGGCCAGGGCCCCACGCTCGTGGAGGCCTACACCTACCGGATGGGCGCCCACACCACCACCGACGACCCGACGCGCTACCGGCTCAGCAACGACGTGGAGAGCTGGAAGCTCAAGGACCCGATCGCGCGGGTGGAGGTCTACCTGCGCCGCAACGGTCTCGTCGACGACGCGTTCCTCGCCGACGTCAAGGCCGAGGCCGACGCGCTCGGCGTACGCCTGCGTGAGGCGTGCCGCACCATGGCCGACCCGGACCCGCGCCGGATCTTCGACCACGTCTACGCCGAGCTGCCCGACGAGCTGCGCGAGCAGCGCGACGCGTTCGCGGCGTACCTCGACTCCTTCGAGGCCGAGACTGTGACTGCCCAGACCGAGGGGGCGCGCTGATGTCCGACCCACTGCCGAAGGTCACCCTGGCCAAGGGCCTCAACGCCGGCCTCCGCAGGGCCATGGAGGACGACCCCAAGGTCGTGCTGATGGGCGAGGACATCGGACGTCTCGGCGGCGTCTTCCGGATCACCGACGGGCTGCAGAAGGACTTCGGCGAGGACCGCGTCATCGACACGCCCCTGGCCGAGTCGGGCATCGTCGGCACCGCGGTCGGGCTCGCCATGCGCGGCTACCGGCCGGTGGTGGAGATCCAGTTCGACGGGTTCGTCTACCCCGCCTACGACCAGATCGTCGCCCAGGTCGCGAAGATCCGCTTCCGCAGCATGGGCAAGGTGGCGATGCCGATCGTCATCCGGATCCCGTTCGGCGGTGGCATCGGTGCTGTCGAGCACCACAGCGAGTCGCCCGAGGCGCAGTTCGCCCACACCCCCGGCCTCAAGGTCGTGGCCTGCTCCAACCCGGTCGACGGCTACTGGATGATCCAGCAGGCCATCGCCTCCGACGACCCGATCATCTTCCTCGAGCCCAAGCGGCAGTACCACGCCGACAAGGCCGAGCTCGACGAGTCCGCGACCCCCGACCCGCTGTTCGCCTCCCGCGTCGTACGCCGCGGCGAGGACGTCACCGTCCTGGCCTACGGCCCGACGGTCAAGACCGCGATGAAGGCGGCCGCGGCTGCGGCCGACGACGGCACCTCGATCGAGGTGATCGACCTGCGCACGCTGAGCCCGCTCGACATGCCGCCGGTCCTCGAGTCGGTGCGGCGTACCGGTCGCGCGGTGGTCGTGCACGAGGCGCACGTCAACCTCGGCCTCGGTGCCGAGCTCGCGGCCCGCATCACCGAGCAGTGCTTCTACTCCCTCGAGGCGCCGGTGCTGCGCGTGGGCGGGTTCGACACGCCCTACCCACCGTCGCGGATCGAGGAGGACTACCTGCCCGACCTCGATCGTCTGCTCGATGCCGTCGACACTTGCCTGGGGTACTGATCTGACATGGCCGACTACAAGCTGCCCGACCCCGGTGAGGGACTGACCGAGGCCGAGATCGTCACCTGGCGCGTCGCGGTCGGCGACACCATCGAGATCAACGACATCGTGGTCGAGATCGAGACCGCCAAGTCGCTGGTCGAGCTCCCCTCGCCGTACGCCGGCACGGTCACCGCCCTGCTCGTCGAGGAGGGCCAGACCGTCGAGGTGGGGACCCCGATCATCTCGATCGGGGACGCCGCGGTCGCCGAGGACGCCGAGGGCGCCGAGGGCGCCGAGGGCGCCGACGTGGGGGCCAGGGCGGCGCCCACCGACGACGAGCCGATCGACACCAACAAGCCCCCGGAGGGCAACCCGACGCTGGTCGGCTACGGCCCGCGAGAGGGCTCCGCCAAGCGGCGGGCCCGCAAGGGTGCCGCGTCGCCCGCGACCGAGGCCGGTGGGTCGACGCGGATGCAGGTCCAGGGCGCGTTCGCCCCGGGCGGGGCGCAGAGCGACGAGGTCGTCGAGGCCGACGAGGAGCCGGTGCCGGCGACCAGCGCGGCCCCCGTGGAGCCGGAGCCGGAGCCGGGCGCCTCGCGACCCGTGCGTGCGCTGGCCAAGCCCCCGGTGCGCAAGCTCGCCCGCGACCTCGGGGTCGACCTGGCCTCGGTGCGCCCCACCGGCCCCGGGGGGACGGTCTCGCGCGACGACGTCCAGGCCGCGGCCGGCGGTCCAGCCCCGACCGGCGCCGAGCAGCCGACCGGCGCCGAGCAGCCGACCGCCCAGCCGGTTGCCGCCGCCGGTCACCCAGCCCGACGAGTGGCGCGAGCCGGTCAAGGGCGTGCGCAAGATGATGGCGCAGGCCATGGTCGGCTCCGCCTTCAGCGCCCCGCACGTCACCGAGTGGGTCACCGTCGACGTCACCGCCACGACCGAGCTGGTGGCCCGGCTCGCCGCCCGCCGCGAGCTGCGCGACGTACGCGTCGGTCCGCTGCTGGTGCTCGCCAAGGCCGTGACCCTGGCGATGCGTCGCACGCCGGAGGTCAACTCGTGGTTCGACGACGAGCACCAGGAGGTCGTGCACCGGCGCGCGGTCAACCTCGGGATCGCGGCGGCCACCCCGCGCGGACTCGTCGTGCCCAACGTGAAGGGCGCGGAGTCCCTCGGTCTGGTCGACCTCGCTCGCGAGCTGGCGGACCTGACGGCGACGGCGCGCGAGGGGCGTACCCAACCGGCCCAGATGAGCGGCGGCACCTTCACGATCACCAACGTGGGGGTCTTCGGCATCGACGCCGGCACCCCCATCATCAACCCCGGTGAGTCGGCGATCCTCTGCTTCGGCGCGATCCGCAAGCAGCCCTGGGTGGTGACCACCGACGGCGTCGACGAGATCGTGCCGCGGCAGGTGACGACGCTCGCGCTCTCCTTCGACCACCGTCACATCGACGGCGAGCTCGGCTCGCGCTTCCTCGCCGACGTCGCCGGCATCCTCGCCGACCCGGGATCCGCGCTCCTGTTCTGAGCTCGGCAGCACGGGGTGCGCCCGGCGGTTGATCGATCGATCGATCAACGCGCGGAGGTGGTGGCGGCCCGGCTCCGTCGGGCGCCGTCGGTGTCGGGCTCCGCGCACCTGCTCAGGGCTCGGTCGGCTGGGGTGTGCCCGGTGGTTGATCGATCGATCGATCAACGCGCGGAGGTGGTGGCGGCCCGGAGCCGTCGGTGTCGGGCTCCGCGCTCCTGCTCAGGGCTCGGTCGGCTGGGGTGTGCCCGGCGGTTGTTCGATCGATCGATCAACGCGCGAGGGTGGTGGCGGCCGGAGCCGTCGGTGTCGGGCTCCGCGCACCTGCTCAGGGCTCGGTCGGCAGGGGTGCGCCCGGTGGTTGATCGATCGATCGATCAACGCGCGGAGGTGGTGCGGGCCCGGTGGGGCCGGCGGTCGGATCGACAACCCGGTGCCGGAACGCGACCGACCCCTCGACCCCGGGGATCGCTCAGAGGCTCTGCTCGTGCCGCACCGTCAACCGCGGCACCCCACCCAGCCCGAGCCGGAACCGGACGTGGCCGGCGTAGCGGCCCAGGGTGTCCCACAGCGTCGCGTGCGCCGACCACGGCAGGGGCTCGTCGCCGCAGTGCCAGGAGTCGCCGAACGCGACCAGCACCGGAGTCCAGTCGGCGGCATCGTCCCAGCCGCCCCGCCGCGCCATCAGCATCCGCCGGCGCAGCTGGAACGCCGCGCGGGGGCCGTCCTCGTAGACGGGCGCGGTGGCCACGGGCCAGACCCACAGGTCGAGGGCCATCAGCTCGAGCTCGAGGTCACGCAGCACGGAGGGCTCGACCAGGACGGTCGCCACGTTCTCGTGGGGTGGGCGCCTCATGCCAGGCACCGTACCCACGGGTTCGATGCCCACGGAAGCCCACGGCGCAGCTCCAGGACGCGCAACCCGCCTCAGCGCAGGGGAGGCGTCCGCTCGCCGAGCAGCCAGGCGCGGAAGAACCGGGTCAGCTCGGTGCCGGTCCGCTGCTCGATCCAGCGCAGGTAGTCCACGCGACCGGTGCTCTGCAGGTCCCGCGCGGCGGGCCACGCCTTCACCATCGACCAGAACGACCTGGTGCCGAGCCGCGTGCGCAGCTGGTCCCACATCAGGGCCGGGGAGTAGTAGATGTTGCCGTCACCGAACTTGTCGGCGTCGAAGGCGGCGGGCGGGCCTGCTGCGCTGCGGCTGCGCTGGTCGTCGTCGGCGATGAGGTCCATCTGCTCGCGCAGCGGCGACCCCCCGTGCTGCGACTCCCAGCGGAGCTGGAGGTACATCGCCATGCCCTCGTTCATCCACACCTCACGCCAGTCGTGGGGCGTGACCTGGTCGCCGTACCACTGGTGGATCAGCTCGTGGACGACCACCGGCCGTGAGGTCGTGTAGGCGGTGTCGCCCAGGGTGATCATGGTCTGGGTCTCCATCCCGGAGTCGGCGTCGACGACCACGAACCCGAGCGAGTCGAACGGGTACGGGCCCAGCCGCCGCTCGATCCACCGCAGCGCCGCCGGCGCGACCCGGAGGCGGCGCAGCACCCCGGGGCCGGCCTCGGGCAGCGTCCAGTAGGTGACCGGCACCCCGCCGGGGCCCTCGTCGGTGGTCTCGGTGAAGGGTCCGGTCGCCACCGTGACCAGGTAGGAGGCAGCGGGGCTGTCGAGGCTCCACTCGGTGCGGGTGGTGCCGTCCGCCTCGGTGCGCGAGGTCAGCGTGCCGTTGGCGACCCCGACCCACGGTGAGGGCACCTCGACCGCCACGTCGTAGAAGGCCTTGTCGGAGGGGTGGTCGTTGACGGCGTACCAGCTGTAGGCCCCGTACGGCTCCTGCATGGTCCAGGTCCGGCCGTCGGGGGTGGTCGACCACCCGGTCGTGGAGAAGTCGCCGCGCGCGGTGGGGGCGCGCACCGGCTGCGGCGTCCCGGCGTACGACAGCGACAGCACGTGCCGCGAGTCCACGGTGACCGGGGTCGAGATGATCAGGTCCTTGCCGTCGTGCGTGGCGTCCACGGGCTCGCCGTCGAGCGTGATGTCGCCGACCTCCAGGTCCGCGGCGAGGTCGAGCTGCACCGTGTCGGCGGTGCGGGCAGCACGGAAGACGACCGTCTCCGAGGCCTCGAGCCGGCGAGCGGCGGGGTCCCAGGACAGGTCCAGGTCGTAGTGCAGGGCGTCGACGCCGGGGTCGCCGACGTCGGGGTAGTAGGAGTCCTCGCGCGGTCGGCTCAGCGCCGGGTCGTAGCGCGGGTCGTCGGGGTCGACGACGCCCGCGGCGCCGGACGGGGCCTCGACGCTGGACGCGGGCGCGTCGAGCGTGGCGCTCTCCGAGACGTCAGGGCCGGCGGTGCAGCCGACGACGAGCAGCGCCGACAGCACCCCGGCGAGGCTACGAAGGACCGACGTCACGCGCGCTCGCGCAGCATCGGGCGGACCAGCGCGCGGCCGTGGTGGATCTGCGCCTTGACGGTGCCGAGCGGCAGGTCGAGCAGGGTCGCGATCTCGTCGTAGGGCAGGCTGTAGACGTCACGCAGCAGCACCGGCTGCACGTACTGCGGGTGGTCGGCCTCGAGCTGCTCCATCGCCTCGAGCAGGTCCAGCCGGGTGCCGGCGATGACGCTGGTGGTGCGAGGGTCCGGCCGTTCGAGCGGCCCGGGCCCCTGCGGGTCGGCGGGGACCGCCTGCCGCTTGAGCCGGCGGTACGTCGTACGCGCGCTGTTGAGCGCGACGACGTGCAGCCACGTGGTGAACCGGCCCCGCCCGTGCCACGAACCGATCTTCGTCGCGACCGAGAGCAGCGCCTCCTGGCAGGCGTCCTCCGCGTCGGAGCTGTGGGGCAGCACGCGCCGGCACACCGACAGGGTGCGGGGCCGGATGACGCCGAGCAGGTCCTCGAGCGCGTCGCGGTCACCCGCACGAGCGCGCACGGCCAGCTCGTCGGTCCGGTCCGCGACGGTCTGCGGATCGTCGCCGGCCATCGTGTCCTCCGCGGTGGTCGTCATCGGGTGTCGGTTCCTACTCTCTCGTGCCCTGAGCCCTGCGTGCACCCGAGAGGACGCACCGGAGGTTCGTCGAGGTTGTCCGCGGGGTGGGCTGTCACCAGATCGTGACACGGGCGTCCGGCCGCAGAGCCTCCCGTGGGCGTCGCGACGCCCTCCCGGGCCCTCGGCCGAGCCGCCCCAGGAGGAAGGACCCGCATAATGCGGGGCATGTCCATGCCCGAGCGCCTCGGTCGCTACGTCGTACGACGTCGCATCGGGGCCGGCGGGTTCGCCACGGTCTGGCTCGCCTACGACGAGCACCTCGACAGCCCCGTCGCCGTCAAGGTGCTCGCCGACAACTGGAGCGCGGACGACCACGTGCGGGAGCGCTTCGTCGAGGAGGGCCGCTACCTGCGTCGCGTCGAGTCGCCGTGGGTGGTCACCGTCTACGACGCCGGCGAGCTCGAGGACGGCCGGCCCTACCTGGTGATGACCTACGCCGACCAGGGCACCCTGGCCGACCGGCTCGCCCAGGTCGACGCGAGTCAGGGGGAGTGGGCCGGCACCGGGGGACCGGTGGCCCGCGACGCGCTACCCCTCGATGCGCTGCCCCTCGATGCGGTGCTGGGCGTGGTCCGTGACGTCGGGGCGGGGCTCAGCGCGCTGCACGCGCGCGGGATCGTCCACCGCGACGTCAAGCCGGCCAACGTGCTCTTCCGCACCGTGGAGGGCGACCGGCTGCGCGCCATGGTCGGCGACCTCGGGCTCGGCAAGACCCTGGACGCCACCTCCCGCCTGACCATGATCGCCGGCTCGCCGTCGTACGTCGCCCCCGAGCAGGCCGCCGGACTCTCACCCGACGCCCGCGCCGACCAGTACTCCCTCGGCGTGGTCACCCACCTGCTGCTGACCGGCTCCCTGCCCTTCGAGCACGGCTCGTTGCGTGCCGCCGCCGAACCGCCCCCGGTGCCCCGGGTCTCCGACCACGTCGCGCCGGGACGGGTGCCGCCGGGGGTCGACACCGTCGTGGCCCGGGCGCTGGCCCGCGACCGCGACGACCGCTGGCCCGACGTGGCGACGTACGTCGAGCAGGTCGCGCGCGCCCTCGGCCGGGACGGAGGTGGCGGTGCCGGCACGGGTGGCGCCGGCGGCGGGTGCGCGCCGGCGCAGGCCGCGTACGCCTACGGACTCGCCCGTACGGAGGTCACCGTGGCCGAGGACCCGGGCGGCCTCGACCGATGGCGCCTCGCCGAGGTCACCCGTCCCGCGGCACGGCCCTCCCCGCTCGCCTCCCCGGGGTCCCGGTCGGACCCGCAGGACGACGAGGCCGGGGCGAGCGGGCAGGAGGCCGCCCCCTGGTCGGGCACCGACCCGGTCACGGCGCGCCGCCGCCACCGTCGAGCCCTGCTGGCCGCGCTGAGCGCGATCGTCGTCGGTGCGGCCGCGGGCTGGCTCGTCGCGCTCGAGCAGAGCCCGGCCTCCGTCGGCGTCAAGGACGCGACGGGCACGCTGGCGCTGGACGTGCCGGCGACCTGGCGCGTCGAGGTCGCCGCCGACGGCTGGTTGCCGCCCGGGTCGGCCACCGACTACCCGGCTGTCGCGGTCGGGTCCCCGGTCGGCTGGCAGGAGACCGCCGGCCAGGGCGCCTTCGTGGGACTGCTCCCGGGCGACGAGGTGCCCGACCCGCTGCCCCAGCACCCCGAGTGCACCGCCGTCCGGCCCGCGGTCCGCACCACGGTCGACGGCCGCGACCAGACCACGGTGGTCTCCACCGGCTGCCCGGGCGGGGTCGTGGTGGAGCGCGTCGAGCAGGTCGGCGCCGGTCTGCTGCTGTGGGTGCAGGTCCGCAGCGCTGACCAGCCTGTGGCCAACGCCGTGCTCGACTCGGTGCGCACCATGGGGTTGTGAGCCGGTCCCCCTGCTCGGGGGCAGGTCAGGGCGGGGGCACGCGCTGGGCGCTCGCCGAGATCTGGTCGAGCAGGTCGGTCAGCCCCCGGTGGTCGCGCTCGCGTCCGTTGACCGAGGTCTCGAAGGCGGCCAGATCGCTGTCGTCGGGGGTGAACCACCGGAAGGTGTTGTAGCGCAGCCAGTTCGCCGGCAGCGCCCGGAAGGTCACCGCGAGGGTGTCCTCGGAGCGACCGACGACCGTCACGTCCTCGTAGCCGGCCTGCAGGGCCACCAGCTTCTCCTCCACCATCTGCGCCGGCGTGAGGTTCGCGTTGACCAGCTTGACCCGCATCCCGTAACCACCGGCCGGGCTGCCCACCGGCGCGAGCGTGGCCTCTCCGATGCCGACCACGATGGCCGGCCAGCCCTGCGGGCCGGCGTAGACCCAGGCGAACGGGCCCGCCCCGAGCTGGCGCTGGTCGTAGGTCAGGCCCGTCGGCAGCGGCGGGACGTCGACGTCCTCGGCGTACGGCACCGGCACCGGCACGGGCACCGACGGCGAGGCCGCGGGCACGGGGGCGGCCACCCCGGTCAGCACCGGCGCGTCGCGGGTCAGCTGGGCCAGGGCGTACGCGCCGGCGAAGGCGAGGACGCCGAGCAGGATCGCGATGCCCAGCGCCCGGCGTGCCATGGGACCACGCTAACCGCCCGGTCGCGCCCGGCCAGCCCGGTCGGCCCGGTTGGCCCGCAGCGGCCTCCGCCACCTACGTTGGCGCCGTGGCCCCCCTGCTGATCCGGGACGCGCACGTCGTCCCCCTCGAGCCCCCCCTCCCCGGATCGCCGGACGCGCGACCCGTCGACGTCCTCGTCCAGGACGGGCGGGTCAGCGCCGTCGGCCATGGCCTCGAGCGCCCGAGCGGCGTCGAGGAGGTCCTCGCCGAGGGGCGCTGGCTGGTGCCCGGGCTGTGGGACAACCACGTGCACCTCGGGCAGTGGACGGTCAACCGGGAGCGCCTCGACCTCGCTGAGGCCCGCTCGCCCGAGGACGCCCTGCGCATCCTTGCCGACGCGATGCTCGAGGAGGAGGACTCGCCCTCGGGCACCGGCCTGTCCTCGTCGGGGGAGCCGCTGGTCGGCTTCGGCCACCGACCCGGGGGCTGGTACCGCGAGGTCACCACGACCGAGCTCGACGAGGTCGCCGGCGAGCGGGTCGTCGTCCTGGTCGCGGGCGACGCCCACCACGCGTGGCTCAGCTCGGCCGCGATGCGGGTGCTGGGACTGCCGTGGCGCGAGGGGATCGTCGCGGAGACCGAGTGGTTCGCGGCGTACGCCGCCCTGGGCGACCTCGTGGGCGACGAGGGCACCTCGCCGGCGGCGTACCGACGCTCGCTGGAGGCCGCAGCCGCGCTCGGCGTCGTGGGCATGGTCGACTTCGAGTTCACCGGTGGCGCCGAGCAGTGGTGCGAGCGCTGGAGCGCCGGCGCCGACCTCGTGCGGATCCGGATGGCGACCTACGCCGAGGGTCTCGACGACGTGATCGCGGCCGGGTTGCGCACGGGGTCGCCGCTCTCGGGCGACCCCGCGCTGGCCGGGCTGACGATGGGGTCGCTGAAGATCATCAGCGACGGCTCCCTCAACACGCGCACGGCGTGGTGCTGCGAGCCCTACGCGGACGCCGAGCGGCTGGTGCACGCCCACGGAGCGCCCAACCAGAGCGGTGCGGAGCTGGTCGCCCTGATGACCCGGGCGCGCGAGCACGGGCTGAGCGTCGCGACGCACGCGATCGGGGACGCGGCCGTGACGGGGGCGCTCGACGCGTACGCCGCCACCGGTGCGCCCGGGTCCATCGAGCACGCCCAGCTCGTGCGGCGCGAGGACGTACGCCGCATCGGCGACCTCGGCCTGCTGGCCAGCGTGCAGCCCGCGCACCTGCTCGACGACCGCGACCTGACCGAGCTCGATCTGGCCCGGTCGCTCGGAGCGCTGCTTCGCGTTCCGCTGGATGCTCGACGACGGGGTGCGCCTCGCGCTGGGCTCCGACGCGCCGGTCGCGGCGCTCGACCCGTGGCTGGCCATGGCGGCGGCGGTCCACCGCTCGGCGGACATGCGGGAGGCGTGGCACGACGAGCACGCCCTCAGCGCCCTGGAGGCGCTGCGGTCCTCCGTCGACGGCCAGCCCACGGTGGGCGTCGGCTCCCGGGGCGACCTGGCCCTGCTCGACCGTGACCCGCTCGAGTACGAGCCCGACCCGGCCGCGACGAACGGTCACCTACGGGCGATGTCGGTGGCCCTCACCGTCGTGGGCGGGCGGGTGACCCACCGCGCGCTGTAGCGGCGACGCGCACCGAGTACCCGTACCCATTGCGCCCGCAGCGAGAGCGGTGTGGATACTCGGTATGCGCGCCACCCCGGCGGGTGAGAACCACTCGGAGGAACTTGATGAAGCCACCCACCCGCCTGATCGTCTCGGTCGCCTCAGGTGGGGTGCTCGCCCTCTCGGGACTGGGCGCCGCCTCGGCGTCGCTGCCCGCGGCCCCGATCTCCGCGACGTCCTCCGCGACGTCCTCCGCGGCACCCGCGTCGGGTCCCGCGTCGGGTCCCGAGGGCGCCCAGGCCCGCCGCGAGGCGAAGGCCGAGGACCAGGCACGAACCTCGTTGCGCGCCACCGCGCCGCTGGGCTCCCGCGACGCGCTCGCGGTCGCCGACACGATGCTCGACCGGGGTGGAGCGAGCCACGTACGCCTGACCCGCACGTTCGGCGGGCTCCCGGTCGTCGGGGGTGACGTCGTGGTCCACCAGGACGCCGCCGGCGCGCTCAGGTCGGTCTCCGGTCCCACGCCGGCCCTGCGGCTGTCCACCCGGGCGAGCGTCCCTGCGGTGCGTGCCGCGCGTCTGGCCGTCCGCGAGGTCGACTTCCGCGCGAGCTCGGCCCGGCGGGAGCTGGTCGTGCTGGCCCTGGGCAGCAACCCCAGCCTGGCCTGGCGCGTCGACGTGCGCGGGACCCGCGCAGACGGCTCCCCTGCCGGCGAGTACGTCTTCGTCGCCGCCCGCGGGCGCGCCCGGGTGCTGCGGCAGTGGCCGTCGGTCCTGGCCGAGGCCGGGACCGGCGAGAGCCTCTACTCCGGGACCGTGGACCTGGACACCACGCTCGGCTCCAACGGCGTCTACTCGATGGTCGACCCGGTCCGCGGCGCCCAGCGCGTCGAATCGGTCGAGCGCAGCGAGAGGGGCCGCGAGCGGACCCGGCTCGTCACGGGCGGTGACAACCTGTGGGGTGACGGGACCGTCCAGGACCGACAGACGGTCGCGGTCGACGCCCAGTTCGGTGCGGCGACGACGTGGGACTACTACCTCGACCGCTTCGGGCGGGTCGGGATCCGCGACGACGGTGTCGGGGCGACCTCGCTCGTGCACGCCGGCAACTTCACGAACGCCTTCTGGGACGAGGAGGGCTTCACGATGATCTACGGCGACGGCAGCAGGCGTGAGAGGACCACGCCCCTGGTCTCGCTCGACGTGGCCGGCCACGAGATGTCCCACGGCGTGACCGTCGCGACCGCCGACCTCCTCTACTTCGGGGAGTCCGGGGGCTCAACGAGGCCACCAGCGACATCATGGGCACCAACGTCGAGTTCGCGGCCGGCAACACCGCGCCGGGCACCGACGTCGGCGACTACCTGATCGGCGAGGAGATCTTCCACTACAAGAACGAGTCGAAGAACTTCCTGCGCCGCATGGACCAGCCCTCGCTCGACGGCGTCAGCCAGGACTGCGTCAACGCCCGCACGAAGGCAATCGACGTCCACCACTCCTCCGGCCCGGCCAACCACTTCTACTACCTGCTGGCCGAGGGCAGCGGCGCGAAGACGATCAACGGCGTGGACTACGACAGCCCGACCTGCAACAACGCGAGGGTCGTCGGCATCGGGCGGGACAAGGCCGAGCAGATCTGGTACCGCGGGCTGACGACGTACATGACCCCGCGGACCAACTACCGCGGCGCCATGCGCGCCACCACCCAGGCCGCCCGCGACCTCTACGGTCTCGGCTCGGTCGAGGAGGCCACCACCAAGGCCGCCTGGGCTGCGGTGCGCGTCTCCTAGCCGAAGTTCCACCCTTTGCGAGCCGAAGTTCCACCTTTTGCACGCCGAGGTGCCACTTATTGCGAGCCGAGGGGTCGATCTCTGCGACGTCTCGACCCGCTGCAGACCGTGCCCGCGGCCGAGACCCGGTGCGGCCAGGCGGGCCGGTGGTCGAGGATCGGGTCATGGACGACCGGACCGAGATCTTCTGCCACCCGCTCGCCTATCTGCTCGGACTGCACGGGGTAGCGCTGATGCGGGCCTTCGCCGGCGAGCACGACGAGGCCTTCACCATGGCCAGGCTCGACGACGTACGCCGGCTGCTCGCGACCGCCGACGACCTCGGGCCGGGCGTCCGCGTGGCCCCGCTCGGCCTGGTCGAGGGCTACGACGGCTGGGCGGCCTCGTACGACGGTGAGGACAACGGCTGCTTCCCCTTGCGCGACGATCTGCTCGGACCACTGCTGGCCGACCTGCCGCAGGGCCGGGTGCTGGACGCGGCCTGCGGCACCGGGGCGGTC
Organism: uncultured Actinomycetota bacterium; assembly: GCA_963714475.1. Taxonomy (GTDB): domain Bacteria; phylum Actinomycetota; class Actinomycetes; order Propionibacteriales; family Nocardioidaceae; genus Nocardioides. The sequence continues at coordinate 878,427 of CAVQOP010000004.1, forward strand.
AGCGCGCAGCTGGTCGCGCTCGGCCATGACGTGGTCGGCGTCGACCTGTCGCAGCAGATGCTCGCCCGGGCGCGCGCGGCGGTCCCGACGGTGCGGTTCGAGGTCGGCGACCTGACCGCGTTGCCGCTGCCCGACGACGACGTCGATCACGTCGTGTGCAGCCTCGCGCTCGCCCATCTCGAGGATCTGCGGCCCTTCTTCGCCGAGGCGGCCCGGGTGATGCGACCCGGCGGCCACCTCGTCGTGCTCGACACTCGCGGCCACTTCACCGGCTCGAGCCGCTACCCGCTGATCCAGGTCGCGACCGACGGCCGGGTCGGCTGGGTGCCGGGCTTCAGCCACGGACTCGGCGACTACCTGCGCGCCGCCCTGCCGCAGGGGTACGTCGTCCGCGCCTGCGAGGAAGCCTTCCGCGACGACCACACGGTCGAGGCCGACGAGGAGGCGGAGCTGCTCACGCCCGGACCACCCGACATCTGGGAGCTGCACGCCTGGGCACGGGAGTCAGCCAACGCGGCCAAGGCCGGTCAGGCTGCGGTCGTCGCCTGGGACTTCGAGCTCTGCCCTGACCTCTGAGCCACGGGCCCACCCGCCGGCTCGACTGGGGCCGCGGCTGACACCCGGGCCGACAAAAGCTGGAACCTGGGCTGACAAAAGCTGGAACCTGGGCTGACAAAGGCTGGAACCTCGGCTGACAAAGGCTGGCACCTCGGCGGGTCAGGCGCGGGCCCGGCCCTTGCCGCGGTTGCCGACGAGCTGCTCGATCTCGTCCGCCACGGCCTGCTGCTCCTCGGCGAAGGGGTGGAGGGCGAGGGCGGCCTGCGGGTCGTTCTGGATGCCGTTGACCCACGGGTCGTCGGAGCACACCGAGTGGCCCTTGCTCAACGACAGGACGTCGACGACGTCGGCGCCCTCGGCCTTCGCGCCGGCCTCCATCGACCGGGACAGGGCGGTGTTGACCGCGCGCAGGTAGGCGTAGTCGCCCTCGGCGAGCGGCAGCGCGTCGCACGTGCCCGTCTCCGGGAAGAGCTGGGGATAGGTCACGACGATGACCTGCGCCTTGGCGGCGCGGTCTCGGACGCCGTTCACGATCGCGGCGATGCGGCCCTCGACGCCACGGACCTGGCGCATCAGGTCCTTCGGCGTGCCGCGGAGCTGGTCGGCGCAGGGCGAGCCGGTGGGGTCGGTCTCGGCCAGGGTCAAGCAGGTGCCCAGCGTGGCGAACAGCCCGATGTCGTTGCCGCCGATGCCGAGGGTGACCAGGTCGGTGCCGGGCTTGATCGCGTCGAACTGCGCGGTGGCGGTCTCGCCGGTGGCGGTCTGCTGCACCCCGACCATCGAGGCGCTGGTCGCGCCTGCGCAGCTGACGTCGTCGAGCGCGTAGCCGAGCGCGTCCGACACGAGGTGCGGGTAGTTTCCGCTCGAGCGCAGGCAGCCGTCGTCCGGGTCGGTCGTCGGGACGTACGGCGCCGAGGTGTAGGAGTCGCCGAGCGCGACGTACTGCTGGCCGTTGGACGGCGAGCCCGACGGGGACTCAGACGGGGACTCGGACGGGGGTTCAGCAGGGGACTCGGACGGGGCGGCCGACGCGGGATCCGAGGCCGGGACGCTGGGATCGGACGGACCGCTGGGGTCGCCGGCGCCGCTGGAGCAGGCGGTCAGCGTCAGCACCAGGGCCGCCAGCACGGCGGTGAGCAGACGCGCGGGGGAGGGCCGGAGCATGGCGCCAACCTACGGGGGTGGGCTAGGAGCCGGCCCCCTCGGCGCCGGTCCCCAGCGCGAGCACGAGCCGCAGCACGACGTCGGGGTCGTCCAGGTCGTCGCCGTAGAGCTCCCGCAGCTGGGTCATCCGGTAGCGCACGGTCTGGGCGTGCACGAAGAGCTCGGCCGCGACCTCCTCGCGCCGCCCCTGGTGCAGCAACCACGAGCGGAGCGTCGCCTCGAGCTTCTCCGCCGCGGCGGGCTTGAGCTCGCCCAGCGGGGCCAGGGCCTGCGCCCGCAGGTCGGCCAGGGCGTCGGCGTCGGCGTGCAGGACCAGTGCGGCGAGGTGCTCCTCGGTGTCGCCGGGCAGCCCGAGCAGCCGGGCCCGGCGGGCGCGCTCCACCGACCGGCGTACGTCGGTCCAGGCGCGGGCGGGCCCGGCGACGGCCTCGCGGCCCTCGAGGCGGCGCAGCACGGCGCCCCGCACGCTGCCGTGGACGTCGGGGACGAGGAGCACCGCGGCCTCCTCGAGCCCCGGGGGCTCGCTGACCACGAGCGTGGGCCCCGGCAGGGTCGTCAGGGCCGGCCTGACCTGCGCGACGGGCAGGACCAGCGCCGTCAACGTGGTCGGCGGCACCCACTCGGCGCGCTCGGCGTCCTCGGTGAGCTGCTCCAACGTCGCACCGTCGAGCAGGTGCTGGGCCAGCCGCTCACGCAGCCGTTGGCGCACCCGCCCGCTGGAGGCGAGCTCGTCGCGGTGCCCGGCCGCGCTCGAGGCCGACAGCTCGTCGATGTAGGCGAAGACGAGCTCGGCGAAGGACGCGAGCGTGTCGGCGTCGATGCCCCCGCGCACCGCGACGCCCGACATCTCCCGCCAGGACACCCGGGCGCCGATCCGGTACGCCGAGAGCAGCGCGTCGGTGCTGCGGCCGCTGCGCGCCTCGCCCCGTCCGAGCTGGTAGGCGCCCTGCACCGCGGGCGCGGTCGGCGTGCGGGGATCGCTGCCGTGCCTGCCGGCGGCGGCGAGGGACAGGAAGCCGCCGAGCGCCTGCTGGACCGTCGTGCGGATCGTCTGGCCCATGCGCCCGCCGAACGCGTCCTCATAGCTGGGCACCTCCGCGATGATGGCGCCCACGACCATGTCGGCCACCCGGGGCAGGTGCTCACGGATCTGCGAGGTCGCGGTCTCCGGCAGCAGCAGGCCGTGTGCCGTCTCGTCCGGGTCCATCGGGCCTCTTTCTGTCTTCGGTGAACAAGAAGCAGACGCAGGTTCACGTCAAGGGCACAGGATATTGTGTCCGCGGACCGACAGAATAGGTCTATGACCACGTACTCGACCTTCCAGCCGATCGGCCTGCTGCGCCGCGACCGGACCGAGGGCCTGGCCACGTCGATCGCCCGTCGCGCCCGCCGCGTCGCCGACGCCGCGGTGACCCCGCTGGACCTGGACGACGTCCTCGACGTCTTCTCCCCGCTGCGCAAGGGCGCCGAGCTGCGCGGCCGCGTCGTCGCGGTCCGCCCCGAGACCCGCGACGCCGCGACGATCGAGATCAAGCCCGGCGCCAGCTGGGCCGGCCACGTGCCCGGTCAGTACGTCCGCATCGGCATCGACGTCGACGGCGTCCGCCACTGGCGCGCGTACTCGTTGACCCACGGCCCGCGCCGCGACGGCCACATCGCCATCACGGTCAAGGCGGTCCCGGACGGCTACGTCAGCGCCCACCTGGTGCACGACCTGCGCCCCGGCACGATGGTCCACCTCGAGCAGGCGGCCGGTGAGTTCGTGCTGCCCGACGAGGACCGCAAGCTGCTCTTCGTCACCGCCGGCTCCGGCATCACCCCGGTCATCGGCATGCTGCGCAACCTCTTCCCCTCCACCGACGAGGGCGTGCTGCTGCCCGAGCGCGGCGCCAGCCGCGACATCGTCGTGGTCCACGTCGCGCCGAGCGAGCCCGACTCGATCTTCGCCGACGACCTGCGCGCCCTCGCCGAGGCCGGCGCGATCCGCCTCGTCGCCCGCTACGACGACGAGCACGGCGTCCTCGACGTCGACGACCTGGCCACGCTGGTCCCCGACCTCGCCGAGCGCCGCACCTTCGCGTGCGGACCGGCCGGCCTGCTCGACGCCCTCGACGTCCACCACCAGACCCACGGCCTCGAGCTGTACGTCGAGCAGTTCCGCGTCGCGCGGGTCGAGGCCGGCGAGGGTGGCACCGTGTCCTTCGCCTCCGGCACCGTCCTCGAGGCCGACGGCGCCACCCCGATCCTCGACGCCGCCGAGGACGCCGGCGTCCTGATGCCCAGCGGCTGCCGGATGGGCATCTGCATGGGCTGCGTCCTGCCGCTGAGGGAGGGCACCGTGCGCGACCTGCGCAACGGCGAGATCACCCGGGCCGTGCCCGGCGAGACCGACCCGGGCGGCGTCCGCATCCAGACCTGCATCAACGCCGCCGCCGGTCCCTGCACCATCGACCACTGAGCCACACAGACCACTGAGCCACACAGACCACCGAGCTCGCACCACCACCGAGCACGAAGGAGTCACCATGACCGTCATCACCAAGAAGCCCGAGAACCCCACCGCGCACCTGACCGAGGCCGACATCGAGTCGATCGGTCTCGAGCTCGACGCGATCCGTCAGGACGTCATCGACTCGCGCGGTGAGTCCGACGCGGCGTACATCCGCAAGGTCGTCGACGTGCAGCGCAAGCTCGAGCTCGGCAGCCGTGCCGTCCTGCTCGGCAGCGCGCTGCCCCCGCTGTGGGTGCTCGGCACCATCGGGCTGAGCGTGGCCAAGATCCTGGAGAACATGGAGATCGGCCACAACGTCATGCACGGTCAGTGGGACTGGATGCGCGACCCCAAGATCCACTCCACCACCTGGGAGTGGGACAACGCCTCGACCTCCGAGGGCTGGAAGCACTCCCACAACGAGATCCACCACACGTACACGAACATCGTGGGCAAGGACAACGACCTCGGCTACGGCATCTTCCGCGCCGACGAGGACCAGCGCTGGCACCCGATGCACCTCGGCCAGCCGCTGTGGAACTTCATCAACGGCTGCTTCTTCGAGTACGGCATCGCCGCCTACGACCTCGAGCTCGGCAAGAACCTCTCGATCCCGAAGGAGCGCCGCAGCGAGGAGTTCAAGGCCAAGACGAAGAACACCCTGCGCAAGATCCGCAAGCAGGCCACCAAGGACTACGTGGTCAACCCGGCGCTCGCGCTGCCGTTCGGCGGTGCCGTGCCCGCCCTCGCGGCCAACTTCACCGCGAACATCGTGCGCAACCTGTGGTCGCAGTCGGTCATCATGTGCGGCCACTTCCCCGAGGGCGTCGAGACCTTCGAGCGCAAGGCGATCCCGGCCAACGAGACCCGCGGTCAGTGGTACGTCCGGCAGATGCTCGGCTCGGCCAACATCTCCGGCTCCAAGGCGATGCACCTGGCGACGGGCAACCTCTCGCACCAGATCGAGCACCACCTGTTCCCCGACCTGCCCAGCAACCGGTACGCCGAGATCGCGCCGCGCGTGAAGGCGATCTTCGACCAGCACGGCCTGAACTACCACGAGGCCTCGCTGCCCGCCCAGGTCGCCAGCGCGTGGCACAAGGTCTTCCGGCTCTCGCTGCCCAACGGCTGGCTGGCCACGACCAACGTCAAGAACTCGCCCGCCCAGCTCAAGCTGCTCTACGGCATGAGCACCGGCGGCAAGAAGGTGCGCCGCGCCGCCCAGGCCCGCCTCGAGCAGCAGGCCCGCCGGATCCAGGCCGCCAAGGCCGCCTGATCCGGGCCGCCTGAGCCAGGCCGCGCGAGCGGCCCCACGAACCCCGCCCTCCTGCCGGACCCGCCCGGCAGGAGGGTGCCGGGATTTCGGACGCGTGACGATCGGTCCTCCCCGGCCTCGTCCCGCTCGGTGGGCGACCGGAAGAACGCACAGTGTGTGACTTCGGGGGAGACCGGTCGCACGTCGCCGCAGGTCAGAGCCCTCGGTTCAGCTCGGGCCGTCTCAGGAGTCACGCACTGTACGTCCGGTCCGTCCGACCTCAGCCGAGGTACGTCGTCTCGACCGGACTCTCGGCGACCTCGACCGCGCCAGGACCGACAGCGTCGGTCGCGTCCCCGGTCTCGAGGGCGTCGCCGGTGCGGTGCACGCGGAACGCCGTCGCCTCCGGCCGCTCGGAGTACGCCCCGACCAGCTCGCCGTCGCGCCACAGCAGGGCGCAGCCGTCCTGGACGGCGTACCCCGCGGGGAGCGCGCCGGTCGCCACGAGCTCGCGGTAGACCGGGCGCCGCTGGTCCTCGCCGTCGTAGTGCGGGCACACCGATCCCGGCAGCAGCCCGAGCCCGTCGTCGAGCGCGGCGAGCGGGCCGTAGGAGTCGGTCACGGACGAGGCGAACCAGCAGTTCATCCCGGCGCTGACGCCGGACATCACCACGCCCTGGCCGGCCGCCTCGACGAGAGCGGCGTCGAGCCCGTGCAGGCGCCACAGGGCGAGCAGGTTCAGGGTCGAGCCGCCCCCGACGACGACGGCGTCCTGCGCCAGCACCGTGTCGCGCAGGTCGGAGCCGTCGCGGGCGAACAGGGACAGCACGGACGTCTCCGCCCGGTCGGCGAACGCGGCGCGGAACTGCTCGACGTACGCCGCGTCGTCGCCGCTCGCGGTGGGCACGAAGCACACCCGGGGCCGGTCGGCACGGCCGTGCTCACGGGCCCGGTCGCGGGCCAGGTCGAGCAGCAGGTCGTCGAGCAGCGGGCTCACGCCGGCGGAGAACCCTCCACCGCCGAGGGTCAGGAACGTGCCGCGAGCAGGCCCAGGACCTGCCGAGATGTCCGAGGTCATGCCCGGCATCGTCTCATCGAGCGGTCGAGCGCTCTACGATCGCCCCATGAGCTCTGCCACCCGGGCCGCGACCGACGACGCGTCGACCTCGCGGGCGATGAGCAACGTGACCTGCACGATCGAGGACGGCGTCGCGCACGTGCACCTCGACCGCCGGGAGAAGCTCAACGCCCTCACCCTGCAGATCCTGCGCGACCTCGTCGACACCGCGGCCATGCTCCGCCAGGACCGCCACCTGCGGGCCGTGGTCGTCGCCGGCAAGGGCGACTCGTTCTGCGCCGGGCTCGACTTCGCCGCGGTGGCCAAGCAGCCGGTCGGGGTCGCCCGCGCCTTCGTGCCGAACCCGCTGCGGGGCACGAACACCTTCCAGGAGGCCTGCTGGGCCTGGCGTCGGCTGCCGGTCCCGGTCATCGCCGCCGTCCACGGCCACTGCCTCGGCGGCGGGCTGCAGATCGCGCTCGGTGCCGACTTCCGGATCGCCACCCCCGACTCGACGTGGTCGGTGCTCGAGGGCAAGTGGGGGATCATCCCCGACATGAGCGGCGTCGCCAGCCTGTCCCAGCTCGTCGGCATCGACACCGCCAAGATGCTGACGATGACCGCCGAGACCTTCAGCGGCAAGCGCGCCCACGACCTCGGTCTGGTCACCGAGCTCGACAGCGACCCCGTCGCGGCCGCGGGCGAGCTCGCCGAGCGGCTCAAGGCGCGCTCGCCCGACCAGCTCGCGGCGACGAAGCGGATCTTCGACCGCAGCTGGTCGGCGAGCCCCCGACGGGTCTTCGGCCTCGAGCGCCTCGAGCAGGCCCTCCTGCTCGGCGCGCGCAACACCAAGGTCGCCCGGGAGGCGGCGCTGGCCAAGGTCGCGCCGGTCTTCGGCCCGCGCGGGCGTTGAGGCGCCGGCGCGCGCTCGCGGCCGCACAGGTCCCCCGGCTCGTCCTCGTCGGGCTCTCGCTGCTGCTCGTCGGGGTCCTGGGCCCGCTCGTGCTCCTCGCGGCGCTGGTGCTCCTCGTCCCGCGGGTACGCCGGGTGCTGCCGGCCCGACGACACGACGGCCCGCGCTGGCGGACGGCGCTGACCGCCGGCGCCGGCGACGGTCGGCGTGCTCGGCGCCCTGGTGGCGGTGGCTCTGCTCGCCCCCGCCGGCGCGCTCCCGCTGCCGCCGGGCGCGGGAGCGTGGGTCGTGGCGACGTACGAGGGTCGTGCCGCGGTCCCCGACCCGATCACGGGTCTGGGTGCGGCGGGCCGGGTGAGGGGCCGCCCGGCCCGGTCGGTGACTCCCCCGAGGTCAGCTCGGGCTGGTACGCCGGCGCCGACTGCGGCGACCTCGTCGACCTGCCCGGCGCCCGCCTGGCCGCCCTGTGCGTGCGGAGCGACGAGTCGACCCTGCGGGTCGTCGGCGACGACCTGTCCTCCGAGGCCGAGCGGACCCTGCCCACCACCCGCGTCAGCGCCTCGTCGGTCGGGGCGTGCGGGCGGGCGGTCGTCGCACTCGGCGGGGGCCTGGTCGCGGTGGCCACCTCGACCGGGTCGCTGGAGGTCCTGGCCACGGCGGACGCAGCCGGTGCCTCCGACCTCACGCTGCTGGCCGACCTCGACCTGGCCGTGCCCGAGGACGACTGCCCGGTCTCGCTCGCCGCGGCCCCCGGCGGCGGCTCGCTGTGGTGGGCCAGCGCCGGCGGCCTGGTCGGGTTCGTCCGGCTCGCCGACCCGAGCCGACCCCAGCTGGTGGGTCGCCCGGTGCGGCTCACGGGGGAGGTCACCAACGCGATCACCACGACGGGCCCGGCGGCGTACGTCGTGACGACGGACCAGCTCGCCTCCGTGGCCCTCGACGACGCCGGGCGCCCTCAGGTGGTCTGGCGCTCGGTCTACGACACGGGCACCCGGGTGCGCTCGGGTCAGCTCGCCGTCGGCAGCGGTACGCCGCCCGTGCTGCTGCCCGGCACGGCCGCCTCGGGGCCGCTGCTGGCGATCACCGACAACGCCGACCCGCGGGTGCACGTGCAGCTCTACGGCCGGTCCGACGGCGCGCTGGTCTGTCAGCAGGCGGTCTTCGACGACGAGGCGAGCGCGGTCGAGGCGCCGCCCGTCGCGGTCGGGCCGGCCGCGGTGGTGGTGGCCAACGCCGCCGGGTGGGACGCAGCGACGCGCACCCTGCTCGGCCGCGCCCCCGCCGGTGGTCTGACCCGGGTCGACCTCGTCGACGGCGAGTGCCGCACGACCTGGACCGCCGACGTGGTGGCACCGTCGGTGCCCTCGACGCTCTCCCCGCAGACCGGTCTGGTCTACGCCTGGGCGACCCGGCACAGCTGGTGGGGGGTCAGCGCCTGGCGGCTGACCGCGATCGAGGCGAGGACCGGCAGTGTCCGCTACGCCGCCCGCGCCGGGATCGGCACGGCCTGGTCCGGTCGTCGCGGTGGTCTCCTGCTCGATGAGGCCGGCGCGGCGTACGTCGCCACCGTCGGCGGGCTCGCACGCGTCGCCGACCGGATGAGCGTTGCGCCGTGACGCACCGGACGCGCTGGACCCACAGGGTGGCGTCGGGCCGTCGGCAGCGTCGCCGTCGCGGGACTCCGACGAGGCCCGAACCAGACCTGGCGCGCCGCCGAGAGCGCGTCGACCGACCGACGGGATCGACTCGGACCGCCGTGGGGGACCACGCCTGGAGGACGGCGTTCCCGGGCCTATCGTTGGACCGTGGGTGATTCCCTGCAGCGCTGGCGCCTACGGCGTGAAGATCACGAGCACGTCGTCGAGGTCACCTCGAGCACGCTGACCAGCGACGCGACCTGGCTCCGGGACGGGGAGAGCCACGCGACCAAGAAGACCAGTGGCGAAACCCTCGTCCTCGCGGTGCCGGGCGGCGGCGCGGCGGTCCGGTTGCGGCTCACCAAGCGGGGGACCACCCGCCGGGTCACGCTGCATGCCTCGGCGGCCGAGGCACGCACCGGTCTCGGCGGCATCGACTTCGCGCCCGAGGCAGGGTCGAAGGCGGCGCAGCGGATCGACTGGATCGGTCGACACCCGCACCTGCACACCGTGCGGCAGACCGCGGTCGCCGCAGCCGGTGTCCTGGTGCCGCTGATCCTCATCTGGTTGCTCGCCAAGGTGCCCTGGCCCGACGTCGACGTCCCGTGGCCCGACCTGCCGTCCATCCCCTGGCCGGACGTCGACCTGCCCTCGATCCCCTGGCCGGACGTCGATCTGCCGGACCTGCCAGGCCTCCCGACCTGGCTGGAGCCGGCCCGGAGGTTCATCGTGCCGATCATCATCGCGTTCTTCATCGCGCACGGAGAGGTCAGACGTCGACGGAAGCACGAGGCCGAGCGCGTCGCTGTCGCGCAAGCGGCTACCGAGGGAGCGGCTGCCGAGGGAGCCCAGCACGCGACGAAGTCGGACGAGGCCGGCGCGGTCGACGTGGCCGGTCGTGGCGATGACGCCTTCCGACCGGACGGGGTCGACGACGACGGGTCGGTCTAGGGCCGTCGGTGGAAGCGGATCTTGTTGTCGGGGGTGATCTCGCTGGTGTAGGCGGGGTCGTGGATGCGGGTGTGGTGGTGGGGGCACAGGAGGCGTCCGTTGGTGAGGTCGGTGTGGCCTCCGGTTGCCCAGGGGTTCATGTGGTGGGCGTGGCACAGCCCGGGTGGCCAGTGGCAGCCTTCGGCGGTGCAGCCGCGGTCGCGGAATCTCAGGGCGATGACCTGGATGGCGGTGAACAGTCGGCGTGCTCGTCCGGCGTCGAGGATCTCGGAGTTGGCGCCGAGGACGATGGGGATGATCTTCGCTTCGCAGGCGTAGCGCCTTGTCTGGCCGGGGGTGAGGTGTTGGCCGGTGTCGAGGGTCGCGCCCTTGAGGCCGGATCGGAGGTCGGCGAGGGTGGTGATCGCGAGGAGGGTGGCGGAGAGTCCGCCGGCGCGGGGTGCGGCGTGGGTGGGGTAGGTCTCGATGAGCTCGCCGAAGGCGTCGCCGAGCTTGGTCGGGGTCGGCTTGTTTCTGACCCAGCCCTCGTTCTGGGTCCCGTCGTGGGTGTTCTTGGTGGCGTTGAGGTGTTTCGGGGCGGCGAAGGCCATCAGCATCTTCTGCAGGGTCCGGCCCTGGGCTTCGGGGAGGGTGAACCTCCCGGGGCGGCACCGTGGCCGTCGAAGGACAGGGTGAGGCGGCGTTGCTGTCGGGCGAGGGCCTCGGCTTTCTCGAGGGCGCGGCGGTCGTGGTCCTCGCCGATCTCGGGGGCGATCACGGACAGGATCCGTTGCCCCAGGGTGCGCAGCTCGGAGGGGTCGTGGAGGGCGGCGAGGTCGACGAGGTGGGTCTCGGCCTTGGTGAGGAGTCCGGGGTCGACGACGACGTCACCGGCCTTCTCCAGCTCGGCGAGGTTCGTCGCGAGGTCGTCGAGGGCACGGGCGATGACGACGGCCTGGTCGAGATTGAGCGCCGCACCGGCGAGTGCTTCGCGGACGTGGTGGTAGCGCTGGTCCAGGGCGGTGCCGGTCCTGGTCTCGCGGTGGGTGGTGGTCCGGGCCCGTCGGGTGGCCACGGCCCACCACGCGGCGGTCGAGGTCGCCCCGGTCTCCTGCGCGACGCCGACGTCCTCGGCGTGCGCGGCGAGGGTGAGGCGGTAGGCGTCGAGGTGACACTGCAGGGCGTCCAGCTCGAGCAGCGTCTGCCGGGTCGCGGACGCGTCGAGGGTGAACACCGGGCGCTGGGTCAGGGTCGTGACGGCACCGGCGATGTCACGCAGGGACTCGCCCTGGGTGGGCTGCTCGTCGTCGGTGGCCATGGGACAAGTCAAGCAGTCACCGCCGACAACGGTCCTGCTCAGAGCAGGTTGTCCACACACGCGAGAGCAACACTAGAGCAAAGATTCGACAACTTCCGCGGGCCGTCGGCCGAACCATGGTCCTGTCGCACGCCATCGGTGACGGTCCGGATCACTACATCGGTGACACTCTCGGCGGTCTTGGTGGCGACACGTCTGCGCCAAGGCTCAGCGGTGCCGATCAAGTCCCCTCGCGTGGTGGAAGTTGAGCGTCACCCGCAGTCCCCGGTCCAGCGCCCCGCCGAGCGCCCGGCGTCGTACGGCCTCGAGGGCGTCGTCGGCCCTGCTCATCCTCGCCTCACGGCCAGCTCAGGCCGACGGCCTTCTCGCTGACCTCCCACAGCCGACGCTGTGCGTCGGTGTCGCGGGAGAGCTCGCTCGAGCCCACCACCTGCGGCACCCCGGACAGCTCCCCGAGCCCGCCCGGACCGACGTACGTCGACCCGGGCAGGTCGGCGGTTGCCGCCATCAGGCTCGGCCACGCCCCCGCCGACGGCGACTGCGCGAGGGCCCGGACGGCACCGTGGACGATGGAGGCGAGGGGCCCGGCGCTGCGTCCCACCATGCCGTTCGCCGCCAGGTGCGTCGCGGCGAAGCCGGGGTGCGCGGCGAGCGCACGGACCGCCATCCCCGCCTGCGCGCAGCGCCGGTCGAGCTCGTAGGTGAACAGCAGGTTGGCCAGCTTGGTGCGCGAGTACGTCTGCCAGCGGGAGCGGCGCTGGTGGTCCTCGACGGGGTTCTCCAACGGCGCACGCTTCGCGCGGGCGTGGAACAGCGAGGAGACCGTCACGACCACGCCGTCGCCACTCGCGGCGAGCGCGGGCAGCAGCAGCCCGGTGAGCAGGAACGGCCCGAGGTGGTTGGTGGCGAGCTGGACCTCGAAGCCGTCGGTCGTACGCCGGGGTGCGGTGGCCATGACGCCGGCGTTGTTGACCAGCACGTTGACCGGGCCGAGCTCGGCGACCTCGTCGGCGGCCCGGCGCACCGAGGTCAGGTCGGTCAGGTCCAGGACGACGCAGACGGGCTCGCCCCGGTCCGGGCCGACCTCGTCGGCGATCGCCCGCGACGTCGCCGCCAGCTTGTCGGGCGAGCGCCCGGCGAGCACGACCCTCGCCCCTCGGCGGGCGAGCTCGAGGGCGGTGTGGTGGCCGATGCCGCCCAGGCTCGGGCCGGTCACCACGACCGTCCGTCCACCCTGCTCGCCGATGTCGTCCGGGGACCACGTGGCGGTGCGCATGGGGCGACCCTAGGCGCCAGGGCGGCGGTCCGCCTCAGCCGCGAGCCTGGCTCGCCGCCCTCAGCTGCGCGCCAGCATCACGGCCAGGGCGATCATCACGACCCCGATCAACGCGTCGAGCACCTGCCAGGATCGTGGGCGGGCCAGCAGCGGCGCGAGGGCGCTGGCGCCGTACCCGAGGCCGGTGAACCACACGATGCTGCCCACGCTTGCGCCGAGGGCGAACCACCAGCGCAGGTCGGGGCCCTGCTGCGCCCCGACCGAGCCGAGGAACAGCACCGTGTCGAGGTAGACGTGCGGGTTGAGCCAGGTGAGGGCGAGCGCGGTGAGCAGTGAGCGCCGCAGGCTCGAGGCCAGCGGCCCGTCCTCGGCCGACAGCGACCCGGGGCGCCAGGCCCGGCGCAGCGAGAGCAGCCCGTAGGCGACCAGGAACGCCACCCCCAGCCAGCGCACCACGTCCAGCAGCCACCCGGCCCGCTCCACCAGGAACCCGATGCCGCCGACCCCGGCCACGATCAGCGCGAGATCGGAGACGGCGCACACCGCCACCACCGGCCCGACGTGCTCGCGCTTGAGTCCCTGGCGCAGGACGAAGGCGTTCTGCGAGCCGATCGCGACGATCAGGGTCAGTCCGGTGACGAAGCCGGTCGCCGACGTGGTGAGCGCGCCCGTGTCGGTGAGGTCCATACGGCGACGCTAGGCGGCCCCGGTGATGTAGTCCAGTGAATGATTCTGCAGATCCATTAGCATCGCTTCATGTCACCGCTGCCCGCCCACCACCTCGAGGCGTTGACCGCGATCGTCGACCACGGCACCTTCGAGGCCGCGGCGCGTCACCTGCACCTCACCGCGTCCGCCGTCAGCCAGCGGGTCCGGGCGCTGGAGGCGCAGGTCGGCCAGGTCGTGCTCCGCCGGACGACACCCTGCCGGCCGACCGCGGCCGGCGAGACCCTGCTGCGCCTGGCTCGCCAGACCGCGCTGCTCCAGGCCGAGGCGGTGGCAGCGCTCGGCGGCCTCGCCGACGGGGCCGCGGGCGGGGTGGTCGCCCTGCCGGTGGCGGTGACCGCGGACGCGCTCGCGACCTGGTTCGCGCCGGTCCTGGCCGAGGTCGCGGGGTGGCCGGACACGGCGCTGCGCCTGCACGTCGAGGACCAGGCCTACTCCGCCGACCTGCTGCGGGCCGGTGATGCCTGGGGCGCGATCACCTCGGACCCCGCACCGGTCCAGGGCTGCAGCAGCGAGCCGCTGGGGGTGCTGCGCTACCGGGCGGCAGCGAGCTCCGCGCTCGCCTCGTCGGTGAGCGACTGGACCACCCTCCCCGTGGTGGTGTTCAACGAGAAGGACGCGCTCCAGCACGAGGCGCTCGCCCGGACCGGTGCCGGGTCGCCGCGGGTGGCGCACCGGGTGCCGACGTCCGCGGACTTCGCCGAGGCGGTTCGCGTGGGGCTCGGGTGGGGGATGCTCCCCGAGCCGCAGCTCGCCGCGCTGGTCGCGACCGGTGAGGTCGTGCGCCTCGACGCGGAGCCCGTCGACGTCACGCTGCACTGGCAGCGCTGGCGTCTGGACACGCCGGTCCTGGCGCGACTCACCGACGCCGTACGCCGCGCCGCGCGCGCGGGCCTGCGACCGCTCAGCGACGCGTCGACTGGTTGAGCTGGACCAGCCCGAGCACGATCGCGAGCGCGCCCATGATCAGCAGGATGACGCCGACGACGTCGGTGGAGACCACGTCGGTCACCTCGCGCGGCAGCCGGATCGCGTCGGTCGCCAGGATCGCGCCGACGATCAGCAGGCCGAGTCCCCATCCGAACGTCATGGCGGCAACCCTAACCGCAACCGATCAACGGCCCCGAACCCTGCTGCCGGGCGACACGCCGACCCACGATCCGGTTCCGGGACCGGGCGGCGGCCTGCCGCGCGTGGTCGACGCGGCTCGTCCGGGCGGGTGGAGACGGGGCGCGGGCCGCGAGCCGGCAGAACGTACAGCGTGAGGTCGGCGGCTCGACCCGGCGTACATCACGGCAGGTCACGGGCAGCCGGCAGCACGGCAGGCCGGGGCAAGAGGAGCGGTCGGCTCAGACCAGGCGACAGCTCCAGGTGATCCGGGTGCCGTTCTGGTACTGGGGCACCTGCTTGCTCGGGTAGCCACGCTCGGTGAGGAAGCCCGGCCAGTCGAAGCGCTCCACGATCTCGTAGCCGTGCACCTTCAGCATCATCTCCAGCGCGCTGACGGTGGGACGACCCGTGATCATGTGGCCGTTGTGGCCGTGGTCGTTGTCCACGCTGGCCGACTGCTTCGAGGTGTCCTCGTCGAAGATGCGGACGAACTTGCCCTCGTGCGGGTGGACCGCGGTGTCCAGCAGCAGGTGGCTGGGCTTCATGGCGCGGATCCCGTTGAAGACCTCGGCGTAGCGCAGCGTGTGGTAGAGGAAGCCGAGGCACATGACGACGTCGACCTCGATGCCGTGGCCCGCCGGGTCGGCGAGCACCTCGAAGATGTCGGCGTCGATGAACCGGTACTGGTCCTTGTCCACCTCGTAGTGCTCGAAGGTGGCCTCCGCGTTGCGGACCAGCTCGGAGTTGGCCTCGACCCCTGTGACGTGCGTGGCACCAGCGGTCTTGAGCGCCGCGAACGACCACCGTCCGTCGTGGCTGGCGATGTCGAGCACCCGCTTGCCGCGCAGCAGGTCGGCGTGCTGGGCGATCATCGCCTCCTGCCGGATGTCGAGACGCTGCTGACCGGACGCCGTCTCGCTGGTGTCGAGGAAGCGCGGGTAGTCGTCGAAGAACACAGAGGTTCCCTTCGTCAGGGTCGGGGGCGATCGTCAGCTGGTGGGACGCAACAGCGAGCCCATGGTCCCAGCACATCGGCGCCGAGTCCACGCAGGCGCGCTGGGCGGCGTGAGTTGCTGCGCAGCAGGCGTCAGGGGCCCGGCGACCGCGGAGCCGTGTGTCCCAGCACGGGCAGTGCGCCGTGGTCAGGCACACGACTGTCGCGCTGGCCTGGGGCGGGCAGGATCGATGGTGGCTGGGTTCGACCGCGGCGTCCGGTGCTGGACGGGGACGTGCTGGTGGGCTTGTGGCCTGTTTGGCGATTGCTGGGTTTCGCCCGCGCGGACCGGCTGCCGCGGCCCGAGCCAGGTCGCCCCGCAGTCGCCCGGGGCGCGATGGGGGCCATGACCTCAGGTCGGGCATCCTACGACGCGCCATGCGGCGCCCTCAGATGCCCGACCCGGCAGCCCGACCCGGCAGACAGGCACCGGTCGGCCCGGCGTGGTCGATGCGACGCTCAGACGACGGGTTCCTCGTCAGCCGGGGCTTCCGGTTGCTCCTCGAGCGCCCACGTGAGCTGGAACTCGATCTCCTCCTCGTCGTCACCGCGCTCGTGCTCGATGGAGAACGCCGCTCGCGCCGGGACCCGGATGCGCTCCCCGGCGATCTGGATCCTGAACGATGACCCGCTCTCGAGTGCGTCCGCCAGGCGCCGCAGCTTCGCGACCACCTCGGCGGTCTCGTACATGCGTTCGATGTCTCGTGGTTCCCCGGCCATGCCGTTCCTTCCCTGCTGCCTGACAGTGCGCTTGTCGTCCACTATGCCGCTGCTCTGGCTGCGCCGCCCCGGGCATCGGGGTCGGTGCTCCACGCTTGACCCTCTCCACGGGAGAGGGCCCAGCCTGGGTGGCGACGACGTACCGACACCATCACGAGGAGACCCATGGACGAGCACCACGCGCGCGACCTCATCGACACCTACTTCGCCCGAGCCGCCGCCCCCGATCACGAGACGTACCTCGCGCTCCTCGCCGACGACGTCGTGGTCGAGGACGAGGGCCGGGAGCGCCACGGGATCGACGCCGTCCGGGAGTGGCGCGCCGAGGTCCCGTCGGTCACCTACACGGTGCGTGGGGTCACCCCGACGGTGCGGCGTGGCTCGCCGTCGCGACGATCGCGGGCGACTTCCCCGGCAGCCCGGTCGACCTGACGTTCCGGTTCCGCTTCGACGACCGGGGTCGGATCACCGAGCTGAGCATCCGACCCTGACGGGATCGAGCACGATGGTCGCCATGGAGCGAGGCCTGAGCATCGGGGAGTTCGCGCGCGTCACGCACCTCACGGTGCGGATGCTGCGGCGCTTCCACGACGGCGGCGTGCTCGAGCCCGACCAGGTCGACCCCGTCAGCGGCTACCGCTACTACTCGCTCGAGCAGGTGCCGACCGCGCAGGCCGTCCGGCGCTTCCGCGACCTCGGACTCCCCGTCGCCGAGCTGCGCGAGCTGCTCGCCACCACCGACGAGCAGCGGCGCGACGCGATCGTGCTCGCCCACCTCGACCGGCTCGAGGAGCAGCTCGGTCAGACCCGGGACGCGATCGCCTCCCTGCGCTCCCTGCTCGGTCCGCGGCGTACCGCGCCGGTCTCGGTCGTGGAGCTGCCCTCCCGGGCCGTGCTCGCGGTGCGCGGTGTGGTCGACGCCGGTGAGGTCCTCGACTGGTACGCCGGTGCGCGCGCCGAGCTCGACGCGGCGGTCGCGGATACCGAGGTCACCGGGCCGATCGGCGGGCGGTACGCGCACGAGCTGTTCACCGAGGGCCGCGGCTCGGTGCTGGCCTACACGCCGTCCGAGCACGAGTCCGTCGGCGGAGCCGTCGAGCCCGTGCTGCTGCCCGCGCGGTCGGTGGCCGTCGTGACCCACCACGGCCCGCACGACGACATCGACCTCTCGTACGCCGTCCTCGGCAGCTGGGTGGTGCGGCGGGGGATCGGTGTCGAGGGGCCGGTCGAGGAGATCTACGACCTCGGCCCCGTCGACGACCCGGACCCGGCGACCTGGCGCACCAGGCTCGCCTGGCCGGTGGAGCCGTCTGCCTAGGCTTGAGCCATGACCCGGTTCGTCACCGACAAGAAGGCCCGCCCCGTCAGCTCGGTCGTCGCGATCCTCGTCGCGGTGCTCACGCTGGGCTACATGCTGCCGTGGATGATCGCGGCGCTGCGCGGCAAGTCGAACCACTGGGGCGTGTTCTGGCTCAACCTGCTGCTCGGCTGGTCGGTCGTCGGGTGGGTGGCGGCGTTCGTGATGTCGGTGCTGCCGCACCGGATCGCGGGCTACGCCCGCTAGAGCACTGCCAGGCGAGCGACACCTCGTCGGCTGCCGCGTACACCAGCGGGCAGAAGTGGGAGGCGGACATCGCGCCTACGCTCAGCGCGACGGTCGGTCCTGACTTCTGCCCGCCGGTGTACGGCGAGGTCGTCCTAGAACGCGGCCTCGTCGAGCTCCATCAGGGAGCTGTCGACGGCCTCGGCGATGGCGCGCTCGGCGGTGATGCGGGGCAGGTTGGTCTGGCAGAAGAACTGCGCGGCTGCGACCTTGCCCTCGTAGAAGCGCTGGTCACGACCGGGGTCGCCGCCGAGCTTCTCGAGCGCGACGGTGGCCTGGCGCAGCAGCAGCCACCCGCAGACCACGTCGCCCAACGCCATCAGCAGCCGGCTGGTGTTGAGGCCGACCTTGTAGAGGTTGGTCGCCTCGTCCTGGCTGCTCATCAGGTCGTTGATCATGTGCCCGACGATCGCGTTGGCGTCCTCGAGCGCGGTCGAGAGCAGGGCGCGCTCGTTCTTGAGCCGTCCGTTGCCGGCCTCGGACTCGACGAAGGCGGTGATCTCGCCCGCGAGGTGGCCCAGCGCGCGGCCCTGGTCCTTGACGATCTTGCGGAAGAAGAAGTCCTGGCCCTGGATCGCGGTGGTGCCCTCGTAGAGCGTGTCGATCTTGGCGTCGCGCACGTACTGCTCCACCGGGTAGTCCTGGAGGAACCCGGACCCGCCGAAGGTCTGCAGCGACTCGGTGCCCAGCACCACCCACGAGCGCTCCGAGCCGTAGCCCTTGACGATCGGCAGCAGCAGGTCGTTGACGGCGCTGGCCAGCTCGTCGGTCCCGCCGGCGTGCTCGGCCAGCATCACCTGGTCCTGCCAGGTCGCGGTGTAGACGACCAGCGCGCGCATCGCCTCGGCGAACGACTTCTGCACCATCAGCGAGCGACGTACGTCGGGGTGGTGGGTGATCGTGACGCGCGGGGCGGCCTTGTCGGCGGCCTGGGTCAGGTCGGCACCCTGGACGCGGCTCCTGGCGTACGCCAGCGCGTTGAGGTAGCCCGCGGAGAGGGTGGCGATCGCCTTCGTGCCGACCATCATCCGCGCGTTCTCGATGACCTGGAACATCTGCGCGATGCCCTGGTGCACCTCGCCCAGCAGCCAGCCCCGGGCGGGCTCGCCCCCACCGACGGAGGCGTCGCCGAAGGTGACCTCGCAGGTGTTGGAGACCTTGATGCCCATCTTGTGCTCGACGTTCGTGACGTAGGCGCCGTTGCGCGCGCCGGTGAGCTCGCCCGTCTCGTGGTCGAAGTGGATCTTCGGCACCAGGAAGAGGCTCAGCCCCTTCGTGCCCGGTCCGCCGACGCCCTCGACACCGACGGGCCGTGCGAGCACGAGGTGCAGGATGTTCTCCTGCAGGTCGGACTCCGCCGAGGTGATGAAGCGCTTGACGCCCTCGATGTTCCACGAGCCGTCCTCGTTGGGCGTCGCCCTCGTGCGACCCGCTCCCACGTCGGAGCCGGCGTCGGGCTCGGTCAGGACCATGGTGGCGCCCCACTGGCGCTCGACCATGATCTCGGCGATGCGCTGGTCGCGCTCGTTGCCGTTGCGGTGGATGATCGAGGCGAAGGCCGGGCCGCAGGCGTACATCCAGATCGGTGCGTTCGCGCCGAGCACGAGCTCGCCCATCGCCCAGTTCAGGCTGGAGGGGGCGGGCTGGCCGCCGAGCGCCTCGGGCAGCTGGAGGCGCCAGTACTCCGCGGCCATCCAGGCGTCGTAGCTCTTCTTGAAGGCCGCCGGCACCGGCGCGGTGCTGGTCGCAGCGTCGAAGACGGGCGGGTTGCGGTCGGAGTCGACGTAGGAGGCGGCGAGGTCCTCGCGGGCGAGCCGGTCGACCTCGGCGAGGATCTCGCGGGCGGTGTCGGCGTCGACCTCGGCGAAGGGACCGGTGCCGAGGACCTGCTCGCGACCGAAGACCTCGAAGAGGTTGAACTCGAGGTCGCGCAGGTTGCTCTGGTAGTGGCTCAAGGGAGGACCGCTTTCTCGTCGAGGTGGTGACCCGTCAGTGTTACCCGTCGGTGTTACCCGCTGGGATACTCACCAGTAACATCATGATAGGACCCGCTCGCCGCCCCGGCAAGCGGGTCGGTCGCTCCCGCCCACCTCCTCGTCGTAGGCCTCGTCTGGGACACTCGACCTCGTGCGCGTCTCCGCGAAGTCCGACTACGCGCTGCGGGCGCTGATCGAGATGGCGCGCGAGGACGAGGACCAGGCGACCAGTGCCGAGGAGCTCAGCCGTCGCCAGGACATCCCGCACGGGTTCCTCCAGGCGATCCTGGCCGACCTGCGCCGCTCGGGGATCGTGCGCTCGCAGCGCGGCCAGTCCGGCGGCTGGCGACTGGACCACGCCGCGTCGCAGGTGAGCATCGCCGACGTGATCCGTGCCGTGGACGGCCCGCTCGTCTCCGTCTACGGTCTGCGGCCCGAGGCGGTCAGCTACAACGAGCAGGCCGAGGTGCTCCAGCGGGTCTGGATCGCGGCGCGGAGCTCGCTGCGCGAGGTCTTCGAGGAGGTCACGATCGCCCACCTCGCGGCGGGCGACCTCCCGCCCCCCGTGGCCGCGCGCACCCAGGACGACGACGCCTGGCAGCCGCACTGAGCCGACCCGGCCGGGTCGGGGACGGCGGCGTGGCGCGGTGCGACCCGTCGGAACGAGTGCTCAGGCGACGCCGAGCCCCCGCAGCCGGCGCGGCTTGTGCTCCAGCACGTCGAGACGGGCCTGGAGGGTCTCGTTGCGCACCACGAGCCGGTCCATCTCGTGCTGGGCCTCCACGAGCTCTCGGGTCGCGAGCACCAGCCGGCCGACGAGCTCGTCGGCGGTGGCGGCGCTCTGGGTGGACGCGTGCGGCGCGGGCTCGAGGTCGGCCAGGTCCCCGCGGACGTCGTACCCGCCCTCGACCAGCGTGCTGCGCCAGTGCGAGGCACGCTGCCGCAGCCGTGCATCGGCGGCGGCGTCCAGGGGACGCTGGGACGTACGCCGGGGCGCGGGGGCGAGCCCCGCGACCGGCAGCGAGCGGGTGCCGAAGCCGACCACGTCGCCGAGCGTGCGCCACACCGCGGAGCGGACGTCACCGCCGCGGGGAGCCACGATCACGTGCAGGCGTTCGGGCTCGCGCACGGCCGTCGACCACCGCTCCAGGACACCGGGCAGGTCGCTCTCGGGGTCGCCCGGCTCCGACCAGGAGTCGGGGGCGGAGACGGTGAGGACCACGTGGACCTTCAGGCCCGGCAGCTGGGAGACGAGCAGGTCGATCTGCTCGGGCGTGGCGCCGGCCAGCGCGCCCTGGCTGAGCAGCACGGTGGAGCGGCCCTTGAGGCACCGGCGGGCGACCTGGGCCCACGCGCCCTCGACCTCCTTGCGCTTGAAGCCCCACGCGTGGTGCAGCCGGCGTACGTCGATCGCGGCGCGGAAGGACTCCTCGCGGGCCTTCGTCGGCACCAGCACCCCGAGCTCGGCGAGCCGGCCCCGGTGGCGCTGCACGGCGGTGTCGACGACGTCACCGGCGCCGGGGAGGCCGATGTGGAGGAAGACGGTGCGCTTGCCCATGAGCCCAGCGTGACCCAGCCGCACCACGAGGTGGGGGACGCCGGGTGAACGACGGGTGACCGCGTGGCGTCGGTGCCTGCTACCTCCCGGTGAGCTCGACCGGGACCGCGGTGATCCACCCGATGAGCGGGGCGCACTGGCGCCAGTCGCGGCGTACCCACTCCAGCAGCTCGGCGGTGTGCACCTCGGGGGCGAAGCCGTAGGAGCGGGTGAAGGTCAGGCTGCGGTGGCGCAGCAGGTCGATGCGCGGGTGGTCGGCGCCGTACCCGCGCGGCGAGGTCTTGAGCCGGTCGCCCCCGCGCTCCCAGCCGTAGCGCTCGAGCGTGCCCACGATCCGCGCCAGCGCGGGTCCGGACTCGTCGTCGTCGATCGCCTCTCGCAGGGCGGCCAGCCGGGGCGCCTCGGCGTGGTACCACCCGACGCTGACGCGCACCCCGGGAGCCGCGACCTGCACGTAGTAGCCCGCACCGGGGGCGACGGCGACGAAGCCGCCCTGGTGCTCCTTGTAGGGCGTCTTGTCCTTGCTGAAGCGCACGTCGCGGTAGGGCCGGAAGATCTTGGCCGCCCCGAACTCGGGCTCGAGCGCCGCGCACAGCGCGGTCATCGGGGCCCGCACGCTCTCGTCGTACGTCGCCCTGTGCGACTCCCAGAACGACCGGGTGTTGTCGACCTCGAGATCGTCGTAGAAGTCGAGCGCCGCGACGGGGAAGCCGGTGAAGTCCACGACGCGAGCCTAGGAGTCTGGGTCAGGGAGTCTGGGTCAGGGAGGCGTGGAGCGGATGACGAGACTCGAACTCGCGACATCGACCTTGGGAAGGTCGCGCTCTACCAACTGAGCTACATCCGCCGGCGACCGGCGGACCGGTCGGCACCGAGGATAGACGATCCGCCGCGGCTCAGGCCCCGCCGGGTGACGCGGGGCGCCCCAGGGTCGGGTAGCGCGCGGTGAGCCCGTCGCCGGAGGAGCGACCGGTCAGTCGGCGGTGGAGCCACGGCAGGGCGGACCCCCGGGCCCAGGTGAGGTTCTCGGCGACCTGCTCGCGGCGCGAGGGCCGGGTGAGCGCGCGGGGCGTGGGCGACGCCAGGTCGTGCTCGACGCCGAGCGTCTCGAGCACCTCGATGGCCATCCGCTGGTGCCCGGGCGTGCCCATGTGCATCCGGTCGGTGTCCCAGTAGCCCCAGTCCCGGTACTCGCGCAGCCGCCAGAAGTCGACCACCGCCGCGCCGTGGCGGGCGGCGGCCGTGCGGACCAGCTCGTTGTAGAGCGCGAACCGGGGGCGTACGGCGCGGTAGATCGCGGACCCGCCCGGGTCGAAGGCGGTGAACACGACCAGCCGCGCGCCGGCGGCGGTGAGGCGCTCGAGCGCCGCGTCGTAGCGGTCGACGAGACCGTCGAGGTCGACGCGCGGGCGCAGGATGTCGTTGGCCCCGGCGTAGATCGTGACCAGGTCCGGGTGCAGCGCGAGGGCCGGCCCGACCTGCTCGGACAGCACGCCGTCGAGCTTGCGGCCGCGGATCGCGAGGTTGGCGTAGCCGAAGTCGACGCCGTCGCGGTCGGCGTGCGCCGCGAGCACCTCGGCCACCCGGTCGGCCCATCCGCGCAGGCCGTGCGGGTGACCCGGGGAGGGGTCGCCGACCCCCTCGGTGAAGGAGTCGCCGAGGGCGACGAAGCGGCGGTACGTCGGTCCGGGCACCGCCCGAGCCTAGGCGGGGCCCCGGCCGCGACGGGCGGTAGGTTCGTGCGCGTGCTGCTCAGCGACCGCGACATCCTGACCGAGATCGAGGCCGGCCGCGTCGCCATGGACCCCTGGGACGAGGCGATGCTCCAGCCCTCGTCGATCGACGTGCGCCTCGACCGCTACTTCCGGGTCTTCGAGAACCACAAGTACCCGCACATCGACCCGGCCGCCGACCAGTCCGACCTGACCCGGATGGTCGAGCCGGAGGGGGACGACGCGTTCATCCTGCACCCGGGCGAGTTCGTCCTCGGCTCGACCTACGAGGTCGTGACCCTGCCCGACGACGTCGCGGCGAGGGTCGAGGGCAAGTCGTCGCTGGGGCGTCTGGGCCTGCTCACCCACGCCACCGCGGGCTTCGTCGACCCGGGCTTCTCCGGCCACGTGACCCTGGAGCTGGCCAACGTCGCGACGCTGCCGATCAAGCTCTACCCGGGGATGAAGATCGGCCAGTTCTGCTTCTTCCGGCTCTCCTCGGCCAGCGAGCACCCCTACGGGTCGGCCAAGTACGGCTCGCGCTACCAGGGTCAGCGCGGGCCCACCCCCTCACGGTCCTACCAGGGGTTCCACCGCACCTCGATCTGACGCCCCTTCAGGGCGCGCCCGCCTCCCGCAACGCCGTCACGACGACGGCGACGGCCTGCGAGCCGCGCAGGCTGCTGCGGTGCACCGCGGTCACGGTCCGCGTCGGCACCGGGTCGCCCGCCGGCACGGCGGCGAGCGCGCCGCTGAGCGCGGGCCGGCCGAGTCGGGGCACGAGTGCGATCCCGAGCCCCGCCTCGACCAGCGCCAGATGGGAGGCGTACTCGAGCGAGACGTGCGCGATCCGCGGGGACCGCCCGGTGCCGACGTACATCCGGTGGAGCCACTGCCGACAGATGGTGCCCTGCGGCGTGCCCACCCACACCTCGTCGCTCAGGTCGTACGGCGTGAGGCGTCGGCGCTCGGCGAGCGGGTGGTCGGCGCGGATGACGATGTCCGCCTCGTCACGCAGCACCGGGAGCGCGACGAGGTCGTCAGGCACGTCGAGCGGCAGGTCACCCCAGCTGTGCACCAGCCCGAGATCGGTGTGGCCGGCGGCGACCAGCTCGAGGGTGCGCCACGGCTCCTCCTCGCGCACCGACACGATGAGATCGGGGTGCGTGCGGCTCAGCGCCCCGAGCGCGGGCGCCACGACCCCGCGCACGGCGGTCGAGAACGCGGTCAGCCGCAACCGGCCCGCGACGGCGCCGTCGCTGCGGCGCAGCCCCGTCTCGAGGGCCTCGACCTCGGCGAGCACCCGGGCCCCGTCGTCGACCAGGCGACGGCCGGGCCCGGTGAGCACGACCCCACGACCGACCCGCTCGAGCAGGTGGATCCCTAGCTGTCGCTCGAGCCGCTTGACCTGCTGCGAGACCGCGCTCGGGGTGTAGCCGAGCACGTCGGCCGCCGCCACCACGGACCCGTGCGCAGAGACGGCGCGGAGGGAGACGAGTGCATCCAGGTCGATCATGCAGCAACGCTACAACGAAACCAGTTCCAGAGGTTGCTGGTGCTTCATGGTCAAGGACCCGCAGACTCGAGGGCGTGAACAGCAGGGACCGTGCCCTCGTCGTCCTCGTCACCCTGATCTGGGGCCTCAACTTCGTCGTCATCGACTGGGGCATGGTCGGCGTCCCGCCCCTGCTCTTCCTCGCCCTCCGCTTCGTCGTGGTCAGCCTTCCCGCCGTGCTACTCGTGCCGCGTCCGGCGGCACGGTGGTCGGTTGTGGCGCTCGTCGGTCTCTTCATGTCGCTGGGGCAGTTCGGCTTCCTCTACCTCTCCATCGCCGCGGGGCTCTCGCCCGGGCTGGCCGCGCTCGTGCTCCAGGCCCAGGTCGTCCTGACGATCCTGATCGCGGCCGCCACGCTGCGTCAGCCGCCGACCCGCACGCAGGCGGTCGGGGTGGGCGTCGGGGCCATCGGCCTGCTGCTCGTGGGTCTGGGTCGGGGAGGCGAGAAGCCCCTCCTCGCCCTCGTCCTGTGCCTGCTGGCAGCCCTCTCCTGGGCGATCGGCAACGTGATCTCCCGCGCGTCCGGCGTCACGGGAGGTCTGTCGCTGACGGTGTGGTCGGCACTGGTGGTGCCGGTTCCTGCGCTCGTGGGCTCCTTGCTGCTCGACGGGCCGGCCGCCATCGGAGGTGCGCTGGTCGGGCTGTCGTGGGAGGCGCTCGTGGCGACGGCGTACACCGCGATCCTCGCCTCGCTCGTGGGCTACGGCATCTTCAACACCCTGCTCTCGCGCAACGCGGCCTCGGCCGTGGTGCCGTGGATCCTGCTGGTGCCCCCGGTGGCGATGGCCTCTGCCTGGGTCCTGATCGGCGACCCGCCGAGCGGGAGCGAGCTGCTGGGCGGGATCGTGATGCTCCTCGGGGTGCTGGTTGCGTTGCGCCGTCCGGTCGAGCAGCGGCCGGCTGCGATCCCAGCCCCGGTCGCGGCCTCGTGCCTCCGCCGGCCGGAGGGGCTGCGCGACGGCCCCGATGAAGCGGTCGGGGTGGCCTGAGGCGGCCCTGTCTCCCGCCTCGGGGAGATCCTTCGTCCCGACGCCCTTCCCTCTCGGCCTGTCCCAAGGAGCGCGGGGGCGTCAGCGGTCCGCACGCGGCGTCGCGAGGTCGCCGATGGCTGACGTCGAGTGGGCCGGGGGCCACCGCCGCGCTCGGGCCGTCAGCTGTCGAGGCGGTCGGCGACACGACGCAGCCGGTCGGCCATCACGCGACGGCGGTGACCGTGGGGTCGGCGGGGCGGCGACATGTGCGAGGCCCGCGCCCGACGGGCGGCGTCGGCGAGATGCTGACGGACGGCCAGCTCGGCCAGAGGCTGCTGCTCGTACATGGGTGGCTCCTTCGGTGGGGTGCGGTGGGGTGCGTTGCAGGCAGGGTGGGGGCTCAGGCCTCGACGAGGGCGACGTCGCCGCTGAGCGAGGCGACGCGCAGCTCGAGGTGGGGCTGGCCCGCACTCGGCTCGCCGGCCGAGGGGAGGCCGCTGCTCACGCCGCCGGTGAGGGTCGTGAGGTCGGTCCAGATCGGGGTGCCGGGCTGGACGCCGACGACGACGTCGCCCGAGGCGCCCTTGAAGCTCAGGCGGGCGGGGGCGGTGACGCGCTCCACGCGGGCGTCACCGCTCCCGGTCGTGAAGGAGACGTCGGACCCCGCCGTGGTCAGGCGCAGGTCACCGGAGCCGGTCTTGACGTCGACCGGGCCCTCGGCGTGCTCGAGGACCAGGTCGCCGGAGCCGGTGGAGGCCTGGGTCTCGCCGACGACGTGGCGCACCTCGAGGTCCCCCGACCCGCTCTTGAAACCGAGGTCGCCGTGCACGGTGCCCAGGGAGGCGTCGCCGGACCCGGTCTCGACGACGACGTCGCCGCCGAGCTCGTCGAGCTCGACGTCGCCGCTGCCGCTGCGCAGCAGTGCCGTGCCGTACCGGCCCGTGCCCCGCAGGTCCGCGCTGGCGGTCCGGGTCGCGAGGTCGGACCCTGCAGGGAGCGCGACGGTGACGTGCAGCTCCGTGTCGCGCAGGAGCTGCGTCAGTCGCTGGGGCGCGACGACCGTGACCTCGCGACCATCGCGACGTACGTCGACCGCCTCGGCCCGCTCCCCGTCGATCACGACGGTCGTGGAGGTGGTGTCCTCGGTCGCGGTCAGGGTGATCGACCCCTTCCCGATCTCGACCAGGAGGCGGACGGGCTCGGCGGTCTCGAAGGGGGGCGTGCTCGGCGTGCTCGGACATGGGTGTCTCCAGGGTGTGCGAGACCGCGGGACGAGCCGGTCGGCTGCGTCCCTGGGTCGGGTGGATGGATGGGCGACTCAGAGCCAGCCGGTGACCCGGCGGTTGCCGAGCCTCCCGCGGCGGAGGGGATCGGGGGAGCCTGCGGCGAAGGGGAGGCTGGACAGGTCGACGTCGACCCGGACGGCGCTGCCGCTCACGGCGCTGCGGACCACGCCGACGAGCCAGGTGTTGAGCGACTGCCCGGCCTCGGCTGCGGCCTCCTCGGCCTTGTCCTTGACCGATTCCGGCAGGCGCAGGGTGATGCGGGCCAGGCCGCCCTCCTCCTCGGGCTCGGCCGGAGCCGGGGGAGGGGGAGCATGCGGTGCCTCGAGCGGGGAGGCCGCGGACTCCTGGACGACGAAGTCCAGCTCGCGCCCGTCGAGGCGTACGTCGACGCTGCCGGTGCGCATCTCGGCCGTGATCTCGGCTGCCGCCTGCGAGATCGCCTCCATCAGCGCCAGCCGCGCGGCCGGGTCGAGGGCGAACCCCAGTCGCTCGGCGACCTGCCGGGTCTCCTCACCGGCGCCCGAGGCAGCCGTGAGCAGGTCGCGACGGAGGCTGTCGACGTACGGCGTGAGGTCCATGACGCCACTATGACACCACCATGACATCAATGCAAGCATTGATGACATCAGGTGACGTCACTGCGACGTCAGGCAGGCTCCGCTTCGGCGCGGGGCTCGTCCGGGTCCGTGGGCGGGCGTCGTCCGACAGGGCAGAATCGAAGCTCCGCCACTACGGACCGTCAACACGTCACCGCAGGTCAGCGGCCCACCGACAGGTCGTCCGGCGCCGCCGAGCGGCTTCGTCTCCTTCGCTGTCCGTTGCACCGCGGCGCTCCACACAGGGACGTGAGCACGCGCAGTCTCGCCACGTGCGGTCTGGTCAGAGGTCGAACAGCGAACCGGAGCCGGCGATGTCGACGTCCGTCTTCGGCTGGTGCGCCTCGCCCGAGGTGGCCGGGGCCGGCTTCGTCTCGGCCTCGGGCTCCGCCTCAGGCTCCGCTTCGGCCTCGGCCTCGGCCTCGGCCTCTGTTTCTGGCTCCGGCTCGGCCTCCGGCTCCAGATCGGACTCCGGCTCGGTCTGTGCCGCCGGCTCCCGGCTCGGGCTCGGCCTCCGGCTCGGTCTTTGCCGCCGGCTCGGGCTCGGCCTCCGGCTCGGTCTCTGCCGCGGGCTCGGGCTCGGCCGTCGTCGCCGGCGTCCTCCCGGCGGACTCGGCCGGGGCCTCCAGGTCGAAGAGCGACCCGCCCTGGGGGATCTCGGTCGCCGGCGTGCTCGCCTTGCCGGTCCCCGCCGCCGGGGCGGCCGGTCCGGGCTCGGGTGCCGACCCCGGCCCGGGACCAGCCTCGGCCGCGGGCTCGGGTGCGGGCTCGGGCTCGGGCTCGGGAGCGGTCTTGTCCTCCGCGGGTGCAGCAGCGGGTGCTGCCGTCGACGCCGCAGCGGCCACCGGGACGGCGATGTCGAACAGCGAACGACGCGACGCCCCCGAGCTCGCGGCGGCTGTCCCGCCCGCCTGGGGCGCCGTCTCCGCGGTCGTGTCGGCACTGGTCGACGGCTCCGGCACGGCAGACGCGGCGGACGCGCTCGCCGGCGGGGGCTTCGGGTCGTCGGAGGCGAGGTCGAACAACGAGCCGCTCGACGACGACGCCGCCGGAGCAGCCTTCGCCGCCGGTGCTGGGTCGGCCTTCGGCGCGGCCTCCGCCTTCGGCGCTGCCTCCGCCTTCGGCGCGCCTCGGTCTTCGGCGCCGCCTCCGCCTTTGCCGCCGGCTCGGCCGGGGCAGGAGCGGGCTCGTCACCACCGACGTCGAACAGCGACCCTCCCGACCCGAGGCTCGACCCGGCGGCCTTCGCGGGCGCGGAGGGCGTGGAGGGCGTGGGGCGGTTCCGGCTCCGTCTCTTCGGCGCTCGTGGCCGACCCGGTGGGGGCGTCACCCTGTCCGACGTCGAAGAGTGATCCGCCGGACGAAGCCGGCTCTGCCGCCTTGGCCTCGGCGGGCGCCGACTTCTGCGTGGTCGCCGTCGCCGGCTTGTCCTCGCTGGGGGCGTCGGCGGCCGACTCGACCGGGCTGTCGAAGAGGGATGATCCTCCGCTCGCCTTGGCCAGCGGGCCCGCGTCGGCGGTCTCGGTGACGGTCTGGTCGGTCTGCGTCGCGTCCCCGGCCTCCGGCTCGGCCGCGACGGCCTCGTCGCGCTCCGCGGTCGCCGTGCCACCGGCTGCCTTCGCCGACGACCCGTTGGACGACACCCCGTTCGACGAGGTGCTCGTGGACGAGGTGCCGTTCGCGGAGGCGCCGGGAGCGAGCTTGGTCGCCTGCTCTCCCTTGACCGAGGCCAGCAGCATCTGCGCCACGTCGAGGACCTCGACCTCCTCGCGGGCCTCGCCCTTGGCCTGGGCCGAGGTCAGGCCGTCGGAGAGCATCACGCGGCAGAACGGGCAGCCGACGGCGATCTGGTCGGCGCCGGTGCCGACCGCCTCGTTGGTGCGGTTCATGTTGATCCGCTCGCCGATCTTCTCCTCCATCCACATCCGCGCTCCGCCGGCGCCGCAGCAGAAGGAGCGCTCGGAGTTGCGCTCCATCTCGACGACCTGGGCGCCGGGCAGGACCTGGAGCAGCTCGCGCGGCGGCGAGTAGACGCCGTTGTGCCGCCCGATGTAGCACGGGTCGTGGTAGGTGATCGAGCGCTTGGCCGCGCCGGCGCCGTCGGCGACCGGGGTGAGCTTGCCCTCGCGCACGAGGCGGTTGAGCAGCTGGGTGTGGTGCACGACCTCGAGCTCGATGCCGAGCTCGCCGTACTCGTTCTTGAGGGTGTTGAAGCAGTGCGCGCAGGTCGAGACGACCTTCTTGGCCTTCGACTCGGTCAGCACCTCGACGTTCTGCTGGGCCAGGCCCTGGAAGACGAACTCGTTGCCGGCCCGGCGGGCCGGGTCCCCGGTGCAGGTCTCGCCGCTGCCGAGCACGCCGAAGCTCACCCCCGCCAGGTCGAGCAGCTCCGCGACGGCGCGGGTGGTCTTCTTGGCGCGGTCCTCGTAGGCGCCGGCGCAGCCGACCCAGAACAGCCACTCGACCTCGTCGAGGGACTCGATGTCCTCGCCGACGACCTTGACCGGGAAGTCGAGGCCCTTGGCCCAGTCCAGGCGCGCCGAGGCGTTCATGCTCCACGGGTTGCCCTTGTTCTCGAGGCCCTTGAAGAGCCCGTTGAGCTCGGCGGGGAAGTTCGACTCGACGAGCACGGCGTAGCGGCGCATGTCGATGATGTGGTCGACGTGCTCGATGTCGACCGGGCACTGCTGCACGCAGGCGCCGCACGAGGTGCAGTTCCACAGCACGTCGGAGTCGATGACCGCGGCACCGCTCTCGGGGTTGTAGAACCAGTCGTCCCCGGTGTCACCGACCAGCGGCCGCTCGACCTCGAGGGCCAGCGTGTCGGAACCGGCGAGCAGCTGCTCGCGCTCGCCCTCCGCGGCCTGGAGGTACGGCGCCTTGGCGTAGGCGTGGTCGCGCAGCGCGGTGATCAGCAGCTTGGGCGACAGGGGCTTCTCGGTGTTCCAGGCCGGGCACTGGCTCTGGCAGCGGCCGCACTCGGTGCACGAGGTGAAGTCGAGGATGCCCTTCCAGCTGAAGTCCTCGACCTGGCCGACGCCGAGCGTCGTGTCCTCGTCGAGCTCCTCGATGTCGTCGAGACTGATCGTCCGGCCGGCGTAGGTCAGCGGCTTGACCCCGCCGAGGGCCGTGCGCCCCGAGCTGTCGCGCTTGAACCAGATGTTGAAGAAGGCGCTGAAGCGGTGCCAGGCGACGCCCATCGTCAGGTTGCGCGAGACCACGATCATCCAGGTGAAGGAGATGACGATCTTGGCCGTGGCGACGATGAAGATCGCGATCGCCAACGCGGTGATCGACAAGCCGCCGAAGGCCTCGCCGATGAAGAAGGTCAGGGGGAAGTGCAGCGCGGAGCCGATGTCCTCGCCCTCGGCCGCGGGCCAGGGCGTACTCGAGGCCGCGCAGGGTCAGGATGCACACGCCGACACCGAAGATGACGGCCTCGACGAAGTAGCCCTGCCACATGGTGGAGCCCCACAGGCGGCCGCGCTCGCCGCGCACGCGCTCCTTGGGCCGGCTCACGCGGTAGGAGAACAGGCCGATGATCGCGGCGAGCATGACCCAGGTGAACAGCTCGGTCGCCCACTCGAAGAGGACGAAGTGCCCGATCAGGGGCAGCGCGAAGGTGGGTGAGAACAGCTGCCCGAAGGCGGTGACGAGGGTCAGGAAGAGCAGCCCGAAGCCGACCATGACGAACCAGTGCGCCCCGCCGACCCAGGTCCACTGCAGCATCCGGGTGTGCCCGAGCGACTCCTTGAGCAGGTTCACCGACCGCGCGAGCGGTGCGTCGGCACGGCTGACGGGCTGGCCGACCTTGACCACGGCGATCATGTCGCGGATCGCCTTGACGAACAGCGTGGTGCCGACCGCCGCGATGGACAGCGAGATCACGATCGCGACGACCTGCGTGAACGTCTCCATGAGGGGCTCTCCTCGTCCTCGGTGCGCGTCCGGCCAGGCCGCGTCAGCACCGCGAGCCTAGGGCCCGACGCCACGACGCGGCTCACTCCGGAGAGTGTCCGACGATCCTACCGAGAGGTAACTTGCCGCGCTCGCCCGGTGTGGTCGGCTAGGTGGTCGTCACGGCCTCGTGCAGGGCGAGCGTGCGCCTGGCCGACTCGACGTGCAGGTTCTCGATCATCCGTCCGCGGTAGGTCACGACCCCCGAGCCGGCGCCGGCCTCCCAGGCCTCCAGGACGCCCTGCGCGTCGTCGACGGCCTCGCCCGACGGCGAGAACGCCTCGTTGGCCCCGTCCACCTGCCCGGGGTGGATGAGGGTCTTCCCGTCGAAGCCCATCTCCCGCCCCTGCCGGCACTCCCGGAGGAAGCCCTCGGTGTCCTTGACGTCGTTGTAGACCCCGTCGAGGATCGCCTTGCCGGTGGCACGGGCGGCGAGCAGGGCCAGGGACAGCCCGGTCAGGAGCGGCGCCCGGCCGGGGACGTGCTCGGCGTAGAGCTCCTTGACGAGGTCGTTGGTGCCCATGACCAGCACGCTCAGGCGTTGCGAGGCGGCGGCGATCTCCTCGGCGTGCAGCATCGCGCGCGGGGTCTCCACCATCGCCCACAACGTGGTGTGCTCCGGTGCGCCGTGGCGCTCGAGAGCCTCGACGAGCCGCAGGACGGCCTCGGCCGAGTCGACCTTGGGCACCACGATCGCGTCCGGGCCGACGGCGCAGACCGCGGCGAGGTCGTCGTCGTGCCACCGGGTGCCGGCCGCGTTGACCCGGATCGTCAGCTCCCGCCCGCCGTAGTGACCGGACGCGGCGGCCGCGCAGGCCGCCTCGCGTGCCTCGTCCTTGGCGTCGGGGGCCACGGCGTCCTCGAGGTCGAGGATCAGCGCGTCGCAGGCGATCGTCTGCGCCTTCTCCAGGGCACGGGCGTTGGAGGCGGGCATGTAGAGCACGGAGCGACGCGGACGCAGGGCTTCGTCGGCGGTGCTCATGCGGTGGGCTCGATCGCGTCGTAGGCGGCCCTGAGGTCGGGGTCGATCGCACCGAGCTGCTCGGCGAGGTCGACCATCACCAGGCACTGCTTGAGCGAGGCGTCGTCCTCCATCTTGCCGTCGAGCATCACCGCCCCGGTCCCGTCGCCCATCGCGGCGACGACCCGGCGGGCGTGGGCGACGTCCTCGACGGCGGGACTGAAGACCCGCTTCGCGATGTCGACCTGCTTCGGGTGCAGCGTCCAGGTCCCCACGCAGCCGAGCAGGAAGGCGTTGCGGAACTGGTCCTCGCAGGCCACGGTGTCGGCGATGTCGCCGAACGGCCCGTAGTAGGGGGAGAGGCCGTGCATCGCACAGGCGTCCACCATCCGCGCGATGGTGTAGTGCCACAGGTCCTGCTGGTACGTCGTGCGCTCCGCGGCGATCGCCTCGGGCGACCCGTCGGTCGGGTCCCGGCGCACGAGGTAGCCCGGGTGGCCCCCGCCGACCCGGGTGGTCTTCATCCGCCGGTCGGCTGCGAGGTCGGCGGGGCCGAGGGAGAGACCCTGCATGCGGGGGCTGGCCGCGCAGATCTCCTCGACGTCGGCCACACCGCGGGCGGTCTCGAGGATGGCGTGGACGAGGATCGGCCGGTCGAGTCCGGCCTTGGCCTCCAGCTGCGCGAGCAGCCGGTCGACGTAGTGGATGTCCGCGGGCCCCTCGACCTTGGGCACCATGACCACGTCGAGCCGGTGCCCGATCGCCGGGACCAGGGTGGTCAGGTCGTCGAGCGCCCACGGGCTGTCGAGGGCGTTGATGCGGGTCCAGAGCTGCGAGCGACCCTCGGGACCGCCGAGCCCGTCGGTGGAGCGGCCGATCTCGACCAGACCCTCGCGCGCGGCGACCTTGTGGTCGGCCTTCACGGCGTCCTCGAGGTTGCCCAGGAGCACGTCGACGGTGCCGACCATGCCGGGGACCTTGGCGGCCATCTTGGCGTTGGAGGGGTCGAAGAAGTGGATCGCCCGGCTCGGTCGCGCCGGCACCTCGCGGAGCGGGGCGGGCGCGCCCACGGCCAGTGGGCGGAAGAAGTCCTTGGCGCTGCGTGGCATGGCGCGGAACCTAGCAGCGGCCGCGGGGAGGGAGGTATGACTGATCTCTCGTCGTCCCCGCCCCCTGCCGCGCCGCGGTCGTCAGGAGGGGCTGCGGCGCTGCCACCAGCGGCGCGACGGCGGCGGCGCGGCGGCCTGCGCCGCGGCCCGGCGCTCGGCCTGCTCGCGGGCCAGCTGCTCGCGGCGGGCGCTCCAGGCGCTCAGGGTCGCCTCGACGTCCCGCGGCATCGTGATCAGCGGCGGGGTGCCGTCGGCGGGGGTGTAGCGGGCGCGGATGACGCGAGCGTTGAAGTCCTCGACCTCGCGGCGTACGTCGCGCTCGACCGAGAGCCCGGCGAGCCGCTCGTCGAGCTCGGCGTCGTCCTTGCGCAGCTGCAGCGAGGCCGGCAGGACGCTGATCTTCTCCCGCTCGATGAGCTTCTTGAGCCACCAGTCGGGGTCGTGGGTGTCGCCGAGTCCCTCGATCGGCTTGCCGGCGCCGGGCAGGTCGTCGAACTCGCCGTTGGCCATCGCGATCCGGACCTGCTGGTCGACCCACTCGCGCTGGTAGGCGATGCGGGCCGACGACGCGCTCTGCTTGCTCCGCTTGCGCCGCTCGGTCTCGTCGCGGGCACGTTGGACCTCGCTGGGCTGCTCGGGTCGGTGCCTCTCGGGCCGGTGCTGGTCGGACACGCTCATCCTCCTCGTTCCACGCTCGGGCCAGATTACCGGCCGGGCCCTGCGCCGACCGGCGCCGACCCGGCGCAGCAGCACGCCTCAGGTACGCCAGCCCCCGCGGTGGACGAGCTGCTCCACCGGTCGGCGTGCGCGCCGCGAGGCCGAACCCCTGGCCTCCGCCCCGGGGTCCACCGAGTCGTCGACGCGGTGGCCGAGCGTGATGGCGCCGATCGGCTCGTGGTCGGCGGGGATGCCCAGCTCGGCACGGACCGCGGCGTACCGCTCGGGCGGGATGCCGAAGAAGCAGGCGCCCAGGCCCTCGTCGACCGCGGTGAGCAGCACCATCAGGGACGCCATCGCGGTGTCCATGTGCCAGTAGGGCATCGCCCAGCGCGCCTCGGCCCGGTCCTCCCAGCCCTTGTCGGGCTCGGCGTACCGGTCGAGGTAGGCCGCCTTGCTGCTGCACGGCACGATCAGCACCGGTGCCGTCATCATCCCGCGCAGCCACCGGCCCGGGGCCGTCAGCGCGGACGGGTCGACCGTCGCCTCCCAGTAGCGACGCACGTCGGTCGGTGTGTCCAGCACGACGAACGCCCAGCCCTGGCTGTGCCCGGCGCTCGGTGCCCGGGCGGCGTGCGCGAGCGCGCGGTCGACCACCGCCGGGTCGACGGGGTCGGGTGCGTAGTGCCGCACCATGCGGCGGCGGGCGACGACCTCGCGCAGCTCCATGGCGCGCCATCCTGCCCCCCGTCTGGTCGAATGGGCCCGTGACCCCGACCCAGCGCTGCTCGGCCGCGAGCGCGGCCGAGGCTGAGCCGATGGCCGGCACCGCGCCCGCCGAGACCCGCTGGCTCCTCGTCGAGCACGCCGGCCCCTGGGCCAGGCGTGCCGTCGCGGAGAGCCGGCTGCCCGAGGCCGTACGCACCCGTCTCGCCGCACTGGGCGACCAGGGCGTGCGGGTCCAGCTGGTCCGCCGGCCGGGCTCGGCCCAGCCAGGTCTCGCTGGTCCGGACACCGGCGGGGCCACGGTGCTCTCGCTCGATCTCTCCGCGGACCGCGCCGTGGTGCGCGAGGGGCGTCTCGACGACGTCGAGGAGCTCGTCGACCTCGACCCGGACACCCTTCCCGTCGCCGAGGGCCCCCTGCTGCTGGTGTGCACCAACGGGCGGCGCGACGTGTGCTGCGCCGAGGTCGGCCGTCCGGTCGCCGCCGCCCTCTCGCGACGCTGGCCGCACGCGACCTGGGAGACCACCCATCTCGGCGGCCACCGGTTCGCCGGGACGCTGCTCGTCCTGCCCGCCGGCCTGCTGCTGGGCCGCGTCCGGGCCGACGACGCGGTCGCGGTGGTCGAGGACGTCCTCGCCGGGCGCCCCGTGCCGTCGCGCACGCGGGGTCGCGCCGGGCGTACGCCGGCCGCGCAGGCGGCGTGCCTCGACCGGGCGGCCGCACACCGGCTGCCCGGCGACGCGGTCACCGTGCTGGACGAGCGGCCGGTCCCGGGCACCGAGTCCGACCAGGTCGTCCGGGTGCGGACCGGGGCCGCGGACGGAGACGGCACGGGCGAGGTCGACGTGCTGGTGCGTGCCGCAGCCGGTGCCGCGCGGCGTCTCTCGTGCCTCGACGAGGCTCCCCGCCCGACGACCGTGTGGACGTGCGAGGTCCTCGGGGGCGCCGGCGAGGACGCGCGACACGGCGGCGTCGGGGGCGCGCCATGAGCACGCCGACGACACCGCTGGAGTTCAACAGCGCCGGCGAGGGCTGGCACCTGCGGCCGCGACGGCTGTTCTGGCTGCGGCTCGTCGCCCTGCTGGTCGGCCTGGCCGGGATCGGCGCCGGTGGGTGGCTCATCACGCTCGAGGTCGTGGGGATCGGGCTCGTCGTCGCCCTCGTCGCCGTGGCGGTCGCCCTGCTGACGCTGGGGCGTGGACACCGTGCCGAGCAGCCGCCCCGCACGGTCGACGCTCCCGAGGGCCGCGGCCTGCTGGTGCCCGTGCGGGCCGAGCCGGTGACGGCCCTGGCCGGCTTCACGATCCTCGCCGTGGTGGTGCTGAGCCTGCCCGTCGTGGTGCTCGCCGGGTCCGCGAGCATCGCGACGGGAACCCTCGCCGCGCGACTCGCGACGGCTCGCGACGGTCGCGGTGCTCACCGGGCTGGGACTGCTCCTCGCGATCTCGGCGGTGCGCGCCCTGCGCTCGCGCACCGCCCGCGAGCGCGGCATCCTGCTGATGCCCGACGTGGTGGTGCTGCGGGCGCAGCCCCGCCCGGTCTGGTTCCCCTGGGACGACGTGGTCGCCGTCCGCGCCCACTGGACGCGGGCCCGCGGGATCGGTGACTCCTGGGCGAGTCCCGACGACCTCGTCTCGAACTGGCTGACCTTCGAGGTCCGCGAGGGCGCCGCCAGCGGGCGGAGCCCCCTCGCGGCGGTCTCGCGCCAGCCGCACCCGAGCGTCGACGTGCGGCTGGTGGCCAG
The DNA here is from genome assembly GCA_963714475.1 of uncultured Actinomycetota bacterium. GTDB lineage: Bacteria > Actinomycetota > Actinomycetes > Propionibacteriales > Nocardioidaceae > Nocardioides. Next base: position 914,987 of record CAVQOP010000004.1, read on the forward strand.
TGACCCCCTGACCGTCCTCGAGCTGTGCCGCTTCTACCGCGACCACCCGCAGCGTCGTGACGAGCTCGGCGGCCCCCGCGCCGTCCAGCGCTCGCTCAGCCTGCGTCACTCGCGCGGAGCCCCGACGCGCTGAGCGGCGTGCCGGTCGGCGTGCCCCGACCTCAGTGCCGCAGGCGCTCGAGCTGGGACCAGGTGCCACGCACGAGGTCGGCCTCGCTGAGGCCGTAGACCTCACCCAGCGCTCGCCGGGTCGCGACGTCGTCCGCGACACCGGTGACGTCCTCGCGGTAGCGCCCGAGCAACCTGCGCAGCTCCTCGGTGCCGCCCAGCGAGACCAGGTGCTGGACCGCGGCGAAGGCGATCAGGTAGTTGACGCGGGGGTCCAGCTGGAACAGGCCCGTGCTGGGCAGCTCGCGCGGCGCGGCCTGGAGGCGGGTCCACAGCTCGGGGGTGACCTGCAGGTCCTCGAGGCCCAGCGGGTGCCAGTGCGCGTACTCCGCGATGCCCTCGCTCGCCCAGGTCGGGGCGATCCCGCCGGTGGCGCGCAGCAGGTAGTGCGTGAGCTCGTGACGCAGCAGCCCGGTGTCCGAGGCGAGCTGCTCCGCGTCCAGGCTCGGGTTGATCTGGACGGCGCCCCCGACGACCCGGCCGTCCCGCCCGGAGACCGTGCTGAAGACGGCGGCCGCCTCCGCCCGGCCGCGGCTGTTCAGGCGTACGGCGGTCCCGTTGCTGGTGGCGTCGACCAGGACGGCACGCTCCGCCGGCACGCCGAGCAGGTCGGCGTCGACGTCGATGGCGTCCTCGACGAGGTCGGCCAGCCGTGGGCCGAGGCCCTCGTCTGCTCGGTCGGTCATCACCACCAGCGGTCCGCGCAGCGTCACGTCGACGGGGACCCCCCACCACGGTCGGGCGGCGACCCGGTCGCCGGGAGAGGTCGGCTCGACGCGGTTCTCGGCGCCCAGCAGCCACTCACCGTCACGTCGTACGAAGGTCATCCGCAGCTCGACCTCGGTGGGCGCCGAGAACACGTCGCGGACCTGGACCCGCTCGACGACCGGGATCCGCAGCACGGGACCGCGTCCTCGGACGGGATCCGGGAGGAGGCCGACGCGCTGCGTGGCGTAGGAGTAGCGGCGTACCGGTAGTCGTTCCAGGTTCGCGAACAGCGTCGACTCCTCGGCCAGCAGACGCGGGTCGCGCCCGTCGACGTCCGCGAGGAAGGCCTCGGCGTCGCCGGTGCGTACGGCGGCCGCACGCCTGCGCAGCAGCAGCTCGATCGCGTCGAAGTCGGCGTCGGAGGCGGAGAAGCCGCCCGTCCCCGTCCCCGTCCCTGCCCCCGGCCGGGGCGCGGAGGAGTCCGTGACGGGGTTGGTCGACGGCTCGTCCGCGGCGCCGGACGCGGTGCACGCCGAGCTCAGGCACAGCGCGGCCAGCGTCGCCACCGTGGTGATGATCCGTCGGCGCTCGCGCAGCGGACGGCGCGCACGGGGGTGCGCGCCACGGTGAGGGAGCACCTGCGAAGAGTACGCAACGTCGCGGGGCGACGAGCCGTCGTCGACGAGATCGGTCGGCAGGCTCCGGCGGGTGGATCGGGCGGCCGGTCGGGCGTCAGGTTGGTTCCGGGGCCTGCGCCCGCGACAATGGGGCCAGTCCAGGCCACGACCAGCGGGAGCCCACGTGAACGAGCAGCTCGAGCGCTGGCGCAGAGCCGCCTCGTCCCTCCTGTCCGCGAGGCGGAGGGACCGCGGAGCCGACGCCGCGGGACCTGCGGGTCCGAGCGCTCCAGACGCCGCCACGGGCACCCCCGAGCGCGACCGCTCACGTGAGGGGCACCCGATCGTCGCCGGCATCGCCGCGCTGCTCGCGGTGGGCCTCGTGGTCGGCGGGGTGCTCGGCGGGGTGGCGTGGGCCGGGGCACGGGTCCTCGGCCTCGGGGAGAGCGCGACCGTCGCGGCCGGACCCTCCAGCGCGGGCGACACCCTGTTCCTGCCCAGACCCTCCGAGACGGCCGAGCCGACCGCACCGCTGCTCACGCTGGCCCCCGAGCCGGGCGCGAGGGGTGGCGGCGGTGCGGGCTCCGCCCCGGACGGCGACCGGGGCGAGAAGCGCAGGAAGAAGCAGCCCCAGGACGAGATCGCCCTGTCCGCGGGCCAGACCGAGACCTCGGTCATGGGCCAGATCGACCTCACCGGCACCTACGCCACCGGCGAGGGCGCGGTGCTGCAGGTCCAGCGCTTCGAGGCCGGGAGCTGGACGAACTTCGACGCGACCGTGGCGGTGGCCAACGGCACGTTCGCGACGTTCGTCCAGAGCGGGCAGGTCGGCCCCAACCGGTTCCGCGTGCTCGACACCGACAACGGGCAGACCTCCAACGACGTGAAGGTGACCGTGCAGTAGCAGCCCGGCGACCCACGGCCCGCGCGACGACGAGGCCCCGGACCTCGGTGGTCCGGGGCCTCGTCGTCGGTGCTGGGCGCTCAGTCGGGGATGTAGTCCATCTCCGCCGGGTCGGGGCCGGTGCGGCCTTCGGTGCCGTGACCGAGGTTGCTGATCCGCTCGACCTCGTCGGGGGTCAGGGAGAAGTCGAAGAGCTCGAAGTTCTCCTGCATCCGCTCCCGGTGCGTCGACTTGGGGAAGACGATGTCGCCCCGCTCGACGTGCCAGCGCAGGGTGACCTGCGAGGCGGTCTTGCCGTACTTCTCGCCGATCTCGACGATGGTGGCGTCGTCGAGGACGGCGCCCTGGGCGATCGGGGACCAGGCCTCGATCTTGACGCCGTGCGAGAGCGAGGCGTCGCGGACGGTGTCGTTGTGGAAGTAGGGGTGAGCCTCGACCTGGTTGACCACCGGGGTCACGCCGGTCTCCTCGATGATGCGCTGGAGGTGATCGGGGTTGAAGTTCGAGACCCCGACGGAGGTCGCGAGACCCTCGACGACCAGCTGGGCCATCGCCTTCCACGTGGAGACGTAGTCGCCGTCGTAGCGCGTGGGCAGCGGCCAGTGGATCAGGAACAGGTCGGCGCGGTCGAGCTTGAGCTTGGCCAGCGACTCCTCGAAGCTGCGACGGACGTCGTCGGGTCGGTGGTTGTTGTTGTTCAGCTTGGTGGTGACGTAGACCTCGTCGCGCGCGAGGCCCGAGGAGGCGATCGCGTCGCCGACGCCGGCCTCGTTGCCGTACATCTGGGCGGTGTCGATGTGGCGGTAGCCGACCTCGAAGGCGGTGGACGTGACCTCCGCGGTGTCCTCGGGCGGGACCTGGAAGACACCGAAGCCGAGCTGCGGGATCGTCGTCTGGTCGTTGAGCGTGATGCTGGGAACAGTCATGAGGGACATAGCCGTGCCACGGTGCCCGCTATTCCCCGCGCCCGAGCGAGGCCGCTGCGGGCCTGCAGCCACCCGGGCGGGAGGATGGCCTCATGGAGTACACCGAGTACGACACCAGGCTCGCCGCCTACGTGGTGCTCGTGGAGGACCGGCCGGGCGGTCCCCGGATCCTGCTCGCGCTGTGGAACGAGGGCTCCGTGCCGTCGTGGACCCTGCCCGGCGGCGGGGTCGAGATCGAGGAGTCGCTGCCCGAGGCCGCGGTGCGTGAGGTCCACGAGGAGACCGGGTACGCCGCGGTCGTCGACGACGTGGCCTGGGTCAGCACCCGTGTGGTGGCGGCGGCCCAGCGGTTCGTGCCCACCAGTCGACCGATGCGGGCGGTGCGGGTGATCTACCGCGGCCGGGTCACGGGCGGGCGCCTGCGCGACGAGGTCGGTGGCAGCACCGACACCGCTCGCTGGGTCCCGCTCGACGAGGTCGCCGACCTGCCGCACGTCTCCCTGGTCGACGAGGCACTGGCCCACCTCGGCGCCCGGCCCTGCACCCTGCACCCGCGACCCTGAGACCGCCCACCGCGGTGGGACTCATCCCACGGGGGGACCGACCGCGAGGGCCACGACGGTGAGGACCGCCACGGCCCCGACCGCGGCCAGCAGGCCCCGGCCCGGACGGCGTACGGCCAGGGCGACGACACGCTCGGCCGGCCCACGGACGCTGCCCGGCTCCCGCAGGCGCCACGACGACCCGATCAGGCCCCGACGCGCGGTGGCGCGGTCGAAGGCGATCGTGGCGAAGGGCGGCACCGCGGCGAGCAGGCCCACCACGCCGCGCGCGGGGCTCCAGCGCTGGTCGACCCACACCACGACCGCCGTCACGGCGTAGGCCAGGAAGACGACGCCGTGCAGCATCCCGAACACGCTGACCGCCGCGTCGGTGGTCCGGGTGACGTACTTCAGGACCATCCCGGCGAGCAGCAGCGCCCAGGTGACCGCCTCCGCCACCGCGACGGCGCGGAACAGGCGGGCCGGACTGCGCAGGAGGTTCATGGCCCCTAGCCTGACGTCATGGACGAGTCGACCACGAACCCGCGACGTGTGGCGCTGGCCACCTGCGCCGAGGTGCGCGACCTCGACGACGAGGGCCGGCTGCTCCTGACGGCTCTGAGGGCCCGTGACGTGGTCGCGCAGGCGGCGGTCTGGGACGACGACGGCGTCGACTGGTCGACCTACGACGCCGTGGTCGTGCGCTCGACCTGGGACTACGCCGAGCGGCTCGAGGAGTTCCTCGCCTGGATCGAGCGGGTCGAGCCGGTGACGAGGCTGCTCAACGCAGCGGCGGCGATGCGCTGGTCGACGGACAAGCGCTACCTGGCCGACCTCGCGGCCGCGGGGGTCCCGGTCGTCGCGTCCACCTTCCTGGCACCCGGTGAGGGCGATGACCACCCGTGGCTCGGCCGGCCCCACGTCGTGAAGCCGAGCGTCGGCGCGGGCTCGCGCGGAGCGCTGCGCCTCGGCGCGGACGAGCCCGAGCGCTCCCGGGCGCACGTGCGAGCGATCCAGGCCGAGGGCCGCACCGCGCTGGTCCAGCCCTACGTCGACAGCGTCGACACCCACGGCGAGTCGGCCCTGGTCCACCTCGACGGGGTCTTCGAGCACAGCCTGCGCAAGGGCCCGCTGCTCGCGGCCGGAGCCGGACTCGTCGAGGGTCTCTTCGCGCAGGAGGAGATGACCCCGCGCGAACCGACCCCGGCCGAGCGGGAGGTCGCCCTCGCCGCCCTCGCCGCCGTGCCGGGGGCTGGGTCCGGCGAGCCGCCGTTGTACGCCCGCGTCGACCTCCTCGCCGGGGACGACGGTCCGGTGGTCCTCGAGCTCGAGCTCGTCGAGCCGTCGTTGTTCCTCGAGCACGTCGAGGGCTCGGCGGACCGGGTGGCCGCGGCGATCGTGGCCCGGCTGGGCTGAGCGCGGATCAGTCCAGCAGGCCGGCCGCGCGGAACATCCGGTCGTAGATCGCGCGGACCACCGCGATCTCCCGCGGTGTCGGTCGCACCCCGTCATCCTCTCCCGGTCTCGGGGAACAAGCGCGCCGGGTCGTGGGTTGTACCCAGTGAGCGAAGTTGAGTTGAGTCCGCTCAACTTGTCTGCTTCACTGGTGTCAGACCCGTCGGGTCGGCCGCACCAGGCCTGCTCGAACGCACCACCCCCCGCAACGATTCCCGCAGCACTCACAGGAGGTACTTCCCCATGGCACGAGCCGTCGGCATCGACCTCGGGACGACCAACAGCGTCGTCGCCGTCCTCGAAGGTGGAGAGCCCACCGTCATCGCGAACGCCGAGGGCGCTCGCACCACCCCCTCCGTCGTGGCCTTCGCCAAGTCCGGCGAGGTCCTCGTCGGTGAGGTGGCCAAGCGTCAGGCCGTCACCAACGTCGACCGCACCATCCGCTCGGTCAAGCGCCACATGGGCACCGACTGGACGCAGAAGATCGACGACAAGGACTTCACCCCCCAGCAGATCAGCGCCTTCGTGCTGCAGAAGCTCAAGCGCGACGCCGAGGCCTACCTCGGCGAGACCGTCACCGACGCGGTGATCACCGTGCCGGCGTACTTCTCCGACTCCCAGCGCCAGGCGACCAAGGAGGCCGGCGAGATCGCGGGCCTGACGGTCTCGCGCATCGTCAACGAGCCGACCGCGGCCGCGCTGGCCTACGGCCTCGACAAGGGCGACGACCAGACGATCCTCGTCTTCGACCTCGGCGGCGGCACGTTCGACGTGTCCCTGCTCGAGATCGGCGAGGGCGTCGTCGAGGTCAAGGCGACCTCGGGCGACAACCTGCTCGGCGGAGACGACTGGGACAACGCCGTCGTGGACTGGATGGTCAAGAAGTTCAAGGACAACAACGGCGTCGACCTCGCGGCCGACAAGATCGCCAAGCAGCGCCTCCAGGAGGCCGCCGAGAAGGCGAAGATCGAGCTGTCGTCCTCGAGCGAGACCACGATCCACCTGCCCTACATCACTCACGGCGAGTCGGGCCCGCTGCACTTCGAGGAGCGCTTGACCCGCTCGGACTTCCAGCGGATGACCGCCGACCTGCTCGAGCGCACCAAGGCCCCGTTCAAGGCCGTGCTCAAGGACGGCGGCGTCGCCATCGACAAGATCGACCACGTCGTGCTGGTCGGCGGCTCGACCCGGATGCCGGCGGTCTCGGAGGTCGTCAAGGACCTGCTCGGCGGCAAGGAGCCCAACAAGGGCGTCAACCCCGACGAGGTCGTCTCCATCGGAGCGGCCCTGCAGGCCGGGGTCCTCAAGGGCGAGGTCAAGGACGTCCTGCTGCTCGACGTCACCCCGCTCTCGCTCGGCATCGAGACGAAGGGTGGTGTGATGACGAACCTGATCGAGCGCAACACCACGATCCCGACCAAGCGCTCGGAGATCTTCACCACCGCCGACGACAACCAGCCGTCGGTGGAGATCAAGGTCGCTCAGGGCGAGCGTCAGATGTGGGGCCAGAACCAGTCGCTGGGCAACTTCGAGCTCACCGGTCTGCCCCCGGCCCCCCGCGGCGTGCCCAAGATCGAGGTGACCTTCGACATCGACGCCAACGGGATCGTGCACGTCTCGGCCAAGGACCAGGGCTCCGGCAAGGAGCAGTCGATGACCATCTCCGGTGGGTCGGCGCTGGGCAAGGACGAGATCGACCGCATGGTCCGCGAGGCCGAGCAGTACGCCGAGGAGGACGCTGCGCGCCGTGCGGCCGTCGAGGCCCGCAACACCGCCGACGGTCTCGTCTACACCACGGAGAAGTTCCTCGCCGAGAACACCGAGAAGATCCCGGAGGAGGTCCGCACCGAGGTGCAGGGCGACCTCGACACGCTCAAGGCGACCCTGGGCAACGACGAGGCCAGCTCCGAGGAGATCCAGGCCGGGGTCGGCAAGCTCAACGAGTCGAGCCAGAAGATGGGTGCGGCGATGTACGCCGCGGCCGAGGCCGACCAGGCCGCGGCCGGCGGGGCCGACGAGTCCACCGGCGGGGCCGACGACGACATCGTCGACGCCGAGGTCGTGGACGAGGACGTCTCGGGCGAGGCGGCCGGCCCGGCTGACGGGGACGAGACCAAGTGACCTCGGACCCAGGTCCGCTCGACCCGGACGGTCCCTCCGGTCCCGCGGGGGGTGACGCCGCCGAGGAGGGCGGCGCCGCCCCCGAGGAGGGCGGTGCCGTGCCCGAGGGGGAGGACGTCGTCGAGGCCGAGCTGGGCGAGGAGCCCGTCGCCGAGCGCGGCGACGTCGAGCAGGACGAGATCGACGAGGCGGCCGGCGACGAGCTGGCGCTCGCCCGCATGGACTCCGCCGAGCGGCTCGCCGACCTGCAGCGCCTGCAGGCCGAGTTCGTCAACTACAAGCGCCGCGTGGAGCGTGACCGAGAGCTGGTCAAGGAGAACGCGACGTACGCCGCGTTGTCCCCGGTCGTCGAGGTGCTCGACACGATCGACCGGGCTCGTGAGCACGAGCCGCTCGAAGGTGGCCTGAAGGCCGTCGCCGAGCAGCTCGAGCGCGCGGTGGCCGGCTCCGGGCTGACCAGGTTCGGGGAGCCCGGGGACGCGTTCGACCCGAGCCTGCACGAGGCCCTCTCCCACCTGGGCGAGGACGACACGGTGACGGTCACGACGTGCAAGATGGTGGCCAAGTCCGGCTACCGGATCGGAGCACGCGTCGTGCGGGCCGCACAGGTGCTGGTGGTCGACCCACCCGCCTGAGACGCGGGGGACCGACCAGTGATGGTGGACGACAGGAGGGAGGTGCGCGATGGCAGAGGATCAGGGCTTCCGGGCCGACTGGGCCGGCAAGGACTTCTATGCCGAGCTCGGGGTGAAGAAGGACGCCGGAGCCGACGAGGTCAAGAAGGCCTACCGCAGGCTGGCGCGCGCCAACCACCCCGACTCCAACCCCGGTGACAGCGCCAAGCACGAGAAGTTCAAGAAGGTCGCCGAGGCCTACGACGTCGTCGGCGACGCCGACAAGCGCGGACGCTACGACGAGATGCGCCGTCTGTACGGCAACGGCGCCCCCCGGGCGGGGTTCCCCGGCGGACGCGGCGGCGGCGGCGGGGTCAACGTGGAGGACCTGCTCCGCGACCGGATGAGCGGCGGTGGCGGGTTCGGTGACATGTTCGGCGACCTGTTCGGCGGTGCCGGCGGCGGGTCCCGTCGTCCCCAGGCGCGCCCGCGCAAGGGCAACGACGCCGAGACCACCGCCACCATCTCGTTCACCGACGCCCTCGACGGGGTCACGATCTCGCTCGGCCTGGCCTCGGACGCGCCCTGCCCGACCTGCTCGGGCACCGGTGGCAAGCCGGGCACCCGGCCGCACATCTGCACCGAGTGCGAGGGCGCCGGCTACGTCGTGGGCTCGGCGGGCGGTGGGTTCTCGATGAACGAGACCTGTCCGCGCTGCGCGGGCCGCCAGCTGATCTACGACGAGTCCTGCCCGACCTGCAGCGGCACCGGTCAGGGCCGCTCCACGCGCACCATCCAGGCGCGGATCCCCGCCGGGGTCAAGGACGGCCAGCGCATCCGGCTCAAGGGCAAGGGTGGACCCGGCGAGTCCGGCGGCCCCGCCGGCGACCTCTACGTCTCCGTGCGGGTCCGCCCGCACCGCGTCTTCGGACGCGACGGGGACAACCTGACCATCGACGTCCCGGTCTCGTTCGCCGAGGCCGCGCTCGGCGCGGAGATCAAGGTGCCGACCCTGGGCGGCGCGCCGGTGACGCTGCGGATGCCGGGCGGCACCCCGACCGGTCGCACCTTCCGGGTGCGTGGCCGAGGGGCGACCAGGGCCGACGGGAGCCGGGGCGACCTGCTGGCCACCGTCGAGGTCCAGGTCCCGGCCGTGCTCGACACCGCGGCCCGGGAGGCCGTCGAGGCCTACCGCGACGCCACCGCCGGCAAGCCGCTGCGCGGCAACCTCTTCGAGGCGGCGGGCTGATGTCCGCCGAGGGGCTCGGCGGCGGGCGCGGCGGGGGTCCCGGCCCGGAGATGGACGCCGCGGTCTACGTGATCAGCGTGGCCGCCGAGCTGACCGGGCTGCACCCCCAGACGCTGCGGACCTACGAGCGGCTCGGCCTGATCACTCCCGGTCGCACCGGTGGAGGCGGCCGGCGCTACTCCTACCGCGACATCCAGCAGCTGCGTGAGATCGCCGAGCTGACGTCGGCCGGCATCGGGCTCGAGGGCGTGCGCCGGGTGCTCGAGCTCGAGCACCAGGTCGCCGCGCTCGCTGCTCGCAACGCAGAGCTGGTCGCCGAGCTCGACGCGACCCGGGAGGCCTGGCGCGAGGCGCTCGAGCAGCCCGCCGTACACCCCCAGCGGGAGGTCTCCGCGCTGCTGCCCAACAAGCTGCCCGTGCTGCGCGCCCAGCCCGGTCCGGGCGCCGTCGTCGTGTGGCGCCGCGCCCGCTGAGGTCGGGGTGGAGCGGCGCTGACGACGAGACGGTCGCCCTGACCGTCACGCGCTACGCGATCGTCGAGCACTGGACCGAGGACGACTCGGCGGAGACCGATGACGCCTCGGCGTACCTCACCTGGCAGCTCGGGCGTCAGCCGCCTGCGTTCGGATGAGCGGGTCGCGGGGTCGTGTGCCTGAGAACGGCCGTGTGGTCGTCGTCAGGCACACGACCCGCTCGACCGCGTCGGCCCCCCGGCCTCACGGGCTGCGGCCGGCCGTGGCGGCCGGTAGCGTTCCGCCATGGCCATCAAGCTCGAGAACGTCGGGATCTGCGTGCGCGACCTCGACGCGGCGATCGCCTTCTTCACCGATCTCGGGCTCACGGTCCTGGGCCGCGACACGGTCAGCGGCGAGTGGACCGAGACCGCGGTCGGTCTGGACGGCAACCGAGCCAACATCGCCATGCTCCAGACCCCGGACGGCGACGGTCGTCTCGAGCTCTTCGAGTACCTCCACCCCGACGCGATCGAGACCGGGCCCGCCGTACCCAACGAGATCGGCACCCACCGCGTCGCCTTCTCGGTCGACGACCTCGACGAGGCCCTCGAGATCGCGGCCAGGCACGGCTGCCGCCCTCTGCGTGGTGTGGCGACCTACGAGGACGTCTACAAGCTCACCTACGTCCGCGGGCCCAGCGGCATCATCGTGATGCTCGCCGAGGACCTGCGAAAGAACTGACCAGGACGACGGCTACCGGGAGTGGTTGCCGCTGAAGGCGACCGAGACGCCGAGCCCGATCATCGAGACGCCGCCGACCGTCCCGAGCAGCCTTCCGCGTCGCGGGGAGCTGCTGAGCCAGGTGCGTAGGCGGGCTGCGAGCAGCGCCCACACGGTGTCGGAGGCGAGGGCGATCGACACGAGGATGACGCCGAGCAGGAACACCTGGAGCCCGAACCGTCCTGCGCTCCGGTCGACGAACTGGGGCAGGACAGCGGCGACGAGGATGAACGACTTCGGGTTCGAGACTCCGACGACGAACCCCTGGCGCAGGGACCTTCTCCACGAGATCGACGCGAGGTCGGGTCCCCGGGGGTCGGCGCCGAAGTCGTGGCGGTGTCGGATGGCCTGGATGCCCAGGTAGACCAGGTACGCGGCGCCCAGCGCCTTGATCACCCAGAACAGCGTCTCGGACTGGGCCACCAGGGCTCCCAGGCCGACGGCGACCAGCACCACGAGCAGCAGCAGACCGGCGGCGTTGCCGACGATGCTCGCCATCGCCGTCCGACGGCCGTGCGCCAATGCCCGGCTGATGGCGAAGACGACGCTGGGTCCGGGGATGGCGATGATGATGGCGGCAGCAGCCGCGAAGGCCACCGTCTGCTGCAGGCTGAGCACGGGGTCAACCTACGTCAGCGCGCAGCCGGAGGTGCCCGCGCCGGTGCTCCATGATGGGCGATGTGCACTACACCGAGTACGACACCCGCCTGGCGGCGTACGCCGTCCTGAGCCGCACCCGCGACGACGACGACCTCGGGGCGGTCGAGGTGCTCCTGGCCCGCGGCACCGCGGCCAAGGGTCACCGGTGGACCCTGCCCGGGGGCGGCGTCGGGCTGGAGGAGACCGTCGAGGAGGGAGCGGTGCGGGAGGTGCGCGAGGAGACCGGGTACGTCGTGCGCCTGGGCGCCGTCCTGGGGACGCACTCGCACGTGGCCGCGGCCCACGAGCGAGCGCGCCCCAGCGACCGCCCGATGAAGGCCTTCCGGGTGTTCTTCGCCGCCACCCTCGTCGGTGGGGAGCTCCGCGACGAGGTCGCGGGGACGACCGAGCTCGCGCGGTGGGTGCCGCTGGCCGACGTACCCGGCCTGGACCGGGTGCCGCTGGTCGACCACGGCCTGAGGCTGGCCGGACTGCTGCCCGTCGTGGACTGAGCGATGTGTCCCACGACACGCCGGGGTGGGGTCACCGAGCACTACTCTTCGCCCACGGTCTGTCGACGGTGACAGGTCCATGGGGAAGGTGCGGCTGTGGTGGAGGCGATCAGCGAGGCGGTCTCGTCGTGGTGGTCGGAGATCCTCTGGGTGCACTTCTTGACCATCCCCCTGTTCACCGGCCTCGTGGGCTGGCTGATCAACTGGTCCGGGCTGTGGATGCTCTTCGCGCCGGTGCGCTTCCACGGGGTGCAGATCGCCGGCATGCGCGAGGTCGTCTCCGTCCTGCCCCGCAGGATCCAGGAGGTGCCGGGTCTGCTCCAGGGCGGTCTGGGCTGGCAGGGCATCGTCCCGGCGCGAGCGGCGAAGATGGGCAGCATCGCCGTCGACAAGGCCATCGCCAAGCTCGGTACGCCGGCGGAGTTCTACCAGCAGCTCGAGCCGGACAAGATCGCCGCTCACATCGTCGCCTCGTTCCGACCTGAGGTGCCGGCCCTGGTCGAGGAGGTGATGCGGCGCGAGCACCCGCGCCTGTGGCGCGACCTGCCGCGCCCGGTGCGCGAGGCCGTCGTCGAGCGGGTCCAGGACCAGCTGCCCGGCCTGGTCGAGCGGGTCACGGACGAGATCGGGGTCCACATCGACCAGCTGCTCGACCCGAAGATCATGGTCATCGACCACTTCCGGGACAACCCCGCCCTCGTGGTGAAGATCTTTCGTGACTTCGGCCAGCGCGAGCTGAACCTGATGGTGCGCTTCGGGTTCGTCTTCGGCTTCCTGCTCGGGGTCCCCGTGGCCGTGGCCGACAGCATCGTCGGACAGTGGTGGCTGCTGCCCATCCTCGGCGTGGTGGTCGGGTGGGTGACCAACGCGCTCGGGATGTGGCTGATCTTCGAGCCGACCGAGCCGCGCCGGATCCTCGGGATCAAGGTCCACGGACTGTTCCTGCGCCGACAGTCGCAGGCCGCCGAGGTGTACGCGCAGATCATCGCCGAGGACGTCATCACCCTCGAGCGGATCGGTGACTTCCTCCTCAACGGCCCGCGCGGGGACCGGACCCGCCAGATGCTCGCCACGGCGCTGCGACCGGCGATCGACCGGGCGGCCGGCCCGGCCCGCGGAGCGCTGCGGGTCGCCGTCGGCGCCGAGCGCTTCGACAGCATCCGTGCGTCGGTCGCCGAGGAGGCGGTCGGGCGTACCTTGAAACCGTTCCAGGACCGTGACTTCAACGAGCAGCAGGCCGGGCGGATCCGCGAGCTGATCGCGACGCGCACCAAGGAGCTCCCGCCGGGCGACTTCGTCGAGATGATGCGCTCGGCGATCAAGGAGGACGAGTGGATGCTCTACGCCCACGGGGCGCTGATGGGCCTCGGCGGCGGGTTCCTGCACCTGCTGATCTTCGGCACGGGAGCCTGAGATGACCGCCGCCCGACCCACCGGGCCAGCCGGACCCGGACCGGTCCGAGCCGGCCGAGGGACCCCGGCTCGGTCGCGCCGCCCGCTCGCTGCCGGGCCTGGCCCGGGTGGCCGGCGCAGCGGCGCTGCACACCACCGAGTGGGGGGTGCGCACGTCGGTGCGGACCGGCGTCCGGGTGGCCCGGGTCGCGACCCGGGCCGACGAGGCCGCCGACCTCGTCGACGACCTCACCGAGACCGTGGGGGCCGTGGCCGACCTCGCCCGGTCGGTCAGCTCGGGCACGCCGGTCGGCCGCGCGCTGATGGAGGTCGGCCAGCGCCTCGGGGGCCTCGCCGAGGACCACGACAAGGGCGAGCGGCAGGAGCGGCCGGAGCGGCCGGAGGTCGACGACGGGGTGGCGGAGGGCGAGCGCCGCCGACCGCCGAGCCTGCGTGAGCAGGGGCAGGACCTGCTGCGGCGCTCGCGCGACGTCTGGGCCGACGACCAGGGCCACCCGGCGTACGGCCGGATCCTCACCGAGCTCGCGCCCGACGAGGGCCGGATCCTGCTGCTGCTCCTCGAGGGCGGGCCGCAGCCGAGCGTCGACGTCCGCACCGGGGGACCGGTCGGCATGGTCAACAGCCAGCTCGTCGCTCCCGGCCTGACCATGATCGGCGGTCGGGCGGGCTGTCGCCACCTCGACCAGGTCCCGGCGTACCTGAACAACCTCTTCCGTCTGGGTCTCGTCTGGTTCTCCCGGGAGGCGCTGCGTGACCCGATGGACTACCAGGTGCTCGAGGCGCAGCCGGACGTGCAGACCGCGCTGCACTCGGTGCGGTTCACCAAGGTGATCCGCCGCAGCATCCACCTGACCCCCTTCGGTGAGGACTTCTGCCGCACCTGCCTGGTCGAGGAGTCGAGCGCCCGGTCGCCGTTCCCCGAGCACGCCACGCCCTCGACCGACGACGGCACACCCGCGAGCAGCAGCGGCCCGGGCTCCGACTGACCGCCGCAGCCCGGCCTCGACCGGTTGGCCGCGGTCGGTCCCGCGCACCGGGCCGCTCGGCTGCGCCCCTGAGCCCCTCCTCAGGCCTCGGGGGACGCGGTGACGGGGTCGAGGTAGACCAGGACCGAGGTGGCGGTGCGGCGCAGGCGGGCCCGGGCGCGCCCTCCGGCCAGGTCGACCTCGAAGACGGGGTCGGCGTCGGGGGCGTGGTAGGCCAGACGCCAGGCGAGGTCGGGTGCACTCAGCGAGACCGGGTCGCCCAGGGGGGCCGGCCCGAGCAGTGCTCGTGCCGCCTCGTTGAGCCAGAGCACCCGCATCCACGGCCCGGCGCCGATCTCGACCACGCCGAACGGCGCGAGTCGCAGGACCTCCTGCGCCGGGACGCCGGGGCGCGGCCGGTCGGCAGACGACGGGACGGAGCGCAGCGCGCTGGGGTGGGCGGCGCTGACGGGCTCGGGGGCGAGTCTCAGCCCGCGTTCGCGCGGCTGCTCGTCGCGGCCGCACAGAGCTCGGACCCGGCCCAGGATGGAGGACTGGGAGGACCCCTTCTGCACGTAGCCGTCGGCGCCGAGGGCCAGCGCGCGCGCCGACATGTGCTGCGCCCCGAAGCCGGAGAGCACGACGATGGTGGCGTCGGGGACCAGCGCCCGGATGGTGGGCAGGGCTTCCACGCCGTCGAGCACGGGCATCACGAGATCGAGCAGGACGACCTCCGGACGCCGGTCACGCACGAGCTCGATGCCGGCCAGGCCGTCGCCGGCCTCACCGACGATCTCGAAGCCACCACGGCGCAGGGCCGCCCCGAGCAGGTCTCGCTGGTCCTCGGAGTCGTCGATGACCACCGCCCGGCGCGCGATCACGGGCGAGGAGTCGTCCGTCGCCATGGGTCACCTCCGCTCGGCCGGGCTCGCCGTCGACGATAGGGCCCGGCGATCCTGCCCCGACGCGCTTTGCGCGAATCGGCCACGGGCGCACTCCGCGACGGGCAGCGCTGCTGGGACACACCGCAACCAGGACTGGTTAGAATCGCACTGATATAAGTTGAGTGGGATTCACTCACGTTCGATCGAGGAGGTCAGATGAGCCAGTTCGGCGCCGAGAAGTTCACCACCCGCAGCCGTGAGGCGATCGAGGCTGCCCAGCTGGCGGCCACCACCACGGGCAACGTGAGCACCGAGCCGGTCCACCTGCTCGTGGCACTGCTGCGCCCCGACGACGGCACCGCCCGCACGCTCGTCGCCCGCTCGGGGGCCGACCCGGTCGCCCTCCTGGACTCGGCGCAGGCGCAGGCCGCGGCGCTGCCGCGCGCCAGCGGCTCCACCGTCCAGCAGCCCGCCGCGTCCCCCGCGCTGACCCGGGTGCTCGCGGCGGCCCTCGAGCTCGCCTCG
Source organism: uncultured Actinomycetota bacterium (assembly GCA_963714475.1). Taxonomy (GTDB): domain Bacteria; phylum Actinomycetota; class Actinomycetes; order Propionibacteriales; family Nocardioidaceae; genus Nocardioides. The sequence continues at coordinate 930,464 of CAVQOP010000004.1, forward strand.
TCCATGAAGGACGACTACGTCGCGACCGAGCACCTGCTGATCGCCCTCGCCGGGACCCAGAGCCCGGCCCAGGCCCTGCTCACGGGGGCCGGCCTCACCGAGCCCGGGATGCGCGACGGGCTCCTCGCGGTGCGCGGCAACCGCCGCGTGACCAGCCAGGAGGCCGAGTCGACCTACGAGGCCCTGGACAAGTACAGCCTGGACCTCACCGCCGCCGCCGAGGACGGCAAGCTCGACCCGGTCATCGGTCGCGACGCCGAGATCCGACGCGTGGTCCAGGTGCTCTCCCGGCGCACCAAGAACAACCCCGTCCTCATCGGCGAGCCCGGTGTCGGCAAGACCGCGGTCGTGGAGGGCCTCGCCCAGCGTGTCGTCGCCGGTGACGTCCCCGACTCGCTCAAGGGACGTCGCGTGCTGTCCCTCGACCTCGCGGCGATGGTGGCGGGTGCGAAGTACCGCGGGGAGTTCGAGGAGCGGCTCAAGGCCGTGCTCGAGGAGATCAAGGACGCCGGCGGTCGCGTCATCACCTTCATCGACGAGCTGCACACCGTCGTCGGGGCGGGGGCGGGCGGTGACTCGGCGATGGACGCCTCCAACATGCTCAAGCCCATGCTGGCGCGCGGCGAGCTGCACATGATCGGCGCCACCACCCTGGAGGAGTACCGCGAGCGCATCGAGAAGGACCCCGCCCTGGAGCGGCGCTTCGCCCAGGTGCTGGTCGGCGAGCCCAGCGTCGAGGACACCGTGCAGATCCTGCGTGGCATCCAGGAGAAGTACGAGGCCCACCACGGCGTCCGGATCACCGATGCCGCCCTCGTCGCGGCCGCCACGCTCTCGGACCGCTACATCACCGGACGCCGGCTGCCCGACAAGGCCATCGACCTCATCGACGAGGCGGCCTCGCGCCTGCGGATGGAGATCGAGTCCTCGCCCGAGGAGATCGACCAGCTGCGCCGCCACGTCGACCGGCTCACGATGGAGGAGTTCGCGCTGGCCAAGGAGAGCGACGAGGCCTCGGTGGAGCGGCTCTCGGTCCTGCGCGGCGATCTTGCCGACTCCCAGGAGGAGCTGCGCGCGCTGGAGGCCCGCTGGGAGTCGGAGAAGGCCTCCCTCGAGGGTGAGGGCGAGCTGCGCCGCCAGCTCGACCAGCTGCGGGGCGAGGCCGAGCGGCTGCTGCGCGACGGCGACCTGGCCGCGGCCAGCGAGATCAACTACGCCCGGATCCCCGAGCTCGAGCGCCAGATCGAGGAGGCCGCCGCCGCCGAGAAGAACGTGGTCGAGCCCCTCGTCGGCGAGGAGGTCGGGCCGGAGCAGATCGCCGACGTCGTCGAGGCCTGGACCGGCATCGCGACGGGCCGGCTCCTGCAGGGCGAGACCGCCAAGCTGCTCACGATGGAGGACGTGCTCGGCCAGCGGCTGATCGGCCAGCGTGAGGCGGTCTCAGCGGTCAGCGACGCCGTCCGACGCTCACGCGCGGGCCTCTCCGACCCGAACCGTCCCACCGGGTCGTTCCTCTTCCTGGGCCCCACCGGCACCGGCAAGACCGAGCTGGCCAAGGCGCTCGCGGACTTCCTCTTCGACGACGAGCGCGCGATGGTGCGCATCGACATGAGCGAGTACTCCGAGAAGCACTCGGTCTCGCGACTGGTCGGGGCGCCGCCCGGGTACGTCGGCTACGACGAGGGTGGCCAGCTGACCGAGGCCGTCCGCCGCCGGCCGTACTCCGTGGTGCTGCTCGACGAGGTCGAGAAGGCCCACCCCGAGGTCTTCGACATCCTGCTCCAGGTCCTCGACGACGGGCGCCTCACCGATGGTCAGGGCCGCACCGTCGACTTCCGCAACACGCTGCTCGTGCTGACCTCGAACCTCGGCTCGCACTACCTCGTCGACCCGACGCTGGACGCGCAGAGGAAGCGTGAGTCGGTGCTGGCCGCCGTGCGCACCTCCTTCAAGCCGGAGTTCGTCAACCGCCTCGACGAGATCGTCCTCTTCGACGCGCTGACCCGCGCCGAGCTCGCGCGCATCGTCGGGCTGCAGCTCGACCTGCTCGAGCAGCGGCTCGCCGTGCGGCGTCTCGGCATCGAGGTCACCGACGAGGCCCGCGCCTGGCTCGCCGACGCCGGCTACGACCCGGCGTACGGCGCCCGCCCGCTGCGGCGTCTGATCCAGAGCGCCATCGGCGACCCGCTCGCCCGGCGGCTGATCGGCGGCGAGGTCACCGACGGCGCGACCGTGCGGGTCGCGCTCGCCGAGGACGGCGCGGGGCTGGTCGTCTCCTGAGTCCGCTCACCGCGGTCGAGGACCAGTCGGGTCGCGGTGTGCCCTCAGGCCGGGACGAGCCGGTCCCCGACCGAGACGCGGCCGGCCTCGACGACCTCGGCGTACACCCCGAAGTTCGGACCCAGGCCGAGCACCGACTCCTGGCGCCCGCGGTAGGCGATGATCATCTGCAGCGTCCGCAGGTCGACCGAGCCGGAGTCGGGGTTGCGGGTGGTGGCTGCGCAGCGCCTGACCGGGCCGCCGGCTCTCAGGAGCGCCCCGCCGACCCGCAGCAGGCCGCCGTCCCAGGAGTCCTCGACGTGCGGCTCGTCGGTGTCGAGCTCGATGAGCATCCGGAAGCGCCGTGGGTCGACCGGCGAGCTGTCCGACCGGTCCGCCAGCTCGGCGAGCGACGCGGTCCCGAGCAGGGTGACCGGTCGGACGTCGAAGGCCCCGGCACGGGATCGGACGAGGCGGACGGTGCGGCCCACGACCTCGGAGAACAGCGTGGCCCAGGTCGGGTCGGCGACGACGTCACCCTGGATCGTGCGCAGCCCCCACATGTCGGTCTTCACGGCGGAGGCGACCTCGACGACCCCGCCGTGGAGCACCTCGGCCCCGCGGCGGACCGAGAGGTGGCCGGTGGCCTGGTCGTAGGTCGCACTCAGGCCGAGGAGACCGGGGTTGCGCGAGCAGCTCTCGAGCCCGTCCTCGTCGTCGACGAGGTAGAAGAGCCGGTCGCCGCGCGCGCCCTGCGTCGTCAGGTCGATCGAGGCGGGGTGGTGGAGCATCAGCCCCTTGACCGGGGTGGTCGAGAGACGGGCGACGGTGACAGCGCGCCGCACCGGCTCAGAACTCCGACATCTTGTCCCAGCCGTCGCGGTCGACGTCGATGTACATGATGTCGGGCCGCTCGGCGATGTACTGCTTCGCGTCCCCGTCGACGCCGTTCTGGAAGTGGTCGCTGGCCACGTGCGCCTCGCCGGCGGCCTGGTCGTCGAAGGCCTCGATCGTCAGGATCGTGTCGGGGTCCTCGACGCTGCGGTAGTGCTCGTAGAACTTGTTGCCGGGCTCCGCGCGGGTCGCGTCGGTGTAGGCCTGGCTGGCCGCGAGGTAGGCCTCCGCGGTGCCGGGCTTGAGCTTCTTCTTCACGGTGATGTAGATCAAGGCGTCTCCTGGGTCGGCTGTCGGGCGTCGGGCGTCGGCGCGTCGCGCGTCGGGAAGGTCGGGTGTGTCGGGGGTCGGGTGTGTCGGGAAGACTTTCGCACGCCTGGGAGGATGCGTGCGTGTCCCCGACGTCGACGAAGCCCGAGGGCCCCGCCCGCCCGCGCCAGGTGACGTGGTGCGGCTGGATCATCCTCCTCGGTTCGGTGTTCGTGCTGGTCTCGGCCGCCCAGGTCGTGACCGGCATCGGCAGCCTCGAGACCCGCCGCGGTGTCGAGGAGTTCCTCGCGGGTCCGCCCGGTGACGGCCTCGGCCTCGACGTCGAGGCGCTGCTCGGTGCTCTCCGGGTCGCGGGCATGGTGGCCGCCGCCTGCGCGGTCGCGGCCGCGATCCTCGGCTGGCAGGTGCTCCAGCGCTCGCGCAGCGCCCGGGTCGTCCTGAGCCTGCTGGCGTTTCCGCTGTTCGTCAGCGGTGCGGTGACCGGCGGGATCGTCTCGGCCGCCGTCGTCGCGGCGATCGTGTCGTTGTGGATCCCGCCGGCGCGCGACTGGTTCGCCGGGCGCGAGCCCGCCGCTGCCACCGGCACCAGCACCGGCACGGCACGGCACCGCTGCCGGGACGGGCACGACCGGCGTCTGGCCGCCGCCGTACGACCCGACCCAGGCGACGGCCGCCCGTGAGCCTGCGCAGCCTGCTCAGTCCGGGCTGCCGGCGACGGCGAGCGCCGCGAGGGCCGCGCGACCAGGAGCCCTGGTGATCGCCTGCCTGCTCACGTGGGCGCTGTGCGCGCTGGTCGCGGGGATGGGTCTGGCCGGGACGACGGCGCTCTGGCTCTCACCGGACCTGGTCGAGACCACCGTGACCCAGCAGGAGCCCCAGCTCGCGGCGCAGGGCGTCGGCGTACGCGAGGTGCAGCTCGCGGCGAGCGTGATGGTCGCCGTGCTGCTCGTGTGGTGCGTCGGCGCCGCGGTCCTGGGGGCCCTGGCCTGGCGTGGCACGGGCTGGGCGCGCACCGCGCTGGTGGTCTCGGCCGGTGGCGCGTCCGGTCTCGCGCTGCTGATGATCCTCGCCGCCCCGGCCGTCGCGGTCGTGGCGGTCGGCTGCGTCGCGACCGTCGTGCTCCTGCTGCGACCCGAGGTCCGCGCCTGGCGCTGAGCCCCGTACCGCGTCAGTGCCCCGGATCCGTGCCGGAATCCGGCACGGATCCGGGGCACTGTCGCTGGTCCCCGGCGAGCAGTCCCTCAGTGGGCTCGCAGGTCTGAGTCGGCCAGCCGTTCGAGGGCCTCGGCGATGACCTCCCGGCGCTTGCAGAAGGTCCAGCGCACGAGGTGACGGCCGGCCTCGACGTCGTCGTGGAAGAACGACATCGGGATGGCCACGACGCCCGCGCGCTCAGGCAGCGCGGCGCAGAAGTCGCGGGCGTCCGACCACCCGAGGGTGCGTACGTCGGTCGTCGCGAAGTAGGTGCCCTCGGGCACCCGGACGTCCATCCCCACGGTGGCCAGGCCCGCGCAGAGCAGGTCGCGGCGCCCCTCCAGGTCGCGGGCGAGCTCGCGCGGGAAGTCCGGGGTCTCGTCGAGGGCCCGGGCGATCGCCGGCTGCAGGGGCGCCCCCGAGGTGAAGGTCAGCCACTGCTTGGCGGCGACCAGCGCGGCGACGAGCGGCGCCGGGCCGGTGGCCCAGCCGACCTTCCAGCCGGTGAACGACCAGGACTTGCCGGCGCTGGACAGGCTCAGGGTCCGCTCCCACATCCCCGGCAGGGTCGCGATCGGGACGTGCTCGTGCCCGGTGAAGACCAGGTGCTCGTAGACCTCGTCGGTGATCACGACGAGGTCGTGCTCCAGCGCGAGGTCGGCCACGGCCTGCACCTCGGCGCGGGTCAGCACCGTGCCGGTCGGGTTGTGGGGGCTGTTGAGCAGCACGAAGCGGGTCCGCGGCCCCACGGCGGCACGCAGGGCGTCGAGGTCCAGACGGAAGTCGGGTGCGCGCAGGGTCACGGGGCGGCGTACCCCTCCGGCCATCTGGATCATCGCGGTGTAGGAGTCGTAGAACGGCTCGAGCAGGATCACCTCGTCACCGGGCTCGACCAGCCCGAGCATCGTCGCCGCGACCCCCTCGGTGGCGCCGGTGGTCACGACGACCTCGGTGTCGGGGTCCAGCTCGAGTCCGTAGTGGCGCCGCTGGTGACGTGCGATCGCCTGACGCAGCGCCGGTACGCCGGGTCCGGGGGCGTACTGGTTGTGCCCGGACCGCAGGGCCTCGATCGCCGCCGCGACCACCTCGGGCGGGCCGTCGGTGTCCGGGAAGCCCTGACCGAGGTTGATCGACCCGGTGCGCACCGCCAGGGCCGACATCTCGGCGAAGACGGTCGGCGCGATGCCCGCGAGTCGGCTGGCCGGGGTGATGGTGGGGCTCACGCACGCCACCGTAGGCCAGGCGGTGGTCCATCATGGTCGGGTGACCGACGACCTCACCCTCGCCCTGGACATCGACACCTGCTGCCGGCTGAGCGGGCAGTTCACGCTGCGTTCGGGCCAGGTGGCCAGCGAGTACTTCGACAAGTACCTCTTCGAGTCCGACCCGGCGCTGCTGGCGCGGGTCGCCCGGGCGATGGTGCCGCTGCTGCCCGAGGGCACCGAGCTGCTCGGCGGCCTCGAGCTCGGCGGCGTCCCGATCGTCACCGCGCTGAGCGCGCTGACCCAGCACCGGGCGCTGTTCGTGCGCAAGCAGGCCAAGGAGTACGGCACGTGCAAGCTCGCCGAGGGCCCCGCGGTCGACGGTCGACGGGTCACGCTGATCGAGGACGTGATCACGACCGGCGGCGCGGTGCGTGACGCCACGCAGGCGCTGCGCGCGGCCGGCGCCGTGGTCGAGGTCGTGGTGTGTGCGATCGACCGGTCACCGGCCGGGGAGAACCCGCTGGCCGACGTCGGCCTCGAGGTGCGCCCGGTGCTCACCCGCGCCGAGCTCGACGCGGCGCGCGGGTCGGCCTGACCGGCGCGGCGAGCCGGTCGACGTCCCCGGTCCGCCGGGGAACCTGCCGCTTGCCGGGGCACATCGGGCCTGGCAAGCGGTGAGTTCCCCTGTCGACCGGGTACGTCGACCCCGGCGGCGGGGGCGGCGGCTGGGTCAGGGAACGTCCTGGCGGCGCGGCTCGCGGTGGCCGTCACGCTCGTCGGCGTCGGGGGTCAGCGACTCGACGGCCTTGCCGAGCGAGCGGTGCCGGACCCACTCGACGAGCAGCGGGAGGGCCGAGAGGAACAGGATCGCGATGATCGCGTAGTCGATGTTGTCGCGCAGCCACGGGACGCGGGCGCCGAGGAAGTAGCCCAGCAGGGTGATGGAGAGGACCCAGCCGACGGCGCCGACGAGGCTCCACAGCAGGAACCTGTCGCGGCGCATCCGGGTCACGCCGGCGACCACGGTGATGTAGGTCCGGACGAACGGCACGAACCGGCCGATGACCAGCGCCTTGCTTCCGTGCTTGTCGAAGAACGCCTCGGTCTGGTCGAAGTACTTGCGCTTGAGGATGCGTCCCTCGCGCGCGTAGAGCGGTGGTCCGATCTTGCGTCCGATCTCGTAACCGGCGACGTTGCCGGCGAAGGCGAACGCCGTCAGCAGCACCAGCGCGATCCCGAGGTCCACCAGCGGCGGGGTGCCGAAGACGTCGAGGTCGCCGGTGGCGATGAAGACACCCAACGAGAGCAGCAGCGTGTCGCCGGGCAGGAACGGGAAGAACAGCCCGCACTCGACGAAGATGATCACGAGGCAGACCCAGAAGAAGGCGCCGCCGAACTGCTGGAGCAGCCAGTCGGGCTCCATCCAGCTCATCCCGAGCAGCATCGGGGCAGGGCTCAGGGACGCCGCCGCAGCAGCCAGACCGGTCACGCGCACCAATGTAGCCGGGGCGGGCGGCCGCGGACGGGCGTGCGGGGACCTCCCGGCGTACGGTGGGGCCATGTCGCTGCTCCGGGACCCCCTGCTCGTGCTCGCTCGCAGCGAGCGCATGAAGAAGCTCGTCGCCACGATGCCGGTCTCGGCCGGGATCGTGCGCGGCTACGTGCCGGGGGAGTCGACCGCCACCGCGGTCGAGGCCGCCGCCGAGATCGTCGAGAGCGGTCGACAGGTGACGCTGGACTACCTCGGCGAGGACACCACCGACGAGGACCAGGCCACCCACACCGTCGAGGCCTACCTCGACCTGCTGCGCGAGCTCGGGTCGCGCGGGCTGACCCGCCGGGCGGAGGTCTCCGTCAAGCTCTCGGCCATCGGCCAGGCGCTGCCGGGCCGGGGCGACAAGGTCGCGCTCGAGAACGCGCGCACCATCTGTCGGGCCGCGCGCAACGCCGGGACCACCGTGACCCTCGACATGGAGGACCACACCACCACCGACCGCACGCTGGGCACCCTGCGCGAGCTGCGCAAGGACTTCCCCGAGACCGGCGCGGTCATCCAGGCGATGCTGCACCGCAGCGAGGCGGACTGCCGCACGCTGGCGGCGGAGGGCTCCCGGGTCCGCCTGTGCAAGGGCGCGTACGCCGAGCCGGAGGCCGTCGCCTTCTCCGACCGCATCGACATCGACAAGTCCTACGTGCGCTGCCTGAAGGTGCTGCTGGCCGGCCAGGGCTACCCGATGATCGCCACCCACGACCCGCGGATGGTCGAGATCGCCTCGTCGCTGGCCAGCCGCTACGGCCGCGCGCAGGGCAGCTATGAGTTCCAGATGCTCTACGGCATCCGGCCCGAGGAGCAGCAGCGACTGGCCCAGGACGGCGAGTCCGTGCGGGTCTACCTGCCCTACGGCGAGGAGTGGTACGGCTACCTGATGCGCCGTCTCGCCGAACGCCCGCAGAACCTCTCGTTCTTCGTGCGCTCGCTGGTCTCCAAGAAGTAGGTCTCGCGGTGACCGAGCAGCAGACGGCCATCATCGGGGCCGGGGTGATGGGCGAGGCCCTGCTCTCGGGCCTGGTGCGCGCCGGCCGTCGGGTCGACCGGCTGCTGGTGGGCGAGAAGCGCCCCGAGCGGGCCCGCGAGCTCGAGGAGCGCTACGGCGTCGCGGTCGTCGACAACATCGAGGCCGCGACCCGCGCCGACACCCTCGCGCTGGTCGTCAAGCCCCAGGACATGGGCGACCTGCTCGACGAGATCGCGCCGTCGCTGCACGACGGTCAGCTGGTGGTCTCGTTGGCCGCAGGGATCACCACCTCCTTCATCGAGGCCCGCGTGCCTGCCGGTGTCGCCGTCGCCCGGGTCATGCCCAACACCCCCGCGCTGGTCGACGAGGGGATGTCGGCGCTCTCGCCCGGCTCGCGGTGCAGCGAGGACGACCTCGTCGAGGCCGAGTCGCTGCTGCGCTCGGTGGGCAAGGTGCTGCGGATCCCCGAGCGGCAGATGGACGCCGTCACGTCGATCTCCGGCTCCGGGCCGGCGTACATCTTCTTCGTCGTCGAGTCGATGATCGAGGCCGGCGTCCACCTCGGCCTGCCCCGCGCCACCGCCACCGACCTGGTCATCCAGACCGTCGTCGGCTCGGGCCGCATGCTGCAGGAGACCGGGACGCACCCGACCGTGCTGCGCGAGCAGGTCACCTCACCGGGCGGCACGACGGCGAGCGCGCTGCGCGAGCTGGAGATCCACAAGGTCCGGGCCGCGTTCCTGGCCGCCATGGAGGCCGCTCGCGACCGGTCCCGAGCCCTCGCCGAGGGCTCCTGACCCGCATCCCGTGGGAGACCGCGGCGTCCGAGGTGGCGCGCGCGGGCGTCGCGATTTCCCAAGGTATGAGGGCAGGTGCGCGCTCCCCGGGGTGAATCTGCGCCGGGAAGCGAGCAACCGCCTGCATCCCGTGGGAAACCGCGACGCCGGCCCGGCCCGCGCCTGGCCGGGTGAGCTCGCTGGGAGCAGACTGGCGACATGAGCGACTCCCCCGACGTGAAGTTCTGGTTCGACCCGGTCTGCCCGTTCGCCTGGATGACCAGCAAGTGGCTGCGCATGGTCCAGGAGCAGCGTGGTGACACCGTCGAGTGGCGCTTCATCTCGTTGCGCCTGCTCAACGCGCACATCGACTACGACACGCACTTCCCGCCGGAGTACGAGGCCGGCCACACCGCGGGGCTGCGGATGCTGCGGGTCTGCGCCCACGTCCGCGACGAGGCCGGCCCCGAGGCCGTGGAGCGGTTCTACCCCGCGCTGAGCCGGCAGGTCTTCGACGTCGAGCAGGACACCTACGACCCGACCGACCTCGAGCCGCTGGTGCGGGCCGCGCTGCGCGAGGTCGGGGTCTCGGAGGACCTGGCAGCACACCTCGACGACACCTCGCGCGACGCGCAGATCCAGGAGGAGACCGACGAGGCGCTGGCCCTGACCGGCAAGGACGTCGGGACCCCGATCCTGCACATCGCCCCGCCGGAGGGGGCCGCGTTCTTCGGGCCCGTCATCAGCCGGCTCCCCAGCGAGGCCGAGGCGCTCGAGCTGTGGGACCACGTCGTCGGCCTGGCCACCTTCCCGGGCTTCGCCGAGCTCAAGCGCAGCCTGCGCGAGCGCCCGCAGCTGCGCTCCTTCGGCATCGAGGCGGGCGACGTCGGGGTGGCCGAGGACTGGCACGGCGGCAGCCGCCGGCAGAAGAAGTAGCCGCGGCGGTGCGCACCGACGCGCTGCCCTGGGTCTGGGGTGCGACGCGCGACGAGGCCGCGCGCCCCTACCCCGCGGACCAGCTCGTCGCCGGGAGGGTGTCGGGCCCGGTGCTGCGGATGACCCGCGCGGTCTCGGTGCGTGCCCCGGTCGAGATGACCTGGCGGTGGATCTGCCAGCTCCGCGAGGCGCCGTACTCCTACGACCTCGTCGACAACCTGGGCCGCCGCAGCCCGACCGAGCTGACCACCGGCTCCGACGACCTGAGGCTCGGCCGGCGGATGGTGATGGTCTACGAGCTCACCTCGGTCGTGCCCGGGCGCTCGTGGACGGGCGTCACGTCCGCGGCCGGCAGTCGGCCCTTCGGTCCGCTGGCGGCGACGTACGCCGCGGAGCCCGCCGGCGCGACCCAGTCACGGCTGGTGTGCCGGATGGTGCTGCCCGACGGCGGGCCCGTCGTCCGGGCGAAGGCCTCGGCGCTGGCCTGGGGCGACCTGGTCATGCTGCGCAAGCAGCTGCTCACGCTGGCGGCGTACGCCGGCCGCGACGCCGCTCGCGAGGCCGCTCGCGACGCCGCTCGCGGCGCCTCACCTGAGCAGTGAGGCCACCAGCGCGACCACGGCACCGACGGTGCGCGCGCGGTCGACGCGCAGCAGCCGGGCCAGCAGGGCCGCCGAGGGGCCCTCGCGGCCCAGCCGGCCGTGGGTGGGCGCGGCCAGCGTGGCCGTGACCAGCGCGGCGGCGGCGTTGCCCGAGAGCGCCACCCACTCCCAGCCCTGCGGGCCGGTGACCAGCCGCCAGCACGCACGCAGCCGCCACGAGCAGGTAGAGCGGCGCGACGACGGCGCCGATGCGCCGCGAGTGCGCGTCGTGGCGCCGGGGCCAGTCGTCGTCCGGACGGTCGGCCAGCGCCGGGTAGACCACGACGGTCACGACGACGGAGAACCCCGCGTGCGCGGCGCTGGCGGCCACCAGGGCGGTGCCCGCGTCCGGCCAGCTCATGGCGAGCACGCTAGTGCGGCCGACGGGGCCAGCAGTCCGCAGCCGGCCGGCTCGACCACCGGACCTGGAGCGCTGGCAGACTGCCACGATGGAGACCTTCCGCACCCCCGACGACCGCTTCGCCGACCTCGCCGACCTGCCGGCCGGCCTGGACTGGCACCCGTCGTACGGCCAGGTCTCGGACCCGGATCTCACCGGCGACGTGGAGGGCCGGCTGCGGATGGCCTACGTCGACGCCGGCCCGGTCGACGGCCCGGTCGTGCTGCTGCTGCACGGCGAGCCGAGCTGGTCCTACCTGTACCGCCACGTGACGGCCGCACTGGTCGCCGACGGCTTCCGCTGCGTCGTGCCGGACCTGATCGGCTTCGGCCGCTCCGACAAGCCGCTCGCGGTCGAGGACCACTCCTACCTGCGCCACGTCGAGTGGGTGCGCGAGCTGTGCTTCGACGTCCTCGACCTCACCGAGGTGACCCTCGTCGGCCAGGACTGGGGCGGTCTGATCGGGCTCCGCCTGGTCGGGGAGCACCCCGACCGGTTCGCCAGGGTCGTGGCCGCCAACACCGGTCTGCCGAGCGGCGACCACGACATGCCGCCGATCTGGTGGGAGTTCCGCAGGGCCGTGGAAGGGGCGAGCAGCCTCGACGTCGGCCGCCTGGTCGCCTCGGGGTGCGCGCGCGGCCTCGACGACGGCGTCAGGGCGGCCTACGACGCGCCGTACCCGACCGAGGAGTCCAAGGCCGGTCCCCGGGCGATGCCCGGGCTGGTGCCGACGCGTCCCGACGACCCCGCGACCGCCGCCAACCGCGCGGCGTGGACGGCGCTCGGCGACTTCCACCGCCCGTTCCTGTGCGCCTTCGGCGACTCCGACCCCATCACGGGCGCGATGGGGCCGATCCTGGCCCGGCACGTGCCGGGTGCCGCCGGTCGCGACCACCCCACGATCGGCGACGCCGGTCACTTCCTGCAGGAGGACGCCGGCGCCGAGCTCGGTCGGGTCGTCGCGGCCTTCGCGCGGTCGCTGACCTGAGCCGCCCCGGCCGCGCGGACCGGCCCGTCGCGGGGTCGCCCGCCTGACGCGAGCGGCCGCACCCGGCGTCGGTCGTGTGCCTGAGAACGGCCGTTGCACCGGGCTGAGGCACACGACCCGTGCGACGACGGCCTCCGGCACGGCTGGTGTCGGATCACGCCGAGGGGTGACTCGTGCCACACCTCGACGCCCCGCGTCGGTTAGCGTCACCCGCGTGACCCCCCTCGCATGCCCCGGCCCGGCCACGGTCGTCTTCGACGACGCGCTGACGGCCTACGACTTCGGGCCCGACCACCCGATGTCGCCGGTGCGCGTCGACCTCACCATGCGGTTGGCCCGCGAGCTGGGCGTGCTGGAGGGTCTCCGCACGGTGGCGGCGCCGGTGGCCGAGCTCGACCTCATCGCCACCGTCCACGACGCCTCGCTGATCGAGGCGGTGTCCCGGATGGGTCGCGACCCCGGCCCCGGGGAGGAGGCCCACGGCCTCGGGACCGACGACAACCCCGTCTTCCGGGGGATGGACGTCGCCGCCAACCACGTCGTCGGCGCGACCCTCGAGGCGTGCCGGCAGGTCTGGTCGGGGGAGTCGCTGCACAGCGTCAACATCACCGGCGGGCTGCACCACGCGATGCCGGACCGGGCGAGCGGCTTCTGCGTCTACAACGACGTCGCGGTCGGGATCCGCTGGCTGCTCGACCAGGGCGCGCAACGGGTGGCCTACGTCGACGTCGACGTCCACCACGGCGACGGTGTGGAGCGGATCTTCTACGACGACCCGCGGGTGCTGACGGTCTCGCTCCACGAGAGCGGGCAGTTCCTCTTCCCCGGCACCGGCTTCGCCGGCGACACGGGCGGAGAGGGCGCAGAGGGCAGTGCCGTCAACGTCGCGCTGCCGCCGGGCACCTCCGACGCGGGCTGGCTGCGGGCCTTCCACGCCGTGGTGCCGCCGATCGTGGCCGAGTTCGCGCCCGACGTGCTGGTCACCCAGCACGGCTGCGACTCCCACGCCGACGACCCGCTGGCCGACCTGTCGCTCAGCGTGGACGGCCAACGCGCCAGCTACCTCGCCCTGCACGACCTCGCCCACCAGGTCGCCGGCGGGCGCTGGGTAGCCACCGGTGGCGGGGGGTACGCCGTCGTCGGCGTCGTGCCGCGGGCCTGGACCCACCTGCTCGCCGTCGTCAGCGGCTCGCCGCTCGACCCGGCCACGCCCACCCCGCCGGGCTGGCGCGAGCACGTGAGCCAGCGGTTGGGAGCCACCGCACCCCTGCGCCTCACCGAGGGCACCGCACCGTCGTGGCGGGCGTGGGAGCAGGGCTACGACCCCGAGAGCTGGCTCGACCGCACCGTCGCCGCCACCCGGAAGGCCTGCTTCCCGCTGCACGGTCTCGACCCCCTGCCCTGACCTGCGAGAGCGTCGCGAGGCGGCTGGAGTCAAGCCGACACGCCCGTGACCGACCCGTCACAGGAGCACGTGTGGTCATTCCCTTCCCCACGAGTCACTCCAGGCCCTATCCTCCGACCTGAGCGCTTGTGGTCCACCGGTGGGGAAGCCGGACGCGGGCGCCAGGAAGCAGGGAGCAGATGCCCACCAACCCAACGGGCCCCGGCGTCGAGCCGGAGTTCATGACCGTGGCGGAGGTCGCCGCGCGGATGCGGGTCTCCAAGATGACCGTCTACCGCCTGCTGCACGGGGGTGAGCTGCCCGCCGTACGCGTGGGCAGGTCGTTCCGGGTGCGCGAGGACGACGTCGACGTCTACCTGCGCAAGAGCTACTACGACGCCGGCTGAGGCGGCGCACCCGGACCGCCGCGAGGTCCGGGCCCGGCCCGGACCGGATTGGGTGCGGCGAGCACCGGGTGGCTAAGGTGGTGCGGTCCTTGCGGCAGTCGCCGCAGGGACCGTCGTGGAAGAGGTAACTCGTGGGATCTGTCATCAAGAAGCGCCGCAAGCGGATGGCGAAGAAGAAGCACCGCAAGCTGCTGAAGAAGACGCGCGTCCAGCGGCGCAAGCTCGGCAAGTAGGCCGCGCCGGGCTGACGTCCGCGCCCACCCCGCTCCTCTCCTCTTCTCGCCCCCAGGAGCGCTCGCCATGGCCACCCAGGACCGCACCGCACCGGCCCGTACGGTGCTCGTGACCGGGGTCTCACGCGACCTCGGCCGCCGCTTCGCCCGGAGCCTCGCCGCCGAGCCCGACGTCCGTCGGGTCATCGGCGTCGACGTGGTGCCCCCGCGCGGTGACATGGGTGACGTCTCGTTCGTGCGCGCCGACATCCGCAACCCCGTGATCGCCAAGGTGATCGCGCGTGAGGACGTCGACACGGTCGTGCACATGGCGGTCATCGCGACGCCGGGGAGCGCCGGTGGTCGCGGCACGATGAAGGAGCTCAACGTCATCGGCACGATGCAGCTGCTCGCTGCGTGCCAGAAGGCGCCGAGCGTACGCACGCTGGTGGCGAAGTCGACGACGACCGTCTACGGCGCCAGCAGCCGAGACCCCGCGATGTTCACCGAGGACATGGAGCCCCGGCGCGCCCCGCGCTCGGGCTACGCCAAGGACGTCGCCGAGATCGAGGGCTACGTACGTGGCTTCGCCCGCCGTCGTCCCGACGTGCGCGTCGTCCAGCTGCGTTGCGCCAACGTGATCGGCCCGCACGTCACGAGCCCGATCACCTCCTACTTCCGGCTCCCGGTGATCCCCGTCGTGCTCGGTCACGACCCGCGGCTGCAGTTCCTGCACGAGGACGACCTGATGTCGGTGCTGCGCCACGCCGTGCGCACCGAGGTCTCGGGCACCTTCAACGTCGCCGGCGACGGACTCCTGCTCCTCTCCCAGGCCGTACGCCGGCTGCGCCGTCCCACCCTCGCCATGCCCGGGCGCAGCGTGGGCACGGTCGGCTCACTGCTGCGGGGGGCCCGGCTCGCCGACTTCTCGCCCGAGCAGCTCTCGTTCCTCACCCACGGTCGCGGGGTCGACACGACCCGGATGCGCAGCGAGCTGGGCTTCGAGCCGAGGTTCAGCACCGCCGGGGCGATCGCCGACTTCGCGGGCACCATGACCCCCACCGGGGGCCGTCTCGAGCGCGTGCTCGCCGCCGTCTCCGCGCACCTGCCGCCGGTCGAGGAGGCAGCCGCCGACGGCCCAGCGCCCGAGGTCGCCGTACCCCACGTCGTAGGGCACCTGCCCGGTCCGACCCGAGGAGACGCCCGTGGCTGACGCCGAGATCATCCCCCTGGGCACCCGGGGCGAGCCCGGGCGCGGCACCGGCCGGGCACCGTCCTCGGCCGCACGGGGCCTGGCCGGCACCGGCCGGTCTCGACCGCCGCGCCGTCCTGCGGTGCGTCCCGTCCGGGACGACCCGTCGCCTGCCGAGGCGACCACCGACGCTGCGGCCACCGCCCCGACCGCCACCACCGCCACGACCGAGCCGGACACGTCCCGCGAGGGCCCGGACGCGGCTCCGGCGCAGGAACGCGCGCCCGCCACGACCCGGGAGCGGCACCCGCTCGCCGCGATGGCGCCGGCGGACTGGCTCCACGCGCTGCAGGTCGGGGCCCGCGAGGTCTTCGGTGAGGGGTGGGAGGGACAGCTGGCGCGGTTCCTGGCCTTCTGGCGTCGCCGTCTGACCGGGGAGTACGCCGTCGACGAGTACGGCTTCGACCCGGAGGTCACCGAGCGACTCGTGCTCGCCGCGCTGCGACCGCTGGCCCAGCGCTGGTTCCGCATCGACGTGCGCGGTGCGGAGAACATCCCGGAGGCCGGCGGCGCCCTGATCGTCTCCAACCACTCCGGCACGGTCCCCATGGACGGGCTGATGACGATGGTCTCCGTCCACGACCACACCGGCCGGTTCCTGCGTCCCCTGGGCGCGGACCTCGTCTTCGACATCCCCGTGATCAGCTCGCTGGCGCGCAAGGCGGGCGTGACCCTGGCCTGCCAGGAGGACGCCGAACGGATGCTCGGGGGCGGTGAGCTCGTCGGGGTGTGGCCCGAGGGCTTCAAGGGCATCGGCAAGCCGTACGGCAACCGCTACAAGCTCCAGCGCTTCGGGCGCGGCGGGTTCGTCTCGGCCGCCCTGCGCACCGGGGTGCCGATCGTGCCGCTCGCGGTGGTCGGCGCCGAGGAGATCTACCCCCTCGTCGGCAACATCCCGTCGCTGGCGCGGCTGCTGGGCGTGCCCTACATCCCGATCACGCCGCTGTTCCCGCTGCTCGGGCCGCTCGGGCTGGTGCCACTGCCCTCGAAGTGGTTGATGGAGTTCGGCGAGCCGATCCGCACCGACACCTACGACTCGAGCGCGTCCGAGGACCCCATGCTGGTCTTCGACGTCACCGACCAGGTCCGCGAGACGATCCAGCAGACGCTGTACTCGTTGCTCATGCAGCGCACGTCCGTCTTCACCTGATCCGCCGCCGAGTGCGCCGGGCCCGGTGTCCGGGGACGGCTCGTCGATCAGGGGAGCAGGTCGGCCGCAAGCCCGTCGAGGGCGTCGTCGACGCTCTCGCCGAGGTCCCGCAGTCCGCCGGGTGCGTTGCCGGAGCCTCGTGGCGCGCCCGAGTCCTGACGCGGCCCGCTGCGGGGGTCGCGGCCGGTCCGGCCGCCAGCACCGGAACCCTGCCGGGGTCGTGAGGTCTCCTGCTGCGGCGGCCCCACCGACGGCCCGGCACCCCCGGCACCCCCGGTGCCCCCGGGTGCGTCCGGCAGGTCGGAGAGCTGGTCGGTGAGCGACTCCAGCGTCTCGACGAGCTCGGCCGCGCCGGGCAGGTCGGACGTCGCCGCCGACGGTGCGCCGCCTGCGCCCCGACCGGCGCGAACGCCCTGGCGACCCTGGCCGCCCCGGGCGTCGGGCTCGCTGCGGCCCCCGGGCAGCCCGGCCCCGGTGGACGGGGTGCCGCCGGCACCCGGCGCCGGACCGGAGCCGCGGCCGGTGCCGGCGGACCCGTCCTGCCCGGGCTGGGCGGCGTCACCGGTGCCGCCCGGGTCACCCGAGCCATCAGAGCCACCGGAGCCAGGGCCACGCTGCGACGGCAGGGCGGGGTCGGAGCCCCCCGTCAGGCCGCCGGGCACACCGCCCTCGAGCGGGGTGCTCCCGAGCAGCGCGGGCGAGAGCGGCACGACAGGACCGCCGCAGGAGCACAACCGCCGTGCGGTGTCGTCGATCTGGTACAGCGTTCGCGCGGCGTCGACCAACGCCGGGCGCGCCGCAGCCGGGACGACGGGCTCGAACCCGTCCAGCACGGTCATGCTCTGCGAGGTGAAGCGGCGCAGCGCACGGGCCTCGCCCTCGTTCCCGCCGTCGCCGAGACCCGCGACGACGAGGTCGGAGCCCGCGGTGGCCTGGTCGCTGAAGCTGGCCAGCGTGGTGCGCACCGCGTCGGCGTCGAGGTCGCCACGCCGACCCAGCGCCTCGACCTCGGCGAGTCGGTCGTCGGCGCTGGCGAGCAGGCTCTGCGCGCGTTGCTGGGGCTGGGTCTCGATGGACAGCTCGACGTTCTCGATCGCGCGCTTGAGCGGGTACAGCGTGTCTCCCGGGAGGGCGCGCTGGGAGGCGTAGGCCGCTCCGGACCCCGCACCGACCACGGCCATCGCCGCCAGAGCGGCGACGAGTCGACGCTCGCGACGGCTGCGACGTGGTCGCAGGGCCAGCCGGTCCTCGCGACGGTCCGCCTCGGGAAGCGGGGTCGCAGCGGTGGCGCTCGCCGGGCTCGCCCCGGCGGGCGTCAGCGCCGCGGGCGCAGCGCTCATCAGTCGCTCGCGCAGACCGGCGACGAAGTCGGGTCGCGCGGGTGGGGCGGGCGTCGCGCGGAGCTGGTCGACGAGGTCGAGCCAGGCCCGCTCGCGGGCCGTGGCGGGAGGACTCCCCGGGTCTCGTTCGAGCAGGTCGTGGAAGCTCGCGGCCCGGCGACGCGAGGTGAACCCAGGGCTCATCGGGGCAGGGCTCATCGGGGCCCTCCTGGGGTCTCGTGCCGGCGGTACGGCGTGATCGCGGTCGACGTGGGGTGGGCGGGCGTCCCGCCCGGGCCGTCCGACTGCCTCAACGACCCGACGGCCGCGGAGGTTACGGTGCGCGGGCTGGTCCGGGGCGGGCACGCCACGGCGTTCACTCGCGCACCCCCTCGGGCATGAGCTTGGCGAGGTTGCGCACGCCACGCAGCTGCAGCTGTTTGACGGCACCAGCGCTGCGCCCCAGCACCAGGGCGGTCTCGGCGATGCTCATGCCCTGCAGGAAGCGCATCACCACGCAGTCGCGCTGCTCCTCCGGCAGTGCGGCCAGCGCACGCAGCAGCGACTCCTTGGTCAGGCCCGCCATCACCTCCGACTCCAGGCTCTCCGTGGCGTCGTCGTGGTGGGCCATGTCCTCGGTGCTCAGCTCCAGGCGTGCCCGGCTGGACTTGAAGTGGTCGGTGCACAGGTTGCGGGCGATGGTCATCAACCAGGCACCGAAGTCCTTGCCCTGCCAGCGGAAGTCCGGCATCCGGCGCAAGGCACGGAAGAAGGTCTCGGAGGTGAGGTCCTCGGCCAGCGGCACCGAGCGCGTGCGGTAGTAGAGGAAGCGGTACACCTGCGGCTGGTAGTGGTCGTAGAGCAGCCCGAACGCGTCGGCGTCCGCGTCGCGGGCCAGCTCGACCAGGGCGATCAGGCGCTCACGGTCCCGGTCGGAGGTCTCCGACGACGCGGCCAGGGCGCCGTCGTCGTGGTGCGGTCCGGCTCCTCCGCCCGGCGTGCGGGGGAGGCCGTCGTCGGAGCTCCCGGCCGACGGCGTCCCGTCGGTCGCGATGCTGCTCATCGAGACCCAGGCCCCCGACGCCGTCACGACCAGCGGCACGGCCGGGTGCAGCAGCCTCAGGGAGACGGCACGACGCAGGCTGTCCCAGCCCGGGTGCTCCCCAGTGCCGTCGACGAGCATCGCGGTGGACCTCCCAGGCGTCGCCGGGCCTCTCCACTGGGCGACGTCGGCCACTGTAGACGTCTCGGTGGTCGGGCGTCACCGCTGCGCGGGTGGGTCCGCACGCCCGGTCAGTGGCGTCGGCGTGCTCCGAGCACGGCCGCGGAGGCGCCGCCGAGCACGCCCGCGAACGCCCCGGCGGCGAGGCCGGCCCGTGCCGCCTTGCGCCCGGTGCGGTAGTCGCGGACCCGCCAGCCCTCGGCCCGGGCGTGGTCGCGCAGGCGTCCGTCGGGGTTGATGGCGCACGGCTCGCCCACCAGGGAGAGCATCGGCAGGTCGTTGACGGAGTCGGAGTACGCCGCACACCGGCTGAGGTCGAGGCCCTCGCGCACCGCGAGCGCCTTGATCGCCTCCGACTTGGCCGGTCCGTGCAGCAGGTCACCGACCAGCCTGCCGGTGTAGACGCCGTCGACGTGCTCGCTGACCGTGCCCATCGCGCCGGTCAGGCCCAGCCTGCGGGCGATGATGGTCGCGATCTCCACCGGCGCCGCGGTGACGAGCCAGACCCGCTGGCCGCGGTCGAGGTGCAGCTGGGCCAGGGCGCGGGTGCCGGGCCAGATCCGGCGCGACATGGTCTCGTCGAAGATCTCCTCACCGAGCTCCTGCAGCTCGGTGACGGTGTGTCCGGCGATGAACGACAGCGCGGAGTCGCGGGTCTCGGAGACGTGGTCGGGGTCCTCGCTGCCGACGATGCGGAAGTAGGCCTGCTTCCACGCCGCGCCGGCCAGGTCACGCGTGGTGAAGAACTTGCGTCGGTGCAGTCCGCGGGCGAGGTGGAAGATGCTCGCGCCCTGCATGACGGTGTTGTCGACGTCGAAGAAGGCCGCCGCGGTCGGGTCGGCCGGGGTGTCGAGAGCGGTCTCGACCTCGGCGGCGGCGGCGGCGGCCTCACCGGCCAGGATCGAGCGCTGCTGCAGGTCCAGCCGAGGGCGCGGACGATCCGGCGCGGTCACGATGCCCAGCCTAGGGGAGGGCTACGCCGCCCACCACCGGCCGCCGTCGGTGCCGGGGGTGTGCGCGCGGGTAGCCTGGGCGCGTGATCGCAGGCCGTCGGACGCCGGTGCGCCCCCACCTCGCGGGACGCGGCGCGCTGGTCGGTGCGGTCTGCGGCGTCGGCGCGCTGCTGGCCCACGCCGTGGCCGCCGGTGGCCACGTCGCCGGGCCGACGGCGGTGGTCGTGGTGCTCGCGGGACTCGGGATCGGGCCGGTCCTGGTCGGCCGTCCCACGCTGCCGCGGATCGGGGCCGCGTCGCTCGCGCTGCAGCTCGGCGCCCACACCGCCATGGCCGTGACGGGCATGCACGGCGCCGCCCCGTCGCCCACGTCGGTGCTCGCGGGACTGCTCGACGGTGGTGTCGTCATGCTCCTGGGACACCTCGCCGCGGCGGTCGTGAGCGCCGTGCTCGCCCGCGGGGCCGACCGTGCCCTGGTCGCGCTGCTGGCCGAGTGGCTCCACGCGCTGGCCGCCCCGGTGTGCGCGGCCGACCCGCTGACGGGCCGCACCGCGCCGACGGCCTGGCCGGTCCGACCCCCGCTGCGTGGCTCGGCTCGTCGGGCCACCGCCGGACCCCGTGCCCCGCCTCACCTGCGCAGGACCTCCATCTCCAGCGCCTGACGGACCCCACGCGGAGCGGCAGGCGATCCCCGCGCGCCTGCGCACCCGACCGAGAGGCCGTCGTGACGACCACCCCTGCCCGCACCACCCCGCCTGATCCGGCACCGCCGCCGGCTCCCCGACCACCACGCCACACCGTGCGACCGCTGATCGTGCGACTGCACTTCTACGCCGCGATCCTCGCCGCGCCCTTCCTGCTCGTCGCCGCGATCAGCGGCGGTCTCTACGCCCTGAGCCCCCAGCTGGAGGCCGTGGTCCACCACGACCAGCTGACCACCGAGTCCCGTGGGACCGCCCTGCCACTGGCCGAGCAGGTCGCGGCCGCACGCGGCGTCGAGCCCGACCTCCCGCTGCTCGCCGTCCGCCCCGCCGGCGAGCCGGGCGAGACGACGCGGGTGCTGCTCGACGACGGACGGACGGAGGACTCTCGGCGGCTCGCGGTGTTCGTCGACCCGGTCGACGCCGAGGTGCTCGGCGAGCTCACGGCGTACGGCGGCTCGGGCGCGCTGCCGGTGCGGACCTGGATCGACGAGCTGCACCGCAACCTGCACCTCGGCGAGCCGGGGAGGCTCTACTCCGAGCTCGCCGCGTCCTGGCTCGGGGTGGTCGCGGTCGCCGGTCTGGTGCTGTGGTGGACCGGTCGACGCGCCGGCAGCCGGCTGCGCCCGAGCCGGGCCGGCGGACCGCGTCGGCGGACGCTGTCCTGGCACGGAGCCCTCGGCACCTGGGCGGTCCTCGGCTTCGTGATGCTCTCGGTGACGGGGCTGACCTGGTCGACGTACGCGGGGGCCAACGTCTCCGAGGTGCGCACCGCGCTGGGCTGGGCCACGCCCCAGGTCAGCGCCGAGGTGGGCGGCCCGACCGACGGGACCGATCCGGGCGACGGTGCCGGGCACCACGGCGGGGACGGCGCCGGTGCGGCCTACGTGGTCGAGGACGCGCCCGGTGTCGGCTACGACGCAGCGCTCGCCGCCGGACGGGCGCAGGGCCTCGACGGGCCCGTCGAGGTCACCGGCCCCACGAGCACGACCGGGACCTTCGTGGTCTCCCAGATCGACAGCACCTGGCCGACCCGGGGAGACACCGTGGCGATCGACCCGACGGACGGTGCGGTGGTCGACACGGTGCGCTTCGCGGACTTCCCGCTGATGGCCAAGCTGGCCACCTGGGGGATCGACCTCCACATGGGGGTCCTGTTCGGCCCCGTCAGCGAGGTGGCGATGTTCGTCCTGGCCATGGCCCTCGTCGTGATGATCGTGACCGGCTACCGGATGTGGTGGCAGCGACGCCCGGCCCGGGGCCCCGGGCTCCGCCTGGGCCGGCCGGTGCGGCGCGGTGCCTGGCGGACCCTCCCGCCGGTGACCACCGCGGCCCTGGCCGTCGGTGTCGTCGTGGTGGCCTGGTTCGTGCCCCTGCTGGGGATCAGCCTCGCGGTGTTCCTCGCCGTCGACGGGGTGCTCGGCCTCCTCGCCCGGCGACGGGGCGGCGCGGCGCGCGGCGTACCGCTCGAGCAGGCCGAGGAGGTCGACGAGCGTCGGTCGGTGTCGTGACGGTGACGGTGGCGTGAGGGTGGCGGGTCGGCGCCGGGCGCAACGCCAGCGGGCACGGTGGACACCGGGGTGTGGGAGCATCCGATGATGCCCGCCACCACCGCTCCCGGCATCAGCGACCTGCTCGAGGTCGCGGCGCAGCAGTCTCCCGCCAAGCTCGCCCTGGTCGAGGCCAGCGGTCGCAGCCTGACCTGGGCCGAGCTCGACGAGGAGGTCTCGCGGGTGGCCACCGGCCTCGGCGACGCCGGCATCGTCGCGGGCTACCGGGTCGTGATCGCTCAGGCCAACCGCCTGGAGTTCGTCACGACCTACCTCGGCGTGCTGCGCGCCCAGGCCGTCGCCGTCCCGCTCAACCCGGCCTCCGCGGTCGAGGAGCTCACCCGGGTCATCGCTGACTGCGGAGCTCGCATGATCGTCGCCGACCACACCACCGTGGTCCCGGTACGGGCCGCGGTCGCCGGGCTCGAGACGCCGCCGCGCGTCGTGGGGGTCGGGGTCACCCTGCTGCCCGGGGAGCGCTCCTACGACCACCTGCGGGCCGCCCGGCCGCAGCGCGCCCCCGAGCTGACCGACCCCGAGCGGCTCGCCGTGCTGCTCTACACCAGTGGTACGTCGGGCCCGCCGCGGGCGGCGATGCTCAGCCACCGGGCGCTGCGCGCCAACATCGAGCAGGTCGCGACGACCGACCCACCCATGGTCCACGGCGACGACGTCGTGCTCGGCGTGCTGCCGCTGTTCCACGTCTACGGCCTCAACGGCGTGCTCGGCGCGGTGCTGCGCCAGCGGGCCAAGCTGGTCATGCTCGAGCGCTTCGACCCGCAGGCGGTGCTCGACGTGATCGAGGACGAGGCGTGCAGCGTCGTCCCGCTCGCCCCGCCGATCTTCGACTACTGGCGCGCGGAGGAGAACCTCGCCGAGCGCCTCGGCCCGGTGCGGCTGGTCATCTCGGGCTCCGCCCCGCTCGCGGTCGAGGTCGCGGCCGACTTCGAGCAGCGCACCGGCCTGCGGGTGCACCAGGGCTACGGCCTGACCGAGGCCGCGCCGGTGGTGACGAGCACCCTGGGCCTCTCAGACCGACCGCGGTCCGGGTCCGAGGGCGCCGCCGTCGCGAGCACCGACGCGCGCCTGAGCACCCCCGGCTCGGTGGGCGTGCCGCTGCCCGGCATCGAGGTGCGTCTCCTCGACACCGACGGCGCGCCGGCGGAGAGCGGTGACCCCGGCGAGATCGCGCTGCGCGGCGCCAACCTGTTCTCCGGCTACTGGCCCGACGGCGGTGGTGGCCCCGACGCGCAGGGGTGGTGGTGCACCGGTGACCTCGGGCTGCTCGGCGCGGGCGGTGACCTCGCCCTCGTCGACCGGGTGCGCGAGGTGGTCGTCGTCTCCGGGTTCACCGTCTACCCGATGGAGGTCGAGGACGTCGTCCGCGAGGTGGCCGGGGTCCTCGACGTCGCGGTCGTGGCCGCGCCCGACGAGCGGACCGGTCACAGCGTCATCGCCTACGTCGTCGGCGACCCGGACGGTGACCCGGACGGCGACCTCGCCGCACGGATCGACGATCACTGCCGGGGTCGGCTCGCGCGGTTCAAGCAGCCCGCCCGGGTCGAGGTCGTCGCCTCGCTGCCGCTGACCGTCACCGGCAAGGTCGCGAAGGGCCGGCTGCGGGTGGCCGAGCGTGCCCGGGCCGCGGGGCTCCTCGAGTGAACGGCCGGACCGGCGGCGCACCCGCGGCACGCGTACGGCTCTACGGCCGGCCCGGGTGCCACCTGTGCGAGCAGGCGGAGGCGGTCGTCTCCGCCGTCTGCGCCGAGCTCGGCGAGCGGTTCGAGGTGGTCGACATCGACGACGACCCGCAGCTCGCGACCCGCTTCGCCCACGAGATCCCGGTGACCTTCGTCGACGGCGCCCAGCACGACTTCTGGCGCGTCGACGCGCAGCGGTTGCGCAGCGCGCTGACCGCGTCCGACGACCGCTGAGGGCGCGGGGGCGCGCCCGAGCCCACCCCCGCGGCGGTGTGTCATCTCACATGTGGTAGCCCGGTCGGCGCTCGTTTTGTTCTCCCGTTCACAAACTCCTAGAGTGATCCGCGCCGCCACGCACCCCCTGGCGTCGCGCCACCCACCTCGCCGACGACGACGTACGGCTGGAAAGCAGAGCAGTGACCTCACGGACACCCGCTGGGCCGACGCCCCGCGCCGGGACGGACCCGACTCCTCCCGCGGGCAGCCCCGCCGCGGAGAGTGCCACCGTCGAGACCCTGCGTGAGATCCCCGAGGCGACCGTGGCCCGGCTCCCGGTCTACCTGCGGGCCCTGTCCTCGCTCGCCGACGCGGGCACGACGACGTGCTCCAGCGAGCTCCTCGCGTCCGCCGCGGGCGTCAACAGCGCCAAGCTGCGCAAGGACCTGTCCTACCTCGGCAGCTACGGCACGCGCGGGGTCGGCTACGACGTCGACTACCTGCGCTACCAGATCGCCCGCGAGATCGGTCTGACCCAGGACTGGCCCGTGGTCATCGTCGGCATCGGCAACCTCGGCCACGCCCTGGCCAACTACTCGGGCTTCCGCAGCCGCGGGTTCCGCGTCGTGGCGCTGCTCGACGCCGACCCCGACCGGCACGCCGAGCAGGTGGCGGGCGTCGAGGTGCGCCCGTTCGCCGAGCTCGCCGCGATCGTCGCCGAGCACGGCGTCTCGATCGGTGTCATCGCCACGCCGGCGGGTGCCGCGCAGGACGTCGCGGACCAGATGGTCGCCAGCGGGATCACCAGCGTGCTGAACTTCGCGCCGGCCGTGCTCTCGGTGCCGACCGGGGTCGACGTGCGCAAGGTCGACCTGTCCATCGAGCTGCAGATCCTCGCCTACCACGAGCAGCGCAAGGCGGGCACGGACCCGCTCGGCGCCCTCGGCGTCCCTGCGGCGGTGGGGCGGCCATGAGCGTCCTGGTCGTGGGGATCTCCCACAACTCCGCCCCGGTCGCCCTGCTGGAGAAGGTCGCCCTCGGGCACGACGACGTGCACGCGCTGCTCCACGACGTCGCCTCCAGCGACCACGTCACCGAGTCCTGCGTCGTCGCCACGTGCAACCGCGTCGAGCTCTACACCGAGGTCGACCGCTTCCACGGCAGCGTCGAGGCCCTGTCGCGGATCCTCATCGAGCGTGCCGGCTGGAGCGCCGAGGCGCTCCTGCCGCACCTCTACGTGCACTACGACGACGGCGCGGTCTCCCACCTCTTCGAGGTCGCGGCCGGCCTGGACTCGATGGCGGTCGGGGAGGGGCAGATCCTCGGCCAGACCCGCGCGGCCCTGCGCGCCGGCCAGGAGGTCGGCACCGTCGGGCCCGCACTCAACCTGCTCTTCCAGCAGGCGCTGCGCGTCGGCAAGCGCGCCCGCGCCGAGTCCGACATCGAGCGGGTCGCGCCGTCGCTGGTCTCCGCGGCCCTCGAGCGCGCCCAGGACCACGTCGGGACGGTCACCGGCAAGGACGTCGTCGTCATCGGAGCGGGCGCGATGGCCGGCCTGGCCGCCGCGACCGTCGCCGGTCTGGGCGCGGGTCGGCTCACCGTCGTCAACCGGTCGCCGGAGCGGGCTCGGCGGCTCGTCGCGGAGCACGGCTCGCGCACCGGGCAGCCCTCCCGGGCCCTGGCGCTGCACGAGCTGCCCGACGCCCTCGCCACCGCCGAGGTGGTCGTGGCGTGCGCGGGCGCCACGGGCAGCCTGGTCACCCGCGACGTCCTGGAACGGGCACGCCGGGGTCACGAGGACCGCCCGCTCGCCGTGCTCGACGTCGCCCTGCCCCGCGACGTGGAGCCCACGGTGGCCGACCTGCCCGGAGTGGTGCTGCTGGGCCTCGAGGAGCTGGCCGCCTCGCTGCAGGGTGACGTCGTCGCCGACGAGGTCGACGAGGTGCGCCGGATCGTCGCCGACGAGGTGACCGCGTTCATCACCGCCCGGCGCCAGGCCAGCGTCACCCCCACGGTGGTCGCGCTGCGCTCGATGGCCACCGGGGTGGTCGACGCCGAGATGGCGCGCCTCGACGCCCGGCTGCCCGACCTCGACCCGATGGTGCGCGGCGAGCTGCTGCACGCCGTACGCCGCGTGTCCGACAAGCTGCTCCACGAGCCGACCGTGCGGGTCAAGCAGCTCGCCGACCAGCAGGGTGCGGTCTCCTACGCCGCGGCGCTGGCCGAGCTGTTCTCCCTCGATCCCGACGCCGTCGTCGCGGTGACCCGCCCGACGGTGAGCGAGGAGGCACGGTGACGACCAGACCTCTCGAGGACCGCACCGCGACGCCACGGACCTCCGTCGTGCGGGTCGGCACCCGCCGTTCGGCCCTGGCCACCACCCAGGCCGGCACCGTCGCGGACCTCATCCGCGACCGCCTCGGCCACGCCGTCGAGCTCGTCGAGGTGACGACCGAGGGCGACCGCACGCAGTCCGCCGGAACGCCGCTGACCGAGGCGGGAGGGCAGGGCGTCTTCGTCGGGGCCCTGCGCGACGCCCTGCGTGAGGGCCGCGTCGACGTCGCGGTGCACTCGCTCAAGGACCTGCCGACCTACCCGGCGCACGGACTGCGCCTGGCCGCGGTGCCCACCCGCCAGGATCCCCGTGACGTCGTGGTCGCCCGCGACGGGCTGACCCTCGCCGAGCTGCCGGCCGGCAGCGTGGTCGGGACCGGGTCGCCGCGCCGCGCGGCGCAGGTGCACGCCCTCGGTCTCGGCGTGGAGGTCCGCGGGGTGCGCGGCAACGTCGACACCCGGATCGCCAAGGTCCGCGCCGGCGACTACGACGCCGTCCTGCTCGCCCGCGCCGGGCTCGCCCGCCTCGACCGGCTCGCGGAGGTCACCGAGGTGCTCGACCCGCTGCAGGTGCTGCCGGCGCCCGGCCAGGGCGCGCTCGGCCTGGAGTGCCGCGACGACGATCCGCTCGCCGAGGAGCTGGCCACGCTCGAGGACCCGTCGACCCGGGCGTGCGTCGAGGTCGAGCGGGCCGTGCTCGCCACCCTCGAGGGCGGGTGCTCGGCCCCCGTCGGCACGCTCGCCGAGGTCGTCGAGGGCGAGGACGGCGACGAGCTGTGGGTGCGCGCCGTGGCGCTCTCCCTCGACGGCGGTCTCGCCGTACGCCGCTCGGCGTCCGGACGCCTCGAGGACCCGGTCGGCCTGGGGCGCCGCCTGGGCGAGGAGATGCTCGAGGACGGGGCCGGCCGGCTCGACGACCCCCCACCCCCGACGCCGGTGCCCACGTGAACGCCGGTGTGAGCGCCGACGTGCCCGCGGGCGGGGCCCCGGGCCCCCGACGACCCCCAGCACGAGATCAAGCAGCACGAGATCAAGCAGCACGAGATCCAGCAGCACGAGACCCAGCACGACCAGCAGCAACGCCAGCCCGACCAGCAGCCGGAACGATCGGCAGATCAGCAGAGGTGCACAGGCCATGACGCGAGCAACCACCGCCCCCACCGACCACACCGCCCCGCGCGGCTGGGTCTCCTTCGTGGGAGCCGGACCCGGTGACCCCGACCTGCTGACGCTGCGCGCGGTCAGCGTGCTCCAGGAGGCCGACGTCGTCATCACCGAGGTCCCCGAGCACACCGACCTCCTCGCGCGCCTGCTCGGCGCCGGCGAGGACGTGCCGGAGCTCGTCGACGGCGGCTTCGGCGACGACGGGCAGCCCCTGACCCACGCCGCTCGGGCCCGGGTCGTGCTCAAGCACGCCAAGCGCGGCCTGCGCGTGGCCCGCCTGATGGTCGGCGACCCCTTCCTCTACGCCTCCGGTCCCGAGGAGGCCCAGGCCTGCGTCAAGGCCGGCCTCGGCTTCGAGATCGTCCCCGGCGTCTCGGCCGCCTCCGCGGTCCCGGCGTACGCCGGCATCCCGCTGACGACCAAGGACCACCGGGCCGTGTCCGTGGTCTCCTGCGGGGCGAAGGTCGACTGGTCGCGCTACGGCGGCACCGACACGCTCGTGCTGCTCTCCGCGGTCGCCACCATCGCGCAGACCGCCGAGGAGCTGATCGCCGCCGGCCGCGACCCGCACACCCCGGTCGCCGTGACCCGCGTCGGCACGACCACCGCCCAGGAGACGCTGACCTCGACCCTCGAGCACGTCGGCGCCGACGTGCGCGCCGCCCGGCTCGCGCCGCCCGCCGTGGTCGTGGTCGGCAAGGTGGTCGACCTGCGCCAGACCCTGTCGTGGTTCGAGACCAAGCCCCTGTTCGGCTGGCGCGTGCTGGTGCCGCGCACCAAGGAGCAGGCTGCGTCGCTCTCGGTGCGGCTGCGCGGCTACGGCGCCGTTCCCGAGGAGGTCCCGACGATCTCGGTCGAGCCGCCGCGCAACCCGCTGCAGATGGACAAGGCCGTGCGCGGCCTCGTCGAGGGCCGCTACGAGTGGATCGTCTTCACCTCGGTCAACGCCGTGCGCGCGGTGCGGGAGAAGTTCGAGGAGTACGGGCTCGACGCCCGCGCGTTCTCGGGGCTCAAGATCGCCGCCGTGGGCGACAAGACCGCCACCTCGATCGCCGACTGGGGCCTGCGCGCCGACCTGGTGCCCTCCGGCGAGCAGTCCGCGGCCGGCCTGCTCGAGGACTGGCCCGAGTACGACGAGGCGCTCGACCCGATCAACCGGGTCTTCCTGCCGCGTGCCGACATCGCCACCGAGAACCTCGTCGCCGGCCTCGTCGACCTGGGCTGGGAGTGCGACGACGTCACGGCGTACCGCACGGTGCGCGCCGCGCCGCCACCCGCGCCGACGCGGGACGCGATCAAGTCGGGCAAGTTCGACGCGGTCGTGTTCACCTCCTCCTCGACGGTGCGCAACCTGGTCGGCATCGCCGGCAAGCCGCACCCGTCCACGGTGATCGCGGTGATCGGGCCGGCCACGGCCAAGACCGCCGAGGAGCACGGGCTGCGGGTCGACGTGATGGCCCCGGCGCCCGACATCGGGGTCCTCGTCGAGGCCCTCGCCGGCTTCGGCGCCGACCGCCGTGACGCTCTCGTCGCGTCGGGTGAGCCGGTCACCAAGCCCTCCGAACGCAAGGCGACCAGCCGCCGCAAGGCCAGCTCGTCGCACTGATGAGCGGCGACCCCGCCCTGGAGCGGCCCGTCATCCGGCCGCGTCGGCTGCGCACGACGCCGGCGATGCGGCGGATGGTGGCGGAGACCTCGCTCGAGGCCCGGCAGCTCGTGCTGCCGGTCTTCGTGCGCGAGGGGGCCCACGAGCCGGTACCGATCTCCTCGATGCCCGGGGTGGTCCAGCACACGACCGACTCGTTGCGCCGTGCGGCGGCCGAGGCGGCCGAGCTCGGGGTCGGGGGGCTGATGATCTTCGGGGTGCCCGAGCACAAGGATGCGGTGGGCAGCGGCGCGACCGACCCCGACGGCGTGCTGACCCGGGCCATCACCGACGTGGTGGCCGAGGTCGGCGACGCGGTCACGGTGATGAGCGACCTGTGTCTCGACGAGTTCACCGACCACGGGCACTGCGGCGTGCTGGACGCGCACGGCCGGGTCGACAACGACGCCACCCTGGAGCGGTACGCCGAGATGGCGCGGGTGCACGCGCACGCCGGCGTCGACATGGTCGGGCCGAGCGGGATGATGGACGGACAGGTCGCGGTCGTGCGGGCCGCTCTCGACGGCGTCGGCCACCACGACGTCTCGATCCTGGCCTACTCGGCGAAGTACGCCTCCGCCTTCTACGGTCCCTTCCGCGAGGCCGTGGGCTCCTCGCTCCGGGGCGACCGCCGCACCTACCAGCAGGACGGGGCCAACGCCGTCGAGGGCGTGCGCGAGGTGCGTCTCGACATCGAGCAGGGCGCCGACGTCGTCATGGTCAAGCCGGCCCTGGCCTACCTCGACGTGCTGCGCCGGGTGCGCGACCAGGTCGAGGTGCCGGTCGCGGCGTACAACATCTCCGGCGAGCTCGCGATGGTCGAGGCGGCCGCCGAGCGTGGTTGGATCGACCGTGAGGCCGCGATCTGGGAGACGTTGACGTCGATCCGCCGAGCGGGTGCCGACATCGTCCTGACCTACTGGGCGGCCGAGGTCGCCGGGTGGCTGCGCCGCTGACGGGGGAGCGACACCCCCTCCTCGTGATTGTTACTGATCTGTAGATCAATCTTGGGTACCACGGGGATTTTCTGAGTCAGTACCAGCCCTAATGTTTGGCATGTCGGAACAGGGCCGGGGGGCCTTGAACCAACAGAGGAATCCGGGGGGATTCCAAGAACACAACCGGAACGACGTCTGATGCCGGGGGGCTGACGACGTCCTACCACCGGAATGAACCCGCTTGAGCGCGCCGGGGGGCTCGCGATAGCGGGTTCTTCTGCGTCCGGAGCCGGGACCGTCCACGCGGTGCCGGCCCGGTCTCTCTCACACGCGAAAGGCCCGCCCGGTCACCGGGCGGGCCTTTCGTCGTCGGTGCGGTCAGGTCAGCTTGTCGATGCAGGCCTGGAGCGCAGACGGGCGTGAGCAAGGCGTTGTCGGCCAGGCACTTGGCCGAGGCCTGGGCCGCGGTCAGAACGGCAGGCTCGCCGCCGCCACTGCCGCCACTGCCGCCACCAGAGCCACCGGAGCCGCCGGACCCACCCCCGCCCGGGAGGCCCTTGACGGTGTCACCGACGCCGTCCACGACGTCCCCGACGGGGCCGCCGTCGGGCGTGCTCGGCTCGGCGGGTGGGCTGGGGGCTCCGTCGTCGGGGCCGTCGGGGTCGGGGTCGGCGACGGGGGTGTCGCCCTCGGAGCCGTCGGTGGTCTCGACGCCGCCCGAGCTGGGCACGCTGCCGCCCTCGTCGACACCTCCGTCGCTCGGAGCGCCGCCGCTCGGACCGCCCGAGGCCCCGCCGACCGGGCTGATCGGCTGCGGCGCGGGCAGGATCGGCGCAGCGGCCGACAGGCTGCTCGGCACGCTGGTGAAGTCACCGCGCTGGTAGGCCGCGAGCACGGCGATGACCGTGTCGACGTAGGCCTTCGAGCGGTTGTAGCGGAAGACCGCGGCCCGCTGGCCGGGGCGCTCCGAGAGGTCCTCCTCGCCCGAGCACAGGTAGACCGCGGTCGCGAGCGCCGCGTCGTCGATGTCCTGGGGGTTGCGCGCCCCGTCCCCGTCCGCGTCGACCCCGACCACGGCCCAGGTCGACGGCAGGAACTGCATCGGGCCGACCGCGCGGTCGAACCGCTTGTCCTCGTCGAGCTGTCCGGCATCGGTGTCGAGGATCTTGCTGGTCTGACCGAGGCCGTTCAGCGCGATGCCGTAGATGCCCGGACGGGCCAGGCCCTCGTCGCTGAGGCTGTTGGCGTTGGTGCGGCCGTGGTCGGACTCCACCCGGCCGATGGCGGCGACGAGCTGCCAGGGGATCCTGCACCCCTCGTCGGCGGCGTTGATCACGGCCTCGGCGCGCTGGTAGGCCGACAGCGCAGCCGAGGGGATGTCGTTGGTGGAGGCGTTGGTCGAGACCCCCCGGATGTCGCCCAGGCTGCCGGCGCCGACCTTGCCCGGGGCCGAGAGGCTCGCGGGAGCCTCGATCGCGGACGTCGGCAGGCTGGTGCCGTCGGGCAGCGTGCCCGCGGTCTGGGCGGTGTCCTCGGAGACGGCCATCGTGGCTCCGGGGCTCGCCACGCTGGCGGTCCACGCGATCGAGATCAAGGCGAGCGGCACGATGGCGGTCGCGCGCTGCAGGCGCTTGCGGTGGGTGGTGCTCATCCCGTGCTCCTTTGCCCTGCGAGCCGCACTCGGCCCACTGATGACGCATAACGGGCGTCTCGCTGGGATGTTACGGCATCGTTGCGCTCGGCGACGTGTCGAGGATCACGCTCGGGCGGTCGCCCGGGCCGTGGTGGCGCGAGCCTGCGGGTTTGGGTCGGAGTTGGCCGCTGGCGGACAATGGGGGAGTGTCCTCACCCACGACCCACCCCGCCCCGGCCGCGGGCCCGAACGAGCCCGTGGCCCCCCGCTCGGTCGAGGCGTCCGCCGCGCTGTTCGACCGGGCCCGCCGGGTCACCCCGGGAGGGGTCAACTCCCCGGTGCGAGCCTTCTCCGCCGTCGGAGGCACGCCCCGCTTCATCACCGCCGCACGGGGGGCGTGGCTCACCGACGCCGACGGCAACGACTACGTCGACCTCGTCTGCTCCTGGGGTCCGATGCTGCTCGGCCACGCCCACCCCGAGGTCCAGGCCGCGGTGAGCGCCGCGGTCTCGCGCGGCACGTCGTACGGCGCCCCGACCGTGCCCGAGGTCGAGCTGGCCGAGGAGATCGTGGCGCGTGCCCCGGTCGAGCAGGTGCGCTTCACCTCCTCGGGCACCGAGGCGGCCATGTCGGCGATCCGGCTCGCACGCGGGGTCACGGGTCGTGACGTCGTGATCAAGTTCGCCGGCTGCTACCACGGCCACGTCGACGCGCTGCTGGCCTCGGCCGGGTCCGGCCTGGCGACGTTCGCGGTGCCCGGCACACCCGGCGTCCCGGCCTCGGCCACCGAGCTGACCGTCGTGCTGCCCTACAACGACCGCGACGCCGTCACGGCCGCGTTCGCCGAGCACGGCGACCGCGTGGCCTGCCTGGTCACCGAGGCCTCGCCCGGCAACATGGGCGTGGTCCCGCCCGAGCAGGGCTTCAACGAGTTCCTCGCGCGGACCTGTCGCGAGCACGGAGCGCTGTTCGTCAGCGACGAGGTGATGACCGGCTTCCGGGCCTCCCGCACCGGCTACTGGGGCCTCGACGGCGAGCTGGAGGGCTGGCGGCCCGACATCACCGTCTTCGGCAAGGTCATGGGCGGCGGGTTCCCCGCAGCGGCCTTCGGCGCCAGCGCCGAGGTGATGGGCCACCTCGCGCCCCAGGGTGCGGTCTACCAGGCCGGCACGCTCTCGGGGAACCCGATCGCGACGACGGCCGGGCTGACCACGCTGCGCCTGGCCACCGACGAGGTCTACACCCACATCGGCGGCGCCGCCGCGACGATCAAGCAGGCGGCCGCCGAGCAGCTCGAGCGCGCCGGTGTCGCGCACGCGATCCAGTCGGCGGGCACCATGTTCTCGGTGTTCTTCCGCGAGGGCCCGGTGCGCGACTTCGCCGACGCCTCGGGCACCGACGCCCGGGCGTACGCCGCGTTCTTCCACGCCATGCTCGACCGCGGGGTCTACCTCCCGCCCTCGGCCTACGAGTCGTGGTTCCTCTCCTCCGCGCACGACGACCACGCGGTCGCGACCGTCCTGGCCGCGCTGCCCGCCGCCGCCGACGCCGCCGCCGCCGCGCAGGACGGGTCCCGAGGCGGGCCGGCGGGCGGGGCGCGATGAGCCACCCGACCGACCCG
The DNA here is from genome assembly GCA_963714475.1 of uncultured Actinomycetota bacterium. GTDB lineage: Bacteria > Actinomycetota > Actinomycetes > Propionibacteriales > Nocardioidaceae > Nocardioides. Next base: position 963,944 of record CAVQOP010000004.1, read on the forward strand.
CCGGTGACGACCGTCGTCCACCTGCTGCGCCACGGCGAGGTCCACAACCCCGCCGGGGTGCTCTACGGGCGCCGCGACGGCTTCCACCTCTCCGAGCGAGGCCGGGCGATGGCGCAGAAGGTCGCCGACGCGATCGGCGAGCGCGACATCGTGCACCTGCGGGCCTCACCGCTCGAGCGCGTGCAGGAGACGATCGCCCCGCTGGCCGCAGCGCGGGGCCTCGACGTGCTCACCGACGAGCGCGTCATCGAGTCGGCCAACGTCTTCGAGGGCGAGAGGTTCGGCGCGGGCCAGAACGCGCTCCGCAAGCCCTCGACCTGGCGACACCTGTGGAACCCGTGGCGGCCGTCCTGGGGCGAGCCCTACCGGGAGATCGCCGGACGGATGATGGCCGCGGTCCACGACGCCCGGCGCGCGGCGGCCGGGCACGAGGCCGTGGTGGTCTCCCACCAGCTGCCGATCTGGACGACCCGGCTCCACGTCGAGCGACGCTCCTTCCTGCACGACCCGCGCGATCGCCAGTGCACGTTGTGCTCGCTCACCTCGCTGCACTTCTCCGACGAGCGGCTGGTGCGCCTGACCTACTCCGAGCCGGCCGCCGACCTCATCCCCGCCGCGGACCGGGGCCAGCCGTTCTCCTCGGGAGGCGCCCGCGCATGAACCGACCCCGCGCCGCGCGCGCCCCGGTGCTGGGCGCGATCGTGCTCGGCCTCACCCTCGTGCTCTCGGGCTGCAGCTCGCTGAGCGGCACCGGCGACCTGCAGTACGTGCCCGGGGAGGGCAACATCATCGAGGTCCCCGCCGCCGACCGTGAGGCTCCCGTGACGCTCACCGGGGAGTCGCTGGAGGGCGACCCGGTCGACCTGGCCGACAGCCGTGGCGAGGTCACCGTGATCAACGTGTGGTGGTCGGGCTGCACCCCGTGCCGCACCGAGATGCCGATGCTCGTCGACGCCGCCGCGTCGATGGAGGACACCGCGTTCGTCGGGATCAACACCCGCAACCCGGACCGTGGGACGGCCGTGGCCTTCCAGCGCGAGTTCGGCGTGACCTTCCCCTCCCTCTACGACAACACCGGGGCGCCGCTGCTGGCCTTCGGGGCCCGCTACGCACCCCAGGCCATGCCGAGCACCGTCGTGCTCGACCCGCAGGGCCGGGTGGCGGCCCTGATCAGCGGCGTGATCCCTTCCGAGCTGACGCTGCGCGACGTGGTGGACGCAGCCCGTGGCTGAGTGGTTCCAGGCCCAGGCCGCCGCCGGCTCCCTGGCCCTGGCCGTGCCGGTGGCGCTCGTCGCCGGTCTGGTGTCGTTCTTCTCGCCGTGCGTGATCCCGCTGCTGCCCGGCTACCTGTCGTACGCCACCGGCCTCTCCGGTGCCGACCTCGCCGCGGGTCGCTCGGGCGAGCACCGCGGCCGGATGCTGCTCGGCTCGGTGCTCTTCGTGCTCGGGTTCGCCGCCGTCTTCGTGGCCATCGGCACGGTCGCCGGCGGCGTCGGTCTGTGGCTGCGCGCCTACCAGCGACCGATCACCGTGGTGCTGGGGCTGCTGGTGATCGTGCTCGGCCTGGCCTTCGCCGGGCTCGTGCCCGCGCTCCAGCGTGAGTGGCGCGTGCACCGGCTCCCCGCGGTCGGTCTCGGCGCGGCTCCCCTGGTCGGCGTCATCTTCGGGCTGGGCTGGACGCCCTGCATCGGTCCGACCCTGGGCGTCATCACCACGCTGTCGATCAACGAGGCCACGGCGGGACGCGGGGCGCTGCTCTCCGCGGTCTACGCCTTCGGGCTCGGCCTCCCGTTCGTGCTGGCCGCCCTGGCCTACCGGCGCGCGCTGGGCGCCATCGGCTGGGTGCGGCGTCACCAGGCGTGGGTCACCCGGATCGGCGGGGCGATGCTGGTGCTCGTCGGCCTGGCCCTGGTCACCGGCGTGTGGGACCAGCTGGTGACCTGGCTGCAGATCCAGGTCGTGAGCGACTACGAGGTGAGCGTGTGAGCGCGTCCATCCAGAGCCCTCCCGGGTCGCCCCCGGCGGCGGACGCGGCCCCTCCGCCGCCCCCGCCCCCCTCGCGGCGACCCGGCGAGCTCAACCCGCGTGAGCTGGCCCGCTGGGCCTGGCGACAGCTGACCTCGATGCGCACCGCGCTGATCCTGCTGCTCCTGCTCGCCGTGGCGGCCGTGCCCGGCTCGGTCGTGCCGCAGGACTCCGTGGACTCCCTGGCCGCCACCCGCTGGCGTGAGGCCCACCCCACGCTGACCCCGGTCTACGAGCGGCTCGGGCTGTTCTCGGTCTACGACTCGGCGTGGTTCTCCGCGATCTACCTGCTGCTGCTGGTCTCCCTCGTCGGGTGCATCGTCCCGCGCACGCTGGTCTACTGGCGCGGCCTGCGCGCGGCCCCGCCCCGCGCTCCCCAGCGGCTGACCCGCCTGCCCGAGCACGCGACGTACCGCACGGCCCGGACCCCCGAGCAGGCCCTCGACGACGCGCGCCGCGAGCTGCGCTCACGCCGCTACCGGGTGCGACCCAGCGAGCCCGGCGACGACTTCGTGGCCGCCGAGCGGGGCTACCTGCGCGAGGCCGGCAACCTGCTCTTCCACCTCTCCGTGATCGTGGTCCTCGTCGGCTTCGCCGTCGGCGGGCTGTTCGGCTACAAGGGCGGCGTGATCCTGGTCCAGGGCGCGGGGTTCTCCAACAACCTCACGCAGTACGACGACTTCGACCCCGGGTCGCTGTTCCGCACCGACGCCATGGAGCCCTTCTCCTTCGTCGTCGACGCCTTCGACGTCGACTGGATCGACTCGGGACGGGGCCGGGGCATGGCCCAGGGCTTCCAGGCCGCGCTGCGCTACACGACCTCGCCCGGCGCCCCCGAGCAGACCTACGACCTGCGGGTCAACCGTCCGCTCTCGATCGGGGACACCGAGGTCTTCCTGATCGGACACGGGTACGCCCCCGACGTCACCGTACGAGACGGCGAGGGCGACGTCGCGTACTCCGGGCCGACCGTCTTCCTCCCGCAGGACCAGCAGTTCCTGTCGTTCGGCGTGATCAAGGCCCCAGCCGCACGGCCGGGCCAGATCGCCCTCGAGGGGCTCTTCTACCCCACCTACATCATGATCGAGGGCGACCCCGTCAACGTGATGGGCGACGACCAGAACCCGACCCTGTCGATGCTGCTCTACTCCGGCGACCTCGGGATGGACGACGGGTCGCCGCAGTCGTTCTACGTGCTCGACAAGACCGACGCCGACCCCGTGCTCGAGGACGACGGCAAACCGGTCCGCCTCGACCTCCAGCCGGGGCAGACCGCGACGCTGCCCGACGGGCTCGGCACGGTCACCTTCAACGGGGTCGAGCCGTGGACCCGGGTGCAGGTCAGCCGGACCCCGGGCAAGGAGGTCGCGCTCGCCGGCGTCGTGCTGGCCCTGGTCGGCCTGCTCGCCTCGCTCTTCATCCGTCCCCGTCGGGTCTGGGTGCGCGCCCGCCGCACGGACGGCGACGACAGCAGGGGTGACCAGGGCGGTGGGACCATGGTGGAGATCGCCGTGCTGCACCGTTCGAGCTCCGCGGCCGTCCCCGGTCGCGACCCGGACGGCGGCGCCGACGAGGACGACACCGAGGGACCCACCGAGCTCGGCCGCCTGGTCGCAGCGCTCGGCACCGCACCCGTCGACGTACGGGCCACCGCACGATCCGCAGGACGAGAGGACCAGACGTGAGCGACACTGCATGGGAAGTGCTCTCCAACCAGGCCGTGGCCGCTGCGGCGTTCGTCTACTTCCTGGCCCTGCTGGCGCACCTGGTGGAGTGGGCGGCGCTGCGTCAACCCGCCGCCGAGCGCGTGGCCGCGACCGGCACGGCGCAGTCCGCGGGCTCCGCCGGTGGCGTGGCCACCATCACCGGGGCTCCCGGGCCCGCGACGGGCGGTGACGACGCGGCGTACCGCGTGGCGCTGTTCGGCCGGCTCGGCCTGCTGCTGACCTGGATCGCGCTGGCCGCCCACGGCGTCTCCCTGATCGGGCGCGGGATGGCCGCGGACCCCAACCGGGTCCCGTGGGGCAACATGTACGAGTTCACGCTCTCGGGCACCTTCGTGGTGACCCTGATGTACGTCGTCCTGCGCCGCCGCTACCGCCTGGAGTGGATGGCCCCGCTCGTGGTCGGCTTCGTCCTGACCGTGCTGATGGTCGCCGTGGTCTGGCTGCGCCAGCCGGTCGCGCCGCTGACCGAGGCGCTCGGCTCGTACTGGCTGGTCATCCACGTGGTCGCCGCCGTCATCGCCACCGGAGCGTTCAGCCTCGGCGGGATGACCTCGGCGGTGTACCTGGTCAAGGAGCGCCGTCCGGACGCCGTCGGTGGGCTGCTGGGTCGCGCCCCGTCGTTGAACCGGCTCGACACCATCTCCTACCGCATCCATGCCTTCGCGTTCCCGGTGTGGACCTTCGCGGTGCTCATCACCGGCCCCATCTGGGCCCACCAGGCCTGGTCGTCGTACTGGAACTGGGACCCCAAGGAGGTCTGGGCGTTCATCACCTGGGTCGTCTACGCGGCCTACCTGCACGCGCGGACCACCGCCGGGTGGCGGGGCCGCAAGGCGGCCTACCTCGCGCTGCTCGGGGTCGCGACGCTGTGGTTCAACTTCATCGGGATCAACTACTTCTCCTCGACCAGCCAGCACTCCTACGCCGCGCCGCCCGCCGTCGTCGGACCGCTCACCCCGGGTCCGACCTCCACCTGACCGGTCCGCCTGCGGGCGGGGCGTGCCGGGTTGGTTGCGGTGCGCGGGGCCGTGGCTGCGGTTTCCCACGGGATGGTGGCGGTTCGATGCTTCCCGGTGCAGATTCACCACGGGATGCGACGAACTGCGGTGATCCCTTGGGAAACCGCAGCGCCGCGCACCGCAACCCCGGTACGCCGGGCGGGGCCGTGGCTGCGGTTTCCCACGGGATGGTGGCGGTTCGATGCTTCCCGGTGCAGATTCACCACGGGATGCGACGAACTGCGGTGATCCCTTGGGAAACCGCAGCGCCGCGCACCGCAACCCCGGTACGCCGGGGTCCAGGTCGGCGCACGGACCCGCGGTGCGGGCGTCGGGTCGTGGCGGTCGACGAGACTCAGGTCGCGGAGTCGCCGTCGTCGCGCTGGAGACGGCGCTTGCGGTCGATCTCGCGCAGGAAGTCCGGGTCGTCGTCCGGGCCCTGGACGCGCGGGGGCGTCGAGGGGCGGGGACGCCGTGGCCCGCGGGGCTGACCGCCGGAGCCGTTGCCTCCCGACCCGCCCCACGGGAGGCCACGCTGGGCCAGGCGGACCAGGAAGTAGACGACCGCGGCGAAGATGATGACCACCAGCAGGAACTTCACTCCCCCAATGTAGGCCCGGCCTGGTGAGCGGCGCTCGCCCTCGGCCACCTAGGCTGGCCGGGTGAAGGAGTTCGTCGTGTACACGCTGCTGCGTCTGGGTCTGCTGGTCGGGGCGTTCGCCGCGACCGCAGGCATCTGGTTGGCCGTCACCGGCGGCGTGAGCATCTTCTGGACGCTCGTGATCGCCTTCATCGTCTCGGGCATCGGGTCCTACGTGCTGCTCGACCGGCAGCGCGAGGCCTTCGCCCGCCGGGTCGACGACCGGGCCCGTCGCGCGACCGCGAGGATGCGCGAGCGGGAGGACGCCCAGGAGGCCCAGGCGGCGCGGGACGCGGCCGAGCGCGACGAGCGGGGCTGAGCCAAACTCGGCGGGGCTCAGCGCTTGCGGCCACCGAGCTGGCGGCGTACGCGCTCCTCGGACTGACCGAGCACCTTGGCCATGATCGGCACCCGCATCCGGTAGGCCGCGACGGCGGCGACGACGAGCACGACGAAGATCAGGAATCCGGTCATGGGACCGAGCCTACGTCGGGTGGGGTGCGGCGGGGTCAGGCCAGCACGAGCAGCGGAGCGGCGACGAGCACGGCCCAGACCAGCTCGGCCCTGCCCGTGCCGGCGAGCACCGGGACCAGGTCCCGCCCGGCGGCCCCGCCGAGCACCGTGCGCACGCCGGGTCCTGCCACGGCGAGGAAGCCGAGGCCGAGCAGCGCCCACCAGCTGGTGGCCGCGGCGACCGCGACGACCGCGGCTGCGGCCGCGACGACCAGCAGCGCGTAGAGGCCGCGGGTGCGCTCGTCGCCCAGCCGGACCGCCAGGGTCCGCTTGCCGGCCTCGGTGTCGGAGGGGATGTCGCGCAGGTTGTTGGCGACGAGGATCGCGCAGGCCAGCGCCCCGATGCCGGTCCCGGCGTACCACCCTGCGGCGGGCAACGACTCGACGAGCACGAAGACCGACCCGACCACGGCGACCAGGCCGAAGAAGACGAACACCATCACCTCGCCCAGGCCGAGGTAGCCGTACGGCGACGAGCCGCCGGTGTAGAACCAGGCGGCCGCGATGCTGAGCACGCCCACGAGCAGCAACCACCACGAGACCGTCGCGGCCAGCACCAGGCCGGCGAGCCCGGCGAGGACGAACGAGAGGAACGCCGCGGCCTTCACCGCGCCCGGGGCGGCCGCACCGGAGCCGACCAGGCGCATCGGGCCGACCCGGTCGTCGTCGGTGCCGCGGATGCCGTCGGAGTAGTCGTTGGCGTAGTTGACCCCGACCTGGAGGGCCAGGCTCACCACGAGCGCCAGCAGCGCCCGGCCGAGGGGGAGCCGACCCGCACCGCCGGCGACGTACGCCGCGACGCCGGCCGCGGCGAGCACCGGGGCGACGGCCGCCGGCAGGGTGCGGGGGCGCGCACCGGCGACCCACTGCGCTGCCGTGGTCATCGGGGCGTGGTCATCGTGGCGTGCGGTCATCGGGTCATCGGCGCGTCGTCGTGGTCACGACCAGCGATTCAAGCAGTCCGGGCCGGGTGTCGTGGCCACGGGCTCCACGGCGTGCTCGGGCGGGTGGACCGCCCGGGTGTCACGAGGCCGCTAGCGTCACTCTCGTGGATCCCGAGCAGGTGCGCGCGCTGGAGCACTGGCTCGGGGAGCCGCGGGAGCCCACCCCGTGGGTCGTGGAGACCTCGGGCTCGACGGGCCGTCCCAAGCGGGTCCTGCTGCCGCGCCGCGCGGTGCTGGCCTCGGTCGGCGCGACCGAGGAGCGCCTCGGCGGGTCGGGTCCGTGGGTGCTCACGCTGCCGACGACCTACGTCGCCGGGTTGATGGTCCTCGTGCGCTCCCTCGTCGCCGGACACCGCCCGAGCGTGCTCGCCGACGACGGCTGGCCCCCGGGTGAGGGCTGGTTCGTCTCGCTCGTGCCGACCCAGCTCGCGCGGATGCTCGACGACCACCGCGCGGTGTCGGCGCTGCGGCGCGCCCGCACCGTGCTGCTCGGCGGCGGACCCGTCCCGGCCGGGCTGCGGGACCGGGCGGCGGCGGCCGGCGTCCGGACGGTCGCGACGTACGGCATGGCCGAGACGTGCGGCGGCTGCGTCTACGACGGCGTGCCCCTCGAGGGCGTCAGGATCGACGTCGAGCCCGGGGGGCGGGTGCGGCTGGGCGGACCGACGCTCTTCGCCGGCTACGACGGCGACCCGGATCTCACCGCGCAGGTGCTCGTCGACGGGTGGTTCCGCACGGCCGACGCCGGGCGGGTCGCAGACGACGGCCGCCTCGAGCTGCTCGGTCGGCTCGACGACGTCGTGGTCACCGGCGGCCTCAACGTGCCGGGCGGCGTGGTCGCGGCCCGGCTACGGGAGCATCCCGCCGTGCGGGCGGTCGAGGTGCTCGGGGTCGACGACCCCGCGTGGGGGCGTCGGGTCGTCGCCGTGGTCGCGGGCGAGCTCACGCTCGAGGCGGCGCGCGACTGGGTCGCCGAGCAGCACCCCCGCTCCTGGGCCCCGCGGCAGCTCGTCGCCGTGGACGACGTACCGCTGCTGGCCAACGGCAAGACCGACCGGCTGGCCGTGCGGCGGCTCGTCGAGGAGCGCGCGTGAGGGTCTTCTCGGTGCCGATGCGCACCCGCTTCCGCGGCATCACGGTGCGTGAGGGCGTCCTGCTCCCGCTCGCGCGCGCGGACGGGAAGACCGGGTGGGGGGAGTGGAGCCCGTTCCTGGAGTACCCCCCCGACGTCGCCGCCCCGTGGCTGCGCGCGGCCGAGGAGGCCGCGACCGGTGACTGGCCTGCGCCGCGTCGCGACCGCGTCGCGGTCAACGTGACCGTGCCGGCGGTCGGCCCGGACCAGGCCTACGCCCTCGTGCTGGCCGGCGGCTGCCGCACGGCCAAGGTCAAGGTCGCCGAGCCCGGGCAGTCGCCGGGCGAGGACGAGGCACGGCTGGAGGCCGTGCGCGCCGCGCTCGACGTCGGCGGGCCCGGCGGGCGGGTGCGGGTCGACGCGAACGGCGGCTGGTCGGTCGACGAGGCGGTGCGCGCGGTGCCCCTGCTCGACCGCGCCGCCGGCGGCCTGGAGTACGTCGAGCAGCCCTGCGCCAGCGTGGAGGACCTCGCGGCCTGCCGGCGCCGGGTCGACGTCCCGGTCGCGGCCGACGAGTCGATCCGTCGTGCCGCCGACCCCTACCGGGTGCGCGAGCTCGGGGCCGCGGACATCGCCGTGCTCAAGGTGCAGCCCCTCGGCGGGGTGCGCGCCTGCCTGCGCATCGCCGAGGACATCGGGCTGCCCGTGGTCGTCTCCTCGGCCCTCGAGACCTCCGTCGGCATCGCCGCGGGCGTGGCGCTGGCCGCGGCCCTCCCGGACCTGCCGTACGCCTGCGGGCTCTCCACGGTGCAGCTGATGACCCGCGACGTGGTCGCCGAGCCGCTGGTGCCGGTCGACGGGTTCCTGCCCGTGGTGCGCCCCGAGGTCGACCTCGCGCTGCTCGACGCCGTGCAGGCCGGCCCCGACCGGGTACGGCACTGGGAGGACCGGCTCGCGGCCGTGCGGGACTGGCAGGATCGCGGATCGTGAGCCGTCCGAGCACCCCGAGCCCCCGAGCCCCCCGAGCCCCTCGACCCAGCTGGCCCGCGACGTCGTGACCGCGCTCGTCGAGCGGGGTGTCACCGAGATCGTCCTGGCCCCGGGCTCGCGCAACGCCCCGCTGGCCTTCGCGGCCCACGACGCGGCCACGGCGGGCCTGGTGCGGCTGCACACCCGCATCGACGAGCGGTCGGCCGGCTTCCTCGCCCTCGGTCTCACCCGCGTCGGCTCGCGTGCCGCGGTGATCTGCACCTCGGGCACCGCCGTGGCCAACCTGCACCCCGCCGTGCTCGAGGCCGCCCACGCCGGCGTGCCGCTGGTCGTCGTGACCGCCGACCGCCCCGCCCGGCTGCGCGGGACCGGGGCCAACCAGACCACCGACCAGGTCGGGGTCTTCGGGCGACTGGTGCCCACCCAGGACTGCTCGGCACAGCGTCCGGCCTCGTGGCTGCGGCCGCAGCACCTCGACGCGGACTTCTCGGTGGTCCACCTCAACGTGCAGCTCGACGACCCGCTGGTCCCCGCCGAACGCTGGGAGCCGCTCGTCGAGCCGGGCGTCGAGCCGGGTGAGGGTCCGCAGCGGGTCATGCCGCTGATGGAGGAGACGATCCCGACGGGTCCGCGCACCGTCGTGGTGGCCGGCGACGACGCCGGCCCGCCTGCACGCCAGCTGGCCGAGGCCGCCGGGTGGCCGCTGCTGGCCGAGCCGTCCAGCGGCTCGCGCACGGGCGACCACGCGCTGCGCTGCTACCGGCTGCTGCTGGGCACCTCCCTGGCCGACGAGGTCGAACGGGTCGTGGTGTTCGGCCATCCGACCCTGTCCCGTCCGGTGGCGTCCCTGCTGGGTCGTGCCGGCGTCGAGGTCGTCGACGCCGGGGCCCGCGGGGTCTGGAGCGATCGCCCGTACGCCGTCGACCGGCGCCTCGTCACGGGTCGCCCGCACGCCGCGGGTGCCGACGACCCTGAGTGGCTGGAGCGGTGGCGCGCCGCCGACCGCGAGGTCTCCACCCGCCTCGACCGGCTGCTCGCCGACGAGCCGGCCCTGACGCCGTGGGAGGTCGCGGGTGCGGTGAGCCGGGCCGTACCGCCCGGCGGGCTGCTGCACGTCGGGGCCTCCAACCCGGTCCGCGACCTCGACCTGATGGTCGCGCCGTACGCCGTCGGCGACCGGCGGTTCGTGACCGCCAACCGCGGTCTGGCCGGCATCGACGGGACGGTGTCCTCGGCGATCGGTGCCGCGCTGGGGCGCCCGAGCAGCACGCGCGCCTTCGCGCTGATGGGCGACGTGACCTTCCTGCACGACAGCAACGGCCTCGTCCTCGGCCCCGACGAGCCCCGACCCGACCTCCAGCTGGTCGTGGTCAACGACGACGGAGGCTCGATCTTCGCCACCCTCGAGCAGGGCGGCCCCGCGCACGCCGACTCCTTCGAGCGGCTCTTCGCCACCCCGCACCACGTCGATCTCGCTGCCCTCTGCGCGGCCACCCGGACCCCGCACCTGCGGGTGGCGAGCCTGCCGGAGCTCGAGCAGGCGCTGGCCTCGCCCAACGGCGGGCTCGAGGTCGTCGAGGCCGTCGTCGGGCGGGCCGACCGGCGCGCCCTCGACGAACGGATCCGGGGTCTCGCCGCCGAGGACTGAGCAGCGGGGGCCGGTGGGGGGTGGCCCCGCGGGGGTCGCCGTCGCCGTCCAAGGGGCGGGACCGGGGTCGCGTCCGGGAATGCCGGCGGCCCGCCGCGCGATGATAGGTCCGTGGAGATCGCCGCCTTCCTGATCGTGCTCGTGGTCAGCGTCATCGTCGTCACCGGCCTCGCCGGTCGCGTCGACGTGCCCGCACCCTTCGTGCTGATCGTGGCCGGCGCCGTCGCCTCCTACCTGCCCGGCATGCCCGAGATCCGTCTCGAGCCGGAGGTGGTGCTGCTGGGGCTGCTGCCGCCGCTGCTCTACGCCGCCGCGATCCAGACGTCGTTGGTCGAGTTCAACGCCAACCGGCGCCCGATCCTGCTGCTCTCGGTCGGCCTCGTCGTCTTCACGACCGTGGGCATCGGGGTCCTGGTGCACCTCACGCTGCCCGGCGTCGGGTGGCCGGCGGCGTTCGCGATCGGGGCGGTGGTGGCCCCGCCCGACGCGGTCGCCGCGATCGCCATCGGCCGACGGATCGGGCTGCCGCGGCGGGTCGTGACGATCCTCGAGGGCGAGTCGCTGCTCAACGACGCCACCGCGCTGGTCTCGCTGCGCACCGCGATCGCCGCCGCCGGGGTCTCGATCTCCGCCACCGACGTCGGTCTGGACTTCGCCCTCGCGGCCGGCGGGGGCGTGCTCGTCGGCGGGCTGCTCTACCTGGTGGTCGCCGGGGCGCGCCGACGCATCACCGACCCCGCGATGGACACCGCGATCTCGTTCGTCGTGCCCTTCGCGGCGTACGTCGCGGCCGAGGAGATCCACGCCTCCGGGGTGATCGCGGTGGTGATCGCGGGCCTGCTGCTGGGGCACAAGTCGCCGGTCCTGCAGACCGCCCACTCCCGCATCGCCGAGCGCACCAACTGGCGCTCGATCTCGTTCCTGCTCGAGAACACCGTCTTCGCCCTGATCGGGCTGCAGGCGAGCTGGCTGCTCGCCGACGTCGGCGACAGCGAGATCGGGCTCGGGCGGATCGCCTGGGTCTGCCTGGTGACGCTCGTCGGCGTGATCGTGCTGCGCCTGGTGTGGACCTTCGCCGTGCGCTACCTGCTCGTGCGCCCGGGCGTCGACCGCGACTTCGGCCGCACGCCGCCCTGGACGTCGACGTTCGTCATCGGCTGGGCCGGGATGCGCGGCGTGGTCACCCTCGCGGCCGCGTTCGTGATCCCCGAGGGGACGCCCCAGCGCGAGGTGCTGCTGATGATCGCCTTCACCGTCGTGGCGGGCACCCTGCTGCTCCAGGGCCTCTCGCTGCCCTGGGTGGCGCGGCGTCTCGGCGTACCGTCGCCGGACCCGATGGAGGACGCCCTGGCCCGCGCCTCGTTGCTCCAGCAGACCTCCAAGGCCGCCTACGAGGCGCTGGAGGAGATCGAGCACGACGACCGCACGGGCGTCCTGGAGTCGATCAAGCAGCGCGTCGAGCAGCGCAACTTCGCGGCCTGGGAGCGGCTGAACACCACCGCCGACGTCGAGAGCCCCAGCGACCTCTACACCCGGGTGCGGCTGGCCATGATCGCCGCAGAACGTCGCCGGGTGCTCGAGATCCGCTCCACCGGCACGGTGCCCTCGGAGGTCGTCAGCGAGGTCCTCGGGATGCTCGACGTCGAGGAGTCGATGCTCGACGAGGTCCGCGAGACCCGGGACCTCGAGCGCGAGAGCGCCTTCGCCGGCGTCGGCCGCGACACCTGCGAGCACCTCGAGCGCTCCCCCGCGGTCGCGACCCGCAACGACCTCGCCTGCGAGGACTGCGAGCCGGACGAGCACTGGGTCGCGCTGCGGCTGTGCAGCGAGTGCGGGTACGTCGGCTGCTGCGACTCCTCGCCCCACCGGCACGCCACCACCCACTTCCACCACACCACCCACCCCGTCATGCAGTCCGCCGAGCAGGGCGAGCAGTGGCGCTGGTGCTTCATCCACCACGTCACCGGCTGACCGCCGAGGTGCCACCTTCTGCGAGCCGAGGTTCCCCACAATGCAGGCCGAGGGGTCGATGTTCGTCGGTCGAGGTGCCGATGTTCGCGATCGGCCGGTGAGCCTGCTCACTCCGCGGGCGTGCGGCGGCACCGACACCCCGGGTGAACCGGCAGGATCGTGGCGTGCAGTCCGACCTCGTCTACCTCGTGGCCGGCGCCGTGCTCCTCCTGGCGGTGCTGCTGCCGCTCGCGCTGCACCGGTGGGCGGTCTCCGCGCCCCTGGTGCTCGTCGCGGTCGGGATGCTCCTCGGCCTGACCCCGCTGCCCGACGGGATGCCGCTGAACCCGATCGCGAACCGCGCGCTCGTCGAGCACCTCACCGAGCTCGCCGTGATCATCGCGCTGATGGGGGTGGGTCTGGCCCTGGACCGGCCGCTGGACCCGCGGCGGCGGCGTCGACTGGCAGCGCTGGTCCCCGACCTGGCGTCTGCTCGGCATCGCGATGCCGCTGGGCATCGTCGCCGTGGCGCTGCTCGGCTGGTGGTGGGCCGGCCTGGCGCCGGCCGTCGCGCTGCTGCTCGGGGCCGTGCTGGCCCCGACCGACCCCGTGCTGGCCTCCGACGTGCAGGTCGCCGGGCCCGCGGTCGGCGAGGACCTGGTCGGCGACGACCTGGTCGGCGAGACCTCCGAGGTCCGCTTCGCCCTGACCTCCGAGGCCGGGCTCAACGACGGTCTGGCCTTCCCGTTCGTCTACCTCGCGATCCTGCTCGCAGCCGGGAGCTCCGGTCTCGAGCTCGCCGTCACCTGGTCGGCGGGGTACGTCGTGGCCAAGATCGCGATCGGTCTCGTCATCGGCGTCGTGGTCGGTCGCGCGCTCGGCGCCGTCGCCTTCCGCTCGCGGCTGGAGGCGCTGCGTCTGGCCGAGCGCGGGGAGCCGCTGCTGGCCCTGGCGGCGCTGCTGACGGCGTACGGCTCGGCCGAGGCCCTGCACGGCTACGGGTTCCTGGCGGTCTTCGCCTGCGGGCTCGCGCTGCGGGCGGCCGAGCGCGGGCACCACTACCACCGGGCCATGCACGACGTCATCGAGCGGCTCGAGCGTCTGCTGACGTTGTTGCTGCTGCTGGCGATCGGGATCGCGCTGACCCGTGGGGTGCTGGACGCGCTGGACTGGGCCGGCGCGGGGATCGGGGTCGCCCTGGTCTTCCTCGTCCGGCCTGCCACCGCGCTGCTCGCCCTGGCCGTGCGCGGCCGCGACCCCGACGACGTCGGCGGGCTCGCGCGTCAGGAGCGTCTTGCGGTCGCGTTCCTCGGCGTCCGCGGGGTCGGCTCGTTGTACTACCTCGCCTACGCCGCCGCCGAGCCGGCGATCGCGGACTCGGGCGAGCTGGCCTGGCTCTGGTCGACCGTGGCCTTCACGGTGGCGCTCTCGGTCGTCGTGCACGGGATGTCGTCGACGCCCGCGATGCGCTGGTTGGACCGACGGGCCCAGGAGGTCAAGGACGCCGTCACGTGAGCGCCGCCCGGCACCGGGCGTCGGGCCCCGATCATTCCCCGACCAAGAACCAGTGCTGTGACTGTCGACACGTAGAACGCACAGGGGCATGATGGGCGTCACACGTTCACGCGTGTCCAGCCCCAGTCCCGTTCCAGGATCAGGAGAGCAGATGAAGACGCAGGCCGCAGTGGTGTACGAGCCCGGCAAGCCCATCGAGATCGAGGAGCTCACCCTCGACAAGCCCCAGGCGGGCGAGGTCCTCATCCGCTACACCCACGCCGGGCTGTGCCACTCCGACGTCCACATCGCCCACGGGGACCTTCCGGCGCGCCTGCCGATGGTGCTCGGCCACGAGGGCGCCGGGATCATCGAGGAGGTCGGCCCCGGGGTCACGAGGGTCAAGGTCGGTGACCACGTCGTCTGCTCGTTCATCCCCAACTGCGGCACCTGCCGCTACTGCGCCAACGGCCAGCAGTCGATCTGCGACATGGGCGCGGCGATCCTCGAGGGCTACCTGCCCGGCGAGCGGTTCCCGATCAGCGGCCCGGCCGGTCAGTACGGCGCGATGTGCATGCTCGGCACCTTCAGCCAGTACGGCGTGATCCACCAGAACTCGTGCGTGCCCGTCGACGACGACCTGCCCCTCGAGAAGGCGGTGCTCGTCGGCTGTGGCGTGCCGACCGGGTGGGGCTCGGCCGTCAACACCGCCGAGGTCAAGGCCGGTCAGACGGTGGTGGTCATCGGGGTCGGCGGGATCGGGATCAACGCGGTGCAGGGTGCCGCGCTCTCCGGCGCCAAGAACGTGATCGCCGTCGACCCGCTCGCCAACAAGCGCGAGAAGGCCATGGAGCTCGGCGCCACCCACGCCTTCGCGAGCGCCGAGGAGGCGATGGAGACCATCACCAACCTGACCCGGGGCCAGATGGCCGACTCCGCCATCCTGACCACCGGTCTGCTGACCGCCGAGCACGTCGGCGACGGGTTCAACGCGGTCGGCAAGGGTGGGATCGTCGTCCTGACCGGGCTGAACAAGCTCGAGGAGATGAACATCCAGCTCCCGGGCTCGGTGATGACGCTCTTCCGCAAGCAGCTGCGCGGCAGCCTCTTCGGCGACTGCAACCCGACCACCGACATCCCGAGGATCCTCGGGCTCTACCAGTCCGGCGACATCAAGCTGGACGAGATCATCACCAAGACCTACACGCTCGACCAGGTCAACGAGGGCTACGACGACCTGCTCAGCGGGGCGAACGTGCGCGGCGTCGTGGTCCACGAGCACGCGTGAGGTCTGCATGACGGGAGTCTCCCGATGACGGGAGTCGCGGTGCCGGTCGTCGACCGGGCCCGCGAGACCGAGCTCCTCGAGGCGGCGTTGGCCAGTGGCGCCCACGTCGTCCTCGAGGGGCCGCCCGGCACCGGGAAGACGACGCTGCTGCGTCGGGTCGCGGCCCGCCGCGAGGCCGCGCTGGCGGTCGTCGAGGGCAACGCCGAGCTCACGCCGGCGCGGCTCGTGGGTCACTTCGACCCCGCGCTGGTGCTGGCGCGCGGCTACCACCCCGAGGTGTTCGTCGACGGGCCGCTGATCACCGCGATGCGCGAGGGCGGGCTGCTCTACGTCGAGGAGCTCAACCGGGTGCCGGAGGAGACCCTGAACACCCTGCTCGCGGTGATGTCCGAGCGCGAGATCGCGGTCCCGCGCCTCGGGGTCGTGCTCGCCGCGGGCGGCTTCGGCATCGTCGCGGCGATGAACCCCTACGACGCCGTCGGCACCGCGCGGGTCTCCAGCGCGGTCCACGACCGGACCTGCCGGATCACGATGGGCTACCAGAGCGCCGAGGCCGAGCAGCGCATCGTCGAGCAGCGCGCCGCCGTGCCGTCGCGCGACTGGTGCGCGCGGGCCGTCCGCCTCGTCCGGGCCACCCGTGAGCACCCCGAGCTGCGCGTCGGGTCCTCGGTGCGCGGCACGATCGACCTGGCGGGCCTGGCCCACGAGCTCGGTCGCGTGCGCGGCGTACCGGCCGAGGACTGGCAGGTCGGCCTCGACTCCGCCCTGGTCTCCCTCAGCGGCCGGGTGCGCGTCGACGAGTCGTCGACCCGCACGCCCGAGGCCGTGATCGAGGAGCTGTACGTCGAGCAGTTCGGGCCGCGCCCCGACGACGACCCCGGCTCGGACCCCGACGAGGATCCCCAGGGAGGCGACTCCTCGGGGGAAGCCTGAGCCCGCCCGCCGGGGCGGGCGCCCCGAAGCCCCGACCGGGCCAGCCGCAGCCGCAGCAGGACTCCAAGCCGTCCCGGCGCGGCCGGCCGGACCGCACGGCGGGACGCGCCGAGCTCTCGCGCCACGCCCGGTTCGCCGAGCTCTCACCGGAGGTCGGCGAGCTCGACGTGGACGCCGTGCGCGAGGCGGTGGCCGAGGATCCCGACGACGTGCTGATGCTGCTGGCCGCGATGAGCAAGGCCACCGACCCCGTCCTGCGCGCGCAGGTCCAGGCGCTCGTCCCGCGCCTGGTCATCGACCGGGCGCGGGCCGGCCCGAGCGGACGGATCGGGTCCGGCAGGCTGCGGGCCGTGCGCGCCGACCGCGGCGGCGACCTCGACCTGGACGCCTCGATGGAGGCGATCGCCCACGCCCGCGCCGTACGCCGCCCGCCGGGCCTCGACGAGCTGACCTCGCGGGTCTGGCAGCGGCCCGCGACCGCGGTGTGCCTGCTCGTCGACCGCTCCGGCTCCATGGACGGTCCGCGGCTGGTCACCGCCGCCATGGCTGCCGCCGCGTGCGCGCTGCGCTCCGCGGAGTCCGGCGGCGAGCTGTCGGTGGTCGCGTTCGACCGTCGCGCCGAGGTGGTCGTCGACCTGCGGACCCCCTGCAGCCCCCAGGCCGCCGTGGAGCGGGTCCTCGGGCTGCGCGGCCACGGCATGACCTCCCTCGACGCCGCGCTGCGTGCGGCGCGTGAGCAGCTGGACGGTGCTCGCGCCCGCCGACGGGTCACGATCCTGCTCTCCGACTGCAGGGTCACCGACGACGTCGACCCCGTGCCCGCGGCCCGCGCTCTCGACGAGCTGCTGGTCGTCGCCCCGGCCACCGACGACGACGAGGCCCGCCGCGTCGCCCGCGCCGCCGGCGCCCGGATGGCGTCACTGGCCTCGCTGGTCGACCTCCCGCGGGTGCTCGACACCCTGCTCGCACCCTGAGCGGCGTGAGCACCCTGAGCGCCCGCGGCGGCGCCCGGGTCGCCGGGTCGTGTGTCCCAGCCCGGCGCACCGACCGTGCTCAGGCACACGACCCCGGGCTCAGCCGGCGAGCGCCTCCTCGAGGGTGCGCGGCTCGCGGCCGGTGACGCGGCGTACGTCGTCGGTGACCTCGGCGCAGGACCCGTCGGCGATGGCGGTGTAGGTCGAGACCCACGCGTCGAGCTGGTACTGCTCGACCTCGGGCCAGCCGGCCCGCCGTGAGGCGTAGGCCTCCTCGAGGCTCTCCTCGACGTAGCCCAGGTCCCGCCCGAGCACCGCGCCGGCGCGCTCGGCGACCTCGGCGACCGTGAGCGCCTCGGGCCCGGTCAGCACGTACGTCGCCCCGCGGTGCTGCTCCGGCGAGCGCAGCACCTCCGAGGCCACGTCGGCGACGTCCGCCCGCGCGACGCCGGCGACCCGGCCGGACCCGGCCGGTCCGCGGATCACGCCGGACTCGTCGGCGAACTCCGGCAGCACCTCGAGGTAGAAGTTGTCGCGCAGGAACGTGTAGTCCATGCCCGACTCGCGGATGGCCGCCTCGGTGTCGGCGTGGTCGCGACCCAGCGTGAACGTCGCCTCCGGATGGGCCCCGGAGAACGACGTGTAGACGACGTGGCCCACCCCGGCCTCGGCGGCCGCCGCGATGAAGCTGCGGTGCTGCTCGCGGCGGTCGGGTGCCTCGGCGGCGGAGACCATCAGCAGCGTCTCGACCCCGCGCAGCGCCTCGACGCACGCGGCGCGGTCGGCGTAGGTGCACTCGCGCACGTCGGTGTCGATGTCGGGCGCACGGGTCGCGTCACGCACGAGCAGCCGGAGGTCCAGGCGGAAGTCGCTGCCGGCCAGCTGCCGGGTGACGAGGCCGCCGACGGCTCCGGTCGACCCGGTGATCGCGACGGTCCGGGTGGCGGGGGAGAGGCTCATGGCGGGCCAACGTCGCCGCGCGCCGCGATCATCCCGCCCCGACCGGGGACCTCCGAGGAGCGCGCCGTGCGCACCATCCGCAGCTCACGGCCGTGCTCGGAGTCCTTGCGGGTGCCGTCCGGCGCGAAGCCCTGTCGGCGGTAGAACCGTGCCGCCCGTTCGTTGCCCTGGAGCACCCAGAGGTACGCCGGCCCGTCGGCCAGCACCGCGCGGAACAGGTCGTGACCCACCGCGGTGCCCCACCACGCGGCCCGCACGTAGAGCGCCCACAGCTCGGCCGGGGCGGGCGGGTCGTCGACCCGGGCGGGCCCGGCGGTGGCGAAACCGATCAGTGCGTCGTCGGTCTCGGCCAGCAGCGTCGGCGGACGCGAGACCTCGCCCAGCGTCTGCTCCCAGCGCGCGGCCCAGGCCGGGACGTCGGCGGGCAGCCCGGCGAGCAGCGCGTCGGGCATCAGGCCGGCGTACGCGTCAGCCCAGCAGTCGACGTGCAGGCGCGCGAGCGCCCCGGCGTCGTCCGTCGTCGCCCGACGCAGGCGCCAGGCGGGGGGCTCCTCGTCCATGACGCGCATCGTGCCTGACCACCCGGCCGCCGTCACCCGCATACCGTGCAGCCATGCGCATCACCAAGCACGGCCACGCCTGCGTCCGTCTCGAGCAGGACGCCGTGTCGATCGTCCTCGACCCGGGGGTCTTCACCGAGCCCGACGCCGTCGACGGTGCGACCGCGGTGCTCATCACGCACGCGCACCCCGACCACCTGCACCCCGACAACCTGCGCGCCACCGACGCCCCGATCTGGACCATCGCCGCCGTGGCCGACCAGCTGCGCGTCGATGCCCCGGACGTGGCCGAACGGGTCACGGTGGTGTCCCCGGGCGAGACGTTCGACGCCGGAGTGCCGGTCACGGTCCACGGCGAGCTGCACGAGGTCATCCACCCCGACCTGGACCGGCTGACCAACGCCGGGTACCTCGTCTCGGGCGACCTCCGCGTCTTCCACCCCGGTGACGCCCTGACCCGACCCGGGGTGCCCGTCGACGTGCTCTGCCTGCCGACCTCCGCGCCCTGGCTGCGCTCGCGTGACGCCGTCGACCTCGCCCGCGACATCGGGGCGCCCCGCAACCTGGCCATCCACGACCGGGTCTACTCCGAGGCCGGGCACGGCTTCCTCGCCGCGCAGATGGACCAGCTGCTGGGACCTCGGGGGCTGGCCTACCTGCGTCGTGCGGACGGCGACGACCTCTGAGCGACCGCGACGGGCGCGCCTCCCGGCCCGGTCAGGACCCGAGCGCGTCGCGGACCGGCACCAGCTTGGCCTGCGACTCGGCCAGCTCGGCGCCGGGCTCGGAGGAGGCCACGACCCCGCAGCCGGCGTAGAGGCGCACGAGCGACCCGTCGCCCTCGACGGAGGCCGAGCGCAGCGCCAGGCCCCACTCCCCGTCGCCGCTGGCGTCCATCCAGCCGACGGGGCCGGCGTAGCGGCCACGGTCCATGCCCTCGATCTCGCTGATCAGCATCGTGGCGGCGTCGGTGGGCGTGCCGCCGACCGCGGCGGAGGGGTGCAGCGACTCCGCGAGCCGCAGCGAGGACACCCCGGCCGACTCGCGCACGACGCCCGCGACGTCGCTGGCCAGGTGCATCACGTTGGGCAGGTGCAGCACGAACGGCGTCTCGGGCACGTTCATCGACGAGCAGTGGGGCTCGAGGGCGTCGGCGACCGAGCGCACGGCGTACTCGTGCTCCTCGAGGTCCTTGCTCGACCGGGCCAGGTGCGCGGCGAGGGTCAGGTCGTTGCGGTCGTCGCCGGTGCGGCGGATCGTCCCGGCGAGCACCCGCGAGGTCACGAGCCCGCGCTCGCGGCGCACGAGCATCTCCGGAGTCGCGCCGAACATCGCGTCGACGTGGAAGGTCCAGCACATCGGGTACGCCGCCGCCAGGCGGCGCAGCGGCCAGCGCACGTCGATCGGCTCGGCGGCGGTCGCCAGCAGGTCGCGGGCCAGCACGACCTTCTCCAGGCCGTGCGCCTCGATCCGGGCGACGGCGTCGGCCACGACACCCATCCACTCCTCGCCGTTGAGGGCGCCGTCGGCGAAGACCAGGTCCACCGGGGACCTCGGCGCGGCTGGGGCCGCGGCACCGCGGGCTCGCGGCCGCCGGCACCGTCGGGACCGCCGTCGTCGACGACGGTCAGCCAGGCACGCTCGCCGCGCCGACCCACCACGACCCGGGGCACCACGAGCACCGAGTCGCCGGGCTCGTCGGCGAAGGCGAAGCTGCCGAAGCAGACCAGACCGGTGCCGGGCTCGCCCACGGCGTCGTCGACCTCGGTACGCCCGACCAGCTCGCTCCACCACTTGTCGGCGTCGGCGAACCGGGTCGCCCCGGCCGTGCGCAGCACCGCGACCTCGCCCCAGCCGACCAGGCCGTCGCCTCGTCGGATCCAGGCCAGGGGGGTCTGCGGGGGCAGCAGGTCGACCAGCACGTCGACCTCGGCCGGGTCCAGGGCGACGGTGCGGGCGACCAGCGGGGCAGCATCGGTCGCGCTCATCACACGCCGAGCCTACCCAGGGGCTCCTCCTCCCACCGGTTCGGTAACGTCGTGCGAATGCCTGCTCCTCCCCGCACCGACCCCGCCGTCCGGACCCGCCTGCTCGGCCTCGCCGTGGGCGCGCTCGCGCTGCTCGCCCTCGTCGGCCTCGCCGTCGTGCTGCCCCGGCTCGGGGGCTCGACGGCCGACGCCGCGGGCGCGCCCGGCGGCTCCAGCGGCGCCAGCACCGCGGCCGGCGGCGCCAGCGCCGCGAGCGGCGACGGCGTCGAGGTGACCCTGCCCGAGAGCGTGGCCGGCTTCACCGCCAGCACCGCGGGCGACGACGCCGCGGCCACCGAGCTGCGCGGCCGCCTCGACAGCGCCGCCTCCGAGCTCCAGCAGACCTACGGCGTGCCGGTCTCGGTCGGGCTGTACGCCGGCGACGCCGGAGCCGACGACCAGCGCTCGGCCGTCGTCACCGCACTGTCCGCCCCCGCGGGCCTGTTCCTGCCCAGCGGTCCGGCGCCGGAGCCGAGCATGCTGCAGCTCGCCCGCAACCAGGCCGTGCTCGCCCGGGTCGGCGACGCCGTGTGCAGCAGCGTCTACAGCGCCCCGGTCCCGGAGGGCCAGGACGTCGACGAGACCGAGGTCCCCCAGGGCGTCCAGTGCCAGGGCACCACCGACGGCGTGACCTACCAGGTCGACGGCTCCGCGATGAGTGCGCAGGAGGCCGTCGACCTCCTCGACGCCATCGCCGCCGTCCAGGGGTGAGCTCACGCCGGTCGCTCGGCCGACCGCAACGCCGCTCGGCTCAGGAGCGGTAGACCACCACGGGGTCGCCCACCGAGACCTGGTCGAAGAGCGCCGCGATGGCGTCGTAGTCGCGGACGTTGACGCAGCCGTGCGAGGCGCCGGCGTAGCCGAGGGCGGCGAAGTCCGAGGAGTAGTGCACGGCCTGGCCGCCGGAGAAGAACATCGCGAACGGCATCGGCGAGCCGTAGAGGCTCGAGACGTGGTCGCGGCTCTTGGAGTCGACGCTGAAGGTGCCCTCGCGGGTCGGTGTGTACTCCGCGCCGAAGCGGGTGTCCAGCGTCATCTGCACCGCGCCGTCGACGACCCAGCGCAACGTGCTGCTGGTCTTGTCGATGCACAGCACACGTCCGGTCTCGCAGCGCGGGTCGAGCGCGCCCGCGGTGTTGCCGGACGTCTCCGGGCTCACGCCGAGGAGCTCGTCGCGGGTCGGTTCGCGCGTCATCGCGGTGAGGCGGTCCATCGTGCGCTGGTCGACCTCACCGGTGACCGGGATCTCGCGCTTGGCCTGGAAGCCGCTCACGGCGCTGGCCGTCACCTCGCCGTAGTAGCCGGTGGGGGCCCCGGAGAACCACGCGATCTGGGCGAGTCGGGCCTGGAGGTCGCGGACCGCGTCGCTGTCGTCACCGCTGCCGAGCAGCCTGGGCCCGGGCTGGAGCTCCGGGGTGAGGGCGACACCCTGCTGCGCCACGCCCCGCGGGAGGTCGACCCGGGCGGTCCTGCGCGCTGCCACCTCCGTGACCTCGGGCTCGGCGGGCGTGGCCACGCCGCTCGAGGCGCTGCTCGAGGCGCTGCTCGAAGAGCTGGCGGGACCGGGCGAGCCGGTCGCGGAGGCCGCCGTCGGAACCGGGCGCAGGCTCCATCCTGCGAGGGCCGCGACCAGGACGACCGCGAGCGGGAGCGCGGCGTAGAGCAGCACGGCGCGCACCGCGGCGGCGCGCGGCGTCGAGTCGGGGACGGTCATGGCGGGATCTCCCAGGGCTCGGAGGGGAAGGGGAGCCGTGTGGCCCCATCGTCACCCTCCAGACGCACCGGGGGCGGGATTGGTTGCCCCTGTGTCGCCGTAGGCTTCACCCGTGGTCCGTGCCGAGCTCGACAAACGCCCCGCCGACGTCCAGCGCATGTTCGACGAGGTGGCACGTCGCTACGACCTGACCAACGACGTGCTCTCGCTGGGCCAGGACCGTCGCTGGCGACGCGAGGTGATCAGCGCCGTCGACCCCCGGCCGGGCGAGCGGGTCCTCGACCTGGCCGCCGGCACCGGGACCTCGAGCGAGCCGTTCGCCGAGGCCGGGGCGTACGTCGTGCCCTGCGACTTCTCCCTCGGCATGCTGCGCGTGGGCAAGCAGGCCCGACCGGGTCTGCCGTTCACGGCCGGCGACGGCACGCGGCTGCCCTTCGCCGACGACGCCTTCGACGCGGTGACGATCTCCTTCGGACTGCGCAACATCGTGGATCCCGAGGCGGGCCTGCGTGAGCTGCTGCGCGTCACCCGCCCCGGAGGGCGACTCGTGGTGTGCGAGTTCAGCCACCCGACCCTGGCCCCGTTCCGCACCGTCTACCTCGAGTACCTGATGCGGGCCCTGCCCCCGGTCGCGCGGGCGGTGTCGTCCTCCCCGGACGCCTACGTCTACCTCGCGGAGTCGATCCGCGCGTGGCCCGACCAGGAGGAGCTCGCCGCCGTGCTCACCACGGCCGGCTGGCAGCGGCCGCAGTGGCGCAACCTCTCCGGCGGGATCGTCGCGCTGCACCGCGCCACCGCCTGAGCACCCCGGCTCCCGCGCACGGGCCCCCACGCCGACCACCCGCGCCGACCACCCCACCCGCGCACCCCCCCGCTCACCCCACCGTGACGGGTGTCTCGCGGAGTGGCAGACTAGGCGAGCAGCCACTCGTGATTCCGTTCACAAGGTCACAAGAGGCGACATCCGGGGGGTCACCCGGCGTCACCGAGACAGCCACGGCGGAAGGGACACCATGGAGCTCTACACCCCGGTGCTGTGGCTGATGGGCCTCGCAACCGGCTTCGCGGTCTTCTCGGTCGCCGTCAGCACGCTGACCGGGCCCGCCCGCTACAACCGCGCCAAGCTCGACTCCTACGAGTGCGGCATCGAGCCCACGCCCCAGCCGGTCGGCGGTGGCCGGTTCCCGGTGAAGTACTACATCACCGCCATGCTCTTCATCGTCTTCGACATCGAGATCATCTTCCTCTACCCCTGGGCCGTGCAGTTCGACGCACTCGGTCTGTTCGGGCTGATCGAGATGGTCATCTTCATCGCCACCGTGTTCATCGCGTACGCCTACGTCTGGCGTCGCGGCGGGCTCGAGTGGGACTGACCCCCCGGATTGGACTGACATGGGCCTCGAAGAGAAGCTCCCCAGCGGCGTCCTCCTCACCACCGTGGAGGGCGTGGCCGGCTACATGCGCAAGGCCTCGTTCTGGCCGGCCACGTTCGGCCTGGCCTGCTGCGCCATCGAGATGATGACCTCGGGCGGACCGAAGTACGACCTGGCCCGCTTCGGCATGGAGGTCTTCCGGGCCAGCCCGCGCCAGGCGGACCTGATGATCGTCGCCGGCCGGGTCAGCCAGAAGATGGCCCCGGTCCTGCGTCAGATCTACGACCAGATGGCCAACCCCAAGTACGTCCTGGCCATGGGCGTGTGCTCCTCCAGCGGCGGCATGTTCAACAACTACGCGATCGTCCAGGGCGTCGACCACGTCGTGCCGGTCGACATGTACCTGCCCGGCTGCCCCCCGCGCCCGGAGATGCTCATCGACGCGATCCTCAAGCTCCACGACCGCGTCCAGGCCGAGAAGCTCGGCCCGAACCGCGCCAAGGAGATCGTCGCGACCGAGAACGCCGCGCTGCTCGCCCGTCCCACCGAGGAGCTGAAGGGCCTCATGCGGTGAGTGACGACAACACCACCCCGCCCGCCACGCCGGCCAAGGACGCCGCGGACCAGGTCGACCAGAGCCCGGCCCAGCCCGCGACCGACCAGTCGTCCGAGAACCTCCCGGCCCCTCCGGGCGAGGTCAGCACCCGTGGGGTCCGCACCGGGATGTTCGGCGCCAAGGGCACCGGTGACACCAGCGGGTACGGCGGTCTGGTCGCGCCCGTCGTGTTCCCCCGGCCCACCGGGCGGCCCTACGGCGGCTGGTTCGACGAGGTCGCCGACGCCCTGGTCGAGCGGCTCGCCACCGCCGGCAGCGAGAGCGGCACCGACCTCACCCACGGCGTCGGCGACGTCGTCGTCCACCGCGGGGAGATCACCTTCCACGTACGCCGTGAGGCCCTGCTCGCCGCCGTCTCGGCGTTGCGCGACGACCCGCGTCTGCGCTTCGAGCTCTGCTCGAGCGTCTCCGGCGTGCACTACCCCGACGACGCCGGGCGCGAGCTGCACGTGGTCTACCACCTGCTCTCGATGACCTGGAACCGTCGGATCCGCGTCGAGGTCTCCGTGCCCGACGCCGACCCGCACCTGCCCTCGGTCGTCCCGGTCTACCCGACCGCGGACTGGCACGAGCGCGAGACCTGGGACATGTTCGGGATCGTCTTCGACGGCCACCCCGCCCTGACCCGGATCCTGATGCCCGACGACTGGCCGGGCCACCCCCAGCGCAAGGACTACCCGCTCGGCGGGATCCCTGTGGAGTACAAGGGCGGCAGCGTGCCGCCGCCCGACCAGCGGAGGTCCTACAACTGATGACCACCTTCGACACGGGCGCCGCATCCGGCGCCGGACAGCACCCCGGCTCCGGGACCCGATCGGGACCCGACGGCGACGAGGACTACTACGCCGGGTCCACCGAGACCTCCGGCGGCCGGGTCTTCACCGTCACCGGGCAGGACTGGGACTCCATCACCGACGGCCTCGCCGAGGGCGACGAGGAGCGGGTGGTGGTCAACATGGGCCCGCAGCACCCCTCGACCCACGGCGTGCTGCGACTGATCCTCGAGCTCAACGGCGAGACGGTCAGCGAGGCCCGCGCCGGCATCGGCTACCTGCACACCGGCATCGAGAAGAACATGGAGTACCGCACCTGGGTGCAGGGCACCACGTTCTGCACCCGCATGGACTACCTCGCCCCGTTCTACAACGAGATGACCTACTGCCTCGGCATCGAGCGGCTGCTCGACATCGAGGACGACATCCCCGAGAAGGCCCAGGTCATGCGGGTCCTGATGATGGAGCTCAACCGGGTCTCCTCCCACCTCGTGGCCATCGCCACCGGTGGCATGGAGCTCGGTGCGCTGACCGTCATGACGATCGGGTTCCGCGAGCGCGAGCTGGTCCTCGACCTGTTCGAGCTGATCACCGGCCTGCGGATGAACCACGCCTTCATCCGGCCCGGCGGCGTGGCCCAGGACCTGCCCCCCGGTGCGCTGGAGGAGATCCGCTCCTTCATCGAGCTGATGCGCAAGCGTCTGCCCGAGATCGAGGCGCTGTGCAACGCCAACCCGATCTTCCGGGCCCGCCTCGAGGGCGTCGGCCACCTCGACCTCGACGGCTGCCTGGCCCTGGGGCTGACCGGTCCGCCGCTGCGGGCCACCGGCTACCCGTGGGACCTGCGCAAGACCCAGCCGTACTCCGGCTACGAGACCTACGACTTCGACGTCCAGACCTGGGACACCGCGGACGCCTACGGCCGCTTCCGGGTGCGCGTCAACGAGATGCACGAGTCGCTGAAGATCGTCGAGCAGGCCGCCGACCGGCTCGCCGGGCTCGAGGGCGCCCCGGTGATGGTCGCCGACAAGAAGATCGCCTGGCCCAGCCAGCTCTCGATCGGCTCCGACGGGATGGGCAACTCCCTGGACCACATCCGCCACATCATGGGCGAGTCGATGGAGGGTCTGATCCACCACTTCAAGCTCGTCACCGAGGGCTTCCGGGTGCCGGCCGGCCAGGCCTACGTCCCGATCGAGTCGCCGCGCGGCGAGCTCGGGGCGCACGTGGTCAGCGACGGTGGCACCCGCCCGTTCCGGGCCCACTTCCGCGACCCGAGCTTCACCAACCTCCAGGCGACCAGCGTGATGGCCGAGGGCGGCATGGTCGCCGACGTGATCGTGGCCATCGCCTCCATCGACCCGGTCATGGGAGGGGTCGACAGATGATCGACGAGCAGACCCGCGCCGAGCTGGTCGCGATCGCCGAGCGCTACCCCGAGAAGCGCTCGGGCCTGCTGCCGATGCTGCACCTCGTGCAGGCCAGCGAGGGCCGGGTCACCCCCGAGGGCATCGAGCTGTGCGCGGAGATCCTCGAGCTCTCCGCCGCCGACGTCAGCGGCGTCGCGACGTTCTACACGATGTACAAGCGCAAGCCCGTCGGCGACTACCACGTCGGGGTCTGCACCAACACGCTGTGCGCGGTGATGGGCGGCGACGAGATCTTCGCGCGGCTCAAGGACCACCTCGACATCGGCAACGACGAGACCACCGAGCTGCGCGCCGAGGACCGGGCCAGCGTCACCCTCGAGCACCTCGAGTGCAACGCCGCCTGCGACTACGCCCCGGTGATGATGGTCAACTGGGAGTTCATGGACCACATGGACCCCGCCTCGGCCACCGCGCTGGTCGACGACCTCCGGGCCGGCACCGAGGTCCGCTCGACCCGGGGTCCCGTGATCTGCACCTGGCGCGAGGCCTCCCGCGTGCTGGCGGGCTTCCCCGACGGCCGGGCCGACGAGGGCCCCTCCGCGGGTGCCCCGAGCCTGGTCGGCCTCGGCATCGCGCGCGAGCGCGGCTGGACCGCCCCGGCCACCCCCCAGGGCGAGCAGCAGGGCGCACGACACGGCGCCGCCCACGCCGTCCCCACCGACGAGGACTCCCCGGTCGCGGCCGCCGAGACCTCCGACGACCCCGTGGCGCAGGATGCCGCGGTCGAGGCCGAGAACCCGGCCACGACCGACGCAGGCGACAAGAAGGAGGCACAGTGACCGACATGCTGACCCCGGTGCTCACCGACAACTGGGACGCCGAGCGGAGCTGGACCCTGGAGGCCTACGAGGCCGCCGGCGGGTACGCCGCCCTCGACACGGGCTTCGCGATGGACCCCCCCGCCCTGATCGAGGCGGTCAAGGACTCCGGCCTGCGCGGACGCGGCGGCGCCGGCTTCCCCACGGGCATGAAGTGGGGCTTCATCCCCCAGGACAACCCCCGCCCGAAGTACCTCGTGGTCAACGCCGACGAGTCCGAGCCGGGCACCTGCAAGGACACCCCGCTGATGATGGCGAGCCCGCACACCCTCATCGAGGGCGTGATCCTGTCCTGCTACGCGATCCGGGCCAACCACGCCTTCATCTACATCCGCGGCGAGATCCTCCACGTCGTGCGACGCATGCAGAAGGCCGTCGCCGAGGCCTACCTGGCCGGCCACCTGGGCAAGGACATCCACGGCTCGGGCTTCGACCTCGACATCGTCGTCCACGCCGGTGCCGGGGCCTACATCTGCGGCGAGGAGACCGCGCTGCTCGAGGGTCTCGAGGGTCGTCGCGGCCAGCCGCGCCTGCGCCCCCCGTTCCCCGCCGTCGCCGGGCTCTACGCCAGCCCGACGGTGATCAACAACGTCGAGTCCATCGCCTCGGTGCCCGCGATCATCCGCAACGGCGCGGCGTGGTTCGCCTCGATGGGCACCGAGAAGTCCAAGGGCTTCGGGATCTTCTCGCTCTCCGGCCACGTCAACCGGCCCGGGCAGTACGAGGCCCCCCTCGGCATCACGCTGCGCTCGCTGATCGACCTCGCGGGCGGGATGCGCGCGGGACACCAGCTGAAGTTCTGGACCCCGGGCGGCTCGAGCACCCCGATCCTCACCGACGAGCACCTCGACGTCCCTCTCGACTTCGAGGGCGTCGCCGGCGTCGGGTCGATGCTCGGCACCCGCGCGCTGCAGATCTTCGACGAGACCACCTGCGTGGTGCGGGCCGTGCTGCGCTGGACGGAGTTCTACAAGCACGAGTCGTGCGGCAAGTGCACCCCGTGCCGCGAGGGCACGTGGTGGCTGGTGCAGACCCTCGCCCGCCTCGAGCAGGGGCAGGGCAGCGAGTCCGACCTCGACCTGCTGCTCGACCAGTGCGACAACATCCTCGGACGCTCGTTCTGCGCGCTCGGCGACGGGGCCACCAGCCCGATCTCGAGCTCGATCCAGTTCTTCCGCGACGAGTACCTCGCCCACCTCAGCCACGGTGGCTGCCCGTTCGACCCGGCGGCCTCCACCGTCTTCGCCAGCACCCCCGCCGGAGCCTCAGCATGACGACCACCCCCGACCGCACCGACGTCGACCTCGTCAGCGTCACGATCGACGGCATCGTCACCTCGGTGCCCCAGGGCACCCTGGTGATCCGCGCCGCCGAGCTGGTCGGCGTGCAGATCCCACGGTTCTGCGACCACCCGCTCCTGGAGCCGGTCGGTGCGTGCCGCCAGTGCCTGGTCGACATCCCCGACGCCGGCAACGGCCGCGGGATGCCCAAGCCGCAGGCCTCCTGCACGCTGCCGGTCGCCGAGGGCATGGTCATCAACACCCAGGCCACCAGCGAGGTCGCCGACAAGGCCCAGCAGGGGGTCATGGAGTTCCTCCTGATCAACCACCCGCTGGACTGCCCGGTCTGCGACAAGGGCGGGGAGTGCCCCCTGCAGAACCAGGCCATGTCCAACGGCCGCGGCGACTCGCGCTTCTCCGGCTCGGGCGGCATCAAGCGCACCTACCCCAAGCCGATCAACATCTCCGCGCAGGTGCTGCTCGACCGTGAGCGCTGCGTGCTGTGCGCGCGGTGCACCCGGTTCTCCGAGCAGATCGCCGGCGACCCCTTCATCGCCCTCGTCGAGCGCGGCGCGCTCCAGCAGGTCGGGATCTACGAGAAGGAGCCGCTGCAGTCCTACTTCTCGGGCAACACGATCCAGATCTGCCCCGTCGGTGCGCTGACCTCGGCGGAGTACCGCTTCCGCTCGCGACCCTTCGACCTCGTCTCCACCCCGGCCGTCGCCGAGCACGACGCCTGCGGCGCCGCGATCCGGGTCGACCACCGCCGCGGCAAGGTGATGCGGCGCATGGCCGGCAACGACCCCGAGGTCAACGAGGAGTGGATCAGCGACAAGGACCGCTTCGCCTTCCTCTACGCCCGCGCCGAGGACCGCCTGAGCCACCCCCAGGTGCGCGACGAGGACGGTTCGCTGCGACCGGCGTCGTGGCCCGAGGCCTTCGCCGTCGCCGCGCGCGGGCTCGCGCAGGCTCGTGACAGCGGCGGTGTCGGGCTCCTTCCCGGCGGCCGGCTGACCGCCGAGGACGCCTTCGCCTGGAGCACCTTCGCCCGGGTCGCCCTGGGCACCAACGACATCGACTTCCGCGCCCGGCCGCACAGCGCCGAGGAGGCGCAGTTCCTCGCCTCGCAGGTCGCGACGACGACGCCGTGGGACGGCGGCGTCTCCTACGCCGACCTCGAGCGGGCCGGCGCCGTCGTGCTGCTCGGCCTCGAGCCCGAGGACGAGGCCGGCACGATCTTCCTGCGCCTGCGCAAGGCCGTGCGCAACGGCACCACCCGCGTGCTCTCGCTCGCGCCGTACGCCTCGCGGGGGCTCGACAAGCTCGGCGGCACGCTGGTGCCGGTCGTCCCCGGCGAGGAGGCCGCGGTGATCGCGGGCCTCGTCGAGCAGGGCGAGCACGGGATCGACAAGACCGCCGTGCTCCTGGTCGGGGAGCGTCTGGCCACCTCGCCGGGCGCGCTGTCGGCGGTGTCCACGCTCGCCGCCCGCACCGGCGCCCGCCTCGCATGGGTGCCGCGTCGCGCCGGTGACCGGGGTGCGGTCGAGACCGGGTGCCTGCCCGGGCTGCTGCCGGGGGGGCGTCCCCTGGACGACCCCGCCGCCCGCGTCGACGCCGCCGCCGCCTGGGGCGTCGCGAGCGTGCCGGCCGACCCGGGCCGTGACGGTGACGCGATCGTGGCCGCCGCCGCCGCCGGACACCTCGGGGGCCTCGTCGTCGGCGGCGTGGACCCCGACGACACCGCCGACCCCGCCGCGTTCCGCGACGCACTGGCCGCGTCGTCGTTCGTCGTCGCGCTCGAGCTGCGCGAGACCGACGTGACCCGGGCCGCGGACGTCGTCTTCCCGATCGCACCCGCCAGCGACAAGGCCGGCACCTTCGTCACCTGGGAGGGTCGCCCGCGCCCCTTCGAGCCGGTCTTCGCCAACCCGGCGTCGTTGGCCGACGTCCGCGTCCTGGCCGGCATCGCCGAGGAGCTCGGGGCGCCGCTGGGCTTCCGTACGCCGCACGAGGCGCGCCGCGCGATGGCGCAGATGGGCCCCTGGGACGGTGAGCCGTCCCCGGCGCCCACCTTCCCGGCGGCCACCTCGCCGCTGACGCCCGGTGACGGTGTCGTGCTGTCGACCTGGAAGCAGATGATCGACGCCGGGTCGCTGCAGGACGGCGACGAGCACCTCGCCGCCACCGCCCGCCCGGCCGTCGTCCGGGTCTCGCCCACGGTGCACGCCGCGCTCGGCGACGTCGTCGTGCTCACCGGCGACCGCGGATCGCTGACCCTGCCGGCACAGGTCACCCCCGACCTCGCCGACGGCGTGGTCTGGGTGCCGGCTCGGTCCGTGGGCCGCGGCGTCCTCGCCGACCTGGCCTCACCCGGCACCCGGGTCACCCTCAAGGGAGGCGAGCTGTGAGTCTCGACGTCTTCGCCCAGGACCCCTGGTGGGTCTCGGCGATCAAGGCCGTGCTGATCTTCGTGGTCCTGGTGCTGCTCACGCTGTTCAACATCTGGTGGGAGCGTCGGGTCGTCGCCCGCATGCAGCACCGCATCGGCCCCAACGTGCACGGCCCGTTCGGGCTGCTGCAGTCGCTGGCCGACGGGGTCAAGCTGGCCCTCAAGGAGGACATCATCCCGAAGGCCGCCGACAAGGTGGTCTTCGTCCTCGCCCCGATCCTCACCGTGATCCCGGCCTTCGTGACGTTCGCGGTCATCCCGTTCGGCCCCGAGGTCGGCGTCCCGTTCACCGACCGGACGACGCCGCTGCAGCTCACCGACATGCCCGTCGCCGTGCTCTTCGTCATGGCCATCGCCTCGATCGGCATCTACGGCATCGTGCTCGGCGGCTGGTCGAGCGGCTCGACGTACTCGCTGCTCGGCGGGCTGCGCTCGAGCGCGCAGATGATCTCCTACGAGGTCGCGATGGGGCTCGCGCTGGTCGCGGTCTTCCTCTACGCCGGCTCCATGTCGACCTCCGAGATCGTCGCGGCCCAGGACG
The DNA here is from genome assembly GCA_963714475.1 of uncultured Actinomycetota bacterium. Classification (GTDB taxonomy): domain Bacteria; phylum Actinomycetota; class Actinomycetes; order Propionibacteriales; family Nocardioidaceae; genus Nocardioides. The sequence goes on from CAVQOP010000004.1 coordinate 995,681, forward strand.
GCGGCTGGTTCGCGTTCCTGCTGTTCCCCTCGTTCGTCGTCTACACCATCGCCATGGTCGGCGAGACCAACCGAGCCCCCTTCGACCTCCCCGAGGCCGAGGGAGAGCTCGTCGGCGGGTTCCACACCGAGTACTCCTCGCTGAAGTTCGCGCTGTTCTTCCTCGGCGAGTACATCAACATGGCCACCGTCTCGGCGCTGGCCACGACGCTGTTCCTCGGCGGCTGGCGGGCACCGTTCTTCCTCGACCAGCTCTACGGCGGCTTCAACGAGGGCTACTGGCCGGTGCTGTGGTTCTTCTCCAAGATGCTGGTCTTCATCTTCGGCTTCATCTGGTTGCGCGGCACGCTGCCGCGACTGCGCTACGACCAGTTCATGAAGTTCGGGTGGAAGGTGCTGATCCCCGGCTCGCTGCTGTGGATCGTCGGGGTCGCCACGATCCGCTACGCCACCGTCAACGCCAGCTTCGACCGCTCCAACATCACCTACGTCGCGCTCGCCCTCGGGTTGGTCTTCCTCGTGCTGTTCTTCGTCACCGGCAGCGGTGGGGACGCCACCGACGAGCCCGACCCGGTGGTGGCCCAGCAGACCCCCGGCGGCTACCCGGTGCCGACGATGCCCAGTGGCGGGCCGGTGCGCGGCGCTGCCGCGCCCCTGGTCTTCCCGACCACGGTGACGGGCTCCGGCACGGAGTCGAGGCCGACCGCCGGTGCCGGCACCAGCGGTGCCGCCCGTTCGAGCACCAGCGCACCCGAGGAGGGCTGATGGCTGAGAAGTCAGAGGACAAGCCGGACAAGAAGAGCGTCGAGAAGGCTCAGAAGTCCGGGAAGGCTCAGAAGGTCGAGAAGGACAGCGGTCCCACGCTCAAGGAGCAGTTCTGGGACCCGGTCGCCGGGTTCGGGGTCACCTTCCGCACGATGTTCCGCAAGGTCGTCACCGAGCAGTACCCGTTCGAGAAGTTCCCGACCGCACCCCGCTTCCACGGCCGCCACCAGCTCAACCGCTGGCCCGACGGCCTCGAGAAGTGCATCGGGTGCGAGCTGTGCGCGTGGGCGTGCCCGGCTGATGCCATCTACGTCGAGGGCGACGCCAACACCGACGAGCACCGCATGTCGCCCGGTGAGCGCTACGGCCGCGTCTACCAGATCAACTACCTGCGCTGCATCCTGTGCGGGCTGTGCATCGAGGCGTGCCCGACCCGCGCGCTGACGATGACCAACGAGTACGAGCTGGCCGACGACAACCGCGCGGACCTGATCTATGAGAAGTCCGACCTGCTCGCACCCCTCCTGCCTGGCATGGAGCAGCCTCCGCACGCCATGATGCTCGGCGACGACGAGACCGACTACTACCGCGGCGCCTACGCGGCCCCCGCGCCCGGCGGGACACCCACCGAGTCGACCTGGGCCGCGGCCGGCACCAAGCAGGAGGGACAGGCGTGATCGCGCTGTACATCCTCGCGCCGGTGATGGTGGCCGCCGCACTCGGCCTGCTGTTCGTGCGCAAGGCCGTCCACGCCGCCCTGCTGCTCGCGGTCGTGATGATCAGCCTCGCGGTGCTCTACGCCGCGCTCGAGGCCCCGTTCCTGTTCGCGGTCCAGATCATCGTCTACACCGGCGCGATCCTGATGCTGTTCCTCTTCGTGCTGATGCTCGTGGGGGTCGACGCCTCCGACTCGATCGTGGAGACGATCAGGGGCCAGCGGGTGCTGGCCGTCACCGGAGGGCTGCTGCTCGGCGTCACCCTCGTGGTCGGACTGGCGCAGATCAGCCTCGGCACCACGGTCGGTCTGGACAACGCCAACGCGGGCGGCAACATCCAGGCCCTGGCCAACATCTTGTTCTCGCGCTACATCTTCGCCTTCGAGGTCACCAGCGCCCTGCTGATCACCGCCGCCGTCGGTGCGATGGTGCTGGCCCACCGTGAGCGGATCACCCCGAGGGCAGGTCAGGCCGAGCTCGCCCGCGGGCGGATGACGGCGTACGCCGAGAGCGGTCTGCACCCGGGCCCGCTGCCCTCCCCGGGCGTCTACGCGCGCCACAACGCTGTCGACACCCCGGCGCTGCTGCCCGACGGCAGCCCCGCCCGCAGCTCGGTCTCGCGCGTGCTCGCCGCGCGCGGCACCGTGCGTCGGGCCCCGGCCTCGGACATCGCCGACGTCGCCTCCGCGGTCGCCGGGGTGCCCGGCGGCGCGGGCGGCCCGGGTCGCACCTCCAGCGGCTACAACACCGAGAACCCCGAGCGCTGGGCCGAGCCGGGCTACGGCACCGCCGGTGAGCGGGTGCGCCGCGCCGACGGCAGTGTGGAGCCCCCGCCCAGGTCGCAGCCCGAGTCCCAGCCCGAGTCCCAGCCCGAGGCACAGCCGGGCGCGGGCGGGGAGGCGCCTCGATGACCAGCGTGACCCCCTTCATCATCCTCTCCGCGATCCTGTTCACGATCGGGGCCGTCGGTGTGCTCACCCGCCGCAACGCGATCGTGGTGTTCATGTGCGTGGAGCTGATGCTCAACGCCTCCAACCTCGCGCTGGTGGCCTTCGCCAAGCAGCACGGCAACCTCGACGGGCAGGTGGCGGCGTTCTTCGTGATGGTCGTCGCGGCCGCCGAGGTGGTCGTGGGCCTCGCGATCATCATGACCATCTTCCGGACCCGTCGCTCGGCCTCGGTCGACGACGCGAGCCTGCTGAAGTTCTGAGGAATCCATGCCTGTCCTGACCCAGCTCGCGCCCACGGTCGCCTCGGTGGTGCGACCGCTCGTGGAGTCGGTGCCCGTGGTCGAGCCGACGAGCGCCGACGGCGTCCTGTCCCTGCTCGGGCTCGTGGTGGCGCTGCCGCTGCTCGGGGCGATCGTGCTCCTGGTCGGTGGCCGGGCGACCGACAAGTGGGGTCACCTGCTGGCCACGGCGCTGCCGTTCGGCTCCTTCGGCATCTCCGTGGCCCTCTTCCTCACGCTGCTCGGCCGCGGCGAGGAGGACCGCCAGGTCACCCAGCACCTCTGGGACTGGCTCGCCGTGGGTGGGCTCGACGTCGGGATCGATCTCCTCCTCGACCCGCTCTCGGCCCTGTTCCTGCTGCTGATCACCGGCGTCGGCTCGCTGATCCACCTGTACTCCCTGGGCTACATGGCCCACGACCCGCGGCGGCGCCGCTTCTTCGCCTACCTCAACCTCTTCGTCGCCGCGATGCTCGTGCTGGTGCTGGCCGAGAACTACCTGCTGCTCTTCCTCGGCTGGGAGGGTGTCGGGCTGGCCTCCTACCTGCTGATCGGCTTCTGGCAGCACAAGCCCTCCGCGGCCGCTGCGGCCAAGAAGGCCTTCGTCATCAACCGGGTCGGCGACATGGGTCTGTCCCTGGCGATCATGCTGGCCTTCGTCACCTTCGGCACGACCAGCTTCGCCGCCATCAGCGCGGTCTCCGGCGAGGCCTCCGAGGGTGTGATGACCGCCTTCGGTCTGCTGCTGCTGCTCGGGGCCTGCGGCAAGTCCGCCCAGGTGCCCCTCCAGGCGTGGCTGCTCGACGCGATGGAGGGCCCGACCCCGGTCTCGGCCCTGATCCACGCCGCGACCATGGTCACCGCCGGTGTCTACCTCGTGGTGCGCTCCAACTTCGTCTTCGACTACGCCCCGGACGCCCGCACGGTGGTGGTCGTGATCGCCACCATCACCCTGGTCTGGGGCGCGATCATCGGCTGCGCGCGCGACGACATCAAGAAGGTGCTCGCGGGGTCGACGATGAGCCAGATCGGCTACATGATGCTCGCCGCCGGGCTCGGCGTCGCGGGCTACGCCTTCGCGATCCTGCACCTGCTGACCCACGGGTTCTTCAAGGCCAACATGTTCCTCGGGGCCGGCTCGGTGATGCACGGCATGGACGACGAGGTCGACATGCGTCGCTACGGCGGGCTGCGCTCCTCGATGCCGGTCACGTTCGTGACGTTCGCGATGGGCTACCTGGCGATCATCGGCTTCCCGTTCTTCTCCGGGTACTACTCCAAGGACCCGATCATCGAGGTCGCGCTGACCGAGAGCCCGGTCGCCGGCGTCTGTGCGCTGCTGGCCGCCGGCGTGACCGGGTTCTACATGACCAGGCTGATGCTGATGACGTTCTTCGGGGAGAAGCGCTGGAAGGCCGACGCCCACCCGCACGAGTCGCCCGCGCTGATGACGCTGCCCCTGATCCTGCTCGCCGTGCTGTCGGTCTTCGGTGGGTTCCTGCTCGTGCTCGGCGACTTCATCGTCACCTGGCTCGGCCCGGTGGTCGGCGAGGAGGCGCACGCCGAGCCGCCGCTGCCGGTCATCGTGATCACCATCATCACGCTGGCCACCGTCGCCGCCGGTGTCGCGGCCGCCTGGTTCAGCTACGGCCGCAAGGAGGTGCCGGCGACGGCGCCGAGCGACGTCTCGTTCGTCACGCGGGCCGCGCGCGCGGACCTCTACGGCGACGCGATCAACGACGGGCTGGTCGTCGAGCCGGGCCGCCGCCTCGTCGGCGGGCTGGTCGCCTTCGACCGCTCGACCGCGGACGGTGCGTTCACCGGCACCGCGACCACCATCGGCGGTGTCGCGAGCCTCGTCCGCCGGGTGCAGACCGGGTTCGTCCGCTCCTACGCCCTGTCCCTGCTCGGCGGCTCCCTGATCGTCGTGCTCGCTCTCCTGGCGGTGTCGTACGCATGAACCTCCCTCTGCTCACCGTCCTCATCGCGCTGCCGCTCGCGGGTGCGCTCGCGGTCGCCTTCCTGCCCTCACGGCTCGCCAAGCCGGTGGCGCTCGCCGCCTCCCTGGTCACCCTCGCGCTCGCCGTCGTCCTGGCCGCCGACTGGAGCGTCGGCGGCGGCTACCAGTTCACCGAGCAGTACTCCTGGATCCCCTCCTTCGGGGTCTCCTACGCCCTGGGCCTGGACGGTCTGGGTCTGCTGATGGTCCTGCTGACCACGGTGCTGGTGCCGATCGTCCTCGTGGCCGGCTGGTTCGACGCCGACGGCGCGCACGAGGTCGACGGTGTCGCGCAGGGCCCACCGAAGGCGTTCTTCGCCTGGGCGCTGGCCCTCGAGGCGCTCTCGCTGGCGGTGTTCTGCGCCACCGACGTGTTCTTGTTCTACGTCGTCTTCGAGGCCACGCTGATCCCCGCGTACTTCCTCATCGGCGGCTTCGGCCGGGCCGGTCGCGGCGCTGCCGCGACGAAGTTCCTGCTCTTCCAGCTCGGTGGTGGCCTGGTCCTGCTCGGCGCGGTGATCGGGCTGTACGTCGTCTCCGCCCAGCAGGGCTCACCGTCCTACCTGCTCTCGGACACGATGGCGCTGGACATGCCGACCAACGCGGGCCGGTGGCTGTTCGCGGGCTTCTTCGTCGCCTTCGCGATCAAGGCGCCGCTGTTCCCGGTGCACACGTGGCTGGCCGACACCACCGAGAAGGCGACGCCGGGCACCAGCGTGCTCCTCGTGTGCGTGCTCGACAAGATCGGCACCTTCGGGATGCTCCGCTTCTGCCTCGGCATCTTCCCCGAGGCCTCACAGTGGGCCACCCCCCTCGTGATGGTGCTTGCGCTGGTCTCGATCGTCTACGGCGCGCTGGTCGCGATCGGGCAGGACGACGTCCTGCGCCTGATCGGGTTGACCTCGTTGTCGCACTTCGGGTTCATCGTGCTGGGGATCTTCGCGCTCTCCAGCCAGGGCGCCTCCGGCGCGATCCTCTACATGGTCAACCACGGTGTGGCCACCGCTGCCCTGTTCCTGCTCGCCGGGTTCCTGATGCGCCGCTCCGGCACCACCTCGATCGCCGCGATGGGCGGGGTGGAGAAGGTGACCCCGGTCCTCGCAGGGCTCTTCCTCGTCGCGGGTCTCGCGACCGCCGGGCTGCCGGGGCTGAGCCAGTTCGTCTCGGAGATCCTCGTGCTGATCTCCGCCTTCGACTACGCCCCCTGGGCCGGCGCGATCGCCGTCACGGGCATCGTGCTCGCCGCCGTCTACGTGCTGTGGATGTACCAGCGGGTGATGACCGGCCCGACGCCGACCACCCTCGCCTCGACGATGGAACGTCGCGGCCACCGCGACCTGAACCGCCGCGAGATCGGCGCGGTCGCACCGTTGATGGTCGCCCTGGTCTTCTTCGGCTTCTACCCCCAGCCGCTGCTCGACGCGAGCAACGCCACGATCGAGACGCTGCAGCAGCAGGTCGGGGTGCGCGACGTCGGGCCGACCGTGCCGGCGGCCGGTGCCAGCGAGGAGAGCGAGTAGCCCATGGAGTTCACCAAGCCCACGCTGCAGTACCTCGAGCTCTCACCGATGCTCGTCGTCTTCGGTGTCGCCTGCCTCGGGGTGATCGTCGAGGCGTTCCTGCCCCGTGAGCGACGCCACCGGGTGCAGGTCGGCGTCGCCGCGCTCGGCCTGCTCGCTGCTCTCGCCCTGACCGTCGTCGCCGGGACCCGGCTCTCGGTCGTCGGCGACGGAGCCGGCCGCGGTGTGCTCGCCTCGTCCGGCACGATCGTCGTCGACGGTCCCACCGTGTTCCTGTGGGGCCTGGTGCTGATCTTCGCGCTGCTCGGCGTCGCCCTGTTCTCCGAGCGCAAGCTCGAGGACGGCGTCTCCGCCTTCGCGGGCCAGGCGGCGGCGCTGCCCGGCACCGAGGCCGAGCGCGAGGCCTCCACCCGCGGCCTGGCCCACACCGAGGTCTACCCCCTGCTGATGTTCGCGGTCGGTGGCATGCTGCTCTTCCCGGCCGCGGGCGACCTCCTGACGATGTTCGTCGGCCTCGAGGTCCTCTCCCTGCCGCTCTACCTGCTGTGCGGGCTCGCGCGCCGGCGTCGCCTGCTGAGCCAGGAGGCGGCGATGAAGTACTTCCTGCTCGGCGCCTTCTCCTCGGGGTTCTTCATCTACGGCATCGCGCTGGTCTACGGCTTCGCCGGCTCGATGCAGCTCGCGGAGATCGCCGCCGCGGTCGGCAACGACACCGAGAACCAGGCGCTGCTCGCGATCGGCATCGGGATGCTCGCGGTCGGCCTGCTGTTCAAGGTCGGGGCCGTGCCGTTCCACAGCTGGACCCCCGACGTCTACCAGGGCGCGCCGACCGCGGTGACGGCGTTCATGGCCGCCGCGACCAAGGTCGCGGCCTTCGGTGCCCTGCTGCGCCTGTTCTACGTCGCCTTCGGATCCGACCGCTGGACCTGGCAGCCGATGATGTGGGTGATCGCGATCCTGACCATGCTCGTCGGCTCGGTGCTGGCCACCGTCCAGAGCGACGTCAAGCGGATCCTGGCCTACTCCTCGATCGCCCACACCGGGTTCCTGCTGACCGGTCTGCTCGGCCTGCAGTCGGCCGGCGAGCTGGCCGACGGTCAGGTGACCTCGCTGCAGGCGACGATGTTCTACCTCGCGACCTACGGTTTCGCGACCCTGGGCGCCTTCGCGGTCGTCACGCTGGTGCGTGACTCCGGAGGCGAGGCGACGGGTCTCGACCGTTGGGAGGGCCTGGGTCAGCGCTCGCCGCTGATGGCCGCGGTGTTCGCCTTCTTCCTGCTCTCCATGGCCGGGATCCCGCTGACCTCGGGGTTCGTCGGCAAGTGGGCCGTCTTCACCGTCGCGATGTCGGCGGGCGCCTGGCCCGTGGTCCTGGTCGCCATCGCCTCCAGCGTGATCGCGGTGTTCTTCTACGCCCGGGTCATCCGGGTGATGTTCTTCGCCGGGTCCACGACGCCCGTCGAGGGATGGGACGAGGACGCCTCCTCCGGGGGTGACGCCGACCCGACGCGGTCGGCGGGCGCCGAGGGCAGCACCGGCACCGCGCTCACGCCGTACGCCGGCTCGACGGCCACCGCGACCCTCGCACCGTCGCGCGAGGTGGCCGACGTGACGGTCTCCTCGGTCGCCACGACGATCACGATCGGTCTGTGCGCCGCGATCACGCTGGTCCTCGGGATCGTCCCCGGTCCCGTCCTCGAGCTCGCCGCCCAGGTCGGGGGCTTCCTGAGGTGAGCCGCCCCACTCCGGGCGAGCTCGCGCTGCCGATCAGCGACCCCGACCTCGCGAATCGGCTCGCGACCCGGCTCGACCGGGTCGAGCAGGCCCTCCTCGGCCATGTCGTGAGCCGCTCCGACTACGTCACCGTCGCTGCTCGCCACCTGCTCGACGCCGGAGGCAAGCGCTTCCGGCCCCTGCTCGTGCTGCTGGCGGCCGAGGCCGGCCCGGACCCCGGGTCCGCCGACGTCGAGACCGCTGCCTGCGTCGTGGAGATCACCCACCTCGGCTCGCTCTACCACGACGACGTGATGGATGAGGCTGCGCTGCGCCGCGGCGCCGACTCGGCCAACTCCCGCTGGGACAACCACGTCGCGATCCTGACCGGTGACTTCCTCTTCGCCCGCTCCTCCGAGCTCACCTCCCGGCTGGGTCGCGACGCCGTGCGGATCCAGGCCGAGACGTTCACCCAGCTCGTCGAGGGCCAGATCCTGGAGACCGTCGTGCCGGGGCCCGACGAGGACCCGCTCGCACACTACTTCGACGTCGTCGCCGGCAAGACCGGCTCGTTGATCGCGACCTCCGCCCGCTACGGCGCCCGCTTCAGCGGCGCCGGGCCGGAGGTCGAGGAGGCGCTGGCGTCGTACGGCGAGATCGTCGGCAGCGCCTTCCAGCTCTCCGACGACATCCTCGATGTCGCCTCCGAGTCCGGCGAGTCCGGCAAGACCCCGGGCACGGACCTGCGCGAGGGCGTGCCGACGCTGCCGGTGCTCCTGGCACTGGCCTCCGAGGACCCCGCCGACGAGCGGCTGCACGAGCTGCTGCGCGGGGACCTCGACGACGACGTCAGGCTGGACGAGGCGCTGCGGCTCCTGCGTGCCCACCCGGCGATGGCGCAGGCCCGCGCGTACGTCGTCTCGCGCGCCGAGGAGGCCAAGGCCCGCCTCGACATCCTGCCCACGGGTCCGGTGCGCACGGCGCTCGAGGACTTCGCCGACGTGGTGGCCACCCGCTCGACCTGAGGCGGCCGGGCGATGATCTCGGGCTCCTCGGGCCCCCCTCGGTCCTGGCGGGCCTCCTCAGATCGGAGGGGGCACCGTGACGGTCGGGCGCAGGGCACGGCGGCGGTGCCGGAGGCTCTCGACGGTGAAGACCAGCAGGGCAGCCCACACCAGCGCGAAGCCGACCCAGCGGCCGGGAGGCATCACCTCGTCGTAGACCAGGACGCCGATCCCCAGCTGGAAGAACGGCGTGAGGTACTGCAGCAGCCCGATCTGCACCAGTGGCAGGCGGGTGGCGGCCGCCCCGAAGCACAGCAGGGGCACCGCGGTGACGATGCCGGTCGTGCTGAGCAGCAGCGCGTGCCCGGGGCCCTCGGTGCCCAGGGTGCCGCGCCCGGAGAGCTCCAGCCAGAGCAGGAACGCCAGGGCGAACGGCGCGATGGCCGCGGTCTCGAAGGTCAGCGACTCCACGGCGCCGACGTCGGCCTTCTTCTTGGCCAGCCCGTAGGTGCCGAACGAGAAGGCGAGCACGAGTGCGACCCACGGCGGGCGGCCGTAGTCGACGCTGAGCACCGCCACGGCGACGAAGCCGAGCGCGAGCGCCGCCCACTGCCCGCGACGCAACCGTTCCCCGAGCACGACGACCCCGATCGCCACGGTCACCAGCGGATTGATGAAGTAGCCCAACGAGGTCTCGACGACGCGCCCTGAGTTCACGCCGTAGATGAACATCGCCCAGTTCAGGGTGATCGTCGCGGCCGCGACCAGCAACAGCCTGCGGGTGCGGCGATCGCGTGCGATCGCGAGCAGTGCCGCACCGCGGCGGCGCAGCCCGAGCAGCAGCCCGATCGTCAGCACCGACCACAGGACGCGGTGGGCGAGGATCTCGAGCGGCCCGGCCGGCTCCAGCAACGGCCAGTACAGGGGGAAGGTGCCCCACAGGCCGTAGGCGGCCACCCCGAGCAGGAGCCCCTCGCGACGTTCGGTGACCCCCTCGGCACGGGGGGCTGCTGGTCTCGACGTCACCGGGGAAACCTAGACTTCGGCTGCGGTCCTCGCCGCGGTGGGGCACAGTGTGCCCCGACACCCGTCATCTCTCGGACCGCGCAGGTCCACGACTCAAGGAGAATCCATGCGGATCCACCGCATCGTCGCCGGGCTGATCGCTCTGGTCATGCTCGCCCTGCTGCCCGCCGCCGCGGGCTCCTCCGCCCTCGCCGCGGACGGTGGCGCGTCCGCCGCCAAGGTGGCCGCGGCCTCCGCCGAGGGCGCGCCGAAGCCAGCCCGCAAGATCACGATCCAGGGCAAGGAGCCGAAGCCGAACAAGTTCTTCATCAAGGGCAAGATCGGCCCCGTCGACTACAACGGCAAGCCCATCTTCGTCCAGCGCAAGCTGGCGAGCTCGAAGAAGTGGCGCGCCTACAAGAAGATCCGCAGCACCGACAACAGCAGCTACGTCACGCGGGTCGCCGCGCTCAAGCGCGCCGGCAAGGTCGAGTACCGCACCGTGACCCAGGCGACCGACAACTTCCGGAAGTCGACCTCCAACGGCAAGATCGTGATCACGACCTACTGATCACCCGTGCGTGCGGCCCGACCTGGAGGATCCGGGTCGGGCCGTCGTGCTGTCCGGGCCGTCGTGGTGTCCGGGCGCTGCGTCAGACGACCGTCCAGGTGTCGCCCCCGCCGACCAGCGCGGCCAGGCGCGCGGTCGCCTCACCGGGGGCCGCATCGGTCGCGGTGGCGATCTGGGCCCGGGTCTGGTCGTCGTAGGTGGGTCGCTCGACCTGTCGGAAGACCCCGATCGGAGACTGGCGCAGGTAGCCCGCGTCGGTGAGCCGACTGATCGCGAACGCGGTCGAGGGGTCCTCGCGGGTCGCGTCGTGCACGAGCAACGCCTCGACACCGACGCCGTCGGGCCCGTCGACGTCGACCACCCGCACCCCACCGGTCTCCGGGTCGCGGGCCAGCCCGTGCTGCAGCTCGGCGCCGAAGCGGACCGGCTCGCCCTGCACCAGCGGGATGATGGCGTCGGCCTTGGTGTCGCGGTCCTTGATCGCGTCGAACGCCCCGTCGTTGAAGATCGGGCAGTTCTGGTAGATCTCGACCAGGCTCGTGCCCCGGTGCGCAGCGGCCGCGGCGAGGACCTCGGTGAGGTGCTTGCGGTCGGAGTCGATCGTGCGCGCCACGAAGCTCGCCTCGGCGCCCAGCGCGAGCGAGACGGGGTTGAACGGGTGGTCGACCGAGCCCATCGGGGTCGACTTCGTGACCTTGCCCGCCTCCGAGGTGGGGGAGTACTGGCCCTTCGTGAGGCCGTAGATCCGGTTGTTGAACAGCAGGATCGTCATGTTCACGTTGCGCCGCAGCGCGTGGATCAGGTGGTTGCCGCCGATCGAGAGGGCATCGCCGTCACCGGTGACCACCCACACCGACAGGTCCTCGCGCGCGGTCGCGATGCCGGTCGCGATCGCCGGCGCGCGTCCGTGGATGGAGTGCATCCCGTAGGTGTCGAGGTAGTAGGGGAACCGGCTGGAGCAGCCGATGCCCGAGACGAACACGATGTTCTCCCGGCGCAGGCCGAGGTCGGGCAGGAAGCTCTGCACGGCCTTGAGCACGGCGTAGTCGCCGCAGCCCGGGCACCAGCGCACCTCCTGGTCGGAGGTGAAGTCCTTGCCGGTCTGGGCGGCGTCGTCGGGTGAGACCTCGGGCACCCCGTCGGTGCCGCTGCGCAGCACGGGGAGGGGAAGGTCGGTCTGGGTGGTGCTCACTGGTGGACCTCCTGGGAGGAGACGGTGCCGAGGTCGACCTCGACGCCCTCGGCCTCGGCGACGAGCTCGCCGATGACGTGGGCGAGGTCGGAGGCCTTGAGCGGCAGGCCGCGCACGACGTTGTAGCCGACCGCGTCGACGAGGTAGCGCGCCCGCAGCAGGGTGGACAGCTGACCCAGGTTCATCTCCGGCACCAGCACCTTGTCGTAGCGGTGGAGGATGTCGCCGAGGTCGGAGGGGAACGGGTTGAGGTGGCGCAGGTGCACCTGTGCCACGTGGTGGCCGCTCTTGCGGACCCGGCGTACGCCGGCGCCGATCGGGCCGTAGGTCGAGCCCCACCCGATGACCAGCACGCGGGCCTGGCCCGACGGGTCGTCGACCTCCAGGGGCGGCAGCGAGGCGGCGATCGCGTCGACCTTGGCCTGCCGCACGCGCACCATCGCGTCGTGGTTGGCGGGGTCGTAGGAGATGTTGCCGTGGCCCTCGCCCTTCTCGAGACCACCGATGCGGTGCTCGAGACCGGCGGTTCCCGGAACGGCCCACGGCCGCGCGAGGGTCTCGGGGTCGCGCAGGTAGGGCCAGAAGTCGGCCACGGTCTCCCCGGACTTGTCGACGGTCTCGTGGTTGGGCTCGGTCGCGAACCCCGGATCGATCCTCGGCAGGTCGTCGACGTCCGGGATCCGCCACGGCTCGGAGCCGTTGGCCAGGTAGCCGTCGGAGAGCAGCATCACCGGGGTCCGGTAGGTCACCGCGATCCGCGTCGCCTCGATCGCGGCGGCGAAGCAGTCGCCCGGCGACTGCGGCGCGACGATCGGCACCGGCGCCTCGCCGTTGCGGCCGAACATGGCCTGCATCAGGTCGGCCTGCTCGGTCTTGGTGGGCAGCCCGGTCGACGGTCCGCCGCGCTGCACGTCGATGACCAGCAGCGGCAGCTCGGTCATCACCGCGAGACCGATCGTCTCCGACTTCAGCGCGACGCCGGGCCCTGAGGTCGTGGTCACCCCCAGGGAGCCGGAGAACGCGGCCCCGATGGCGGCCCCGATCCCGGCGATCTCGTCCTCGGCCTGGAACGTCGTGACCCCGAAGGCCTTGTGCTTGGACAGCTCGTGCAGGACGTCGCTGGCCGGGGTGATCGGGTAGGAGCCGAGGAAGACCGGCAGCCCCGAGCGGACCCCGGAGGCGACCAGGCCGTACGCCAGGGCGAGGTTGCCGGTGATGTTGCGGTAGGTGCCCGGCGCCATCGGGGCCGGCTTGACCTCGTAGCGCACCACGAAGGTCTCGGTCGTCTCGCCGAAGTTCCACCCGGCCTTGAACGCGGCGATGTTGGCGTCGCGGATGTCGGGGACCCGCGCGAACCGGCGCGAGAGGAACGTCTCCGTCGACTCGGTGGGTCGTCCGTACATCCACGACAGCAGGCCGAGGGCGAACATGTTCTTGGCCCGCGAGGCGTCCTTGCGCGACAGCCCGAACTCCTTCACGGCACCGACCGTCATCCCAGTGAGGTCGACGACGTGCACGGCGAACTCGGCGAGCTCGGAACCCTGCTCGTCGAGCCCCTCGAGGGGGTTCGTGGTGTAGCCGGCCTTGGTGAGGTTGCGGGCCGTGAAGTCGTGCGAGTCGACGATGATCGTCGCGCCGCGGTGCAGGTCGGAGAGGTTGGCCTTGAGCGCGGCGGGGTTCATGGCGACCAGCACGTCCGGCGCGTCACCGGCGGTGAGGATGTCGTGGTCGGCGAAGTGGACCTGGAACGAGGAGACCCCGGGCAGGGTGCCCTGGGGAGCGCGGATCTCGGCGGGGAAGTTCGGCAACGTCACGAGGTCGTTGCCGAAGACAGCCGACTCCTGCGTGAACCGGTCGCCGGTGAGCTGCATCCCGTCACCGGAGTCACCGGCGAAGCGGATGATGACCCGGTCGAGCTGCTTGACCTGCTTTGACACCACTGCCTCGTTTCTACGTCGTCACGACCGCCCACACTAGCCGCCGATCTCAACCCCTCCGCACCGCTTCCCGAGGGGCGGAACGCGGTGCGTGACCCACGCCACGCGGCGCCCCCGGCCTCGCCGGAGCAGCAGCCGAGGCGATCGGAGAGGGGCACACCACGTGCCCGCCCAGGTAGGGCGAGGACGCGTCCTCGCCCTCAAGTCGGGGTCCAGGCGTGCCGATCACCGTGGTGCTGACCAATCATGGAAGGGGCTTGACGCGATGCGAGCTCCACTGTGGTTCCCGCGCGACGCCCACGGGTGGATCCGGCTGCTGCTCGTCCTCGAGGCGGTGACCCTCGCGGCCTTCGCGGTGCTGCTGTCGGTGCCCCAGGTCCCGGTGTCCGGGTTCGCCCGGGACGTCGTGATCGGCAACCTGGTCTTCGCGTGGCCCGTGCTGGTCCTGCTGCTGCGCGGTGTGGCCAACCCCCGCGACCGGGGGTGGTCCTGGAGCCTTGCGGCGGCGGTGACGTGCTTCCTGGCCGGCAACCTGCTCTACGTGCTGTGGGTCGACACCCTGGAGGCTCCGCCGTTCCCGTCCTGGGCCGACGCGGCGTACCTCGCGGTCTACCCGTTCTATGCGGCGGGGGTGGTGCTGTCCATGCGTGCTCGGATCGGGCTGCTGCGGGGCAGTGTGCTGCTCGACGGCCTCACCGCCGGGCTCGCCGCGGGCACCGTGGGCGGGCTGTGCGTGCTCCCCCTCGCGCGGGGATTCGACGGTGGCACGTTCCAGATCCTGGTCGCCGCGGCCTACCCGGTCGCCGACGTCGCGCTGGTCTCGATGGTCCTCGGGGTGTTCGCTGCGACCGGTGGGCGTCCCGGACGGTTCTACGCCTACGTGGCGGCCGGGCTGGTGACCTTCGCTGCGGCCGATGTCGTCTACGCCTACCGGATCGCGCTCGACGGTTACACGGTGGGGACGCCGCTCGACCTGTTGTGGGCAGCCGGGGTGGCGATGATCGCGCTCGGGGTCTCGCGAGCACCGGGGGAGCACGGACCGGCACCTGCGATCGGGGTCTCCTCGCTCTGGGTCACCGGCGTGTCGAGCCTGGCGGCCACCGCCGTTCTGGCCGTGTCGTCCCGGGTCGAGCTCCCCCTCGTCGTGGTGCTGCTGGCAGCCACGACCCTCCTGGTGTCCGCGGCGCGCACCGTCGTCGCGTTCAGACGGGTCCAGGACCTGGCCGCCATCCGTAAGCAGGCGATGACCGACGAGCTCACCGGCCTGCCCAACCGGCGGGCCCTGTACCGCCACCTCGAGCAGGCGCTGATGGATCGTCGCCCCGGAGGGATGGTGGGTGTGGCGATGCTCGATCTGGACCGCTTCAAGGAGATCAACGACTCCCTGGGCCACCAGGCCGGGGACCTGCTCCTCGTGGCGGTCAGCGCTCGGCTGAGCGGCGCGCTCGACCTGCATCTGCCGGGGGCGACGCTGGCCAGGTTGGGGGGCGACGAGTTCGCGGTGCTGCTGCCGGACGTGGCGGACGTCGACCGCCTCCTCCGGGCGGCCGAGCACCTGCAGGAGGCGCTGGTGGAGCCGGTGGCTCTCGAGGGTTCCGTCACCGTGCACGTGCGTGCGAGCACCGGTCTCGCCGCGGCCCCCGAGCACGGAGAGACCCGGATGGACATGCTGCGCTGCGCCGACATGGCGATGTACGCCGCGAAGCGCGGGGGCACCGGCGCACGTGTCTTCCGTGCCGAGCAGTCGGCCGCCAGCTGCGACAGACTGCAACTGGCCGGAGACCTGCACCGCGCCATCACCGCTGACGAGCTCAGCGTGCACTACCAGCCGAAGGTCGACCTGACCGGGCACGGGCGTGCCGTCGAGGCGCTGGTTCGCTGGGAGCATCCGGAGCGAGGCCTGCTGGCGCCCGACTCGTTCCTGCCGCTCGCCGAGGACCACAGGCTGATGCCGGCGCTGACCAGGATCGTGCTCCGCACCGCCTTGGCTGACTGCGCCGCGATCCGTCGCGAAGGGATCGACCTCGCCGTGTCGGTGAACCTGTCGGCGGCGGACCTGCTCGACGAGTCGCTCCCCGGGCACGTCCAGGCGATGCTTGCCGAGCACGGCGTGCCCGCTGAGGCGTTGACCCTGGAGATCACCGAGACGACGGTGATGTCGGATCCGCACCGGGCGCAGGAGACGCTGGAGCGGCTGCACGCGCAGGGGGTCCTGCTCTCGGTCGACGACTACGGGACCGGTCACTGTTCGTTGGCCTACCTGCGCCGACTGCCCGTCCAGGAGCTGAAGCTGGACCGCTCCTTCGTCACCCACATGTCCACGGAGCCCCGGGACTCCGCCATCGTCCGGTCCAGCGTGGATCTCGCCCACTCCCTGGGGCTGCGGATGGTTGCCGAGGGCGTCGAGGACGCCGGTGCAGTCGAGCTGCTGATCGCCGCAGGATGTGACGTGGCCCAGGGGTGGTACTTCGCACGCCCCATGCCTGTCGAGGAGCTGCTCTGCTGGCTGCAGGCACGCCCAGTCGGGCAGCCGGACGAGCCGACGCGCCGGCCACCGTCGGACGTGCTGCCCGAGCAGGCCACCGTGTGACCTCGCATCGTGACCCGGAACGTGACCTCGGACGTGACCTGGCAACGCCACGGCTCGGGCGGGACACGCCCACGGCTGGCTGGGTCGCAGGTCTTGCGTCAGCCGACCCACGGGTGCACTCTGATTTCTTGGAGGCAGCACCATGGCGCACACCACCGCTCGCACCACACGCCGCACGATCCGGGTCAGGCTGCTCGGCATCGCGACGGTCTTCGGCCTGCTGCTGATCGCCCCGCCCGTCGCCGGGGCTTCCGGCGGGCAGCCGATCTCGCTGGTCGCCCGATCGGCCGACGCGGCGGCGTGCCGGGCGCCCGTCGTCGCGCCCGCTCCAGCGGCGGTCGCGCAGCCCCGGCTGGACGACGTCCGGGTGGGCCGGCACGACGGGGCCGGCTTCGACCGGGTGGTCTTCGACCTGACCGGCGTCCCCGGGCACCGGGTCCACCGGGTCCGCGAGGTCACGGCGGACGGGTCGGGTCGCCCGCTGACCTTGCGCGGCAGGTCCCTGCTGCTGGTGCGCCTCGAACCCGCTGTCGCACACGACGACGCGGGTCACCCGACGTCGGCACCGCGACGACTGGTCCGCTCCTTCCCACAGCTGCGAGAGGTGCGCCGCGCCGGCGACTTCGAGGGCGTGGTCACCTACGCACTCGGCCTGCGAGCCACCACCGACTTCCGGGTCTCCACGCTCACCTCACCGGCCCGCCTCGTCATCGACGTGGCTCACCGGCGCCAGCACCCCTTCGACTGCCGCGCGGGTGCGGTGCAGGTCGTCTTCGCGACCTCCGACGCGACGCCGGCCGGCGTCCTGCGCCGGGTCCCGAGCCCCGCGGGGGTCCGCGGCGCGCTGACTGCTCTCTTCGCCGGCCCGACCGACTACGACGAGCCAGCCGGGCTGAGCTTCGAGGCCAGCGGCGCGAGCGGGTTCGCCGCGCCGCGGGTGCGCAACGGCATCGCACGGGTCAGGCTCACCGGAGGGTGCGACAGCGGTGGTGCGACCTTCACCGTGGCCAACGAGATCATGCCCACCCTGAAGCAGCTCGACACCGTGGACGTGGTGAAGATCTACGACCCGGAGGGCCGCACCGAGCAGCCACGAGGACGCTCGGACTCCATCCCGACCTGCCTGGAGCCCTGAGCATCAGGGCCCTGAGGATCGCAGCCCTCAGGGCTCGACCCTGCCGAGCCGGGGTGCTCAGCGAGCCGCGGCAGGGGCCGGTTGAGCCTGATCGAGGTCGGGTCCGTCCGCCGGGTGTTGGTGGGTCACGGTTGGTCCTCGATCTCTCTGCGGACTCATGGTGGACTCGGGAAGGCTCACGCCGGAGTGGCCTGAAGTGTCCCCGGCGTACGTCATGATGACCTATCACCGGCCCGACGAGAGGAGGCGACCGTGACCGTTCTCGAGGCTGAGTCCGCCGTCGACAAGTACGACGCACCGCTCTACACGCAGGCGGAGGCGTCGCGCTTCCTGGGCCTCTCGGAGTCGACGTTCCGCAACTGGTCGCGCGGCTATCACTCCGTCATCCAGGGTCGAGAAGTCATGGGGAAGCCGGTGATCACTGCCGTCGGGAAGTCGGGCCAACGAGGACCGGCGATCCCGTTCATCGGGCTTGCCGAAGGCTATGCACTCGCCGCGATCCGCCGGTCCGGCGTCCCCCTGCAGCGCATTCGCCCGGCGCTGGAGCGGCTGAACACCGAGATGGGCGTTGAGCACGCGCTCGCGTCCGAGAAGCTGTTCACGGACGGCGCCGAGGTGCTTTTCGACTACGCCGGCAGGGCCGGGGGGGATGCAGCAGACGCGGTGCGCGAGCTCGTCGTCGTTCGCGACGGCCAGCGAGTCTTTCCCGATGTGGTCTCGGGCTACCTGCAGCGCATCGTGTTCGGCGCCGACGGGTTCGCCACCGCGCTTCCCCTCCCCGGCTTCGAGCAGGCGCACCTGGTTGCCGACGTCCGACGCTCCTTCGGACAGCCGATCTTCACCCACGGTGGAGCACGGCTCGAGGACGCTCTCGCACTGTTCCGGTCGGGTGAGGAGCTGGCGGTTGTCGCCGAGGAGTACGGCGTTCCCTACCTCGAGCTCGAGGACGCGGTCCGCCAGGTCGTCAAGACCAACTGAGGTCGATCCAGGTGCCGGGGCCGCTGTTCTTCGTAGACCGCAGCCTGGGCAGGGTTCGCGTTCCGTCATTGCTGCGGGAGAGTGGCTGGGCGCTGGTCACGCTGTCAGAGCACTACGGAGTGCCGCAGGACGAGACTGTCGACGACGTCACGTGGCTGCGGCTCGCAGGTGAGCGGGGCTGGCCGGTGCTCATGAAGGACGAGCGGATCAAGTACCGCGCGGCCGAGCGTCGGGCGCTGATCGACCACGGCGTGCGAGCCTTCTGTCTCACGTCGGGCAATCTGAACGCGCAGGCGATGGCCGACTGCTTCATCCGGGACCAGCATCAGATCTGGACCGAGGCCGCGAGAACCGGGCCCGCCCATTTCGCAGTCTCGCGGCATGACATCCGGGAGATCGACCTCGACGACTGACTCGATGACGCTCCGTCGAGGAACGCACGCGCCCAGCAGGAGCGGCGCTAGCGGATCCGGGTCAGCGGTAGTTGGTGAACTGGACCGCGAAGTCGTAGTCCTGGCCCTTGACGAGGGCCTGGACGGCCTGGAGGTCGTCGCGCTTCTTGCTGCTCACGCGCAGCTCGTCGCCCTGGATCTGCGCCTTGACGCCCTTGGGGCCCTCGTCGCGGATCAGCTTGGACACCTTCTTCGCGTCCTCCGAGGAGATGCCCTCCTTGAGGGCGACCGCGATCTTCGACTGCTGGCCCGAGGCGCGCGGCTCCCCGGCGTCGAGCACCTTGAGGCTGACGTTGCGCTTGACGAGCTTGCCCTTGAACACGTCGAGGACGGCGCTCGCACGGTCGTCGGCGGAGGCCGTGATCTCGATGGCCTCGTCACCTTGCCACTCGATGGTGGCGCCCGTGCCCTTGAAGTCGAAGCGGGTGGAGATCTCGCGTGCGGTCTGGCCGAGCGCGTTGTCGACCTCCTGGCGGTCGATCTTGCTGACGATGTCGAACGACGAGTCGGCCACGGTTCGCCCTCCTGGGTTTCGATGTGGGTGCGGGGCTGCGCTATTGTGACGCCTCGTCACCGGGCGGGCCAAACGCCACCCGTGACACCCGGCAGGTTGCCCGAGCGGCCAAAGGGAGCTGACTGTAAATCAGCCGTCATCGACTACGCAGGTTCGAACCCTGCACCTGCCACAGCATCACGACGCGGGAGGGTGGCACGTGAGCAGCGAGCAGGTCTTGCGGCTCTCGTGCCCCGATCGCCCCGGCATCGTCGCTGCGGTCTCGTCCCTGCTGGCCGGCGTGCGCTGCAACATCGACCAGAGCCAGCAGTACGGCGACCCCGACTCGGGCACCTTCTTCCTGCGGATCGGGTTCACCGCGCCTGACGACGTCGGTCCGGACGACCTGCGGTCCCTCCTCGGCGAGGTGGGTGAGGAGTTCGCGATGAGCTGGGAGCTCGTCGACGCCGACGTCCGGCCCCGGGTGCTGATCATGGCGAGCTCCTTCGGTCACTGCCTCAACGACCTGCTGTTCCGTGCCTCGACGGGGGCGTTGCCGGTGGAGGTCGTCGGTGTCGTCTCGAACCACCCGACCCTGGAGCACCTCGCCGTCAACTACGGCGTGGCCTTCCACCACGTGCCCGTGACGAGGGAGGGCAAGCCGGCCGCGGAGGCTCGGCTGCTCGAGCTCGTCGAGGAGCTCGAGGTCGACCTCGTGGTGCTCGCTCGCTACATGCAGGTCCTCACCGACGACCTGTGCCGCAGGCTCGAGGGTCGTGCGATCAACATCCACCACTCGATGCTGCCCAGCTTCAAGGGCGCCAAGCCCTACCA
Source organism: uncultured Actinomycetota bacterium (assembly GCA_963714475.1). Taxonomy (GTDB): domain Bacteria; phylum Actinomycetota; class Actinomycetes; order Propionibacteriales; family Nocardioidaceae; genus Nocardioides. The sequence goes on from CAVQOP010000004.1 coordinate 1,015,812, forward strand.
CCAGGCGCACGCTCGTGGGGTCAAGCTCGTGGGCGCCACGGCGCACTACGTCACCGCCGACCTCGACGAGGGTCCGATCATCGAGCAGGAGATCGCCCGGGTCGACCACGCGATGAGCGTCGAGGCGCTCGTCGCCGCCGGCCGCGACGTCGAGTGCCAGGCCCTCGCGCGAGCCGTCCGCTGGCACGCGGAGTCCCGGGTTCTCCTCAACGGCGCCCGCACCGTCGTCCTGCGCTGACCCACGCAAGGCGCGACGCGGGGGCCGGTCCGGGCCCCGCAGGGCGTTGCGCCGGCCCGTCGTGGTTCCTATCGTGCCTCGCGTGCCGCCCCCCGCCGACCCGCCGCCCCCGTCCGCCGTCCCGTCCACCGCCTACCTCGACGTGCTCGAGGAGCAGACCTCCGCGCGGGCCGCGGCCAGCGAGCCGATCAGCTCGGCGCACGACGGCGCGCCTGCCCGGCTGCACGCGCGCCTCGGCGAGGCCGTCGACGAGCTCGGACCCGACCTGTGCAAACTCCTGCACCGCCTGCACGAGGTCCCCGAGACCGCCTTCGAGGAGACCCTGGCAGCCGCTGCCGTCGCCGCGCTGCTGGAGCGCCACGGCTTCGAGGTCACGGTGGGCGCGCACGGCCTCGACACGGCGGTCCGTGCCGAGGTCGTCACCGGCGGGTTCGACGCGACCCGCCACCGGACGGTCGCCGTCCTCGCGGAGTACGACGCCCTCCCGGAGATCGGCCACGCCTGTGGTCACAACGTGATCGCCGCGAGCGCCGTGGGCGCCGTGGTCGCGCTCCGGCAGCTGCTGAGGGCCGACCCGGGCTGCGGCGAGGGCCGTGTGGTCCTGCTCGGGACCCCGGCCGAGGAGGGTCACACGGGCAAGGAGCATCTCGCGCGTGCGGGTGCGTTCGACGGTCTCGACGCCGCCGTGATGCTCCACCCGTACGCCGAGGACGTGGCCGAGCAGGTCTGGCTGGGCCGGCGCGTGGCCAGCGCCACCTTCACCGGGGTCTCGGCGCACGCCTCCGCCCAACCCTTCCTGGGCCGCAACGCCCTCGACGCGGCGTCGTTGGCCTACCAGGGCCTCGGCGTGCTGCGCCAGCAGGTGCCGCCGGTCGACCGGCTGCACGCGGTGATCAGTGAGGGCGGCACCAGGCCCTCGGTGATCCCGTCGACGGCCCGGCTCGACCTCTACGTGCGCTCGCTGCACCCCGAGACCCTGCTCGACCTCTCGCGCCGCGTCGAGGACGTGCTGCGCGGGGCGGCCATGATGGCCGGCGTGTGCGTCGACGTCGCCTGGGACGAGCACCCGCCGTCGCTGCCGGTGCGCACGAACCAGGCGCTCACCAGTCGGTGGGCCCTCGCCCAGCAGGCGCGCGGCCGTGCGCCGTACCCCGCCGGCGTGATCTCCGAGACCCTCGCCGCCTCCACCGACTTCGGCAACGTCAGCTACCGCGTGCCCGGGATCCACCCGCTGATCAAGATCGCCGAGCCCCACGTGGCCCTGCACACCCCCGAGTTCGCGGCCGCTGCGGCGTCACCGCACGCGGAGCGCGGCGCCGTCGACGGGGCCTACGGGCTGGCCTGCACCGTGATCGACCTGCTCGTCGACGACGACCTCGCCGCCGCCGTCGCCGCGGAGTTCGAGGCCGCCGGCGGCGTGGTCGACGTCGCCCACTACTTCGACTAGTCCCACCACCCACCCCTCCACCTCTCGGGAGAGCCCATGGCGCACGACGCGAACCGGACCACCGCAGGCCCGGGCGGCAGCGGTCTGGGCGACCGCTTCCTGACCGGCGTCGAACGCGCCGGCAACCGGCTGCCCCAGCCGTTCAACCTCTTCCTGATCCTGTTCCTGCTCATCGGGGTGATCTCGACGGGCCTGGCCGTCGCCGGGGTCAGCGTGCAGGTGCCGGGGGCCGAGGAGCCCACCGTGGTGCGCGGGCTGTTCACCGGCGAGGGCCTGGCCTGGTTCACCGCCAACCTCGGTACGAACTTCATCGGCTTCCCGCCACTGACCACGGTCGTGACGATCCTGCTCGCGATCGGGATCGCCGAGCACACCGGCTTCCTCGCCGCCGGCATCCGCACCTCGATGGGATCGGCACCCCGCTGGGCGCTGCCGTACGCCGTCGGCTTCATCGGCGTCGTCGGCTCGGTGATGTCGGACTCGGCCTTCGTCGTCGTCCCGCCGTTGGCCGCGCTCGCCTTCCAGGCGGCCGGCCGGCACCCGATGGCGGGACTGCTCGGCGGCTTCGCCGGCGTCGGCGCGGGCTACTCCACCTCCATCGTGCCGACGTCGCTCGATGCTCTCTTCGCCGGCATCACCAACGCCGTGATCCCGACCGTGCCGGCGCTCGAGCAGGCCGCGGCGCCGGTCAACCCGCTCTCGAACTACTTCTTCAACGTCGTCTCGTCGGTCGTCCTCGGGATCGTCGCCGGGCTCGTCATCGACCGGGTGCTCGAGCCCCGGCTGGTGCGCCACGGCGTACCGCGGGAGGAGGTCGCGACCGCCGACCTCGCTGCCGGGGAGGCCGGCGGCACGGTCGAGGGGGAGGCCACCACGACCGTGCTCGAGCCCGCCGAGCGGCGCGGTCTGCGCGCGGCGGTGCTGGCCCTGCTCGCCCTGACCGCGGTCATCCTGGCCGCGGTGCTCGTGCCGTTCTCGCCGTGGCGCAACGCCGAGGGCGGCTTCCTGCCCGCCTCGCCCCTGCTGGACTCCATCGTGTTCGTCGTCTTCGCCTACTTCGCCGTCGGCGGCTACGTCTACGGACGCGTCGCGGGCACGATCGACGGCTTCGGTGCGGTCCCGCGGATGATGGGCACGGCTCTGAAGGACATGACGCCCTTCCTCGTGCTCGCCTTCGTGCTCGGGCAGTTCATCGCGCTCTTCGACTGGTCCGGCGTCGGCTCCGCCCTCGCGGTCACGGGCGCCGACGGTCTGCGCTCGATCGGCCTGACCGGGCTGCCGGTGATCGTGCTGTTCGTGCTCCTGTGCTCGGTGCTGAACCTGTTCATCATCTCGGGCTCGTCGATGTGGACGATCATGGCGGCGGTCTTCGTGCCGCTCTTCGGCCTGCTCGGCTACGAGCCGGCCTTCGTGCAGGCGGCGTTCCGCGTCGGCGACTCCGCCACCCAGATCGTCACCCCGCTGAACCCCTACATGATCGTGCTGCTCACCTTCGTGCGCCGCTACGAGCCGGAGGCCGGCCTCGGCACGCTGATGGCGCGGCTGCTGCCGTTCGTGGTGCCGTTCTGGGTCTCCTGGATGGTGGTGCTGCTCGTCTTCGTCCAGCTCGGCATCCCGTTCGGACCCGGCAACGACGTCTACGTCTCGGGGCTCGGCTGAGTGATCCCGAGGCCGGCGAGGTCGGCCGCCACCCGGGTCGGCCCGTCGGCCCCGCACTGCACCCCGAGCACCCAGCGGCGTACGCCGCCCAGCGCGGTCTCGTCGAGCCCCTCGAGCGCCTCGGCGGGCCGGCCGCTGAGCGCAGCGGCCACCTCGACCGCCCCAGCACCGTCGAAGGCCCGGCGCGCGGCGCCGAGCAGGCAGAGCGGGTCGCCGCCGAGCGCGGTCACCGGGGTCTCCCGGTCGAAGGCGGCCTCCAGCCAGGCGGCGACCCGCAGGGGGTCGGGCGGCCCGTCGGTGCCGACGAGCGGCAGCGCGACGGCGAGCTCGCGGGTCGCGACCTCGTCGACCGCGCCCTGCCAGTCCGCGCCCGGCTCGAGATCGGGCAGGCCGACGACCACGGTGGTCGCCTCGTCGAGAGAACCGTCGGCCCGGGCGGCGTCGACCGCGGCGACGACCCGGCGGGCGTTGCCCCGCAGGTCGTCGAGGTCGCGCAGGACGACCCGCACGGCGCGCAGCGCGACGCCGCGACGGCCGGCCAGCGCGGCAGGACCGGCCAGCTGCCCGGCGCCGCCGGTGACGGCCAGGGTCACCGGGCCGGCGGCCGGGTCGTGGTCGGGCAGCGCCCGGTCGTCGACGACGTACGAGCCGACGAGCGCCGCCGCGGGTCCGGAGCCTGTGGTGGGAGGGGTGCCGGTCACGTCGAGCAGCGCCGTCCACCAGGGGGCGGGTGCGGTCGTCGGGTCCATCACCCCAACCTAGGCAGGCCGGCGGCCCGGGCGCACCCGGCCCTGGGGTGAGCGGCGTCTCAGGGTGGTGAGCGACACTGTCGCGGTGAGCTCCCTGCGCCCCGCACCGAAGTCCGACATCGACGAGACCGACCTGAAGACCGGCGGTCGCCCGCACGCCGCGGCCGGGGCGACCGCGGTCGCGGTGTCGATGAAACGGGCGATGGAGCAGATGGGTCCGGTCCGGACGGCCAAGACGCTGCTCAAGCTCAACCAGGCCGACGGGTTCGACTGCCAGGGCTGCGCCTGGCCCGACCCCGCCGCCGGGCACCGCCACACCGCCGAGTTCTGCGAGAACGGGGCCAAGGCGGTCACCGAGGAGGCGACCAAGCGTCGCGTCGGCCCGGAGTTCTTCGCTGCGCACCCGCTCTCCGAGCTGCGTCAGCGCACCGACTACTGGCTGGGCCAGCAGGGCCGGATCACCGAGCCGATGGTGCTGCGCGCGGGGGGCACGCACTACGAGCCGATCAGCTGGGACGAGGCCTTCGGCCTCGTCGCCGACCGCCTGCGGGGGCTCGACTCGCCCGACGAGGCGATCTTCTACACCTCCGGCAAGACCTCCAACGAGGCCGCGTTCGCCTACCAGCTGATGGTGCGCGCCTTCGGCACCAACAACCTGCCCGACTGCTCGAACATGTGCCACGAGTCGACCTCGCTGGCGCTGGCCGAGGTGATCGGCGTCGGCAAGGGCTCGGTCTCGCTCGAGGACGTCGAGACCGCCGACCTGCTGCTGATCGTGGGCCAGAACCCCGGCACGAACCACCCGCGGATGCTCTCGGCGCTCGAGGCGGCCAAGGAGAACGGCGGCAGGATCATCGCGATCAACCCGCTCCAGGAGGCCGGTCTCGTCCGCTTCAAGAACCCCCAGAAGGTCAAGGGCTGGCTCGGCAACGGCACCGGCATCGCCGACCTCCACCTCCCGGTGCGCATCGGCGGCGACCTCGCCCTGTTCCAGGCCTTCGGGGCCCTGCTCATCGAGCGTGGCGCGATCGACAAGGCCTTCATCGAGGAGTACTCCAGCGGCTACGAGGAGTACGCCGCCGGCCTGGCCGACCTCGACTGGTCGCTGGTCGAGCGGGCCACCGGCCTGAGCCGCGCCCTCATCGAGGAGGCGGTCGACATGATCGAGGCCTCGAAGGCGACCGTCACCTGCTGGGCGATGGGCGTGACCCAGCACCGCCACGCGGTCGCGACGATCAAGGAGCTCGCCAACGTCGCGTTCCTGCGCGGCGACATCGGCCGGCCCGGCGCCGGCCTGTGCCCCGTGCGCGGCCACTCCAACGTCCAGGGCGACCGGACGATGGGCATCTGGGAGAAGGTCGCCGACACCTTCCTGGACTCGTTGGGCGAGGAGTTCGGCTTCGAGCCGCCCCGCGAGCACGGCCTCGACACCGTCGACTCCCTGCAGGCCCTGGTCGAGGGCAAGGCCAAGGTCTTCTTCGCCATGGGCGGCAACTTCGTCTCCGCCGTGCCCGACACCGCGGTGATCAGCGAGGCCTTCGAGCGCAGCGACCTCACCGTGCACGTCTCGACCAAGCTCAACCGCTCGCACGTCGTCCACGGACGCGAGGCGCTGATCCTGCCCGCCCTGGGTCGCAGCGAGAAGGACATGACCGGCGGCACCGCCCAGCGGGTCAGCGTCGAGGACTCGATGTCGGCCGTGCACGCCTCGAAGGGTCCGCTCGAGCCGGCCTCGGAGCACCTGCGCAGCGAGGTCGACATCGTCTGCTCGCTGGCCATGGCGCTGCTGACCCGCCCCGAGGACCCGCAGCTGCCGTGGGAGGAGTTCCGCGCCGACTACACCCGCATCCGCGAGAGCATCGGGCGGGTCGTGCCCGGCGCGGCGTCGTACGCCGAGAAGGTCGTCCGGCCCGGCGGCTTCGTCCTGCCGCACGGCCCGCGCGACACCCGTACCTTCCCGACGAAGTCCGGCAAGGCGCAGTTCTCGGTGTGCCCGACGGAGGTGCTCGAGGTGCCGGCGGGTCGGCTGCTGCTGCAGACGATGCGCTCGCACGACCAGTTCAACACCACGATCTACGGCCTGGACGACCGCTACCGCGGCGTCAAGAACGGGCGGCGCGTGGTGTTCGTGCACCCGGACGACATCACCGACCTCGGCCTCGCCGAGGGCGACCTGGTCGACCTCGTCAGCGAGTGGGACGGCGACGAGCGCCGGGCCCCGGCCTTCCGGGTCGTCTCGTACCAGCAGCCGCGGGGCTGCTCGGCGGCGTACTACCCCGAGACCAACCCGCTGATCCCGCTGCACTCGACCGCCGACGGCTCGAACTGCCCGACGTCGAAGGGGGTCGTGGTGCGCCTCGAGCCCACGACCCACCCGCAGGCGGAGACCATCGCGTCGGATGCGGGGACGTTCACGGCGTCCTGAGGTCGGGCCTGGATACTCGGGGCATGAGCAACCCCGACCGCGACCCGGACGAGATCGACGTCGAGCCGGAGGATCGCCTGGTGGGGCCGGCGGTCGAGGTGCTGACCCCGCGCGAGGTGCCGTTGGGCGGCCCGCGGGCGATGACCGTGCGGCGTACCCTCCCGCAGCGTGAGCGGTCGCTGATCGGGGCCTGGTGCTTCGCCGACCACTACGGTCCCGACGACGTGGCGCAGACCGGTGGGATGAGCGTGGCGCCGCACCCGCACACGGGGCTGGCCACGGTGAGCTGGCTCTTCACCGGCGAGGTCGAGCACCGCGACAGCCTGGGCACGCACGCCCTGGTGCGCCCGGGCGAGCTCAACCTGATGACGGCGGGCCAGGGCGTCAGCCACTCGGAGATCTCCACCTCACGGACCACGGTGCTGCACGGTGCCCAGCTGTGGGTGGCGCTGCCCGAGGACGCCCGGGACGGTCCGGCGGCCTTCGCGCACCATGTGCCCGCACCGGTGGGTGGTGAGGGCTGGAGCGCCTCGGTGTTCCTCGGGTCGCTGCTCGGCGTCACCTCGCCGGTCGAGACGGCGACGCCGTTGCTGGGCGCCGAGGTGACCCTCGAGCCCGGCGTACGCCTCGACCTCGACGTCGACCCGGACTTCGAGCACGGGGTGCTCGTCGACACCGGTGCGGTCGAGGTCGCCGGCCGGTCCGTGGCGGCCCACGAGCTGGCCTACGTCGCGCCGGGCGCGAGGACCCTGGCTCTGCACGCGCTCGGCGACGACCCGGTGCGTGTCCTGGTGCTCGGCGGCCCGCCGTTCGGTGAGCCCATCGTGATGTGGTGGAACTTCGTCGGGCGCACCCACGACGAGATCGTCGCCGCCCGTGACGCCTGGCAGGCCCAGCTGGGTGACGGGCGCCAGGTCGCCGGCCGGTTCGGGGTGGTCAGCGAGCTGCCGCCGATCCCGGCGCCCGCGCTGCCGCGGGTCCGCCTGCGCACGCGGGGCTGACCCCGCGGGCTGATCCCAGGGGGTCGAGCGGTCGAGCGCCGAGCCTGTCGGCTGTTGCTCGAGCCTGTCGGCTGTTGCAAAGGGCGACAGGCTCGGGAACACCCGGCCGGCCGGGTGTTCCCGGGACAGGCGGGGCGCGCGGGGCGCGGATCCGCCAGGATGGGCCCATGAGCACGCGGACCGGACCGGTGACGGGGGAGGACGGGCTCGCGCGGTGCCCCTGGGGTGCGGCGCCGGGGATCATGCGCGACTACCACGACACCGAGTGGGGCACCCGCGTGCACGGGGAGTCGGCGTACTTCGAGCGGCTCAGCCTCGAGGCCTTCCAGTCCGGGCTGTCCTGGTCGACGATCCTGACCAAGCGGCCCGCCTTCCGGACGGCGTTCGCCGGCTTCGAACCCGACCGGGTCGCCGCCTTCGACGACGCCGACGTCGCGCGGCTGATGGACGACGCCGCGATCGTGCGCAACCGACGCAAGGTCGAGGCCACCGTGACCAACGCCCGGGCGACCGTGGCCCTCCGCGCGGCCGCGGACGTGGCGGGCCTCGAGGAGCTCGTGGTCGGCTTCGCCCCCGACGCCGACCCGGCCCCGTCGGTGGCCGAGGAGGTGGAGCCGGTCTCACCCGCCTCGACGGCGCTCAGCAAGGAGCTCAAGCGGCGTGGCTTCGCCTTCGTCGGACCCACCACGATGCACGCGCTGATGGAGGCGCTCGGACTCCTGGACCCCCACCTGCTCGGCTGCCACCGCCGCGGCCGATGAGGTCGTCGGGCATCCCACCGCCGACCCTCGGGGGCCGATTTCTCTTCGTCGTCCCAGCGTGTGTATCGTTCTGCGTCGTTGCCCCTTTAGCTCAGTCGGCAGAGCGTCTCCATGGTAAGGAGAAGGTCTACGGTTCGATTCCGTAAAGGGGCTCTGAGCGAGTTTCGCCCCCGCAGTAGTCTCGGACGGCGTCTCCGCTCGCGTGGCGGGGTAGCTCAGGTGGTTAGAGCACACGACTCATAATCGTGGTGTCGCGGGTTCGAGTCCCGCCCTCGCTACCGAAGCCAGCACCAACCGCACGACCGAGCAGCACCAACCCGAAGGACTTCCCGTGGCCAGCAAGAGCTCTGACGTTCGCCCCAAGATCACGCTCGCGTGCGTGGAGTGCAAGGAGCGCAACTACATCACCAAGAAGAACCGCCGCAACAACCCCGACCGCATGGAGATGGCGAAGTTCTGCCCCCGCTGCCGTCAGCACCAGCCGCACCGCGAGACCCGCTGAGGCCTGCGGCCACCCCGCCGCCCGCGTCCGTCCGACCCGCCGTGCCCAGCACGGCGGGTCGTGCCCATTTCACCCACGTCGCCGGCCGCTAGGTTGGAGCCATGCCCTCTCCCGCAGCCCTCGACGAGTCGATCGTCGGCCGCAGCTTCGCCCCGACCGCGCCGTACGCCGTGGCGCACGAGCGGGTGCGTGAGTTCGCCGCCGCGCTCGGCCAGGCCTACGACGGCGGCCCCGCGCCGGCGACGTTCCCGATCGTGCTGTCCTTCGACGCGATGTTCGCGTTCCTCGACGAGGTCGGCATCGACCTGTCCCGCATCGTGCACGGCGACCAGAAGTTCCACTACGAGCGCCCCGTGGTGCCCGGTGACGTGCTGAGCGCGACGCTGCAGGTGGCCAGCCTGCGCCAGATCGGCGGCAACGACATCCTGGGCACCACCAGCGAGGTCACCGACGCCGCCGGGGCCGTCGTCTGCTCGACCAGTGCCACGCTCGTGCACCGCGCAGGACCCACCGGCGAGGGGGATGCGTCGTGAACGCCGGGGACGAGCTCGAGACCCAGGTCTACGCCATCACGCGCGCCGACCTGGTCCGCTACGCCGGCGCCTCGGGCGATCGCAACCCGATCCACTGGTCGGACCGGGTCGCGACCGCCGTCGGCCTGCCCGGCGTGATCGCCCACGGCATGGTCACGCTCGGGCTGGCCGCCCGCGCCGTGGCGACCTGGACCGACGGTGCCGAGGTGGTCGACCTCGGTGCGAAGTTCACCAACCCCGTCCTGGTGCCCGACGACGACGCCGGGGCCCGGGTCGAGGTGGCCGGCACGGTCAAGCAGGTCGAGGACGGGCTGGTCACGCTGGCGCTGACGGTCACCTGCGACGGCGTCAAGGTGCTGGGCGCGCCCAAGGCGGTCGTGCGTGTCGGCTGAGCCCGGCCTCCGGAGCCAGGCCACCCCGCAACCGGGTCCGTCCACGCCGGCCCGTCTGGCCGACCTCACCACGCTCCGCCTGGGCGGTCCCGCGGACGAGCTGGTGCGGGCGGAGACCGAGGACCAGCTCGTCGCGGCCGTCCGCGACGGCGACGAGCGCGGCCTGCCGACCCTCGTGCTCGGTGGGGGGAGCAACCTCGTCGTCGCCGACGAGGGGTACGCCGGCCGGGTCGTCCACGTCGTGACCACCGGGGTGCGGGCCGACCACGACGAGGCCGACGGCCCCACCTGCGGCGGCGTCACGGTCACGGTGGCCGCGGGGGAGTCGTGGGACTCGTTGGTGGCCACGGCCGTCGAGCGCGGCTGGGTCGGCCTGGAGGCTCTCTCGGGCATCCCCGGCTCGGTCGGCGCGACGCCGGTGCAGAACGTCGGCGCCTACGGCCAGGAGGTCTCGCAGACCATCGCGCGGGTGCGCACCTGGGACCGTGTGGAGGGGCGGGTCGCTTCCTTCGCCGGCGCCGATTGCGGCTTCGCGTACCGGTGGTCGCGGTTCAAGGCCGAGCCGACGCGCTACGTCGTGCTCGACGTGACGTTCCAGCTGCGCCAGGGCGATCTCGGCGCCCCCGTGACCTACGCCGAGCTGGCCCGCACGCTCGGCGTCGAGCCGGGAGGGCGGGCCCCGCTCGCGGCCGTCCGCGAGGCCGTGCTCGGACTGCGTCGGGGCAAGGGGATGGTGCTCGACGACGACGACCCCGACACCTGGAGCGCCGGCTCGTTCTTCACCAACCCCGTGATCGAGCCCGACCGGGTGCCCCCGGGCGCTCCGGCGTGGGAGATCGTCGGCGACCCCGATGGTCGGGTCAAGACCAGCGCGGCGTGGCTGATCCAGCACGCGGGCTTCGAGCGCGGCCACGTCGTCGAGGGCGGGTCCGGACGCGCGAGCGTGTCGACCAAGCACACCCTGGCGCTGACGAACCGCGGCGGTGCCGCGACGCAGGAGCTGCTGGCGCTGGCCCGCGAGGTCCGCGACGGCGTCGAGGCGGCGTACGGCATCCGCCTGGTCAACGAGCCCGTGCTCGTCGCCTGCGACCTCGACGCCTGAGTCCGCGCAGGACGGTACGTCTGTGGGCGTATCGGAGCCTCCAGGCCCCACAGACGTACCGCCGCAGCACAGCGGTCGCGGGCGAGGAGCCCGAGAACCGCGGCCGGGCACCCGCGCGGCGCTGGACGGCGCTGGACGTGGCCGCCCGCGCTACCGGCGAGTGAGCCAACGCTCGCGCAGGAACGCCCGGTCGACACCGATGTCCTCGACGAAGCCGGTCTCGAGGAAGTGCCGCCACGGGTGGACGCCGGCAGCCCCCCACGTCCGCGTCCGCTCCAGGTCGAGACCCATCAGGTCGTCGAGGACCGTGAGCAGGTCGAGCGGTCGGCAGCCGGCGTGCTCGGCGACGATCGCGAGCCTGCGGTCCAGGTCCGGCTCGCCGTCGAAGCCGCAGTCGGCCCACCGGGTCGGGCGGACCGGGGCGACGTACCAGCAGAGCTGGGCCAGGTCCCACAGCGGCGGCGCCGGCTCGAGGTAGTCCCAGTCGATGATCCCGGTCAGTCGCTCGCCCTGCCACACGGTGTTCCACAGGCCGAGGTCACCGTGGCGCACCGTGGTGCTCGCAGACCCGGGGACCCCGCCGTGGCGCCACACGTCGTCGGGCCGGACCTCGTAGGTCGCGAGCGCCCCGGAGAGGGCGGCCACGGCGGCCGCCGCCTGCTCGACGCCGGCGTCGCCGAGCAGCACGGCCGGCCACGGCCGCGAGGCGGTCGCGCCCGGCAGCCAGGAGACGACCTCGCGTCCGCGGGCGTCGAGGCCGAGCGGCTCGGGAGCGAGGTCGAAGTCGACCTCGCGCAGGTGGGCGAGCACCCGCTGGACGCTGGGCGTCCACCGTCCGGCGGTGCGGCGGACGGTGTCACCGACCCGCACGACCTCGTTGACCTCGCCACCGCGCAGGGGCACCTCCGGCTCGTCGGTGCTCATCGGCGCGAGTCAACCACGCGCACGTATCAGCGGCCGGTCCCGTGCGCTCCTCCACGCACATCACCACCTGTCCCCACCCGTCCCCACCCGTCCCCACCCCGGAGGAGCACCCATGTCCCTGCGCACCCGACTGCCCGTCACCGCCCTCGCGATCGGCGCCGCGCTGCCGACCGTCGCCCTCGCGCTGGCCGCACCCCTGGCCGCACCCCTGGGCGGCATCGCGTCCGGCTCCCTCGTCCCCGTCTCCGCGGTGGCCGCAGACCCCGTGATCTCGAGCGGCACCGACGCCGCCGACGACGTGGTGCTCGCCGCCGACGACGGTGACCTCACGACGGGCCAGCGCACCAGCATCGACCTGCGCACGATCACGATCACCGAGGACGACCACGGACGCCACCGCTTCACCGTGGAGATCGCGCGGGTGGCGAGGGCGTCGGCCGAGTGGGACCAGATGGTCTTCGTGCGGATGCGCGACCCGGGGTCGGGCGAGACCACGGTGCTCGGGTTCAACCAGCGCTCCGGCGGCGGGGGCTACGCCTACAACGACACCACCGACGAGTCGTGCGAGATCACCCGCGTCGTACGCCGGGTCGCCCAGCACACCCTGTCGGTCCGCGTCCCCGAGCGCTGCACCGCCCCGGCGGGCTCGCGGGTGCGCGTGGCCTCGGCCACCGGCCTGCTCAACACCGACGCCCCGACCTGGTCCCGCGACCGGATGAGCGCCTCGGACCTGGACTAGCAGGCCGGCCCGGCCAGCCAGTCGTCGATCCCGCCGAGGAGGCGGGTGCGGACGTCGTCGGGCGCGGTGCTCGCGCGCACCGACATCCGAGCCAGCTCGGCCAGCGTCGAGTCGGACAGGTCGTGCGCGGCGCGCATCGTGGCGTACTGCGCGGCGAGGCGCGAGCCGAAGAGCAGCGGGTCGTCCGAGCCGAGGGCCACGGTCGCCCCTGCCTCGAGCAGCTGCGGCAGCGGCACCGAGGACAGGTCGGAGTAGACGCCGAGCGAGACGTTCGAGACCGGGCACACCTCGAGCGCGACACCGGCGTCGACCACCCGGGCGAGGAGATCGGGGTCCTCCACCGTGCGGACGCCGTGGCCGAGCCGTCCGGCGTGCAGGTCGTCGAGGCAGGCCCGCACGTGCTCGGCGCCGCGGAGCTCTCCGCCGTGGGGCACGAGCAGGAGACCCGCGCGCTCGGCGATGGCGAAGGCGGGGGCGAACTCGGCGGTGGTGCCCCGCCGCTCGTCGTTGGACAGCCCGAAGCCGACGACCCCGCGCCCGACGTACTGCGCGGCGAGCCGGGCCAGGGTGCGGGCGTCGAGGGGGTGGCGGGTGCGGTTGGCCGCGATCACCACGCCGATCCCGACGCCCGTGCGAGCGGTCGCGTCGCGGGCGGCGTCGAGCACGAGGTCGGTGAAGGCGCTCACGCCCCCGAAGCGGGCCGCGTAGCCGGAGGGGTCGACCTGGATCTCCAGCCAGCCACCCCCGTCGACCGCGTCGTCCTCGGCGGCCTCGCGCACCAGGCGGCGTACGTCCTCGGACGTGCGCAGCACGGAGCGCGCGACGTCGTAGAGGCGCTGGAAGCGGAACCAGCCCTTCTCGTCGGCCGCGCTCAGCACCGGCGGCCAGTCGGCGACCAGCGAGTCGGGCAGGGCGATGCCGTCGCGCGCGGCGAGCTCGAGCAGGGTCGCGTGGCGCATCGACCCCGTGAAGTGCAGGTGCAGGTGCGCCTTGGGCAGGGTGCGCAGGTCGCGCGAGCCCGTCTGCTGCACGGTCAGCTGAACAGCTTCTGCATCCGGGTGATGCCCTCGACGAGGTCGTCGTCGCCGAGCGCGTAGGACAGGCGCAGGTAGCCCGGCGAGCCGAACGCCTCACCCGGCACGACCGCCACCTCGGCGGCCTCCAGCACGTACTCGGCGAGCTCGGCGGAGGTCTCGATCAGCCGGCCCCCGTGCTCGCGGCCGAGCAGACCCTTCACCGAGGGGTAGGCGTAGAACGCGCCCTCGGGCGTGGGGCACACGACGCCGTCGATCTGGGACAGCATGGAGACGATCAGGCCACGGCGGCGGTCGAAGGCCTCCTTCATCTCCTCCACCGCGGCCAGGTCACCGGTGAGGGCGGCGATGGCGGCGCGCTGCGAGACGTTGGCGACGTTGGAGGTGGCGTGCGACTGCAGGTTGGTCGCGGCCTTGACCAGGTCCTTCGGACCGATCATCCAGCCGACCCGCCAGCCCGTCATCGCGTAGGTCTTGGCCACGCCGTTGACGACCACGCAGTTGTCGACGAGGTCGGGGCACAGCACCGGCATCGACCCCGTCTCGACGCCGTCGTAGACGAGGTGCTCGTAGATCTCGTCGGTCAGCACCCACAGGTCGTGGTCCTCGACCCAGGCGCCGATCGCCCGGATCTCCTCCGCGGTGTAGACCGCACCGGTCGGGTTGGACGGGGAGACGAAGAGGAGCACCTTGGTCCTGTCCGTGCGCGCCGCCTCGAGCTGGTCGACGGTGACCTTGTAGTCCTGGGTCTCGTCGGCGAGCACCTCGACCGTGCGGCCACCGGCGAGCCCGATCGCCTCGGGGTACGTCGTCCAGTACGGCGCCGGCACGATCACCTCGTCGCCCGGGTCGAGCATCGCCGCGAAGGCGCCGTAGATGGCCTGCTTGCCGCCGTTGGTCACGAGCACCTGCGCGGCCTCGATCTCCAGGCCGCTGTCGCGCCGGGTCTTCTCGACGATGGCCGCCTTGAGCTCGGGCAGGCCGCCGGCGGGGGAGTAGCGGTGGTTCCTCGGGTCCCGGCAGGCGTCGACCGCGGCGTCCACGACGTAGGAGGGGGTCGGGAAGTCGGGCTCACCGGCACCGAACCCGATGACGGGGCGGCCCTCGGCCTTGAGGGCCTTGGCCTTCGAGTCCACCTTGAGCGTCGCGGACTCGGCGATGGCGCCGATCCGGTCGGAGACGCGGCGGTCGCGGGGGGTGGGGCCGGTGGGGGCAGCAGAGCTCATGGCGCTCATCCTAGGACGGTGGCCGGGGCCCTCGGACCTGGGCGAAGTTTGGACGGGGTCCGGCTCGGGTCCTAGACTCCGGTACTGGTGGATCTTCCCCATCCTTTGTCATGCCCTCCCACGGGTGGCGCGGCGAGGCAGGAGGTCCGACGGAGGGCACTAGCTCAACTGGCAGAGCATCGGTCTCCAAAACCGAAGGTTGGGGGTTCAAGTCCCTCGTGCCCTGCGAGACGACGAGACCGTGAGAGCGGTCCGAGGAGAGGTGGAGGACGTGGCGGAGAGCAACACCGTGCGGGCATCGCGTGGCGGAGGGTCGGGCGACGACAAGCCGCAGCGCACCAGCGTGGTGACCTTCTACCGCCAGGTCGTCGCCGAGCTGCGCAAGGTCGTCTGGCCGACGCAGGAGCAGCTGGTCACGTACTTCTTCGTCGTCATGGCCTTCGTGGTCGTGATGATGGCGCTGATCTCCGTGCTCGACCTCGCCTTCGGCAAGCTCGCCTTCGCGGTCTTCACCGGCCAGGGCCAGCTCTAGGCGGCCCGGGCGGCCGCACCGGCCGCCCCCGGCGGGAGCACCCGCCCACACCCACGACGCATGACTGATGGAGCACCACGTGTCTGAGCACTACGACGTCCCCGACGACGTCGCCTCGATCGACCAGTCCGAGCAGGCCGACCCCGGCGAGCCGACCCCGCTGGTCGACACCAGCGACGAGGGCCTCGTCGAGGTCGTCCCGACGCCGGCCGCGCCCGTCGAGGACACGACCGGCGAGTTCCACGAGGCCCCCGCCGAGGCGCCCGAGGAGGAGTCCGAGGAGGCCGACCCCCTCGAGGACTTCCGGCGTGAGCTGTGGGCCAAGCCCGGTGACTGGTTCGTCGTGCACACCTACTCGGGCATGGAGAACCGGGTGCGCCAGAACCTCGAGAACCGCATCATCAGCCTGAACATGGAGGACTACATCCACGAGATCGTGGTCCCCACCGAGGAGGTCGCGGAGATCAAGAACGGTCAGCGCAAGATGGTCAAGCGCACCGTGCTCCCCGGCTACGTCCTGGTCCGCATGGACCTCACCGACGAGTCCTGGTCGGCCGTACGGCACACGCCGTCGGTGACCGGCTTCGTCGGCCACAGCCACCAGCCCGTCCCGCTGAGCATGACCGAGGTCGAGAACATGCTGGCCCCGGCCGCCATGGCCGCCGCCCAGATGGCGGCTGCCGCCTCCGGCGAGCCCGGCAGGTCCGGCGGCGTCGCCGCCCCGGCCAAGCCGATCGAGGTCGCCGACTTCGACCTCCAGGACTCCGTCATGGTCGTCGACGGACCGTTCGCCACCCTCCACGCCACGATCACCGAGATCAACGCGGAGGCCCAGCGCGTCAAGGCGCTGGTCGAGATCTTCGGCCGGGAGACCCCGGTCGAGCTGAGCTTCAGCCAGATCCAGAAGGTCTGAGGCCGCACCACCACCTGTGGCAGAGGGCCGTGCGGCCCTCGTCATGACCACGCGAGAGAAAGAGACCCCGCATGCCTCCCAAGAAGAAGATCGCTGCCCTGGTCAAGGTGCAGCTGCAGGCCGGCGCCGCCACCCCGGCGCCCCCGGTCGGTACGGCGCTCGGCCCCCACGGCGTCAACATCATGGAGTTCTGCAAGGCCTACAACGCCCAGACGGAGTCCCTGCGCGGGCAGGTGATCCCGGTCGAGATCACCATCTTCGAGGACCGCTCGTTCACCTTCATCACCAAGACGCCCCCGGCGGCTGAGCTGATCAAGAAGGCCGCCGGTCTGCAGCGCGGCTCGGGCGTGCCCCACAAGGAGAAGGTCGGCAAGCTGACCAAGGACCAGGTCCGCGAGATCGCCCAGACCAAGCTCCCCGACCTCAACGCCAACGACGTCGAGGCCGCCATGAAGATCGTCGAGGGCACCGCCCGCTCCATGGGCGTCACCACCGAGTGACCTCGTCGGTCCCCTCACCGGGGCCGACACCCGCACCTCCCGTTCGACCCGCACCACCCGCACCTGTGGCAGGGCCGCGCTGGCCCGACGACCACACCTGGAACACCGAGAAGAGAAGAGCCAGCCATGCAGCGCAGCAAGACCTACCGCTCGGCCGCCGAGACGTTCGACAAGGACGAGCTCTACGCGCCGCTGAAGGCGATCACCCTGGCCAAGACGGCCAGCAAGAAGAAGTTCGACGAGACCCTCGACGTCGTCATGCGACTGGGCGTCGACCCGCGCAAGGCCGACCAGATGGTGCGCGGCACCGTCAACCTGCCCCACGGCACGGGCAAGACCGCCCGCGTGCTGGTGTTCGCGGCCGGCGACAAGGCCGAGGCCGCCCTGGCGGCCGGGGCCGACGAGGTCGGCACCGACGAGCTCATCGAGAAGGTCTCCAAGGGCTACCTCGACTTCGACGCCGTGGTCGCCACCCCGGACATGATGGGCAAGGTCGGCCGCCTCGGTCGGGTGCTCGGCCCCCGCGGTCTGATGCCCAACCCGAAGACCGGCACCGTGACCCCCGACCCGGCCAAGGCCGTCACCGACATCAAGGGCGGCAAGATCGAGTTCCGCGTCGACCGGCACGCCAACCTGCACTTCATCATCGGCAAGGCCTCCTTCGCCGAGGCCCAGCTCGCGGAGAACTACGCCGCGGCGCTCGAGGAGGTCCTCCGGCTCAAGCCGGCCTCCTCGAAGGGTCGCTACGTCCGCAAGGTGACCGTCTCGACGACCATGGGCCCCGGCATCCAGGTCGACCCGAACCGCACCCGCAACATCGCCGGCGACGACGAGGCCCCGCAGGCCTGAGTCGCCCCGCACGCCGTACGTCGGCCCGGTCTCCCTCCAGGGGTGGCCGGGCCCTCGTGCCTCCGGCGGACGTTCCCGGCCGGAGTCGCGCTCGGATTTGGTGCTACCGGGTCGCGGCCGTATCGTTCAGCGCAGAAACCACAGACCGCCGGTCGTCGTCCCGCTCACGCGAGACGACCGAAGGCCCCGCAGGAGCGGGCGTCCAGCGCAGGGGACAGAGCACCAGCACCCGGGCCGACCCAGGCCCGCACCGCCACGCCCTGAGCCTTGCGCTCGGGGCGTTCGTCTTCTCCACCGGGTCCGGGCACCGTCGGTCGCCCACCGGAAGGAGACCCATGGCGCGGCCCGACAAGCAGGCAGCCGTGGCGGAGATCGTCGACTCGTTCAACGAGTCCACCGCCACCGTGCTGACCGACTACCGCGGTCTCACCGTCAAGGAGCTGCAGGACCTGCGCCGCTCCCTGGGTGAGCACGCCTCCTACGCCGTGGTCAAGAACACGCTGGCCAAGATCGCCGCCTCCGAGGCGGAGATGGGTGGCTTCGACGAGCTGCTCGTCGGCCCCACCGCGATCGCCTTCATCTCGGGCGACGTGGTCGAGGCGGCCAAGGGCCTGCGTGACTTCGCCAAGGCCCACCCCGCCCTGATCGTCAAGGGCGGCTACATGGACGGCGCCGCGATCAGTGCCTCCGAGGTCGCCAAGCTGGCCGACCTCGAGTCGCGCGACGTCCTGCTCGGCAAGATGGCCGGGGCGATGCTCGCCTCGCTCACCAATGCCGCAGCGCTCTTCCAGGCTCCTCTCTCGCAGGCTGCCCGCGTCGCGGGTGCCCTGCAGGCGAAGGCCCAGGAGGACCCCTCTGTCCTCGCAGGTGGTGCCGGCACCCCGGTCGCCGCCGAGGAGGCCCCGGTCGCGGACGACTCCGCTGCCGAGGCCGACGCCCCCGCCGAGGAGGCCCCGGCTGACGCCGAGGCCGGCGAGAGCGAGACCGCCGAGGCCTGAGGCCCCGGCACACCACCTACGAAGCGCACACACCCCGGCCCCCGACGTACGTCGGGAGCCACCGACTGGAAGGAAACGCCACCATGGCGAAGCTCAGCACCGACGAGCTGCTCGACGTCTTCAAGGAGATGACGCTCATCGAGCTCTCCGAGTTCGTCTCGCAGTTCGAGGAGACCTTCGGCGTCACCGCCGCCGCCCCGGTGGCCGTGGCCGCCGCTGCCCCCGCCGGAGGCGGCGCGGGCGAGGAGACCGTCGAGCAGGACGAGTTCGACGTCATCCTCGAAGCAGCAGGCGAGAAGAAGATCAACGTCATCAAGGAGGTGCGCGCCCTGACCTCCCTCGGTCTGAAGGAGGCCAAGGAGCTCGTCGAGGCCGCCCCCAAGGCCGTCCTGGAGAAGGCCACCAAGGAGGCCGCCGCGAAGGCCAAGGAGCAGCTCGAGGGAGCCGGCGCCAGCGTCACCGTCAAGTGACGTCAGCCTGAGCAACCCCCGGTCCGAGGATCGGACCCCGTACGACCTGGTCTGCTCGCAGACCCCGCCCAGGGGCGGGCACCGTCACCGGTGCCCGCCCCTGTGGCGTCCCCGGGTACCGCAATGCTCAACTCACCGGTAACCTCTGTGTCGACGCTCACACCACGGCCCGACGAGCAGCTCGCGCGCACCTCGCTCCACTCGTCCTCGGGGGCTGGGGTCGCGAGGACGCCTGCTGCTCGCCCCCACGGTGACGAACGTCGGACCAGCGCGTAACCTCACCGCCACGACGACGTTGTAACGGACTGGGGCGCGCGTCGCAACGCTGGTCATGGGGCCCACACAGATCGAGGGAGGCGTGCGCCATGGGCGTGGAGATCAAGGTCGAGCACCTGACCAAGTCGTTCGGCAAGCAGCTGATCTGGGGTGACGTGACCCTCACCATCCCTGCCGGCGAGATCTGCGTGATGCTCGGCCCGTCCGGGACCGGCAAGTCGGTCTTCCTCAAGACCCTGATCGGTCTGCTCAAGCCCGACCGGGGCTCGGTGATCATCGAGGGCACCGACATCGCCAGCTGCCCCGAGCGCGAGCTCTACGAGATCCGCAAGCTCTTCGGCGTGCTGTTCCAGGACGGCGCGATGTTCGGCTCGATGAACCTCTACGACAACATCGCCTTCCCGCTGCGCGAGCACACCAAGAAGTCCGAGTCGCAGGTGCGCGACGTCGTCATGGAGAAGCTCGACCTCGTCGGCCTCCTCGGCACCGAGGACAAGCTCCCCGGAGAGATCTCCGGCGGCATGCGCAAGCGCGCGGGCCTGGCCCGTGCCCTCGTGCTCGACCCCGAGATCGTCCTCTTCGACGAGCCGGACTCCGGTCTGGACCCGGTGCGTACGTCGTTCCTCAACCAGCTCATCGTCGACCTCAACGCCCAGATCGACGCGACGTTCCTGATCGTGACCCACGACATCAACACCGCCCGGACGGTGCCCGACAACATCGGCCTGCTCTACCACAAGCACCTGGCCATGTTCGGCCCCCGCGAGATGCTGCTCTCCTCCGAGGAGCCGGTGGTGCGCCAGTTCCTCAACGCCCAGAAGGTCGGCCCCATCGGCATGTCGGAGGAGAAGGACGCCGACGAGCTGGCGGCCGAGTCCGACCAGGACCTCCCCGCGCTGCCTCCGATCCCCTACCAGCTCGAGCCCTCGAACGGCATCCCTCGCCGCAGCCAGCGTGAGCCCGGCTCCTGGTGCGAGGAGAACGGCATCACCCCGCCGCCCGGCTCGTTCGACGAGGACATGTCCATGAGCACAGGGGTCTGATCGGTGTCGTCCCTGACCAGCGCGAAGATCCTGCGGCCCGTCGGGGCCGCCGGGACGCTGTTCGCCTTTGCGCTCGACGTCGGTCGCGGCCTGTTCCGGCGCCCCTTCCAGACCAGGGAGTTCATCCAGCAGGCCTGGTTCGTCGCCTCGGTGACGATCGTGCCGACCGCGCTGGTGGCCATCCCCTTCGGCGCCGTCATCGCGCTGCAGGTGGGAGGACTCATCCGGCAGTTCGGGGCGCAGTCCTTCACCGGCTCCGCCTCGGTGCTGGCCGTGGTCCAGCAGGCGGCGCCGATCGCGACCGCGCTGCTCATCGCCGGTGCCGGAGGATCGGCGATCGCGGCCGACCTCGGCGCGCGCAAGATCCGAGAAGAGCTCGACGCGATGATGGTGCTGGGCATCGACCCGATCCAGCGCCTCGTCGTCCCCCGGGTCCTGGGGTGCATGCTGGTCGCGGTGTTCCTCAACGGCATGGTGAGCGTGGTGGGCGTCGCCGGCGGCTACGTCTTCAACGTCGGGCTCCAGGGCGGCACGCCCGGCGCCTACATCGCGAGCTTCACCGCGCTGGCCCAGCTCCCCGACCTGTGGGTCGGGCTCCTCAAGGCGCTCATCTTCGGGATGATCGCGGCGATCGTGGCGGCCTACAAGGGGATGAACGCCGGTGGCGGACCGAAGGGCGTGGGTGACGCCGTGAACGAGTCGGTGGTGATCACGTTCATCCTGCTCTTCATCGTCAACTTCATCATCAGCGCCGTCTACCTCCAAGTCGTCCCACCGAAGACGGGTTGACGCGGATGGCCGACCTCAAGAGCGTCTACCAGCGACCGCTGTCCTCGCTGGACACGATGGGCGAGCAGCTGGCCTTCTACCTGCGCGCCATCGCCGCGACGCCACGCTCGGTCAAGCGGTACCCCAAGGAGATCATGCGGATCCTGGCCGAGGTCACCCTCGGCTCCGGGGCCCTGGCCGTCATCGGCGGCACCGTGGGCGTGATCGTGGCGCTGACGTTCTTCACCGGTGCACAGGTGGGGCTGTCGGGCTACGCCGCGCTCGACCAGATCGGGACCGCGCCGTTCGCGGGGTTCGTCTCGGCCTACTTCAACACCCGCGAGATCGCTCCGCTGGTCGCCGGCATCGGGCTGGCGGCCACCGTGGGCTGCGGGTTCACCGCGCAGCTCGGTGCCATGCGCATCTCGGAGGAGGTCGACGCGCTCGAGGTGATGGCGATCCCCTCGATGCCGTTCCTCGTCGCGACCCGCATCGTGGGTGGCCTGATCGCCATCATCCCGCTCTACGTGGTCGGCCTGCTGTCGTCGTACTTCGCCACCCGGCTCACCGTCACCCAGTTCTACGGGCAGAGCCCGGGCACCTACGACCACTACTTCAACCAGTTCCTGCCGCCCGGCGACGTGCTGTGGTCCTTCGGCAAGGTCCTGGTGTTCGCGGTCGTGGTGATCCTGATCCACTGCTACCACGGGTACACCGCCAGCGGTGGTCCCGCCGGCGTCGGCGTGGCCGTGGGCCGGGCGGTACGCACGAGCATCGTGGCCATCAACGTCATCGACCTGCTCCTGTCGATGGCCATCTGGGGCACGACGACCACCGTGAGACTGGCGGGCTAGGCGATGAGGCTGCTCGGCATGCACAAGACCCTCGGTGTCGCCTTCCTGGTGATGCTGCTGGCGTCGGTCTACCTGACGTACGCCATCTTCTCGAAGCAGTTCGTGGCCTACGAGGAGGTGACGCTGCAGGCCTCGAAGGCGGGTCTGCAGCTGCCCGAGCGCGGTGACGTCAAGATCCGCGGCGTGATCGTGGGCGAGGTGCTGGACTTCGAGGCGACGCCCGAGGGCGCCGACGTCACGCTCGGGCTGTTCCCCGACGAGCTCGACATCATCCCGGAGAACGTGACGGGCGCGATCCTGCCGAAGACGCTGTTCGGCGAGAAGTACGTCTCGCTGGTCGTCCCGGAGGAGCCGTCGTCGGAGCCGATCAGCTCCGAGGTCACCATCGACCGGACCGCGATCTCGGCCGAGGTCGAGGACGTCCTCAACGACCTGTACCCGCTGCTGCGCACCGTGCAGCCCGCGGAGCTGAACATGACGCTGAACGCCCTCGCCACCGCGCTCGAGGGCCGGGGGGAGCAGATCGGCGAGTCCTTCGAGGTCACCGAGGCGTACCTGAGGAAGCTGAACCCCGAGATCCCCCTGCTCGTCGAGGACCTGCGACTGACGGCGCAGACCTCCGACATCTACTCCGACGTGCTGCCGGAGCTCGGGACCATCCTGGACAACACGGTCGTCACCACGGGCACGCTCGAGGACCGGGAGGCCATGCTGCAGGCGCTGTTCAACGATGTCGCGTCGTTCTCCGACACCACCCGCACCTTCCTGCGCGACAACGACGACACCATCGTGCGCTCGGCCGAGCTGGGTGCGGCGCAGCTGCGCGTGCTGGCGCGCTACTCCCCGGAGTTCCCGTGCCTGCTGGGCGGCATCGTCAACGCCGGCAAGGGCCAGGCCGAGGCCTTCCGCGGGTTCACCCTGCACATCGAGCTCGAGACCTTGCCCAACCAGCCGCGCGGCTACACCGCGGCCGACCAGCCGCGTCTGGGCGACGACCGGGGGCCCGACTGCCTGAACCTGCCGAACCCGCCCGGCACCCAGGCCGACCCGTTCGACGACATCCCGAACTTCAACGACGGGGTGGACGAGCCGACGGGCAAGGGCACCACCCGCGTCGCGCCGAGCTACTGGCTGCGCGACGGCATGGGGTTCGCCGGGAGTCGTGAGGAGTCCGACGTGCTCAACGAGCTGATCGCCCCCGGGCTCGGGGTGTCCACCAGCGAGGTGCCCGACCTCGGCTCGCTGCTCGTGGCCCCGATGGCACGGGGCGCGAAGGTGGACCTGCGATGAAGCTCTTCGACGCCAAGACCGGCAAGGACTTCGTCCGGCTGATCGTCTTCGTCCTGGTGACGAGCCTGTCCACCGGGTTGTTGGTGCTGCTCATCGGCAACATCTCCTTCGGCGACCGCGAGGACTACCAGGCGGTGTTCGCCGACGCCACCGGGGTGGTCAAGGGTGACGACGTCCGGGTGGCGGGTGTCAAGGTGGGCTCGGTCAAGGAGGTCGAGGTCGTGGACCGGAACCTGGCCATGGTCTCCTTCGACGTCTCGACCGACGTGGCGATGACCGGGCGGACCTTCGCCACCATCCGGTACCGCAACCTGGTCGGACAGCGCTACATCGCCATCACCGAGGAGATCGGCGACGACGCCGAGCTCGAGCCCGGGGCCACCATCCCGGTCTCCCGCACGTCCCCGGCGTTGGACCTGACCGTGCTCTTCAACGGCTTCAAGCCGCTGTTCAAGGCGCTGTCCCCCGAGGACGTCAACAAGCTCTCCTTCGAGATCGTCCAGGTCTTCCAGGGTCAGGGCGGGACCCTGGAGAGCCTGTTGAGCAGCACCGCGTCGGTCACCAGCACCCTGGCTGACCGGGACCAGGTCATCGGCGAGCTGCTCGACAACCTCGACTTCGTGCTCGACCACCTCGCCGACCGGGACCGGCAGCTGAGCAACCTCATCCTCAGCTTCCGCCGTCTCGTCGGTGGTCTCAAGGACGACCGCCAGGCGATCCTCGGCTCGCTGGACGACGTCGCGCAGCTGTCCACCGAGACCGCCGGCCTGGTCGAGGGGATCCGACCACCCCTGGTCGAGGACGTCACCCAGCTGCGTCGGTTGGCGGGCAACATCAACCGCAACAAGCCGGAGCTGGACCGGGCGCTCAAGGTGCTCCCGGTCAAGCTCGAGAAGGTCGGCCGCACGGCGATCTACGGCTCGTTCTTCAACTTCTACCTCTGCGAGTTCAAGGGCACCATCCAGCTGCCGGACACCGGGCCCGTCGGGGACGTCGCCGGTCTGCCCGACTCGATCACTGCCGACTACGACGTCGACGCAGAGAGGTGCGACCTCGGATGAGCACCCCGTTCCGTGAACGCAACCCCGTGATCATCGGGGCGATCAGCATCGTCGCGCTGGCCGCGCTGCTCGTGGCCGGGTTCCGGGCCCAGGACCTGCCGCTGATCGGCGGGGGCGAGACCTACCGGGCCTCCTTCTCGGAGGCCGGTGGCCTCGAACCGGGCGACGAGGTCCGCATCGCCGGCGTCCGCGTCGGCCAGGTCGACGAGCTCGTCATCGAGGACGGCCGCGTGCTGGCCTCCTTCACCGTCAAGACCGATTCCGCCTTCGGCACCGACACCGGTGCCGCCATCAAGGTCAAGACCCTGCTCGGCGACGTGTTCCTCGCCCTCGAGCCCTCGGGCGAGGGCCAGCTGGCGGAGAACGCCGAGATCCCGTTGGAGCGGACCTCGTCGCCCTACGACGTCGTCGAGGCCTTCGAGGGCCTCGCGGGCACCGCCGAGGACATCGAGACCGAGGAGCTGGCTGCCTCGCTGACGACGCTGGCCGACCTCACCCGCAACACCCCCGAGGAGTTCCGCTCCGCTCTCGACGGGGTGTCCCGACTGTCGTCCAACATCGCCTCACGCGACGAGCAGATCCGCTCCCTGCTGGTGAACCTCGAACGGTTCTCCACCGTGCTCGACGACCGGGACGACGACATCATCGCGCTGATGAACGACGCCGACGTGCTGTTCCGCGCGCTGGTGGCCCGCCGTGAGCAGATCAACGCCCTGCTCGTCTCGACCTCCACACTGTCCGAGGAGCTCACCCTGCTGGTGCGTCAGACCCGTGCCGACCTCGGTCCGGCCCTCGCCGAGCTCGACGGGGTCCTGGACGTGCTGAACCGGAACGCCGACAACATCGACAACAGCCTGCGGCTGATGGCGCCCTTCTACCGGGTGTTCACCAACACCCTCGGTGGCGGACCGTGGTTCGACACCTACATCGAGAACCTCCCCCCGTCGCCGCGGTCGGCGACGGCGTACCGATCGATGTGGGGACCGACTGATGGAGAGCCTGAAGAAGCTGGTCGGGCCCCTGGTGGTCGTGGCGCTCGTGCTCGCGGGAGCGCTGGTCATGTTCGACGGCGACGACCGCAAGACGCTCACCGCACTGTTCCCCCGCACCATCAGCGTCTACGAGGGCAGCGACGTGCGGGTGCTCGGCGTCCCGGTCGGCACGGTCGACACGGTGACCCCCGAGGGCACGGCGGTCCGGGTCGAGATGAGCTACGAGTCCGGCGTCGACGTGCCCGCCGACGCGACGGCGGTGATCGTGGCCCCCGCGGTGGTCGGTGACCGCTTCGTCCAGCTGACGCCGCCGTACGGACGCGAGGGCAGCAGCGAGGAGCTGCTCGCCGACGGTGCCGAGCTCGGCATGGACCGCACCTCGGTGCCCCTGGAGCTGGACCAGATCTACGCCAGCCTCAACGACCTGACCGTCGCCGTCGGACCCGACGGCGCCAACGCCAACGGAGCGCTCTCGGACCTCCTCGAGGTCACGGCCGACAACTTCGCGGGCCAGGGCGAGTCCTTCAACAAGACGATCCGGGACTTCAGCACCCTCACCACGACCCTCGACGAGAGCAAGGAGGAGCTGTTCGGCTCCACCGCGGAGCTGGGGCAGTTCATCGAGACCCTCGCCGACAACGACCAGACCGTGCGTGACTTCAACCAGTCCCTGGCGCGGGTCTCGACGGTGCTGTCCGGCGAGCGCGAGGAGCTCCGCGCCGCGCTCTCGGACCTGGCGGTGGCGCTGACGCAGGTGGGGGGTTTCGTGCGGGACAACGGCGATGCCCTCACCCGCGACATCGCCGGGCTCAACCGGTTCGCCAAGATCCTCGCCGACCGTCGGGTGGCCCTCGACGAGATCCTGAACGTCGCCCCGGTGGCGTTGAACAACCTGTCGCTGACCTACAACCCGCAAGCGGGCACGCTCGACACGAACGCGAACGTCGGGCGCCTCGAGGGCCAGATCGCCGACGACCCGGCCGCCTTCCTGTGCGGCCTGGTCAGCCCCAACGACCCGGACCGACGCGCGTGCGACGCGATCGGGTCGGCCGTGAACGGGGTGCTCGCCCAGGGGGCCAACCGGGCGCCGCTGTTCCGTGCCGTGCGCACCACGTCGTACGCCGACCCGTTCGACCCCAGCCTCGGAGGACTCGTGGAGGTGCAGCCGTGAGGACGCGCAGGTTCATCCAGGCGCTGGCGGCCACGGTGGCCGGGGCGATCCTGCTGACCGGGTGCGGCGGCGCCGACTTCGACGTCTACGAGCTGCCGCTGCCCGGGGGCACCGACGTCGGCGACGACCCGATCACGGTGACGGTCGCCTTCCGCGACGTGCTCGACCTGGTCCCCAAGTCGACGGTCAAGGTCAACGACGTGAACGTGGGGCAGGTCAGTGAGGTCCGGCTGGCCGGCTTCGCCGCCGAGGTGGACCTGGTGCTGCGCGACGACGTCGAGCTGCCGGAGAACACGGTGGCCGAGATCCGTCAGACCAGCCTGCTCGGTGAGAAGTTCGTCCAGCTCGCCGCGCCGACGCACCGGGGCGTTCGGCGAGCTGGAGGACGGGGAGGAGATCCCGCTGTCGCGCACCGGCCGCAACCCCGAGGTCGAGGAGGTCCTGGGTGCCCTGAGCCTGGTCCTCAACGGCGGGGGCGTGGCGCAGCTCAACACCATCACGACCGAGCTGAACAAGACGCTCGAGGGTCGCGAGGACACCACGCGCTCACTCCTGCGCGAGGTCGACTCCTTCATGAGTCAGCTCGACGCGAACAAGACCCAGATCGTCGGGGCCATCGAGTCGCTGAACAGGCTGTCGCTCGCGGTGCGCGAGCAGCAGCCCAGCATCGACCAGGCGCTCGAGGAGCTCCCGAGCGCCCTGGACTCGATCGACCGGCAGCGCGACGACCTGGTCCGGATGCTCACGGCGCTCGACAGGCTCGGTGACGTCGGGGTCGGCGTGATCCGGCGCTCCGAGGCGGTCACCATCGAGACCCTCCAGCAGCTCCGACCGGTGCTGACCCAGCTCGCGAACTCCGGCGACGACGTCGTCGACGCCTTCAACGTGTTCCTGACCTACCCCTTCGTCGACGAGGTCGTCGGACGTGATCCGCAGGTCGCCCGCAACCTGCACATGGGCGACTTCACGAACCTGTCGGTGCGGCTCGACATCGACCTCAGCGACCCGCTGCAGAACCCACCCGTCGTCCCGGGGCTCCCGTGCGAGGTCATCGGCAACGAGACCGAGCAGCTCGACCAGCTGAGCACCGAGCTCGACAGGATCTTCGAGGCCACCCCCGACCTGCCGCTGAAGAAGGCGCTGCGCCGTGCCCTGCGGCAGCTGGATCCCCAGGGCTTGTGCGAGGCGCTCGACGACGTCGTCCAGCAGTGCGTCGGCGCGGCGCAGGGCGAGCTGCCCCAGGCCTGCCTCGACCTCCTCGGTGACCTCTGCGCCGCGGCCTCCGACCTGACCGGCGTCGACCTGCCGTTCTGTGACGAGGCCGGCGACCTGCTCTCGCCGGAGGCCCTGCAGGACCTGCTCGACGGCCTCACGGACGGCCTGCCCGGCCCGCTCGGCGGCGGCAGGGGTCCGCTCGGCGGCGGCGGCAACGGTCCCCTCGGTGGCGGCAACGGCAACGGTCCCCTCGGTGGCGGCAACGGACCGCTCGGTGGCGGCAACGGCGGCCCGCTGGGTGGCAACGGTCCCCTCGGCGGCGGCGGCGGCGGTGGCGGTGGCGGCGGTGGCGGCGGTGGCGGCGGTGGCGGTGGCGGCGGCGGGGTCCTGGGCGGGGTCCTGGGCGGCAACCGCGTGGGCTTCGGGCCCACCCGGTCCGGCACCGTGCCCGCGACGACGGGCCCGACCCTGGGCCAGCTGACGCAGACCTTCGACCCCGCCCTGACCGCGCTCCTCGTCCCCGGGATGGTGACGCGATGATCACCCGTCGCACCAAGCTCCAGCTGCTGGTCTTCGCCGTGATCACGGTGCTCGGCGTCTCGTTCGTCGGAGCGCGCTACGCCCAGCTCGACCGGTTGTTCTACGACGACAGCTACACCGTGGTGGCGCACCTGAACGAGTCCGGCGGCGCCTTCAGCGGGGCCGAGGTGACCTACCGCGGGGTCGGGATCGGCACGATCGAGAAGATGGAGCTGGTCGAGGGTGGGGTCGACGCCTACCTGTCGATCGAGAAGACCTACGAGGAGATCCCGGCCGACACCCTGGCCGTGGTGGGCAACAGGTCCGCCGTCGGCGAGCAGTACGTCGAGCTGCAGCCCCAGGTCGACGGTGGTCCGTACCTGCGCGAGGACTCCGAGATCGCCCCCGAGGAGACCTCGACCCCGTTGCCGACCGAGGTGCTGCTGGGCAACATCGCGACCACCGTGGGTTCGGTCGACCGGCCCGCGCTGCGGACGACGATCCTGGAGCTGGGGGCCGCGTTCGCCGGCACCGGGCCCGACCTGCAGCGCATCGTGGACTCCAGCGGGTCGTTCCTCGAGACGGCGGACGCCAACTTCGAGACCACGCAGCGGCTGCTGCGTGACAGCAACGTCGTGCTGCGCACGCAGGTCGCCTCCGGGAGCGAGATCCGGACCTTCTCCAGCGAGCTCGAGCTGGTCAGCGAGGCGTTCGTGGCCGCGGACGGCGACCTGCGGCAGATCATCGACACCGGCTCCGGCACCGCGCTGCAGCTGCGGCGCCTCATCGAGGACAACCGCATCGAGCTCGGCCAGCTGCTGAACAGGCTGGTCACCTCGGGGGAGGTCGTGGTCCGGCATCTCGACGGCATCCGGCAGCTGCTCGTGCTCTACCCGTACGCGGTGGAGGGCGGCCTGACGGTGGTGGCGCGGACGCCGGAGACCGGCCTGATGGACGCCCACTTCGGGATGATCATCACCGACAACCCGCTCTGCGAGCGTGGCTACGACCCCTCGGAGCAGCGCGAGCCGGACCAGCGTCGCGACCTCCCGATGGACCTCGACGCGCGGTGCGCCGAGCCGGCCGCGGTCTCCAACGCGCGCGGCGCGCAGAACGTACCCCGGGCCCCGGCCAGCTACGAGGAGCAGATCGTGGCCTCCTACGACCCGGAGACCGGGCAGGTCGACTGGGACGCCGAGGCCGCCGCCCTCGAGTCCGAGCAGCCGGGTAGCGTGGCTCCGCGCTCACTCGGAGAGGACTCGTGGAAGTGGTTGTACCTCCAGCCCCTGGCCGCGGGTCGGGAGTGACGGCGACGGACCGTCGCACCCGCGGTCGCGGGCTCCTCCTCGCCAGCCTGGTGCTGCTCACGGTGCTCGCCCTCGCGGTGCTCGCGGTGGCCTTCACCCAGCGCACCAGCCAGGCCGACGGGTCGGTGCTCGACCGCGCCCGGGCCCTGGTCTCAGGCGACGACCCGGCCCAGGACGAGCGTGACGTCGTGATGAGCCAGGCGCGCCAGTTCATGCTGCGGATCAACACCTACGGGCCCGACCTGCTCGCCGAGGACCAGACGATGCCCGAGTACCGCACCGGGGTCGAGGAGGTCATCACGCCGAAGTTCCAGGCCTCGTTCGAGCAGGGCGTCGTCGCCGCCGAGCAGACCGTGTCCGGCGCCGGCCTGGCCAGGACGACCGAGGTCTTCGCGACCGGCGTCAGCTCCATGGACATCGACTCCGCCCGCGTGCTCGTCGCCGGGTCCTTCGTGAACTCCTACCCGGCGAGCGTCGGGCGCGGCACCGAGGGCAGGGACGTCGAGCGGGTCCAGGACGAGCCGGCGCCGTACCGCGTCGAGGTCGCGCTGGTGCGCACCGGGGGCGAGTGGCTGGTCGACGACTTCGTGCCGGTCACCGGGGAGGCCCCCGAGACGCCCCAGCCGCTGCCCTCCGGGGCTCCCGGGCAGACCCCGGGCGGCGGCGGCGGGGGTCGGGACCGGTGAGCCCCACCTGGTACGACGTGCTGGGAGTCGAGCGGGACGCGACCCCGGACGAGGTGCGCACCGCCTGGCGGCGCAGCATCGCCGACCTCGACCCCTCCGACCGCCGGTTCCGCGCGGCGAACGAGGCCGCCGAGGTGCTCCTGGACGCCGATCGGCGCCGGGACTACGACGCCTCGCTGCCCCGGGAGGAGCCGGACCCGGTCCCGGACCGGGAGCCGTTGGGAGATCCGGTCCCCACGGCGGAGCCCGTCACCCGACCGGTCACGGGCGGCGGGCGAGGAGGACGCGGCCGGCAGGTCCCGGGCGCGGCTGCCGGTGCTGCTGCTCGCCGTGACGGCCGTGGTCACCGTCGCGACGATCGTGACGGCCGCCGTGGTGTGGTTCGGCCCGCACGTCGACCCCGACGAGGTCCGATCGGCCCAGTCCGCGGCGGAGCAGGCGATCGTGCCCGTGCTCTCCTACGACTACCGCACGCTCGAGGAGGGCGCCGAGACGGCGCGGTCCTACCTCACCGAGGGCTACCGGGCCGACTACGACCAGCTGTTCGCGGTGATCGCCGACAACGCGCCCCGTACCAAGGCCGTGGTCCGCACCGAGGTGATCGCCACCTCGGTCGTGCGCACCTCGCCCGACGCCGTCGAGGTGCTGCTCTTCGTCAACCGGCCCACCACGAACGAGCAGGTCACCGAGCCCGTGGTCTACCGCGACCAGGTCACCGTCACCATGGTGCTCACCGACGGCGAGTGGCTGGTCGACGACCTCTCGACCACGCCGCCACCGGCCTGAGGATGATCACGATCTGCACCGGTCGCCCACAGGTTCCGCCGATGTGCTTGACCTCGGCGACGACGCGGAGCATCATCATCGCACGCGGTTGACGCCTCGGGTTGTGGTGCGCCCTCATCTCAGGTACGTTAGGACATTGCGTCCGCCCTCAGATGCTCTCCGCTCGTCCGGTGACCGGTGAAGTGGGGGGTCGGCGCCGCCACCGACGAACCTGTCGAAGGACACCTCTTGGCCGCGCGCAGCACCTCTGCAACCACCCGTCGCATCTCGTTCGCGAAGATCGACGAACCACTCGAGCTCCCCCAGCTCCTCGCCCTCCAGACCGACAGCTTCGACTGGCTGATCGGCAACGAGGCCTGGGACGCCCGCGTCGAGCAGCGCCTGGCCGAGGGCCAGGACTCCTCGCGCAAGTCGGGGCTGCAGGAGATCTTCGAGGAGATCTCCCCGATCGAGGACTTCTCGGAGACGATGTCGCTCTCCTTCGAGAACCCCGTCTTCTACGACCCGAAGTACTCCGTCGACGAGTGCAAGGAGAAGGACTTCACCTACTCCGCACCGCTCTACGTCTCCGCCGAGTTCACCAACAACGACACCGGTGAGATCAAGGGCCAGACCGTCTTCATGGGCGACTTCCCGCTCATGACCGACAAGGGCACCTTCGTCATCAACGGCACCGAGCGGGTCGTGGTCTCCCAGCTGGTCCGCTCGCCCGGGGTCTACTTCGAGCGCTCGGCCGACAAGACCTCCGACAAGGACGTCTACACCTCGCGGCTGATCCCCTCGCGCGGTGCCTGGCTGGAGTTCGAGGTCGACAAGCGCGACCTCGTCGGCGTCCGCCTCGACCGCAAGCGCAAGCAGAACGTCACCGTGCTGCTCAAGGCCCTGCAGGCCGTCGCCGAGGACACCGGCGAGGAGTACGACTACGACGCCGTGATGACCGAGCTGCGGGCCTTCGAGTCGATCCAGCTGACCGAGGAGAAGGACCACACCCAGGGTCCCGACGACGCGCTGCTCGACATCTACCGCAAGCTGCGCCCGGGCGAGCCGCCCACGCGCGAGGCGGCGCTGACGCTGTTGAAGAACTACTACTTCAACCCCAAGCGCTACGACCTGGCCAAGGTCGGTCGCTACAAGATCAACAAGAAGCTCGGCCTGCTCGAGGCCTTCGACCAGCAGACGCTGACCATCTCCGACATCGTCAACACGATCCGCTACATCGTCGCGCTGCACGACGTCCGCAGCGAGGTCGAGGCGCCCCAGGGCACCCTGGAGATCGCCTCCGACGACATCGACCACTTCGGCAACCGCCGGATGCGCACGGTGGGCGAGCTGATCCAGAACCAGCTGCGCACGGGCCTGGCCCGCATGGAGCGCGTCGTGCGCGAGCGGATGACGACCCAGGACGTCGAGGCCATCACGCCGCAGTCCCTGATCAACATCCGCCCCGTCGTGGCCGCGCTGAAGGAGTTCTTCGGGACCTCCCAGCTCAGCCAGTTCATGGACCAGACCAACCCGATCGCCGGGCTGACGCACAAGCGTCGCCTCTCCGCGCTCGGCCCGGGCGGGCTCTCGCGTGACCGCGCCGGCATGGAGGTCCGCGACGTCCACCACAGCCACTACGGCCGGATGTGCCCCATCGAGACCCCGGAGGGCCCGAACATCGGCCTGATCGGCTCGCTGGCCTCCTTCGGTCGGATCAACCCCTTCGGCTTCGTCGAGACGCCCTACCGCAAGGTCGTCGAGGGTCGGGTCACCGACCAGATCGACTACCTGACGGCCGACGACGAGGACCACTTCGTCATCGCCCAGGCCAACGCCGGCATCGACGAGACCGGCACGTTCACCGGCGAGCGGGTGCTCGTGCGCCAGCGCGACGGCGAGGTCTCCGAGCTGCTCGCGGCCGAGGTCGACTACATGGACGTCTCGCCGCGCCAGATGGTCTCGGTCGCGACGGCGCTGATCCCGTTCCTCGAGCACGACGACGCCAACCGCGCCCTCATGGGCGCCAACATGCAGCGCCAGGCCGTCCCGCTCATCCGCAGCGACAGCCCCCTGGTCGGCACCGGCATCGAGTACCGCGCCGCGGTCGACGCCGGAGACGTCGTCACCTCGACCAAGGCCGGGGTCGTCAAGGACGTCTCCGCCGACGTCGTCGAGACGATGAACGACGACGGGACCTACAGCTCCTACAAGATGGCGAAGTTCCGCCGCTCCAACCAGGGCACCTGCATCAACCAGCGTCCGCTGGTCAGCGAGGGCGACCGTCTCGAGGTCGGTACGCCGATCGCCGACGGTCCCTGCACCGACCACGCGGAGATGGCCCTGGGCACCAACCTGCTCGTGGCCTTCATGCCGTGGCAGGGCCACAACTACGAGGACGCGATCATCCTCTCCCAGCGACTGGTGCAGGAGGACGTCCTCACCTCGATCCACATCGAGGAGCACGAGGTCGACGCCCGCGACACCAAGCTGGGCCCCGAGGAGATCACCCGGGACATCCCGAACGTCTCCGAGGAGGGCCTCGCCGACCTCGACGAGCGCGGCATCATCCGCATCGGCGCCGAGGTCACGACCGGTGACATCCTCGTCGGCAAGGTCACGCCCAAGGGCGAGACCGAGCTCACCCCCGAGGAGCGGCTGCTGCGCGCGATCTTCGGCGAGAAGGCACGCGAGGTGCGCGACACCTCGATGAAGGTGCCCCACGGTGAGTCCGGGACCGTCATCGGGGTCCGGGTCTTCGACCGCGAGGACGGCGACGAGCTGCCCCCGGGCGTCAACCAGCTGGTGCGGGTCTACGTCGCCCAGAAGCGCAAGATCTCGGTCGGCGACAAGCTCGCCGGGCGCCACGGCAACAAGGGCGTCATCGCCAAGATCCTGCCGATCGAGGACATGCCGTTCATGGAGGACGGCACCCCCGTCGACGTGGTGCTCAACCCGCTCGGCGTACCGCGCCGGATGAACGTCGGCCAGATCCTCGAGCTGCACCTGGGCTGGCTGGCCAAGCAGGGCTGGGACCTCAACCTCTCCGAGGACCCCGACTCCTCGGAGTGGAAGCAGCGGCTGATCAGCATCCACGCCGACACCTCGCCGGGCAACACCAAGGTGGCCACCCCGGTCTTCGACGGTGCCCGCGAGGACGAGATCACCGGGCTGCTCGGCTCCACGCTGCCCAACCGTGACGGCGTGCGGATGATCAACGAGACCGGCAAGGCCGACCTCTTCGACGGGCGCTCCGGCGAGCCGTTCGCGGACCCGGTCGCGGTGGGCTACATGTACATCCTCAAGCTCCACCACCTCGTCGACGACAAGATCCACGCGCGCTCGACCGGCCCGTACTCGATGATCACGCAGCAGCCCCTGGGCGGCAAGGCCCAGTTCGGCGGCCAGCGGTTCGGCGAGATGGAGGTCTGGGCGATGGAGGCCTACGGCGCGGCGTACGCGCTGCAGGAGCTGCTGACGATCAAGTCCGACGACGTGCCGGGCCGGGTCAAGGTCTACGAGGCCATCGTCAAGGGCGAGAACATCCCCGACTCCGGCATCCCGGAGTCGTTCAAGGTGCTCGTCAAGGAGATGCAGTCGCTGTGCCTCAACGTGGAGGTGCTGTCCCAGGACGGCTCGGCCATCGAGATGCGCGACGCGGAGGAGGACGTCTTCCGTGCCGCCGAGGAGCTCGGCATCGACCTGTCACGCCGCGAGCCCAACTCGGTCGAGGAAGTGTGACGGATCTGAGGAGCGCCGGCGACGGGCATCCGTCGCAGGCTTTCGGCAGATCCGCACAGCCCTCAACGTCAACTCGCTCAAAGCGCAACCAAAGGAACTGACTGTCGTGCTAGACGTGAACTTCTTCGACCAGCTTCAGATCGGCCTGGCCACCGCGGAGGACATCCGCGGGTGGAGCCACGGTGAGGTCAAGAAGCCGGAGACCATCAACTACCGCACGCTCAAGCCCGAGCGTGACGGCCTCTTCTGCGAGAAGATCTTCGGTCCCACCCGGGACTGGGAGTGCTACTGCGGCAAGTACAAGCGGGTGCGCTTCAAGGGCATCATCTGTGAGCGCTGCGGCGTCGAGGTGACCCGGTCCAAGGTCCGGCGCGAGCGGATGGGCCACATCGAGCTCGCCGCCCCGGTCACCCACATCTGGTACTTCAAGGGTGTCCCCAGCCGGCTCGGCTACCTGCTCGACCTCGCCCCGAAGGACCTCGAGAAGGTCATCTACTTCGCGGCCTACATGATCACCGCGGTCGACGCCGACGCGCGTCACCAGGACCTGTCGTCGCTGGAGACCAAGGTCGGTCTGGAGCGCGAGCGCCTCGAGAAGCGTCGCGACTCGATGGTCGAGGACCGTGCGCGCAAGCTCGAGGAGGACCTCGCGGCCCTGGAGGCCGAGGGCGCCAAGGCCGACGCGCGACGCAAGGTCAAGGACGGCGCCGAGCGCGAGATGGCGCAGCTGCGCAAGCGCTCGGAGAGCGAGATCGCACGCCTCGACGAGGTGTGGAGCACCTTCAAGAACCTCAAGGTCCAGGACCTGATGGGCGACGAGATGCTCTACCGCGAGATGAAGAACTGGTTCGGCAAGTACTTCGAGGGCTACATGGGCGCCACGGCGATCCAGAAGCGCCTGCAGGGCTTCGACATCGAGGCCGAGGTCGAGTCGCTGCGCGAGACGATCGCCACCGGCAAGGGGCAGCGCAAGGTCCGCGCGCTCAAGCGCCTCAAGGTGGTCGACGCCTTCCGCAAGACCGGCAACGAGCCGCAGGGCATGGTCCTCGACGCCGTCCCGGTCATCCCGCCGGACCTGCGCCCGATGGTCCAGCTCGACGGTGGCCGCTTCGCCACCTCCGACCTCAACGACCTCTACCGCCGGGTGATCAACCGCAACAACCGGCTCAAGCGCCTGCTCGACCTCGGCGCGCCCGAGATCATCGTCAACAACGAGAAGCGCATGCTCCAGGAGGCCGTCGACTCGCTCTTCGACAACGGCCGTCGCGGACGCCCGGTCACCGGGCCGGGCAACCGGCCGCTGAAGTCGCTCTCCGACATGCTCAAGGGCAAGCAGGGGCGCTTCCGCCAGAACCTGCTCGGCAAGCGCGTCGACTACTCCGGTCGCTCGGTCATCGTCTCGGGCCCGCAGCTGAAGCTCCACCAGTGCGGTCTGCCCAAGCAGATGGCGCTCGAGCTGTTCAAGCCCTTCGTGATGAAGCGTCTCGTCGACCTCTCGCACGCGCAGAACATCAAGTCCGCCAAGCGGATGGTCGAGCGCGCCCGCCCGGTCGTGTGGGACGTCCTCGAGGAGGTCATCACCGAGCACCCGGTCCTGCTGAACCGGGCGCCCACGCTGCACCGTCTCGGCATCCAGGCCTTCGAGCCCCAGCTGATCGAGGGCAAGGCCATCCAGATCCACCCGCTCGTGTGCACCGCGTTCAACGCGGACTTCGACGGTGACCAGATGGCGGTGCACCTGCCGCTCTCGGCCGAGGCCCAGGCCGAGGCACGGATCCTGATGCTCTCGACGAACAACATCCTGAAGCCCTCGGACGGCCGTCCCGTGACGATGCCGACCCAGGACATGATCATCGGGCTGTTCTTCCTCACCACCGACCGCGACGGTCAGCCGGGCGAGGGTCGGGCGTTCGCGAGCCCGGCGGAGGCGATCATGGCCTTCGACCAGGGCGCGATCAGCCTGCAGAGCGTCGTGAGGATCCGTTTCGACGACATCGTCCCGCCGCCCGAGGTGGACGCCGACCCGGACGCCGTCCGCTCGATGACGCTGGAGACCACGCTGGGCCGCGCGCTGTTCAACGACACGCTCCCGGCCGACTACCCCTTCGTGAACGAGGAGGTGGACAAGAGGAAGCTCGGTGAGATCGTCAACGACCTCGCCGAGCGCTACACCAAGGTCGAGGTCGCCGCCTCGCTGGATGCGCTGAAGGAGGCCGGCTTCACCTGGGCGACCCAGTCCGGCGTCACGGTCTCGATCGACGACGTCACCCAGCCCGCCGACAAGGCCGAGATCCTGGCCTCGTTCGAGGCCGACGCGGCCAAGGTGCAGAAGCAGTACGAGCGCGGACTGGTCACCGACGACGAGCGTCGCCAGGAGCTCATCGAGATCTGGACCGAGGCCTCGCGCAAGGTCGGGGAGGCGATGGAGAAGGCCTACGACAAGACCAACCCGATCTTCATGATGATCGACTCGGGTGCGTCGGGGAACATGAACCAGATCCGCCAGGTCGGTGCCATGCGTGGTCTGGTGGCCAACCCGAAGGGCGAGATCATCCCGCGCCCGATCAAGGCCAACTTCCGCGAGGGCCTCTCGGTGCTGGAGTACTTCATCTCCACCCACGGTGCCCGCAAGGGCATGGCCGACACCGCGCTGCGCACGGCGGACTCGGGCTACCTGACCCGCCGTCTCGTCGACGTCTCGCAGGACGTCATCATCCGCGAGGACGACTGCGGCACCGAGCGTGGCCTGCCCAAGCAGATCGGGCAGCGCCTCGACGACGGCACGGTGGTCAAGCACGAGAACGCCGAGACCGCGGCGTACGCCCGCTCGGCGGCCACCGAGGTCACGCACCCCGAGACCGGCGACGTGCTCGCCGGCCCCGGTGACGACCTCGGCGACGTCAAGATCGGCGAGCTCGTCGCGGCCGGCATCGAGGAGGTCAAGGTCCGCTCGGTGCTGACCTGCGACGCCCGCACCGGCACCTGCGCCAAGTGCTACGGCCGTTCGCTGGCCACGGGGCTGCTCGTCGACATCGGCGAGGCGGTCGGCATCATCGCCGCCCAGTCGATCGGCGAGCCCGGCACGCAGCTGACCATGCGCACCTTCCACACCGGTGGTGTGGCCTCGGCCGAGGACATCACGCAGGGTCTGCCCCGCGTGGTCGAGCTCTTCGAGGCGCGCTCGCCCAAGGGGCGTACGCCGATCGCGGAGGCCGCCGGTCGCATCGAGGTCGAGGACACCGACAAGACCCGCAAGCTGATCCTGACCCCCGACGACGGTTCGGAGGTCCAGGAGTACCCGGTCTCCAAGCGCTCGCGCCTCCAGGTCGCCGACGGTGAGCACATCGAGGTCGGCCGGGAGCTGATCGTCGGCACCCCGGACCCGCAGGACATCCTGCGGATCCTCGGGGTCCGTCGGGCCCAGGAGCACCTCGTCCACGAGGTGCAGCAGGTCTACCGCAGCCAGGGCGTGTCGATCCACGACAAGCACATCGAGATCATCGTGCGGCAGATGCTGCGTCGCGTGACGGTCATCGAGTCCGGTGAGACCAACCTGCTCCCCTCCGACCTCACCGACCGGGTGAAGTTCGAGGAGGAGAACCGTCGGGTGGTCTCCGAGGGCGGCAAGCCCGCCTCCGGCCGTCCGGTGCTGATGGGGATCACCAAGGCCTCGCTGGCCACCGAGTCGTGGCTCTCGGCCGCCTCCTTCCAGGAGACGACCCGGGTGCTCACCGACGCGGCGATCCACGGACGCTCCGAC
The DNA here is from genome assembly GCA_963714475.1 of uncultured Actinomycetota bacterium. GTDB lineage: Bacteria > Actinomycetota > Actinomycetes > Propionibacteriales > Nocardioidaceae > Nocardioides. The sequence continues at coordinate 1,054,254 of CAVQOP010000004.1, forward strand.
TCCCTGCGCGGGCTGAAGGAGAACGTCATCATCGGCAAGCTCATCCCGGCCGGCACCGGTCTGGAGCGCTACCGCAACGTGCGCGTCGAGCCGACCGAGGAGGCCCGCGCCGCGGCGTACTCCGTGACCGGCTACGACAGCTACGACTACGAGTTCGGAGGCGCCCAGGCGGTTGCGCTGGACGACTTCGACTTCGGGTCGTACCAGAACTAGCCACACCAGCAGCGCCCTGCGACCCCCGTCACCTCACCGGTGGCGGGGGTTGTCTGCTCCAGGCTCAACCTCCGGCGCACGGTTGCCGACACTCACCCGAGCAGCGGCACGGTGCCGCAGCGCTGAAGCGGCCGGACACCCTGGTCGGGGAGGAAGTCGAGCATGGTGGCGACCCCGAGAACCGAAGTCCGAACAGGGGCGTGGGTGCGTCTGCGGGCGCCCGCGTTCGACGCCGTCGTCGTCGCGGGCGGGCTGGCCGCGCTGGCCGGTCTGCTCCTGGTCGCCCTGCGCCCGGAGGGGCGCGCGGTGCTGGACGTCCCCGCGCTCGGCGGTGCGCCGCTGTGGGTGGTGCTCGTGGCGTCGGTCCCGCTCACCGCCTGGTCGGCTCGCCACCCCCTGGCGCTCTCGCGCTTCGGTGGCGCCGTCAACGTCGCCCTCGACGCCGCGGTGCCGGCCTTCGTCCTCTGGCTCGGACTGGGGGCCCTGTTCGCCGAGCAGTGCTCCGGTGACGTCTGCCCCCCGGGGGAGGGCACCACCCTGGCCGTCGGGTCGTGGACGTTGCTGGCCTGGCTGGTCGGGGTGGTGATCGCCGAGCTCACCGAGCCCGAGAACCGGCCGCTGGTCCGCGCCTTCAACGTGGGGCTCGGGGCGATCGCCGGCACGGGTCTGCTCGCCGTGATCGTGGCCGTGCGGTTCGAGACGACGCCGGAGGCCTACCGCGGGCTCACCGAGGGCGTCGTCGGGCCGCGCGACATCCTCGCGGTGGTCCTCGCGGCGACCGCCTACGTGATGATCGACCTGATCGTCTCCGCCATCTCGGTGGCCTGGAGCGAGGGGGCCCGGGTGCGCGACGCCGTCATCGACGTCAACGCGCAGGTCGCGCTGGCCACCGCGGTGGCCATCCAGTGTGGTGCCGTGCTCGCAGCCCTCCTGGTCCTGCACAGCGCGTGGGCCGGCCTGCTCCTCATCCCGGTGCTCGCCGCCCTGCTCAACGCGGCCCGGACCGGCGCGGTCGCTGCTGGTGCCCACCAGCGAGGCACGACGCTCTACGAGGCTGCGGCGACCTGTCAGCGTGCCGAGTCGGCCAGCGAGGTGCTCGGCGCCATCGTCGAGGCTGCCCGAGGTGCCCTGCACACCTCGGTCGTGGTCTCCGCACGGCCGCAGAGCGGTGGCTGGTGCGTGCCGATCACCGAGCGTGGCTCCTCGACCTGGCTGGTCGCCCACCCGCGGCGGAGCGGCCGTGAGCTGACCGAGCAGGACACCGAGGTGCTCACCACGCTGGCCTCCCTCGGCGCGCGAGCCCTCGAGCGCATCGACCGGACCGCCGCGATCAGGCTCGCGGCGGAGACCGACAGCCTGACCGGTATCGCGACCCGCGAGGTGCTGATGAAGGGGATCGCGGAGTCCGTCGCGACCGAGGCGATGCTCGCCGAGCCCGGGTCCATCTCGCTGATCTTCTGCGACGTCGACGAGTTCAAGGCGGTCAACGACACCTTCGGTCACGGCGCCGGCGACCAGGTGCTCACCGAGGTCGCTCACCGGCTGAGCACGGTGGTGCGTCCGCACGACATCGTGGCCCGCCTCGGCGGGGACGAGTTCGCCCTGCTGCTTCCCGGTGCCGACGCGCTGACCGCCCACGAGGTGTGCACCCGCCTGAGCGAGGTCCTGCAGCGGCCTCACCGGTTGCGCGGTGAGGAGCGGCTCGTCGCGGTCAGCCTCGGTCAGGCCACCTGGCCGCCGGACGGCGCGGGGCCCGCCCCCCGCGACGTCGCGCAGTGGCTGCTCGAGCAGTCCGACCTGGACATGTACGCCGTGAAGGCGACGCGGCCCCACCACCAGGCACGCCTCGGCGCCACCACGGACCCGGGGTCGGGTCCGAACCTGGCCTTCAGCTCCTGAGGCTCCGCCGGCGCCGGACGTCCGGCGTCGACGCCGGACGTCGACGCCGGGGGCCGGCAGGGTCACCGTCCGCGGACGGGGGAGAGGGTGAGCTCCTGGACTGGGTCCGCTGGGACCCGGCTGAGAGAATGGGGACGTGAACGTTCCTGCACGCACTGACGTCCTGGTGATCGGGGCCGGACCGGCCGGGTCGGCCGCGGCGGCCTGGGCGGCCAAGGACGGCGCCGACGTGGTGCTCGCCGACGCGGCGGTGTTCCCCCGTGACAAGACCTGCGGCGACGGGCTGACGCCCCGAGCGGTCCACGAGCTGGCCCGCCTCGGCCTCGAGGACTGGTTGCGGGCACGAGCGACGAACAAGGGCCTGCGAGCCCACGGCTTCGGTCAGACGCTCCACCTGCCCTGGCCCGGGGGCACCCTGCCGGAGTGGGGCAGTGCCGTGCCGCGTGCCGAGCTCGACGACCACCTGCGGACCACCGCGATCAAGGCCGGGGCGCACGCCGTCGACGGCGTCCGCGCCGTGGACGTCCGCCGTGACGGCGACCGGGTGACCCACGTCGTGTTCGGCGGCCGGGGCGAGGAGCGCCAGGAGGTCGCGTGCCGCCGCCTCGTGGTCGCCGACGGCGTCCGCTCGCCGCTGGGCAAGGTGCTGGGCCGCGAGTGGCACCGCGAGACCGTCTACGGGGTGGCCGGGCGCGCGTACGTCGGCTCCGCGCGCAGCGACGACGAGTGGATCTCCTCCCACCTCGAGCTGCGGGGCACCGAGGGCGAGATCCTCTCCGGCTACGGCTGGATCTTCCCCCTGGGCGCCGCGAGCGGCGAGGTCAACGTGGGGGTCGGCACCCTGGCCACGGCCAAGCGTCCCGCCGACATCGCCATCAAGCCGCTGATGAGCTTCTACACCGACCAGCGCCGCGAGGAGTTCGAGCTCGACGGGCCGCTGCGCGCGCCCACCTCGGCGCTGCTGCCGATGGGTGGCGCCGTCAGCAACGTCGCCGGGCCCAACTGGGCCCTCATCGGCGACGCCGCCGGCTGCGTCAACCCGCTCAACGGCGAGGGCATCGACTACGGCCTGGAGACCGGCCGGATGATCGTGGAGCTGATGGGCGAGGCCGGCCCCGGGCGTGACCTGTCCCAGGTGTGGCCGGCGGTGCTGCGCGAGCAGTACGGCGAGGCGTTCTCGATCGCGCGACGGCTGGCCGGCCTGGTCACGGTCCCACGCCTGCTGCCCACGTTCGGGCCCGCCGGGATGCGCTCGCAGCTGCTGATGACGCTGGCGCTGCGCTGGATGGGCAACCTGGTGACCGAGGAGGACCGCGACACCGCGGCCCGGGTGTGGCGCTGGGCCGGTCGTCGATCGCTGACCGTGGACCACCGCCCGCCCTTCGCGTGAGTCGTCCGCACGCCGTACGGCGCCCGGGCCGGGCGCACCGCCGGGAGCCGGTCTACGCCGCAACGATCGGCCTGGGGCACGTCGTGCTGGCCGGGCTCGACCTGACCGTGCGCGCCCGCGGCACCGAGCACCTCCCGGCCGCCGGGCCGGTCGTGCTGGCCGCCAACCACGTCTCGTTCCCCGACTTCTTCTTCATCGGTCGCGGGCTGATCGGCACCGAGCACCGGGTGCGCTTCTTCTGCCGCCACGACATCTGGGACAGCCGGGCGGCCGGCTGGGCGATGTCGTCGATGCGCCACGTGCCGGTGGACCGTGAGGCGCCCGCCGCGGCCTACCTGCAGGGCCGTGCGCTGCTGCGCGCCGGCGAGGTCGTCTGCGTCTTCCCCGAGGCCGGCATCTCCGCGGCGTACGCCGTGCGCTCGCTGATGCCCGGTGCCGTCGCCCTGGCCCGGGAGACCGGAGCGGCGCTGGTGCCGGTGAGCGTGTGGGGCGGGCAGCGGCTGTGGCCGCAGCGACAGGCCCTCGGCGACCCGTTCCCGCGCCCGACGCTGCAGCGGCACCGACTCGTCGACGTGCGGTTCCACCGTGCGGTCCACGTGGTGCCGGACGCTGACGTGGACGCCGTGACGACCGCGCTCGGTCGGCGGCTGCAGGCCGGTCTCGAGGAGCTCCAGCGGCTGCCGGAGCACCAGCCCGAGGCTCGGCGAGCGGGCGCCGTGGCACCCGGCCCACCTCGGGGGCGACGCGGTGGACCGCGCGGCGTCGTTCGCGCTCGACGCCATGCCGTCGTGGGCCGTGGCTCCCCGCTGGGGTCCCGGCCTGCACGGCGGGCCGTCGCGCGCCATCATGTCCGGGTGAGCGAGCGGGAGCGACGGGTGCGGCTGGGGGCCTACGCCGTGGTGGTGCGCGACGGCCGGATCCTGTTGAGCCGGCTCGCGCCGCGCGTCGTCGAGGGCGAGCTGTGGACGCTGCCCGGCGGCGGCGTCGACCACGGCGAGCACCCCCGCGACGCCGTCGTGCGGGAGGTGCACGAGGAGACCGGGCTCGACGTGACGGTGGGCGAGACGGTGCACGTGCACGACGTCCGCTACGCCACCATGACGGCCGACGACGGCACCGACGTCGACGCCCACTCGGTCCGGCTGGTCTACGAGGGCTGGGTGGCCAAGGATGCCCGCGCGCCCCGGGTGGTGGAGGTCGACGGCTCGACGATGGACGCGGCCTGGCACCCGCTCCCGGCCGTCCTCGACGGCACGGTCCCGGTGGCCGACCTGGTCACCGAGGCGCTCGCGGCCCACGCGGTGACCCGGCTGCAGCGGCTGGCGGCGTACGCCCTGGTGCGGCGCCGCGACCCCGAGCCCGCCGTGCTCCTCACCCGGATCGGCCCCCTCGGCTACCACGCCGGGGCCTGGACGCTGCCCGGCGGCGGCGTCGAGCACGGTGAGGCGCCGCGCGAGGCCGTACGCCGTGAGGTGCGCGAGGAGACGGGGCTCGAGGTCGAGGTCGGCGCGCTGCTCGACGTCGACGACCTGCACCTGCGCGGCACCGCACCCTCGGGACGCGACGAGGACTTCCACGGCGTGCACCTGCTCTTCGCCGCGACCCCGCTCGAGGCCTCCGCCGAGCCGCGGGTCGTCGAGGTCGACGGCACGACGTCCGCCGTGGCGTGGGTGCCGGAGAGCGATGTCGACGGGGGAGTGCTCGAGGTGCTCGACGTGGTGCGGGTGGCGCTCGCCGCGGGTCGGGCCCGGGCCGGTTGACCTGCCGGTGCGGCGGAGACGGACGGCTGCGGGAGGCAGGTCGACCGGTCGACCGGGGGGTGCACCCGGTCGGGACGCCACCGGCCGGGTGCAGGCGGGTCGCTAGATTGAGCAGCATGAGCCGGACCGTCCTCCCCTCCGCCGACCACCGGGCCGGCGTGGTGCGTGGCTCGATGGTGCGCGGGTGACCACCGCCCCGGAGACCGCACGCGCCGCGGCGCGCGGGACGACGTACGACACGACGGCCGCCGGTCTGGTCGCCGGTCTGGCCGACGCCCTGCGCTCGCGCGGGGTCAGCGACGTCGACGACTCGACCCTGACCCGCACGCTGTACGCCGCGGACGCCTCGCTGTACCGCGTGGTGCCGCAGGTGGTGGCCCGCCCGCGCCACGTCGACGAGATCGATGCCGTCCTCGACGCCGCCCGGGCCACGGGCGTGCCGGTCACGATGCGCGGCGCCGGCACGTCGATCGCGGGCAACGCGGTCGGGCCCGGCATCGTCGTCGACACCGCCCGACACCTGCACCGCATCCTCGAGCTCGACCCCGAGGCCCGGACCGCGCGCGTCGAGCCGGGCGTCGTGCACGCCCGCCTCCAGGCGCAGGCCCACGGTCACGGACTGCGCTTCGGGCCCGACCCCTCGACCCACACCCGGTGCACGATCGGCGGGATGATCGGCAACAACGCGTGCGGCTCCCGCGCGCTGGGCTACGGGCGGACCTCCGACAACGTCGTCGGCCTCGACCTGCTGACCGGCACCGGCGAGCGGGTGCGGGTGCACGGCGGCGAGCCGGGTGGCAGCCGGGTCGAGCGCGACCTCGCCGCGATCGTCGACGCCGACCTCGCCCACGTGCGGCAGCGCTTCGGCACGTTCTCGCGCCAGGTCAGCGGCTACGCGCTCGAGCAGCTGCTGCCCGAGCGCGGACGGCGGCTGGACCGGCTCGTCACGGGCTCCGAGGGCACCCTGGCCCTGGTGCGCGAGGCGACGGTCTCGCTGGTGCGCGACCATCCCGAGCGGCTGCTGCTGGTGCTCGGCTACGCCTCGATGGCCGAGGCCGCGGACGCCGTACCCACCCTGCTCGAGCTCGGGGCCGCGCGCGGTGCCGGGGTGGGCGACGGGGATCCCGCGCGACTGGTGGCCTGCGAGGGCCTGGACTCACGCATCGTCGACCTCGTGCGGGTGCGCCGTGGCGGCGTGCCCGAGCTGCCGTCGGGTGCGGGCTGGCTCTTCGCGGAGGTCGCCGGCGAGGGTGCCGCCGACCTCGTCGTCCGGCTGCGGGACGCCGCCGGTGCGCTGGGTGACCGGCTCGTCACCGACCCCGGTGAGACCGCTGCGCTGTGGCGGATCCGCGAGGACGGCGCCGGCCTGGCCGCGCGCAGCCTGACCCGACCGGCGCACGCCGGCTGGGAGGACGCCGCCGTCCCGCCGGTGCACCTCGGGGCCTGGCTGCGCGACTTCGACGCGCTCCTGACCGAGCACGGCCTCGACGGGGTGCCCTACGGACACTTCGGCGACGGCTGCGTGCACGTGCGCATCGACTTCGCCTTCGACGACGGCGGGGCGTCGTTCCGGGAGTTCCTCACCGCGAGCGCGACCGCGCTGGCGGCGTACGGCGGCTCGCTCTCGGGCGAGCACGGCGACGGCCGGGCCCGATCGGCGCTGCTGCCGCTGATGTACGACGAGCGCAGCCTGGAGCTGTTCGGTGCCGTCAAGCACGCCTGCGACCCCGACGACCTGCTCAACCCCGGCGTGCTCGTCGACCCACGACCGGCCGAGGCCGACCTGCGACCGGTCCGTCCGCGACGAGCGGTCAACCCCGGGCTCCGCCTGCTGCACGACGAGGGCGACCTCGCCACGGCGGTCCACCGGTGCACCGGCGTGGGCAAGTGCGTGGCCGCGAACGCCTCGGGCGTGATGTGCCCGAGCTGGCAGGCCACCCGCGACGAGAAGGACTCCACGCGCGGGCGCGCCCGGGTGCTGCAGGAGGCCCTCGACGCGGGCGGCGGCGCGATGCTGGCCGGTGGACTGGCCGACCCGGCGGTCCACGAGGCGCTCGACCTGTGCCTGTCGTGCAAGGGCTGCGCGTCGGACTGCCCCACCGGCGTCGACATGGCGACCTACAAGTCCGAGGCGCTGCACCAGACCTACGCCGGCCGGCGCCGCCCGCTGACGCACTACACGTTGGGCCGGCTGCCGACCTGGCTGGGCCTGGTCGGACGGGTCGGCCCGGCCGTGCCCGCGATCAACCGGCTCGCTGCCTGGGGCCCGACCGCTCGGCTGGCCACGGCCGCGGCCGGCGTCGACCCGCGCCGGTCGCTGCCCTCGATCGCGCGTCGCACGCTGCGGCGTACGGCGCGGGCGGTGCCGGGGCGGACCGGCACGCCCGACGTGTGGATCTGGGCCGACTCGTTCACCGACAGCCTCTCGCCGCACACGGCCGAGGCCCTGATCGCGCTGCTCGGAGCCGCCGGGCTGCGGGCCGAGGTCATCGACGAGCCCGCCTGCTGCGGCCTGACCTGGGTGACCACCGGGCAGCTCGACGCCGCGCGGCGGATCGTGGGGCGCACGGTCAGCACGCTGGCGGCCTACGTCGACTCGGGCGCGCCCGTGGTCGGACTGGAGCCCTCGTGCCTGACCACGCTGCGCTCCGACGCGGTCGAGCTCAGCGACGACCCTGCCGCGGTGCGGGTCGCCGCGGGCATGCGGACGCCGGCCGAGCTGCTGAGCGACCTCGCCGAGCGGGGGCTGTGGACGCCCCCGGACCTCGACGGCGTCGACGTCCTCGTGCAGCCGCACTGCCACCAGGCCTCGATCCTCGGCTTCGAGGCCGACAGGGCGCTGCTCGAGCGGGCCGGGGCGAGGGTCACCGTCGTCGGCGGCTGCTGCGGGCTGGCCGGCAACTTCGGCATGGAGCAGGGCCACTACGAGGTCTCGGTCGCCGTGGCCGAGACCCACCTGCTGCCCGCCGTCCGCGCCCGCGGCAACGCCGTCGTGCTCGCCGACGGCGTGTCCTGCCGGGTCCAGCTCGCCGACCTCGAGGACCTGCGCGCCCTGCACCTCGTCGAGCTGCTCGCGTTCGGGGTGCCCGAGACGCAGACCGTCGGCGGCTGAACGGCTCGAGCGGCTGCGTGCGAGCCGTCTGGTGCCCGGTGGGGTGCGAGTCGTGTGCCTCGCACCGGCCCGGGGGTCGTGCTCAGGCACACGACCCCGCCGGCGGAGTCGGCCACGGCCCGTGCCCCGGCGGCGTCCCGGCGGCCTCGACCCCGCCCCCTCTAGGATCGTCGGGTGAACCCCCGCCACCGTCGCCTCCTGATCCCGGTGGCGCTGGGGGCTCTGCTGCTGGTCGTCGTCGTCTCGGCCGTCGCCGGACGGTTCTGAGGTACGTCGTGCCCGAACCGCTGCTGCGCGCCCTCGAGACGATGCGCGACCACGTCCTGGAGCCCGACCTCCTGCTCAAGGCCGTGCTGTCGGGACGCCGGCGGGGCCAGGTGCCGCCGGCGTACCGACGCGTCGAGCTGCGCTGGGTCGACCTCAAGGGTGCGCCGCACCTGCAGGTCGTCGCCTACGACCAGACCCAGGCGCACACCAGCAACCACGCTGCCGGGGAGGCGGCCCGGGCGGCGGTCGACGAGCTCGCCGCGGCGCCGTACGGCAACTGGCACGTCGAGACCACGACGCAGACCCACCAGCTGCGGGTGACCAAGCGGCTCGAGGCGCAGGTGCACTCGACCGGTCGGGCCACGCCCGTCGCCGCGCCCGACCGCAGCCACGACCGCGACAAGCACCGGCTGCTGGCCGAGGACGACCCGGTCCTCGTCGAGCTCGGGATCTCCGACGCCCAGGGCCGGGTGAAGCCGTCGCGCACGGCCAAGCTCCGCCAGGTCGAGGAGTTCCTGCGCCTGCTCGACGCCACCGTCGTCGACGCGGTCGCGCAGGGCCACCTGCGCCGCCCCACCGTCGCGGACCCGCTCCGCGTGGTCGACCTCGGCTGCGGCAACGCCTACCTGACCTTCGCCGCCCAGCGCTACCTCGCCGTCGTCCGCGACCTGCCGGTCGCGCTGACCGGCGTCGACGTCAAGGAGCAGTCCCGCGAGCACAACAGCGCCGTCGCCCGGCGGCTCGGCGACGCGCTCGGGGGGCCGGCGACGTTCGTGGTCGGCACGATCACCGACGCCGCGCTCGACCCCGGAGCGGGCGTGCCCGAGGTGGTGCTGGCGCTGCACGCGTGCGACACCGCCACCGACGACGCGCTGGCGCGGGCGGTCGCGTGGGGGGCGCCGGTCGTGCTGGCCGCGCCCTGCTGCCACCACGACGTGGCCACGCAGCTGCGGACGACCCCGACCCCGGCGCCGTACGCCGCCCTGACCCGCCACGGCATCCTGCGCGAGCGGCTCGCCGACACGCTCACCGACGCGCTGCGCGCCTCGCTGATGGGCCTCGAGGGCTACCGCGTGGAGGTCGTGGAGTTCGTCGGCAGCGAGCACACGCCGCGCAACACCCTGCTGCGCGCGGTCCGCACCGGCTCCCGGGTCGAGGCAGGCCCGGCGGTGGGGGAGTACGCCGACCTCGTGGGCACCTGGGGCGTGCGACCGCGCCTCGCGGAGCTGCTCGGTCGTGGGTGAGCTCCACCGGGTGCCGCTCAACGTGGCGCGCGGCTTCCTGATCGGCACGGCCGAGCTGGTGCCGGGGGTCTCCGGCGGGACGGTCGCGCTCGTGAGCGGGGTCTACGAGACGCTGATCGACTCCACCTCCCACGGTGTCGACGCCGTCCTGCGGCTGCTGCGCGGGCCGCAACGGACCGCCTCGGCGCGACGGGCCGTACGCCGGGTCGACGCCGCGGTCCTGCTCCCGGTGCTGGCGGGCATGCTGCTGGCCGTGGCGACCGTCGCCGGCGTCATGGAGGGGTTCGTCACCGAGCACCCCGAGCTCGCCCGTGGCCTGTTCCTCGGGCTGGTGCTGGCGAGCATCGCGGTTCCGCTGCGGATGGCCCACGTCGAGACCCCGACCGGGCCAGGACGCTGGTCGGCTCGTGACGCCGGCCTGCTGATCGGCCCGGCGGTCCTCGCCCTCGGGCTCGTCGGGCTGGCCGGCGGTGCCAGCCGCGAGGACCCGCCGCTGCTGATGGTCACCGCGGTGGCGGCCGTGGCGGTCTGCGCCCTCGTCGTGCCCGGCGTCTCCGGGTCGTTCCTCCTGCTCGCGGTCGGTCTCTACAGCACCACGCTCGGGGCGGTCGACGCCGTCGACGTGACCTACCTCGCCGCCTTCGCGCTCGGCGCCGTGCTCGGGCTGGCGACCTTCGTGAGGCTGCTGCGGTGGCTGCTGGACCGCCACCGTCGCACCACCCTGATCGTCATGGCGGGGCTGATGACCGGCTCGCTGCGCGCCCTGTGGCCCTGGCAGTCCGGGGCCGGTTCCGGGAGCGGGACGGGGACGGTGGTCGCGCCGTACGATCCCGTCGGTGCCCCCGTCCTGCTCGCCCTCCTCGGGGTGTCGGCGGTGAGCGCCCTGACCTGGTGGCAGGCCCGCCCGGGGCACGAGGACCGGGAGGCGCGGGCGTGAGCGAGGTCAGCCGCTTCGTGGCCGCCGGGGTCGCCCTGCCCTTCCTGGTGGGGCTGGGCGTGGCCGGCTCCTCCGAGGACTCCCCCGAGCGCGACGTCGTGGCCACGTTCGCCGACCCGGAGATCACCGAGTCCAGCGGGCTGGTGGCCTCGGCCGACCGGCTCGTGACGGTCAACGACTCCGGTGACGAGGGTCGCACCTTCGTCGTCGACGCCGCCACCGGCCGCACCGTCGGCCACGCCACGTGGGGCGAGGCGAGCGACGTCGAGGCGCTGGCGCCGATCGACGGCGACCTGCTCGTCGCCGACATCGGCGACAACGACCGTCAGCGCGACACGATCAGCATCCTGCGGGTGCCGTGGCCCACCTCGGGCGACGTCGCCGTCGACCCGGCGGGCCGGGTCGAGCTGGTCTACCCCGACGGGGCGCACGACGCCGAGTCGCTGCTCGTCGACCCCGTCTCCGAGCGGGTGCTGATCGCGACCAAGGACGTGCTCGGCGGCGAGCTCTACGAGGTCCCGTCGTACGCCGTGCCGCCGCGGGTCGGCGCCCCGGCGCCGGTCGAGCCGGTCCGTCTCACGCCGGTCGGTGACGTGCTGGGCTTCGCCACCGACGGCGCGTTCTTCCCCGACGGCCGGCACCTGGTGCTGCGCGGCTACGGCGACGCCACCGTCTACACCTGGCCGGACCTGCAGGTGGCCGGCACGGTCGAGCTGCCCCGCCAGGAGCAGGGGGAGGGCATCGCCGTGCGCGAGGTGGACGGCGCCTTCGAGGTGCTCGTCAGCTCCGAGGGTCAGCGCAGCGACGTGCTGCGGGTGAGCCTGCCGCAGTCGCTGGCCGAGGCGGTCGCGCCCGTGAGCGCCGACGTCCCCGGGCGCGACCACACCGAGCCCCACCGTCACCCCCGACGCCGCGCCCATCGGGACCGACCCCGTCGACCAGCCCCCGTCGCTGGGTCCGTGGATCCTCGGGGGCGGGTTCGGCGTCGTCATGCTGGTCCTGCTGGTCCGCTCCCTGCGCCCCCGTTGACCCGCCGAGGTGCCAGTAAGTGCGAGCCGAGGTGCCAGCGAATGCGAGCCGAGGTGCCAGCGGATGCGAGCCGAGGTGCCGCATCCGGTTCGTCCGCCCGGGTGATCCGATCGCTCCAGCCGGCTGGCTACCGTCGGACCCGTCATGCCCCGTCTACGCCGTACCTCGCCCGACCAGCCCGGCTGGACCCGCCGCCGGGCCGGCTCGGGGTTCACCTACCTGGACGGCCAGGGCCAGCGGCTCGGGGCGCCGGAGGTGGCCCGGATCAAGGCGCTCGTCATCCCGCCCGCGTGGCGTGAGGTCTGGATCACGCCGTACGCCAACGGCCACCTCCAGGCCGTCGGCACCGACGACGCGGGTCGACGTCAGTACCTCTACCACCCCGAGTGGCGCACGCGGCGTGACGCCGAGAAGTTCGATCGGATGCTGGAGTTCGGCAAGGCGCTGGTCCGGGCCCGTGAGTCGGTGCTCACCGACCTCGGCCGCGACGGGATGCCCATGGAACGGGCCTGCGCGGTCGCCGTACGGCTGCTCGACCTCGGCTACTTCCGCATCGGCAACGACGTGTACGCCGACAGCCACGGCAGCTTCGGGCTGACCACCCTCGAGCGGCGCCACGTCAAGCGCCACCAGGACCGCCTCGTCTTCGCCTTCCGCGGCAAGTCCGGGGTCGACCACCGCATCGAGATCGACGACGCCACGGTCATCGGGGCGATCGAGACGATGCGGCGCCGGCGCAGCAAGGACGACCCGTCGCTGCTGGCCTACAAGCAGGGTCGGTCGTGGCGGTCCATGCTCCCGGTGCTGGTCAACGACTACGTCCGCGCGAGCACCGGGCTCGAGGCCACGGCGAAGGACTTCCGCACCTGGCACGCCACGGTGCTCGCGGCGGTCGCGCTGGCCGAGACCAGCGAGCCGGGCCGGACGCAGGCCTCACGCAGGAGGGCGGTGTCCGGCGCCATGAAGGAGGTCTCCGGCTTCCTCGGCAACACCCCGACGCTGGCCCGGTCGTCGTACGTCGACCCCCGCGTCGTCGAGGCCTACGAGGACGGTCGGACCATCCACGCCACGACCCGTCGTCACTACGACACGACCGACCAGCGCCAGGCCGCGCTCGAGCGCGCGACGCTGAAGCTGATCAGGGCCCGGGGCTGAGCGCGGCCGCGATGAGTCAGGACGAGCAGTGGCGCCCGTTGCGTCCGACCGCCGTCGACCACTGGCTCGTCGGGCACCGCCCGCGCATCACCGCGTGGCTGGTGGCGGTCGCCGTCGGGCTCGTCCTCGTCGTGGCCTGGACGGTCGTGATCGGCGACGGCCTGCCGCCGGTGTGGTGGCCGGTCGTGGCGATGGTCGGCGTCCAGGTCGCCATCGTCGAGGTGGTGCTGCGGCGGGCGGCGTACCGCTGCAGCGGCGGTGCTCGCCCGTGATGTCGGCGGCCCCGTGCAGGATCGACCCATGACCAGGAGCCGACAGTGAGCACGATGCAGATCGTCGTCGTCGAGGGCGACATCACCGCCCAGGACGTGGACGCGGTGGTCAACGCCGCGAACAGCCGGATGCGCGGCGGGTCGGGCGTCGACGGCGCCGTCCACGCCGCCGGCGGTCCGGCCGTGCTGGCCGACTGCGAACGTCGGTTCCCGCGCGGCCTCGCGACCGGGGACGCGGGCTGGACGACGGCCGGGGAGATGCGCGCGCGGTGGGTCGTGCACGTCGTCGGGCCGAACCACCGCGCCGGGCAGACCGACCGCGCGCTGCTGCTGCGCTGCTACACCCGCGCCGTCGAGGTCGCCGACGAGGTCGGGGCCCGCACGATCGCCTTCCCGCTGATCTCCTCCGGGGTCTACGGCTGGCCCAAGGACGACGCGGCGGCCGCCGCCGTGGAGGCGCTGCGCTCGGTCGCCGACCGGACCCGGGTCACCGAGGCCAGGCTCGTGGCCTACGACGCACCCAGCGCCCGCCGGCTGCACGCCGCCCTGGCGGCACCCTAGGGACTATCGCGACCGTTCGACGACGTGGTCGATGCAGTGGGTCAGCGCGACGACGTCGTCGGGGTCGACGGCCGGGAACATCGCGATCCGCAGCTGGTTGCGCCCCAGCTTGCGGTAGGGCTCGGTGTCGACCACGCCGTTCGCGCGCAGCACCGCCGCGACCCGCGCGGCGTCGACGGACTCGTCGAGGTCGATGGTGCCGACCACCAGCGAGCGGTGCTCGGGCGCCACGAACGGGTCCGCGTAGTCGGAGGCGTCGGCCCAGGAGTAGAGCGCCGAGGAGGACCGGGTCGTTCGTTCGACCATCGCCTCCAGGCCGCCCGCGCCGTTCATCGCGTCCAGCTGCTCGGCCATCAGGAACAGCGTCGCGACGGCGGGGGTGTTGTAGGTCTGCTGCTTGGCCGACTGCTCGACCGCGATCGCGAGGTCGAGCGAGGCCGGCACGTGCCGGTCGCCGGCGGCGATCTCGCCGACCCGGGCCAGCGCGGCCGGCGACATCAGCGCGCACCAGAGGCCTCCGTCGGAGGCGAAGCCCTTCTGCGGCGCGAAGTAGTAGACGTCGCACTCGCCCAGGTCGACGGGCAGCCCGCCGGCGCCGGAGGTGGCGTCGATGAGGACCAGCCCGTCGTCGGCGGCGACGCCCTCGGGACGGCGTACGACGGCCATCGCTCCCGTCGACGTCTCGTTGTGGGCCCAGGCGTAGGCGTCGACGCCCTCCTCGGGCACGGCGAGCGACACCGATCCGGGGGGCGCGTCGCGGATGCTGGGGGCGGCCAGCCACGGCGCGGTGCTCGCGGCCTCGGCGAACTTCGCGGTGAACTCCCCGTAGGTCAGGTGCTGGCTGCGCTCGCGCACCAGCGAGTACGTCGCCACGTCCCAGAACGCCGTCGACCCGCCGTTGCCCAGCACGACCTGCCAGCCCTCGGGCAGGTCGAAGAGCGCCGCGAGCCCCTCCATCACCCGCCCGACCAGGGCGCGCACGGGCGCCTGGCGGTGCGAGGTGCCCATCAGCGAGGTGCCGGTGGCGGCGAGCGCCTCGAGGTGCGCGACGCCGACCTTGGAGGGCCCGGAGCCGAAGCGGCCGTCGCGGGGCAGGAGGTCCGCCGGGATGCTCAGGTGCTCGCTCACGCGTCCTAGTCTGGCACCCGTGACGCCCGACGAGCCGCGCCCGCCCGGGACGCTGCGCATCGAGCGGGTCGGCTTCGACCACCCCGACGCGCTCCGCCTCGTCGAGGAGGTCCAGCAGGTCTACCTCGAGCGTTACGGCAGCCCGGACCGGTCGACGGTCGACCCCCTGATGTTCGACCCGCCGAACGGGCTGTTCCTCCTCGGCTACCTCGGCGACGACCCGGTCGCGACGGCGGCGTGGCGTCGCCACGACGTGGCGGGGCTCGGGCTGGGCACGACGGCCGAGATCAAGCGGATGTACGTCACCGCGCGCGCACAGCGTGCGGGGCACGCGCGCACCATGCTCGCCGAGCTCGAGCGGTCGGCCGCCGAGCAGGGGATCGAGGCGATGATCCTGGAGACCGGCGTCCGCCAGCCGGAGGCGATCGCGCTCTACCGCTCCTCGGGCTACCGACGGGTCGAGGACTTCGGTCACTACAGCGGCGACGCGCTCTCCCGCTCCTTCGGCAAGCCGCTCTGCCCGCCGGTCTGCCCGCCGGTCTGCCCGTCCGGCTGACAGGCGCGCCCCGACCTGCCTACCCTCGCTCGGTGACCCCCTCCCCCCGCCGCCCGCTCACCCTGCTGCTGGGCGCGCTCATGCTGGTCGTCCTGGCCGCGCTGGTCTCGCCGAGCTCCGCCCAGGCCGCGCCGATCGAGGACTACCCGAGCTATCAGGCCGGCGACAAGTGCCGCCCCGAGCCCAAGCCGGGCACCGTCCACCTCGGGAAGTGGATGGTCAGGGAGTTCGGGGGGTCCTACGGCAACGTCGGGCGGGCGTGCTCGGGCGCGACCTCCGAGCACGAGGAGGGCCGTGCCTTCGACTGGACGCTCGACGCAGCGAAGAAGGCCGACCGGAAGAGCGCCCGGTCGTTCCTGGTGCGCATCCTCGCCACCGACCAGCGCGGCCACGAGGACGCCCTGGCCCGTCGGATGGGCATCATGTACGTCATCTGGAACGACCGCATCTGGTCGGCGTGGAACACCTACCGCGCGGAGGACTACCTCAGCTCGAGCTGCCCGACGAAGAAGAAGTGCTCGGCGACGCTGCGCCACCGCGACCACGTCCACGTCTCGCAGACCCGCGCCGGCGGGCGGGGGGCCACCAGCTGGTTCGAGGGTCGGCTGGACTGACGACCGACGGACGTACAGTGTGAGGTCCGGGCGATCGGCGCAGGTCCCTGACCTGCGACGACGCGAGGCCGCGCGGCCCGGATCGGGCCGAGACCGAGGCACTGTACGTTCTTCCGGTCGGCGGTCGGCTCCTTCAGCTCGCGACGCGGTCGGGAGGCCGGGCTCGCCTCCTCCGGGGACGACCCACCCTCCCCTCGCCGGGTGTGCCGTCGAGCGGTAGACAGGGGCCCATGTCTGCAGAGAAGAACGACGACCTGGGTCGCGGCGACCTCGACAAGCTGACCCGGGCCCAGCTCGCCGAACGGGCCCGCGGCGCCGCGATCGCGGGGCGGTCCGCGATGTCGAAGGCCCAGCTCATCGACGCCCTCGCCGAACGGCGCGAGTCGGCCCCCTCCGACCCGGACGAGACCGCCGGTGGCGGGCGCGACGGGGGCCTCGGCGGCGGGGCCGGGAGCTCCGGGTCGGCCACCGGCTCGCGGGTCGAGGCCTTCCGCAGGCTCGCCGAGGCGCGCGCCCGCGGCGAGATGGTCTTCCTGCCCCGACACCTCAGCGGCTCGGAGCGTCGACGCCACGTGCGCCAGACGATCCGCGAGGACCACGAGACCCGGATCGCCAACCGCAGCGAGGACGCGAAGGACAAGTTCACCAAGCTCGAGGGCTCGCTGTTCAGCTTCTTCCGGGGGACCTGCCTGCTCTTCTACCGCGACATGGCCGGCGAGGACGCCGACATGCCGACCGTGCTGACGCTCGGCGACGTGCACCCGGAGAACTTCGGGGTGATGCCGAGCGCGGACGACGTGCCGATCTTCGGGGTCAACGACTTCGACGAGGCGTTCTACGCGCCCTTCACCTGGGACCTCAAGCGCGGCGCGGTCGGGTTCATGATCGGCGCGGCCGAGGAGGGCGGCAAGGGAGCGGGCAAGCAGCGCCGGATCGCCGAGGCCTTCGTGCACGGTTACGTCGACGCGATGCGGGGCTACGCCACCGACGCCACCGAGCAGCTCGGGCAGATGCGGGAGGACAACGCCCCGGCCATCATCCGCGACCTGATCGACGGGGCCCGCGAGAAGCGCTCGAAGTGGCTCAAGCGCAAGTACCACGACGAGCACCGAGGCGGGTTCCGCTCCGACGACGAGCACGTGCCGCTCAGCAGCCGCGTCGAGGAGTTCCAGGCGGCGTTGGACCGGTTCGTCGAGGACAACGACATCGTCGTGCCCGAGCGCACCCGGGGCATGAAGGTCAAGGACGTCTGCCAGCGCCTGGGTCAGGGCACGGCCTCCCTCGGTCTGCCGCGCTACTACCTGATGATCGAGGGGCCCCGCGGCGACGGGAAGGACGACGTGCTGCTGGAGTTCAAGCAGGCGCGGCGCTCGGCGCTCGCCGGACTGGCCCCGCCCTCGGACTACGTCCTGGACGGCAACGCCGAACGGATCACCCACGCCCAGGGGGTCCACCTGGTGCGGGGCGACCGCTTCTACGGCGCCGTCGAGCTCGACGGGCTCAGCTTCATGGTCCGCGAGCGGGCGCCGTACCGCGACGACATCGACCTCGACGACCTCTCGACCAAGGAGTGGCTCCACTACGCCGCGATCTGCGGGGCCTCGCTCGCCCAGTCGCACGCGCTCTCGGACGAGGCCGGTCTCGTCGACCACGACGTCGAGCCCGACGTGCTCGCCGCCATCGGTCCCGAGGCGCTGTTCATCACCGACATCGTCACCTTCGCCGAGGAGGCGTTGCAGCGGGTGCGCCAGGACCACGAGTTCTTCAAGGCCGACCACGCCATGGGGGCCTTCGACCAGGTGGACCGCGTCTTCCGCTGAGCCGGGCCGGGGTGGCCGGGCCGGGGTGGACCACGCCGCTCCGCGGGTTGATCGATCGATCGATCAACCGGGGAACGGGTCTTGTTCGATCGATCGACCAACGCCCGGGCGGTGGTCGGCCCGGGCGCGCTCGTAGACCACCTCGCCGGACTCCCAGCCCGGGATCGGGTCGTCCCACGACCCGACGTACGTCGAGACGGCGCGCAGCCCGACCTTCTCGAGCACCCGCCGCGAGGCGGTGTTGACCGCCATCGTCCGGGCCCACACCCGCTGCAGCCCCACCGTCTCGAAGGCGTGGCGGAGCAGCGCGGCGGCGCCCTCGGTGGCCAGCCCCCTGCCCCAGGCGTCGCGGCGCAGCCGGTATCCCAGCTCGGCGGCGGTGGGGTCGGTGTCGTCGAGCGCGAGCGACCACCAGCCCGTGACGCTGCCCTCGACGCTCCCGGCCCAGTAGCCCAGCCCGCGCTCGACCGCGTCGGGACGGGTGCGTCGCGCCATGGCGTCGACGACCTCGGCACGGGTCGACGGGCGGCCGGTGAGCAGACGCATCACGGCCGGGTCGGCGTCGAGGGACACGAGGTCCTCGAGGTGCCGCTCACCGAGCGGCTCGAGGACGAGCCGCTCGGTGCGCAGGACGACGGGGAGGATCAGGCCCCCCAGGTCTCCTGCCAGCCCTCGATGTCGCTGGCCGGGCGGGTGCCCGGACCGACGTACACCGCGGAGGGCCGGATCAGGCGGCCGGTGCGCTTCTGCTCCAGGATGTGCGCCGACCAGCCGCCGGTGCGCGCGCAGGTGAACATGGAGGTGAACATCGGCGGCGGGACCTCGGCGTAGTCCAGGACGATGGCGGCCCAGAACTCGACGTTGGTCTCCAGGACACGGTCGGGACGACGCTCGCGCAGCTCGGCGAGGGCGGCCTGCTCGAGGGCCTCGGCGACCTCGAAGCGGGGGGCGCCGAGCTCCTTGGCCGTGCGTCGCAGCACGCGGGCCCGGGGGTCCTCGGCGCGGTAGACCCGGTGGCCGAAGCCCATCAGGCGCTCGCCGTTGTCGAGCAGGTTCTTGACGTACGCCGCGGCGTCGCCGGACTTCTCGACCGCGTCGATCATGCCGAGCACCCGCGAGGGCGCGCCGCCGTGCAGGGGCCCGCTCATCGCGCCGATCGCGCCGGAGAAGGCCGCGCCCACGTCGGCGCCGGTGGAGGTGATGACGCGGGCGGTGAAGGTGGAGGCGTTCATGCCGTGCTCGGCCGCGCTGCTCCAGTAGGCGTCGATGGCGTGGGAGTGCTTGGGGTCGGCCTCGCCCTTCCAGCGGATCAGGAACTTCTCGGCCAGCGTCTGGCCGGAGTCGACCTCGGTCTGGGGGACCACCGGCTTGTCGAGCCCGCGGGCGGACTGGGCGGCGTAGGAGAGCACCATCACGGCGACGCGGGAGAGGTCCTCGCGGGCCTGCTCGTCGGTGATGTCGTAGGTCTGGCGGAAGCCGAAGGCCGGCGCGAGCATCGCGATCGCGGCCTGGACGTCGACGCGCACGTCACCGGTGTGCACCGGGATGTTGTAGGCCTCGGCGGGCGGCAGGCCGGGGTCGTAGGAGCCGTCGATGAGCAGGCCCCAGACCTTCTCGAACGGCACCCTCCCGACGAGGTCCTCGATGTCGACGCCGCGGTAGCGCAGCGAGGAGCCCTCCTTGTCGGGCTCCGCGATCTCGGACTCGAAGGCGATGACGCCCTCCAGCCCGTGGTGTACCTCGGCCATCTAGCTGGCTCCTTCTCGACGGGTCGTGCGGCTGCGCTGTCCTCGGCATTGTGCCCCACCCGGTGCGGAGGTGACCGGTCGGTAGCCTCGCCGTCATGAGCCGCGACCTGTCCGCCGCCCGCGAGGACTACGCCCGGGGCGGGCTCGACGTCGCCGACCTGTCGCCCGAGCAGCGCGCCGACCCGGTGCCCGCCTTCGAGCAGTGGTACGACGAGGCGCGCGACGCCGGCGTGCGCGAGCCGAACGCGATGGTGCTCGCGACCGCGAGCCGTGAGGGCCGTCCGTCCTCGCGCACGGTGCTGCTCAAGGAGGTCTCGGCGCGCGGGTTCGTCTTCTACACCAACCACGCCTCGCGCAAGGGCGGCGAGCTCGCCGACAACCCGTGGGCCGCGCTGCTCTTCGGGTGGCACGACCTCGAGCGGCAGGTGCGCGTCGAGGGGGCCGTGGAGGTGCTCGACCGGGCCGAGGTCGCGGCGTACTTCGCCTCCCGCCCCCGCGGCTCCCAGCTCGGCGCCTGGGCCTCGCACCAGTCCTCCGACGTGGGCTCGCGCGCCGAGCTCGCGGCGGCGTACGCCGAGGTCGAGGCGCGCTTCGAGGGCCTCGACGTGCCGGTGCCCGAGTTCTGGGGCGGGTACGTCGTGCGCCCCGAGGTCGTCGAGCTCTGGCAGGGACGGCCCAGCCGGATGCACGACCGGCTGGTGTGGCGCCGCGACGACACCGGCTCCTGGGCCGTCACCCGGCTCGCACCCTGACGGACGCCCGAGGGACCCTGACGGACCCGACCTGGCTCAGTCCCGGCCCGGCGCCCGCTGGGGACGGTCGACCTTGATGACCTCCGGCGGCAGGCCCCACTCGTTCTTCCCCAGGCGCGAGAGCGGCTCGAGGAGGGTGAACTCGGGGTGGCCGTCGCGCAGCACGGCGTCGTCGACCTGGATGCCCACGACCCGCCCGAGGATCAGCCAGGAGTTCCCGAGCTCGTGCACGGAGTGCAGCGTGCACTCGATCGAGGCCGGGGACGCAGCCACCCGCGGCACCGACACGGCGGTGCTCGGGGCCATCTCGAGCCCGAGGTCGTCGGCCTCGTCGACCTCGGCGGCGTAGGGCGCCGAGGAGGCGTTGATCGCGTCGAGCAGCGGACGGTTGGCCAGGCTGACCACCATCTCGCCGGTCTCCTGGACGTTGCGCAGCGTGTCCTTGGCGCCGACCGAGGTGACCGAGATGATCGGCGGGTCGACGCAGGCCACGGTGAAGAAGGAGTGCGGGGCGAGGTTGCCCACGCCGTCGGCGCTGCGCGTCGAGACCCAGGCGATCGGTCGGGGGACCACGATCGAGTTCAGCAGCGGGTAGGTCTCGACGTCGGGGTCGGCGGGATCGAAGTGCATGCGTCCATCATCCTCGCGCGTGCCCCACCCCCGGGCGGCGGCTTGCGAGTGAGTGCTCACTCACTTATGATCGACGACATGTCCCCCCGTGCCGTGCCCATGAGCGTCGAGGACCGCCGCGCCTGGATCGTGAGCGCCGTCCTCCCCTCGTCCGCGCCTCCGGGACGCTGCCGAGCACCCGCGAGATCGCCGAGGCCGCCTGCGTCGCCGAGGGCACCATCTTCCGGGCCTTCGAGGACAAGCGGGCCCTGATGCACGCGCTCGCCGAGCACGCGATGACCAGCCACGCCGGGCCCGGACTCCTCGAGGTCGCGCGGGCCGAGCCCGACCTCCGCTCGCGCGTCACGGTCGTCGCGGCCCAGCTGCAGGAGCGCATCCGCACCATCGGCGAGGTGCTGATGGCGCTGCGTCCGCTGATGCAGGCCGAGCGCGAGCAGCCCGCCGGCCCGCCGGAGTTCGTGGTCCGGGCCAACCGTGAGCTGCTCGAGCGGCTCACCGAGGTCTTCGAGATCGATCGGGGCGACCTGCGCGTCGACCCGGCCACGGCCGCGCTCGTGCTGCGCAGCGTCGTCTTCGGCTCGCAGCACCCCGGCATGACCGCCACGCCCGGACTCAGCGCCGAGCAGGTCGCCGACGTCATCGTCGGCGGGATCGCCCGCTGCCACGCCCCAGGAGTCCCCGTGCTGATCTGCCCTGCTGCGCGAACGGCTGGCGCCGTACCGCGCCTGGCTCGCCGTCGTCGTCGTGCTCCAGCTCCTGGCCACCCTGGCGATGCTCTACCTGCCCACGCTCAACGCCGACATCATCGACCAGGGCATCGCCCGCGGCGACACGGGCTACATCGTGCGCGTCGGGCTGATGATGCTCGCCGTGTCGGTCGTGCAGATCCTGGGCTCGGTCGTCGCCGTCTGGTTCGGCGCCCGCGCCGCGATGGGACTGGGCCGCGACCTGCGCGCGGCGCTGTTCCACCGCGTGGGCACCTTCTCGGGCCGTGAGGTCTCGACCTTCGGGGCGCCGTCGCTGATCACCCGCACCACCAACGACGTCCAGCAGGTGCAGATGCTGGTGCTGATGGGCACCACGATGGCGGTGACCGTGCCGATCATGATGATCGGCGGCATCGTGATGGCGATGCGCCAGGACATCGGGCTGTCCTGGATCCTCGTGGCCGCGATCCCCGTCCTGCTGGCCTGCGTCGGCTTCGTGGTGACCCGGATGGTGCCGAACTTCCGGCTCGTCCAGACCCGCATCGACGAGGTCAACCGGGTGCTGCGCGAGCAGATCACCGGGCTGAGGGTGGTGCGGGCGTTCGTGCGGGAGCCCCACGAGCGAGCCCGGTTCGCACGGGCCAACGACGACCTGACCCGGGTCTCGATCACCGCCGGGCGCTGGATGGCCAGCCTCTTCCCGATCGTGATGCTCGTCGTCAACCTCAGCTCGGTCGCGGTGATCTGGTTCGGCGGGATGCGCGTCGACGACGGCCGCATCGGTGTCGGCGCGCTCACCGCGTTCCTGGCCTACCTGATGCAGATCCTGATGTCGGTGATGATGGGCACGTTCATGGTCATGATGGTCGCGCGCGCCTCGGTGTGCGCCGACCGCGTCGCCGAGGTGCTCGACACCCGCTCCAGCGTCGTGCCCGACCCCGACCCGGTGCGCTCCCTGGACCTCCCGGGCCACCTCGACCTCGACGCCGTGGGCTTCACCTACCCCGGCGCCGCCGAGCCCGTGCTGCGCGACGTCACGCTCTCGGCCCGCCCCGGCGAGACGGTGGCCGTGATCGGCTCCACCGGGTCCGGCAAGTCGACCCTGCTCAGCCTCGTCCCGCGTCTCTTCGACGCCACCAGCGGGACGGTCCGCCTCGGCGGGGTCGACGTACGCCGTCTCGACGCGGACACCCTGTGGTCCGGGATCGGCCTGGTGCCGCAGCAGGCGTTCCTGTTCACCGGCACGGTCGCGACCAACCTGCGCCACGGCGCGCTCGGACGCGACCGACGCCGAGCTGTGGGAGGCCCTCGAGGTGGCCCAGGCCCGCGACTTCGTCGAGGCGATGCCGGGCGGTCTCGACGCGCCGATCCAGCAGGGCGGCAGCAACGTCTCGGGCGGGCAGCGCCAGCGCCTGGCCATCGCGCGGGCCCTGGTGCGCCGCCCCGAGGTGTACCTCTTCGACGACTCGTTCTCCGCGCTCGACCTGGCCACCGACGCACGGCTGCGCGCGGCGCTGAGGCCGTACGTCGCGGAGGCGACCGTGCTGATGGTCGCGCAGCGGGTCTCCACCATCCGCGACGCCGACCGGATCATCGTCCTCGAGGACGGCCGCGTCGTCGGCGACGGCACCCACGAGGCGCTGGCCGCCGACAACCCGACGTACGCCGAGATCGTGGCCTCGCAGCGCACCGTCCAGGAGGTCTCGTGAGCGACGAGCAGCCGCGCCCGCCGCGGGCGGGAACAGCGGCAGCAGCGGCGACCTGAAGCAGACCGAGCGCATCGAGGGCCAGGGCGGCCCCGGCCGCGGCGGCCCGATGGGCGGCGGCATGGTCGGGCAGAAGGCGATGACGTTCGGCCCGTCGGCCAGGCGTCTGGTCGCCCGACTGCGTCCCGAGCGCACCCGCGCTCTCGCCGTGCTCGTGCTCGCGGTCCTCAGCGTCGCGCTGACGGCCCTCGGGCCGTGGCTGCTCGGACGGGCCACCGACCTGGTCTTCGCCGGCTACTTCGGCCGGCAGTTCCCGGCGGGCCTGAGCCGGGAGCAGGCGGTGCGAGCAGGCGCGCTCGGCCGGGCAGGGCGGGGTCGCCGACGTCCTCTCGGCCCTCGACTTCACCCCCGGTGTCGGGGTCGACTTCGACGCCGTCGCACGGGTCCTCGGCCTCGTCCTCGCGCTGTACCTGGTCGCCGCCCTGCTGGGCTGGCTCCAGGGCTACCTGCTCAACGACGTCGTGCAGGGCACCGTGCGTCGGATGCGCGGCGAGGTCGAGGACAAGATCCACCGGCTGCCCCTGACCTACGTCGACCGCCAGTCACGCGGTGAGCTGCTGAGCCGGGTCACCAACGACATCGACAACGTCAGCCAGACCCTGCAGCAGACGATGAGCCAGCTGCTCACCTCGCTGCTGACCGTCGTCGCCGTGCTGGGGATGATGCTGTGGATCTCACCGCTGCTGGCGCTGATCGCGGTGGTCTCGGTGCCGGTCTCGGTGGTGCTGGCGCGCGCGGTGATGAAGCGCTCGCAGGTCCAGTTCATCACCCAGTGGCGCCGCACGGGCACGCTGAACGCCCACGTCGAGGAGACGTTCTCCGGCCACGCCCTGGTCTCGGTCTTCGGTCGCCGCGCCGAGGTCGAGGAGGCCTTCCGGGAGCAGAACGAGGAGCTCTACGAGGCGTCGTTCAAGGCGCAGTTCATCAGCGGGCTGATCATGCCGGTCATGATGTTCGTCGGGAACCTCAACTACGTCGCGATCGCCGTCGTCGGGGGTCTGCGGGTGGCCTCCGGCTCGCTGAGCGTGGGCGACGTGCAGGCCTTCGTGCAGTACGCCCGGCAGTTCACCCAGCCGCTGACCACCGTGGCCTCGATGGCCAACCTGCTCCAGTCCGGCGTCGCCTCGGCCGAGCGGGTCTTCGAGCTGCTCGACGCCGAGGAGCAGGTGCCGGAGGCCCCGCAGCACCCGGGTGCGCTCGCCGCCGGCGACCCTGCTGGAGGGCCCGGTCACGGACCCTCGTCGGTCTCGGGCGAGGTCGTCTTCGAGCACGTGTCCTTCTCCTACGACCCCGCCGAGCCGTTGATCGACCGACCTGTCGCTGGTCGCGCGTCCCGGGCAGACCGTGGCCATCGTCGGTCCGACCGGGGCCGGCAAGACGACCCTGGTCAACCTGGTGATGCGCTTCTACGAGCTCGACGGGGGCCGGATCACCCTCGACGGCACCGACATCACCGCCCTGACGCGTGACCGGCTGCGCGGCTCGATCGGGATGGTCCTCCAGGACGCGTGGCTCTTCGGCGGCACGATCCGCGAGAACATCGCCTACGGCCGGCTCGAGGCGAGCGAGGAGGAGATCCTCGCCGCCGCGCGGGCGACGTACGTCGACCGGTTCGTGCACTCCCTGCCCGAGGGCTACGACACGGTGATCGAGGAGAACGGCGAGAACCTCTCGGCCGGCGAGCGCCAGCTCGTCACCATCGCCCGCGCGTTCCTGGCCGACCCGGCGCTGCTGATCCTCGACGAGGCGACCAGCTCGGTCGACACCCGCACCGAGGTGCTGGTGCAGCAGGCGATGGGTGCACTGCGCGCCGCGCGCACCTCGTTCGTGATCGCCCACCGCCTCTCCACCATCCGCGACGCGGACCTGATCCTGGTCATGGAGGCCGGCCGGATCGTCGAGCAGGGCACCCACGACGAGCTGCTCGCCGCCCACGGGGCCTACGCCCGCCTCCACGACTCCCAGTTCGCCGCCCCCGCCCCCGCCCCTGACCGCCGAGGTGCCAGGGATTGCAGGCCGAGGTGCCGCTCTTTGCGAGTCCAGGTGACGATTGCTGTCGCCGCGACCAGCCCCCTGCCCGGCGTAGGTTCGACCGATGAGCACCGACCGTGACCTGCCCCCGTTCCGTGCCGACCACGTCGGCAGCCTGCTGCGCCCGCCCGCTCTGCTCGAGGCCCGGGCCCGCCACGCCTCGGGCGAGATCGACGACGCCGAGCTGAAGGCCGCCGAGGACGACGGCATCGCCGAGGTGGTCGCGCTCCAACGTGACGCCGGCCTGCAGACGGTCACCGACGGCGAGCTGCGGCGTACGTCGTGGCACATGGACTTCATCTACAGCCTCGACGGCGTCGAGCGCACCGAGGACAAGCTCGCGGTGCACTTCCGCAACGCCGGCGGCGACCTCGACTTCGAGTCGGCCGGCATGTGGGTGGGCGAGCGGGTCACCCTCGGCGAGCCGATCTTCGCCGACCACTTCTCCTACCTCCGGGAGACCGCGGCCGAGCTCGCCCCGGCGCTGAGGCCGAAGCTGACCATCCCCTCCCCGAGCATGGTCCACTACCGCGGCGGCCGGGCGAGCGTCGACGAGAGCGTCTACCCCGACCTCGAGGCGTTCTACGACGACCTCTCCACGGCGTACGCCGAGCAGCTGCGCGCCATGGCCGACCTCGGGTGCACCTACCTCCAGCTCGACGACACGAGCCTGGCCTACCTCAACGACCCGGCCCAGCGTGCCGAGCAGGCCGCCCGCGGCTCGGACCCCGAGCGCCAGCACGAGCGTTACATCCGCACCATCAACGCCGCCATCGCCGACCGGCCGGACTCGCTGCGCGTCACCACGCACCTGTGTCGCGGCAACTTCCGCTCGTCGTGGGCCGCCGAGGGCGGTTACGACCACGTCGCCGAGGCGCTCTTCGGGGAGCTCGCGGTCGACGGCTTCTTCCTCGAGTACGACGACGAGCGCTCGGGCGGCTTCGAGCCGCTGCGCTTCGTGCCGCCGGGCAAGCTCGTCGTCCTCGGCCTGGTCACGACCAAGCGCGGCGAGCTCGAGGACAAGGACGTCCTCAAGCGACGCATCGACGAGGCCGCCCAGCACGTGCCGCTCGAGCAGCTGTGCATCTCGCCGCAGTGCGGCTTCTCCTCCACGGTCGAGGGCAACGACCTGAGCCTGGAGCAGGAGAAGGCCAAGCTCGCCCTGCTCGTGGAGGTCGCCGACGAGGTCTGGGGCTGACATTCACTGGAACCTCGGGTGACAAAAGGTGGCACCTCGGCTGACAAAGGGTGGCACCTCGGCGGGTCAGCCGGTGTTGCGCAGGCCGGCGGCGATGCCGTTGATCGTGGTCAGCAGGGCGCGCTGCAGGGCTGAGTCAGCGGGCAGGGCGGGGTCACCCTCGTCCGGGCCGGTCTGCGCGCGCACCCGGGCCAGCAGCGAGACCTGGAGGGCGTGGAGGGGGGCGAGGTAGGCGTCGCGGGTCTCCAGGGTGCGCCGCAGCGTCGGTGACTGCTCGAGCAGGCTGGACTGGCCGGTGACCGCGAGCACCTCGCGCACGGTCGTCTCGTGCTCGGCACGCACCAGCTCGAAGAGCCCCGCGGCATCCTCGGGCACCAGCGCCCGCACGTAGCGTGCGGCGATGTCGAGGTCGGTCTTGGCCAGCGTCATCGCGACGTTGGACAGGAACGTGCGGAAGAAGGCCCACGAGCCGTACATCTCGCGCAGCGTCTCGCCCCGACCCTCCTCGCGCGCCGCCGCGAGCCCCGACCCCACGCCGTACCAGCCGGGCAGGATCATCCGCGACTGCGTCCAGCCGAAGACCCACGGGATCGCCCGCAGGTCGTCGAGGCCGCCCTCGCCGCCGGGGCGCTTGGCCGGGCGCGAGCCGATGTTCATCTTGCCCAGCTCGTCGACCGGTGTCGCAGCGACGAAGAACGGCACGAGGCCCGGGTCGCGCACCAGGGTGCGGTACGCCGTCTGGCCGGCGCCGGCGACGACGTCCATCGTCGCGTCCCACCCGTCGAGCACGTCGCGCGGCAGCAGCGAGGTGCGGTGCAGCACGGAGGCCTCGAGGACGGCGGCCAGCGCCAGCTCGAGGTTCTCCCGGCCGAGCTGGGGCAGGGTGTACTTGTCGGAGATGACCTCGCCCTGCTCGGTGATCTTGATCGGGCCGTCGAGGCTGCCGTAGGGCTGCGACAGGATCGCCTCGCTCGTCGGACCGCCGCCGCGCCCGACCGAGCCGCCGCGGCCGTGGAAGAGTCGCATCACCACGCCGTGCTCGCGCCCGATGTCGCGCAGGGCCCGCTGCGCGCGGTGGATCTGCCACTGCGAGGCGGCGATCCCGGCGTCCTTGGAGGAGTCGGAGTAGCCGAGCATGATCTCCTGCACGTCACCGCGGGCGGCCACCACGCGGCGGTACGTCGGGTCCTCGAGCAGCGCGGAGAGCAGCGGGCCGGCCGCCTCGAGCTCGGCCACGGTCTCGAAGAGCGGCGCGAAGCCGATCCGGGCGCTGGCGGGCGTCGTGTCGCTGCCGGTGTCGACGAGCCCGGCCTCGCGGGCCAGGACGACGACGGCGAACAGGTCGTCGACGTCGTGGGTCATCGAGACGATGTAGGTCTCGATCACCTCCGGTCCGAACCGGTCCAGCGCGACGCGGATGGTGTCGAAGAGCGCCAGCACCGGCCCGACCGGGTCGGGCAGGTCGACCTCGCTGCCGGCGGTCCGCGCGCCGAGCAGGGGGCGCCGTCCGGCCATCTCGGCCGAGAGCAGCCGGATCCGGGCGGGGCGGTCGAGGTCGGCGTACGACCCGTCCTGCTCGCCGAGGCGGTCGACGAGCACGGCCAGCGCGGCGTGGTGCTTCTCGGAGTGCTCACGGACGTCCATCGTGGCCAGGCCCATCCCGACCGCGGTCGCGGTCCGGATCAGGCGCAGCACACCGCCGTCGGCGTTGAGCCGGTCGCCGTCGGCGAGCATCGACTCGCGCACCAGCCGCAGGTCGGCGAGCAGCCCGTCGAGGGCGAGGTAGTCGCGACCCGGCTCGTGGGCGCGGCCCTCGGCGAGGCGGTCGCGGGTGCGCTGGAGCCGCACCCGGGCGAAGGAGAGCTTGAGCCGGTACGGCTCCTGGGCGTTCAGGCGCTTGATCGCGGCGAAGGTGATCGGCAGCGCCTGCGCGTCGTCGCTCAGGCTGGCGGCCAGCTCGGGGCTGACCTCGACGACCCGGGTCGAGGAGGCCAGCTCCTGGAGCAGCTCCTCGACGCCGCTGATCAGCTCGCGCAGGCCGTGGTCGTGCTGGAGGCCCAGCACCTCGAGGCTCACCTCGGGGGTGACGTTGGGGTTGCCGTCACGGTCACCACCGGCCCAGGTGCCGAACCGCAGCGGGCGCGCGTCGGCGGGCAGCTCGATCCCGATCGAGCCCAGCGCCCGGTCGAGCTCCTCGAGCAGACCGGGCACGACCTGCGCGGCCAGCGACTGCAGGTAGTAGATCGCGGTGCGGGCCTCGTCGGCCGGCTCGGGCCGCTCGATGCGCAGCTCGTCGGTCTGCCAGAGCAGGTCGACCAGCTCGGCGAGGCGGCGCTCGCTGCGGGGCCGGTCGCTCGCGCGGCGGCGCGGGTCCTCCGCGGCGTACGTCTCGGCGGCGATCTTCTGCAGCAGGCTCAGCACCGAGCGGCGGCTGGCCTCCGTCGGGTGCGCGGTGAAGACCGGGCGGTACTCCAGACGCCCCAGCACCTCGGTGACCAGCGCCTCGTCGACGTCGCCGCACTCCAGCGCCTCGCCGATGCGCGCCGCGGTCGCCGCCAGCGGGGACGTCTCGCGGGCCGTGAGCTCCTGCCAGCGGTGCAGCTGCTCGGTGACGTTGACGAGCTGGAAGTACGCCGTGAAGGCGCGCGCGAGCACGACCGCGGTCTCGTCGTCGGTGCCGGCGAGCAGGTCGTGCAGAGCGCCGTCGTCGGGCTCGCGGGAGAGGCCGCGGACCTGCTCCACGAGCTCGAGCAGCTCGGCGCCCTCGTGGCGGGTCAGGGCCTCGCCGAGGAGCCGGCCGAGCTGGCGCACCGAGCTGCGCAGCGCCGCGTGCTGCTCGTCACCGGAGACGCCCCCGGCGAACTGCGCCACGTCGGGGTCGCGCCGGTCGGCCTCGATGATCTGCTCGGTGCTGCGGGGCTCGCTACGGGTCTGGCTCATGGCGCCATCATGGCCCGCCTGCGTCACAGGAGTGTGTCGCGGCCCGCCGGCGGGCCGGCGTCGGCCCGGCGGCAGCCCGCGGACGGGCCTGCGGGGGCGCGGAGGCCGACGCCGCAACGACAGGAAGTGGCACCTCGAGGCGCAATGTGTGGCACCTCGGCGAAAAGGCCTTGAACGGGGGCGGACGCCGTCCTAGCCTGATCCCACACGGAGAGGAGGTGGTCCTAAGAATGCATTCTTCCAGGACATGTGAGGTGGCTGCCCGCTAGCAGCCCAGCAACGCCGACCGGCCCAGCCGGTCAGGCTGCTGGCGAATCCACAGCAGTCACCCGGCCCGCAGGTGCTCCGGACATCAGTCGTCCTCCGGAGGCGGCGGCACCGACCACCCGGTCCGTGCCCCACACCTGCGGGTCGTTGCACGTCCCGGACAGCCGTGGACCTGCTCAGACCCGGCGGACGAAGATGTGGTCGGCCGCCTCGGGCTCGATCTCGGCGGTCTCCCCGCCCGAGCCGACCAGCACCCCGGTCGGCGTCGAGACCACGGTGACGGTCTTGTCCGGCAGGGCGCCGACGCGGCGCAGCGCGCTCATCAGCGCCTCGTCCTTCTGGGTCTCCTCGGAGATCCGACGCACCAGCACCGCCGTCTCCTGCGCCCCCGCGACCGTCGAGAGCGCCTCGAGGTCGGCGAGCAGCTCGACGACCTCGTCCTCCCCGCGGTCCTGGCCGAGCTCGTCCAGGCCGGGGATCGGGTTGCCGTACGGCGACTCGGTGGGGTGGTCGAGCAGGGCGAGCAGGCGGCGCTCGACCGTCTCGGACATCACGTGCTCCCAGCGGCACGCCTCCTCGTGGACCAGCTCCCACTCCAGGCCGATGACGTCGACGAGCAGCCGCTCGGCGAGGCGGTGCTTGCGCATCACCCGGGTCGCGAGCACGCGGCCCTCGTCGCTGAGCTCGAGGTGGCGGTCGCCCTCGACGGTCAGCAGCCCGTCGCGCTCCATGCGGGCCACGGTCTGCGACACGGTCGGGCCGCTCTGGTGCAGCCGCTCCGCGATCCGGGCACGCAACGGGACGATGCCCTCCTCGTCGAGCTCGAAGATGGTCCGCAGATACATCTCGGTGGTGTCGATGAGGTCGCTCACGCCCCCAGTGTGACTCATCCCCGGGTGAGGGGGCCGAGCGCGCCCGGCTGGCACAGTGAGGGGCGATGACTGCTGTGATGTGGTTCCGCCGCGACCTGCGCCTCGCCGACAACCCTGCCCTCGTCGAAGCCGCCGCCGACGGCGAGGTCCTGCCGCTCTTCGTGCTCGACCCCGCGCTGTGGGGCCCGGCCGGTCCGTCCCGTCAGGCCTACCTCGGTGCCAGCCTGCGATCGCTCGACGCCTCGCTGCGCCAGCGGCGGGCCGGGCTGTCGGTCGTGCGAGGCGACCCGGTACGTCGGGTGGTGCAGGCCGCCCGCGCCGTCGGTGCGACGACCGTCCACGTCGCCGCGGACTACGGGCCCTACGGCAAGCGCCGCGACGAGGAGGTCGAGCGGGCGCTGGACGACGCCGGCATCGAGCTGGTCCGCACCGGGTCGCCGTACGCCGTGGCGCCCGGGCGGGTGCTCTCGGGCTCCGACCAGCCCTACCAGGTCTTCACCCCCTTCTCCCGCGCGTGGCGCGAGCACGGCTGGCGCGAGCCGATCGACGCCCCGACCGGCGCCTCCTGGCTGGAGCTGGCCGCGGACGGCACCGACGCCGAGGGCGGTGGCACGACCGCGATCCCGGACCCCTCCCTGCCCGAGGGCCTCGAGCTGCCCGAGGCGGGCGAGCGCGCCGCGCTGGCGCTCTGGCACGACTTCCTCGACCGCGTCGAGGACTACGACCGCGACCGCGACCGACCGGACCTCGAGGGGACCTCGCGGCTCTCGGTGCACCTGAAGTACGGCGAGATCCACCCGCGCACGATCCTGGCCGACCTGGCCGCCCACCCGCAGGCGAGCGGCAAGGGCGTGACGACGTACCGCACGGAGATCGCGTGGCGGGAGTTCTACGCCGACGTCCTGCACCGGCGGCCCGACTCGGCGCGTGACTACTACCGCCCGGAGTTCGCTCGCATGGACTACGACGAGCCCGGTCGGGCCCTGCAGGCGTGGGCCGAGGGCCGCACGGGCTTCCCGATCGTCGACGCCGGGATGCGCCAGCTGCGCGCGACCGGGTGGATGCACAACCGGCTGCGGATGATCGTCGCGAGCTTCCTGGTCAAGGACCTGCACGTCGAGTGGCAGCACGGGGCGCGCCACTTCCTGCACTGGCTCGTCGACGGCGACCTCGCCTCCAACAACCACGGCTGGCAGTGGAGCGCCGGCAGCGGTACGGACGCCTCGCCCTTCTTCCGTGTCTTCAACCCGACCACCCAGGGCAAGAAGTTCGACCCGGACGGCACCTACGTGCGCCGCTGGGTGCGCGAGCTCGCCGACCCCGACGCCGTTCCGGACCCCCACGAGCCCGCCGACGACGTACGCGAGGCCGTCGGCTACCCCGCCGCGATCGTCGACCACAAGGCCGAGCGGGTCGAGGCGCTGGAGCGCTACGAGAAGGTCAAGGCCTGAGCCGACCCGCTCGGTCGCCAGGCGTGGGCCAGGGCTGGCAGAATCGTGGTCATGGCGACTTTGAACGATCCAAGCAGCGCACCCTGGTGGCAGCACGCGGTGGTCTACCAGGTCTACCCGCGCTCCTTCGCCGACGGCGACGGGGACGGCGTCGGCGACCTGCAGGGCATCACCAGCCGGCTGCCGCACCTCGCGGACCTCGGCGTCGACGCGGTCTGGTTCTCGCCGTTCTACCTCTCGCCGCAGCGCGACCACGGCTACGACGTGGCCGACTACCGCGAGATCGACCCCCTCTTCGGGACCCTGGAGGACGCCGAGCGGATGCTGCTCGACGCCCACGCGCTCGGCCTGCGCGTCATCGTCGACCTGGTGCCCAACCACACCTCCGACCAGCACGTGTGGTTCCAGCAGGCCCTGGCCGCCGGACCGGGCAGCGCCGAGCGCGCCCGCTACCTGTTCCGTGACGGTCGCGGTGCGGACGGTGACGAGCCCCCCAACAACTGGAGCTCGGTCTTCGGTGGCGTCGCCTGGACCCGGGTCACCGAGCCCGACGGCACCCCGGGCCAGTGGTACCTCCACCTCTTCGACTCCACCCAGCCCGACCTCGACTGGCGCAACCCCGAGGTCGGCGACATGTTCGTCGACGTCCTGCGGTTCTGGCTGGACCGCGGGGTCGACGGCTTCCGCGTCGACGTCGCCCACGGGCTGTTCAAGGAGGAGTCCCTGCGCGACCAGGTCGTCGCCGAGGGCGAGCGTCCCGACAGCGAGTCCATGGCCTCCGCCGGTGCCTCGACGGGCGGCGCCAGCATGGTCGAGCGGACGTTGCGCGACGAGCCGATGTGGGACCAGCCCGAGGTGCACGAGGTCTACCGCCGCTGGCACGACGTCCTCGCGGCCTACGACGGTGACCGGATGACGGTCGCCGAGGCCTGGACCCAGACCACCGACTCGATGGCGCGCTTCGTGCGGCCCGACGAGATGAGCCAGACGTTCAACTTCGCCTGGCTGCTCGCGCCCTGGTCCGCGTCGGCCTTCGGCGACGTCGTGACGTCCTCCCTCGAGGCGGTCGGCAAGGTCGGCGCCCTGCCGACCTGGGTGCTCTCCAACCACGACGTCGTGCGCCACACCACCCGCTACGGCGGCGGCGACCAGGGCCTGGCCCGCGCCCGGGCGAGCACGCTGGCCATGCTGGCGCTGCCGGGCTCGGCCTACCTCTACCAGGGTGAGGAGCTGGGGCTCGAGCAGGTCGACGTCGAGCCTGCGCACCGCACCGACCCGTCGTGGTTCCGCACCGGCGAGGTCGGCCGCGACGGCTGCCGGGTGCCGATCCCGTGGAGCGGCGAGCAGCCGCCGTACGGCTTCGGGCCGGGCGCGGAGCAGCCGTGGCTGCCGCAGCCCGAGGGCTGGGGGCCGCTGAGCGTCGAGGCCCAGCAGCGCGACGAGCACTCCACGCTCGCGTTCTACCGTCGTGCGCTCTCCGCGCGTCGCGAGCACGTGGTCGGGCTGACCGACGAGGTCGAGGTCCGCGTCGACGGTGACCTGCTCGACGTACGCCGGGGGCCGTTGCGGATGCTGCTCAACGCCGGTCCCGAGGCGGTCGACCTGCCCACCGACGTGCCGGGCGACGCCGAGGTGCTCGCCGTGAGCTCGCTCGAGGGCAGCTTCGGGACGGGTCCGCTGCCCGCCGACACCGCGGTCTGGCTGCGTGAAGGACCGGCACGCTCCTCGTGATCGCTCGGTAAGGTTACCTTCACCGCAGGGTTCTTGGTAACCTTACCAACGTGCGGGACGCCCTGACCAACCCGTTCAGCCCGGGGTCCGACGTCGTCCCTCCGGTCTGGGCAGGACGCGTGAGCCAGCTGAGCGACTGGGAGCGCGTCGTGCGCCCGCGACGCGTCGCGGGGCTCTACGAGCGCGGCCGCACGATCCTGGGCGAGGCAGGGCTCGGCAAGTCGACCCTGGTCCGCCGGGTCGCGGCGACGGCTGCGCGACAGGGCGACTGGGTGACTCCCCAGCTGAGGATCCCAGCGGGTGCGGACCCGCTCAGGGCGGTCGCGGGAGC
The DNA here is from genome assembly GCA_963714475.1 of uncultured Actinomycetota bacterium. Classification (GTDB taxonomy): domain Bacteria; phylum Actinomycetota; class Actinomycetes; order Propionibacteriales; family Nocardioidaceae; genus Nocardioides. Next base: position 1,088,635 of record CAVQOP010000004.1, read on the forward strand.
GGTGCTCGCCCTCGCCGACGAGGCGGGTCTGGCGGCCGCCCGTGAGCGACGCCTCACCGACCTCCTCGAGCGCGTCCGAGCCGTCTCGGCCGGCGGGATCTCGCTCGCGATGGACCGAGGCGGTGGGCCCGAGGCCTACCGCGCCCTGACCGAGCTGCTCGTCGCGGTCGGCACCGCCGCGATCGACCGGGACGTCGCGGTGGTGGTCCACGTCGACGAGGTCCAGAACATCACCGACGAGAAGACGCTCTCCCAGCTCCTGGTCTGCCTCGGCGACGCCGGCTCCCACGAGGTCGAGGTGGCGGTCCCGGGTGGTGCGCGGATCACGCGCGTCCTCCCGGTGGCGGTCTACCTGACCGGGCTCCCGGAGTTCGCGGAGACGACCGGCAGCCTCGCGGGGGCGACCTTCGCCCGTCGCTTCGCCACCACCGTGCTGGACCCGATCAGCGACGACGACCTGCGCCTGGCCCTGCACGAGTTCGTGACTCCGGGGTGGGAGGTGGCCGACGGTCGCGGTGGCGTCGGGACGATCCGGATGGAGGAGGAGGCCGTCGAGGCCATCGTCGGGTTGTGCTGCGGCGAGCCGTTCCTCTTCCAGCTCGCCGGGGAGCGCGCCTGGTACGCCGGCACCGCTCCGGTCATCACGGCCAGGGACGTGTACGACGGCTGGAGCGCCGCGCGGACCGAGGCCGCCGCACACGTCGAACGGATCCTGCAGCGCCTGCCGCCCAAGGAGCGGGAGCTCGTCCGGGTGATGGCCGAGATGCCCGGTGGTGAGCGGACGGCGACGAACATCGCCCGCGCCCTCGGATACGACTCCGTCACCAAGATCGGGACGGCGACCCAGCGCCTCGACACGACCCGCGGGATCATCACCCGCGGCAAGCCCTACACGTTCCGGCACCGCGCCATCGAGTCGTACCTGACCTCGGACTGGCCGGACGTCACCGGCCACTGAGGAGCACGCGTCGCGGCTAGCGCCGCGCCTCGGCGTCGCGAGCGCGCGCCCGGTCGATGGTGGCGTTGTAGCGGGCCATCTCGGAGGCGAACGCCGCGAGCTCGTCGTCCTGCCACTCGCCGAGGACCTCGGAGAACCACTTGCGGCGGTGCTCGGTCACGTCGGCGAGGCGACGACCGCCCTCCTCGCTGACGGAGAGCATGCTGGCGCGGCCGTCGTCGGGGTCCGGCTCACGCTCGACGAGCCCGATGTCGAGCAGGTGCTGGACGTGGCGGCTGACCGCGCCCTTGTCGATCTCGAAGGTCTCCGCGAGCGTCGAGGCGCGCAGCGGGCCGTTCTCGGCCAGGTGGGTGAACATCCAGTACGACGCCGGCTGCAGCTCGGGGTGGACCTCGCCGGCGCGCTCGCCGACCACCCGCTTGATCCGCCGGATCAGCACGCTCAGCTCGTGCTCGAGCTGCCGGGTGGACTGGGCCCTGGTGGTCATCCGACGGCTCCTCCTGCGTGCCGCCCGCCCCGGTGCGACCCGGCGGGCGGGGCGACGTGCGCTCCGGTTGACTCGGCAGCATAGGCCCCGGCGTGCGTCGGGGGAGCGTCGTGCGGGTCCGCGGCGGGCGCCTCCGCCGGGTGCTCGACCCGCTCGTCGGGCGTCGCGACACCCGTGCCCTCGTGGTCGATGCTCGTGTGCAGCGGGACCTCCTCGATGGCCAGGATGCAGATCAGCGCGATCACCGCGAAGGGCACGGTGACCAGGAAGATGTGGCCGGTCGCCTCGCCGAAGGACTGCTCGTAGAGGGCCCGCACCGGCGCGGGCAGGGTGGACAGGTCGGGGATGGCGCCGCTGGACGGGCCGGAGGCGTCGATGCCGAGCCGGGCCAGGCCCGCGAGCAGCGAGTCGCGCACCTGGTGGCTGAGCAGCGCACCGAGCACCGAGACGCCGACGGCACCGCCCATCGTGCGGAAGAACGCCACCGTCGCGCTGGCGGCGCCCAGGTCGGACTGGGCGGTGTTGTTCTGCACGGCGAGGACGAGGTTCTGCATCGTCGCGCCGATGCCGAGGCCGACCAGCGCCATGTAGAGGCCGACGACCGCGAGGTCGGTGGTCCGGTCGATCGTCGAGAGCAGCGAGAAGCCGACCACGATCAGCACGGCACCGCCGACGAGGTAGCGCTTCCACACCCCGGTGCGGGTGATGACGCGGCCGGTCACGATGCTCGAGACGAGCAGTCCGCCGACCATGGCGATGGTCATCAGGCCGGCCCGGGTCGGCGACATGGCGCGGGCGAGCTGGAAGTACTGGGTGAGGTAGACCGTCGCTGCGAACATCGCGATCCCGATCATCGCCGAGGCGATGGTCGCGAGCACGGTGGTGCGGTCGCGGAAGAGCCGCAGCGGGATGATCGGCTCGGTGGCGATCCTGGCCTCGACGAGGATCGCGCCGGCGATCACGACGACCCCGAGCCCCACCATGGCGGCGCTGAGGGGCGAGATCCAGTCGAGCTGCGTGCCGGCCAGCGAGACCCACACCAGCAGCAGGCTCACGCCGGCCATGATCAGGAAGGCGCCGAGGACGTCGATGGTGACCTCACGACGTACGACGGGCAGGTGCAGGCGGCGCTGGAGGACCACCAGCGCGCCGGCCGCGACCGGGATCGGGACGAAGAAGCAGCCGCGCCAGCCCAGCGGGCTGTCGACGATGACGCCCCCGATGAGCGGGCCGGAGACGGTCGCGAGGGCGAAGACCGCGCCGATGTAGCCGGAGTACCGGCCGCGCTCACGCGGGGAGACCAGCGAGGCGATGACGACCTGGACCAGCGCGGTCAGTCCGCCGACCCCGACGCCCTGGACGGCCCGGGCGCCGATCAGCACGCCCATGGTCGGGGCGGCCGCGGCGATCAGCGACCCGACGGTGAAGATGACCAGGGCCGACTGCACCAGCAGCTTCTTGGAGTAGAGGTCGGCCAGCTTGCCCCACAGCGGGGTGGTGGCGGTCATCGTCAGCAGCGTGGCCACCACGACCCAGGTGTAGCCGGTCTGCGTGCCCTCGAGGTCCGCGACGATGCGCGGCAGCGCGTTGGTCACCACGGTGCTCGAGACCATGGCCACGAACATGGCCATCAGCAGCCCGGACATCGCCTCGAGCACCTCACGGTGCGTCATCGCGCGGTCGGCCTCGACGGGGGCCAGGCCGTCGACGGTGCCCGACCCGGTGCTCGGGCTCTCGGCCAGCTGCGTCACGGTGTCTCGCTCCATGCGGGGTCAAAGGTTGTCGAGATCAACCTTATTCCCCCGTGGGCGGCAGGACCGAATCGGGACCTTGCCGTGACTGGCCGATGACCTGGCCGATGACTAGCCTGCGTCGCGGCGCTCGAGCAGCCGTTCGAGGAAGTCGGTGCAGCCGACGTCGACGGCGTACGTCGCCAGCGGGTCGCCCCGGGTCTCGCCGCGGTTGGCGATGACGACCGGGGTGCCGGCCTTGGCCGCGCGCCGCACGAAGCGCAGCCCGCTCATCACGGTCAGGCTGGAGCCCACGACCAGCAGCGTGCCCCGCGGCCCGTCGGTGTCGGCGGCGAGCGCGTCGACGGCCTCGAAGCAGCGCTGCACCCGGGGGGTCGGCACGTTCTCACCGAAGAACACCACGTCCGGCTTGAGCACCCCGCCGCACCGCTCGCACGCCGGCACCACGAACCCGTCGGTGTCCTCGAGCTCGACGTCGCCGTCGGGTCGGGTCGCGACGGCGGACCGGCTCGCGGCCCAGCCGGGGTTCAGGTCGTCCATCCGCTCGCGCAGCCGGGCTCGGGGGGTGACCTCGCGGCAGCCCAGGCAGACGACGTCGGAGATCCGGCCGTGCAGGGCCACGACCCGGCGCGAGCCGGCCTGCTCGTGCAGGCCGTCGACGTTCTGGGTGATCAGCAGCGTGGGGTCCAGCGCAGCGAGCGCCCGGTGCCCGGCGTTGGGCTCGGCCCCCTGCATCCGACCCCACCCGAGGTGGCTGCGTGCCCAGTAGCGCTGCTGGGCCGCCCGGCCGGAGACCAGCTCCTGGTAGGTCATCGGGGTGCGCGCCGGCGCACCCGGGCCGCGGTAGTCGGGGATGCCCGAGTCGGTCGAGAGACCGGCCCCGCCGAGCACGACCAGGTCGCCCCGGGCGAGCAGGTCCAGCGCCCGACGTACGTCGTCCGGGTCCGCGCTGCGGCGGCTCGCGGTGGTCGCGGTCGCGGCGTGCGGCACCCGCACGGCCGTCATCGGTCGTCGCGGCTCATCGGGCGTAGCGCACGGCCGCCCGGGCGCGGGCCTTGTCGGCCTCCACCTCACGGTCCTTCGGCGGGGCGGTCGTGACCAGCTCGCCGAGCAGCTCGCGCGTGGCGCGGGCGACCTCGGCCACCGCCCGGTCGAAGGCCGCGGTGTTGGCCTGCGACGGCTTGGTCGACCCGCTCACCTTGCGCACGTACTGCAGGGCGGCCGCCTCGACCTCGTCGGGTGTCGCGGGCGGGGCGAAGTTGTGGAGCTGGCGGATGTTGCGGCACATGCCGGCCAGCCTACGTCCGGCCCGGCCCGGTCGGCCCCGCTCAGACCTCGTAGAACCGGGCGCCGTCGGCCGTCACGAGCACGACCCGCTCGTCCGGCAGCGGCACCAGCCGTACGGCGTCCACGTCCGGGCCGCGGTCCACGGCGCGGGTGCTCGTCTGCATCCGACCCCCGTCGATGCGCAGCGTCGCGACCCGTGCGACCGGGCTGCGCCAGCCGCGCACGACCACGGTGAGGACGGTGCGGCGCCCGGGCAGCCAGGTCAGCTGCCGGGGGTCGGTGGCCGCGCCCGCCCGGCTCCCGGGCCCGAAGCCGGTCGTGTCGATCCGGCGTACGTCGGCCAGGTCGGTGACGTCGAAGAGCCCCGCCTGCGCGCCCCACGGCCGGTCGGGTCCGGCCACCGGGCCCTGCCCGATCCCGAGCAGCCGGTCCGCGCCCAGGGGGTGGAGGTACTCCGAGAACCCGGGGATCTCCAGCTCGCTCAGCTGGGTCGGCCGGGTCGCGTCGGAGAGGTCGACGACGTGCAGCGGGTCGATCCGGCGGAAGGTGACGAGGACGGCGAGGTCGTCGAACCACCGCACCGCGGTCAGGTCCTCCTCACGCCCGACGCCGTCGAGACGGCCGACCTCGACCAGGGCCTGGCCGCCCTGCGGGTCCGGGCCCAGGGTCACCAGCGACGTCGCGTCGGCGGTCTGCGAGCTCGCCTCGAGCGCCAGGCGCAGCACGCCGTCGTGCTCGTCGAGCGACCAGCGGTCGGCCAGCCTGCCCTCGACCTCGGCCGCCCCGACGTACGTCGCCGTGGTCCCGGCGTCTGCCCGGCCGAGCGCGAAGTCGTGCACCCACGTCGTCCCGGCGTCGTAGGCCGGGACGCAGACCTCGCGGCACAGGGGAGCCGCGAGGTCGCCGAACCCGCCCAGGCCCGCCTCGGTCCCGGCCGCGGCGAGGTAGAGGTGGTCGGCCGAGGCGTAGGCGACGTCGGTCGCCGCGGCCAGCCCGGTCGGCGCCGCGGCAGATGCGGCTCCCGGACCGTCGGCGGCCTCGAAGCCGACGACCGCGGTGAGGCCGAGCCCGAGCCGGCCCTCGGGCACGACCACGTCCTCGCAGTCCAGGAAGCCCTCCCCGGCCGCGCCGTCCACGGATCGTGTCGGCAGCCAGTCGTCGAGGGTCGACTCGCGCACCAGGCTCAGGTTGGCCAGTCGCGCGGTCTCGTCCCCGGTCTCCGGCCCCGGCCGGAGGAAGTCCAGGCGCGGCAGGCCCGCGTCGAGCACGAGCCGGACCGTGCCACCGTGCAGCCGGGCCGCGAGCAGCCCGGTGTCGTACGTGACGCTGCTCGTCACCGTCGGGAGGGTCGGCACGCTGACGTCGATCGTGGTCACGAGGGTCGCGCGGGTGTCGGCGGACCCGTCGCCGCCGACGCCCGTGGCGTCCACGACCCCCGCCTCGCCCAGCACCACGACGGTGTCGTCGGAGAGCAGCAGCTCGACCTTGGCGGGTGGCGCCGGGACCGGGAGCTCGAGGCGCGAGAGCTCGCGCAGCGACGGACCGGAGACGTCGGCGACGACCAGCGCGCCGTCCTCGACCCGCACCAGCAGCGACCCGTCGGTCTTGACGGAGTCGGGCTCGTCGACCGCGCCCTCCTGCACGGTGGTGCCGCCCGCGCTCGCGGTGGCCCGGGTGGTGGCCGGGGCCGCCGCCACGGACTCCGAGCGCTGGACCGTGTCGCCGGCTGCGGCGAGGTCGTCGACGGCGAGCGGGTACGGCGTCGGGAGGCCCGAGCCCCATCCGGACGGCCCCACGAGGCCGAGCCCGCGCCCGACGTAGAGGTCGAGCAGGTCATCGCACGTCGCGTCCGACGAGGTCGTCGTCGCGGGCTGGACCACCGCCGCCCGACGCAGCGACCGCGGGTCCGCGGTCTCACCCGCGTCGTCGGTGGCGAGGAGCACCCCGGCCCCGAACGCCGCTGCCAGCCCCAGCGGCGCCACCACCGCGAGCCTCCACCCTCGTGCGCGCATGTCCTGCTCCTGTCTCGTCGACCTCGTGGGCATCAGACGGGCTGGAGGGGGCGGCGGTTCCACCCAGGTCCGGTGCCTGTCGGGCCTGTCGGGCTCCGGGGTCGCCTGCGACGATGGCCGCTATGACCGACGGCTCCCCCAGCGCTGACCCCAGTGCAGACCCCAGTGCCGACCCCAGCGCTGACCCCAGCGCTGACCCCAGTCCAGAGCGCCGCTTCGACCTCGTGCTCTTCGGCGCGACCGGTTTCACCGGGGGTCTGACCGCGCAGTACCTCGCGCGCAGCGGCCCGACCGGGCTGCGCTGGGCGCTGGCGGGCCGCAACCCCGACAAGCTCGCCGACGTCCGGCACCGCCTCGCCGAGATCGACCCCGACCTCGCCGGGCTGGACCTGCTCCACGCCGACGTCACCGACCCCGCCTCCCTGGCCGACGTGGCCCGCGACGCCAAGGTCGTGATCACCACCGTCGGTCCCTACCGCCTCTACGGCGAGCCGCTGGTCGCGGCCTGCGCCGAGGCCGGCACCGACTACGTCGACCTGACGGGCGAGCCGGAGTTCGTGGACGCGATGTACGTCGCCCACCACCAGACCGCCGTGCGCACGGGCGCCCGGATCGTGCACGCCTGCGGCTTCGACTCGGTGCCGCACGACCTCGGCGTGCTGCACAACGTGCTCGAGCTCAAGGCGTCCGGGCCGGTGTCGGTGCGCGGCGTCGTCCGCGCGGGCGGGATGTTCTCCGGGGGCACCTTCCACTCCGCGATGGACGCGATGTCGCGCCCGCGGCAGGCCTCGGCCGCGCTGAGGGCGCGCCGGCAGGCCGAGCCGTCGGACCCCGACCGGTCCGCCCGTGCGGTCGCCGGCAAGCCGCACCGCGACCGTGACCTCGGGTACTGGCTGCTGCCGATGCCGACCATCGACCCCCAGGTGATCGTGCGCAGCGCCCGCGCGCTGAGCTGCTACGGGCCGCAGTTCACCTACTCCCACTACGCCGGCACCAAGACCCTGCGCTACGCCGCCGGCGGTGGCCTCGGCGTCGCCGCCCTGGCCCTGGGTGCGCAGCTCAAGCCCGTGCGCAGCCTGCTCCTGGGCCGGGTCCGCCAGGGCGACGGGCCCGACGAGGCGCGTCGGGAGAAGTCCTGGTTCACCGTGGACTTCGTCGGCGAGGGTGACCACCGCAGCGTCCACACCCGCGTGCGCGGCGGCGACCCGGGCTACGACGAGACCGCCAAGATGCTCGCCGAGTCCGCGTTGTGCCTGGTCCTGGACGACAACCCGACCACTGCGGGCAGCGTGACCACCGCACAGGCGATGGGGCAGAACCTGATCGTCCGCCTGCAGGCCGTGGGCATCACCTTCGAGGTCGTCACCTGAGGGGCCCGGAGCGCAGGAGCGCGTCGACGCCGAGCGGAACCTGCCCACGCGGTCTGCTGAGCGGTGCACTGTGCTGGGTGCCCGCACTGGACGAGCACCGTGCTCGGGGCCGGACCACGAGGTGGGGAGAGTCTGATGCCAGACCACTCCGACCTGTCACCCCGGCGGCGGGTGACGCTCGACGACGTCGCCAGCGCGGCCGGTGTCTCGAGGGCCCTCGTCTCGATCGTGATGCGCGACGCCGTCGGAGCAGCACCGGCCACGCGGGAGCGGGTGCTGGCCGCGGCGAACGCGCTCGGCTATCGTCCCGACGCCCGCGCCCGCGCGTTGGCCGGACAGGGCTCCAAGCTCATCGGTGTGATGTTCGGAGTGACCGGCACCTTCCACCTGGACCTGCTCGACGGGCTGTACACCGCGGCCGAGGACGCCGGCTACGGGTTGATCCTCAGTGCGCTGACCCGCGGGCGGGACGAGCGTCGCGCGTTGCAGTCGCTCCAGGACTTCCGCTTCGACGCGCTCGTCATGCTGGAGCCGCCGACTCCTGCGCCGCTCCTGGCCGGAGAGCTCCCGCTCGTGGTGGTGGGTTGGCAGGTGGAGCACCCCGCTGTCGACTCCGTCAGGACGTCCGACGCGCAGGGCATGCACCTGACGATCACGCACCTCGCCGACCTCGGGCACCGCAGGATCGCTCACCTCGACGGTGGCGACACACCGACGGGCGTCCACCGCCGCGAGGCCTACGTCGCGGCGATGCAGGCGCGCGGCCTGGCCGAGGAGATCCAGCTCGTCCAGGCCGGGGTGTCCCAGCTCGACGGGCAGCGGGCGGCCCGTCACCTCCTCGACGCCACCGAGCTGCCGACGGCGGTCGTCGGCTACAACGACGACGTGGCGGTCGGGGCGATCGGCGTGCTCGCCCAGCACGGGATCGACGTCCCCGGCCAGGTCTCGGTGACGGGGTGGGACGACAACGCGGTCGCCCCGTTGGCGCCGACCCAGCTCACCACGGTCGCCCAGCAACCGCTCCTGATGGCGAGGCTGTGCGTCGAGCGGCTGGTCGCCCGGATCAACCAGGAGAGCATCCACGACTCCGACATCGTCCTCGAGCCCCGGCTGAGGGTGCGCTCCAGCACCGCGCCGCCCCACTCCGGCCCTTGACATGTCCTAACATTTGCTCCTACGGTGGCATTAATAGAGCGCTCTAGTCCCACCGAAGGAGTTCCCATGGTCCACGGGCCCGTCCGCATCGCCCTCATCGGGGCCGGTCGCATCGGTGCGTCGCACGCGTCGGTCATCGCTCGCCGGGTGCCCGAGGCCAGCCTGGTCGCCGTGAGCGACCCGCGGGTCGGCGCCGCTGCCGAGGTGGCCGAGCCGCTCGGGGCTCGCGCCGAGACCAGCGTCGGGGCCGTCCTCGCCGCCGACGACGTCGACGCGGTGGTGATCGCCGCCTCATCCACGGCGCACGCCGAGCTCATCGTGGCCGCAGCGGCAGCGGGCAAGCACGTCTTCAGCGAGAAGCCCGCCGGCATGTCGCTGGCGGAGATCAGCCGCGCGCACGCTGCGACCACCGAGGCCGGCGTGGCCTTCCAGGTCGGCTTCAACCGACGCTTCGCGGCCGACTTCGTCGCAGCCCACGAGGCCGTCTCGGACGGCCTCGTCGGCAGTGTGCAGCTGATGCGCTCGGTGACCCGCGACCCCGGGACCGGCCCGGCAGACCCCGGCGCGGTGCCGGCCTGGACGATCTTCACCCAGACCCTGATCCACGACTTCGACACGCTGAACTGGCTCAACCCCGGTGCGAGGGCCGTCGACGTGATGGCCACGGCTGATGCCCTGGTCAAGCCCGACTTCAAGGAGTCCGGCCTGCTCGACACCGCCGTGGTCGTCATCCGCTACGACAACGGGGCCCTGGCCGTCGCCGAGGCCAGCTTCGCCGCGGCCTACGGCTACGACGTCCGGGGCGAGGTCTTCGGCTCTGCGGGCATGGTCACGGCCGGTGACGGGTCCACCTCCTCGATGCGGCTGCACGACTCGAGCGGTCGGATCGCGGGCACCGCCCGCAGCGACACCGACCTGCTCCTCGACGCCTACACCGGTGAGTTCGCCGAGTTCGCCACCGCCGTCAGGCAGGGTCGGCCGCCCAGCGTGGGTGGAGCTGACGCCTGGGCGGCGTTCGCCATCGCCCAGGCCTGCATCGAGTCGGTCGAGACCGGCGCGCGCGCGGTCGTCTCCTCGGGGGGTCCGGCATGAGCTTCACCCTGGCCGTCTGCTGCGAGATGGTCTTCACCGAGCTGCCGCTCCTGGACCGCGTACGGCGCATCCATGACGCGGGCTTCGCGGTCGAGATCTGGGACTGGTCGACCAAGGATGCAGCGGCGCTCGTGGCCACCGGTGCGCGCTTCACCTCGATGACGGGCTACCTGCGGGGCGACCTCGTCACCGAGGCCGGTGCCGACGAGCTGCTGAGGACCGCTGAGGAGTCGATCGCCTTCGCCCGCGACATCGGCTGCCCGTCATTGAACCTGCACGGAACCGGCCTCGGGGAGGGCGGGCTCCCGCTCGTCCCCACCGACGTGGTCACCGGCGAGATGTGGATGGCGGCACAGCGCACGCTCACCCGCGTCGCCGAGCTCGGCGAGCGTCACGGCGTGAGCTTCGTGCTGGAGAACCTGAACACCGAGGTCGACCACCCCGGCACCCCGTTCGCGTCGCGCCGCCGACACGCTGGCGCTCATCCGGGCGGTGGACAGCACCCATCTGCGGCTGAACCTGGACCTCTACCACGCCCAGATCGGCGAGGGGAACCTCACCGAGCTCGTGCGCCGCTGCGCGCCCTTCCTCGGTGAGGTCCAGGTCGCCGACGTGCCTGGCCGCTGCGAGCCCGGTTCGGGCGAGGTCAACTGGCCGTTCGTCGCCCGCGCCCTGGCCGAGGCCGGCTACGACGGGGTCGTCGCGATGGAGGCCTTCGCCAGCAGCGGCTCCGACGTCGCGCTCGAGCGCTTCCGCGCCGCCTTCACCGTTTCCTGACGTGCCCAACCCCTGCCCGCCCGACCCCTGCCCGCCCAACCCCAGGAGCGTCTCGTGCCGATCGACCCACTGGCCGGACCGGTCCTCTACGACCCGTTCTCGGAGGCCTTCAAGGACGACCCGTTCCCGGTCTACCGCCGGCTGCGCGATGAGGCCCCGGTCTACCGCAGCGACAAGTGGGGCTTCTGGGCCCTCTCACGCTTCGAGGACTGCCGCGCCGCCCTGCTCGATCCGGTGACGTTCATCAACCATCCCGGCATCGACCTCGACGCCACCAACGACCAGGGCGGGCAGGGCAACCTGCCCAACATCGACAACCCGCGACACGACCAGCTGCGTGAGGTCGTCCAGCGTCAGTTCATGCCGCGCAGCATCGCCGGGCTCGAGGACCACGTCCGTCGGATCACCACCCGGCTCGTCGACTCGTTCGCAGCCCGGGGAGAGGTCGACCTCGCCCAGGAGCTGTCCTGGCCGCTGCCCTACGAGGTGTTCTTCGACTTCCTCGGCCTGCCCGACGGTGAGGAGCGAGGTCAGCTCGTCGCCTGGTCGCACGGGCTGAAGGACCGGATCCCCGACGACGACCGACTGACCCCCCACGCCATCGAGTGCACGGACAGCTCGCGCGACTACCTCGCCGGGCTGCTCGAGGAACGGCGCCGCCGCCCGCGCCACGACCTGCTGACCCAGATCGTCCAGTCCGACATCGGCGGCGTGCCGTTCGCCCCGGAGCACATCGAGCCCGCCTCGGAGGTCGTCGGCCTCGTGTTCGGCCTGTACCTCGCCGGGATCGAGACGACCGCAGCACTGATCTCGACGCTCTTCCAGGAGCTCGCCGCCCGCCCGGACCTGCAGCGCGCCCTGCGTGAGGACCCGGCGCTGATCCCCGCTGCGGTCGAGGAGGGCCTACGGTTCCGCACGCCCCTGCAGCTGACCGTGCGCACGACCACCCGCGACGTGACGCTGCACGGCGTCACGATCCCCGAGGGCGCCCGGGTCGCCATGGTGATCGGTGCTGCCAACCACGACGAGCGCCAGTTCGAGCGCCCCGAGGAGTACGACGCGCTGCGCCCCGCTGGTCGCCACCTCGGCTTCGGCGAAGGTCTGCACGGATGTCTCGGCAACCCGTTGGCCCGCCTGGAGGCCCGGGTCGCCCTCGAGGTCGCCCTGCCGCGTCTCGGCGAGCTGAGCGCCGCAGGTCCGGCCGTGCGCTACCCGTCGACGCCCAACATGGCGGTCCTCGACCACCTGCCGCTGACGTTCAGCGCGCCGGAGGTCGTCGTTGCCCCGGCCTCGGGTCGAGAGGCCGCAGCCGATCGCGTCGGCGACGTCGATGTGGTGTCGCTGGTGGTGCGCGACCGGATCGAGGCCGCCGACGGCGTCGTCCTCCTGACCCTCGTCGCCCCCGACGGCTCGCTGCTGCACCCGTGGGAGCCGGGTGCCCATGTCGACCTGGTCCTCGGCAATGGACTGACCCGTCAGTACTCGTTGTGCGGAGACCCCGCCGACCGGACCACGCTACCGCGTCGGAGTGCTTCGCGAGCCCGCCGGCCGCGGCGGGTCTGCCTGGGTCCACGACACCTTGGTGCCCGGAAGCGTGGTGGGCGTGCGCGGACCGCGGAACCACTTCCACCTTCTCCCGGCGCCGCGCTACGTCTTCGTCGCCGGCGGGATCGGCGTGACCCCGATCAGGGTGATGGTCGAGCAGGCCGAGCGGGCCGGTGCGCAGTGGCAGCTGGTCTACGGGGGCCGTACGGGCGCTTCGATGGCCTTCGTCGACGAGCTCGCGGCCTACGGTGACCCGGTGAGCCTGTGTCCCCAGGACACGCACGGGCTGCTCGACCTCGACTCCCTGCTCGGGGAGCCGCGGGAGGACACCCTGGTCTACGTCTGCGGGCCGGGCGCGCTGCTCGACGCGGTCGAGGCACGGTGTGCGGCGTGGCCCTCCGGGTCGCTGCACCTCGAGCGGTTCGCGGCCAAGGAGCTGACGACGCCGGTGCTCGACGAGCCGTTCGAGGTCGAGCTCACCACGTCGGGCGACGTGCTGGTGGTGCCGGTGGACCGCTCGATCGTCGAGGTGCTCGACGACGCCGGTGTGCGCGTGCTGACGTCGTGCAGCGAGGGCAAGTGCGGCACGTGCGAGGTCGGCGTGCTCGGGGGAGTGCCCGACCACCGGGACTCCGTGCTCACCGCCGAGGAGCGGGCCGGCAACGACCGGATGATGGTGTGTGTCTCACGTGCGGCCACCAGGCGCATGGTCCTCGACCTGTGAGTGCGCTCAGGGTGTCAGCAGGTTGATCTCGAAGGAGTAGCGGCTCGCCACGTAGACGTGGTCGCCCCACTCGACCGCCGCGCCGTGGTCGTCGAAGCTCACCCGCTGCATCGTCAGCACCGCCGCGCCGCGCGGCTCACCGAGCTGGCGCGCCTCTGGCGCGCTGGCGGTGCGCGCTCCGACGGTCTGCACGGCCGAGTGCAGCTGCAGGCCGTGTGACCTGAGCAGCTCGTAGAGGCCACGCTGCTCGAGGTCGCCGGGGCCGAAGGAGACGATCCTCTCGGGCAGGTAGTTGGTCATCCGCGCGATCGGGAGGTCGTTGGCGCGGCGCAGTCGTTCGATGCGGACCACGGTGCTGTGCTCGGTCATCCCGAGCTTCTCGGCGGTCACGGCGTCGGCCTCGATGGTCTCGAAGGAGAGCAGCTCGGTCGTGGGGGACTGACCGGCCCCGGCGAGGTCGTCGAACAGGCTCGTCAGCTCGAGCGGACGTCGCACCTTCGGCTGGACGACCCGCGTGCCGATGCCTCGACGCCGCACGATCAGGCCCTTGTCGACCAGGTGCTGCATCGCCCGGCGCATGGTCGGGCGCGAGAGGCCGAAGCGCTCGGCCAGCAGGATCTCGTTGTCGAAGAGCGTGCCGGGCGGGATCTGTCCGGAGCTGATGGCATGTTCGAGGTGCTGGGCGACCTGGAAGTACAGCGGCACCGGACTGGTGCGGTTGATCGTGAGGCCTCTCAGCGATTGCTCGACGCCGTCCACGACGCTGGTAGTCATGAGCGCCATTATGTCAGTACTTTATGTGGATAGATCAATCATTGCCGCAAAGGCCGTCACCATCTTTCACGTTCCGAGGATCAGCAGGATCGCGGCGAGCAGCCCCAGTGCGAGCGCCGACAGCTCGAAGGTCCGCTGCTCGATCCGGCGCACCAGGAGGACCCCGACCAGGCCGCCGGCAGCCAGGGCCGGCACCAGGACGACGTCGAGCAGGAGGCTGGGACCGGAGATCAGGCCCAGACCGGCACTGAAGGGCACCTTGGCCAGGTTGACCGCGAGGAAGAACCAGGCCCCCGTGCCGAGCATCGCGAGCATGGGCAGCCCGGCCAGGATCAGGTACAGCGTCATCACCGGTCCGCCGGCGTTGGCCGTCATGGTGGCGAAGCCCGCGAGGGCGCCGACGCCGACGGACAGCACCGGGTGCGGCTGCGGTGGCGCGCCGGCGTCCTTGGCCCCTGCGCGCTGCACGAGCTGGACGGCGCTCATCGAGACCAGGATCAGGCCGATCGCCACCCGCATCACCTGGTCGTCGACGGCGGAGACGAACCACGCCCCGAGGGCGAGTCCGGGAAGCACTCCGGGCAGCAGCCTCAGCAGCGTCGACCAGGATCCGTGGCGTCGGTACAGGGCGACCGCGAGGAGGTCGCCGACCAGCAGGAGCGGCAGGAGAGCGCCGGTCGAGGCCTTGGCCGGCAGCACCGCCGCGAAGATCACCACGGCGACCGAGGCGACGCCACCGAGGGCAGTCTTGGCGAAACCGACCAGCGCCGCGGCCAAGGCCAGCGCGACCCATGCGGTGACGGTCAGGTCAGGCAGTGCGTCCAGGACCACCTGGGGCTCAGACGTGCCTGGCAGCGGAAGCCTGATCGACGCCGGCGGCGTCGCGGAGGCCCTCGACGGGGCCGAGCGATGCGTCGGCGGCCCCATGACCGCCGAGGCTGACGAGACTCTGCTCGGGCATCAGTCGGTTGGTCTTGCAGTCCGGTGATGCCTGCGCCGGTGTCAGCGATGACGTCGAGGGGCTCGGGCAGGGCGCGGTCGTGCAGGATCGCGGTGTCGACGCCGAGCTTCACGGAGGCTCCTGGTTGCGAGAGGGGACGTCGCTACCCTCACGGCTCTGCCGTAGTATGTCAATACATTAAGACAGATGGGAGTTGGGCGTCATGGACGAGATCGGCGTGGGCGTGGTCGGAGCCGGCTGGATGGGGCACGTGCACTCGCGGGCCTACGCCCGCGTGCCCCACCACTACCCGGACCTGATGGTGCGGCCGGTGCTCGTGGCGGTCGCCGACCCGGTCGAGTCGTTGCGGCACGACGCCGTCCAGCGGTACGGATTCGCTGCCTCGTCCGGGGACTGGCGGGATCTCGTGGCCGATCCGACGATCTCGGTGATCAGCGTCGCGACCCCGCCCTTCCTGCACGCCGAGATCGGCGAGGCCGTCGCTCGCGCCGGCAAGCACCTGTGGATCGAGAAGCCCGTCGGGCTCAGCCTCGAGGAGACCCGACGCGTGTCCGCGGCGGTCGCCGAGGCCGGCGTGGTCGCGCGCGTCGGCTACAACTACCGCTTCGTCCCGGCCGTGGTGAAGGCTCGCGCACTGCTCGCCGAGGGTGCGATCGGTCGACCGACCCACGGTCGCGTGCGGATGCTCACCGACTACGCCGCCCACCCGCTGGGTCCGCTGTCGTGGCGCTACGAGACGGAGCGGGGCGGTGACGGTGTGATCGGTGACCTGCTCTCCCACGGCTTGGACCTGGTGCGCTACCTCCTCGGCGACGTCGACCGCGTGATCGCCGACACGGCCGTCTTCGTCCCCGAGCGCCCCGTCGCGACCGGTCCCGGCGGCCACTACGCCATCGCCGACGGCGGGCCTCTCGGCCCGGTCCAGAACCCCGACTACGCCGCCTGCATGTTGCGCACCGTCGCCGACGTGCCTGTCTTCGTCGAGGGCAGCCGAGCCGGTGTCGGGGACCAGAACAACTACGGCTTCGAGATCCGGGGCACGAGCGGTCTGATCGCGTGGGACTTCCGGCGGCCCGGCGAGCTCGTCGTGTCCAGCGGCAGCACCTACGCCAACCAGCCCCTGACGACCCTGCTCGCCGGCCCCGGTGACGGCGACTACGTCCGGTTCCAGCCCGGAGCGGGGATCTCGCTCGGCTTCGACGACCTCAAGGTCATCGAGTGCGCCGGGCTGCTCGCGTCGATCGTCGGCGGCCCGCCGGACGACGGCGCCGTGATGGACGACGGGGTGGCCGCGTCGCGGCTGATGGCCGCCCTGCGCGACGCCGCCCCACCGGCCTGGCACAGCGTGTGATCTCGCCCTGACGCGTCAGCGGCCCCCGCCCGATGGGCGGGGGCCGCGGTGCGCTGGCGGGCTCGGCCGTCGTGCTCAGGAAGCCTTGACCACGAGCACCGGGATGGTGGCCTCGAGGATCACCGTCTGGGTCACGCTGCCCATCAGGGCCTTGCCCACCGGCGAGCGGCGGCGGGCGCCGATCACCAGCACCTCGGCGCCCACCTCGCGGGCGAGTGCGACCAGCTTGCCCCCGAGGTCGGGACTGGCGGAGGTGACCAGGTGGAGGTGCCAGTCGACCTCGGGTGCCGCGCCGACGGCCCGCTCGAGGTCGTCGGCCACGCCTGCCCGGTACGCATCGGCGCGGTCGGCGTCGACGGACTCGACGACGTGGAGCACGGCGAGGTCGGTCCTGCGCCGGACTGCCTCGTCGACGGCCTCACGCAGGACGAGGGCCGTCGTGGCCGAGACCTGGTGGGCGACGGCGACGGTCATCGCTTCAGCTCGTGCGACAGCTCGGTGAGCTCGTCCCCGCCGGCCATCTGGCGGGTGAGCTCGTCGAGCGTGACCTCGCTGCGCTTCTTGTCCAGCACGGACCGACCCAGCTTGAGGATGACGAAGTGGTCGCTCACGAGGTGGGCGTGGTGGGGGTTGTGGGTGATGAACACGACGCCCAGACCGGCGTCACGCGCAGCCGCGGTGTACTTCAGGACCACCCCGGACTGCTTCACGCCGAGCGCCGCCGTCGGCTCGTCGAGGATGAGCACCCGGGCGCCGAAGTAGACCGCGCGGGCGATGGCGACGCACTGTCGCTGACCGCCCGAGAGCTCCCCGATGGGCTGGTCGATGTTCTTGACCACGATCCCCATCTTGCGCAGCTCCTCGTCGGCGATGCGCTTCATCTCCTTGACCCGCAGGCTGCCGAGAGGTCCACGGCCCGAGGCGAGCTCGGAGCCGAGGAAGAAGTTGCGCCAGACCTCCATCAACCCGACGACGGCCAGGTCCTGGTAGACGGTGGCGATGCCGTGATCGAGCGCCTCGCGAGGTGAGGAGAACTTGACCTCCTTGCCGTCCACCTTGAGCGAGCCCTCGTTGTGGGGGTGCAGGCCCGAGATGATCTTGATGAGCGTCGACTTGCCTGCTCCGTTGTCACCCAGGACCCCCGTCACCTCTCCCGCGCGGACCGTCAGGTTGATGCCGCGCAGGGCGCGGATCGCGCCGTAGTTCTTGCCGACGTCGGACATCTGGACGAGAGCCTCGCCCCTGGCCAGCTCGGGGTCGGCGTGCTCGGTGATGGTGTCGGTCATGATTAACCCACCTTCCGCAGGGTTGAGAGCTTCTTGACGTAGAGGTTGACGAAGACCGCGAGCAGCAGCATCACGCCGAGGAACGCGCGGAACCAGTTGGGGTCCCAGCCGGCGTAGACGATGCAGAGGCTGGTCATGCCGAAGATGAAGGAGCCGATGGCCGCGCCCACGGCGTTGCCGTACCCACCGGTCAGGAGCGTGCCGCCGACGACGACGGCGATGATGTAGAGGAACTCGTTGCCGACGCCGTTGCCCGCCTGCAGGGTGTTGAACCGGTAGAGCGTGTGCATGCCCATGAACCAGCCGAAGAAGGCCACGGTCATGAAGAGGCCGACCTTGACCTTGATGACCGGGACGCCGACGGCGCGGGCGCTGGCGACGTTGCCGCCGACGGCGAAGATCCAGTTGCCGATCTTGGTCCGGGTGAGCACGTAGGTGGCGAGTGCGGTGAACGCCAACCACCAGAAGACGGTGATGGTGATGGTGACCGAGCCGATCTGGAAGTTGTGCGCGAAGATCCAGCTGAGGCTGTTGTAGCCGTCCATCTGGTTGATGTTGGGCGTGGAGACCGAGCCGGTGATGATCTTGGTCAGCCCGAGGTTGATGCCCTGCAGGGTGAAGAAGGTGCCGAGGGTGATCAGGAAGCTGGCGATCCCCGTCTTCATGACGAGGTAGCCGTTGAGGAACCCGATCGCCAGGGCGCCGACGAGCGAGATCAGTGCCCCGACCCACAGGTTGAGTCCGAGCTGGTAGCTCAGCATCGCGTTGGTCAGCCCGGCGGAGGTCACCAGGACGCCGGCCGACAGGTCGAACTCACCCCCGATCATGAGGAGGCCGACCCCGACGGCGACGATGCCGATGGTCGAGCTCTGGTAGAGCACGGTGAACAGCGAGTCCGGCGAACGGAAGGCCGGTGCCAGGATCAGGAAGAAGATGCCAATCGCGATCGCGGCCACCAGGGCGCCGATCTCGGGGCGGCCCAGCATGCGGTTCATCAGTCCCAGCTGGACCCGGTTGCCGGCCTCGGCCGGTGTTGCGGTGTCCGGCGTCGAGGTGGACGTCGTAGTCATGACTTTCTCCTTGGTTGGTGGATACGGGCGACAGGGGCCGCCCGGGCCGTCGATCGGGCCCGGGCGGCCCCTGTGGTGAGGCTCAGCGCGTGTTGTTCTCGGTGAAGGGCAGGATGGTCTCGATGTTGGTCGAGTCGACGAAGGACGGTCCGGTGAGGACGGGACCGCCGCCTCCGAGATCGTTGCCGTTCTTGAGGTTCAGGTAGAGGGCGGTGACGGCCATGTAACCCTGGACGTAGGGCTGCTGGTCGATGGAGAACTCGATGGTCCCGTCGGCGATCTCCTGCGCGGCGTCCGCGTTCAGGTCGAAGGTGACCAGCTTCGCGTCGCTGCCGGCCGCTTCGAGGGCCTGCAGGGCGTCCAGTGCGATCGGCGCGCCGAGCGTCACGATGTAGTCGATGGACGGGTCCTCGGTCAGCGCCGCTTGGAGCGAGGAGACCACGGCAGAGTCATCGGCGCCGTTGACCTGGATGTTGGTGGTGTTGGCGATCCCGGCCTTCACGCCCTCACACCGTGACTCCAGGGCCACCGAGCCGGCTGCCTGGATGACGCACAGCACGTTCTTTCCTCCGTCCTCCGCGATCCGCTCCCCTGCGGTGGTGCCAGCGAGGGTCTCGTCGGAGCCGAAGTACATCTGCGCTCCGGTCTCGAGGTACTGGTCGATGCCGGAGTTGAAGGCAGCGACGGGGATGTCTGCGTCGCGGGCCTGCTGCACGGAGTCGGCGAGGGCGTCCGGAGTCGCCAGGGTGGTCGCGATGCCGTCGACCTTCGAGTCGATCGCGTTCGCGATCAGGGTGGCCTGCTTGCCGGGGTCCGGGTCGTTGGAGTACTTCAGGTCGATGCCGTAGTTGTCGGCCGCCTGCTGGCCCCCCGCCTTGATCTTGTCCCAGAAGGTGTCGCCGGGGGTCTCGTGGGTGACCATCGCGATCGTGTAGCCGGAGTCGTCCGCGCCGCTGTTGGAGCCGCCACCGCTCGAGGTGGTCTCCGTGGCGCCGCCACCGCTGCAGGCGGTGGCGAGGGCGGCCACGGCCGCGACGGTGGTGAAGGCGCTCGCCCTGCGCGCTCGGGTCGTGATCATCATGGGTGTTTCCTCTCGTAAAGAACCGGCCACGATGTGCTGGCCCTGGGATCAGGTGCTGTCAGACGCTGCCGAGGTGGGCCCCGATCCTCGAGGCCGTCCGTCGCTGTGTTGACAATCACACCTTGCGCCCTGGCCGGTGTCAAGAGTTTGTACTGACATTTTTGTTTCGGCGTGGCGCGAGGGGAGGAATCACCAGTAGGTGCGTCCGGACGGGGCGCGGACCTGGAAGTTTGTCAATGAATAAGAATGTCCTGACAATGGCTTGACAGGCCGCGCGCAGGTGCGTTTGATGGTGACGCGCACCACATGACTCGTGCGGCTCGACCGACCGGGTCCGAGAGCCCGACCCGTCCACACCAGATCCGCCCCGACCTCGGAGGTACCCCGTGAAGACCGTTCCGCACTGGATCGCCGGCAAGACCACGACCGGGAGCTCGGAGCGCACCGCCCCGGTCTTCGACCCCGCGACGGGCCACCAGCAGGCCGAGGTGGTCCTGGGGTCGGTGGGCGACGTCGAGTCGGCGATCGAGGCCGCGAAGGACGCGTTCGTCGAGTGGTCGCAGACGTCGGTCAGCCGCCGGGCCAAGATCCTCTTCGCCTTCCGCGAGCTGGTCAACGCGCAGGCCGGCGACCTCGCGGGGCTGATCACCGACGAGCACGGCAAGGTGCTCTCCGACGCGCTCGGCGAGGTCCAGCGCGGGCTCGAGGTCGTGGAGTTCGCCTGCGGGATCCCCTCGCTGCTCAAGGGCGACTTCTCCGACCAGGTCTCGACCGACGTCGACACCTACTCCTTCCGCGAGCCGCTCGGCGTGGTCGCCGGCATCACGCCGTTCAACTTCCCGGCCATGGTGCCGATGTGGATGTTCCCGGTGGCCATCGCCTGCGGCAACACCTTCGTCCTCAAGCCCAGCGAGCGTGACCCCTCGGCCTCGATGCTGATCGCCGAGCTGTGGCAGCAGGCCGGGCTGCCCGACGGCGTCTTCAACGTCGTCCACGGCGACAAGGTCGCCGTCGACACCATCCTCGACTCGCCGGACGTCGCCGCGGTGTCCTTCGTGGGCTCCACGCCGATCGCGCGCTACATCCACGAGCGCGGGACCGCCACCGGCAAGCGCGTCCAGGCGCTCGGGGGCGCCAAGAACCACGCCATCATCCTGCCCGACGCCGACGTCGAGTTCGCCGCCGACCACCTCGCCGCCGCGGCGTTCGGCTCCGCCGGCGAGCGCTGCATGGCGATCTCCGCGGCCGTCGCCGTGGGCTCGGCGGGCGACGCCGTCGTCGCCGCCGTCAACGAGCGGGCCCGGGCCGTCAAGGTCGGCTCCGGTCGCGACGGCGACAGCGAGATGGGCCCGGTGGTGACCCGCGAGGCCCAGGAGAGGATCGTCGGGTTGATCGGCACGGGGGAGACCCAGGGCGCCGACATCACCGTCGACGGCCGCGGCCTCGAGGTCGAGGGGTACGAGGAGGGCTTCTTCGTGGGCCCGACCGTGATCGACCGTGTGACGACCGAGATGGCCGTCTACACCGAGGAGATCTTCGGACCCGTCCTCTCGGTGGTCCGTGTCGAGACCGTCGATGAGGCCATCGCCCTGATCAACGCCAACCCCTACGGCAACGGCACCGCGATCTTCACCTCCAGCGGTGAGGCGGCCCGCCGCTTCCAGCGCGGGGTCCACGTCGGCATGATCGGCATCAACGTGCCGGTGCCGGTCCCCATGGCCTTCTACTCCTTCGGAGGGTGGAAGGACTCGCTCTTCGGCGACAAGCACGTGCACGGCCCCGAGGGCGTCGGGTTCTACACCCGAGCCAAGGTCGTCACCGCCCGCTGGCCGCGCACCAGTGCGGCGAGCGAGGCCAGCTTCCACTTCCCGACGTCCAAGTGAGCGTCGTCCACCCGTCCACACCCCGTTCCCAAAGGATCCCATCATGACCGACCTCTCGCAGATCCGGCTCGGCACCGCCCCCGACTCCTGGGGCGTGTGGTTCGCCGAGGACCCGCACCAGGTGACCTGGGACGTCTACCTCGACGAGATCGCCCGCGTCGGCTACGTCTACACCGAGCTCGGGCCGCAGGGCTTCATGCCGCAGGACCCCGAGCAGCTCAAGGACGAGCTGGCCAGCCGTGACCTCACGGTCTGCGGGGGCACCGTCTTCGCGGCCCTCCACCAGGGCGCGGACGCTCTGGAGAAGGCCAAGAGCGAGTTCGGCCAGGAGGCGAAGCTGCTGGCCGCGGTCGGCGCCGAGTACCTCGTGCACCTTCCCGAGCAGTACACCGACCAGCACAGCGGCGAGGCCACCGAGGGCGCCGACCTCGACGCGGAGCAGTGGAAGAACCTCGTCACGGGCACGGACGAGCTCGCCCGCTACCTCTATGAGTCCTTCGGCGTGAAGCTGGTCTTCCACCCGCACGCCGACACCCACGTCGACACCCAGGAGCGCATCGAGCGCTTCCTCTCCGACACCGACCCGTCGCTGGTCAACCTGTGCCTCGACACCGGGCACGTCTCCTACTGCGACGGGGACAACCTCGAGATCATCGAGCGGTTCCCCGAGCGGATCACCTACGTGCACCTGAAGTCGGTCGACCCGGTCGTCCGGTCTCGCGTGCTCGCCGAGAACATCTCCCTCGCCGAGGCGGTCAAGCTCGGCGTCATGTGCGAGCCGCCGTACGGGGAGCCCGACATGCCGCCGCTGCTCGACGCGCTGGGCCGGCTGGACCGCGAGGTCTACGCGGTCATCGAGCAGGACCTCTACCCCGTCGAGCCGCACATCCCGATGCCGATCGGCGCCCGCACCGCGGGCTACTACGTCGGATGCGGCCTCGGTCCCGTCCGCCGCTGGCCGTACTGATCGAGCCGGCACCCGTCCACCACACCCAGCACCAGGAGCAAGGACCCACCATGACGTTGCGAGTCGGAGTCATCGGCACCGGAATGATCGGCCAGGACCACATCCGCCGCCTGACCGAGGTGGTCTCGGGAGCCGAGGTGGTCGCGGTCAGCGACGCCGACGCCGACGTGGCCCGCCAGGTCGCTGCCGGCCTGAAGAACGCGGCCGTGCACGCCACCGGCGAGGAGCTGATCGCCTCCGACGACGTCGACGCGGTCATCGTCTGCTCGTGGGGGCCGACCCACGAGACCTACGTGCTGGCCTCGATCGCGGCCGGCAAGCCGGTCTTCTGCGAGAAGCCGCTGGCCACGACCGTGGAGGCCTGCCGGAGGATCATCGACGCCGAGGTCGCCCACGGCAGCCGGCTCCTCCAGGTCGGGTTCATGCGCCGCTACGACGCGGCGTACCGCGCGCTCAAGGCCGTCATCGACTCCGGCGAGATCGGTGCCCCGCTGATGTACTACTCGGGCCACCGCAACCCCTCGGTGCCCCCGCACTACACCAAGGACATGGCGATCGTGGACACCGCGGTCCACGACTTCGACGTCACGCGCTGGCTGCTCGGCGAGGAGCTGGTCGCGATCCGCGTGCTGGCCGCCAAGCCCAACAGCCTCGGCGGCGACCTCCAGGACCCGCTGCTGATGATCGTGGAGACCGAGTCGGGGGTGCTGGTCAACGTCGAGACCTCGGTCAACATCCGCTACGGCTACGACATCCGCGGCGAGGTCATCGGCGAGTCCGGCACGGCGGCGCTGGCCGACCGCGGTCACGTCGTGCTGCGCAGCGCGAACCGGGTCGGCTCCACCGTCCCCGAGGACTGGCGCGAGCGCTTCATCGAGGCCTACGACGTGGAGTTCCAGGAGTGGATCCACGCCGTGACCGCGGGCGAGGGCGCCACCGGCCCCAGTGCGTGGGACGGGTACGCCGCGCAGGCCATCTGCGACGCGGGCGTCGCGGCCCTGTACTCCGGGGACCGGGTGGTCGTCGAGCTCGGCGACAAGCCCGCTCTCTACTCCTGACCGACCGCCCGGACCCCGCCCGGACCCCCCAGACCCAGCCCCCAGACGCAGCCCCGCCCGTGACCGACTCGCGACCGAAAGGCCACCGATGAAGATCGCCCTGGATCCGTACATGTTCCGCTCCACCCCGCTGCTGGAGCTGCCCGGCCTCGTGGCGGACCTCGGGTTCGAGCACATCGAGCTCTCGCCGCGCGAGGACTTCATGCCGTTCTTCCTGCACCCGCGCTGCGACGACGCCACGGTCAAGGGCTTCAAGAAGGCGCTGGACGCCGCCGGGGTCTCGGTGGCGGCGAACCTGCCGCTCTACCGGTGGTCCGGGCCCGACGAGGACGAGCGCCAGGCGGCGGTGCGCTACTGGAAGCGGGCCATCGAGATCACCACGATGCTCGACTGCGCGGTGATGAACTCCGAGTTCAACGGCCGCCCGGAGGACGCCTCGCGCAGCGAGGCGCAGTTCTGGCGCTCGATGGAGGAGCTGCTCCCGGTCTTCGAGGCCGAGGGCGTCCAGCTGCGGCTCGAGCCCCACCCCGACGACTTCGTCGAGGACGGGCTCGTCGCGGTCGACATGATCCGCGGCATCAACTCCCCGCTGGTCTCCTTCCTCTACTGCGCTCCGCACACCTTCCACATGGGCGGCAACATGGTCGAGGTCATGGAGCACGCCGGCGACCTGATGACCCAGCTCCACGTGGCCGACTCCTTCGACCACACCGGCTCCTCGGGACTGCGCTACATCACCAACCCGCCCGGCAACCCGGTCCGCGTGCACCAGCACCTCGACATCGGCCAGGGCGAGGTCCGGTGGGACGACTTCTTCGCCACCGTGAACCGGCTCGGCTTCGGCGAGCGCGACGACACGATCATGACCGCGTGCGTCTTCGCCTGGGAGGACCGGGCGCGGGAGTCGACCACCTTCATGCGCGAGACCATCGACGGGTACGTGTCGTCGTGGTGAGCCACGGCCAGGCCCTCGACCTGCTCACCGTCGGGCGTGTCGGGGTCGACCTCTACCCCGAGCAGCAGGGCCCGCTCAAGGACGTGACGTCGTTCGCGAAGTTCCTCGGCGGCACCGCGACCAACGTCGCGGTCGGCGCGGCCCGGCTCGGGCGGCGTACGGCCGTGCTGACCAAGGTCGGCCCCGACGGTTTCGGCGACTACGTGCGCCAGGCGCTCGGCGACTTCGGTGTCGACGCGACGCACGTCGGCACGGCCGAGCACCTGCTGACACCGGTCGTCTTCTGCGAGCTCGACCCGCCGGAGGACCCGCCCCTGCTGTTCTACCGGATGCCGGTCGCCCCCGACCTGACGCTCACCGACGACGACGTCCCCTGGGACCTGGTCGAGAGCGTCCCGGTCCTGTGGGTCACCGGCACCGGGGTCAGCGTCGAGCCCGCCCGCAGCACCCAGCTGGCGATGCTCGAGCGACGCAGCCGCCCGACGCCCGGATCGGGGCGCCACACCGTGCTGGACCTCGACTGGCGCGCGATGTTCTGGCCCTCGCCCGAGGAGGCGCGCGCCGAGTACGCGCTGATGCTCGACTCCGTGACCGTCGTGGTCGGCAACCGCGACGAGGTCGAGGTCGCCGTCGGCACCCGCGACCCGCACCAGGCCGCCGACCGCCTGCTCGCCCACGGGGTCGAGCTCGCGCTGGTCAAGATGGGCGCCGAGGGAGTCCTGGTCGCGACCGCCCACGACCGGGCCGTCGTACCTCCGCACCTGGTCGACGTCGTCTGCGGCCTCGGGGCCGGCGACGCCTTCGGTGGCGCGCTGGTCCACGGCCTGCTCGCCGGCTGGGAGCCCCCCAGGATCGCCGAGTACGCCAACGCCGCCGGGGCCGTCGTGGCCTCACGTCTCGCCTGCGCCGACGCCATGCCCACCGTGGCCGAGCTCGACGCTCTCGTCACCTCCCGAGGAGCTCCCGCATGATCGCCGTCCAGAGTGCCGACCCGACCACCGACGCCAGCAGCGCGCCCGACCTCACCGACGAGGAGTGGACCCGCCTGCTCACCATCCGCGCCACCGACCCTGCGGCCGTCGCCCGCGCCTATGCCGCGCGTCGACGCCCGGGTCGTCTGCTCAACGAGGACGGCACGATCTTCCTCGTCGCCGCCGACCACCCGGCCCGCGGTGCGCTCGCCTCGGGTCCCGACCCCATGGCGATGGCCGACCGTCGCAGCCTGCTCGCCCGGGTCGTCGAGGCCCTGCGCAACCCCGCCGTCGACGGCATCCTGGGCACCCCCGACATCGTCGAGGAGCTGCTCCTGCTCGGCGTCCTCGAGGACAAGGTCGTCATCGGTTCGATGAACCGTGGCGGGCTCGACGGTGCCTCGTGGACGATGGACGACCGGTTCACCGGCTACGACGCCGCCAGCATCGCGCGCTTCGGTCTCGAGGGCGGCAAGATGCTGCTGCGCATCGACGACCAGGATCCCGGCACCGCACCCACCATCGAGAACTGCGCAGAAGCCGTCAGCGAGCTCGCCGACCTCGGACTGATGGCGATGGTCGAGCCACTGCCCTACCACCGCGCCGCGGACGGCTCCCTGACGCTGCTCAAGGACGCCCCGTCGTTGGCCAGGGCTGTGACCATCGCCAGCGGCCTCGGGACGACGAGCGCCTGGACCTGGCTCAAGATGCCCTCGTGCGACGACCCGGCCACGGTCTACGGAGCGACGTCCCTGCCGTGCGTGGTCCTCGGTGGAGTGCCGGACCCGGACCCCGCCGCCGCACTCCTCGCGTGGGGTCAGACCCTGTCGCAGCCAGCCGTGCGCGGCCTGGTGGTGGGTCGGTCCCTGCTCTACCCGCCCTCGGGTGACGTCGCGGCTGCGGTGGAGGCCGCCGCTGCGCTCATGCGGACCGCCCAGCAGGGTGCCCGGTGAGCCTGCACCGTCCCTGGGGGACCGCGTCGGCACCAGGGGGCAGGATCGTGGACCTGACCCCCGAGGACGCCGGCTGGGACTGGACCGGGATCAGCGTGCTCGAGATCCCCGCCGGAGCCAGCCAGACGGTCCGCACCGGCTCGTCCGAGGTCTTCGTCCTTCCGCTGTGCGGCGCCCTCACGGTGTCGGTCAGCACGGACCCCTCGACCGGGCCGGGCGAGGTCCTGGGGTCCTTCGAGCTGGAGGGCCGCACCAGCGTCTTCGACGCTGTCAGCGACTTCGCCTACGTCGGGCGTGACAGCGTCGTGACGTTGAGAGCCGCCGACACCGTCGGCGTCGAGGTGGCGCTGCCGTCCGCGCGCTGCACCCGGGTGCTCCCCCCGGCGTACGGGCCGGCCGCGGGCGTCCCGGTCGAGGTCCGCGGCGCAGGGAACGCGACGCGTCAGGTCACCAACTTCGGGGTGCCCGGGGTGTGGGACCACGCCGAGAAGCTGATCTGCTGCGAGCTGGTCACGCCGCCGGGGAACTGGTCGAGCTACCCGCCGCACAAGCACGACGCGACCGAGCCGTGCACGGTGGTGAACGAGGAGATCTACTACTACCGGATCGCCGGCGCGGACCAGGTCAGCCCCTCACGGGAGGGGTTCGGCTACCACCACACCTACACCGGGCCCGAGCACGAGCAGGCCGGGCTGCGCGCGATCAACGAGGTGAGCGAGGTGCGCGACCACGACGTCGTCCTGGTGCCGCACGGCTACCACGGGCCCTGCATCGCTGCCCCCGGCTACCCGATGTACTACCTGAACGTGATGGCGGGCCCCGCCGAGGACCGCGCCCTGGCCTTCTGCGACGACCCGGACCACACCTGGATCCGCGACTCGTGGGGCGACCAGGAGACCGACCCCCGGTGCCCGGTGACCACCGCCGCCGGCCGCACGGACCGCCGCGACCTCACGACGACAGACCCGGCAACCCCTCGCGAAGGAGATCCCGCATGAGCCAGACCCGATCCGGTCCCGCGACCGTCCGGCTGAGCACCGCGCAGGCGCTGGTCCGATGGATGCTCGCGCAGCGCTCCGAGCTGATGGACGGCACCGAGGTGCCGTTGTTCCCCGGCGTGTTCGGGATCTTCGGGCACGGCAACGTGCTCGGTCTCGGGGTCGCGCTGCACGAGGTCCGCGACGAGCTGCCGACGTGGCGTGGGCAGAACGAGCAGGGCATGGCGCTGGCCGCCGTGGCCTACGCCCGCGCCACCGATCGTCGCCAGGTCATGGTCGCGACCAGCTCCGTCGGGCCGGGCGCGCTGAACATGATCACCGCCGCCGGCGTCGCGCACGCCAACCGGCTGCCCGTGCTCCTCCTTCCCGGCGACACGTTCACGAGCCGGGCACCGGACCCGGTCCTGCAGCAGGTCGAGCACTACGGCGACCCGACGATCTCGGTCAACGACGCCTTTCGTCCGGTCTCCCGCTACTTCGACCGGATCGTGAAGCCGGAGCAGCTGATCAGCACGCTGGCCCAGGTCGTGCGGGTGCTCACCGATCCCGCGGACGCGGGCCCGGTCGTCCTGGCGCTGCCGCAGGACGTCCAGGTCGAGGAGTACGACTTCCCGGAGGCGATGTTCGCGCCCCGCCTGCACCGGGTGCCGCGCCCGCGCCCGGACCTGGGCGAGCTGGCCGGGGCCGTCGCACTGCTCACCCGGGCCGAGCGTCCGCTCCTGGTCGTGGGTGGTGGGGTGCGCTACTCCGGTGCGGCAGCCCAGGCGGTGGCGTTCGCCGAGAAGCACGGGGTCCCGGTGGTGGAGACCGTGGCCGGGCGCACCCTGGTCCCGCACGGACATCCGCTGCACGGCGGGGCCCTCGGCATCATCGGCGCCACCTCGGCCAACACGCTGGCCGGCGAGGCTGACGTCGTGCTCGCCGTGGGCACGCGGCTGCAGGACTTCACGACCGCCTCCTGGACCGTGTTCGCCGACGACGTGCGCATCGTCACCGTCAACGCGGCCCGCTTCGACGCCGTCAAGCACGGCGCGCACGCGGTCGTGGGCGACGCCCGCGAGACCTTCGGCGAGCTGACCGAGGCCCTGGGGGACTGGTCGGTCGCGCCCGCGTGGAGTGCCCGCGCGAGCGCCGAACGGCGTACCTGGGACGCCCACGTCGACGAGCTGCGACGCGGCACCGCCCCCGACGGTGCGCTGACCTACGCCCAGGTCGTGGCCGTCGTCAACGACGCCAGCACCGCCGACGACTACGTGCTCACCGCCTCCGGCGGCATGCCGGGTGAGCTGCACGGCGGTTGGCGCACCGGTGACGTCAAGCCCGACGCCGGACCGACCTCGGGCGCGACGATGGACCTGGAGTACGGCTTCTCCTGCATGGGCTACGAGGTCGTCGCCCCGTGGGGGGCTGCGATGGCCCGGCAGCTCACCCACCCCGAGGGCCTGGTCACCGGCCTGTTCGGCGACGGGTCCTACCTGATGCTCAACTCCGAGCTGTACTCCGCGGCCTTCGCCGGTCATCCCTACGTCGCGATGCTCTGTGACAACGGCGGGTACGCCGTGATCAACCGGCTCCAGACCAACCAGGGCGCCGCGGGTTTCAACAACCTGCTCAAGGACTCGCGTGGTCCCGGCGCCGACGGCAGCGTGCGGGTCGACTTCGCCGCGCACGCCCGTGCGCTGGGCTGCACCGTCGAGGACGTCGCGGAGGGGTCGTCGGTCGACGACCTGCGCGCCGCCTACGTGCGCGCCCGGCAGTCCGCCCAGCAGACCCGGCGTCCCGCGGTCGTCGTGTGCCGGACGCACCCGACGACCTGGACCGAGGCCGGAGCCTGGTGGGAGACCGGAGTCCCGGCATCGCTGTCGGGTCGTGCCGCCTACGACGAGGCCAAGCCGGGACAGCTGCGCTGGCTCGACGCGTGAGCCTCCGGTGACGGTGCGGCTGGGAGTGGTCGGCTACGGGACCGGTGGGCGCCACTTCCACACGCCGTTCGTGCAGGCGGCCGACTCGATCGAGCTGGTCGGGGTGGTGACCAGGTCCGTCGAGCGCCGCGCCCTCGTCGGGCAGGACTGGCCGGGCGTGCCGGTCTACGACTCGCTGACCGCACTGCTGGGCGCGGGGGTCGACGCCGTCACCATCACCACGCCCCCCGGCGACCCGTCGCGACCTGGTCCTCGAGGCTCTGGCCGCCGGCGTGCACGTCGTGGCCGACAAGCCGTTCGCCCCGTCGGCGGTGGTCGGCGCCGAGCTGGCCGCTGCGGCGCACGCGGCCGGGGTGCTGCTCAGCGTCTTCCACAACCGGCGTTGGGATGCCGACCTCCGCACGCTCGTCGGCGTCCTGGCCTCCGGTGAGCTGGGAGACCTGTGGCGGGTGCACTCCCGCTTCGACCTCGACGACCCCGGCACCCTCGAGGCAGGCGCGCAGGGTGGGTTGCTGCGCGACCTGGGCAGCCACGTCGTGGACCAGATGCTGTTCGTGCTGGGCCCGGTCCGCGCGGTGACCGCCCACCTCGACCACGTCGAGCTGCCCGCGGGGCGCACCGACGCCGGGTTCCTGCTGACGCTGGACCACGTGGGCGGAGTGCTCTCCGTGGTCGAGTCGAGCAAGATCAACCGCCTCGCCGTGCGCGAGCTGCGCGCGTACGGCAGCCGCGGGAGCTACCGCTGGGCCGGGGACGACGTGCAGGCCCAGGCGATCCTCGCCGGGCGCCGCCCGGTCGACGACCCGCGTTCGTGGGGCTACGACACCCACCACGGCACCCTGTCCACGGAGGCCGGCGAGACCACGGTGCCCTCGGCCCAGGGCCGCTACCAGGACTTCTACTCTCAGTTCGCAGCCGCGGTGCTGGGTGCGGGGCCGCAACCGGTGCCGGCCGCCGAAGGGATCGCGACGCTCGCCGTGCTCGACGCGGCCCGCAGCAGTGCTGAGCTCGGGCGCACCGTGGAGGTCGTGGGGGCGGCCGCCCGACCAGAGGGGTGAAGCGGCGGGGTCCCGACCCGCACGTAGGTTGTGGTCCTGATGAGCGGGTTGAGCGGCGCACGCCTGGTCGAGGTGGCCAGGCCCCGACGTGGACGTGCTCCGGTCGGCGTCGTCGTCGTCCTGCACGGCGGCGCGTCGCGCCGGGACCGGCCCGAGGTCAGCGCCACCCAGCTCTCGGTGCTGCGCATGGTGCCGGTCGCGCGCACGGTCGCCCGTGCCGGCAGGGGCCGGCTCGTCGTGGCGAGGCTGCTCAACACCAGCCGCGGCTGGGACGAGCTGCACTCGCCGGTCGCCGACGCCCGGGCCGCCCTCGACGAGCTCGCACAGCGTTGGCCCGGTGTCCCCTCCGCGCTCGTCGGTCACTCGCTCGGGGGCCGTGCGGCGCTGCTCGCCGGCGCCCACGACGGCGTCCGGGCGGTGGTCGCCCTCAACCCCTGGGTCTACCCCGACGACGACGTCGACCTGACCGGGCGCCGGGTCCTGGTCCTGCACGGGACGCAGGACCGGATCGCCTCGTCCGAGCGCTCCCGGCGCGTCGCCGAGAGGATCGGGCGACGCGCGGACGTGACCTGGCGCGACGTGGAGGGCGGCAAGCACGCGATGCTGCGCCACGGGCGTACCTTCGAGCGGGAGACCGCGACAGTTCGTCGTCCGGAGCCTCCAGTAGGTCGCAAGTGGTAGAACATGTGTTCTAGTATCGGCGAATGGTCGTCGAGCCGCGGGCCCAGCACGTCTGGGTCTCGCTGACGGGCCTGTGGGCCGACGACCAGCTGCCGGGGCTGCTCCTGGGCTGGCGGCGTACGGCGCACGGCTGGCAGGGCTGGGTGATCTCGGTGCAGCCCGGCATCGGTGCCCACCAGTCCGGGCCCTACGTGCGCCAGGGCTGGGTGCCGGCGACGGCCATCCGACCCCTCACCGCACTCGCCCGGGACGGCGGCGGTCCGTCGCGACCGTGAGCGGTCTCACAGCGAGCAGAGCGCCGCGGAGTCGCGCGGGCACCCGTGTGGATGTAGCGGGTCGAGGACCCGGAATCCTAGCCTCGCACCAGGTCGCGCGGCGTACCGCGGCGACCGTCACCCCCACCCCGCACTCCTCACCCGAGCGCGAGGATGTCGACCCGACAGGAGCTCTTCAGTGCTGCACGACGCGCCCGGTTGTCGGTGGTCTCCCGCAGGGGCAGGACACTGAGCGCCGTGGCGCCGGTGGTGGCCTCGGTGCCGGCGCGCCACCCCTACGTCGCTCACCTCAGCGCCCCCGGCTCGCAGGGACCCCACCGGCTGCCGGACCCCGACCCCGACGACCCGAGCCGGCCGGCGGGTCAGCGCTGGTGGCCCCCCGCGATGCTCGAGCCGGCGTGGGTGCGCACCCACGCCTTCGACCTGATGCACGTGCACTTCGGGTTCGACCCGCACTCCCCGTCGCGGCTGCGCGAGCTCACCGCGGCCCTGCGTGAGACCGGCCGACCGCTGGTGCTGACCGTGCACGACCTGCGCAACCCCCACCAGGAGGACGCGGCGGTCCTCGACGCCCAGCTCGACGAGCTGGTCCC
The DNA here is from genome assembly GCA_963714475.1 of uncultured Actinomycetota bacterium. GTDB lineage: Bacteria > Actinomycetota > Actinomycetes > Propionibacteriales > Nocardioidaceae > Nocardioides. Next base: position 1,120,630 of record CAVQOP010000004.1, read on the forward strand.
GGCGGCGACCGCGCTGGTCACGCTCACCCCCACCGCGGCCGACATCGTCGCCCGACGATGGGGCCGACGGGCCGAGGTGGTGCCCCACCCGCACGTCGTCGACCTGGCGACGATCGACGTGGTGCGCCGGCGACGGCGCGCCGACCCGGTGACAGCCTCCGGCTCCGGCCACGTCGGCGTGGCGCTGAAGGGTCTGCGCACCAACACCGACGGCACCCGCCTGCTGCCGGCGCTGGCCGCACTGAGCGAGCGGGGCCACCGCGTCACGGTCACCGTGCACCGCGACGTGCTCGAGCGCGACGACGAGCGGGCCCGCAGCACGGCGGGCGCGCTCCGCGCCGCCGAGCGGCGCGGCGAGATCGACCTGGTGGTCCACGACGAGCTCGACGACGACGCCCTGTGGGCGTGGATCGCGACCCTCGACGTCGCCGTCCTGCCCTACCGCTTCGGCACGCACTCGGGCTGGCTCGAGATGTGCCACGACCTCGCCACCTCGGTCGTGGCCCCCGGCTTCGGGTGCTACGCCGACCAGGGCGCCGACGCGACGTACGACGCCGACGAGACCTCCGTCGGGACCGCCTCGATCGTCACGGCCGTCGAGCAGGCCCTCGCGCAGCGGGTCGCTGCGCTGCCGGGCCTCGACGCGCAGGCCCGCGCCGCGCAGCGTCGACAGGTCGCCGCCGCCCACGACCGCGTGTACGCCGCGGCCCTCGACGCGATGCTCGGTGCCGCATGAGGCCGCTGTCGATCGCGGTCGTCGGGCCGGCGCGGTTCCCGGTCGCCGAGCCGTTCGCCGGGGGCCTGGAGGCGCACACCCACGCCCTGACCACCGGACTGCTGCGCCGGGGTCACCGGGTGACGCTGTTCGCCGCCCCCGGCAGCGACCCGCGGCTGCGGCCGGTCGACCTCGCGGTGGACGCCTTCACCAGCAGCCCCGCAGCCCGGGCCGACGTCGGTGCCTCGCCCGAGCAGTGGATGCGTGAGCACCACGCCTACCTGCACCTGATGCTGACGCTGGGCTCGGAGCGGACGTCGGACTTCGACGTCGTGCACGACAACAGCCTGCACCACCTCCCGGTCGCCATGGCCGGGACCCTGGCGGTCCCGGTCGTGACGACGCTGCACACGCCACCGGTCCCGTGGCTGGAGTCCGCCGCTGCCCTGCGCGCCGGCAGGCACCGCTTCGTGACGGTCAGCGAGGCGATGGCCGCGGCGTGGGGTCACGCGCTGGACAGCCAGGTCGTCCCCAACGGCGTCGACACGACCTTCTGGCGCCGGGGGACCGGGGGTGGGCGCGCGTTCTGGTCCGGCCGGCTGGTGCCGGAGAAGGCCCCGCACGAGGCCGTGCTCGCGGCCCGCCGCGCCGGCGTCGCCCTGGACCTGGCCGGCCCGGTGCTCGACCGGGCCTACTTCGAGGCCGAGGTCCGTCCGCTGCTCGACAGCCGGACGCGCTACCTGGGCCACCTCGGCCAGCGGGCGCTGCGCCACCTGGTCGGTGCCGCGAGCGTGGTGCTGGTGACCCCGGCCTGGGACGAGCCCTTCGGCCTCGTCGCCGCGGAGGCCCTGTCCTGCGGGACCCCGGTCGCGGCGTACGAGCGAGGAGCGCTGTCGGAGATCGTCACCCCCGACGTCGGGGCCCTGGTCCCGGCCGGCGACGTGGACGCCCTGGCCGCGGCCGTCCACCGCGCCGCGCGCAGCGACCGCGACGCGGTGCGCGACCGGGCCGTGCGGTGCTTCTCGGTGGAGACCATGCTCGACGCCTACGAGCACCTCTACGACCACGTCGGTCGCCGCGACCTCGTCGCGTGAGCGCGTCCTCGCGGCCGCACGTCGGCTACTACGCCCATCACGTGGGGGCGGGTCACCGCCACCGCGCGCTCTCGCTCGCCCGCGCGCTGCTCGCCCGCGGGGTGGCGGTGACCGTGCTGAGCTCCGACGCGCCCGACGAGGAGTGGTCGGCGGGTGACGGGGCTGCGTGGCTGCGGCTCGACCGCGACGACCAGCCCACCCCGGGAGCGGAGGCGGACGTGACCGCTCGCGGCAGGCTGCACTGGGCGCCGCTGGGCCACGACGGCCTGCGCCGACGGACGGCGCAGCTCTCGGCCTGGATCGAGGCGACGCGGCCCGACCTGCTCGTCAGCGACGTGTCGCAGGAGGTCACCCTGCTGGCCCGGCTCCACGGCGTGCCCGTCGTGTCGGTCCTGCTCCCGGGTCGCCGCGCCGACGCCCCGCACGCCCTCGGGCTGGGCCTCAGCGAGGAGGTCGTCGCCTTCTGGCCCCCGCAGGCGCACGGGGATGACAGCGGACTGCCGGACGACGTCGCCGGGCGGGTCCGGCCGCTCGGCGGCCACTCCCGCTTCGCCCCGGTGGGCGCCGAGCGACCGCGCCGCCGCCACCACCTCGTCGTGCTCGCCGGGACCGGAGGCGGCGCCGAGCACCTCGTCGCCGCCGGGGAGGCCGCGCTGGGCTCGCTGCACGACTGGACCTGGGAGGTCCTCGGCGGCCCGACGTGGGTCGCGGACCCGTTCGGGCACCTGTGCCAGGCCGCCGTCGTGCTCACCCACGCCGGCCAGAACGCGATCGCCGAGGTCGCGGCCGCCCGGGTGCCCGCCGTGGTGGTGGCCCAGGAGCGGCCCTTCGGCGAGCAGCGGGCGACGGCGCGGGCGCTGGCCGCGGACGAGTGGCCGGCGGTCGTGGCCGACGGTGGTTCCGGCGGTGGCGCCGGCGGTGGCGGCGGGTGGGCCGACCTCGTCCGTCGCGCGAGCAGTCTCGACGGGTCGCGCTGGCAGGGCTGGGTCGACGGCGGGGCCGCCGGGCGGTTCGCCGACCTCGTCGAGGCCACGCTCGAGCGGACGGCGGGAGCGCGATGACCGGCCCGCCCGCCGTCGCGGTCGTCACCATCGTCCACGGGCGCCACGAGCACCTGCGCGGCCAGCACGCCTCGCTCCTGCGGCAGACCCTCCGGCCCGACGCCTGGGTCGTCGTCGCGATGGACGATCCCGGCCTCGCGTCGTGGCGACCGGTCGACCTCCCCCCGGACGTCGTGCTCCTCGACGCCGACCCCCGCGGGCTGCCCCTGGCCCGCGCCCGCAACGCCGGCGCGGCCCGGGCCGGCGAGCTCGGCGCCGACGTCCTGGTCTTCCTCGACGTCGACTGCCTCGCCGCCCCCGACCTGGTCGGTGCCTACGCCGCCGCCGTGGCCGGCGCCCCCGGACGGCTCTGGTGCGGTCCTGTCACCTACCTCCCCCCGCCCCCGGCCGGGGGCTACGACCTGGACGACCTGCCCGACGACCCGCACCCCGCGCGGCCGGCCCCGGCCCCGGGGCAGTCCCTCGCGGCCGGCCCGGGTGACTGGCACCTGTTCTGGTCGTTGTCCTTCGCCCTCGGGACCGACGACCTGGCGCGCACCGGCGGCTTCTGCGAGGACTACGTCGGCTACGGCGGCGAGGACACCGACTTCGCCCAGCGCGCCCGTGAGGCCGGCCTCGGGCTCACCTGGCTCGGCTCGGCCCGCGCCCACCACCAGCACCACCGCGTGGGTCGGCCGCCCGTCGAGCACGCCGCCGACATCGTGCGCAACGCCGGCCTGTTCCACCGGCGCTGGGGCTGGTGGCCGATGGGCGGGTGGCTCGCCGAGCTCGAGCAGGTGGGCGTCGTACGTCGCGACGCCGACGGCGGCTGGAGCGTGACGTGAGCGGCGGCGTCGAGCCGGACCCGTGGGCCGACCCGCTCGCGCTGCGCAGGGGGGTGCCGGCCGACGACGGCCGGCCCCTGCTGCTGGTGTGGGGCAACTGCCAGGCCGAGTCGTTGCGGCTCCTGCTCGCGGCCGACGACGTACGGACCGTCCGGCTCCCGGCCGTGCACGAGCTCACCGCCGTCGACCTGGACGCCCTGCACCGGCTGGTCGCGGCGAGCGACCTCCTGGTCAGCCAGCCCGTGGCCGACGACTACCACGACCTGCCGATCGGCACGGCCCAGCTGGTCGACCTGCTCGGTCCCGCCGCGCGGGCGACCACGGTGCCGATCGTGCGCTTCGCCGGGCTCTACCCGCACCACGTCGTCGTGCACCCGCCCGGACTGCCCGACCCGGTGCCACCGGTCGTGGCCTACCACGACCTGCGCGTCGCGACGGCCGCGGCGTGGACGGCCGCGGGCCGGAGCGCCCCCGAGGAGGCCCTGCCCCCGTTGACCCCCGACGGCGTGCGCGCGGTGGGGGAGCGGTCCCTGGCCGAGCTGCGCCGTCGTGAGGCCGCGACCGAGGTCGCGGCGGCCGACCTGCTGGAGCAGCCCACCTTCGCCTCGATGCGCACGATCAACCACCCCGGGAACGTCGTGCTCGAGCCGCTCGCGGCGCGCGTCCGGGAGGCGTTGGGCCTGCCCGTCGCAGCCTCGGGCGAGGTTCGCCCGCTGCTCGACTCGGTCCACGCTCCGCGGGACCGGGTCGTGGCCGAGGTCCACGACCCCGGTGCGGCACCGACCGAGCACTGGCGCGTCGAGGGCCGCGACGTGGCTCACCTCGAGGTCGCCACCGCCCACACCGCCTTCTACGCGCACCGGCCCGACGTGCTCGCCGAGGTGCTGCGCCGCTCCGCCCCCGAGCGGTCGCTGCTCGGCCTGCGCACGCCCGAGGAGTGCCGGTGACCGCGACGGGGGCCGCCCCGCTCCACGTCGTGCCGGAGGCGCCCGGGCACGGGGTGGTGCGGTTCGCACGGCAGGTCGCCGAGGTGGTGGGGGCGCCGGTGTGCGACGTGGACGCCGCGCTGTCCCTGCCGCCGACCCGGGTGCACGTCCACGTCACGGACCGCCTGTTCGGCGACGGTGCGGACGAGGCCGGGGCCGTCCTGGTCGCGCTCGCACGACGGCACCGCGCCACCGTGACCCTGCACGACCTCCCGCAACCCGGTGACGGCGCCGCCTTCGCGTCCCGGGTCCGGGCGTACGCCGCCCTGCTCGCCGAGGTGGACGGCTGGGTCGTCAGCTCGCGCCACGAGGCGGACCTGGCGGCGACGTACCTGCGCCCCGCCTCGCCGCCGGAGGTCGTCCCGCTGCCCGTCCTGCCGCTGCCGGTCCTGCCGTTGCCCGCCCCCGCAGGTCCGGTGGGGCGGAGCCGGTCCGGACCCGCCGTGGTCGGCGTGCTCGGCTGGGTCTACCCCGGCAAGGGCCACGCCGAGGTGGTGCGCGCCTGCGCCGGGATGCCGGTCGTCGTCCGGGCGCTCGGCGGCCTCGCGCCCGGCCACGAGGACCTGCTGCCCGAGCTCGTCGCCCTCGGGGCCGAGCACGGGGTGGGCTTCGAGGCCACCGGCTGGGTGGCCGACGCCGACCTGGCGACCCGGCTGCACGAGGTCGACGTCCCCGTGGCGGCGCACCGGCACGTCTCCGCCTCCGGGTCGGTCAACAGCTGGGTCGCCGCGCGTCGTCGTCCGCTGGTCAGCGCCGGGACCTACGCCGCGGAGATGGCGCTGCTGCGACCCGGCACCCTCACGCTCGTCGAGGACGACGACCTCCCCGCCGCCGTACGCCGGGCGCTCGACGACCCGGCGTCGACCCGGATCGCCGAGGACGTGACGACCACGCCGCACCTGGCCGACACGGCCGCGGCGTACCTCGACTTCTGGGCGCGGCGGTGAGGCCGTCGGGGGCGTGGGTGCCCGGCAACCGGTGGGACCTCGCCCCGGAGCCCGGGGACGCGCCGAGCGTCACGGTGGTGGTCAGCCACTACGAGCAGCCGCAGGAGCTCGCGCGCACGCTGGCCGCGCTGGACGCGCAGACCCATCCCGCCGGGCTGCTCCAGGTCGTCGTGGCCGACGACGGCTCGGCCACCGCGCCGGTGGTGCCCGGTGACGTGCCGGTCGTCACCCAGCCCGACGAGGGCTTCCGGGTCGCGCGGATCCGCAACCGCGCCGTCGCCCTGGCCCGGGGCGAGGTGCTGCTCTTCCTGGACGCGGACACGGTCCCCGAGCCCGACTACGTGGCGAGGATGGCGCGCCTGCCGGGGGTGCTCGCGGAGGCCGTGGTCGTCGGACGCCGTCGCCACGCGGACCTCTCCGGGCTCGATCCGGGGGGCGACGTGCGGGAGGCGGGTCTGCGCCACGAGCTCGACGAGCCGGCCTGGTTGGTCGACTCCTACCGGCGGACCGGTGACCTGCTGGAGGCCGACGAGACGTCGTTCCGCTTCGTCGTCGGTGCCGCTCTCGGGTGCACCCGGTGGCTCTTCGAGGAGACCGGCGGCTTCGACGAGACGTTCACGACGTACGGCGGGGAGGACTGGGAGTGGGCCCACCGGGCGTGGACGCACGGCGCCGTGCTCGCCCACGTCCGGGACGCCGTGGCCTGGCACGACGGCCCGGCCCGTGGCGATCGCGCCGGGTGGGGCTCGGACGCGACCGGTCGAGGGCGGATGCTGCGGGAGAGCGTGGCCGTGGCCGGACGCGTGCCCGTGCCCGGCGTGGCTCCCGCGGCACTCCTCGGGCGCGCCGGCGACCCGCTCGTCACCGTCGCCGCCGGTCTCGAGGGCGACGCGCTCGTGCTGTGCCTCGACAGCCTGCTGACGGCGTGGCCGCGGGCCCGGGTGCTGCTCGACCCCGCGCGGCGCGAGCTCGTGCCCGAGGACCCCCGCGTGGTCGAGCACGCCGGGGCGGCCGAGACCGTGCTCACCGCCGACGCGGCGCGCTCGGCGTGGCGACACCTCCACCTGCGCGCCGCCCGCGTCGGGGTCCCCACGGCCTGGCGTACCGGCTCCGAGGCCCTCCGGGGTCCGGGAGCCGTCGACCAGGTCGACGTGCGCGACGGCGACGGGGAGCTGGTGGCGTCGTGGTCCACCCTGCGCGCCCGACGCCGCGCCGCGCGCTGGGCCGACCTCCCCCCGGCGACCGTGTCCACCGTGACGGCAGCGCTGGAGGCCGTGGCACCGACGACGACGGCCCAGGCGCGGTGGGGAGGGTGGGGATGAGCGCGACGGACCCGCGCCCGGCGATCGCGACGGTCCTGGTGGTCGTCCCCGCGCACGACGAGGAGGCGCGGATCGGGGCCTGCCTGGAGTCGGTCGCGGCGGCGACGGCGTACCTCGAGGAGGTCCGCCCCTGGGTGGTGGTCCGGGTCACCGTGGCGCTCGACCGGTGTCACGACGCCACCGGGGCGGTCGCCGCCCGGTGGGGCGCCGCGACGGTGGACCTCGACGCCGCGTGCGTCGGGACGGCGCGTCGCGTCGGGGTGGACGCCGCGACCGCGCTGCTCGGCCCGGTCGAGCCCGGGGGCGTGCTCGTGGTCAACACCGACGCCGACTGCGTCGTGCCGCACACCTGGCTCGTCGACCTGGTGGGCCTCGCCGCCGACCACGACCTGGTGCTCGGCGAGGTGCGGCCCGACCCGGCGGAGATGACGCCCGCCGCACTGGCCGCCTGGTGGGAGCGCCACCCCGTCGGCCGAGGGTCGTTGCACGGGGCCAACCTCGCCGTGCGCCTCGACGCCTACCGGCGGGCGGGCGGGTTCACCGACGTCACCGACGGGGAGGACGCCCAGCTCGTCCTCGCCCTGCGCGCCGACGGGGCGCGGGTGGTGGGCGGGACCCGGGTCGTCACGTCCGCCCGGCGCACGGGTCGGGTCCCGCTCGGCTTCGCGGGCTACCTGCGCGACCTCGACCTCGAGCTCGCGCGGATGGGGCCGGTCGGGCTGGCCGGTGCAGCGGCAGGGCAGGACGGGCACGAGCCCAGCGGCTCACACCGGTAGGGCCCGAGCACGACCGCCTCGCCACCGCGGCACGAGGATCACGCGACCTCGACCTCGACCTCGACCTCGACCCCGCTGGGCCTGGGACACCGAGGTCTCCGGACACGGCTGAGCACCACGGGGTCCGCCCGGCTTCGCGGGGACACGCGCGGAGCTCTCAGCCCGTGAGCCGGAGCCCGTGGCGGCGACCCGCTCGGCGTTCGCTCTTCGCGGTGTACATGGCGGTGTCGGCCTCGGCCAGCGCGGCGGGGAATCCGCGGAGGACGGTGATCGGCGCCCAGCCGACGGACCCGGCGACCCCGGCCGCGTCCAGCTCGCCGTAGAGCCGCTGCACGAACTGCTCCGCCGCGGACTCGGTGCAGTCGACCAGGAGGAGGCCGAACTCGTCCCCCCCGAGCCGCGCGACCACGTCGGAGTCGGAGACGGTGGCGCTGAGCACCGCCGCGGCTCGACGGATGTAGTCGTCGCCGGCCTCGTGGCCCTGCTCGTCGTTGATGACCTTCAGCATGTCCAGGTCGATCATGGCGACCACGGTCGGGTCCCCCAACCTGGTGAACCGCTCGTTGTGGTGGGCGACCAGCCGTTCCCAGGCCCGTCGGTTGGCCAGACCCGTCAGGACGTCGGTCTCGGCGTCGCGTCGGGCCGCAGCCACCTCCGCTGCGCTGACGTCACGCTCCCGGTTCGCGGCCAGGACCATGGTGAGCAGCTGACCCAACAGCTGCAGCACGGGACCGGCGGCCACGAAGGCGGGGTCCTCGGTGCGGACGTCCGGGTCGATGCCGCAGATCGCGCCGAACAGGGTCCCGTCCGGCTCGCGGACCGGTGCCCCGGCGTAGGACCCGATCGTGGCGGCGGCGTTGACGCCGGCGGCGGCGTAGACCGGGACGGCCTGCGCGTCAGGGGCCACACCCGGCCCGGTCCCGGCCGCCATGTGGATGCAGAAGCTGTCCTGCCACGGGTGGGACTGACCCTGGGTCAGGCCGTACCCGTTGTCGGAGTCCAGGTACAGGTAGGTCTGCCGGTCGTTCTCCACCCGGGTGACCGACCAGAACGCCAGGGGGAGGGCCTCGCGGAGGTAGCCCAGCACCGCGAGGGCAGCCTCGTCGAAGGACATCGCCGGAGAGAGCATCGGTACGCTCAACATCATGTGATCCTCGTGCCCGGGGACATACCCGCGCACCCCGCATATCGGCGCCGGCGTCACCGAACTTGAGCGGGACCGGCCGCGGCTCCGCCGGACGGGGCTCTCCTGCCCGGCGGCTCAGACCACCGCGTCGCTCACGATGAGGTACCCCTCGTCGGTCGCCTCGAGGAACAGACGGCGGGTCTCGTCCTGGCTGGTGCCGTCGGAGTCGGTGTAGGTCAGGTCGACGTCGACCGTGCTGTCGTCGACCGCGGTGACCCCTCGCACGCTCACGTCGCCGATCGTGCGCCAGAACCCGTCGTACTGCTCGAAGGACGTGCCGTAGGAGGGTGAGAGCAGGGCGTACGCCGACTCGGTGTCTCCGGGCAGCAACCCGTAGTACAGCTCACCGAACGCCTCCACGTCGCCGGCCGACGGAGCCTGCGACCTGGTCGGCGACGGCTTCGGGTCGCGGGTCTGGGTGGGTGTCGGAGTGGGTGTCGGGGTGGGCTCCGGCGTCGGCTCGGCGGAGGCAGGGGGATCCTCGGACTCGGGCGTACCGGTCCGCGGGCTCGGCGCCGCGGACGTGGCGGTGTCGGCGCCCGTGGGCTCCTCCTCGTCGTTGCCGAGCAGGAGGATGCCACCTCCGGTGAGGAGCGCGAGAAGGACGACGACCGCCACCGGCAGCAGCCACCCGGGACGGCGACGGGGCTCCTCGGTCGGGGCGGCGACGAATCGCTCGCGGGTCGAGGTGCCCGTCGGCTCGGGGGCCGGCTCGGGCGCGGGCGCGGGCGCGGGAGCCGGCTCGGGCGCGGGCGCCGGGCTCGGGATCGCCAGGGTGGGCGTGGACCTCGCGGGGGCTGCGGCTGCGCGCTGGTGGAGCTGCCGCAGGGCCCGAGCCGCCTCGTCCATCGTCCAGCGGTCGGCGGGGTCGGGCTCCAGCATCCGGGTGATCGCCTCGGTGAGCTCGCCGGCTCGTTGCGGGCGGGGAGCGGGTCCGTTCGCGATGGAGGTGAGCAGCGCCAGGGGGTTGCCCTGCTCGGGGAAGAGCGTCTCGCCCTCGACGGCGCGGTACAGGGTCGCGCCGAGCGCCCACACGTCGGCCGGCAGCCCGGGCTCCTCGCCGCGGGCGATCTCGGGGGAGAAGTACGCCGGGGTCCCGGTGATCAACCCGGTGCTGGTCAGCCGGATGTCCCCGTGGGTGCGGGAGATGCCGAAGTCGGTGATCTTCACCTGGTCGTCGTCGGCCACCAGGATGTTGCTCGGCTTCACGTCGCGGTGCATGGTGCCGCGGGCATGCGCAGCCGTCAGCCCGTCGGCCGCCTGCAGTCCGATCCAGGTGGCCCGCTCCGGACTCAGCGCACCCTCGCTGTCCAGGATCTTGCCGAGGTCACGCGAGGCGAGGTACTCCATCACCAGCCAGTTGTGGTCGCCGTCCTCGACGGCGTCGTAGATCGACACCACGTTGCGGTGGTTCAGCGCCGCCGACGAGCGGGCCTCGCGCAACGCGCGGTTGACGTCGGAGGCCGTCTCGCCCGGCATCGACCCGACCTGCTTGACCGCGACCTGGCGACCCAGGACGTCGTCGTGGCACAACCAGACCGTGCCCATCCCGCCGTGCCCGACGGCACGCTCGACCCGGTAGCGCCCGGCGATGCTGCTGGGTTGCATGCGTGATCTCCCTCTGGGCTGCTGCGACCCGACTCGTCTCCGGCCCCGTCCACACGACGGGCGCACATCTTCTCAGTTTCCTCGGATGTTGGACCAGTCAGCCGGCGGGTGGCCGCGGAGCGGCAGCAGCCACGACCAGCCATGCCTCGCACACCGGGCCGGGTGTCGTGCAGGACGGTACGTCTGTGGGGCGAAACGGCCTCTCAGACCCCACAGACGTGCCGTCCTGCGGTGACTTTGGGAGGATGCCCGCGTGCAGGCGCAGGCGGTGGTACGTGTGCGCGCTGACGAGCCCCTACCAAGGCGTCGTCGGGTCTGGTTCCTGCGGGAGCTTGCCCCCCTTGCGGACCTCGACGATGTGACCGGTGTGGGGTCCGATCAGGATGTCCAACGCCGCTCGCGCCACGACGGCTGACTCCAGCAGTGACTCGACGGGTTCGTGCCCGAACGCCTTGGTCCGCATCGGTGTCGCCGTTCGCTCAGGGTTCAGGGCGTTGATCCGTACGCCGTCGGCTGCCCACTCGTCGGCCAGCGCCTGCGTGAGGTTCACGATCGCCGCCTTGGCGGACGAGTAGAGGCCGTAGCCGGCACGCCCGCGGGTGTAGGAGCTCGACGTGAACAGCAGCATCGAGCCGCCCGTGTCCTTGAGGTAGGGGAAGAACTGCTGGCAGATGAACACCGGCGCGAGGTAGTTGACGTCGGTCGCGTGGTAGATCATCTCCTCCGAGGTCTCGACGAGGGGTCCGCGCGGGAGCACGCCTGCAGCGTCGACGACGAAGTCGACCCGGCCGGACGCGGAGACCACCTCCTGGGCGGCCGCCTCGAGGTCGGCCCGACGCTCGACGTGGGTGTTGGTGCTGGACCGGCTGTACGCGTGCACCACCGCACCGAAGTCCGCAGCGAGCTTGGCGATGTCCGCGCCGATCCCGTAGCTGCCCCCGAGGACGACCAGGACCTTGCCCGACAGGACGGCGCGGTAGGCATCGTCCGAGTGCGTCGCTGGTGGTTCGTGGCTGGTCAGCTGGTAGAGCTTGTCGGCGAGGTAGACGTCGATGGGCTCCGTCACCTTCATGTTGCGCTCGTCGCCCTCGACGATCGCGATCGGGACGTCCGGCAGGTAGCGAAGCACCACGGTGCAGTCGTCGGTCGCGACGAACGCGGCGTCGCGCCGGGCGAGTGCGTAGGCCCGTCTGAGCACCGAGGCGCGAAACGACTGAGGGGTCTGACCGCGCCGCAGCGCCGTCCGGGGCGGGATGTCCTTGATCGTCCCGTCGGGGTTCGCCTCGATGATGGTGTCCGCCGAGGGGATCGCGACGTCGACAGCCTCGTAGGACTCGAGCGCCGCGATGCAGTCACTGATGATGCGGGGCGTGACCAGCGGTCTGACGGCGTCGTGCAGCAGGACGTTGCACTCCTGGTCGCCGAGCCACTGCAGGGCGAGGAACGTGGTGTCGTTCCTGGTCCCGGCGCCCTCGATGATGTCGACGACCTTGTCGTAGCCGCCCTGGCGCACGATCGCGCGCACGGCGTCGAGGTGCCCGGGCGCCATCAGGATCAGGATCTCGTCGATCGAGGGATGGTCATGGAGAGCAGCGAGCGAGTGCTCGATGATGGGTCGACCGGCGATCTTGATCAGCTGCTTCGGGAGGCCGAGGCCGATCCGGGTGCCCACCCCGCCGGCCAGCAGGACCGCCACGTTCTTGAGGGGTCGGTCGATGTCGTGTGTCGCCATCAGTGCTCATCGCCTCGATCTGCTGGGCTCGATGCCGAGCGCCTCGATGAGCCGCTCGCTCGCACCCAGCCTGGTCTCGGCCCCGACGCGCCTCGAGCTCTCCAGCCGTGTGCGTGCGGACTCCGGCGACTCGCTCACGCAGTCGCGGAAGAACTGCTCGAAGTCGCTGACGCAGCGCAGGAGCGGACCTGGGATCAGGTCCGCGTAGTGCTCGACGTTGAGACCTCGGTTGGCCCCGTACTCGTCGAGGTCCGGGCAGTAGAACCCGACCGGTCGGTCCATCGTCAGGTAGTCGGTCCAGACGCTGCTGTAGTCGGTGATCAGCCCGCGACTGCGCCCGAGCAGCTCATAGAGCGTGGTCCCCTCCCGGGACAGGTCCTCACCGGTGAGGACGGGCAGGCCGAGCGCGGCGTACCGGTCGGCGTCCAGCGGGTGTGGCTTGACGGCGAGGGTCACCCCCAGGTCGCGGGCCGCGTCCGCGACCTCGTCGAGCAGGTCGCCCACGGCGGTGGTCTCGGACAGCTCTGGCGCGTCCGTCCAGTTCCGGACCGAGCCCAACCGGTTCCCCCGGTTCTCGGTGCGGCGGTACGTCGGCATCCACAGGACGAGCGGCTTGCCGGGGTCAAGGTCCAACCGGCGCATCACCTCGTCGGACGGTGGGTGCGCGAACTGGTCGACGCGGGGGTTGCCGGTCACCAGGACTCCCTCGGGGCTGACCCCGAAGTAGACAGGACGCTGCGCACCCCACAGCTCGGTGCCGGCGACCGCGTAGGTCGAACGGATGTCGGCGAAGCGCTTGCTGCGCTTGGGACCGTCCCCGTGCCACAGGTTCACGATCGTCTTGTGACGGGGAGGCGGGAGCGACCCGTAGAGGCCGTGGGTGAAGAACACGTAGCGCGCGGTCAGGTAGGCGACGTAGGCCTGCACCGACTCCTTGCGCATGCGTCGGATCGGGTACCTGCCGTCAGTCGGAGGTACCAGCCACAGCACGTCGTCGGGGTGGTCGCTGGTGAGCCAGTACACCGGCATCAACCGCGAGAGGGCACGCACCATCTCCACGCCGTTGCCCTCGTCATCGGGGAAGCCGGAGACCACGGCGTGCCTGAAGGCGGGGGTCACCCGCAGCAGGACACGGAGCAGGGTGAGTCGGACTGCCTCGCCGATCCCGGTGTGGCCCACGTCATCGCCCCATGCTCTGGACCAACCGGCGCTCGCTCTCGCGCATCAGCAGACGCATCTGCTGGCCGATCACCGGCAGCTTGGCGCGCGCGCGCCCTCTCGGCTCGTGGTCCTGAGCCAGCTCGCGGAGGCGACACCAGCGTCGGCAGAGCTGGTGGAGGTACCTGAGCTCGAAGAGCGGAGGCCGGACGTCGGACTGGTAGTAGCCCTGCAGCAGCGCGTCCTCGAGCTGTCGACGTCGACGGCCGAGCGGCCGTACCACGATCTCGGGCGCGAGTCGGATGATCCCGGACACCAGGGCGACGAACCGCACCAGGTCGTCCTCGGGGTGACCCACGGTGGTGAGCGCCATGTCGAGGCCGACGGTGGACCCGTCGTCGTCGAGCAGGATGTTCGCCGGGCCGAAGTCTCCGTACAACCACACCTGCGGCGAGGTCACCTGACGAGCAGGGAGCTGCGCCAGTGTGCGACGGACCTGCTCGGGAAGGGCGAGACCGAGGGGGCGCAGCTTCTCCTCGGCGACGACGAGGACCGCGTCCGCCTCCTCCCGGAGAGAGACCTCGACCGGCGGCAGCTCCTCCAGAGCGTGGACGTGGCGAAGGAGGGTGCCGGCCGCGGCAAGTCCCGCGAGGAGGGTGTGCGGACGCAGCAGGTGGTTGAAGTCCAGCAGCTCCTTGATGGTGCGGCCCTCGACGTACTCCATGACCAGCGCGTCGGCCTCCGGCAGGAGGGCCACCGGGGCCGGGACGCGGAAGGGCAGGGCGAGGTCTCGGAGGTGGCTGTCGAGTCGACCGAGGGCGGCGAGCTCGTCACGGGCGGTGATCGGACTGTCGACGTCGTCCTGGTCCCAGTCCAGGTGCGGCTGCTTGACCACCCAACGCGCCGGGGCACTACCTGGTCTCTGCCCACGGACGACGTAGATGTTCGACCTTCCCGCCAGACGTTGCCGGTCGATCGAGAGGTCCCAGGCGGGGACGTCCTGCGACGCCTCGAACGCCCGCGACAGGGCGCCGAGGACGTCGACCTGCGTGCCGTCACCCGGGGTCGGCGCCGGCCGGTGCCACTGGCCCCCGCTCACCGCAGCCCCTGCCAGGTCTCGACGGCCACCCGGATCGCGAGGTCGTCCCCCGGGCTGGTCCCGTCGAGCACGCGCAGGTCGTAGCGTCGCACCTGCTCCTGGTAGAGCTCGAACATCGACGTGAGCTCCTCGGGGGTCTGTTCCTGACGACGGCCGTAGGCCACCGCCGGATCCACGTTGACGAAGAAGGACACGTCGGGCTTGGGAGCGATGGCCGTGAAGAGGCGGCGCTGCCGCTGGACGTCGACCCCCCGGGACCGCAGGTAGTGGAGGTCCAGCTTGACGGTCGTGTCCGGAGCGAACCGGTCGAAGATGAGCACCGCGACACCCGGGCGCCGCCGGAGCACCAGTCGCCACAGGTGCAGCGTGTTCACGCCGACGACGAGGTAGAGCCACGCCTGCCGACCCACGGGGCTGTCCAGGACGGCGCTCGGCATCAGCGGGTCGCGGGTCTGCCCCGGCCCGGTGCGGTCGAGGAACGGCAGCTTCCGCCGGACCAGTCTGGCCGACTTGAAACCCGCCCACTGCCTCTCGGAGGTGACACCCACTGCCCGCAGGTTCTCCTGCAGGTGGCTGACCTGGGTGCTCTTGCCCGAGCCGTCCAGCCCTGAGAACGTGACGAGCGCCGGCCGTACCCGTCGCGGCCGCCCGCCCATCAGCAGCCGCGTCTTCGCGGGCAACGGTCCGTCACCGCGCAGCACACCCGCCAGGCCACGTGCCCGGTCCCGAAGCGACAGCGGCCGCTGGGTGTCGGAGGCCTCACGCAGCAGGCGCAGAGCGCCGAGGGCCCCGAGCGCGGGTGCTCGCTGCTCGGCCTTCTTCCAGCCGTCCGGGTCGCGCTGAAGGGCGTCGCTCACCCGTCGTCGCACCTTGTCGGTCATACGACCCCGGCGCGTGACGGTGCCGCGAGCAGCCAGCAGCAGGACGGTGGCCGGGCTCGGACCAACCAGCCGCTCGAACCCGGGGATCGTCTCGGGGTCGTCGAAGAGGGAGCTCGCGTCGTGGACGCTCGTCGCCCAGCCCTCGGTGCTCGACAGCTCGACGGCGTACGGGCCGGGACCTCCGAACCTGGCCCAGGTGTGGCGCCAGGGGGCGAAGCCGTTCGCGCGGAGCCACATCTGGATGCGTGCGTAGTCCTCGGGGGCTGCCAGGAGGTCGAGGTCGCGCCCGCCTGGTGGCGGCGAGCCGACGACCAGCACGGGTCCTCGGGCGACACGGTCGATGGCGGCAGCGACCTCGGCCGCGACCTCGGAGCGTCGAGCGTCTGCTGGAGGCGTTCCGCCTCCGTCCTCAGCATCCATCAGCCGCGGATCCGACCGAGGAGGGAGAGCTGGGGCCGCAGGGTGGCGTGGGTGGAGATCGACAGCCGTCGACGGACCGTCGTCCACGTGCTCGCGTAGTAGAGCACGGACAGCGCAGCAGAGGACACGGCCAACCCCAACACCCCCCATACGCTGGCACAGACGACTCCGCATACTACTCGGACCACGACGATGCTCCACGTGATGGCCGCGGTGTCGCCCTCGTGTCCCGTCATCGACAAGGTCGTGCCGGACATTCCGCTGACCGCGTTCAACAGGTATCCCGTCGAGATCAGGACGAGTGCTGCCGCCGCGCCCTCGAAGCCGCTCCCGAAGACGAGGCCGAGCACGAGCTGGGGTGCCACCACCAGCGGGATCCACAGGACGCCGCTCACCGCCGTCGTCACCGACGACGCCGTCCTGACCAGAGCCTCCAACGGGCGACGGTCCGTCGACGCCGCCAGTCGGGCGATGGCTGGGCTGAACACGACCTGCAGGGAGGTCGCGGGGATGACCAGGAGGCGCGCGATCCGGTGGGCGGCGACGAAGAGGGAGGCGCCGGCCGGGGCGAGCACCGCGGCTGCCAGCCACAGCTCCACGGTGGAGTTCAGGAAGCCGCCGCTCTGGCTGAAGATGAACCGCCAGTCCCGCTTGAGGACGACGCGCAGGTCCTGCAGGCTCCCGCCGGACCCGGTCTCGGTGCGCCAGGTGTGGCGGAGCCGCCACCCGACCCAGAACAGCGGCAGCGCGTAGCCGACGACGTAGCCGAGCATCACGCCGGGCAACCCCGAGTCGGGAGCAAGCCACGCGACCCCCAGCAGGGTCGCCGCCTGGACGCCGGCTACCAACGCTCCTCCAGACCGACCCGAGAGCAGGCTCGCTGCTTGCACATGACCCAGTCCGCGCAGGTAGTTGGTGGCAACGACCTGATAGCCGGACTCGTAGACGAGCACGCCTGTCAGCACGGCGATCACGACCGACTCGGTCTCGTTGCCGAGCAAGGCCCACACGACGGCCGCGCAGGCCACCGAGGCCAAGGGCAGCGGGACGCGGAGGACGGCCCGGACACCCCGGAAGAGCTCAGCCAGGGATTCCGGGTCCTCAGCCCGCGCTGCCTCCCGCAGACCGGATCGATGGACGCCGAGCAGTCCGAGCTGCCCGACCAGGGTCGTCGCGGTCGTGAGGACCACGAAGTAGGCAAACCCTGACGTCTCCAGCATGCGCGCAGCCACGGCGTTCACGACCAGGTAACCCAGGATCGCCACGAGGTACGACGGGACGAAGTAGCCGAGCGATCGCAGGAGCGAGACCGCGCGGGGTTGCTTACCGACCGCCATGTCGGCTCTTGGAACCCGTACGCATCGTCACCCCAGGGCCGGTCTCGATGTCGCGGGACACGTCGCGACGCGCGTCACCCTAGACCGGCGGGTGCGCCGACGGTGGGTCACTCCTCGTTCTGGTGCCTCGACCTGGTCGTGGAGGTCCACGGCGAGGTCGTCGGAGTGCAGCGGTCGCAGGGTGAGGACGTCTCGTCGGCAGAGCCGGCGAACGTGGTCTCGTCGGCAGGCTCCGCGCGACGGGGTACGTCGCAGACGCGTCTCCATGATCAGCTCCTCGCGGGGGTGGTCGAGCTCGGGCACCTGCGGGTGACTCGCGAGCGCCGGCCCGCCGACCGACACGGGGTCGAGGTCTTCGGGGCGCACGCCTGTCTGCGGTGGTCCGGCCTCCCGTGAGCGGACTCGAAGGTCTGCGGCGGCCCTGGGCCCTGGGCGGTCGAACGAGTGGTGCCCCAGGCCAGAGTCGAACTGGCGACCTTTCGCTTAGGAGGCGGCTGCTCTATCCACTGAGCTACTGGGGCAGTACGCGTGACGGGTTCCGTGCTGAGGACCCTGCGCTGTTGCCGTGGATCCTGCCACGGCGGATGGCGGTGGCGTACTCGGCGTCGGGCGGGGTCGGCACGGGGCGTGGGAGCGGCCCCGACCGATCAGAGCGGAGCGAGGCGCTGGGACCGGGGCTCGCCCTGGGCTAGCCCAGGGCTAGCCCGGGGCGACCGTGTGGGGGCGTCGGGCGAGCCGGCTGACGACGGGGTAGGCGGTCAGGAGCCCCAGGACGACGCCGAGCTGCATCAGGAACCAGAACGAGCCCTCGGTGGCCGGCGGCATGAACTCGTTGAAGTGCAGCAGCAGCATCCAGCCGCCCATGCCGATGTCGAACGCGAGCACGGTGAGCACCGCCGCGACGGCGGCGGCCCCGACGGGCAGCCCCCGACCGGCTCGGTGTGCGGTCCGCTCGTAGGCGAACAGCAAGGCCATGGCGAGCAGGCCGATGACGATGATCATGACCCACAGGTCGATGCCGGCGATGGTGAGACCTGAGGCGAGGACCAGGGGCACCCCGACGAGGTGAGCGACGGCCGAGGCCCCACCTCCCGGCAACCCGGCCACCACGGCCGGCTGATCGTGGCGCTCGCCGTTCGCTGCCGTCTCCTCCCGAGCGGTCCTGGCGGGCGCGCGTCCGTGACGGGCGTAGAGGGGAGGTGCGAAGGGCCCCAGGTAGAGCGCCGAGGCCACCCACGCCAGCTCCTCGGCGACGGTGCTGTGGCGGCGGCGGGGGTAGATGTCGGCGGCGATGGCGGCCGCACTGATGAGCGCGAGGGCGATGTAGAGCCAGGAGAGGGGGGTCATCCAGTCCGGCACCCGGTTGGTCATGTCCATGATTGGTGTGGTCCTTCGTATGCGTGCGTGTGGTGCCTGCAGCACCCCGTGGGCGGCAGGCGGGGGAGGTCGGCCAGGTCGGCCAGGTGGGCCAGGTGGGCCCGGGGGGACGCCCGAGCCGGTCAGCTCTGACGTCGCGGCGGCTCAGCGAGACTCCGGGCGACCTGTCACACCCGCCACACGCACAGCACGGCCCGGGACGGCGGCCCCCAGCCCGGCCATCGTTCGCGCCCGAACCAGACCGTCGACGTCACGGTCGTGCGGGCCAGCAGGCCGAGGAGCCTGGCTCGCCTGCGGGTCAGCAGCAGCAGGAGCAGTCCGAGCGGTGCTGCGACCGCGATGACCGAGCACACCGTCGTGGTCGTCTCCGAGGCGCAGGCCGCACCGCACAGGCCCACGATGGTCGACGTTCCTGGCGCAGGGGCCTGACCCGTGGCAGTCACTGCCGCGCCCGACATCGGGGACGACATCGAGGCCATGGTCGTCGCCGACGTGGGAGACGCGGTGGGGATCGCGTAGCTCGCGCACATCAGGCTCAGCCCGAGCACGAGGGCACCCAGCAGTCCGTACCGCCACCAGCGCCCTGCAGCGGGCACACCGGGCTCGGACACATCGCGAGAATAGGCCCGACCCCCCAACGCCCACCCGGACGCCACCCGGTCGGACCGGCGATCGGGGTCGGCCGTCGGGTGGCCGCCCGGGGCGGGAACGTGTTTTCCTAGGCCGTCCCCGCCCCGCCCCCGCAACCGGACGGACGTCGCCCCATGATCTCGCTCGCTCGCTGGTCGCGCCCGCGTGCCCTGTCCCTGCTCACCCCGCTCGTGCTCGGGCTCGCGGCCAGCGCCGGGCTGAGCGCTCCCACGGCCGCGGCGGCACCACACGGCGTCACCTCCGCTGCGGCCGTCGCCGCTGCCGCGCCGGCGGCGTACGCCCCCGCCGAGCGGCGCCGCACCCTGGTGCGCAGCGCGAGCTTCAACATCCTCGGCTCCGAGCACACCCGCAGCTCGAGCCAGTACGCCCTGGGCCCGAAGCGTGCCCGCCTGGCGGCGAAGCTGCTGGAGGTCAACAAGATCACCGTCGTCGGGATGCAGGAGGCCGCTCGAGGTCAGACCCGCGCGCTGACCAGGCGCGGCTGGAACTCCTACCCCAAGTGGCGCACCTCGACCGACACCCAGACCGCGCAGTCGGTGCTGTGGCGCCGGCAGCGGTGGGAGCGGCTGCGCGCGCGGGTCTTCGAGGTCCCGTTCAACCGCGGCAACTCACGCGAGATCCCGATCGTGCTGCTGCGACACCGCGCCTCGGAGAAGACGCTGTGGGTCATCTCGGTGCACCTGACCAACGGCGACTCCAGGCTCGAGCGGCGCGAGCGCAGGGTCGGGACCAAGCGGGTCGTCGAGCAGGTCGACAACCTGCAGCGGACCGACCACCCGGTGCTGCTGACCGGCGACATGAACGACCGCCGCCTGGTGTTCTGCCGCATCGTCGGCTCGACGAGGCTCGAGGCGGCCAACGGCGGGCGAGTCCGCCGCGATCGCTGCCGCCCGCCGCAGGGTGCCCGCATCGACTGGGTCTTCGGGTCGCCGCGCCTCGACTTCGACCGGTTCCGCTTCGTCGACAACCGGCGAGTCAAGAAGATCACCGACCACACGGTGCCGATGGCCGACTTCCGTTTCTAGGGGGCCTGGCGTGCAGGCTCGGCGGCCACCATGTTTGGATCCCGGGCGCTCACCGGTCACACTTCGGATGACTGTCTCGTGACCTGCGCCCCCGAGGACCCCACCCATGGCCGAAACCCTGCCCGGCAGCACGCCGTACGGCCGTCGACGGGCGAAGCCTCGCCGTCGGCACAGCGTGGCCAAGACGATCGGGTCCGTGGTGCTCGCCCTGGCGATGATCGGGGGCCTCTCGGCGGTCTTCCTGTACCGCCACCTCAACGACAACCTCACGGTCCTCGACCCGAGCGGGATGCTCAGCAACCGACCGGTCAAGGAGCTCGCGGCCGACAAGCCGTCGGAGCCGCTCAACGTGCTGGTCATGGGCTCCGACACCCGCGACGGCGAGGGCAACGGGATCGACCCGCTCACCGGGATGGGCGCGCGCTCCGACACGACCATCCTCTTCCACCTCTCCGCGGACCGGCAGAACGCCTACGGCGTCAGCATCCCGCGTGACTCCCTGGTCGATCGCCCCGAGTGCACCAAGGCCAACGGCGACGTCGTGCCCGCCGCCGACAACGTCATGTGGAACGACGCGTTCTCCGTGGGCGGTCCCCTGTGCACCGTCCAGCAGTTCGAGCAGCTCACCGGGGTCTTCGTCGACCACTTCGTCGTCGTCGACTTCAACGGCTTCCGGGACATGGTCGACGCCGTGGGCGGTGTCGAGGTCTGCATCCCCGAGCCCATCGTCGACCCCGAGCACGGCATCAACATCCCGGCCGGGACGAGCGAGATCTCCGGCTACACCGCGCTGAACTACGTCCGGGCCCGCTACACCATCGGCGACGGCTCGGACATCGGTCGGATCAAGCGTCAGCAGGCCTTCGCCGCGGCGATGGCCGGCAAGGTCGTCTCGGGCGGCGTGCTCGGTCGTCTGGACCGGCTCGTGCCGTTCCTCGACGCCGCGACCAAGTCGCTCACCGTGGACCCCGGGTTGTCGAACGTCATCAAGATCGGCCAGATCGGGCTCGGCTTCGCCGGCATCGGTCTGTCGAGCATCCGCTTCAGCACCGTCCCCTTCGAGTACTCCACCGTTCCCGGCGAGGAGGGCCGCGTCGTGTGGACGAAGGACGCGGGCGAGGTGTGGCGCAAGGTCGCTGCCGACAAGCCGCTGACCAAGCGGCTCGAGGACACCGTGATCAGCGCCGGTGACGTGCCGGGCGTCTCGACGCCCTCGGACTCCCCGAGCCCGTCGGCCTCCGGGGACCCGTCTGAGTCACCCTCGGGCTCGGGTAGTGCGTCGCCCTCGCCGGGCGCGAGCAGCTCGGCCGACGCCGAACGCGCCCAGGAGCTCGCGGCGGCGGGGCTGTGCGCGTGACCGGACGCCCGTGAGCGTGACCGAGCCCGGGTCACGGCCCGGCGTGCCCACCGCGGGTGAGTCCGCCGCGGGTGAGTCCGCTGCGGGGGAGTCGGCCGCGGGAGAGTCCGCCTGGGAGCGCCGCCGGCGTCTCGACGAGGTCTTCGGCGACGTGCTTCCCGCGACGACCTCCGACGAGCGCGACCCGGAGCGGCCCGGGTCGACCCGAGCCCGGGACGGCGAGGACCCCGGCGAGACCTGGCTGAGGTCGCAGGTGCCGCCCCACCACGGGGGATGAGGCGCTCAGACCCTGACCCTCAGGCCCAGGACCTCAGGCCGGGGTGGTCGGCGTCGTGGGACCGCCGCCCGCGAGCGAGTCTCGGATCTGGCGCAGCAGCTCGATCTCCTCGGGCGTTCCCGGGGGCGGGGAGGGGAAGAACTTCTCGCGCGCCCTGGTGTAGGGCGTGACCACGAAGAAGTAGACGATCGCGGCCAGCAGGACGAACGAGATCGTCGCGTTGAGGAACGCACCGAACGTGTCGGGCTCGTTGGAGAAGTAGGCGCTCGCGCTGTCGGGCAGCAGTCCGGTCAGCCAGTTGGTGAACGTCGTGACCACCGTGCCGAAGGCGGTCGCGATGATGACCGCCACCGCGAGGTCCACGAGGTTGCCTCGCAGGACGAAGGTCTTGAAGCCGCTCATGTGTTGCTCCTTGGCGATCCTGGGCGTGGGTCGACGGTGACCGGGGAGGGGGAGACGAACGTTAGGACACCGTCCACGCGAAAGTCATGAACGCGGCCGCGGAGGCCTGTGAGACCTTGGTGACGTCGGCGTCGCCCACCGCGAGCACCACGACCCGGCCCGGGAGGCCGGTCACGCCGCCGGCGCCAGCCGTCCCACCCGCGCCCCCGACGGGCAGCGCGAGCACGTCCACCCCGGCCGCCACGAGGCTCGCCCCCGCGCCCGCCCCCGCGGCGGGGTCCGCGGCCAGGAGGTCGACCCGGTCGCCGACCCGGAGCAGCGCGACCATCTCCGCGTCCGGGAGACGGACGGGGACCGGCACCCGGCCGGGCGCCAGGTCGCTCAGCGCCGGCCCCACGAGGCGGGTCTCGCTGACGGCCTCGCCGACGTCGAGGGGTCCGGCGAGCACACGGCCGACCGGGTCGGCCACCGCTCGAGGAGGGGCGCGCTCGGCCTCGACCTGCACCCGGGTCAGGTCAGCCTGCGTGAGCGTCGACCCCGCAGCCAGCGAGCGAGCGGCCACGACCACCTCCGTGCCGGCCTCCGGCGGCGGTGCGAGCAGGCGCAGCGACGCGGCGACCACGACCGCAGCGAGGAGGGCGGCGATCAGCCGCCGGCGCGCCAGCAGCCGACGGCGTACGCCGCGCACCGCGCGACGCAGCCGCTGGACCGGCACGCCCGGCACGCCCGGCGGGCCGTGCGAGACGGCGCGGGTGTCCGAGGCTCGGGGCTGACGTGGCATCCCGCGAGGCTAGGTCGCCCGCGCGGGAGCCGTGCGCGTCCTCCACAGGCCCTCGGCCGGGGGCTCAGCCCCCGGTCTTGGGTGTCGCCGCCTTCTTGCCCCCGCCGGTCGAGCCGCCGGTCGATCCGCCGGTCGAGCCGCCGGTCGATCCGCCGGTCGAGCCGTTGGCCGAGCCCTTGGTCGAGGCGGCGCCGGCCGTCGACTTCTCGCCGGAGGTCGACGTCTTGTCGCCGCCGGAGGACGCCGCGGCGTCGGACTTGTCGCCGCCGGACTTCTCCGCGCCGGACGTGTCGCCGGAGCCCTCGCCCGACTTCTCCCCGGCGCCGGACCGGGCCTCGGTGCGGCTGTCGTTGCGGTAGAAGCCCGAGCCCTTGAAGACCACGCCGACCGCGTTGAAGAGCTTGCGCAGCCTGCCCTCGCACACGGGGCACTGCGTCAGGGCGTCGTCGCTGAAGCTCTGCACCTGCTCGAACTGGTGACCGCACTCGGTGCAGGCGTACTGGTAGGTGGGCACGGTTCTCCTCCGCTGTCTGCGAGCACGGCTCAGCGTGCTCGACGGCCGCTGGCACTCTCTGGCGGCGACTGCCAATCCTACGTCACGTCCGACGTCCGGGCCCTCGCCACCGGCACGGCATGATGGGGCCCACCATGTCGAGCGTGCCGCCCCCCGAGCCCGACGCCGATCCGGCGCCGCCGGTCCCCAGCCGGTGGCAGCGCTTCCGCGCCGCCCCACGGCCGCTGCGCGTCACGACGTACGTCGTGCTCGTGGTGGTCCTGGCGCTGGTCGTGGCCCTCGTGGTGGGCGTGGTCGTCGTCCGGCGGCCGCTGCCCGAGACCGCCGGGCGCCTCACCGTCGCCGGCCTCGGCGCGCCGGTCGAGGTCGTGCGCGACGAGCACGGGGTGCCCCAGCTCTACGCCGACACGTCCGAGGACCTGTTCCTGGCCCAGGGCTACGTCACGGCCTCCGAGCGGTTCTTCCAGATGGACGTGCACCGCCGCGCCGCCGCCGGCCGCCTCGCCGAGCTCTTCGGCGAGCCCGCGCTCGACAGCGACCGGCTCGCCCGCACGCTCGGCTGGGAGCGCACCGCCCGAGCCGAGCTCGCGCTCGTCGAGCCCGACACCCGCACCGCGCTCGCGGCGTACGCCGCCGGCGTCAACGCCTACCTCGCGGATCGCGCGCCGACCGACCTCGCGGTCGAGTACACGCTGCTCTCGCTGCGCGGGCGGGCCCCGAACCCCGCACCCTGGTCCGAGGTCGACTCGCTGGCCTGGCTGAAGGCGATGTCGTGGGAGCTCGCCGGCAACCTCGACGACGAGGTCGACCGGGCGCTGACGGCCGCGGCCGTGGGCTCGCGTGCCGCGGCGGGACTGTTCCCCGAGACCGGCGTCGCCGACCCCGTCGTCGGCCAGGGCGCCGTCGTCGACGGGGTCTTCGAGCAGGACGCCGACCGGGGCGGCACCCGCAACCCCCGGCGTCCCGCGCCCTTCGGTGCGGTGCGCGCCGTCGCCCTCGCCCCCGACGTGCGCGCGGCCCTCCAGCGCACCCGGCGCGGCCTGGCCGCCCTGCCGAGCTTCGTCGCTCGGGGGGCAGGCAAGGGCTCCAACGCCTGGGTCGTCGACGGTGAGCACTCGACCACCGGTGCGCCGCTGCTGGCCGGCGACCCCCACCTCGACACCGCCCTGCCCGGCCCGTGGCTGCAGATCGGCCTGCACTGCCGCACGGTCACCGAGGCCTGCCCCTACGACGTGAGCGGCCTCAGCGTGCCCGGTGCCCCGGGCGTCCAGGTCGGCCACACCGAGGGGGTCGCGTGGCAGACGACGAGCCTCGGCGCGGACACCACCGACCTGTTCGTCGAGCGGATCGAGGGTGAGACCTACCGCTACGACGGGGCCACGCAGCAGCTGCGGACGAGGACCGAGACGATCTCGGTCGCCGGCGGCGCCGACGTCGAGCTGGTCGTCCGCTCCACCCGCCACGGTCCGCTGCTCTCGGATGCGTTCACGACGTACGCCGACGTCGCGACCCAGGCGCCGCTGGCCGGGCGGCGTGCGGTGGACCCCGCCACGGGGCAGGAGCAGCGTCACGCCGTCGCCGTGAGCTGGACCGGGTCGCGGCCCTCGTCGTCGCTCGACGCGGTCCTGGGTCTGGACCGTGCCCGCGACGGCGAGGACCTCCGCGAGGCGCTCGCGGACGTCACCTCGCCGGCGCAGGGCGTGGTGTGGGCCGACACCGGTGGCCACATCGGCTTCCAGGCCGCGGGCGCGCTGCCGGTCCGCAAGAGCGGCAACGACGGGGCCCTGCCCTCCGCCGGCTGGCGCCCTGAGACCGAGTGGACCGCCGCGCTCGTGCCGTCCGCGGGCCTGCCCAGCCTCGTGGACCCCGCGGACGGCGTGCTGGTCGCCGCCAACCAGGCGGTCGCCGGGCCGGGCTACCCCTACCTGGTGACCACCACCCCGGACCCCGGCTACCGCGCGGCGCGGATCCGCGAGATGCTCGACTCCGCGCTGGCCGAGGGGCCGGTCTCCGCCGAGCAGCTGGGCGCGATGCAGCTCGACACGCTCAACCCCCTCGCCGCCGTGCTCGTGCCGCGCCTGCTGCGGGTCGCCCTGCCCGGGGGGTACGCGTCGGCCGGCCAGCGGCTGCTCGTCGGCTGGGACGGCACCCAGGGCGCCGACGACCCGGCGGCGGCGTACCTCAACGCCGTCTGGCACGACCTGCTCGACCGGACCTTCCACGACGACGTGCCGGCCCGGGCGTGGCCCACCGGCGGCGCCCGCTGGGTGCAGGTGGTGACGCGGCTGCTCGACCGGCCGCGCTCCGCCTGGTGGGACGACGTCACCACCGAGGACGTCGTCGAGACCCGCGACGACGTCCTCGCCGCCTCGATGCTCCAGGCGCGCGACGACCTCACCCGCCTCCAGGCCGTCGACGTCGCCGACTGGGCCTGGGGCCGCAGGCACACCGTCGACCTCGTCTCCGAGCCCTACGGACGGTGGGGCAACGCCGCCGTCCGCCGCCTGCTCAACCGGACCGGTACCCCCTCCGGTGGCGGCGGCGCGTCGGTCGACGCCACGGACTGGGACGCCGCCGACCCCGTCGACACCTACCGGGTCACGACCGCTCCGTCGGCGCGGATGCTGGTCGACCTCGGCGACCTCGACGCGTCGCGCTGGGTCACGCTCGCCGGCGTCTCGGGCCACCCGGCGAGCAGCCACTACGCCGACCAGGTCGACGTCTGGGCCCGCGGCGAGACCCTGCCCTGGCCGTCCTCGTCCGACGCCGTCCACGCCGCCGCCCGCGACACCCTGGTGCTCGAGCCGCGCCGCTGATCCGCCGCCGCCCGCGCCGCCCCGCCGCCCCGCCGCCGCACTGGCTGTAACCCGGAGTTACATCGTCCAGGACGACGTCGTGCGGCCGCACCAGATGATGTAGCTCCGGGTTACAGCCGCCGCCCCCGCTCAGCAGAGCCGCCCCCGCTCAGAGCCGCCCCGCGTCAGAACCGCCGTACGCCGTGCGCCGTCGCCGCCGCGCGCACCGGCAGGTCGTGCGCCTCCACCGGCACCGGCCGGTCGAGCTCGTCGGGGTGCAGCAGCACGCAGGTGAAGGTGCCGCGCGGGACCCGCGCCAGCGCCCGGTCGTAGCAGCCGCCGCCCTGGCCGAGCCGCACGCCGGAGGCGTCCACGGCGAGCCCCGGCACCAGCAGGGCGTCGGCGTGCGCGACCGCGTCCGGGCCGAGCCGGTCCGCGGTCGGCTCGAGGAGCCCGCGCGGACCGGGGTAGAGGTTGCCCACGCCGGAGTACGGCGCCCAGTCGAGGTCGAGGTCGGGCAGGACGACCGGCAGCAGCACCCGCTTGCCCGCCCGCAGCAGGGCGTTGAGCAGCACGCTGGTGCCGGGCTCGGAGCCGACGGCGACGTACGCCGTCACCGTCGCGGCCCGCACGACCTCCGGGGCGGCCAGGACGTGCTCGGCGCACGAGGCCGCCAGCTCGACGATCTCGCGCGGGGGGCGGTGGCGCCGGGCGGTCAGCAGCTGGTCGCGCAGGGCCAGCTTGGCCAGGCGCAGGGTCCCCGATGGGGGAGGAGGTTGCGGGTCGACCACCCGACGAGCCTACGATCACCTGCATGGGTAGTCCTGCTTTGAAGAAGGCCTTGGCGAAGATGTCGCAGGCCGGGATCGACGACGTGGCGATCGAGACGTTCGCGCACTACTTCCGCCTCCTCGAGCACGGGGAGACGGGGATGATCCCGGAGTCGAGCATCGAGCCGGTCGACATGGACCGCCTCGTCGACGTCGAGGTCGACGCCGAGGTCGCCAGCGAGGCCGTGCGCCACACCGCGGTGATCAAGCTCAACGGCGGTCTGGGCACCTCGATGGGCATGGACCGCGCCAAGTCGCTGCTGTGCGTGCGACGGGGGCTGAGCTTCCTCGACATCATCGCCCGCCAGGTGCTGCACCTGCGCACGGAGTACGACGCGGTCCTGCCGCTGCTGATGATGAACTCCTTCCGCACCTCCGCCGACACGATGGCCGCCCTCGAGCGCTACGACGCCCTCGCCGTCGAGGGCCTGCCGCTGGAGTTCCTGCAGAACAAGGAGCCCAAGCTCCTCGAGTCGGACCTGAGCCCGGTCTCCTGGCCCCAGGAGCCCGACCTCGAGTGGTGCCCGCCGGGCCACGGCGACCTCTACACCGCGCTGCGCGGCACCGGCCTCATCGACACCCTGCTCGAGGCCGGCTACCGCTACGTCTTCGTCTCCAACTCCGACAACCTCGGCGCGGTGCCCGACGCGCGGGTGGCGGGCTGGTTCGCCGACAGCGGTGCCCCGTTCGCGATCGAGGCCGTACGGCGTACGCCCTCGGACCGCAAGGGCGGCCACTTCGCCCGCCGCAAGAACGACGGCCGCATCGTGCTGCGCGAGACCGCACAGACTCCCGACGAGGACCAGGACGCCCTCACCGACCTCTCCCGGCACCAGTTCTGCTCGACCAACAACCTGTGGTTCGACCTGCAGGCGATGAAGGACGCGCTCGACGCCCGCCACGGAATCCTCGGCCTGCCGCTGATCCGCAACGTCAAGAACGTCGACCCCGGTGACACCTCCAGCCCGATGGTCGTGCAGGTCGAGACCGCGATGGGCGCCGCGATCGAGGTCTTCGAGGGCGCCCGCCTGATCGAGGTCGGCCGGGAGCGGTTCGTGCCGGTCAAGACGACCAACGACCTGCTCGTGCTGCGCTCCGACGTCTACGACCTCGGCCCGGACTTCGTGCTCGACCCGAGGTGCGAGGTGCCCTACGTCGACCTCGACGAGGAGCACTACAAGCTCGTCGGCTCCTTCGACAAGCACTTCCCCGAGGGCGCCCCGTCGCTGCGCAACGCCTCGTCGCTGCGCATCGAGGGTGACTGGACCTTCGGTCGCGGCGTCGAGGTCAAGGGCGACGTCGTCCTCGAGGACGGCGCCGGCAAGCGGGTCGCCGCCGGCGAGGTGCTCGCCGGCGACGGCGCCACGTGAGCGCTCCGGCTCCGGGTCCGGGTTCGCAGCCCCTGCGCGTCGAGGACCACCTCGCGCAGATCCTCGCCACCGCGGCGCCGAGCGAGCCGGTGACGGTCGGGATCGAGGACGCGCTCGGCCTGGTCCTGAGCGCCGACCAGGTCTCGAGCGTCTCGCTGCCCCGCTTCGACAACTCCGCGATGGACGGGTACGCCGTCCGCGTCGCGGACCTCGCCGGTGCGAGCGCCGAGAGCCCCGTCGAGCTGCCCGTCGCCGGCGAGATCGGGGCCGGACAGGCCACGACCCGCGAGGTCCGGGCCGGCTCGGTGGCCAAGATCATGACCGGCGCGCCGGTGCCGACCGGGGCGGACGCGGTCGTGCCCTACGAGTGGACCGACCAGGGCTCCGACCGGGTCCGCATCGACCAGGTGCCCCGCCTGGGTGCACACGTCCGTCCGGCCGGGGAGGACGTCGGGGAGGGCGACGTGCTCGTGCGGGCCGGCACGGTGCTCGGTCCGCGCCACCTCGGCCTGCTCGCCTCGGTCGGCATCGCGGCGGTGCCCGTGCGTCCCCGACCCGTCGTGGCCGTCGTCTCGACCGGCACCGAGCTGCGCGACGCCGGCACCCCGGTCGCGGAGCTCGACGACGACGCGATCTTCGACGGCAACTCCCACCTGCTCGCCGCCGCGGTCCGTGCGGCCGGGGCGACCCCGCGCCGCGTCGGCATCGTCGGCGACGAGCCGGAGGCGTTCCTGGCCGCCCTCGCCGACCTGCGCGCCGAGGGCGTCGACGCGGTGGTCACCTCCGGAGGGGTCTCGATGGGCGACTGGGACGTCGTCAAGGCCGCGCTGCGACCGCTCGGCACCGTGTGGTTCGGCCCGGTCGCGATGCAGCCGGGCAAGCCCCAGGGCTTCGGCCACGTCGACGGCACCCCGATCTTCACCCTGCCCGGCAACCCGGTCTCGGCGTTCATCTCCTTCGAGCTCTTCGTGCGACCGGCGCTGCGCACGATGATGGGCCTCACCCCGGTCAGCCACCCCTACGTCGAGGCGACGCTGGCCGAGCCCGTCTCCTCACCACCGGGCCGCCGGCAGTTCCTGCGGGGCACGGTCGTCGTCGAGGGAGGGGAGCTCTCGGTCGGACTGATCGTCTCGCCCGTCGGCGGCTCGGGCTCGCACCTCGTCGGCGACCTCGCCGCCGCCGACGCCCTCATCGTGGTGCCCGAGGAGGCGACCTCCCTCGAGGCCGGCTCCCGGGTCCAGGTCCTGCGGCTGACCCGGCCGGAGGAGGAGCGGTGAGCGACGTGGGTGGTCGGCAGGACGACCGGCAGGACGACCGGCCGGACGGCGTACGGCTCACGCACCTCGACGAGCGCGGCGGCGCCCGGATGGTCGACGTCTCGGCCAAGGACGTCACCGTGCGGACCGCGTCCGCCAGCGGACGGGTGCTGGTCTCGGCCGCGGTGGTGGCCCTGCTGCGCGGTGAGGGCGTGCCCAAGGGCGACGCGCTGGGCGTCGCGCGGGTCGCGGGGATCATGGGGGCCAAGCTGACCCCGACCCTGATCCCGCTGTGCCACCCGCTCGCGCTCTCCGGGGTCACGGTCGACCTCGAGGTCGCCGACGACGCCGTCGAGATCACGGCCACGGTGCGCACGACCGACCGCACCGGCGTGGAGATGGAGGCGCTCAGCGCCGTCTCGGTCGCTGCGCTGACGGTCGTCGACATGGTCAAGGCCGTCGACAAGGCCGCGGTGATCACCGACGTACGGGTCGAGACCAAGACCGGCGGTCGCTCGGGGGACTGGGCCCGGTGAGCGGGGCCGACGTCGGCGGCGGGCTGTCCGCGGCCGTGGTGGTCGCCTCGAACCGTGCCGCTGCGGGCGTCTACGAGGACACGACGGGCCCGCTGATCGTCGAGGCGCTGCGCGAGCTCGGGTTCGAGGTCGGGGAGCCGGCCGTGTGCCCCGACGGGGAGCCGGTGGGGGAGGCCATCGCCGCGGCCGTCGCCGCCGGGGCCCGGGTCGTGCTGACCACCGGCGGCACCGGGCTGACGCCGACGGACCGTACGCCGGAGGCGACCCGCCCGCTGCTCGATCGCGAGGTGCCCGGCATCGCCGAGGCCATCCGCGCCCACGGTGTCGCGAACGGCGTACCGACCGCCATCCTCTCGCGCGGCCTGGCCGGCGTGGTCGGCTCGACGCTGGTCGTCAACCTGCCCGGCTCCCGCGGTGGGGTCAAGGACGGGCTCGCCGTGCTCCGACCGGTGCTCGTGCACGCAGCGGAGCAGGTCGTCGGGAGCGACCATTGAGCACGCGCGTGTGGCCGGTGCGTCTGGAGTCCGGGCGCGACCCGGTCGTCACCCTGCGGCCGCTCTCGCGCCATGACGGCGACGACTGGCGCGAGGCCCGGCAGCGCAACGCCGCCTGGCTGCTGCCCTGGGACGCGACCGTCCCGCCGGGCGGTTCGACGCGTCCGACCAGCTACACCGCGCTGGTGCGGCGGCTGAACAAGCAGGCCCGCGCCGGCGCGACGATGCCGTTCGCGGTCGACGTCGACGGCACCTTCGCCGGGCAGGTGACGGTCAACAACATCGTGCGCGGCTCGGCGCTGTTCGCCTCGGTCGGCTACTGGCTCGACCAGCGCTTCGCCGGGCGCGGGGTGATGCCTCGCGCCGTGGCGATGACCATCGACCACTGCTTCGGCCCCGCCGGCCTGCACCGCGTCGAGATCGCGATCCGCCCGGAGAACTCCAACTCGCTGCGCGTCGTCGAGAAGCTCGCCCTCCACGAGGTCGGCTACGCCCCCCGGTTCCTGCACATCGACGGCGAGTGGCGCGACCACCGGATCTGGGCCGTCACCGTCGAGGACTGCCCCGACGGCCTGCTCGCCCGGCTCGAGGGTGGGTCCGGCTGAGCCGTCGGCCGGGTCGACATCCCCGGTCGGCCGGGGAACGTGCCGCTTGACGGCCCCAATTCCACCCGGCAAGCGGCAACATGGCCTGTCCGGTACGCCGTCCGCCGCCGGCGCGTCCCAACTGCCCCGGCTGACCCAGGAATACCCGGCCGGCCGGGTGTTCCCGAGCCTGTCGCCCTTTGCAACAGCCGACAAGCTCGAGAACCAGCCGACAAGTCCGTGATCCGCGGGCGGTGACCGGTGGCCAGGTGCGGCCGCCCCGGTCGCGCACCCGCCGGCGGCCCCGACGCAGGACCCCACGATCCACCACCGCCACACAAGCAATCCACGACACACCTGCCCACCTCCGCTCCACCCCGTGAGCGCGCTCCTACGCTTCCGCTGTGGACCTCAGTGCTCTGATCTTCGTCGCGCTCGCGCTGGCCTGGGCCGTCTACCTGGTGCCGAGGGCGATCCGCCACCACGACGAGGCCGCCCGCTCCCGCTCCGTCGAGCGCTTCTCGCACACCATGCGGGTGCTCTCCCGGCGCGACGCGGTGACCCCCGCCACGGCGTCCAGTGACGGCCGGGTCGTGCTCAGCCCCGGCCGGCCGGCCTCGACCAGCGTGGTGGTGACCAAGGCGAGCGTGCACGAGGTCAGCGTCGAGACCGTGACCCCGGCCGCGAGCACACCCCTCGCCGATCCCCGCCCGCCCGCCGTACGTCGGGCCGCCGCGGCCCGCGCCGCCCAGCGCCGCCGGCGCGTGCTGCTGGTCATCGTGGCGCTCCTCGGACTCACGGCGGTCATCGCCGCCACGACCCCGCTCGCCTGGGTGTGGATCAGCATCCCCGTCGCCGTGCTGGTCGCCTGGCTCGTGACGTGCCGACTCGCGCGTCGCGTCGAGACCGGGCAGGCCGCGGCAGCCCAGCTGGCGCGCGCCCAGCGTCGCGACGAGCGCGCCGCCAAGGCCGACGATCGACGCGAGCGTCGCATCGCCCGGCGCGAGGAGCGCGAGGAGGACTTCTTCGGCGGCTACGAGCCGATCGGCGACCTGCCGCCCGAGGACGACGGTGACCACACCGACCAGATCGCCGCCGTCGTCACCGGCGCCAGCGAGTCGGTGCGCTCGGTCGTCGAGTCCGGCGTCTGGGACCCCGTGCCCGTCACGCTCCCGACGTACGTCGACAAGGTCGCGGCCGCGCCCCGCAGCGTGCGCACGATCGACCTCGACTCCACCGGCGTGTGGACCTCCGGCCCGAGCGAGTCCGACAGCGCCCTGGCCCGCGAGGCCGAGCAGAACGCGCGCGACTCACGCGACGCCGAGCGTGCTCGCGCCGAGCACGATCGGCGCGCCACCGGCTCCTGACGGCGCTCCCGACACCGGTTTCAGCCCCGGTGGCCCGGGTGCTAACGTTTCGCCTCGCGTGCTCGCACGCGATGGGGCTGTGGCGCAGTTGGTAGCGCGTCTCGTTCGCAATGAGAAGGTCAGGGGTTCGAATCCCCTCAGCTCCACCATCGGCACCGGCCCGTGACCCGCATCGATGCGGGGGCGCGGGCCGCCCTGCTGCCCGGACCGTTCCTGGTCAGTCGTCGCGCAGGGCTCGGTGCTGGTCCGCGTTCCGCCCCGCCTGGGGGTCCGGCGCCGGCTCGGCATCGACACTGGCGATGGTCTCGTCGAGGCGTTCGCGCGGCGGGAGGCTGCGGTAGTCCTGGGTGACCCTGGCACCGCGCGGGCGGCCGTCGGCTGCGTCCATCCCCCGACCCTGGTGCGGCAGGCCGGTCGAGGGGGGTCGCGGGGGCGAACCGGGAGGCGGCGTACCTGACCTGAGCCAGCGTGAGCCGCCTCCCGGTTGATGCTCAGCGCGCCTTGAAGGCCACGCAGACCGACGGACGCGGGAAGCCGTCGGTGTGCGGCCACGTGCTGGCCTGGTCCTCGAAGGTGGCGCCGTCGATCTCACCCGGGTGCTGCACGGCGAAGAACAGCGACCGGTTGCCGTCGGCGATCAGGGGCCCGCAGGCCTCCGCGCCGCGGGGCATCGTGACGAACTGGCTGACCTTCCCCCGGTCGGGACCCGTCGTCGGCACCCGGAAGATGCCGTCGTTGGAGCCCAGCGCGTTGCCGTCGGTGGAGACCCACAGGTTGCCGACCTCGTCGAAGGCCACGTTGTCGGGACAGCTGATCGGGCTGACCTTGGTCTTGTCGTAGCCCGCGAAGTACGTCTCCTGCGCCGCGGGGTCGCCGCAGACGAGCATCAGGTCCCAGGTGAAGGTCTCGGCGGTGTGGTCACCATCGCTGGGGGTCATCTCGAGGACGTAGCCGTTGCGGTTTCCCGAGGCCTGGGTCAGCGGCGCGGTCCTGCTCTCGCGGACCATCGAGGTGCCCAGCGGGTTGGGCTCGTCGACGGGGAACCTCGAGCCGCGCTGGGAGTTGTTGGTCAGTGCGGCGTAGACCTTGTTGTTGACCAGGTTGGGCTCGACGTCCTCGGGCCGGTCCATCCGGGTGGGGGCGACCTCGTCGGCGGCAAGGCGGGTCAGGATCAGCACGTCGGCGACCGTCATGCCCGGGACGAAGGACTCGGTGTCCGAGCACAGCGGGATCCACTCGCCGGTGCCGTCGTAGACGCCGTCCTCGGTGCCGTCGCCGGTGAGGCGGGCGACGTAGAGGGTGCCCTCCGAGAGCAGGCCCAGGTTGCGGCGGCGCGCCGCGCGGCCGCGGCGCGGGTCGAAGCGGCGCCGCGAGACGAACTTGTAGAGGTAGTCGCCCCGCTCGTCGTCACCCATGTACGCCACCGCGCGGCCGTTCTCGGCGATCACGATGTTGGCGCCCTCGTGCTTGAACCGGCCGAGCATCGTGTGCTTGCGCGGCGTCGAGCGCGGCCGCGACGGGTCGACCTCGACGATCCAGCCGAAGCGGTGCGGCTCGTTGGGCTCCTCGCCGAGGTCGAAGCGCGGGTCGACGGTGTTCCACCCGCGACCGCGCGCGCCGGTGACGCCGTAGCGGGCGTAGCCCTCGGCGTACGCCGGGTCGATCTCGCCCCCGAAGTACTGGTCGAAGTTCTCCTCGCCCGAGAGCACCGTGCCCCACGGCGTCATGCCGCCGGAGCAGTTGTTCAGGGTGCCCAGCACGATCCGGCCGGTCGGGTCCGCCGCGGTCCTCAGTCGCTCGTCGCCGGCCGCGGGGCCGTCGAGACGGAAGCGCGTGCCGAGGTGCAGGCGACGGTTCTGCCGGGCGCGGGAGAGGTTCTTGACCCGACTCCACGAGCCCGGCACCAGTCCCTTGCGGACGAGCACGACGGACATGCCGTGCGAGCTCATCGAGATCCTCTTGATCTCGTCGTCGGTGTAGGTGTCGGCGGGGAACATCAGGTCCTCGTCGGTGTACTCGTGGTTGACCACGAGCAGCGCCTCGTCTCGACCCCGGGCGCGCAGCGGCACCAGGCCGACGTAGTCGCAGTTGTAGCCGAACTGCTGCTGAGCCGCCTCGGGGGTCTGGTTGAAGACGTCGAAGCGAGGAGCGCCAGCGACGACCGGGTCGCCCCACCGGATGATCACGTCGTGGGTGAAGCCCGGGGCGGTCGTCACGGCGTCGCGGGTGTTGGGCGAGACCGGGCGGAACGGCGTCGAGGAGAGGTCGCTGGTCGTCCGGGCGGCCGCGGCCGCGGCGCTGCCCCCCTCGGGGGCCGTCGCGGCGGCGGGCGTGGCGACGAGGCCGCCGAGCGCGCTCGCGCCGCCGACGGCGGCCGCGCCCTGGAGCACCCGGCGTCGGGCCACGACCTTGACGATCTCGTCGCGCACGTGCGGGTGCTCGGTGGTGTTCGGGACCGGCATGTCGCAGGCGTTGCCGCACCGCTTCTCGCAGGTCAGGTGGCTGCGCGAGCCGTGGCGGTTCGGGCTCTGACCGGTCGGCGTCAGTGGCAGCAGCCGGTGCGCCGGGATCGGGGACGGTGAGGTAGACGGTGAGGGAAGGGTGTGGGACATCGAGACTCCTCGGCCCGGGTCTGGGCCATCGTCGGACGGATGCGTCGAAACTAGGCTCTGCGAGTCCTGGGACAGTAGCGGCTGCGCGAACAGCAGGTGAAGACCCAGCGACGCCCCGGTCGCGGCCGCTGAGCCGCGCGCGACTCCCCCGCGAGTAGGTAGTCAGGCCCCCCGGGAGGTTCCTACCGTCGAGGACCCGGGCCGCGTCGCGACAGATCGGCCTCCACCTCGACACCGCAGGAGGAACACCATGGCCGCAGGCCGTCTCGAGTCCCTGGTCCAGGCAGCCCAGGGCGCCGTGGAGAACGCAAGGCAGGCAGCACGGGCGCGGGTCGCCTCCTCGACCCCGCCGCGCGTGCCCGGCGTCCCCTCCACGGTGACACCGACGCTCGAGGAGCCCACCGAGCCTCAGGGGCCGGCACCGGCCAAGCCGGACCAGGACTCCCCCCACGCGCGGACGGCGACGGGTGCGCCGACCGACGCCGCCGCGAGCGACGTCGCCCAGCAGGGCGCGTTCCTGACCACCGCCCACGGCGCCCGCCTCGGCGAGACCGACCACGCCCTCAAGGCCGGTCGGCGGGGGCCCACGCTGCTGCAGGACCACCACCTGCGCGAGAAGATCTCGCACTTCGACCACGAGCGCATCCCCGAGCGCGCGGTGCACGCGCGCGGCGCGGGGGCCCATGGCGTCTTCGTGGGCTACGGCAACGCGAGCTCGGTGTGCCGCGCGCCCTTCCTCGGTGAGGGTGTCGAGACCGACGTCTTCGTCCGCTTCTCGACCGTCGTGGGCTCGCGCGGATCGGCCGACACGGCGCGCGACACACGCGGGTTCGCCACGAAGTTCTACACCGCCGAGGGCACCTGGGACCTCGTCGGCAACAACATGCCGGTCTTCTTCATCCAGGAGGGGATCAAGTTCCCCGACCTGGTCCACGCGGCCAAGCCCAGCCCCGACCGGGAGATCCCGCAGGCACAGAGCGCCCACGACTCGTTCTGGGACTTCGTCTCGCTGCACACCGAGGCCCAGCACCACACGTTGTGGAACATGTCCGACCGGGGGCTCGCCCGGTCCTACCGGATGATGGAGGGCTTCGGGGTCCACACGTTCCGCTGCGAGAACGCCGACGGCGGGACCTCGCTGGTGAAGTTCCACTGGAAGCCCCTGCTCGGCACGCACTCGGTGACCTGGGAGGAGGCGCAGCTGACCAACGGCGCCGACCCCGACTTCCACCGTCGCGACCTCGCCGACGCCATCGAGGCCGGTGCCCACCCCCGGTGGGAGCTGGGTGTCCAGGTGCTCCCCGACACCCCCGAGCAGACGTTCGAGGGCATCGACCTGCTCGACTCCACCAAGCTGGTGCCCGAGGAGCTCGCGCCGGTCCAGCCGATCGGCATGATGACGCTGACCCGCAACCCCACCAACTACTTCGCCGAGACCGAGCAGGTGGCGTTCAACCCCTCGAACCTCGTGCCCGGCATCGACGTCACCGACGACCCCCTGATGCAGGCCCGGCTCTTCTCCTACCTCGACACCCAGATCACGCGTCTCGGCGGTCCGAACTGGACGCAGCTGCCGATCAACCGGCCGCACGCACCCGTCAACGACATGCTCCGTGACGGCGCGCACCAGACGGCGGTGCACGCCGGCGCGGCGCCGTACCACCCCAACACCCTGGACGGCGGGTGCCCGTTCCTCGCGGGCGCGGACGACGCGAGGTACGTCGACCTGCCGGTCACGGTCACCGAGGGCCGCAAGGAGCGCGCCCTGCCGGCCTCCTACGACGACCACTTCAGCCAGCCGCGGCTGTTCTGGCGCAGCATGAGCCCGGTCGAGCAGGAGCACATCATCAACGCCTACTCCTTCGAGCTCGCCAAGGTCTTCGAGCAGCCCGTCAAGGAGCGCCAGCTGCGCGCGCTGGCCAACATCGACGCGCGCCTGTGCTCCGAGGTGGCCACGGCGTTGGGTCTGCCTGCGCCCGGACCCACCGTCGAGCTGCGCGACGTCGACCCCAGCCCTGCTCTGTCGCAGGTCGGCGGGAGCTGGCCGGTCGACGGCCGGGTGGTCGGCATCGTCGTCGACGCCGAGGGCGACCTCACCGGCGTGCAGGAGGTCGCGGACGCCCTGCACGAGGCGGGTGTCGTACCCCTCGTCGTCGCGGCTCACGGCGGGACCGTCGGGGAGGACATCACCGTGCAGCGCGTCCTGGCCGCGACGCGTTCGATCGAGTTCGATGCCCTGGTGGTGGCCGGGTGCCCCACGCCGGCACCGGACGCGCTGGCGGCCCGCGACTCCAAGGCCGCGGCCGCCTCGTCCTCGCTCGACCCCCGGGTGGAGCTGCTGCTCGCCGAGGCGCTGCGCCACGACAAGGCCGTGGCCGCCTGGGGAGCCGGCGGCGACGCCCTCGCCGTCGTGGGCGCCGACGCCTCGACCCCGGGCGTGGTGATCGGCGACGGACCGGCCGAGGTGGCCGACTCGCTGCTCTCGCTGATGGCCGCTCACCGGGCCTGGGAGCGCCACCCGGTGGGCTGAGGTCGGCTGGGCCGAGGAACAGGTGCTCCGAGGTCGTTCGCTCGGATGCCCACGCTCTCGGCCGATCTGGAAGGATCGCCGGGTGGCCGAACGGGTGAGGTTCCCGAGCACGAGTGGTGCGTTGCTGGCGGGGCTGGTCGACCTCCCCGAGGGGGAGGTACGGGGCTGGGGCGTGATGTCGCACGGTTTCACCCTCGGCAAGGACAGCCCCGCCGCGAGTCGGATCTGCAAGCGGCTCGCGTCCGAGGGCATCGGGATGCTGCGGTTCGACAACCTGGGCCTGGGGGACTCCGAGGGCGACTGGAGCGACGGCTCGTTCTCGCGCAAGGTCGCCGACACCGCGCAGGCAGTGCGGTTCATGGACGAGTCCGGGCGCAGGGCCCGTCTGCTGGTGGGGCACTCCTTCGGGGGAGCGGCGGTGATCGCGGCGAGCCACGAGGTCGAGTCGGTGCGGGCGGTGGTGAGCATCGGAGCGCCGTACCAACCCGCTCACGTCGAGCACAACTACGACGCCCTGGTGGACCGGATCATGGCCGAGGGGGAGGCGCCGTTCCTGATCGGTGGGAAGGCGCTGACGCTGCGACGCCACTTCCTCGAGGACGTCCGGGCCACTGATCTTCGCGACGAGATCCGCAAGCTGCGGCGCGCGCTCCTGGTGATGCACTCACCCACCGACAACACGGTCGGCATCGCGAACGCCAGCGAGATCTTCCGCGCGGCACGCCACCCACGCAGCTTCGTGTCGCTCGAGGGGGCCGACCACCTGCTCACCGGCCGCAACCAGGCCCAGCGCGCGGCGCGCATCATCAGCGCCTGGGCCGACCCGTACCTGACGAAGTCGTAGAGGTCCTCGACGGGGCCCGCGACGCCGGCGCCGCACCTGCTGGCGTTGATGCGTCTGGGGCCTCGCCCCTCAGGTCCGGTAACGGGCGTCCCGCCAGGCCAGCGCCGCCTTGAGCCCTTCGGCGGCGGCGATCGCGTCGAACTCCTCCTGCTCGGGCGTGCTGGCGCTGTTGAGGATCGCGGAGAGATCGAGGTTGGCGTGGACCGCCTCGCGCAGGCCCATCGCCTCGTAGGCCCGGTTCAGGGCCAGCTTGGTCAGCCGGAGCACGGGCAGGGGAGTGGGCGCGATCCGCCGGGCCAGGTCGTGGGCGCTGCGCTGGAGGTCCTCGCGTGCGACGACGCGGTTGACCAGGCCGGCGCGCAGGGCGGCCTGCGCGTCGAGGTCGTCGCCGGCTGCGACCTGGGCGCGCTCAGCCTGTCGAACCAGACCAACGCCGGCATCGGCTGGACGGTCCCGGCGCGCATCGGCGACACCGACGGCGAGCTGGATGTCGCCCTGGTCGACGCCGTCGCGATGAGCCCCGAGGCCGACGACGCGTGCCAGGGTGCCGCCTTCGTCGTCTACCTGGTGGCGGGTCCGTGAGCAGCGGGGCGCCCCGGCTCGCGCCGAGCCCTCGCTGTCGACGCTGGATGCTCCGAGGGCGGTGGCTCGTCGCAGTCCCGCTCGTCCTCGCCCTCACGCTCGAGGCGGCCGTCGGTCACTTCAGCGCCGGCACCACCCCCGCCAGCCACGGCGCCGCCTCGGCGACCACCCTGGACCCGGGCGCGCGGCCCTCGGCAACCGCCGGGGGGAGCTCGGTCGCCCTGGACTGGGATCGGAGCACGCTGGCGAACGGTGACCCGGTCGGCGGCTACCGCGTGGCGCGCTACGACGCGACCACCGGGGCGCCGCACCTGTCGGGGGTCCTGCGCGGGCGTCGTCGTCGCGGCGTCCTGCATCGAGGACGACCTCGCGCCGGGGACCTGGCAGTACGCGGTGACCCCTGTGCTCGGCACCCACTGGTCAGGTCCAGCGAGCCCGCTGAGCGATCCGGTGAGCACCGACTCGACCCCGCCGGTCAACGACATCTCCACCTCCGACGTGACCGGGAACGTCGCACTCCAGGGCGCCACGATCTACTACCGCGGCGTGGCCCCCGGGTCGTTCACCCTGAACCAATGCGCTCAGCGACCCGGCGACGCTGCGTCCAGCAGCACCGCGGACCTCTCGGCGACACGACCGGGTGGACGCACCTCGCCTCGAGGGTGACCACGCCGACCGGGGGGCCCTACGTGTCCGCGTCGTTCAGCTGGACCGCCTCGACGACCAGCTCACCCTCCGAGACCGTGACCGGTCGCGACGCGGCCGGCGACACCGCGACCGCGACCTTCGACCTCGTCGACGACTCGGCGGCCCCCACCGGTGCTGCCGTCTCCTACGCCGACGGGTTCCAGCCGGACCGCGCGGTCGTCCTCACGCTCGGCGCGGGCACCGACGCCGGCTCGGGGGTGGCGACCCGGCACCTGCAGCGCTCCTCGGCCGCGCTCACCGCCGGAGCCTGCCAGGCGTTCGGCGACTTCACCGACCTCGGCGGCGGCGACCCCACGTCGCCCTACACCGACAGCACCGTGGCCGACGGCACCTGCTACCGCTACCGCTACCTGGTGAGCGACCGCGTCTCGAACCGGCTCGTTGCCACGACCACGGCCGTGGCGAAGATCGGGCTCGGCCCCTCGCTCGGGGGACGCGTCGGGCGGTCTGCTCGACGGCGGCCCTGGCGACGCCTCGAGTTGACCGGTCGCTCCCGTCCCCGGCACGTGCCCGGAGTCGGAGCGGTGTGCCACGCCGGACCGGCTCCGGATACCGCCACGGTTGGTCCTCGCAGTACCTTGGCGCTGCTCCCACGTTCGACCGACTGCCCCGCTCCCAGGGTTGCCGTCGTGCGCAGACGAACGGGCGGTCTCGCTCCCGGTGACCGCCCTCGCAGACCCGCGACGCCGAGACCCGGCGTCGGGTCCCGACGAACGGAATGCACGCTGTGGCTCACAACTCCACCCACCACTTCTCCTCCACGGCCGTGCTCGCGGTCGAGCGCATCGAGGCCAGTGAGGTCGTCACCTCCGCGCACCTCGACGACCGGCTCGAGGACGTCTACGCCCGCACCGGCCTGCGGGGCGGCGTGCTCGAGGGCCGGGTCGGCATCACCGAGCGCCGCTGGTGGCCCGAGGGCACCAGCTTCACCGACGGCGCCGCCGAGGCCGGCCGCGCCGCGCTCGCAGCGAGCGGTGTCGCGGCCGCCGACGTCGGCCTGATGATCAACACCTCGGTGAGCCGGCACTACCTCGAGCCGGCCACCTCGGTCGCCGTCCACGACGCGATCGGCCTGCCGGCCTCGTGCCAGAACTTCGACATCACCAACGCCTGCCTCGGCTTCCTGTCCGGCATCGAGGTCGCCGGCGCGATGATCGACTCCGGCGTCATCGACTACGCCCTCGTCGTCGACGGCGAGGACTCCCGCACCGTGCAGGAGGCCACGATCCGGCGCCTGCACGCCGACGGGATCAGCTCCGCCGACGTGATGAACGAGTTCGCCGCCCTCACCCTGGGCTCCGGGGCGGTCGCCGTCGTCCTCGGCAACGCGGAGCGCCACCCCGAGGGCCACCGCGTCGTCGTCTCGGCCAGCCGCGCCGCCACCGAGCACCACGGCCTGTGCATCGGCGACAACGACCACATGTTCACCGACCTCGCGGGCCTGCTCAAGGCCGGCGTCGACCTGTCGACCGCGCTGTGGGACGAGGCCGCGGGCGCCTTCGACTGGAAGGCGATGGAGCGCTACTTCATCCACCAGGTCTCCCAGGTGCACACCGACGCGATCTGCGCCGGGCTCGGGATCGAGCCCGACCGGGTGCCACGCACGTTCCCGACGTTCGGCAACATCGGTCCGGCCTCGGTGATGTACACCCTGGCCGGCGAGCAGGACGCGCTCGTCAGCGGCGACCGGATCCTGATGATGGGCATCGGGTCGGGCCTGAACGCCACCTGCCTCGAGATCTGCTGGTGAGCCCGGTCCCGCACGACCTGCCCGGCCTCGACCGCGCCTGGTCGCGCACCGTGACCGCCCAGGTCGCCGACGGGACCTCGCGCACCTTCCACCTGCTCGACAACGGCGTCGAGCCGGTCCACGGCACGGTGCTGTGCGTGCACGGCAACCCGACGTGGTCCTACATCTGGCGCGCGCTGCTGGCCGCCGCGCCTCCCGGGTGGCGGGTGGTGGCCCCCGACCACCTGAGCATGGGCTACTCCGAGCGCACCGGCTCGCCGCGCACCCTCGCCGACCGGGTCGCCGACCTCGGCGCCCTCACCGAGAGCCTCGGCATCGACGGGCCGGTCGTCACCGTCGGCCACGACTGGGGCGGGATCATCTCCCTCGGCTGGGCGGTCGAGCACCCCGACCAGCTGCGCGGCGTCGTGCTCGACCAACACCGCGGTGGCCCAGCCCCCCGGCGACCTCGGCCCGCCGCTGATCCGCCTGGCGCACCTGCCCGGCGTACGCCCCTTCGGCTGCGTGGCCACCCCCACCTTCGTGCGCGGCGCGACCTGGCTCTCCAAGCCGCCGCTGGACCCCGAGGTCTGCGACGCGCTCGCGCTGCCCTACGGCACCGCCGCCCGGCGTCGTGCGGTGGGCGACTTCGTGGCCGACATCCCCTTCGACCCCGGGCACCGCTCCTACCCCACCCTGGCCCGCTACGCCGAGGGCGTGAAGCACCTCGACGTCCCGACCCTGATGCTCTGGGGTCCGCGCGACCCGGTCTTCGGTGAGCGCTACCTCGCCGACCTGCGCGAGCGGATGCCGCACGCCGAGGTCCACCGCTTCGAGGGCGCCTCGCACCTGCTGACCGAGGACGCCCCGCAGTACGCCGAGGCCGTCACCGCCTGGCTGGCCGGGCTCGACGAGCCCCGACCCACGCCCCCGGTGCCGACCGAGGTGCCGAGTGAGGCGCCCGTCGACCACCCGTCCTGGACCGCGTGGTCCGCCCTCGAGCGCCGCGCCGACGACGTCACCCCGGCGATCTCCGCCGCCGGTGTGACGGTGAGCTGGCACGCGCTCGCCCGCCGTGTCCGTGAGCTCGCGGCCGGCCTGGCCGTGGCCGGCGTACGCCGGGGCGACCGGATCGGGCTGCTGCTCGAGCCGTCGACCGACCTCGTCTCCGTCGTCTACGCCGCCTGGCGCGCCGGCGCGGTCGTCGTCGTGGCCGACCAGGGTCTCGGCTTCGCCGGCATGCGCCGCGCGCTGCGCGGCGCCGGGCTGAGCCACGTGGTCGGCAGCCCGAAGGGCCTGGCCGCCGCGCGGGCGATGGGGCTGCCCGGGGCTCGGATCGCCGTGGCCGACCTCGGCGTCGGGGGTCGGCTGCTCGGCGTCGACCACGACCTCGACGAGCTGGCCCTCCTCGGGCGCAGCGCTCCCGCGCCGAGCGCGCCCGACGCCGACGACGAGTGCGCCGTCGTCTTCACCTCCGGGGCCACCGGCCCGGCCAAGGGCGTCGTCTACCGCCACCGCCAGCTGCTCGCCCAGGTCGACCTGGTCCGCCGCACCTACGACCTCGGACCGGACGACCGGTTCGTCGCGGCCTTCGCGCCGTTCGCGCTGCTCGGCCCGGCGCTCGGGCTGGGCTCGGTCGTGCCCGACATCGACGTCACGCGGCCCGACCGGCTCGACGCCCCGCTGCTCGCCGAGGCCGTCGCCGCGGTCGACGCCACGGTGGTGTTCGCCTCACCCGCGGCGCTGCGCCGCCTCGTCGCGACCCAGGGCGACCTGACGACCGCCCAGCGCGCGGCCCTGGGCGGCGTCCGTCTGCTGCTCTCCGCCGGCGCCCCGGTGCCGCTGAGGCTCCTCGAGGACGTCCGCCCCGTGCTTCCCGCCGCCAGCCTGCGCACGCCGTACGGCATGACCGAGGCGATGCCCGTCACCGACGTCTCCCTCGAGCAGCTGCGCGAGGCCGGAGCCGGCGAGGGCGTGTGCGTGGGACGGCCCCTCGAGGGGGTCGAGGTCGGGCTCGTGGACCTGGCCGGGCCCGACGAGGGACGCCAGGGCGGCCCCCACGACGCCCCGGGCGTCACCGGCGAGATCTGCGTGCGCGCCGCGCACGTCAAGGACCGCTACGACGCGCGGTGGCTGACCGAGCACGCCTCGAGCCGGTACGCCGGCTGGCACCGCACCGGTGACGTCGGGCACCTCGACACCGAGGGACGGCTGTGGGTCGAGGGTCGGCTGGCCCACCTCGTCACCACCGCCGACGCCCCGGTCACCCCGGTCGGCGTGGAGCAGCGGATCGAGGGCGTCGCGGGGGTGGCGGCGGCCGCCGCCGTCGGGGTCGGCCCCGCCGGCACCCAGGCGCTCGTCGTCGTGGTCGTCACCGACGACGCCTCCCCGACCCGCGCCCGTCCGGGCGGCGCGCTGGGGCTGCGGCTCGCGCCGGTCGCCCTGGCCGAGCGTGCGCGCGCCGCCACCGCCGTGCCGGTGGCCGCCGTGCTCGTCGCGGACCGCCTGCCCCTC
The DNA here is from genome assembly GCA_963714475.1 of uncultured Actinomycetota bacterium. Lineage (GTDB taxonomy): Bacteria > Actinomycetota > Actinomycetes > Propionibacteriales > Nocardioidaceae > Nocardioides. The sequence continues at coordinate 1,164,911 of CAVQOP010000004.1, forward strand.
GACATCCGGCACGGGGCCAAGGTCGACCGGACCGAGGTGGCCCGCCAGGCGGCGCTGGTGCTGGCCGGGCGCCGCGCGTGAAGGTGCTCGTGACCGGTGCCTCCGGACTGCTCGGACGGACCGTCGCGACCGCCCTGCACGCGCGGGGCGACGAGGTCACCACGATGCAGCGTCGACCCTCGGGGGGACCCTGGCGCGAACGGCTCGGCGACGTCGCCGACCCGACCGCGGTGCGGCACGCCGTCACGGGCCAGGACGCCGTGCTGCACCTCGCCGCCAAGGTCGACGTGGTCGGCCCGCTCGCCGACTACGTCCACGCCAACGTCGAGGGCACGAGGGTCGTCCTCGACGAGGCGGGACGGGCCGGCGTACGCCGCCTGGTGCAGGTCTCCTCACCCTCGGTCGCCCACGCCGGCCACTCGGTGGCCGGGGTCGGCGCGGAGCCGGCCGACCCGCAGCGCGCGCGCAGTCGCTACGCCCGGACCAAGGCCTCCTCCGAGCTGCTCGCGCTCGAGGCCGACGCGCCCGCGGACGGGGGCCTCGCCGTGCTCGTCGTACGCCCGCACCTCGTGTGGGGACCCGGCGACACCCAGCTGATCGGCCGGCTCGTGGAGCGGGCGCGAGCGGGTCGGCTCGTGGTCGTCGGCTCGGGCGCGGCGCTGATCGACACGACGTACATCACCGACGCCGCCGACGCGCTCGTGGCCGCGGTCGACGCCTGCGGGCCCGGCGTCCACGGGGAGGCCCTCGTGGTCAGCGGCGGCGAGCCGCGACCGGTCGCCGAGATCCTGCAGCGCGTCTGCCACGCCGCAGGCGTCCCGGCGCCGCACCGCCACGTCCCCACCTGGCTCGCCCGGGGCGCGGGAGCGGCCGCCGAGGCCGTCTGGGCCGGCACGAGGCGCACCGACACCCCGCCGCTGACCCGGTTCCTGGTCGAGCAGCTCACCACCGCGCACTGGTTCGACCAGCGGCGCACCCGCGAGGTGCTGGGCTGGTCGCCGGCCGTCGGTCTCGACGAGGGCTTCGAGCGGCTGGCCGCGTCCTACGCCTGAGGGTCCGCGCGCCGCGTCACCGCCGCCGACTCAGGCGGTCGCCAGGACGGCGCCGAGCACGGCGACCGCGAGCAGGACCACGGCCGTCCCGAGCGCCACGACCGACGCGGTCGGGGCCGCGATCTCGTGGTCGGCCTGCCGCACGATCCGCCCGCGCCGGGCCGACTGGCCGACGGCGAGGAGCCGCTGCGACCACGGACAGCGCGGCGATGGCCGAGGCGACCGGGAGCGGGAAGGCGTTCTCGTGGCGGACCAGGACCAGGGCCCCGTTGGCCACGAGGGCCAGGGCCGTACGGTTCCAGGACAGCGACGTGCGCTCACGCTGGAGACCGGGGTCGAGCACGGGGCGCGCCGTCACCGTGTCATCAGCGCAGCACGTCGACCAGCACGACCAGGACGGCGAGCGCCACCAGGACCAGACCCCCGGCGACCAGCGCCGGGAGCAGACCGCCCCCGAGGGTCGTGCCGCGGCGCATCGCCACCTCGGTGCTGCGCCACCGCCACAGCCCACCGGCCGCGCACGCTGCCGCCAGCGCGGCGAAGAGCACGGCGCTCGCCTCGGCGAAGCGGTCCGGTCCGAGGTCGGGGGCGAACTGCACGATCGCCACAGCCCCGGCCAGGAGTGCGAGCGAGGTCCGGACCCAGGCCAGGAACGTCCGCTCGTTGGCCAGCGTGAACCGGTAGTCGACGCGGGCCTCGTCGGAGCGCTCGGCGGACCCGTGGGGTGCGTCGGGCGCTGACGGGGGCATCGGGCGTCCTTTCGTGACGACGCGGGGTTGACCCGATCATGCCGGAGCGGATCCGCCGCCGTCGGTCCGGGCGATGCCGACGAGGTCGCGCACCGGGTTCGTCGGGTGGTCGACGAGTTCCGACCCAGATCGCGGTGAAGTCCCCGTGCAGGTCGAAGGCGGGCGGTCCGCCCGCCAGCACGGCTGCCGGACGGTGCAGGCCGCGGTCAGCTCGACACCTGCTCGGGCGGGGGTCAGCTCGGGACGACTGGTCGCCGCCACGTTTCTGCTCGCACTGGCGTGAGGCCCGTATTGGTTGCGCTCGCTCGGCGGTCGACGAAGCGGGAAGGCACCGAGTGGCTGTGCAAGACTCTAGCAATCAAACGTATCATCGAGTATCATAGACACATGTCCAGCCCCGCAGTCACCGACGAGACCCGTCAGGGTCTCCTCGACGCGCTGCGCGCCCGTGAGGCGGGTGTCCGGGCGGCGGAGATCGCGAAGATCCAGCTCGCGCTGGAGTGGGCGGTCGCGCACGAGGTCATGAGCCTGGATGAGGCGTCGTTCCATGCCGGGTTCGGTGAGCACGGCCTGACGTTGGCGGGTCCGGGGGCGCCGTTGGTCGGGGAGGCCGCGGTCACCGAGCTCGCGGTCGCCCTGGGGTTGTCGACCGACGGCGGGAAACGGTTCCTCGGGGTGATCCTGGAGATCCGCTACCGCCTCCCGCGCCTGTGGGAGGCGGTCCTGTCGGGGCGGTGTGCGTGGTGGCGGGCGAAGATCGTCGCCGAGGCCACCATGATCTTGTGTGAGGAGGGTGCTGAGCACGTCGACCGTCACGTCAACGGGTTCACCCACTCCGTGTCCAACGCCCAGCTCGACCGGGTCGTGCAGGCTGCCCTGGCCCGGTGGGAGCCGGAGAAGGCCGAGGCGCACCGCAAGGCCACCGCCGAGAAACGGGGTGTGACCATCCACCTGCGTGAGCAGGGCGGCGACCTGTCCGGGACCGTCGACATCAACGGGTGCCTCGACGCCGCGGACGCGTTGGACCTCGAGACCGCCCTGTCTGACCGGGCCCACGAGCTGAAGCTCCTCGGGTCGACCGACACCATGACCGTGCGCCGCGCCGCCGCCCTCGGTGACCTCGCCCGCCTGCAGTCCACGCTGACCCTGAGCGACGCCGAGTGTGTCGACGCCGACGGCCACGAGGTCGTCTCCCCGCCCGGCGGGCGGTGGTCGTGCACGCCCACGTCGCTGCGGCGGCGATCACCGGGTACGGCTACGACCCCGCCCAGCACGGGGTCGCCACCCTGGCCAACACCCACCGGCCCGTGCTGACCGAGCAGGTCCGCGCGTGGTGCGAGACGGCCGGGAACGTCACCGTCCGCCCGGTGATCGACCTCGCCGACCACCTCCACGTCGGCTCGTACGAGTCCACCGGGGACCTGCGGGAGCAGACGATCCTGCGCGACCAGACCTGTGTCTTCCCCCGCTGCACCCGCCCCGCCAGGGCCTGCGACCACGAGCACTGCGTGCCCTGGCCCCAAGGCCTGACCTGCTCAGCGAACCAGGCCCCGATGTGTCGACGGCACCACCGGCACAAGACCCACCTCGGCTGGTCCTACGAGACCCTCACACCGGGGGTGTACCTGTGGACCAGCCCCCACGGACTCAAGACCCTGCGGATGCCGGAGGGGACCTTCGACGTGCACCGAAGCGCCGCCGGTGGCACCGGAGCCGCCGCCGTTGGAGTACTCCATCGCACCCCCACCCAAGCCCCCACCCAGACGCAGATCCAAGTCGACGAAGGTCGGCGGACCACCCGACCCCGACGAGCCACCACCCCGACCGAAGGTCGAAGAAGAACCACCCTTCTGACCCTCGACCGACCGCACCGACCAGCAGCAGCAGCCGCAGCCCCGCCACAGCACCACCGTGACGGGGCCACCGGCACGCCCGGGACCACCAGCAAGAGAAGGTTGCGGGACCAGCGCTGACGCGTTCTTCCTCGACCTCCGCGTCTCGCCCCACCGCGGGTCGAGGAGCGGGCGCCGGGTGGACCCAGGACGGCACGCCATCGTCCCCAGCGCCGTGGACCACGCTCGGCGGCGCACGGCCCGCGACCCCGTCGCCGCGCCACGCGGGCCGGTCGTCGCGTCGAAGCCGCTCAGAGCTCGCGGACCCAGGGGTGGTCGGGGGCGAAGCCGGCGACGGCCTCGCGCAGCCATCGACGAGCGGAGGCGTCGAGCAGGGGGAGGGCAACCCCGGCGTCGCGGACGTGCTCAGCGGACGACGACACGTCCTGCCTCGACCTGCCACTGCTGGTCCAGCCGTACGGCGTCCAGCAGCCGACGGTCGTGGGTCACCAGCAGCAGCGTGCCCTGGTAGGCCTCGAGGGCGACCTCCAGCTGCTCGATGGCGGGCAGGTCGAGGTGGTTGGTCGGCTCGTCGAGCACCAGCACGTTGACCGCCCGCGCCTGCAGCAGCGCCATCGCCGCCCGGGTGCGCTCGCCGGGGGAGAGGCGCCCGACCAGGCTGGCCACCTGCGCGGCCTTGAGGCCGAACTTCGCCAGCAGCGTGCGCACCTCGGCCGGGGACAGCGCGGGCAGCTCGGCCTCGAGCGCGTCGCCGAGCGTGCGCTCCTCGGCCAGCACGCTGCGCGCCTGGTCGATCTCGCCCACGGCCATCGTGGCGCCCCGCGAGGCGCGGCCGTCGTCCGGCTCGACCTGGCCCAGCAGCAGGCGCAGCAGCGTCGTCTTGCCGGCCCCGTTCGGGCCGGTGATGCCGACCCGGTCCCCGGCCGCCACCTGCACCGAGACCGGTCCGAGCGCGAAGTCGCCCCGGCGCACGACCGCCTCGTCGAGGGTGGCCACGACCGAGCTCGAACGCTCGCCGCTCCCGATCGCGAAGCGCAGCTCCCACTCCTTGCGCGGCTCCTCGACCTCCTCCAGGCGGGCGATCCGCGACTCCATCTGCCGCACCTTGGAGGCCTGCTTCTCCGAGGACTCCGCCTGCGCCTTGCGGCGGATCTTGTCGTTGTCGGGGCTCTTGCGCATCGCGTTGCGCACGCCCTGGCTGCTCCACTCCCGCTGGGTGCGCGCCCGCGCGACGAGGTCGTCGCGGGTCCCGGCGTACTGCTCGTAGGCCGCCCGTGCGTGGCGGCGGTGGACCGCGCGCTCCTCCAGGTAGGCGTCGTAGCCACCGTCGTAGACGCGCACCTCACGCTGGGCGAGGTCGAGGTCGACGATGCGCGTGACGCAGCGCGCCAGGAACTCCCGGTCGTGCGAGACCAGCACCACCCCGCTGCGCATCCCCGTCACGAGACGCTCCAGGCGCTCGAGCCCGTCGAGGTCGAGGTCGTTGGTCGGCTCGTCGAGCAGGGCGACGTCGAAGCGGCTCAGCAGCAGCGCCGCCAGCCCCACCCGGGCCGCCTGGCCGCCCGAGAGCGAGGTCATCATCGCCTCCGCGCCGACGTCGAGCCGGACCTCGCCGAGCACCGCCGGCACCCGGTCCTCGAGGTCCGGCGCACCGCTGGCCAGCCAGCGGTCGAGCGCCACGGCGTACGCGTCGTCGGCGCCCGCGACGCCCGAGCCGAGGTCGCCCGCGGTGGCCTCCATCGCCGCGGTCGCCTCCGAGGCGCCCGTACGTCGGGCCAGGTGCGCCCCGACGCTCTCGCCGAGGATCCGCTCGTGCTCCTGCGGCAACCAGCCCACGAACGCATCCGACGGCGCCGTCACCACGGTGCCCGCGAACGGCGCCAGGCGTCCCGCGAGCAGGCTCAGCAGCGTCGACTTCCCGGCGCCGTTGGCGCCGACGACCCCCACCACGTCCCCCGGGGCGACGGTCAGGTCGAGGCCCTCGAAGAGCGTGCGCTCGGCGTGCCCGCCGGACAGGCCCTGCGCGACCAGGGTGGCACTCACGGGGCGAGCCTAGGCCCGCGCGGTGCGACGGTCGCGACTCGCCCCGGTGCGGGTGACCGAGGGGGGTGGCGTGCCCCGGGCTAGGGTTGAGCACCTTCTTTCGACGGAAACGGGCCCTTCCATGATCGAGTTTCGCTCGGTGAGCAAAGAGTTCCCGGACGGGACGGTCGCCGTCGGTGACTTCAGCTTCGTCCTCCCCTCGGGCAAGACCACCGTCCTCGTCGGGTCGTCCGGCTGCGGCAAGACGACCCTCCTGCGGATGATCAACCGCATGGTCGAGCCCAGCTCGGGGCAGATCCTGATCGACGACGTCGACGTCGCCACCCGCGACAAGGTCGAGCTGCGACGCAGCATCGGCTACGTCCTGCAGTCCTCCGGGCTGCTGCCGCACCGCAAGATCGTCGACAACGTCGCCACCGTCCCGATCCTGCTCGGCACGTCCAAGGCCGAGGCCCGCGAGCAGGCGCTGGAGCTGATGGACAAGGTCGGCCTCGACCGTGGCCTGGCCCAGCGCTACCCCCGCCAGCTCTCCGGGGGCCAGCAGCAGCGCGTCGGCGTCGCCCGGGCGCTGGCCAGCGACCCGAACATCCTGCTCATGGACGAGCCCTTCGGTGCCGTCGACCCGATCGTGCGCGCCGACCTCCAGGTCGAGCTGAACCGGCTCCAGCGCGAGCTCGGCAAGACGATCGTCTTCGTCACCCACGACATCGACGAGGCCTTCGCGCTGGCCGACCAGGTCGTGATCTTCAAGCGCGGCGGCGTCATCGCCCAGGCCGGCTCGCCCGCCGAGATCCTCTCGGCGCCCGCCGACGACTTCGTGGCCAGCTTCGTCGGCGCCGACAAGGGCAAGCGCGACCTGAGCCTGCAGCAGCGTGAGGGCGACGACGGCCTCACCCTGGTCGTCGACGGCGACGGCCGCCCGGTCGGCGTGCTCACCCCCGCCGACCTCCGCGAGTCCGCACCGGCGGCGCCGCGGCCGTGAACTGGACCCTGAACAACCTCGACACCATCCTCGAGCTGACGCTCAACCACGTCCGCCTCTCGGTCATCCCGATCGTGGTCAGCTTCGTGCTCTCGATCCCGCTGGGCTGGCTGGCCACCAAGGGTCGGCGGCTGCGCGCGGTCGTCGTCACGGGCGGCAGCCTGCTCTTCACGATCCCCTCGCTGCCGCTGTTCGTGATCCTGCCCCTGCTGATCGGGACGCGGGTGCTCGACGACACCAACCTCGTCGTGGCGCTGAGCATCTACGGCGTCGCGCTGATGGCCCGCTCCGCCGCCGACGCCCTCGCCTCGGTCGACCGGACGACCGTCGACGCCTCGACCGCGGTCGGCTTCTCCTCCTTCGGCCGGTTCCTGCGCGTCGAGCTCCCGCTCGCCGGGCCGGTGCTGCTCGCGGGCATCCGGGTGGTCTCGGTCAGCACGATCGCCCTGGTCTCGGTGGGCGTCATCATCGGCTCGCAGAACCTCGGCTCGTTGTTCCTGGCCGGCAAGCAGCGCGACATCCTCGAGGAGGTCGTCGTCGGCATCGGGATGACCCTGGTGGTCGCGCTGATCTTCGACCTGATCATCGTCACGCTCGGCAAGCTCCTGATGCCGTGGACGAGGAAGGACCGCTCGATCACGCCGGACCTCAAGAACGCGACCCGCCCGGCCATCCCGACGGTGGGGGCCGCCTGATGGACCTCCTCCTCTCCGCCCTGCGCTGGCTCACCGACCCCGCCCAGTGGCAGCCGGGCAGCCAGAGCCCCCTGCCGCTGCAGGACCGGCTGCTGGAGCACCTGGGCTACACGGCGATCTCGATCCTCATCGCGGCCGCGATCGCCCTGCCCCTGGGCTTCTTCATCGGTCACACCGGGCGGGGCCGCCAGGGGGTCATCGCCTTCACCGGCTCGATGCGCGCCCTGCCGACCCTGGGTCTGCTGTTCTTCCTGCTGATGGTCACCGGCTACTGGCTCTCCTACGACACCGCCCCGATCGTGGGGGCCACGATCGCCTTCGTGGTGCTGGCCATCCCCTCGATCCTGGCCGGCGCCTACACCGGTCTGGAGGCCGTCGACCGCCAGACCATCGACGCGGCCCGCGCCAACGGGATGACCGAGTGGCAGATCCTGACCCAGGTCGAGATCCCCCTCGGCCTGCCGCTGATCGTCGGCGGGATCCGGGCGGCCACGCTCCAGGTGGTCGCCACCGTGACCATCGCCTCGTACGCCGGTCTCGGTGGCCTGGGCCGGGTGATCACCAGCGGCATCGGCCTCAACGACTACGACGTCATCCTCGGCGGCGCCCTGCTCGTGACCGCCCTCGCGCTGCTCGTGGACGCCGTGTTCGGCGTCCTCCAGCGACTCACCGCGACCCGCGGTCTCAGCGACCGCCCCACCGCGGCATCGCGCCGCTCCACGAACCGGTCAGCCCGACCGCCCGCGCGCACCAGCGCGTGAGACGAAAGGAACCACCCATGTCCTTGTCCCGCCCCTCCATCTGGCAGCTCATCCGACCCTCGACCGGGGGCTCGGCACGTCCCGCGGTGCGGCTCGGCGTCGCCGTGGCCGCCGTCGGCCTCGCCTCCAGCCTCGCCGCCTGCTCCTCCTCCGACCCCACCGCGGCCGACCCGGCCGCCACCAGCGGCGACACCGTCGTGGTGGGCTCCTTCGCCTTCCCCGAGAGCGAGATCCTCGGCGAGATCTACGCCCAGGCCCTGGAGGCGAACGACTTCACGGTCGAGACGAAGTTCAACATCGGCCCGCGCCAGCAGACGATCCCGGCCCTCCAGGACGGCTCGATCAACCTGATCCCCGAGTACAACGGCAACCTGCTGGCCTACTACGACCCCGAGTACACCGAGCGCACGACCGAGGAGGTCGACGGCGCCCTCGGTGACGCCGTCGCCGCCGACGACCTGCAGGTCCTCGACTCGGCCGAGGCCGAGGACAAGGACGCCTACGTCGTGACCTCGCAGACCTCCACCGACGAGGGCGTGACCTCGATCGGCGACCTGTCCAAGCTCGAGCCGTTCACGCTCGGGGCCAACCCGCAGTTCGGCGAGCTCGGCTACGGCATCCCGGGGCTGAAGGAGGTCTACGGCGTCGGCACGGCCAAGGGCTCGCTCAAGTTCGTCCCGATCGAGGACTTCGGCGGCCCCGACACCGTCAAGGCGCTCGTCGACGACTCGGTCCAGGTGGCCGACATCTACACGACCAGCCCGGCGATCAAGAGCGAGGACCTCGTCGTGCTCGAGGACCCCGAGAACATGATCTCCTCGCAGAACATCATCCCGCTGCTCGCCGACGCGGTGGCCTCCGAGGAGCTCGTCGCCGTGCTCAACGACATCTCCGCCGAGCTCACCACCGACGACCTGATCGAGCTGCGTGACCGGGTCGAGGGCTCGGAGAAGGCCTCGGCCGCCACCGCCGCCGAGGACTGGCTGTCCGAGAAGGGCCTCATCGACCAGGCCGATCTGAGCCAGGCCGGCCACCGCCGCGACCGACCGGGCCGGCGCCGGCGCCCTGCTCGAGCGGGGGCCGACGCCGGTCCGCCGGACCAGACCTGCGCACGCGATCACGCCGTCCGATGTGACCGGTAGCCGGGCGTGTCACATAATGTGCGTATGCTCCCTCGACGCCTGCGCCGTCGCGAGGTCGCCGCGCTCGTCGTGGCGGCCGTGCTCGGCCTCATGATCGTGCCGCTGACGATCGTCCAGGCCGGTGAGCTGCCGGGCGAGACCCTGCGCAGCGAGCTCGACGGGCAGCAGGTCCGGCTCTCCGTGCCCGGCGACGGGATCGAGCCGAAGGGCCTCGTGCTGTGGTTCCACGGCCAGGGCGGGGACGTCGACGTCCGCGTCGGCGACCCGTTCCTGGAGACCCTGCGCCACGACGGCTGGGCCATCGCCTCGTCGAACTTCCACGAGGAGTCGTGGGGCAACCCCGCCTCGACCAACGACGTCATGCTGCTCTCGGAGTGGGCCAAGAAGCAGACCGGACTCGATCCCTCGGTCTTCGTCGCCGGCTCGATGGGCGCCGCGGTCTCGCTGAACGCGATGCTGCACGGCGTCGACGCGCCGAGCTGCTGGTACGGCGTACGCCCGGCGCTGGCGCTGACCGACATGGACCGCGTCCCGGGTGCGAGCCGCTTCATCCGCGAGGCGTTCGGAGGGCCGGTGCCCGAGGACCGCAACCCGATCGAGAACGTCAACGAGCTGCCGACGCAGACCCGCTACCGCGTGATCGCCTCGCGCGACGACCCGTGGGTGGCCTACGAGCAGAACAGCGAGCCGTTCGTCGCCCAGCTCAGCGCCGAGGGCGCCGACGTGAGCGAGGAGCTCGTCTACGGCGGGCACCAGAGTCCCGCCCACTTCAACCCGCGTGACGTGCTGGCCTTCGCCAACAGCTGCCTGCCCGACCGCGACGCCTGAGCCGGCGGCCCACCCTCAGATCCAGCGGGCGAACCACATCCGCTGCACCCACTGCGCGTGCGTGAGCAGCTGGTCGGTCCACAGCGGCAGGAAGAACCAGTAGCTGATCAGCACCAGCACCAGGAACGAGCCCGAGACGACGACCCCGGTCGTACGCCGGCGTGAGGGCAGCGGGGAGCGGCCGATCATCGTGCCCATCGCGAGCACGGTCGCCAGCACCAGGAACGGCAGCATCGCGATCGCGTAGAAGATGAAGATCGGTCGGTCGTCGTAGGCCATCCAGGGCAGCCAGGTCGACAGCGCGCCCACGACCACCATGCCCGCGCGCCAGTCCCGACGGCCCAGCCAGAGCACGGCGGCGGCGGCGAGGGCGACCAGACCGCCCCACCAGACGAGCGGGTTGCCCAGCATCAGCACCTGGCGCAGGCAGTCGCTGCCCGCCGGGGCCGTGCAGCCTCGCGTGCCGGGCTCGATGCCGGTGTCGGCCGAGATCCCGACCGGGCGGTTCAGCAGCGGCCACGCCAGCGGCTTCGAGGCGTAGCTGTGCGTCGAGCAGTTCAGGTAGTGGGCGTGGAAGGTGTAGACGTCCTGGTGGTAGTACCACAGCGAGCGCAGGGACTGCACGCCCTCACCCAGCCCGCTCGCGTCGGGCTCCGAGGCCGTCGGCCAGCGCCCGGTGTCGGACTCGACGTTGTCGGTCTCGCCGTCCTGGCAGGGCTGCTCGGCCACGAACCGGGTGTACTGCGTCGAGGAGAGGGACTCCTCGTACTCCGCGGCGTGCACCAGCCACCCGGTCCACGACGCGACGTAGACGACGAGCGCGACCAGCACCAGGTGCGCGAACGCCGGGAGCGCGTCGACCACGACCGAGCGCACCAGCGCCCGGCGTACGCCGAAGGAGCGCCGCGCGCCCGCGCTCCACAGCCAGACCAGGATCCCGAACGCGGCCAGCGGGAACGCCGCGGTCCACTTGGTGCCGAGCGCGAGGCCCCACATCACGCCGGCGGCGAGGAGCCACGGGCGCCACAGCGTCGCGCGGACGGGGCCCCAGCCACCGTGCACGCGCCCGTCGGTGATCCGGGAGGCCAGCCGCGCGCGGAACCAGTCGCGGTCGGCGACGCAGCACGCGACCCCGCAGAGCAGGAACAGGGCCAGGAAGATGTCGAGCAGCGCGAGCCGCGAGAGCACGAAGTGCACGCCGTCGAGCATCAGCAGCAGCCCGGCCACGCAGCCCAGCAGCGTCGAGCCGGTGAGTCGGCGCGCGAGGCGGCACATCACCAGCACCATCAGCGCACCCGCCACCGCCGAGGCGACCCGCCAGCCGAACGGGTCCATCCCGAAGGCCTGCTCGCCCAGCGCGATCAGCCACTTGCCGACCTCCGGGTGCACGATCAGCGACGGGTCGTCGTTGAAGATCCGGGTGGTCCGGCCGTCCAGGATCAACGCGTCGGCCTTGTCGACGAAGCCGCGCACGTAGCCGAAGGTCGCCATCGACCAGGCGTCCTTGGCGTAGTAGGTCTCGTCGAAGGAGAAGTCGGCGGGCCGGTCGAGGCGCCACAGCCGCAGCACGAGGGCCAGCACCGCCACCGCGACCGAGGCGACCCACCCGACCAGCGGGCCCTCGAGCGGAGTACGCCGTCCGGCGCGCTCGCGCGCGGACGGCACCGCGCGCGGCGCGGGCCCGGGTCGGGACGGCCCGGGGGCGGGGCCGTCGTCAGGCTCGTCACGCGCAGACCCTACGTCGCGACCGCACGCGCCGGGCCCGCGCGGGCACGGCATGATCAGGGGATGGTCGATGCGGATGGTGGCGTGCCCGCCGGCGTGCCCACCGGCGTGCCCGCCGGCGTGCTGGTCCTCGCCGCCACGCCGATCGGGCGGGTCGAGGACGCCCCGCCGCGCCTGGCCACCGAGCTGGCCACCGCCGACGTGGTCGCGGCCGAGGACACCCGGCGGCTGCGGCGGTTGACGAGCGACCTCGGGGTCGAGATCACCGGCCGGGTCGTGTCGTACTTCGAGGGCAACGAGCGCGCCCGCACCCCGGTCCTCCTGGACGCGCTGCTGGCCGGCCAGCGGGTGCTGCTGGTGACCGACGCCGGCATGCCGAGCGTCTCCGACCCCGGCTACCGGCTGACCGCCGCCGCCGTCGAGGCCGGCGTCCGCGTCAGCGCCGTGCCCGGACCGAGTGCGGTGCTCACCGCGCTCGCGGTCTCCGGCCTGCCCGTCGACCGGTTCTGCTTCGAGGGCTTCCTGCCCCGCAAGGCCGGTGAGCGCTCACGCCGGCTGGCGTCCCTGGCCGCCGAGGAGCGCACGATGGTCTTCTTCGAGGCCCCGCACCGCACGGCGGCGACCCTGCAGGCGATGGCGCAGGCGCTCGGCCCGGACCGACCCGGTGCGGTGTGCCGGGAGCTGACCAAGACCCACGAGGAGGTGCGCCGCGGCCCGCTCGCCGAGCTGGCGACCTGGGCCGACGACGGCGTCCGCGGCGAGGTGACCCTCGTCGTCCAGGGCGCCGCCCCGGTCGCCGCGATCGGGGCCGAGCCCGCCGACCTGCTCGCGGCCGTCGCCCTGCGCGAGGATGGGGGCATGACACGCAAGGACGCCATCGTGGAGGTCGCCCGGCTCGCCGAGGTCCCCAAGCGCGAGGTCTACAACCTGGTGCACGGCGCGTGACCGCCCGCCTGGAGGAGGTCTCCCGCGCCGGCCTGACCTTCGACGTCACCGACGGCGGGCCCGAGGACGGCACCCCGGTCGTGCTGCTGCACGGGTTCCCCGAGCGCCGCGGCAGCTGGTCGGGCGTCGCCGCGCTCCTGCACGACGCCGGGTTGCGCACGTTCGCGGTCGACCAGCGCGGCTACTCGCCCCGGGCACGGCCGCCGCGGCGCCGCGACTACACCCTCGACCGGCTCGCCGACGACGCCGTCGCGGTCGTCGAGCAGGTGCGCCGCCGTACCTCCCGACCGGTGCACCTCGTCGGCCACGACTGGGGCGCCGTGGTCGCGTGGGTCGTCGCAGCCCGTCGACCGTCGCCCGTGGCGAGCCTGACGGCGTTCTCGGTGCCGCACCCGGCGGCGTACGCCCGGGCCGGGCTGCGCTCGGCGCAGCTGCTCAAGTCCTGGTACATGCTCGCCTTCAACGTGCCCGGGCTCGCCGAGCGGCTGGCCCGCGAGCCCGGGGGACAGGTCGACCGGTTGCTGACGCGCTCCGGGATGACCGCCGAGGAGGTCGCGCGGTTCCGCGCCGACGTCGTCGAGGACGGCGCGCTGACCGGCGGGCTGCAGTGGTACCGCGCGCTGCCCCTCTCGGCCGGGGCCCTCTCGGTGGGTCGGGTCCGCATCCCGACGACCTTCTGCTGGAGCGACGGCGACGCGGCCGTCGACCGGTGGGGGGCCGAGCACTGCGCCGACTTCGTGGCCGAGGGCACCGACTACCGCTTCGAGGTCCTCGAGGGGGTCTCCCACTGGATCCCGACCCAGGCCGCCGACGCCGCCGCGCGGCTCGTCGTGGACCGGGTGGGCACGCGATGAGCGGCCCGGTGCGCCGCCGCGCCGCCGCGCAGGAGACCGGCCACTCCCGCGACCGCGAGCGCCCCCCCGCGCCCGAGCCGCTGCCGCACCCGGTGGTCGACAACCACTGCCACCTCGACATCGCCGACGGGGACTGGCTGAGCACCGACGAGGCGTTGGCCGCCTCCGCAGCGGTCGGGGTCCCACGGATCGTGCAGATCGGCTGCGACCTGCCCGGCGCCCGCTGGGCGGTCGAGGCCGCGCTCACCCACGACGCCCTGGTGGCCGGCGTCGCGCTGCACCCCAACGAGGCGCCGCGGCTCGCGGCCGAGGGCCGGCTGGAGGAGGCGCTGGCCGAGATCGAGGCGCTGGCGCAGGCCCACCCCAAGGTCCGCGCGGTGGGAGAGACGGGTCTGGACTTCTTCCGGACCGGCGAGGACGGTCGGGCCGCCCAGGTGGAGAGCTTCCGCCGCCACGTCGACCTGGCCAAGCGGCTCGACAAGACCCTGGTCATCCACGACCGCGACGCCCACGACGAGGTGCTCGCGGTCATCGCGGAGGAGGGCGCGCCCGAGCGCTGGGTGATGCACTGCTTCTCCGGCGACGCCGACGTCGCCCGACGGTGCCTGGACCTCGGCGCCCACCTGTCCTTCGCCGGCACGGTGACCTTCAAGAACGCCCAGCCCGTCCGCGACGCGCTCGCCGTCGCCCCGCAGGACCGGGTGCTCGTCGAGACCGACGCGCCGTACCTGACCCCGACGCCCTACCGGGGGCGTCCCAACGCCTCCTACCTCGTGCCGCTGACCGTCCGGGCGATGGCCGAGGTGCGGGGCGAGGACCTCGAGGAGCTGTGCCGGGCGATCGGGACGAACACCGAGTCCGCCTACGGCGGCACCTGGTAGTCGTGGGTCGGGGAGATCCTGCTCACGTCACGGGAGCGCTCTGGCGCCACATCCGTCACATCGGACCCACCAGCCACGAATCCGGCCGGGTCTTTCGACCCGTTGGGTGCCGTCAGGTTGCGGATTCGTGACCTTCGGTGTTTCGGTGGAGCCGATCGCCGGGATCGGGACCGGGTCAGCCAGCGCCGTGCCGCACCGCACCACCAGCCCCCCAGGGTGGCCCGGAGTGCCGCGCGCGACGTGTCGTCGTGCACCAGTCGGCCGGTGACCCGCTCCGAGGCCCGGGAGCCCCACGTGCAGGAGAACCGTGCAGCAGACCCCCCTCAGCCCCCCGCCGTCCGGCCCGTCCGGTCGTCTCGCCCGCGTCCTGCGCAGCCGCGCCGTCCTGGGCGTCCTCGTCGGCGTCGTGGCCCTGACCGTGGTCGGCACGACCATGGCCTACGCCGCGATGCGCACCACCGTGACGCTGGCCGTCGACGGTCAGACCCGCGAGGTGACGGCGACCGCGACGACCGTCGGTGACGTCCTGGCCGCCGAGGGCATCGAGACCGGCCCCCGCGACATCGTCGCGCCCGGGCCCGAGGAGCAGGTCGAGGACGGCAGTGCGATCACCGTGCGCTACGCCCGCCCCCTCGACGTCGTCGTCGACGGCGAGGAGCAGACCCACTGGGTCACGGCGACCGACGTCTCGGCCGCGCTGAGCGAGCTCGGCACCGCCTACCGCGGCGCCGACCTGTCGGTGAGCCGCTCCATGAGCATCGGACGCAGCGGGGCCAGCCTGAGCGTGGTCACCCCCAAGAAGCTCACCTTCGCCCTGGCGGGCAAGAAGCCCGTCACCCGGACCGTCACGGCGCTCACCGTCGACGACGCCCTGGCCGAGATGGACGTGCGCGTCGACAAGGACGACCAGACCAGGCCGGCGCGCCGGCAGGTGCTCGAGGACGGCGACCGGGTCGTGTACACCGACGTCCGCATCGCCCGCGAGCGGGACCAGACGCAGCCGATCGCCTTCGAGACCGAGAGCCGCGAGGACGACGACGCCCTCGAGGGCACCACGACGATCGTGCAGGCCGGCCAGGCCGGCGTGCGAGACGTCACCTATCGCGTGGTCTACCGCAACGGCGAGGAGGCCGCCCGCAAGGTCCTGCGCAGCCAGGTCGTCGACAGCCCGGTCACCGAGGTCGTCGAGGTCGGCACGAGGGAGCCCGAGCCCGAGCCGGCACCCGCCCCGGAGTCGGCGGCGAACTTCGCCGGCGGCAGCACGGTGTGGGACTCCCTCGCGCAGTGCGAGTCCGGCGGCAACTGGGCCATCAACACCGGCAACGGCTACTACGGCGGTCTGCAGTTCAACCTCGGCACCTGGCAGGCCTACGGCGGCTCGGGGCTGCCCAGCCAGGCCAGCCGCGAGACCCAGATCGCGATCGCCACCAAGCTCCGTGACGCCAGCGGCGGGTACGGCGCGTGGCCCAGCTGCGCATCGAGCCTCGGCCTGCCCCGCTGAGGGCTCGCCCCTCGGCGCCCGACCCCGGCGGGCGCGGCCGGGTAGGGGGACGGCGTTAGCCTTCGGCCCATGACCTCCCCCGCCGGCTCGAGCCTGCTCGGGCCGGCGCAGGTGCGCGAGCTGGCGGCGCAGCTGGACCTGCACCCGACCAAGCAGCGGGGACAGAACTTCGTGATCGACCCCAACACCGTGCGCCGCATCGTCCGGGCGGCCGGGGTCGGACCCGACGACGTGGTCGTCGAGGTCGGCCCGGGCCTCGGCTCGTTGACGCTGGCCCTGCTCGAGGTCGGCGCGCGGGTCGTCGCCGTCGAGCTCGACGAGCGGCTCGCCGGGCTGCTGGCGAGCACGGTGGCCCGGCGGGCGCCGGAGGCCGTGCAGCGACTCGAGGTCGTCCACGCCGACGCGATGCGGGTCACCGACCTGCCCGGCCCCGCGCCGACCGCGCTCGTGGCCAACCTGCCCTACAACGTCTCGGTGCCGGTGCTGCTGCACCTGCTCGCCCTGCTGCCGACGCTGCAGCGGGGCCTGGTCATGGTGCAGGCCGAGGTCGCCGACCGGCTCGCCGCCCCGCCGGGCTCGAAGGTCTACGGGGTGCCCTCGGTGAAGGCCGCCTGGTGGGCCGACGTACGCCGCGCCGGCACGGTCGGGCGCCACGTGTTCTGGCCCGAGCCCAACGTCGACTCGGGCCTGGTGGCCTGGACCCACCGTGAGCCGCCGACGACCTCGGCCTCCCGCGAGGAGGTCTTCGCCGTCATCGACGCCGCGTTCGCCACCCGCCGCAAGGCGCTGCGCGGCGCGCTGCGTCCGCTCGTGCCCGGCGCCGGCGCCGAGGACGTCACCGCCGCACTGGCCGCGGCCGGCGTCGATCCGCTCACCCGTGGCGAGCAGCTCGGCGTCCTCGACTTCGCCGCCGTGGCCGAGGCGCTCGCGCCCCTGCGCGCCGCCGCCGCGGCTGGAGCCGTCTCGTGACCCGTCACGTCCCCGACCACGTCGCCGGCGCGGTGACCGTGCGCGCCCCGGCCAAGATCAACCTCCACCTCGGGGTCGGTGCGAGACGGCCCGACGGCTTCCACGGTCTCGTGACCGTCTACCACGCCGTCGGGCTCTACGACGACCTCGTCGTCACGCCCTCGGCGCGGTGGCAGCTCAGCGTCGGCGCGGCCGCGCACGTCGACGTCAGCAGCGTGCCCGAGGGCCCGGCCAACATCGTGCACCGCGCGGCGACCATGCTGCGCGGTCCCGACGCCGGTCCCGCCGACCTCGGCGCCCACGTGCACGTGGCCAAGCAGATCCCCGTCGCCGGCGGCATGGCCGGCGGCTCGGCCGACGCCGCCGCCGCGCTGGTCGCCCTGGACCGGTTGTGGGACCTGCACACCAGCGACGACGACCTGCTCGCGATGGCCGCCCGGCTCGGCAGCGACGTGCCGTTCGCCCTGGTCGGCGGCACCGCGCTGGGCACCGGTCGCGGCGAGATCGTCGAGCCGGTCGCCGACGTCGGGCCGTGGTGGTGGGTCGTGGTCCCCTCGCCGACCGGGCTGTCCACCCCCGAGGTCTACCGCCGCTTCGACGAGCTGAACCCCCACGCCCCGCTCGACCCGGAGCCCGCCCACGACCTGCTCGACGCCCTGGCCACCGGCGACCCGCTCGTCCTCGGGGAGGCGTTGCGCAACGACCTCCAGGAGGCTGCGGTCGACCTGCGACCCGATCTCGGCGAGCTGCTGCGCCTGGGGGAGTCGCTGGGCGCCGTACGCGGTCTGCTGTCGGGCTCCGGGCCGACGTGCGTGTTCCTCGCGACGTCCGCCGACGACGCGCGCGGGCTGGCCGCCGCGCTCGGCGAGCACCATCGCGTGGTGCTCGTGGCCAACGGCCCCGTCGCCGGCACCCACCT
Source organism: uncultured Actinomycetota bacterium (assembly GCA_963714475.1). Classification (GTDB taxonomy): domain Bacteria; phylum Actinomycetota; class Actinomycetes; order Propionibacteriales; family Nocardioidaceae; genus Nocardioides. The sequence goes on from CAVQOP010000004.1 coordinate 1,182,810, forward strand.
GGTGGAGTACGCATGAGCGGCTCCGAGAACCTGCTGAACCTCGAGCGGGTCTCCAAGGCCTACGGCGTACGCCCGCTGCTGAGCGAGGTCTCGCTCGGGATCGGCGCCGGCGAGCGGATCGGGATCGTCGGGCGCAACGGTGACGGCAAGACCACGCTGCTGGAGGTGATGTCCGGGCTCGAGCAGGCCGACGAGGGCCGGGTCTCCCGGCGGCGCGGCCTGGTCGTGGGCTACCTCCACCAGGGCGACGACCTCGACGAGACCGCCTCCGTCCGCGAGGTCGTCCTCGGTGGCCGCGCGGACCACGAGTGGGCCGGCGACGCCCGGGCCCGTGAGGTGGTCGAGGTGCTGCTGGCCGGCATCTCGCTCGACCGGAGCGTGCACGGGCTCTCCGGTGGAGAGCGGCGCCGCTGCGCGCTGGCCGCGCTGCTGCTCGACGAGCACGACCTGGTGATCCTCGACGAGCCCACCAACCACCTCGACGTCGAGGCCGTCGCCTGGCTGGCCGAGCACCTCGCCCGGCGTACCTCCGCCCTGGTCGTCGTCACCCACGACCGGTGGTTCCTCGACGCCGTCTGCCAGTGGACCTGGGAGGTCCACGACGGGGTCATCGACGTCTACGAGGGCGGGTACGCCGCGTTCGTGCTGGCCCGCGCCGAGCGTCAGCGCCAGGCCTCGGCGGCCGAGTCCCGCCGGGCCAACCTGGCGCGCAAGGAGCTGGCCTGGCTGCGCCGCGGGGCCCCGGCGCGGACCTCGAAGCCGAAGTTCCGCATCGAGGCCGCGACCGCGCTGATCGAGGACGAGCCGCCACCGCGCGACAGCCTCGCGCTGCAGCGCTTCGCCACGGCGCGGCTCGGCAAGGACGTCCTCGACGTCGAGGACGTCGACCTGGCCCGCGGGGAGCGAGAGCTGCTGAAGCGCGCGACCTGGCGCCTCGGTCCGGGCGACCGGGTCGGCATCGTCGGCGTCAACGGCGCCGGCAAGACCTCGGTGCTCTCGCTGCTCGCCGGTGACCTCTCCCCGCAGGCCGGCACCGTGCGCCGCGGTCGCACCGTCAGCCTCGAGCACCTGACCCAGCACCTCACGCACCTGCCGCCGGCCGACCGGGTCCTCGACTCGATCGAGGCGATGGCGCGGGTGACGCGCACCGCCGACGGCGACATCACCGCGACCGCGATGCTCGAGCGCTTCGGGTTCACCGGCGACAAGCTCACCGCCCGCATCGGCGACCTCTCCGGCGGCGAGCGACGCCGCTTCCAGCTGCTGCGGCTGCTGCTCGGCGAGCCCAACGTGCTGCTGCTCGACGAGCCGACCAACGACCTCGACATCGACACCCTCCAGGTCCTCGAGGACTTCCTCGACTCCTGGCCCGGCACGCTGGTCGTGGTCTCCCACGACCGGTACTTCCTGGAGCGCGTCACCGACTCCGTCTGGGCCCTGATGGGCGACGGGTCCATCGCGATGCTGCCCCGCGGCGTCGAGGAGTACCTCGAGCGACGCACCGCCTCCCTGCGCGCGGCCGAGCAGGCCGACCGCGCGGCCGCGTCGCCCGCCACGGGCACCCCCAGCGCCTCCCGCTCGGGCAGCGCCGAGGAGCGTGCCGCCCGCAAGAGCCTCGAGCGCCTCGAGCGCCGCCTCGAGCGCCTCGCGGCGCAGGAGGTCGATCTCGGCGCCGAGGTGGCGGCGTACTCCGACGCCCACCCCGGCGACTACACCGGCCTCGCCGCCGTCAGCGCCCGCCTCCAGGCCGTCACCGCGGAGAAGGACACCCTCGAGGAGCAGTGGCTCGAGGCCGCCGAGACCCTGGGCTGACCGCCGAGGTGCCGCACTTTGCGAGCCGAGGTGCCGCAGTTTGCGAGCCGAAGTGCCGCTGATCGTCGGTCGAGGTGTCGCTCGTTGCTGCCCGACGCCTACAGTGCGAGCCGACCCCGGTGGACGCCGGCGAGCGCGGACGGCGGAGGCAGACCGTGGCGGTGCAGCACCTGGCCCTCGACGACGTGCTGGCCTGGGCGCGCGACGGCGGCGACTGCCCGGTGGTGCTCGACGCTCAGCAGGTCGACCGGATCGCGGCGGCCGAGACGGGGCTCCGGGCGGCGGGCCGCTCGGGGGCGGTCTACGGGCTGACGACCGGGGTGGGGGCGCTGCGCTCGGTGCCCACCGACCGTACGCCGGGTCGTGGCTCGCCGGCGCTGCGTCTGTGGCGCAGCCACGCCGGTGGGTTCGGGGAGACCTTCGACGACACGACGGCGCTGGTCGCGATGGCCTTCCGCCTGCACCAGATCACCTCGGGGCGCTCGGGGGTCAGCCAGGCGCTGGCCGGGGCGCTCGGCAGCGCGGTCGAAACCCGGGCGGTGCCGGACGTGCACCGACGGGGCTCGATCGGGACCGGGGACCTCGTCCCCCTGGCCGAGCTCGGCCTGACCCTGGTGGGCGATCGAGCGTGGCGGAGGGGCCACGTGGCACCCGCGCGCCGTCGACGACGGCGACGCCCTGCCGTTCATGAGCAGCAACGCCTTCACGCTGGCCACGTCGGCGCTCGCGACGGACCGGCTGCTCCGGCTCTCGATCGCCACCGAGCGGGTCGCCGCGCTGAGCTCGGCGGCGCTGCGGGGCTCCTTGCAGGCCTACGACCCGCGGGTGCACGCCGGCCGACCGGACGCGGGCCAGGCCCGGGTCGCCGCCCGGCTGATGGAGCTGCTCGACGACGGTACGCCGCGCCCCCAGGTCCGCATCCAGGACCCGTTCTGCCTGCGCACCGTCCCGCAGGTCCACGCGCCGTTCGTCGACGCGCTGCTGCGCACCCGGGGCACGGTCGCGATCGAGGTCGACGACTCCACCGAGAACCCGATGCTGGTCGGCGACGGCGTGGCCCTGCACCACGGGGGCTTCGTGACGGCGCGGCTCAGCGCCGCGCTCGACTCGCTGCGCCAGGCGACGTACCCCGTCGTCGCGCTGTCCTCGGCCAGGCTCTCGGCGCTGACCGACCCCGCGATGACCGGGCTGCCGGCGTTCCTGGCCACCGGTCCGGCGGACAGCTCGGGGGTGATGATCCTGGAGTACCTCGCCCAGGACGCTCTCGCGATGGCCCGCACGATGACGACGCCCGTCTCGACCGGGCACGCCGTGGTCTCCCTCGGCCTGGAGGAGCATGCGTCCTTCTCCAGCCAGGCCGCCCGCTGGGTGGAGGTCCTCGTCGACAACGCCTCGGTCGTGGTGGCCTGCGAGCTGGTGGCGGCCGTCCGGGCGCTGCGCGCCGACCCCGACCGGTTGCCGGGCTCGCCCGTTCGCGCCGCGTTCGACGCCGCGGCCGCGGTCCTCGACGACGACCGGCTGGACCGCCCCCTCGGTGGGGACGTCGAGCGGGCCGTGGGCCTGGTCGAGCGGGGTCTTCCCGGCTGAGGACGGCTCGCTCGAGCGTGCCGGAGCGCGGACCGGCCGGTCAGCCCGTCGCCCGGTCAGCCCGTCGGCCCGAACGGGGCGAGCAGTCGGCGCAGCAGCCCGGCGAGCCGGTCCTCCTCGCCCTCCCCGAGGTCGGCCAGCAGGGCGCCCTCGGCCTCGAGCAGGGCGGTGAACGCCCCGTCGACGGCCGCCCGGCCCTCGTCGGTGAGCCGGACCAGCACCCCCCGCCGGTCCGAGGGGTCGGGCAGCCGTACGACCCACCCGCGGGCGGCGAGGCGGTCGACCCGGTTGGTCATGGTCCCGCTCGTCACGAGCGTCTCGCGCAGCAGCCGGCCCGGGCTCAACGCGTAGGGCTCGCCGGCCCGGCGCAGCGCCGCCAGCACGTCGAACTCCCACGGCTCGATGCCGTGCGTGCTGAACGCCGCACGCCGGGCGAGGTCGAGGTGCCGGGACAGTCGGCTGATCCGGCTGAAGACGGCCACCGGTGCGAGGTCGAGGTCGGGGCGCTCGCGGGCCCACGCCGCCACCAGCTCGTCGACCTCGTCCCGCATGACCACCAGGCTACGGCAACCGTCGAGAATCTTGACATCAAGATAAATGGTGGCCATCCTGGAGCTGTCGTGACGTCAAGGCACATGGAGGCGAGATGTCGACCCCGTCCACCTGGGACCCCGAGCGCTACCTGACCTACGCCGACGAGCGCGGCCGCCCCTTCGTCGAGCTGCTCGCCCGGGTCGGGGCCGGCGACCCGGCCGAGGTCGTCGACCTCGGCTGTGGTCCGGCCAACCTCACCGCGCTCCTGGCCCGGCGTTGGCCCGCCGCCCACGTGGTCGGGCTCGACTCCAGCGAGGAGATGGTCGAGCGCGGCCGCGCCGACGCCCCCGCGGGCGTCGAGCTCGTCGTCGGGGACCTGCGCGACTGGACGCCGGCCGGGCCGGTCGACGTGCTGGTCAGCAACGCCGCGCTCCAGTGGGTGCCCGAGCACCTCTCGCTCCTGCCCGACCTCGTCGCCCGGACGCGCCGCGGCGGCTGGCTCGCGCTGCAGGTGCCGGGGAACTTCGACCAGCCCAGCCACACCCTGCGCGAGGAGCTCGCGGCGGAGCCGGCGTACATGATGTTCACCGCCGGCGTGGCGCGCCCCGAGGCTCACGACGCAGCGACGTACTGGCGGGCCCTGACCGCGCTCGGCTGCGAGGTCGACGCCTGGGAGACGACGTACGTGCACGTGCTGCGCGGCGAGGACCCGGTGTTCACCTGGGTCAGCGGCACGGGTGCACGACCGACGCTGGACGCGCTGCCCGGCGACCTGCGGGCCCGCTTCGAGACCGAGCTCAAGGCCCGCCTCGCCGCGGCGTACCCGCCGGTGAGCGGGCCGGACGGTGAGCCGGTCGTGCTGATGCCGTTCCGCCGGGTCTTCGCCGTCGCCCGGGTCGGGCGGTCCTGATGATGCTGCACCACGTCCAGCTGTCCTGCCCGCCGGGCGGCGAGGAGCCGGTCCGCGCCTTCTGGGTCGACGGCCTCGGCCTGACCGAGGTCGCCAAGCCCGCCGAGCTCGCCGGTCGAGGCGGGGCCTGGTTCCGGGCCTACGACGACCGCGGCGGCGTCGCCGCGGAGGTGCACGTCGGCGTCGAGGAGGGCTTCGTCGCGGCGCGCAAGGCGCATCCCGCCCTGCTGCTGGACGGCGAGACGAGCCTCGACGACACGGCCCGACGGATCGAGAGCCTGGGTCACGAGGTCGACCACACCGAGCGGCACACGTTCCCGGGCTACCTGCGCTGCCACGTGCGCGACCCGCACGGCAACCGCGTCGAGCTGCTCGCGGTCCCGTCCGGTCGCTCCGACCGGCCGTCGCCGTAACCCCCGGGGGTACCGCTCGTTGTGCCCGGTGGCGCCCGCTCGGGCCGGTCGCCACGACCGTCGTCCCAGACCCCCGGCAGGGAGCCCCGATGTGCGCCGCACCGTCCCACCTCAGCCACGAGCCCGGTCGATGGCGTCGTTGAGCGCCGCGCTCGACCCGGACGAGCCCACGGAGGCGGTGCCCGACGACCTCCGGGCGGCGATCAACCGGATCAAGCGCGCCCAGGGCCAGCTCGGCGGCGTGCTGCGCATGCTCGAGGACGGCCGCGACCTCGATGCCGTCGTGCAGCAGCTCAAGGCCGTCACCGGAGCGCTGGAACGGGCCGGCTTCGCCGTGGTGGCGACCGACCTCAAGCGTTCGCTCGGTGCGGAGCACGACCTCGACGACGCCCAGCTGGCCCGGGTGGAGAAGCTGCTGCTGTCCCTGTCGTGACCCTCGGGTTACCGGACGGTAATCTCGGGTCCATGAGCCGCGTCCTCACCCTCTGGCAGCGCGCCACCGCCGTCCCGGTCGTCGGCCCCAGCCTCGGCAAGCGGATCTTCTCGGTCGGCTTCGCGACCGGGGCGCCGTACTTCCGCTCGGTGCACCCGCGCTTCGTCGAGCTCCGCCCCGACTACGCCGAGCTGGTCGTGGCCAAGCGGCGCAGCGTGCACAACCACCTCGGCACCGTGCATGCGATCGCGCTGTGCAACGGCCTCGAGGCCGCGATGGGAGCGCTGGCCGAGGTCAGCATCGGCTCCGACAAGCGCTGGATCCCGAAGGGGATGGACGTCTCCTACCGGGCCAAGGCGACCGGCGACGTCACCTGCATCGCCGAGACCGACCGCGCGCAGTGGACCGGGGACGACCCCGACCTCGGCGTGCGCGTGCGGGGCGTGCTCGAGGACGGGACGGTCGTCATCGAGGGCACGATCCGACTCTGGGTGACGGCGAGGCCGTAGTCACCGGTCGCCAGGTCGCCGGGTCGCCAAGCCGTCGTGTGGACGAGGCGCTAGGCGCTGCGTCCGCCGGCGCCCTAGCCGAGGTCGACCGTGGGGCTCTTCTCGCCGACGAAGCGGCGCTGCACCACCGTCGCGAGCGCCGTGAGAGCGAGGTTCATCACGATGTAGAGCGCGGCCAGCACCAGCACGGCCGGCACCTGGTTCTGGAACTGCTGGTAGATCGCCTGGCCGACCTTGGTCAGACCGGGCGAGGCCACCGCGTAGCCGAGGCTGGTGTCCTTGAGCGTCACCACGCACTGGCTGATCAGGGCGGGCAGCATGATCTTGACCGCCTGCGGCAGCTGCACGATCCAGGTGACCTGCGTCTTGCGCAGGCCCAGGGCGAACGCCGCCTCCGACTGCCCCTTCGGCACCGCGTTGATGCCGGCCCGGAAGACCTCGGCCAGGACGGCGCCGTTGTAGAACGACAGCGCGATGACCACCGACCAGTACGCCCCGGTGTCGCCCCGGGTGATGAAGAAGGTGAAGAAGACGAAGATCATCAGCAGGAGCACGGGCACCGCGCGGAAGAACTCCACGACCAGGAAGCTCGGGACGCTGACCCAGCGGTGGTCGGAGAGCTTGCCCAGTCCGAGGACCAGCCCGAGCGCCACCGCTCCGACCACGGCGGCCGCCGCCATGGACAGGGTGGTCAGCACCCCGTCGACGAGCAGCGCGGTGATGTACTGCGGCGTGACGAACGGCTCCCACTTGGCGTAGGCGAACTGCCCGGTGTCGAAGAGTCGGTAGCCGATGAAGGCGAGGACCAGCAGCAGGACCGCGATCGTCAGCGTGGTGTAGAGCTTGTGCCGCGCGACGGTCTTGGGACCGGGGGCGTCGTAGAGGACGGACGTGCTGCTCACCGGGCCACCTTCCAGCGACGCTCGAGGGCGATCGAGAAGGCCGAGAGCACCTCGACCAGGATCACGAAGAACACCGCGAAGACCAGGAAGATCGGCAGGGTCTGGGTGGTGAAGTCGTTGGTCAGGCTCTTCATCCGGGCGAAGGCCTCGAAGACCCCGACCGCGCCGGCGACGGTGGTGTTCTTCAGCAGCGCGATCTGGACGCTGGTCAGCGGCGGCAGGGCGGCCCGGAACGCCTGCGGCAGGATCACCTCGCGCATCGCGCCGGAGAACGGGAGCCCGATCGCCCGTGCGGCCTCGGCCTGGCCGACGGGGACCGCGTTGATCCCCGAGCGGAGCGCCTCGCAGACGAAGGAGGAGGTGTAGACCGTCAGCCCGACCAGGCAGGCGGTGAAGACGTTGTTGAGGTTGATGTCGCCGACGCGCACGTCGATGAAGTCGAAGCGCAGCCCGACCTTGGGCCCGGCGATGCGGAAGAAGATCAGCACGATCAGCAGCGGGGTGTTGCGCACCAGGGTGACGTAGACCGAGACGGCGCGGCGCATGATCGAGACGGGTCCGACCCGCAACGCGGCCAGGAGGCTGCCGAAGACCAGCGAGGCGACCCCGGCCAGGAAGAACAGCAGGAGCGTGTAGCCGAAGGCCAGGAGCACCTGGTCGGAGTTCTCGAGGACGGCGTTCACCGGTCACCTCCTGGGAGTGGGGACGAGGGGCGGCCGGGGCGCGAGTGCGCCCCGGCCGCGATGCTCAGCGGGTCAGGACTGGCACTCCTCGAGGGCCGGGGGCTCGGGGGCCTCGACCCCGTCGCCACCGAGGGTGGCCATGAAGGCCTCCTCCCAGGTGCCGTCGTCGTAGGCCGCCTGGAGCGTCTCGTTGATCCAGGTGCACATCTCGGGGCTCTCCTTCGGGTAGCCCACGCCGATGAGCTCCTCGGAGAACTCCTCACCCACCACCTTGAGCTGACCGTCGTACTGGGCGGCGAGGCCGAGCAGGATGGAGCCGTCGGTCGACATCGCCGGGACGGTGCCGTTGACGACGTCCTCGGCGCACTGGCTGTAGGTGTCGGCCGGTACGCCGTTGGCGCCCGCGTCCTCGACGTTGGTCAGCGAGGTCGAGCCGGTCACCGAGCACACGTCCTCACCCTCGAGGTCCTCGATGCTGGTCACGTCGCTGTCCTCGGGCACCAGGATCTGCTGGCCCGTCACGAGGTACGGCCCGGTCTGTCCGACGATCTTGCGGCGGTCGTCGGTGATCGAGTACGACGCGAGCACCAGGTCGACGCGACCCCGCTGGAGATAGGGCTCGCGGTTGTCGGAGATCGTCTCCTCCCACGTCACGGCGTCGGACTCGGGGTCGATGCCGAGACCGGCGACGAGGATCTTGGCGATCTCGACGTCGAAGCCGGTCGGGATGTCGGACGTCGCGTCCTTGAACCCGAGGCCCGGCTGGTCGTACTTGACCCCGACGGTGATCGTGCCGGCCTCGGCGAGCTCCTTCATCCGGGTGCCGTCCTCGAACTGCGAGGCGGCGTCCTCCTGGACCTCGACGTCGGGGGCGTCCGCCCCACTGGTCGACGACCCGGCGTCACCGCAGCCGGCGATGCCGACGCTGAGCACGGCGGCGGCCGCCATGGCCGAGAGCTGTCTGATCCGCATGCGTTTCTCCTCTGTCTGGTGTGACTGGTCTGCCTGGCTGTCTGGAGCGGTCGTTCGGTGCAGCGGTCGACGTGGCGCGCGGACCTTCAGTGCCTGAGGATCTTGCTCAGGAAGTCCTGCGCGCGCTCGCTGCGCGGGTTGGTGAAGAACTCCTCCGGGGTGTTCTCCTCCTCGATCTGGCCCTCGGCCATGAACACGACGCGGTGCGCGGCGGTGCGCGCGAAGCCCATCTCGTGGGTGACCACGACCATCGTCATGCCCTGCTCGGCGAGCTCGACCATGACGTCGAGGACCTCCTTGATCATCTCGGGGTCCAGCGCCGAGGTCGGCTCGTCGAAGAGCATCACCTTGGGGTCCATCGCCAGCGCCCGGGCGATGGCCACGCGCTGCTGCTGGCCCCCCGAGAGCTGGGCGGGGTACTTCTCGGCCTGGTGGGCGATGCCGACCCGGTCGAGCAGCTCCATCGCACGCTTGTCGGCGGCGGCCTTCTTGGTGCCGCGCACCTTGATCGGGCCCAGCGTGACGTTCTCGAGGATCGTCTTGTGGGCGAAGAGGTTGAAGGACTGGAAGACCATGCCGACGTCGGCGCGCATCTCGGCCAGCGCCTTGCCCTCCTGCGGCAGCGGCTGCCTGTCGAGGGTGATCGAGCCGGAGTCGATGGTCTCGAGCCGGTTGATCGCCCGGCACAACGTCGACTTCCCCGACCCCGAGGGGCCGATGACCACGACGACCTCGCCGCGCTTGATCGAGAGGTTGATGTCCTTCAGGACGTGGAGCGACCCGAAGTGCTTGTCGACCGACTCGAGCACGACGAGCGGTTCACCGGTGGCGACATCGATGTCCTCGGAGGTCTGAACGCTCATGTCGCCGGACCCTAGTCACCCTTCGGGGGGTGGGGCTACGGCCACGCGTCCCGCGGGTCGATCCGTGACCTCCTCGTGACCCGATCGGCCGTCCTGGTGCGCCGAGCGGTCGGTCCGCCGCGCTCAACGGTCGGTGCGACCGTCAGAACCGTGCCGGGCCCGTCCTGCCGATCAGGGGCGGGAGGGGGCGGAGCCCCAGGCCTCGAGGTCCTCCTGCCAGTCCTCGGGGAGCTCCGCGGCGTCGGCGAGGACCAGGGCGTCGATGCGGTCCTCGAGCGCGGCGCGGGCCTGCGCGGGCAGCCCGACGTCGGTGATGAGGGTGACCCCGGCCTGCAGCTGGGCCATCGAGCTGAGCGCGACGGTGCCCCACTTGGTGGAGTCGGCGAGCACCAGGAGCCGCCGGCTGCTGGCGACCATGGTGCGGTTGGTCTCCGACTCGAGCAGGTTGGGGGTGGTGAAGCCGGCCTCGGCGTCCATGCCGTGCACGCCGAGCAGCACCGCGTCGAGATGCATGGAGCGCAGCGCCGCGACCGCCATGGGGCCGACCAGTGCGTCGGAGGGCGTGCGCTGACCGCCGGTGAGCAGGACGGTCTGTGACGGGTCGCCCGCCCGGTGCAGCACGTCGGCGACCTGCACCGAGTTGGTCACCACGCTGAGCCGGGGGATGCGCGCCAGGTGCCGCGCCAGGGCGTACGTCGTGGTGCCTGCCGAGACCGCGATGGCCCAGCCCGGGCGCACCAGCGCCGCGGCCTCGCGGGCGATCGCCTCCTTCTGGGCGAGCTGACGCACCGACTTGGCGGCGAAGCCGGGCTCGGAGGTGCTGGTGGCGCCGTCGTCGGTGCGCGAGACCGCCCCGCCGTGGACCTTGTCGAGCACACCCTCCTCGGCGAGCTGACCCAGGTCGCGCCGGATCGTCATGTCCGAGACGCCGAGCGCGGCGACGAGGTCGCTGACCCGCACCGCACCGTCGCGCTCGAGACGCGTGACGATCTCCTCGCGTCGGTGTGTTGCGAGCATCAGCCCTCCCGGACCACCGCGACGGCGCCTGCGGCGAGCAGGAGGGTGCCTGACACCGGGGAGTCGGTGACGAGATCGTGGCCGTGCGCGACCAGCGTCGCATCCGCAGCGGTGTGGTTGAGGCAGAACAGCCAGGACCGACCGTCGTCGCCCACGCGCCGGGTCACCTCGACACCGGGCGGGACCGCGGCCAGCGACTGGACTCCGGCGTCGTCGAGGAGGCGCCGGACGAGAGCGGCGTCGCCGTCGGCGTCGAGCCGGGTCGCGGCGTACCAGGCCTGGCCGCGCCCGTAGACGTGGCGGGTGACGGCGGGCGTGCCCGCGGCGGGTCCGTCGACGTGCTCGACGACCGCCTCGGCACCGTCGAGGCGGAGCGCCTCGGACCAGACGTCGGCGCTGCGACCGTCGGTGAGCCGCACGCTCTCGTGCTCGCGCAGCGGCCGGAACTCCTCGACGCGGACGCCGAGCAGGTCGCGGAACGCGCCCGGGTAGCCGCCGAGGCGCACGTGGTCGTGCTCGTCGACGATGCCGCTGAAGTACGTCACCAGCGCCGTCGCGCCCGCCTCGACCGCCGCGCGCAGCTGCTCGGCGGCCGTGTCGGTGACCAGGTAGAGGGTGGGCGCCAGGATCAGGTCGTAGCCGCCCAGGTCGGCCTCGGGATGCACGACGTCCACCCCGACCCCGGCGTCGGTGAGCGCGCGGTGCAGTGCGTGGGCACGGTCGAGGTAGGTGACGTCGACGCTCGGGTGGGAGTCGAGCTCGCAGGCCCACCAGGCGTGCCAGTCGAAGAGGATCGCGACCTGGTTGTGGACCCGGCTGCCGGCGATCTCGGCGACCGCGTCGAGCACGCGGCGCAGCGCGACGCCCTCGCGCCAGGTGCGGCTGTCGGTGCCGGCGTGCGGCAGCAGCGCCGCGTGGTACTTCTCGGCGCCCGCGCGCGAGGCCCGCCACTGGAAGAACAGGACGGCGTCGGCCCCGCGGGCGACGTGCTGGAGCGCCGATCGGGCCAGCTCTCCCGGACCGCGCGCGATGTTGCGAGGCTGCCAGTTGACCGCTCCCGGGGAGGTCTCCATGAGCAGCCACGGCTCCCCGCCCGCGACTCCGCGGGTCAGGTCGGCGCAGAACGCGAGCTCGCGGTAGCCCTCGGGGTCGGCGGCGAGGAGGTAGTGGTCGTTGGAGACGACGTCGACCTCTCGCGCCCAGCGGTGGTAGTCCATGTCGCGGATGTGCTCGGAGATCATGAAGTTCGTCGTCACCGCGACGCCGGGGGAGAGCTCGTGCAGGGCGTCGCGCTCCATGACGAAGTTCGCCAGCAGCTCATCGGAGCAGAAGCGCTTGAAGTCGAGCTGGTGGGTGGGGTTCGGGATCGCCGGCGTCACGCGCGGTGGCAGCACCTCGGCGAGGTCGGTGTAGCGCTGGGACCAGAACGCCGTGCCCCACGCCTCGTTGAGCGCCTCCACGTCGCCGTAGCGCTCGGCCAGCCAGGTGCGGAAGGCCTCGGCACTGACGTCGCAGAAGCACGAGGAGTTGTGGCAGCCCAGCTCGTTGCCGACGTGCCACAACCGCAGGCCCGGCAGGTCGGCGTACCGCTCGGCCAGGGCCCGGCACAACCGCAGGGCGTGCTCGCGGTAGACCGGCGAGCTCGGGCAGAAGCCCTGGCGACCACCCGGGGAGAGCCGGGTGCCGTCGGCGGTCACCGGCAGCATCTGCGGGTGCGCCGCGCTCAGCCACGGCGGTGGCGAGGCGGTCGCCGTCGCGAGGTCGATGCCGATGCCGGCCTCGCTGAGCCGACCGAGCACGTCGTCGAGCCACCCGAAGCGCAGCTCGCCGGGCGCGACCTCGAGGTGGGCCCAGGAGAAGACCCCCACGGTGGCGAGGTCGACGCCGGCCTCGGTCATCAGCCGCACGTCCTCCTCCCAGACCTCGCGAGGCCACTGCTCGGGGTTGTAGTCGCCGCCGAAGGCCAGGCGGGCCCGTCCGTCGGCGAGCCGTCCGCGCCAGTCGCGGAGCCCGGCAGGGTGCTGAGGGGTCGGTGTTGAAGTCAACAGACCTCGTTCCTCTCTGTGTCGGACTATGTCGCTTATCTGGGAGAAATCGGGAGTTGTGCCCGTTCAGATGTTGACAGTGTGACGCTGGCCACGTCAATGTTAGTGATCCGCGTTGGAACTTGTTCACTTGGAGGGCACAGATGTCTCGACCCCGACCCACCCACCTGCCGGTCCCGTCCTCGGTGCACGGCATGGCGTCCTCCCGGCGCACCGTGCTGCGCGGCGCCCTGGCCGGTGGTGCCCTGCTCGGCGCGTCGCCCGCGCTGGCGGCCTGCGGCGGTGACGGCGGCGGCGCGACCACGGGCTCCGCGAGCGAACCGGTGACCTTCGGCATGAACGAGGCGAAGGGCTCCGGGCCGGCGTACACGCGGCTGGAGCAGATGGCGGCCGCCTACGCGGAGCAGGCCGGTACCGAGGTGAAGGTCAACGCCGTCGACCACAACACCTTCCAGGAGAACATCAACACCTACCTCCAGGGCAACCCCGACGACGTCTTCACCTGGTTCGCCGGCTTCCGGATGAACCAGTTCGCCGAGAGCGGACTGATCACCGACGTCAGCGAGGCCTGGCCGATCGAGGGGATCCCGGACTCCTTCAAGGAGGCCTCGACGGCCTCGGACGGCAAGCAGTACTTCGTGCCCAAGGACTACTACCCGTGGGCGATGTTCTACAAGAAGTCGGTCTTCAAGAAGTTCGGCTACGAGGTGCCGACGACCCTCGACGACTTCACCACCCTGATGAAGTCGATGCAGAAGGACGGCATGACGCCGATCGCCTTCGCCGACAAGGACGGCTGGCCCGCGATGGGCACCTTCGACATCCTCAACATGCGCATCAACGGCTTCGAGTACCACATGAAGCTGATGGCCGGTGAGGAGGCGTGGGACTCCACGGAGACCAAGCAGGTCTTCGACACCTGGCGCGGACTGCTGCCCTACCACCAGGCCGACCCGCTGGGTCGCACCTGGCAGGAGGCGGCGACCTCGCTGAGCAAGAACGAGACCGGGATGTACCTGCTCGGCACCTTCGTCGTCGACGCCATCCCCGACGACGAGAGCGACCTCGACTTCTTCACCTTCCCCGAGCTCGACTCCTCGATCGGCGCCGACTCCCTCGACGCCCCCATCGACGGCTTCTGCCTGGCGGCGTCGGGGGAGAACCAGGTCGGCGGCCTGGAGATGATGAAGTACCTCGGCAGCGGCGAGGCCGCGGACGCCGCCAACCAGGGCACCACGCCCTTCATCGCGGCCAACGACGGCGCCAGCACCAAGAGCTACAGCAACCTGCAGATGAAGTCGGCCCAGGTCGTGGGGGAGGCCAGCAACATCGCGCAGTTCCTCGACCGCGACACCCGCTCGGACTTCGCCGCCACCGTGATGATCCCCGCGCTGCAACGGTTCCTCGAGTCGCCCGACGACATCGACGGCGTCACCGAGCTCGATCCAGGAGCAGAAGGTCTCGATCTTCGGCAGCTGACCCCGGCGCCCACGGGGGCGGTACGGCGTACACGACGAGGCAGGCGAGAGGCAGAGGCGATGGCGAGCACGACCGAGGTCCCGATCACGGGCAAGGCCCCGAAGTCGCGGTCCAAGCGGCTGCGACCGCGCGACCGGGCGGTCGTGATCGTGATGGTCGTCGTGCCGAGCATCTTCGTGCTCGGCCTGGTCTGGTTCCCCGCGGCGCTCTCGGTGATCCTGTCCTTCGGCAACTGGAACGGCATCGGCGACGTCAGCACCATCCAGTGGGTCGGGACGAAGAACTACGAGGACATCGCCTCGATCTACCCGCCCTTCTGGCCGGCGATGCGGCACAACCTGATCTGGCTGGGCTTCCTCTTCGTGGGTCCCACCCTGCTGGGCATGCTCCTCGCGGTGATCCTGGACCGGGAGATGAAGGGCAGCCGGTTCTACCAGACCGCCTTCTACATGCCGGTCGTGCTGTCGCTGGCGCTGGTCGGCTTCATCTGGCAGCTCTTCTACTCCCGCGACCAGGGCCTGATCAACGCCGTGTTCTCCTCGCAGGTCGACTGGTACGGCGACCGCGACATCAACCTGTGGGCCGTGCTGATCGCCACGGCCTGGCGCCACACCGGCTACATCATGCTGATCTACCTGGCCGGCCTGAAGGGCGTCGACGGCAGCCTGCGCGAAGCCGCCGCCGTCGACGGCGCCACCGAGCGGCAGACGTTCTTCAGCGTCGTGTTCCCGGTGATGCGCCCCATCAACATGGTCGTCCTGGTGATCGTGGTGATCGAGTCGCTGCGAGCCTTCGACCTGGTCTGGGTCGTCAACCGCGGGACGAACGGCCTGGAGCTGATCGGGGCCCTGGTCGCGCAGAACGTGGTCGGCGAGGCCGCCCGCTACGGGTTCGGCTCGGCGCTGGCGGTGATCATGATGGCGATCTCGACGGTCTTCATCACCCTGTACCTGCGTGCGGTGTTCAAGGAAGAGCGGGCCGAGTCATGAGCACGACCACCGAGGTGCCGGACTCCGCAGGCGCCCCCGAGACCGGAGGTGGCCGCCGGGCAGCGACCTCCGTCGAGCCGCCCCAGCACAGCGGACCCCGGGTCAGCAGCCCGCGAGGGCTGGTGGCCACCGTGGTGATGGCGGTGCTCGCCCTGATCTGGCTCTTCCCGCTGCTCTGGGCGGTGCTGAACTCCTTCCGGGACTACGCCTACACCCAGGCGAACGGCTACGTCTCGTTCGGCGGGTGGACCTTCGAGAACTACCGCAACGCCTGGACCCAGGGCGACCTGGGCAAGTACTTCTGGAACTCCGTCATCATCACCGTCCCGGCGGTCGTCGCGACGCTGTTCCTGGCCTCGCTGGTCGCCTTCGTCCTGGCCCGGTTCAGCTATCGCTTCAACCTGGTGCTGCTGGCCATGTTCCTGGCCGCCAACCTCCTGCCGCCGCAAGCGCTGCTGGTGCCGGTCTTCCGGATCTACCGCGAGATCCCGCTGCCGGAGCTCATGAGCGACTCCGGTCAGATGCTCGGCAGCTACTGGGGACTGATCGCGATCAACGTCGCGTTCCAGCTGGGGTTCTGCACCTTCGTGCTGAGCAACTACATGAAGACCATCCCGCACGAGATCTACGAGTCGGCGATGGTCGACGGGGCCAGCGTGTGGCGCCAGTACTGGCAGCTCACGATGCCGCTGGTGCGCCCGGCGCTGGCCGCCCTGGCGACCTTGCAGACGACCTGGATCTACAACGAGTTCTTCTGGGCCACGGTCCTGCTCGGCGGCAACGGCGACAAGTTCCCGATCACCTCGGCGCTGAACAACCTCTCGGGCCAGTTCTTCACCGACTACAACCTGCTCTCCGCGGGCTCGGTGCTCGTCGCGCTGCCGGTGCTCGTCGTCTTCTTCGCCCTGCAGAAGCAGTTCGTCTCCGGGCTCACCCTGGGCTCGACCAAGGGCTGATCCGCAGGCTGCGGGTGCGCCCTAGGCTGGGCGACGATGAGATCCCTGCCCGCCCCGCTGCGCGACTTCGTCACCGGGCTCGGCATGGTCGCGCTGGTGATCCTCGTGCTGCGGCTCGTCGACCCGCGCGGGGTGGGGCCCGAGACGTGGCTGCTGCTCCCGGTCGGCGCCGTGCTGTTCACCATGCGCCAGGCCGTACGCCGTGCGGTGCTGCGTCGCGTCGAGCAGCGCCCACCCGACGACACCGATGATGTCGACGGGACCGCTCGCCCCGCCGCGCCGAGCGGGGCCGCCGCGCCGAGCCGGGCCGGCGCGCCGGCCCCGGCGCCGCCGGGGCCTCCCGTGGCGCCTCGGCCGTGGCAGGAGGACCCGGCGCGGGTGATCGGCGTCGGCGTCCTCGTGGTCGTCGCCCTGGTGGCGCTCGCGTTCCTCTAGGGTGCTGGCGTCTCGTCCGTGCTCGGAGCCCTAGGAGCCCCCGTGGTCGGTCTCATCGGCATC
Source organism: uncultured Actinomycetota bacterium (assembly GCA_963714475.1). GTDB lineage: Bacteria > Actinomycetota > Actinomycetes > Propionibacteriales > Nocardioidaceae > Nocardioides. The sequence continues at coordinate 1,199,412 of CAVQOP010000004.1, forward strand.
GTCCTGTCGCTCACGCTGCTCATCTTCTTCGCCTACCGCGGTGTCAACGTGATCATCCTGGCGCCGTTGATGGCGCTGCTGGCCACGCTGTTCAACGGTGGTCTGCCGCTGCTGGCGACCTACACCCAGGTCTTCATGCCCTCGCTCGGCGGCTACCTGATCACCTACTTCCCGCTGTTCCTGCTCGGGGCGCTGTTCGGGAAGCTGATGGACGACTCCGGCTCGGCGCGCGCCATCGCCTACGCGATCGTCGCCAAGCTCGGCGGCGAGCGCTCGATCCTGGCGATCGTGCTGGCCTGCGGGGTGCTGACCTACGGCGGCGTCTCGCTGTTCGTGGTGGCCTTCGCGGTCTACCCGATCGCGGCTGCGATGTTCCGTGAGGCCGGGGTGCCGAAGCGGTTGATCCCGGCCGCGATCGCGCTCGGGTCGTTCACGTTCACGATGACCGCGCTGCCCGGCACCCCGCAGATCCAGAACGCGATCCCGGCGCCGTACTTCGGCACCGACGCGTTCGCCGCCCCCGGCCTGGGCATCATCGCGGCGCTGATCATGTTCGGCGGGGGTGTGGGCTGGCTGAGCGTGCGCTCGCGGCGCCTGCAGGCCGCCGGCGAGGGCTACCTCGACGCCGAGTCCGCCAAGCGCGAGGCCGACTCCGACGGCGGCGGCCCGAGCGGTAGTGCCGGTGGATCGGGGGGCACCGCGACCGCGACCGCGACGACCACCCAGGGCGCCACGGCGGCCACCGACACCCGCCCGCGGCCCTCGACCCTGGTCGCCTTCGTCCCGATCATCGTGGTGATCGCGCTGAACTACGTCCTGGTCACCTGGGTGTTCCCGGCGCTGGACACCTCCTACCTCGCCGAGGACGCCTACGGCGCCACCGACCTCGAGACGGTCGGCGGCATCTGGGCGATCGTGGTCGCGCTCGTGGCGGCGTGCCTGCTGGTCGTCGCGCTGAACCGGACCCGGCTGACCGACCTGCGGACCACGCTCAACGAGGGCACGTTCGGCTCCTTCCTGCCGATCTTCAACACCGCCTCCGAGGTCGGGTACGGCGCCGTCATCGCCTCGCTGCCGGCCTTCCGCCTCGTGCGCGACGCCGTCCTCGGCATCTCCGGCAACCCGGTGATCTCGCTGGCGGTCTCGGTCAACGTGCTGGCCGGGATCACCGGCTCGGCCTCCGGCGGGATGAGCATCGCCCTGGAGGCGCTGGGCGAGCAGTTCCGCGGCCTGGCCGAGGCGCAGGAGATCAGCCTGGACCTGATGCACCGGGTCACCGTGCTCGCCGCGGGCGGCTTCGACGCGCTCCCGCACAACGGCGCGGTGGTCACCGTGCTCGCGATCTGCGGGTTGACCCACCGCCAGTCCTACAAGGACATCTTCGTCGTCGCCGTCGCCATCCCGCTCGTCGCGCTGGTCGTCGTCATCACGCTCGGGACCCTGTTCGGCGGCTTCTGAGCCGCGGGGCGCCGGCGCCCCACCCGGAGCCGTAGGCTGGTTCGGCCATGACTGCCACACCCCAGACCGCCCCCGAGGCTGCCCCCGAGACCGCTCCCGAGACCGCAGCACCGCCGCGCACCTACGTGGTCAAGACCTACGGGTGCCAGATGAACGTCCACGACTCCGAGCGGCTCACCGGGCTGCTGGAGTCGGCCGGGTACGCCGCGGCGCCGGCCGACGAGCAGGCCGACGTCGTCGTGTTCAACACCTGCGCGGTGCGCGAGAACGCCGACAACAAGCTCTACGGCAACCTCTCCCACCTCGCGCCGGTGAAGGCCGCGCGGCCGGGGATGCAGATCGCGGTCGGCGGTTGCCTGGCCCAGAAGGACCGCGACACGATCACGACCCGTGCGCCCTACGTCGACGTCGTCTTCGGCACCCACAACATCGGCTCGCTGCCCGTCCTGCTCGAGCGTGCCCGCGTCGAGCAGGAGGCGCAGGTGGAGATCCTCGAGTCGCTCGAGGTCTTCCCCTCCACGCTGCCGACCAAGCGGCACTCGGCGTACGCCGCCTGGGTCTCGGTCTCGGTCGGGTGCAACAACACCTGCACCTTCTGCATCGTCCCCGCGCTGCGGGGCAAGGAGAAGGACCGCCGACCCGGCGAGATCCTGGCCGAGGTCGAGGCCCTCGTCGCCGACGGCGTGTCCGAGGTGACCTTGCTGGGCCAGAACGTCAACGCCTACGGCGTGGAGTTCGGCGACCGGCAGGCCTTCAGCAAGCTGCTGCGCGCCTGCGGCGAGGTCGAGGGCCTCGAGCGGGTGCGCTTCACCTCGCCGCACCCCGCGGAGTTCACCGACGACGTGATCGAGGCGATGGCGCAGACCCCGAACGTGATGCCGCAGCTGCACATGCCGCTGCAGTCGGGCTCGGACCGGGTGCTCAGGGCGATGCGCCGCTCCTACCGGCGCAGCAGGTTCCTCGGGATCATCGAGCGGGTCCGCGCCGCGATGCCGGACGCGGCGATCACGACCGACATCATCGTCGGCTTCCCCGGCGAGACCGAGGAGGACTTCGCCGCCACCCTCGAGGTGGTGCGCGAGGCGCGGTTCGCCAACGCGTTCACCTTCCAGTACTCCAAGCGGCCCGGTACCCCGGCCGCGACGATGACCGGCGTCGTCCCGCCCGAGGTGGTCCGCGAGCGTTACGAGCGTCTCGCCGCCCTGGTCGACGAGGTGGCCTGGGCGGAGGGCAAGCGCCTCGTCGGTCGTCGCGTCGAGCTCATGGTCAGCGAGGGCGAGGGCCGCAAGGACACCGCCACGCACCGGCTCTCCGGTCGGGGCCCGGACAACCGGCTCGTGCACTTCGCCAGGCCCGTCGAGCCGGTGCGACCCGGTGACCGCGTGGTCGTCGAGATCACCCGCGCCGCCCCGCACCACCTCGTCGCCGACGGCGAGGTGCTCGACGTACGCCGCACCCGCTCCGGCGACGCGTGGCAGGCCCGGCAGGGCGCACCGACCGCGACCGGCTCGGTCGGGCTCGGCATGCCCTCGCTCGGTGCGCCGCCGCCGCTGCCGCCGGCCCCGGCCTGCGGCTGAGGGACGCTGCGGCTCAGCCGTCCTCGCGCAGCTCGCGCTGCTGCTGGGGGCCGGGCTCGAACGCGGACTCCTTCGAGCGGGGGTCGCGGGAGTTGTAGCCGGACTTCGGCGGGCCGGGCGACTGGGGCTGCACGTCGGCCGTGTCGTCCTCGCCGACCTTCTCCGAGGTCTCGGACGCCTCCGACGGCGTCGGACCGGGGGAGGTGTCGAGCTGGCCGTCCGTGCCGTGCTGCCCGGGCCCGGTGCTGCCCTCGATCTCGCTGCTCACGCCCATCCCGCCGGCCGCACCGTCGGGGCCGTTGGCGTTGGGGTTGGACGCGACGAGCTCGTCCTCGCCCGGCTCGCCCGTCCCCTGGCCCGAAGTCTCGTCGCTCATGGCTCGACCCTACGACCCGCCGACCCCGACCCCCACCCCCTGTGGAGAGCCGAGGACACCGCGTCGCCGCTGCACCGATGCTGGCGGTGTGGACGTCGTCGAGGTGTTGACCGAGCTCGGCGGTGTCGCGTCCCGTGCCCAGCTCGAGACCCACGTGACGCGCGCCTGCCTCCAGCAGGCCCTCGTCGAGGGCCGCGTCACCAGGCCGGCTCGGGGTCGCTTCGTCCTGCCGGCCGCCGACCGGGCCCGGGCGCAGGCGCACGCGCTCAGTGCGACCCTCTCGCTGCGTAGTGCGGCGGTGGTGCACGGATGGGCCGTCAAGGAGCTGCCCCGCGAGCCCGACGTGACGGTGGCGCGCAACCGTCGTCTCAGCGGGCGCCAGCAGGTGGGGGTGACCGTCCACCGGGCCGCGCTCGGCGTCGACGACGTGGTCAGCGTCGGCGGCACCCGGGTGACCTCGACGGACCGGACCCTCCTCGACTGCCTCCGGCTGCTGCCCGCCGACGAGGCGCTCGCCGTGGCGGACTCCGCACTGCGCGCGGGCGTGACGCCGGGGCGGCTGCGGCGGGTCACCGACGGCATCTCGGGACCGGGGCGCCCGCAGGCGCGTCGGGTCGCGGAGCAGGCCGACGGGCGGGCCGCCAACCCGTTCGAGTCGGTGCTGCGGGCCGTCGCGCTGGGCGTGCCCGGGCTGCGGGTGGTGCCCCAGGTCGACCTGTGGCGGGACGCGACGTTCCTCGGACGGCCCGACCTGGTCGACCGGGAGCTGCGGATCGTGCTCGAGGCGGACTCCTTCACCTGGCACGGCGACCGCGCCGCACTCGCCCACGACTGCCGCCGCTACGACGAGATGGTCGTCAGCGGGTGGCTGGTGCTCCGCTTCGCCTACGAGCAGGTGATGGGCGAGCCCGGCTGGGTCCGCTGGATCCTCGAGGAGGCGACGGAAGAACGTACAGTGCGTGGTTTGCGAGCGGTCTGAGCGTCAGCGACCTGCGACGATGCGCGCGAGAGTGGCCCGCGAGTCACGCACTGTACGTTCTTGCGGTCGCTCAGGCCGGGGACTCCTCCTCCGGCTCGACGTCGTCCTCGTCGCGGGTCGCCTTGGTGTCGGTGTCCTCGCCCTCGCGCATCTCGTCGGGCAGGGCGTCCTCGACGGCCGGGTTCTTGGACGGGTCGAGGTCGGCGACCTCGGAGTCGGCGCGCTCGACCCCGTCGGTGCTGGCGCTGTGCACCGCGTCGGCCCCGCCCGGGTTCGGCGTGCCGCTCTCGGCCTCGGCGTCCGGCTTGCGTCCGGGCTCCTGGCTGCTCATCGGGTGCCTCCTGTTCCACGGGGTTCGAACCCGAAGGTCGTGTAGGGCGTCGTCGTCGACTCGAGCAGGCTATCGAGCACCGACCGCTCGTGGGGCACCACGGGGTCCGGCAGCTCGTCGAGACGGTCCAGGGCGCACCAGCGCAGCCCGGCCGACTTGTCCGGCTCCTGCAGGCGCGGCTCCCCGCGCCAGGTGCGGGCGGAGAAGAAGAAGTCGACCCGTTCGTCGATCGGCTCCCCGCCACGGGTGCGCTGCATCGCGGTCACGAAGGCGAGGTCCTCGATCTCGATCTCGACACCGATCTCCTCACGCGCCTCACGGCGGGCCGCATCGAGAGCGGTCTCGCCGCGCTCGACGTGGCCGGCCGCCGCGGCGGCCCAGTGGCCGTCCATGAAGCCGGTGCCCGAGCGCAGCTGCAGCAGCACCTCGACCACGTCGCGCCCGGGGGCGTCGCGCAGCAGGAACACGTAGGACGCCGGCACGACCACGAACCGCCCGTGGTGGGCGTCGTGGCTCTGGCTCACCGTGCGGTCACTGCGAGGGCTCGCCCGTCTCGGAGGCCTCGGCGTTCTCCTCCTGGCTCGCGCCGTGGGCCGCGTCGCCGTCGTTGTCGCCGGGCAGCTCGCCGGAGTGCTCACCGGGCGGCGTCTGCATCGCGGACGGGTCCGGAGCGGCGTCGTCGGCCTCGGTCGCGGGCGTCGTCTTGACCCCGTCGTCGGGGTCGATCGTCGGGTCGCTCGAGGCGCGGTTCTCGCTCATCGGCCGGAGGGAGGGGTGCTGGACGGCGGGGTGCTGGACGGCGGGGTGCCCGGGGGCCTCGACGGGTCGTCGGGGAGGTCGTCGTTCCGGCCGTCGAGCTTGTCGAGGGCGTCCTTGGCCTTGCCGGTGGCGTTGGCGATCTTGTCGTGGTGCTTGCCGCCGGTCTTCTTGTCGGCGGCCTGCGCGGCCTTGTCGATGCCGGTCGAGATCTTGTCGCCGTGCTGGTCGACGGCCCGGCCCAGCTTCTTCTTGGCGTCGTCGAGAAAACTCATGGAGTGCTCCTCTGCGTGGCGGATCGGTCGGGCTGCGCGTGGCGCGGGCCCGTTGTTGGAAGACTATCGACATGAGCACGTCGCCCCCGATCGTCGCCGTCGTCGGCACGACCGCGGCGGGCAAGACGGCGCTCTCGCTGGACCTGGCCGCGCGGCTCGGCGGCGAGGTCGTCAACACCGACGCCATGGCGCTCTACCGCGGGATGGACATCGGCACGGCCAAGACCTCCCTGACCGAGCGCCGCGGGATCCCCCACCACCTGCTCGACCTCCTCGAGGTCACCGAGCCGGCCAGCGTGGCCGACTTCCAGGCCCTGGCGCGCAGCACCATCGTGACCCTGCGTGAGCGCCACGCGACTCCTGTCCTGGTGGGGGGCTCGGCGCTCTACACCCGGGCGGTGCTGGACGAGTTCGCGTTCCCCGGGACCGACCCGGCCGTCCGGGCACGTTGGGAGCAGCGGCTCGCCGAGGTCGGGGCGCCGGCCCTGCACGCCGTGCTCGCGCGGACCGATCCGCAGGCCGCCGCCGGCATCCCCCCGCAGAACGCCCGCCGGGTGGTGCGGGCGCTGGAGGTGGGGGAGCTGAGCGGGCAGTCGTTCACCGCGACGCTGCCGTCGCTGACCTACGCCGACCCCCGCACCGTGCAGGTCGGGCTCAGCATCGAGCGGGACGTGCTGGACCGGCGGATCGCGGTCCGCGTCGAGCAGATGTACGCCGACGGGCTGCTCGGCGAGGTCGAGCGGCTCCTCGAGGTGGGTCTCGCCTCGGGCCGGACGGCGTCGCGGGCCATCGGCTACCGGGAGGCCGCAGCCCACCTCGCGGGAGAGCTGACCCGCGCCGAGGCCGTCGAGGCCACGGTCGTGGCCACCCGTCGGTTCGCGCGTCGTCAGCTGGCCTGGTGGCGCAAGGACCCCCGCATCGTGTGGGTCGCCCACGACGACCCGCACCGTCTCGGGGTGGCCCTCGCGGCCGTCGAGCGTGCGGCCGGTGCCCCGGACCATCCCGACCAGTCGGGGTGAGCGGTCAGGGCACCTCGACCTGGACGGTCGTCCCGCCGTAGCCGTTCTCGGAGTCGCGACCCTCCACCGTGAGGGTCTCGGTCCCGTCGGGAACCTCCAGGCCGCTCTGCATGCGGGTGAAGGGCTGCTCGTCGGCGTGGTCGTGGCCCAGGGTCATCTCGCCGAGGACGTCCCCGTCCTCGCCGAGGACCCGCCACCCGTCGGCGTACCGCTCGGGGGTGTCGTAGGGCGAGCTGATCGTGACCAGGGCCGAGTAGGTGCCGTCGTCCTCGCGGCGCAGCTCGACGGCCTGCACGTCGGGGAACTCCTGCTCGGAGGCGTCGGCGGAGGCCGACTGCGAGGCCGACCCCGACGCGGTCGGCGTCGCGGCGTCGGCCGAGGTCGTGGAGTCGGCGGTCGCGGTGGTCGTGTCGCTCGAGCTGCACCCTGCGAGCAGCAGGGCGCAGGCCAGGACAGCGGCGCGCAGGACGACGGAGGGCAGGAGACGGGTGCTGAATGGCATGACCCGACCGTAACCGGGCTCTCGACGCGGCCCGTCCGAGCAGGCAGGGTGGGCCCACCACACCTCTCGGGAGCACCCATGAACCGTCGTCGCCGCAGCGCCGTGTCCAGCCTGGCCGCCCTCGTGACCGGGGCGGCCCTGGCCTCCCCGGCAGCGCCGGCCGCCGCCGACCCCGACCCGGGCCCGGGCCCGGGCACGGGTACCGGCCCGGTCGAGCGCCTCGCACCGGTCCCGACCAAGCACCCGGTCGCGCGGGGTCGCGGCGGTGCGGTGAGCTCGGTCGACCCGGAGGCGACCAGGATCGGGCTGCGGGTGCTGCGCCGGGGCGGCAACGCCGTGGACGCCGCCGTGGCGACCGCGGCCGCGCTCGGGGTGACCGAGCCCTACAGCGCGGGCGTCGGCGGTGGTGGGTACTTCGTGACCTACCAGGCCGACACGGGCCGGGTGCAGACCATCGACGGCCGCGAGACCGCACCGAAGCGGATGCCGGCCGACGCCTTCATCGACCCCGGCACCGGGGCGCCGTACCCGTTCAGCCCGGACCGGGTGACGAGCGGGGTCTCGGTGGGCGTCCCCGGCACCCCCGCCACGTGGACGACCGCCCTGCGGCGCTGGGGCAGCGTGCCGTTGCCGGTCGCGCTCGCGCCGGCCGAGCGGCTGGCGCGCCGCGGTTTCGTGGTGGACGAGACGTTCCGCTCCCAGACCGAGGACAACGCCGACCGGTTCGCGGCGTTCACCTCCACCCGTGACCTCTTCCTGCGCGGCGGTGTCCTGCCCGAGGTCGGCTCGATCTTCCGCAACCCCGACCTCGCCGCCACCTACCGGGCGCTCGGCCGCCGGGGCGACCGTCTGTTCTACGACAGCCGCCTGTCGACCGAGATCGTGAACGCGGTGCAGAACCCGCCGGTCGTGCGCGACACCGACCTGCCGGTGCCGCCCGGGTTCATGCGCACCCGCGACCTCGCCGACTACCGCGCGCTCGTGCAGGCGCCGACGAGCTCGGACTACCGTGACTACGACGTCTACGGCATGGCCCCGTCCTCCAGCGGGGGCACCACGGTCGGGGAGGCGCTCGACATCCTGGAGCAGGACGACCTCGCCTCGATGGACGACGCCGACGTCCTGCACCACTACCTGGAGGCCAGCGCACTGGCCTTCGCCGACCGCGGCGCCTACCTCGGCGACGAGGCGTTCGTCGACGTCCCGGTCGCCGACCTCCTCTCCGACACCTTCGCCGCCGAGCGGGCCTGCCTGATCGACCCGGACCGGGCCGCGAGCAAGCCGGTCGCGCCCGGCGACGTCACCGACTACGACGGCGCCTGCGACACCGCGAGCACGGTCCCCGCACCGAAGGAGGACGACACCGAGGGCCTCTCGACCAGCCACCTCACCGTGGTCGACCGGCGCGGCAACGTCGTGTCCTACACGCTGACGATCGAGCAGACCGGCGGCTCGGGCATCGTCGTCCCGGGGCGCGGGTTCCTGCTGAACAACGAGCTCACCGACTTCTCCGCCGTGCCCGACCCGGCCGACCCCAACCGGATCCAGCCCGGCAAACGCCCCCGCAGCTCGATGTCGCCGACGATCATCCTGCGCGACCGCCGCCCGGTCCTGGCCCTCGGCTCGCCCGGCGGATCGACGATCATCACCACCGTGCTGCAGACGATCGTCAACCGGGTCGACCGGCAGCTGAGCCTGCCCCGGTCGGTCGCCGAGCCGCGCGCCTCGCAGCGCAACACCTCCTCGGTGACCGCGGAGCCGGGCTTCATCGACACCTACGGCGACCTCCTCAGCCCCTACGGCCACACCTTCACCCCCTCCGGCGACGCCTTCACCAGCGCCGCGGAGATCGGGGCGCTGACCGGCATCGAGATCGGCCCGCGGGGGATGCTCACCGCCGTCGCCGAGCCCGTACGCCGTGGCGGCGGCGACGCCGGGGTGGTGCGCCGACGTCGGTGAGGCTCGCCCACGTCCCGCGGGGCCGCCGAGCGCGCCTGCGTCATCGAGCCCGTGGTCGACGCTGCGCTGGTCGCCGGACGGGTCCGGCGTACTACCGTGGCGCCGTGGACGGGGTGAGCAGGTGGACGCGGTGAGCGCGACGACGCGGGCGGGCACCGAGGTCGCGGTGACCACGACCGAGGAGCTGGTGGCGCTGCTCGGTGGCGAGCCCAGCGCGCGGGCGCGCGACAAGGGCCGGGACCACCTGCTCGACGTCGACCGCGACTGGCTGGCGGCCAGCCCGTTCTGCGTGCTGACCACGGCCGGTGGCGACGGCACCTGCGACGCCTCGCCCAAGGGCGACCCCGCCGGGTCGCTGGTGCACGTGCTCGACGACCGCACGATCGCACTGGCCGAGCGGCCCGGCAACCGGCGCGCGGACGGCTACCGCAACGTGCTGAGCAACCCCCACGTCGGTCTGCTGTTCCTGATCCCGGGCCGGGGCGACACGCTGCGCGTCAACGGCCGGGCGCGGCTGGTCAGCGACGCCCCGTGGTTCGACGCGCTGGAGGTCCGCGGCCGTCGACCGGTCCTGGCCCTGGTCGTCGACGTCGAGGACGTCTTCTTCCACTGCTCGAAGGCGTTCCTGCGCTCGGGGCTGTGGGACCCGCCGAGCTGGGCACCCGAGGCGCGGGTGCCGCGCCGTGCGGTCCTCGCGGCCCAGGTCGAGCCCGACGGGCGCAGCATCGAGGAGCTCGACGCCTACTACGGCTCGTCGTCCTACGCCGAGGGCCTCTACTGATGAGCTATCCCTTCCTCAAGGGTCACGGGACCGAGAACGACTTCGTCCTGCTGCCCGACCACGACGGCACCGTCCACGGGGGCCTGGACGAGGCGACCTGGACCGCGCGGGTGCGCGCGCTGTGCGACCGCCGTGCCGGCATCGGCGGCGACGGGGTGCTGCGGGTGGTGCGGGGTGGTGCGACCGAGCCGGGCGACGGGGGGAACCCGGACGGGTGGTTCATGGACTACCGCAACGCCGACGGCTCGGTCTCGGAGATGTGCGGCAACGGCGTGCGGGTCTTCGCCCGGCACCTCGTCGAGGAGGGGCTGGCCGACCCGGCCGGCCCGATCGCCGTCGGCACGCGCGACGGGGTCAGGACGGTGACCGTGAGGGCCGACGGTCAGGTGAGGGTCGACATGGGCCCGGCGCGCCTGCTCGGTCCGACCGAGGTCAGCCTGGGGGGTCGCACGTGGAAGGCCGAGCACGTCGACGTCGGCAACCCGCACGCGGTCGCCTTCCTCGACGACGGTGAGCGGCTCGAGGACCTCTCCGCGCCGGGCGAGCGGCTGGCCGAGCCCGAGCACGACCACACGGTCTACCCGCACGGCGTCAACGTCGAGCTGGTCGTACGTCGGGGCGCGCACCACGTCGCGCTGCGGGTCCACGAGCGCGGGTCGGGCGAGACCCGCTCGTGCGGCACCGGCGCGTGCGCGGTGATGGCCGCGGCGGCCGCGGCCGACGGCGCGCCGGCCGGCACGGCGTACCGGGTCGACGTGCCGGGCGGCACGCTGTCGATCGAGATCGACGGGTCAGGTCGGGTGATGATGACCGGACCGGCCGAGGTCGTCGCGCGGGGCGAGACCGAGCTCTAGTCGGCGCGACGGGCTGCGTGACCCGGGTCGCACCGGGGGCGACGGCCTCGGTGCGGGGCTCCTAGGATCGGAGCATGGACCCGACTGCCTCGACCGCCCCCTGGACCGCCCCCTGGACGGCCCTGGTCACCGGTGCCGCCTCCGGCATCGGTGCCGCCGCCGCCCGCCAGCTCGCCGCCCGCGGCGCCACCGTCCTGGTGGCCGACCTGCAGGTGGAGAAGGGTGAGGCCCTCGCCGAGGAGCTCGGCGGGGTCTTCGCGAAGGTCGACGTCACCGACACCGAGCAGGTCCGCGGCGCCGTCGAGGCGGCGGCCGCGATCGCCCCGCTGCGCGCCGTCGTCAACTCCGCCGGCATCGGGTGGGCCCAGCGCACCGTCGGCCGCGACGGCACCCTGGAGTCCGCGCACTCGCTGGAGGCCTTCACCAAGGTCGTCGCGATCAACCTGATCGGCACCTTCGACGTGGTCCGTCAGGCGGCCACGGTGATGAGCCACAACGACGCCGACGCCGACGGGTGCCGCGGCGCGATCGTCAACCTGGCGAGCGTGGCGGCCTTCGACGGCCAGATCGGCCAGGCGTCGTACTCGGCCTCGAAGGGTGGCGTCGTCGGGATGACCCTGCCGGTCGCGCGCGACCTCGCCGCCGTGGGGATCCGGCTCAACACCGTCGCCCCCGGTCTGATCGACACCCCGATCTACGGCGAGGGCGACGACGCGGACGCGTTCAAGGCCAGGCTGGGCGAGTCGGTGCTGTTCCCCAAGCGGCTCGGCGCGCCCGAGGAGCTGGCCTCGATGGTGCTGGAGTGCCTGACGAACCCGTACATGAACGGTGAGGTCGTCCGCGTCGACGGCGGCATCCGGATGCCTCCCAAGTGAGTGAGGACGTGAGTGAGGACGTGAGCGGCTCGGTGGATCGCGCCGGGGTCCTGCGCGAGGTCGCGGAGATCGCCTTCGAGGCCGCGAGCGCGGGGCTGTGGGTCGCCGCGGAGGAGCTCGACCCGGGCGGGCGGCGCGCGGCCCGGGTGGGCCTGACGCTCGCTGCCGGCGGATACGCCTGGTGGCGCTCGACGCGTGCGGGCGACGAGCCGACCGTGCGCACCGTCGGGACGGTGGCGACGGCGACCCTCGGAGCGGCCTCGCCGATGGTGCGGAGGCTGGTCGGTCCACGCTGGCTGCGCCGGCTGGAGGAGCTCGGCGTGGCCCACCCCTACCGGGCTCTGGGACGTCGGGTCGCGCTCGCCTCGTTCGCGGTCGGCGCCGCGACGAGGTTCGGCGGTGTCGTGCGGTGACGCCGGGCTTCCCGGGCTGTCGCGGCGCGGGGGAGGGAGGCTCCTCGTGTGGACCTGCGTGAACGGGCACGCCGTGCGCGACGGGATGTTCGTGTGCGGGCACTGCGGCACCGACGTGGTCGCTGAGGCCGGCCGACAGCCCGACCGGTCGAGCGAGCACCCCGGGACCGGGCCTGCGAGTGCCGGGCCTCGGGAGGCTGCGCGGGTCGCGGCCCGCGCCGAGCTCGCGGGACGGCTCAGCACCGGCGTGGGCCTGCTGGTCCTCTCGTTCATCGGCGCGGCCCTGTCCGCCGTTGCGGTCTCCGACGACGACTCGGGTGCGGCCGCGATCCTGCTGGCCGTGGCCAGCGACGCCCTGGCGCTGGTGGGAGCCGGGTTCGTGCTCGTCGCCATCGTGGGTCACGGGGTCAGGTTGGGCATCGCGTCGTCGCGGACCGACCGGCCCGAGGACTGACACGCCCGGGCGTTGATCGATCGATCGACCAACACCGAGATCGTTCTTGTTCGATCGATCGACCAACCCGCGGAGGGGTCGTGCCCGCGCGGGCGACGGCGCGGCCGCGCGGACCGCGGCGCCGCTCAGGTCGTGGAGGCGCTCAGGTCGTGGAGGCGCTCCCGCTGTCCGACGGTGAGCGGGGCGTCACCTCGAGCCCGACGCCCTCGGCGGCCTTGCCGACCGACTTGGCGATCAGCGCCTCGAGGTCGAGGCCGGTCGAGGTCTTCAACATGTTGAGCGTCTCGACCACGTTGCTGGTGACCTGCTTGGGCAGGGCGCCTGCTCCGTCGGTGGAGATCACCGTGAGCTGGTCGATGGCGGCGATCGGGGCGGCGACCTCCTTGGCGATCTGGGGCAGCACCTCGATCAGCATCTGCAGCACGGCGGCGTCGTTGTAGTGGGCGAACGCCTCCGCACGCTTGTCCATCGCCTCGGCCTCGGCCTGCCCGACCGCGAGGATCGCGGCACCCTGGGCCTCACCCTCGGCGCGGGTGGCCTCGGCCTCGGCCGTACGCCGGGCGCGCTCGGCCTCGCCGCGCCGGGTGCCCTCGATCGACTCCGCCTCGGCGAGCGCCGCACGACGGGACTTCTCGGCCTCACCGGACAGCCGCGCCTCCTGCGCCTTGGCCTCGGCGGCCGCGATCGTGGAGGCCTTGCGGGCGTCGGCCGCCGCGATCTCGGCCGAGCGGCGGGCCTCGGCGTCCTGCTCGACGCGGTAGCGGTCGGCGTCGGCGGGCTTGCGGATCTCGGTCTCGAGCTTGCGCTCGGTCAGCGCCGCCTGGCGTACGGCGACCTTCTCCTGCTCGAGCAGGATCGCCTGGTCGCGATCGGCCTGGGCCAGCGGCCCGGCGGCCGCGGCCTGGGCGGACGCGGCGTCGGTCTCGGCCTTGATCTCGGCCTGCTTCAGCGCCAGCGCGCGACCGGAGACGGCGATCTGCTCCTCGGCGGCGATCCGGGCCTGCTCGGCCTCCTGCCGCGCGTTGGCCTCGGCGATCGAGGCCGTCTGACCCACCCGGGCCGCCTCGGGGCGACCGAGGTCGGCGAGGTAGGAGCCGTCGTCGGTGACGTCCTGGATCTGGAAGGTGTCGAGGATCAGGCCCTGGCCGGTCAGGGAGTTCTCCGACTCGTCGGCCACGCGCTGGGCGAAGGCCGCGCGGTCGCGGATGATCTGCTCGACGGTCAGACCGCCGACGATCGAGCGGAGGGCCCCGGCGAGGACCTCCTGGGTGAACGGCTCGACGTCGGCCTGCTGGGAGAGGAACCGTTGGGCGGCCAGGCGGATCTGGTCGGCGTTGCCGCCGACCTTGACGATCGCGACGCCCTCCACGTTCAGCTTGATGCCCTGACCGGAGACCGCGCCGCGGATCTGGACCGAGATCCGTCGCGAGGAGAGGTCCATCGTGGCGAGCTTCTGGACGAACGGGATGACGAACGTGCCGCCGCCGAGGATCACCTTCTGACCCGACAGGTCGGTCGTCAGGGCGCCGGTCTCGGGGTTGAGGACGGCCTTGCCCTTGCGTCCCGTGACGATGTAGGCCTGGTTGGGCCCGGCCACCTTGTAGCGACTGGTGACCAGCAGCACGAGGAGGACGAGGAGGGCGATCAGTCCGCCGACGGGGATGAGCACGCTGGGGTCCATGGGTGGGGTCTCAGTCCTTCTCAGGGTGTGGGGAGGTCGTTCGTGGGCGGCAGGACGCCCCAGGTCGGGGCGACGGTGACGGCGGTGGGGGACAGGATCGAGGTCACGTGCACCTCGGTGCCGGCCGGGAGGGCGGCCTCGGCGCGGGCGTTGACCCGCACGACGTGCCCGCCGAGGAGCACACGCACCGTGCCGAAGCCGTCGGCGGGGATGGCGCTGATGACGGCGCCGTCGCGACCCACGAGGTCGTCGGAGGTCGGGGTCGTGTCCGACCCGCCGTCCTTGACCAGCCGGGTGAACCAGGTCGCGATCCAGCCGAAGCCGAGCCCGGAGACCGCCCCGACGGGTACGGCGAGCAGACCGGGTGCGCCGAGGCCGACGGCGATCGCGCCGCCGAAGCCGAACGCGGAGACGAACGAGCCGATCACCGCGGTCGAGAACACGTCGCCGGAGAGCGCGTCGAGCAGGCCGTCGAGGACGCCGTCGAGCACGTCGCCGACCACCAGCGAGACCAGCAGCAGCGCCAGACCGACGAAGCCGAGGACGAGGAAGAAGGTCACAGGCTCTCCGGGTCGGGCCGCGCGGGGTCGAGGCGACGGGTGGGTCGGTCGGGACGGCGAGGGTACCTCCTACGCGGGTGGCGACCAGCCGTCGAGATCGACGACGAGGTCGGCGCTCGACGCCGAGGCCTCGACGAGCGCCGCGTTCGGTTCGTCCACCGCCTCGACCCAGGCCGTGGCCTCGGCGCGGGTCTTGCCGAACTCGACGTGCCGGGCGAGCAGGCGCTCGCGACGGACGTCCTCGGGCACCCGCACGTGCCACACCGCGTCCAGCCGGGACCGGACGACGGCCCAGCGGGGCTCGGGCAGCAGCAGGTAGTTGCCCTCGGTCACGACGATCGGCGCATCGGAGGCGATCGGCACCGCGCCGGCGAGCGGCTGCTCGAGGTCGCGCTCGAAGCCGGGACCGACCACGGGCGGGTCTCCGGGGCGCGCCGCCCGGACCCGGTCGAGCAGGGCGGCGTACCCCTCGGCGTCGAAGGTCTCCGGGGCACCCTTGCGGGCCAGCAGCCCGCGGCGGCGCAGCTCGACGTCGGCGAAGTGGAAGCCGTCCATCGCCACGACCGCCGCGCCGTGCCGGGTGGCCAGCCAGGCCGCCACGGTCGACTTGCCGGCGCCGGGGGAGCCGGCGATCCCGACCAGGGTGCGGGTGCCGGAGGCCCGCGGCAGCAGCTCCGCGAGCTCGGCGGGGTGGGTGCGGAGGCGTACGACGCGCGCGTTCACCCCGTCATCCTGTCGCTCCTGCGGGCGTTGGTCGATCGATCGACCAAGAACCGTCTCCGCGTTGATCGATCGATCGATCAACGCGGAGCACAGCCATCCGTGGGCAGGCGCCCCATCCTGTCGGCGGTCGACGGCGGGACGATGCGGGAGTAAACCCGGTCGCGGGGCGGTTCTCCCCGTCCTACTCTGGAGGCCTATGACCCACGCACACGACTTCACCCTCGACGCCGAGCTCGCCGCCACCGACACGTGGGACGAGTCCGGTGACCAGCCTGCCGATCAGTCCGACGACTTCGTCTCCGGCTACGCCGATGACGGGTCCGGCGAGGACCCCGAGCTGTCCACCGGTGACCTCGACCTCGTCGAGCGCCACGAGCTGCGCCGCGTCGCCGGGCTCCGCACCGAGCTCGAGGACATCACCGAGGTCGAGTACCGCCAGCTGCGCCTCGAGCGGGTCATCCTCGTCGGCGTCTGGACCTCGCGCAGCGTCGTGGAGGCCGAGAACTCGATGGCCGAGCTCGCCCTGCTCGCCGAGACCGCCGGCTCGGAGGTGCTCGACGCGATCTACCAGCGCCGCCACAGCCCCGACCCCGCGACGTACGTCGGTCGCGGCAAGGTCGAGGGCCTGAAGGAGATCGTCGCCGCGACCGGCGCCGACACCGTCATCTGTGACGGCGAGCTCGCCCCGGGCCAGCTGCGCAACCTCGAGGACCGCCTCAAGGTGAAGGTGGTCGACCGCACCGCGCTGATCCTCGACATCTTCGCCCAGCACGCGAAGAGCCGTGAGGGCAAGGCGCAGGTCGAGCTCGCGCAGCTGTCGTACATGAAGCAGCGCCTGCGCGGCTGGGGAGGCAACCTGTCCCGCCAGGCCGGTGGCCGGGTGGGCGCCGACGGCGGCGGCATCGGTGGTCGAGGTCCCGGTGAGACCAAGATCGAGACCGACCGGCGCCGCATCAACGACAAGATCGCCAAGCTGCGTCGCGACCTGAGGAACATGAAGGGCACCCGCGACACCAAGCGCTCCCAGCGCCAGGACCGCCAGATCCCGGCGGTCGCCATCGCGGGGTACACCAACGCCGGCAAGTCCTCGCTGATCAACCGGTTCACCGACGCGGGTGTGCTCGTCGAGGACGCCCTGTTCGCGACCCTGGACCCGACCACCCGCAAGACCACGACCGACGACGGCCGCGTCTACACGATGAGCGACACCGTCGGGTTCGTCCGCGACCTGCCGCACCAGCTGATCGAGGCGTTCCGCTCCACGCTGGAGGAGGTGGCCGACGCCGACCTGCTGCTGCACGTCGTCGACGGCGCGCACCCCGACCCCGAGGGCCAGCTCACCGCCGTGCGCGGCGTCCTCGCCGAGATCGGGGCCGACACCGTGCCCGAGATCGTGGTGATCAACAAGGCCGACCTCGCAGACCCGATGACCCTGGCGCGCCTGCAGCAGCGCGAGCCGCACTCGGTCGTCGTCTCGGCGAAGACCGGCGAGGGCATCGCCGAGGCGCTCGCGATGGTCGAGGCCGAGCTGCCGCACCCGGGGGAGTCCTTCGACGCGCTGGTTCCCTACGACCGGGGCGACCTGATCGACCAGATCCACCAGCACGGCGAGATCGACGAGCTCGAGCACACCGCCGACGGCACCCACGTCCGCGGCCGGGTGCACGCCGCACTGGCCGGCGAGCTCACGCCGTACGCCGTCGTCGCGGGCTGAGTCTGGCTTCCGGAGGGCGTTGATCCGGACTGGACCAGACCGGCTGTCGCGACCACACTGAGGCCGTGAACCTCAACACCGTCGGTCTCGTCTCGGCCGTCCTCACCGTGGGGCTGACCGCGACGGTCCTGATCACCGACACCGCGCCGGACGTGTCCGACCGGGGCGACGCGACCCGTGACCGGCCCGCTGCTCGACAGCGTCGCGGCCCCGTGTGCGGGTCCCGAGGTCTTCCGCCGGCCCCGGTGCGTGCCCCGTCAGAGCGGCACGATCTGGACACCGGACCGGGACGAGTGCTGCAGGACCCGATGGTCTGGGCCTCGCCAGGCCCGGCCGGTGCCGCACCGGTCATCGTCGCCGCGACCGTCATCGTGCCCCTCGAGGCCGCTGGTGGTGCGGGTGACGCCCCGGTCCCGGCGGGACTGCCTGCCGCCGGTCCGGTCTCCCCGGTGACACCGTCGACCGGTCACGGCGAGAGCGGCGGTCCCGCCATCGCACCGCACCCGGCGCCGGGTCCCGCACCGCACTCCCCGGCACCGGCCGACCCGCCCCCGAACCCGACCTCGCCCCCGAACCCGCCCTCGCCGCCGAGCGGGGGTGGGCCCGGTGGCGGCGGCAGCGGTGGCGGTGCCGGTGGTGGGGGGCGGCGGTGGCGGCGGTGGGACCCCCACAGGCGGTGATCCCGATCCGACGCCGACCCCGACGCCGACGCCGGTCCCGACCAACCCGCCAGGCAACTCGGGCGGCAACGGCGAACGGCAACTCGGGTGGCAACGGCAACGGCAACTCGGGTGGCAACGGCAACGGCAACTCGGGCGGCAACGGCAACGGCAACTCGGGCGGCAACGGCAACGGCAACTCGGGCGGCAACGGGAACGGCAACTCGGGCGGCAACGGGAACGGCAACGCCAACGGCCACGACAAAGAAGTAGCCGCACGACGATCGCCGCCCGACCGAGCGGGCGGGCGGGTGACCGGTGGCGGGACAGCCCTGAGCTCCCGGCGGTCGTTCCTCGGACCCCCTGACGACCCCGGCAGGGACTATCCGCGCGGAGGCGCCCCCAGGCCGGCCAGCTCGCGCAGCTCGACCAGCATCTCGGGCAGCCGGCGCGCGATGCTCACGTGGCCCTCGCCCGTCTCGAGGTGGGCCCGTGCCCCGGGCACGTGGGCGGCGAGCCACCGGCCATGGGCGAAGGGGACCATCGCGTCCTGGTCGCCCTGCCAGATCGCGACCGGCACGGTGATCGTCGACAGGTCGAAGCCCCACGGGTGCACCATCGCGAGCCCGTCGTCGCGGACCCCGCGGACGCCCTGCACGCCGGCGCGCTGGAAGGTGTGGTGCAGCAGGTCGCCCAGCCCGCCGTCGAGCGCGGCCACGTCGACCGGCGGGAGGAGACCCGCCATCGCGTCGGTCATCTCCGCCTGGCTCACCTGCAGCACGGGCAGGAACGCCTCGCTCAGCAGGGCCCCGTAGGGCTCGGGGCCCGCCGCCGCCGCGGCGTACTCGTCGACGTTGTCCTGACCCATCCCGGCCGACCAGTCGAGCCCGTCGGCGTCGTACGGCGCGGGGCCGGCCAGCGACGTCGCCGCCCGGCAGCGCCCGGGCAGCAGCGCGGCGCAGGCCAGTGCGCGCGGGCCACCGCCGGACCAGCCGAGGGTCACGAACTCCCCGATGCCGAGGTGGTCGAGCAGCGCCACGCAGTCGGCGAGGTCGTCGACGACCCGGGGCCCCGCCGCGGGCAGCGGGCGGGGGCTCGAGGCGCCGTACCCCGGTCGGGAGCAGGTCACCAGGCGCATCCCCGCACCGCGGGCCAGCTCGTCGAGCAGGGGCGAGGACCAGGCCGCCGAGGGCTGCCCCCCGTGGTAGAGCAGCGGCAGCCCACCAGGGTCGCCGAGCTCGAGGACCTCGAGGTCGCGACCGTCGGCCAGGCGCAGCAGCGAGGCCCCCTCCGTCAACCCCAGGTCGGGCTGCGGGTCGGGCTGCGAGTCGGGTCGGGAGGACGGGGTGGAGGGCGTCGTCACCTCCCGAGTCTCGGCCGGGGTGGCACCGCAGGCCACACCCCGGTGCGGACGGACCGTGCGAGGATCGCGCCGTGCACGACGAGGGACGATCATCCAGGCAACCCCTGACGGGGCGGGCGGAGAGCCCGCTCCAGGCGCGCCTGCTGACCACGCTGCGCGACGAGGGCCCGCTCTCGCGCACCGAGATCGCCGACCGTCTCGACGTCTCGCGCACCACCGTGGCCGTCGAGGTCGGTCGTCTCAGTGAGCTCGGCCTGGTCCACGAGGTGGGACCGGCGGCCTCCCGCGGGGGGAGGCGCTCGACGATCGTCGACCTGCACCCCGACCTGGTCTTCGTCGGCATCTCGATCGGGGCCACCGCGATGACGGTCGGCCTGACCGACGGCCGGCTGGCGGTCCGGGCGGTGCGTACCTGTGCCGCCGACGTGCGTGACGGCCCCGAGGGCGTCCTGGAGGCTGCGATCGCCCTCGCCCGTGCGCTGCTCGACGAGGTCGGCGTCGAGCGCCCCGTCGGCGCCGGCATCGGCGTACCGGGACCGGTCGACTTCGACCGGGGGGTGTCGGTCTCGCCGCCGATCATGCCCGGCTGGGACGGCTACCCCGTGCGCGACGTGGTCAGTCGTGCGCTGGGCTGCCCGGCGCTGCTCGACAACGACGTCAACCTGCTCGCGGCGGGCGAGCTGCACGCCGGGGTCGCGCGCAGCTCCCGCGACTTCCTGTTCATCAAGATCGGGACCGGCATCGGCTGCGGGCTCGTGGTCGACGGCACGATCTACCGCGGGGCCGACGGGTGCGCCGGGGACATCGGACACATCCGCGTCGAGGACTCCGGTCCGACCTGCGCGTGCGGCAACACCGGGTGCCTGGAGTCCTACGCCGGGGGAGCGGCGATCGCTCGCGACGCGACCGCCGCCGCCCGCGCCGGACGATCACCCGACCTCGCCGCGCTGCTCGCCGAGCACGGTGTGCTGGGGGCCGCAGACGTGGGTCGCGCCGCGGGTCGCGGAGACCAGGTCTCCCTCGAGCTCGTGCGCGAGAGCGGGCGCCGCGTCGGGCAGGTGCTGGCCACCCTGGTCTCCTTCGCCAACCCCGGCCTGATCGTGATCGGCGGTGGCCTGACCGGCCTGGGTCACTCGCTGCTCGCCGAGATCCGCAGCGTCACCTACCGGCGCTCCCTGCCGCTGGCGACCGGCAACCTGCCGATCGTGCTCAGCGAGCTCGGCGCCGAGGGTGGGGTCGTGGGTGCGGCTCGCCTCATCAGCAGCTCCGTCTACGCCACCGGCTAGACCGACAGAGGCGACTCTTTGTCCGACAGGTTTCGTAAGTCAGAAGGCAAATTTTAAAAGATGCGCGCCAAACCCTTGCCTTTCGTAGATCGATCCCTCTAGTTTGAGGTCCGCCCCTCACGGGTGATGCACCTCACAACGACGGACGGGACTGGCCATGGGACACACCGCGTCCGGGCCGCCGCTGCTGCAGATGCGCGGCATCGTCAAGGAGTTCCCCGGCGTGCGGGCCCTCGACGGCGTCGACCTCGACGTGCGAGCCGGGGAGGTGCACTGCCTGCTCGGCCAGAACGGTGCCGGCAAGTCGACCCTGATCAAGATCCTCGCCGCCTCCTACCGACCCGACGCCGGCACGATCGCCCTCGACGGCGTCGAGACCACGCTCGGCACCCCGGCCGCGGCGATGCGCCGCGGGATCTCCACCATCTACCAGGAGCTCGACCTCGTCGCCGACCTCACCGTCGCCGAGAACATCTTCCTGGGCCACGAGCTCAGCCGCGGCGGGTTCTCCCAGCGCCACCGTGCCCACCGCCTCACCCGCGAGCTGCTCACCCGGCTGGGCCACAGCCACCTCCCGCCCACCCGCGCGGTCGGGGCCCTCTCGCCGGCCGAGCAGCAGATCGTCAGCATGGCGCGCGCGCTGTCGCACGACACCCGCCTCCTCGTGCTCGACGA
This sequence comes from uncultured Actinomycetota bacterium, assembly GCA_963714475.1. Lineage (GTDB taxonomy): Bacteria > Actinomycetota > Actinomycetes > Propionibacteriales > Nocardioidaceae > Nocardioides. Next base: position 1,220,682 of record CAVQOP010000004.1, read on the forward strand.
GCCCTCGGCGGTGCTCGACCAGGAGGGCGTGGCCAACCTGTTCCGCGTCGTGCGCACCCTGACCGCGGAGGGTGTCGCGGTCGTCTACATCTCCCACCGGCTCGAGGAGATCCGCGAGATCGGCGACCGGATCACCGTGCTCAAGGACGGCGCCACCGTCGCGACCGGTCTCGACGCCGCCACCACCCCGACCGCCGACCTGATCCAGCTGATGACCGGTCGTTCGATCGAGTACGTCTTCCCGCCCCGCCCGAGCAGCCGCGAGGGCACGGCCGCCGAGCAGCCCGCGGTGGTGCTCGAGGTCCGCGACCTCGCGCTGTCGGGTGTCTTCTCGGGCGTCGACTTCAGCGTGCGCGCCGGCGAGATCGTCGGGCTCGCCGGACTGGTCGGGTCGGGTCGCTCGGAGATCCTCGAGACGCTCTACGGAGCGCGCCGCGCCTCGTCCGGCACCGTCAGCGTCGACGGCACCCGCCTGCGCCGCGGGTCGGTGCCGGCGGCCGTCAAGGCCGGGGTCGGGCTGTGCCCGGAGGAGCGCAAGAGCCAGGGGCTCCTGCTCGACCAGGCCGTCTACCGCAACGTGACCGTCTCGACGATGAGCCGCTTCGCGCGGGCCGGCTTCCTCGACGAGCGCGCCGAGCGGCGTACGGCCACCGAGCTCACGACCTCCCTCGACGTACGCCCCACCGGGGTGGACCGTGCCGTGCGCACGCTCTCCGGCGGCAACCAGCAGAAGGTCGTGCTGGCGCGGTGGCTGCTGCGGGAGTGCCGGGTGCTGCTGCTCGACGAGCCGACCCGCGGCGTCGACGTCGGCGCCCGCAGCGAGATCTACGCCCTCGTACGCCGCCTCGCCGACTCCGGCGTCGCCGTCGTCGTGGTCTCCAGCGAGGTCGAGGAGGTGCTCGGTCTCGCCGACCGGGTGCTGGTCATCCGGGAGGGCGCCGTGGTCCACGAGTCCGCCGCCGACGCGATCGACGAGTCCAGGGTCCTGGACCTCGTCATGGAAGGAGCACCCGCATGAGCGACGACATCGAGGTCAGCCCCGGCCGGGGCCTGCCCGCGACCTCCGTCGACCCGGACGGGCCCTTCGCTGCGGCCCCGGACGGGCGGCGACGCACGGGCGGGCTCGGAGCCCTGACCGGGTCCGGCCTCGGCCGCAACCTCGGCCTGGTCCTCGCGCTGGTCCTGCTGTGCGCGGTCGGGCTGGCGACGACCGGCGAGCGGTTCGGCTCCACGGCCAACGTCCTCACGATCCTGCGCCTCGCCGCGGTGATCGGGGTGGTCAGCATCGGGATGACGTTCGTGATCACCGGTGGCGGCATCGACCTGTCGGTCGGCGCGATCCTGGCCCTGAGCTCGGTGTGGTGCACCACCCTCGCGACCCAGACCCTGGCGCGCGACACCCACTGGATCGTCATGGTCGCGGCCGCGCTCGCGGTGGGCGGGGCGTGCGGCCTGGTCAACGGGTTGCTGATCGCCTACGGCAAGGTCGTGCCCTTCATCGCGACGCTGGCCATGCTGGCCAGCGCGCGCGGCCTGGCCGAGATCATCTCGCTGCGCCGCACCCAGATCGTCGACGTCCCCGGGTTCACCGACTTCTTCGGCGCCGACGTGCTCGGGATCCCGGTGATCGTGCTGATGTTCGTCCTGGTGGCGGCGGCGGGGTGGGTGGTCTTCAACCGCACGACGTTCGGCCGCCGCACCCTGGCCGTCGGCGGCAACCCGGAGGCCGCGCGCCTGGCCGGCATCAACGTCCAGCGTCACACCGTGCTGCTCTACGTCCTGCTCGGCGTCCTGTGCGGCGTGGCCGCCCTGATGCTGATCTCGCGCACGACCACGGGCAGCTCCACCCACGGCACCCTCTACGAGCTCGACGCGATCGCCGCGGTCGTGATCGGCGGCACCCTGCTCTCGGGGGGCCGCGGCACCATCGTCGGCACCGTCTTCGGGGTGCTGATCTTCACCACCCTGACCAACGTCTTCACCCTCAACAACCGCTCGATCTCCGAGCAGTCGCTGCTCAAGGGCGCGATCATCGTCGCCGCCGTGCTCCTCCAGCAGCGCTTCGCCTCGCGGAGCAAGAGCCCGTGACCCCCGAGCCACCCGCGCCACCCGCCGCCACCCGAGCCACCCGAGAACCTCACCACCGTCCGTCGTCCCACGTCCAAGGAGAACCCCATGACCCTGCGCGCCCGCAAGCTCGGCACCGGCCTCGTCGCCGGCCTCGCCGCCCTGGCCCTCGCCGGCTGCACCGGCAACACGGCCGAGTCGACCAGCTCGGCTCCCGAGGGAGGCAGCGCCCAGGCCGAGGCCGGCTCCAACGACGAGGCCGGCGACCCGGTCGTCATCGGCTTCTCCGCCCCGGCCGCCGACCACGGCTGGATGGCCTCGATCACCGAGTCGGCCAAGGCGGCCGCCGAGGGCTACGACGACGTCGAGCTGCGCGTCGCCGAGGGCACCAACGAGGTCGGCCTGCAGATCAGCCAGGTGGAGACCTTCATCAACGACGGGGTCGACGCCATCGTGCTGCTGCCCTTCGACGGCGCGGCGCTGACCCCCGTCGCGCTCGAGGCGATGGAGGCAGGCATCCCGGTGATCAACGTCGACCGGGAGTTCGACGACGCCAACGCCGCCCGGGTCACCGTCCTCGGTGACAACTACGGCATGGGCGTCTCGGCCGGCACCTACATCTGCTCCCAGCTGGGCGACAAGCCCGACGCCGTCGTCGCCGAGATCGCCGGCATCGACTCGCTGCCGCTGACCCAGGACCGCAGCGCCGGCTTCGAGGACGCGCTCGGCGAGTGCGGCCTCGACGTCGACAACCGCGTCGCAGCCGACTTCACCGTCGAGGGCGGCGAGAAGGCCGCCTCCAACCTCCTCCAGGCCGCCCCCGAGATCGACGCGATCTGGAACCACGACGACGACCAGGGCGTCGGCGTGCTCGCCGCGATCAACAGCAGCGGGCGCGACGAGTTCTTCATGGTCGGCGGGGCCGGGTCGGCCAACGCGATGCGCTCCATCCAGGCCGACGACAGCGTCCTGAAGGCGACCGTCGTCTACCCCTCCACGCAGGGCGCCGACGGCATCAAGCTGGCTCGTCTCCTCGTGCAGCAGAAGGCGCTCGACGACCTCGTCGAGGTCGAGGTCCCGCGCACGGTGCAGCTCTTCGCACCCGTCGTGACGGGCGAGAACGTCGAGGAGTTCATCGACACCGCCTTCGAGTCCTGACATGGTCGGCACCCAGCCCCGACTCGGGGTCGCGATGATCGGCCACTCGTTCATGGGGGCGGCGCACTCGCAGGGGTGGCGTACGGCGCCGCGGTTCTTCGACCTCCCGGCGGCCCCGCAGATGCAGGTGGTGTGCGGGCGCGACGCTGGCCGGGCGGCCGAGGCCGCCGAGCGTCTCGGCTGGGCCGAGAGCTCGGACGACTGGCGCGCGGTGATCGCCCGGGCCGATGTCGACGTGGTCGACATCTGCACCCCGGGTGACTCCCACGCCGAGATCGCGGTCGCCGCGCTGGCGGCCGGCAAGCACGTGCTGTGCGAGAAGCCGTTGGCCAACTCGGTCGCCGAGGCCGAGACGATGGTCGCGGCGGCCGAGCGGGCCGCCGCCGACGGGGTGCGGGCGATGGTGGGCTTCACCTACCGCCGGGTGCCGGCGGTGGCGCTGGCGCGTCGGCTCGTGCAGCAGGGGCGGATCGGGGAGGTCCGCCACGTCCGCGCGCAGTACCTCCAGGACTGGTTGACCGACCCGGAGGCGCCGCTGTCGTGGCGGCTGCAGGCCGAGCGCGCAGGCTCCGGGGCGCTGGGCGACATCGGCGCCCACATCGTCGACCTGACCCAGTTCATCACCGGCGAGGCCGTCCGGGAGGTCTCCGCGCAGCTGGAGACCTTCGTCAAGGAACGTCCGGTCGCGTCGGGCGAGACGTCCGGCACGCTCGGCGGCGGCGGGGCCTCGATGGAGCGGGGCCCGGTGACCGTCGACGACGCGGCGGTGTTCATCGCCCGGTTCGCCGGGGGCGCCCTGGGCGTCTTCGAGGCCACCCGGTTCGCGACGGGTCGCAAGAACGCGATCCGCATCGAGGTCAACGGCACGGCCGGGAGCCTGGCCTTCGACTTCGAGGACATGAACGTCCTGGAGCTCTTCGACGCCACCGAGCCCGCCGAGACCGCCGGGTTCCGCCGGATCATCGTCACCGAGGCCGAGCACCCCTACGTCGCGGCGTGGTGGCCACCGGGCCACGGCCTGGGCTACGAGCACGGCTTCACCCACCAGGTCGTCGACCTGGTCACCGCGATCGCGACCGGCGCCGACCCGCACCCGGGCTTCGCCGAGGGCCTGGGCGTCCAACGCGTCCTGGCTGCCGTCGAGGCGAGCTCCGACACCCGCACCTGGCAGGAGATCCACCCATGACCCGCCCGATCACCCTGTTCACCGGCCAGTGGGCCGACCTGCCCTTCACCGAGGTCGCCCGCCTCGCCTCGGAGTGGGGCTACGACGGTCTCGAGATCGCCTGCTGGGGCGACCACCTCGACCCGTGGCAGGCCGCCGAGGACGACGCCTACGTGCAGGGCAAGCTCGACGTCCTCGAGCAGCACGACCTGAAGCTCTACGCGATCTCCAACCACCTCAAGGGCCAGGCCGTCTGCGACGACCCGATCGACGCCCGTCACGAGGCGATCCTCTCCGCCCGGGTGTGGGGCGACGGCGACCCCGAGGGGGTCCGGCAGCGGGCGGCGCAGGAGATGGAGCTGACCGCGCGGAGCGCGCAACGCCTCGGCGTGGACACCGTGGTCGGGTTCACGGGGTCCTCGATCTGGAAGTACGTCGCGATGTTCCCCCCGGCCACCGAGGAGATGGTCGCGGCCGGCTACCGCGACTTCGCGGACCGGTGGAACCCGATCCTCGACGTCTTCGACGAGTGCGGGGTCCGCTTCGCCCACGAGGTCCACCCCTCCGAGATCGCCTACGACTACTGGACCACGGTCGCGGCGATGGAGGCGATCGGGCACCGACCCGCGTTCGGGCTGAACTGGGACCCCTCCCACTTCGTGTGGCAGGACCTCGACCCCGTCGGGTTCCTGTGGGACTTCCGCGACCGGATCTACCACGTGGACTGCAAGGACGCGAAGCGCCAGACCGGCAACGGCCGCAACGGCCGCCTCGGCTCGCACCTGCCCTGGGCCGACCCGCGCCGGGGCTGGGACTTCGTCTCGACCGGGCACGGCGACGTCCCGTGGGAGCAGTGCTTCCGGATGCTGAACACCATCGGCTACGACGGCCCGATCTCGATCGAGTGGGAGGACGCCGGCGATGGACCGCCTCCTCGGCGCCCCCGAGGCCCTCGACTTCGTACGCCGTCTCGCCTTCGACGCCCCCGAGGCCGCCTTCGACGCCGCCTTCTCCACGAAGGCCTGACCCGCCGGCCATCTCGACCCCTCACGACTCCCCGCCGGTGACGGTGGGGCTGTGCGGCGACCCGTGACGCGGCCGCCGCGACCCTCGGAAAGGACAGCACATGTGTTTCGGACATGACGGAGACAAGGCGCTCGACGAGTCGTTGGCCGCGAAGGGATCCAGCCGCCGGTCGCTGTTTCGCGGCGCGGCCGCGGTGGGGGCGGCCGGCCTGGTGACGGCGGCGGGCGCCCCGGCGTACGCCACGAAGGGCCGGGGCCGCGGCGACGACGGCCGGGGCCACGGCGACGGCGGACGACGGGTCCAGCACGACCGGATCAGCATCCAGCTCTACACGCTGCGGGCGGCCCTGGGGGGCGAGCCCGGCTGGGACACCGTGATGACCCGGCTCTCCCAGTACGGCTACGAGAAGGTCGAGATGGCCGGCTACTACGGCCGCTCGGCGCGAGCGATCCGCACGCAGCTCGACGGCCTCGGCATCCGCGCCTCCTCCAGCCACGACAACATCAGCCCGGACGCGGCCGCGCTGCGCACCAAGCTGACCAACGCGCGCACCCTCGGCCAGGAGTACGTCGTGGTGCCCTACCTGTACTCGACGTCGCTGAGCCAGTGGCAGCAGTGGGCCGACCAGATGAACGCCGAGGCCGCCGTGGCCAAGCGCTACGGCCTGCGCTACGGCTACCACAACCACGCCCACGAGTTCACCATCGACCTCGGCGGCGGACTGACCCCGTGGGAGGTGCTGACGTCGCGGCTGGACCCGCGGCTGGTCCACCTCGAGGCCGACCTCTACTGGGTCTACACCGGCGGCGTCGAGACCGGGGCGGCCGACCCCGACCAGTTCGTCATCGACGTGATCCGCGAGGCCCCGCAGAAGGTGCGCCAGTTCCACGTCAAGGACCGCGCGGCCAGCGACGGCGACAAGGCCGACCTCGGCACCGGCGTCGTCGACTTCCCCCGGATCTTCGCCAGCCACCGGGCCGAGGAGTACATCGTCGAGAACGACACCCCCGACGTGACGCCGCTGACCACCGCGGCGGTCGGGCACCTCTACCTCGAGCACGTCCGCTACTGAGGCGGGCACGGGCCGCCGACCGGGCCGGGCGGGGCTCTCCACAGCCTCCCGCCCGGCCCGGCCGGGCGTCGGCGGGCGCGGCTAGGGTTCTGCGGTGCCAGCACCGGAGTCCACCGCCACCCCCGTCACCGACGTGCTCGCGGCGGCGGTGCGGTCCCTCGGCGGGTCCGAGCGGGCGGGTCAGGTGCAGATGGCCGAGGCCGTCGCCGGGGCGTTCGTCGACGAGCGGCACCTGCTGGTGCAGGCCGGCACCGGCACCGGGAAGTCGCTGGCCTACCTCGTCCCCGCGCTGCTGCACGACAAGCGCGTCGTGGTCGCCACCGCGACCCTGGCCCTGCAGCACCAGCTCGTCGAGCGCGACCTGCCGCGCCTGGTCGAGGCGGTCAAGGACCAGCCCGGCGTGGACCCGTCGTACGCCGTGCTGAAGGGCCGCTCCAACTACGCCTGCCTGCACCGCATCCGCGAGGGCGTGCCCGACGACCAGGGCACGCTCGTCGACGTGCCGACCGGGTCGATGGCCTCGACGGTGCTCAAGCTGCGCGCCTGGGCCGAGGACGAGGCCAAGGACACGGGGTCGGGGTTGGGGACCGGCGAGCGCGACGGCGCCCCCCGCCACACCGACAAGGAGTGGCGCCAGGTCTCGGTCAGCGCCCGGGACTGCCTGGGCGCGACGAAGTGCCCGTTCGGTGAGGAGTGCTTCGCCGAGGCGGCCAGGGAGCGCGCGCAGCGCTCCCACCTGGTCGTGACCAACCACTCGCTGCTGGCCATCGACGCCGTCGAGGGCATCCCGATGATCCCCGACTACGACGCCGTGGTGGTCGACGAGGCCCACGAGCTGGTCAGCCGGGTCACCCAGGCCGCCACCGACGAGCTGTGGGCCAGCGAGGTCGAGCGGGCCGCCCGCCGCAGCCAGCGCCACGTCGAGGGCGAGGAGGCCGACGACCTCGACGACGCCTCGGCCACGCTGCGCGAGGCGATGGCCGCGACGCGACCGGGCCGCCTCGAGGCGCCCCTGCCGCAGGAGGTCGCGGACGCGCTGGCCCTGGTGCGCGACGCCGCGCGCGCCTGCTACTCCGCCTACCCCAAGGAGTCCGGCGGTGGCGCCGCCGGGGGCGAGCCCGACGCCGGCCGCCAGCAGGCACGGGGCTCGGTGCAGGAGGTCTTCACGACCGCGGAGCGGATGGCCGCCGCCTCGGCCGGCGACGTGCTGTGGCTGGCCGAGGGCACCGAGCGGATCCGCCCCGGCTGTGCGTGGCCCCGCTCGCGGTGTGGGCCCAGATGCGCGAGAAGCTGCTGGCCGACAAGACGGTGGTGATGACCTCGGCGACCCTGATGCTCGGCGGGGACTTCTCGGTCGTGGCGACCAACGTCGGGCTCAAGGCGTCCGAGCGGGTCGGCGACCCCGGGGCCGAGGGCGGGGCCGACCTCGAGCGCACCGACGAGGTGCTGCCCTGGACCGGCCTCGACGTCGGCTCGCCCTTCGACTACGGCCGGCAGGGCATCCTCTACGTCGCCCGCCACCTGCCGCCGCCCGGGCGCGACGGGCTCGTCGCGGCGCAGCTCGACGAGATCGTCGAGCTCGTCGACGCGGCCGCCGGCCGCACGCTGGGGCTGTTCTCGAGCAGGCGGGCCGCGGAGACCGCGGCCGAGGCGGTGCGCGAGCGGCTGCCGCACCTGACGACGCTGGCCCAGGGCGACGCGCAGCTGCCCGAGCTGGCGCGGCAGTTCGTCGAGGATCCGTTCACCTGCCTGTTCGGCACGCTGAGCCTGTGGCAGGGACTCGACGTGCCCGGGGAGACCTGTCAGCTGGTCCTGATCGACCGGATCCCGTTCCCGCGCCCCGACGACCCGCTGATGTCGGCGCGGCAGAAGGCCGCCGACGCAGCCGGCGGCAACGGGTTCATGCAGGTCGCGGCCACCCACGCGGCGCTGCTGCTGGCCCAGGGCGCGGGCCGGCTGATCCGTACCTCCGAGGACCGCGGGGTCGTGGCGATCCTCGACCCCCGTCTGGCCACCGCCCGCTACGGCGGCTTCCTCAAGGCCAGCCTGCCCCCGATGTGGCCGACCACCGACCCCGCCCTCGTCCGCCAGGCCCTGTCCCGCCTCGCGGCCTCCTGAGCGCCGAGGTGCCGCTCATTGTCAGTCGAGGTGCCAGTCTTTGTCGTCTCAGGGCAGGACGGAGTGTCCCTGGTAGCCCGGCCGCGGCGCCGGTACGCCGAAGAAGTCGCCCACGGTGGGGGCGACGTCGACGGTGCGGGCGCGCAGCGAGCTGGCCCGGCGGCGCGGGACCCGCGGGTGCCCGCCGCCGATGAAGAACGGGATCGGCCGGGTCGCCGGGTGGCCGTGGTTGCCCGGGATCGGGTTGTTCGTGACCGGGTCGGGGTCGCTGAAGCGCCACCCGGCCTCGCAGTAGGCGAGGACCTCGCCCGCCTCCGGACCCAGCTGGAGCGACCGGTCGCGGCGGTCGCGGGTGCTCAGCACGCCCTCGACCCCGTCGGCGATCGCGCGCATCCGGCGTACGGCGCGCTCGCGCTCGTCGGCCGGGCCCAGCCAGTAGAGCAGGTCGGCGCCACCGTTGTCGGCGATCGCGACCCGTCCGGCCAGCAATGGGTCGGCCTCCAGCGGAGCGCTGAGGCTCACGACACGCTCGGGACGGGACCAGTCCATCGAGTGGTCGGCCAGCACCAGGACCATCGCGTGCTCCCAGCGGCCGGTGTCGCGCAGCATCGTGACGAAGTCACCGACCAGCCGGTCGGTGTCGACCAGGGCCGCACGCCGAGCGACCCGCAGCGTGGTGCCGCTCAGGTCGGAGTGTCCGAAGCGGTCGATGTCGCCGAGGTTGACGAAGACCAGGTGCGGATCCAGCTGCTCGACCATGTCGAGGGCTGCCTGCATCGTGAACTGGTCGGGGGCGTGGCCGGAGACCGGCACGATCGGCATCGGCTCCCAGCGGTACGTCGCCCGGGTCCCGAAGATCCCGTAGAGGTACTCCTTGCTCAGCACCGAGCCGGTCCGGTACCCGCGGGCGTCCATCCGCTCCAGCAGCGTCGGCGCGCGCAGGTCGGTCGGCTGGTCGAGGGTGCGGACCTGCCCGAGGTCGCGGTCGTAGACGGTGTTGGCCGGCACGCCCGTGCGCCGCGGCCGCATCCCGCTCATCATCATCGTGTGGTTGGGGATGGTCTCCATCACCGGCAGCGACGAGGCGTTGGCGAACCGCAGGCCGCCGTTGCGCAGGCGCCGCAGGTTCGGCGTGATGCCCTCGTCGATCTCCTCGGGCCGGCAGCCGTCGACGACCAGCACGTAGGCCCGCTTCCTCGTACGCCGCGACGTCGCCCCCGTGCCGGCACCGGCCGCGGCGGCTGCTCCGCCCGCCCCGAGCGCCGCGGAGAAGACGATGCCCGCACCGGCACCACCGATCAGCGCGCGCCGTCCGGCGTACGCCGCGGCGAGGCCCTCGCTGCGCTGGTCCCGGGGCTGGTCGAGGGGCTGGTCCTGGGGCTGGCCCGGCTCCACGACGCTCACGCGACCGGCCCCTCGAGCGGCCCGTCGACCTGTTCGACGCGCCCGGTCCCGGTGCGGGTGCGCCACGAGACGGAGTGGGTGATCGTGGTGTCCGCGTCGGCGCGGTCGCCGAGCACGAACCAGTCCATCTGGGCCCGCTTACGGGTGATGTCGAGGACGCTGAAGCCGTGCCGGTCGAAGTCGAGGTACTTCACGTGCGGGTTGTCGGACCTGATCCCCGCCTCGACCGGGGCGCTGGAGCCCTCCGGGCCGCCCGTGATGTCGTCGAGGTTGTTGGACGTCACCGAGGAGCAGACGAACTCGACGCCGACCGTGCCGCTCGCGGGATAGGTGGCGGTGTCGATCGGCAGCTCGCAGGCCCAGGCGGAGTGGATGTCACCGGTGACGAACAGGGCGTCCTTGATGCCGCGGTCACGCAGGTGGTCGACGACCTGCCGACGATCGGCGGTGTAGCCGTCCCACTGGTCGACGTTGTAGGCCACGCCGTCGTCGGGCAGCAGTCCCGTGACGTCGTCGACCGGGCGGGCCAGGTCCGCGGGCAGGCTGGCGAAGGTCACCGGCGAGATCATCACCGGGTTGCCGATCACCTTCCACTGCGCACCGCGCCGGGTCAGCGAGTCGAGCAGGAAGCGCATCTGGCGCTGGCCGGTGATGGTGCGCGCCGGGTCGTCGACGGCGGGGTCGGGCGGGGTGACCTGCTGCGAGCGGTAGGTGCGCAGGTCGAGCATGCTGATCTCGGCCAGCCGACCGAAGCGCAGCCGTCGGAACAGACGGGAGCCGTCGCGCAGGTCGGCGGTGCCGCTCATCCGCACCGGCATCCACTCGTCGTAGGCGCGGTGCGCGCGGGCGCGGCGTGCGCCGAAGGCGCCCTCCGCCGCGGGCTGGTGGTTCTCGGCGCCACCGTCGTAGGCGTCGTTGGTGACCTCGTGGTCGTCCCAGGTCACGATCCACGGGTACCGCGCGTGCAGCGCCTGGAGGTCGGGGTCGGTCTTGTACTGCGCGTGGCGGCGGCGGTAGTCGGCCAGCGAGACGATCTCCCTCGCCGGGTCGTGGGCGCGGATGTCGACGTCGTCCATCCCGTAGCCGTACTCCCCGGGGGCGTACTCGTAGAGGTAGTCGCCCAGGTGCAGCACCGCGTCGAGGTCGTCGCGCTCGGCCAGGCCGCGGTAGGCCGCGAAGTAGCCCGCCTGCCAGTTCGCGCAGCTCACCACGCCGAGGCGCAGCCGGCGCAGCCGGGCACGTGGTCGGGGTGCCGTGCTGGTGCGTCCCACGGGGGAGCGGAGGCCGCCGTGGGTGAAGCGGTAGTAGTAGCCCCGGCCGGGGGCGAGGCCGGTGACGTCGACCTTGACCGTGTGGTCGGCGGACGGTCCGGTGCGCGCCGCGCCGCGGCGTACGACCCGGCGGAAGCGCGGGTCGAGCGCGACCTCCCAGGCCACCCGCACCTGCGGGCCCCGGCCGGAGCCGGGGGTGGCCGTGGCGGTCGGGGTGACCCGGGTCCAGATCACGACCGCACGCGGGCGGGGGTCACCGGAGGCGACGCCGTGCGCGAAGCGCCGCGCCGCGGCCGACGTCGCGCGGGCCGGGCCGACGGCGCCGGCGTACGTCGGTCCGCCGGCGGCGAGCGCGGCGGCTCCGGTGGCGCTCGCGGCGATCAGGGAGCGGCGATCAGGTCGCGGTGTGGTCACACCTCATCCAACGACGCCGCCGGCCCGTTGTCACTGCCTGGTCGCGACCAGTCTGAAGCGTTCACCGACTGGTCATCCGACCGACGTCTCGTCCCGGACGGCGCCTCAGCGAGGCCGCACGTAGAGCCGGGCGGCGAGGGCGACGCCGCGGCCGTCGTCGCGGGCCTTCCCCTGGCACGGAGTACGTCGTCCTCAGGCTGAAGCAGTCGACGAGCCGGGTGCTGGCGTTGACCAGGCTGACCTCGATGCTGCGGACCTGACGCGAGGAGAACGGCCGGCGCACGACGGCCCGACCGCGGCGGTCGAGCCGGACCGTCTGGATCGACGACGACCCGTCGCGGCGGGTGTAGGTCAGCCGGGCCTGGCCGCCGAAGGCGGGCGCCGGCGCCACGAGCCGCAGCCGCACGGCCCAGCGCTCGTTGCGCAACGCCGGGGACGGGCGCACCTTGTAGCTGCGCGAGGTCAGGTGCTTGGTGCGGGCCTTGGCCGTCATAAGCGCGCACCTGCTTGCTCAGGATGCGCCCCCCGGCCAGGGGCGCGGACGGGTAGTCGTTGGCCGCGCCCTCGTCGTAGTGCGCGGCGGGGTGCAGGTTGGCCGCGGCGTAGTCGGCGAAGACCTCGCTCACGTCGACGCCGCGGGCCCTCAGTACCGAGCGGACCGCCTGGAGGGAGTAGTCGTCCGGCGCGTCGCCGCGGGAGTCGGCCCGGTTCCAGAAGTCGCGCACCAGCGTCGGGAGCCCGTTGGTCGCGGCGGGGTAGCGCTCGGTGAGGAAGCGGAAGAAGCTCCAGGACCCGTAGACCTCGAAGTCGCTGCGGTCCTGGTCCATCACCAGGGCCGGTCGCCCCATCGGGCCGTAGGGCAGGTACTGGACGTTGTCGTCCACGCCGTCGAAGAGCTCGTCCTCGGCCCAGGTCGCGGTGCCCTCGAGGAACCAGTCGTCCTCGGTGTAGTCGTAGCCGAACTGGACGGCGTGGAAGTACTCGTGGGCGGCGGTGACCTTGAGGTTCTGGGTCGGGCTGTTCTCCGGGAACTGGCTGCTCGCGTAGTCGTTGTCGAGCACGCAGTAGGTCCACACGTCGAAGGTGCCGAGCTCGAAGGGCTGGTCGGTGGTGCAGAAGCCGTAGATCCTCTGGTCGCCGATGTCGGCGAGGTAGATGTCGGGCTTGGCGTTGCCGCCGTTGTGCTCGGCCCTGCCGTCGCGCTTGGGCTGGCGGTAGCCGGCGCCGGCGTACGTCGCGTCGACCTGGCTGACGGTGCCGAGCACCCGGCGGGCGTAGGCGCGCGTCGAGGCGTCCTCGGTGGAGGTGACGTAGTGAACGCACGCCCGCTTCGAGCACAGCGGGGGCGCTTCGTCGACGCGGTACGTCGCGCCGTAGCTGGCGCCGCCGGAGTCGGTGGGTCGGGCGAGGATCGCGTCGGCCTCGCGCTCCTGGGCCGGCGGCAGCTCCCCGCGCAGCGCGGCGAGGTCGCGCAGCGCGATCGTCAGGTCGCGGCCGTCGTCGGTGAGCGCGGGGGTCCCGGGCTCCGCGGGCGCGTCGTCGTCGCCCAACAGGCCCTGGACGTCGTCGAGGGCCTCGACGGCCTGCTCGCGCAACGACCCGGAGTCGTCGGCCACGCTCTGCGCGATCCCGGGTGACGGCTCGTCGGCGGCGTACGCCCCGGCGCCGGGCGCGGCGAGCGTGAGGCCCATCGCCGCACTGAGGAGGCCGGTCAGCGCGGCGATGAGGGGGGACGTCGGACGACGCATGCGTGGTGCTCCCGGGAGGTCTGGGTCGAGGAAGACGCCAGCGTACGTGCCGTCGCCGACAGACCTCCGAGCTCACGCTCGGCCCCCCACGCTCACAGGCTGCGCAGGACCGCCGTGACCTTGCCGAGGATCGTCGCGTGGGTGCCGTCGATCGGGGAGAACGCCTCGTTGTGCGGCATCAGCCACACCTGGCCGTCCTTGCGCTGGAAGGTCTTGACGGTGGCCTCACCGTCGATCAGCGCAGCGACGATGTCGCCGTTCTGCGCGGTCTGCTCCTGACGGATGACGACGTAGTCGCCGTGGCAGATCGCGGCGTCGATCATCGACTCGCCGGAGACCTCGAGCAGGAAGAGCTGGCCGTCGCCGACGAGCTGGCGCGGCAGGGCGAAGACGTCCTCGATGCGCTCCTCGGCGAGGATCGGGCCACCGGCGGCGATGCGACCGATGAGGGGCACCTGCTTCGGCTGCTGCACGGTGTTGCCGATGTCCGGTGGCGTCGTAGGAGCTGTCGTCGGCGCTGGAGATCGCCCGACGGCTCGCCATCACCTCGGGCAGGAAGACCTCGAGCGCGCGGGGGCGGTTGGGGTCACGCTTGATGAACCCCTTCTCCTGCAGCACGCGGAGCTGGTGGGAGACGCTGGAGGTGCTGGTCAGGCCGACGGCCTCGCCGATCTCGCGCATGCTGGGCGGGTAGCCCCGGGTCTCGAGGGCCTCCTTGATGTGCGCGAGGACCCGCTGCTGGCGCGGGGTCAGCCCGGTGGCGTCGGCCGGCCCGTCGGGCAGCTCGGAGACGGTCTTCTTGGCCATGCGGGGCGCCTTTCGCCGGTGGACGGACGGGTCGGAGCGTTCGAGTCGCTCCTGTGTGACAGGAGTGAATCTAGTGCTCCGAGGCGTCCGACTTCAAACATCTGTTCGAACGGCGTGTCGATCTGTGGAGAGAGATCCGTGACCTCAGGCGTTCGAACACGCAGTCGAAGGAATGCTTGACTTCGTTCGAACACCTGATCTAGCCTCGCACACGTGTTCGATCGAACGTCTGATCGACCGGCTGACGATCCCGGCTCCACGAGGGCTGTCGGCGCCGGCGGTTAGACATCGGGTCGTCCACCAGTGCCGGGTCCGCCCGACGCTGACTCCACCTTCCCCCAGGAGCCCACGATGAGCACGATCACCCTCGACCGCCCGGCCCGTACGACGCCCCGCACCACGCCCCGCACGCGTGCCGCGCAGCCGGCGCCGGAGCTGCGGCTGACCCGCCGCGGTCGGCTGGTGGTCTTCCTGGTCTCGCTGACCGTGGTCCTCGCGGTCGGGCTCCTCGTCGCAGCCGGCTCCGTGGCCAGCCCCGAGCCCGCGGTGCCCGCGCCGAGCCAGCTGGTCGTCGTCGGCCCCGGCGACACCCTGTGGGACATCGCGGCCGACGTGGCGGCCACCTCCGGCACCGACGACGTGCGCGAGGCGATGACCACGATCACCGAGTTCAACGAGCTCGACTCCACGAGCCTCCAGGTCGGCCAGCAGCTGCTGGTCCCCCTGGGCTGAGCGGCTGGCTGAGCGACTGGGGCTGAACTACCGGGGCCTGACACAGACTTCGCCGACGACTCGACCCCGTCGGCGAGCCGGGGAAGACGAGGGGCGGGACGGCGACGGCCGTCCCGCCCTTCGCGGCGTCAGCGTGCGGCGCGCTTGCCGCCCCGCGTACGGACGACGGGGATCTCGCCGGTGCCGTCGAGGTCGCGGAGGTCCGGGCTCGGGTCGGACGTCGTGGGCGGGGCGGCCGGGTCCCGTGTGATGCCGAGCAGCCGCAGGATCCGCGCGACGATCATCAGGCCCGCGAACAGGCAGGCGACCGCGCCGACCGAGGCCATCGCCAGGAACCACCACGCCTCGCTGCGTCCCCCGCGCGCCGACGCGCCGAAGTCGATGGCGGCCAGCACCAGGTAGCCCCAGGCCACGACGAGCACCGTCACGCCGAGGGCGAGCCCGAGGAGGGCGGGGGAGAGGCTGCGCTTCGCGCGGGGCCCGCGTCGCGACCCGGCTCTCTTCCCCCCCACGGCACCTATTGTGACGGATCGGCGGACCGTCGCCGACCACCTGCCACCATGTCGTCATGGAGGTGCTCCCCGACCTCGTCGGCCCCGAGCCGTCGATCGTCTTCTGCGGTCGTGCGGGTGCTCAGAGCACCCAGCGACGGGAGCACTACTACGCATCGCCGGGCAACTCCTTCTGGGAGTGCCTGCACCTGTGCGGCCTCACCCCGCGTCGGCTGGACCCCACCGAGGACCACCTCCTGCCCGGCCTCGGCCTCGGCCTCACCGACCTGGTCGGCCACGTCGAGCCCGGCACCGATCGCGCGTGGCCCGACATCGACGACCTGGTCGCCAAGGTCGAGACCTGGGCGCCCGACTGGCTCGCCTTCACCAGCAAGGGCGCCGCCGTCGAGGCCGCCCGCGCCCTGGGCCGCCGTCCGCCGAAGCTGCTCGGCGCGACCGAGTGGTACGTCGGCACCGCGCAGGTCTTCGTCCTGCCCGGGTCCAGCGGTGCGAACCACCGCAAGGACTACGACGGACGCCCCACCCGGGTGGCCTGGTGGCGCGACCTGGCCGAGCTCTCCGACCTTCTCGGGACCCCGCGCACGCTCTGACCTGGGCTTTCGCCGGGCCCGGAAATACCTGGGTCCGATCGGCGCGCACGGGTTGCGCCGCCGTCCGCTCTGCGCGTACGGTTCCCACAACATCTAGTACTTACACGGATGTAGTTATCCACATCTAGTTCACAGCCTGAGCCGGATGACCCACAGCCCCGCCGGTGTTATCCACAGGTGAAGGCCGCTTGTCCCCAGCTTCGTCCACCGCCCCCGAGGCGGTCGTCGGCGCGCGCCCAGACCGTCGACCACCCCGAGCCCAGCCCGAGAGGAGGACCCGCCATGCACTGCCCGTACTGCCACCACACCGACACCCGGGTCCTCGACTCCCGCGTCGCCGAGGACGGCGGCTCGATCCGTCGGCGCCGCACCTGCTCGGAGTGCGGCAAGCGGTTCACGACCGTCGAGCTGATGCAGCTGACCGTGCTCAAGCGCTCCGGCGCGACCGAGCCGTTCGCCCGCGACAAGGCCGTCTCCGGTGTCCGCAAGGCCTGCAAGGGCCGCCCGGTCACCGAGGACCAGCTCGACCGCCTCGGCCAGGCCGTCGAGGACGCGCTGCGCGGCGCCGGCGCCGCCGAGATCCCGGCCCACCAGGTCGGCCTGGCCATCCTCGGCCCGCTGCGCGACCTCGACGAGGTCGCCTACCTGCGCTTCGCCAGCGTCTACCGCGCCTTCGAGTCCGCCGACGACTTCGAGGACGAGATCGCCTCGCTGCGCGCCGAGCGCCGTACGCCGGACAGCCCGGCCGAGCTCTCGGGGCTCGACGGCCTCACCCCAGCCGGATCCGGCTGACCCACCGACCACCCGGGCAGGGAGTGGGGAAGCTGCCTGCCCGGGTGCACCACCCGTTGATCGACCCGCACCCCACGACGCCGACCGCTGTCGGCGCCCCCCGCCACACTGAGAAGCCCCAGGCAGCACCACACGAGGAGAGCACCATGACCGAGACGGTGAACGGCACCGCCGAGCAGGCCACCACCAGCGGGAAGGGCCTCACCATCGAGCGCGTCTTCTCCACCGAGGGCGTCCACCCCTACGACGAGCTGACCTGGGAGCGTCGCGACGTCGTCCAGACCAACTGGAAGACCGGCGAGACCGTCTTCGAGCAGCGCGGCGTGGAGTTCCCCACCACCTGGTCGGCCAACGCCTCGACCATCGTCACCACGAAGTACTTCCGCGGCGCGGTCAACACCGAGGCCCGCGAGACCGGCCTCAAGCAGCTCATCGACCGCGTCGTGCTGACCTACGTCAAGGCCGGCCGCGAGCACGGCTACTTCACCACCCCGGCCGACGCCGAGGTCTTCGAGCACGAGCTGACCTGGCTGCTGGCCCACCAGTACTTCTCCTTCAACTCACCCGTCTGGTTCAACGTCGGCACCCCGAGCCCCCAGCAGGTCAGCGCCTGCTTCATCCTCTCGGTCGACGACTCGATGGACTCGATCCTCAACTGGTACAAGGAGGAGGGCTTCATCTTCAAGGGAGGCTCGGGCGCCGGCCTGAACCTCTCGCGCATCCGCTCCTCCAAGGAGCTGCTCTCCTCGGGCGGCACCGCCTCGGGCCCCGTCTCCTTCATGCGCGGTGCCGACGCCTCCGCGGGCACCATCAAGTCCGGTGGCGCGACGCGTCGCGCGGCCAAGATGGTCGTCCTCGACGTCGACCACCCCGACATCGTGGAGTTCGTCGAGACCAAGGCGCGCGAGGAGGACAAGATCCGCGCGCTGCGCGACGCCGGCTTCGACATGGACCTCGGCGGGGCCGACATCACCTCCGTGCAGTACCAGAACGCCAACAACTCGGTCCGCGTCTCGGACGAGTTCATGCGCGCCGTCGAGGACGGCTCCGACTTCGCGCTGCGCGGTCGCAAGCACGGCGAGGTCATCGAGCGCGTCGACGCCCGCGAGCTGTTCACCAAGATCAGCAAGGCCGCCTGGGAGTGCGCCGACCCCGGCCTGCAGTACGACGACACGATCAACGACTGGCACACCACCCCCGAGACCGGGCGGATCACCGCGTCCAACCCCTGCTCGGAGTACATGAGCCTCGACAACTCCTCGTGCAACCTCGCGAGCCTCAACCTGCTGAAGTTCCTCGGCGAGGACGACACCTTCGACGCCGCCCGCTTCGCGAAGGCCGTCGAGGTGATCATCACCGCGATGGACATCTCGATCTGCTTCGCCGACTTCCCGACCGAGGCGATCGGTCAGACCACCCGCGACTACCGCCAGCTCGGCATCGGCTACGCCAACCTCGGCGCGCTGCTGATGGCCATGGGCCTGGGCTACGACTCCGACGGCGGCCGCTCGATGGCCGCGACCCTGACCTCGCTGATGACCGGCGTCTCCTACCGGCGCTCGGCCGAGCTCGCCGCCGTGGTCGGTCCGTACGCCGGCTACCAGCGCAACGCCGACGCCCACCGCCGCGTGATGCGCAAGCACCAGGCCGCCAACGACGCGGTGCGCACCCTGCACACCCACGACACCGCCGTGCACCGCCTGGCCACGCAGGCGTGGTCGCAGGTCCAGGACCTCGGCGCGACGAACGGGTTCCGCAACGCGCAGGCCTCGGTGCTCGCGCCGACCGGCACGATCGGCTTCATGATGGACTGCGACACCACCGGCATCGAGCCGGACTTCTCGCTGGTCAAGTTCAAGAAGCTCGTCGGCGGCGGCTCGATGCAGATCGTCAACCAGACGATCCCGCGGGCCCTGCAGAAGATGGGCTACCAGCCCGAGCAGGTCGAGGCGATCGTCGCCCACATCGGCGAGCACGGCCACGTCATCGACGCCCCGGGCCTCAAGAGCGAGCACTACGAGGTCTTCGACACCGCCATGGGTGCGCGCTCGCTCAAGCCGATGGGCCACGTGCGGATGATGGCGGCCTGCCAGCCGTTCCTGTCCGGTGCGATCTCCAAGACCGTCAACCTGCCCGAGTCGGCCACGATCGAGGAGATCGAGGACGTCTACTTCCAGTCCTGGAAGCTCGGCCTCAAGGCCACCGCGATCTACCGCGACAACTGCAAGGTCGGCCAGCCCATGAGCACGGGCAAGGGCGAGAACAAGGGCACCGACTCGAACAGGTCCGCCGAGGTCGAGGCCGTCGAGACCAAGGTCGTCGAGAAGGTCGTCTACGCCCCGACCCGCAAGCGCCTGCCCAAGTCGCGCGCCTCACGCACCACGTCGTTCACCGTCGGCGGCGCCGAGGGCTACATGACCTCGGGCGCCCACGACGACGGCACGCTCGGCGAGGTCTTCCTCAAGCTCGGCAAGCAGGGCTCGACCCTGGCCGGGGTGATGGACGCCTTCTCGATCGCGGTCAGCATCGGCATGCAGTACGGCGTCCCGCTGGAGACCTACGTCTCGAAGTTCACCAACCTGCGCTTCGAGCCCGCCGGCCTCACCGACGACCCCGACGTGCGGATGAGCCAGTCGCTCATGGACTACGTCTGGCGCCGCCTGGCCCTGGACTACCTCCCCTTCGAGACCCGCTCGGCGATGGGCATCTACACCGCCGAGGAGCGCCAGCGCCACCTCGAGACCGGCTCCTACGAGCTCCTCGAGGAGACCGGCTCCGCCAGCGAGCTCCTCGACTCCGGCGTCGAGATCCGCCAGGCCGAGCCCGTCGTCACCCACGACACCGAGGGCGCCAGCCAGCGCGAGGTCCCGGCCACCCCGGCCAAGGAGGTCCACACCTCCGCCGAGCTGATGGAGAAGATCACCGGCACCGCCGTCGACTCCCCGCTCTGCATGACGTGCGGCACCAAGATGCGCCCCGCTGGTTCCTGCTACGTGTGCGAGGGCTGCGGGAGT